>OY970317.1:0-3549455 GCA_963716535.1 uncultured Solirubrobacteraceae bacterium | reverse complement strand
ACACCGACTCCGCGGCCTTGACCACGCGAAAGGCGACGAAGTAGCGCACGGCCTGCATGCGCGTGAGCCAGCTCTCGCGCAGGTTCAGGACGTTGGCGTGACCGCAGACCGCACCGATCCTGGGGTCGGCGAGCGGCTGCACGAGCCGGCGCAGCGCGTCCGGCTCGACGACCGAGTCGGAGTCGACGAACACGATCACCTCTGCCACGCTCGCGCGGATGCCGGCTGCCATCGCCGCGCGCTTGCCGCGGTTCTCGGGGAAGTCGATCACCCGCACGCGACCCGCGGACTCCGCGGCGACTTGCTGCATCGCAGCAAGCGTGGCGTCGGTGGAGCCGTCGTTGACGGCGATCAGTTCGAGCTTCTCGCGCGGGTACTCGAGCGCGAGCAGCGAGCGCAGCGAGTCGCCGATCGCGTCCTCCTCGTTGAACGACGGCATCACGATCGCGATCGGCGGCTCGATACCGGCGTCGGGCTTGGAGCGGTAGAACAGGCTGAACAGGAAACGGCTGAGGATGTAGCTGGCGACGCACACGCTGTACACGCCGAAGAACACGTTCGAGAACATCAGCCCGAGGAACGCGGCCTTGTACGCCATCACCGCGACGATCAGCACGACCAGGTAGACGGCGGCGAGCGCCTTCAGGGCGCGATTCAGCGACATCGGCTCAGAGCGCGAAGCTCCGGCGTCCAGCAGGCGCTCGATAGGTGCAATCGAGCACCGCGGGGCAACGCCGCAGCCAGCCGTAGTCGTGGTCGGGGTGCAGGGTGACGAGGATTGCCAGGTCGTAGTCCTCGGGGCCGAAGCCGCAGGCGTCGCGACGTGGATCCGGCTCGACGCTGTGGAGCGTCTCGTCGTCGAGCTCGAGCGCCGGCACGAGCGGGTCGTGGTAGTCGACGTGCGCGCCTTCGTTTCGCAGCCGCTCGATGATCTCCATCGCGGGCGCTTCGCGGCTGTCGGCGACACCGGGCTTGTAGGAAGCGCCGACGACGAGCACGCGGGACTCCTGCAGCCGCCCGCCCAGCTCGACGAGCAGCTCGTGCGCGCGCCACACGACGTGGCGGGGGCGCCCGGCGAGCTTGCGCAGCGCCTCCTCGGCGATCGTCGCCGGCCGGCCGCGCTCGCGCAGCGGGTGCAGCAGGTAGTGAGGGTCGACGCCGATGCAATGGCCGCCGACGCCCGCGGACGGGTAGTGGGCCATGAAGCCGTAGGGCTTGCTGGCGGCCGCGTCGGTCACCTCGATTGGGTCGAGCTCCAGCGTCCTGCACGCCTCGGAGATCTCGAACGCGAGCGCGATGTTGACGGCGCGAAAGGTGTTCTCGTAGAGCTTGACCATCTCCGCGGCCTCGGGTGAGGACACGCGGTGCAGCCGCTCGCAGGTGTGGCGCAGCAGCTCCGCCGCGCGCCTGAAGCACGTCTCGCTGACCGCGCCCAGCACGCGCGGCGTGCGCAGTTGCGCATGATCGGGAACGCCGGGGTCGATGCGCTCGGGCGCGAACGCGACGAACACATCCTCGCCGGCGCGTAGGCCGCGCTCGGCGAGTGGCTCGATCAGCAGCTCGCGCGTGGTGCCGACGTACGTCGTGGAGGTCAGCACGAGCGTCTGGCCCTGGCGCGCGTGACGCACGACCTCGGCGCAGGCGCGCCTGAGGCTCTGCGGGTCCGGGCGCCGCTGCGCGTCGATCGGCGTCGGCACGCAGATCAAGACCATGTCGGCAGCGGTGAGCGCGTCGATCCGCTCGGTCAGCACGAAGCCGTCGCCGTCAAGGTGGTTGCGCAGATCGTCCTGCTCGGCGCTCAACAGCTCCGCCCGGCCGTCGCGGATCTGCTGCAGACGGCTGGAGGAGACATCGATGCCAATGATGCGTGCGCCCGCGCCGCGCAGTGCGATCGCCGTCGGCAGGCCGACGTAGCCAAGGCCCACGACCGCCACAACCGCGTGCTCGACGCGGGGCGGCTGATCGAGCTCGATCGTCGCGACAGCCACCTCGGCCTCCTCGGTCACGTCATCTGCGAGTGCCGCCTGTGCGGTCTGCGCTGCCATGTGTCCCCCTTCGTCGTCCGTGTTTCTGATGCGGTCGCGGCGCAGTGTGCACAGCGACGGGCCACGAGCAAACGACTTTGGACGCTTGATGTAGGCGCAGCCCGCGCCGGCCCACACCGAGTGCACCAAACGGGCAGCGCGGCTGCCCGCTGGGGGCTCAAAAGCGAGCGCGCGAGGAAGCTGATCGCGCGCGCAGATCGCGCCCGCGTCCTCCGTTGATCGCGCCCGCGTTGTTAGGCTCAACTGTGATGCGTGACTACCTCAATCAGATAAACAGCCACGTCGTCGTCTACGACGGCGGCATGGGCGCGACGCTCGAGCAGTTCGAGCTGACCGCCGAGGACTACGGCGGCCTGCCGGGCAAGTGCCACGAGGCACTCGTGCTCAACAGGCCGGACGTGATCGAGGGCGTGCACGCCTCGATGCTCGATGCCGGCGCGGAAGTGCTCGAGACCGACACCTTCCAGGGCTCGCGCATCAAGCTCGGCGAGTGGGGCCTGGCCGACTACACCGTCGAGATCAACACCAAGGCTGCAGAAATCGCGCGCAAGGCCGCCGGCGAGCACCGCTTCGTGGCCGGCTCGATCGGGCCCACCGGCTACCTGCCGGCCTCCGAGGACCCATCGCTCGGGCAGATCCGCTTCGGCGAGCTGGTCGAGGTCTTCGCCGAGCAGGCCGCGGGCCTGATCGATGGCGGCGCCGACCTGATCATCATCGAGACCGCCCAGGACATCCTGGAGGTGAAGGCCGCCGTCTTCGGCGCCCGCGAGGCGTTCAAGAGCAGCGGGCGCACGCTGCCGATCCACACCTCCGTCTCGCTGCTGCCAAACGGCGGCAAGATGCTGCTCGGCACGGACATCTCCGCGGTGCTGACGACGCTCGAGGCGTTGCACGTCGACGTCATCGGCCTGAACTGCTCGACGGGTCCGGAGGACATGCGCGACGCGATCCGCTTCCTCGGTGAGCACTGCCCGGTGCCGGTCGCGTGCATCCCCAACGCCGGCCTGCCGCTGCAGGGTCCCGACGGCGAGACGATCTTCCCCGAGAAGCCCGAGCCGCTGGCCGATGCGTTGAAGGAGTTCGTCGAGCGCTACGGCGTGGGTGTCGTCGGCGGCTGCTGCGGCACCACGCCCGAGCACATCCGCGCGATCGCCGAGCGTGTGGCCAAGCGTCCGGTCACGCCCCGTCCCGCGCCGCGCCCGCCGCACCTGTCATCGATGATCGCCGCGACGTTGCTCGCGCAGGAGCCGGCGCCGACGATGGTCGGCGAGCGCGTCAACTCGCAAGGTTCGCGCAAGGCCAAGGAACTGTTGCTCGCCGATGACTACGACGGGCTCGTGCAGATCGCCGAGGACCAGGTCACGGGCGGCGCGCACGTGCTCGACCTGTGCGTGGCGCTGACCGAGCGCACCGACGAGGACGAACAGATGCGCCTGGTGGCCAAGAAGGTCTCGCTGACTCAGCCGGCGCCGATCCAGATCGACTCGACCGAGCCGGAGGTGATCGAACGCGCGCTCGAGCAGATCCCCGGGCGCGCGATCGTCAACTCGGTCAACCTCGAGGCCGGGCGAGCCAAGCTCGACCGCGTCGTGCCGGCCGCGCTCGCGCACGGCGCGGCGCTGATCGCGCTGACGATCGACGAGGTCGGCATGGCCAAGACCGCTGAGCGCAAGGTCGAGATCGCCAAGCGCATCCGTGGGCTGTGCTGCGAGGAGCACGGCCTCGACCCGCAGCTGCTGATCTTCGACTGCCTGACGTTCACGCTCACGACCGGCGACGAGGAGTGGCGCCCATCGGCGATCGAGACGATCGCCGGGATCAAAGCGATCAAGGAGCAGATCCCCGACGTCAAGACCTCGCTCGGCGTCTCGAACGTGTCCTTCGGCGTCTCCCCCGGCGCTCGTGCGGTGCTCAACTCGGTGTTCCTGCATCACTGCGTCCAGGCTGGGCTCGACCTCGCGATGGTCAACCCGAACCACATCACCCCCTACTCCGAGATCCCCGACATCGAGCGGGAGTTGGCCGACGACCTGGTGTTCAACCGCCGCGAAGACGCTCTGGAGAAGTTCATCGAGCACTTCGAGTCCAAGGGGCCGGAAGACACCAGCCAGGGGGCAGCCGACCCGACGGAGGGCATGGAGCCCGAGCAGGCGCTGCACTTCCACATCCTGCGCCGGCGCCGCGACGGCGTCGAGGACTGGATCGACAAGAGCGTCGAGAAGATCGGCGCCGTGCCGACGCTCAACGAAGTGCTGCTGCCGGCGATGAAAGAGGTCGGCGACAAGTTCGGCGCCGGCGAATTGATCCTGCCGTTCGTACTGCAGTCGGCCGAGGTGATGAAGCGCGCGGTCGCACAGCTCGAGAAATACCTCGACAAGATCGAGGGCTACACGAAGGGCACGGTCGTGCTCGCGACGGTCTTCGGCGACGTGCACGACATCGGCAAGTCGCTCGTCAACACGATCCTCACGAACAACGGCTATACGGTCGTCGACCTCGGCAAGCAGGTGCCGATCCAGACGATCGTCGATGCCGCGCAGGAGCACGAAGCGACCGCGATCGGCCTCTCGGCGTTGCTCGTCTCGACCTCCAAGCAGATGCCGGCGTGCATTCAGGAGCTGCACGCCAAGGGCCTGCCCTACCCCGTGTTGATCGGCGGCGCGGCGATCAACCGCGCGTTCGGCTACCGCGCGCTGTATCCAGGGGGCAAAGACTCCGACGTCGTCTACGAGCCAGGCGTCTTCTACTGCAAGGACGCGTTCGAGGGGCTGGCCGTGATGGACCAGCTGATCGACCAAGACGCGCGCGGCGCGCTCGTGCGGAAGCTGCTCGCCGGCGCCACGGAGTTCCGCGCCAAGGGCGACGCGCCCGAGGAGCAGCTGAACTTCGCCGATGACTCGGTGCGCTCACCGGCACGCACCGACGCGCCGATCCCGACGCCGCCGTTCTGGGGTGTGCGCGAGATCCCCGTCGACATGGATGAGCTCTACCGCCACCTCGACACGCACGTGTTGTTCAAGCTGCACTGGGGCGGCAAGGGCGTCAAAGGCGAGGCTTGGCAGGAGCTTCTGCGCGATGACTTCCGCCCACGCCTGGAGCGCATGTGGAGCGAGCAGACCTACCTGCACCCGCGCGCGCTGCTCGGCTTCTTCCCGTGCTACTCGCTCGGCAACGAGATCGTCGTGCTCGACCCCGAGGACCGCGAGACGGAGCTGACGCGCTTCGTCTGCCCGCGCCAGCCCAAGGGCGATCGTATCTGCCTAGCAGACTTCTTTAGGCCCGCGATCGGCCCAGACGGCAACCCTTCGCCCACCGGCCAGCCACCGGAGGAGCTCGACGTGATCTCCGTGCAGGCGGTGACCGTCGGCAGCGAGGTCACCGAGCTGATGGCCAAGCTCGAGTCCGACGGCGAGTTCGCCGAGCAGCTGTTCGTGCACGGCCTCGGCGTGCAGACCGCCGAGGGCCTGGCCGAATGGCTGCACTACGAGACGCGCAAGCTGCTCGGCATCCCCGAGAGCCAGGGACGCCGCTACTCGTGGGGCTACCCCGCGGTGCCCGACCAGTCCGAGCACCTGAAGGTCGAGCAGCTTCTGGGCCTGTCGCAGATCGGGATGCGGATCACCGACGGCTACGCGCCCGAACCCGAGCAGTCGACGCTCGCGCTCGTCGCTCACCATCCGCAGGCGATCTACTTCGGCACGCGCCAAGGCCGCCTGCTGCCCGACGGCTCTCCCGACGACCTGATTCGCGGCTCCAACCGCGACCCGTCGCTGTTCGGCGAGATCGACGACGAGGACCCGCCGGACGGCGCCGTAGAAGCCGAGGACGAGCCCGCGCTGGCAGGCGAGGGCGCGGCCTGAGCCGGCGCTGCCGAGCACGCCGTCCTCACGCGCCGGCTCAGCTAACGCCGGTACGTGGGAGCGAGCTGCCCAGCGCCGCCGCCCGCATCGCCGGCTGCGCGAGCGCCATCTCGAGGATCTCCTCGCCGTGCAGCGGCTTGGCGAAGTGAAAGCCCTGGCCGAAGTCGCAGTCGATGTCCTGCAGGCGCGCAAGCTGACCGTGGTTCTCGATGCCCTCGGCGACGGCCTTCAGTTTGAAGATACGGGCGAGCCCGACGATCGCGGCGGTCAGCTCGGCGACCTCGGGGTTGGGGTCCGCCAGGAACGAGCGGTCGATCTTGAGGATGTCGACGGGTAGCTGGCGGATGTAGTTGAGCGAGGAGTAGCCGGTGCCGAAGTCGTCGATCGCGAGTTTGACGCCGAGCGCGCGCAGCGCCTGCAGCCGCAGCAACGTCAGTTCCATGTCGCGCATCATCACGCTCTCGGTCAGCTCGAGCGTCAGGCTGCTGGGCACGATCCCGGTGTCCGCGAGCGCCGCGCGCACCTCCTCGACCAGCTCCGGTCGCTGCAGCTGCGAAGCCGAGACGTTGACCGCCATCGACAGCGCCGGCACGCGCGGGCACGCGTGCTGCATGTGCGCGGCCCACGTGCATGCCTGTCTGAGGATGTGACGGCCGACCGGCACGATCATGCCGGTGTCCTCCAGCAGCGGCACGAACTCCAGCGGCGGGATCGTGCCGCGCACGGGGTGCTCCCAGCGCACGAGCGCCTCCATGCCGGCCATGTCGCCCCGCGCGAGATCCATGATCGGCTGATAGCGCAGCGTGAACTCGCCGTCGTCGAGCGCGCGTTGCAGATCGCTCTTCAGCTGCAGCCGCGCGAGCGCCTTGGCGTGCATCTCCGGCTGGAACACCTGGTAGTGCCCCTTGCCGTTCTCCTTGGCCATGTACATCGCCGCGTCGGCGTTGCGCAGCAGCTCCTCGGCGTCCGCGCCGGAGACCATGTTGCGATCGCTGAACGCGATCCCCACGCTGCTCGCGATCACGATCTCGCGGCCGTCTAGCGCAATCGGCGTTTCCAGCGAGCCCATCACGCGATGTGCGATCTCGACCGCCTGCAGCTCGCTCTCGGTGTCGTGGATCAGGATCGCGAACTCGTCGCCGCCGAGATGCGCGGCCGTGTCGACGGGGCGCATGCAATCCTCCAGGCGCGCGCCCACCTCCTGCAGCACCCGATCGCCGGCGGCGTGCCCAAGGCCGTCGTTGACGTTCTTGAAGTCGTCGAGGTCGAGGAACAGCACGGCGACCGGCAGGCGATCGCGCCGGCGACCCGCCAACGCATGCGCGACGCGATTGCCGAACAGCGCGCGGTTGGGCAAGCCGGTGAGCGTGTCGTGAAATGCCTGGTGTTCGAGCTGCGCCTGAGCGCTGGCCTCGGTCAGCGCGACCATCTGCACGGCGAGCTGCTCGTTGCGCCGCACGATGCCCGCCATGCGCAGCAACACGAGCGCGAACATGAAGGCGGACGAGCCGACGAGCCCGTCCAGGTCGATCGGCTCGTGCAGCGCGTCGCGCACGAGGATCAGCAGCGGCACGGTCAAGCTGGCACACGTCAGTAGCGCCAGCCGCGCGCGCGTCAGGTGCGCGTCCGCTTTGGGACCGGGCGTCGAGAGCAGCCGCATCGAGGGATGCAGGGCGGAGGTACCGATCAGCGTGTAGAAGATCGCCCAGCCGGTGTAGAGGATCGCGTCGATTCCGGAGCTGCCGTCGAGCAGCTTGGCGCCGTAGATCGCGTCGCTCAGCAGCAGCACGACGCCGCTCGCGAGCAGGAACGCGAACGCTGGCTCACGGCGGTGGCTGCCGGCGGCGACACGCGCCACGACGCCCAGCAGGAGGATGTCCATCGTGGGGTACGCGATCGAGGTCAGGCGGCCGAGCAGCGACAGCGAACGCCCATCGCCGTATGGCGCGATCAGGTAGATCCACAACAGCGTCGCGAGCGCCAGCGTCACGATCAGCGCGTCGATCAGCGCCGCGCGATCGCGATCCTCGCCGCGTTCGCGGATCAGCAGCAGCATCCCCATGATCAGGAACGGGTAGAACGCCAGATGGAACGGATCGGCGATCGATGGGAACGGGAGCGCGCCGCCAAACAGTCGTTCGTAGTTGTTCGCGAGCACGTCGCTGGTCACGAACAGCGCCTGCCCGACCGCCAGCAGGTACCACGGCAGGCTGTGCTCGCCGGCGTTCCTGCGCGCGCCGACGATCAGCGCCGCGACACTCGCACCGCCGATCAGGTTGAAGACGAGCCCGCTGCGCAACCACGCTGGTCCACTGATGTGCGCGAGCGCAAAGCCGCCCGTCAGCAGCGAGATCGCGGCCAGGTACACCCACCACGCATGGCGCGCCAGGCCGCGTCGGCCGGCGGCGGCGCCGCTCAGCGGCGGCTGGTGGTTCCCCGTCGGGGCGGCCGCGGAGGCCATCGCATCACGCTTCACCTGAGATCGTCGAGCGGATCGCGTGCGCCCGGTGGACGGTCGTGGCGGGCCGCGGGGCACGCAGCCTGGCCAGCTCCGCGCGCACCAGGCGGGTATCGATCAGAGTGGCCGTGCGCCGGGCTTCGTGGCCGACGACGCGCGTCGCCGCGCGCCGAGCCTCGTGGCCGCCGACAAACGCGACCATGCGCTGACTCTCGCGGCCGGCGACGTGAACCGTCGCACGAGCGACGGCGCGCCGCGGCTGGACAGCAGGCGGTGAACTGCTCACGGCCTAACTATCGACCGAATGTTCTAGATACTAAAAGCCTGCAACTAAGGCTCTTCGAGCCTGCGCTAGGGCTCTTCGCGCGGCGGCGGGCGGAACAGGATGCGCTTGACCTCGCCGGCCGTGCCACCGCCGAGGCGCAGCGCCGTCTGGAACCCCTCCGCGCCCAGCTCGCCCGCGTCTAGCGCTCGGCGCAACTCGTTCAGCGCCGCGAGGTCCTCCTCCTGGACCTGCTCGCGCGCGGTCTCCAGCAGGATCAGGTGCCGCGGGCGCTTCAGCACCGCCGCCATGCGCACGAACGACTCCCGCTCCTGCACGTCAAGCCCCTCGGCGGCCAACACGACCGTCTCGCGGTTGTCCATGCGCTTGGCGACCGCTGCGCGCAGGAGCTCCTCGGCGCGCGCGTCCAGGTCCTCCTCGGCGACGCGTCCGGCGAGCAGCGCACGCACCTTACCGAGCGATAGCAGGCAAGCGCGGTCCTCGATCAGCCGATCGACGAAGCGATCGCGCTCCTCGTGCGAGGCGCTGACGACCACGAGCAGGCTCCCGGGCGAGTAGCGCAGGCGGTCGGCGGGCGCGAGCACGCGGCAGTGGACGGTGAGGTCGACGGGCCGCGGCGGCGCGCCGTCGCGACGCGGGCGATCCGAGGACCAGCCGGTCCGCTCATCGTCTGAGATCTTGACGCTGCGCGCCGAAGGTCGAGAGGCCATACCCCCATCATGCCCTAAAAGGGCGCGCGCCCCCGCCACGCCGCTCGCGGCTCAGCTCGCGGGCTGCGGGCAAGAGGCGATCAGCGCGAGCTTGCCGGCACGATCGAGCTGCTTGATGCGCGCCTCCTCGCGCCGCGCGCTCGTCCGATCCGGCATCGGCAGCGCGACCGCGAGCTCGACCGGCAGCCGACTGGCGGTGTAGCGGCTGGCGATGCCTTCGCCGTGCCTGGCCAGACGGCGCTGCACGTCGGTGGTCCACCCCGTGTACAGGGATCCATCAGCGCAGCGGAGCAGGTATACCCACGCTTCGGTCATGCCGTCGTCATACGCCGCATGCATGGCGAAACCTGCTTTTCGGCCACCCACTAGCTGGTCTGGTGGGATTTTACTTATATTCGGAACAATGATATTGAGAGTTCCTATGCCAGATCGCCCCGTGCCGATGTGGACGCCGGCAGCGGGCCCAGCTTGACCGGCGCGGCGTGCATCGCGCGCAGACGTACCTCGCGCCAGGACAGGCCCTCGTTGAGCAGCGCGGGCACACCCATGATCAGCGCCGTCGCGAGCTCGACGGCCTGCAGCACGATGCCGTAGGCGATCGCTTCGGGCGTGGAGACGTGATAGGCGCCCGCGAGCACGGCTACGCAGGCGGCCTGGAAGACACCGACGTTGGCGGGAGTGGCGGGCACGACAGCGGTGACGTTGACGGCGAACAGCACGCCGGCGGCAGCGGCGATGCCCGCGTGGGTATCGAGGCCGAGCGCCATCAGCAACAGCCAGCAGGCGAGCCACTGCAGCGCCCACGCTCCCAACTGCGCGACCGCGGCGAGCGCGGCGTGCCGGGGTTGGCGGAACACGCGCAGGCCATCGCGCAGGCGCAGCGATGAGCGGCGCAGGCCAACCAGCAGCGCATGCATACGCCGCGAGCGCGACAGCGCGGCTGGGGCCAGCAGCACGGGCGCGAGCGCGAGCGCGATCAACACGGCGAGCGGCGCGAGCGCGACAAGCAGCAGCACGCGAGCGTGCCCGTCCAAGACGCTGACGCTCGACAGCGTGACGCCCCCGAGAATCGCCAGCGCGAGCAGGTTGAGCAGCGTCTGCGAGACGATCGTGCCGAGCACCGTCGGCAGCGTCTCGCGCGCGCGTCCGAGACGCCGCGCGACGATCAGCGCACGCGAGGGCTCACCCAGGCGCGCGGGCAGCGTGGCGGACATCAGCACGCCGATGAACGTGCCCTGCATCGCGTCGCGGCGTTTGGCGCGGCGCCACGTCGGGGCGGCGGAGAGGATCGCGTGCCAGGCGAGCGCGCGCGAGCACATCGCCAGGCACATCAAGCCAACGCCGGCAGCGAGCAGACCTGGCTTGGAGGCGAGCAGCGAAGCGGCCACGCGAGTGACGCCGACACGTTGCAGGGCGAGCGCTGCGAGCGCAGCGCCGGCGAGCGAGCTGGCGGCCAGCCCGAGCCGGCGCAGCATGCGCATGCGGCGTGGGCGCCCGACGAGCGGCGGGCCCGCGGGAATCAGCGACGGCAGACGCTGTGGCGGCACGCGCGGCTGCAGGTCCGCGGGCGCGAAGCCGTGGCGCAGGGCGGCACGAGCCAGCACGCCGCTATGGGCGCGGCGCCTGACCTGAGCGCCGACGGCGATCGCCTGCTCGTAGCAGTCGAGCACTTCGGCAGCGACGTGCGGCCAGGCGAAGCGCTCGGCCCGCTCGCGCGCCGCGTCCGCCATGCGCGCCCGCATCGCTGGGTCGAGCGCGAGCCCGCGCAGCGCCTGCGCCAGCGCGAGCGCGTCATCGGGCGCCACCAGCAGGCCCTCGACCCCGTCGCGCAGGACGTCGCGATAGCCCGGGATGTCGGAGGCGAGCACCGGCGTACCGGCGGCGAAAGCCTCCGTCAGCACCATGCCGAAGCTCTCGCCGTGCAGCGATGGCGCGCACAGCACGTCCGCACGGCTGAGCTCGGCGAGCTTGCGCTCCTCGGAGACCTTGCCGAGTGCCTGTACGCCACGGTCGTCGAGCATCATGTGCGCGACCTCCTGGCTACTGGCACCGACGAGCGTGAGCGTCGCGGGGACCTGGTCGCGCAGCGCCTCGAATGCGCGCAGCAATATCGGCAGCCCCTTGCGCTGCACCGCCTGCCCGACGAACAGGATCCGCAGCGAGCGCTCCCGCGCGGGCCCCTCGGCGCCGGGTGCGCCCTGGCGCTCGGCGGTCTCGTACGCGGCAGACTCGGGCAGCTGGGCAGCGGACTCGGACAGCTGCACGATCGACTCGGGCAGCTGGACGCCGTTGGGAATGATGCGATAGCGCCCGCCGTAGAAGCGCCGCGCGGTCCACGCGGCGGCCTCTGAGACGGCGATCCGTGCGTGCAGGTGGTTCATGCGCCGGCGCCCGCCCAAGGGACCGGCGGCAATGCCGTTTGTGAGGACGTTCTCGGAGTAGGTGTGGAAGGTGCCGACGAGCGGCAGCTCGCCGGCACTGCAGAGCGCGTCCCACGAGAGCATCGGCACGACCGGCTCGTGGATGTGCAGCACGTCGTAGCCGCCGTCGCGCAGCTCGCGGCGCAGCGCCAGCACGGCTTGCGGAGCCAGCGCCAGGTTCGAGACGGCGCCATTGGCGGGCAGGCCGACGGTGCGCCCCAGCGAGACGAAGTTGGCGGGCACGGCACGCGGCTGTGGACGCGCGCCACGGTGCAGCCGACGCGAGCGCGTGTCGTCGGGATCGAACGGCGCGAGCACACGCGTCTCGTGCCCGGCGGCGGCAAGCTCTGCTGCAAGCGCCTCTATGTGGCGCGTGACGCCACCTGGATATGTCCACGAGTACGGCGAGAGCAGCGCTATCCGCACGCTTACACTCTATCCGCCGGGCAGGCCTGCGCGCGGCCCCTGGCGAGGCCGAGGCAGCCTAGGACGGCGGCGCCCCAGGGCGCGTGAAGCGCACCGGCGGTGCGATAATCGAGCGATGAGCGCACGCCACTTCGTCAAGTACACGTTCCTGAAGCTCGACCCCGCGTGGCGGCGGCGCGAGGACGAGCGGCGCGCGCAGGACAAGCGCGAGTTCGCCGCCGCGTGCGAGGACTTCGCCGACGGGCACGCGCTGCAGGCGCTGTCGCTGGTGGGCACGCGCGGCGACGCCGAGCTGCTGCTGATCTCCGAGGCGGAGAACCTGGACCGCATCCACGAGTTCCACGTGGTGCTCGGCCAGAGCGGGCTGATGCAGTGGGCGCACACCCCCCACTCGTTCCTCGGCATGCGCAAGAGCTCGGAATACTCCGAAGACGAGCGCACCGTGCCGCGCGGCTTCCGCGGACGCTACGTGTTCGTCTACCCGTTCGTGAAGTCGCGCGAGTGGTATGCGCTGCCGGCGGAGGAGCGCTGGCGAATCATGCAGGGCCATATCAAGGTCGGCCGCGAATATCCGGGCGTGGACAACCACACGACCTACTCGTTCGGGCTCGACGACCAGGAGTTCGTGGTCGCCTTCGACACCGACGACGTCGGCACGTTCCTAGATCTCGTGCAGCAGCTGCGCACGACCGAGGCCTCGCGCTACACCGTCCGCGACACGCCCAGCTTCACCTGCATCAAGATGTCGCTCGAGCGAGCGCTGAACGCGCTCGACGGCGAGCCCGTGACGCTCGAGGCGCTCTCCTCTGTCTGACAGGCGCGCGCTCAACCGCCTGCGCACAGCCGATCCCGCGCTGGCGAGCATAATCGACGCGGTCGGTCCACTCGGTGACGCGCGCGACGGACGACCGGAGCGCGAGGACCACTACGGCGCGCTCGTGCGCGCGATCACCGGCCAGCAGCTATCGGTGCTCGCCGCGCGTGCGATCTACGGCCGCCTGACCGCGCGCTTCGACGACCGCCCGCCGACGCCGGCTGAGATCCTCGCCGACGATCCCGAAGAGCTGCGCGCCGCCGCGGGCCTCTCGCGCGCGAAGGTCAGCTACCTGCGCTCGCTCGCCGAGCACGTGCTCTCGGGCGAGCTGGAGCTGGAGCGCCTGGACGAGCTCTCAGACGAGGACGCGATCGCGGAGCTCGTCGCCGTCAAGGGCCTGGGGGCGTGGACCGCGCACATGTTCTTGATGTTCCACCTGGAGCGCCCGGATGTGCTGCCGGTCGGCGACCTCGGCATCCGTCGCGCGATGGAACGCGCCTACGGGCTGGACGGACTGCCCGACGCAGCCACGATGGAGGCCATCGCCGAGCCCTGGCGGCCGCAGCGCACGCTCGCGTGCAGGTACCTGTGGCGCTCGCTGGACAACGAACCTGGCTAGCGCCGCGAGGACTTCTGCGGGTGACTAACGCCGCGAGGGCTTCTTGGCGGCGGCCTTCTTGGCCGCTTTCTTCGCCTTCGTCCCGTACTTCTTGCGCGCGGACTTTTCGCACGAGAGGCGCTTCTTGGCGTTCTTCTTGTCCTTCGTCTTGCACGCCTTGAGCGCTTTCGCGAGCAGCTGCGCTCGCGTCGGCTTCACCACTCTCGTCGGCAGCACGCCGCCGCAGCCTTCGACCGCAACCTTCGTGCTCAGCGATTTGAAGGCGCCGTTCTGGCCGGTGATTTCGGTCGGGATCGCGAGGCTCAGCTTGCACAGGTTGTATGTGGGCGCAAGCAGCGTGTCGTCCGTCAGCGCCGAGTGCCTACCCGCCGGGAAGATCGATTCGAACTTCGTGAAGGGGGCGTCGGGGTTCGATTCGAAGCGCGAGTAGGTGATGCCTTTTTTGATGTCGGTCTTGCCGTCGAGGATCAGCTCGAGGCCGTTTTCGCCCTGGAGCACGAACTCCACGTCGGGGAACGCCGCGTTACCGTGGGAGACCAGATAGGCGGGGCCCCTGAGCGGGCTCTTGAGCACCGGCGTGTGAATGATGCCTTCGCCGATCAGCGAGCCTTCGTCGCATGACGCGGGGTTGACGTTGAAGACGACTTCCAGGCACGCTTTCTGGATCGTTTCCAGACGCGACGGCAGCGCTTCCGGCAGCGTCAGGTCGACCTTGTGGATGCCCGCCTGGCCAAGCCCCGGCGATTCGACCGTGACGGCGAACCGCGTGCCTTCGAGTTTGCTGCCCTGCGCTGCGACCGAAGCCGTGATCTTGGGTTCGAACGGGAGGCTCGCGCAGTTGCCGACCTCAAAGCCCTCGGGCTTTTCGAAGCTGGTGCCTTCGTAGCCGGTCAGCTTGCCGTCGATCGCCAGTTTTTCGCAGTTCGTGGGGTTGAACTCGAAGTGTTCGCGGTCGACGTTGACTTCGAGTTCTTTGATCTGCGTCGGCACGCCTTTGAGGATTTCCGGCAGGCCTTCGAAGGACTGTTCGGGGGCGCTGGCAAACTGGGCCTGTCCGCCGGCGTCGGACACGACCGGGTAGAACTGCGCCGCTTCCGTGCTGATCGTCGCCGCGGCCGTGAACTCGTTGACGCTGATCCCCGAGCGCACGACGATCTTGCCGACCTGGAACGGTCCGACGTTGGTGGCTTCCGTCACCGAGGAGAGGCCGAACGGCGCACCGTGGTATGGGCCCGTCAGGTACACCTTGCCGGGGAGCGAGAACGGAGTGCCGCCGAGCCCGGAGCGTGCGACGGACTGCCCGATTTCGCTTTCCGCGCTGCATTCGCCGGTGGCAGCCTGCGGTTCCGGACACAGCGGCACCGATGCGAGCACGGCTGCGAGCCCCTGCGGTAGCTGCATCGAGATCGTCTTCAGCGCAGCGTCACCGTCGGGGCGGCGAATCCGCAGCTTGAACGGCGTGAATGCAGCGGCCTGGGTGTTGGTGCTTTCCGCTTCGAAGCTCGGGGTGAAGGGCAGCGCCCCGCCTTCCGGGCACGGCGTCCCGCCAGGGCCGGAGGTGATCTGGAATTCGGAGCTGGCTTCGGCTGGCTTTTCGTTCGAGGAGTTCGTGAACGTCGCGGTCGACGTGTAGCCACTGCAGCGCGCCGGCGTTGTCTGCGACGCGCGCGCCCCGTTCCACAGGTGCAGCGTCAACGCTTCGACCGGCGATTGCGGCGTGTTCCTGAAGTCCGAGGTGAGCTGCCCGGTGGCCGGGTTGATGCTGACTTCGCCGGCGAGCTTGACGAGCACTTTGGAGCTGGCTTCTTCGCCCGGGGCTTTGTCCTCGGCGATGATGTAGAGCGCCAGCGGCGAGGCGAAGGGGTTGGTGTCCTGCGCGGCGAGGTACACGCCGCCGGTGAGTTCCCTGTTCAGGACCGGCGTCTTGATGTTGACACTGCCGATCTTCGACGATTCGAGGCACGCCGCTTGCGCCGGCGTGAAGCCCTGCGATGCGAGTTCGTTGCCGAGCGCCGCGCCCTGTTGCGCGCTCAGTTCTGCGCTTGTGTGCAGCGGCAACCCGGTGGTTTCGCCGATCGACCCGATGAAGCCGGCGCTTTCGACGCTGCACGCCGTCAAGCCGTTGGAGGCACCGGCGCTCGCCTGGAGCCCTTCGGGTAGCGCGAGCTTCGTCGAGCTCACAGCCGCCTCCGCCTGGTTTTCGTAGACCGGTTCCATCGTGCCCGCCTGCGGAAGCTTGACCGTCACCGTGAGACCCGTGGGTGTGCTCGCGGCGTGTTCTTCGGGTTCGACGTTGACCGTGGGATCGAACTCGAGCCCACCGCACCCAATCAGCGGTTTCGCGTTTTCGCTGGAGATCGACTTGGCCGCTTCGTTCAGCGAGCCACCGTTCGCTTCGCCCGGCGCCCGCAGGGGTTCGGTGTTCGTCTGTTCCTCGTTCTTCCACGCGGAGCCCGACACGCTCGTGTTGAGCAGTTCCGTTTCGCCCTTTGCATTGAGGCACTTCGTCGGCAGCATCAGCAGCGGTTCGACCGGGCGCGTGGCGCCGGGCGTCGTCCCACACGCTTCCTGCACGCCTTCGACGCCGTGGAAGAGACAGCGCCAGCCCCGCGACGCGTTGTGCCGTTCGTCCCCCGGAATGCCCCAGAAGGTGACTTTGCTGCCCACCACCTGGACGCTCTGCGAGGAGTAGTTGACGCTGACGTTGACGCCGTAGTCGCCGCCGGTGCGAATCGACGTGTCGAGCGTCACCGGTACGTGCAGAATCGAGAAGCCGAAGCGCGCCGGCTCACCAGGGCCGGGTTCGAGGTTGAACACCGGCACCACGTACGTCGCATAGAATTCCGAGTGCGCGTTGGGGTCATAGACCGTGACGCTGGCGACGCCCACGACGGTGTCGTTCGGGCAGGCGTTGGCGATGTCCTGTCCCTGAGAGCCGAAGTCCGCGCCGGTGCACTGGTCGACCGCGTTGACGTTCCCGATCAACCCCGGCGGCAGCTTGAAGGTCAGGCTCTTCTCGAGCGCCGGCGCCGAGGGGAACTCCTTGTTGGCGTCGGTCTCGTCGGGTTCGAGGCCCTGGTTGAGGTTGAACGTGGTCGTGAGCTGGAAGGGATGCGAGCCGGACTGCTCGTCGGCTTCGAAGTTTTCGTTTTCCGCGGCCATTTCAAACGATTCGACGCCAAACGATGCGGGCGTGTCGTTCAGGTGCACGGCGCGTTCGATCGTCACCGGCTGGGGCTGGGCGCCGCCGCCGCTCACGGTGAACGTGTTCTTCGACACCTCGGGTTCTGTCGCCTTGACCTTGACCCGGATTTTCAGCTGCAGCAATTCATAGGGCGGCAGCTTGCCGGTGTATTTGCATTCCACCGGCCCGTTCTGTTTGATCGGCAGGCACGAGAACCGCGGTTCGCGTTCTTCCTTGAGCGACACTTCCTCCAGCGAGTTCAGCGACCTTTCGATGCCGATCGCTTCGACTCCCTGCGGCAGCACGTCGGTGAGCTGAACTGGGCTGCCTTCGCCGTTGACTTCGCCGTCGCCGAGGTTGCTCGCCGTGACGATGATGATGCCTTCGCCTCCCAGCGGAAGGCTCTCCGGTGCCACGCGCGATTCGAGGCTCCAGTGCGCGTGCTCCGCTCCGGTCAGCGCCGACGCCCGCGGCGTACACACGAGCGCGAGCAGCACGAGCAGCACCGTGGCCGCGAGCAGCCCACGGCGCGTGCGCCGGGTCTCGTGGAAGGCTGCCATGGTCATCATCGCTTCCCCTTCTTGACCGGGCCGTATTTGCCGCGGGCTTGCTTTTCGCACGCGGCGCGCTTGCTCTTGCGCTTGTCTTTCTTACACGCCTTCAGCGCGTTCGCGAGCTTCTGGGCCCGTGTCAGCGGCTTGACCGCAGGCGCGACCACTTTTTCTGGGAGCACCCCGCTCTTCGGCAGCACGAGGTTGCCCGCGCCCGAGAAGATCGCGCTGCCGCCTTCGACGGCACCTTCGACGGCCGCCGGCGGCGTGCCCTGACAGGTGCTGCTTTCATTGCACTTGGGCGCCGGCTGGGCCGCTGGCGCCGGGCACGGGGCCCCGGCTTCGCAGACGTGAGCGTCGTACACGTCGAAGTTTTCGTCCTGATCCTGGGGCACGAGTTTTTCAGCGGTCAGGAAGAACACGTCGTTGCCGCTTTCGCTGGCGTCCAAGAACGCCGATTCGTGTTCTGATTTGCCCGAGGAGATCAGGCCGACGCAGCCTCCCTGCGCCTGGCAGGCGCCGACCGAGCCTGGCTCGTACTCGTAGACGTTCTCGACGCCGACGTTCTGTTCCACGCCGCCGATCGTCTCCTTGCGTGTGGGCGTCGCGAGCGGCGCGAGCGGATCGGCGCTGTTGAAGAACAGCCGGCCTTCGTTGGACAGGTAGCGAGACTGGTAGGTCGCGTATTCGCCGCCGACGTTCGTCCAGCCGGGGATGCTGCCCGCGAGCCAGTTGTCGACGCCGCCGACCGTGCCGTTCGACACCGCGGACCAGATTTCGTCTCGATCCACGACCAGGCCCAACCCTTCGCCGCTGCCTCCCGCCGTCAGGCCGGCGTCATAGACGCCCTGCGGACGCGCGCCGGTGGGGTTGCACGAAGCGCACACCAGGCTCCCCCGCTGCGCGTCATAGACGTAGACCTCCTCGTCCATGCGTTCCCCTGGCGCTTTGCTGCTGACGTCTTCGTTGTCGTAGCCGGTCAGGCTGCGATCGGACATGAACGCCATGTAGTGGCCGTTGGGCGAGACTCGCGAGGTCATGAAGCCGAGCGAGCCTCCGGTGAAGCTATCCCAGTCCGGCGAGTCTTCAAAGGACAGCGCGGCGATCAGCTTGGCCGCTTCCCATTCAGCCTTGTCGCCGTTGTAGTGGCGAACGTAGAGGTTGCACGTCGTACCCTGCGGGCGCCGTTCGGCTCCGTGTTCGAAGGCGCAGTGCCCGCGGTGCGCGCCCGGCGCCAGCGCGCCGTTCGCCACGAAGTAGACGTAGGAGCCGTCTTCGCTTGCGCCGATCACACCGCCTGATTTTCCTTCCAACGTCAGAACCTCGGCGTTTTCTTCTCCCGAGGCGGTCAGGTCGGTCAGGTGGCTGACGACGTGCCCGGCGACGATGCTCAGTTCCGCAACGTAGAGATCCGGCCTGTGTTCTTCCGCGTCGGAGTTCGCGGTCAGGCGCTGTTCATCGGTGAAGAACACCTTGCTGCCGCTCGCGCTCGCGGTCTGGTAGACGGCTTTTTCCGGCCCGCCGCCACCCGAGCCGCTCTGCACCGTGTCGAGCTGCAGCGTTTCGGGTTCGAGCGTTTCGGCGGTCTGGCGCACCTCGAGGTGCGTCGCGTTCTTCGGGACGCTTTCAAACAACGACCAGAAGACGCGTGCTCCGTTGTTCGAGATCGCGTGCCTGACGTTGTTGGGTTCTTCGAACTGCACGACGGTCCCGCCGAAGTAGCTGGCGGCGTAGCTCGTGTGCAGCGGTTCCCCGTCCGGCAGGACGCTGATCAGCTGGCTCTTGCCTTCGCCCCACTCATACAGCCCTTCCTGGCCATTCGGGTTTTCAGACCTATAGAGCACGTGGCTGAGGTCCGGCGTGGCGTCCTGCGGACGCAGGCCCCGGTGCAGCAGGCTGCGGCCAAATTCGGGGCCCGGCGGCGAGTCCGCCTTGGTGACCAGGGGAAGATAGCCAGGATTCTGCGGCGTCATCGCTTCGCCGTTTCTGCGCGCCGCTTCGAAATTGGCTGCTTCTGAGGCTTCGGGCTGCGGCACGCCCGTCTGCCCGTTCTCACGCAGATAGATCGTGGTTTCCTGCTTGCCCGCTTCTTCGCCCGGGAGAACCGGCGACAGCGCCGGCGCCGCGAAGCGGCTCCTGGTCGAGGGGTATGGAGCAACGATCGCGAGCGCCAGGCTCGGCGAGAAGATCCGGTACTCCTGTGCTTCTCCCGTCGTCGGACCGGCGCCGGTTTCGTTCGGCGTCGTGATGTCCTGAGTCCCCCACGTTTCATGTCCCGCTTCGCGATTGCGGCTCGAGAACACCTGCGTGGTTTCCGGGTTGCGGTTGCCCTCTGGTTCGACGCCAGCCGGTATCGGCCCGTCGGCGGTGTAGGTGATCGCATCGCCGTTGGCGGCTGCCTCCACGAGACCGCCTTCGTGCCTGATCGGTTCAGGTTCGGCACCGGCCTTTTCGGGAGGTGACACGAGTTCCCACGCGCGTCCGTCTGGAAGCGTGCCGAGGCTGGCGAGGACCGTCAACGTTTGTTCGGCACTATCAGCGCTGCCGTGGCTGTTGGTGGCAATCACCCTGTAGTGGTAAATGCCCGGCGCCAAGCCCGTCAGTTCCGCCTTCGCGAGCTGATCGCCAAAGCCTTCACCGAGTTCCGCCGGCGTGGTCTTGGCGCACGCGGACTGCGCACCGCAGGTCGACGTCCCGTATTCAAACGCGTACGTGGTCTTCGAGCCCGCCGCGCTGATCTGCGCGAGCAACGTCGTCGTTCCGCCTTCGGTCGAGCTCGCGGAGACGCTGTCCACCGTCGGCGTCGTGGCCGGTTCCAGCTCGAACACGTCCACCCTGTTTGAAGCTCCGTCGCTGACGTACACCGCGCCGGTGCTGGCGTCGACCGCAACCCCGTCGCCTTCCTTCAAGCCGGGCGCACCGAAGCGCTGGATCAGCTTTCCTTCGCCTTCGGCCCCAGGGCCGGCAGTCTCTTCCGGGCTGAACTGCGCCACCGTCGTCACCTGTTCACCGGCGATGTCCGCGATGTTGTCCAAGTAGACATCGCCCAGTTCGTCAACGTCGTTGCTCGAGACGTCTGCCGTGTTCACGGCCACCGCGAGACTGCGTTCGTAGTCGAGCTCATGGAGCAGTACGTTGCCCGTGCTGGCTTCGAGTTGCGCGACCAGCGGAACGTGTTCGGCCTGAAGTTCTTCGAGCAACCCCGAGACCGGCTCGTGTTCGGCGGCTTCCGCCTTGCGCGCGACGGTTCCGATGTAGAGGTGTTCGCCGCTCGCGTCGACCGCGAGCCCGGGGACCGCCGGTTCCTTTGTTGCGGCCTGGATGCTCGATTCCACGAAATTCGTTTCGGCGTCGCTGAGCTGCGTGATCCTGCCGAACTTGGCATACACGAACACTGTGCCGCTCGCATCGACGGCGACGCCCTCCAGGCCTTCCGATTTGATCTTCAGCGGTTTGCCGATCAGCACGCCTGCCGGAGTGAACTTGTAGAGCAACAGATCCTTCGGTTCCTGGTGAAGCGTTTCGGCAGTTTTGACTTCGCTTTTGGTCGAGCCGAGGACGTAGACGTCGCCTACCGAGGGATCGGCCGTCGCTGGGCACGGCGTCGTTGGTTCAGACGTCGTGCAGTCATCGACGGCGACGGCCTGCGCGTACGGGACTTCGGGATGAAAGCTTTCCACGGCCTTCTCGCCGACCAGCGCGCCTTCCTGGAGCACTGGTTCGAACTTCTCCAGTCGGCCGTTTTCACGATCGGACACATACACGTCGCCCGTGGCGTTTTCCACCGCCAGCCCGGAGGGATGAAAGAACTGTCCGGTTCCCTTGCCGAGCGAGCCGAACGCGAAGCTGAAGACGTGACCGCGCTGGGTGCTCGCCTGCGCAGTGGCGGTCCCGAGCAGCAGAACGGTCAAGAGCGCGGAGATCAAAGCCACCGCGCGACCGCGGCCGCTGCTTGCACCTGCTGCTCCCACCCTGATCTCCTTCTTACCCTCGCTCGCTGGCTGCCGATCCATGGCTCTCTCCCCTAGGCCTTCGACGAAAGTGTACCTGCTCGCGAGGGGCTGTCAAGCAGGAACCGTGCTGTGTCAAACGCAGCGATTGCCTGCGCGGAGCACCGCACCAACTCGCGCGCCCCAGATCCACCACCACACGCAAAAAAGAGAGCGTGTGGGACGAATCGCCCCACACGCTCTCGCACTGCGAACTGCTACCGGGAGCTAGATCTCGACCTCTCGGCCGCTAGCCACCTGGCTACTTACTTAGGACCTAACTTCGATTTCCGATTCGGTGGTGGTCGTGGCGACGCCAGCTTCCTCGATCGAGGGAGCGGGGCCGGCCCAACCAGCTTCGGTGAGCACTTCGGTCAGCAGACCCTGTGCGCCCACGCCCGCCTCGAACTCCGTCTGCGAAGACGTGCTGAGCTGGTTCAGGCTGGCGGTGGTGTATTCACCGGCGTCCTGACCCTTGGTGCGCAGGAAGACGACGCCTCCACAGTTGAATTCTGAGGAGTAGTCTTCTTTTTCGAGGCTCGTGAGGTCATTCCAGACGTGGCCAGCGGCCGGACCAACCGATTCCGGTTCGTCTTTCTGGTTGATGATCGTCACTTTTTCAGGGTTGTCGATCAGTTTGCTCGTCAGGTGAGCCGTGACGATCACACCGGCTTTGTGGGACGGTTCACTGTTCGGGCCGGCGCTTTCGCAAGGCAGACCTTCGAATTCGCAGCCAGTGAACGTGACCTGGTCGGTGTCCGTCGTCGCACCGGTGATTTCACCCACCGTCGTGCTGGCTTTGCACTTCACGTCGCCCGGGCCGAAGGCCGGGGTTGCCAGCGCGGCCGCCCCAGCGGACGCGGTGTACTTACGACCGCTCGTGATTTCGAACGTGCCCTTTTTGGCTTTCGCCGATTTCGTGGTGCAGGAGCTGTTCGTGTATTCGCCCTTCTTCTGCGCGACACAGTTCGACACAGGCACCTTTTCGAACGCGCCCTTGTGGCTCGGTGTGAAGACGCCCTTCTTGGTCTTACCGGCGATCGTTGCGCATTTTGCTTCGGTGAATTCGCCCGACTTCTTCGGCACAGCTTCGCGACACCAGTAGTACGTACCGGCCGAAGCGCTCGCCGCGCCCATCGCGCTGAGGCCGAACACGGCCAGCACGGACACGAGGCAGAGCCCCAGAATGCTAGTGCGTTTCATCTTGTTCCACTGCTCCTTTTCCCTCTAGGAATTAGATCGACTGGACCCCGAAACTCCCCCTCTTCAGGACAGAGACGCCCCGAACCCAGCCTCAACGGTTGCCTGTACCCCAGCCGAACCGCTGTACGCATGACCTTGGCAGAAAACGCTTCTTACGTCAAGGTCAAGCCCATTACGACGTCGCGAAACCTCACGCTCGGCTCCCTCGCGGGAGCATGTACGTGGCGAGAGGCCTGGGCAATCCGCACCCATTGCGACGCTTGACATCATGTCGCCGCGACCGTACCACAGGGGTCAGCCAGCCGTCAACCCCCCGCGTCCGCCGAAGACCTCGACGCCGAGCTGGTCTTCGATGTGAACATTCCGGCTGGCCATCCAGCAAGCGAGCGACGGTGAGGGCTCAGCTCACCCTGGCGACCGCGACGGTGCGATCAGCCTCAGCGACGATCTCCCATCGCCGTTCGGCATCACCACGGAAGTGACGGGCGACGACGGCAGTGGGGCCGGGCAGTCCGCGCCCCCCTGGCTGATCGGCGCGCGCGTCGTGGAACACCGCATGGCCCTGCGGCGCGAGGAAGCGCTGCCAACAGGACCAGTCGCGCTCGCATCCTGACTCGGAGTGATCGCCGTCGATGAACAGCAGGTCGACCTCCCCCTCCCAGCTATCCGCCACCTCGTGCGAGAGCGCGATGTGCCAGGCCACGTTGGGCGCCTGCTGCCCGCGCCGGTGCACAGCGCGCGCGACGGCACGGCGCGTGGCCCACTCACTCGCCCCCCAGCCGCTGGGCAATGCATCCGGATGCGTGCCGAACGGATCGATCAGGTGCAGTTCGGCGCCGGCGTCGAGGGCGCCGCAGAGGGCGAGCGCCGAGGCGCCCTCGTAGACGCCGATCTCGACCACGCGCCGGGCACCGGCCGCCGCGTCGAGCAGCACGCGCGCATCCTGCGGCGAGTGCATCGTGCGCGGCGGGATCAAACCGAGCCCGAGCGCCAGCGCGCGCACGCGCGGATCGTCGCGCACACCTTCAGGGCTCAGGCTACGTAGCGCCTGGGGCAAGATCGCCATCGTGAGCGCCAGCCTACGGCCCGCGCGCTCAGACCGCTGAGACCTGCTCCTCCTCGGCGACGCGGAACGACGAGCCGCAGCCGCAGGCGGCGACGACGTTGGGGTTGTTGACCTTGAAGCCGGCGCCCTGCAGGCTCTCCTCGTAGTCGATCGTCGAGCCGCGCACGAACTGCAGGCTCTCGCCGTCGACCAGCAGCTTCAGGCCGTGGCTCTCGAACACGACGTCGCTGTCGCGCTGCTCGTCGAACGCGAGCTGGTACTGAAAGCCCGAGCAGCCGCCGCCGCGCACGCCGACGCGCAGGCCCGCGACGCTCGTGTCGGCCTGCTGTGCGGTGAGGAACTCGTGCACCTTCTCGGCGCCCTTGTCGGTGATCTCGATCATCGCTTCGCTCCTGTGGACGGCTGCAAGACTTTCCAAAGTATAGCGACGGCGCGGCCTGGCCCGCGCGAACCCGCCAGGCACTCCGTCAGGCACCCACACCCAGGCCTCGCGCACTGGCCAAGACCTTCTACCCTAAAGGGCAGATGCCCTCCGCCGAGGACATAAAGCAGCGCATCGAGGCCGCGATCGCGGGCGCGCGCGCCGAGGTCGAGGACTACACCGGCGGCGGCGACCACTTCCGCGCGACCGTCACCGCACCGGCGTTCGACGGCCTCAGCCGCATCCAGCAGCACCGCCTCGTGTACGCCGTGTTCGGAGCGGAGATCGGCGGCGCGATCCACGCGCTCGCGCTGAAGACACAGACCCCATCGAAGATCCCCACCAACTGAGAGCCAGGAGCAGCCATGTCCGCGAGCCAGTTCCAGCCACTGCCGATGTCAGCCGTCGAGCCCGTACCAGCGCCGGCGCCGAGCGAGACGTCCAACCCGATCCGCGAGGCGATCGCGCAGGCGATCGCCGAGCACAAGGTGATCCTGTTCATGAAGGGCACCCCCGAGGCGCCCGCGTGCGGCTTCTCCGCACGCACGGTCGCCGCCCTGCAGTCGCTCGACGCGCCGTTCGCGGCGGTCGACGTGCTGCCCGACGCGCGGATCCGTCAGGAGCTCTCAGCGATCTCGGACTGGCCGACGATCCCGCAGCTGTTCGTGGACGGCGAGCTGGTCGGCGGCTGCGACATCGTGATCGAGATGTACGAGTCGGGGGAGCTCGCGCAGGCATTGCTGTAGCGTCCCGCGCCGCATGGCCCCCGTCGCGGTCGCAACCGACAGCACCCACTACCTCCCACGCGCGCTCGCTGACGAGCAGGGCGTCCACCAGGTCAGCCTGTACGTGGGCTGGAAAGGGGAACCCGAGCGCGAGCTCGAGATGCGGGGCTTCGACGCGTTCTACGCGCGCCTGCGCGAGGATCGCGAGCTGCCGACCACCTCGCAGCCGTCGATCGGCGACTTCCTCGCGGTCTGGGAGCCGTTGCTCGAAGACGGACGTGACATCGTCTCGATCCATCTTGCGGGCGGCATCTCCGGCACGGTCGAGGCCGCGCGCCAGGCGCACGGGTTGCTCGCCGAGCGCGGCCTCGGCGAGCGCGTGGAGGTGATCGACGGCGAAACCGCCTGCGGCGGCACGGGTCTGCTGGTGCTCGCCGCCTGCGCCGCCGCGCGCGCCGGCGCCGACAAGGACGCGGTCGTCGAGCGCGTACGCGAGGCGCGACGCCGGCTGCAGATCTGGTTCTGCCTGGACACGCTCGAGTATCTGCGCCGCGGCGGGCGCGTCGGCAAGGCGCAGGCGTGGCTGGGAGGCACGCTGCGGATCAAGCCGATCCTCTCGCTCGAGCACGAGATCGTGCCGGTCGAGCGCGTGCGCACCGCGGGACGCGCGTTCGAGCGCATGGTCGCCTACGCGCAGGAGCTGCACGACAGCGGCTCCGACGGCTGGGTCGTGCAGCACATCCAGGCGCCCGAGCAATCTCAGCGCCTGATCGAGCGCTGCCGCGAGATCTTCGACTCCGAGCCGGTGTTCACCTCGGAGGTCGGACCGGTGATCGGTACCTACACCGGGCCCGGCCTGATCGGCGTCGGCGCGATCCCCCGGACGCTGCTGAGCTGATCAGCCGCGCTTGCGCTTGCGGCGGCGGCGCACCATGCGCGCGCCAAGCATCAGCCCAACGGCCGCTGCGCCGTAGGTGATTTCGCTGCGGTGGCGCTCGATGTGGCCGCGCCAGTCGGTCAGATGCGTGACCTCGCCGCGCAGCTTCTGTACCGACACCGCGAGCTCCATGCGGTTGGCCTCGATCGAGCTGCGGATCTCCGCCGGCGTGCGCTGCGCCATCAGCGCTCGCCCCCAACGCTCTCGCGGATCTTGCGCGCCTCGTCGATCGCCATGCTGGGCACCGGCGGCGAGCCTTTTTTGACGGCTTTGGCGGCGAACAGGCCAGCGAGCAGGCCGAGCACGACGAGGATCACCGACATCGCGAAGAAACCCCAGAAGTAGGTGAATTTGTTGCCGATCGGCAGGTAGTAGTAGAGCAGCCACGCACAGCCGACGAGCGCGAACACAAGCGCCGTGAAGAAGAACACCCCCGCGGCGGCGCCGACGACGGCGCCCTTCAGGAGCTTCGTGGCCTTTTCGGTCATCTCGACCTTGGCGAGCTCGATCTCCTCGCGCACGAGCAGCGTCGCGCGCTCGCTCACCGCGGCGATCGCGGCGGCGATGTTGTGGGTCTCATCCGTGCCCTGGCCAGTCCCCGTCCGTGCGCCCCCTGGCGGTGGCTGAACGTCGTTCACTCGGGCGGCTCCTCGTCGAACAAGCGCCTCCAGGCTGCGGCTGCGACGCGCTGAGCGATGATCCCCACCAGCGCGCTCACGCCCGCCAGCAAGCCCTGCCACATCAGCCGCTTGACCATCTCGTTCTGCATGCTCACCGCAGTCTATTGCTCCAGCCCACCGCAGACCGTCTCGACGACCAGCCACTTGGCGCGCGCGAAGTAATCGGCGTCCTGCGGCAGCAGCCCGAAGATCCAGCCGGTCAGCAACTGCTCGATCGCACCGTAGAACGCCATCGCCGCAAAGCGCGGTTCGATCTCGGCCTTGAACACGCCTTCCTGCTGCGCTTGCGTGATCATGCCCCCGATCAAGTCGTAGGCCTCGCGGATCGTGCCGATGTGGGTGTTGCCGAACGAGTTGGCCGCGCGCGTGACCTCGACGATGATCACCTTCATCAGGTCGGGGTCGTGCTGGTAGCTGTCGACGATGAACGACGCGATCGCGGCGAGCTTGTCGCGGACGGGGATCGCTTCGCCTTCGACCGCGCGGATCAGCTCGAGCATCACGTTCCAGCGCTCGAGGAACAGCGTGTCGAGCACCTCGTCCTTGGACGCGAAGTAGTGGTAGACGAGACCGTAGGCGACGCCGGCCTCGTCGGCGATGTCGGCGACGCGGCACGCGTGAAAGCCCTGGCGCGCGAACACCCGTACGGCCGCGTCGAGGATCAGCCGGCGCTTGTCCGGCGCGTTCGCGCGCGGCCCGGCCGCTGCGCGCCCGGCCGTGCGACCGGCGCTCACATCGGCTCCCCGGCCGGCGCTCACACCGGCTCCGCGACCGGCCAACGGTAGGCCTCGGGACGACGGTTGGCGAGCGCTGGCAGGCTCGCGCGAATCTCACGCTGGCGCTCGAGGTCGAGCTTGGCAACGATGTAGCCCTCGCCGTCGGCGGCCTGCGCGAGCACCACCCCCCACGGGTCGACGATCATCGAGCGTCCGCCGGAGCGCTGGTCGCCGGGGTGCTCGCCGAACTGGTTGGCGGCGATCACGAACACCTGGTTCTCGATCGCGCGGGCGCGCACGAGCACGCGCCAGTGGTCGCGCGTCGTCGCCAGCGTGAACGCCGCCGGCAGCACGACGATGCGCGCGCCGCGCACGGCGAGGATCCGGAACAGCTCGGGGAAGCGCAGGTCGTAGCAGATCGACAGCCCCAGCTCGACGCCGTCGGCGGTCTCCGACAGCACGATCTCATCGCCCGGCTCCTCGAGCTCGGACTCGCGGTAGACGCGCCCGCCGACTTCGACGTCGAACATGTGCAGCTTGCGATACAGCGCACGCACCTCGCCGCCCGGGCCGATGTGCACGGAGGTGTTGGCGAGCTTCGCCTGTCCGGGGACGCGCTCGAGGATCGAGCCGGCCACGAGGTCGACGCGCAACTCGCGCGCGATCGCGCGCGCCCAGCCGACGGCGGCGCCGTCCAGCGTCTCGGCGCCCGCACGCTGGTCCTCGTCGGTGCCCATCGCGGTCCACTTCTCCGGCAGCACGATCAGCTTCGCCCCGTCGGTGGCGGCGGCACGCGTGAGACGGTCGGCGTGGGCCATGTTCGCGACCTGATCGGCGGTTGAGTTGAGCTGTACTGCCGCGACCTTCAAGAGCGCATTCCCTCCCGCGAGATCGGCTCCCGCAGATTCCCCTGAGCTTTCACCGGGGCCTAGATTGACTGGTCAGTCAACAGTGCGAAGCATAACGCCCGCGGGAATTCAGTCGCCAGCGCGACTGCTGTGGCGGCGCAGCGCCGCAAGCAGCAGCTTCGAGTGCATCGCGCCGATCAGCTCGCGCAGCGGCTCGGTGCCGGCGGCGACGATCTCGAGCGCGCGCTCGACCTCGACCTCGCCGGCGAGCCGGCCGAGCAGCGCCCGCACCTCCTCCTCGACGAGCGGCTCGAGCGCCTTGCGGTAGCGCAGCGTGTCGTACACGGTGAAGCCGAGCGCCTCGTCGTAGCCGCCGGCGCGAAAGTTGGCGATCGCCTCGATGATCTTCACGTCGTCGCGGTCGTAGCCGCGCTTGCTGGGCGTCAGCACGCCGATCTCCGCCAAACGCTCGAGCACGTTGCGCGGCACGTCGTAGCGCTGGCGCACGGCGCGCCGCGAGACGCGGCGCTTGTCCTCGGCGCTCGCCAGCGCCCGCTCGAGGATCCGGTCCTCCAGCTCGATCAGCGCGCGCACGCGGCCCGGATCGTCCTCCAGCGCCCCCTTGATCACGCGCAGCGGCATGAAGCGCTCCCCCTGCAGGCGCTTGATCAGCTCGATCCGCTCGACGTACTGCGGCGGGTAGTAGGCCATGTTGCGCGAGGTCCTGACGATGTCCTCGCCGTCGCCGAGCAGCCCTTCGCGCAGGTAGTAGCGAATCGTTCCGGGGCTGACGCCGGAGCGCTCCGCGAGCTCGCTCATCTTGAGCAGATCGCCTCGCGAGGAGTCCTCGCCGGCGAGCCGAGCGGCGGCGCTCATCGGCCGGCGCCCGCGCTCATGCGCGGAACACGGCGCCCGCGTTTACCTCCGCGGCACCGGCTGCCGCGCCGCCCGCCAGCAGCTCTGCGACCTGCTCGGCGGAATAGCCGGCGGCGAGCAGAACTTCCTCGGTGTGCTCGCCCAGCGCCGGGCCAGGCAACCGCGCGTGCGCGCCCGGCGTGCGCGTCAGCTTGACGGGGATGCCGAGCTGGCGCACGGGCCGCTCGACGCCCGGCTGCGCGAGCTCGACGACCATCTCGCGCTCGCGCACCAGCTCCGAGGACAGCGCCTCGTCGAGCTCCAGCACCGGCTCCAGGCAGCAGTCGTGCTCGCGCGCGAACGCCTCCCACTCGGCGCGCGTGCGGCCCTTGAAGATCTCCTGCACCTGCGCGTGCGCGTCGGAGCCGGGGCGCTCGAACTGCTTGGCCACCAGCTCCTCGCGCCCGACGCCGCGACACCACGCCTGCCAGAACTTCGGCTCCAGGGCGCCCAGCGACACCCAGCCGTCGGAGCACTCGTAGGGGCGGTAGCAGATCAGCGAGCCCGCGAGCGGTAGCTCGCCGCGGCGCGGCACGGCGCCGTCGGCGAAGTGCGCGCCGGCGACCATCGCCAGCCACGACAGCGCGCCGTCGGACATCGACACGTCGACCATCTGTCCGACGCCCGAGCCGGGCGCGCCCGACCCCGGCCGCCCCGGAAGCTCGGGCGCGCCGTCGCGCTCGCGCAACGCCGCCATGATCCCGAACGCCGCCATCAGCGCGCCGCCGCCGAGATCCGCGATCTGGCCCGCGGCCTGCACGGGCTCACCGCCAAGCTCGCCGGTCAGCCCGAGTAGCCCGATCAGCCCCAGATAGTTCATGTCGTGGCCGGAGGCGTCGCGCTTGGGCCCCGTCTGGCCGTAGCCGGAGATCGCGCAGTACACGATCGCCGGATTCTCCTCGCGCATGCGCTCGTAGCCGACGCCAAGGCGGTCGAGCACACCAGGGCGGAAGGACTCGAGCACGACGTCGGACTCGCGCACGAGCGCCAGCAGCGCCTCGCGTCCACCGTCGCTCTTCAGGTCCAGGCGGATCGAGCGCTTGTTGCGGTTCAGCGACAGGAACAGCGCCGACTGGGCGCTGTCGTGCGCGCCCTCGTAGTACGGCGGCGACCAGCGGATGTAGTCGCCCATGCCGGTGTCCTCGACCTTGATCACATCCGCGCCGAAATCGGCCAGCAGCAGCGAGCAGAAGCCGCCCGGCAACAGGCGCGAGAGATCGAGCACACGGATGCCGGCCAGGGCGGCGCTCATCGGTCAGCCTCGGGTCGCTGGCTGGTGAGCCTCATGCCGCGCGCTCGCCCGGCTGCGCCGAGCCCTCACCGCGCTGGGGGATCGCGAGCATCGCGCGCGCCTCTTGCACGGTCGCGGGCCGGCGGCCGACGTCCTCGGTCATCTGCCTGGCCTTGGCGATCAGCTCGCCGTTGGAGGAGGCCATCTCGCCACTCGGCAGGTACAGGTTGTCCTCCAGGCCGACGCGGATCGAGCCGCCGAGCGTGAGCGCGGCCGCCACCAGCATCCACTGGTCGCGCGAGATCCCGATCACGCCCCAGTGGGATTTATGACCGCCCGCCTCCCCCGGAATGTTGTCGACCATCGCCGCGAGGTTGCGCGCGGTCGGCGGGATCCCGCCGACGACGCCCATCACGCAGTCCACGTGCAGCGGCTGTTTCAGCACGCCCATGTCGATCAGCGGCGCGAGGCTGCCGACGTGGCCGACGTCGAAGCACTCGTGCTCAGGTTTGATGCCCAGCTCGTTCATCGCCTCCAGCAGCTCGATGATCTCGCCGAACGGGTTCTCGAAGACCATGTTGAAGACGAACTGTTTTTTCGACTTCGAGTACTTGGCGTAGTTCATCGAGCCCATGTTCAGCGCCGCCACCTCGGGCCGGCACGCGCGCAGGTATTCGATGCGCTTGGCGACCGGCACGCCGATCGTGCCGGTCGAGTAGTTGACGATCGCCGCGTCGCCGACCTCCGCGCGGATCGCCTCGGTGATCGCCTGGAAGTCCTCGATCTCATAAGACGGCGTGCCGTCCGGCTTGCGCGCGTGGATGTGGATGTGCACGCCGCCCTCATCGACGATCCGCCGCGCCTCCGCCGCGTACTCCGCGGGCGTGTAGGGAATCGCCGGGCACTGCGCGCGGTTGGCGATCGCGCCCGAGATCGAGCATGTGATCACGACCGGGTCATCAAGGCTCATCTGCCATACCTCCTAGACGGGGACGACTCCATGCCGCTTCCACGGCCGCTCGATTTTCTTGTTGGCGGACATCTCCAGCGCCCGGCAGATCGTCTCGCGCGTCTCGCGCGGGTCGATGACGTCGTCGATGACGTCGTTGCCGGCGGCGACGTACACGTCGAAGATCTTGCGGAAGCCCTCGATCAGCTCGGCCTTCTTGGCGGCGGGGTCATCGGCTGCTTCGACCTGCTTGCGGAACGCGATCTCGACGACGCCCTCGGCGCCCATGACGCTGATCTCGGCACTCGGCCACGCGACGATCAGATCCGGCTCGTACGCGCGCCCGTTCATCACGTAGTAGCCTGCGCCGTAGGCCTTGCGCGTGATCACGGTGATCTTGGGCACGGTGGCGTTGGCGACCGCGTAGAGCATCTTGGCGCCGTGGCGGATGATGCCTTCGGCCTCGACCTTGGTGCCGACCATGAAGCCGGGCACGTCCTGGATGAACACGAGCGGGATCGCGAACGCGTTGCAGAGGTTGACGAAGCGCGCGGCCTTGTCGGCGGAGTCGTTGTCGAGGATGCCGCCGAGCTGCTTGGGCTGGTTGGCGACGATCCCGACCGGGCGTCCGCCGAAGCGCGCGAAACAGGTGATGATCGTCCGCGCCCACTGGCCCTTCATGTCGAAGTACCCGCCGTCGTCCACGATCCGGCGGATCACCTCGTACATGTCGTAGGGCTTGCGGTTGGACTCCGGTAGCACGTCCAGCAGCTCATCGTCGCGGCGATCGATCGGGTCGGAGTCGGCTCCGCGCGCGAGGATCGGCGGCTTCTCTTCGCAGTTCTGCGGCATGTAGGAGAGGTACTGCTTGATGCGCTCGATGCACTGCTGGTCGTCGGCCACCTCCATGTCGCCGACGCCCGACTTGCGGCAGTGCACGCGCGAGCCACCCAGCTCCTCCTGGGTGACGTCCTCGCCGACCGCCGCTTTGACCAGATGGGGTCCGGCGAGCGCCATCGAGCCGCGGCCCTTGACCATCGGCACGAAGTCGGCGAGGCCGGGGATGTAGGCGGTGCCGGCGGCGCACGGCCCCATCAGCGCGGCTACCTGCGGGATCACGCCGCTCATCACGACCTCCTCGCGGAACAGGTGTCCGGAGCCGGCGAACAGCGCGCCGGCTGCCTCCTGCACGCGCGCGCCGGCGGAGTCCAGCAGCCACACGAACGGGATGCGCTCGCGCAGCGCCAGCTCGCGCAGGCGCGTGACCTTCAGCTCGCCGGTCATGCCCATCGAGCCGGCCATCACGGTGAAGTCGTACGCACACACCGCGGTCAGGCGCCCGTTGACCTTGCCGTAGCCGGTGACCACACCGTCGGCGGGCGCGTCGACGCCGTCCATCGCGCGCTGGGAGAAGTGCGGTTTGCCGTGGATGCCGAGCTCGACGAAGGTGCTCTTGCCGTTGGCAGGATCGGCGTCGATCAGCAGCGCGATGCGCTCGCGCGCGGTGAGCTTTTCGCGCTCATGCTGCTGTGCGATCTTGTCCTCGCCGCCGCCCAGGCGGATGCGCGCGCGGCGCGCTTCGAGGTCCTCGACTAGGGGGCGCAGCAGCGAAGTCGTCTCGGGAGCACTCATCAGCAGCCTTTCCACTGCGGTTCGCGTTTCTCGAAGAAGGCGGTGACGCCCTCGACGATGTCCTCGGTGGACAGCGCGAGGCTGAGCTGCGCGCGTAGGTAGTCGAGCGCGTCGTCGAGCGGCATGTCGAGCTGGCGGCGCATGGCCTCCTTGCCGAGGCGCATGATCACGGGCGAGCGGCCGGCGAGCTTGGCGGCCCAGTCGGCGACGAGCGCGTCGAGCTCGGCGTCGGGCACGACGCGGTTGACGATGCCTGCGGCGAGCGCCTCCTGCGCGTTCCAGCGCTCGCCCAGCAGCAGCAGCTCGTTGGCCTTCTTGCGCGGCACGTTGCGGTAGATCAGCGCCATGATCATGAACGGGAAGGTGCCGATGTTGATCTCGGGCGTGCCGAACGTGGCGTCCTCGGAGGCGAGGATCAGGTCGCACGCGAGCGCGATGCCGAGCGCGCCGGCGAGCACGTGGCCGCGCACGGCGCACACGGTGGGCTTGCCGAGCGCGCCGATCAGCCTGAACAGGCCGACGAAGCGCTCCGAGCCGAAGTGCTTTTCGACGAGCGGCGCGTCGGCGCCGAAGCCGCCGAGCGCGGCGCCCGAGGAAAACGTCTTCGCGTGCGAGGAGGCGAGCACGACGCAGCGCACGGCGTCGTCGTCGCGCGCGCGCTCGAACGACGCGATCAGCCCACCGAGCAACTCCGGCGAGAGCGCGTTGCGCGTGTCGGGGTCGTTGAGCGTGATCGTGGCGACGCCGTCGGCGACGCCGTAGAGAACCTTGGACGATGCGGTGGCGGCCGTCTCGCTGGGCATCGCCGCATCCTATCTCGATTTGCGCACACGCGGGAAGTAAGCAGCTCTACTATTTACTTTTCGCGCGCCCTGCGTTAGCGTCTGCGGACCCCAGCGCCGGCTCGCTGCTAGCCACCGGCCGTTACCCACAGCAAGGAGAAGCCTCATGGCCGCCACCGAGGAAAGCGTCCGCAAGCCAGACTTCAAGAGCCAGCGCAAGCACTTCATCTTCACCGACGAGCACGAACAGCTGCGCGAGTCGATTCGCAACTTCGCGCTCAAAGAGCTGGCGCCGCACGCGGAGGAGTGGGAGGAGACGACGTTCCCGGACTCGGTGTTCCCGCGCATGGGCGAACTGGGCTTCCTCGGCCTGGACAAGCCGGAGCAGTACGGCGGGCAGGGCGGCGACTACTACACCAGCCTGGTGCTGGCGGAGGAGATCACGAACGCGAACTCGGGCGGGCTGGCGATGGGGCTGGCGGTGCACACGGACATGGCGATGCCGCCGATCCTGGCGTTCGGCACCGAGCATCAGAAGCAGGAGTGGGTGGTGCCGGCGATCAAGGGCGAGCGGATCCTGTGCCTGGGCATCACCGAGCCGGACGCGGGCTCGGACGTGAAAGGGATCAAGACGAGAGCCGTGAGAGACGGCGATGACTACATCATCAACGGCTCCAAGACGTACATCACCAACGGCCACCGCGCGGACGTGATCGTGCTCGTGACGAAGACCGACACGGATGCGGGCTATGACGGCTTCACGCTGTTCCTGGTGCCGATGGATGCGCCGGGCGTGATCCGCGAGAAGCGCCTGGAGAAGCTCGGCATGCACGCCTCGGACACGGCGCTGCTGGCGTTCCAGGACGTGCGCGTGCCGGCGTCGGCCGTGCTCGGCCAGGTCGGCAAGGGCTTCTACCACATCATGTGGGAGCTCCAGGGCGAGCGCCTGATCGGCGCCGCGGGCATGGTGGCGGGCGCGCAGAAGTGCTTTGAACGGACGCTGCAGTACGCGCACGAGCGCAAGGCGTTCGGCCGCGAAATCGGCAAGTTCCAGGTGATCCGCCACAAGTTCGCGGAGATGGCAACCAAAATCGAGTCGGCGCGGCAGATGACGTACATCACCGCGTGGCGCTTCAACAACGGCGAGTACCCCGTGCGCGAGATCTCGATGTCGAAGCTGCACGCCTCGCGCGTGCTGTGCGAAGTGGCCGACGAATGCATCCAGATCCACGGCGGCGCGGGTTACATGCGCGAGTACGGCGTCGAGCGCGTGTGGCGCGACGCGCGCCTGAACCGCATCGGCGCGGGCACCGACGAGATCATGCTCGACGTGATTGGGCGTTCGTACGGGCTCTAGAGATAGCGTCGCACCCGCATGCCCGATGATGAGCTGAGGGCCATGCCGCATGCGGCATGGCCGGCAGGGCCGCATGCGGCCCTGCCTCGGAGCCGCACATGTGCGGCTCCGCCGGGCGGCGCATGCGTCGCCCGGCCGGTGGGTGCATGCACCCACCGGAACAGCCTCACAGCGAGCGCGCCGACCTACCGCGTGCTTCAGTCGACCGACCCGCGCGGCACCACCCACTCGGTGGACTGCCCGGTGACGTTCGCGATCAGCTCGAAATCGGCGTCGTAGTGCAGCACCGTGAGCCCCGCTCGCTCGGCCGCCGCCGCGACGATCAGGTCGGGGATGCTCGCGGCACGGTGCTGGGCCTCCTCTGCGAGCAGCCCTTGGACTTCGACGGCACGGTCGAAGTCCCGCTGATCAAGCGGGACGCGGACGAAACGCAGCGCAAGATCGTCACGTCGCGCGCGATGCTCCTCGCCGTTGCGCGCGCTGAACAGAAGCTCGAGGTCCGTCATCGAGCAGGCCGCCAGCATCCCCGACAAGATCATCGGCTCGATCCGTGCCGCCACGGAAGCCTTCGCCGTGCGGGTCAAGACGCTGTTGTCTACGAGATGATGGGTGGCGTCGGCCACGCGCGGTCCATGATCTCGGGATTGTGCAGATCCTCGTTTTCTTTGAACCACGCGATCAGCCGCCGGCCGGCCTCGACACGCACGACCTCGCGCAGCGCCTCGTCGACCGTGTCCTTGACGCCGCGCGTGCCCAGTATCTCTCTGGCTTTCGCGAGCATATCCTCGTCGATATCCAATGTTGTCCTGCGCACGCAGTTAATATAGCCTGGTGCGGCAATATTAGGCATACAATCTCCGCTTTCAATGCCAATGACGACATCCTCTCCCCCCTTCTCCGACGAGCACGAACAACTGCGACAGTCCATCCGCGGCTTCATCGACCGCGAGCTGGCGCCGCACGCGCAGCAGTGGGAGGACGAGCGCTGGTTCCCCGACGAGGTCTTTCCCAAGCTCGCCGCGCAGGGCCTGCTCGGGCTGAAGTACCCGGAGTCCTACGGCGGACAGGGCGGCGACTACCTGCACGAGGCGGTCATGTGCGAGGAGATGGCGCGCGTCGGCTCGGGCGGCACCGCCGCGGGCATCGGCGCGCACATCAACATCGCCACGCCGCCGATCTGGAAGTTCGGCACCGAGGAGCAGAAGCAGCGCTACCTCGTACCGTCGATCCGCGGCGAGCTGATCGGCGCGCTCGGCATCACCGAGCCGGGCGCCGGCTCGGACGTCGCCGCGATCGCCACACGCGCGGAGCGCGTCGACGGCGGCTGGGTGGTCAACGGCGAGAAGACCTACATCACCAACGGCGTGCGCGCGCACTTCATCGTCACCGCCGTCAAGACGACGCAGGAAGGCGGTCATCACGGCATCTCGTTCCTGATCGTCGACCGCGGCGAGGGCGTGCAGTCGTCGAAGCTCGACAAGCTCGGCTGGCACGCGTCGGACACCGCCACGATCAGCTACCAGGACGTGTTCGTGCCCGAGGAGGGCCTACTGGGCGAGCTCAACGAGGGCTTCAAGCTGATCATGGCCAACTTCCAGTGGGAGCGCCTGGCGATGGCGCTCGGCGCGGTCGGCGCGATGTCGCTCGCGTGGGAGCGCACCGCGCAGTTCGCGCGCGAGCGCCAAGCGTTCGGGCGTCCGCTGACCGGCCACCAGGCAATCCGCCACAAGCTCGCCGACCTCGCCACCTCCGTGTACACCTGCCGCTGCGTCACGCACGACGCGCTGCGGCGCTTCGTCGCCGGCGAGGACCCGCTGCGGGAGGTCACGATGGCGAAGCTGCTGACGCAGCGCGCGTGCTTCGAGCTGATGGACGCCTGCCTGCAGATCCACGGCGGCGCCGGCTACATGCATGAGTACTGGGTCGAGCGCGCCGCCCGCGACGCGCGCCTCGGCCCGATCGGCGGCGGCTCGGACGAGATCATGCGCGAAATCCTCGGGCGCACGCTGGCGCTGTAGCGCAGGCGCTCAGCAGCACCCGCACAGACGCCACGCCGCTCGTGCGCGCCACGCCGCACCGCCCGCGCGCCGTCACTGAGCGCCCCGCCGGGCCATCGCTCGAACGACCGTCCAGAATCCTGTTGCAGCGCTAAGGCCCGCGTCCAAGGGCTCCGATGGGGACGACGTGGAAGCAGTACGTCTCCGCCGCCTGCCCCTCACAGGCGCCCTCGTCCTAGCGGCCGCCGCGTGCGCCGCCGGAGGATCGCCCGCGCTCGCGGCGCAGCAGCGCGCTCGCCACAAGCACGCCGGCACCACGGCGCACGCCGGCTGCGCGCACACGGGCCTGATGCCGACCGCGCAGGACATCGGCGCGATTCGCGCCGCCACGCTGTGCCTGATCAACCGCGAACGCCGCCACGCCGGCGAGCGGCCGCTGCGACCGAACGTGCGGCTGCGCCGCGCCGCGCAGACGCACAGCCGCAGCATGGCCTTCGACGACTACTTCGAACACGTCGGCGGCAGCGGCCCTGGTGGCGGCACTCCGCTCGCGCGGCTGCGCGCCGTCGGCTACATCTCGAGCTTCCCGCGCCGGCTACGAAGTCGGCGAGAACATCGCCTGGGGCACGCTGTCTTTGGCGACACCGCGCGCGATCGTCGCCGCCTGGATGGCCTCGCCCGCGCACCGAGCCAACATCCTCGACGCCAACTTCCGCGAAACCGGCATCGGCGTCACGCCGCGCCCGCCCGCCTCGCTCGCGCACGGCCAAGCCGGCGCGATCTACACGCAGGACTTCGGCGTCATCGACGACCGCTGATCCGGGCGCGAGCACGGCTCCCCCGACGCGGTAGCGCGGGCACCCGGCTTGAGCTCGCGGCGCGCTCTCAGAACACGATCGTGCGACCGTCGTGCACGAGCACGCGGTCGTCGAGCTCGCCGCGCACGGCGCGCGCCAGCACCGTACGCTCGAGGTCGCGGCCCACGCGCTCGAGGTCGGCGACGGTGTAGCGATGCCCGACGCGCTGCACTTCCTGCTCGATGATCGGGCCCTCGTCGAGCTCCTCGGTGACGTAGTGAGCGGTCGCGCCGATCAGCTTGACGCCGCGCTCGTACGCATGAAGATAGGGCTGCGCACCGGCGAACGCGGGCAAGAACGAGTGATGGATGTTGATCACCGGACAGCCGACGCGCGCGAGGAAGTCGCCCGAGAGGATCTGCATGTAGCGTGCCAGCACCAGCAGCTCGACCTCGTCGCCGAGCTCCTCGAGCGTCCGCTGCTCGGCCTCGCGCTTGGTGTCCTTCGTCACCGGGATGTGGATGAACGGCACGCCGAGCGCGTCGACCTCGTCGCGCAGGTCCTCGTGGTTTGAGATCACGCACAGCACGTCCATGTCGAGCTCGCCGCGGCGGTTGCGCCACAGCAGGTCGAGCAGGCAGTGGTCCTCGCGCGAGGCCATCAGCGCGACGCGACGGCGCTCGCGCGCGTAGGCGATTCGCCACTGCATCTGAAACCGCTGCGCGAGCTCGCCGAACGCGGCCTCGAACGCGGCACGGTCGTCGTCGACCGCCGGCAGGTAGAAGGCCGAGCGCATGAAGAAATTGCCGTGCTCGGGGTCGGTCGAGTACTGGTCGGAGGTGACGATGTTGGCGCCCTGCTCGAACAGGAAGCGCGACACCGCCGCGACGATGCCGGGGCCGTCGGGACAGGAGATCAACAGGCGCGCGGTGTGGTCGGCGCCGTGCCCGGTGTGCGAGCCGAGGTACGCCATCAGTGGCTGACCGCGGCGGCAGCAAGCTCGGACACGAGCTTGTCCTCGTAGAAGCGCTCGAGCGCAAACGGCGCGATCAGCTCCGGCGTGCGCCCGCTGTGGATCAGCTCGGCGAGCGTCTTGCCGACGATCGGCGCGGCCTTGAAGCCGTACGTGCCCCAGCCGGCGCTGACGTGGAAGTTCTCGACCGCGGTGCGACCGAGGATCGGGCTGTAGTCCGGCGACAGATCGCACAGCCCCGCCCAGCTGCGCAACAGGCGCGCGTGCTCCAGCTGCGGGAACAGCTCGAGCGTGTGCCTGGTCAAGTCCTGTAGGAAGTTGAGCGTGCCCTGCATGCGGTAGGTGGTCCACGGTTCGATCTCCGAGCCCATCACGAACTCTCCCCGATCTGACTGAGAGATGTACACGTGCATCTGCGAGGACACGATCACGACGTCCAGCAGCGGCTTCACCGGCTCGGTCACGCACGCCTGCAGGATGTGCGTGGTGATCGGCAGCTGCACATCCGCCAGCGCACACACGAGCGTGCTCCAGCCGGCCGTCGCGCTGATCACCTGCCCGGCCTTGACCGTGCCGCGGTTCGTGCGCACCGCCGCGATGCGCCCATCGCCGGCCATGTCGAAGCCCTCGACCTTCGTGTACGGGTGGATCTCGACGCCCGCGCGGTCGGCGCCGCGCGCGTAGCCCCACACGACCGCGTCGTGGCGGATGATCCCGCCGGGCGGGTGATACAGCGCTCCAAGGACCGGGTAGGTGACGTCCTCGGAGACGTTCAGCTGTGGGCACAGGCGCTTGACCTCGGCCGCGTCGACGAGCTGCGAGTCGATCCCGTGCAGGCGGTTGACCTCAGCGCGGTTGGCCATCACGAACATCGCGCGGTCGGAGTGTGCGAGCGTGAGATGACCGCACTGCGAGAACAGCATGTTGAAGTCGAGCTCGGCCGACAGGCCTTCGTAGAGCTTGATGCTCGCGTCGTAGAAGCGCGCGCCCTCAGGCGTCTTGTAGTTGGAGCGCAGGATCGTCGTGTTGCGCCCCGCGGCGCCCGAGCCGATGTAGCCCTGCTCGAGCACCGCCACGTTGCGCACGCCCAGCTGTCCGAGGTAGTACGCGGTCGCGAGACCGTGCGCGCCGCCGCCCACGATCACCACGTCGTAGGAGTCGCGCAGCTCGCCCGCGCGCCGCCACATGCGCCGCGGACGGAAGATCTCACGCATCGGCCGGCTCCAGCTCATGCACTGTCGGCCGCATTTCACCCATCAGCCGGCTCCTCGTGCTGGGCGAGGTGGTGCGCGAGCGCTTCCGCGCCGACCGGGCCGCCGCCAAGCGCCGTGGCAGCATCGGCGACGACCTGCCAAAGGTACTCGCCGAGCGCCCAGCCGACGAGCACCAACAGGCTGTCCTCGCTCTGAACCAGCACGTAGCCGGGCGTGCGCGCGACCGATCCCGGACGGAAGGCGTGCGGCGGCGCGAGCGCCGGGCGCACGTCGATCGCGCAGAAGCGCGCCAGCAACTCACGCGCCTGCGGCCCGATCAGCGCCAGCGCCACCAGGCCGCACGTGACGTCGAGCACGCTGACCGTGCCAGTCGCGTCCGCGGCGGCCCGCGTCACCGCGGCACGCAAGCCGGCCGCGTCAGCCGCGTCGCTCAACACCAGCACGCGTTCGGGCGTCACCGGACACCACCAAGTGCCGTCCGCACCGGCGCCCGCGCAGCGACCGGCGCGCCCCGGCTCGAGCACCAGCCCGGCGTCGGCCAGCCCCGCTGCCGTCAGCGGCGTCCCCGGCGGCGGCGCGTCGGCCGCGAGCGTCGCACTCGCCTGCTCGACGATCCGCGCGAGCGCCGCGGGCTCGGCCTGGATTTCCAGCTTCGTGAGGCTCGAGCGGTCGACGAAACCCACGGACTTCGTCAGCCGCCCCCACTCGACGCTCGGCTCGCTATATGCGTTCGGCACGTTCCAGCCCTCGGCGCACGCGATGCGCGCGCCTGCGGCGAGCGCCGCGCGTTCCATCGGCGAGCGCGCGTGCAGCTCGCGCGAGGGCGCCGCGTCGGGGGTCAGGAACGCGAGGCTCATGAGCGCAGCAGCTCCCCGGCCGGGTCGTAGAACGGCTCGGTCACGACCGACGCCGCCACGCGTGTGCCCTTGTCCGAGATCGCGATGATCTGGCCGTCGTTGGCGAGCGCGCTGGGCACCCACGCCATCCCGATCACCCGACCCAGCTGGCGCGAGCGGCGCGCGCTCGTCACCTGCCCGGCCGCGGCGCCGCGCGCGTCGAGCACGACCGCGCCCTCGGTCGGCACGTGGCCGTTGCTCACCGTGAAGCCGACCAGCGCGGTCTCGGCCGGAGCTTCGGCGACGTGCGCGAGCGCCCAGCGACCGATGAACTGCTCGTCCTTGTCGAGCTTGACCGCCCACGGCATGCCCGCTCCGTAGGGGGTCGACTCCGAATCGGTGTCCTGACCGACGATGATGTGCTGCTTCTGTAGACGCAGGATGCGCTGCGGCTCGAGGCCGAACGGACGGATGCCCTCCGCCTCTCCCGCGCGCAGGATCGCCTTCCACACGTCCTCACCGTAGGCCGCCGGGAAGTGGATCTCATAGCCGAGCTCGCCGACGAAGCCGATGCGCATCAACAGCGCCTGCACGCCCGCCACACGCGCCTGGCGCGCATCGAGGTACGCGAACGCCTCCGGCGAACAGTCCGCGTCGGTCAGGCTCGTGAGGATCGCGCGCGCGCGCGGGCCTGCGAGGTTGACCGCGCACAGCGCCTGCGTGACGTCGCTCAGCTGCACGTCCAGCCGCCAGTCCGCCAGCCACCACGAGAACCACTGCTCGACTGCACCGGCGCCGCTGGAGGTGGTCGTCACGTAGAACGTTTCCTCGTCGATCCTCGTGATCGTGCCGTCATCGGTGATGCGGCCAGCGTCCGAGGTCAGCACGCCATAGCGCACGCGCCCGGGTTTCAAGTTCGACAGCCGGTTGGGGTACAGGCGGTCGAGGAACAATCCCGCCTGCGGGCCGCGCACGAGCAGCTTGCCGAGCGTCGATACGTCGATCACGCCGGCGGCCGTGTGCACGTTGAGCGCCTCGCCCTCGGGATCGCCGTAGTCGTACGCGCGCCGCCAGTCGCCCGCCCATTTGATGCTCGCGCGGAGCTCGCGGTGCGCGCCGTGGATCGCCGAGCGCTTTGCCGCCTCGATCGGCCGCCCCGCGAGCGCGCCCATCGGCACCGTCGACCACGGCGGCCGCGCCGTCGTCGTGCCGACCTGCTCGAGCCCCTGGCCGGTCTCCGCCGACATCAGCCGGATCGAGGAAAGCTGGCACATGCGCCCCTGGCACGGACCCATCGTCACGGTCGTGAAGCGCTTGCACAGCTCGATCGAGTCATAGCCCTCCTGCACGCCACGATGAATGTCCTTGGCGGTGACGTCCTCGCAGAAGCACGTGAACGCCTTGCCCTTGACCGCGGCGGCGCCGGGCGCGAGCGCAGGCGCGACGGCGACCGGCTGCTCGTAGCTTTCGCCCACGAGGTCGCCCACCGCCGAGATGCCCGGCGGCAGCTCCGCGAGGCGAAAGTGGCCGCGCTCGGGGTCGTACTCGGTGCGCGCGCCTGCCTGGGACGGCAGTGACGTCGCGGGAGCCTCACCGCCGCTGACGAGCACGAGGTCGCAGCTCAGCTGGCGCTGACTCGAGCCGAGCGTGCCGGCAGCGCCACCGCTGGCCGACACGCCGCCGGCCGCGTCGCCGACCGGCGCGAGCGTCACGCGCTCGACCGCGCGGCGCCCGCCGGCCTCCGCGATCGTCCAGCCCTGCAGCAGCTCTACCCCCTGCGCGCGCAGCTCTTCGGCCAGCGGCGACGGCGTTGGTCTTAGGTCGGCAACGGCGAGCAGCTCGACGCCGCGCTCGCGCAGCGCACGCGCAGCCAGGAGGCCGCGGTCTGAGGTGGTGGCGAGCACCGCGCGCGTGCCGGGCTGCACGCCGTATAGCGCCGCCAGTCGCCAGGCGCCGCTGGAGAGCATCACGCCGGGCAGGTCGTTGCCCGCAAACACCAGCGGCTGCTCGATCGTGCCGGTCGCGTACACGTGCTCGCGCGCGCGCACTTGATGCAAGGTGTCGCCTTGCCACACGGGAACGAGCCCGTCGAAGTGCCCGAGCGCGGGCGCCGAGCAGAGGATCTCGACACCGGCCGCGCGCGCCTGCGCCGCAAGCGCGTGCGCCTGCTCGTGGCCGCCCTCCCACAGCAGGCGCCCACCAGGCTCGGGACCCTCGTCGACGAGCACCACGTCCTCGCCGCGCTCGGCCGCGGCGATCGCCGCGGTCAGGCCCGCGTGGCCGCCGCCGACGACCAGCACGTCGGCGTGGCGGCGGCGATATTCGGTGCGCCACTCGCGCTCGGCCTGGCGCTGTGGCAGCCGCCCGAGGCCGGCGGCATGGCGCAGCACCCACTCGTACAGCGGCCACAGCCGCCGCGGCCGGATGAACGTCTTGTAGTAGAAGCCCGGCGGCGTGAACGGACCGCCGAGCTTGTCGGTGACCGCCATCGCGTCGAGCTCGAGCCCAGGCTGCGCGTTGAGGTGCTCGACGCGCATGCCCTCGCGCACTGGCTCGGTGCAAGCGCGCACGCCGGGTGCGCCATCGACCGCGACCATGCAGTTTGGACAGTTGCCCGCACAGCACATCAAACCGCGGCGGCGGTGGTACTTGAAGCTGCGCGAGAACGTGCGCCGTCCGGCGGCAAACAGCGCCGAGCCGATCGTGTCGCCGCGCAGCGCCGTGACGGGCTTGCCGTCGAAGCTGAAGCTGAGCGTCTCGCTGCGCTCGACGCGCTCGCCCGGCTGCGGCGGCAAACGGCTCATCGCGCGGCCTCCGCGCGCCTGGCGCCGAGGCCGCTCACGCCGCCCCCTCGGTTGCCGCGCCAATCTCGTCGTCCTCACCTGGCAGCCACACGCGCAGGACGTCGTTCGTGCGCGTGTCGCGTTCGGCCTGGAACCACGTTCGACAGCCGGAGCGGTGGTACCACCACTCGCGCTGCACGCCCGCGACGTTGCGGCGGAAGTAGTTGTACTCGCACAGCTCGCGCAGCGACGGCGCCTCCGTGGGTCGGCTGCTGAGCTCGCCGCCAAACGCGAAGTCCGCGACCTCGCGCACACCGCAGTGCGGACATGTGAGCACGAACGACATCGGCGCATCCTAGACACCTGTAACGCAAAGCGCAATACTGTTGCCGATGGCGCAACACAGACCAGTCGCCTCGGTGGCCCGCGCGCTGGCACTGCTCGAGGCGCTGCGCGAGAGCGAGCGGGACCTCGGCGTGAACGAGCTCGCGCGGCGGATCGGCGTCAGCCCGAGCACGGCGTCACGGCTGCTCGGCACGCTGGAGAGCGCCGGCCTGGTCCAGCGCGACGGGCAGGGCCCGTTCCGGCTGGGCCTCGGCTTGGTGACGCTCGCCGACCGCGTGCTCGCGCGGCTTGACCTGCGCGCGCTCGCGCGCCCGGTGCTGGTCGCGCTGATGGAGCGCACGGGCGAGACGGCGACGCTGTCGGTGCCGGGCGAGCGCGAGGCGATCACGGTCGACTCGGTGCCGTCGCAGTCGAGCGTCGTCAGCATGGCGCGCCTGGGCCGCCCGAGCGTCGCGCACGCGACCGCCGTGGGCAAGGTGATGCTCGCGTTCGGCGGCGGGGGTGGACCGGTGTCGCTTCCCCGTGAGCGCGACCTGAGAGCCTTCACCGAGCACACGATCACCGACCGCGAACGCCTCGCCGAAGAGGTCCTGGCGGTGCGCCAGCGCGGCTACGGCACCGTGTTCGGCGAGCGCGAGGCGGATGTCAACGCGATCGCCGCGCCGGTGTTCGACCGCGCCGGCGCGCTCGCCGCGATCCTCGGCCTGCAGGGGCCCGCCAACCGCCTGCAGGACCCGACCCGCCTGCTCGCCGAGCTGCGCGACGGCGCCGCCACGCTCACGCGCGCGCTCGGCGCGGAGCGTTGAGGTGAACGCGACGCGCCCGCGCGACGCGGGGCGCCTAGGTGAGGGCGATGCGCCCGTACGACACGATGCGCTGAGATGAGGCCGATGCGCCTGCTCGCGGCCGTACCCAGGGTGCTGACGCCGCTAGCGCTGCTCGCCGCGGCGCTCGGCCTAGTGCTCCCCTCCGCCGCGCTCGCCACGCACTCCGACCTGCTGCTCGCGCTGCTCGTGCTCGCGACCGCGCTCGGCATCTCCTTCGCCGACCTCGCGCGCCTGCGCGCGCACGCGCGCGCGGTGATCCTGCTGTCGTTGGCGCCGCTGCCGCTGCTCGTCGGCGCCGCGTGGCTGCTCGGGCGCCCGTTCGCGCCACTCGTGCGCGACGGGCTGCTTGCCGTCGGCCTGTCCTCGTCGGAGGTCGCGTCGGTTGGGCTCGTCGCGCTGGCCGGCGCCGACGCCACGATCGCGCTCGGCGCGGTCACCGGCTCGCTGATCCTCGCCGCGCTCGTCGGGCCGGTGGCAATCGGCTGGCTCGCCGGCAGCAGCGCGCACGTCAGCTCGGGACATCTGCTCGCGCGCTTCGCGCTCGTGGTGCTCGTGCCGCTGCTCGTCGGCCTCGCCGCGCGCAGCCGCACGGCGCTCGCCGCGAGGCTCGCCACGCCGGACGTCGACGCCGCACGCGAGGGCATCGCGGCGCTGACCGTCGCGGTGCTCGTGTACGCGGCGTTGAGCGGCACCCACGGTGCCCACCACCTCGGCGCTGCGCTGCTCGCGAGCGTCGCGTTCCTGCTCGTGTGTGCGTGCCTAGCCGAGCTGTGGCGGCGGCTGGACGCGCACCACGCAAGCGCGATCCCGGGCGCCTTTGCCATCGGGATGCGCGACTTCGCCGTCGCGGCGGCGCTCGCCACGCAGGCGTTCGGCACCGGCGCGGGCGCCGTGCCTGGGGTCTACGGGGTGGTGATGCTGCTCGCCGCGGCGGTCGCGGCGGGGCGGTTCTCGAACGGGTAGGGCGCCCAAGGCGGTCTCCCACCGGTCAGGCGACGAGTTGGACCTGTGCCAGAGGATCAGACCCAGCTCACGGCGCCAAGCACCTCTTCGGCGACCCGTAGACACGGCCTACGCATGGTACACTACAATGGACAAAAATATGGATATAATCTAATTTTGCCTGGAAAATAAGATATTTTATGACACTGCAACTGGACATTCATCAGGACAAAAGGGAGTACCTAAAGAGCCATCCGTGGATCACATTTCGGCTGGATGTCAGCACAGCCCCCTGGACGTTCTGGGAGCAGGTCGGCGAAGCGCGGTCAAAGTGCAGGCACCTCTCAAAGACCCCACTGCCGCCTGATTTGGCGCGGAAGATGGAGCAGCTGTATCTCGCCAAGGGCGCGCACGCTACCACCGCAATCGAGGGCAACAGCCTGAGCGAGGAACAAGCCGTCGCAGCCGTAGAGGGCACACTAGATCTACCGCAAAGTCAGAAGTACCTACAGCAAGAGCTCGAGAACATCATCCATGCCATTGCTGTGATTGAGCGCGAGATATACACCGGAAGTCAATTCGAGATTACTCCCGGTCGGCTACGCGACCTGAACCGACTAGTGCTGACCGGCCTAGATGTGCCGGACCATGTGACGCCCGGCGCGTTTCGGACTTCAAGTGTGGTCGTAGGGGGCGTCTACCGCGGGGCACCCGCATACGACTGCGAATACCTCGTGGCGTCGATGTGCGACTGGCTCAACGGCCCCGATTTTCGTGGCGAAGGCGAGGATCACGCCAAGGACTTCATGCTCGCGCTGCTAAAGGCCGTCATCGCTCATGTCTATATCGCCTGGATACACCCCTTCGGGGACGGCAATGGGCGCACCGCACGACTCGTCGAGTTCGGAATCCTCACGGCTGCAGGCATCCCCTCCGTTGCCGCGCATCTCCTGTCGAACCACTACAACGCAACCCGCTCTCGCTACTACCGAGAACTTGAATACGCCTCGAAATCAGGCGGTGACATGACCCGCTTTCTTTCATATGCCATCGAGGGGCTTGTGGGAGAACTTCAACAACAGTTGAATGAAGTGCACGGTTGGATAGTCGAGGCGGCATGGACCAACTACGTCCACTCGATCTTCTCTGATGCCCATACAAACACAGCCCGGCGACAGCGGGACCTCGCGCTAGCGCTCCCATTTGACGACTTCGTCCCAAGGGGACGGATTTCAACCCTGACCCCACAACTAGCGGAGGCATACGCGGGCAAGCAAGGCAAGACAGTCACGCGAGACCTGAATGCCCTGAGCAAGCTTGAGCTCATCGAACGCCGCCAGAAGGGCACCAGGGCGCGACGAGAGATCATGCTTTCGCTGCTACCGCGTGTCGCCCCCGGCGTCGATGCCGACCAGGCTGCGATGTTCCCAGCGATCAACTAAGGGTTTCGCGCAGAGACGGCCAGCCGACCCGGGGTGGCCCGCGCCCCTTAGCGCTACACCCCCGCCGTGCGCCCCGGAACCCAACCCGTGCCGGCGAGCGGCACGCGCGCCATCGCCGCTGCCTCGAGCGTCAGCGCCACGAGGTCCTCCGGCTCGAGGTTGTGCAGGTGGGACTTGCCGCACGCACGCGCCAGCGTCTGTGCTTCGAGCACGAGCGTGCGCAGGTAGTTGGCCAGGCGCCGCCCGCCCGCGACCGGGTCCAGGCGCGCGGCGAGCTCGGGGTCCTGAGTGGAGATCCCGGCGGGGTCGAGCCCGGCCTGGTAGTCGTCGTAGTAGCCCGCGGCCGAACCGAGCTCGCGGTAGGCGGCGTCGTGCTCGGGCGCGTTGTCGCCGAGCGCGATCATCGCCGCGACGCCGATCGAGACGGCGTCGGCGCCAAGCGCGAGCGCCTTGGCGACGTCGGCGCCCGTGCGGATGCCGCCCGAGACGATCAGCTGCACCTCGCGGTGCATGCCGAGCTCCGTCAGCGACTCGACCGCCTGCGGGATCGCCGCGAGGATCGGGATGCCGACGTGCTCGATGAACACGTCCTGCGTGGCGGCAGTGCCGCCCTGCATGCCGTCGAGCACGATCGCGTCGGCGCCGGCCTTGACCGCGAGCGCGACGTCGTAGTACGTGCGCGTGGCGCCGACCTTGACGTAGATCGGCACGCGCCAGTCGGTGATCTCGCGCAGCTCCTCGATCTTGATCTCGAGATCGTCGGGGCCGGTCCAGTCGGGGTGACGACAGGCGCTGCGCTGGTCGATGCCGGCCGGCAGGTCGCGCATCTGCGCGACGCGCTCGGAGATCTTGTGCCCGAGCAACATGCCGCCACCGCCGGGCTTGGCGCCCTGCCCGACGACGATCTCGATCGCGTCCGCGCGGCGTAGATCGTCCGGGTTCATGCCGTAGCGCGACGGCAGCAGCTGGTAGACCAGCGTGCGCGAGTGCTCACGCTCCTCCGGGGTCATGCCGCCGTCGCCGGTCGTGGTGCTGGTGCCGAGCTCCGAGGCGCCGCGCCCGAGCGCCTCCTTGGCGGGCCCTGAAAGCGCGCCGAAGCTCATCCCCGCGATCGTGATCGGGATCTCCAGGTGCAGCGGCTCGCGCGCGAAGCGCCCGCCGATCGTGACGTCGGTGGCGCAGCGCTCGCGGTAGCCCTCCAGCGGATAGCGCGAGACGCTCGCGCCGAGGAACAGCAGGTCGTCGAAGTGCGGCACGCGGCGCTTGGCGCCGAAGCCACGGATGTCGTACATGCCCTCGCGCGCCGCGCGCTGGATCTCGGCGATCGCAGCGCGGTCGAAGGTCGCGGACTCGCGCAGGCCGGGGTGCCAGCCGTCGGCCAGCGTCGTGGCCGCTTGCGGCGAAGCGCCGTTTGTCGCGTCCATCTAGTAGCTCCCGAGGTTCTCGACGTGGAAGTGGTAAAGCGCGCGCGCCGAGCCGTAGCGACGGAAGTCGGCCACGTCGACGTCGTCGACCTCGGCGCGCTCGAGCAGCTGTGTGAGCTGCTCCACGTGCTCAGCGCGCAGCTCCTTCTCGACGCAGTCGGCGCCCAGCCCCGCGACCGTCCCACGCACGTACAGGCGCGCCTCGTACAGCGAGTCGCCGAGCGCTTCGCCGGCGTCGCCGCACACGACCAGCGCGCCCTTCTGCGCCATGAACGCGCTCATGTGCCCGACCGAGCCGCGCACGAGCACGTCGGCGCCCTTCAGCGAGATCGCGCACCTGGCGGAGGCGTCGCCGTGCACGACCAGCAGCCCGCCGCGCGCGCTCGCGGCCGCCGACTGGCTGGCGCTGCCCTCGACGATGACGCTGCCCGACATCATGTTCTCGGCCGCGCCGACGCCGCAGTTGCCGTGCACGCGCACCGTCGCGAGCTTGTTCATGCCGGCGCAGTAGTAGCCCACGTGACCATCGATCTCAACGTCGTGGGCAGCGTCGATGCCGACCGCGATCGAGTGCATGCCCGCGGGGTTGGCGATCCGCACGCGATGCGGCTCGCGGGTGTCGTGGAGGCGCTGGTTTAGCTGTCTGACGCTTTCGCTGGCCAGATCGACCGACAGCAGAGCCTCCCGGGTTGCGTCCGGGGCCCCCATCACGCGACCAGTGTTGTTCCCCAGCTGTAGACGCGCCCCGGGTCCGGCTCCCAGCTGACGGCGTCCTCGGCGCCGGGCAGCACCGCGATCGCCCGGTACTCCGAGGCGATCGCGACCCACTCGTCGGTCTCGGCCATCACCGCGGGCTTGCAAGCGATCGGGTCGCGCAGCACCGCGAAGCCGTCGGCGCTGCCGACGGCGAACGTGTAGAAGCCATCGAGATCCGTCAGGCAGCTCTCGAGTGCCTGCTCGAGGCTCGCGCCTTCGCGCATGCGCCACGTCAGGTAGCCGGCCGCCACCTCGCTGTCGTTGTCGGTCTGGAACTGGATGCCCTCGCGCCGCAGCCTGCTGCGCAGGCGGTTGTGGTTCGACAGCGAGCCGTTGTGCACGAGGCACAGATCGAGGCCCGTCGAGAACGGGTGCGAATGCTCGGTCGTGACGCGGCTCTCGGTCGCCATGCGCGTGTGTCCGAGAGCATGGCTGCCGTCGAGCTGCTCGATTGCGAAACGCCGCACGAAGTCGCTCGGGCGCCCGGCCTCCTTATAAATCTCGATCGCGCTGCCGACGCTCATCAGCTGCAGCTCGGGGTGGTGCTCGGCAAGCCACGCCTGCACGTGCTCCGCCTCAGCGTCGACCACGAAGACCGCGTGGCTCGCGCGCACGCGCGGCGGGGAGGCATGCCCCAGAGCGCCTTCCAGCTCCATGCCAAGCGCCGCCCAGTCGACCTCGTGATCGACGGCGCGCAGCGAGACCTTGCACGAGCCCACGGGCGCGGGCTCGCGGTAGAACGCCACGCCAGCGCTGTCCGGTCCACGGAAGGACAGCTGCTCGAGCATCCGTGCGAGGTGCTCGCCGAGGCTCGCCTGCAGCGCCGGTGACTTCGTGTAAAGGCCCGCGATTCCGCACATGTGAATCACTGTAGAGCGCCGATCCGGCCGCGCACATGGCGTCCGTGCGCACACTTTTCGGGGGGAATGTGGCGCCTGTTGCTACAGCCCAAGGGGAACCCATGTGGCGCCTGTTGCTAGCGCCCGGCGGGAACCCACACGCCGAGCCGCTTCTGCTCGCGACGCACCGTCTGCAGCGCCTCGCGCAGATCCCCGCGCGCGATCGGCGCAAGCGCCGCGGGGTCGATCAGGTTGTCGGGCGCGCGCCCCGCGGCGATCAGCTCAGCGTGGTGCTCGAAGCGCAGACGCGTGATCACCTCGAACGCCTCATGCAGCGCATCGGCCACGTCCCGTTCGATGCCCCCGGCGCTCGCGACCGCCTCGATGCGGTCGAGCGTCGGCGAGATCGTGACGCCGTTGGCGAGCGCGTGGAAGCGCACGAGGTTGACGAGCGGGACGATCGCGCCGCGCTTCAGGTCGAGCCGTCCCACCGCCTCGCCGCGGCGCTCGACGGCGAGGCTGCCACGGAAGCCGAGCGCGACCGGGTAGCCGGTCGCGGTGCGCGCCATCAGCCGCATGAAATCCGGATAGTCGCGCGCCGCGCGAATCCGCTCGCTGAGCGGCGCCGACACCGCCAGGCCACCCGCGCAGGGCCGGAAGTCGAACGCCACCGACGCGCGGATCAGGTGCGACTCGTCGGGCACGCGCAGGCACTCGTCGAACGTCCGCAGCCAGTCTGGCTTGGACATGCGCCACAGGCGGTTGCCGGCGAGCACGCCGTTGTTGTCGACCCCGAAGCCGCAGCGGGCAAGCCCTGCGTTGACCTCGCGGCCGAGCCGCGCGAAGTAAGCGTCGATGGCCTCCTCCGCGCCGGCGGGCGGCGTCTCATACGCGAGCGCGTTGTCCTGGTCGGAGGCGAGCGTGAACTCCCGCCGCGCGGCGCTGCCGAGATCAAGCCACGCCCACGCCAGCGGCGCCGGCCCGTTGCGAGCGATCGACAGATCGATCAGGCGCGCGGTCAGCGCGTCATGCTGGAGGCTCAGAACGCGCCCGATGTCGCGCGGCGGCACGCCTGCCTGCACGAGCAGGCGAAACAGCTGCGGCAGGTGCTCAGCGGCGTGCACCAGCACGTCCTCGTCAGCTGCGCCGAGGATCGTGTGGCGCAGCGCGATCGGGCTGCGCGCGTCGAGCCCGAGCAGGTCGGCCGCCGACAGCGTCCCGCACACGCGCTGCCCGTCGAGCACCGCCATGTGCTCGACGCCGGCGGCGAGCATGTCGACGGTCGCCTCGACCGCCAGCTGTCCCACCGGCACCGTCGCGACGGGGCTGCGCGCGATCGCGCTCACCGGCGCCTCCTCGTCGGCGCGGCCGCCCGCGACCCATTCGCGCAGCTCCGCGTCGGTCACGATCGCGAGCCGGTCCTCGCCCAAACGCACCAGCAGCGCCGTCGCACCCTTGCCCGGGCCGATCCGCGCGGCCGCCGCGCGCAACGACTCCGTAGGCTCGCAGAACACCGGCGGGCGCATGATCGCCGACACCGGCGTGGTGCCGACATCCAGCAGCCCGTGCACGGTGTGGCCGCTGCGCGTCAGGCGCGTGCGCATCGTCGTCGCGACATAGCTCACCCCCGCCTCGGTGGCCAGCACGCGCCGCGCTGCCGGCGCGCTCACCAGCACGCAGCGCGACGGCTCGCGCGCGCGCACCGTGAACACCGGCGCCATGCCCGTCAGCAGCGAGGGGTGCCCGAAGCACTCGCCCGGCTCGAGCACCACCACCGGCTCGCCCTCGTGCACCAGCTCCAGCGAGCCCGCGCTGATCACGTACAGGCCCAGCGCCGGCGCGCCGTCCTCGACCAGCACCAGCTCCCCGGTCTCGAGCGGAACCTCACGTGCATCGCTGGCCACAGCAGCCAACTCCGCACCCGAAAGCGCGTCGAAAGGCGGCTGCTGAGCGAGGAATGTGTCCAGGTGCTCCATGTCGCTCCCAACAATTGTGTTCACATCTCGCCTGGGATAGCCCCCGGCCACCTGACAGGCTCACGCTCACATACACAACGTGATCGGGAGAGCATATGGCGGATGAGACTGGCTCCGACACTTACGATGAGCTCGACTACGAGGGCGGGGGGCTGCCCAAGACGATCAACTGGTGGGGCGCCTTTGTAATCGGTCTCGCGGGCACGATCCTCGTCACCGGCATCGCGCCAACGATGGTCACCTCGCTGGGCGCCGCCGCGATACCGCTGATCTTCGTGATCACTGTCAGCGGCTACCTGCTGTGCCTGTTCCTGGCGGAGCTGTCGGCGATGATGCCCGACCGCTCTGGCGGCTCGCCGTCCTACGCCTATCCCGCGTACAAGGACAAATGGCCGCGCTTCGCCGAGCACGTCAACGGCTTCACCGCGTGGGCCTACTGGCTGGGCTGGTTCCCGGTCGCGCCGCTGAACATGATCCTCGCGTCCTTCTACATCGTCGAGCGCTTTGGGCTCTCCGAAAAGGGCTTCACGCCGATCGACACGCCGATCGCGTGGTGGACGCTGGGGATCTCGGTCGTCGGCATCCTGCTGCTGTTCATCCCCTCCTACCTCGGCCTGCGCTTCGGCACGTTCTTCGCCACCGCGCTCGCGTTCCTGTCGATGATCCCGCTGACGTTCCTGGCGATCTCGTGGATCTTCCGCCCGAGCGTCGTGCACTTCGGCGAACTGTTCCACTTCCACCACATCGACGGCTCCGGCTTCTTCGCCAGCCAGTTCGGCCACGGCTGGTTCGTGATCGCGCTCGCCTTCTCGTTCCTGTTGACGTGGAACGTGATCGCGATGGAGGCCGCCGCCTGTTACATCGGCGAGACGCGCGACCCCGACCGCGACGCGAAGATCGCGATGAACGCCGAGGGCGCCTACGGCGTCTTCATCTACGTGATGATCCCGGTCGCGTTCGTGATCGTGCTCGGCACCAAGGCGCTCGGCAACACCGCGCTCGTCGACCCGAAGACGATCTTCGTCACGTTCGCCTCGAAGGTCTTCGGCACCGGCTCCGGCGGTGAAGTGCTCAACTGGCTGATCGCGATCATGCTGATCGTCGCGCTCGTGCTGTCGGCGCTGAACGCGATCACCGGCACGGCGCGCTCGCTGCACCAGATGTCCGTCGACGGGCAGTTCCCGCGCTTCTTCCAGGCGACCAACTCCCACGGCGTGCCTCACCGCTCGATGATCTTCAACGTCGTCTGCTCGATCATCGTCGTGTTCTTCGGCGGCGCCGTGCAGATCTACACGTTCTCCAACGTCGGCTACCTGGCGTCGTTCATCCCGGTGCTGATCGGCTACTACCTGCTGCGCAGGGACCGGCCGAACCTGCGGCGGCCGTTCAAGCTGCCGGAGTGGATGAAGTACCTGGCGCTGGCGCTCGCGGGGCTGTTCGCGGTGATCTACTTCTGGGGCGGCCCCGTGTACGCCGACTGCTCCTGCAACGCCGCCGGGCACAAGACGCTGATCTATTACTTCCTCGGCTTCGGCGTGCTCGCGTCCTATTACCCTCTGTACCTATGGCGCAAGGCCGGCGATCGCAAGAAAGCCGACGTCGCCGCCGCGACGGCAACGGCAGCAACGGCCTCGGCGACGGAGGGCGCGAGCCCGTGAGCAGCAGCACCGCGGACGCGACCGCCCCAGCGCCTGTGTCGACCCCGGCGCCTGTGCTGGGACCTAGCTCCGGTAGCTCCGCGCCAGCAGCGACAGCTAGCCCACGGCCGGCATCGGAGCCGGGCTACGCGCGCATCATGCTCGCGTCCGAAGGGCGCGAGATACCCGACGCCGCGATCGCGCGCGTGGCCGAGCTCGCGGATCGCTCCGGCCCCTCCCCCGCGACCGTGCACGTGTTCTCGATTGCGCGCGTGCACGGCGTCGCGTTCGGCTTCCCCAACCCCGGCCTGCTGCCGACCAAGACCGAGTGGGCCGAGCAGCGCGCGATCGTCGACCGCGCGATCAAGCGCCTGCGGCGCAAGGGCCTCGAGGCCGAGGGCCACGTGCTCGCCACGCGCAAGGTCACCGCCAAAATCTGCGAGGAGGCGACCCGCGAGGAGTGCCAGGCGATCGTGATGGCCGCCGACGCGGATCGCGGGCGCCTGTTCGGGGACATGCTCTGGACACAGGAGCCGCAGCGGGTCAGGCGGCGGGCGAAGGTGCCGGTGTTTTTGGTGACAGAAGAGGGCTGAGGTCGCGCGATTGCGAGACCAGTCGTGGTGCCGCGGCCCTGCTTCGGGAAGTTGATGCCGCGGTTGTCGGGCGAGCGTCAGCGCCAGCCAGCTAGCCCGCCGCTGGAACCTTGCCGCGACCGATAGTGCCTGTGGTTTCGACCTCGCGCTGAGCAGTTCGGTAGAAGCGGTCCGGGATAACCGGACTGGCCCTCGCAATGCGGTCCAACTCTGGGTAGAGCGTTTCGAGCGCTTCAAGTATGTGCGGACCGTCCCCGCTTGCTATGGCAAGATCGAATTGTCGGCTGATCGCTCCGTACTCGATTCCTGCGGCGCGGTGCTCGCGAGCCCTCTCTTCCGGCTTCAGGAATGTCTGCAGTCCTACGAGAATCGCACCGACCGTCGCCACGGCGCCGATCGCGTACACCCAACCTCCGGTGGGCTGCGCAAGGGTAAGGGCGGCCACGATCGCAGCGATGACGGTTGCGGGAATCCCGAGCAACAAGCGCATGTGTTCCCGTCTTTCGGCGATGATGTAGTGCGAGCGTTGATTGATGACGGTCTGGGTGCGGCGGGCCTGGGCGGCTTCCATCGGTGTAGCAGGGGCCGTGATGACGACGGTGGGTGGTGACTCGTTCCCACGAGACCGGTGAGCGTCTGATGACACGGCGGGGAAACCCTACCCCTCGGCCCTTCGTAGTGCCCAGGGGTGAGTTCGTTGCTCGAAATCGGATCTGCACACCCGCCCGCCTGGGTGCACGGACACGGGAAGCCTCGCCTAGCCGAGTGATAGCTCAAGTGCGCGCTCGATCGGGCGTGCGAGCACAGCACGATCGCCGCGCACCACGATCGCGTTCAGGCGGATTGGAAGGCAACGATCTCCTCGGCCAGACGTTTTGGCTCGTCGTGGGGGATGAAGGTTCGGCCGTTCTCGATCGCGATGAGGCGGGCGTCGGTGAAAGTGGCCTGCAGTCGTCGGGCGAAGTCAAGCTTGAAGAAACGGTCGGCGGCTCCCCATACGAGCAGTGCCGGACCATCAAATCTGCCGAGGCGCTCTGACGCGCCGTTGAGATCGTTGGGATCTACCTTTTGAGCGAAACGAGCGGTGTCTTGACGAATCCTTTGGTCGCTCAGGCATGGCTCGACCCACGCTCGTGTCTGGTCCGCGTCGAGCGGCTGGGTGACAAGCAGCCCGAACCCGGCCGGGGAGTGCCTGACAGTGGCTGCACGCATCGGAGCAATCAATGCGCGGATCGCCCTGGGGCTGTGAAAGGCCCTGAACAGCTGGTCGAATGGCGCAGGCGGGAAGTTGGTGAACGCGTCACAGTTGGTCAGCACTACACGACCTACGCGCGAAGCGTCAATGTCCAACAAGAACTGGCAGATCGCGCCGCCGGTGTCGTTGCCGACGAGGGTCACGTCCTCGAGCTCGAGCGCCTGCATAAAAGCAATCACCTGGCGGGCGATACCGCGGGGGGACTGGTCGGCGTCGGCCCCGAGCGCGATGGTGTGTGAGCCAAGCGGCCAGTCAGCAGCGTAGGAGCGAACGCCGGCGACGGCGAGCGCGTCCGCCGTCTTGCTCCACAGCGTGGAGCTCACGAGGAAGCCGTGCACGAACACGACGGGCGGGATGGCCGCGTTCTCGGGGCCGGTAGCGCGGTAGCGCACGGTGCCGTGCGGAAGGTCGATGATCGGCATTGTCTGCTCCCTGGTCTAGATTTGCATACAGCCTGCACGCAACCTACATACTGTCTGTATGCAAGTCAACCGCCGATCTCAAGCCGACCGCTCTGCCGCCACCCGTGCGTCTCTAGTGCAGGCCGCGCGCCTGTTGTTCGCCGAGCACGGGTTCGGGGGCGTGGGCACCGAGACCATCGTCGCGGCCGCCGGGGTGACCCGCGGCGCGCTCTACCACCAGTTCGCCGACAAGACCGAGCTGTTCCAGGCGGTCTATGAGGCAATCGAGGAGGATCTCGCCCGCCGCCTCGGTGAACGAGTCGCCGCTGCAGGAGCAAGCGACCCGATCGAGGTGATGACGCTCGGTGCGAATGCCTGGCTGGACGCGTGCGGCGAGCAGGAGGTCCAGCAGATCGTGTTGCTGGACGGGCCGGCTGTGCTGGGCTGGCAGCGCTGGCGAGAGATCGGAATGCAGTACGGGCTTGGCCTCATCGAGGGTCTTTTGACCCACGCGATCGCGGTCGGGCGAATTCCGCCGCAGCCCGTGCGTGCCCTGACCCACGTGCTCGTCGGGGCGCTCGACGAGGCGGGGCTCTACATAGCTCGCGCCGAGGACCAGGCCGCCGCGAGCCAGGAGATGCGCGCTGTCATCGCCACGCTAGTCACAGGACTCGCGGAGCGGGGCGTGGGCTGACTACCCGGTCCGCTGGAGCTCGAGCGACGCCCGTCGCGGCGCTAGGCGAGGCGAGGCCGCGTCCCAGCGCTACGCGAGCTCCCCCGGCGCCACCGCCACCCCCGGCCGCCCGTGCAGCCGCGCGAGCTTGATCGCGAGCTCCAGCGACAGAAGATCGTCATGATCGAGCTCGACTCCCGTCAGCTCCTCGATGCGAGCAAGCCGCTGACGCAGCGTGTTGGGGTGGATGAACAGCGCACGCGCGCTCTCGATCACGCTGCGCCGCTCAGCGAGGTAGCGCTCGAGCGTGTCCAGCAGCGATGAGCGCCGGCGCTTGTCGTAGGCGATCAGCACGTCGACCGCCTCGCGCATGCGATCCCGCGGCGCGGCCTCGGCGGCGATGTGCACGAGGTACCGGTAAGCGCCCAGCTGCGAGTAGGCGATCGCGCCGCCGTCGTGCAGCAGCGCGCGGCCGATCGTGGCCGCGTCAAGCGCCTCACGGTAGGCGCGCGTAGCCTCCGCGCCCGACGCGCGCAGCTGGCTGACGCCGATCGCCGCGCGCACCTGCCCGCCGAGCTCGTGGCACGCGCGCAGGACCTCCTCGACGCGCTCGGGCGCACCGGCTCCGAGCGGCAGCGCCGCACGCACCGGTCCGGGGCCGGCCTCGACCGCGGCGCGCGGCTGCAGCGCGGCGAGACCGCGGCCGAGCGCCTCGGCGGCCTCGCGCCACTCCACCGACGCCGGCTCGACGGTACCCGCGGGCTCCGCGCAGACCATCACGTACGGAGCGGTCAGGTCACAGCGCACCTCGGCGGCCTTGGCCACCGCGAACGACGTCGCGCCTGCGGCGAGCGCCTCGAACAGATCCTTGACGATGTTGGCGTTCGTGAGGCTCTCGATCAGCTCCGCGCGCTTGATCGCGACGGCCGCGATGTGGGCTACCGCGCGAGCCAGCTCGGTGTCCTCGCCGCTGAACTTGCGCCCGGGTGGCGAGCCCGCGCACAGCAGCCCGAGCCGCTCGCCGCCGGCAGTCAACGGCGTCAGCAGCAGGTCGCCGATGTCGAGCCCCGGCCACATGCCGCGAGCGGCCGTCCCGGCGCCGCGACCGTCGAGCGCGTCGATCAGGAAGTTCGCCGCCGAGAGGCCCGCGGGTGATGCCACGGTAGCCGGGTCGGAGCTCAGCAGCGCAAGCCCGTCCTTACCCGAATCGAGGCGATAGACCTGGCAGAGCTCGGCCTCGAGCAGCCGCCGCGTGCCTCTGGCGACGATCAGGCCGAGGTCCTTGGCGTCGGTCGCGGAGGCGACTTCGCCGCCGATGCCGGCCAGGCGCGTGAGCGTGTCGACACGGCGGCGCTCGCGCTGGTAGAGCTGCGCGTTCTCGATCGCGCCAGAGACCAGCGAAGCGATGTGCACGAGCAGCTTCAACGTGTCCTCGGTGAACTCGCGCGGCGCCTCGGTGTGCAGCACGATCACGCCGAGCGTGTCGCTAGAGCGCGACAGGATCGGGACGGCGACCATCGACTGGAAGCGCTCCTCCTGCAGCAGCGGGAAGTACTTCATGCGCGGGTCGTTCATCGCGCGCTCGCGGATGAACTCGGGCGTGCGGTGGCGCGCGACCCACCCCGTCAGACCCTCCTCGATCGCCATCTGCACGCGCCCGACTGCGTCGGCGAACACCTGCGAGGCGGCACGAATCGTCAGCTGGTCGTCTTCGAGCAGGTAGATGAAGCAGGCGTGGCAGTCGGTCGCCTGCGTGGCGAGGTCGACGATCCCCTGCAGCATCGGGCCGAGCTCGACCGACGAGGACACGAGCTTGATGACGCCGTAAAGGGTGCGGTTCTCCTCGCGCAGGCCCTGTTGCTCGGTGATAGCGGACATATGTGCGTAGTGAACATGCTACCCCGCGCTTAGAGGAGCTGCGAGCCATTGAGTGCCCGCCCCCACGCCTATATACATTCAGCGAATGACCGCACCACCAGAGAACGCGGAGGACGCGCGGCGGATCGTCAAGGATGCGGGCGTCGAGTTCCTGTTCGCGCAGTTCGTCGACATGCACGGCAAGCCGAGCGCCAAGCTCGTGCCGGCGCACCACCTCGACGACCTGCTGGAGGACGGTGCTGGCTTCGCGGGGTTCGCGGCGGGCGACATCGGCCAGGGGCCGGACGACCCCGACATCATCGCGATGCCCGATCCGCGCAGCCTCACGATCCTGCCGTGGCGCCCCGACGTCGCGCGCTTCGCCTGCGACGTGACCGTGGAGGGCGATCCGTGGCCGTACTGTCCGCGCACGATCCTGCGCGCACAGCTGGCGCGGGCGGCAGCGCTCGGCTACGAGCTGAAGATCGGCGCCGAGCTCGAGTACTTCCTGCTGCGCCGCGGCGCCGGCGGCGAGCTGGAGCTCGCCGATCCGCTCGACACGCTCGAGCAGCCGTGTTACGACATGCGCGCGCTGACGCGCAACCTCGACTTCGTGACGACCGTCTCGAAAGCGGTGACCGGGCTCGGCTGGGACAACTACGCCACCGACCACGAGGACGCCAACGGCCAGTTCGAGCAGAACTTCGCGTTCGCCGACGCGCTCACCACCTGCGACCGCGCGGTGTTCTTCCGCTACATGGTCGAGTCGCTGGCGCAAGAGCGCGGCCTGATCGCGACCTTCATGCCGAAGCCGTTCGCGCACCTGACGGGCAACGGCTGCCACTTCCACGTCAGCCTCTGGCGCGACGGCGAGAACGTGTTCGAGCGCGACCCCGCCGAGGACCCGCGCGGGCTTGGCCTCTCCGAGCTCGGCTACCAGTTCCTCGGCGGGCTGAAGGCGCACGCGAAGGCCTACATCGCGCTGACCGCCCCGACCGTCAACTCCTACAAGCGGCTGTCTGTCGGGGCGCCCGAGAGCGGCGCGACGTGGGCGCCGGCGTACGTCAGCTACGGCTACAACAACCGCACGCAGATGCTGCGCATCCCCGCGCCGGGACGAATCGAGGACCGCACCGTCGACGGCTCCTGCAACCCGTACCTGGCTGCCACAGCGATGATCGCGGCGGGGCTCGACGGGATCGAGCGCGGCCTCGACCCGGGCGACCCGAACGGCGCCAACCTGTACACGCTCAGCGATGAGGAGCGCGCGGCCGCGGGCATCGACGTGCTGCCGGCCAACCTGCTGGACGCCACCCGCGAGCTGGAGCGCTGCGAGGTGCTGCGCACCGCGCTCGGCAAGACGGCCAGCGGCGACTACCTCGACTACTACGTGAAGGTCAAGCGTCGCGAAGTGCAGTCCGCCCACGAGCAGATCACGCCGTGGGAGCTCGAGCGCTACCTGCAGCTGTTCTGAGCCGGCCTGCGCTCGGCGGCAGGCGTTCGGCGGGCCTCGCGCGAACGATCGACGGGCACGCTCGGCGCTACCGCGACGGGTAGTCCTGCAGCGTCTGCAGCCGCCGCCCGGCGGTGGTCAGGCGTCGCACTGTCTCGGGTTGGCGCGCGTCGAGATGCGTGGCGAGCGCGACGAACACCTGCGCGGTCGTGAGCGCGTCGCCGATGGCCTCGTGCGGGTGGTGCGAGGGCAGGCCGAGCGCGGCGGTCAACTCGCCCAGCGCGACACGCCGCGGACCGTTGCCGTCACGTTCGTGCAGCCACACGAGCCCGAGCACGCTCGTGTCGATCATCGGGCTGCGCATGCGCAGGCCCTGGCGACGCAGCGCCGGTCGCAGGAAGCCGCGCTCGATCGCGGCGACGTGCACCACTGGGATACGTCCGGCGAGCACGGCCAGCAGGGGGTCGATCGCGACGTCGAGCGGGGGCGCGTCCGCGAGGTCGGCGACGCGCAGCCCGTGCACGCGAATCGAGGGCTCGCTGAGCGGGCGCAGCGGCCGCACGCGCCCGTGCACGGCGCCCGCGAGCTGCACGCGCCCATCTTCGATCGGCACGGCGCCGAAAGAGATGATCTCGTGCCGGCGGGCGTCGAGGCCGCTGAGCTCGAGGTCGACCGCGCAGTAGCGCGCCTGGCGCCAGGGCGTGCGCCCAGCCGACAGGCGGGCGCTCTTGTAGGCAAGCGCACCGGCGCCGCGGGCCGCGCGACGGAGCCTCATCGCACGCCGAGGTCCAGTTCGGCGGCGACGCGCTTCTGCACCGACGCCACCGCCCGGAACGCCTCCTTGAGGTAGCTGCGCGTGAGCGCGCTGAGCGAGCTGGGGTCGAGGTGGTCGTCGAGCTCGAGGCCCTCGCGCAGCTGCGCGACCTGATGCTCCAGGCGCAGCTCGGTGAACAGCTCGAAGGCGTCCTCGAGCGTCTGTACATCTGCCGCCGGCAACGTGCCGGCGTCGCCGGCGGCGCGCAGACGCTCGAGCGTCGAGGCGCTGGTGACGCCAGCGGCCATGCCGGCCCAGCGCGCGAGATCGACGACCGGCAGGAGGCCGCCGCGCTTCAGGTCGAGCCGCCCGCGGTGCTCGCCGTCGTGCTCGACGACGAGGCCGCGCAGAAAGCCCGTCGGCGGCCGGTGCGCAAGCGCGAAGCGCGCGAGCAGGTGCAGCAGCTCCGGCTGCAGCTGCGCGGTGCGAAAGGTGTCGGATACCGGCGCGCCGCTGTGCACGCCCCACACCGGCCGGCTGTCGACGAGCACCGAGACGAGGATCAGCGCCTGCTCGCGCGTGGGCCGTTCGATCCAGTCGCGTGCGAGCTTCTGCCAGGACGCGAGCGAGCGCACGAACAGCACGTCGGAGGCGGTTGCGCCGTGGCTGTCGACGCGGATCCCACACACGCCCAGACCGTCAGCGACGCCGCGTGCGAGCGTGTGTAGATACGGGCGCACGAGCTCCTCGGGGGCGTCGCCGTACCAGACGATCGCACTGTCGGCGTCGGACCCGGGGGTCGCCTCGCGTCGCGCCTGGCTGCCGAGCGCGAGCCACGAGAACTCCGCCGGGGGCTCGCCGGCGGCCGCGATGGTCAGCTCGAGCAGCCGGCGCGTGAGCGCGTCGAGCACGACCGAGTAGATCGTGGCGACGCTGGTCGCCGCGACGCGCGCCTCGTGCAGTGCGAGCACCGCCGGCCGCAGCCCCTCCGCTGCGCGCGCCAGCTCCCCGACGTCCCGTGAGCGCGCGATCGCGCGACGCAGGTAGAACGAGGACAGCGTCTCGACGGCGAGCAGATCGACGGCCTCGACGATGCCGAGCACCTCGCCAGCGGCGTTTACGACCGGGAAGTGCCGAACGCCGCGGTCGAGCATCTCCAACAGCACGTCGCCACCGAGCCTGTCGGGCTCGACGGTGTACGCCGGGGCGCTCATCACCGACGACACAGGGGCCTCGTAGGAAACGCCGGCGGCGACGACGCGCGCACGCAGATCGCGGTCGGTGAGGATGCCCAGCGAGCCACCGAGCTCAACCGCGATCGCATTCGTCGGCACTGCCGCCATCTTCGCCGCCGCCTCGCGGATCGTGCTGGTCGGCGAGCACAGCAGCGGCGGCTCGCGGATCAGCGCCGCGACGGGCTGGTTGGCGGGATCTGGGGCGGGCTGTCGCGGCGTGAGCGCCGTGGGGAAGCGGCCGTGCATCGCCAGCAGCGAGCGCGCGATGAAGCCGACACTCTCCGGTCGCGCGAGCACACCGCGCGCGACCTCCTCGGGAATGCGGTAGCAGAGCGTGTCCTCCTGTGCGCGCGCCGCGAACCCCGGCGGCAACCCCGACAGCATCGAGGCGTGGCCGAACAGCTCGCCGGGCCCGAGCAGATCGAGCACGCGTTCGCCGAGCACGATCTCCACGGCGCCGGTGCGGACCACGCGCAGATGCTCGACGGGCTGCACGCTCGGCGCGAAGATCGTCGTGCCGGCAAGGAAGAACTCAACCTCGGTGGCCGCAGCCGCACGTTCGACGTCGGCCGGATCGAGCGCGTCGAACGGCGGGTACGCGCGCAGGAAGTCGGCCACGTCGGACAGCGCCGGCGATGTGCTCGGGGCGGGCGTAGTCGCGGGCATCGCCCCGGGGCTTGACATTGGGAGCGAATCGTGAACAGCCATAGCTGTGATCGTACGTCGCCGTTGACATCGGCGAGCGCTCCGCGACCACCTGCCGGCTTCACAGCGGCGAGCGCCCGACGACCGCCCCGCCGGCCGCGCCGGTCCAGATATAACTTCCGCTTCCAGACAACGAGAAGGAGATCTCAAAGCTATGGGAGTACTCGACGGCAAGTCGGCGATCGTGACGGGCTCGGCACGCGGGATTGGACGCGCAACAGCGGAGCTGCTCGTCGCGCAGGGCGCCCAGGTCCTCATCAACGACCTCGACGGCGATGTCGCCGAGCAGGCGGCGACGGAGATCGCCGGTGAAACCGCCGTGTTCGCGGGCGACCTGACCAAGCCGGGTGTCCCCGATCAACTGGTGCAGAAGACGGTCGACTCTTTCGGCAAGATCGACATCATCGTCAACAACGCCGGCTACACGCTCGACGCGCCGGTGCACAAGCTCACCGACGAGCACTTCCAGGCGATGCTCGACATCCACACCGTGGTGCCGTTCCGGATCATCCGCGCGGCCGCACCATATCTGCGCGAGCCGGCCAAGAAAGAGCGCGAGGAAGGCCGCGAGGTGTTCCGCAAGATCGTCAACGTGTCCTCCACGTCCGGCACCTTCGGCAACGCCGGCCAGGCCAACTACTCGGCGGGCAAGGCCGGCGTCCTGGGCCTGACGAAAACGGTCGCCAAGGAGTGGGGCCAGTTCAAAGTGAACGTCAACGCGGTCGCGTTTGGCTTCATCGACACGCGCCTGACGCAGGCGAAGGTCGACGACAACACGATGGAGAAGGACGGCGAGCAGATCCAGCTCGGCATCCCCGAGCAGATGCGCCAGCTCGCCTCGGCGATCATCCCGCTCGGTCGCCCAGCAACTCCCGAGGAGGCCGCGGGGGGCATCTTCTTCCTGTGCTCGCCGTGGTCCAACTACGTGCACGGGCAGACGCTGCACGTCACCGGCGGGATCTTCGGCGGGATGACCGGCTGAGACACCGCTGTACGCGCGGGGCCGGGCACAGCCGGCCCCGCATAAGCGGCTCGCGGCCTAAGGCCTCGCGACCTGAGGCCCCGGCCCCCTGAGGTCGAGCAGACAGCCTGAGAAGTAGGCGCCGGCGGGCGAGGCGAGATAGGCGCTCAGCGCGGCGACCTCGCCGGCAATGTCCGCGGCAGAGCGGGTGGGACCCACGCCGCCCGGGGCGATAGCGACGGCAGTGATCGCGTGACGCGCCCACTCGATCGAGAGCGTGCGCGCGAGGTTCTCGAGGCCGGCACGGGCGGCGTCGGCGTGCTCGCCAGCGTCGACGGGCGGCGCGATATAGACGATGCGGCCACCGCGCGCGTCGTGTTCGCCGTCTCCGTCGTGCGCGTCGTGTTCGTCGTGTTCACCGTGCCCGTCAACGAGGAACGCCTGGTTGGCGACGGTGCTGGTGACATTCCAGCTGGCGTCAAGACATACGCGCAGCGCTTCGCGCGCACCGATCGATCGGCCATGGTTCCGGCGGCCTTCCTCACCACCGGGTTCGAGCGCCCGCGCGAACACGCTCGCGCCATCCACCACAAGCAGGTCGACGCGCCCGAGGTCCGCCAGCGCGCGCGCTACGGCGTCCTGCACCGGCGACTCGTCGGCAGCCTTGGACTCGCCCTGCGGCGACGTCGGCTCCCCCATCGCCAGCTCCGCCACATCAAGCTCGCAACGGCCCACGCGGGCCCCCAGCTCCTCGCACGCGTCGCCCGCCGCTATGCCAAGCGACGCGCGCGCGTCGGACGTCGCTGGCGCAGCCACGAGCAGCACCGAGACGTCCTGCAGCAGGCCCGGGCGCAGCAGCTGAGAGGCGTCGATCGTGGACATGGCGCTGGCGAGCACCTTAGAGGTGCGATGCCGTCAGCGTCAGCCTCCGAACGCGCGCTCGGCGTCACCGCCGGCGGCGGGCGGTGAGGTCGAGCCGCCCGCATCACTGTCGCCCGAGTCGGACGGTCCTGCACCGGCGGCGGCTCCGCGCAGCTCGAAGTAGAGCACGGAGGCAGCAAGCGCGGTCAGCGGCGCGGTGAGCACACCGACGACGACCCTGACGACGATGCCGACGCCGGAGCCGGCGGATTGCGCGGCTCCCTCGATGATCAGCGACACCGCGGCGACGAGGATGTAGAGCACGAGGATCACGCCGAAGACCTGCCAGCCGTTGCCGCGCACGAGCTCGCGGCTGCGCCTGAGCGCGGCGAACACGCCGGGGCGCTCGAGCACGACGACGGGCGCGGCGACCGACCAGATGGTGATCAAGATGAGGCCGGGGACGATGATCAAGACGAAGCCGATGACGATGCCGATGCCGGCGACGATGCCGACGAGGATCAGCTGACCGAGCACGGGGGTGGCGGCCTGCAGCAGCTGCCCGGGGCTGGCGTCGCGCTTGCCGTCTTGAACGTCGGCGACGAGCTCGACGACCATGCCGGTGAACAGCGTGGTGGCGACGAGGTCGATGACGACGGCGATGAGCGCGAGCGCGGGGCTGGCGGCGACGAGCAGCGCGGCGATGATGCCGGTGAACACGAACACGACGGCGGCCGCCGGCATCAACACGGATGCCTGGTCGACATAGATGTCGAACACACGGCGAATCACGCCGCCCACGTCAACCCGACCTTGCATATGACCTCCCCGCGCAGTGGCGCCGCATTGAGCCTGAACCCTAAGCGACGCGCCTGACGACTAGCGGACGCCGATGACTATCCGACGACTCCTAGCGCCCGACGGGCGCACAGCGGCGACGCAGCTCAGGCGACGGCGCCCTTGGGCGCGCGACGCTCGGCGCGCTGCTGCTCACGCACGCGCCGCAGAATGCCCTTGCGCCCGTGCTGTTCAAGGCCGGCGTATAGACCGCGGATCTCGGCGAGCACCTGGTCGGCGACGGCCTGCTGCTGCTCGCGGGTGGGGTCCTCGATCGGCTCCCAGCGGATCGCGTCGCCGTACTGGATGGTGACCTTGGGGAACTGCAGCCGCTTCCAGTTGCGGATGTGCGAGGAGCCGTAGATGGCGATCGGCACGACGGGCGCGCCGGTCTCGAGCGCGAGACGCCCGATGCCGCGCTTGGCCTGTTCTGAGACCTTGCCGCTGCGCGAGCGGCCACCCTCGCAGTACATCGTGATGGCGGCGCCGCGATCGAGGATCGAGCGGGCGGTGATGAAGGTCTCCTCGTCGCGCACGCCGCGGCGCACGGGGAAGACGCCGCCGTGGGTGTAGATGAACTGCATCGGCGGTTTGAACAGCTGCGACTTGGCCATGAAGCGCACCTTGCGACGGATGTAGCAGCCCATCAGGAAGTGGTCCATGAACGAGAAATGGTTGGGCGCGAGGATCACGGCGCCGCTGCCGGGCACCTTCTCGACGGAGATCGCGCGCGCGCGCAGGAACGTGTAGGAGTAGAGCGATGTGAGTATGCGCGTGAACTCGTACGCCCAGTCTGGTTCGCGCGTGCGCGAACGCGCGTGGAAGCGGTCGAAGTGCTCCTTGGGGCGCGGGTCGGTGTAGACCTGCTCGCGCATCGGTGCGAGATCGCTCATGCAAACGCTGTACGTCGCGCGCGGGGCAAGGTTACGCGCGCGCGTGTGACCGGGTACGCCAACGGGATGGTCCGTTGGCGCCTACGGGCAACGCCGCGCCGGACGGCGAGCGACGTAGACACGGATGAAGTCGAGCAGCTGGCGCCCGCGGTGAAGGAAGCCGGCGAGCGTGCGCCCGGTGGCGCGGTGGCTGAGGTCGAGCTCGACCTCGAGCACGCGGTGCCCGGCGCGGACGGCGTCGATCGTGATGCCGATCTCCATGCCGAAGCCGGCGGCGAACGGCAGCACGGCTCGCAGCGCGCTTTCGCTGAGCGCGCGCTGGCCGGAGATGGGGGCGTGGGTGCGCAGGCCGCAGCGCCGGCGTATGGCCCAGCGTGCGAAGCCGAGCGCGAGCCCGACGCCACCGCCGACGCGTGTGGCGAAGGCCGCGACGGCGACATCGGCGCGACCTTGGGCGACGGCGTCGGCGAGCGCGCGTAGCTGGGCGGCGGAGCTGCCGAGATCGCCGTCGCAGAGAACGAATATCGATTGATTGGGTTCGCGCGTGGCGGGCAAGGGCTGGTGGTCTGGTGCGCAGGCGTCGTCCAGGGCGGCGCAGGCGGCCTGGGTGACGGCTCCGCCCTTGCCGATCACGAGCTCGCTGCGTACTACGCGGGCGCCGCCGGCGCGCGCGAGCTCGGCGGTGGCGTCTGTGGAGCCGTCGTCGGCGACCCAGATCGGCGCGCCGGGAAACGCGTCGGCGAGCGCGGCGAGCGTCGCGGCGATGCGCTGGGCCTCGTTGTGAGCGGCGACGACGAGCACCGTGCGCGGCTGCGCGGATCGGTCGGCGGCGCTATCTATTGTCTTGTTCCCATTGATCTGGCGGACTGCTGGCGAGCGACATCTGGAGGAGCAGAATGACTGACATCGAGGCTCATATCACGGGCACGGTATGGAAAATCGAATGCGCGGTGGGCGACTCGATCGAGGAGGGCGACACGGTCGCGATTCTGGAGTCGATGAAGATGGAGATGCCGGTGGAGGCGGAAGACGCTGGCACGGTGACGGAGATCCGCTGCGAGGAGGGCCAGGCGGTGAACGAGGGCGACACGCTCGTGGTGCTCGACTGAGCCTCGCCAGCCGCGGCGCACGTCCGACCCAACCGCGGATTCTCGTCCCGCGCGCCCACGGGACGGCGTTCTGCGCGCGCGACACTCGCTAGCCTGTCGGCGCGGTGTCCTCCAGTGCCCCCCCACGCGAGCTGGCCGACGGCAAGCTGCTGCTCGACGAGCCGGCCGACGGCGTGGTGCGCCTGACGATCTCCAACCCGGCCAAGCGCAACGCGCTCGACCATCCGATCCTCGACGCGATCAGCGCGACGCTGAGCGAGCTGGCGGGCGCGAACTCGCGCGCGCGGTGCGTGCTCGTGACGGGCGCGCACGGGATGTTCTCGGCGGGCTATGACATCGGCGAGATCCCGGACGACGAGTTCGAGGAGCGCGCGGAGCGCCTGGTGGCGCACCCGTTCACGCTGGCGATCGACGCGCTGGAGGCGTTCCCGTACCCGACGTTGGCGGCGCTGCCGGGTCACACGATCGGCGGCGGGCTGGAGTTGGCGCTGGCGTGCGACCTGCGGGTGGCGCAGACGGGCATCAAGCTGGGGATGCCGCCGGCGAAGCTCGGGCTGGTGTACTCGCACACGGGCCTGCGCCGTTTCATCGACGCGATCGGAGCGCCGCGCACGCGCGAGCTGTTCCTGCTGGGCAGCTACATCGACGCGCACACGGCGCTCGAGTGGGGGCTGGTCAACCGCGTCAGCGACGCGACGGAGCTGGAGACGACGGCTCTGGCGCTGGCAAGCGAGCTAGCGAACAACGCGCCGCTGTCGCAGACCGGCAACAAGCGCGTGATCGAGGCGCTGCTGACGGCCGAGAGCGAGCTGCCGGCGGACGTCGAACAGGAGCTGATCGAGCTGCGTCGCGACTCGTTCGCGTCAGGAGACCTGCGCGAGGGCATGCGCGCGTTCGCCGAGCGGCGAGCGCCTCGTTGGCGCGGCGAGTAGCACCCGGCGCGCGCGCACACCTAGCGCAATCCACAACAGGCGTCCGCCGCAGCGCATACTTTATGCACCCGTGGCGCCGCTGATCACACGCGAGGAAGCTCTCGCCCTGGGCGAGATCGAGGATCACGAGCAGATCGAAGCGCTGATCCAGCGCGCGTGGGAAGCACGCGTGGAGCGGTTCGCGGACTCGACGGACATGTGCTCGCTGGTGAACGCCAAGTCCGGGGGCTGCGCGGAGGACTGCGGCTTCTGCGCACAGTCGCGCTTCGCGGACGCGGAGACACCGATGCACGCGATGATGGAGCCGGAGCAGATTCTGGAACACGCGCGCGCAGCGGAGGCGGCGGGCGCACACCGCTTCTGCATGGTGACTCAGGGCCAGGGCCTGTCCAAGCGCGACTTCGCGAAGTACCTGGAGGGCGTGCGGCTGGTGTCCGAGCAGACGAACCTGAAGCGCTGCGCGTCGGTGGGGCACATCTCGGCCGAGCGCGCGAAGGCGCTGCGCGAGGCGGGCATACAGCGCGTGCACCACAACGTCGAGACGGCGCACAGCTACTACGGCGAGGTGACGAGCACGGTCCGCTACGAGGGTCGACTGCGCACGATTCAGGCGGTGCGCGAGGCAGGGCTGGAGACATGCGTCGGCGGCATCCTCAACCTCGGCGAGACGCGCGCGCAGCGCGTGGAGATGGCGTTCGAGCTGGCGGAGATCGACCCGACGAGCGTGCCGATCAACATGCTCAACCCGCGGCCGGGGACGAAGTTCGGCGACCGCGAGTACATGGACCCGTGGGAGGCGGTGAAGTGGATCGCGATCTTCAGGCTGATCCTGCCGAACGCGCTGTTCCGACTGTGCGGCGGGCGTGTGGAGAACCTGGCGGAGCTGCAGCAGCTGGCGGTGAAGGCGGGGATCAACGGCGTGATGATGGGCAACTTCCTGACGACGCTCGGCAACGCGCCGGAGGCCGACAGGGAGATGTTCGAGGAGCTGGGGCTGAACGTGGCGCGCCAGCCGGACAACGCGGCGAACCCGCGCCCCGACAACCGCTCTGGCTGGCTGTCGGGTGAAACACCGGACGTGGTGGCCGAGGCGCAGGCGGCGGGAGCTGCGGCGCACGCGATCGAGGACGACGCGGCGGCGGGGCTCGAGGTGCGGCTGTGGAACCCGGCGACGCAGCTGCGCTACAAGGCCAAGCGCGGAGCACCGCCGCGCCCGGACGGCGCCCCCAACCGCGTTCCCGTGGGATAGGCGCGGCGTGAGCGAGATCGAGCAGCGCTTGCAGGAGTTGGAGCAGCTTGGTCTTTCGCGCCGGCTGCGTCTGGTCAGCGGACCGCAGGGGCCGACGGTGCTGATCGACGGCAAGCCGGTGCTGCTGCTGTGCTCGAACAACTACCTCGGCTTGGCGGATCATCCGAGCGTGCGCGAGGCGGCGGCGGACGCGGCGATGCGCTGGGGTGTGGGCGCGGGCTCCTCGCGGCTGGTGTCAGGCACGATGACGGTGCACCGGCGCCTGGAGGAGCGGCTGGCGGACTTCAAGGGCAGCGAGGCGTGCGTGCTGTTCGGCTCGGGCTACCTGGCGAACATCGGCGTGATCGGCGCGCTGGCGGGCCGCGGCGACACGATCTTCTCGGACGAGCTGAACCACGCATCGATCATCGACGGCTGCAGGCTGTCGCGCGCGGAGGTGGTGGTGTATCGCCACCGCGACGTCGAGCAGCTCGACTGGAGCATGCGCCGCCACGGCGCGGGCCGGCGGCTGATCGTGACCGACTCGGTGTTCTCGATGGACGGCGACGTAGCGCCGCTTGAGGAGATCGTGGAGCTGGCGGACGCGCACGGCGCGCGCGTGGTCGTCGATGAGGCGCACGCGACCGGCAACCTCGGCCCATGCGGGCGCGGCGCGGTGGCGGAGGCCGGCCTCGAGGGCGAGATCGACGTGGTGGTGGGGACGCTGGGCAAGGCGCTCGGTTCCTACGGCGCGTATGTATGCGCGAACGCGGAGATGATCCGCTATCTGATCAACACGGCGCGCTCGCTGATCTACTCGACGGCGCCGCCACCGCCGGCGGTGGCGGGCGCGCTGGCGGCGCTTACGCTGCTGCGCGAGCGCCCACACCGCGTGCAGCGGCTGCGTTCGAACGCGCGCACGCTGCGCGGCGCGCTGGCGAGCGAGGGCTTCCCGGTGCCGGTGTCGGAGATGCACATCGTGCCGCTGATCGTGGGCGATGAGCGCACGGCGATGCGCCTGTGCCAGGAGGCGATCGAGCGGGGCGTGTTCGCACAGGCGATCCGGCCGCCGACGGTTGCGAGCGGCGCCTCACGCCTGCGCCTGACGGCGATGGCGTCGCACACGGGCTCAGAGCTGGAAATGGCCGCGAGCGTGTTCGGCGAGGCGGCGCGCGCGATCGGCCTGGACCCGGCGTCGCTCGAGCCGGCGCTGCCCGAACGCGAGCGCACGGCGTGGGAGCACCAACTGGGCGAGCGCACGGGGTACGAGCGCCAACTGGCTTATACGGAGCTGACGGCGGTGGCGAGCGTGCGCTCCGGCGCGGACGGCAACGACGAGCTGGCGGCGGCACCGTTCGACCTCGAGCGCGAGCTCGACGGCGTGCGCGCGGCGTAGCGACCGACGGCGGACACACGAGCGTCAGTGTGCGCGGGCTGTTCGTAACCGGCACCGACACAGGTGTGGGCAAGACGGTGCTGAGCGCGTCGCTGCTGGCGGCGATGGCGGCGGCGGGCGAGCAGGTGCGAGCGTTCAAGCCGGTCGTGACCGGGCTGGATGAGCAGGCCGACGCGTGGCCGGCCGACCACGTATTGCTGGGCACGGCGTCCGGTATGGCGCCAGAGGAAGTGTCGCCCCTGCTGTTCGGCCCGGCGGTATCGCCGCACCTCGCCGCGGCGCTCGCCGGAACGCAGATCGACCCGGAGGTACTGCTGACGGCGGCGAGGACCGGCGTGGCGGCCACCGTGACCGATCGTCGGAAGCTCGATCGCGGCTACGCACACCGACGAGACGTACGACGCGCGGACACTGATCGCTGAGGGCGTGGGCGGCCTGCTGGTGCCGCTGCGGGAGGATTACAGCGTGTGCGACTTCGCGGTCGCGCTCGGCCTGCCACTGCTGATCGCGGCGCGCCCGGGCCTCGGCACGATCAACCACACGCTGCTGACACTGCGTGCGGCACGGGCCGCGGGTTTGGACGTGTGCGCGGTCGTGCTGACGCCGTGGCCCGAGCAACCGTCAGCGATGGAGCACTCCAACCGCGAGACGATCGCGCGGATCGGCGAGATCGAGGTCGTGGGGCTCGGTCGCGTGGAGAGTCCCGAGCGCGCGGATCTGGCGCGTGCGGGAGCGACGCTCGCGTGGCGTCGGTGGCTCGCGCTGGACGCCGACTGATGCGGGCGATTGATCGGTACCCCCGGCCATTCTCGTATACCACGGTATACTCCGTGCATGGCGAAGGTCATGGTGTCCATGCCAGACGACCTCTTGAGCGAGGTTGATGCTGAGGCGACTCGTCTCGGTACGTCCCGTAGCGCAGTACTGCGAGAGTTCGCCGACTCCGCGCTGCGTAGGCGCCGCACTGATCGTGCGGCGGCCATGGACAGGCTCCTGCGGCAGGCTGCACGACATGGCGGTGCTGTCGCCGAGCGGGTGAAAGCCACCAGGCCATAGCTTGAGCACGCTGCTGTTGGATGCCAGCGTGATCCTTGCGGCGTTCGATTCAGACGACAAGCTACATGGACCATCCCGGACGCTCCTTGCCAATCCCGAGATCACGCTCGCGACGCTCGATCTCGCCCGATACGAGGTAGCAAACGTCGCGGTTCGAGCTTGGCGCGAGCCAAGTCGTGTTGCTCCTTTGCTGGAAGCAATCGACCGGATCGCCGACGACGCCGGGGTCATACCGTCGACGACGACTCTGCTGCGCCGCGCCACAGAGCTTGCGGATGAGCACACGATCTCCGTGTACGACGCGGCGTACGTCGCGGCGGCCGACCAAGCGGGCAGCTCGCTCGTCAGCTGTGATGTCCGCGACCTGGTGAGCAAGGGGCTTGCGAGCAGCCCTGCCAGTGTGCGCGAGCTGTAGTCGCTTCTTGGCTCGGTCCGGCGACGCTCACTCCTAACTTGGTTCTGGCTTCGTCAGACGAGTTCAGTGGGCCGTATTGGGGTCGAACCGACCACGATCGGTCATCTCGCAGCGCTCGCCGTGGCAGCGACAACCATCGCGGCAGTGACAGTGGCAAGTTCCTCCCCACCGATCACATAGGGCGGCATCGCGTAAATCAGACGCGCGAAGGGACGCAGCCACACGCCGTACTCGACCGCAGCAGCAGTCGCCGCGGCAATGTCTACCGGCTGCTCTAGCTCGATAACGCCGATCGCTCCCAGCACACGCACGTCGCTGACCCCCGACAACTCTCGCGCCGACGTGAGGCCGTTCCGCAGCCCGGTCTCAATTTCCGCCACCCGCGTGCGCCAAGTGCCGTCCCCGAGCAGCCCGAGTGATGCGTTAGCAACGGCACATGCGAGCGGGTTTGCCATGAACGTCGGCCCGTGCATCAAGCCACCGCCCTCCCCCGTCGAGACTACCTCCGCGACGTCCGCTGTGCACAGCGTCGCCGCGAGCGTCATGTAGCCGCCGGTGAGCGCCTTGCCGACGCACATTACGTCCGGCTCCACTCCGGCGTGCTCGCACGCGAACATCGCGCCCGTGCGACCGAAGCCCGTGGCGATCTCGTCGAGCACCAGCAGCAGGCCGTGCTCGTCGCACACGCTGCGCATCAGCGCGACGCACTCGGGTGAGTGAAAGCGCATGCCACCGGCGCCCTGCACAACCGGCTCGAGGATCACTCCCGCGAGCTCGCCCGAATGGCGCTCGGCGAGCGCGCGCACGTGCGCCTCCCAGCCCGCGTCGAGAGGCGCATCGAAGTCATCTGGCGGGCGCTCGGCGAACACGTGCTGGGGCAGCACGCCGGCGAACATGCTGTGCATGCCGGTGACCGGGTCGCACACCGCCATCGCCCCCGCGGTGTCGCCGTGGTAGCCGCCCCTGATCGTCAGCAGGCGCGTGCGCTCCTCGCACCCGAGCGCGCGCTGATACTGCACGCACAGCTTGATCGCCACCTCGACCGAGACCGAGCCCGAGTCGGCAAAGAACACGCGCTCGAGCCGCGGCGGCGTCAGCTCGATCAGACGCTCGGCAAGCGCGATCGCCGGCTCGTGCGTGAGCCCGCCGAACATCACGTGCGCCATCTTCCCCAGCTGCTCGCTTACCGCCGCGTCGAGCACCGGATGGCGGTAGCCGTGGATCGCGCACCACCACGACGCCATCCCGTCGATCAGCTCGCGACCGTCGGCCAAGCGCAGGCGCACACCCTCCGCGGACACCACCGGCAGTGACGGCAGCGCCGCCGGCAGCGCACCGTACGGATGCCACACGCGCTCACGGTCGAGTGCGAGCAGCGCCCCCCAATCGGGAGTCATCTCGCTGCTAGGGAGTCGCTGGGCAAGCGAGACAAGGACGCAGTGAGCGAAGTGTGCTTCAGCACACGAGCGATCGAGGACGCAGTATCGCGCCGCTCAGCGGCTTCCTAGTCCTCGTAGAGGGTGAAATCACGCTTCCGCGCGCCGCACACCGGACAGAACCACGTGTCGGGGATGTCCTCGAACGCCGTGCCCGCCGGGATGCCGCCGTCCGGGTCGCCCTCGTCGGGATCGTAGATAAAGCCGCAGGACTCGCAAATCCAGCGCTGCAGCGTCTCGGTCGCGGTGCTCATGCTCGCGTGATCCCGCCCTGCGGGGACAGTGTCGTGGTGTCGCTCATACGCCAAAGGTTAGCGGCCGGTAGGGTCAGTCGATGCGCGCGTCTGAGGAGAGCGAGCGACCCGGTCCGGGAGAGACCTACAACCCCGGGCCAGCCACGCCCCCACGCCAGGCCGCGAGCGTGATCCTGCTGCGCGGCGGCGGCGAGCAGCTGGAGTTGCTGCTCGTCAAGCGCACCCCGCACGCGCGCTTCATGGGCGGCGTGTGGGTGTTTCCGGGCGGCGCCGTCGATGCACGAGAGGGCGCCGGCGATGAGGCGCACCGCGTCGCCGCCGTGCGCGAGCTGCACGAGGAGGCCGGGATCGCGCTCGAGGACCCAGCCGCGCTCGTCAAGTTCTCGCGCTGGATCACGCCCGAGGAGGTGCAGATCCGCTTCGACACGCACTTCTTCCTCGCGCAGCTGCCGCCCGGCCAGGAGCCGCAGGTCGACGGCGAGGAGTGCGTCGATCTCGGCTGGTTCACGCCGCGCGCGGCGCTAGACGCCAACAGCGCTGGCGAGATCCAGCTGGTCTTCCCGACGATCAAGCACCTCGAACAGCTCGGCGAGTTCTCCTCGGTTCGGTCGCTGATCGACTACGCGCGCGGGCGCGAGGTGCAGCCGGTACAGCCGAAGGTGCTGCTCGAAGGCGAGGTCGCGCGCATCGTGCTACCCGGCGAGCCTGGGTACTGAGCCGCCCTGCGCTGCTGCCGCCAGGTGCTCACGCGGCACCCTCGATCGCGCGCGGGTTCAGAGCTTCTGCTGCGCGTCGATCACGTGCGTGACCGCGTTGATCAGCGCGAGGTGCGTGAACGCCTGCGGATAGTTGCCGAGATGGCGCCCCGAGGATGCCTCAAGCTCCTCGGCGTACAGCCCCAGCGGCGACGCGTATGAGATCAGCCGCTCGCATAGATGCTCGGCCTCGCGGTGCGCGCCGATCTCGGACAGCGCCGACACCAGCCAGAACGAGCACAGCAGGAACGTGCCCTCCTCGCCGTGCAGCCCGTCATCCGTCTCCTCCGTGCGGTAGCGCAGCACCAGCCCGCCCTCGGTCAGCTCCTCGCTGATCGCCATCACCGTCGCGCGCACGCGTTCGTCCTCCGGGCCGAGGAAGCGCACCAGCGGCACCAGCAACGTTGAGGCGTCCAGCGCATCGGTCTCGTAGTGCTGGCGGAAGACCCCGCGCTTGTCGACGCCGTGCTCGAGGATGTCCGCGCGGATCTCGTCCGCGAGCGCCTGCCAGTGTTCGGCGTTGTCGACGTGACCGCGCCGTTCGGCCAGGCGCGCGCCCCGGTCCATCGCCACCCAGCACATCAGCTTGGAGGAGACGTAGTGGCGGGGCTCGCCGCGCGCCTCCCAGATGCCCTGGTCTGGTTCCTTCCACACCGCCGCCGCGCAGTGCACCTGGTCGGCGAGCACCGGCCACAGCCGCTCGGGGATGTGGTCGCGCTTCTTCGAGTGCAGGTAGACCGAGTCGAGCACCGCCCCGAAGACGTCGTTCTGGCGCTGGTTGTAGGCGCCGTTGCCGATGCGCACCGGCTGCGCGCCCTCGTAGCCCTTGAGGTGGTCGAGCGTCGTCTCGGTCAGGTCTTTCTGTCCTCTGACCCCGTACATGATCTGCAGCGAGCCGTCCTCGTTGCGCTCCATGTCGGCGACGTACTGGATGAAGTCGTCAGCCTCCCAGTTCAGGCCGAGCGCGTGCAGGCCCCACAGCGTGAACGACGCGTCGCGCATCCAGCAGTAGCGGTAGTCCCAGTTGCGCTCGCCGTGCGGCGTCTCCGGCAGCGACGTCGTGGCGGCCGCCACCAGCGCGCCCGTCGGCATGAACGTCAGCCCCTTCAGCGCCAGCGCCGAGCGCTGCAGGTGAAAGCGCCACGCGTGGTCCGGGTAGGTGCCTTCCGCCAGCCACTCGCGCCAGAAGTGCGCCGTGCGCTGAATGTGTTCCTCCGCCTGTTCGACCGAGTGCGGCCCGCCCCGCCCCTCCGTCCACGACAGCGCGCAGAAACGCTTCTCGCCTTCGCTCATCGTGTGGCGCCCGTGCGCGCGGTTGCCCTCGATGCCCATGCGCACGTCGCTGAACAGCCTGAACGCGGTCGTGTCGTCGGTCGCGTCCATCATGCACACGCCCTCTTCGCCGCTCTGCACGACGCTCCACGTCGCCGCCGTCGCACCGTAGTCGAGCATCGGCTCGCACACGATCTCGACCTGCACCTGGCCCTGGATGCATTCGACCATGCGCACCAGCAGGTGGTCGGCGTCATAGTCGGTCGGCGGGCGCGTGTGGCTCGAGCCGTGCTTGTTGTCGTGCCACGGGCCGATCGTCAGCGCCTCGACTACGCGGATCCAGCCCTGCGGCGTCATCCACGTCGTCTCGATGATGTTCGTGCCGGGGATGTAGCGGCGGCCGGCCGGCACGTACACGCCGTATGGCCCCACGCGCCAGCTGCCCGCGCCGCGGTCGAGGATCGCGCCGAACACCGAAGGCGAGTCGAAATACGGCAGGCACATCCACTCGATCGACCCGTCCGGCGCCACCAGCGCGCACGTGTGGCAATCCGACAGGAAGCCGTAGTCGGCGATCGGCGGGAACGGCGAGTCGCTCGACGTCGCCTTCGAGTTGAGCTTGCCCAGGCCGCTCGTCTGTCCCGCGCCCGCGCTGCTCGGCGCGCTCACCACTCAGTCCGTTCGAACTTCGGTCGCTCCACGCCCGAGGGCAGGATCTGCTCTTCCTCGAGCTTGTCGAGATGCGCCGCGAGCGTGGCCGTCGCGAGCGGGCGCAGGGGCTCTGAGACCTCCGGCCAGACCGCGTCCAGCAGCTCTTCGATCGTGCGCCTGCCTTGGCCCAGCGCCAAGATCAGGCGATTTTCGCGGTCGATGCGGTGCGAGATGTATTCCTCGAGCTTCGCCTGCGCGTCCCACACGGGCGGACCGTGGCCCGGACACAACACGTTGAAGTCCTCGCGCATGCGCAGACGCGTGAGCGCGAGCAGATAGCCGGCCATCGCCCCTCGGTAGGGGCTGATGAAGACGCTGCCCTCGCCGAGCACCGCGTCGCCCGTGAAGCACGCTCCCTCGCCCACCAGCGCGAAGTGGTCAGCGGCGTGCCCCGGCGTCGCGACCGCCTCGAATGGCCCGAAACGGGTGTTTTCATTGAGCTGCACGTCAACCACCCCGCGCGCTGCCGCCAGCGGCGCCGGATAGCGCTCGAGCAGGGCGCCAACGGCTTCGGTGTGGTCGTGGTGGTCGTGCGTGAGAGCGACGCCGCCGAGCCCGCCGCGAGCCTCGATCGCGGCGCCCAGGCGCTCGAGGTGCTCGTCCAGCAGCGGCCCCGGATCGACGATCCACGTCGGCCCGCGCCCCACCAGCCACGTATTCGTTCCCGACAACGTCAGCAGCCCCGGATTGGGAGCACGTACGCGCAGGATGTCGTAGTGCGTCAGCAGGTCAGCCTCTGAGCTTGCCTCCGCCGAGTGGCCGTTGGTCCCCCCCTCGGGGTTGTCCGCATGCGGCTCAGTCATGCACAGCGACAGTAGCTGAACGTCCGGCCGAAATGACTCCTCGCATGCCTACCTCGAGCGAGCGGACGCACGTCCCGCACGACCACTACCGCCGCGCGCGCCGGCCGAGCTGCCTGCCCCGCCACGCGAGCTGCCGCCCGCGCCACGCGAGCCGACCGCCCCGCCACGCGAGCTGCCGCCCGCGCCACGCGAGCCATCCGCCCCGGCGCGGGAACCGCCCGCCGAGCCCTGCGAGCTACCTCCCCCGCGCTTGACGCCGCCACGAGGCGCCCCGCCGCGGCGTCCGCCCGCGCGCGCACGCTCTGCGTTCGCGCCGCCGGGCTGCCCGGCGCCGGCTGAGATACCGGCCAGCTCGAGCTCCCGCTCGAGTCCCAGCTCTCGGACCATGCCAGCGAGCTCGCGCGTTTGATCGTGCGCCACGAGCGTCACGCCGACGCCGCTCGCACCGGCGCGAGCAGTACGCCCGATGCGGTGCACGTAGTCCTCGCGCGTCGCCGGCATGTCGTAGTTGATCACGTGCGTGATGCCCGTCACGTCGATCCCGCGCGCAGCGACATCCGTGGCGACGAGCGTGTCGACGACTCCGGCCTCGAAGTTCGCGAGCGCCCGCTCGCGCTGTCCTTGGGACTTGTCGCCGTGCATCGCCACCGCCGACACGCTGCTGGCGGCAAGCCGCTTGACGAGCCGGTCGGCGCCGCGCTTGGTGCGCACGAACACGAGCGTCAAGCCGCGCTCGGACTCGCCGAGCTCGGATACCAGGCGCGCGACCTTGGCCTCGTGGGAGACCGTCACGAAGCGATGCTCGACATCGCCCCTGCGCTCGGCCGAGTGCGCGTGCTCGTGGCGTCGCGCGTCCGACGTGTAGGCCTTGGCGATGCGCCCGACCTCGCCCTCGAGCGTTGCCGAGAACAGCAGCGTCTGGCGATCTCTCGCTGTCATCTTCACGATCCTGTCGACCACCGGACGAAAACCCATGTCGAGCATGCGATCCGCCTCATCGAGCACGAGCACACGCACGCGGTCAAGCCTGACGTCCCTGCGCTCGATCAGGTCGAGCAAACGCCCAGGCGTGGCCACGAGAATGTGAGCGCGCGCCGCAAGCCGCGCCTGCTTGACGATTCCCGCGCCGCCGTACACCGCCGCGATCGACAACGCACGTGCGTGCGCTAGCGGTCGCAGGTCCTCGACGATCTGGAGCGCGAGCTCGCGCGTCGGCGCCAGCACCAGCGCCGAGGGACGAGCGTCCGAGTCCGTCAGCCGCTCGACCAGCGGCACCCCGAACGCGAGCGTCTTGCCCGAGCCCGTCGGCGACTGCGCCAGCACATCGTGGCCGGCCAGCACGTCAGGAATGACGAGGCTCTGGACGGCGAACGGCGCGGTGATACCGCGCTCGGCCAGCTGCTCTACGACGACCCGAGACACGCCCAGGTCGGCGAACGTTGCTTGCTTCATGTTGTTGATGCTCCTTCTGGCGGCCCGGTGGCCGCCGCTGCAGATGGAGATTCGACTGACCCCATCCGCGCCTCGAAGCGCCAACAAAGACAAAGAACCTCACGGATGACTTCGCCACCCGTGCGTTGACCGTAGCAGGAGCGCACTCGAGCGTCTGCAAGCCGACGACCGTCCACGCGTCATTGGATATTCGCCATCACGTGCTTGACCACCGTGTAGTCCTCCACCCCGTACATGCTCAGGTCCTTGCCGTAGCCGGACTCCTTGAAGCCGCCGTGCGGCATCTCCGAGACAAGCGGGATGTGGTCGTTGATCCACACGCAGCCGAAGCGCAGTGCCTTCGACACGCGCAGCGCGCGGCCGACGTCGCGCGTCCACACCGACGAGGCGAGGCCGTAGCGGGTCGCGTTCGCCCACGCGATCGCCTGCTGCTCGTCCGAGAACTGCTGCACGGTGATCACCGGACCGAAGATCTCGTTCTGGATCATCTCGTCGTCCTGACGCAGGCCAGCCACCACCGTCGGCTCCACGAAGAAGCCCGGACGGTCCGCCGCCTTGCCGCCGGTCACGATCTCCGCGTAGTCCGGCCTGCGGTCGAGAAAGCCCGTGACCCGCTCGCGCTGGCGCGCCGAGTTGACCGGCCCGAGCGTCGTGTCCGCCGACAGCGTGTCGCCGATCAACAGTCCCTGCGCCTGGGAAGCCAGGCCGCTGACCACCTCGTCGTACACGTCACTCGCCGCCAGCACACGCGTCGCCGCCGTGCAGTCCTGGCCGGCGTTGTAGTAGCCGGTGCCCGCGATCGTCTCGAGCGCAGCCTCCAGCGACACGTCATCGAACACCACCACCGGCGCCTTGCCGCCGAGCTCCAGGTGCACGCGCTTCAGCGTGTCCGCGGCGGTGCGCGCGAAGTGCTTGCCCGTGTCCACCGAGCCGGTCAGCGCCAGCATGTCCACGTCCGGGTGACCGATCAGCGCCTCGCCCGTCGGGCGGCCGGGGCCGGTGATCACGTTCAGAACGCCCTTCGGGAGCACGTCAGCGGCCAGCTCCGCCAGCCTCAGCGTCGTCATCGGCGTCGTCTCCGCCGGCTTCAGCACGACCGTGTTGCCCGCCGCCAGCGCCGGCCCGAATTTCCAGATTGCCATCATCAGCGGGTAGTTCCACGGCGTCACCTGCCCGATCACGCCGACCGCTTCGCGGCGCGTGAACGACGTGTAGCCCTCCATGTACTCACCCGCCGCGCGTCCCTCCAGGCAGCGCGCCGCTCCCGCGAAGAAGCGCAGGTTGTCCGCCATCACCGGGATCTCGTCGTTTCTGACCGCCTCGATCGGCTTGCCCGCGTTCAGCGCCTCCATGCGGGCCAGCTCCTCGCCGTGCTCCTCCACCAGGTCAGCGATCGCCAGCAGCGCCTGCGCGCGCTGCGCCGGCGTCGCGTTCGACCAGCCCTCGAACGCGCCACGCGCGGCCTTGACCGCGCGATCGACGTCCTCGACGCTCGTGACCGGCGCTCGCGCCAGCTCCTCGCCGGTCGCCGGGTTCAGCACCGCTTCGGTCTCGGTGTCGCTGCTCGACGCCACGCGCTCGCCGTCGATGAAGTTGCTCAGGATCTCGGTGCTGCTTGCCATCGTCGCTCTCCTCGTCCAGTGGGTGTCCGGTGTCTCACGGTCGAATTGCCGTCGCCACCACGCTCGCGCTCGCAGCCGCCGACGGCGGTGTCGCGCGCAACGCGAACGCGATCGCGGTGCTGGAGGCCGGCTCGCTAAGCCGCCGACCCCGCCAAGCTCAAGCCAAGCGCCTCGGCGACCGCCGGGTGGGTGATCTGCCCGGCCTGCACGTTCAAGCCCATGCGCAGCCCCGGGTTGCGCTCGAACGCACCCTCGACGCCGCGCTCGGCCAGCTCGATCACGTACGGCAGCGTCGCGTTCGTCAGCGCGTACGTCGAGGTGATCGGCACCGCCCCCGGCATGTTCGTCACGCAGTAGTGCGTGATGCCGTCGACCTCGTACGTCGGGTGCGAGTGCGTCGTCGGACGTGACGTCTCAAAGCAGCCACCCTGGTCGATCGACACGTCGACCAGCACCGCGTTGCGCTTCATCAATTTCAGCTGTTCGCGGCTGATCACGTGCGGCGCGCGTCCGCCGTGCACTAGCACCGCGCCGATCACCAGGTCGGCCGCCGGCAACAGCTCCTCGATCGCCAGCGTCGAGGAGTACACCGTCGACGCGCGACCGGCAAACGCCACTTCCAGTTCGCGCAGGCGGTCGATCGAGCGGTCGAACACGAACACGTCGGCCTGCATGCCGATCGCGATGAACGCGGCGTTCATACCCACCACACCGCCGCCGATCACGAGCACCGTCGCCGCCGCCACGCCGGGCACGCCACCCAACAGGATTCCGCGTCCGCCCAGCGGCTTCTCGAGCATGAACGCCCCCGCCTGCGTCGCGATCTTGCCCGCCACCTCGCTCATCGGCGCCAGCAGCGGCAGACGCCCGTCTGAGTCCTCGACGGTCTCATAGGCGATGCATGTCGCCCCCGACTCCATCAGCCCGCGCGCCAGCTGCGGCTCGGCTGCCAGGTGCAGGTACGTGAACAGCGTCTGCCCCTTGCGCAGCCGGCCAACCTCTTCCGGCTGCGGCTCCTTGACCTTCAGCACCAGCTCAGCCTCGCCGAACACACCGTCCGCGTCGGGGACGATACGTGCGCCCTGCGCGCGAAACTGATCGTCGCTCATCGCGCTGCCCACGCCCGCGTGTTCCTGCACCAGCACCTCGTGCCCGCGGTTCGTCAGCTCCCTCACCCCCGCCGGCGTGATCGCCACGCGGTACTCGTCCGTCTTGACCTCGCTCGGAACTCCGATCCTCATGGCCACCTTTCCGCTTCGTCGTGATGCAGACATACCCCGCGAGACCCCCCGAGGGGGTCCTTAAAGAACATCTCCCGCGCGCGGCCGCTCATCGCGCCAGCTCGCGGCCGCGCAGCGCCAGCCAGAACTCGATGCGGTCGCGCGCGTTGGAGAAGTCGCGCCCGGTCAGCTGCTCGACGCGGCGGATGCGATAGCGCAGCGTGTGCCGGTGACAGAACAGCGCATTGGCCGCCTTCTCCCAGTGGCCGTTGTGCTCGATGAACACATCGAGCGAGCGCACCAGCTCATCGCCGTACTCGCCCTCGCCGCGTTCGATCGGCTCCAGCACGCTGCGGCAGTAGGAGCTCAGCGCGTCGTCGTCCTGCAGCGACAGCAGCAGCTGGAACGCGCCCAGGTCCTCGTAGGAGGCGACCTCGGGCGCATCGCCGTTGCGCAAGCGCACCGCCTCGAGCGCACAGCGCGCCTCGTGAAAGGCGATCCGCAGCGAGTGCGTCGCCGCCGGGCGCGAGGCCGCCGCACGCACCTCGCCGAAGCGCGCCGCCAACTCCGCGCGAATCTTGCGCGCCAGCTCCACCGGATCGAGCCGCGCCGCCCCCGACGCCCCGCGGGGGTCGATCACCGCGCACAGCAGCCCCGCCCGGATCGCCACCAGGCTCGGCACGTGCTCACGAGCGAGGAAGCGCTCCACGACCGCCGCCCCCGCGCTCGCGTCCGCCTGCTTGAACGCCAGCACCGCCACCTGCTCGCCGATCCCGAACGGGCGCAAGCGCGCCTGCAGGTCCTCCGGGTACATGTGCCCTGTCAGCACCTCCGCCAGCACGTCGCCGACCATCGTGCGCTGCAACAGCTCGTAGCGCTCGTCCAGCAGCTGCGCGAACGCGCGCTCGGTGATCGCGATGAACGGCAGTTCGTAGGGCACCTCGAACAGCGGGAACTCGCGTGCGCGCGCTGCCGCCAGCAACGCCGCCGGCAGCCGCTTGTGGGCGAAGCCCGTGCCGAAGCCAAGCCCCGCGATCTCGTGGTCGGCCAGGCGGTTGATCAGCTCGCGCTGGGACTTCGGGCCCGTCAGCTGGATGCCCGTGCTCAGCAGCAGCTCGCCGCCTTTCAGCCACGGCGTCGGGTCCGGCAGCTCGGTGCTGTGCACCCAGCGTACGTGCGCCTGCGCGGACTCCTGCCCGCACGCCAGCTCCAGGCCGAGCTCGCCGATCAGGCTCGCGACAGTGAGCTCCACCGCTCCATCCGCTCCGAGGCCTCGCTCAGCACCGGGCGCAGGATCGCCTCGATCTCTTCGAACTGCTGCTGGCCCGCGATCAGCGGCGGCGACAGCTGCACGATCGGGTCGCCGCGATCGTCCGTGCGACAGATCAGCCCGCGCTGGTACAGCTCGCCCGACAGGAAGCCGCGCAGCAGCTCCTCGGACTCCTCCGCGTTGAACGTCTCCTTCGTGTCTTTGTCCCTGACCAGCTCGATCGCGTGGAAGTAGCCCGCGCCGCGCACGTCGCCCACGATCGGCAGGTCACGCAGGCTGTCGAGCATCTCCCTGAACGCGCCTTCGTTCTCGAGCACGTGCTCGTTCAACTGCTCGTTCGCCATGATCTCGATGTTCGCCAGGCCCACCGCACACGACACCGGGTGTCCGCCGAACGTGAAGCCGTGGTTGAAGATCGCCTTGCCGTGCAGGAACGGCTCGGCGACGTGGTCCGCGGCGATCACCGCGCCCAGCGGCGCGTACGCCGAGCTGATGCCCTTCGCCGTCGTGATCATGTCCGGCTGATAGTCGTAGCGTTCGCACCCGAACCAGTAGCCCAGCCGGCCCCACGAGCAGATCACCTCGTCGGAGATCAGCAGCACGCCGTGGCGGTCGCAGATCTCGCGCACCCGCTGGAAGTAGCCGTCCTGCGGCACGAAGCAGCCGCCACCGTTCTGCACCGGCTCGAGGATCACCGCCGCCACCGTCTCCGGCCCCTCGAACTCGATCGCCTCCTCGATCGCGTTCGCCGCCCACAGCGGGTCGCGGTCTTCCTGCCAGCGATAGGAGTTCGTGTTCGGCACGTGGATGCCACCCGGCGTCAGCGGTTCGAACGGCGTGCGCAGCGGCGTCAAGCCGGTCGCCGTCAGCGCGCCCATCGAGGTGCCGTGGTAGGCGAGGTTGCGCGACACCAGCTTGTGCCGGCGCGGTTCGCCCTTCGCCGCGTGGTAGGCCTTCGCGAGCTTCCACGCCGACTCCACCGCCTCCGAGCCACCCGACGTGAAGAACACACGGTTCAACTCACCCGGCGCGAGCCCCGCGATGCGCGCCGCCAGCTCGATCGAGCGCGGGTGCGCGTAGCTCCAGTTCGTGTAGAACGCCAGCTCCTTCGACTGCGCCGCCGCCGCCTCCCCCAGCTCCGCGCGACCGTGGCCGACGTTCACGCAGTACAGCGCCGACAGCCCATCCAGGTGGCGCTTGCCGTGCTCGTCGTACACGTAGCAGCCCTCGCCGCGCACGATCACCGGGACCTCGTGGTCGGGCCCCGCGTAGGAGCCCATGCGCGTGAAGTGCATCCACAGGTGGCGCTTGGCCTGCTCTTGAAGATCGCCGGACATCGAAGGACCGCCTCCTCTATAGCTGACTAGACACTGAGGACAACGCTAACTGTTCCCCATGTCCCGCTCAATGCGCTGCCTGGTCAACAAGTTCTCAGGCCATTGTACGCCTCGGCCAATTATCAACCGACGTTTTGGAGATCGCGCCCATTGCGCGTCCGCCGCCCTGGCCCGTAACTTTCATCACAAGAGCGCGCCATGTGCGCCGCATCCCAGGAGAGGAGCCGACGATGGCCATCGAAGGTGCAGCCGTATCGGGATCTACTTCGAGCTCGGGGGTGATGGACAAGGGGCTGAAAAAGGGTGCCATCGGCTACCTCTCGAACATCGTCATCGGCGTCGCCTCCACCGCGCCTGCCTACTCGCTCGCCGCCACGCTCGGCTTCGTCGTCGCCGTCAAAGGCGTCGGTGTCCACGCGCCCGCGGTGCTGCTCGTGTCGTTCATCCCGATGCTGCTCGTGGCGTCGGCCTACAAATACTTCAACCGCGCCGACCCAGACGCCGGCACCACGTTCGCGTGGGTCACGCGCGCGATGGGCCCAATCACCGGCTGGATGAACGGCTGGGCGATCTTCCTCGCCGACGTGATCGTGATGGCGTCGCTGGCGGACATCGCCGCGATCTACACCTTCAAGCTCTTCGGCTTCACCGAACTCGGCGAATCCAAAGCCGCGATCATCATCGGCGCGATCGTGTGGATCGCCCTGATGACCTGGATCTGTTACCGCGGCATCGAGCTCTCAGCACGCATCCAGCAGGCGCTGCTCGGCATCGAGGTGTTCATCCTCGCGCTGTTCTCGGTCGTCGCGTTCGTCAAGATCTACGGCAGCCATCCGCCGAGCGGCTCGATCCACCCCACGATCGGCTGGTTCAACCCGTTTGCCATGAACTTCGGCGACCTGCTCGACGCGGTCCTGCTCGGGGTCTTCATCTACTGGGGCTGGGACTCGGGGGTCGCCGTCAACGAGGAGTCCGAGGACCCCGCCGAGGGCCCCGGCAAGGCCGCCGTCGTCTCGACGCTGCTGCTGCTGCTCATCTACGTGCTCGTCTCCGCCGCCGCTCAAGGCTTCCATGGCACCGGCTTCCTCACCAACGAAGCCAACCAGAGCGACGTGCTCAACGCGCTCGGCAGGGGCGTGCTCGGCGGTACCCTCGACAAGCTGCTGATCATCACGGTGCTCACCTCTGCGTCAGCCTCAACCCAGACGACGATCCTGCCGACTGCGCGCACCACGCTCTCGATGGCGCACTGGAAAGCCGTCACGTCGCTGCTCTCGCGCGTACACAAGCGCTATCTGACGCCGACCGTCTCCACGCTCGGCTTCGGCCTGCTGTCGATCATCATCACCGTCCCGCTGCTGCTGCTCTCCGAAAGCGTGCTCGAAGACTCGATCACCGCGATCGGCTTCCCGATCTGCTTCTACTACGGCTTCACCGGGGTCGCGTGTCCGATCTATTTTCGCCACGAGCTCGGCAAGAGCCTGCGCAACTTCGTGCTGCTGGGCGTCGGGCCGCTGCTGGGCGGCCTGATCCTCTGGGGTGTGGGCATCAAGGCCGCGTTCTACTACGGCCACAAGGCCAACGTCTCCTCCGCGCCGATCCTCGGCATCACGCTGCCGCTGTGGATGGGCATCGGCGGCATGGTCCTCGGCTTCGTGATCATGCTGATCTCACGTCCCTACTTCCGTGAGTACTTCTCCCGGAAACTGGAAACCGCGCCGAGCGGCCTGCTCGAGGGACCGCCGCCGTCGGGGCCCGTTCCCGCGCGCGTCGAACTCTGAGCCCGGCCGCGTCCGAGCTCAGCGGCGGTTGGATAGCCGGCAGCCGTGCGATCCCGCCGACCGCATCGAAGCCACTCCTCGTGGGGATACTCGCTCCATCGAGATACATCGGTACGTTCGCGTCCACGAAGATCACGCGTCGTTCGCGTCGGATACCAGCGACGAACCCAGAGTCAATTTGATCTAATAATCCCAAGTGATGAACCGAGCGCTGCGAGCGACTGGATGCCTGGCGGCCACCGTGCTGACCGCATGCCTCTGCGCAACGCCCGGTGAGGGCGCGCCTTTCGTCACCCTCGCGCCATCCTTCTCCGAAGGCGCTCATCTGGGTGAACCCGCCACCCTGACCGTCGAAACGACGTTCACCGGAAACGAATACCTTGAGACTCCCGAGCCGCTGACCGAAGCAACCCTGCGACTTCCCGCCGGGACTGTGGTCACGGACGAAGGGTTCCCGACGTGCAGTCGGGCAACACTCGAACAGGTTGGCCCGACCGCCTGCCCAGCAGGCTCGACGGCAGGCCAACCTGGCGTATTCACGGCGTTCTTGTCGTTCGGTGGTGAACGGGTCGCAGAGAAAGGAAGCGTAGAAGCGTTCTTTGCTCCCGAAGGAGGCATATCTCTTTTCCTGGGGGCGCACACGCCGGTGGTCCTTGAAGTGCTGCTGCCGGTCCAGTACACACAGCCGACGAGCCCATTCGGCCCAGCGCTGAAGTTCAGTTTCCCGCTCGTCGCCGCAGTTCCAGGACGCCCATATATCAGCTTGGAGAGCCTTACTATGAACCTGGGTGCCTTCGGCGAAGCAGGCTCAGAAGCCGCGAGCGTGATCGCACCTCCCGAATGCCGCGAAGGATCGCTTGCTTGGCAGTTCAGCTCCACGTTCGAAGACGGAACCGGCCTGCATGAAGAGAACGTCGCAACGGAAGCAACGAGCGCTTGCCCGACCGTCGGGACGAGGGCAGCGACAACGACGAGCATCACAGCTTCTGACGTCCAGCCTGCGAACGGCGAAGCAATCACGTATACCGCCACCGTGGCTCCCAAGGCCGCGAGTCCAACCGTTCCCTCCGGTCGTGTCAGATTCTTTGACGGTGGCGTACTGATCCCCGGGTGCGAAGGCCTCCCCGTGCTACTCGGTACGACGTCCTCCGCGGCAAACTGCCACACCTCTCCAGGGCTGGGCACGCATTCGATCACCGCCGTCTATGGAGGCGATTCAAGCTTCCAGCGCTCCGAAGCGACGGCCGTGACTGTCACCGTCCGCGCGGCCAACCACGAAACGGAAGGGAGGCAGAAGGCGGAAGCCGAAAAGGCCGAACGAATCGCCAAAGAAGAAGCCGTGAGACGAGCTGAAAGAGAACTGCGAGGCCGGACAATCGCTGCGCTTGAGCAGACGCTGGCGCCCAAGGGACGAGCCGCACGGCTACGGAAGCTACTCGAGCTGGGCCACTACACCTTTGCATTTGCCAACCCCTCGACAGGCACGCTCGTCGTCAGGTGGTATGCGCTATCCCATGGCGCACGTCGCGGGCGCCTGACGCTGGTTGCGTCCGGCCGAGCGTCCTTTGCGAAGACCGGGCCCGCAAAGATCACCGTCAGGCTGACGGTGACGGGCAGGAGGCTCCTGAGGCGAGCGAGGCACCCCAAGTTGATCTCGAGAGCCACGTTCACGGCAAGCGGCGCGCCCCCCCTGTCCGCCGAAGGAACGTTCGTCCTCAACCCGTAGGCTGGGCTCCTGGCACCTCGACCTGCCCGTGCGGCGCCCCATACTCAGCCAGCAGCTCCAGGAACGGCTTCGGCGCGAACGCCTCCGGCCCGAGCACGCCCGTGCCGCGCCACTCGCCGCGGTCGAGCAGCTCCAGCGCCACCGCCGGGTTGACCGCCGTCTGCCACACGACCGCCTGGCTGCCGTACTCGCGCATCGTCGTCTCGTTGTCGACCACGTGGTACAGGTACGTCGAGCGTGGCGCGCCGTCCTTGCCGGTGCCCGTCACCCACGTACCCGCGCAGGTGCGTCCGCTCATGCGCTCGCCGAGCGTCGCCGGATCCGGCAGCGCCGCGGCGACGACGTCGCGTGGCGCGACCTGCGTGCCGCGTACCGACACCGGCACGGTCGAGTCCAGGCCGAGCTTGTGCAGGGTCTGCAGCACGTCGATGAACTCCTGGCCGAGCCCGTACTTGAACGTCACCCGCTCGCACGGCACCCAGCGCGGGATCAGCACGACCTCCTCGTGCTCGACGTTCACGCATTCGACCGGCCCGATGCCCTCGGGGAAGTCGAACGTCTCGGGCTCTGAGAACGGCGCGGTCGTGTAGAAGCCGCGCTCGCGCTCCCAGATCAGCGGCGGGTTCAGGCACTCCTCGATCGTCGTCCAGATCGAGAACGTCGGCGCGAAGTCATAGCCCTCGACTACCAGGTCGGCGCCGTCGCGCACGCCGACTTCCACGATGCTCGAGAACAGCTCGTCGGCGGCGTGACGCGCGAAGACGTCCGACAGCCCGGGCTCGACGCCGATCCCCACGAGCGCGAGCACGCCAGCCTGCTGCCAGCGCTCGTGCTCGGCCAGCTGTAGGTCGCCGAGCATCTCCCCCGGCAGCTCGTACGGGCGCTCCGGGTGCGGGTGCGAGAGCGTCATCGCCATGTCCAGATACGTGACCTTGGTGTCGAACGCGGCAGCGAAGATCGGCTCGTTGAAGCGCGGGTCGCACGCGTTCAGGACCGCGTCGGGGCGTACGCGGCCGATCAGCTGCACCAGCTCCTCGCGGCTGGAGGCGTCGACGCGCTCCGCCGTGAAGCGATCCGGCTCGCCGAGGCGCTCGGCGGCCGCTCGCGCGCGCTCGAGCGCGACGTCCGCCAGCACCACCTGCGTGAAGACCGCGCGACGCTGCGCGATCGCGGCAAACGCCGCACCAACGCCGCCGGCTCCGATGACGAGAACCTTCACCGTCCCAAGTCTGACGCACAACGCAAGTTTTGGATGTCACAAGTGCGGCCCGCGCGTGCTACGCAATGCAGCAGGCGGCTCCCGTATGCTGCGCCGATCCGCGCAGTCCCGATACACCAGCCACCCACGAGCACCGGATGAGCACCGGGCTCCCCAGCCCGCCGCACACGCCACCCGAAGCAGACGCGCCCGCGGGCGCAGGTCATGTGGCGAGCGCCGGGACGCCAGAGCAGAGCGCCGCCGCGCGCCGCGGCCGCTGGGCACCGTCGCCGAGCTTTACGCGCGCGGAGATCGCGCTCGTCGCGCTCGCCGGCCTGTTGCTCGCGATCCTCACGAGCTGGCCGCTCGTGCTGCAGATGTCCAGCCGCATCGCCCCAGATCTCGGCGATCCGGTGCGCACCGCCTGGCAGGTCGCCTACGTGGGACACGCGATGCTGCACGACCCGCTGCACCTCTTCAACTCCAACGCCTTCTACCCGCACCCGTTCAGCCTCGCGTTCTCGGACTCGCTGCTCGGCTACGGGCCGGCGGCGTTCTTCGGCTCGGGCACGGTTGCCGCGCTCGTCCGCTACAACCTCATCTTTCTCTGGATCTGGTCGTTCTGCTTCGTGGGCGCCTACATGCTCGCTCGCGAGCTGGGCCTGCGCCGGCTGGGGGCCGCCGCGACCGGGCTGGCCTTCGCCTATGCGCCCTACCGCGTGACCGAGGCCGGCCATTTTCAGGTGATCTCCTCCGGCGGGCTGGCGCTCGGCCTGTTCCTGCTGGTGCGCGGCTACCGCCGCGACTCGCGCGGCCTGGTGCTCGCCGGCTGGTTGCTGTCGGCCTGGCAGATCAGCCTCGGCTTCACGCTCGGGCTGCAGTACGCCTACCTGCTGGCCGTGCTCGCGCTGGTCGTGCTCGTGTACTGGTGGCGCGGGCGCCTGACCCCCGCGCCCGCCTGGCAGGCGTCGGCTGGGAGCGCTCGCGGGCCGCTGATCCCGCGCCGGCTGCTCGCGGTCACGCTGATCGGCGTCGTCGCCGTCGGCGCCGTCACCGTGTACGAGGCGCGTCCGTATCTGCGCGTCGCCGCTCTGTACCCGACCGCCAAGCGCACGCTGGGTGAAGTCGAGACCTACTCGGCCGGGCCCGCCGCGTTGCTCGGCGCCTCTTCCGAGAACCGCGTGTGGGGCTCGCTCACCTCGGGCATGCGCGCGAAAGTCAACTCCAAGAACGAGAGCGTCTTCTTCCCCGGCGGGCTGATCCTGGCGCTGGCGCTAGTCGGCCTGCTCGGGCTACGCCGCATCGGCGGTGCGGACGGGCCGTCCGATCCGGACGGGCCTGACCATCCGTACACGCGCAATCTGCGCATCGGCCTGCTGCTTGGCATCGTGACCTGCTCGATCCTCGCGCTCGGCCTCGGCCTCACCGGCGCCGGCTATCCGTATCGCCTGCTCTTCGACTACGCGCCCGGCTGGGACGGCGTGCGCGTGCCGGGCCGGATCTTCACGCTCGCCACGCTGTTCTACGCGCTGCTCGCCGGCGCCGGCGTGCAGGTCCTCATCAAGCGCATCGGCCTGTGGAGCGAGCGACGCAGGCCAGGCGCCGCCGCGGCACCACAGTCGCCCGCGCACCGTCCGCCCACGCACCGTCCGCTCGCCCGGCGACCCGCGCTCGCGCTGCCGGCGTTTGGCCTGCCCGCGCTCGTGGGCGCCGTGCTGCTGGTCGGCATCCTCGGCGAAGGCGCCGGGCACCTCGGCCATCCACTCGTGCCGCAACCCGCGAAGGCGGAGATCGGCCTGCCCGGACCGCTGATCGACCTGCCCACCGACGGCGCGCTCGACCGCGTCTGGCAGTACTTCTCGACCGACGGCTTCCCCGACATCGCCAACGGCGAGAGCACCTTCGACATCCCCGCCGAGGACGACCTGCGGGGAGGCATGGCCGGCTTCCCCGATCTCGCCAGCATCGAGAAGCTGCGCTACTACGGCATCAAGACGGTGGTGCTGCACACGGTGCTGCCCAAGGGACTGCCGCCGGAGGCGGGCTGGGTGTTCCCCGAGCCCGATGACCCCGCCGCGAACGCGCGCAAACCGATCGCCGGCCTGGGCATCACGCGACGACAGGTCGGCTCGGTCTTGATCTACGAGATTGGACCAGGGCCAAAGGCCCTGCACGGCACCGATCCATGAGCGCACGTGACGACGCCAGATCGGCGTCCGCCCCCTACGGGGGGGATGCGGTCGCTCGCGTGTCCTGGCTGACGCGCCCCCGCCTGGCGCTCGCCGCCGTGCTGCTGGTCGGTATCGCCTCGGCGGTGATGATCCAGAGCTTCTCTTGGAATCAGACCTCCCACTACGACCTCACCCGCGCGCTCAACGCCGACCAGACGACGATCGACGCCTACCAGGCGAACACCGGCGACAAGGTCTTCTACAAGGGTCACTACTACTCCGCGCGCGCACCCGGCCTGGCGCTGTTCGTGCTGCCGTTCTACAACGCGCTGAACCTCGTGCACGCGGAATCGTGGACGGACGCGCACGTGGCGCCCCCGGATCACCCCGGCGACGAGATGATCTACCTGATCGGCCTGTGGGGCAACGTGCTGCCCGCGCTGCTGCTGCTCACGCTCGTGTGGCGCGTGGCCGAGCGCTACGAGCCCGGCTACGGCGTCGCGACCGCGATCGTGCTGGGTCTCGGCACGATCGTGTTGACGTTCTCGCAGATGCTGTTCTCGCACGTGTTCACCGCGTTCCTCGGCTTCGCCGCGTTCTGGCTGATGCTGCGCGAGCGCGAGGGACCGCCCAGCACGATGCTGCTGGCGCTCGCCGGCCTGGCGATGGGCTACGCCTTCTCATCCGAGTACCCGACGTTCTTCGCGGCGATCGTGCTCGGAGGCTTCCTGCTCTCGCGACGTGACTCGCTGACGCCGCGCGGCGTGCTGCGCCGCGGCGGCGCATACGTGGCGGGCGGCCTCGTCGGGATCATCCCGCTGCTGCTCTACAACCACTACGCCTTCCGCTCGTGGACGCACCTCGCCTACTCCGACGTGCCGCGCCAGCAGAAAGGCTTCTTCGGGATCGGCGCGCCGAGCCTGCGCGTGCTGAGCACGCTGCTGTTCGACTCGCGCGGCCTGTTGACGCTGTCACCCGTGCTGCTGATGGGCGCGATCGGCACCGTCATGCTCTACCGGCGCGGGCGACGTGCCGAGGCGCTCACGATCGGCGGCATCTGCCTCTGCTATCTGGGCTACAACTCGGGCTACTACCTGCCTTTCGGCGGCGGCTCGATCGGCCCGCGCTTCCTGATCACGATGCTGCCGTTCCTGGCGTTCCCGATCGCGCTCACGCTGAAGCGCTTCCCCGGCCCCACGATCGCGCTCGCGGCGATCTCGATCACGACGATGGTGATCGCCACGATCACGCACCCGCTGGTCGGCTACGAGAACGAGACCGTCACCTGGATGCGCTTCCTCTCAAAAGGCTTCTTCCAGCCAACGATCGCCTCCGCCTATGGGCTGGGACGCGGCTGGGGCGCGATCTGGCCGTTCCTCCTGGCGGCCGGCGCGGCGCTGCTGGCGGCGGTGGCGGCGACGCCGCGGCTGCGACTGTCAGCGGCGACGCTGCGCTGGGGCCTCGTGGCGCTGCTCGGCTGGGCGGTGTTCGCCGCGCTCGCGCCAACCGTGCTCGGCATCGACCACGCCGGCCTGCAGAGCATCTACAACGCCGGCGACCACACCGCGTTCAACCTGTCGCTGCACTCCGGCAGCCGCTACCCGTTGAAGACGCTCGCCCTCGTCGCCGCCGTCGCCGCGCTGCTCGCACTCGGCGCGATGCGCGTCGCGCGCAACCAGCCAGAGCGGCCATCCGCGCGGCGGCGCAGCGCTGGCTCAGTCGCCGGCGATCTTGACGCTGCAGTTGGCCGCGTGTAGCTGACGGCACACGACCACGTAGCCCGCCCGCGGCTGTTCCAGCGCATTCGTCAGCCCAGCGTCGAACCTGATCGTACGGCCGGTGCCTCTGGTCCAGTCGTACACGTACAGGCGCTTGATCTGCGGTATCGAGGAAGCGAGCGCGAACATGTACTTGATCACCTTCGCCGCGCGCGTCAGACCAGCGCCGTGCTTGTTCGGGAAGCTCGGTTCGAACTGCACCAGCCCGCCCGTCTCGGTCAGCCACACCTGGCCGCCGAACGCTTTGACGATGTCGCGAGTACGCCAGCCTTCCAGGCGGTTGACGTCGGAGTAGTTGTGCAGGCCCCAGATCTTCGGCATCACGGTCTCCAGGCGGCTGATCTCGCGCTTGAATTCGGAGATGTACTGCAGCGTCGGGCTGATCACAGCCGCGTCGAGCACGTCCAGGCCGATCACCGTGCAGCCGCCGCACACGCGCAGCAACGCCTGGTAGTACTTGGCCGCGGTGACCGCCGAAGGGCTCGAGAACGCTTTGGCGACGTTGCCGCGGTTGGACTCGTCCCAGGACTCGTACTGGCGCACGTGCGGGAACAGCTTCACGAACTTCTGCACGTCGCGCTGATAGGTGCTGATGCTCGGCAGCTGCGTCGGCGTGTATTCGGAGTGGTAGAAGGCAACCAGCACCTGCTCGTGCGCGGCTTCGGCGCCGTCGATGAACTGCGTCGCCTGGGTCAGCGAGTACGGGCGTACGACGGCGTCGTAAGGCACGACATAGCGCACGATCTTTGTGTGCAGCTGTTGGTAAAGAGGGTTCGCGAACATCTTCGTGCTCTCGTTGCCGATGCCCGTCAGGAACGAGTTGGCCGCGTGCGCGCGGGGCGCGCTGCGAACCGACGAGACGCCGCTGGTGCGCGCACCGGCCTGGCTGATCGCGCCGAGCGCGAGCCCAGCGACGAGGATCGAGGTCGCGCAGATCGCGAGTAGTCGGGAGCGTGTGTTCATATGGATGCGCAACAGGGTACGCGCGGCAGGGTTGCGCGCGCCTGCCACAGTCTTACGAGGCGTTTAGCGCACGCCCTGCCTCACGCCGCGAGATTTACTCGTCGTTTAGCCGGTCGGCCCCAATCGTGCGCCTCAGTCAGCGCCCAGCACATCGTCGGCCAGTACCGGCGCCTCGGCGCCGTGCGCACGCAGCGTCGGGTCGGCGACGATCCGCACGTCGACCCCCGGCAGACCACGCAGTAGGCGCATCAGCAATGAGCGCTCGGCGCCGCCTCCCAGGCGCGAGAGCCCGCGACGCTCGGATGGCGTGCCCATCAGCAGGTAGGTCGTGCCCAGCGAGCGCGCCAGGGCGATAGCGACGGCCGCCACGTCTTCGCCCTCCTGGACCTGCAGACGCGCCCCCAACATAGCCGTCAGGCGCCGCAGCTCCTCCAGGCGCTTGCGGTCCTCAGAGCTCGGCGGACGGCCCGGCGGGCGCACCACCAGCACGTCGAGCTCAGCGTCCAGGCGCTGCGCCGAGCGCCACGCGCGGCGCACGATCCGCTCGGAGTGCGTCGCCAACGTGACCAGCGCGAGCAGGCGCTCGGCGATCGGCTGCGGTGCCGGCTCGGCGAGCGTCGTCAGGCCCTCGTCGTCGCGCCGCGGCAGCGGGCTCGAGACGCGTACGAGCCGCTTGATCTCGACGTCCTCGGCAACCTGGCGCAGTGCCGTCTCGCGCAGCGCCGCCAGGTTCTCGATCTTGAAGAAGTTGTTCAGCGCCGCCTCGACGCGCTCGGCGCGGTAGACCTTGCCCGCACGCAGGCGCGCGATCAGCGTCTCCGGGGTGACGTCGATCAGCACCACCTCGTCAGCCGCCGCCAGCACCGCGTCGGGAATCGTCTCGCGCACGCGCGTGCCGGTCAGCTGCGTGACCTGGTCGCCGAGGCTCTCCAGGTGCTGGACGTTGACGGTCGAGAACACGTCGATCCCGGCGTCGAGCACGTCGCGCACGTCCTCAAAGCGCTTCTCGTGCTCGACGCCCGGCGCGTTCGTGTGCGCCAGCTCGTCGATCAGGCACAGCTCCGGAGCGCGCGCGAGCACCGCCGGCAGGTCCATCTCCTCCAGCGGCGTGCCGCGATAGCTCAGGTGGCGGCGCGGGACCAGCTCCAGTCCCTCAGCCTGCGCCAGCGTCTCGGCGCGCCCGTGGGACTCCAGGTAGCCGACCACCACGTCGCGCCCGCTGTCCGCCTCTGCCGCCCCCTCCTGCAGCATGCGATACGTCTTGCCCACGCCGGGGGCCATACCGATGAAGACCTTCAGGTGTCCTTTCTCGTCGGTCATCGCAGGCGCTTGGGACGCTACCGCGAAGACGCCGCCAGCACCGCGTCATAGCGGCGGCGCACGTCCGCGCGGTCGGCTGCCTCCGGCACCGACTCATCGCAGCCGCGCATGATCATCGCCGCCTGCCTGAGCACCAGCTCGCGCTGCTCGTGAGTGCTCGTGCGGGCAATCACCTTGGTGAGCCCATCGAGCTGGCGGATCATCACCGCGGGCATACCGCGGCTGGCCTGGCGAATCTTGTCGTGGGCACGCTCGAGCAGGCGGTCGAAGTTGACCGTCACGGTGATCACGCGCACGCTTCCGGTCGCGTCACGGTGCACCGGCGCCGGCCGCCAGCGCTCGGCGATCTTGCCCAGGCCGTCGCCGAGCCAGTCGATGCACGCGAGCGCCGTAAACGTGTCGTTGACCGCCGGCGACAGCGCCCGGATCGCGATCTCGACGAGCTGATCGACGGCGAAGGAGAGATCCTGTGTGAGCGTCCGATGCGGGCCAGTCGCGTGCGCGCCGCCGAGCGCCCGCGCGACCTCGGGTGCGGCGGCCGCGGGCCACACGTTCGCGAGCGGCTCGCCCTCGACGACAAAATGGCCCGGACGCCGCTGCAGACGGATCACCGCATGGCTGCGACCGGCGATCTCGATCAGCGTGCTCATGCTGACGTACTGCAGGTAGCCGCTGCTCGGCGCGCGCACGACCGCGCTGTCCTCGTCCAGGCGCACGAGCATCTCCGACAGCGACGGGCCCGTCTTCGGCGCGGCGGCGACGAGCGGCGTGATCTCGGCGTCGATCGCCCGCGAGAGGTCGCGCGCGATGCTCGCGATCACCTGCGGCAGCTGGATCGACTTGGCGATGTGATCGATGAACACGACCAGCACCGCGACGTCGAGGATCACCAGCGCCATCGTCACCGTGAGCGACAGGTGCGGAACGAATTCGCCGTGTTTTCCCGGGCGAATGCTGACGAGCGCGAGGACCGCGTAGACGAACGTCGCCACGTAGCTGCCGAGCGTCAGCTGCGTGATGCGGTCGCGGATGAAGTTGCGCAGCATGCGCGGCCCGAACTGGGTCGAGGCGAGCGTCAGCGTCACGATCGTGATCGAGAACACCAGCGTCACGACCGTGATCACCGCGGCGGCGATCGCCGTCAGGATCTGCCTGGCGGCATCGGCGGTGCCGGTGATCACGAACGACGGGAACTGCAGCGAGCCGTCGTACGCCGCCCGATCGAGCGTGTAGGTGAGCGCGAACAGCGCCACGGCGAGCGCGATCTCGACCGTCGGCACCAGCCACAGGTTCGTGCGCAACGCCTCGCGGCGCCACGCGGACGGCAGCGGCAGGTGCGGGCTCACCGGGTCCCTACGATACTCGGCTGGGCGCTGCCTCCCGGTGCCCGCTCGCGAGCACAGCGATGCGCTCGCGGCTCATGCTCCGAGCAGGTTGTGCACGATCAGGTCGATCAGCTTGATGCCGATGAACGGCGCGATGATGCCGCCGAGACCGTAGATCCAAAGGTTGCGCCGCAAGAGCGCGCTCGCGCCGATCGGGCGGTAGCGCACGCCGCGCAGCGACAGCGGGATCAGCAGCGGGATCACGATCGCGTTGAAGATGATCGCCGAGACGATCGCCGACTGCGGCGTGCCGAGGTCCATGATGTTGAGCACGTGCAGCGGCCCCTTGCCCCCCGGACTGGTCGCGTACGTGGCGACGAACACCGCCGGCAGGATCGCGAAGTACTTGGCGACGTCGTTGGCGATCGAGAACGTCGTCAGCGCGCCACGCGTGATCAGCAACTGCTTGCCGACCTCGACGATCTCGATCAGCTTCGTCGGGTTGGAGTCGAGGTCGACCATGTTGCCCGCCTCACGCGCCGCCTGCGTACCCGTGTTCATCGCCACGCCGACGTCCGCCTGCGCGAGCGCGGGCGCATCGTTGGTGCCGTCGCCGGTCATCGCCACGAGACGACCCTCGGCCTGCTCCTCGCGAATCAGCGCGAGCTTGCGCTCGGGTGTCGCTTCGGCGAGGAAGTCATCGACGCCCGACTCCTCGGCGATCTTCGCGGCGGTCAGACGGTTGTCGCCGGTGACCATCACGGTCCTGATGCCCATCGCGCGGAGCTGGTCGAAGCGCACCTTCATGCCCTCCTTGACCGTGTCCTTGAGGTAGATCACGCCGAGGATCTGGCTGTCACGCGCGACCGCCAGCGGCGTGCCGCCCTCACGCGCGATGCGGTCGAGCGCCTCCTGCAGCTCCGGCGGCGGCGAGCCGCCTTCGTGCTTGACGAAGTCGATGATCGCGTCGCCGGCGCCCTTGCGCAGCTGCTGGCCGCCCATGTCGATACCGCTCATGCGCGTCTGCGCCGTGAACGGCACGAACTCTGCCTGCAGCGTGGACATGTCGTGCTCGCGGATGCCGTAGGTCTTGGCGAGCACGACGATCGAGCGGCCCTCGGGCGTCTCGTCGGCAAGCGACGCCAGCTGCGCGACTTCCGCCAGCTCGGACTCCGCGACGCCGGGCATCGGCACGAATTCCGAGGCCAGGCGATTGCCGATCGTGATCGTGCCGGTCTTGTCGAGCAACAGCACGTCCACGTCGCCCGAGGCCTCGACCGCGCGACCGGACAGCGCCAGCACGTTGCGACGAACCAAGCGGTCCATGCCGGCGATGCCGATCGCGCTCAGCAGCGCGCCGATCGTCGTCGGGATCAGCGCGACGAGCAGTGCGATCAGCGTCGTCTCGGAGATCGTCGTGCCGGCGAACAGGCCGAACGGGCGCAGCGTCGCGACGACGATCACGAAGATCAGCGTCAGCGCCGCCAGCAGGATGTTCAGCGCGATCTCGTTCGGCGTCTTGCGCCGCGAGGCGCCCTCGACCAGCGCGATCATGCGGTCGAGGAACGACTGGCCGGGCTCCTGTGTGATTTCGACGACGATCTCATCGGAGGTCACGCGCGTGCCTCCGGTGACAGCGCTGCGGTCACCGCCCGACTCGCGGATCACGGGCGCTGACTCGCCTGTGATCGCCGACTCGTCGACGGTCGCGATGCCCTCGATCACGGTGCCATCGCCGGGGATCAGCTCGCCCGCCGGGACGACCACGACGTCGCCGCGCGTGAGCTCGGAGGCCGCCTTGGTCGTACCGTCGCGCATCTGCGCCACGGTCTCCTTGCGCATCGAGCGAAGCGTGTCAGCCTGCGCGCGACCGCGACCCTCGGCGAACGCCTCGGCCATGTTCGCGAACACGACCGTCAGCCATAGCCAGATCGAGATCGTGAACGTGTACCACGACGGGTCGTGCCCGCCGAGCGATTCGCCGCCGCCGATCTGGATGAACCACGTCACGGTCGTGATCAGCGCACCGATCTCGACCACGAACATCACCGGGTTGCGGATCTGCACGCGGGGGTCGAGCTTCTTGAGGCTGTCGAGCAGCGCGCGCACGACGATCTCGCGCTGGAACAGCGAGATCGCCTGCCGCTCGTTTTTCATGGGCCCACCCACCCCTTGCGCAGACATCAGTTGGTCGCTCCTGTCAGACGGTCGAGTGCAATGTTTAGCTCGAGCACGTTCACGCCTTCTTCGCCGGAGAAGCCGAGCCCGCGACCCGATGTGTACTTGGCGATCAGGCCGTCTACCGTCGAGTGTGAGAGGTTGCGCACGGCGGCGATCCGGTAAGCCTGAATCCAGGCGTTCGCCTTCGAGATTTCTGGGTCGAGCCCCGAGGCTGAGCTGTTGACGGCGTCGACCGGGATCTTCGCCACTGTCAGCCCAGCGTCATATTCGCTCTTGGTTGTGGGGTTCTTGTTCAGTTCGAGGTAGGCCTTGATGTTTTCTTCGTCGGCTTCCTTGGTTTTGACACTGTTGGGGCCGTGGTTTGAGAATGTGCTTGCGGCCGCGTTGTCGGCGCCACCTTCGGTAGCGGACGGGCGCGATTGGAAGTAGCGCGGGTCAGGTTCGGTCACGACAACGCCCTTCACTTCCTTGGGCTTACCGTCCTCTTCGAGCACCGGCGTCGCAAAGCTCTGGCCGATCAGCTTCGAGCCGACGAGCTTGCCGTCGAGGTGAATCTGCTGCCCGTTGGCGTCGCCCGGAAACGCGACCTGGCTGACGCCTGTGATCACAAGCGGATAGACGAGCCCGGTCAAGATCGCGAAGACGATCACCGCGAGGATCGACGTGATGGTGTCTCGAGCCCAGGGTTTCATCTCAGTACAGATGTCCGGTCAGGCCCTGGACGATCGGTCCGAGCAGCAGGGCGGGGAAAAAGGTGAGCGCGCCGACGAGGATGATCACGCCGATCAGCAGCACCACGAACGTGCCGTTGTCGGTGCGCATCGTGCCGAGCCCAGCGGGGGTCACGCGCTTGCCGGCCAGAGCACCGGCAACGGCGAGCGCGAACAGGATCGGCGCGTAACGCGCAAGCACCATGTCGAAGCCGCCGAGCACGTCGGCGAAGCTGATGCCGTGCGAGCCGAGGCTGCCGGCGTTCGGCTGGATGAAGCCCGTGTAGCCCGCGAACGCCGAGCCGTTGTTGTTCGCCTGCGACAGGTAGGCGTAGAAGGTCTCGGAGAATGCCTGCGGCGTGTGGATGCCGAGCTTGGCCGATGTCGCCACTTCGGAAATCGACGATCGTCCCGCTTTGGTCGCGACCCCCAGCGCGGTGCAGAACAGCGCGGCGAGCGGTGTGATCAGGATGCCGAGGCCGGCGAGCTTGATCTCTTTGGCCTCGAGCTTCTTACCCAGCCACTCCGGCGTGCGGCCGACCATCAGCCCACCGATGAACACCGCCAGCAGCACGTACAGCAGGATCGAGTAGAGGCCCGTGCCGACGCCACCGAAGATCACCTCGCTTGCTGACAAGTTAGCGAAGGGCACAGCCCCACCGATTCCGGTGAACGACTCGAGCGCGCTGTTGACGGCGCCGCACGAGGTAACGGTGGTGACGACATCGAACAGTGCCGAGCCGGCGATCCCAAAGCGCTGCTCCTTGCCTTCCATGTTGCCGCCGCCCGAGCCTGAGGTAACCGCAGTGTGCAGACCCGCCGCGTGCTGGGCGGGCGAGCCGTGCGCCTCGGCGATGTAGGCGACGATCACAGCGCCGAGGAACATGATCATCACGGTCCCGTAGATCGCATAGCCCTGGCGGCGGTTGCCGGTCATGCACCCATACGTGAAGATCAGCGCGGCCGGGATGATCAGCACCGCCAGCATCTCGAAGAAGTTGGTGAAGCCGCTCGGGTTTTCGAACGGGTGCGCGGCGTTCGTGTTGAAGAAGCCGCCGCCGTTGGTCCCGAGCAGCATGATCGCGTGCTGCCCGGCGACCGGCCCCATCGCGATCGACTGCGTCAGGCCGGTGATCGTGTGAGCGGTGAGGTAGGTGGAGAAGTTGGCGATCACGCCTTGAGAGGCGAGCACCAGCGCGACCAGCACCGAGAGCGGCGCGAGCACGTAGAGGATCGTGCGCACCATGTCCTGCCAGAAGTTGCCGATGCTCTTGCCGCTGCGCCCGATGATCCCACGGATGAGGGCGACCGCCACGACGATCCCGACCCCCGCAGATAGCCAGTTCTGCACCGTCAGCCCGATCATCTGGCTGAAGTAGCTCATCGTCGTCTCGCCGCTGTAGAACTGCCAGTTGGTGTTCGTCATGAACGACGAGGTGACGTTGAACACCACGTCCGCCGGGGCCGAGTGATAGCCGAGCGGGTTTAGTGAATGGGGCACGAAGAACGCGTCTTGCGTGCGCAGGACTATGTACAGGAAGATCCAGCCCGCGAGCGAGAAGATGATCAGGCTTTTCGCATACGCCTTCCAGTCCTGCCCGCTTCCCTCGTCAACTCTAAGGATGCGGTATAGGAGCCGCTCCGGACCGGAGAATATCGGCGACAGGAACACCCTTTCACCGCCGTACACCTTCGCCATGTATGTGCCGATCGGAAAGGCGAGCGCGCTCAGGACGACGACGAACGCAACGATGGTGAACCAGCCGGCGAAGGTCAAAGGTTCTCTCCGCGGATCAGCGCGTAGAAGAGATAAGCAATCACGATCACAGATACGACCAGACCGAAGAAGTCCGCGCCGCCCATGTGCGCAATCAAGAAGCCAAGGGGAAGCGAGGCGCTCATACGCGGTCGATTCCCTCGATCATCAGCAGCAGGATCGCGAACATCACGATCCCGAGAACTATGTAAACGGCGTCCATGGGAACACTATTGACGCTCGCGCGTCACAGCGGCGTAACGAATCGCACCCCGCGTATAACGATTTTGTGACGGTGGGAGCGAACTGCTGCGGAGAGCGAACGGCTGCACGCACCGTCGCTACCGGTCACCCCGCGAATCGGTAGCCCACCCCTGGGTCTGTGACGATGTAACGGGGCCTGTCGCCGCCGTCGGGCTCGATCTTGGCGCGCAGCCGCGCGACGTGCGTGCGCAGCGGCTGGATGTCATCGACGTATTCCGGCCCCCACACCTCGGCCAGCAGCTTGCGGTGGGTCATCAGCCGTCCGCGGTTGCGCGCAAGCGCGCGCAGCAGGTCGAACTCGATCGGGGTCAGGTGAATCGACTCGCCGTCGCGGCGGACGACACGCGCGGCGAGGTCGATCTGCAGCCCCTCGGCCTCGATGCTGGGCTCCTCCTCCCCGCGCGCGGAGCGGCGCAGCGCCGCGTGCAGGCGAGCGACCAGCTCGCGTGCGCCGAATGGCTTGGTGATGTAGTCGTCGGCGCCGGCCTCGAGCGCGCGGACCTTCTGCTCCTCCTCGCCTACCGCCGAGAGCACGAGAATCGGCATCTCGCTCCATTCGCGCAGGGCGCGCGTGACGGCGATGCCGTCGATGTCGGGCAGCACGAGGTCGACGATCGCGGCGTCGGGCGGGCGCACGGCCGCGACGTCGAGTGCTGCAGCACCGGTTTCGGCGGGCACCGCCTCGAAGCCGGCCTCGCGCAGCACGACCTTCAGCGCGCGCACGATCTGCGGCTCGTCATCGACGACCAAGACCCGTGGTCGCGAGGAGACCTCAGCTGCGGCGTCGCTCACCGCTCCTCCAGCGGCAACTCGAATACGAACGTCGCGCCCTGGCCCGGCAGCGACTCGACGTGCAGCGACCCCACGTTGGCCTCGGTGAACCCGCGCGCGATCGACAGCCCGAGCCCGGACCCGCGGTGGCCGCTACCGGGGGTGCCGGCGCGGTAGAACGGCTCGAACACGCGCTCCAGTTGCGCCGGCGGGATCCCCGGCCCGCGGTCGACGATGCGCACGATCACGCGGTCGCCGACGGCACCCTCTGACCCGGATGACTGGTCGCCGACACGAGCGCCGGCGAGGCGCCTGACCGCGCGTGCGCGCACCGACACCGGGTGCCCGCCGGAGTGACGGCGCGCGTTCTCCAAGACGTTGACCAACGCGCGCTCCATCTGCACGGGGTCGACGCTCACGAGCGGGATGTCGCGGTCGATCGACAGGCTGAACGCGTCCGGCGCGGCGCCGATGTCGGCGACCGCAGAGCGGATCAACTCGTCGATCGAGGTCCACTCTCGGTGCGGCTCGGCGGCGCCTGCCTGCAGGCGTGAGAGGTCGAGCAGGTTGTCGACCAGGCGCGCCAGGCGTCTGGTCTCCTCCTGAATCACGGCGGCCATCTCCGCGCGCTCCTCAGGCGACAGCGAGGGTGAGCCAACGGCCTCACCGGCCGCCGAGATCGCGGTCAGGGGCGAGCGCAGGTCGTGCGAGACCGCTCGCAGCAGGGCGGTCTTGACCGTGTCCGCGCGCCGCAGCGCCGCCGTCTCGACGACGCCACCCAGCAGCGTCTCACGCTCGAGCGCGGCGCTCAGCAGCGCCTCCAGGGCCGGCACGACGCGCTCCTGCAACCTGCGCAGGCTGGCCTCCGAGGTGCCGGCTCCGACCAGCAGCGTGCCGAGCCGGTTCGACCCTTCGCGTAGCGGAAACGCAATCGTGCGCTCGTCGCCTTCGACGGCCTCCATCTCGATCGCGGCCGAACTCAGCTCGAGCGTCTGCGCGAGGCGTGCGGCGGCGGTGGGCAGCGCCTCGGTGAGGCTGTTGCCGCGCAGCAGCAGGCGCGCCATCTCCGCCGCGAGGTCGGCCTCGCGGCGACGCTCATCGGCATCACGGGTGCGCGCGCGGGTGACCTCCGCGACGGAGCTCGCAAGCACCGCGACGACCAGAAACGCGGCCAGCGCAACCCAGTTGTCAGAGTCCTGAATCGTAAAGCGCCCAACCGGGGGCAGCTGGAAGAAGTTGAAGGCGGCGGCGCTGACGATCGCGGTGGCGACGCCGAGCCATCCACCCCACGTGATCGACACGACCAGCACCGCGGGCAGGTAGACGACGCTCAGCGAGACGACCGGCGCGACGTGCGCGAGCGGGTAGACGAGCAGCGTGCACAGCGTCACGGCGATCAGCGCGACGAGCACGCCGACGCGTCGTGGCGGCGGCTCCACCGAGAGCAGGAACCCAAACGGCGATGACATTGCCATCAGCGTAAGGCGAACGGGGCGGGTCTCGCCTCCCGCCCCGTTCGGTGCGCCCTATGCGGTTCGGTGCGCTTTGCGGACGTGGCCGCTCCCTCGAGCTCGCCGGGTCCGCTGCCCTGTCCCACCGTCCCGTTCGCCATGTTCAAGGATTCGCGGCCTGACCAACGTGACGCTCCCGTGATCAGCCTGTGACGATCTCGTAACCATTTGAACGGGCCCGCACATACGTCTGCATCTCATTGGCGCTCGCTAAAGCCCCCGCATACGTGCGCCGAGGAGAACCGCTGTAGGCAGATAGCGACGATGACTGCACGCCCGCGCACCACAGCCGCGATGTTCACGAGCGCCGCCCTGGCGGCATTCGTGCTGCTGTGCGCGCAGGCGCCTGCCGCGACGACGGTCGCGCCGCTACCGCCCTCGTCGTACACCACCCGCTCGATCTGCCCGGCGCCCGCCCCTGGCCATGCCACGTGCCTGGCGCTGGCGCTCGTCGCCCAGACAGCGCAGGCGCGCGAACACACGCATCCCGTGGGCATCGCCGCGACGACGCCGACCACGGCGCCGTCGCCCGCGTCCGGGGACTTCGGCCTGCGACCGCAAGATCTGCACAGCGCCTACGCGCTGCCAACCAGTGCGCCGAGCACACAGACGATCGCGCTGGTCGACGCCTACAACGACCTGAACGCCAAAGCCGACCTCGAAGCGTACTCGGCGGAATTCGGGCTGCCGCTCTGCACCGCGGGCTGCTTCAGCCAGGTCAACGAGCTGGGCGAAAGCTCGAACCTGCCGTTCCCGCAGACGCCGGCGGACCTGACGGCACAGGAAACGCTGTGCAAGGGCAGCGAAGCGGGCGAAACCAACGAAAAAAAGGAAGAACGCGAAGAAGCGTGCCTCGCGGTCGAAGAAGCGCAGGGATGGTCGGTCGAGATCTCGCTCGACATCGAGACCGCCCACGCCGTCTGCCAGAACTGCCACATCGCGCTCGTCGAGAGCGAATCGAGCGACTACTCGGACTTCGAGAACGCTGAGAACACGGCCGCGAGGCTCGGCGCCAACGAGATCTCCAACTCGTGGGGCGGCCCGGAATGCACCACGGAAGGGTGCGTATCGGACAGCTCGGCCTTCAACCATCCGGGAGTCGTGATCACGGCCTCGGCGGGCGATGACGGCTTCCTCAACTGGCTCGAAGAACCGCGCTGGGCCTCGGCCAACTTCCCGGCCTCATCGCCGCAGGTTGTGGCCGTGGGTGGAACGCGCCTCGAACGCCTCGGCGCTGACGGCGAATGGACCGGCGAGTCGGTATGGAACGACGGCGGCAAGAGCGGTGGGCACAAGGACGGCCACGGCGCCAGCGGCGGCGGTTGCAGCAGCCATTTCACGGCCCAGCCCTGGCAGCAGAGCGTGGCGGGCTGGTCGTCGGTCGGCTGCGGGAGCAAACGCGCGGTCGCCGACGTCGCGGCTGACGGCGATCCTTACAGCGGTCTTGCCGTCTACGACACAAGTCCCGCGTGCGAGACCGCGTATGAGGAAGCGCACGTCGAACACGTCGTGCACTGGTGCACGATCGGCGGCACGAGCCTCTCCTCGCCGCTGATCGCCGCGACGTTCGCGCTCGCCGGAGGCGCCAACGGCGCCGCCTACCCGGCGCGGACGCTCTACGAAAGCGCAGCCAACGCGCCGGCGACCCTGCACGACATCACCAGCGACATCACCACCGGGTCCAACGGCGAATGCGCGACGCCGTTCGACGGCGCCACCGGCCTGCCTTCGTGCACGAGCGCCGCGGAGGCCAAAACGAGCTGTTCCTCGGAACCGATCTGCCTCGCCGGCACTGGCTACGACGGCCCCACCGGGGTCGGGACTCCTGACGGGCTCGCCGCGTTCGAGCCGGACACGGAAGCGGAAGGCAAAGAAGAAGCCTCGCCGGGGACGAAAGAAAAAACCCCGCACGAACCGCCGAGCACCGGAGGCGGCCTGGGTGGCGCCTTCGGCGGCTCCGGAGCCGGCAACCCGCAAACCGGCGACGGGTCCCCCTCCGCGCCGCCGGCGTCAGGCACGAGCGCCGCCGCAGCGCAGACGGTCGAGATCGAAGGCCTCGCGCTGACGCAGAAGGCGCTGATCGCACTCAACACGAGCCGCCCGCGCATCGACCAGTTCGGCTTCACCTTCACGGTCAACATCGCCGCGCATGTGCGCGTGTCGCTGCAAAGGCGCGTCACGCGCCACAGACACACGCGCTGGCAGGCGGTCGGGCGCGCGCTCACGATCTTTGCGCTCGCGGGCCGCAACGGCGAGCGTCTGAGCGGACGCACAGTGCTTGCAAGCGGCAGCTACCGCCTGACGCTCACGCCAGCGCACGGACCCGCGCACTCGCTGTCGTTGAAGCTCGGCTAGACGACCTCAGCCGCCTCCGCGAGCACCAGCTCGCCACGATCGGTGAGATGCCACGCGTTAGGTGCGCCGCGCGTGCGCCCCGCACCCGTCTTCGCGATCAGCCCGCGCGCCTGCAGGCGTCCGAGCAGCTTCGAGACCTGCCCCTGGTCGACGATGCCGGCGCGGTCGGCGACCTCGCGGTTGCTGGCGCCGGGGTAGTCGGCGAGAGCGCTGAGCACGCGCGTCGTGCGGTAGGTCAGCCGCACGCGGCCCGCGTGTTCGAAGGTGAGCTCGCCGCGCTGCGCGTCGGCGGCGGCGACAGAGCGCACGCGCGGCGCCGGGCGCGTGAGCTCGCGGCGGGCGACGCCAACGCCGAGGTAGGGCAGCACGATGATGCTGATGAGCGAGCCGAACAGATCCATGACGCCTTCGGCCTCGTTCGACAGCAGCCGGTTGTGCAACACCGCGAGCACGGCGCCGATGACGCCCTCGGCGATCACGGCGGGAGGCTGCTGGCGACCCGCGGGAGCCTCCAGACGGGCGCGATCGACCACCGCGGCGAGCACGGCGACGACCTCCACGCGCCGGCGCAGCACCTGCTCGCCGCCGCTGAGCGAGTAAACGACCAGCAGCCGCCCAAGCGCGGGCTCTTGCTCGAGGAACCACAGGAACGCGACAAGCGCGGCCTTGACCGCGTCCAGCCACCGCACCTCGGCGTCGTATGCAGCGGCCATCGGCCTGCGCGCCCGCTCGATGCCGAGCTCGATCGCCGCCAACAGGCAGGCTTCGCGGTCGGGAAAGACCTCGTGGAAGGCGCCGCTGGAGACGCCCGAGCGGGCGATCACGTCGGTGAGCGTCACGCTCGCGCCGCCAGCGCCGCGCTCAGCCATCGCCTCAGCGAGCGCTTCCAGAACCCTCGTTCGTTGTGCTTCCTCCACGCCCCCGCGACTCCCCGCTTGACACTGACCAGAGAGCCTAGCTCCTATTGTCTAGTCAGGTCTTGCGGGGCCCCTGCGAGGCGCCGAGAGCATCCCGGGGGCTCGACCGGATCGCGAGCGACTAATCAGATGCTGCCGGAGCCAGCTGCGCGGGCGCGCCGTAGGCGTGCAGGCACGCGGGCAGCTCGACGCTGCCGTCGGCGCACTGGCCGTTCTCGAGCAGCGCGACGATCGTGCGCCCGACCGCGATCGCGGTGCCGTTGAGCGTATGCAGCGCCTGCGTGCGCTTGTCCACGCGAACACGGATGTTCAGGCGCCGCGCCTGGTAGTCGGTCGTGTTCGAGCAAGACGTCAGCTCGCGATAGCGGCCCTGGCTGGGAATCCACGCCTCGCAGTCGTACTTCTTTGCCGCCGAGTTGCCAAGATCGTTGACGGCGATGTTGACGACCCGATAGGCCAGCCCCAGCTCACCCAGGACCTGCTCCTCGAGCGCGAGGATCCGCTCGTGCTCCGCCGCCGACTCCTCGGGCGCGACGAAGCTGAACATCTCCACCTTGTCGAACTGGTGCACCCTGATGATGCCGCGCGTGTCCTTGCCGGCCGCGCCGGCCTCACGCCTGAAGCACGGCGAGAAGCCCGCGTAGCGCAGCGGCAGCCGCTCGGCGTCAATGATCTCCTCGTCGTGCAGCGACGCCAGCGCGACCTCCGAGGTCCCGACCAGGAACAGCTCGTCCTCGGGCAGGCTGTAGATCTGCTGCTCGGTGTCGGGTAGGAAGCCCGTCCCGTACAGCGCACGTTCGCGCACCAGCACCGGCGGGATCACCGGCTCGAAGCCCGCGCCGCGTAGCTTCTCGAGCACCCAGCGCACGAGCGCCAGCTCGAGCATCACGAGATCGCCTTTGAGGTAGGCGAAGCGCGCCCCCGACAGCTTGGCGGCGCGATCCATGTCGATCAGCCCACCGGCCAGCTCCAGGTGATCGCGCGGCTCGAAGCCCAGTTGCGGAACCTCACCCACCTCGCGCACCAGCTCGTCCTCGGGACCGGGCGCAGCGGTCGGGTCCGGCAGGTTCGGCAGCGGCGCGAGTGCCTCATGTAGTCCCTGTTCGACCTCGCCCAACTCGCTCTCCAGCCCCTTCGCACGGGCCGCCACGCCGCGCATAGCCGCGATCTCCCGCTCGCGCTCCGCCGCATCAGCGGCAGACTTGATGCGCCCGTTGGCCTCGTTCTGCTCGGCGCGCAGCCCCTCCAGCTCGGGCAGTAGCTCACGACGACGCGTATCCAGCGCAAGCACCTGATCCAGGCCATCGGCCGCGGTGGCCCCGCGTCGCCCCAGCGCCGCACGAACGCCCTCTGGGTCCTCCCGAATCAACTTGAGGTCGAGCATCGCCTCTGCGACCGGACCTATTTCGTGGACAGCGTGATGTTCGTGCTGGGCACCTTTTCGGCTTTCAGCCCAGAGTACTTCGCAAGGAACTTGGCAACATCCTGGGCGTCTTCGCCGACGACGACGTTCTCGGGCATGATCGCGCCGGAGAAGCCGCCGTTGCGGATCGCGTAGAGGACCTGCTCGACGTCCTCCTTGCGGATGTTGAAGTTCGGCCCGGTGGTCTTGACGCGGTTGGAGATCTCGGTGGCCGAGCCCTCGGCGCCGACGACGGCGAGCGTGTGGCAGCCGGAGCAGTGATCGCGGAACAGCACGGCGCCCTTGTAGTAAAGGCTCGTCTTGGCGATCTGGATCCCCTGCGACCCACAGGCGCCCAGCGCGACCGAACAGGCCAGGAGGGCGATGAGCATGGCTACGCGCTTCATTGCGCCGAGAATATATAGGGCCGAGGCTGGCACGGAGCGTATAGGGACAGGGCAGGTGCGGCGAGCCGGGCCGAATCTAGATGTGAGGCCGGCACGGAGCGCCGGCCGAACCCGTTCTAGAACCCGTGAGCCGTGCTTGCCGCGCGCAGCGCCAAGAACACGACCACAAGCGCCGATAGCGCCATCACGCCGACCTCGCGGCGCATGATCGCGGCGACCACCGCGTGCTGCTCGCTTTCAGGCAGCGCACCGACAGCGGCTGCGTTCTCGAGCCCGCTCTGGTCGAGGATCGTCTGCGCGGAGGCGACGCGTAGCTGCTCGGCCACGAACGCGATTGCGAGCGGCAGCAACGCGTACAGGTAGAAGAGGTGTTCGCTCGAGTAGTCGCCGGCCGCCGCGAGCGAGCCGACGGCGACCGCGAGCGTCAGCGCCGAGCCCTGCCCGACGCGTAGCAGCAGCCAGAAGCCACGGGCGGGCCCGCGCTCGGCGGCGAGCTGCCGATACCAGACGATCGCACCAAGCACTCCGGGGATTGCGTTGAGCGCCGCGACCGCCAGCGCGCCCGCCACGACGGCGTTCCTCACGCCGCGGATTTCGAGTCGATTGCCACTATGTAACACCCTGCCACAAGCAGTGATATAACAGCGCGCGGTGCTGCGCACTTATCTCCCGGCGATCGTATTCCTCATTCTCGGTGGGGCCGTGGGCGGCGCCTTCGCGGTCCTGAACTCGGTCATCGGACCACGTCGTGCGACACCGCACAAGCAGGACCCGTACGAGTGCGGTCTGCCGTCAGAGGTCAAGCGCGGCCTGCGTTTCGGGATCAGCTTCTACTTGATCGCGATGCTGTTCATCCTGTTTGACATCGAGGTCGTGTTCTTGTACCCGATCGCGATCGAGCTGCGCGCCTACGGCAGCTTTGCGCTGGTCGAGACGATCGTGTTTATCGCGCTGCTGTTCGTCGCGTTTGCGTACGTGTGGCGCCGGGGAGCGTTGGAGTGGAGGTAAAACGCGAGCTGCTGGTCGGCCCGGGGACGGGCGTGCGACCGGGTGGGGCGACGGGCGGCGCGAGCGACCTGCGCGTGCGCTCGCTGAACGCGCGCCAGCTGCTGCGTGGCGGCGACCTCGAAGGCCCGAACCCGTCGGTGCACCTCGAGGGCAGCGACTTCGAGCGCCACGTCGAAGAAAGCGTGATGACGACCACGCTCGACAAGGCCGTCGCGTGGGCGCGCTCGAACTCGTTCTTCCCAGCCACCTTCGGCCTCGCGTGCTGCGCGATCGAGATGATGTCGATCGTCGCCGCGCGCGTGGATGTCGCACGCTTCGGCTTCGAGGCCTTCCGCGCCTCGCCGCGCCAGGCGGACCTGCTGATCCTCTCCGGTCGCGTGTCGATCAAGATGGCGCCGATCGTGCGCCGCATCTACGACCAGATGCTCGAGCCCAAGTGGGCGATCTCGATGGGCGCGTGCTGCAGCTCGATGGGTGTCTTCAACAACTACGCGCTCGTGCCGGCCGACAAGTTCATGCCGATCGACGTGCACGTGCCCGGCTGCCCACCGCGCCCAGAGGCGCTGATGCACGGCGTACTCAAGCTGCGCAAGATGGTTCAGGACGACCCAGACATGGGCTGGCGCGAGCGCTACGACGCACGCGGCACCGAGGAGGTCGTGCCGGAGCCCGACGCAACAACGGAGCCGCCGGCGGCGGTGAACGTGCCCGCGCTGGAGGGGGACGCAGCCGGTGCCTGAGTTGACGGTCCCAGACGGGGACACAGTCGGTGCCTGACGCGACCGGCCTGGAGCTGATCGCCCAGGGGCTGCGCGAGGCGGAGGGAGAGAGCGTCGTCACCGACACGCTGTTCTTTCGCAACCGCGCCACGCTGAGCGTCGAGCCGGCGAGCATCCGTGCGGTGCTCGCGCACCTGCGCGCGCGTGGCTATGCGTTCCTGGCCAGCTTGCACGGCGTCGATTACTACCCGCACGAGCCGCGCCTGGGGGTCTGCTACGAGCTGCTGGACATGCCCAACGTGGACCGCATCACGGTCAAGGTGCGCGTGCCGAGCACCGAGCCCGAGGTCGAGTCGGTGACGCCCGATGCGGCTGACGGCCCCGGCTGGCCGACCGCCAACCACCAAGAGCGCGAGGTCTACGACATGTTCGGCGTAGTCTTCCGCGGCCATCCGGACCTGCGACGAATCCTGATGCCCGAGGACTACGAGGGCCACCCACAGCGGCGCGACTTCCCGATCGGCGGGGAGCCGGTGATCTTCACGTACAACGAGCGCGAGGCATTGGGGAGCAGCGAGTGAGCCCGACCACATCGCCCCCCGAGGGGGAGCAGCCGACTATGTCGGAGTACCGCAGGCGCGAGCAGAGCATCACGCTGGCGCCGTTCGAGCAGCAGCTCGAAGACCAGCACGACGGCGGGCAGGACGAGCCGACGCAGGAGCTCCTGACGCTCAACTTCGGCCCCCACCACCCGGCTACGCACGGCGTGCTGCGGCTGCTGGTGACGCTCCAGGGCGAGGTCGTGCGCGATGTCAAACCGATCATCGGCTACGTCCACACGGGCATCGAGAAGACCGCCGAGGACAAGTCCTACTGGAAGGTCATCCCGGTGATCGAGCGCATGGACTACCTGTCCTACTACTTCAACGCGATGGCCTACTGCAGCGCCGTCGAGACGCTGCTCGAGGTCGAGGTGCCCAAGCGCGCGCAGTACCTGCGCGTGATCCACCTCGAGCTCAACCGCATCATGTCGCACCTGGTGTGGCTCGGCACGAGCGCGCTGGACCTCGGCGCAATCTCGATGTTCTGGTACTGCTTCCGCGAGCGCGAGAAGATCCTCGACCTGTTCGAGATGTCCTCCGGGCAGCGCATGCACACCCGCTACTTCCAGATCGGCGGCGTGATCGAGGACATCCCACGCGGCTTCACCGAGAAGCTGCAGGGCTTCCTCACGGACATGCCGGGGCGCGTCGACCAGTACGGCGCACTGCTGAACAGCAACGAGATCGTTTTGCAGCGCCTGCGCGGCACCTGCCCGCTGGACGCCGAGACGCTGCTGTCGCTGGGTGTCACCGGGCCGCTGCTGCGCGCCGCCGGCAACCCGTGGGACCTGCGCAAGGCCGCCCCGTACTCGTCATACGAGGACTTCGAGTTCAAGATCCCGGTCGGCACGCACGGCGACAACTACGACCGCTACGCCTGCCGCCTGGCGGAGATGTACGAGTCGGTGAAGATCGTGCAGCAGGCGCTCGACGGACTGCCTGAGGGGCCGCACATCACCGAGGACCGCAAGGTCGCGCTGCCGCCGCGCCACGAGCTTGCGACCTCGATGGAGGCGCTGATCCATCACTTCAAGCTCGTCACCGAGGGCATGCGCGTGCCACCCGGAGAGGTGTACTTCCCGATCGAGTCTCCGCGCGGCGAGCTCGGCTGTTTCGTCTGCTCCGACGGCTCCTCAAAGCCCGCGCGCGTGCACATGCGCGATCCCTCGTTCGTGAACCTGCAGGCGACCTCGCCGATGGTCAAGGGCGCCTACATCGCCGACATGATCGCCACGCTTGCGATGCTCGACCCGATCTTGGGCGGCATTGACCGATGAGCGCGTCCGAGGACATCGTGCGCGAGGCGCAGGCGCTGGAGCTGGAGGCCGCCGAGGAGGGCACGCCGCCGCGGGGTGTGCGCCGCTATGCGCACGGCTCGCGGGTACCTGGCTGGGACCAGTCGGTGGATCTCGAGAAGGACCCCGCCGAGATACCGGACCCTGAGAGCACGCCGGTTCCGGCGGAGCTGCGCGCGGAGATCGAGGCGCACATGGCCAACTACCCCGACCGCCGCTCGGCGACGCTGCCGGCGCTGGCGGCGGCGCAGCGCGTGCACGGCTGGTGCTCGCCGGAGGCGCTCGAGCAGGTCGCGTGCGTGATGCGCGTGACGCCCGCGTACCTGGACTCGGTGGCGACGTTCTACGACATGCTCGAGACCACGCCGGTGCCGCGCCACAGCGTGTACGTGTGCACGAACATCTCGTGCTCGCTGTGCGGCGCCGATGAGCTGTACGCCGCGATCAGCGACGCGGCCGCGCCGGGCGCCGGCGCAGAGCCTGACATCAACGTGCGCGGCTTCGAGTGCCTCGGCGCCTGTGACATCGCGCCGATGGCGTCCGTCGACGGCGTCTACGTCGGCCCGCTCGCGCTCTCCGACGTGCCGCAGCTGCTCGACGACATCCGCGCGGGGCGCCCGGTGCTGCCCGAGAAGCAGCTGGCGAGACGGCTGGTCGCCGACCCGCACGCCAACAGCGGCGAGTTCCCGCTGCACCCGGCCGAGCCGGCGCGAAAGAGCGGCTGACGGATGGCGAGCACTGCATCAGCATCAGGCGCGAACGCCGCCAGCGGCGAGCCGATCCTGCTGTTCGCCGACATCGACGAGCCGGGTCTGAACACGCTCGCGGTGTACGAGCGTCGCGGCGGCTACCAGTCGCTGCGCAAAGCGCTCCAGATGACGCCCGAGGAGGTGCTCGAACAGCTGAAATCGTCGGGCATCCGTGGCCGCGGCGGCGCGGGCTTCGCGATGGGCACGAAGATCTCGTTCCTGCCTAAAGGCGGCATGGACAAGTACCTGGTGTGCAACGCCGACGAGTCCGAGCCGGGGACGTTCAAGGACCGCGAACTGATGCAGAAGACCCCGCACACGCTGATCGAGGGAATCGCGATCGCCGCCTATGCGGCGGGCACGACGCGCTCGTTCATCTACATCCGCGGCGAGTACCAGCTACAGGCCGACATGCTCGACGCGGCGCTGCAAGAAGCGCGCGCCGCCGGCTACGTCGGCGAGAACATCCTCGGCTCCGGGCACTCGCTGTCGTTGGTCGTGCACCGCGGCGCCGGCGCCTACATCTGCGGCGAGGAGACGGGCTTGCTGGACTCGCTGGAGGGCAAGCGCGGCAACCCGCGCCTGAAGCCGCCGTTCCCGGCGCTGCAGGGGCTCTACCAGGGGCCGACGCTGATCAACAACGTCGAGACGCTGTCGACCGTCCCGGCGATCATCGCGATGGGCGGCGATGAGTACGCGAAGCTGGGCGTGGAGACCTCGACCGGCACCAAGCTCGTGTCGGTGTCCGGCCACGTCAAGCGCCCCGGCAACTACGAGATCGAGCTGGGCATCCCCGCGCGCGAGCTGATCTACGGCCTCGCCGGCGGCCCGCCCGACGGCCGCGAGATCAAGTGCTGGTTCCCCGGCGGCTCCTCCTCGCCGGTGCTGAAGGCCGAGGATCTAGACGTCCCCTATGACTTCAACTCGATTGCGGCGGTCGGCTCGATGCTCGGCTCGGGCGCGGTGATCGTCGTCGATGACTCGACGCCGATCCTCGACGTGGCGTTGAAGGTCGCGAAGTTCTACCGGCACGAGTCCTGCGGCAAGTGCACACCGTGCCGCGAGGGCACCAACTGGACGGTGAAGATGCTCGAACGCATCGAGCTCGGCGAGGCGACGCCGATGGACCTCGAGATCATGGCCTCGGTGCAGGAGCACATCATCGGCAACTGCCTGTGCGTGCTCGGCGACGCGATGGCGATGCCGATCGGCTCGATGATCGCGAAGTTCAAAGACGAGTTCGAAGCGCACATGGAGGCCGCTCGCATCCGCAACGGCCTCGGCGGCGCCGCGCCGCGAGACGCGCTGGCCACGCAGGGGGCATTCGATGCCTAGGCCCACGCCGAAGACGATCACGTTCACGATCGACGGCCGCGAGGTGCAGGCGCCGGAGAACTCGATGCTGGTCGACGCGGCCAAGCACGGCGACGTCGAAATCCCGGTGTTCTGCTACGAGCCGAAGCTGGGCCAGCCGGTCGGCGCGTGCCGCATGTGCCTGGTCGAGATCGAGGGCATCCCGAAGCTGCAGACCGGCTGCTCGACGCCGGTCAAGGACGGCATGGTCGTGTACACCGAATCCGAGCGCGTGAAGACCGCGCAGCAGTCGGTCGTCGAGTTCCTGCTGATCAACCACCCGCTCGACTGCCCCGTGTGCGACAAGGGCGGCGAGTGCCCGCTGCAGGACATCACCTTCGGCTTCGGCGGCGGCATCTCGCGCTTCATCGAGCCCAAGCGCCATTTCGTCAAGCCGCTGGAGCTCTCGCCGCTGATCGCGATCGATCGCGAGCGCTGCATCCTCTGCTACCGCTGCGTGCGCTACTCGCAGGAGGTCGCTGAGGATTACCAACTAGTGCTGCTTGAGCGCGGCGCGCACTCCTACGTCTCGACCTTCGACGGGCACCCGTACGTGGCGCCGTTCAGCGGCAACATCATCGAGCTGTGCCCGGTCGGCGCGCTGACCTCGCGCCCGTACCGCTTTCGCGCGCGTCCGTGGGACATCGAGGGCGCGGGCTCGGTGTGCACGATGTGCCCGGCGCAGTGCAACGTCACGGTGACCGTGCGCGACGAGCGCGCGCTGCGGATCCTGCAACGCGACAACGCCGAGGTCGACGACGGCTGGCTGTGCGACAAGGGACGCTTCGGCTACCAGTCCTTCCACGTCGACGAGCGCATCACCGAGCCGCACGTGCGCGACGGCGGGCGCCTGCGCCCGGTCTCGTGGGAGCGTGCGCTGGACGAGGCGGCCACAGCCTTGGGACGTGCTGGCGCGCACACAGGCGCGATCGCCGCTGGAACGAGCACCAACGAGGAGGGCCTGCTGTTGTCGCGGCTGCTGCGCGAGGGGCTCGGCTCAGCGCACGTCGACTCGCGACGCGCCGGCAGCCTGCCGCTGGAGCTGCACCGCGCGCTGGGCCAGCCGCGGCTGCAGGCGAAGGTCACGGACCTGGAGTTCGCGCACGCGGTGCTGGTGCTCGATAGCGAGCCGGTCAACGACGCGCCGATCCTCGACCTGCGCTTGCGCAAGGGCGTGCGCCGTCACGGCATGAAGCTGGCGGTCGCCTCGCCCCACAAGAGCCTGCTCGACGCGAACGCGGCGCTGTCTGTGCGCTATGCGCCGGGAGCCGGCGGCGCGTTTGCGGCCGCGCTCACGGCCGCGCTCAGCGGTGGCGATGCGCCCGCAGACGTGCGCGAGCTGGCGGACTTGCTGAAGGGCGCCGGCGAGGAGATCGTGATCGTGTGGGGCGAGCGGCTGACCGCGGGCCCCGACGGAGCAGCGAGCGCACAGGCGCTGCTGGCGCTCGCGGACGCGCTTCACATCGCCGACACCGACGGCGCCGGGCTGCTCGAAGTGCCGGCGTTCACCAACGGGCGCGGGCTGCGCGAGGCTGGCGTGCTGCCAAACGCCGGCCCTGGCCTCAGCGAGCCGGCCGTCGCCACGGGCGCGAGCAACGGCAGCGCAGCTGCCGCACGCGACACACACGCGGTCGCCGAGGGTCTCGCGGCGGGCGAGCTGAGCGCGCTTTACCTGCTGCACTGCGACCCGCTGCGCGACCTGCCCGACCGCGAGCTGTGGGAGCGCGCGCTCGAGCGCGCGAGCACGGTGATCGCGCACGCGTCGTACATGACGGATGCGATCCGCGAGCACGCGACCGTGGTCTTCCCGGCCGAGGTGTACGCGGAGAAGGAAGGCACGATCGTGCACCCCGACGGGCGCCTGCAGCGCCTGCGTCCTGCGATCGCACGGCCGGGCACGGTGCGCGCTGAGTGGCACGTGCTCGCCGAGCTGGCGTTGCGCGTGGGCCTCGACCTCGACGTGCTCAGCGGCCAGATGGCCTCCCAGCGTCTGTTCGACGCGGTGCCGTTCTACGCGGAGTTGACGCTCGAGCAGATCGGCGGCCGCGGCGTGCGCTGGCAGGAGCGCGAGGCCGCATCCGCGTTCCCCACCGCCGATGCGACCGCCGGCAGCGCTGGGCCGCCGGCGCCGCCCGCCTTGGCTACGCTCGCACACTCCGGTGCCGACGAGGCGACGGCAGCCGACCAGACGACGGCAGCCGACGCGACGGAGCTGGCGGGCTGGCGCTCGGTGTGGGACGCGCCCGAGGTGGAGTTCTCGCCGGCGCTCGAGTTCCTGTTCCCGCGCGAGCAGCCCGTGCTGCCACTGTCATACAGCGGTGGAGCGAAGCCATGACGCTTGCGCCGACGCTGGCACTGGTGGGCTACTACGAAGCCTGGTACGTGCAGATCCTGAAGGCGATCGTGATCTTCGCCGTGGCGCTGCAGCTGGTGCCGGTGGTGCTGATGGCCGAGCGCAAGATCATGGGCCGCATGCAGGGCCGCTATGGGCCAAACCGCGTGGGTCCGTATGGGGCGCTGCAGCCGCTGGCGGACATCCTGAAGCTGCTGACCAAGGAGCAGTTCCGCCCGACGACCTCGGTGGGCTTCCTGTTCGCGGCGGCGCCGATGATCTCGATCCTGACGGCCGTCGCCGCGTTCGCGATCATCCCGTTCGGCGACGTGCAGCACATCGGCGGCGAACGCGTGGGCCTCTACGGTGTCGACGTCTCGATCGGGCCGCTGTATCTATTCGCTTTCGGCGCGATCGCGTTCTACGGGATCATGCTGGGCGGCTGGTCCTCGGGCTCGAAGTACTCGTTCCTGGGCGCGATGCGCGGCGCGGCGCAGCTGATCTCCTACGAGGTCTCGCAGGGCCTCGCGCTGGTGGGCGTGATCATGACTGCGCAAACACTGTCGCTGACGGGGATCGTCAACGCGCAGAAAGGCATGTGGTATTTCATTCCGCAGCTGGGCGGATTCCTGATCTTCCTGGTGGCGAGCTTCGCCGAGACCAACCGCGCGCCGTTCGACCTGACGGAGGCGGACGCGGAGCTGGTGGGTGGCTACAACACCGAGTACGGTGGCGGGCGCTTTGCGTCCTACTACTTCGCCGAGTACCTCAACGTGCTGGTCGTCTCGGGCATCGTCACGACGGTGTTCTTTGGCGGCTGGCTGTTGCCGTTCGGCATCCACCCGCCCGGCTGGGTCGACCCGATCGTGGTGCTGTTCAAGATGTCGCTGGTCACGTTCCTGTTCATCTGGGTACGCGCGACGCTCCCGCGCCTGCGCTACGACCAGCTGATGAGCTTCGGCTGGAAGGTGCTGCTGCCGCTGGCCACGCTCAACACGCTGATCACGGCGATCCTCGTGGTGGTGACGCACTGATGAGCGACGCCAGCACCCAGCCGGACGCGACAACGGCGAGCACGCAGGCCGCAACGGCAACCGCGGCCGCAACGGCGACCCTCAACGTCACGGCGTGGAGCCCCGGCGAGGACGTGATCCAGGTCCAGCGCCCGCCGCAGCCGGGCGCCGCGCGTGGCGCGTGGCGCACGTTCGTGGAGACGGCGCGCGGGCTGAAGACGACCTTCGGCCGCATCGCCGAGGGCCCGAACACGATCCAGTACCCGGAGGAGAAGGTGCCGGTGTACCCGCGCTTCCGCGGCCGCCACAAGCTGCACCGCTTCGAGGACACCGGCCTGGAGAAGTGCGTCGGCTGCTCGCTGTGCGCGGCGGCGTGCCCGGCGGACTGCATCCGCGTGGTGGCGGCGGAGAACACGCCGGAGAACCGCGTCTCGGCCGGCGAGCGCTACGCCGCCGTCTATGAGATCAACCTCTCCCGCTGCATCTTCTGCGGCTACTGCGAGGTCGCGTGCCCGTTCGACGCGATCACGATGGGCCACGACTACGAGCTGTCCGACTACGACCGCTCGGACCTGATCTTCACGAAGGAGATGCTGCTGGCCGAGCCCTTGGAGCGCACGCCACTGCGCAGGGAGGGCGAGTGAGGCTGCGCCGCGACACGTCGCCGCTCGCGGCCGCTTGCGCGGCGGGCGAGCGTCGCCGCATCGCGGCTCCGCGGTCACGGGCCCGCCCTGAGAGGACGTGGGCTGGATGAGTGCTGTTCTCTTCTTCATCGCCGCCATCGGCGTCATCTCAGGCGCCGTGGGCGTGGTCGTCTTGCGCAACCCGTTCTTCAGCGTGCTGGCGCTGGTCACGCATTTGGTGTCGCTGGCGGTGCTGTTCCTGCTGCTGCGCTCGGAGTTCGTGGCTGCCGTGCAGGTGGTGGTGTACGCGGGCGCGGTGATGGTGCTGTACGTGTTCGTGGTGGCGTACGTAGGGGGAGAGGGCGACTCGATCGGCGAGCGCCTGCGCGGCAACGGCGCGGCGCCGGCGATCGGCTCGGGCCTGCGCCTGGGCGGCGCGGTGCTCGGCGGCGCGCTGCTGGTGGAGCTGCTGATCGCACTGCTGGGCACGGGCCTCGAGGCGACGAGCGGTGACGGCGCTGGCTACGTGCCGGGACCGAAAGCCTTTGGCACGCCGGCGTACATCGGCAACCTGCTGCTGACGCGCTTCCTGCTGGTGTTCGAGCTCGCGTCGTTTCTGCTGCTGATCGCGGCCGTGGGCGGCGTCGTGCTGGCGCGTCGCCGCGGCGGCATCGGCGAGGAGGACGAGCACGAAAAGTTCGTGCCGCTCGACGTGCGCCGCCCGCTGGGCACGGGCACGATGGCCGAGGGCGTCGGGAACCGCACGCCATGAGCATCGACTGGTACCTGGCGGTGTCGGCGATCGTGTTCTCACTGGGCGCGGTCGGCGTGATGACGCGCCGCAACCCGCTGGTGGTGCTGCTGTGCCTGGAGCTGATGCTCAACGGCGGCAACCTGGCGCTGATCGCGTTCTCGCGCATGTGGGGCAACGGCGACGGCCAGATCTTGGCGATCGTGGTGATGACGGTCGCGGCGTGCGAGGTGTGCATCGGCCTCGGCATGATCGTCGCGATCTACCGCCGCAACCTGCCGATCGATGTAGACGAGCTGCGGGAGCTACAGGGATGAGAAGCGTGCATGCCGGCGCCGGATCGGCGTCCTCGGTCGCTCGCGTGCAAAGCACGCCACGCTCCCTGCGTCCTTGCCCGGCTTGGCCTGCACACTTCTCGTGGGCAGGGATGTCGTGAGCACGACGACGTACGGCTGGCTGGTGCTGGCGTTTCCGCTGCTGGGCACGCTGGTCACGGCGAAGGGCTTTCGCGTGTGGCGCGGCAACACGGCAGGCTGGATCGGCACGGCGGCGATCTTCTTGGCGTTCCTGTCGGCGCTGGGCGCGCTGATCTCACTACAGGGTCACGCGTCCGACCACCGCGAGCTGGTGTCGTCGCTGTGGAACTACGCCTCGACGGTTGGCATCGACGCGCAGATGTCGATCCTGGTGGACCCGCTGTCGGTATTCATGATCCTGGTGGTCACGGGCGTGTCGACGCTGATCCACCTGTACTCGATCTCCTACATGGAGAAGGACCGCGGCTTCGTGCGCTACTTCTCCTACCTGAACTTCTTCGTGTTCTCGATGCTGCTGCTGGTGCTGGCGGGCAACTTCCTGCTGCTGATCGTGGGCTGGGCGTTCGTGGGCGCGGCGTCGTACCTGCTGATCTCGTTCTGGTACCGCCGCACGACGGCGACGAAAGCGGGGATCAAGGCGTTTGTGATCAACGTGATCGGCGACGTGGGCCTGGTGCTGGGGACGTACTTCATCTTCAAGCACACGCACACGCTGGACTTCTTGAAGGCCTTCCACGCGACCGAAGCGGGCGCGTTCGGCCACACGGCGGCGGGCGCGAACGCGACCAACCCCGGCGACCTGGTGGCGGGCTGCATCCTGCTGCTGGTGGGCGCGTTTGCAAAGTCGGCGCAGATCCCGCTGCACACGTGGCTGCCGGACGCGATGGAGGGCCCGACGCCGGTCAGCTCGCTGATCCACGCGGCGACGATGGTGACGGCGGGCGTGTACCTGATCGCGCGCATGCACCCGCTGTTCGAACTGGCGCCGGCGGCGCAGGACGTGGGCGCGGTGATCGGCGCGGCGACGCTGCTGATCGCGGGCACGATCGGCTTGACGCAGACGGACATCAAGCGCGTGATCGCGTACTCGACGATGTCGCAGATCGGCTACATGATCATGGGCGTGTCGGTGGGCGCGTACGCGGCGGGGCTGTTCCACCTGATGACGCACGCGTTCTTCAAGGCGCTGCTGTTCATGGGGGCGGGCTCGCTGATCGGCGCGATGGGCGGCGAGCAGTCGCTGGAGAAGATGGGCGGTTTCCGCAAGGCGATGCCGTTTACGTACGCGTGCTTCATCATCGGCGGTCTGGCGCTGTCGGGGATCCCGCCGTTCTCGGGCTTCTTCTCCAAGGACGAGATCCTGCTGGTGACGGGCGAGCGCGGTGGCTGGCACTGGATCTTGTACGTGGCCGGCTACGTGGGCGCGCTGCTGACGGCGATCTACACGTTCCGGATGATCTTCCGCGCGTTCCACGGCGAGCCGGTGGCGGAGGCGCGCGAGCTGGAAGGCGGACATTTGCACCACGCGGAGGTGCCGCGCAACCCGGCGACCGGCGAAGAGGAGGACCTGGACGTGGGCTTCCCCGGCCCGACGCACGCGATCGCCGAGCGCGCGCTGCCGATGCGCATCGCGATGGGCCTGCTGGCGCTGGGCGCGGTCGGCGCGGGCCTGATTCAGATCCCGAAAGTGGACTTCGTGATCGACGACTTCCTGCGCCCGTCGTTCGCGACGTCGAAGCTGTACGAACCGCACACGAAAACGGGGCTGCTGGCGATCGGGCTGACGCTGGGCACGCTGCTTGGCCTGGCGGGCATTGCGCTGGCGTACCGCATCTGGATCGTCGGCGGACGCGACGCCGAGGGGAACTTCAAGGTGGCGACGGCGATCCGCGAACGCACGCGGCCGTTGTATGAGCTGTTTGTGAACAAGTGGTACTTCGACGAGGCGATCGACCTGCTGGTGGTGCGCCCGATGGCCGCGGCTGGCGCGTTCGCGCGCGACACGTTCGAGCGCGTGTTCGTCGATGAGACGCTGATCGGCGGCACGACGGGCATCGTGCGCGCGGGCTCTGCCGCGGTGCGCGCGGCGCAGAGCGGCTTCGTGCGCTACTACGCGGCGCTGCTGGTGCTGGGCGTGGCTGGCGTGGGCTTCTACTTCCTGCTGCAGGCATAGGCGATGCCGGCACTTTCGATCCTGATCTGGCTTCCGTTGGCGTGCGGCGTGCTCGGCGCGCTGCTGGGTTCGGTCATCAAATCACCAAGCGCCGCGGGCGGAGCGACGGCGGTCGTCGGGGACTCGCCGGGTACGCTCGGCGGTGTTGGGGATGGCGAGCAGGCCGGCGACGCCGCGCGGCCGGGCTGGAGCGCGCCGGGCGTGCTGGCGCTGCTGGGCTCGCTCGCGGCGCTGGCGCTGGCGATCGGCTACATCGCGGACTTCAAAGCCGGAGGCAGCCTCCAGCACGTCACGGATGTGGTCTGGATCGCGACGCTTGGCATCCACTACAAGCTCGCGGTGACGGGCTTGAACGTGTTCCTGGTCGGCCTGACGACGCTGCTGTTCGCGGCGGCGACGCTGGCGGCGAACCTGCGTGCCGGTAGCCCGGCGATCGCGCGCCCGCGCCTCTTCTACTTCCATTTCATGCTGGCGGAGTCGGCCGTGCTGGGCGCGTTCCTGGCGCAGGACCTGGCGTTGTTCGTGGCGTTCTTCGACCTGATGCTGGTGCCGTTCTATTTCCTGATCGGTGGCTGGGGCCAGGGCCCGGACCGCGTCAAAGCGACGATCAAGCTGGTGATCTACACGCTGGTGGGCTCGCTGCTGATGCTCGCGGGGGCCGTGGCGACCGGGGTGCTGGCGGCGCAGCAGGGCGGCGGGCACATCACGTTCGTGCTGTCGGCGCTGCAGGCGCTGCCGCTCGGCACCGGCACGCAGGAGTGGATCTTCCTGCTGTTCGCGGCGGCGTTCCTGGTGAAGATGCCGGCGTTCCCGCTGCACGGCTGGATGCCCGATGGCTACCGGGCGATGCCGGTGGAGGTGCTGATGGTGTTCTCGGGGGTGCTGTCGAAGGTCGCCGCGTACGGCTTTTTGGCGATCGTGCTGCCGCTGTTCCCACAGGCTGCCGTGCACTTCCAGACGCTGATGCTGCTGATCGCGCTGGTGTCGATCGTGTACGGCTCGATGCAGGCGTTCAGCCAGACGAACGCGCGGCTGATCCTTGGGTACTCATCGGTGGCGCAGCTGGGCTTCATCCTGTTGGGGATCTTTGCGCTGAACCCGCAGGGCGCGCAGGGCGCGCTGCTGCAGATGGTCAACCACGGGCTGGTGGTAGCGCCCGCGCTGTTCATCGCGGCGCTGCTCGGCCGCCGCGCGGGCGGCTCCGAAGACATCCGCGACATGGGCGGCATCGCGTTCCGCGCGCCGGTGCTGGCGAGCATCTTCCTGATCGTGTCGCTGGCGACGCTGGCGATCCCGGGCTCGTCGAACTTCGTGGGCGAGTTCTTGATCCTGCTGGGCGTCTTCAAAGCCAAGCTCGCGATCGCGATCATCGCCTTCAGCGGCGTGGTGTTGGCGAGCGTGTACGCGCTGCGGCTGTTCATCGGCGCGATGCACAACCGCGTCGGCGCGAAGGTGCAGTCGCGTGAGCTCACCGTTCGCGACGGCGCGGTGCTGGTGCCGTTGGTGCTGGTGATCCTGTTCCTGGCGCTGTACCCGCAGTTCGCGCTGCACCGCAGCGAAGGCGCGGTCAAGGAAACCGTGTTCGAGGCGCAGGCGCTCGTGTCCAACCCGAACGCCCAGTTCCATTTCTTCACCGGCACAGTGAGTACCGCCGCGCTCGCCGCAGCCTCTGCGGACAGCACAGGCGAAGCTCGGGAAGCAAGCGCCGACGAATCCACCGAAGCGAGCACACGATGACCTCTGCGCCCCTGTTCTCCCCCACGCTCGCGACCGTGCACCTGAAAGGCCCGCACGTCGATTTCGCCGGCCTGTCGCCGCTGATCGCGCTGTTGGGCGGCGCGGTGATCGTGCTGATGGTCGGGCTGTTGGGCTCGCGCTGGGTGCGCTCGCAGGTGGTGCCGGCATTGAGCCTGGTGGCGCTGGGCGCGGCGCTGGGGCTGACGCTCTGGCAGTGGAACATGGACAAGTCGATCCTCTCTGGAGCACTGCGCGTCGATGACCTATCCCTGGCGCTGAACCTGATCCTGATCGCGGGCGGCGCGTGCACGGTGTTGCTGGCGTGGCGCTCGCTGGCGGCGCAGGAAGCGGCGCACGGCGAGTTTCACGCGCTGCTGCTGACGTCGGTGGGCGGCATGTCGGTGCTGGCGAGCGCGCAGAACACGATCGCGCTGTTCGTCGGCCTGGAGCTGCTGTCGATCCCGCTGTACGTGCTGTGCGCGACGGAACTGCGCCGCGAGCACTCGCCGGAGTCGGGCCTCAAGTACCTGATCGTCGGCTCGGTCGGCTCGGCGACGCTGCTGTACGGGCTGGCGCTGATCTACGGCGCGACCGGCTCGACCGACTTCTCCGCGATCGCGAGCGCGCTGTCGAGCGGCAGCCTGGCGACGGACCCGCTGACGCTGACAGGGATCGCGCTGTGCGTCGCGGGGCTGTGCTTCAAGGCGTCGGTGGCGCCGTTTCACCAGTGGACGCCGGACGTGTACGAGGGCGCGCCAACGCCGGTGACGGCGTTCATGGCGGTGACGACGAAGGTCGCGGCCCTGGGCGTGTTCCTGCGCTTCTTCGACGTGGCGCTGATCGGTGCGCAGGCGAGCTGGGGCCCGGCGCTGGCGGTGCTCGCGACGATCACGATCCTGGTCGGCAACGTCGGCGCGCTGGGGCAGTCCTCGCTGAAGCGGATGCTCGCGTACTCGTCGGTGGGGCAGGCGGGCTACATGCTGGCGGGGATCGTCGTGGCGAGCCAGCTGGGCGTGGCGGCGACGGTCTTCTATCTGGCGGTGTACCTGATGATGAACATGGCGTCGTTCGCCGTGATCGTGGCGCGCGAACGCGAAACTGATCTGGGCGACTCGCTCGACGCGGTCGCGGGGCTGGGACGCGAGCGCCCCTGGCTGGCGTGGCCGATGACGATCTCGATGCTGGCGCTGGCGGGCATGCCGGCGACGGCGGGCTTCATCGGCAAGTTCTATTTGATCGACGCGGCGGTGGCCGGAGGCTACGCGTGGCTGGGCGTGGCGATCGTGATCGGCTCGATGATCTCGCTCGGCTACTACCTGCCGGTGATCGCGGCGATGTGGATGCGCGAAGCGCCGGGCGGAGCAACACAACGGCGCCAGTCCCCTGCGCCAACCACGGCCGGCGGCCCCCTGCCGGCGCTGGCGGGCGGCTCGCCGGAGCTCGACGCGGAGGGTGGCCTGGAGCCCGCGACCGACGACCCCGCTCTCTCCCGTGCGCTATTGGGCGGCGACGTCGTGCCTGCTGCAGCGCGCACGACGGGCGGCTTGCAGCTGGAGGTCGCGCTGGTGGCAGTGCTGGCAGGCGCGGCGACGATCTTCTTTGGCATCATCCCGCAGCCGCTGTTTGACTTGGTGCACCACGCGGGCGCGGCGCTCAGCGGGCTGTTCTGAGCTGCCGCTCAACGACCGTCAAGTTGCCGCTTCGAGTCGCGTCCCAGGAGTGCGATGTCAAGCGCATCGGCGATCGACCTGACGGTCGTCCACTTGGGATCAGCCGAGCCGCGCTCGATGCGAGCGTAGGCCGCAACCGTCAACCCCGCACGATGGGCGACGTCTTCCTGCGTTTCTCCACGTGCGACGCGGGCGCGGCGGATCATCCCACCCAGGCCTCGGTCCTTGGCGCCTGGACTCTGGCGTGCTCGAAGCATGGTCCTATCTGTACCCGAATGTGCAAGTAATGTCCAGTATCCGATGTTGCCGTTTCTTAAAATCCCATCTACCGGTCTTTCTGGGTGCACCAGCGACCCTGGCGTGGCCACGTGGTCACACCTCATTCTGGACTCTGTAGCTTGCGCCGTGTATTGCGATCATGCGAAAACTGTCAACCGCTTACTGTCGCCCGCACGATGCGCGGGCGACGCCGATCGCACGCGGCTACACGGCTCGATGCTCGCTCGCTAGCCGTGGGCGCGAGCGCGCGTGAGCTTCTTGTACGCGTCGGCGATCAGCACCGTGCGCAGACGCGGGGCGCGGCGCATGACCCAGAACGCGGCGCGCATGTGCGGCCGGTCGATCACAACGAGCGGCTTGCCACGCTCTGCAGCGCGCACGATCGCGCGCGCGGCGTAGTCGGCGGACATCGCCTTCTCGGGCGTGACGCCGCCGGTCGGCCCCCACTCGTGCTCTTCGCTGAGCTGATCGGTGCGCACGTCGCCGGGGCAGACGACGGTCGCGCGCACGCCGCTGCCGCGGAGCTCGTGCGCGAGCACCTCGCCGAGCCCAACCATCGCCCACTTGCTGGTGCTGTAGGAGCTGTAGGAGGGACCGCCGAACAGCCCCAGCTCCGAGGACACGAGCACGATGCGCCCGTAGCCGCGCTCGCGCATGCCTGCGAGCACCGCCTGCGTGAGCCAGACGGCGGCGCCGACGTGCAGACGGTAGCTCTGCTCGAAGTCCGCCGGCGCGACGTCCTCGACGAAGTCGCGGCGCAGGACACCGGCGCAGCTGATCAGCACCTCGATCGGGCCAAGCTCAGCAGCCACCTCGCCGACCGCGCGCGCACACTCCGCGGGGTCGCTGAGGTCGGCGGCGACGGCGTGGTGCTTGCCGTCGATCTCTTTGGCTACGTCGTCCAGCAGCTGCGCGTTGCTCGCCACCAGGCCGACCTGCGCGCCCTGCGCAGCGAACATACGCGCGGTCGCCAGACCGATGCCGCGCGAGGCTCCGGTAACCAGCACCGTCTTGCCCGCGAAAGCCGCGCTCATTGCAGGCGCCCCGACGCCTGCGCCGCCGCTTCGGCTTCCTGCAGCTGGCGCTCGACGAGGTCGAGCCCGGCCGTCCAGAAGCCGGGGTCGGCGAGGTCCACGCCGACGATCGCGCCGAGCTCCTCGGGGGTGCGCGAGCCGCCGGCCGCGAGCATCTCCAGATAGCGCGGCACCAGCTCGGCGCCTGTCTGCTGGTAGCGCTCGTACACCGACAGCGCCAGCAGCTGCCCGTAGGCGTACGCGTACACATAGCCGGGGCTGCCGATGAAGTGCGGGATGTAGGACCACCACGTGCGGTAGCCGTCGGTCAGCTCGATCGAGTCGCCGAACATCTCGGACTGGCTCTCCGCCCACAGCTCGCCCAGACGCTCGACCGACAGCTCCCCCTGCTCGCGCCTGTTCGTGTGCACGAGATCCTCGAAACGGTTCATCGCCACCTGGCGGAAGACCGTGGCGATCGTGTCCTCGAGGTTCTCCGCCAGCAGCGCCAGGCGCGAGGCGGGCGTGGTGTCCTCCTCCAGCAGGCGCCCGAAGACGATCGTCTCGCCGAACACCGACGCGGTCTCGGCGAGCGTCAGCGGTGTGCTCTGGTGGAAGATGCCCTGACGCGCGGCGAGCGCGAAGTGCACGCCGTGACCGAGCTCGTGCGCGAGCGTCAGCACGTCGCGTCGGCGCGAGGTGTAGTTGAGCAGCACGTACGGGAACACCGACGGCACCGCCGCCGCGCAGAAGGCGCCACCGCGCTTCCCCGGCCGCACGGGCGCGTCGATGCGGCGCTCGTCGAAGAAGCGCTTGACGAGCGCGCCCAGCTCGGGCGAGAACGACGAATAGCAGTCGAGCACGATCTCGCGCGCGTGAGCGAACGGGTAGCTGACTTCGTCCTCGGTGACGGACGCCATGCGGTCGTAGTCAGCCAGGCGCTCGACGCCGAGCAGCTTTGCCTTCAGCCGGTACCAACGGCGGGGGATCTCATAGCGCCCGCGCACCGCTTCGATCAGCGCCTGCACGGACTCGTCGCTGGCCTCGTTGGCGAGGTTGCGCGCCGCCAGCCAGTGCGGGTAGCGGCGCAGGCGATCGTCGGTGGCCTTGTCGGCGAGCAGCGTGTTGAACAGGAACGCGCGCGTGCGCAGGCCCGGAGCGAGCGCGGCGGTGACGGCCTCGGCGGTGCTGCGCCGCACGTCGGGGTCGGCTAGCTGCAGGCGGCTGAGCGCCACGTCGAGCGCGACCTTCTCACCCCCGCCTGTGCTTCCCCCGCCAGCGCCGCTGCCGTCGCCGCCCGGCGGCAGCTCGACCTCGATCGCCGAGGTCAGCTCCTCGAACAGCCGCGTCCACGCGCCCGCGCCGGTCAGCGACTTCTCGGTCAGGATCTTCTCCTCGGGCTCGCTCAGCAGGTGCTCGCGATAGCGGCGTACGTTGCGCAGGTGGTGCGCGCAGAACTCCAGGCCGTCGCCCGCGAGCAGCTGCTCGGCGCGCGCGTCCGCCAGCGCCGCCCACTCCAGCTCGAAGAACAGCAGCGTCGTCTGGATCTGCGTCTCCTGCTCCTGCACGCTTTGCAGCAACGCGCCGTTGGCGGGGTCGGCGGTGTCGGTGGAGAAGCGCAGCGCGGCGTAGTAGCCGGCGCGCGCGACCAGCTCGGAGATCTCGGCCAGCTCGTTCATCGCCGCGCGCAGCCCCGCGCTGTCCAGCTCGTCGAGCCTGCCGGCGTAGCTCTGGGCAAACGCCTGCGCGCGCGCGAGCGCGTCGCTCAGCCGGCGCTCGACGCCCTCCGTCCCCTCGCCCTCAACGAGCGGCGACAGGTCCCAGGCGGTGGCCTGCAGCTCGGGATCGGTCGGCTCGGCGGGAACTGTGGCGGCCATCGCCACGGCAGCTTAGCTGGCAGCCCACGACGGCCGGTCCGCCGCCGCGACAGCTCGCCGCGCGCGCTCGCGCGGTCCGCGGCACGACCCAACGCCGCCCCGCCGCACGGCCCGAACGCTGTCCGGTGCAAGCCCTAGCATCGTCCGCCCGATGCACGAGACAAGCCCACGCGTGTTCCTGCTCGCACGCCCGTCGATCGACCTCGAGGGGATGGGCGCCTACCTGCGCGACGTCGGCGGCGAGTCGTGGCTGCAGCGGCGCATCGAGGAGGCTGGCGGCGAGGCGGGCGGGCAGCTCAACGATGGCGAGCTGATCGTCGAGTTCGGCGGCCGCGCGTGCTATCGCAGCTGGGAGCCAGGCCTCAACGCGAACGTCACGCGGGTCCGCACCGACCAGCGCGAGTACTTCGCCAACATCCTGCGCTCGGCCCACGGCAGCGTGCTCGAGCACGCCAACTATTCGTTGGCGATCAGGAACGTGAGCCGTGTCTTCACCCACGAGCTGATCAGGCACCGCGCCGGCTCCGCGTTCAGCCAGGAGAGCCTGCGCTACGTGCGCCTGACCGACATCGGCTTTCGCGTGCCGCCGGCCCTGGAGCCGGTGCGCGAGCAGGTGCTGTCGATCGTCGAGCAGCTCGAGGAGTTTCAGGTGAGCGCCGCCAAGGAGCTTGGGATCGACGAGGACGGCGTGCCGTTCCACGTCAAGAAGGAGGTCACCTCGGCGCTGCGCCGGCTCGCCCCGACGGGCCTCAGCACGGACATCCTGTGGACCGCCAACGTGCGCACGCTACGACACGTGATCGAGATGCGCACCGCCGAGGGCGCCGAGGAGGAGCTGCGCAGCGTGTTCGACCAGATCGCCCGCATCATGCTGGCCGAGGCCCCCGGCCTGTTCCAGGACTTCGCCCGTCAGGACGACGGCTCGTGGGTGCCTGAGTACCGCAAGGTTTAGCTCTGGCTCGCGCATGCCGCCGATGCCGCCGGCTTGCGGCGAACGTGCCACGGGCGAAGGCTGTTCCGCCCAGTTAGCTAACTAACGTTCGTAAGGTTCAGGACCCGGCAAAGGAACTCGTTGCATCACGTCATCAGTATAGGCGTACTCCTTGCGAAGTCGAAAGGTGCGGGCCTGCCCGTGGCCCAGGACACGTTTGGCGACATCGCAACCACGCTCGTTGCCATAGCTACAGCCGGCCTGTTGGTCGCCGCCGTTTGGGCAGGCAAATCAGCGAAAGCGTCGGTCGATGTCGCTGCTAAGGGGATTCAAGACCAGATCGTCGAGCAGCGTCGAATCGAGCGACGGCAGCGTACGTACGAACTCTTTGAGCACCTACTATGCCCCGGATTTCGCCGAGAATGTCAGCGAGGCCCGGCCGCTTGCCACGCTGTTCAAGAGCGACATGTCAGCCGCCATCAAACGCTGGGAAGAATTGACTTTCACGCAGCGGGGAATGGTCGGCTCGGCACTGAACTTCTACGAGCTTGTTGCAACGGAGTACAACTTTGGCTTCATCGACCAAGATGTCGCCGATAAGCATCTCGGCTACTTGACGGTCCTAGCGTGGGAGCAGTACCGGGAGATGGTCACGTGGCTTGCCAGATCGGATCCGCGCTATTTCGAGCAGTGGCGATACATGTACAACACCCGCAGGGATGAGATCGAAGCTGCGGCGGGTCTGCCGACGCCGGTTTCCCCAGACGGCGTGACACCCGAGCAAGCGCGCCACTTCTTGGTGCACGACCTCCGCGTGTGCTGTCAGCTCGCCGGGATCGAGGTGCCCACGACGGCCGCGATCGACGCAGCGATCAAAGAGGCAATCGCGGCCGTGGCTCGGTCGAGCGCGGGCAGCACACCGGCATAGACATCGGACAACGCTCCCTCAGCGGGTTTCGGCCGCATGGGTCAGGCGTCCATCGTGCGCGTGCGCCAGGCGCCGAGCGCGAGGAACACCACGATCCAGCCGAGCGAGACGATCACGGCGGTACCGGTTGACATCGTCACAGTTGCGCCGCCCCGCGGGCCGTGGTGGTCGCCGACGAAGATCGGGCTGAAATGTGCGACCGCCTGGCTGAGGATCAGCTCACGCGAGCTGCCGAGCGATTCGATGTTTTCGAGGATGCGGCTGGCAAGGAGCTGCCAGCCGAAAAGTACCGTCAACGCCGCTGGGCGCGAGCCGGTGAGCGAGGCGAAGCCGACCGCGACCACGCACACGATGCCGGTCGAGAACAGCGTGAACAGCAGGCCGTTGATCACCAGCGCACCGCCCGGCGTGGACGAGCCGGAAGCGAGCGCGTAGGTGCCGATCGTCAACACGGCGTAGGCGACGAGCATCACCAGCCAACACAGGCCGAGCGCGGCAGGAACGCGTGCGGCGAACAGCGCCACGCGCGAGCGACCGGTCACGACGAGGTCGCGGAATACTCCCGCCGCGAGATCGCCGGCGCCGCCGTCTGTGCCGACCATGATCGCCGCGAGCGGCCCGAAGAACAGCGCCAGCAGCGGCATCCCGTCTTCGTAGCCGTGAACGCCGCCGGCCGGCGAGTGTTCCGCTGGGCTCGAGGAGTGCTGCAAGGTCTTGACGATGAAGTAGATCACCAGCGGCGCCAGCACGAGCACCAGCGCCCAGATCAGCGTGCCGCGCTTCTTCCGCAGCTTCAGGAAGTCCGCCCCGATCATCTGCAGTGCGATCGCGGGATTCATGCCTTCACCTCCTCGGGCACGAGGTCCGCGTCGAGCCGCTGCGTGATCTGCAGGAAGCGCTGCTCGAGGCTGTGGCGCACGGGCTCCAGGCGCGCGACGGCAAGCCCCGCGCGCACCAGCTCCGCGTTGATCTGCGCCGCCGTCTGCGGCTCGCCGCTGAGCACCACGCGAATCCCTTCGTCGTCGCGGTGCGCTTCGACCACCAGCTCGCTGGCGTCCAGCAGCGTCAGCGCCCGCTCGATGTCGTCGATGCCGACGATCAGCTCGTGACGCGCGCCACCGCCCGCCGCGAGATCGGCGATCGCGCCCTGCGTCACGATCTTGCCGCGGTCGACGATCGCGGCCGCGTCGCACGTCTTTTCGACCTCGTCCAGCAGGTGCGAGGAGATGAACACCGTGCGCCCCTCGTGCTCGACCATCGCGCGGATCATCTCGCGGAACTCCTGGATGCCGGCCGGGTCGAGCCCGTTGGTGGGCTCGTCGAGGATCAGCAGCAGCGGGTCGGCCAGCAGGCAGCGGGCCACGCCGAGCCGCTGGCGCATGCCCATCGAGTAGCTCTTGACCTTCGCGTTCGCCCGCTCGGCCAGCCCCACGCGCGCGAGCGCCGGATCGATCCGCGCGAACGCCTCCGGCCCGCGCACGGCCGCCACGACGCGCAGGTTCTCGCGCCCGGTCAGGTGCATGTGAAAGCGCGGCTCCTCGACGATCGCACCGACGCGCTGTAGTGCCTGTGCCCGCTCGGACGGCACGGGGTGCCCGAGCACCTGCATTGAGCCGGCGCTCGCTGGCGTCAAGCCGAGCAGCGTGCGGATGATCGTCGTCTTGCCCGCGCCGTTGGGGCCGAGGAAACCGAACGCGCAGCCGCGCGGCACCCGCAGGTCGATGCCGTCGAGCGCCGTGCGCTCGCCGAAGCGCTTGGTCAGGCCAACTGTCTCGATCGCCGGCTGGGAAGAGTTCAGCTCCATCTGCTCACCATTGTCATCGGCAGCGCCGCGGCGGGCAATTGGGGATTGCCCCTAGGAGACTCCCGCGAGGGGCGAGCGAGCGACCAGGCGACCGACGCGGGGCGCAAGCCAACATCGATCGACGCTCGGCTCACGGTCCGTCGAGACTCACGATCCGCCGCTGCACCGCCCAGCGGCTCAGCTCGTGCCGGCTCGACAGCTGCAGCTTGCGCAGCACCGCCGACACGTGCGCCTCGACCGTCTTGACCGAGATGCCGAGCCGCTGCGCGACCTCCTTGTACATGTACCCACGCGCGATGTGCCGCAGCACCTCGCGCTCGCGCGGGGTCAGCTGATCCAGCTCGCGATCGTCGGCGTGTCGCTCATCGCCGCCCAAGCCGCCACCGCCCGAGCCATCGCCGCCCAAGCCATCGCTGCCCGAGCCGACGCCGCCCGCCCCGCGCGTTCCAGCGTCCCGCGCGAACGCGTCCAGCACAAAGCCCGCCAGCCGCGGTGAGAAGACCGCGTCGCCGCCCGCCACGCGGCGCACCGCCTCCGCCAGCTCCGTCGCGGAGATCGTCTTCGTCACGTACCCGCGCGCACCGGCACGAATCACCGCGATCACGTCCTCCGCCGCGTCCGACACCGACAGCGCCAGGAAGCGCACCGTCGCGTCGTGCTCGCGCGCCGCCGCGCCCTCCTTGCACGCTGTCGCGTCATGCGCGCCCGCCTTCGCGCCTTCCTCGCGCGCCGTCGAGCCCGCTTCACATACGCGCGTGATCACCTCAACGCCGCCGCCATCCGGCATGTGCACGTCTAGCAGCACCACGTCCGGGCGCTGCTGGCGGATCATCGCCACCGCCTCCTCGACGGTGCCAGCGTCGCCAACCACCTCCAGTTCCTCCCCCAGCTCCGCGCGCACGCCCGAGCGAAACAGATGGTGGTCATCGACGATCACCACACGCGGCTTCGCGCCCCGGCGCTCGGCCTCGGGCTCAGGCATCGCCACCGTCCATCACCAGCTCGACCTCCGTGCCCTCCCCCGCACGGCTGTGCACCGCGGCGCGGCCGTGGTGTCGCTGCATGCGCCCGATGATCGAGTCGCGCACCCCGCGCCGATCGTCCGGGATCGCCTGCGGATCGAAACCCACACCGCGATCGCGCACGAACACCTCGACGCGGCCCGGCGCCACCTCCGCGTACAGGTCAACGCGCTCGCTGCGCGCGAACTTCGCCGCGTTGGTCATCGCCTCGCGCGCCGCCTGCACGACCGCCTCGCGCCCGGCGTTCAGCGGGCCGTCGCCGACCGTCACCACCTCGATCGGCACCCTGTGCAACTCCTCGACCTCGGCGGCCGCGCGCTCGAGCGCCGCCGCAACACTGTGCCCGTCACCGCCAGCTGGACGTTTCAGGAGCCAGCTACGAAGCTCGCGCTCTTGCCGACGTGCAAGCCCGGCGACTTCCCTGGGGTCGCCGGCGCGCTTCTGGATCAGCGCGAGCGTCTGCAACACCGAGTCGTGCAGGTGCGCAGCCAGCTCGGCGCGCTCCTGCTCGCGGATACGCGCCGAGCGCTCGAACGACAGGCTGCGCCCGAGCCGCACGAACCACGGCACCGTCAGCAGACCGACGATCGTCGCGATGATCGCCACCACGCCAACCGCCTCGCCCAGGTTGCGCTGCACGCCAGCGAGATGCAGAAGGCCGGCCAGCGCCACGGACACCAGCAGCACGCCGAGCACCAGCCGCGGCGCGTCCAGGCGCAGAGCGCCGCGCAGCTGCCAGCCCAGAGACGCGCGACCACCATCCGCCGGGCGGTCCGCCGCCGCGATCGGCCGCCACACGAGCGCCAGGCCGCAGACGCCCAGCACCAGCGGCCACAGCGCGTCGCCGTAGCTCATGCGCGAGACGAGGTGGTGCAGCACGGTGATCGCCACGACCGTCCCGAAGCCGATCACCAGCACTTGGCGCAGCGCCTCCCAACGCCCGCGACGACGCTCGCTGCCCGGCGCCACCGGCACCAGCGTCCACGCGAGCGCGTAGACCGCGACCCCCACGCCACCGACCGCGACGATCGCCAGCATCACGATCCGCACGATCGCCACCGGCACGCCGAAATGCTCCGCCAAGCCAGCGCACACCCCGCCCAGCACGCCGCGGTCGGGCCGGCGCGACAACGGCGCCGGGGCCGATGTCCGATGCTGCCCGGCCGGTGCCTGCGCGGAAGCCATCGTTCAATCATGCCAGCGCCACATCAAGCGCACCTAGGGGATTTCCCCTACTGCCGCGGCCGGCACGCGAACGCCGGCCGCCCCGCGGTGCGTCCGCGGCCCGTCACTCCCCTCTGGGTACCAGCGGCCCCGGGCCTCCTCTTAAAAAAACGAACTCCTCAGGCCTCGTCGGCCTGCAGTGCCTTGACCTGCTCCTCGAGCGCGCCCATCACCGCCGGGTCGCGCAGCGTCGTCACGTCGCCCAGCGCGCGGCCCTCGGCGATGTCGCGCAGCAGCCGGCGCATGATCTTGCCCGAGCGCGTCTTCGGCAGATCCTCCGCCCAGATGATGCGCTTCGGGCGCGCGAACTTGCCGATGCGCTCGGCGACCGTCTCGCGGATGCCTTCGACCGTGCGCTCATCGCCGTCCTGATCGCCCTGCAGCGTCACAAACGCGACGATCGCCTGCCCCGTGTCCTCATCGTGCTGACCGATCACCGCCGCCTCCGCGACATCCGGGTGCGCCACGATCGCCGACTCGACCTCAGCCGTCGACAGGCGGTGCCCGGACACGTTGACCACATCGTCGATGCGCCCGATCACCCACAGATAGCCGTCACCGTCGCGACGCGCGGCGTCGCCCACCAGGTACGTCTCCTTGCCAAAACGCTTGAAGTACGTCTCGACGAAGCGCTCGTCCTCCTTGTACAGCGTGCGCAACATCGACGGCCACGGCTGCGTCAGCACCAAGAGGCCCTGGCCCTGCTCGATCGGCTCGCCCGTCGACTCGTCCAGCACGTCCGCGAACACCCCCGGGAACGGATGTGTGGCCGAGCCCGGCTTGGTCGCCGTGATCCCCGGAAGCGGCGTGATCATGATCGCACCCGTCTCCGTCTGCCACCACGTGTCAACGATCGGGCAGCGTTCCGCGCCGATCACCTTGTGGTACCAAAGCCACGCCTTCGGGTTGATCGGCTCGCCGACCGAGCCCAGCAGGCGCAGGCTCGACAGGTCGTGTTCGTTGGGCCACTGCGCGCCCCACTTGATGCACGCGCGGATCGCCGTCGGCGCGCAGTACAGGATCGTCACGCCGTAGCGCTCCACGAGCTCCCACCAGATGCCCTTGTTGGGGTAATCCGGCGCGCCCTCCCACATCACCGACGTCGCGCCGTTGCACAGCGGCCCGTACACGATGTAGGAGTGCCCCGTGATCCAGCCGACGTCCGCCGCGCACCAGTACACGTCCGACTCTGTCTTCAAGTCGAACACGAAGCGGTGGGTCGCTGAGACACCCGTCAGATAGCCGCCGGTCGTGTGCAGGATGCCCTTGGGCTTGGCCGTCGATCCCGACGTGTACAGGATGAACAGCGGGTGCTCCGCGTTCAGCGGCTCGGCCGGGCACACTGGGTCGGCGGCCGCGACGATCTGCTCGTAGAACACGTCGCGCCCCTCGCGCATCTCGCACGGCGTGCCCTTGCTCTGCACGACCACGATTTTCTCCAGGCTCTCCAGATCGCCCATGACCTCGTCCACGCGGTCCTTGACCGGCGCCGTCTTGCCCTTGCGCGCAGCGCCGTCGACCGTGATCAGCACCTTCGCCTGCGAGAACTCCATGCGCTCGCGCACAGCCTCCGCGGAGAAGCCGCCGAAGACGACGTTGTGCGGCGCGCCGATGCGCGCGCACGCGAGCATCGCCACGACCACCTCCGGAATCATCGGCAGGTAGATCCCGACCACGTCGCCCTGCTCGACGCCGAGTTCCTTCAGCGCGCTGGCGAAGCGTTCCACGTCGCCCAGCAACTCGGCGTAGGAGATGTCGCGCTCCTGGCCATCCTCGCCGCGCCAGTGGAACGCCACGCGCTCGCCCCTGCCTGCGATCACGTGGCGGTCGAGGCAGTTGTAGGACACGTTCAGCGTGCCGCCCGTGAACCACTTGTAGAACGGCGGCTCGTCGTCGTCGAGCACCCTGCTCCACTTCTGAAACCAGTCGAGCGTCTCGGCCTGCGCCGTCCACCAAACGAGCGGGTCCGCGGCCGCCCGCTCGTACGCGGCGGCGTCCTTCAGCAGCGCCTGCCCACGAAACGCCGCCGGCGGCGGGAACGTCTCGACGTCAAGCAGCGACGCCAGCTCCTCGTCGAGTGCCTCGCCGCTGGGCTGATCTGGTTCCGTCGCCATGACCGAACCCTACCGCCCGGAGAGCCGATAGCTCAAAGCCGAGCGCGCGATCTCGGTCGCGCGCGACGTGCGCCTCAGCCGCGCCCGCCGCGCTTGCGTCTGCGCTTGCGCGAGGATCCGCCGGCCGCGGGCAGGACCGGCGCCGGGACCGCGACCGCGCCGCCGTTGCTCGCCGCCGGGGCCGCTCGCCCAGCGCGCCCGGCGCGCAGCTGCGCCTGCGACGTCCACGGTCGCGCCTCTCCCGCAGCCCAGGCCGGCGGCTCGCCCTTGGGCCATCTCCCGAAGAACAGCATGCCCGTGATTGCCAGCCACAGCGCCGGTATCACCTGCAGGTCCGCACCTCCGATCGGGAAGAACAGCAAGAGCGCAGAGAAGCTGCCGAGCACCGACATCCACAGCGGCAGCAGGCCAACGCGCACCGTGTTGACGAGCACGCCGATCATCCCCGCCGCGAAGGCGATGCCAGCGAGCGGACCGAGTGCCCCGATGATCACGTTCGCCGTGTTGCTCGTCGTCGCATGTTCAAACGCGTGCAGCGAGTAGTCGTGCCCGACCGCGAACTTGTGCGCCACGATTGCGCTCGTTATCTGGCGCGCAATGCTCAGCACCGCGAACGCGATGCCGCCGTACAGGACCAGCGGCTGACCCAGCTTCCACGAGTGCGGGCGGCGAAACGAGACCGCGTCGCTCAGCAGCAGCAGCACCAGCACCAGCGCTCCAATCGACAGCGCCGCGAGCACGCTGCCAGAGATCAGCGCAAAGCCCTTGTGGCTGAGGTATTTCAGCTCGTTCGTCGCCGGGCTTCGCGCCGGGTCCGCGACCCCCGAGAGCGCCGGTTCGAGGCCCTGAACGAGACCAACGGTGGGCCCTCCGTTGAGCGTCTTGAAGACGATGATCGCGCTCAGCAAGTACAGGAAGCCGCCGGCGAAAGCCGGCACCGACAACCGGCTGCGGCGATGCTGCTCGCTCGCGACCTGCTCGCGAATCTCGGTCGAGGAAGGCATGAGCAGGGCAGTCTATGATGCGAGCATGGAAAGCGGCGGACTCGGAGACTTGTTCGGCGACCCCGACGAGCTCCAGCGGCGCTTGGCGGAGTTCGCCGAACAGATGCAGGGCAACCAGCGGCTGGTGTGGGCTGACAACGCGATCAAGCTCGCCGTCGACATGACCGTCGCCGCCGTCGGACGCATCAACGTCCAGGGCAACGCCGAGGCGCAAGCCGAGCAGATCCGCACTGTCATCGCGCGCGTCTTCCCCGAGGCCGTAACCCTCGTGCGCGAGGCGCGCGAGGGGCTTCAATAAGTCCAGCTGGCGCGTAGCGCCGTCCTGGACGTTTCAGACGAAGTCAGCCGGCGCGTAGCGCCGTCCTGGACGTTTCAGACGAAGTCAGCCGGCGCGTAGCGCCGTCCTGGACGGAACTCAATAAGCGCCCGCCCGCTCGGCCGCGCGCTCTGCCTCGCGTGAGGCCCGGCCCGCGTACAGCACCTCCTTGAACGAGCGGAAGCGGAAGATGAACACGATCGCGCCGAGCCCGACCAGCGCGGTGAACGCGGCGATCGCGATCTGCTGGCCGACGGAGTAGGCGGCGACGACGGCCGTGGGCGCGCTGGCGGCGAACACCTTCACGAGCAGCGCCTGCTGCACGCCGAGACCGCCGGGGGTGAACGGCACCGCGCCGGCGACCTGGTTGACGGCGAACACGAGCAGCACGTGCTCGACCGATGCCCCGACGCGAAATGCTTCGAGCAGGAACCAGAACGCCGCGAAGCGGCACAGCCAGCCGATGGCCTGCAGCGCCGCGACCTCGCGCAGGTAGCGACGCCGATCGCTGAGCATCGTCACCCCCTGGCGCACACGTGCCCAGAACGCCTTCGCGCGCTCGGCCAGCAGCGCGAACGCCACCACCCCGAGCACTCCCAGCGCCGTGATCAGGAACAGCGTCAGGTGAAAGTGCTCGGCAAGGTAGGAGATGTCGAACGAGCTGAGCTTCGAAAAGTCCGGCGGCTTCGGGAAGACCCCCTGGGTGAACGCGAAGATCAGCACCAGCACGCCCACACAGATGTCGAACACGGACTCCACGAAGAACGCCGCGGCAACCGTCGGGTAGCGCGAGTCGGGAATCGAGGAGCGCGTCAGGAACAGCTTGATCACGTCACCCCCGCGCGCCGGCACGACGTTGTTGAAGCCGACCGCCGCGAAGTACGCGCCCCACACCCGCCGCCACTGGAACGCAGCGGCGGGATACGCGGCGCGCAGGCTGTTGAAGAACGCGCGCGAGCGCAGCGTCAGGTTCAACCCGAAGAACACCAGCCCCAGCAGCAGCGCTCCCCAGTGCACCGCCGCCAGGTCGGAGAAGAACTGCCCGGCGGCGTTCAGGAACGAGCCGAGGCTCTGGCCGATCGACGTCGAGGCTGTGAGCGCGGGCACGAGGTCAAGCGTAGGGCGATGCGCTACAACGGGTGGATGCCAGCGCGCGGCAGCGCCCGCAAGGGCCTGACGGTGGCGATCACCGGCCCGACCGGCGAGATCGGCCAGGCGGTCGTCGCCGCGCTCGAGCGCTCGCGCGAGGTCGGCGCGATCCTGGGCATGGCGCGCAGGCCGTTCGACCCGCTCGCGCGCAGCTGGAAGAAGGTCTCCTACCGGCGCGGCGACGTGCTCGACCGCGACGCCGTGGACGCGCTCGTGCGCGACGCCGACGTCGTCGTGCACCTCGCGTTCATGATCATGGGCGGCGCCAAGGAGAGCCGCGAGGTCAACCTCGTGGGCTCGCGCAACGTCTTCGAGGCGACCGTCGCCGCAGGCGTCGAGCGTCTCGTCTACGCCTCCTCCGTGGCCGCCTACGGCTTCCATCGCGACAACCCGCAACCGCTGACCGAGGACGTGCCCGCGCAGGGCACCGCAGCGCACTACTACTCGGCGCAGAAGGCCGAGGTCGAGGAGCTGCTGGCGGACACGCTGGCCGGCGCGAGCACCGCTGCGTACGTGTTTCGCCCGTGCATCGTCGCCGGGCCGCAGGCGCCGCTGCTGATCGACAGCCTGCCCTACACCCAGATCTCAGAGCGACTGCCGAGCGCGGTCCTGAGCCTGCTCGAAGGCGTGCCGATCCTGAAGCCGGTGCTCCCCGATCCCGGCGTGCCCTTCCAGCTCGTGCACCACGACGACGTCGCCACGGCGATGCGCGCGGCCGTGCTCGGCCGCGGCGTCGCCGGCGTATACAACCTCGCGGCCAAGGGCCAGCTGACGGTCAAACAGCTGGCCGACGAGCTGGGCTGGTACTCGATCCCCGTGCCCGAGCTGGCGGTCGACGCGGTCGCCGACATGATCTCGCGCCTGGGCTTCCTGCCCGCGCAGGCGCAGTGGATCGCCGCGTTTCGCGAGCCGGTGATCATGAGCGCGAGCAAGGCGCGACGCGAGCTCGGCTGGCGCCCCACCCACGACGCGCTCAGCACGCTGCGCGAGACGATCAGCGCCGCGCGCCTGGATCGCCTGATCCGCTAGCCCGCCGCGCCGCCGCGCGTCGTAGGCTTCGAGCCTGTGAACGCGCACGAGACGGTCCAGTCAAGCCCCGCCGCACGCCGCGTGGCAATCGTCACCGACAGCACCCCCTACCTGCCGCAGGAGCTGATCGACGCGCTCGCGATCGAGCAGGTGAGCCTGTATGTCGGCTGGGACGGCGACCTGCACCCCGAGCGCGAGTATCGCGACCTCGACGCGTTCTACGCGCGGCTACACGACTCGCCGCAGCTGCCGACAACCTCGCAGCCGTCGGTCGGCGACTTTCTGTCCTGCTACAAGCCGCTGCTCGACAGCGGCCGCGACGTGCTCTCGATCCACATCGCGAGCGGCCTCTCCGGCACCTGCGAGAGCGCGCGCGAAGCCGTGCAGCTGCTCACCGAGGAAGGCCACGCCGGCACGGTGCTCGTGCACGACAGCCAGACCGGCGCCGGCGGCCTCGGCTGCCTGGTCGCGCTCGCCGCGGAGCTGGCTGGTGAGGACGCCACGCTCGACCAGATCACCGACGCCATCGGGCGCGCACGGGCGAGCCTCGACATCTGGTTCTGCCTCGACACGCTCGAGTACCTGCGCCGAGGCGGGCGCATCGGCGCAGCGCAGGCGTTCGTCGGGACCGCGCTCAAGGTCAAGCCGATCCTCACGTTCGGCACCGAGATCGCGCCCGTCGGGCGCGTGCGCACCCACCGCCGCGCGCTGGAGCGGATGATCGCCTACCTGCACGAGCTGCACGAGCGCGGCGCCAGCGACTGGATCGTCCAGCACGCCCAGTCGCCCGACGACGCCGAGCAGCTGGTGACCGCGGGGACCGCCCTGTTCGGCTGCGCGCCGCTGTTCTGCACCGAGGTCGGCCCGGTGCTCGGCGCGCACCTCGGCTCGGGGATGCTCGTCGGCGGCATGACGCGGCCCTAGCGCGGCAACGCCGCACCGCGACGACACAGCCCAACCCAGTCGACACAGCCCAACCCAGTGCCGGCGGTCACGCAGCCGCGCGGGCTGCGTGACCGGGCGCTGTCTTCTACCTCGCGATTTCTTCCAGGAACGGCTTCAGCTTCTTGAAGAACTCGTTGTTTTCCGGAGTGGCGCCGGCGGGGTCGTTGTGGGCGTATGTGTTCTTCGCTTCGATCAGCGTCAGGTTCGACTGCGGGATGCCCGACTGCGCGGCCAACGCTTCGGCCTCGTTCAGCGTCGTGCCGCCACCGCCGAGGAACTTGTCGAGTTCCGAGTCGATCGCGAGGATGTGCAGCGACGTCGGCAGGTGTTCGCCCATCGTCGCGTGCAGCCCCAGCACCTTCTGCGCGGGGTTTTCCAGGCCGTTGCCGACCGCGCCGGTGTCGAGCGTCAGGCGCGCCGGGAAGTACCACTCGCTGCCGTCGGCTTCGCGCAGGCCGGACCCCGCGAGCATTTCGGCGTAGCGGCTGACGGGCGTCAGCTCGCCGTTGCCTTCGCCATCCCAACCGTGCAGACCGTCGGCTTCGGCTTCGGCTTCGACACCAGCGCCACCGTGAATCTGGGCCGCGACCAGCGACTCCGGCGAGGTGCCGACGTTGACCGAGTAGCCGAAGCCAGCTTCGTTGGTGACGGGCACGATCGGCGAGCGCAGGTCCGCCGGCAGGAACGCGAAGTGTTCGAGCTGCGACGGGCCCTTCGGTTCGACAGCCGTGAGCGTCGAGCCCGTAACGGAGAACAGCCCCAGGTCAGGCGCGACGATGCCGCCGAACGCCAGCCACGGCGTTTCGTTCGGTTCGTCGAGCTTCGCGAGCGACTGCTTGGCTTCTGCTTCGGAGATCGCGAGCGGGCTGCTGCCGCCGTCGTCGTAGACGAGACCCGAGAGCCCGTCGGCGCCGGCCTGGCCGTTGAAGTCCCAGGTGGCGTACGCGGTCACGACCGAGCCGCCGAGCGAGTGCCCGCCGAGCACGACCTTGCCGCCGAGCGCTTTGGCTTTTTCGATCACCAGCTGCAGATCTTCGACCGTGCGGCTCATGCCCCACGCCTTGGCGAAGCCGACCAGCGAGCTGGGGACAGGTTCATAGTGGTTGTGGAACTTTGCGACCAGTTCGTTGAAGATCGCTTCGCCTTTTTCAGCGGCGAGCTGTTCTCCGTATTTCTGGCCGATCGCGGCCGCGTCTTCACCGATTCGCTTGCTCAGTTCCGCAGAGGTGATCTTGCCTTCCCCGAGTTCCCTGTCCGCCTGCGCGATCGCCTGTTCGGCTATCCGCGTGGTGAACTTTTCGGACACTTCCTGGGCGAGCAGGCCGGTATCGACGTATTTCGCGATCACTTCGCTCGTGGCCTCTTGCTGGTCCTGGCCGAGGTAGCCGAGGTAGTAGTTGAAGAACTGTTCCGGCGGCGTTTCGTCTTTGCCGGTGTTGGAGTTGAGTTCCTCCGGGGCAAGTTCGCCAAACTTGTACTTGGTCAGCTCGCTCTGATCCTCGAGGAAGTTCTCCCTGCGTTCGACCGCCCACACCTGCCAGCCGGGCGTCGCTTCGACGAGCGACTTGGCGAACGGCACGAAGTACGCCGCCGCCGCCGAGGTCCCCGGCTCGAGCACCAGCACGTTTGGCGCCGCTTCGCCTTTCGGGCGGATCTTGATGATGCCGATCTTGTTCAGCGCCACCTTGCCCAGCTGCGCGGTGGTGATCGTTTCCGCGCGCTTTTCGCTGCGGCTCTCGGGCACCCTCATCGTGATGCGCCTCACCACCGCCTGACGCGGGCGCGGTGTGTGCATGGCGCTCGCCGACGATGCCAGCGCCGCGAGCGCCACCAGCATCGCGATCGTCGCCGCCAACAACCGGCCAAAGCCCCTGCGCGTCGTCTCCCCACGCCGCCGCTCAAGCATCCCGTTCTCCTTACCCTCGCTCGATCCCCATGCCGCCCCATCTGCACCCCGCGTGCCTAAACACGCAGCTGCGCTACTGCCAAATGCTACAGATGGCTCAACATGACCGACCGCTCGGTGCGGATCGTCATCCGCTCCTCTGCGAGGAGGCCCGCCGAGAACTCATCGACCTTGCGCTTCGGGCCAGTGACCGTGAACGCGAGCTGCGCGGTCAACAGATGTGGGTGCTCCATGATCGAGTACTCGAGGTCCAGCTTGTCGGCCGCTTCGCGGGTGCTCTGCTCGAACTCTGCGCGGACCATCTTGCCCGCGCTGACGACCAGCGTGCGCGTCTCGATCGCCTCCGCGTCGCGTTCGGCGCTAGCCTCGAGCTGGCGCTCGGACTCGGTGGGCGGTGGATCGGTCTGGCGCCACTTGCCGAGCTCGTCGTCCCAGTGGCTCACGCGCACGCTCGCCTTGATCGCGTCGCGCGCGAGCACAGCCTCGATCGCGCTGCGCGCCGTGGCGAGCGTCGCCTCCTGTGCGGCGTATGCGAACAGCAGCTTGCCGTCGTGCGTGATCACGACATCGTCCGGCACCGCCGCCTCGACCTCGCCAACCACGTCGGGACCGCGCAGACGGCCGAGCAGCTCGCGCAGGGCTCCGCCCGCGTCCGCTACCTCCAGCTCGGCGCACAGGCGCCAGTCGCGATCGGCGGCGTTGGCGGCGGCTTCGGTCTCCATGGCACGGGACGATATCGAGTCGGTGAACGACCCGGTGAATAGTCCAACGACTGAATATTCACGGCACGCCTTATCGGCGATGCTGGCAGCCGCCATCATCGGTGCGAGTGATGGTCGTCGATGAAGCAACCGAGACCCGGACCGGACTTGACAGTCCGAACGGGCGCTCGGGCCGCGGCGACGGACACGTCGCCGCAGACGAGCTCGTCTACCTGGAGCTGACGGAGGCCCAGGTCGAGGACGTGATTCGCGCGACGTCCGACGCCCACGGACCCAGCCTCAACCTGCTGCTATCGGGCCTGATCACCAAGGAGGCGATCTCGGAGGGCTCGCTCGAAGACCGTTACTGCACCGAGCTCGAGAGTGGACGCCTGTCGCACTCGCTGTTCCGGGGGCTCCTGATACTTGCGCTGTTCATCTCCGGCGAAGAGGGCCGTGGCGTCGTGGAAGTCGCCCGGCAGCTGGGGTTGAGCCCGAGCACGACGCACCGCTACATGACCACGCTCGTGGCCTTTGGCTTGCTCGTGCAAGACCCCGTGACGCGGAAGTACCGGCTGCCGCTTTGAGCTGGCGGCGTAGCCTCAACCACACGTGCGGCACACAACGCCGCTGCGTGCCGGCGGTCAGCCTGCGACTCGCCGCCGCCAGCGCATCACCGCCAGGATCGGAACGCTGGATGACCCTAGACAGTCGAGCGTACGCATCGCGGCAGGCCGAGCGAGCTCGCTGTGCGCCTCAGGGGCTGAGAGGTAGAAGCTGGCGATCCCGGCAAGGATGACCGCGTGACGCCGATGCCTGTGAAGCGCGCTCGACAGCTCGCGCGCCTCACTGGTGATCGCAGCGAAGCGCTCGGCCGCGAGCGTCGAGGAGGCGTAGTGGCTGACGAAGCTGTGGTTGGTGCCGCTGACGTCGTGAGGCTGGTCGACGAGGCTGTCGAGTAGCGCGCTGATCGCGCACACCGACGGGTAGTAGGCGCCGTCGATCGCCTCGGCCTCGGGCAGCGTGGTCGTGCGCGCCGCCGCCGCGAACAGCGCGTGCAGCGCCAGGCAGGAGATGCCGGCGGCGGCCAGCTCCCACCACAGGTACTCGTCGCCGGCCTGCTGCTTCGCGGCCCACTCGATCAGCTGCGCACTGCCCTCCACCAGCACCGCGTGGTTGCGACTTTGCGCCTCGCCGCAGCGTTCGGCCGCGAGCAGCAGCAGCGGCTCCAGCTCAGGCGCCGAGGGCAGCTCGCCCAGCGCCGAGCGGCATTCGCGCACGAGCTCGGCGAGGTAGCCGCCGTCGTCGCGCTGCGGGTGGAAGCGGTAGTAGTCGGCGTCGTACGGTCGCGAGCTGACAGCGTCGCTCAGAGCACTGTGCAACTGCAAGCCGTTGCGCAGAGACGCCGTCGCCGGCTCCTCGTTGATCGCGTCCAGGTAGTCGTAGGCGATCTGAAAGCCGACGATCAGGCGCACCAGCGCGTGCCGGTGCCGGCGCGGCGCGAGCACCGCGAAGAAGGCAGCCGCCTCCGGGTTCAGGCGCTCGCGCGTCAGCTTATGCACGGCGTGCGCGCGCAGCGCCTGATCCGGGATGCGCTCCGCCTGCCTGCGCCAGCGACGGATCTCGAGCCTGGCTCTGGGGTGGATCGTCAGCCAGTAGTCGACCCCCGCGCGCACGAGCGCGATTGTCTCCCGTCTACAGGACGAATCCTTCCAACCTCTGCTCCCCATACCCAAATATTGGTAGGAGAGCGAGCCAATTTCTGGCTGTTGAAATCAAATGTTCTACTTAAGGAGCCTAAGAGTTCTAATGAACGCGGGGTCCTCTCGACGGATGTTCGAGTCCCAGTCAGCCTTCGCGGACGTTTCGTTCCAGCGCCAAACCCCACTGGCGTTCGCGCCGCTGGTCCCCTGATACCCGCGGGCGCTGTCTCTAATCCTGCAGCGCGAACTGCGGCGAGACCTCCGAGGCGACGTAGCCCGGGATCGCGAGCACCGCGAGCGCTCCCACGACGATCAGCAGGATCGTCTGTAGCGTGTGCACGCCTTCGACGGCAAACGGCGCCGGGAAGCCGGTCGTCAGCCTGAGGTAGCGATCGCACAGCAGATGCCCGTAGACGCCGGCCGCGGCCCCGGTGAAACCACCTGTGCCGAGCACCAGAACCGACTCGCACGCGAGCACCGCGCGCAGCTGCCACGGGCTGAAACTGTGGATCCGCAGCGACGCGAGCGACGCGCGCCGCTGCCAGATCCCCGCGCCGATCGCGGCGGCCATCGCGAGCGCCGCGGCGATCATCAGCAGCAAGGTGATCTGGCTCATGCGGCTCAAGCCCTGACGCGCCAGCGCGTCGGCCTGCGCGGCGCGTTCGCCGCCCGTCTGCACGGTCAGCGCGCTGGCCGGCCCGAGCAGCGCCTTCACCTCGCGCTTGACCGCCACGACGTCGGCGCCTGGCTTCGTGCTCACTTCCAGCGCGGTCGCGTCGGTGCTCCCCCACGCGCGCCGGTAGTCGGCGCCACCCAAGATGATCGCGCCGGCGCTCCAGCCGAGGTTGGTGGTCGTGTCGGCGACGCGATACGTGACGGCGCCACTCGGCGTCGGCAGCGTCAGCTCGCCGCCCACCCGCACGTGGTGGGCTTCCGCAAGCTGGCGCGAGACCGAGATCCAGCCGCCGCTGCGCAGGCGTTCGGTGGCGAGCGCGAGATCACCCTGCTCGAGCTGGCTCGCGGGGATCGGTGCGGGTGTGCCGGGCGCGCGTGCGATCAGCCACACGCGCCTGCCGCCGAAGTCGAGAAACCCTCCCTGGTACTGGCGCACCGAGGCGACCCCGGGCACAGCCGCGATGCGGGCCGGCAGGTGGCCCGTGCGGAAGCTGTTGGTGGCGAGGTTGTCCTGTTGGTTGACGACCCACAGGTCGGCGGTCGAGACGTATTCGGAGTAGTCGCGGTAGAGACCGTGGAGCAGGTCGTTGTGGGAGTCTTCGGCGACGACGCAGCCGAACACCGCGATCGCGCCGGTCGCCGCCAGCGCCAGCGAGCGCACGGTCGTCGCCCGCAACGCCCGCACGGCCACCGTCAACATGTTCAGTCGCGCGGAGCGCGCCGCCGCTCGTTCGATCAGCCGCACCGCGAGCTGAAACGCGAACGGGATCGCCAGCAACGTCGCGACGGCGAGACCGATCGTCGCGGGGACGATCGCGGACGGCCACAGCAGCAGCGGCACGCTCGTGGCGAGGATCAGCGCCGCGCCGACCGCGAGCAGCAGACGCCGCGCCCTGTCGTCGAGCGCCTGGCCCGGTTCACCGTCCTCGAAGTACACGGCGTCGACGGCGCGTCTGCGACGCAGGTCCAGCAACGGCGGCGATGCCGCCAGGCACGTCGCGAGCACGCCGCCGACGAACGAGACCAGGACCGCGCGCAGCCCGATGACCGTCTGCGTGCCAAGCGCGAAAGCCGCCGACAGGTAGCTGGGAGTGGTGTGGAAGATCGTGCGAGACAGGAAGTCGCCGACCGCGAGCCCGACCAGCGAGGCGACCACGCCGAGGCACAACGCCTGGAACAGGAGCATCATCGCGAGCTGTCGCGGTCGCACGCCCTGCATCCGCAGGTCGGCCATCATCCGTCGGCGCTCTGGAACCGTCAACAGCATCGCGTTGAACGCGAGCAGCAGACCGACGATCGCGCTGACCAGCACGAAGAACCCCGTCGCCTGGTTGTTGGGCGTGACCGACTGCTTCAGCAGGGCGATGTCCTGGTCGGCGGCAGCGACGGTCAGCCGCCCTCCTGCCAGCGCCGTCAGCTCGCGCTGCACCCGCGCCCGCTGGCGGGGGCCGGCGGTGACGAGGATGCGGGTCAAGCGGCCGTCAAGGCCCGTGATCCGTTGCACGAGCCCGAGCGGCGCGAGCGCCGCCATCGCGCCGGAGAGGGCGCCGACGGTTTCCGGGCCGAGCACCGCCGCGACCGGCACGCGGCTCGCGATGCCGCGCGCGTCGAGCGTGACCGCGGGCGCACGCCCGTCGAGCGGCCCGCTCGCGGCGGACAGCCCCAGCGCGTGCGCGGTGGCGCTCGGCAGGATCAGACCAGGCGCCGAGCGATTGCCGTGAATCGAGATGTTGCGGGTGATGCTCCCGTTCAGCGAGACCACGCTCGGCGCGGCGCTCGCGAGATCGATCGCGACGCGACGCCCCGTGGGACCGACGACTGTGGCGTTCTCGTCGAGGATCGGCACCGCCTGCGCGACACCAGGCAGGCGCCGTACGCGCGCGAACACGCGCTCGTCGAACCCGTCCGCGTCCCGCGAGCGCAGCTGCAGGCTGGCGGTGCCCTCAACCCCGCGCACGATTGCGCTGGACGCATCGGTGATGCTGCTGTTGGCGACCTGGACCGCGAACACGAGCGCGACCCCGATTGCGATCCCAACCCCGGCAAGCAGCTCCTGCACCGGGCGCGTGCGCAGCCGCCTGGCGTAGAGATAGAGCAGCCCGGATAGCCGCACCGGCTGATCAGCTCCAGGCCCGCCGACGCCCTGGCGGCGCCGCGGGGAAGGCCGCCGTGACGGGAAGCGGTGTCGTGGCGGGAGCAGGCGTCGCGACAGGCAGAGGCGTCGCGGCGGCATCGAGCGCTCCGTCGATCAGCTTGCCATCGCGCAGCGTGCACACGCGGTCGGCGATCGCGGCGGCCTGCGGGTCGTGGGTGACCAGCAGCACGGCGGCCTGCCGCTCGCGCGCGATGCCGGACAGCAGCGCGAGGATTTCCCCGCCGCGCCTGCTGTCGAGGCTGCCGGTCGGCTCGTCGGCGAGGATCATCGACGGCTCGTTGACGAGCGCCCGCGCGATCGCCACCCGCTGGCGCTCGCCGCCGGAGAGCTGGTCGGGCGTGTGGTTGAGGCGTCCGTCGAGCCCGACCCGCTCGAGCCACGCCGCCGCAGTGCGGCGCGCGTGTCGCAACGGCACGCGGTCGGCGAGCAGCTTGATCGCCGCGTTCTCGACCGCCGGCACCCCGGCCATCAGGTGAAAGGACTGGTAGATGAAGCCGATCCGCCGGCGCTGGTACGCGGCGGCGGCACCCGCCGCCAGGGTCGCGAGATCGCAGCCCTGGAAGCGCACGACGCCGGCGTCGGGGAGCATCAGCGCCGCCGCGAGCATCAGCAGCGTGCTCTTGCCGGAGCCGCTGGGCCCATGCAGGGCGACGATCTCGCCAGGGGCGACGGTCAGCGTCACACCGTCGACCGCGCGCACCACCTCATCGCCATAGCCCCGGTAGTGCTTGACGACGGCATCCAGTTCGAGCACGGCGCTGGGCCTGTGCTCGCTCACCGCCGTCGCGCTCCCGACTGTGCGCGTCGCAGCGGCACGACCGCCGCTTCGCCTTGCGCCTCTGCCTGCAGTTCGCCGCTGTCGAGCGTGAGCGCGCGGTCAACGCCCGACAGACCCTGAGCGTCGCCGGTGCTCATCAGCACGGCGGTGCCTTCGCTCGCGATCGACCGCAGCAGCGCGAGCAGCGGGTCGCGCTCGAGCAGATCGACGCCGCTCGTGGGCTCGTCGATCACGAGCAGCGACGGCGCGGTGACGAGTGCGCTGGCGATCGCCACGCGCGCGAGCTCGGCGCCACCCAGCTCGTGACATTCCAAGCGCGCACAGTCAGCGGCACCAACGCGATGGAGCATCTCCTGCCCGCGTCGGCGCGCCTCTCGGGGCGAGGAGCGCTGTGCGAGCAGCCCTGCCGCCACCTGCTCGACGACGAGCCCGCGTTGCCCAGCGGAGAAGCACATCTGGCAGAAGCCGATGCCGCGGCCGAGAACGCTGTCGCGGGCGCGCCTGAGGTCGCGACCTTCAAACCGGACGCTGCCCTCTTCCGGCGCCTCGATCCCAGCTGCGACACGCAGCAGCGTGCTGCGTCCGGAGAAGCGAGCGCCCCACACCGCGACCAGCTCGCCGTCCGCGATCTCCAGCGACACGTCCCTGATCGCGACGCGCTCCAGCCGACCGCGCCGGTGGCGCTTGGTCACGCGGTCGACCTCGAGCAGGCTCACCGCTGCTGGCCCGTTCCGACGCTCGCGCGCTCCGCGCGAAGCTCCGCGCGCGCGTAAGCGATCCACGCAAGCTGCGCGTCGATCATCCGACGGCGCTCCTCGATCAGCAGGCGCTCGACGACCCCGGACACGCCTCCGCGGCTGCCTGGGGCCGCTGCCTCTGGCCGCGACAGCTCCTGCGCTTCGCGAATGCATTCGCGCTCGTAGCGATTGACGAAGTCCAGCGCCGCATCGACGCTCTGCACGCCCGCCAGCATCATCCGTCCCAGCATCTCGACCCGTTGCGGGTCGTTGCGAACACGCTCGGCCAGCCAGGCGCGATAAGCGCGCGCGCCCCGCGCCGTGGCGCGGTAGGACGCCCCGGCCTTGGCGCCGCGGCGAGCCCCGGTGCTCGAGTGGCTCGACAGCTTCTCGATCAGCCCCGCGTCCATCAGGCTTCCCAGCGCCGCGTAGATCGACGATCGACCCACGCGCAGAAAGCCGCCAAAACGCCGATCGAAGCGCTGCCCGATCTCATATCCGTGGCTCGGCTTCTCGATCACCAAGCCGAGCACTGCGCACGCGACCTGCGAGCGCAGCACGGCGCTGCTCTCACCCTCGGTCCCCCGCTCCTCCAACGTCTGCTCGCCCGGAACCGCCACGTGGACTCCTCAGTACACAAACCGACCGATTTTGATCTGGCTGTAATCGTACCGATGATTCCAAACTTTGTGTCTTACCCGCTAGACAGAAACAATTAATCTTTTCTCACTATGAGCGGAGATCCGCGAGCGCCGCGAGCACCAGCTGATCGTGCTCGGCCGGCTTGACCTTGCGCAGAACCTGCGCAACGACTCCGTCCGCGTCGAGCACGAACGTCGTGCGCTCATTGCCGAAGTACGTCCTGCCGTACATCGATTTCTGCACCCACACCCCATATGAGTCAGCGACGCGATGACCCTCGTCGGCCAACAGTGGGAAGTTCAGGCCCTCTTTGTCGTGGAACTTCTTGACCTTGGCGACCGGGTCCGGGGAGACCCCCACCACGACGACGTTTGCACGCTCGTAGTCGGCCCGATGGTCACGCACCCCGCACGCCTGCGTCGTGCAGCCGGATGTCGCCGCCTTCGGGTAGAAGTACACGACGACCGGCTGGCCGCGGAGGTCCGACAGCTTGACCGTCGATCCGTCCTGGTCGGGAAGCTCGAAGTCGGGGGCCCGCTGTCCTGGCTCGATCATGGCGCGCATCCTAACCAGGCGGGCGCAGCCATGGTGTACCCGGAAGACGAAGGTCGTCAGCATTGGGTGCAGTTTGGGTGTGATGCATGCAAGATGCTAACCTGACCCGATGAAGACGATCCAGATTCGCAACGTCCCCGACGAGGTTCATCGCACGTTGCGAACGCGCGCCGCCGCCTCCGGCGTATCCCTCTCCGACTACGCCCTCGGCGAGCTGGAGCGCGTGGCGCAGAAGCCGCCGATCGCCGATCTGCTCGCGCGAGCACGCGGTCGAGCCGGCGGCGCAAGCGGCGAGGCGATCGTCGCGGCGGTGCGTGCCGGGCGCGATCGCGGCTGACGATGCTCGTCATCGACACCTCCGCGATCATCGACGCGATCGCCGCCCGCGAGCCTGCCCCAGGGCTGGTCGAGCGCCTCTCCGAAGACGGCGACCTGCACGCGCCCTATCTGCTCGACATCGAGTTCCTACACGCTTTGCGCGCGATGACGATGCGGAGCGAGATCACGGCGGAGCGCGCGGCGGACGCGCGAACCGACTTCGCCGAGACAGCTCTGCTGCGCTACTCGCACGAGCCGCTGAGCGATCGCATCTGGGGGTTGCGCCACAACCTCAGCGCCTACGACGCCGCCTTCGTCGCGCTCGCCGAGGCGCTCGAGGCACCGCTCATCACGTGCGACGGGCGCCTCGCGTCCTCCACCGGACACGGCGCCCAGATAGAGCTGTTCGACGTCGCGCGCAACTGAGCGCAGCCCAGCTCCTGCTGGCGATCGAGCAGCTCGGGCCGCTCACCCTCACCGCAGCAGCTTCGACAGACGCCGATCCTTGAGCACCCGCCCGTCGGTCTGGCACGCGGGGCAGTACGCGATCACGTAGTCCTCGAAGTGGACCGCCTGCAGCGTGCTAGCGCAGCGTGGGCACGGCTCGCCCTGGTGGCGGTGGACGCGCAGCGGCAGCGGCAGCTTGTCGGGGATCGGCAGCGCGACCGCCTGCTCGTAGTGCGCGAGCGCCCCGCCGAGCGTGTCGCGCACCGCGTCGGCGAGCCGCGCCACGTCGTCCTCGTCGAGGTCGGCGCCGCGCTTGTACGGCGAGAGCCGCGCCTGCCACAGGATCTCATCGACCCAAGAGCGCCCGATGCCGGCGATCACGTGCTGGTCGCGCAGCAGCGCGTGCAGCGGGCGCGGCGCGTCCAGCAGCTGTTTCAGCCGCTCCGGCTCGCCCGGCTCGGGCCACGCCTCCGGACCGAGTGTCGCCAGCGCGTCGTCGCGCTCGAGCTGCTCCGCGCCCAGCAGCTTCACCCACGCCGCCTGCTTGGAGCCGAACTCGCGCAAGCGCAGCTCGCGGCCGTCGTCGAGCCCGACGAGCAGCCGCGAGGTGCGATCGCGCGGCCCCGCCGGCCTGTCGTACAGCTGCAGCCGACCAGCCGACATCAGGTGGATCAGCAGCGCCAGCGCGGGCTCGCTGGCACCGCCCGCCTCCACGTCGACGATCAGATGCTTGCCGCGCCTGCGCACCGCCGCCACGCGCCGGCCGGCGAGCGCGCTCAGCGGCGGGTCAAAGGTGCGTAGCGCGTTGATCCCCGGCGCCCGCGCGTACTCGATCCGCGCGCCCGCCAGCTCCGCGTCGAGCAGACGCGCGGTGATCTCGACCTCGGGCAGCTCAGGCATCGTGCATTCATCGTAGGCACGACCAAGTGGCTCAGCCGGTCGGCGGCGTCGGCAGCGTGAACGTCGCCTCGGGATGTCCGTCGTCCAGCACCGTCGTGGTCGCGCGGTAGACCGCGATCTGACTTGCCGCTCCGCTCGGCGCTGGCACGCTCGCGCTGAACTTGCCGGAGCTCGTCAGCTTGGCCTTCGCGATCACCACTTCCTTGGAGCACGTGACGCGCAGCAGGATCTTCACCACGGTGTCTGGCCTGAAGCTGCCGGTGACGTAGCCGGAGAGCAGCACGTGCGCGCCCGAGCGCGTCGCGCTGACCATGTACATGCGGCGCTGCAGCTTGAGGTTCAGCGAGTGCAGCGACCCGACGACCGCTTCGTAGCGCGCGCGGTTGGTCGCGCGAACGTTCGCCGGCGGCAGCGGCGCGCTCGCCGTGAACGTGCCGTCGGCGCCGATCGTGGCGCTGGCGACGACTTTGCCGCTCGCGAGGAACTTGATGCCGACACGCTTGCCCGCGAGCACCAGGCGCGCGGCGCCCGTGATCAGGACGTGCGAGCCCTGCTGCAGCACGTTGATCAGCGCGACCTGCGCCGTCGTGCAGGCCAGCGCCGCGGAGAGCTGCGGCGTGACGGCGGTTGTGACGCTGGTCGTGGTGCCGGACGTCGTTGACGTCGGCGCTTCGATGATGCCGACCGTGCTTGCGGCGGATGTGGTGAACGTCTCATCGGCGCCGTAACTGGTCCCATTGGCGTTGCTCGCGATCGCGCGATAGTGATAGGTGGTTGCCGGCGCGAGCCCTGTCAGCGCGGCGGTCACCGTCGTCGGGCTGGTACCGTGCCCACCACGGTCTGCGCACACGCGACTTCGCCACCGTAGGAGGTGCTGATCCCGTATTGGAACGAGCACTTGCTCACCGGGTTGCGGTTCGGAGCGACGCTGCCTTCGACCGTCGCCGCGCCGGCGGACACGCCCGACGAGGGGCCGGTCGTGACGATCGGCCCGAGCGGCACTATCAGCACGCCACCCTGAGCGGTGTGGGCAGGCGACAGCGCGGCGTCGCCGACCACCGCGTAGCCATCGGTGAGCGACACCGCCGTGGTGAAACCCGCCAGCTCGGAGCTCTCCAGCAGTTCACCGCTCCAGCCTCCCGCGGGCATCGAGTACACGTAACCGTGGCCGTTACCGCCAACCATCACGGTCGGTTCTTCCGCCGCGACGGTTTTGCCGAAATGCCAGTCTTTCTGCCCGTCCGAGGGCAGCAGCGTAGCCGCCTGGGTCTGTTCGCGCTGGGCTGCCCAGCCACCGGCGGGCCTGCTGAACACGTACGCGGCGCCCTCGCCTTCGTTTGCTCCGTCCTCGATTTCCGGGGCGCCGACGACGATCTCACCGCCGGAGATCGCGAGCGTCCTGCCTTCGAAGGAGACCTCGGCTTCGCCGATCCTGTCGTAGTTCGCACCGTCGGAGATCGTCAAGCTCGCGCTGGGACTGGATTCCAGAAGAGTCCCAGTCCAACCGCCCGGCGGCCGATCGAAGACGAACGCCGCACCCTGCTCGAAGTGACCATCGATTTTGGCGCGGGGGGCCATTACAGCGACGGTCTGTTCGCCGGAGCTTTCCTCGATTGCAACCGACACCCCGAAGAAATCGTATTCTTCGTATTCTTCGTATTCCCTCGCGGTCTCCATCAAGGTCCAGCTCTGAAACTGCTGTGATTTTGCCGCCCATCCGCCAGCCTGCTCCACGAACACGAAAGCCGCGCCGGTCTCGGGGGGTTTGGAGTGCGTCTGTGGGTAGATGTAGTTCACGTAGCGGGGTGACCCCACGACAACCGTTGCTCCGCTGATCGCGACCGACTTGCCGAATTCCGGACCGACCTGATCTTCGGTGTCGAGTAGCGTCGTCGCCTGGTGCTGTTCTGCTTTGCCGGCCCAGCCACCTTTCGGTTCGCTGAACACGAACGCCGCTCCGTTCTCCGGCCCCTCGCCGGTGGCATCGGGGGCACCTACGACGATCGTCTCGCCCGAGATCGCCACCGAGTAGCCGAACTCTGCGTTCGCTTCGCTCGTGCTCGGCAACAGCTCCGTCGCCTGCGTCGATGTGCTCCAGCCGCCCGGGCCTTCCGTGAACACATAGGCAGCGCCGGCTTCGGCGTGTCCCCCAACGTTCGCAAACGGCGTTCCCGCGACGACGGTTTTGCCGGACACGGCAACCGAATACCCAAGTACTTCGTCTTCCTTACCTGACGACGCGTACAGTTCCGCGATGCTCACGAGCGGGTCGACGGTCAGCGGATAGCGTGCTCCGCGTGCGTCGACGCTGATCAACACACGTCCGTGCGCGGCCGTCATACGTGCCGGCAGCGAGCGTCCGCGGGCATCGACGACGCTCAGATCGCCGTAGCTCAGCACGGGCTTGCCGTCAGCGCCGGCGAGCGTCAGGCCACCGGCTGTCCCGGCCTGCAACTCGAGCGTGCCGGATGCCCCCACCGCGAGTGTGAGCGCCCCGCCGGCTGCGCCGGCGGGCGGCTTCGCGATCTCGAAGCCCTGCTCGACTCCCGCCGGGCCGTTGGCAAACCATTCGCGTGCCGCGCCGCGCGCGTATTCGACGCGGTTGCCGTGCACCTGTGGGCGCCCGGCAACGACCGAGCGCAGCACGCCGCCGAACCCAAGCGCCTGCAGCGCTATACGCACGTGCGCGCCGTCGCGCGTGCCGATGCTCGCGCCGCCGTCACCGAAGCTCGCCGTCAGCCCCTGTCGCGGGTTGTGGGCCAGAAAGCCTTTGGGGGAGCGCACCAGCCGGTAGCTGGGGAGCTCGGCGCCCAGCCCGCGGGAGACCGCGAGGCGTGCGGCCACGCTCAGGGTGTCAGCGCGCACCGAGCCAGACGCCGCCGGACCGGCTTGGTGCTCAGCGCTCGCCAGGTCGAAGGCCGCGAACGCGACAGCCACGCACGCGAGCAGCACAAGTCCCCAGCGAGCCATCCGCATGCGGCTCGTGGGGCGCGACCACGGCACCCACGTCAGCGACGAAGCAGGCGCGCCACCGAGCGCGAGTCGACGGCTACGCACCTGTGGAGTCGGAGGCACGAGTCGGCATCCTATTGTCTAGCTCGGCGAGACGCCATCGGCCGGCGCGACGCCGCGACGCGAAGCCGGCGGCGCTCAGGGAATCGCGTACGCGGCGATCGGCGGGCCTTCGTACTTGACGCCCGCGGGGCTCGTCCAGAGCACACGCCAGTACTGCCCGGCGGTGCTCGAGCTGAAGCTCCAGTAGCCGTGGCTGTTGGTGGCGAGCGTGCGCAACGTGCGGTAGCGCTTGGAGCCCTTGGCGCGGATCTGCACGGTCACCTTCGTGGCGCCGGTCGCCGGGCGCACGAGCCCCCACAGCGCGACGCCGTGCGCGGTCTTGGTGACGGTCAGCGGGATCGGCCAGCCGGAGTACAGCGGCTTGGGCTGGCCGCTGTAGTACTCGAGCCCTGTCTGGAAGCTCGCGCCCGGTTCGGTGCCGCTGAGCGAGTCGTCTTTGAGCAGGTACTGCGAGAACGCGGCGACGTTGGGGTTCTCGTAGGCGATGTGCTCGTCGATCGCGTCGTATTCGGCCTGCTGCGCGGGCGAGACGCCGAGTTCTTTGTTGGGGTAGCTCTGCACGCCGAACTCCGTCAGGTAGATCGGCGTGCCGCCGGGGATCGCGTGTGCGCGCGCGGCCAGGCTGAGCGCGTTCGTCAGGCGCGCGAGCGAACCGATCGTGACGTCGTCGCTCGGCTTGGGCATCGAGTAGGGACCGGTCGGCAGCGTGTAGGCGTGGTGCGCGTAGCCGCTCATCTGCAGCTCTTCGCAGGAACCGGCTTTCTTGTACTTGGTGTTCAGGCACAGGGCTTCGCGCATGAACGCGAGCGGCGCGACCGGGTGGCGCAGCGCGACCTTGGAGCCTTCCTTGTGGATGTTGACGGTGTCGTAGCCGTAGGGCGCGGTTTCGCCGAACAGCACACGCGGGTGCGTCAGGCCGGCGGCCTTCAGGCCCGCATAGCCGGCCTGATACAGGGCGCGGTAGATGCGCGGGGATGCCGGCTTGCCGTTGGATTTCCACTGCGGCAGCAGGAATACCGACTCGTTGGGCTCGTTCCAGATCGCGTAGACGGACACCTCCGAGCCGAACTCGTGCGCGACCGCCGTCATGAAGTTGCCGAAGTCTTCGGCGTTCGGATCGGTGATGTACGGGACCTGGCCGTTGGCGGTGGCCCAGCGCGGCGCGGGCGCGGTGACCGTCAGCAGCACCGGCCAGCCAAGCTGCTTGGCTTCGGCGAGCAGCGACGGGTAGGCGCCCCAGTCGTAGCTGGCGGGGTTGGTCGCTTCGAAGCTCGGTTTCGTCGCGAGCGTCGCGCCGGGCGCGACTTCGGACCATTTCAGCTCGACGCGGATCGCTTTGACACCGAGGTGCTGCATCTGTTCGATCGCGTGGTGGCGCGTGGGCAGCTTGAGCAGCTGCGCCGATGCCTCGAAGTACGTGATCTGGCCTTGCGATGCGAGCGCCTGGGCGGCGCCGGCGGAGCCCACCAGCGCGGTGCTGGCGGCGAGCGAAAGGAGGAGCGTGCGGATTCTTGGCATGGTGACTTCAGACACCTCGGCGCAGAGAAGGTTGCGGTCTATGTAGCGTTCGGGCTTGTGAGCGCCCCAATCGCACCGGACGACATCGTCCAGACCCCAGCGGAGGGGGAGGCTAACAGCCGCCCACCGCTGCTCGTGGTCGAGCCGTTGCGCGCGTTCCTCGACGAGCACGGCATCGGCGCCGGCGAGCTGCGCGCGACGCCGATCGGCGAGGGCCACTCGAACGTCACCTACCTGATCGAGCGCGACGGCAGCGAGGTCGTGCTGCGCCGCCCGCCGCGCCCGCCGCTGCCGCCGAGCGCGCACGACGTGCTGCGCGAGGCGCGTCTGCTGCGCGCGCTGCGCGACACGCCGGCGCGCGTGCCGCAGGTGCTGGCGGTGTGCGACGAGGAGGCGACGATCGGGGCGCCGTTCTACGTGATGGAGCGCGTCGCAGGCGAGCCGATCGTCGCGTCGCTGCCGCCGGCGCTCGACACGCCCGCCGAGCGTCAGCGCATCGGCGAGGAGCTGATCGACGCGCTCGTGGAGATCCACGCGGTCGACTGGCGCGCGGCCGGGCTCGAGGACTTCGGCAAGCCGACCGGCTACCTCGGACGCCAGCTGCGGCGCTTCGGCGGCCTGTGGGATCTCAACAAGACCCGCGAGATCCCAGCCGTGGAGAGCGTCGGCGCGTGGCTGGCTGCGCACATGCCGGAGTCCGGCCCCGCGACGATCGTGCACGGCGACTACCGCCTCGGCAACACGATGTTCGCGCTCGACGCGCCCGCGCGGCTGACGGCGGTGCTCGACTGGGAGATGGCCACGATCGGCGACCCGCTGGCCGACATCGGCTACACGTGCATGATGTGGGCCGAGAAAGACGACCCCAGCGAGGGGCTGCGCGCGGCGCTCGGCAACGTCACGCGCGGCGACGGCTTCTACACGCGCGAACAGCTGATCGCACGCTACGAGGAAAGCTCCGGTCGCGCGGTCGGCGACGTGCGCTGGTACGTCGCGCTGGCACTGTGGAAGAGCGTGGTGTTCATGGAGGGCAACTACAAGCGCGCGATCGCCGGCACGACCGATGACCCCTACCTCAAGCAGTTCGGCGACGGCGTGATCGAGCTGGCCGACCGCGCCGTGGAGGTGACGCAAGGTGGCTGAGCCCGCAGACGTACCCGAGGGCGATGTCCGCACAGCCCTGCTGATCGACTGGGGCGGCGTGCTGACGACCAACCTGTTCACGTCCTTCCACGCGTACTGCATGCGCACGGGCATCCCGCCGGAGCAGCTGATGGGGCGCTTCAGGAGCGACCCGGCTGCGCGCGAGCTGCTGGTGGCGCTGGAGAAGGGGCAGCTCGAAGAGCAAACCTTCGAGCGCGAGTTCGCGGCGCTGCTGGAGGTCGAGCCCGAGGGCCTGATCGACGGCCTGTTCGCGGGCGTGCACCCCGACAAGGCGATGGTGGACGCGGTCCGCCGTGCGCACGCCGCGGGCATTCGCACGGCGCTCGTGTCGAACTCGTGGGGCGTGCACCGCTATCCGCACGAGATGTTCGACGAACTGTTCGACGGCGTCGTGATCTCCGCCGAGGAGGGCATTCGCAAGCCCTCGCGGCGCATGTACGAGCTGGGCGCCGAGCGCGCCGGCGTGGCCGCCAGCGACTGCGTGTACGTCGACGACCTGCCGTTCAACCTCACCCCCGCGCAGGAGTTGGGGATGCTGACGGTCCACCACACGAGCGCCGAGACCACGATCCCGGAGCTGGAACGGATGCTCGGCGTGCCGCTAACCGCCGAGCCCGATCCGACGCCGAGCGCCTAGTCGCGCTTGCCGCGCCCGTACAGCAGCTTGAACACGCCCGCGAGCATCCGCGAGGTGCGCGATTTGTACGGGTACATGAACAGTTCCTTCTTCATCGCGAGCTTGTCGGTGACGACGATCGCCTGCTGCGAGCAGTACTTGCGGATACCGCCGGCGCCGTGGCGCGAGCCGAGCCCCGAGGCCTTGGCGCCGCCCATCGGCAGCTCCAGCACGGTGTAGTTGATCATCGCGTCGTTGACGTTGGCGGCGCCCGATTCGATGCGCCGCGCGATCTCCTCGCCGCGGGCGGCGTCGCGCGTGAACACCGACGCGCCGAGGCCGTACGGCGAGTCGTTGGCCAAGCGCACGGCCTCCTCCGCATCGGCGACCTTCATGATCGGCAGGGTCGGCCCGAACGTCTCCTCGGTCATGATCTTCATCGAGTGGTCGACGTCGACGAGCACGGTCGGCTCGTAGAAGCGTCCCGCCCCTGGCCGCTGTTTGCCGCCGGTGAGCACGCGCGCGCCCTTCTGCACGGCGTCGTCGACGTGGCTCTTGATCGTGTCGAGCTGCGGCGGGAACGTGATCGCGCCGACCTCGACGGTGCCGAAGCCGCCGTCGGTGGGCCCGACGCGCAGCGCGCCGACTTTGGCGGAGACCTTGGCGACGAACTCGTCGTACACGGGCTCCTCGACGTACACGCGCTCGATCGAGATGCACGTCTGCCCGGCGTTCTGCATCGAGAAGTACGTCGCGAAGTTGGCGGCACGCTCGAGGTCGGCGTCGGAGAGCACGATCATCGGGTCCTTGCCGCCGAGCTCCAGCGACGCGGGGATCAGCCTTCTGGCGGCGCCTTCGGCGACCTTGATGCCGGTCTTGGTGGAGCCGGTGAACATGATCATGTCGACGTGCTCGAGCAGCGCCGCGCCGGTGCCGCCGCGGCCGGTGGCGATCTGCAGCACGTGCTCCGGCAGGCCGCACTCGCGCAGCCCTTCGGCCATCAGCAGCGACGTCAGCGGCGTCACCTCGGAGGGCTTCAGGATCACGCTGTTGCCGGCCATCAGCGCCGGGATGCAGTCGCCGAAGGAGTTCGTCAGGGGGTAGTTCCACGGGCCGATCACGCCGATCAGGCCGAGCGGGCGGTAGCGCAGGATCAGCTTCTTGCCCTTGACCAGCACCTGGCTTGACTTGATGCGCTCGTCGGCGAGGTACTCCGGCCCCTCCTTCGCCCAGAAGCCAAACGCGTTGCCCGCGTAGCCGATCTCCGCGAGGCTCGCGTCCTCGTAGGTCTTGCCCGTCTCCGACACGATCGTCTCGGTCACGCGCTCGGCGTTGTCCATCAGCCACTTCTGCGCGCGCAGCAGCACACGCGCGCGGCCTTCGAAGCCGTACGCCTCCCACTGCGGCTGCGCGGCGCGCCCACGCGCAGCCATCGCGGCGACGGCGTCCGCGTCGAGGTCCGGGACCGTGCGGATGGTCGCGCCGGTGGCGGGGTTCTCGACCGGTATCCCATCGCTGGGCGCGGAGGCGGGCGCAACTGGCGCCTGGACCTCGGCCTCGATCGGCTCCTGCGCGCTCGCCTGCGCAGCGTCGTCGGTCGCCTGCGCGTCGTGCGCGCTCAACGGCGTCGCCTCGCCGTCGTCCTCAAGGATCTCCTGCTCGACGTGCTGCTCAACGCTCGCCATCAGATGCACTCTCCCCTGCTCGTAATCCGCGGTACGAACAGAGTACTCCTGTCGGCGCGTGCGCCGTATTCAATTAGCTGTGCCGGAGAGTGCATGCACTCTCCGGTGGGGCCGCACATGTGCGGCCCCTGAGGACGGCCGCATGCGGCCGTCCCGGACACGCCGCATGCGGCGTGTCCCTACTCGGAAAGCTCTATCGACGCGATGCCGACCGGCTCGAGCGGGCGATCGCCGCCGTCGGTGGCCACCGCCTCGAGCTTGTCGACGACGTCCAGGCCGTCGGTAACCTGGCCGAACACCGTGTGCTTGCCGTCGAGCCAAGAGGCGGCCTTGGTGGTGACGATGAAGAACTGCGAGCCGTTGGTGTTGGGGCCGGCGTTGGCCATCGCGAGCGCGCCGCGCACGACCTTGTGGTCGTTGAACTCGTCGTCGAACGTGTAGCCGGGACCACCCGTGCCGGTCCCCTGCGGACAGCCGCCCTGGATCATGAAGTCTTTGATGATGCGGTGGAACGTGAGCCCGTCGTAGAAGCCTTCGGCGGCCAGCTTGCGGAAGTTCTCGACGGTGTTGGGCGCGTCCTCGTCGAACAGCTCGAAGACGATCGGGCCTTCTGTGGTTTGCATCGTGGCGGTTGAAATGGCGCTCTTCCCTTGTTAGCGGTCGCGGTGAAAACGCACCATAGCGGCACCTATCGCACGTTTGCTCGGCGCCCTTTGGAGTCAGGGAGGACAGTCTCTTGACGAGTGATCTCCTCTTCACGGTCCAATCGCTTCGCTTCCTCAGAGCCCAACACGCTGATCTGGACCGCGAAGGCCCCCGTTGCGACCGTCACCGGATCATCTGTGACCGGGCGCAGCGCAACATGGTCGCCGTGATCGTTAGCGGCAGTCATGTTCTCTATCTAACCTTGACCCGCTCGAGGCTGACCGGCTCGCGTGAGCGTGTGCCGATCGGACGCCCGTCGAGCGCCTCGATCACACGGTCGGCCTCAGTCGACGGGACCGACAGGAACGAGAAGCGGTCGAGCACGAGCACGTCGCGCACGGCCTCACCGTCGAGGCCCGCGGACGACGTCGCCGCGGCGACGATGTCGGCCACGCTGAGCCCCGCGGCGCTGCCACCGCCGAGCACCAGCTTGACGTAGGGCTCCTGCTCGTCGCGCCTGGAGATACGCGGCTTGGAGTGGCGGCGGGGGCGCTCGCGCACGGGCGTCGGCGCCGCCACCGCGCCCTGCTTCCACTGCGCGATGCTGGTGCCGATGTGACGTTCGATCGCCTCCAGCTCGCGCGTCTGGCGGCTCTCCACGAACGTGATCGCGCGGCCCGAGCGACCCACGCGCCCGGTGCGCCCGATGCGGTGCACGTACGTGTCGGGGCTGGTCGGCACGTCGTAGTTGACGACCAGCGTCACCGTCGAGATGTCCAGCCCGCGCGCCGCCACGTCGGTCGCGATCAGGATCGGCACGCGCCCGCCCTTGAACGCCAGCATCACACCGTCGCGCGAGCCCTGCGACATGTCGCCGTGCAGCGCGCGCACGTTCATGCCGCGATCGCGCAGCGTGCGAAATAGCTGCTCGCAGCGGACCTTGGTGCGCACGAACACGATCGCCTGCTGCCCTTCGGCTTCGCCTTTCGATCCCATCTCAGCCCGAAGCACCTCGACCAGCTTGTCCGGCTTGTCCTTCGTCTCGACCGGGAGCTGGAACTGCTCGACCGTGTCGATCGTCAGCGTTGCCGCCTCGACCTTGATCAGCTCCGGGTCGTACATGTAGCGGTCGGCCAGCATCTGGATCGGGCCCGGCATCGTCGCCGAGAACAACGCCGTCTGGCGGCTCGACGGCGTCAGCGAGAGGATCTTCTCGACGTCCTCCAGGAAGCCCAGGTCGAGCATCTCGTCGGCCTCGTCGAGCACCACGAAGCGGCAGTCGTGCAGCACCAGCGAGTGGCGCGAGATCAGGTCGAGCACGCGCCCGACGGTCCCCACCACCACGTGCCCGCCGGCGCGCAGCTGCGCCTGCTGCGTGCGGATCGGGGCGCCGCCGAACACCGCCACCACGTCGATGCCGCCGTGCGCGCCGTACGTGCGCAGCGCCTGCGTCACCTGGATGCACAGCTCGCGCGTGGGCGTCAGCACGAGCGCCTGCACGACCTGCTCGCTCGCGTCCAGGTACTCCATGATCGGCAGCCCGAACGCGGCGGTCTTGCCGGTGCCCGTCTGGGCCTGGCCGATCACGTCGCGACCCTGCAGCAGCGCTGGGATCGCCTGTTCCTGAATCGGGCTCGGCGACTCGTAGCCGACGTCGCGCAGGGCCTGGAGGGTTGGCTCGGACAGACCGAGCTCGGCGAAGGACTTGGCCATGACGGTTGCCATGGAGCTTAGGCGGCCGGGTCGAGCAACAGCTTGCCGGTCGTGCGGCGGGCCTGCAGATCGGCCTGCGCCTGCGCCGCCTCGGTCAGCGGATACGTGTGCCCGACGACCGCGCGCAGCTCGCCGGCGGCGACGCGCGCGAACAGGTCGGCGAGCGCTTCGCCGAACATCCCCGGACGCTCCAGGCAGTGGAACAGGTAGAAGCCGACGACCGCGCGCGAGTGGCGCAGCAGCGAGCCGGTGCGCACCTCGTTGGGCGTGCCCGTCGCGATCCCGCACACCACGATCCGTCCGAACGGCGCGAGCGCTTTGTAGGACGCGTCGAACACGGCGCCACCGGACATGTCGAACACGACGTCCAGCTCGCGCCCGCCGTTTGCCGCCAGCAGGCGCTCGGTCAGCCCCTCCGGCGCCGGGTCGATCGCCACGTCCGCGCCCAGCTCCAGCGCCAGCGCGCGGCGCTCCTCGCCCGACGCCGTCGCGATCACGCGGCCTGCGCCGAGCGCCCGACTAAGCTGAACCGCGATCGTGCCGACGCCGCCCGCGGCGCTGTGCACGACCACGCTCTCGCCCGCCGCTACACGCGCCGCCGTGCGGTACAGGTGCCACGCGGTCGTCCCCTGGATGACCAGCGCCAGCGCCGTGCCGTCGTCCACGGCGTCCGGAATCGGGAACACGCGGTCGGTACGCGCGATCGCATACTCCGCGTAGCCGCCGCTGCCCACCAGCGCGACCACGCGCTCGCCCGTGTCCTCGCGCACCCCCGCCACCTCGCCGCCCGGCACCAGCGGCAGCGTCGCCTTCTGTACATAGGAGTTCGTGCGCGTGTGCGTGTCGGCGAAGTTCAGCCCCGCACGCGTGACCCTGATCAGCGTCTCGTCCGCCCCCGGCCGCGGCGTCGGCAGCTCCGCCAGCCGCAGCACCTCCGGCCCGCCGAACTCGGTCATCTGGATTGCACGCACCGAGGCGAGGCTAGCGGACGGCGACGGGCGCCCCGCAGCAAGCACAGCGCCGCGGCGACATCAGGCGCCCGCGGCCGCGGTGCTCTAAGGTGCGCGCCCATGCCCATCACCGTGGTCGGATCAATTGCCTACGACACCGTCAAGACGCCGTTCGGCGAGCGCGAGCGGATGCTCGGCGGCGCCGCCGTGCACTTCTCGCTGGCGGCGTCGTTCTTCGACGACGTGCGCGTCGTCGGTCCCGTCGGCGAGGACTTCGGCGAGCCACAGCTCGAGGTCATGCGCGCGCGCGGCGTGGACGTGTCCGATGTCGAGCGCGTCGCCGGCGGCAAGACGTTCTTCTGGCACGGCGAGTACGGCTGGGATTTGAACTCGCGCGAGACGCTCGACACACAGCTCGGCGTGTTCGAGGGCTTCTCGCCGAAGCTGTCCGAGGGCTCGCGCGCCAGCGAGGTGCTGTTCCTCGCCAACATCCAGCCGGACCTGCAGCTGGACGTCCGCGGGCAGCTGCCGCAAGCGCGTTTCGTGGCGCTCGACTCGATGAACCTGTGGATCGACATCGCGCGCGACTCGCTCGTGCGTGCGATCGAGAGCGTCGACTGCGTGATCCTCAACGACGCCGAGCTGCGCCAGTTGACCGGCAAGCCGAACCTCGTCTCGGCCGCGCGCGAGGTGCTGTCGTGGTCGCCCGCCGGCGGCGGGCGCGGTCCCAGCGTGATCGTCGCCAAGCAGGGCGAGTACGGCGCCGCGCTCATCACGCGCGAGGGCTTCTTCGCGCTGCCCGCGTATCCGCTGGAGACGGTCATCGACCCCACCGGCGCCGGCGACACGTTCGCCGGCGGGTTCGTCGGCTACATCGCCGCGCACCCCGACGACGAGCTGTCCGACGAGCTGCTGCGCCGCGCGATGGCGCACGCCGCAGTGCTCGCGTCGTTCAACGTCGAGGAGTTCGGCACCGAGCGCGTGCAGCGTCTCACCGGCGGCGAGATCGCCGCGCGCATCGGCGAGCTGCACGCGATGACGCAGTTCAGCGGCACGCCGCTCGAGCTACGCGGCTGATCCGCCGCTTGTGCGGATCCGTTCGCGGGTATACGATCGCGCGTAGTGACAACGTGGACGTTCATCTGGCTGATGGTCCTCTTGAAGATCCCGATCGTGGCGTTGTTCTTGATCGTGCGCTGGGCCGTGCGCCAGACGCCGGAGACCGAGCCGGGCTTCGACGGCGGCATCGGGCCGCGCACGCAGCCGCTGCACCCCCACCATCCGCGCTCGCGGCTGCCGCGCTCGCCGCGCCGCGGTCCACACGGGGATCCCGCGCCGGGCGCCCCCCGGCGCGTGCGCGCACTCACCTCGCGCCAGCGCCTGCCGCACCGCTGAGCTTCTTCACCGTAAGCGCACTGGCACGATTTGCGGCCTCCACGCTCGCGATTCGCGGCCGGCGGCGGGTACGCGGGCGCGGTTGCTCATAATCGGTAGAGACGATCCAGCATCCGACCCCGCGGACAGGAGACACACATGAGCACCCAGCAAGCGACGAGCGCAAGCACCGGCGAGGCGGACGGCAACGGCGCAGACCCCACGCAGGACACGCTGACGGTGACCGACAACCGCACCGGCGCGAGCTACGAGCTGCCGATCCAGGACGGCACCGTGCGCGGCATGGACCTCAGGCAGATCAAGACCGACGATCAGGACTTCGGTCTGATGGTCTACGACCCCGCGTACATGAACACCGCCGCGTGTCGCAGCTCGATCACCTACATCGACGGCGACGCCGGCATCCTCCAGCACCGCGGCTACCCGATCGAGCAGCTGTGCGAGCACTCCACCTACCTCGAGGTCGCCTACCTGCTGATCAACGGCAGGCTGCCCAACAAAACAGAGCTCGAGGGCTGGGTCGACGAGATCACCGTCCACACGTTCGTGCACGAGAACGTCAAGGACTTCATGCAGGGCTTCCGCTACGACGCCAACCCGATGGGCATGCTCGTCGCGTCCGTCGGCGCGCTCTCGACGTTCTACCCCGACGCCAACAAGATCCACGAGGAGCGCGTGCGCGCGATGCAGATCATCAGGCTGCTGGCGAAGATGCCGACGCTCGCAGCCTTCGCCTTCCGCCACAACATGGGCCAGCCCTACGTGTACCCCGACAACGACCTCAACTACGCGGGCAACTTCCTCGGGATGATGTACAAAATGACCGAGCTCAAGTACGAGCCCGATCCTCGCCTGGAACGCGCGCTGGACGTGCTGTTCATCCTCCACGCCGATCACGAACAGAACGCCTCCACCAGCGCCGTACGCTCGGTCGGCTCGACCCAGGTGGACCCCTACTCGGCGGTCGCAGCCGGCGTCGCCGCGCTGTACGGCCCGCTGCACGGCGGCGCCAACGAGCAGGCGCTGAAGATGCTCGCGCGGATCGAGAAGGTCGAGAACATCCCCGCGTTCCTCGACGGCGTCAAGGCCGGCGACGAGCGCCTGATGGGTTTCGGCCACCGGGTGTACAAGAACTACGACCCGCGCGCGCGGATCATCCGTAAATACCTCGACGACGTGTTCGAGGTGCGCGGCAAGAGCCCGCTGTTGGAGGTCGCCACAGAGCTCGAGAAGCGCGCGCTCGACGACGACTACTTCACCTCGCGCAAGCTCTACCCCAACGTCGACTTCTACTCCGGGCTGATCTACGAGGCGCTGGGCCTGCCCGTGGCGATGTTCCCCGTGATGTTCGCGATCGGGCGCACCAGCGGCTGGATCGCGCAGTGGAAGGAGATGGTCGAGGACCCCGAGCAGAAGATCGCGCGTCCGCGCCAGATCTACACCGGCGCGCGAGACCTGGACTACGTGCCGATCGCGGAGCGCTGAGACGAAGCCTTCCGCTGAAACGAGACCTCCTGTACCAGGCCGCTGCCTGACAACAGATCCGAATGAGTCGGAGACGCGGGTTGACCGCGCGCATGACGCTATGGCAGGTTTATTCCGCTCGCTAGTTTTATTTTGCCTACTAGCGATGCTCTCGTCGCCTCAGACGTGCTGATTGCGAGGCGGCGAGATATGTTCGAGGGAGGACCTGTTCCATTGCCGGGGCGGGTCCTCTCTCCTTCTGCGAGATCTTTGTCTACATCGAGAGTAACTCGCTCCATCGCGCCGCCACAAGCAATGTTTCCGACTGCCCACACCAATGGCACTGTTCGGAGGAGCCGTTTTGCAGGCCATATGGACGCTATGTCAAGGCCACGCGTGCGTCCTGCTCGTGCCCGACAGGCCGCTCGAACACACCCGCTCGAAGACCCACGTCCCATGCGATCGCCGCGCACTCCGCCCACACGACCGCAAGCACCGCGACGTGCGTCAGCTCGTCATCGGTGCCTTGGTGACGCCTGCTCGCGGCCCAGCGCATGCGTTGACCGATCTCGACGTGACGCGCTTCGACACGCTGCTGGCTCAGCGGCGGCTCCAGCAGATACAGCACGTCCCACCAGGGGCCGCCCGCGTCAGGCACAGGCGTGTACTCCAACTGCTTCAGCGGGATCACGAATTTCGAGCCCACCCGCATCGCCAGCGCATCCCTGAGCGAGGCGTCGATCGCGTCCTGCGCGATCAGCAGCCGCGGGCCTCTGTATGCCTGCTCGATGTTGACCGTGCTCAACAGCTCCCTGGAGAAGTGACGCACCGCGATTTCCGGCCACGAGGCACCCAGTGGCCGCTCGCTCACCAGCTCCGTGCCGCCAACGTTGCTGCTCGTGATCAAGCCCCGCAGCCAGAAGCGAGAGGTCTCGGTGCCGCTCTCGAACGCGCTGCAGAACAGAGCGTTCCCGAACCGCACCGCATCGATCGCCGTGTCGAACACGAGCGCCACCGCGTCGGACTGGACCCCGCCGGAGACAGAACCCGTCAGCGCGGTCGTCGACAGCGCGCGATCGACCAGCCGCTCGAACAGCGCGTAGGCCGCGGTCACGCGATCGAGCTCGCCGGTCTTCCAGCGGGCCTTCATGCCGAGCACGTCCGCGTAGAACAGGACCATCAGAGCACGAGCGTCGCGCCGTGGCGGCTCAGCCACTGGCGCTCCTCGCGGTAGCTCGGCCAATGCCGCTCGACCAGCGCCCAGAAGCGCGGCGAGTGATCGAGAATCTGCAGGTGGCAGACCTCGTGCCAGACGACGTATTCGAGCACGCGCTCAGGCGCGAGCAACAGACGCCAGTTGAAGCTCATGCGCCCGCTGGCCGAGCACGAGGCCCAGCGCGTGCGCTGAGCGCGAATGTCCAGCGCGCTGTAGCGCGTACCCGCAAGCGCGGTCGCACGGTCGAGCCGAGGCGCGATCTCCTCGCGCGCGGCGCGGCGGTAGAAGCGCTCCAGCGCCGGGCGCGCGTCGCCGGCCGGCACCAGCAGCCGCGTCCCGTCACGATGCACGCGCTGGCGGCCCGGCTGCGGCACGAGCTCGAGCACGGTGTCCAGGTACGGCATCGTGCCGGCACGCGCGGCGATCCGCGCCAGCACGCGCTGCGCGTCCTCGAGGCGACTCTCGATCCACGGGCGCAGCTCGCTGACGGCCGCCGCGGCAGCGCGCTCGGGCGCGCGTGCCGGGAGCACGACCTCGACGCCGGTGTGGGCGTGCACGTTGACGCGTACCCGCCGCGCGCGACTGGAGCGGCGCACGGTGTAGGGGATCTCCACTGCTTGCTGGTCGCTCATCGCCGCTGAGAGTACGCGCCGGGGCGGCCGTGCTGGCGGGATGACGCTCGCTGCGCTTGCACGCGGCGCACCCAACGGCGCCTGCGGCCGGGGCTCGTGGCCACGCAGCGCCAACGCGTACGCTTTCGCCGTGTCATCGACTGAGCAGCCACAGCACCCGGATGCCGACCCACCGTCCTTCGACGAGGAGCTGCTGCTGTGGCTGGGCGACGAGCCGGCGGGGGTGCGCGCCGCCGACGCCGAGCGCGTGCGCGACCTCGCCGCCGAGTTCGCCCTCGGCTTCGATGCGCTCGCCGAGATCGGGCGCGCGGTCACGGTGTTCGGCTCGGCGCGCACGCCTCCTGAGCACCCCCACTACACGCTCGCGCGCGAGGTCGGCGCCCGCCTGGGACAGGCGGGCTACGCGATCGTCACCGGCGGCGGCCCGGGGATCATGGAGGCTGCCAACCGTGGCGCACGCGAAGCCGGCGCGCTGTCCGTCGGCTGCAACATCGAGCTGCCGCACGAGCAGGCGCCGAACCCGTACCTGGATATCAGCCTGCGCTTCCGCCACTTCTTCGCTCGCAAGGTCATGTTCGTGCGCTACGCCTGCGCGTTCGTGATCTGCCCAGGCGGCTACGGCACGCTTGACGAGCTGTTCGAGTGCCTGACGCTGATCCAGACACAGACGGTCCGCCATGCGCCCGTGATCCTCCTCGGCGACGGCGAGTGGGACGGGCTGCTGCAGTGGCTGCGCGCACGGGCGCTCGCCGACCATCGCATCGACGGCAAGGACCTCGAGATCATGCACCAGGTCGAGCACCCCTCGCAGGTGTGCGCGATCGTCGATGCCGCGTACGCGCGCCAGCGTGCATACGGCGGTCACATGCGCCGCCGCGGCGCCGACCACGCGGGCGACGCGGACGACGCGCGGTCATAATCAGAGCGGCGATGGGCCGCTCCCGGGTGAAGCTGCCGCGCGGCATGCGCGGAACGTATGAGGTGTATCTCAACGGCGTGCCGCAGCGGCTGGGCGTCGACTACACGGTGCGCGAAGGCGCGCTCGTGTTCGAGCGCGAGCTGCGCAAGGACAGGATCAGCGGCTGGCGCTGGCTGCTCGGCGCGTGGGGCGTCGGCACCTACCGCCAGAACGACTCGGTCGACGTCCGCTACGAGGCCGCCGACGGCTCGCCGCGTGTGGCCGAGGCGCTCGAGATCGAGCTCGGCTAGCGGCTCGCCGGCACTACGCCAGGCCGCGTCCTCGATCGCTCACGTGCTGCTCGCACGCTACGCTCACTGCGTCCTTGCTTGGCTTGGCCGGCGAGCCGCTAGCTCGCCGGTTGTCACTGAAGAGCTGGGTAGACGGCCTTCTCCCACGGCTTGGCGAGCTTCAGCGCGCTGAGGATCGCGCGCGTGGCGGGCGAGCGGTTGAGCGTGATGAAGTGAATCCCCGGCGCACCAGCGGCGAGCAGCTCGGCGCACTGCAACGTCGCGTAAGCCACGCCGAAGTCGAGCACCGCCTCGGGGTCCTCGCCGCGCGCGTGCAGCTCGCGGCGGAGAGCCGCGGGGATCGAGGCGCCGCACAGCTTCGCCATGCGCTCGACCTGCCCGACCTGCGTAATCGGCATCACGCCAGGGATGATCGGCACCTCGATTCCCGCAGCGCGCGCGCGGGCGACGAAGTCGAAGTACACGGCGTTGTCGAAGAACAGCTGCGTGATCAGGAAGTCAGCGCCAGCCCGCACCTTCTCGGCAAGATGCTGGACGTCGGCTTCAGGGCTCGCGGCATGGATGTGGGTCTCCGGGAAGCAGGCGGCGCCGATCGCAAAGGGATGCTCGCCGGCGATCAGCGCGACCAGTTCGCGCGAGTACTCGAGCCCGCCCTCGGTCTTGGTCCATCCCTCCTGCCCCGCCGGAGGGTCGCCGCGCAGCGCGAGCACGTTGTCGATGCCGGCGTCCCGCATCTCCGCGAGCGTCGTCTGCAGCTCCTCCACGGTCGCGCCTACGCACGTCAAGTGGGCCATCGCCTCCAGCCCGTACTCCTCCTTGATGCGCTTGACGATCTCAATCGTTTTCTCGCGCGTCGAGCCGCCGGCACCATAGGTGACCGACACGAACGACGGCTCCAGCGTCCGCAGCTCGGCCAGCGCCGCAGACAGGTTCTGCTCGCCCACCTCCGTCTTCGGGGGAAAGAACTCGAACGAGAACGTCGGGGTGGGTGGGTTCTGTTCCCCGGTGAGAATCTGATCGATGCGCATCTACTGATTATGCAACCTGTGGGCTCATGCTCTCCGCCGTCCAGCGCTCAGGCTTCCCCTCCGGGGACGCCGCACCGGCAATTCGCCGCGCCTCGCCGAGCACCTCCAGGTGCGTCAGGTAGCAGAGGATCTTCGACAGCAGCCAGTGCGCGTTCTGCTCTGACAGCGAGTCGCCGTAGACGTGTGGGACGAGCTCGAAGACCGTCAGCTCGTTTCCGTCAAGCGCCGCGCGCAGACGCGTCAGGCGGTCCTCGACGAGCGCGCGGTTGCCCTGGATGTGGGCATGCACATCGGCGAACGTGCGTCCGTGCCCAGGCAGGCACAGGCGCGCGCCGAGCTTCTCCACCACTCCCAGCGAGCTGAGGAATTCGCCCACCGGGTCGGCGGAGTAGCCGTAGTCGAAGTACAGCGAGATGCGCCCGAGCAGGTGATCGCCGGACACGAGCAGGCGGCGCTCGGGCTGGAACATGCAGACGTGCGAGGGAGCGTGGCCGGGCGTCTCATACACGATCCACTCGCCGAGGTCACTGACGATGCTCATGCCAGTGCGCAGATCGCGGTCGGGCACGATCGGGCCAGCGATCCCAGACCCCCGCGAGCTGCGCTCGGCCGCGTAGCGGCGCAGCGGCTCCTCGGGCACGCCGCTTTGGCGCGCGATCTCGACGCGCCGCGCGAACACCGCGTCGGGGTCGGCGATCATACGGTTCAGGTGCTCGTGGTTGGGCTGCATCCACACCTCGCAGCCGGCCCGCTCGACGATCGCGGCGACCTGGCCGCAGTGGTCGGTGTGTGCGTGCGTGCACACGATCAGCCGCACCTGCTCCAGGCGCAGGTTGCACATGCCAAGCGCGCGCTCCAGGTGCGACATCGAGTCCGCGTCGTGCATGCCGGTGTCGAACAGCACAAAGCCCTCGCCCCACTTCACCGCCCACGCGTTGCAGTGCGGCACTCCGGGCCACGGCAGCGGCAGGCGCAGCCGGAACAACCCCGGCAGCACGCGCTCGCCGCGGCCAAGCTCGCGTCTGCTGAGCCCATCTGGCATGGGCCGCAGACTAGACTAACCCCGTTCAGCGGCGTAAAGGAGGCGGGATGGCCGAACGGGAGAGCGCGAGCGAGGCGAGCGCGAAGGTGCTGGAGGTGGCCGCGAACATGCAGCAGGCAGCGGAGACTCGCAGGCGCATCTCAGGCAGCAAAGCGGAGGCGGTCGCGCGACGCTACTTCGCCGCGATCGACCAGCGCGACCTCGAGCTGGCGTTGTCGCTGTGGGCCGACGGCGGCCGCGAGAACGTCCGCGGCCAGGTCGACGTGCTCGCCCCCGACGGCGTGCGCGAGTTCATCGGCGGGCTGCTCAGCGCGCTGCCGGATCTGCGCATGCAGGTCGTCTCCACGACCAGCGAGGGTGATCGCTGCGGCGTGCAGTGGCGCCTGACCGGCACGTTCGCCGGCGCCGGCGGCTTCGGTGGTATCGCACCAACCGGCACGCCGGTGACGCTCGAGGGCTTCGACCTGCTGACCGTGCGCGACGGGCTGATCCTCAGCAACGACGCGTTCAGCGACTCGACGACGTTCGCGCGCCAGATCGGCATGCTGCCGCCGCAGGACTCCGCCGCCGAGCGGCGCATGCTCGGCGCGTTCAACGCGAAGACGCGACTCGGCGCGCGCCTCGGCGCCGGCGCCGCGGAGCTGGTGGCAGAAGGCGTGTGGGTCGTGCAGGGACAGCCGGCGCGCTGCAACGTGTACCTGCTCGAGGACGACGGCGGCGTGACGCTGTTCGACGCCGGCGCCCGCACGATGACGCGCGCGGTCGCAAGCGCCGGCGCGAAGCTCGGCGGGATCCGTCGGGTCGTGCTCGGCCACGCGCACACCGATCACCGCGGCGTCGCCGCCGCACTCGGGGTGCCCGTGCTGTGCCACCCCGACGAAGTGCTCGACGCCGAAGGCAGCGGCGGCTTTCGCTACTGGCCGCACGGCCTCGCGGAGCTGCCGATGGGGATGCGCCAGCTGCATCTGCTGCTGCACCGCTACGCCTGGGACGGCGGCCCGGTAAAGATCGCCGGCACCGTGCGCGAGGGCGATGAGATCGCGGGCTTCCGCGTCGTCGAGATCCCCGGGCACGCGCCGGGGATGATCGCGCTGTGGCGTGAGTCGGATCGCCTGGCGCTGAGCAGCGACTGCTTCTACACGCTCGACCGCTGGGGCCGCGACTGCGAGCCAGCGCTGCCGATGCTGCTCTACAACTTCAACAGCGAGCAGGCGCGCGCGAGCCTGCGCAAGCTCGCGGCGCTCGAGCCCGCGGCGGCGTGGCCCGGTCACGCCAAGCCGGCCACCGGCGACGTGCGCGGCCAGCTCCTGCGGGCCGCCGACGCGGGCTGAGCGTGGCCAAGCGCGGGCGCCGCCAGCGGCAGCGCGCCGACAAGCTCGCTGCGCCCACCAGCGACTACACAGACACGCACGGCAACGTCCTCACGCTGCGCGGCTCACTGACACCGGGCTCGCGGCGCGAGTACGCGCAGGCACTCGCCGGCGACGGCGCCCGCGCGGCCGCCACGCAAGAGGACGCATGGCAGCGCGCGAGCGAGCTGCTGTTCGAGCGCCTGGCCGTGCGCTGGGTGATCGCCGACGCGCCGATCGAGCGCCAGCGCGAGCTGCTCGCGCGCTTTCGCGTGGCCTCGGCGGAGGAGCGCGCGTGGGTGCGCGAGGTGTTGCGCGAGCACTGCGCCGAGTGGTTTCCGGATGTGCGGGCACCGTGAGCGGGGCCGGGCACGGCGCGAGCCGTACGACTGCTCTGTGCACCGCCGCGCCTGAGCGTGGCGCTAGGTCTGTGCGTGGCTGAGCGCGAGCACGATGATCGTCAGGTCCCGAGGCTCTGCCAGCCGCAATTCGGTCAGCTCTTCAAAGCGCCGCAGCCGATAGTCGAGCGTGTTGGGATGGATGTGCAGCTCCGCCGCGGTCGCGCGACGATCCATCTGCGCCGCGAGGAACGCGTGCAGCGTCACCTCGAGATCCGCGCGGCGTCCCGGCGCGCCCCGCAGCGGGCCGAGCACGCGCGCAACGAGTGACTCCGCGGTCTCAGGGCTGTCCGCCAGCAGCAACTCGAGCGCGATGTCCTCAGCGGTCAGAAAGCCGGTGCGCTGCAAGCGGCGGCCGAGATCGATGACCGTGCGCACGCGCTCGAGCACGCTCGTGAGCGCGCCGCGCGGCGCGAGAGCATCGACCGCGAGCAGCGCTCCGGAGTGCGCGTGCAGCTCCTGTGCCTCCGCCAGCAGACCGCTGACGCGATCGCCCTCGGTCAGCGCGAGGATCCCCTGCGCGCGCAGCTCCGCTGCCATCTGCCCGTGGCGGATCGCGCCCTCGCCGGGGATCGCCAGCGCGAACGGCCGGTAGCGAGCGGCCACCGGAATCCCGACGCGCGCGGCTAGGCTCGCGGTGTCGGCCGTCAGCGGGCCGTCGTCCTCGCACAGCGCGTGCAGCAACGCCCGCAGTCGCCGCTCCTCCTCGGAGACCATGTGCTGGCTGGCGTCGAGATATGCCTGCGCGACGGTCGCAGAGACGAGGTCGATGTAGCGCATCAGGATCTCGGCACCGACGAGCAGGCCGTCGCGCTCGTGCGGCTCGGCGATCTCGACGAGCTCCTTCCACGCCAGGCGCCCGCCGAGGCGATAGGCGTGCAGCAGGTCCTCGAGCGGCATGCCCTCGCCGGCGCGAGCGCGCGCTGACTCACGAAACGGCTCCAGCTCGACCTGCGCCGGTTCGCGCCCCGCGAGCGTGGTGCTGCGGAAGACCTCGATGTTGTGGCCGATGATCTCGACGACCTTGCCCTCGATCAGCACCTCCGGCAGGCGGTGATAGCTGTTGATGCTGCTGCGAAACGCGCTCACCATGCGCTGCGTGATCTGCTCGAAGTCGAGGCGCCTGACGAGCAGGCTGAACGTCTCGTGATCGGTCACAACGCCACGCTCGTGCTGCTTTACGCGAGTCATCGTGGGCGAGTCTACGCGCGCATGCCAAGACCCTCGTAAGGGAGCCCCGTGCGTACGGGACTCCCTTACGACCGCGCTCCTGTCAGCGGCTACGGGCCGGTGAAGCTCCCGGCATAGCAGGGCCCGCCCCCGCAGTTGTCGCTCTTGGGGATCGATCCCCCGAAGAAGTCGGACACCAGCTGCTGCTCGGCCGGCGCGTTGCGCGGCGCCTCGTGCGGGTCTTCTCCGACTTCGTTGGGGACGTTTTCGTAGGGCGGCGGTTCGACGCCGATCTGCGAGCCGGCGTCGGCCGGGTTTTCGCGCACGGGCCCGATGTCCCAGTAGTACAGAGCGGAGCCCGTGTACGGGTAGTGCTTGATCTTGGGCACGTTCCACAGCACGTTCGTTTCCGGCCAGCGGCCGCTGTACAGCGCCGGCGTGTGCGCCGAGGCGCCGATCGTCCTGGCCTCGACTTCAGCCTGGTAGTCGGTCACCTGGTGATCGCCAAAGGCCACGTCCAGCAGCACCTGGTGTGCCGGCGTGTCCGGCAGCGGGTCGCTGGTCATGCGATCGGCGTAGCCGTCCGGATCGGCTCGATCCCACAGCATCTGCATCAGGTCGAGCACGAGCGGGCGCGCCGTTTCGTTCGGGTAGAAGGGATAGAAGACCTCGGTGAATTCGGTGAAGTCGACCGAGCGCGGCAGCAGCACCGAGTAGTTCATCCCCGGCACGCCCAACGACGCACGCGTGAAGTCAGGGGAGATCGCGGTCAGCGCGCCGCCCATGATCCCGCCTTGGCTGTTGCCGTTGTAGAACAGCTCGTTCGTGTCGAGCACCGAGCCGGTGTCGAAGGTGCCGTCCTGGTGGAAGGCCGGCGCGGTCGAAAAGCCGGTGGAGCTGATCATCGCCCGGCCCAGGAACAGCTCGTCGAGCAGCCCCTGCTGCAGCCGGTCGGGGACCGTCGGGAAGTTCGACACGTTCTCGAGCGCTTCGATCACCGTGGGAACGTCCGATTCCGCGAGCCCGATCTCGTCGGTCGCGCACTGCACGATCTTGTGTTCTTGGGAGAGGCTGCGCTGCGGCCCTGATTCGACCTCCGAGGCGCTGCCGAGCAGGCCGTGACCGTACAGCGACGGGCGCGCCTGTTCAGCCGGTCCGCTGGTCACCGAGTCGGGGATGATGCAGATGAAGTTCGCCGTCCACGTACCGTTCTGGATCGGCGCGCCGCTTGGGTCGAGGTGGAAGGTGCCGCCCGGTCCGCAGCTCGGGAACAGGTAACACGGAACCTCGAACGTGCCTTCGACGTCGCGCGCGATCTGCCCGGGGTTCGGGTTCGTGACTACGTTCGTGACTTCGAAGCCCGGCGAGACGCCTTCCGGCACGCCGTTGCCGAGGTCGGTGTCCCCCAGCTGCGCGAACGCGGCGTTGCGCATGTCGAGCATGCGGCTTGTGTTGTTGGCGTCGCTGGCGACGGTGAAGTCCCATGCCAGGTACAGGCTGCGACGCCCGATACGGGCCTTTTCAAGCTCAGAGAAGATTTCTTCGTAGTGCCCGCGACGCGCGTTGATCGCTTCCTGTTCGGAGGGCACGTCGTCGCGGTAGTAGCGGAACGCGGCCGGCGCTTCCAGGTGTTCGCCTTTCGCGTTTTTGAGATGACGCAGCACCACGATGTAGCGCTGGCCGGCGGTGAAGTCAACGGCCGGATGGATCTCGAGGACGCGCTCGGACGGGGTGCTCGCGGTCGAGTCGATCTCAGTCCAGATCGGCCAGCGCTGGCCGGTGCTCGCGTCGAGCACGATCACCGGCGCGTTCGCGCGCCGGTAGGCGGCCAGGTGGTTGATCGGCACCGCGCCCGTCGCGCGCACGTCGGCCACGGTTTCGATGCCGGGGATCTTGACGAGGATCGTCGAGCCCGGGCTGAAGCCGTCGGATTCGTCGTAAGGACCCGCTTCGACGTGTTCGCCGAGCACGTTGGCGGGCAGGCCGGCGGTCTTGAAGTCGACGCGCAGGCCCGTCGCGCTGGTGGGGTCCGGCGTCGTGTAGTAGTCGTCGGGGAACGGCAGCATGCACAGGCCGTTGTCGGGCTCGGCGATGAAGTCGCAGTTTTCCGCTTCGCTGGTGTCGATCGGCGGCAGCGTCTCGTGCTTCGTGAGCGGCTTCGCCGCGCGCCCTACGCGAGCGGGGGGCGACGCCTGTGCGGCCGCGCTGAACATGAGTGCCGCCAGTGCCAGTACGCCCACCACGGCGGCCGCCTGCAAACGATTGCGCTTCATCATCCCTCCCCTTGTCCTTAACGGGTAGCCGGCTGTCTCGGGGCGTCGCGCGTGCGAGCGCCGGCCGCGATCGGCTCGAATCTCTCTCCTGGTGCGAGCATAATCCCCGACATGCCATGCGTCGTTGTGACGCATCACAATTCTGGGCGTGTCTGTTGTGGTCAGGTCCTAACTTCTGGGGGCGACGCTTTGCGGTGGGCTTGTTAGTCAGCACGGCAGCCGCACCAAAGCGCGACGAGCGAAGTGGATCGACCGCGGACGCTCGGGCCCAACACACATCCGCGGCTCCCTGAATACTACGGTCCTCTTGCCTACTGTTCCAAAGGAGATAATTGTCCGATTTCACTGACTACGCTCTGCTAACAAGCTCGCTTTTCACGGCCGGCGCAGCAACGGCGTCGTGGGCCTCGGTCGCTCAGCACAAGCAAGATGCAGCGGAAAAGCGCCAACCCAATCTGCTCGGAGCGGTGACGCAGCTCGAAGGTCCAGGCGTAGGCAGTGACTCGCCGACGTCATTCCACATCCTTAACGCTGGAGGCACAGCTAAGAACGTCGCGTACCTGCTCGCGATTGAGAAACGATACTGCACCAACCCCGTAGGCCCCGGATTCCTACGTCACCACCAGGAAGCCGGTATACGAACCGAGATGCCTCCGAGCTCAGACCGCCGGGCCATGTTGATGTGTCGAGATCTGCAGCAGCGGGTGTGGGTCTGGGATCTGGATAGGAATGTCAGGAAATATGACGGCAGAAATACCGACCCCGCATCTGACTTCGAGGCGTTCTGGCTCGATTTCTACGACGAGAACCTCAGCCTGTATACAAGGGTCGGCTCCACAGTCAGAGTCGAGTCCATCGCCGCAGGCCAGAGGCGCATTTCGAAGCCTCGATCGAAAGGCAACATCGGTAGATTGTCAGCGACAATGAGTGGTGCCGTTCACCGTGAAGGAACTTGACCGTCGAGCAGTCGAACCCGACCGTCATGTGATGAGCACTAACACGCTCATCAGCGCAACTCCAACCGCGGCCCCCGTCCACCTCCCGCCGACACAAACCTCGCGGTCGCGGGACTGAGCACAAACTCGAGCACCTCGCTCCCCTCCCCCCGAACCTCCAGCCGTCGCCCGTCCTCGCGTACCGCGACCACGGTGGCGTCTTCCACCACCCCTCCAAACCAGACGACCCGAGCCGTCGCCCCCACCCGAGGCACCTGTCGCGAAGGCCCAAGCATCCCCTGATGCTACGCCGCCTGCGCGTCGCCGACCACACTGCCGCCCGCACCAGTGGCTCAGCTCGCGAACGGCCCTAATCCCGCGCGCAACCGCAACCCCAGCGACGCACGCCGCCCCCGCCGTCGATACCTTCCGACGATGCGCCGCACGAAGATCGTCGCGACAATCGGCCCCGCTTCTCGCGAGCCCGAGACCCTGGTCCGCCTGGTCGAGGCGGGCATGGACGTCGCGCGCCTGAACTACTCCCACGGCACGCTGGAGGAGCACGCCGAGACGGTCCGCCGCGTGCGCGACGCCGCCAACCGCGCAGGCCGCCCCGTGGCGATCCTCCAAGACCTCCCCGGCCCGAAGCTCCGCATCGGCCCTCTGCGCGAGGACGTCGTCGAGCTGACCCCAGGCGAGCGCCTGACGTTCTCGTGCGGCGACGGCGACCGACCGGGCGACGCGCACGAGATGAGCCTCTCCTGGGCGGGGCTGCCAGACGCGGTGCAAGAGGGCTCGATCCTGTACCTGGCGGACGGCTCGGTGCGCCTGCGCGTCGTGGAGGTACGCAGCGGCGCGTGCGAGGTGGACGTCGAGATCGAGGTCGGCGGCGCGGTCGCTTCGCGTCAGGGGCTGAACATCCCGGGCCCGGTGGCGTCGCTGCCGGCGGTGCCGGAGGAGGACCTGCAGCTGCTGGCGCACGGCGAGTCGATCGGCGTGGACATGGTGGCACTGTCGTTCGTGCAGTCGCCCGAAGACGTCGAATCGGTGCGCGACCACACGCGCCTGCCGCTGATCGCGAAGATGGAGAAGCCAGAGGCGGTCAAGCGCGCGGCGGAGATCCTGCAGGCGGCCGACTACGTGATGGTCGCGCGCGGCGATCTCGGCATCGAGCTGCCGATCGCGCAGGTGCCGATCGTGCAGAAGCAGCTGCTGGAGCTTGCCGGCTGGATGGCGCGTCCGTCGATCACGGCGACGCAGATGCTCGACTCGATGGTCAGCTCCTCGCGCCCGACGCGCGCGGAGGTCGCAGACGTCGCGAACGCGATCCTCGACGGCACCGACGCTGTGATGCTCTCCCAGGAGACAGCCGTCGGCGCGTACCCCGTCGAGGCGGTAGCGATGATGGCGGCGGTCGCCGAGCAGGCGGAGTCGATCGCGCCGTATGAGCGCTGGAACCAGTCGCGCGTGCGCCGCACGCACTCCGACCCCGCGTACACGATCGCGCACAACCTCTGCGACGCGGCGCGCGAGCTGCGCCTGGACGCACTGGTTATCCCGACGCTGTCCGGCCGCTCCGCGCGGCTCGTCTCCGCGCACCGCCCGACGGTGCCAATCTACGCGCTGTCGCCGGGCAAAGAGACGGTCAGGCGCTGCGGGCTGATGTGGGGCGTGCAGGCTGCGTCGATCCCGCGCCACGAGACGACCGAGGCGCTGATCGCCGACGCAGCGCGCCGCGTGGTCGAGCTCGGCTGGTGCCAGCGCGGCCGGCGTGTGGGTATCACCGCGGGGCTACCGTCGGGGCGGCCAGGAACGACCAGCCTGTTCCAGATCCAGGTGCTCTAGCTCGGCGGTATTTGGCCAGGCGTCGCTCGCAGTTGCTCCCTCGGCGCGAGACTTCCGGACCCGGCCGCATAGGCCAGCGGGTCGCCGCCGCCACCGCGCAGGATGTACGCACAGCTGACCGCTATCAGCGCACCGGCGATCGGACCGAGCACGTACACCCAGTAGCCGCTGAAATCACCGCTCACGAGCGCCGGGCCGAACGAGCGCGCGGGGTTCATCGAGGTGCCGCTGACGGGCGCGGACCACAGGCCGGCGAGCGCGACGTAGCCGCCGACGGCCAACGCGGCCACGCGGCCGACGTTCTGCGCGGTGGATGCGGTCCCGAGGATCACGCTGACGAGCATCGCCGTCAACACGATCTCCATCAGCAGCGCCTGCCAGTCGGCGTAGCCCGCCCCCGGCAACGTGGCGCCGAGGTGATGAATGTCGCCGAAGACAGCGTCGAGGAACAGGCACGCGAGCGTGGCGCCAACGAGCTGGATGACGACGTAGCCGGGAACGCGCTTCCACGGGAAGTCTCGACGCAGCGCGAACGCCAGCGACACGGCTGGGTTGAGGTGCGCTCCGGAGACCGCGCCCATGAACAGGATGATCGCCATCACCATCATGCCGGGCGCGACAACAGCAGCAGCGAGGCTGATCTGACCCTCGCCGTGGAGAATCCCGCCACCGGCGGCGACGAGCACCAGCATGAACGTGCCGAGCAGCTCGGAGAACAGCCGCCGCCACTCCAGGCGCGGATCGTCGAACTGTGCCCTGGAGCCGAACTCCAGCGCCAACAGGTGCCGCGAGCGCGGGGTCATCAACACCGAAGCTGAATGCTCCACCTGCGCGAGATCTCCCTGCGCGACACGCTCGTCGGGCATCGCCACAACCTATCTGGAATCATCAGCGCTCGTGCCCGCTGACGCCGACGTCCTAGTCATCTTCGGGATCACGGGCGACCTCGCGAAGGTGATGACGTTCCGTTCGCTGTATCGCCTGGAGCGGCGCGGCTTGCTGGACTGCCCGATCGTGGGCGTGGCGGTCGACGACTGGAGCGTCGAGCGCCTGCGCGAGCACGCGCGCGAATGCATCGAAGGCACCGGCGAGAGCGTCGACGCCGACGTGTTCGAGCGCTTCGCCGCGCGGTTGTTCTACGTCAGCGGCGACTTCAACGATGCCGCGACGTATGAGCGCGTGAAGACGGCGCTCGGCGACGCACACACGCCGGTCTTCTACCTGGAGATCCCACCGTTCCTGTTCGGGCCGGTGATCAAGCAGCTGGCGAGCACCGGGCTGACGCAGACCGCGCGCGTGGTGGTGGAGAAGCCGTTCGGCCACGACCTCGCCTCAGCGCGCGCGCTGGCGGCGGAAATCCACGAGTCGATCGAGGAGCAGCAGCTGTATCGGATCGACCATTTTCTCGGGAAGATGGGCACCGACGAGCTGTTGTACCTGCGCTTCGCGAACACGATGATCGAGCCGATCTGGAACCGCAACCACATCGCCTACGTACAGATCACGATGGCGGAGCGGTTCGGCGTGGAGGATCGCGGGCACTTCTACGACCCCGTCGGCGCGCTGCGCGACGTGGTCGTCAACCACCTGATGCAGCTGGTGGCGCTGGCAGCGATGGAGGCGCCCGCGGGCCGCGACGCGGACACGCTGAAGGACGCAAAGTTCGCGGTCTTCCGCGCGATCGCGGACGCCAACCCGGAGCACTTCGTGCGCGGTCAGTACGACGGCTACCGCGAGATCGACGGCGTCGCGAAGGACTCGACGACGGAGACTTACGCGGCGCTGCGCCTGGATATCGACAACTGGCGCTGGTCGGGCGTGCCGTGGTTCATCCGCACGGGCAAGAAGCTGCCGCTGACGCAGACCGAGCTGCGCGTGGTGTTCCGCGACCCGCCACGCCTGGGCTTCATGGAGCGGGGACACCGGCGGCCAGAGCCCAACCAGTTCGTCGTCAAGCTCGACCCCGGAACCGGCACACGCGTGACGCTCGACGCGCACCGCGCGGACGTCGCCGGCCCCGAGGCGGTGCACTTGGACGTCGAGTTCGCCCAGCAGGGCGGCGAGGCGCCGACTCCGTATGAGGTGCTGCTGCTCGACGCGATGCGGGGTGACAGCACGCGCTTCACGCGCCAGGACGGCGTCGAAGAGACGTGGCGTATCTTCGAACCGCTGCTGCAGGCGCCGCCGCCGGTGCATTCCTACGTACCCGGCTCGTGGGGTCCGCGCGAGGGCGAGGAGCTGATCGCGGGCTTCGGCGAGTGGCACGGCCCGTGGGTGGCGTGACGCCGTCAGCCTGACTCGCGCACGGCGAGCTGGAAGCTCGCCGCGAAGCGCTCCCCCGGTGCCAGCAGCCGCAGGCCTTCGCCGCTGCGCAGTGCGTTGGCGGGCGCAGTCATCGGCTCGAAGCAGATGAACTGGCCGCCGACGGGCGCGAACACCTGCGCGCACGGGTAGCCGCGCGTGAACGTCAGCTCGAGCAGCCGCCCCGCGGCGGCGACGGAGAAACGGGCGGGCTCGGCGAGCGCGTCGAAGCCATCGTCGAACTCGCGCGCGTCGAGCTGGAAGCGCTCGGCCGCGAGCTCGCGCGCGGGACCAACGGGGATCTGCCGGGCGTCGAGCGCGAGCGCGCGCATCGCCGGCAACTCGACCGTCCAGCGCTGGCGTGCGGCGCCGGGGGGCGCGAGGTACGGGTGAAAGCCGAACGCGAGCGGCACGGCGTCTGCACCGCACGCATCCACGGTAACGTCGATCTGCAGGCAGCTGTCGTGCAGGCTTGCGTCGTAGCGCAGCTCGTGGCGAAAAGGAAACAGCTCGAACAGCTCGGGCTGCGCGTCGCTCCAGTCAAGGCGTGCGCTGAGCGAGCTGGGCGCACCGCTGGGTGAACGCTCGCCCGCGTCGACTGGCTCCCATGTCATCAGGCTGGGAATCGCACCGTGGATCGGCAGGCCGGCGGCGTCGCAGTGCACGAGCGCGGGGTCGTGCGGAATGCGCACGCTGTGCCCGCCGGCGCTGTAGTCGAAGTCGGCGAGCCGGTTGGCCCACGGATACAGCAGCGGGATGCCCATCGTCTTGCCGAACTGGGCGTAGGCGCCAACGCCAGCGTTCTGCGCGAGCAGCTCCTCGCCGCGATGACGCAGCGACCGGCAGAGCATGCCGGCGGCGGGAACGAACTCGGCCACCAGCGCCGAGCGCTGATCGCGCAGGTGCAGTGTTTCGAGCGCTCGATCAGTCATGCTCGACGTGCACAGTACTGCGACGACAGGAGGATCACCTTGTCAGCCGAGCAACCAGGCGCGGGCGAGCGCCCCGTCAGCGCCCCGCCAGAGCCCCGCAAGCGCGCCGCAAGCGCGCCGCCGGAGCTGACCGTCGAGCAGATCGAGAAGCTCGAGAGCATCTATGGCAACCGCTACCTGCTCGAGCCGGCGCCGGACGACAAGCTGCCGAGAATAGGCATGACCGCGCAGGAAGCGCTCGGCCTGCTGCAGCAGGAAATGGTGCTCGACGGCCTGCCGACACGCAACCTGGCGACGTTCGTGACGACGTGGATGGAGCCGGAGGCCGAACAGGTGATTCAGGAATCGCTGCGCGTGAACTTCATCGACCACGCCGAGTACCCGCGCTCGGCGGAGATCGAGCAGCGCTGCATCCGCATGCTGGCGGACCTGTTCAACGCGCCGGGCGAGACGACGGGCGCGCGCACGCAGGGCTCCTCGGAGGCGATCATGCTGGGGGCGCTGTCGCTGAAGTGGAAGTGGCGCGCGCGCCGCGAGGCGGCAGGCAAGTCGCTGGATCGCCCCAACCTGGTGTTCGGCGGTGACGTGCACGTGGTGTGGGAGAAGTTCTGTCGCTACTTCGACGTCGAGCCACGGATCGTGCCGCTACAGCCCGACAAGTACACGATCGGCCCTGAGGACGTGGAGCCGCACATCGACGAGAACACGATCGGCGTGGCGGCGGTGCTCGGCACGACGTTCACGGGGCACGCGGACGACATCAGCGGCATCAACGACCACCTCGTGCGCTTGAAGCACGAGCAGGGCCTGGACGTGCCGCTGCACGTTGACGCCGCGAGCGGCGGCTTCGTGTGGCCGTTTCTGTATCCGAAATCGGAGTGGGACTTCCGCCTGGAGCAGGTGCACTCGATCAACGTCTCGGGCCACAAGTTCGGCCTCGTCTACCCCGGGATCGGCTGGCTGGTGTTCAGAGAAAAGGCCGACCTGCCAGAGGATCTCGTGTTCTACGAGAACTACCTCGGCAAGCGCGACGCAACCTTCACACTCAACTTCTCGACGGGCGCAGCGATGGTGCTCGCGCAGTACTACAACTTCGCGCGCTTCGGGCACGCCGGCTATCGCTACATGATGGAGACGATGAAGTACAACGCGCGTGTTTTGGCGAAAGAGATAGCTGCCACGGGCGAATTCGAGCTGATCGGTGGCGAGCAAGACGAGCAGCTGCCGCTGGTGGCTTTCAAACTCACCGGCGAACAGCGGTACGACGAGTTCGACGTGGCGGCGCAGCTGGCTGCGCAGCGCGGCTGGATGGTGCCGGCGTACACGCTGCCGCCAAACGCCGAACACGTGAAGATCATGCGCGTGCTGGTGAAGGAGACGCTGGGCCATTCGCTGACTATGTGCCTGGGCAGTGACATCGCCGCGGCCTGCGAAACGCTTGCGGCCAAGGGCGCCATGCACCCGATGGACCGCAAACGCGTGAAGACGAACACGGGCTTCTGAGCGGACGATGGAGCACACGAGCAGTCTCCGCGGGTGTAACAGGTGAGCGAGTCTGCGCGGCCGGTGCACGCGAGCGTGGCCGAGCGGGTCGCGCGCGGCAAGGCGGCGCGCGCGCAGGTACCGCGCTCGAGCCACGGCGGCTTCGAGCCAGCGGCGGGACGCGCCGATCCGATCGAGCTGCTCGAAAGCCAGGCGCGCACCCGTGTACAGGAACTGGTGCCGATTCGCTACGGACGCATGCTGGTCTCGCCGTTCAGCTTCTACCGTGGCGCAGCTCTGATTATGGCCAGCGACCTGGCGCCGACGCCACGCTCGGGGCTGACGGTGCAGTGCTGCGGCGATGCGCACTTGGCGAACTTCGGCGTGTTCGCCTCACCCGAGCGCCGGCTGATGTTCGACGTCAACGACTTCGACGAGACGCTTCCGGGGCCGTGGGAGTGGGACCTGAAGCGCCTGACGACAAGCATGCTGATCGCTGCGCGTAGCAATGAATTCTCGACCAAGCGCCAGGAGCGGATCGTGCTCGACACGGCGGCCGAGTACCGCACCGCGATGGCGCGCTTCGCCGCGATGGGCGACCTCGACGTGTGGTACGCGCACCTCGATGCCGATGCTGCGTTGGCGGAGCTCGGCCCTCAGCTCACGCCGAAGATCGCCGGGCGCACCGAACAGGTGCTGGCGAAGGCACGCACGCGCGACAGCATGTCGGCCCTCTCGAAGCTGACGCACGAGGTCGATGGCGAGACGCGGATCCGCGCGGACCCGCCGCTGATCGTGCCGATCGACGAGCTGGTGCAAGGCAGCGAACGCGAGGAGATCCTCGAGCTTCTGCACAAGCACCTGCGCTCATATCGCGAGACGCTCGAGCACGATCGTCGCGTGCTGCTGGAGCGCTTCCGCGTGGTCGACTTCGCGCGCAAGGTCGTCGGCGTCGGCAGCGTCGGCACGCGCGCTTGGATCGCGCTGCTGCTAGGCCGCGACGATGACGATCCCTTGTTCCTGCAGCTGAAGCAGGCCGAGGCGTCGGTGCTCGAGCGGTTCGTGGCGCCGAGCAAGTTCGCCAACCACGGCGAGCGGGTCGTCACGGGACAGCGTTTGATGCAGGCCAGCAGCGACATCTTCCTCGGTTGGCTGCATGTCGAGGCTGGCCCTAACAATGACGCCCACGACCTGTACGCGCGCCAGTTGCGCGACTGGAAGGGCTCCGCGGTGATCGAGCAGATGACCGCCAATGGCATGGCGCGCTATGGCCGCCTGTGCGCGTGGACGCTCGCCCGCGCGCACGCCCGCAGCGGCGACCGTATCGCGATCGCGTCATATCTCGGCGAAGGCACGAAGTTCGACCGAGCCCTCGTCGCTTTCGCGCGCGAATACGCCGAGCAGAATGAGCGTGACTACGGGGCGCTGCAAGCGGCGGTCAAGGCCGGGCGCGTCACGGCCGAGACCGGCGTCTGAGCCCGAGCGCAGGGCTGCCACCGCGCGTGGCAGGCGGATGCGAGGCTGCCGGCCGCGCGGCTGAGCCGCTTGATCGAGCGGCGCGTCAGCCGCGCGCGGCGACGCCGCTACGCCCGTAGAAGTCGGCCTCCTCGCGGCCCAGCTCGGTGACGGGCTCATCGCCGTACATCCACTCGCGGGCGATGCGGTGCCAGTTGGCGCTGGCGCGCAGCTGCGAGAGGACGGCGAGCGTGAGCAGCTCCATACGCCGGCCGAACAGATGCTCTGGGCGGATCGTCTGGTGGCGCATCTCGCGGAAGTGGCTGGAGCGCGGGTCCGAGCTCTCGATCATCACCTGCGTGGCGATGTCGGGCGAGAGCAGCACGTCTTCGTCGGCTGTCGTGTACCACCAGATCGCGTCTGCGATAAACGCGAGCAGGTGGTCGGGGTCGACGCGCTCGGGTTCGGGCAGGAAGCCGGACTCGGCAAGCAGCTCGTGCAGGCGCGGGGCATCGCCCTCGGTGACGGCGCGCTGAGCGGCAAGCTCGAGCTCGACGGGCTCGGCGGGTAGGCGCTTGAACAGGCCGAAGTCCAGGAACGCGACGCGACCGTCGTCGAGCAACAGGAAGTTGCCGGGGTGCGGGTCGCCCGAGAACTGCCGGTGGCGGTATAGACAGCCGAGGAAGAAGCGGAAGATGATCTCGCCGATGCGGTTGCGCTCAGCCTGCGAGCGGCCCTTGATCTCCTCGAAACCGACGCCCTCGACGTACTCGCTGACGAGCACGCGCTCGCGCGAGAGCGAGGTGATCACGTCGGGCACGAGGATGAACGGGTGCCCGGCGAAGATGCGCGCGAGCGAGCGCTGGTTCTGCGCCTCGAGCTCGTAGTCGAGCTCCTCGGCGATCCGCTCCTTGATCTCCTCGGCGATCGCCTTGACGTCGAGCGCCGGGGTCATGCGCTTCAGCAGGCGCAGGATCATGTCCAGGTTCTGCATGTCGGCCCTGACGGCGCTGGCGACGCCGGGATACTGGACCTTGACGGCGACCTCGCGCCCGTCGAGGAGCGTCGCGCGGTAGACCTGCCCGATCGAGGCGGCGGCGATCGGCTCCTCGTCGAAGGACGCGAATACCTCGGAGATCTCCGCTTCGAGGTCCTCCTCGATCACGCGCTTCATCTGCTTGAACGAGACCGTGGGCGCGGCGTCGCGCAGCTTGGCGAGCTCGCGTTGGAACTCCTCGCGGTGCTCCTCGGCGACGAGCCCGACGTCCAGGAACGACATCACCTGGCCGAGCTTCATCGCGGCGCCCTTCATCGTGCCGAGCACAGCGACGATCTGCTTGGCGGTCTCGAGCTGACGGCGGGCCATCGCCGCTTCGGAGGCCTCCTCGCCGCGCGTGACGTTGGCGGCGCGCGTGCCGAACTGCTTGACGGCCTCGCTGGCGGCGAGCGTGGCTACGGTCGCGGTTCGCCGTGCGCGTGAGGTCGGGATCTTCTCGTTCTCACGCGCCATGGCCCCCATGCTAGGAGCTTGGCGCTCCGCAGGTAAGCCAGTCGGCGACCGAGAGGCAAGCGAGGGAAGGACGCAGCGAGCGCCGTGTGCTTCGCACACAAGCGAGCGAGGACGCCGCCACGCGCCGCCTATCGGTCGCCGACTCGCCGCCTATCGGCCGTCTACGCGCGAGCCGGGGACGATGTCATCAGACCCGTCCGGCCAGCGCACCCAGGCCTTGGTGCCGCCGTCGTAGTCAGCGCCGAGCAGCACCAGCGTGGCGGGCTCGCCGAGCGCTGTGCACGGCTGCGAGCCCTCGGGGTCGAGGCCGCGCCACACACGGACGAACGCGTTGGTGTTCCACTCCTCTCCGACGGTGCTCTCGTCGGAGTGTCCCGGGTGGATGACGGTGTCGGGCGGAAGTTCCATCAGCGTGCCCATGATCGAGTCGCGCAGGTCAGCGTAGGTTGAGTGCCCGGGCGCTTTGACGCCGCCGACGGAGTTCTTGAAGAGGGTGTCGCCGGTGAACACGCCGCCGGCCCCGCCTTGCTCGCTGACGAGGAACGACAGCATGCCGGCGGTGTGCCCGGGTGTGTGCAGCGCGCGCACGTCGAGCGCGCCGAAGCTGAGCGTCTGCCCGGCCTCGATCGACCCCCATCCGAGGACCGCCGCGGCGGCGTCACCGCCGCTGGCCTCGAGCAGCTCGCGCTCGCGCTGGCTGATCAGCACCTGCAACTCGGGCCAACGCGCGAGCTGCTCGCCGACATCGCTGACGTGATCGAAGTGATGGTGGGTCAGCAGTACGTGCGTCGGCGTCAGCTGCAACCGCTCGGCGGCCGCGATCAATGGCGCGATCGGCCCACCGGCGTCGACGAAGAACGCGGGCCCGCCCTGGCCGTCAGCGACAAGAAAGGTGTTGGACAGGAACTGCGGGTGCATGGCGCGCTCGACGAGCATCGCGCCATCCTTGCACGAATCCGTCAGCCGGCGGTCGCGGCCTGCGGCTCGACGAGTCGTGTCAAATCCTCCAGGTAGCGCTCGTCCCCGACATCCTTACGCCACTCGAGCACCGGCACCGAGGCGGCGCTGTCGACGACTCGCCGGCGCGCCTGCTCGAGCGTGGGCGCAGTGGCGCTCAGCGCGACCGCTCGTGAAGTGCCCACGGTCCGGTAGCTGTCCGAGCCGGCGGCGGCCACGGCGGAGGAGAAGAACACGTTGCAGCCGGCCGCCTCGATCCGCTCGCGCTCGAGCGTGAACTCGTACGTGCGGCCGGGCGCGCCGCCGGTGGAGCCGGCGGGCAGCGCGTAGTCCGGCGAGACCAGGTACAGCACGACCGATGCCTCCTCGCGCAGCGGCACGTCGGCGGCGGTCAGGCTCGCTGCTGCGATGCGCTCCATCGCCTCGGGCCAGTTGCCGTCGAACAGGCTCATGATGTTCATGCACTCGGGATCGCCGAAGCGCGCGTTGAACTCGATCGCCTTGACGCCGTCGGCGGTGGCGAAGAAGCCGCTGTTCATGACGCCGTTGAAGCGCCGCCCCTGCTGGCCCAGACGCTCGATCACGCGCTCGATGATCGAGCAGGCCTGCTGGTAGTGCGCGGCGGTCATGAACGGCAGCGCTGTGGCGGCCATCGACAGCGAGCCCATGCCGCCGGTGCCGGGGCCCTCGTCGCCGTCGTAGCGATAGGGGTAGTCGTACGTCGATGGCGGAAACACGACCGTGCGGCCATCGCTGATCGCCTGGATCGTGAACTCGGCGCCGACGACCTTCTCCTCGATGTGCACGCCCTGCCGCTCGCCGCCGCGCCGCAGCAGCTCGAGCGCGTAGTCGCGCGCCGCCTCGTGGCTCGCCAGATGCGGACCCATGACCTTGACGCCCTTGCCGCCGGTCAAGCCGGGCGGCTTGACCGCGACCGGCGTGGAGCCAAAGAACGCGAGCGCGTCGTCGAGCTCGCGGGCGTCGTGGACGACGCGCAACAGCGGCGAGGCCTCGGGCGCGACTTCGCCGAGCACCGCGCGGGCGAAAGTCTTGTTCCACTCGATCTCCGCGCCGGCAGCGGTGGGCCCGACGGCGCGCGTGCCCTGCGCGAGCAGCGCATCGACGACGCCCGCGGCGAGCGGTTCGTCGGCGCTGACCATCGCGACGTCGATCTCGTGCTCTCGCGCGTAAGCGGCAACCGCACGCGCGTCGCACACGTCGCCGACCTGGTGGCCACCGCCAGACGCGGCGGCGTAGCCGACGATCGAGGGGTTCTCGTGCCCGACGAACGCGTGCAGCTCGCTGTGCGCGGCCATCGCGCGCGCAAGCGCGCTCTCGCGCCCGCCGTGACCGACGATCAGAGTTCGCACGCGCGCAGTGTAGACAGCCGCCAAGGTCATCCGGCCCCGGACGCGCAGAGCCGCTGTACGCTGGCCAACTGAGGCTGAGCAGATGAGACACAGGACTGTGATCGCGGTGAGCTTTCTCTGCGGCGCGGCTGTCGCGGCGGCGCTGTTCCTCGGACTGCAGTCGCATGCCCGCCACAGCGCACGGCATGCCGCTGCCGTACGCGCCGCACGACTGTCGGCGGCAGCCAATCGAGGTCTCGAAGAAGAGGCCCAGGCACCGGAAGCCGAATTGACGATCAGGCAGGCCACCGCGGAGGCGGTGCGAGCACAGGAGAGCAGCGCGCGAGCCGTCGCGAAAGCTGCAGCCAAGTCGAGCAGACAGCAACAGTTGCGCACGCGCCAGGCCAGCAGACGCGCCGCCGCACACAACCGCGCAGCCGCAAAGCACGCGAGCGCGACCACACCAACGACCGCCAAGACCGCACACCCTCCGCGGACCAAAGCGCCGAAGCAACACTCCAGCCAGAAGCCCAAGCTCGAGCACAAAGGCCACTCGCGGACCCAGGCCGAATCCGAACGTCAGCTCAGGCACGAACAGGCCGAAGAACAGCGCGAACAGGCACGCGCCCAGCACGAAGCCGAACACCAGGAACAGCGCGAAGAACGCGAAGCAGGCGGGCGGTAGGCGCTGAGACTGGGGACGGTCACGGCGCGTAGACTCCGACCCATGCCCCTAATCCACACCTGCTACCGCATCACCGACATCGACCGCTCGGTCGCCTTCTACAACACGCTCGGCTTCGAGGAGATCGGACGCATCCCGATCAAAGACGAGGCCGTCAACGTCTTCATGAACCAGCCCGGCGACGGCAACATGCCGCGTCTGGAGCTGACATACAACTTCGGCGTCGACGCCTACGACATCGGCACCGGCTACGGGCACATCGCGATCACAGCCAACGATCTCGACGCAACCCTCGCCAAGCTCGCCGAGCAGGGCATCGAGCCCGAGAAGCCGCCCTACTCAGTGCGCGAGGGCGGCTCACGGCTTTGCTTTGTCAGGGATCCGGACGGGTACCGGATCGAGCTGATCGAGACAGGCTGATATCAGGCCCGCTCGGCGAGCTGTGGCTTGCAGCGGGCAGCTAGAGCAAGCGACTAGTCTGGCCGCGATCGCGACTTTCGCGGTCCCAGCGACGGCGCACTTCCCGTGCGAGCGTCATACAAAAAGCGAACGAGATGCTCATCTTGACCACGAGCTCCGCGTTCGGCGGAGTACCAGTCTGAGCCCACGCCCCCAACCAACCAAGTATTGGGGCTAGCGCCATGACGACCATGTACACAAGTACTGGCGCCCGAATCAACCAAGCATCAACGCCACGCATGTAGCCTAAGAGCTTCACCTTGAATGGTATGCTGGCATACATGGTACGCACGACGGTCAAGATCCCCGAGGAGCTCGACGAGCGACTGCGATACGAGGCGAAACGTCGCGGCAGCACCATTTCAGACGTCACGCGCTCGGCACTCGAAGCTCACCTGCGCGGCGGACGTCGACAACTGCGAGCCGCGGCCGCAGGCCACAGCGGCCACACCGACATCTCCGAGCGGATCGAGCAAATCATCAGCGCGGAGCTGGGCGATCGCACTCATCGTTGACGCCGGGCCACTCTACGCCTACGTGGACGGCGACGACGCCCATCACGAGGCCTGCCTTGCGTTGCTGGAGAATCATCCCGGCCCCCTGATCATCCCGACCCTCGTCATTACCGAGGTCGCATACCTGATCGCAAGTCGTCTCGGTTGGCAAGCCGAGACTCGATTCCTCGGCGACCTTGCGGCTGGCGAGATGAGTCTCGAGCCGGTCGACCCCAAGGACACCCTGCGAATTGCAGAGCTGGTCGCCCGCTACCACGACCTTCCCCTTGGCACCGTCGACGCATCAGTCATCGCTGCCGCCGAGCGTCTTGGTGCGACCGAAGTGGCGACACTCGATCGCCGTCACTTCACGGTGGTACGCCCGCGCCACGTTGAGACGTTCAATCTCCTCCCCAACCGAACCTAGATGTCCGCACTGGTGAGTTGCAAAACCGACCATCACCTCGACGGGTACCGGATCGAGATATTGGAGACTCCCCGGCAGGCAGCGAGCTAGCGGGAACGCGATCCGGCAAGCGCCGATGCGAGTCCCAGGCTGGAGAACGCGATCCCGCCAGCGAGATCCGCGTCAAGTCGCGAGCGGGAGTGCGCCTCGACCAGCGCCGAGGCAATGTCCGCGAGGTCGATGGCTGCTGCGAGCAGCATCGCTGGGCGTCGAAGGTCACCGCGAACGAGGCTTGCGAGCCCGAACAGCGCAACGGCAACTTGATGTGAGCTGAAGCCGCGGACGAACAGCCTCGCCTCTGGGAAACGGTCGGTGTCGGGCGCGAGTGGAACCTTGCCGGCAAGGGGACGGGATGGGGCCAAGATCGCTGCGACTCCATACGTCAGCCGCACGACGGAGTTGCCCGTAATCAGCGCGAGTGGTTTCACACATCGGATCCTAGTTATTACTCTGAGGGCTCGCCCGTCGTATGCGCCAACTGAGGCTCACAAAGCTCTCCAGGATGAGTTGGCTCCGAGAGCCCATTCCCCGAGCGTATCCCAGTCGCAGAGGACGAAACATTCCAACCTTGGGTCGCAGCCGAGCCAGAGCGCTGGACACGGAATCGCGAGCGCGCCATGTGCTACATTGTGACGCACAATGGCCGTCACGCCTCCTGCATCCACGGCTAAAGCCAAGACGGTCGGCGTTCGCGAGCTGCGCCAGAACCTGAGCCGCTACCTGGAGCGCGTCAAGGACGGTGAGACGCTGACGGTCACCGAGCGTGGTCACGAGGTCGCGCGGCTCGTGCCCTCCGGACCGAAGATCGATCCCTACTACGTGAAACTAGCGGAGAAGTACGGCGCGACGATTCCGAAGGGGGATCTGGTCGAGACCAGCAGAAACCTCCCGCCGCGCCGCAATCCAGCACCTGCAGGGACAGCCGACGCGATCCTCGCCGAAGAGCGTCGTGACAGGGTCTGAGGGCCGCTCGCTCTCGAGCGTATATGTCGATACGAGCGCGATCGCACGCATGCTGCTCGATGAGCCCGACAAGCCGGCAATCGAGCAGCAACTCGATGACTTCGACCAGCGCGTCGCCAGTCGCCTCTTGCGGGTGGAGCTGCGGCGCGTGGGCGCAAGAGAGGGCGTGCTCGAACGGGCCGACCTGCTTTTGACCGACATATCGCTGGTCTCCGTCAACGAACAGATCCTCGCCGCCGCAGAGACGCTCACACCATCAACCGTTGGGACTCTCGACGCCATCCATCTCGCCACAGCGCTACTCCTCGCCAAGGCCGGTGAGCTAGACGCGCTGATGACCTACGACAAGCGCCTCGCCGACGGCGCCCGCGAGCACGGACTCACCGTCCTGTCGCCACGCTGAGCGCCTACCCCGCCTCGCCCCGCAGCACCGCCAGCGCCTCGCTCACCCGCAGCAACTCGCTGAGCATCACCCTGGCCGCCTGCTCGAGCGGCTCGTCGGGCACGAAATCGCCATCGTCGTCGATGAACTTGGCGGCAAACTGAATCGTGACGGCCTCGGGCAGCGGCGTCATCTTCAGCGTGGTGACAACTTGCTTGGCCATCTGCACGGCGCGCATACCACCGGAGATGCCGCCGTAGGAGACAAAGCCGACGGGCTTGTACAGCCACTCGTTGTGCAGGTAGTCGATCGCGTTCTTGAGCGGCGCGGTGAAGCCATAGTTGTACTCGGGCATCACAAACGCGTACGCGTCGGCGGCGCCCACCTTGGCGCTCCAGTCCTTGGTGTGCTGGTGGGTGTACTGGCCGAGGCGCGGGTGGTTGGGCTCATCCATGAACGGCAGGTCGATCTCCAGCAGGTCGGCTACCTCGACATCGAAGGCCTCGTGTGCCCGCGCCTGCGCGTCGAACCAGCGGCCCACGGGTAGTCCCACGCGACCGGGCCGCGTGCTCGCTATCACCACCAGCAGCTTCGGCCTCACGACAGCACCCGTCCGCTGAACTTGCGCAGCCCGAGCGCGAGGAACAGCGCGCAGAAACAGATCAACACCGGGTAGACCACGTACAGATGCATATGCGACGCTTCGGTCAGACCCGCGCGCATGCCCTCGTTGACGTAGATCAGCGGGTTGACGAGCACGATGATCTGCAGCCAGTGGATGCCGTCGACCTTCACCGGCGCGAGCTTCGTCCACTGGTAGTAGGTGCCGCCGAGAAACGTCAGCGGCAGCACCACGAAGCCGAACATCAGTCCGATGTTGCGCGGCTCAAACGCTGTCCCGAGCAGCAGCCCGAGCGCGGTCATCGTCACGCACGCGAGCGGGATCAGCGTCAGCACCACCCACCAGTGAACCGTCAGGTGCGCGTGCACGCCCGGCGCATGCACGACGGCGGCGATCGGGAACACGATCACCGCCGCGAGCAGCCCCTGCGCGGCGCCGGAGAGAACCTTCGACAGCGCCACCAGCCAGATCGGGCACGGCGCCTGCACGCGATCCTCGATCTCGCGCGTGTAGCCGAACTCCGTCGACAGCTGCAGCGCCACCGCCTGGATGCCCTGAAACATGATCGAGATCCCCACCACCCCGGGGATCAGCACCGACGCGAAGTGCGACTCGGCGGCCTTGCCGGCGCCGCCGCCGATGCCCTGCCCGATCGACGGGAACACGTACAGGAACACGAACACCAGCAGGAACGGCTGGATCAGCGTGCGCACGACGAACTCGCCGAAGTGCTTGCGCAACACGACCAAGTCGCGCAGCACCAGCGCGCGCAGCGCAATACGGCTGGCACTCATCGTCGAGCGCGTCGGCTCGATCCCGATGCGCGCGTGGCGCGTGGCTGCGGGTGGAGCGGCGGCGGCCATCAGTCGCGCAGTTCCTTGCCGGTGAGGTTGATGAACACGGTCTCCAGGCTCGGCTCGGCGACGGACAGGTCGACAACATCGAAGCCGCCGCTCTCGGCGGCGCTCACGACCAGCGGCACGAGGCGATCGACGCCCTTGACGTGCAGCTCGACGCCGCCGTCGATCACGCGCGTATGTGTGGCTCCCGCGATCTCCTGCGACAGGCGCGCGGCGAGCGCGGCCGCGTCGCCGCCAGCCTTGACCGTCACGATCGTGTCGGCACCCACCGAGCGCTTCAACTCAGCCGGCGTGTCCAGCGCGAGGATCTTGCCGTGATCCATGATCGCCACGCGGTCGCACAGCGTGTCGGCCTCCTCCATGTAGTGCGTCGTCAGCAGGATCGTCTGCCCCTCGCGGTTGAGCTCGCCCAAGATCTCCCACAGCGCCAGGCGCCCCTGAGGGTCCAGGCCCGCCGTGGGCTCATCGAGAAACAGCACAGCCGGGCGGTGGAAGATCGCGCGCGCCACCATCAGCCGCTGCGCCATGCCGCCCGACAGCGCGAACACCGACGCCTTGCTCCACTTCGCGAGCTGGAACTGCCCGAGCAACTCATCGGCCGTGCGTCGCGACTCCGCCGCCGGAATGCCGAACAGGCGCCCGTGGAAGTACAGGTTCTCCCACACCGTCAGCTGCCGGTCGAGCGTGTTCTGCTGGGAGACGATCCCGATCAGCTGCTTCGCCAGCGCCGGCTGCGCGACGACGTCGATCGCACCGACCGACGCGTGCCCGGAAGTTGGGATCACGCGCGTCGTCAGCATCCCCGCGGTCGTCGTCTTGCCAGCGCCGTTAGGACCGAGCAGGCCAAAGATCTCGCCCGCGTGCACGCTCAGGTTGAGCTTGTCGACGGCGGCGAAGTCGGTGCCTGCGTAGACCTTCGTCAGCTCGACCGTGCGGATGATCTCACCGCCGTGTGCGCCCGCACGAGCATCCGCGGCGGCGTCCGGCGCGAGCGACGGAGCGTCGGTTGGTTGGGCGCCGGCCATCGCTCCCCAATCTACAGCGCTCGCGCTACCCTCCAGCCAGCCATGGTCGACACCGGCAAGATCGCCAAGAACCTCGAGCGCTTCGCGCAGGCAGTCGCCGCGCACGACCGCGAGAACCCGACCCACACCGCCTTCGGCATCGGCCTCGCGCACTTCGACATCGAGCGTCTGGGTCTGGAAGAGGGCGAGCAGATCCTCCCCGGCATCACGATCCAGGCCGACGGCGGCGTCAGCGGCAACTTCCGCGTGCTCTGCGACGGCGAGCACGAGGAGGAGCTGACGGAGGCCGAGGAGCAGGCCGTCGAGGCGATCGCCACGCAGGCGATCCCCGTGTTCTCACCGTCGCCCGGCCGCTCGCCGTTCGAAGAGCAGTAGCTGCGCGCGCCTAGTGAGCGTCCCTGAGGCGTTGTGCCAGATCTAGGGAGGGAGTGAAGGCATAGCTTCGACCCACTCGCCGCTGCTCGAGGAACCCGCGTGCCACGAGCGGCAAGATGTCGGTTCTTGCGGTCTCATGCGTGATGCCGTACGTCGCTGCATGGGTCTTGAAGCTGTACGTCGCATCGGGGGCCCGGAGCGCGTCACCAAGCAAGGCCAACTGCCGGTGATTGAACTCGCTGGAGCCCTTGAGCAGCTTCTCGACGTCGCGGACCTCCTTGACCTTGCTGCGCAGGTACTTGTGTAGCTCCCCGACAGCTCGCTCGATGACTTCAAGCTGATAGGCGATGAAGTAGGTAGCGTCGCGCTCATCGGTCTCGGTGAGCAGATACGCCTTCGTGTACTTGGCCGGAGCATCTTGGAGGATGCGCGAGATCGACAGGTACTCCACGAGCCAGTAGTTCTGCGTCCGCATGTACCAGTAGAACAGCGCTCGCGCAGTCCGCCCGTTGCCATCCTCGAACGGATGGTCATAGCCGAGCCAGAAGTGGAGCAGGATCGCCCGTATGACGGGGTGCATGAAGCGATCTGCGGACTCGCCCTCGTTCGCGAAGTCGCAAAGCCTCTGCAAGCGCTCGCCCAATTGCTCGGCTGGCGGCGGCCGATAGATCAACTCGCCGGTTTCCCGCTCGTAGACGCCGACACGCTCCTCATCTGGTCGTTGAAGCCGTCCTGCAGCGTCGGGGTTGTCAAGCGTGCCCTGCGTGAGAATCCGGTGGAGCTCGAGCACCATCGCGGGCGTCAGCGTCTCCCCCATGCCATCCCGCATGAAAAGGAGTGCTCGGTAGTTGTTAAGGATCATGCGCTCGCTGCGATCCTGCGCCTGCCGGCCGGAGCGAAGCAGCTCCTTCGCTACGCGTCTCGACGTCGTTGCGCCCTCCAGCTGACTCGACCGGATCGCCTCCTCCATCAGCGAGTTGACCAGGTAGTGCTGCCGAGCCTCGGCGTCCGTCGTGACCACCTCCGACATTGCCACCTCGCCGCTGCACCGCTGATCCACGTAATGGAGCGTTCGGGCGATGAGATCGGGGGTGTTGTAGGTGAAGGGCATGCCAGCTGGATCGGTCAGGGGAAACTGCCTGGCTGTCTGCTGGCGTGGCCACTTGATCAATAGCCACCACTCTCTGAGCGTCAGGTCGGACGGCGGCGTCAGGCGCCGCAGCTTGTCCCAGTGGAGGTATTCCCGGCCGTCGAGCGGCAAGCCCAGCTGCAGCAGCTCAACGAGGCGGGCGCCTCCGATATCGGCGACGAGGCTCGGAAAGGGGGGTGCTGGCTCTATGTGCATTGATCCAAGTTGCTCCAATTTGCGCCAAGTATTTGGAGCATATCATTGAACTCCAGATTTTTGGATGAATTTGGATGAATTTGGATCGACGTAACTCCAGATTCTTGGACCAACTTGGATCAGTTTGGAACGAGAGGCTCTACCCGGAAAGATCTCGAACGAGACGTCCGGCGCGCGCGATCGGCGGCCCGAGCCCGGCTAGCGCTGAGCGGCGACAGCCGGTACCGGCACGCCCGCGCGCGCCGCGATCAACCCCACCAGCCGCTCGATCGTCGGGCAGGCGATCCCGTGCCGCGCACCTGCGCGCAGCACCGAGCCGGGGATCGCGTCCAGCTCGGGCTCGCGCCCGGCGGCGATGTCGCGCTGCATCGAGCTGCCGAGCGTGGCGTGCGCGGCCTCGAGCTCGGCGATCGCGCGCGCGGGGTCGATTTCGTGTGCACCCTCGGCCGTGCCAACAGCGCACGCCTCCTCGATCGCCCCCTCCAGGTCGGCGCGCAGCGCCAGCGTCGAGCGGATCTCCCCGAGCAGCACGTCGTACGCGCTGGTCACGCACGCGAGCGCGTTCAAGCGCACGAGCTTCGACCACATGACATCGGCTTCCGAGTCCTGCACCCGAGCCGGCACCCCCGCCTCCGACAGCGTCTCGGCGAGCGCCTGCATCGCCGGGTGCACGGCCGGCGCGGCGCTGGCCATGCTGACGAGCAGGAACGGGCTCGTGTGCACGACGACGCCCGGGCGCGGCCTGTCGGCCTCGACGCGGATCGAGCCCGCGAGCACCGACTCTGGGGCGAAGCGCTCGCGCAGCACGGCGATGTGGTCGAGACCGTTGAGCAGAGGCAGCACCAGCCGCGGCTGCACCGCGACGCGCTCCAGCGCGGGCTCGAGGCCCGCCGCCTTGGTGGCGACGATCAGCGCGTCGACCGGTTGATCGAGCAGCGCCAGCGCGCGCGGGTGCGCGACGAAGTCGCCGAGCGTGACGCTCTGCACGCGCAAGCCATCCGCGGCGATCGCGGCGGCGGTGCTCTCGCGCGCCACGACGAGGGCTTCGTTCTCGACGGTGTCGTTGCCCGCGCGCGCGAGCGCGCCCGCGAGCAGCCCACCCACGCCGCCGGGTCCGAGAACGGCGACCCTCATGCGCTTGGGTCGATCAACACGCCCGGGTTCATGATGCCGGCGGGGTCGAGCGCCAGCTTCGCTCCACCCAGCGCCGCCGCGAACGGCTCGGGCCGCTGGCGGTCATACCACGGGCGGTGATCGCGCCCGACGGCGTGGTGGTGAGTGATGGTGCCGCCCGCAGCGATGATCGCCTCCGACGCGGCCTGCTTGATCGCCGCCCACTGCTCGAGCTCCTCGCCGCGGCGCGCGGGCGCGAGCACCGTGAAGTACGGCGCCGGGCCGTCAGGGTAGACGTGGGTGAAGCGGCAGAACACGCGCCCGCCCGTGCCGCAGACATCGCGCACCGCCTGCTCGGTCGCGCTCGTCACGCGCTCGTGGAAGGCAGGAAAGCGCTCCCACGTGATCGCCGTCTCGAAGGTCTCCGCGAGCACGCCCATCGCGACCAGCGAGTCGCGCACGTAGGGCGCGCCGAGGAACGCCTCGCGCCAGGAGCTGACCGCGTCACCGCCGGCCGGATCGCGCCGCTCGGACACAGCGCCGCCGTGCTCGGCGCACAGCTCCAGCGCTCGCGCAAGCGCCTCCGCCACGGGATGGTCGGCGGACTCGAAGCCCAGCACGAGCAGCGCGTGGGAGCCATCGCCCGCCATCGTCAGCGCGGCCTCGCCGGCGTCCAGCAGGCGACAGTTGGACGGGTGCAGCCCCGCCTGGGAGATCGCGCGCACGCACTCCGCACCGGCGAGGAAGCTCTCGAAGCGCACGCCCGCGGAGCCGCGGTGTCGCGGGCGCGGCTGCACGCGCACCCACGCCGCGGTGATCACGCCGAGCGTGCCCTCGGAGCCGGCGAGCATGCGGTCGGGGCTGGGACCGGCACCCGAGCCGGGCAGCCGCCGCGACTCCCACACGCCGACGGGGGTGATCGCACGCAGTGACTCGACGAAGTCCTCGATGTGCGTCCACAGCGTCGCGAAGTGTCCGGCCGCACGCGTCGCGATCCAGCCGCCCAGCGTGGAGTACTCGAACGACTGCGGGAAATGGCGCAGCGTCAGCCCGCGCTCACCGAGCTGGGCCTCCAGCTGCGGGCCGAGCGCGCCCGCCTGGATGTACGCCGCACGTGAGACCTCGTCGACCTCGAGCACGCGGTCGAGCGCGCGCAGGTCGATCGAGACGGCGCCGTTGTAGCTATCGGCGACCGCCGGCGTGACGCCGCCGACGACCGACGTGCCGCCACCGAAGGGAATCGCGGCGACGCGCTCGCTCGCGCACCACTCGAGCGCCCGCTCCAGGTCAGCCTCATCGCGCGGGCGCAACACGAGGTCGGGCGGGTCGTCGAAGCGACCGCGAAAGCCGCGCACGACATCGCTGTAGGACTTGCCGAGCGCATGACTCGCGCGCGCGTGCGAATCCTGGGCGCAGATCTCCGCGAGCGACGGCGGCGCCTGCACGCGCGGTGCGCGCAGCTGCACCTGCTCGAGCGCGACCGGCTGCTCGACATCCGCGATCTCGATCCCAAGGTGCGATGCGAGCGCCGCGGTCGAGGCGCGCAGCTCCTCGGGCGAAGGCTGCTGGTCCTCGAAGCCCCACCCCCAGTGCTTGCGCCGACGCGTGCTCACGCCGGCGAGTCTATGCGCAGCGCAGAAGCTTCACCGATGCACCCGTGACATTTACTAGCCTTCGGTGCAGTGCCCGATCGTGCCCAGCCCGCCACCCAGACCCCGGAGATCCTCGCGCGCGGGCCGTGGCCGCTGGAGCAGATCACGGCGCACTGGCGCGAGCAGGCGTTCGAGCCCTCGCCGGAGCACAGCGAGGCGGCGGACGCGGCGATCAGGGAGCTGCAGGAACGCGGCTCGCCGAGTCACGACGGCGTCGCGGCGCGGCTCGTCGACTACCGCCAGGACGAGCGCGGGATCGAGATCGAGCTGCAGCCGCTGCGCTGGGCGCTGCGCCTGGTCGAAGGCGACGCCTCGCAGAGTGTGGCGGCGCTGTGCGTGACGCGCTCGGCCGACGGGCGCTGGCTGGCCGGACGGCGCGCGCCGTGGGTGGCGTCGTGGGCGGGGCGCTGGGCGCTCGGCGCGGGCGGCGCGGTCGACCTCGGCGAGAGCCCCGCCGACACGCTCGTGCGCGAGCTGCACGAGGAGTGGGCGGTCTCACCGGAGCGTGTGCAGGGCGAGGCGCTGCTGCGCCTGCCGCAACGCATGGTCATGTTCGTAGGCCAGGCGTGGCTCGCCGAGGGGGTTGACGAGACGGTGACACCCGATCACGAGCACGACGAGTTCGCGTGGTGGCCGCGCGAGATCGCCGAGTGGCCGCCGGAGGCGGGGGACGTGCTGCCACGGATGGCGCAGTGGCTGTCGGAGTGAGCGCCGAGCGCTCACACACACCCACGACGCGTCTGCGGCCGGGCGTCGGGCCGCTGACGTTCACACGCCTCAAGTGGACCTCGTTCACCCACTCGTGCGTTTACACAGCGCTGCTGGTGAGTGCGTTCGCGGCCGGCAAGCCGGAACCGTTGACGTTCGTGCTCGGATGGACACACGGACTGCTGTGGATATTCATGTCGCTGGCGTGCATAACGGCAGCGCGCATGCGGGTTGTCTCCCTGAAGCTAGCCGTCGCGGTGGCCGTGCTCGGCGGCATCGGGCCGTTCTTCGGCAGCTACCAGTTCATCCGTGAGCAGCGCGAGCGTACGGCGGCACAGGCCGCGCTAAAGTGAGACACCGATGGCGACGAGCACGACGGCCGCGCAGACAATAGACGTCGTAACCCCAGCCGCCGGCGAGTCTGTCACGGAGGGAACTATCCTCGAATGGCGTGTCAAGGTCGGCGACTCGATCAAGGTCGATGACACGATCGTCGAGATCTCGACCGACAAGGTCGACCTCGAGCTGCCCTCCCCCGCAAGCGGCATCGTCAGCGAGATCCTCGTCGAGGAGGGCGAGACGGTGACCGTCGGGCAGGTGATCGCGCGCCTGTCGGTCAACGGCGCGGTGCCGCCCGCGCAGCCCACCGAGGACCCACAGCCAACCGCGGCCACCGCACAGACGGCCGAGCCTCCATCGCCGGCCGCAGAGGCCGCCGCTGCACCCGCGAGCGCCGCCACCGACGCGCCCTCGTCGGTGCAGGCGCCGGTCGCGCGACCGCCGGCCGGCGGGCAGCCGGCGAGCGACGGGGCGGCGGCGAAGCTGGTGGACGTCCTCACTCCCGCCGCCGGCGAGTCCGTTACCGAGGGAACGGTTCTTGAATGGCGTGTCAAGGTCGGCGACTCGATCAAGGTCGATGACACGATCGTCGAGATCTCGACCGACAAGGTCGACCTCGAGCTGCCCTCCCCCGCAAGCGGCACCGTGAACGAGATCCTGGTGGCAGAGGGAGACACCGTTACCGTCGGGCAGGTGATCGCGCGCATCGCGGTCGGCGATGGCACGCCCGCGGCGGCGACCTCGCAGCCGTCTACGCCACAGCAGCCGGCGGCGCCACAGCAGCCCGCCGCAGCACAACAGCCGGAGCCGGCGGGCACCGCGGGCGGCTCGCTGCCGAGCGTGCCCGACGGCGCGAAGGTCTCGCCGGTGGCCGCGCGCGCGGCGGCGGTCGAGGGCGTTAACCTGGCGGCTGTCTCCGGCAGCGGTCCGGCGGGACGCATCACGAGGTCCGACGTACTCTCGGCGGCGGCCTCCGCCGGCAACGGCGCGAGCGGCACGGTCACGTCCGTGACTGGCGCTCTTGCCCAGCCACACACGACTCCCGCTGCGGTCGAGCCGAGTTCCAAGCCGCTGCGAGGCGCCGCGGCGGCGCTCGCACGCTACATGGAGGAGTCGCGCTCGATCCCAACGGCGACGAGCTTCCGCACGCTGACGGTGAGCACGCTCGACGCGCGTCGGCGCGAGCTCAAGCAGGCGGGGCGCAAGGTCTCGTTCACCCATCTGATCGCGTACGCGATCGCGCGTGCGGGCACCGACATGCCGGTGATGGCCAACCACTTCGCGGAGGTCGACGGCAAGCCGTTCCGAGTCGAGGACGGGAGCGTGAACCTCGGCCTGGCGGTCGATGTGGAGAAGAAGGACGGCACACGCACGCTGATGGTGCCGGTGATCCTCGACGCGGGCCGGCTGCCATTCGATCGCTTCCTCGCGGCGTACGACGCGCTGGTTGACAAGGCGCGCACGAACACGCTGACGGCGGATGACCTGGTGGGCGGGAACGTGACGCTGACGAACCCCGGCGGGATCGGGACGGTGGCCTCGGTGCCGCGGCTGATGAACGGGCAGGGGACGATCGTGGCGACGGGCTCGATCGCGTACCCGGTGGGCGTGAGCGCGTCGAGCGGCGCGGAGAAGGTCATGACGATGACCTCGACGTACGACCACCGCATCATCCAAGGCGCGGAGTCCGGACGCTTCCTGGCGCTGATCGAGAGCTACCTGCAGGGTGAGCACGACTTCTACGAGGAGCTGTTTGCAGCGCTCGGCGTGCCGGCGCCAGCCCCCCTCCCCGCCCCGAGCGCAGCGGCTCCTGCGGCGGCACCTGCGGCATCGAGCCCGCCGCCGCAGCCGTACACGGGCGGCGAACAGCTGCTGCAGGCGGTGCAGGCGGCGAGCACGTTCGTCAGCCGCGTGCGCAGTCACGGCCACCTGGCGGCGCACCTGGACCCGCTGGGCTCGGAGCCGGAGGGCGACCCGGGCCTCGACCCGGAGGCGCTGGGGCTGACGCCGGAAATCCAGGCGCGACTGCCGGCACGGATCTTCCAGATGTACGTCCCGGGGGCGACGCTGGCGGATGCGCTGCCGCACCTGCGCGAAACGTACTGCGGCACGATCGCGTATGAGATCGAGCACATCGCCTCGCACCGCCAGCGCGTGTGGCTGCGCGAGCACATCGAGTCGGGCGCGTTCCGCCAAGAACTGACGAACGACGAGCGCACGACGCTGCTGAAGCGGCTGGTGGAGGTCGACGCGCTGGAGCGCTTCATGCACAAGGCGTACCTCGGCCAGCACCAGTTCTCGATCGAGGGCCTGGACATGACGGTGCCGATGCTCGACGAGCTGATCCAGCTGTCGGCGGCGTTCGGCGGCCAGGAGGTCGTGATCGGCATGGCCCACCGTGGGCGGCTGAACGTGCTGGCGCACAACCTGGGGCGCTCCTACGACACGATCTTCGCGGAGTTCGAGGGCGCTTCGACGCTGGAGGCGGTGACGACGATCCCGCAGGGCGGCACCGGCGACGTCAAGTACCACCACGGCACGCAGGGCACCTACCACCTGCCGGACGGCGGCACGATCCGCGTGAACCTGGAGTCGAACCCGAGCCACCTGGAGTACGTCTCGCCGGTGGTCGAGGGCGCGACGCGCGCGGCGCAGACCACGCGCAAAGGCCCGCACGCGCTGCAGGAGACGAACGCGGCGGTGCCGATCGTGATCCACGGCGACGCGTCGTTCCCCGGCCAGGGCGTGGTGGCGGAGACGTTCAACCTGCAGGCGCTGGACGGCTACAAGGTCGGCGGCACGGTGCACATCATCATGAACAACCAGATCGGCTTCACGACCGATCCGGACGACGCGCGCTCGACGCGCTGGGCGTCTGACCTGGCGAAGGGCTTCGACGTGCCGATCATCCACGTCAACGCGGATGACGTGCCGGCATGCATCAGCGCGGTGCGGCTGGCGTTTGCGTTCCGCAAGGAGTTCGGCCACGACGTGCTGATCGACCTGATCGGCTACCGCCGTTTCGGACACAACGAGTCCGACGAGCCGGCGTACACGCAGCCGGAGATGTACGCGAAGATCAAGACCAAGAAGCGCGTGTACGAGCTGTGGGCGGACCGCCTGCTGGCCGAAGGCGTGGTCTCCAAGGAGGAGGTCGACCGCCAGGCGCAGGAGGTGTGGGACAACCTGACGCTGCTGCACCAGCGCCTGAAGTCGAAGATCGCGGCGGCGGCAGAGCATGAGGACGAGCACACCACCGGCGAGTACCAGCTCGACCGCTCGCCGAGCCCGGAGGTCGAGACGGCGGTGCCGGCGGAGCGTCTGCGCGCGCTGGGCGAGCAGCTGCTGCGCGTGCCGGAGGGCTTCACGGTGCACCCGAAGCTGGTCAAACAGCTGGAGCGCCGCCACGAGGTGCTGACGGAGAGCACCGGCACACAGCCGGGCGTCGACTGGGCGCACGCGGAGGCGCTGGCGTTCGCTTCGCTGCTGACGGAGGGCACACCACTGCGGCTGACCGGCCAGGACACCGAGCGCGGCACGTTCAGCCAGCGCCACATGGTGCTGCACGACGCGAAGACCGGCCAGACGGTGTGCCCGATCCAGAACCTGCCGGACGCGCTGGCGCCGCTGGAGCTGCACAACAGCCCGCTGTCGGAGCTCGCGTGCATGGGCTTCGAGTACGGCTACAGCCAGGAGGCGCCGGAGACGCTGGTGCTGTGGGAGGCGCAGTTCGGCGACTTCGTGAACTCGGCGCAGGTGATCATCGACCAGTTCATCACCTCGGGCCTGGCGAAGTGGGGACAGACCTCGCGCTTGACGCTGCTGCTGCCGCACGGCTACGAGGGCTCGGGTCCGGAGCACTCCTCGGCGCGCCTGGAGCGCTTCCTGCGTTCGGCCGCCGAGGGCAACATCCGCGTCGCGAGCCCGACGACGCCGGCGCAGTACTTCCATCTGCTGCGCCGTCAGGCGCGGATCGCCAAGCAGCGCCCGCTGATCCTGATGACGCCGAAGTCGCTGCTGCGCCTGCCGCAGGCGGCGAGCGCGATCGCGGACATGGCGGAGGGCACGAGCTTCCGTCCGGTGCTGGCCGAGCCGGGCGTGCAGGACGAGCAGGTCACGCGTCTGGTGCTGTGCACGGGCAAGATCTACTACGACCTCGTCGGACACCCCGAGCGCGCGTCGCACACGGGCCTAGCGGTGGCGCGCGTGGAGCTTCTGTACCCGTTCCCCGAAGGCCAGATCCTGGCGCTGATGGCACGCTACCCGAACCTGCAGGAGGTGCTGTGGGTGCAGGAGGAGCCTCGCAACATGGGCGCGCGCGCCCACATGTTCCCGCGGCTGATGCAGATCATGCCCGAGGGGATGCACTTCGGCTACGTCGGGCGTCCGGAGCGCGCGAGCCCGGGCGAGGGCTACCCGGCGGCGCACATCGACGAACAGAACCGCATCGTGACGACCGCCATCGACCTGCGCCAGCCGATCTCACAGTACCCGCGCAAGACGCCGGGCGAGCGCTGAGATGCTGGCGCTGTGGAAACGCTTCCTGGCGATCCGCCGTCAGCGCAAGCGTAAGCGCCGCGGTTACTGAATCGCGCTCACGGACACCGTGATCCGGTGCCAAGTTGTGCTTCGGCTGGGTGGTTGATCAATTCAGCGATATCAGCGTGGCGTCGAGGCCGGGGATGCGACCGAAGTGACGCATGTTGGCAGTGCCGACCCGCCAACCAGTCGACATCGCGGTGGCGGCGACGATGCGGTCGTGCGCGCCAACGTCGGCACCAGATGCGGCCAAACCTGCCCAAAGCCGTGCGTGCACTCGCGCTACAAGGAGGTCAAAGGAGAGCACGGGGAATGCGTCCAACACTGCCGCGACAAACGCCTCACGTCGGGCGCGATGCTCCTCGGTTGCTCGGTGAACTCCGTGCAGCAGCTCGGAGGCCGTGATCGCCGCTATCGCGACCTCGTCGTCGGCGCCAATGTGATCCTCCAACCGGCTGCCGACGGTTTGCATCGCGCGCTCGGCGGGCAGCGCACGTGTCGCCCGCTCGAACTCGACAAAGACCGTGGTGTCTAGGACCGTGCCCACGGATCGGCTGGCGCGGTGCCGACCGAGTCAAGCACGGCTTGCATGTCCTCGGCGAACCCTGGGTCGGGTGGTGCGGCATTCGCGAGCAAGGCAACCACGTCGCCCAACCGTCGCCCCTTGCGTGGCGACACCGCGCGCCGATGATCGTCTGGGTGGATGATCACAAACGCTGGACGCTCCCGATTGAGGACAACCACCTCCTCATGGTGCGCCACTGCCTCGCGAGCTCGGCGAGGGATGCGTACTTCGTCTGCCTTGACCGTCGTCATAGCCGTATCCTAACAGAGCCGTACGCAAGCGTACGCAACCGAACGGTTTTGGTCCGCGTCCACATTGCCTCACGTACCTATTAGCGAGCCGCCTCGCTGAGCTTGCGGCGCTGCAGCCGCTGCAGCGCCGCACGCCCGCCGTCGAAGCGCAGCCCCCGCTGGGTAGCCTCGTCGGGGTCGAGCGCGCCGGTGAGCACGCCGAGCACGAGCGGCGGCGGGCCACTGAGCACAGCGTCGGCCTCGTCGCTGCTGCCGGCGCGCACGCTGACAGCCCCGTCGCGCGCCTCGATCAGCATCGGCTGCTCGCCGGCGCGCACTTCGATCGTGGTGGGCCCTTGCTCGGGTGAGTCATCGGTGAGATACAGCTCGACGGGCATCTGCAGCCAGTGACTGCGGTACTCCTCATCGGGTGCGGTGTCGGCCATTAGCGGGATGCCCCAGCGCCCTAGCTCGTAGACCACGGTGCGCAGCTGCTCGCCGCGCGGGGTGAGGCTGAACAGCGCGGTGGCGATTGGCGGCGGCGCGTCCTCGCGCGCGACGATGCCGGCGTGCTCGAGCTCGCGGAGGCGATCGGCGAGCAAGTTCGTGGCGATGCCTGGCAGGCAGCGGCGCAGGTCGGTGTAGCGGCAGGGCCCCTGAGCAAGCAGCTCGCGCACGATCAGCAGCGTCCAGCGGTCGCCGATCACGTCGAGCGCCTTGGCGACCGCGCAGTACTGACCATAGGAGCGCATGCGGTGATTCTAGCGTTTGGTTGAGAAAGAAGCGCGACAACTTGATTTTCTTGTTGAGATGTTTTATATATTAATTTATGCGGCCTAAGGCCATGGCTCTTGCGGCGCTGCTCGTAGCTTCGTTCGTGATCAACCTCGACACGACGATCGTGAACGTGGCGCTGCCGACGCTGGTGCGCGAACTGCACGCGTCGAACAGCCAGCTGCAGTGGATCGTGGACGCGTACAACCTGGTGTTCGCGGCGCTGCTGCTGGTGTCGGGCAGCTTGAGCGATCGCGTGGGCCGCAAGGGCATGCTGCTGGCTGGCCTGGCGGTGTTCGGCGTGGCGAGCATCGCGGGTGGCCTGACGGCAACGGCGGGACAGCTGATCGTGGCGCGCTGCTTCATGGGCTTGGGCGCGGCGATGGTGTTCCCGGCGACGCTGTCGCTGATCTCGAACATCTTCACGGGGCGGGTCGAGCGCGCACGGGCGATCGGGCTGTGGGGTGCGAGCACCGGCATCGCGATCGCGCTCGGCCCGATCGTCGGCGGCTGGCTGCTGGAAGGCTCCTCGTGGTCGAGCATCTTCTTCGTGATGGCGCCGGTGGCGGCGCTGGGCGCGGCGCTGGTCGCCTACAGCGTGCCCACCTCGCGCGACCCGCACGCGCCGAAGACCGATGGCGGCGGCTTCGTGCTGTCGACGGCGGCGATCGCGCTGTTGATCTTCACGCTCATCGAGGCGCCGGAATACGGCTGGGGCAGCGCGCGCAGCGTGGCGGGCTTCGCGGTGGGCGCGGCGCTGCTGGCGGCGTTCGTGGCGTGGGAGCGCGGCCGCAGCGAGCCGATGCTGGACGTGAGCCTGTTCCGCAACGCACGCTTCACCGCGGCGAGCGCGTCGGTGACGATCGCGTTCTTCGCGCTGTTCGGCTTCATCTTCCTAATCACGCAGTTCTTCCAGTTCTTCAAGGGCTACAGCCCGCTGTCGGCGGGCGTGCACCTGCTGCCGGTGGCGAGCGCGGTGGGCGTGTCCTCGGTGCTCGGCACGAAGCTCGCGGTGCGCTTTGGCACGAAGCTGGTGGTCGCATCGGGCCTGTTGATGATGGCGTGCTTCTACGCGTGGGTGTCGACGGGCAATGCGAGCCTCGCGTACAGCACGATCGCGGTGCAGATGGTGCTGTTCGGCACGGGCATGGGCTTCACGAGCGCGCCGGCGACAGAGGCGATCATGGGCGTCGTGCCGACGGAGAAGGCGGGCGTGGGCTCGGCGGTCAACGACACGACGCGCCTGTTGGGCGGGACGCTGGGCGTGGCGCTGATCGGCAGCGTGTACGCGTCGCTGTACAGCAGCCGCCTGAGCAGCCTTCTGCCACGATCGCTGCCGGCGCCGCTGGCGAGCACCGCGCACAGCTCGGCGGGCGCGGCGCTGATCGTCGCGACACGGCTGCAGCACGCGGGCGACACGGCGCTCGCGGCATCCCTGCGCCACGCCACCGACACCGCCTTCTTCCACGGCTTCAGCGCAGGCAACCTGCTCGCGGCGGGCGTCGCGGGCGCCGGTGTACTGATGGCACTGTGGCTGCTACCTGCGCAGCCGCTGGGCGCCGCGGCGGCGGCTCCCGCGTCGGGCACGGCGCAAGCCTCGCCGGCCGGCCAGAGCTGAGGCCCCTTCCGGCCCGTCGCCTCCGGCGGCATTGCCCGACGTCCCATCGCCTCCCGCCGGCCCGTTTCCTCCCGGCCTCGGCTCGGCGGCGCCCGACTGCCTGCCTAGCGCCCTTTCCAGACCGGCTCGCGCTTCTCCTTGAAGGCGCTTGCACCCTCCTTGGCGTCTTCGGAGCTCATCACGGGAGCGGTGATCGCGCCCTGCTTCTCCCACATCTCGGCGCTTGACCAGTCGAACTGCTCCTGCAGGATCTGCTTGGAGGCAGCGAGCGCGAGCGGTCCGTTCTTGCTGATCGACGCCGCGAGCTCGAGTGCGACATCGATGGCGCTGCCGGGCTCGACGAGGCGATTGACGACGCCGAGCTCGTAGAAGCGATCGGCGGGAAACGGGTCGCCGGTGAGGGCCAGCTCCATCACGAGGTGGTAGGGCATGCGCCGCGGCAAGCGCAGCAGCGCGCCGCCGGCGGCGACGATCGAGCGCTTGGCCTCGGGGATACCCAGCTTGGCGCCTTTGGCGGCGACGATCAGGTCGCACGACAGCGCGATCTCCATGCCGCCGGCGACCGCGAAGCCCTCGATCGCGGCGATCAGCGGCTTGCGCGAGGCGCGCTGGGTGATACCGGCGAAGCCACGGTCCCCGAACCACGAGGACTCGCCCTTGACGAACGCGCCGAGATCCATACCCGCACAGAAGAACCCGCCGGCGCCGGTGAGCACACCGACCGACAGCCCGTCGTCGGCGTCGAGCTCGTCGAGTGCGCCGGCGATGCCGGCGGCGAGCGCGGCGTTGACGGCGTTGCGCACCTGCGGTCGGTTGAGCGTGATCAGCAGCACGTTGCCGCGCCGCTCGGTGAGAACGGGATCCTCTGAGATGGTTTGCTCGGCGGTCATGTGCACGGCTCCTTGATCGTGGTCGAGCGCAGCCTAGCGACCCGAAGGCGTCGCAATGCTAGGCGACGAACAGCTTCAGCTCGGGCTCGCGTTCGCCGCGCAGCACCGCTAGGTCGACCTCGACGCAGTCGATGTCGCGCGATTCGGCGAGCACGCGCGCCTGCGGCTTGATCGTCTGCGCGGCCAGCACGCCGCGGCATGACCCGAGCGCGGGGTCGAGGCGGATGCGCTGCAGGTAGCGCGTGAGCTGCTCGACCGCGTCGATCGTGGCGATGCGCTTGATCTCGACGGCGATCCACTCGTCGTCGGTGTCCTTGCACATGAGATCGACGGGCCCGATGTCGGTGGGCCACTCGCGGCGCACCAGCCGCAGCCCCTCGCCGCACCACTGCGGCGCGTCGGCGAGCAACTCCTGCAGTTCGCGCTCGATCCCCTCCTTCTCGAGCGTCGCGAGCGTGTCGAGCTCGTGCTCGACGTCGGAGAGCACCTCGGCGACGGCGATGTCGAGCAGATCTTCCTGACCGTGCTTGCGGACGAGCAACCGCCGCAGGCCGCCACCCTCATCCAGCTCCTGCTCGATCACGGTCGGCGCGACCATCCAGTTGAGCGGCTTGACGTTGGAGCCGCCGCCATCCGCCCAGACCATGAACGTGCCGTCGGCCTTGACCATCAGCAGCCGCACCGCCTCGGGCAAGACGGTGCTGAGGCGGCCGCTATAGGCGACCTCGCAACGGGCGACGATCAGACGCACCGCGCGAACCTAGCGGGTCGAACGGATCGCAGCGCGTCCGGCGCGCCACCATGCTGGTCGGCCTTCAAGCTCCACCACGACGGTCAAGCTTCGAGTGTTGCCCGCCGCTCAACCTTCGAGGTCGATCGGGGCGCCTGCTGCGAGAAATGCACTGGCGGCGTTCGGGGGCGCGATGCTGCGCACGACTTCACCGGCGCCGCCGAGCCATTCGAGCTTCACCGGCGCGGCTTCCGCGGCGACCTCGAGCAGCGCCTCGAGGGCCGCCCCCGACAGGCGTTGCTGCTCGGCGCGGCTGCGGTCGTGCTCGCGTTCCTCGCGTTCGGTGCGGGACGCGATTTCCTTGGCGTCCCTTCGCTCCCGCCGCAGAACCGCCGCAGACGGCACAAGCGTGTAAGCGTTTTCCGCGGTCTCGACGACGACGGGAGCGCCGACCCGATAGGTGGCGCGCACCGACGCCACGCCGTCGGGCACCAGTTCGACGATCGGTTCTTCGTTGGCGAGACTCGGCGCGAACACCCGCGGCGCTTCTTCGATCTGGGAGAACCAATCGCACTGGCCGGGGGTGCTTTCGCGGCCGATCTCGATGATGCAGTACACCGGCTCGGACGCCAGCGTGTGCGCCCGTTCGACAAGCGCGGCGCGATCGCGGCGCAGCGCCGCCGGCAGGCACGCGACCCGCGGGATGCTCAGCGGTCGCGCAAAGCCGGGGATCACGAAGTAGCGCCCGCCCTTGGGTCCGGTCGCCACCTGGCGCGTGTAGTCGGGGTAGAAGCTGACGAGCTGGTTGTCGAGCCCGGCGCCCGCGGGACTCAGCGACGGGAACGTGTCGCTGGGCAACGCGGCGCGGCGCACTACGGCGAACCTTTCGAGGATCGCCGCGTCGAGCGGGCTCGACAATTCCAGCGGCAGCGCTTCGCTACCCGACGCCGGAGCGCCGCTGCCGCTCGAGGCGTCGCAGCGGCCGCCGCCCGACGGCGCCTTGGTGTGGGCCGTGGCGGACTGCGTCGGGACAGCAGCGATGGCGAGCGACGCGATCAACGCGAGAGAGCCCTTGCCGACGAAGCTCATCGGCCACTGACGCTACCAGTCGCGGCCGTCGCGGCTGGTAGCACGCTCGCCCCCACCAGCCGCGGCAGCGAGCACACACAACGCTGCGTCGAGATCACCTCCGACGGGCTCCATACGCTCTCACGTCGTGGCCGACGCGTCCGCGAGCCAGACCGAGCGTCCCTATCCGCCGCCCCCTGGCCCGGAGGCGTTCTGGCCGATCCAGCTGACGGTGCTGGTTGCGATCGGACTGCAGATCGGCCTTGCCAAGCGCCTGACGGTCGGTCCCTCGTGGCTGGTGCCGGCGCTCGAGGGCGTGCTGCTGATCGGCCTGTCGATGGCCACGCCGCGCCAACTCGAGCACGAGCACACCGGACGCAGACGCGCGGCGCTCACGCTGACCGCATTTGTCAGCGCCGCCAATGCATTCTCGTTGATCGAGCTCGCGCACCTGCTGCTGCATCACAACGTCCCCAGCGGCGACGAGCTGCTCGTCTCGGGCATGTTGATCTGGCTGACCAACTTCCTGATCTTCGCGCTGTGGTACTGGGAGATCGACCGCGGCGGCCCCGGCCGCCGCGCCGCCGGCCACGACGCGGCGCCCGACTTCCTGTTCCCGCAGATGTCAGATGACCGCATCGAGCCGCGCTACTGGCGACCGCGGTTCGTCGACTACCTGTACGTGTCGCTGACGAACGCCACCGCGTTCTCGCCCACCGACACGATGCCGCTGACGCCGATGGCCAAGATGATCATGGGCGTGCAGTCGATCGTCTCGCTCGTCACGCTCGGGCTCGTCATATCGCGCGCCGTGAACATCCTTTGAGCGACGCGCCGCTAGCCGGCCATGCTCGGCTCGATCGCGAGCGCCTGCTCGACCAAGTCGTGCACGTCCTTGCCGGCGCCGAGCTTCAGCGCGCGCCTGAGCGCGTCGAGCGCGCCCTCGCGGTCCGTCAGCGCTAGCCGCAACCGCCCCAGGCGCTCCCATGCGCCGGCGTCTGAGGGACCGCGCTTGGCGGCGCGCTCGGCGGCCTCCGCGGCGAGGTCGATCGCGCCCATGTCTTCGTAGATTCGTGCGGCGAAGCGGTGCGCGGCGGGACGGCGGCCGTCGACGCGCGCCCAGTCGCGCACCGCGCGCGCGGCCTCATCGAGCTTGCCGGCGTTCCAGAACGCGAGCGTCATCAGCCGCAATACGGCGACGTTACGCGGCTCGGCGTCGCGCGCGTAGATCAAGCGCTGGGCGGCGAGCTCGTATTCGCCTTCAGCCATCGCGCGCTGCGCCGCGATCAGGAAGCGCTCGACGCGCTCAGAAGCCGGGTCGGGCTTGGAGAAGTCGACGAATTTCATGCTGCCGGCGGGCACCGTGCGGATGCCGTGGCTGAACTTCACGCGCGCCCACTGCTGCACCTCCTCGCCGGCTGCGACCGGATCGGAGGAGAAGTAGATGCCGGCGACCGTGCCCACACCCCACTCCGGGTAGGACAGGCAGCGCGCGTAGCGGTGCACGACCGAGTGGTCGGGCACGCGGCTGCCGAAGGGGTCGTTTTCGGCGCGGTCTTTGGCGGCGGCGCGCGCGCGCTGCTCGGCCTCGTAGGCGCGCCTGCCGGCCTCTTCGCGCTCGCGACGCGCGGCCTGAGCGCTGACCTTGACGGCGTTCGCCGAGACTTTGCCACCGCGCGAGCCCTCCGCCAAGCGCTCGAGCTGGTCGGCGGCCTCGTTGATCGCCTTGAGGTGACGCTCGTGCTCGAACTGGCGTCCCTGAGGCGCCACGTCGGGGTGCCAGCGCTTGGCCATGCGCCGGCGCGCGAGCTGCACGTCGCGCTTTGTGAACGGCGGCTCGAGCTCCAGCAGCAGCAGGTGCTGCTCGACATCCAGGACGGTGGTGGGCATGACCCGACAACGTTAGCGAGCGCCGGCGAGAGTGGGCGGGATTTCCGTTCCGCTCTATCCTGCGTGCCGATGTCCTCCCAGTACGTCTTCACGATGCACCGGCTGTCGAAGCTGCACCCCCCCGACAAGACGGTGCTCGACAATGTTTCGCTCGCTTTCTACCCGGGCGCGAAGATCGGCGTGCTCGGCTACAACGGCGCGGGCAAGTCGACGCTGCTGCGGATCATGGCGGGCGTCGACCAAGAGTACCGCGGCGAGGCGGCGCTGGCACCCGGCGCAACCGTGGGCATGCTCGAGCAGGAGCCGCATCTGGACGAGAGCAAGGACGTCAGAGGCAACGTCGAGGATGGCGTCGCCGAGACCAAGGCGCTGCTCGATCGCTTCAACGAGCTGGCAGCCAACTACTCGGAAGAGACCGCCGAGGAGTTCGGCGAGATCCAGGCGAAGATCGAAGCGGCCGACGCGTGGAACCTCGACACGCAGCTCGAATACGCGATGGACGCGCTGCGGCTACCGCCGCCGGACGCGGACGTGAGCACGCTCTCAGGAGGAGAGCGCCGCCGCGTGGCGCTGTGCCGCCTGCTGCTGCGCGCGCCGGACCTGCTGCTGCTGGACGAGCCCACCAACCACCTCGACGCGGAGTCGGTCGCGTGGCTGGAGCAGCACCTGTCGGAGTACAAGGGCGCGATCGTGGCAGTCACCCACGACCGCTACTTCCTCGACAACGTCGCCGGCTGGATCCTCGAGCTCGATCGCGGCAAGGGCATCCCCTACCAGGGCAACTACTCGAGCTGGCTGGAGCAGAAGCAGGCGCGCATGGCCCAGGAAGAGCGCTCGGAAAAGGGGCGCGAGCGCACGATCGCGGCGGAGCTCGAATGGGTGCGCACGAACCCCAAGGGCAAACGCACGAAGTCCAAGGCGCGTCTGGCCCGCTATGAGGAGCTGGTCTCTGAAGAGCGCAACGTCAAGCTCGACGAGGTGCAGATTCACATCCCGCCGGGCCCGCGCCTCGGCGACAAGGTGCTGACCGCCACCGACCTGTCCAAGGGCTTCGGCGAGCAGCTGCTGATCGAGTCGCTGTCGTTCGACCTGCCGCGCGCGGGCATCGTCGGCGTGATCGGTGCCAACGGCGCCGGCAAGACGACGCTGTTTCGGATGATCACCGGCGAGGAGACACCCGACGGCGGCAAGCTCCAGCTCGGCGACACGGTCCAGCTCGCCTACGTCGACCAGTCGCGCGACGCGCTCGACGCGGAGAAGACCGTGTGGGAGGAGATCTCCGAAGGCTACGAGCACATCAAGGTCGGCGAGCGCGAGGTCAACTCGCGTCAGTACACCGCCGGCTTCAACTTCAAGGGCTCAGATCAGCAGGCGCGCATCGGCAAGCTCTCCGGCGGCGAGCGCAACCGCGTGCACCTCGCCAAGCTGCTGCGCAGCGGCGGCAACCTGCTGCTGCTCGACGAGCCCACGAACGATCTCGACGTCGACACGCTGCGCGCGCTCGAGAACGCGCTGCTGGCGTTCCCCGGATGCGCGATCGTGATCTCCCACGACCGCTGGTTCCTCGATCGCGTCGCCACGCACGTGCTGGCGTTCGAGGGCGACTCGCAGGTCACCTGGTTCGAGGGCAACTTCGAGGCCTACGAGGAGCACCGCCGTTCGCTGCTTGGCGCCGCGGCCGACCGTCCGCACCGGATCACGTACAAGCGGCTGGTTCGTGGCTGAGCCGGGCATCGAAGAGCCGGCAACCCACGACTCGCAGGCCGGCGAGGAGCGGGTGGTCGACGGCTCGCGGGCCAGCGAGGAGCGAGTGGTCGACGGCTCGCAGGCCGGCAAGGGGCCGGCCGCCGACAGCTCGCGGGCCGGCGGAGAGCCGCCGCTCGGCAAGTTCGACCGCGACACCGCGGTGTGGCGCGAGCAGGGTTCGGAGCGCCCGGCGGTCGGTGAGCAGCTGGTGTTCGGCGCACAGGTCGCCCCCGACTGGCGCGCCGGGCGTGGACCGCACGGCGGCTACCTGGCGGCGATGCTGCTGCGCGCGCTGATCGAGTCGGTCGCCGATCCCGTGCGCGAGCCACGGTCGCTGACGATCCACTACGCGCGCCCGCCCGAGCCGGGGCCCGTGCAGATCAGCACGGTGCTCGAGCGCGCGGGGCGCTCGCTGAGCACGCTGTCGGCGCGCATGCACCAGGGCGAGGAGTTGGTGGCGTTGGCGCTGGCGGCGTTCTCGGTGCCGTGGACCGCCGAAGAGATCTCGGAGGTCGTGATGCCGGAGGTTGAGCCGGCGGACCCGTCGCGCGAGGGGCTGAAATTGATGGAGCACGGCCCCGAGTTCGCGCGCCACATCGTGCTGCAGCCACGCATCGAGGGCCGTCCGCTGACGGGCGAGGAGCACCCGATGCTGATCCGCGGCTGGATGGGGCTGGTCGAGCCGCGGCCGATCGACGCGCTGTCGCTCGCGTTTTTCTCCGACGCGCTGGTGCCCGCGCCGTACATGCGCATGCGCGAGTGGTCGGCGGTGCCGACGGTCGACCTCACGGTGCACTTCCGCGACCGCATGCGCGCGGCGCCCGACGCGGACCCGCACGAGCTGTGCCTGACGCAGACCACCAGCGAGCTGATCCACGACGGCTTCTTCGTAGAGGACGGCCTGATCTGGGCGGCCGACGGAACGCTGCTCGCCCACTCGCGCCAGCTCGCGATCGTCGTACCCTTCCGACCGCGCTGAAAGCGGGGCACTTCGTGTTCGTCGTCCCCTTTCGCCAGCGACGAAAGCGGGGGTCTTCGCGTTCGCTAGTCGAACTTCGCGCGAGATCGGCGGTCGACAGCTGTAATGTTGGCCGCATGACCAACTACACAGCGAAGCGTCTAGACGAGATGGAGGCCGCGTTCGGCGGCGGATTTGTGAAGGCGCGCGCAGAGCTAGGCGTGACGTCCTTCGGCATGCAGGTGATCATGCTGCCCGGCGGCTACCCCGACTACCCCGAGCACGACCACGCCGCGGACGGTCAGGAGGAGGTCTACATCGCGCTGGCCGGCTCCGGCACGATCGACGTCGAGGGCGAGACCGTGCCGCTCGACAGAGACACGCTCGTGCGCGTTGGGGCTGGCACCAAGCGCAAGGTCCATCCGGGCGCCGACGGCCTGAAGATGCTCGTGATCGGGGGCTGCCCGGGCGAGGCGTACAAGGTCTCGCCAAACACCGAACTCACGAGCGCGGCTTAACCTGTTGACACAAACTCGGCCTGGCGGAACGTAGCCTGACGCTCGCGCCTGAGCGCACCTACGCTCAGCGCGCAAACGACGTATCGCGCTTTAGGCGTAGCGCGGCCGCTGCGATCAGTCGCGCGCACGCGTGCACGTCCTCGAGCTGTACCAGCTCGACGGGTGAGTGCATGTAGCGGATCGGGATCGACGCGAGACCCGTGGGCACGCCGCCGCGGCTGAGGTGAACGGCGTCGGCGTCGGTGCCGGTGGCACGTCCGGAGGCCTCGACGGTGAACGGGATCTTCTCGGCCTCGCCGGCTTTGAACAGCAGCTCGAACACGCCGTTGTTGAGCGTCGAGCCGCGCGTGATCACCGGGCCCGAGCCGAGCTCGTGCTTGCCCGCCTCCTTGATGTCGATGCCGGGAGCGTCGGTCGCGTGGGTGACGTCGATCACGATCGCCGCGTCGGGCTCGAGCGAGAACGCGCTAGTGCGCGAGCCTCCGAACGTGGTCTCCTCCTGCGCCGCCGCGACCGCCGCGATCTCCCACTGCGCGCCGCCGGCCGCGGCGACCAGGCGTGCCGCCTCGAGCGCGACGAACGAGCCGAGGCGATTGTCGAGCGCGCGCGAGGCCAGGCGCCCGTTGGGAAGCTCGAGCGGCTCCGCGTCGATCACGGCGACATCGCCGATCCGCACCAGCTCGCGCGCCTGCTTGCCGTCGCGCGCGCCGATGTCGATGTGCATGTCACGAATATCGGCGACCTTCTTGCGCTCCTCGTCGCGCAGCAGGTGGATCGGCTTCTTGCCCACGACCCCCCGCACGGGCCCGTCGCTCGTGTCGAGCACGACGCGCTGACCGACGAGGATCTGCGCGTCCCAGCCGCCGACTTCGCGGAACCACAGGTAGCCGTCGTCGTCGATGTGCGTCACGATCAGCCCGATCTCGTCGATGTGTCCCATCAGGAGCAGGCGGCGCGCGGGCTTGTCGTAGCCGTGCTTTGGCGCCACCAGCGCCAGCGGCGTGCCGACGAGGTCGGTGCTGACCGTCGCGAACGCGGCGGCGCCATCGCGCCACACGGCCGCGGGCGTTGTCTCATAGCCCGACGGCCCGCGTGCGAGCAGCAGCTCGCGCAGCAGTGGCGTCAGCCCGGCTGAGTCAGCGCTCTTGGCGGGAGCTTTGCGCGCTTTGGGTTTGGGCGCTTTGCGCGGAGCGGGGCTCATGCCGCCAGCAGCGTTCGTAGGACGTACTGGAGAATGCCGCCGTGGCGGAAGTACTCCGCCTCGCGCGGCGTGTCGATCCGCACGCGCGCGTCGAACTCGATCGTGTCGCCGCCGTCGCGGCGCGCCTGCACGCGGACCGTGCCGGGCGGCGCGCCACCGTTGGCCATCGCCTCGGCGAGCCCCGCGATCGCGAACGTCTCCACGCCGGTCAGCCCGAGCGACTGCGCGCTCTCGCCATCGGGGAACTGCAGCGGCAGCACGCCCATGCCGATCAGGTTCGAGCGGTGGATGCGCTCGAAGCTCTGCGCGATCACCGCGCGCACGCCGAGCAGCTTAGTGCCCTTGGCGGCCCAGTCACGCGAGGAGCCGGTGCCGTACTCCTTGCCCGCAAGCACCACCAGCTCGACCCCCGCCTCGATGTAGCGCATCGCGGCGTCGTAGATCGACAGTTGCTCCCCCCGCAGAGACGATGCGTCCGCGTCGCCGGTCAGATAGTGGGTGTAGCCGCCCTCCGGCAGCGGCTCCAGACCCGCGTCGCGCCCCAGCAGGTTGCGCAGCCTGATGTTGGCGAAGGTGCCGCGCACCATCACCTCGTGGTTGCCGCGCCGCGCGCCGTAGGAGTTGAAGTCGCGCGGCTCCACGCCCTGCTCCTGCAAGTACAGCCCGGCGGGACCATCGCGCTTGATCGAGCCCGCCGGCGAGATGTGGTCGGTGGTGACGCTGTCGCCCAGCAGCGCGAGCACGCGCGCGCCGTCGATGTCGCGCACCGCCCGCGGCTGCGCGGGCATGCCGTCGAAGTACGGCGGCAGCCGCACGTACGTCGAGTCGGGATCCCATGCGAAGCGCTCGCCCGCGGGCACCGGCAGGCCGTTCCAGCGCTCATCGCCCGCGAACACCTCGCCGTAGCTCTTGTGGAACATCTCCGCCCGCACGGCCTCGCCAATCGTGTCAGCGACCTCGCGCGCGGACGGCCAGATGTCGCGCAGGTAGACGTCCTCGCCGTGCTCGTCCTGGCCGAGCGGGTCGCCGACGATGTCGATGTCCATCGTGCCGGCGAGCGCGTACGCCACGCACAGCGGCGGCGAGGCCAGGTAGTTCATCTTCACGTCGGGGTTGATGCGGCCCTCGAAGTTGCGGTTGCCCGACAGCACCGACACGACCGCCAGGTCCGCCTCGTTGACCGCCGCGGAGATCTCCTCCGGCAGCGGGCCGGAGTTGCCGATGCAGGTCGTGCAGCCGTAGCCGACGAGGTTGAAGCCGAGCTGCTCCAGCGGCTCGGTCAGACCCGCGTGGTCGAGGTACTCGGTCACGACCTTCGAGCCCGGCGCAAGCGACGTCTTGACCCACGGCTTCGAGCGCAGGCCGCGCGCGAGCGCGTTGCGGGCGAGGATGCCCGCGCCGATCATCACCGACGGGTTGGACGTGTTGGTGCAGCTCGTGATCGCCGCGATCACCACGTGGCCGTGGTCCAGCTCGACCTCGCTGCCGTCAGCCAGCGTGCAGCGAGCGCCGCTGGCCGTCACCGTCGCCGCGCCCTCGCCCGGTTCGCCGACGTAGCTGGGACCGCCATCGTTGGGGCGCGGGCGATCGCTGCCGTTGGCCGGCGGGTCGCTGGATGGAAAGCTCTCCGCGTCGGCCTCGTCGCGACTGTCGTAGTCAGGTACATAGCCGCCGAGCGCCTCGCGGAAGGATGCCTGCGCGCCGCTCAAGGCGATGCGGTCCTGCGGTCGCTTGGGCCCGGCGATGCTCGGCTCGACGCTCGCCAGGTCCAGCTCGATCGTGTCGCTGAACGTCGGCTCTTCGGACTGCTCGTCGTGCCACAGCCCCTGCTCCTTGGCGTATGCCTCGACGAGCGCGATCTGCTCGGGAGCGCGCCCGGACAGCTCCAGGTAGGAGATCGTCTCGGCGTCGATCGGGAAGATCGCGCAGGTGGAGCCGAACTCGGGCGACATGTTGCCGATCGTCGCGCGATCGGCGAGCGGCAGGCCGGCGAGACCGGCGCCGTAGAACTCGACGAACTTGCCGACGACGCCGCGTTCGCGCAGCATCTGCGTGACCGTCAGTACCAGGTCCGTCGCGGTCGTGCCCTCGGGTAGCTGCCCGTGCAGGCGAAAGCCGAGCACCTGCGGGATCAGCATCGACATCGGCTGGCCGAGCATCGCCGCCTCGGCCTCGATCCCGCCGACGCCCCAGCCGAGCACGCCGAGGCCGTTGACCATCGTCGTGTGCGAGTCGGTGCCCACCAGCGTGTCGGGGTAAGCCTGTCCGGTCTTCTCGTTGGGGAACACGACGCGCGCCAGGTACTCGAGGTTGACCTGGTGCACGATGCCCGTGTCCGGCGGCACCACCGCGAACTGGTCGAACGCGCCCTGGCCCCAGCGCAGGAACACGTAGCGCTCCTGGTTGCGCTCGAACTCGAGCTCGGCGTTGAAGCGAAAGGCGTCGCGCGTGCCGAACGCGTCGACCTGCACCGAGTGGTCGATCACCAGCTCGGCCGGCGCCAGCGGGTTGATCTTGGCCGGGTCGCCGCCCATCTCGGCCATCGCCTCGCGCATCGCCGCAAGGTCGACCACCGCGGGCACGCCCGTGAGGTCCTGCATCAGCACGCGCGCGGGGGTGAACGCGATCTCCTTGCTCGGCTGCGCCTTCGCGTCCCAGCTCGCCAGCGCTTCGACGTCCGCAGCCGTGACCGCGCCGCTGCCCTCGGTACGCAGCAGGTTCTCGAGCAGCACCTTCAGCGAGAACGGCAGCCGTGAGATATCGAAGCGCTGCTGCAGCGCATCCAAGCGGTAGATCTCGTACGTGCGCGCGCCGACCTCGAGCGTGTCCTTGGCGCCAAAGCTGTTCTCCGACATGGGCATCTCCCGTGCGAGCCGCGGTCTACAGGGACTACGCGCAGTCTCGCAGAGTCAGCGCGTGATCTCGGCGGCGCGCGTCACGCGCCCCTTGCCCTGGCGCTTGGAGCGCAGCAGCGCGACATCGCAAGCTTCGAGCAGCTCGTCGGTGCTCATCGGCGCCCGCCACTGCGCCGCGCCGATCGAGGCCGAGACGCCGGCCCCGCCGCCGTCCCCCGTCGGGATCGCGCGCAGCCGCTCGAGCGCGCGGGTGGCCGCCGCGGCGGCGCTGTCCAGCTCTGCGTTGGGCAGGATCACGACGAACTCGTCGCCGCCATAGCGCGCGACGCGGTCGAACGCGCGGAACTCACCCGCGAGCGCGTGCACCACGCCGCGCAGCAGCGCATCGCCGGCCTGGTGGCCGTAGCGGTCGTTGACCAGCTTGAAGTCGTCGAGGTCGATCAACAGGCACGACAGCGGGCCGCCCGTACGCGTCGCGCGTCCGATCTCCTCATCCAGGCGCCGGCGCATCGCGCGGTGGTTCATGCAGCCGGTGACCGCATCGGTGCCCGCCTCGGCGCGCGCGCGAGAGAGCGCCAGCGCCGTCGCCGCCTGCTCCACGAGCGTCGCCGCCAGCTCAACCTCCGGCGGGTCGAAGGGCTCTGACTCGCGGCGCACCAGCACCACGACCGCCTCGACCTCGCCGCGCTCGGCCAGCGGCAGCAGCAGCGCGCTCGTGACCGGCCCGGTCTCCGCCAACCGCGGGATGCTCGCCTCCAAGCCGTCGGCGTCGACCGCCAGAAAGCTTGTGCGCGTGCTCGCCACCCAGCTCACGCCCGGCGGGCGCTCGGCGCGCGGCAGCAGGTAGCTCAAGCGCCCGACGCCGGCCGGCATGTACACCGCCACCAACTCCTCATCGCCGTCGCCGTCTACCGCCAGGTGCTGGATGTGCACCTCCTCGGCGCCCGGCACCGCCAGCAGCTCGCGAGCCAGCGCGCGAAACACAGCGTCCGCGTTGCCGGCGCCATCAGCCAGCGCGGTCAGGTGGCGGATGCCCGTCAGCAGGCGGTCGAGCCCCGCCGGCGACGTCGAGGTATCCATACCCGTAACGACATCCATGCTGACAATGTACGGCATGGCGCGGCGCGCGTGAGGAGGCTACGGCCGTCGAGATGAGCTGGCCGGCCGTAGGACCACTGTGTGCGGCCCGGGGCGAGTGCAGGCGGCTACAGTCGCCGGCAAAGCCAGGCGAAGCTGGGGACGGCCGTGCGCCGTCCCCAGCTTCCAAATCCTGGTCCTAGCGGAACTTGACGGTCGCGGTCGCCGAGGAGTGCGCGCCCTTCTTCGGCACGAACCCGACGCGAACCGTGACCTTGAACGGGCGTCGGCGGCCGCGGCCGCCGCTCGACAGCGGCACCTTGAGCGTCGTCGCTTTGCTCGCCGCGCCCAGCGTCTTGTACGTGGTCTTCAGCCCGCTGCCGCCGCCGCTGACGCGACCTGCGGAGTAGGTCTCGACCGTCAGGTAGAGCGTGCTGCCGACCACCTTCTGGCCGACGATCTGCACGCCGCAGCCGGTCGGCGCGATGGTCGTGTTCTGCTTGACCTGCGTGCCGTTCTGGCCGGTGATGACCGTCGGCATCACGAGCTTCGCCGTGCACAGGTTCGTCGTGAGCCTTTCCGTCGCCAGCGCCGAGTGCGGCCCCAGCGGCAGGTTGACGGTGATGCTCGAGACCGGGACATCGGGCGTCGAGGCGAAGTTCGTCGTCGTGATGCCCTTTTTGATGTTGGTTTTGCCTTCGACGATCACCTGCACGCCGTCGCCTTCGAGCACCAGCTCGAGGCTCGGGAATTCTTCACCTGCGTGCGAGACTAGGAACGCCGGGCCTTTCATGACCACCGGCAGCGTCGGCGTGACCGCCGTGGCGGTACCCACTTCCGAGCCGGGAGACGCCTTCGCGCAGTTGAGCGGGTTTTCTTCGAACGTCTTGGCCAGACACGCTTTCTGTAGCGTCGTCAGACGCGACGGCAGCGCTTTCGGCAGCGTCACGAGCACCGATTTGACGTTCGCCTGACCGGGCAGCTGCGTCAGCGTCGTCACCAGGCTCGCGCCATTTGCTTTCGACGGTTTGCCGCTCGTCGATGCCGTGAACGCCGGTTTGAACGCCAGGCCGCTGCAACCTTCTGCCTGGAACGGGCTGGACAGCCCCGACTGAACGGTTCCGGACGTCGAGGTCAGGATCGATTCGGTCTGCTCCAAGGAGCAACTGGTCGGGTTGAGCAGGAAGCCCTGCCTGTTGACGTTCACGCTCAGCGAACGCAAACGAATCGGTATGCCCTTGACGATCGTCGGCAGCACGCTGTCAGCGGTCACCCGCGCCGTCTTCGGGTTGATGTTGATCGTCGAGCGCGACACGATCGTGCCGAGGTTGAACGGGCCGGCCACAGCCGGCACGGCGATCGACAGGCCAAACGGCGCGCCGTTGTACGGCCCGGTCATGTATACGGGGCCGGAGAACGAGTACGGGGAGTTGCCCGACCCAGCCGTCACCGTGGCGGTGCCGATCTTGCTGGCGGCTCCGCAGGTGCCCTGAGCAGCCTGCGGTTCGCCACAGAGCGTGACGTCCGGAATCTCACCGACTACGCCAGAGGGCAGCGTCGTGCTGACCTTCTGCAGGTACTGCTGCCCTTCGGGGCGGCTGAGGTTGAACGTGTAGGAGCTGTGCCCCGCCGCACTCGGCGGTTCGTATTGCGTGCTCTGACTGAGCGAGAACGGAATCGAGGACGCACAGCCGGTGATCGGCACGCCGAACGTGGCGTTGGCGCTCGGGACGCCTTCTGTTGCCACCGGCGTGAAGCTGGAGGAGCCGGTTGGGGTGCCGCAGGTGAGCGGGTTGGCGACAGATGTCAACGCGCCACGGTTGAAGTGCAGCGTCAGGTTGCTGAACGGCTGTTCAGGGTTTTCGTTGAACACCGTCGTCAACTGGCCGGTCGTTTCGTTGGGAATCACTTCGGCTTTCAACCTCACCGACACGTCGTACCGTGTGGAGTTCGCAACGACGTACACGATGTAAGGCGGGCCGGCTATCGGACTCGTTTCAGCAGCCGGCGGGAGCGGGCCCCCAAGGTACATCGTGCCGGTCAGCGAGCCCGCGGGCAGCGTCGGCACGTTCAGGCTCACGGTGCCCAATTCAGATCCTGCCGGGCACGCCACACCAAAGGTTTCGCTGTGGATCCTCGCCTGTGCCACCGTGCACGCTTCGAGCCCCGACGCCGCGGACGGGTTCAGCGTCATCCCTTCCGGCAACGTGATCGTCGCTGTCTTCACCTGGGAGCTGTCGATTTCTTCCGCCCCGGTGAAGTGTTCGAGGCTCACTTCCGTGGTGATCTGGTCCGGCTGGTCGCTGCCACTCGCGCCCGCTTCCAAGCTGAACAGCGGGTTGAAGGGGTCCTTTTTGCATTCCTGCAGACCGATCAGGGTTTCATAGGGTTTTCTGGCGAATTCCCGCACGCCGCTCGCCACGCTTTTGGCGATTTCAGCTTCGGTGCCGAGCGGAACGCCTTCCAGGCTCAGCGTCGTCGTGTGATTACCAGGACAGTTCGTGCCGTTCGTGATGAACGCTCCATTGCCGGCGCGGCCGTAGTCGAGCTGGCGCGAGCGGAGGAGCGGCAGCGACGGCGAGACTTTGACTTCGAAGTAGTCGTGGTAGTCACCGACGTTGGTGCCCTTTTCTTCTTTGCCCCATTCGACGTTGCCTTCGACGAGCGTGTGGGCGTAATACTGTTTTGCGGCAGGGGCTCCGGTGATCCCATGTTCTTCAAGGACGCCTTTGGTCAGCGGTATCGGGAGTTTCAGCGCCGCGCCGTAGAGCGCGGACCGCGCCTTCGCAGGCGGCCTGGGTGGTTCCAGGTTGTAGAGCACACCGGAGATCACCACGTCTTTTGCCGGCCCAGCGAACACGGTCGCCGTTTCTTCTCCTATGACCGTGCTTTCCGGCCCGATTTCGTGCAGTCCGGGTCCGCCAGCTTTGCATTTGGGGGCTTCGTAGAAGCCAAATCCAGCGACCGGGACTTCGGTTTCCCCGAATTCTTTCGTCGTGCACAGAGGCACGTTCGCGGGGCTGGTCGCGAGACCGGGCGCGACATCGACCCGGACGTGCGTCACGATCGCGGTTGGGACCGCGCTGTCTTCTTTGAAGGTCCCCGTGTGCGTGACCGTGAAGTCGGTCACACCGAAGGGAACATGGCCGCCGGCCTGGGTGTAGCCTTCTGTTTCGGCTTCCGGGTGTTTGGGTTCCGCGGTTTCGTTGAGCGGTGTCCCGAAGACGTCATTTGTTCCACTCGCCACTTCACCGCAGGTTTCGTGGGTTGGCTTGCAGTTGGCACCAACGAATTTTTCGATTCCGAGGCTTGCCTGCGCAGCCGGTGCCGCGAGGGCTATCAGCGCGAGCGCGCTCACGATCAGCGCTACGAACGAAATACGGACCCTGGACCTCACGACTACCTCCCTATCGAAGACTACGGCTGTGATCGAGAACTGCTGTACGCGTCAGAGACGCCCTACCCCTCGGGACTCCGAGCAGCCCAAAAAGTTGCGGTTACGCAAAGGAACTATTAGACAAACCTTCACCGACTCCTCCACGTCAGGCGCGATACGGGACCGGCCCTCCCCCAAAGCTAGTTGCAACACCGGACCACCCCAGCGGCTCTAGACACATGTCGCTGTGCATTCGGGATAGCACTCGCCGACGGACCGCAGATAAGTATTCGGTGAACTGGCTACACGGCCAGGCGTTAGTCGTCTGGCCAGCCAGGGGCCAGCTCCAGCGGAGCACCGAAACCGACCCGCAGGAGCGCGCCGCCGCCCGGCGCGTTCTGCGCCTCCGCGAAGCCGTCGCACGCCTCCGCCGCTTGGCGCACGATCGCGAGGCCCAGGCCCGAGCCGGGCAGCTTGCGCGCGTCGCGCGCGCGGTAGAAGCGGTCGAACACGAACGGCAGGTCGGTGTCCTGAAAGCCGGGGCCGTAGTCGCGCACGCTGAGCACGCCGTCCCGCAGCTCGACCTCGACCTCCGCTCCAGGAGGGCTCCACTTGCGCGCGTTGTCGACCAGGTTCGACGCCGCGCGAGCGATCCTGTCGGCCTGTCCGCGCACGACCGTCGGCTCGAGGCGCAGCACGAAGCCGACTTCGCCTACGCGGTCCCCACGCCGGCGCGCGCTCTCCACGACGCTGCGCACGACCTCGTCAAGGCGCACGTCGTCCACGGCGCCATCCGGCGCCGCGCCGCGCGCCAGCTCTACGACGTCGCTGACCAGCGCCGTCAGCTCGTCGAGCTCCGCCACGATGTCCCGGCGCAAGCTCTCCTGCTCCTCCGGCCCGAGCCGTTGCGCTTCGCCGAGAATCTGAATATTCGCCCGCAGCGATGAGATCGGCGTGCGCAGCTCGTGGCTCGCGTCCGCGATCAGGTGCCGCTGCGCCTGCACCGAGCGCTCGAGCGCGTCCAGCATGCCGTTGAAGCTGTCCGCCAGACGCGCCAGCTCGTCGCGGCCCTGTACCTCCAGCCGCCGCGACAGGTCCAGGTTGCCGGCCAGCGACTCGGTGCGCCCGGTAAAGCGCCCGATCGGCTCGAGCGCCGTGCGCGCCACCAGCGCCCCCAACAGCGCCGCCAGCACGACGCCCCCAGCTCCGATCAGCGCCAGGATCAGCAGCAGCCGGCTCAGCTCGTGGTCGACCTCCGTCAGCGGCTGCGCCACCAGCACCGCGCCGCTCGGGCCGACGCCGAGCGTCAACACGCGCAGTCGCGTCCCCGCCACGCTGCGGTCGCTCAGGCTGCTGCCGCTGCCGCGCGCCGCGATCGCACGGTCAGCCGCCGTCAACGCGATCCTCCGCGACGACGAGCCCTGGCCGCCGGGCACGAACACATTGCCCTGCGGCGAGACAAACTGCACGTAGCCCGAAGCCGCGCCAAACGGCGCCGGTTCCACGCGGCCCGGAAAGCCGCCCGCCTCGTTGTTCGTGCCGGCGCGGCCAGGACCGCCGCCGAGTTCAGGGCCACCACCTGGGACCGGCGCGCGTGCCAGCGCGATCGCGCGCGAGCGCAACGCGTGATCGATTTCGCCGAGCAGATCCGAGCGCACCGCTACGTACATGCCGATCGCCGCCGCCAGCACCGCCAGCGCCACCGACACGCTCGCCACCGCCGCGATCCGTGTGCGCAGCGTCATCACCGGCGCGCGCGCTCGAGCCGGCGCACACGCTCAACCCTCCGCATACGCTCGAGCCGGCGAACGCCCACGTCATCCTCGCGAGCTTCGCTCACGGCTCGCGCAAGGCGTAGCCGACGCCGCGGACCGTGTGGATCAGCTCGCGCGCGCCCGCATCCTCCAGCTTGCGGCGCAGGTAGCCGATGTACACGCGCAGCGCGTTCGACGTCGGGCCGAAGTCATAGCCCCACACGCGGTCGTAGATCACGCTGTGCGACAGCACCCGCCGCGGGTTCAGCATCAGCAGCTCCAGCAACTGGTATTCGGTGCGCGTCAGCTCCACGAAGCTCTCCCCCACCTCGGCCCCGTGGCGGTTCGGGTCCAGGCGCAGCTCCGCGAACGACAGCGCGTCCGTATCGGCGTCCGGGTTGGCGCGGCGCAGCAGCGCCCGCAACCGCGCCTTCAGCTCGCCCACGTCGAACGGCTTGACCATGTAGTCGTCCGCGCCCACGTCGAGGCCGTCGATGCGATCGGACACAGCGTCGCGCGCCGTCAGGATCAGAATCGGCACGCGGCTGCCCATGCGGCGCACGCGCCGGCACACCTCCAGGCCATCGATGCCCGGCAGCCCCACGTCGAGCACCACCGCATCGGGCACCGCCTGCACGACCTGCTCGACCGCCGCCTCGCCGTCCTCGACCAGCAGCACGTCGTACCCCGCCAGCGCAAGCGTGCGCCGCAACGCTTCGCGCACCGCGCGGTCGTCATCGACAACCAGGATCCTCACGAGCGTGATTGTTGCGCGCCCGCGCTCGCGAGCTCGCTTGCGCGTCCAACGCAGTCGTACAGCGTGCTTGTCGATGTGCCCGTGCCGCCGGTCGCGCTCGCCCCCGTCGCGCTCGACGCGCGCGTGGTGCTCGAGGCGCCCGTGGCCCCGGCGCCGGTGGCGTCAGTGCCGCTCGACGACAGCTTCACCGCCATACAAGCTCGTGCCACCGCCGCCATCGCCTTTTTCGCGCCGGCGCGCGTGTCGCCCGGCAGGTGACCGCCACCGCCGGTAGTGCCTTCCTGTTCGTCCAGCACCCAGCTGATCTTGCCCATACGCACCTCCCCCGCGAGCCACGACACGCTCACGTCGCTCTCGCGGCCCGAGAAGCCGCCGATGCCCGCGACGTTCGCATCCTGATCCAGGATCGACGATGCCGCGTTCGACTGGCTCGCCACCGCGATCGTACCGCCGCCGTGCTGCTTGACGTAGGCAAGGACGCTGCTCGTCACGCTGCCGCCGATAGGTGCGCCGAGCGCACCACCGCCAAGGCCACTCGGGCCACCGGCGCCACCGATGCCAGGCAAAGCCGAGGCCGACGTACCAGTGGGCGGCGCGCCCGCGGCGCCCTGCGCGCCGGGAGTCCCGCTCGTGCCGGTCGGGGGGCCGCCAGCCCGGCCCGATGCCGTGCCTGCGCCGCTCGGCGGGGCACCCGTCTGAGCGGACGCCGAGCCCGAGCCTGAACCGAACAACTGCGGCGCCGCGCCAGCCGACGCGCCGGCTGCGCCGGGCCCGCGCAAGCCACCGCGGACTCCGGCACCGGCGCCGCCGGGACCGCCGAAGCCACGCCCAGCACCGCCGAAGCCGCCGCCCGGCCCACCGGGGGCGCCATCCTCGACCGACGCCGGGCCGCCCGCCGGGAACGTGCCGCTGGTCGCGTGACCGAGCGTGTCGAACGCCCACACCGACGGCGCCGCCAGCAGCGCCACCAGCGCGGCGCCCAGCGCCACCATCCGCATCGTCCGCGAGCTGAACGCCAGCAACGCGACGACCGACAGCGCGCCCACCACGATCAACACCGGCTCGAGCCACGGGAGCTGCCCGGGGTAGTCCGCGCGCACGACCAGCTCGACGATCACGCCCGCCAGCACCGCCAGCGGCGCCAGCACCCGCGCGCTGCGACCGCCGCCGGCCAGCTGCGCCGCGCCCGCGCCGACCAGCGCCGCCGCGAACGGCGCCAGCAGCGACACGTAGTACGGGTGCAGGATCCCGCTCGCCTTGCTGAACAGCACCGCCGCCGTCACGAACGAGCCGCCCAGCGCCAGCAGCCAGCCGCTGCGCGCGTCGGCGCGGCGCAGGCGGCTCGCGACCAGGATGCCGATGCCGCCGACCAGCGCAAAGCCCAACAGCCAGCCCGCCTGGCCGCCCAGCGCCGAGTTCAGCAGCCGCAGCGGGCCCGGCGTGCCGCCGAACATCGTGCCGCCCGTGCCGCCTGGACCGCCCGCCTGGCCGTCCACGCGGCCAAGGCCGTTGTATTCGAAGATCAGCGACAGCACGCGGTTGTCGCTCGTGCCCGAGATCCACGGGCGGTCCGCCGCCGGCGTCAGTTCCACCAGCAGCGGCCACGCGCCGCCAACCAGCAGCATCGCGCCACCGCCCGCCAACAGCTGGCGCAGCGCGTGCCAGCGCCCGCGCGCCGACGGCGCCACCCACAGCCACGACGCGACGATGCCCGGCACCACCACCAGCGCCACCAGCATCTTCGTCTCGAAGCCCAGGCCCACGCACACGCCCGCAGCCACCAGCCAGCGCGTACGCCGGCGAGCCTGCGGGTCGAGCCCGCGCACCGTGCACCACAGCGCCGCCACGCAGCAAAGGATCAGCAGCGCGTCGGGGTTGTTGTGGCGCGAGATCGCCACCGTGATCGGCGTCAGCGCCAACGTCAGCCCCGCCACGAACCCGCCCACGCGCCCGAAGCGACGGCGCACCACGTCATACACCAGCGCCACGCTCGCCACGCCCATCAGCGCCTGCGGCACCAGCATGCTCAGCGAGTGAAAGCCGAACACGCGCACCGACAGCGCCTGCACCCACAGCGCCAGCGGCGGCTTGTCCACCGTCATCACGCCGCCCCTGTCCAGCGACGCGAACAGAAAGTCGTGCCAGCTGCCGCTCATCGACTTCACCGCCGCCGCGTAGTACTCGTTGGCCCAGCCGTTGCGTGCCAGCGCCCACAGGTTCAGAATCGCCGCCAACGACATCACCGCCGCCAGCTCCGGGTACGGTGCGCGCAGCGAAAGCGCCCGTGCCCACGCGCGTGAACGCGTTCCCCCCTCAACGCCAGCAGCTGTCGTGACCGGCGCCGCAGACGCTGTTGCAGATGCGGCCGAACGTGTCTCCCATGGATAGCTCATGCCGGCAGCTTCGCCCGGCCCTGTAGGACCAGCGTGTGCCGAACCTCAAAGTTGCATAAGCGCGCGAATCGCCCAGCGGCGCTAGTCGATCAAGCGCCTACCGAGCTGCGAGATCGCAAGGCGCCACATGATCAGCGCGAACGCGATCAGCACCGCCGCGTGACCGAGATCCGCGGTGCCCAGTTCACCCAGCGACGCGTCGCGCACCAGCTGCACGCAGTGATACAGCGGGTTCACATACGCCACCTGGCGCACGCCCTCCGGAAGCGAAGAGACCGGGAAGAACGTCCCCGCGACCAGGAACATCGGCGTCAGCACCGCGCTCGTTATGTAGTTGAAGTTGTCGATCGTCTTCGCGATCGCCGCCACCGTCACGCCAAACGCCGCGAAGCCGAAGCCCGTCACGAAGCCGATCAGCGGCACCAGCAGCATCCCCCATTCCGGCGCCAGGCCAAACGCAAACGCCACCAGGACCGGCGCCACCCCATACACGCCCGCGCGCAGCGAGATCCACAGCACCTCCGCCGTGATCAGCTCCTCCACGTCCACCGGCGCCGCCAGCACCGCGTCATACGTGCGCTGGAACTGCCAACGGATGAACGTGTTGAACATCCCCGGAAACGCCGAGGAGAACAGCACCGCCGTCGCGACCGTGCCGGTGCCGATGTACTCGATCGTCTTGACGTGCCCGATCGTCTTCAGCAGCGAGCCGAAGCCCAGCCCGAACGCCAACAGGTAGATCGTCGGCTGCACGATCGACGAGAACGTCGTCGCCTTCCAGTAGCGCCCGAAGATCGCCACGTCGCGGCTCATCACACCCGCCAGCGCCGCCGGTTCGAGGCGCCCGACGCGGCGCGCGCGCTCCGCGCCCGCCGTCTGCGGCCCGCTCGCGTCATCTCCGAAGGGCGACGTCTGCGCCCGCGCGCTCATTCGATCTCCTCCCCCGTCAACGCCACGAACGCGTCCTCCAGGTTCGCCGGGCGGCGCACGCCGTCCGGCGCCGCGCCGTCCAGCGTCTCCGCGCGCATGATCGCCACCGCCGGGCCGCTGCGCCTGCTCGACCAGCCCTGCGCGCTCGCCAGCTCGTCCACCCGCGCCAGCTGCTCGGGCGGCCCGTATACCTCCAGCACCTGCTCGCCCGCGTGCTCGCGCACCAGCTCCGCCGGCGTGCCCTGCGCGATGATCCGGCCCGCCGACATCACCGCCACCGTATCCGCCAGACGCTCCGCCTCCTCGATGTAATGCGTGCTCATCAGCACCGTCACACCGTCCGCGCGCAGCCCGTCGATCAGCGACCACAGCTCCTGGCGCACCTGCGGGTCAAGGCCCACCGTCGGCTCGTCCAGCAGCACCAGCCGCGGGCGGTGGATCAGCCCACGCGCCACCAGCAGCCGGCGGCGCATGCCGCCCGAGAGCTCCTTCACGATCGTGTCCGCGCGCGGCACCAGGTTGGCGATCTCCAGCGCCCGCAGCACCGCCGCCTGGCGCTCGGCACGCGGGACTCGGTACAGGCGCGCGAACACCGTCAAGATCTGCCTGCACGTCAGCTCCACGTCCAGGTTGTCCAGCTGCGGCACGACGCCCATCTCCAACCGCGACTGCTTCGATTCGCGCGGCAGCTGATAACCCAGCACCGCGATGCTGCCCTCGTCTGCCAGCGTCTGCGCCGTCAGCATCCGCATCGTCGTCGACTTGCCCGCGCCGTTCGGTCCCAGCAGGCCGAAGCACGCGCCCGACTGGACCTCCAGATCGAGGCCGTTGACCGCCGCGATCTCGCCGAAGCGCTTGAACACGCCGCGCAGCGAGATCGCCGGCGGCGACGTCTGATCTCGCTCGTCGGGCACCCGGACACTGTAGGAGGCATGTGCGGATGTCGATCGGCAACCAGGGCTATCTGGACGCCGGTCCATACAGATACGGCGCAATCTGCGCGACCCTGATCCAGGCTGTTCGTATCAGCGTCGAGCCGAGGAAGAGCGCCATGGCAGACAGAGCACCGCAGATCGTCGCACTCGGTGGGGGCGGGTTTTCGATGGAGAAAGACAGCTCGCTGCTCGATGACTACGTGCTGTCGCTCACCGGCTGCTCGCGCCCGCGCGTGTGCTTCCTGCCGACCGCGTCCGGCGACGCCGACCACTACGTCGTGCGCTTCTACAGGCGCTTCTCGCCCGACTGCGACGCCAGCCACGTCTCGCTGTTCCGCCGCGACCAGGGCACCGGCGGCGTCGAGGACGACCTCGCCAGCCACCTGCTCAGCCAGGACCTGATCTACGTCGGCGGCGGCAACGTCGTCAGCATGCTCGGCGCCTGGCGCGCACACGGGCTCGACGCGATCCTGCGCCGCGCGTGGCGGCGCGGCATCGTCCTCTGCGGCCCCTCCGCCGGCTCGCTGTGCTGGTTCGAGCAGGCGCTCAGCGCCTTCCACGGCGCTCCGCGCATGGTCAGAGGGCTGGGCCTGCTGCCGTACTCCAACTGCGTGCACTACGACGCCGAGCCCGCGCGCCGCGCCGAGTACCACCGCTTCGTCGCCGACGACATGCGCCCCGGGTTCGCCGTCGAGGACGGCGTCGCGCTGCACTTCCGCGCCACCAGCCTCGAGCGCGTCGTCAGCTCACGCGCCGACGGCGGCGCCTTCCTGGTCGAGCCCGGCGACGTCAGCGTGCGCGACGAGCCGAGCGTGCACGACAACACGAGCGTGCGCGAGACACGCCTGGATGCCTACTACCTCGGCGCCGTCGACGCCGCCGCGCGCGACGTCGATGCAGCCGCCTCGTTTGCGGTCACACCGCGCCAAGCGGTAGCGGCATGAGGCAGGTCACCCCATGAGCTCCCGCGCCGTCGTCGACCTGTCCGAGCGCCAGATCTTCGCGATGGGCGGCGGCGGCTTCACGATGGAGCCGGCCAACCCGCTGCTCGACGACTTCGTGCTGTCGCTCGCCGACGTCGGCGAGCCGCGCATCCTGTTCCTGCCGACCGCCTCCGGCGACACGACCACCCAGATCAACGCCTTCCGTTCGCGCTTCGGCGAACGCGCCTGCATCCCCGAGCAGCTGTCGCTGTTTCACCTGCGGGAAACCACGCGCTCGCTCGCCGACACCGTGCTCGAGCAGGACATCATCTACGTCGGCGGCGGCTCGATGCGCAACCTGCTGGCACTGTGGCGCGCGCACGGTCTCGACTGCCTGCTCGTGCAGGCATGGGAACGCGGCACCGTGCTCGCCGGGCTCAGCGCCGGCGCCATGTGCTGGTTCGCAGGCGGCGTCACGCGCTCGAGCGGGCCGCCAGAGCCGATCGCCGGCCTCAGCCTGCTACCGGGGTCGCTCACCGTCCACGCCGACGGCGAGCCCGAGCGGCTGCCCGTATGGCTCGCCGCCGTGCGCGACGGCACACTCCCAGGCGGCTGGGCACTCGACGACGGCGTCGGGCTGCTGTTCGCCGGAGAGCGCGTCGAGCGCACCGTCAGCTCGCGTCCCGGCGCCGGCGCGCAGCGCGTCGACGCGATCGAAGGCGAGCTGATGCGCAAGCGCATCGACGTCGAACTGCTCGGCGACGGCCCGCACGCCGCGCTCGGCGGCTACGACGAGGCCGTTCAGGAACTCCGTCGCATGCACCGCCTGCGCCGCGGCGCCTCGCGCGGCCGCGGCTGACACACGCGCCCAAACGCCGGGGGGTTGACAAATAGAAGTCAGCCGCTATAGGGTGCCCCCAAGTAGCCGCGTAACTGCGATTACTCCAAAGCGGGGGCCGTCTTTGAGCCGCGTCAAAGCCGCCGGCTCGCACTCCCCCCGCACCGTCAATCCAGGGGAGAGATTGGTCATGAGCAAGGCTAGACCGAAGTTCCTTAGGCGCTGGGCGCTGGCAGCATGCTGTGCGCTGCTCGCGTCGCTGTTCACAGCCGTCGCGCCCGCCTGGGGCGCGTATCCAAGCGTGCCCACACCGACCGTCGAAGGGCCGATCCCGGTCACGCCGGCGTCGCAGATCTTCATGCGCACGAACGTGCCGCTCGCCAACTACGGCTACACCGAAGAAGAGTATTTCATCTCCGGTACCGCCTCCACCTACACCACCACCGGCGCGGTCAACGTCACCGGTACGAAAATCACCACCGGTGGCCCCAACAGCAACGGCACCTACCCGTTCAAGACGCGCATCGTCGTGCGCCGGCCGATCAACCCGGCGAGCTTCAACGGCAAGGTCGTCGTCGAGTGGCAGAACGTCACCGCCGGCTTCGACCTCGAACCCGAGTGGGACGGTAACCCCTACTCGCAGATCAAAGCCGGCTACGCCTACGTCGCCGTCGACGCGCAGAGCGTCGGCATCAGCGGCCTGAAGAAATACAACGCCGAACGCTACGGCAGCCTCGAAGACCCCGCCAGCGGCGACGCTGAGTCCTATGAAATCTACGCAGCCGCGATCAAGGCAATCAGGGGCGACGGCGTCGGGCCCGAACCACTCGGCAACCTGACCTCCGCGATCCACAACGTGACCGCCACCGGCGCGTCGCAGTCCTGCTCGAAACTAGTGATCGACTACAACAAGGTCGCGCCGCTGCAGGAACAGATCGCCAACGACTACCTGCTCACCGACTGCACCGAAGCGATCCGCGCGGATCAGCCCGAGAAGGTGCTGCGGGTGATCAGCGAATTCGAAAACAAAAACGAACAGACCGAGGCCGAATACCCGGTCAACCCGAGCCTGCGTCACTGGGAGGCAGCCGACGGCTCGCACGTGCCGTTCATCGTGCAGGCCAACTGGGAACCGCTGATCGATCGCGACGAGGGCCCCTCGGAATCGGACTGCGCAAAAACCCCGATCCTCTCGACCGTCGACTGGCCGTACGCGGTCGACGCCGGCCTCGGCGAGCTCATCAGCTGGTCCGAAGGCGGCTCGCCGCCACCGGCCGCACCGCGCGGCGAATACGTCAACCCGAAAACGTTGAAGCGCAACGGCCTTGGGCAGGGGCTCGGCGGCCTGCGGCTGCCTGAAGTGGAAGTGCCGGTCGTGCTCGACCTCGCAGAAAACAGCGCCCACGCGGCGCCCAACCCATACCCGTTCTCGGCATTCTGCACGCTGCAAGGCCAGCACCAGCCGCTGAGCCAGGAAACCCTCAACAGCCTGTACCCCAACTACGCCGCGTACGTCGAAAAGGTCGAAACCGCCGCCCAGAAGCTCGAGGCGGAAGGGTTCCTGATTCCCGAAGGCGTGACGCGCATCGTCGACGCCGCCGAAGAATTCCCGCGGCTGCGCCCGACAGAACCGACGCTCGGCGGCAGCTCGCCGAACACCGGCAGCTTCCAGCTCAGCTGGCGCGGACCGGTGCCCTCCTACCCGAAGTCGCTCGTACCGAAATTCAACGAACCGCGTCCGACATTTGAACTGCAGCACCGCAGTGCGGGCGGAGAATGGACGACCGTCGCAAGCGGGTTGAGCGAACCCAAGTACTCGTTCGCATCCGAGGAAGAAGGCACCTGGCAGTACCGCGTGCGCAGCACCACCGTCGAGGCGCCGTTTGCGCTCGAACCGGAAGAAACGATCGTCAGCCCGTGGTCGGAACCGTCCGGTGAAGTAAAGGTCGATCGGTCGGCGCCGTTTGCGCCTTCCGCAACGCCCGACCGTGCGCCGGACTATGCCGGTGGTGGTGGCTGGTACAAGGGGTCGGTGACCGTGTCGTTTAGCTCGAACGGCGATCCGTTGCTGGCTGACGGTAGCGCCGGTAGTGGCGTGAACCCCGCGTCAATCCCGGCGCCGGTGACGTTCAGCACGAGTGGGTCGCACACGGCGTGCGGGACAGTGATCGACAACGCTGGTAACGAATCAGCCGCGGGGTGTGTCACGGTGCAGGTCGACGCGACCCCACCAACACTGGAAGTCTCGTGCCCCGCTCCGGTGTCGATCGGCGCGACGGATGTGTTCGCGACCGTCACAGCCTCCGATGGGCAGTCAGGGTTGGCGGTCGACCCGTCCGGGAGCGTGGCGATCAACACCAGCAAAGCCGGGCCGGTCACGGTCACACGCACCGCGGTCGACAACGTCGGCAACAGCACGACGGGGTCGTGCACGACGGAGGTCGGCTACACCAAGGTCCTGAGTGGCCTTGTGAGAGGGAAGCTCACGGTCAAGGCCGGCGAAGCAGTCGAGCTGACCAGCTCGGCGAAAACGTCAGGCACCGTGACCGTCAAGGCCGGTGGCGCGCTGGACATCGAGGGAGCCAAAGTCTCCGGGTCCATCGCGGCGAGCAAAGCCGCGCTGCTACGCATCTGTGGTGCGGATGTCGCTGGGGCCGTGAAGGCCACCGGTGACGGGTCGGTGGTCCTCGGCGAAGGCAACGCGGAATGTGCCGCGAGCACGTTCCACGGCGCGGTCACCGTCAAGGGCGCCACCGCTGGGGTGCTGGTCGATGAAAACACGTTCGCTGGCTCGTTGATGGTCTCCGGCAGCGCCGGCGGCGTCACCGTCACGAACAACACCATCGCCGGAGCCCTGACCATCAAGGGCAACACCGGCACCATCACAGACCACCCCAACCAAGTCGAAGGCAACAGCAAAATCCAGTAGCGAGAGACACTCCAACCAGGGTGGGCACGCGTCACATCCGCGTGCCCACCCTGTAGGGGTAGGCCGGACCGTATCCGCACTCGCCAGGCAGTACTGGCGAGCCCAGCCGGTATTCGCCCTCGTCAGCCGCCTGCGAGCCACGCAGCGTCCTGCGCAGCCTCTAGAACAGTCGTCCAACTTCGTGGAAATCCGCGAAGACGCCGCGCAGAATCAGCGAATAGCCCTTTTAGGACGACATGAATTGCCCGAAAAGGGCAGGCACGTGTAGTCCCCGCAGAACGACACTCTTCAACCCCATGCAAGCACCGGTACTCACACCCCCCACACCCGACAGCAGCCGCGACGAGCTGCTGCGCTGCGTGTCCTCCGGATATCTCGCCGACGGCTGCTCGTGCCAAGCGACCGTGCCCGCACGCGTCGTCAGCGCCGCCTGGGCGCGCCAGCTCGAACACGCGCCCGCCCGCGAAGACCAGTTCTTCCGCTTTGCCTGGCACGACGGCCAGTGGCTCGCCTACGGGCTGCGGGACGGCCGCGTGCGCGGTGTCTACTGTCCCGAGCACAGCGCCAAACGCGCGGCGCACTCGTGCGAGCCCAGCGCGAGCGTGGCGTCCTAACGAGCGATCATGCGTCGACGCGCTCGAAGACCGCAGCCAGGCCCTGGCCGCCACCGATGCACATCGTCTCGAGGCCGTAGCGCCCGCCGCGTCTGTCTAGCTCGTGCAGGAGTGTGGCCAGAATACGCGCGCCGGTCGCGCCGACGGGGTGACCGAGCGATATGCCTGAGCCATTCACGTTGACGCGCTCCAAGCCGTCGTGGAGCTGCCACTCACCGAGCACCGCCAGCACCTGTGACGCAAACGCCTCGTTGAGCTCGATCAGGTCGAGTTGCGCGAGCGTCAGCTCCGCGCGCTCGAGCGCGCGCTTCGTCGCCGGCACCGGCCCGATGCCCATCGTCTCCGGCGGCACGCCCGCGACCGCCCACGAGACCAGCCGCGCCAGCGGCCGCAACCCGAGCTCGGCCGCCCGCTCCGGGTGCGTCACCACGCACACCGCCGCACCGTCGTTCTGGCCGCTGCTGTTGCCCGCGGTGACCGTCGCGTCCGGGTCGCTCGCGCCCATGATTGGGCGCAGCCGGCCGAGCGTCTCGAGCGTCGTGTCCGCGCGCGGGTGCTCGTCGAGCTCGACCACGCCGTCGCGCACCGCCACCGGCACGAGCTCCTCGGCGAACGCGCCGCGCTGCTGCGCAGCGACCGCACGCTCGTGCGAGCGCAGCGCGAGCGCGTCCTGCGCGTCACGCGCGATGCCGTGCTCACGGCGCACGTTCTCGGCCGTCTCCAGCATCCCACCGGGCACCGGGTGGTTGACGCCGCCAGCGTTCACGCGCGCGCGTTCCAGGCGGTCCTCGAGCCTGATCGCGCCGCTCTTGACGCCCCAGCGCGGTCGCGTCGAGTAGAACTCCGCTTGGCTCATGCTGTCGGCGCCACCCGCCAGCACCAGCTCTGCGGCACCCGTCTGCACCTGCATGCAGCCGTACAGCACAGCCTGCAGCCCCGAGCCACAGCGGCGATCGATCTGCAGACCGGGGACCTCGACCCCCAGCCCCGCGTCGAGCGCCGCCACGCGACCCAGCGCCGGTGCCTCACCGCTGGCATAGCACTGGCCCATGATCACGTCATCGACGTGCTCGCCGCGCAATCCCGTGCGCGCCACCAGCTCGCGAATCACCGTCGCCGCGAGACTCGCCGCACCGACGTCGCGAAGCACGCCGCCGAAGCGCCCCACCGGCGTGCGCAAGGGCTCGCAGATCACCGCGTCTCTAGTTGCCATAGCTCGAGAAGAACCTCCGGGGACGATGTTTCGGCTGACCCTACCTGTAGGCGTGGCGAGGGGCGCCCGCGTACGCCACGCTGGAGGTGCTGCCGTCAATCGGCAGCTCCACGGTTGGGCGGCCGTGCGCTATGCGCCATGCCTCGGTCTCGGCGATCCCGTCGAACAGCCGCGTGTTGCGTCCGTGCGTCATCGACCTGGGGGCAACGCGCCGGGCGCCGCGAAGCGCGCGAACGGCGGTCGTGAAGGCGTGCGCGTGCGCGGGGGTCCAGCGCAGCTCGTACATCCGGCGCACGCGCGGAGGCAGTGAGCCGAGCATGATCAGGTCGTGCAAGCGCTTGAACGGCTGGGCGTGGGCGGCCATCGGGATCTCGAACGCGATCGCATGGCCGGTGTAGCGAGCCGCGTCGGTGAGCCACACCTCTGGGCTCGCGAGGAAGCCGTCGTAGTAGGCGCGAAACTCCGGGTAGGTCGCAGGCGCGGCGTCGCGCGGCATCCCGAACAGCACCGCGAAGCTGATGTAGTCCTGCCACAGCGCTTCACGTTCCTCATCGCGCAGCCGCTCGATGAAGAGGTCGTAGAAGCACTCGGCGGAGTCCATCATCACAGCTGCAGTCCAGAGCATCAGCTCGCCGTCGAACGCATCGTACGGCGTGCCCGCAGGATGCGGGCCGACCTGCTGAGGGAGCGTGCCGTGGACACGGGAGTGCATCTTGTGCACGCCCGCGAGCACCCGGTCGGCCTCCGCTCGCGAGCCCAGCATGATCGCCTCAAACCAGTTCGCGGTATGCACGAGGCGTTTGAAGGGGGTCTTCTTCGCCGCCGTGTGCTCATTCGTCCCGACGTAGTTGAGCGGAGCCAGCGCACCGATGCAAAGCGCTCGCTGCCCGTAGAACAGGCCTACCAGCCGCTCCTCGTGGACACGCCGGAGCATCGAGCTGCCACGGGGGAAATAGCCGCCGTCTGCGTCCATACGGGGATGTTACGGGTGCTTTGCGGAAACCAGAGGGCGAGAGATGTTCGGACTCTCGGTACGTCAGTCGATCGTGACCCGCACGCGGGTCGTGAGCCAGCGCGCCTGCCGGTGGCGCACTAGGATCAGCGTGTACCCCCCGGGCTTCAGGGGGCGCGCGTCGCTGAGCAGCAACTCGAGACGACCGTGCGCGTCGAGGACGCCCGTGCCGACGGCGTACACTCGCCGCCCGCGCTGCAACCTCGCGCGGGCCGCTCCCGCGGCGCCGACGATCGTGCTCGTCGCAGAAGCCGGAACGGTGCTGCACGCGCGATGGTTCGCAGACGTCTCGCGGCCGCGCGCGCGCAATGAAGTCGTGACGGTGTAACAGGTGACGATCTCCACCGCTCCCCTGGCACCGGTCGCGCCGCGCGGCCCTGCCGCACCCGTGGCGCCGGCGACGCCCGCCGGTCCCGCGGTACCAACGACACCCGTTGCGCCCTGCGCTCCGACGGCGCCGGCCGGCCCCACAGGCCCGCTGTTCGCCGGCACGCCCGTCCCGGCAAGGCCGACGACGGAAGGAGCGGTCTCGTTGTCGGTGAGCGCGAGCGAGGCCACGCGGGCTCCTTGTGCGGAAGGAGTGAAGCGCACCGAGATCGCGCAACTGCCTTCATACGCAAGCCTTCTTCCTTCGCAACCGTCGGCGCTGATCGCGAAGTCCGCGGCGTCCGCACCTTCGAGCTTGGCGGCCGCGATCGTCAGCGCCTGGGCACCGATGTTGCTCACACGGATCGTCTGCAGCGCCGAGGGCTCACCAACGGTCTGATCGCCGAACGCCCCGCCGGCGCTCGCGACCTCGGGGGCCGGATAGAAGCGTTCGGCGCTCGGCAGGAAGGTGCCGTCCAAGCCGCCGGCAATCAGCACCTCGCCGCTGGGCAAAGCCACCGCCACGGCCGCTTCGCGCCCTTCGGTCATGGTGCCGGACACGCTCGTGAAGCCGCCGGTCGCCGGATCGAAGAGTTCGGCGCTCGACAGGACGCCGCCGTGCTGGCCACCGACGATCAGCACCTCACCGTCAGGCAGCGCCGCAGCCATCGCACCGTAGCGCGCGGTGGTCATCGCGCCGGACACGCTCGTGAAGCCGCCGGTCGCCGGATCGAAGAGTTCGGCGCTCGACAGGTTGCCGCCGTGCTGGCCACCGGCGATCAGCACCTCACCGTCGGGCAGCGTCGCAGCCACAGCTTCCTGGCGCGAGATCGTCATCGCGCCGGACACGCTCGTGAAGGTGCCGGTTTGTGGATCGAAGAGTTCAGCGCTCGCAAACTCAGCCGAGCTGTAGCCGCCCGCGATCAGCACTTCGCCGTCGGGCAGCGGCGCGGCCACGGCACCAAAGCGCGCCACCGTCATCCCACCCGCCAGGCTCGTAAACGTCCCGGTCGCCGGATCGAAGAGTTCGGCACTCGACAGGAAGCCGCCCGAGCCTTCGGCGCCGCCCGCGATCAGCACTTCGCCGTCGGGCAGCGGCGCGGCCACGGCACCAAAGCGCGCCACCGTCATCCCACCCGCCAGGCTCGTAAACGTCCCGGTCGCCGGATCGAAGAGTTCGGCATTCGACTGGACACCGCCGCCGTTCAAGCCGCCGGCGATCAGCACCGCACCGTCGGGCAGCGGCGCGGCCACGGCCACCGCACGGGCCGTCGCCATCAAGGCGGTGCCGAGATTGGAGAAGTAGGAGGCCGAGGACGCGCACGCGCCCGGGGCGAAGATCAGGGCAGCGCTCAGCGCGAGCGCGACCGCCAGCGTCGACCGTCGGGCGAGGCGGCGCAAGTGTCGCGAGGTCATGACGTGGCTCTCGACGACAGGCCGTGAGGTCGTGAGGGGTGCAACGCGAGCTGCGCCGGCCATGCTCAGCCTTCAGCTTCGATTCCATTGACGCCCGGGCCGATGGTGACTAGAATAATGGTCATGTCGGAGACTTTGCCCCTGTCCTCCGTCAAGGCCCACCTTTCTGAGCTGGTGGATCGTGTGGAGGACCAGCATGACCGTGTGGTGCTCACACGCAACGGCAAGCCAGCCGCGGTCCTGATCAGTCACGACGACCTGGAGAGCCTTGAGGAAACTCTCTCGATCCTTTCCGACCCCGTGCTGATGGCACAGATCCACGAGAGCGAGCAGGCGCTCGCCGACGACGAGCAGACCACCACGCTCGCCGAGCTGCGTGCTGATCTCCAAACTCGCCGCGACGCTGCGGCGTGAGCGACCCACCATGGGACGTGCGGGTGACATCCCCCGCGCGTCGCCAGATCGACCGCCTGCCCATCTCGGTTGCCGCGGCCGTCGTAGCGACGTTCGACGCGATCGCATCCAACCCCAGACGCCTCGGTAAGCCTCTACGCTTCGATCTGGACGGGTACCTATCTGCACGCCGCGGGCCTTATCGGATCATCTATCGCACCGACGACGCGACCCGCTCGATCACGGTCGTCGCAGTAGCGCATCGCAGCGATGTCTACCGACCACGCTGAGGGTCACACGCCTACCCGCGAAACGCAGTCGAACGACCAGGCGGATTTCGAGCAACGTGCTCACACTCGAGAAACGGGGAGCGAGAGACGAAGCTCGAACACCACGTGGCACCGCATCCGCGAGCTGCACACTAAGCGCTTTGGCCCGCGCGGATAGAGCCACCAGAACGGCATCCTAGCTGGTAGACAACGTATGGTTGCGCAATGTTTCGACTTACTCTTGAGAAGGTCGAGTACGGCAAGGTCCTCCGGTCGGCTTCCATCGTCGTGCAAAGTGGCGAGATCATCGCTGTACGGGGCGCAAGACGAGATCGCCTAGCCCTTCTTGCCGTCGCGATTCGCCAGCAGAAGCTACGCAACGGGACGGCGCGCACCTATGGGCTCGCGGTACAGGCCACACGATATTGGCCAGGAATGGGCGGACAAACCGTTATGGGGCAACTCGCCCTCGCGTTCTGCGCGCAAATGTCGGTGAAGCACGCGCGCCTTGCGGCCAGAGAGGCGTTGCATACACATGGGGTTGAGGGGTGGATCTCATGCACCCTCGATGATCTCGACGATTGGGAGCTAAGGAAGCTGTCGTTGCTTCGAGCGGTGGCCGTGAAGCCCGACCTACTGCTGTTCGACTGCGACCTGTCGTCCTACACTGCCGCTGACGAGCTTTGGGCCATGCTGTACGAAGCCCGTGGCCAGGGCGCTGGGATCCTCCTGACCTGCCGCGAGGCGTTGAAGAACCCGGTTGATGGCGAGTATGAGCTCAGCCAGGGCGTGCTACACGGGCCGCTTCGCATCATCCAGAGCTGACGAACGGGCGTGAAGCAGGCGCGAAGTCGCCGCACAAGATACGCGGGTCGAGGTCGCACCGTTGGCCAAACGATCGCGCCGACCGACACGAACCTGGGCAAAGAAATCGGGAAAAGCCCGGTTAGCGTCGCTTGGAGACCAGGTGGATGGCCAACGCTTCTGGCCCCGGTCCGCGGGCTTCGCTACGGTGTCGCCATGGTTGCCCAGGAGGTCATCGAGGCCGCGCGCCAGACGCTGGCGGCAGTTGCCGACGATCCGGTCAAGATCGTGCTGTTTGGCTCGCGGGCACGCGGTGACGCGGGCCCAGACAGCGATTTCGATTTCCTCGTCGTAGAGCGGGACCCTCGCGACCGCCATGCCGAGATGGTGCGTCTAGGTCGCGCGCTTCGTCCGCTTGGAATGCCGTTCGATGTAGTCGTGGTCAGCGAGCGCTACGCGGACGACTGGGGGGCCGTGGAGGGAACAATGGTTCACGCCGCGCTGACCGAGGGTCGAGTGCTGCATGCCGCCACATGACCGGCTTGACTTGGCGCGAGTGCTACTCGCGAGAGCCGTCGATGACGAGACGTTGGTGCGGAAGGTCTGCTCGGACACCGACGTGGCTGACGCGATCGTCGGCTTTCACGCACAGCAGGCCGCCGAGAAGCTGATCAAGGCGGTACTGGCCGCACACGGCGTAGCGTTCGTGAAGAGCCACGCGCTGAGCTATCTCATCGGCTTGGTCGAGGAGAACGACATCGAGGCACCGGACGAGCTTTCCGAGGCCGATGTGCTGTCGCCTTGGGCAGTTGAGTTCCGCTACGAGGGCGAGGAACCGCCAGCTCTGGACCGAACTGCAGCACTCGCCTTGGTCGAGCAACTCAGAGCGTGGACCGAAGCCGAGATAGAGACCGCAGGACTGCCGCCAACTCCTTGACAAGCGGAAGTCCAGTGAGGACCAGTCAGTTCAAGACCACCTCATCGCCGGGCTGTTCGCCAGCACGAGCACCAGCAATGAGCAAGTTCGAACAACGACCACAAACCCGGCCAAAACGGAGGGGGAGAGATTCGAACTCTCGGTACGCCAATCAGGCGCACAACGGTTTTCGAGACCGCCGCATTCAACCGCTCTGCCACCCCTCCAGGGCGACGCCCCAAAGGCTAGATGATCCGCGCCCGCTTCTGCCCTGCCGCCGCCTCCGTCTCTACGCGCCGCCGCAGCCGCACCCCGGCCTGACTCGCCGCGCCACGGTCTCGCCCGCCACACCACAGCCCGGGCTCCACGCCCCATCACCGCCGCGAGGCGAAGAACCCGCTGAGCAGTACCCCGCACTCGCCCGCGAGCAGCCCGCCTGCGACCTCCGGCCGGTGGTTCAAGCGCGGCTCCCCGAGCACGTCGAGCACGCTCCCGCAGGCCCCCGCCTTAGGATCGCTGGCGCCGTAGACGACGCGCGGCACGCGCGCGAGCACGATCGCGCCGGCGCACATCGCGCACGGCTCGAGCGTCACATACAGGACGCTGTCGAGCACGCGCCAGCTACGCGCCATACGGGCGGCCTCACGCAGCACGATCACCTCGGCGTGGGCGGTGGGGTCGCGACGCAACTCGCGTTCGTTGTGGCCGGCGGCGACTAGCTCGCCGTCGCGCACCAGCACCGCACCGATCGGCACGTCGTCGTGTTCCGACGCACGCTCGGCCTCGCGCAGGGCCATGCGCATGAAGTAGTCGTCCAGTGGAAAGAAGCGTCCGCTCATCGATATCGCCCGCGGCGTCTGCGACAGTGCCTATCCGCCGCCGCTGAGCCAGCCCATCATCATTATCAGAGCCGATGCCCTCTCCAGTCGCCCGTGCAACGCCGCGCCGGACCGCGCCGCACAGGATCATGTCCGTGGCGCACCGCACCGCGCGCCACCGTATCGTGCGCGCGCCACACCGCCCCGCGCGACGCGCTCGGGCGCTACTCGCACTGTGCTCTGCCGTGGCCGCGCTGGCCGCCACCGCACCGATCGCCGCGGCGGCCTCCCCCGGACCATACGCGCCAGACGAGGTGGTCGTCGGCTACGCGCCGGTGCGCACGCGACCGCGACACGTAACGTTTGCGCTGTCAGCGACGGTGCACGCAGCCGCGCACACCGGCGGCTCCGCAAGCGCTGAAGAACAGCCCATGCCGGCGACCAGCACGCGCGTGATCCACCTCGCGCCGGGCGAGAGCGTCGCGAGCGCGCTGCACCGCCTGCGAGCCCAGCGCGGCGTCGCGTGGGCGGTGCCCGACTACCGCGCGAACATCGCCAGCGGATTGATCCCCAACGACGAAGGCATCAGCCACAAAGCCGGCGGCTGGGCGGAACTGCAGTGGAACTTCGTCGGCGAATTCGGTGTGGGTGCCCCGGAAGCCTGGGCCAACGTCGCGGCCGACGGCGCGCCGGGCGGCAAAGGCGTGACCGTCGCGGTGCTCGACACCGGCGTTGCGTACGCCAACCGCGGCCCCTTTCGACGCTCGCCGGACTTCAGCCCGTACACGTTCGTCAAAGGCTATGACTTCGTCGCCAAAAACCCCTACCCCAATGACCGCAACGGCCACGGCACGTTTGTCGCGGCGACGATCGCCGAGGCGACCAACAACCACTACGGCGTCACCGGCCTGGCGTTCGCCGCGCAGATCATGCCCGTGCGCGTGCTCGACAGCCAGGGCGAAGGTGAAGCGTCGACGATCGCCGAAGGCGTGTACTTCGCGGTCAAGCACCACGCCCAGGTCATCAACCTCAGCCTCGAGTTCTCGCCCGGCGTCACAGCCTCGGACATCCCAGAGCTGATCAGCGCGCTCAACTACGCACATCGCCACAACGTGATCGTGGTCGCGGCCGCCGGCAACGAGGGCCACGCTGCGATCGCGTATCCGGCGCGCGCACCATACGTGGTGTCGGTCGGCGCGAGCACCGAACACGGCTGCCTGGCCGACTACTCAAACGACGGCACCGGCCTGACGCTGGTGGCACCCGGCGGCGGCGCCGACGCGAACCTGCCGGGCGACCCCAACTGTCGTCCCGAAGCGCCGCCCGGGCGTGACATCTACCAGGTGACGTTCACCGGCAGCTCTTTTACGAAGTTCGGCTTGCCGTCGGGCTACGAAGGCACCTCGATGGCCACGCCCCACGTCGCGGCGACCGCCGCGCTGATCATCGCCAGCGGCGTGCTCGGCCGCCATCCGACCCCAGCGCAGATCATCGCGCGGCTGAAGGCAACCGCGCGCAAACTCGGCGGCGGCGGCGATGAACGCGACTACGGCGCCGGCCTGGTGGACGCGGCAGCGGCCACCGCCCCAGGCGGTCCCGGCGCCGTCGCCAGATAGCCTGCGCTCGGTGTCGAGCATCGACCCACAGCCCGAGCAGGCGCAGCACCGCCCAAACGAGCACGCGGCGCAGCAGCCGCCCGCGCGCTGCGACCTCGCGATCGTCGGCGGCGGCATCGTCGGGCTGGCGGTTGCGCGCGAGCTGATCGCGCGCAACCCGCAGGCTTCGGTGTGCGTGCTCGAGCGCGAGGACGAGATCGGCACGCATCAGACGGGTCACAACTCGGGCGTGATCCACGCGGGCGTCTACTACGTGCCGGGCTCGCTGAAGGCGCGCCTGTGCGTCGAGGGCGCGCGCGAGATGTACGAGTACTGCGAGCAGCGCGGCATCGCGCACGAGCGCTGCGGCAAGGTGATCGTCGCGACCGACACCTCTGAATTGGGGCGTCTGGATGAGCTGGAGCGCCGCGGCAAGGCCAACGGCGTGCCGGGCCTGCAACGGATCGACGCGGCTGGCATCGAGCAGCTCGAGCCGCACGCGCGCGGTGTCGCCGGGCTGCACTCGCCGAACACCGGCATCGCGGACTTCGCTGCGGTCGCACGCTCCTACGCCAAGGACGTCCTCGACGCGGGCGCCACCGTCGCGACCGGCTGCGGCGTGCAGGGTGTTTCGGTGAACGGCCGCGCGCTGCAGCTCGCGCACGCGCAAGGCAGCACCGAAGCCGCCCACGCGGTCTTCTGTGCCGGCGCGTGGGCGGATCGCCTGGCGGTCGCAGCGGGCGCCGACCCCGATCCGCGCATCGTGCCGTTCCGCGGCGCCTATCTGCGCCTCGCACCCGCGCGCCGTGAGCTGGTGCGCTCGCTGATCTACCCCGTGCCCGACCCGTCGCTGCCGTTCCTCGGCGTGCACCTGACCAAGCACATCGACGGCGACGTGCTGATCGGGCCGACCGCGCTGATGGTCGGCGCGCGCGACGCCTACAGCCTCGCGACCGTCCACCGTCGTGACCTGCTCGACACGCTCGCCTGGCCGGGCACGTGGCGGATGCTGGCGCACTGGTGGCGAACTGGCGTGACCGAGCTGCGCCACGCTGCCGTGCGCTCGGCGTTCGTCGCCGCGGCCGCCCGCTACGTGCCGGAGCTCGAGATCGGCGACGTGCAGCCGGCGTTCGCGGGCGTGCGCGCACAGGCACTCGGCCGCGACGGCAAGCTGGTCGACGACTTCATCTTCTCGCACACCGAGCGTGCGTTGCATGTGCGCAACGCGCCCTCACCGGCCGCCACCTCCTCGCTGGCGATCGCGCGCTACGTGGCCGACGAGGCCGAGCGAGCGTTCGCGTAGCCGCCCACCGCTTCAGCGGACGGCTCGTGCTCCTCGACCGCGCCGGCTAGCTGCGAGCCGCGTCAGCACGCTCGATCACCGCGGCCATCTCCGCGCGAAAGCGCTCGCGGCCAAAGCGCCGCGCGTTCTCGCGCACCGCGTCCGCGTCCAGCGCAAGCCCCTCGAAGCGCTCGATCGCCGCTACCAGCGCGTCGGCGCTCTGCTCGCCGAATAGCACACCGGTGCGCCCGTCGACGACGGTCTCGGCGGCGCCGCCGACGCCGTAGGCAATCACGGGCAGGCCCGCGGCCTGCGCCTCGACGGGCACGATCCCGAAGTCCTCCTCACCGGGAAACAGCAGCGCGCGCGCGCCGCTCAGCAGCCGGTCGCGCTCGGTGGCGGAGACCCTGCCGAGCAGCTCGATGCCCGCGCCGTCCACCGCGCCCACCCCATCCGCCCCACCCGCTCCGTCCACCTGCGCGCGCACGGCGTCGAGTGCACGCCCGTCGCCGGCGACCCGCAGGCGACGACCGAGACGCGCGCACGCAGCGACCGCGAGGTCCACGCGCTTGTACGGCACGACGCGCCCGAACGCAAAGTAGTAGCCGCCGGTGGCCGCCCCTGCACCGCCCGTGCCCACAACGCCGACGTCCCCCCCAGCCCCCGCGACCCGCTCCAGCCCTAGGTAGTGCTCGACGTCGACGGGCGGGTGCACGACTTCGGCGGTGCGCCCGTAGTAGCGCTGGATGCGCTCGGCCACGTGCTGGGAGTTGGCGACGAACACGTCGGGTCCGGCGGCGCCAGCGAGGTCGACGCGGCGCAGCCACGCGAGCAACGGCGGCAGCGCCAGCCGCAGCGCACGTGGGACCTGCTCGCCGTCGAGGAAGCCCTCGTCCCAGGCGTAGCGCATCGGCGTGTGGCAGTAGCAGACGTGCAGCGTGCCGGGGGCAGTGCGCACGTTCTTGGCGAAGGCGTGAGAGCTCGAGAGCACGAGGTCGAAGCGCGACAGGTCGAACGAGCGAAAGGCGGCGTTCATCAGCGGCAGCAGCTTGGGGTAGTGGCGCGTGGCGCCGGGCAGGCGCCCGAGAAAGGAGCTGTGCACGGGGCGCTGGGTGATCTGCGCGGACCACGGCGCGGGGTCGTAGATCGAGGTGAACAGCTCGGCGTGCGGGAACATCTCGAGCAGCTCGAGCACGACCTGCTCGGAGCCGCCGGGGATCGTGAGCCAGTCGTGGACGACGGCCACGCGCGCGAAGCGCTCGCGCAGCCGCTCGAGGATTGACGAGCCGCCCGCGTCGGGCGTGTGGGCGCCTGTCGGCACCGACGCGAGACTACACGCCCCGACGCCTGGGATCATGGCGCCAATGCCCGACCCGCCAACGTTGTCCGACCCGCCGACGCTGCGCGGCCGCGACATCGTGTGCGTCGGCTTCGCCGACTGGGACACGGAGCTGTGGACCAACCAGCACCACCTGATGGCGCGGCTGGCGCGCGAGAACCACGTGCTGTTCGTGGAGTCGCTGGGGCTGCGCCAGCCACAGCTGGCAGGACGCGACCTGGCGCGGATCGCGCGCCGGCTGAGGCGGGGCCTCGCGCCACCGCGCGCGGTGGACGGGCTGCACGTGCTCTCGCCGCTGGTGGTGCCGCTGCACTCCAGCCGCGTGGTGCGCGCGCTGAACGCGCGCCTGCTGCCGGCGCTGGTGCGACGCGCGGCACGACGGCTGGGGCTGCGCAAGCCGATCCTGTGGGCGTACGTGCCGCAGGCGGAGGTGCTGATCGAGGCGCTCGACCCGTCGCTGATCGTCTACCACTGCGTCGATGACATCGCCGCGCACGAGCGCATCGACACGGCGAGCTTCCGCGCGGCTGAGGCGCGCTTTGCGGCGCGCGCGGACCTCGTGCTGGCGAGCGCGCCGGCGCTGGCGGCGCGCATGCGCGGCTTCTCCGAGAATGTGCTCGACGCGCCCAACGTCGCCGACACGGAGCTCTTCTCGCGGGCGCTGTCGCCGAGTCCGCCGGCCCCGCTGGACGCGCAGATGGCGGCGCTGCCAGCGCCGCGAATCGTGTTCACCGGCGCAATCGTCGCCGCCAAGCTCGACCTCGAGCTGCTGGCCGAGCTGGCGCGCAGCCGTCCGTCGTGGTCGTTCGCGCTGGTCGGCCCGATCGGCCCGGGCGAACCGCACGCGGACGTCTCGCTGCTCAGCGCCGAGCCCAACATCCACCTGCTCGGCCCGCGCGCCTACACGGAGCTGCCGAACGTGTTGCGCGCGGCGGACGCGGGCCTGATCCCGTATGCGCGCAACGAGCTCACGGACAGCATCTTCCCGATGAAGGTGTACGAGTACCTTGCGGCCGGGTTGGCAGTGATCGCAACGCCGCTACCGTCGCTCGCGGGCGTCGAGGGAGTGCGGAGCGCCGCCGATGGGCCGGGGCTCGCGCGCCTGCTCGAAGCCGTGCTCGCGGGCGACAGCCACGAGCGTCGTGTCGCGCGTTCGCAGGCGGCCGCGGCGCACTCCTGGGATCGGCGCCTGCAGGAGATCGCCGCGGCGATCTCTGCGCTGTGAGCGGTCGCTGTGAGCCGCGTTAGGATGCGCTGCCTCGCGTCTGCCTGCAACTGGCGAGGCGGCCTCGCTCGATGAGAGACCTGCTGGTCACCACCCACACGCCGGTGCTGCGATCGGGGCAGGCGATGCGAACGTACGGAGTCGCGCGGGCGCTGGCGGTGGAGCGCGATCTCGACCTGCTGTACGTGCGCTTCGGCGCGGACGAGCCCGACGCCGCGTTCCGCGCGATCCGCGGCGTCGAGCTGTGCGGCGTCGTGCCGTCCCGAGGCCTCAGCCGCGCGCTCACCTACGCCGGCGCCCGCGCGTCCGGCGTGCCGAAGGGGTTCGCACGAGGCATCTCGCGCGAGCTGGCGGCGCGAGCGAGCGCGCTCGCCGGGGACACCGATCGCGGGCGTGTGATCGCCGACGGGCCGATCGCGGCCGCGGCGCTCGCGGGCCTCGCACGCCGGCGCCCGGTCATCTACAACGCCCACAACGTCGAGTCGAGCTTCCGCCACGAGCTGGGCACAGGCGGCGCCCGCGAGCAGCAGCAGATGCGCGCGTTCGAGCGCGGCCTGCTCGAGCGCGCGGAGGAGTCGTGGATGGTGAGCGAGGCCGACGTCGACGCGGCACACGAGCTGCGTCCCGGCGCGCGCGTGCGCTACGTGCCGAACGTGATCGACGTGGAGGCGATCACGCCGATCACGCCGTCCGTCGGCGCGCGGCGCGCGATCTTCGTCGCGAGCTTTACCTACAAGCCCAACGTAGGCGGCTTGCGATTCCTGCTCGATGAGGTCTTCCCGCGGGTGTGGGCCGAACTGCCTGATGCGGAGCTGACACTCGTGGGTGCCGGGCTGACCGAGCCGCCGTCAGGCGACCCGCGCGTGCGCAGCCTCGGCTTCGTCGAGGACCTGCACGACGCCTACGCGCAGGCGTCGTGTGCCGTGGTACCGCTGTTGCAAGGGGGCGGCTCGCCGTTGAAGTTCGTCGAGGCGCTGGCTTACGGGCTGCCGGTGATCGCCACGCGCCAGGCCGCGGGCAAGCTGGCGGTGCGCGACGGCGAGCACTGCCTCGTCGCGGACGATGGTGAGCAGTTCGCGGCGGCGCTCGTGCGCGTTCTCCGCGATGGCGCACCGGAGCTGGGGGTCCACGGGCGCGCGCTCGCTCGCGAGCGCTACTCGATCGAGGCGCTCGCGCAGCTGCTCGCCGTGTGACGCGCCAGCTACAGTGGCGCCCCGTGAACCTCGGCAAGCTGCGTCCCAGCAAGATCAGCAACGCCGTGCGCCGTCGCTGGTTCGAGCATCGCCTCGAACGCACGCCGCTCTCAGCTGCTCCCGACGTCATCGAGCTGGGCACCCCCTACGGCGGCTGGCTGGTCCCAGCCGGCTTGATCGAGCCGTCGTCGCTCTGCTACTGCGTCGGCGCCGGCGGCGACATCAGCTTCGACCTGGCGCTGATCGAGCGCTACGACGCGACCGTGCGAGCGTTCGACCCTGTCCCCGAGTACGCGCAGGCCGCGCGCGCGCAGGCGGGTGAGGAGCCGCGCTTCTCGATCCACGAGGCCGCGATCGCGCTCGCGGACGGGCCGCTGCGAGTACAGGTCACACACGACCCCTCCAGCCAGTCGGTGTCCGCCGCGCAGCTGTATGAATCGGCTGCCTTCGTCGAGCTGCCCGGTCGTACGCTGCGATCGCTGATGGACGAGCTGGGCGACGATCACATCGACCTGCTCAAGCTCGACATCGAGGGAGCGGAGTACGAGGTGCTGCCCACGGTTGACCTGCGCGAGCTGGGCGTCAAGGTGTTCGCCGTGCAGCTGCACCACAACGGCTCCGTGTCCGCCGCGCGCCGCCTGATCGCGCATCTGCGCAAGGGCGGCTATGAGCCGGTTGCCTGCCGGCCGGCCGTGAAGCTGACGTTCGCTCGCAGCGACCTGCTCGGCCACTGAACAAACGTCCATCACGGCAAGCACCGGCTGGGTCGGACGCGATAGCTGCCGAAAGATGTCTTGCACAGCTAAGGGCGCGGACGTAAGTCGACTGTTCCCGAAAAGGCACCCCCGTCGCGAGACGGGTCCGCAAAGCCAGGGGTCTCCGTTTCGCAGGAGATGGCCCGGTTCCCGAAGGAGACGACGCGTATGCGCCTCACCCCACGAGGCCGGATATCGACAAGGACGCCGATCGCGCTGTGCTCTGCGATTGCGCTCGCGTCCACGCTTGCAGTCGTGCCATCGGCAGCGGCACGCACCGCGCTCGCGCGCCGCGCCGGCCGCGCAACCGCCGCGGCGGTGCGCGTCGCACCCACTCTCTCCACCGCCGGAGATCGCCTGACGTGGACGCGAAACGCCCGCGTCTCAGCGTACGTGCTCGTTCGCGCGATACCGGGCCAGGCGCTGCGGTACTCGGTGATCCGCGGCACGGCCGCCGCCCCGGCGCCGCTGCCTGGAGTGACAGTCGGCTACAGGGTGCGCACGGACTCCAAGGCATCCACCTGGTCCAACGTGCAGCAGATCGCCTACCCCGCTCCGGCTCACCCGCCGGCCCCGTCGCAGGGCGCGCCGTCCCATCCGTTGTCCTCACCAGAAGCCCCGTCTGCCTCGCCCGAAGCGCCGAGCCCGAACGAACCAGCCGCGCCGGAAACGCCCGCGAGCACGGGCGAAGCGGAAGCTCAGCCCGAAGCGAGGGACAACAACTTCCAGCCGGGGCTGGTCTCGGGCACGAACATGGACGAAGACCTGCGCGGGGCGGTGCTGCTGGGCGCAAAAGTCGTGCGCATCGGGTTCTCGATCGCCACCACGGCGGCGGAAATGGAACCCGTGATCGCCGGCTACGCGTCCAAGGGGATACGCGTGCAGCCGCTCGCGGAATTCTACGAACGCGTCCCGAGCCAGGCGGAAGCGCGAAACGTGGCGAGCTGGGCGCGGTCGTTCGGCCCGGGGGGAGCGTTCTGGACGAGCCACCCCGGCGAGCAGCAGGTCCCGATCAAGGCGATCGAGTTCGGCAACGAAACCGACTCGGGCGCGCAGTACAACACCCACGCGGGACAGCCTGCGTACACGGCGCTCGCTGAAACCTACGCCACGCGCTTTCGCGAAGCGGCCGAAGCGACAGAGGCGAGCGCGACCGGCGTAGGGCTGCTGGCACAGGACGACGACGAGACCGGTGACTGGATGCGGGCGATGTACGCTGCGGTGCCCGGCCTGACGAAGTACGTATCGGGCTGGACGATCCACCCCTACGGCGGCGAACAGTACAACCGCGAACGCATGGCGCTGCTGATCTCGCAGACCGCGGAACACGGCGCATCGGCGGTCCCGATCGACATCACCGAGTGGGGCGTGTCGACCGACAACGGCGACTGCGTCAACTTCAACGAAGGCCTGAACACATGCATGACCTACGAAGAAGCGGCGCAGACCCTGCAGAGCACCGTCGCCTGGATCAAGCGGCTGCTAGGCGAACGCCTGGGCGACTTCTTCCTCTACCAGGTACGCGACCAGCAGGCCGCTGGCAAGACATCGAACTGGCAGGACTACTTCGGCGTGCTGCAGCACGAACTGCAGCCGAAGGGCGCATACACCGCCGCGGCGCAGGCGCTGCTCAGCTCGTGAGCGCCCCGAAGCCCGCGCGGCCAGTGAGGTAGCGATACACGGTCAACCCGTGAACGGTCAGGACGCCTGGCTCGTGGAGCGCGAGCGCTCGGCGTCGCGGCTCGCCCCGGCGCCAGCCGATGCGGACGGCTCGCCGTAGCCGTAGTAGTAGTTGCCGGTGCGGGGAGCGACCGCGTTGACGACGAGGCCCGCGCTCCTGCTGAGGCTGCGGTGATCGAGCAGCGCGCGGGCGCTGCGGACGTCTTCGCGCGTGGTGACGCCCAGGCGCGCCACGATCAGCTCCGCGTCGAGGCTCAGCTCGTCGAGCAGCACGCGCGTGTCGGCGACGGGGAGCAGCGGCGCCGAGTCGACGACGACGAGGCCCGCGGCGGAGCTGAGTATCTTGAACGTACGCGTCAGCTCGTAGGGACGCAGCATGCTGGGCGCGTCCGCGGGCATCTGCCCGGCGGGCAGCACCTTCAAGCGCGGCAGGTCGGGGAACGGCGACTGCAACAGCTCCAGCGGGTCCTCGCCGTCGAACAGCGCCTGCGCGAGCCCGGGTGCCCTGCCGTCAACCCGCATCCGCTGCGCGAACGTCGGGCGGCGAAGATCTCCCTCGACGAGGATCACGTCGATCCCCGAAAGGGCGGCCACCCGCGCCAGTCCCAGCGCGACGGTGGTCTTGCCCTCGCCGGGCACGGCGCTGGTGATCAGCACGGTCTTGATGCCGTCAGCCGAGAGCAGCGAGAGGCTGTTGTGCAGGATGCGGAAGGGCTCCAGCTCTAGGTCTCGCTCGGCCGGCGTGCGCGCGCGACCGCCGACCGGGATCCCGGCGAGCGCGCGGATCCCGTACAGACGCTCGATCTCCTCCCATGAGCGCACACGCGTGCTCACGAGGTTGAGCAGGAAGGCGAGCCCAACGCCAAGCAGCAGCCCGAAGACGAGCGCGACCGCCGCCGTCGCCTTCCTGTTCGGCGAGCTGGGCGATTCGGGGGTCGCGGCGGTGCTCGCGACTTTGGCGTTCGAGGTCGCGACCGCTTGCAGCAGCAGTAGTTTCTGCGACAGGGCTTCGAGGCTGGCGCGGTCGGCCGTGGCACCGGCCGGCAGCGAGGCGATGTGTTGGGCGATCAGCTGCTGGCCCTTGATCAGCTGTTCTTCGTTCTGCTTCTGGCTGTAGGCGACGAACTGCTGCGCGAACGCGTTGGCGATGCTCGCCGCGCTCCGTGCGTTGCCGTCGGTGACCGAGATGTCGACGACGTAGTCGTTCTGCGGATCGCTCGCGGTGACCTGGCCGAGGAGTTCGCTCGGCGTGGTCTTCAGTTTGAGCGCTTCGATCACCGCCGTCGCAACCGGAGTGGTGGTGACGAGCTGTACGTCGGTGTTCTTTTCCCCTTCGGGGTCGAGTGACTGGCCGCCGCTGACGCCGGCGACCTGGCTGGGAATGGAGTTCGTCGTGAACTGCAGCGAGGAGGTCGCCGTGTACTGGTTGGGCTTGCCCTCCACGTACACGATCGCCGCGACCAGCGCGACCAGCGCGCACGCGGGGATCAGCCACCAGCGCTCGCGCAGCACGCGCAGGGCGTGCACCAACCCCGGCGTCTCGAGCGTGTCTTCCTGCTCGGGCATCTGTTGGCGATACTACCCAGCTAGTCGGTCTGCGCCGCCGTTAAGCTCGCACGAATGGCCACCCGCGCACGCATCAGCTTGCCCCGCGAGCTCAGCCGGCGCGAGGTCTCGCCGCTGCTGACGCTGCTCGCGGCGATCGTGCTGGCTGTCCTCGTCGGCCTGGCGACGGCCAAGCTCGGCAGCTTCCAGCACCAGCTGAAGGCGCTCGTGATCGCGGTCGCGGCGATCGCGATCGTGGTGGCCGCGCTGCGCCCGGACTACGGGTTGACGCTGCTGATCGCGCTCGTGCCGTTCGAGTTCGGCTTCTACGGCACCAACTCAGATCAAGTGCTGCTGTACACCCTGGCGCTGGTGATGGCGTGGCGGATCCGCGTGAGCGCGATCCCGGCGTGGGTCGGCGCCGGCGGCCTCGCGCTCGTGCTCGGCAGCTTCATCGCCTCGATCGGCGCGCACGCGCGTGGCATCGCGCTGGAAGGCGCCGTCAACTGGCTGGCAGCGATCCTGATCCTGTTCACGGCGCTGACGGTGCTGCGCCGCAGCCGCGCGGCGTCGCGACGGATGATCGACATCTTCACCGGATCGGCGGTGATCGTGGTCGCGTTCGCGTTCCTGCAGCACGCGGGCGTCTACGCGATCGTGGGCGCGCCTCACGAAGGCGGCCAGCCCAGCTCGTTCTTCGCGTACTACACCGTCTTCGCCGGCTACGTGGCGATGGCCGCGACGCTCGCCACGAGCGAGGTCCTGATCGCACTCGACGAGCGCCGCGTGGCGCGCACCACGAGCTACGGCCTCGCGCTCGTGTTCCTGCTGGCGGGCCTCGCGGCCTCGACCTCGCGCGGCGGGCTCGTGGCGCTCGCGGCCGGCTGGCTGCTGTTGCTGACGCTCAACCTCAGGCGCGGGCCGTTCGTGGCGCGCGCGCTGGCGATCCTCGCGATCTTCCTGGCTGCCGGCTACATCACCACCCCCGCCTCGACGATCACCACGATCGAACACCGGATCGAGCTGTCGAACGGGACGCTGGGCGGCGACAAGGAGCGCTTTGCGCTGCAGGCCGCCGGCGAGCGCGCGCTGGCCGCCTCGCCGTTCGGGCTCGGCTACGGCAACTTCTCCTACTACCTCAGAGCCGACGTCCACAGCGCGGACATCCACCAGGCCTTCTTCCACGCGCACGAGACCCCCGTGCAGATCGGGCTCGATGCCGGCTGGCTGGGGCTCGCCGGCTTCCTGCTGCTGTTCGCGATGCCGATCGTGCGCGTGTTCAGCCGTCCCGGGCAGAGCGTCAACACCGTGCGCGCCTCCTCGTTCGCGGCCGCGCTCGGCGGGCTGATGGCGCAGGGCCTGTACGACTACCTGTTCTACGACCTCGCGTTCCTGGTGTTCTTCGTGGCGATGGTGTGGGGCGCCGTACACTCGCTTTCGCTCGACGGCGACGGGCGGCTCGCCCGCTGAGCCACCGGCCCACGTCTTGGCGGGGCGCCACGCGCTGCCGGGGCGCTGTGCTGCCCGCCCGCTGAGCGGTCAGTCAGCGCTCGCGAGCGGTTCGCGGCGCAGGACCGAGACCAGCTCCTCGCGCGTCAGCGCGCGCAGCAACATCAGCCCGAGCGGATAGATCACGACGGCGATCACCGCCAGCGCTGCCAACGGCGCACCCGCCACGCGCGCGAGCGCCACGATCGCGCCCATCGCGGCGGCAGCAGCGAGCACCCGTGCGAAGCGCTGCAGACGTGGCCGTATCCCCAGGGCGCGCAACACCTGGCGCAAGCTCAGCGACATCACCGTGAACTCGGTGAGCAGCGTTATCCAGGCGGCCGCCTGGAACCCGTAACGCGGGATGAACACGATGTTGAGCGCCGCGTTGACGAGCAGACCGAGTGCTGCGTAACGCAGGAACAGGTACTGCATCTCGAGCACCACGACCATGTTGCCGACGAGGTAGCCGAACGAGATCGAGACGAACGCCCCCGCGAGCACCGGCAGCGCCGGCGCCGCCGCCGCAAATTGACGGCCGAACAGCAGCGTCACGATCGGGTGCGCCGCGACGATCGTAAACGCGAGGATCGGCAAGGAGGCCATCGTTAGATACTCCGCCGTCGCCTGCAGCAGCTCGCTCACGCGCTCGCGATGCGCCGGATAGGCGGAGGCGATCAGCGGGAACAGCGTCGTCATCACCGAGCCCGGAATGAACTGGATCTGATCCAGCAGGCGGTAGTCGGCGGCGTACAGGCCGGCCTGGTGGGAACCGGCAATCTTGAACACCAAGATCTGGTCGAGCCTGACGTACAGCGTCACGAGGATGCCGGCGGCGCCTAGCCCGAGACCGACACGTAGCATCGCCGGCCACGTGCTGCGCGTGCCGCGCAGACGCACGTTGGCGGCGCGCGAGGCGAGCACGGCGGTGAGCACGGAAGTGAAGGTGGACGTCGCCAGAAAGACGGCAGCGAACGCGATGATGCCGCCGGAGAGCAGCGCGACGATCACGACGCCGGCGCCCCAGATCAGGCTGTTGATCGTGAGGATCGCCATCGTGACGTGATTGCGCACGCGCAGCTGAAAGACCACGCCGAGCGTGCTGACGGCGCCGACGGCCATCACCAGCGACAGCAGCGTGCCCGCGAGCCTGCCCTCGTGGCTCGAGACGAGCAGGAACACGGCGATGATCGAGCCGATCGTGATCGGGATCGCGAGCAGCAGCCGCAACGACAGCAGGCCGCCGAGCCAGTCCGCCTCGCGCTCGGGTTCGCTGGCAGCGCGGCTGATCGCGATCTGGTTCAACCCCAGTTCGCCGAAGCTCGTGGTGATCTGCGTGATCGCGAACAGCGTCGACCACAGGCCGAACGCGTTGCTGCCGAGCGCGTGAACGAGCACGAGCGTGACGACGACACCGAGCACGAGGTTGACAACGCGCGCGACCAGCTGCACGGCGACATCGAGCGTGGCGCGCTGGGCGCCGACTCGCAGGGGCTCGCTCATCGAGCTGATGCTAGACACGGGATCGGTATCGACCACCCGTCCGCTTCCGTTAGGGGCGAAACTAGACTGCTCTCGGTGAGCACGAACGCGCACGAGCGCATCTCGCTGGTGCTGCCCACGTACAACCGCGCCGGGGCGCTACGCGCGAACCTCGCGCGGATGCTCGCGATCGAGGCGGTCGCGGAGTTGATCGTCGTCGATGACGGTTCGACCGACGACACCGCGAACGTCTGTGACAGCTTCGCCGACGAGCGCCTGCGCGTGATCCGGCATCCGCACAACCGCGGCGTGGCGGACGCCCGCAACACCGGCGTCGAGGCCGCGAACGGCGAGTGGGTGCTGTTCGGCGAGGACGACTGCCGTTTTCCGCTCGACTACGCAGCGGTGCTGCTGCGCGAAGGCGAGCGCCTGAGCGCGGACATCGTCAGCGCCCCGTTGATGCACATCGCCGGCAGCGACGCCGACGCCGCCGCACTTGCCGCGCGCGCGCCGCGCCGCGCGGGCCCACCGACGATGGACGAGTCGAACGTGTTCCCCGCCGAGACCCTGGAAACGCCGTTCCTGCCGGCACGAGCGCTGGTCCGCCGCGAGGTGTTCGAGCGTGTCGGCTTCTACGACGGCTTTGCGGTGAACGGCTACCGCGAGGAGACCGACTTCTTCGTCCAGGCCGCGCGGGCTGGGTTTCGCTGCGTGCTGACCGGCGAGACCTACTGCTATCAGCTCGACACCTGGGATGGCGGCCAGCACCACTCCTCACCGCTGCGCTACGAGCTGTGGGCCGTGCGCAACAACTGGCGGTTCTTGCGACGCCACGGCACATGGCTGCGTGAGCAGGGCTACATCGCGAGCCCGGCAAGAGCGCAGCTCGGCTTCGCCGCGGGTCGCGTACGCGGCGTCGCCGTGGGCGTCACGCGAGCGCGGGTCGCGCGCGCGCGTGCGGCGGTCGCCCGTCGCAGCGCCCCGGGCAGCGTCGATCCGGCGCGGCGTTGACGAGCAAAGGACGTCACGCGGTGCTCGTCTCGCCGGACCTGTCCAACGCGGCGGGCGGCGTCGAGCGGATGTGCGTGCTGCTGGCACGAGTGCTCGAGCGCAGCGGCTGGAAGACCACGATCGTCGGGCCACAGCAGGAGGTCACGCGCTGGCAGTTTCGCCTGGCGCTCGGCCCGATGGCACGCTCGCGCTCGGCGGCGCGCGCGGCGTGTGCGCAGCAGCCTGACCTGCTGATCACCAACGGCTACATGGGCGTCGGCTATGGCCGGGACACGGGCGCTGGCTTGCCCCGCATCCACGTCGGGGGACCGCGCGTCAACGCTGGCGTGCCGCGCATCCACGTCTACCACGGGACCTCCGTCGGCGCCGTTCGCGCGGTCGGAGCCAGCGTGTCGCGGCGCGAACGCGTGCGCCACCTACTCGGCCACGCGGCTGCCGAGGCGCTGTCCGCGCGCGGCGCCACGGCCGTGGTGTGCGTGTCGAGCTCGGCAGCGCAAGAGGCGCGGCGCTTCTACCGGGTGGGCGACCCAGCGGTGATCGCCAACGGGATCGACACCGACGTCTTCGCGCCGCGCCCGCGCGAGGACGCTCGTCGCCAGCTGGGGCTCGCGAGCGACGGCCGCTACGCGCTGTTCGTGGGGCGCCTGGACGACGGCAAGGGCGCGCGCCTGCTGCAGGCGGCTTGCGCGAACGCTGGCTACCAGCTGCTGGTGGCCGGCCGCGACACAGGCGCGGAGGCGATCAACCTCGGCATCCTCGCACCCGCGGAGCTGGCCGTCGCCTACGCGGCCGCCGACTGCGTGCTGTTCCCGAGCCTGTACGAGGCGTGCAGCTATGTGGTGCTCGAGGCGCTCGCCTGCGGCGTGCCGCTGATCACGACGCGCGTCGGCTGGATGCCAACGCTGCTCGAGGCCGTGCCCGAGTACGAGGCGCTGTGCGTGGAGCCGGTGCTCGATCAGCTCGTCGCGCGTCTGCGCGGCCTCGATCAACTCGACACCAAGCGGCTGACCACGCCGGCGCGCGCGTTCGTGCTCGAGCACAACAGCCTCGATGCCTACGCCACGAGCTGGCAGGAGCTGCTGGATGCCCATGTTGGTTGAGACCGCCAGCGCCCGTGCCCGGCGCGCGCTCGGGGTCCGTGAGCTCGTGATCGCGCTGACCGTGCTCGGGGCGGCCCTGCGCTTCTCGACCCTGAACGTGCAGAGCCTCTGGGAGGATGAGGCGGCGACGCTGATCCTGCTGCACTATGGCTTCACGGGGATGCTGTCGCACCTGTCGGCGAGCGAGTCCAACCCGCCGCTGTACTACGTGCTGATCTGGGTGTGGACGCACGTGTTCGGAGACGGACCGCTCGGCTTCCGTTCGTTCTCAGCGTTGATCGGGTCGGCGACGATCCCCGCGATGTACCTCGCAGGGCGCCAGATCTCGACGCGTGTGGGTGTGTGGGCGGCGGTGCTCACGACCTTCAACCCGGCGATGTACTACTACTCGCAGGAGGCGCGCAACTACGGGCTCTTGATCCTGCTCAGCGCGGTCGCGTACTGGCTGTGGCAACGAGCGCTGCAAGAGCCAAGAGCCAAGCGTCTGGCGCAGTGGGCGTGCGTGTCGGCGCTCGCGCTGCTGACGCACTACTTCGCCGCGTTCCTGTTCCTGCCAGAGGCGTTGATCCTCGCCCGGCGCGTGAGCTGGCGACGCGTGTGGGGGTATGTGACCGTGGTCGCGCTGATCGGGGTGGCACTGGTGCCGTTGGCGGCGGCGCAGCGGTCGAGCGGCAAGGTCGACTGGATCGAAGAAGCGTCGCTACCGTCACGCGTCGGCGAGACGGCGAAGCTGTTCTTCGTCGGCGTGTACGGGCCACTCGAGGTCCTGTCGGCGATCGTCGGCGCGCTGCTCGCTGTGGCCGCGCTCGCGCTGCTCCTGCAGCGCGGCGAGCATCCCGAGCGCGAGGGCGCGCGCGACGCCACGCTCGTGTTGATCGTCGCGTTCGCGGTGCCGCTGGCGCTCGCCGCGACCCACGCGGTCGACGTGTACGACGGGCGCAACGCGATCGGCAACTGGATTCCGTTTGCGCTGTTGCTCGCATGCGGTCTGGGAACGGCACGGGCTACACGCACGACCGCGGCCCTCGGCGTCGGGCTGGTGGCGTTGTCGCTGGCGGTGATCGTCGCGATCGACGTGCTCCCCGGCTATCAGCGCGACGACTGGCGCGGGATCGCGCACGCCCTCGGCAGCGGACGTGCGGGTCGGGTGATCGTCAGCGAACGCTTCGGCGAGGCGACGCTGTCGGTCTACCTGCCCGAAGTGCACCAGACCAGCGACCGCACGGTCCTCACGCGCGAAGTCGCCTACGTCTCGCTGCGCGTGAGGCACACCGGCGGCGCCCCCAGCCCCGCCCCGATCCCAAGCCACGTACCGGCAGGCTTTCAGCTCGCCGGTGTGACACGCAGCGAAGCGTTCGCCGTCGTGCGCTACCGGGCGCCCCGCGCGACGGCGATCGCAACCGCTGCGCTACAGCGCATCAGCCCCGAAGCCGCCACCGAAGTCAGCCTGCAGAGCTAGACGCGGGCCTCGCGCGGCCGCAGGAGCGGGCTAGTACAGATCAGGCAGCGACAGTACCGGCGGTGTGATGTGGAACCGGCAGCGAACGGCCCCGCCCGCGAAGGTCGTCCGCGTAGGCAGCCAGCGCCTGCTCGATGCGCTCGCCAGCCTCCAAACGGGTGGTCCCTAGCGCCACGACTCCTGGCAAGTCGGGTAGGTACGCACCCCAAGCCCCGTCCTCTGCCTGCTCGTAAATCACCACGTAGTCACTCATCGCAGGTGCTCCAAACCGCTCGCTCGCTTATTGCTACTCAGAGTACAGAGCCAAACCGGCTCGTTCACCCCGCCACCGCCTCCAACAACACCCGTCGCACCCCCTCACCGAAGAGCTGCGCGTTGAGGTGCTGCTCGGCCCACGCCCGCCCCGCGCGGCCCATCTGATCGAGTCGATCGCGATCGGCGATCGCCGCCGTGAGGCGTTCGCTCCAGCCGCGTACGTCGCCGGGGTCGACCCACCATCCACAGCCGATGGCTTCGATGTCGAAGTCGAAGTACGGGGTCCGCGTGAGGATCATCGGCCGACCGCAGGCGAGCGCGTCGACGACCTCGGTGAGCCCGGTCAGGCGATCGGTGCTCGACAGCGGGATCGCCACGAGCGCCGCCGAGCGCAAGTCGGCGGTCACCGTCTCGTCGTAGCGCAGAGGTGCACCCGGCACATCGTTGACGGACACGGGCCTGACGGATACGCCCTCCGGAATCGCTGCGGCGCGGGTTAGCTCGCCGCGGTCGCCGTAGACGCGCGCCGGCACGCCGGTCGCCGCCAGCGCCTCGAGCAGCGTGCGCATGTCGCGCCCGGTCTTGCCGGTGGCGACCACGGGCGCGTCGGCGGCGGCCGGCGGCCGCGGCCCGAACCCGGTGAAGTCGAGGTCGGCGCCCCATGCGAGCACGGTGATCCGCTCGGGCGCGATGCCCGCCGCCTCCATTCCCTGCCGCGTGCGCTCTGACAGTGCGATCGCGCGGTCGAAGCCACGCAGGGCGGCCGCACGGTAACCACCGGGCGCCGGCGGAGAGTGAAAGACCCCGACGATCGGGGTCGAGAACGCGCGCGCGGCACGCAGCGCGACGAGGCCGCGCAGCTCCTGCGCCGCCGCTCCGTAGACAACGGCGCCATGGCGCCGCGCTTTGATCGCCGCGAGCTCCTGGCCGAGATCGCCAAGCTGGCTGCGGGTGAGCTGCGTCAGGTACGCCGCACGATCGTCGCGGCTGAATGGCAGATCGATGACCTCGAAGGCGCTGCCCAGACCTGCGTCGCCGAGACCAGCAGTGCCATACAGGTGGTGGGCGGGGTAAGAGCCGGCTCGCCATCCGGCCCGCGCGCGCGCCATGTCGTAGTTGTTGGCGAACAGGACGCGCACGCCCTCGCGCGGGATCATCGCGGGAGATCCTATAGTCGCAAGCGTCCTCTGCCGATGCCATGGTGAGCGGCGCCGAGAGCCCGCGTCCGGCGCCGAGCGGCCGGACAGGCAGGTGCGCGGCGCGGGAACACGATCAGACCAGAGAGGTAGCCGGCATGGCGAAGACGACGGTGGTGACAGGCGGCAGCGGCTACATCGGCGCGTTGCTGGTGGCGGAGCTGCTCGAGAGCGGGCGCGAGGTGCGCGTCCTCGACCGCCTGCTGCACGGGCAGGCTGAGATCGCCGACGAGCAGGAGCGCGCAGGCGTGCAGGTGCTGCGCGGCGACATCCGTGACGCTGGCGTCCGCGCCCAGGCGCTCGCCGGAGCGCAGGAGGTCGTGCACCTCGCAGCGATCGTCGGCGACCCAGCCTGCGCGCTGGACCCGGACACGGCCGACGCGGTCAACGTGCAGGCCACACGCGAGCTGGTCGCCGAGGCGAACGCGGCCGGCGTCGAGCGTCTGGTGTTCGCCTCCACCTGCTCCAACTACGGCCGCATGACCGATCCGTCGGTGCCGATCACCGAGGACGGAGAGCTGCGCCCGGTGTCGTTGTACGCCGAGCAGAAGGTCGCGATGGAGCAGCTGATCCTGGGCAACGGCAATGGCGGCGCGGCCCGGTCCGCCTCAGCGATGCAGCCCACGTGCCTGCGCTTTGCGACCGTCTACGGCGTCGGCAGGCGTATGCGCTTCGACCTGACCGTCAACGAGTTCGCCCGCGAACTGTGGGCCGACCGTGAGCTGGAAGTCTTCGGCGAGCAGTTCTGGCGCCCCTACATCCACGTGCGCGACGCGGGGCGCGCGGTGCGCACGGCGCTGGACGCGCCGCTCGAGCAAGTCGCGGGCCGAGTGTTCAACGCCGGGCGTTCGGGCGAGAACTACCGCAAGCTGGACCTCGTCGAGGAGATCAAAAGCCAGACCGACCGCGGCAGCGTCTCCTATGTGCACCGCGACGAGGACCCGCGCGACTACAAGGTCAGCTTCGACAAGATCCGCACTGAGCTTGGCTTCGAGACGCTGATGACGGTGCCCGACGGCATCGGTGAGGTGCTCGCGGCACTCGACGCGGGCGCGTTCGGCGATCCCTACGACGGCCGCTACAAGAACGTCCCCTGAGCGTCCCGTGCAGACGAGCGCGCCACAGCAGACAGCGGCGATGACCGCGGGCGAGCAGTTTCCCGAGATCCCGCTGTTCGATCTGCGGTTGCTGCCCGAGGACCTGCAGGCTGTCGCCGAGACGCTACGCTCCGGCTGGCTGACGCTGGGGCCGCGCACGGAAGCCTTCGAGCGTGCCTTCGCCGAGCATCTGGGCGCGTGCCACGCGATCGCGGTGTCGAGTTGCACGGCCGCGCTGCACCTCGCCTACCTGGCCGCGGAGGTGGGGCCGGGCGACGAGGTGATCGTGCCGTCGTTCACGTTCGCGGCGACCGCGGCGGCGGTCGTCTACTGCGGGGCGCGCCCGGTGTTCGCGGAGATCGAGTCGCGCGAGCGCCCGAGCCTGGACCCCGAGGACGTCGAGCGTCGCATCACGGCGCACACGCGCGCCGTGTGCGTGGTGCACTACGCGGGCTACGCCGCCGCGGCGGACCGCATGCGCGAGCTGTGCGACGCGCACGGGCTGGCGCTGATCGAGGACGTCGCGCACGCGCCCAGCGCGACGCTGGCGGGGCGCAAACTCGGCACGTGGGGCCTCGCGGGCGCGTTCAGCTTCTTCTCGAACAAGGTCCTGTCGATCGGTGAGGGCGGGCTCGTGTGCACCGATGACGACACGGTCGCGGAGTTCGTGCGCGCGCGGCGCTCGCACGGGATGACCAGCGGCACGTGGGACCGTCACAGCGGCCGCACCGACACCTACGACGTGCTCGACCTAGGCTTCAACTACCGCATGGACGAGCCGCGCGCGGCGCTGGCACTGTCGCGCCTCGGCGGCCTGGAGGCGGACATCGCGCGCAGGCGCGAGCTGACCGAGCGCTACCGCGGGCTACTGGCCCAGCTCGACGGCGTGATCGTGCCGTTCGCGGACGCCGACGTCGAGAGCTCCTCCTGCTATGTGATGCCGATCGCGCTCGAGGAGGACGGCCGCCAGGCGCAGATCAGCGCTCAGATGCGCGCGTCGGGAGTCCAGACGAGCATTTTCTACCCGTCGATCCACCGCTTCACGGCCTATCGCGAGCGCTTTCCCGGGGTCTCGCTGCCGATCACGGAGCTGGCCTCGCGCACCCAGCTGACGCTGCCGCTGTACCCGCACATGACCTTCGCCGATCAGGACCGTGTGGTCGCGGCACTAGAGCAGGCGCTGGCACGATGAGCAGCTGGAGCGTGCCGCTGACGGACATCGCGATGCCCGAGCGCGACGTGCAGGCGGTGATGGACTGCCTGGAGTCGGGGTGGCTGACGATGGGCCCTCGCACGCAGGCGTTCGAGCGGGCGCTCGCCCAGCAGGTGGGCACGCCGCACGCGGTCACCGTCTCCAGCGGCACGGCGGCGCTGCACCTCGCCTACCTGGCAGCTGGGATCGGCCCCGGCGATGAGGTGATCGTGCCGGCGGTGACGTTCGTGGCGAGCGCGTCTGCCGTGCGCTTCACGGGCGCCCACCCGGTGCTGTGCGACGTCGGCGGCGGGCGCGATCTGAACATCGATGTCGAAGACGCCGCGCAGCGCATCACGCCGCGCACACGCGCGATCGTGGCGGTGCACTTCAGCGGCTACCCAGCGGACGTGAGCGCGCTGCGGGCGCTGTGTGACACGCATGGGCTGGCGCTGATCGAGGACTGCGCGCAAGCGATCGGGGCACGCGTGGACGCCGACGGGCGCCAGGTCGGCACGGTCGGCGAGCTCGGTGCATTCAGCTTCTTCTCCAAGAAGCAGTTGTGCGTCGGCGAGGGCGGGATGGTGAGCACGGCCGATGAGAGCATGGCCGCGCGCGTGCGGCTGCTGCGCTCGCACGCGATGACGAGCACCACGTGGGACCGCCACCGCGGCCACGACCCGGCCTACGACGTCGTCGACATCGGCTTCAACTACCGCATGGACGAGCCGCGCGCCGCACTTGGCCTGAGCCGGCTAGAGCGGCTCGAAGCGGACATCGAGCGCAGGCGCGCGATCGTGCGCGCCTACCGCGAGCGGCTGCAAGACGTGCCAGGTCTGGAGCTGGCGTTCGACGAGCGGGCGGTCGAGCGCTCCTCGCACTTCGCCTTCATCGTGATGCTGGACGATCGCGACGCGCGTGATGACTTCCGCGCGAAGCTCAAAGCCAGCGGCATCCAGACGACCTGGTATCCAGCGCTACACGTGTTCACCGACTACCGTCGGACCGTGCGCCGCGGCGATCTCCCGCGCGCGGCGGAGGTGTCGAACCGCCACTGTGCGCTGCCGCTCAGCGCGACGATGGACACCGTTGCGGTGGACACAGTCGTTGGCGCGGTCCGCGCAGCGCTCGCCTAAGGGACGTGGGGTTATCGAGCAGCACGCCGACGACGTGCATTGATGCCGGGGTCATCGTCAGACCATGACGATGACAAGCTCAGCGTGGGCCTCCGCCATCTGGTTGTAGTCGTTGTCTTGCGTAATGACGGGTAGGCCGTGCTCGACTGCGGTGGCGGCAATCAGTGCGTCTGTGAGCTTCACCGTTTTCTGAATACCAGCGTTGCGGCAATCGAGAACGAGCTTGGCCCAGGTGGTGATCACGGCCTCGCTGATCGGGATTGGGTCCGCCGTCCGGGCGAGAGCGAGTGTGTCGGCACGTTTGGCCCTGGATTCATCGTCAATCGCAGCGAGCACGCCGAGTTGTAGCTCGCCGATACTCACGACCGAGACAGCCACGCGCTCCGGAAGCTCGCCGAGCGGTCGTCCGCTCTCCCTCGCGATGAATACCGAGGTGTCAAGCAGCCCGGCTGGAGGTGTGCTCAAAGCTCGTCCAGGGTGTGACCGACAAGCTCGTCCAGATCTCCCGTGAGATCGACGTCCGCGGCGCGGGTTTGCAACTCGCGCTTGAGGCTTGGTCCGGATAGCCAGCGTGCACGTTGCTGGTGCGGAACGATGTCGGCGATTGGCTCGCCGTGCACCGTCAACGTTACGCGCTCGCCAGACCGCACTGCGTCGATCACATAGCTCGTCTGATTGCGCAGTTCTCGCACCCCGACGTTCATGTGCCACAGCGTAGCACCTTCCCGGTTGTCTGGAATTTGTTCGTCTTTCTAGCCTTCTACCTCGGCTATCGCGCCCTGCAAGCCTCGCGGTGGCCGCTCACCCCTCCGGCGGCAACAGCCGCTCGCGCACGGACTCGAACTCTTCCTGGGCCTGCTCGTAGTCGTCGTGGCGGCCGATGTCCAGCCAGTAGCCGTCGCTGGGCCACGCCCTGACGGTCTCCCCGGCGGCGATCAAACGCAGGACGAGGTCGGGGAAGTCGATGCGCTCGCCGGGCACCAGGTGCGCGAGCGCGCGCGGCGCGAAGCAGTACACGCCCATGCTCGCGACGTAGTCGATCGCGGGCTTCTCGTCGTAGCCGGTGAGGCGCGTGGCGTCGTGCTCGTCGCCGAAGCGCAGCACCCCCAGCGAGACCTGGATCTGGCGCTCCTTGGTGGCGATCGTGGCGGCGGCGTCGCTCGAGCTGTGGCGCGCGAGCAGCGCGCCGTAGTCGATGTCGGTGAGCACGTCGCCGTTCATCACCAGCACGTCGTCGTCAGCGAGGCCGTCGATCAGCGCCAGCGCGCCGACGGTGCCGAGCGGCTCGGACTCGCGGTAGTAGTCGATCGGGATGCCGTAGCCGGAGCCGTCGCGGAAGAACACCTCGATCAGCTCCGCGAGGTAGCCGGTGGCGATCGTGATCCGCTCGAAGCCGTGCGCCTTCAGCTGGCGCACGACGATGTCGAGCACCGGCCGGTCGCCGATCGGCATCAGCGGCTTGGGCAGCACGGTCGTGTACGGACGCAGCCGCGTGCCCTCACCGCCAGCGAGGATCACCGCGCGCTTCATCGTCGCTCACGCGCCGGCATGCGCGCCTCAACGCGGACCGCCATGTCACGCGCCGGCATGCGCGCCGCCTCGATTGCCGCCGGGTGAAGCACCTGCGCGCGTGCGTCCTGCGGTGGCGATCGCCTCGTCTAGCAGTCCCTCGATCAGCTCCGCGACGACCGGCGCCGCGTACGTGCGCTCTGCGTGCTCGCGGGCGGCGCGTCCCTCGCGCTCGGCACGCTCTGAATCGTCGAGGTAGCGCTCGAGCAGCGTGCGCAGCGACGCGGGGTCGTTCTCGGGTGAGGCGATGCCGCCGAACTCCGGCGCGATCATGTCGGCGACGCCCTCAGCGCCGGTCGCCAGGCACGGGCGCGAGGCGAGCATGCCGAGGATCACCGCGCGCGGCGCGCCCTCGGTCGGGCTCGGACAGAACACCGACACGTCGAACGCTGACAGCACGTCGGGAATCTCGGCGCCGGGCGTGGGGATGAAGTGCGCGCGCTCGCCGAGCGGCGCCGCGAGCTCGCGCAGCTGGCTCTCGGTTTCGCCGTCGCCAGCGAGGATCAGGTGCACGCGTGGGTCATCCAGTTCGCGGACCGCGCCGACGACAACCTCGTTGTGCTTCTTGCGATGGAAGCGCGAAACGCAGCCAACCACGAACGCATCTGCTGGGATGCCGAGCTGCTCGCGTACGCGTGCGCGTCCTTCCTCGGTGTAGCGGATGTCCTCGGTGCGCAGCACGTTGGGCACGACCACGATCTTCTCCTCGCCGCCGCCACCGAGCACGTCGGCGACGGAGCGGCGCGTGCCCTCGGAGACGGCCATCACGAGCGCGGCGCGCGTGGCCGCCCACACGTAGAACAGGCGCGGTACGCCGCGTCGCAGCGGCAGCGGCACGGGGCCCCACTCGGCCCACACGGTGGTGGCGCGTAGTCGTCGCGGCAGCATGCTCGCCAGCAGCTGCTCCTTCTTGTAGTGCACGAGCAGCACGTCGTAGGGCTGCTGCTGCTCGAGTGCACGCGCGAGGCTTTTGCGCAGCAGCGGCCAGCGCAGCAGCAGGCGCGTCCACGTGCGCGTCGAGAGCTTGGGGCCGGTGTCGATCGGCGCGACGGGCACGCTGGTGTCGCGCGCGATCCCGGGCACGTCGCTGAGCATGACCGCGTCGTGGCCGCGCTGGCGCAGCGCGTCGAGCATCTCGACGGCCGCAAACTCGGCGCCGCCGCTCGCGTCGGTGGTCATCACGCTCACGATCTTCATCGTCTGCGACTGCCATCGGCCGGATTCCCCGTCACCTTGAAGTAGACCTCGCTCGTGCGCCGGGCGATCACGGGCCAGGCGAAGCGCTCCTCGGCGAGCCGCGCGCCGGCCTCGCCGCGGCGCCGGCACTCGGCCCAGCCGGCGCCGGCGACGTCGGCGAGCGCGTCGGTTAGCGCATCGACGTCGGCGCGCGCGCAGATCCAGCCGGTCTCACCGTCGATCACCGCCTCGGGCAGGCCGCCGACGGGGTACACGATCACGGGCCTGTGAAAGCCGTAGGCGAGCAGCAGCACGCCGCTCTGGCTGGCGGCGGCGTAGGGCAACGCGACGGCGTCGGCGGCGGCGAACAGCTCCGCGGCCTCGCGCATGTCGAGAAAGCCCTCGCGCACGGTCACGCGCCCGGCCAGCTGCGGGCTCGAGAGCTGGGCGCTGGCGGCGGCGAGCGCGCCGTCGTCGTGGCCGCCGATCAGCACCTGCAGCCGCGGAACCCGCGCGGCGGCGTCGAGCAGCTGGTCGAGGCCCTTGTCCATGCGCAGCTGGCCGAACATCAACACGACAGCCGCGTCCGCGGCGATTCCCAGCCGCACACGCGCGGCGTCGCGGTCGGCGCTACCGCCGCTGCGGGCAAGGCCGCCGTACTCGCCGTGCGGGATCACGTCGATGCGACCGGCGGCGGTCGACGGCACGCGCGCGCGATCGGCCTCGGTGTGCACGATCGTGCGCGCGGTCAGCCGCGCGAGCCACGCGTGCGTGCGATCGCGCCGGCGCCCACGATCGAACGTGTTGTGCAGCGTCTGCACGATGCTGGCGCCGGCCAGACGCAGGCAGACGACGGCGACGAGGCCCGCAGGATCGTACTCCCAGCCCTGCGTGTGGACGATCTCCGCGCGACGGCTGAGGCGCACCAGACGCGGGACCGCAAGCAGGAAGCGCAGGCCGTTGACGATGCGCCCCAGCCGCAGCCGGCGCGCGGCGCGCGCCGCGGCGGAGTGGCCGCGCACGTAGTGGAAGACGCGCTGCACGGTGACGCCGCTGACAGGCTGGTAGCGGTGGTCGGCGGCGGTGGCGAGCGTGATCTGCCAGCCTTCGGCGGCGAGCGCGCGGGTCAGGTCGGCGGTGTAGTCGGCGACGCCGCCGCGTCCTCCCTGCTCGACCATGAGCAGCCTGCCGGGCGCGATGGGGAGCCTCAGATCGTCCGAATGATCAGCACGGAGCAGGGCGCGTGGTGCGAGACCTTGTTGGGCACCGAGCCCAGCAGGAAGCGCTTGGCGCCGGTCATACCCTTGTTGCCGACGACGATCAGGTCGGCTTCGCTCTCCTCGGCCACGTCGAGGATCGCGTCGGCGGGGTCGCCCTGGCGGGCGTAGAGGGTGACGGGCACGCCGGCCTCGCGCACGACCGCGGCGGCGGCCTCGAGCGTCGCGTCGACGTCCTCGCGCGGGTTGATCGCCCACTGCATGTCCTCGGGCGCCTGGCGGCGTTCCTCGCTGATGCGCTGCGCGGGCACCGGCTCGTACGCGCTGACGAGCTCGATCTTGGCCCCCACTGCGCGCGCCAGATCGACGGCCTGGCGCACGGCCTTGCTGGCGGTGTCGGAGCCGTCGGTTCCCACAACTATCGAGCTGAACATCGTTCTCCCTTGCCGGTGCTGTGACTGGGTCGTCTGCGCGGCTGTGCCGATCATATTCCACCCCCGCCGCGACCGGGCGGCGAGCGCGGCGGTTGCCACTAACGTTGCACCCTGGTGATCGACCTCCACTGCCATGTGCTCCCCGGTATCGACGACGGCCCCGAGACGCTCGCCGGCTCGCTGGCGATGGCGCGCGCGGCGGCGGACGCGGGCGTGCGCACGATCGTGGCGACACCGCACGTCAACTGGCGCTACCGCAACGACGCGGCGAGCATCGGCGAGCTGGTCGAGCGGCTGCGCGCGCTGCTGGACGCCGAGGGCGTGGACGTCGAGCTGCGCACAGGCGCAGAGGTGGCAATGACGGAGGCCTCCCAGATCGCGACGGAGGAGCTTGCCCGCCTGCGCCTCGGCGGCGGCGAATGGCTGCTGCTGGAGCCGCCGTTCTCACCGATCGCGGCAGCGCTGCAAGCAACCGTGCAGGACGCACAGCGCCGCGGCAGCCGCGTGCTGCTGGCACACCCCGAGCGCTGCCCGGCGTTGCACAGCGACCCGCGGCTGCTGGGCACGCTGGTGCGTGAAGGGGTGCTGACGTCGATCACTGCCGGCTCGCTGGTGGGGCGCTTCGGCGGTCAGGTGAAGCGTTTTGCGATGAAGTTGGTCGAGGAGGAACTGGTTCACAACGTCGCCTCGGACGCACACGATCTCGCGGGACGCGCTCCGGGGCTCGTTGACGAGCTCCAGGAGGCCGGCATCGGGACGCTGGCGGAGTGGCTGACGGAAGCGGTCCCGACGGCGATCCTCGATGGCGGGCCGATTCCCGAGCGACCGTCGGGCGCCGTGACGGGAGTGGGTCGCGGCCGGCGGCTGCGGCTGCGGCGCTAGAGGCCGGCCGCGCCTGCGCCGCTAAAGCTTTCGCGCACTTCAGGCGAGCTTGACTATGGCGATGGCCATACCTATGACCACGAACACCACGATCGCGCCCTGCATCCAGATCCACGTCGGCGACATGACCGGCCACAGGCTAGCGCGACGAGCGCCCACGCCTATCGGCTCACACAGCGTGAAGCGCGCCTATCGTGTGGCGATGCTTGCCGGCCGCCTGTCGAAGTTGACGGTGGTGCTGTGCCTGCTGGCGTGCGTGTGCGCACCGGTGTCTCTGGGCGCGCTGGCGTCGCCTGGCGTGGCTGTTTCCTCGCCCGGCGTGAGCGCCAACATCGCACGGGCCTCGATCTCGCGTGCTCGCGGACACCGCGCTTCCACCTCGCTACAGGCCGGCGTGAACATCGGCGCGGTCAGCGACATGGCAACGCCGGCGGAAGCGCGCCGGGCGATTGCTTACGCGCTACAGCTGCATGCACGGCTCGTACGTCTGTCCGTGCCGTGGTCGCTGCTGGAGCCGTCAGGCCCGAACGAACTCGAAGCGCAAGCGTTGACGTACCTCGACAGCGTCGTCGCGGACGCGGCGGCGGACGGCATCCACGTGATCGTGACGGTCCAGAGCACGCCCTGTTGGGTGTCCTCGGCGCCGGCGTCGCTGCTGCGCAGGTGCGTGCCGGGCACAGAAGGGCCGGCGAACGCGTGGCCGCCGAAGCAGCCCGCGGCGTTCGCGAGCTTCTGCGCGTATCTGGCGTCGCGCTACGGCACACGTCTGGCGGCGATCGAGATATGGAATGAGCCGGATCAATCGAACGAACAGTATTTCGCCGGCCCGAACAAAGCGGCGCTGTACACCGGCCTGCTGCGCGCGGCGTATCCGGCGATCAAGGCGGCCGCCCCGAGTGTGGCGGTGCTGGCGGGCTCGCTGGTGGGCACCAACGGCGCGTTCCTGAAGCTGCTGTACGCGGACGGCATCAAGGGCTACTACGACGGCTTGTCGGTGCACTTCTACACGCTCACGCTGGAGGCGCTGCGCGTGACGCGCGAAGTGCAACTCGCCAACGGCGACACGAAGCCACTGTGGCTGGACGAGTTTGGCTGGCCGAGCTGTGCGCCGCGCGAACGCATCGAGCAGGAACAGAACTGCCTGACGCCGCGGCTGCAGGCGACGAACCTGCGCAACACGCTGCGCGCGCTCGCGCGCACCCCCTACGTGGCGGCCGCGATCGACTACAAGCTGCAGGACTCGAGCGCGGAAGACTTCGGCCTGATCTCCGCGAGCGGAGCGCACAAGCCCTCGTTCACGGCATTCCTGAGCGCGCTGCAGTCACCGTTCGGAAGCATCAGCCCGGTGACGCTGCGACTGCGCACGAAGGGCTCGAGCGTGATCGCAAGCGGCTCGGCTCCCGTCGGCGACTACCTGCGCCTGGAAGCGTTCAGCGGCGGGCGCCTGCGCTACTGGGCGGTGTTCGCGCTGAACCGCCTCAACAACTACGCGGTCGCGCTGCCCTCGGTGCTCGGTAGGCACGGCCTACGCGTGCGTGTGTACCAGTACTGGAGCGGCCCCGCGCGGGCCGCGCAGAAGACGATTTAGATTAGAAGGAGGCGCAGGCGCGCGGTGTCGCAGCGCGCCAAGACGCCCCGACCCTACTCCGCGTTGCGGAACAGCGCGACGAGCGTCAGCGCGAGGATCTTGAGGTCGAGGCCGAGCGACCAGTGCGCGATGTAGTAGTTGTCCCACTCGACGCGCTCAGCAAGCGAGGTCTGTCCGCGCAGGCCGTGCACCTGCGCCCAGCCGGTGATGCCGGACTTGACGCGGTGGCGGTCGCCGTAGCGCATGATGTCCTGGCGGAACAGCTCGACGAACTCGGGGCGCTCGGGGCGTGGGCCGACGAGGCTCATGTCACCGCGCAGGACGTTGAACAGCTGCGGTAGCTCGTCGAGCGAGGTGCTGCGCAGGAGGCGACCGACGGCGGTGCGGCGGTCCTCGCCCTCGACGCCGCCAGGGGCGGTGTCGCCGCCGAGCAGGAACTCGAGCGCGCTCAGCTCCTGCTCGGTGCTCTGCGTGTGCGGCTGCACGCGCATCGAGCGGAACTTGTAGAAGTCGAACACCTTGCCGTCGCGCCCGACGCGGCGCTGGCGGAAGAACGCGGGTCCGGGCGAGCTGAGGCGCACGGCGATCGCGGCGCACACGAGCACGGGCGAGAAGATGATCAGCAGCACGAGCGCGAGCACGCGGTCGAGGGCGTGCTTGACGAAGAACTGCAGGCCGTCGGGGTCGACCGCGGCGAACGTCAGCAGCGGCAGCCCTCCGACCGTGTCGTAGCCGACGCGATCGTTGATCGTGTCGAACATGCGTGGCACGACCGAGACCGCCACGCCCAGCTCCTGGCAGCGCTGGATCAGGCGGCTGACGCGCGCGTCGGCGGCCGAGGAGAAGGCGACGATCAGGTGCCTGACACCGGTGCGCCGGACGGTCTCGTCGAGGTCGTCGATGGTTCCGAGCACGGGCACGTCGCGGCCGCCGACCTCCGCGACAGTGCGCGGGTCCTCGTCGAGGAAACCGATCGGCACGAGCCCGTACTCGGGGTGCGCCTCAAGCCTGCGCGCGACCTGGGCGCCGACGACGCCGGCACCCATGATCAGCACCGACTTGCCCACCAGGTGGTGCTTGCGCGCGGCGCTCTGCGCGAACGCCAGGACCGTGCGCCCGACGCCGACGCCGAGCAGCGAGAACAGCCAGCCGCGCAGCCAGTCGCTCTGGCTTGGAAGCTGCCCGTTGAGGAGCATGCCGAGCGTGGCGACGGCCATCGCGGCGACGGACACGCCGCTGAGCACGGGCACGATCCCATCGAGCACGAGCGTGCGCAGGCGCCTGTGGTACAGGCCGCGCAGGTAGAACAGCGCCATCACGAGCGGCGGCAGCGCGAGCAGCGGCGCGCGCACGGAGGACACGTGCAGCACCGCGTGCACGCCGCCGAGCGCGAGCACGACCGCGGCGCACAGCAGCACCAGGTCGAGCGCGGGCCGCACGACCTCCCAGCCGGGCCCCTCGAGCGCCCACTGCAGCGGCCCCGCGAAGTCCCCGCGCCACAGCGCTTTCGGCGGCGGCGCGTCGTGCGTCAGCTCGCCGCGCAGGGGCAGCGTGGTTGAGGTCTGCTGGGTGATCCTGCTGCTGTCCATCTGGCCGCCGCTTCCCTGGCGTTGGTCGATTGCTTTGGGGTGCTAGTTGCTTACTCGGGTACTACGTCGCTTGGCTTTAGCCCGGGCTCACGGCGGGAGCCCGGCTCACGGGCCAATCCTCTGGTGAGCGCGCCGATGACGAGCAGCGCCACGAGCGCCAGGGCTACGTACAGAAGGTCTGCGCCCGAGAGCCCCAGAGTCTCCGAGGCGCCGGCGGCGGACGGCGCAGAGGTGTGCGCTGACGGCCTCGCGCCTGCGCCAGCTGCCAGCGCCGCGCCTGCGCGCCGCTGTATACCGCTGCCGCGCGAGCGGGCGTCGGCCCCGCCGCCAGCGTGGGCGCCTCGCGCACCGACAGACGAGGCCCCCGAGCCACCCGCCGAGGCCCCGTCTCCTGAGCCGCGCGCGATGATCCCAGCTTCGCCTTCGCCGCTGGCCTGCGCGATGCCTTCGCCCGCGCCAGAGGCACCCGAGCCGCCACCTCCGGACGCCCCTCCGACGAGCCCGGAGCCGAGAATCGCCTGGTTGCCCTCGCCGGGGCCCCCGTAGCCGCTCAGCAGCGGGTTGGCGGCGGCCGCAGCCGGAGTCACGGCCGACACGAACGACACGAGCAACGTGGCCGCGATGGTCAGGCGCCTGCTTGTCATGCGTCCGTGCCTACTTCCTTTCTCACTCGAGCAAGCTCGTGCTCCCGTCGATGCAGGCTTTTCGTCGTCGCCTGCCGGGCTCCGATCGCCCGGGGTGCCCGTGTGCGCGCAGGCGTCAATTACCCGGCACTGCTTGGTTCACACGCTAGCGAAGTACTCGGGCGTGTCGGGTCGGTTACGGGCGGTTTCGCAAGAATCGGTTCAAGCGATCACGCGAGTTGCTGAGCCTTGCGCAGGATCGCCCGCCTCACGCGATCAAGCGATCTGCTGAGCCTTGTGCAGGATCGCCCGGTTGAGCCCTGCGACGTCGATCTTCTGGCCGGCGCGAGCGACGCTCAGCGCCTGCCTGGTGAGCGGTTCTCGCGGGTCCAGGCGCACCGCCTGTTCGAGCAGCACAAGCGCTATCCCGTGTTCGCCTTTGGCCGAAGCGATCGCGCCGCACTCGAGCATCGCGTAGGCGTCGTTTGGTGTGCGCGCGAGCGCGAGCGAGAACTCACGCCCGGCGCGCGCCAGTTCGCCGTAACGCACCGCGATGCTGCCCGCCACGAGGTACGCCTCGTCGCTCAGCGGGTTCAGCCGCGCGGCTCTGTGCAGGCGCTCGTAGGCCGTCTGCGGCGTGCGCGTCCAGACGCGCGCCGCGCTCTGCACCTCGAGCTGGCTCAGCCACGGAGCGACCAGCGAGCCCGCCGCCGCGAGCGCCAGCAGCGCGGCTATCGCCACCGTCAGCGGCCGTCGCCACGCGCGAGTCGCACGGGGCGCCGCTCTACGGGCCGGCGCGAGCGCACACGCGATACCGAGCAGCGCGAACGCCGGCGCGCCAAGGCCCGCGAACTCCCAAAACCAGTCGAACGAGCCGTGCACGACCCAGTAGCCGAAGCCCGCGAGCGCGGCCCCCGCGACGGTGCGCGTGAGCGCGTCGCCGCTGCGCAGCGCGCGCGCCACCGCCACCAGCGCCGCGCCAAGGCCAACGAGCGCGAGCAGCGTGCCGATCAGGCCGGTCTCCGCGAGCGTGCGCAGCTCGACGCTGTGCGGGTAGTGGGGCGTCTCGTCGCTGCGGCCGTGAACCAGATACTGCTGTTCGAAGTTGTCGGCGCCGATGCCGAGCAGCGGGTAGTGCAGGAATTCGTCGAGCGCCACGCGGTAGAAGTCGTAGCGGTTGCTGCCAAGGCCGCTGCCCAGGCGGCTGTTGCTCTTGTGATCGGCCGCGTAGCCGCCCTTGAAGCTATTCCAGCCACTTTCCAGCCGCCCGACGGGGTTGCCGAACCCCACGAGCCCACCGACGATGACCGCCAGTAGCGCAGCCAGCGCCGCCACGCGCAAGCCCGTGCGCGTCCGTCGCGCGGAGCGCTCGCCGAGCCTCCTCTCCGCGGCCGCGCCCAGCGCCACGACCAAGCCAACGGCCACCGCCGCCGCGAACATCGCTGCGACGGCGCTGTGCACGGCGCCGGAAGTCACCGCTTCCGCGCGCAGGTTGTCACCGACGCGCAGCACCGCCGGCGCAGCCGCGGCGATGCCGATCGCCACCGGGGCTAGTAGCGCGAAGCTGCGGGTACGGCCGGGAAGCAGCGCGAACACCAGCACGACCATCACCGGCGTCGCGTACAGCGAGCCGCGGCTCTGGCTCAGCAGTGCCACCTCCGCGAGCAACACCGCGCCGCCAGCCAGCACGCCGCGCAGGGCCCACGGCAGGCTCCTGGCGCGTGCGAGCAGCAGCGCCGGCCAGAACGCCATCAGCCACTGCGCCGCGTTGGCGTTCGCGTAGCCACTCGGGTATTCCAGGCGACCGCCCGGGATCAGCGCGCGCAGGTGCGCAGCGCTGGCGGTGTCGAGGTGCAGCGCGACGAACACCGCCAGCGCGATCAGCGCGAGCGTCCACGCGGCGAGCAGCAGCGCCGCGCTGGCGGCGCGCTGGCGCCAGCAGGCGAACAGCGCAAACACCGCCAGGTACAGCAGCGTGCGGTTCGCCCCTTCCCACGCGTCGCCCGGCACCGCCGCCCACAGGATCGACAGAAAGCTCAGCGCCGTGTATGCGCTCAGCGCGCCGAGCGCGATCCGCACCGCGATCGGGACCTCGCGCAGGCGCAGCCGCACGACGCTCAACGCGATCGCCAGCAGCGCCAACACGAACAGCGCCCCCGGCGCCCAGTGCGTGACCGGGTAGCCCGCCTGGCTGGTCGCCCACACGACGAACAGCGCCACCGCCGCGAGCGCAGGCACCGTCGCCGGCGCCGCGCGCAGCGACGCCGTGAGCTTGGCGGTCATCGCGCCTACGATAATCCCCGCTGTGGAGGACTCCGCCGCCTTCGTGCGCTTCTACGACGCCGCCTACGCGCAGACGCCCGCCGACGCGGCCCGGTACTCGCGCTGGCGGGCGCTCGGCGCCCTCGGCAAGGCCGATCACGTGCTCGCGCTGTCCGCGCGCGCGGGTGTTTGGGCGGACGGGCCGGAGGGCGGGAATCCGAGCAGCACGCTCGAGGTCGGCTGCGGCGACGGCGCGCTGTTGTGCGAGCTGCACAGCCGTGGTTTCGGCGGGCGCCTGGCGGGCGTCGAGATCACCGACGCAGCCGTCGCGATCGCCAGCTCGCGGCCGCAGATCGACAAGGTCGAGCGCTACGACGGGCTGCACCTGCCCGCCGCCGACTGCGCGTACGACCTCGGCGTGCTGTCGCACGTGCTCGAGCACGTGCCCGACCCGACCGCACTGCTGCGCGAAGTGGCGCGCGCGTGCCGCGCCGTGGTCGTCGAGGTGCCGCTGGAGGCCAACTGGTCGGCGCGACGCGCGAGCAAGCGCGAGCACGCCGAGGAGGTCGGCCACGTGCAGCGCCTCAGCCGCGGCGCCATGCGCGAGATCGTCGCGAACGCCGGCCTGTCGATCGCGGCCGAGCTCGAGGACCCGCTGCCGCTGCTAGCACACCGCTTCTTCGCGATCAGCTCACGCCAGCGCGCGACGGCGACCGCCAAGTGGGCCACGCGCACGGCCCTGCACCGTCTCGCGCCGCCGCTCGCGCGGCAGCTTTTCACCGTGCACTACGCGTGTCTGTGCGTGCCGCCGGGCGCGTAGCCGCAGAGAACAGCAGCGCCAGCACCCTGCCCATCAGCTCATCCGGCACCGCGTCCGGGTCGGCCAGCTTCTGGCGCGCGATGCCGTCCGCCAGCGCGTCGATCGCCACCGCCAGCTGCTCCGCCGGCAGCGCCAGCTCGAGGTCGAACTCGCGCACGCCGTCCGCGATCAGCTGCGTGAGCACCTGGCGCATCTGCGCGAAGCGCTCGGCCACCTTCGGGCGCACGTCCGGGTCGCGCACGCCGTACGCCCAGAACTCCATGAACAGCAACAGCAGCTCGGGCTCGCGGTCGATCATCGTCATCCACTGGCGCGCGCCGCCACGCGCGCGCTCACCGATCGACGCGCGCTCGCGCACCGCGTCGGCGATCTCGCGTGCGTGCTCGGCGATCTCGCGCTCCATCAGCACCAGGAACAGGTCCTCCTTGCCGTCGAAGTTCGAGTACAGCGCGCCTGTCGAGAAGCCCGCCTCCGAGGCGATCTCCTCCACGCTCGCGCCGTGAAAGCCGCTGCGCGCGAACACGCTGCGCGCCGCCGCCAGCAGGCGCTCGCGCGTGTTCGCGCGGCTCTGCTCGCGGGTCATGCGACTCGCGGCAGCCGGCGTCGTGCGTCCCTCGGCGCCAGCCGTCATGCGCCGCTCCATACCCGTGTGCAAGCTCCCGTCGCCATGCGCCATGTGCCAGCCCAGTCCCCTGTCATGCAGCCCTCCACGTTACGTGCCGTGTGCTCCTCCACGCAGCAGATCCTACTTGACAGAGCAGCTGCTATTCCGATAACGTTCATTATCCGATTCTGACTGCCGGACGAGAGGAACGACCACGATGGCGACCGCTACGAGCCCCAGCGACGCTGACGTCGCCGCCCTGCCAACCGACGCGATCTCCTACGAGGACCTGTACGCGCGCTGGGAGCGCGGCAACTGGTCGGCCACCGAGCTGGACTTCAGCGAGGACGCGCGCCAGTGGCGCGAGGACTTCACCGACTTCGAGCGCCAGGCCGCGATGTGGAACTACTGCCTGTTCTTCTGGGGCGAGGACGCCGTCGCCGACAACCTCTCGCCCTACATCGACGCCGCGCCCCTCGAGGAGCAGAAGTACTTCCTGACCACGCAGCAGGTCGACGAGGCGCGCCACGCGGTGTTCTTCAAGCGCTTCATGCAGGAGGTCTGCGGCGTCGGCGACGGCTCCATGGCCAGCGGCCTGAACGCGATCAAGCCGCAGCTCACGTCCGGCTTTCGCAAGATCTTCGACCGCCTCGACACGATGGCCGACGAGCTGCGCGCCGACCGCTCGCCCGCCCAGCTTGCCGCCGCCGTCACGCTCTACCACCTGGTCATCGAGGCCACGCTCGCGCAGCCAGGCCAGCACTTCATCTGCAGCTACCTCGAGCAGCGCGACCAGCTACCGGCGTTCCGCGCCGGCATGGCCAACATCGCCGCCGACGAGCAGCGTCACATCGGCTTCGGCGTCAAGCTGCTCGCCGACCTCAACCGCGAAGATCCGGTTCGCGTTCCAAAGGCCGTCGCGAGGATCCTGCGCGAAGTAACCCCTTTTACTTCCCAGGTGCTCATGCCGCCCGGCTGGGACGAACGCTACGTGACGGTCTTCGGCGCCACCTTCGACGAGGTCGGTGTCGAGGGGCTGACCTCGCTGACGACCAAGCTGCGCTCCGCCGGCCTCGCCGTCGACACGCTCCCTGGCCCGCCTGTGCTCCCGCCGGGGCTCGCGCCGCTCGAACTCTCCCAGCGCGCGCGAGCGCTCGCCAAAGCCGGCATCATCGGCGTCCGCGAAGGGCCCAGCGCGCGCGACCCCGAGACCGTCGCGCTGCTGTTCGACACGATCCGCCGCCAGGTCAACCCCAGACACGGGCTCAAGCGCTCGACGACCTTCCAGTGGGAGTTCACCGACCCCGACATCCCCACCTGGCACCTCACCGTCAACAACGGCTCGAGCACCGTCGAGCAGGGCGACGCCGCCAACCCCGACGTGCGCCTCAGCGTCGCCTACCAGGACTGGGTCGACATCATCGGCGACCGCCTCAACCCGCTGCGTGCGTTCGCCACCCGCAAGCTGCGCCCACGCGGCAACCCGCTCGCGCTCAGGCGGCTCGGGAAGGTGTTTCCGCAGGGTTGAGGGCTCAATCGAGGAGCAGTTCGGCGGCGGCCCGCGCGATCGGCTGGCCGGTCTCCTGTTCGTAGTAGCTGAATCCCGGTGAGGGGTTCACCTCGAAGCAGACCGTTCGCCCGCTCGAGGGGTCGAAGCGCAGATCGATCCCTGCGAACAGCAGGTCCATCTCGCGGCACATGCCCACGCAGCGTGCGGCAAGCTGGTCATCCAGCTCGACCTCGCGCAGCGCTGCGCCCTCCCCGCGCGCATAGCGATAGTCGTCGGCGTCGGCCCGTATCGCCGTCGCAAGCACTCGCTCGCCGACCACGTGCACACGCACGTCCTGGCCCGGTATGTGCTCCTGCAGCTGGATCGGGCAGTTGCGCGCGTCTCCCAGCCGCGGCCACTCCTCGCGCGGCAGCCGCCGGACGATGCTGCGCTGTCCGCTGATCGACTTGTAGATCACCTGCTCGTGGCGTGCCGCGAAAGCTTCGGCGACGGCGGGATCGGTCGTCACCAGAGTGTCGGGCACATCCAGGCCACACTCTCGAATGACCGTCAGCTGGGCCGGCTTGCTCCCGTTCAGATGCATCGCCCCAGGCCGGTTCAGCACGCGCCTCGGGCCCAGATCCGCCCACGTGAGCAGCGCATCATCGAGGCCGTGCAGCGCCTGAGCGCCATGCGTATCGCTGTCGGCGAGCTGGGCCGAGCTCCACGGCCGGATGTACGCGCCGTCGATCTCGCTCAGCGCATGCTCTCGCTCGCCATCGAACAACGTGCCCTCGATGCGCTCTGAGCAGACGAGCTCAACCCACTGACTCCCGGCATGGCGCTGGTCGAGCAACACCCACTCGGCCCCGAGCTGCTCGAGCTCCTCGGCCACGCGTCGCAGCGGCGTGTCCTCCGGCAATCCCCAAAGCAGGATCACGCGACAGCCCTCCGCGCACTGCGCGTGGCGTTCAGCAACCCGATCAGCGTCTCATCGAGCGCCGGCAAGCTGGAGACGTACAAGAGCTCCGCCGTGTCGGCGTCCTTGCCCGCGCCAACGCGAAAGCAGGCTTCCAGCAGCGGGCAGTCCACATGCTGAGCCAGCCGGCGCGCTCGCTCTAGCAACGGAGACGGCCCGTGGGCCGCATCGCCCGCCAGCAGCACCCGCTGGATCTCGCCTTCGACGAGCTCGTCTGGACACGTCGTGGCGCCCAGTGCGTGTGGCCCGCCCCCACGACGGACCAGCGGTCGCGTCGCAATGCCCAGCGTCTGCGCCGCCGCCAGCCAATGCTCCTGGCGCCAGTTCGGCCCATGCAGGCAGACGGGTGTGGGTGTGTTCAGGACCGGGCAGGGCAGACGACGCAGCGCAAAGAACAGCGTGGCGTGGATCTCAGCCGCAACATACTCTCGGTCGCCGGCACGGATCATCGGCAGATGCTCCGGCAACACGCACCCAAGGCGGGTCACCACGAGCTCCACCTGCGCCGCCGGCAGCTCTCGACCGGCGGCCACCAGCCGGTCCTCCGCCGGGTCCTCGGCCAGCACCCACCCCGGGCGACACAGATCGCCCGGGGTGAGCAGCAGACCGTCGCAGGCGGCCGCGAGCGCGTGTGCCGAGGCGTCGTGCTCGGCGCCCAACACGAGCAGCATGACTAGTCCGCTTTGCCAGCCTGACTCGGCTTGTCGGCTTTGCTCGGGCGCTCCTTCGCCGCTTTGGCCACCGAGCCGCCGACCGGCGGTCGCTCCTCGGGCTGCACGAAAGCCTGGGCGCCGACTCCCAAATGCTCCTCGAGCGAGCTCACGCGCGCGTTCAGAGAGTGCAGCAAAGCCACCGGATCGCCGCCCGGCGGCTCGACACCGCCTCCCTCGAACACCTCCTTGTCCTTCCCCTTGCCGAATGGCTGCTCGACGTGCTCCTTGACCTCAGCCTTGGCCTCCGCCTTGATGTCCTTGTGCTCCGCCTTGAAGCTCTCCTTGTCCTTGTCCTTGTGCTCCTTGTGCTCCTTGGTGTCCTTCTCCTTGATGTCCTTGTGCTCCGCCTTGAAGCTCTCCTTGTCCTTGTCCTTGTGCTCCTTGATGTCCTTGAGCTCCGCCTTGAACTGCTTCTCGATCTCCTTGAACGGCTTCTCGATCTCCTTGAACAGCTTCTCGACGTGCTCCGACTTCGGCTCAGGTTTGTCTGGAAATCCCATTCTTTACGACTCCCTATGGTCAACTGGCTTGCCGAGCTGCCGGTCTATCGAAGACAGGCGCTGGAGATCATAGTTCCGTGTATCGGGCAAATGCCAATGATTAAACAGCTCTGTCACAGGGCAGCCCCAGCACTCCGCAGTCGCGCTACCCCGGTGAGAACTCCCGCTCGACAGGAGCCGAATCGGCGCCCCCCTGCCCACCCGACCCGCCAGCGCCGGACGCGAGCGCTTCCCCGGCACCAGCGTCGCCACCGGAGAGACCTGCTGCTCGTGTGTCAGCGGAGGGCGCCGCGCGTCCAATCGAACTACGGCGCCCGGTGGACGCCGACGTTGCAAGCGGGGACGTCGTCGATTGGCCGCCCCCAACGGCGAGAGCCTGCTCGGGGCCGAACTCGCGGCTCGCTTTCACAGACGATGTCAGCGACGCGACGGAGCCTGTGCTTGCGGCGCCGGGCGTGACCGGCGACTGGGCGATGCCCGCGACATCGCTCAGCACATACTGCGCCGCACCATCCGTCGCGGCGCCCGCGCCTGAAGAGGATCCACTGCGATGGACTCCTCTGGGTCCACGCGCGTGGTGAGCACCGTCCAGCGCCACGCAGCTCGCGCCCACCGTCAGCGCCAACACGCAGCCGACAGCGAGCTTCCCGCCAAGCGAGCCGGCGCCAAACAGCCAGCCGCCACCCGCAACGCTGCCCGCGCCCGCAACACCGCTCGCACCGACGGCGCCCGCAGCGCCAGCCGCACCGGGGGCTGGCATCCCCGCGCCACCGCCAGCGCGACCAGCGACCACCCCACCGGACATCCCCGCGCCACCGGCCGCCGCGCCCGCGTGGAGACCTTCGCCGGCGCGCGCCAGGATGGCAGCGCCGAGGCTCCACGGCAGCACCACCGGCGGCAGCGTCACCGCCAGGCCGCGCAGCGACACGACATAGGCGCGGCACGCAGGGCAGTGGTCGTGGTGCATGAGCGCCAGCCCATAGCGCTCGCCGTCGTGGTCGAGAATGCCGTACGCGAGCGCGCGCATCAGCGACCCCTGCTCGGCGCACCAGTCGCCGTCGCTGATGCTCCGCACGAGCACGCCGACCTTGCCCGCCACCCCGGGGCGCCCGGGGCCGCGGCCCTCCATCAGCTTGCGCATGCGCGTCTCGCTCACACCCATCCGCACCGCTGCCTCCGCGCGCGAAAGACCCTGCAGGTAGCACAGCGTCGCGGCCTCGCGCTCGCGCTCGTTCAGGCGTCCGCGCAAGCCCTCGAACAGCTGACGCAGGCACGCGCGATCGTCCAGCTCGGCGGCGAAGTCGCGCTCGACCGCCGCCGACCGCGTGTCAAGGATCGCCTTCCCTGTCTCCGTCTCAGCGCCCGCGACATGGCGCGCAGCGCTCGGCGCATCCAGCCGCAGCTCATCGCCACAGCGCGCACGCGTGCGCGCCCGGTGATCGTCGAGCGCGCGGCGATACGTCACCAACACCAGCCAGCCGCTCGGGTTGATGATCTCCTGGCCCTCGAGCACCGCCGCGTACAAGCCCTGCCAGGCCGCCGCATAACAGGCCTCGAGGTCTCCGCCGTCGAGGCTCACGCCGCTCGCTCGCAGGCGTCCACGCACACTCGCCAACACCCGGCCCCGCAGCCCGTCGAACTCATCCCGCAGCAAGCGCTCGGCACGGTGACGACGGAGGCTCAGCGGGCTCACCGTCGCAAGGCTAAGGAAATTCGTCTGGTCCGTTGAGTTCTAGCTTCTCACGATCACTGCGGGGCTGAGCCACGGTCTATCTGCTCCAGGCTCACGCGCCGCATGTCATCACCTTTGCGATGCGCCCGGTGCCACTCGACCACCAGCTCCAGCGCGCCCTCCAGCGAGCACGCCGGACGCCAGCCCAGCTCACGTTCGGCGGCGCTCGAGTCGAGCGCCAGATGGCCCGCCTCGGGCGGGTTCTCCGCTTCGTCCGCGCGCCAGCTCAGCTCGCCGCACCACAGCTCAGACAGCCGCTGCACGATCCAGCTCACCGGCCGCGCGTCGTCGAACGCCGGCCCGAAGTTCCACGCGCCCGCCGCTCCGCCCGACTGCTCCGCTGCCTCGCCGGGCCGCACAGGCGCCTCACCAAACCGCGCGGGCGCCCCGCCGGGCTGCGCGAGCACCTCGGCCAAGCGCAGGTAGCCGCCGAGCGGACTCAGCACGTGCTGCCACGGGCGCACCGCGGCGGGGTTGCGCACGAGCAGCGGCACGCCGGCGTCGACCGCGCGCACAGCATCCGGCACGAGCCGGTCCTCGCCCCAGTCGCCGCCGCCGATCACATTGCCCGCGCGCGCCGTGCCCAGCCCCGGCGAGTCCGCGCCGGTGAAGAACGAGCGCGCGTACGCGCGCGCCACCAGCTCGGCGCACGCCTTCGAGCTGGAGTACGGATCCGAGCCGCCGAGCGGATCGTCCTCCACGAAGCGCCGCAAGCCCGGGTCGGAGTTCTCGTAGCACTTGTCGGAGGTCACCACCACGACCGAAAGCACACCGTCTGGGTAGCGGCGCACGGCGTCGAGCACGTTGACCGTGCCCATCACGTTGACCTCGTACGTCAACGCCGGGTCGCGCAGCGAGCGCCTGACCATCGGCTGAGCCGCGAGGTGCAGCACAACCTCCGGTCGCGCCTCGTGCACCGCCGCCTGCACGGCCGCCGCGTCGCGCACGTCGCCGTCGAGCTCGCGCATGCCCGACGAGACGCCCGCCAGCTCGTACAGCGACGGGCTCGTCGGGACGCCGCGCGCGAGCCCGGTGACCTCGGCGCCCAGCGCCTGCAGCCACAGCGACAGCCACGCGCCCTTGAAGCCGGTGTGCCCGGTCACGAGCACACGCCTGCACCGCCAGAAGTCTGGGTCGATCTGCACGAGGGCGGGTATCTTCACGCAATCGCCTCGCCGCCAGCACCCACCCCGTCGGAGCAGTCGCCGAACGGTCCAGCGCCACCCGACGGTGCCCCGTCGGATTCGGCCACACCGGAGCCGCCGACCGGCCCACCGCCGCCGCCGCGCGCGGAGATCCTCGGCATCCCCTTGGCGGTCTCCGACTACGAGGGGGTGATCGACTGGATGGAGGCGATGATCGCAGCGGGTGCCCGCGGCTACGTCACCGCGGCCGCCGTCAACCTCGTGATGTCCGCACGCGAGCAGCCGCAAACGCTGGCGGCGACGCTCGCCGCGACGCTCGCCGTGCCGGACGGACAACCGCTCGTGTGGGCGCTGCACGCGCTCGGACACACCCGCGCCACACGCGTCTACGGGCCCGACCTGATGGCCAAGTTCTGCGCGCGCGCCGCACACTCCGGCATCCCCATGTACCTGTACGGCGGCCGCACGCCGAGGGCGCTCGAGCTGCTGGAAGCAAGGCTTCGCGAGCGCTTCCCAGGTTTGAACATCGCCGGCTCGTTCTCACCGCCGTTTCGCCCGCTCAGCGCCGAGGAGGAGCGTGAGGTCATGAGCGCGATCGACGCTTCCGGCGCACAGGTCGTGTGGGTCGGCATCGGGCAGCCCAAGCAGGAGCAGTGGATGCTCGCGATGCGCCCGCGGCTGGCGGCGCCGCTGCTGGTCGGCGTCGGCGCCGCGTTCGACTTCCACGCCGGCCTCGTCTCGCAGGCGCCCGCCTGGATGCAGCGCAGCGGCCTCGAGTGGGCCTACCGCCTCTCGCGCGAGCCGCGGCGCCTGTGGCGGCGCTACGCGCGCTACAACCCGCTGTTCGTAGCCGGCTTCGCGCGCCAGTACGTACGGCATCTGCGCGACGATCGCGGCTGAGCGGTGTTCATTGCGATAGGCGCCAGCCGAACCAGTCGGCAAAACCGCGTCGTTTGGCAAAACGCCTGCCGCTAACCTCCAAGCGCGATGACCGATCCCCACAGCACAGCCGACGTCGCCGTCGTCGGCCTCGGCCGCGTCGGCCTGCCGCTCGCGCTGTCGTTCGCCGACCGCGGCCTCAGCGTCGTCGGCGTCGACAACGACGCCGCCCGCCTCGGCTCGGTACGCGACGGCACGATGCCGTTCCAGGAGACCGGCGGGCAGGCGCTGCTGGATCGCGTGCACGCAGACGGACGCCTGTCGCTGTCCGAGCGCGTCGCCGACGCCGCCCGCGCGCGCCACATCGTGATCACGCTCGGGACGCCGTCGTTCTCGCACATCGAGATCGACATGCGCGACATCCGCTCCGCGCTCGACGACCTGCTGGGGGTGCTCGCGCCGGGCCACTCGCTGATCCTGCGCTCGACGGTAGCCCCCGGAACGACCGAGTTCGTCGCCGGCTACCTGGCCAAGCATCGCGGCTTTCAGATCGGCGAGGAGGTATTCGTCGCGCACGCGCCCGAGCGCATCGCCGCGGGGCGCTTCCTCGATGAGATCGACACGCTGCCATGCATCGTCGGCGGCGTCGGCGCGCGCTCCGGGGAGGTCGTCGGCGAGCTGTTCAAGGCGTTTGCCGCACCGATCGTGCAGACGACGCCGGTGCAGGCCGAGCTGGCGAAGATCTGGACGAACATCCTGCGCTACGCGAACTTCGCGCTGCCGAACCTGCTGATGATGGACTGCGAGCGCTACGCGGCCAACGTGTTCGAGGTGATCGACCTGATCAACCGCGACTACCCGCGCGGCGGCATCGCTCGGCCTGGCTTCACCGCCGGCACGTGCCTGCGCAAGGACTTCGCCTTCTCGGAGGAGCGCTCGGCGGCGCCGGGCATGCTGCTGGCGGTCTCGCGCGTGAACGAGTCGGTGCCGCTGTTCCTGCTCGAAGGCGCCAAGCGACGCCTCGGCTCGCTCGCCAACCGCAAGGTCGCGGTGCTCGGGCTCGCGTTCAAGGCCGACACCGACGACGAGCGCGACTCGCTCGCCCACAAGCTGATCCGCCTGCTGGAGCGTGAGCTGGCGGACGTGGCGGTGCACGACCCGCACGTCGCGACGCCGACGGTCGGCTTCGAGGAGGCGCTCGACGGCGCCGAGGTCGTGATCGTCGCAGCCAACCACTCGGAGTTCCGCGACGCGCGCGCGCTGGCGTCGATCGCCGAGCACGCCGCCGCGGACTGCCTGGTCGTGGACCCGTGGGACTGCTGGGGCGCGGCGCAGGTGTTCGCCTACGCCTCCGAGCTCGTCGAGCTGCGCGCCGCGCAACCGCAGGGGCGCGGATGAGCAGCGAGCCCAGAGCCGGGGTGAGCAGCGTGCCGACGGCGGCCGAGCGCCTGCCCGTGAGGGCGGGATGATGAGCCGCGTGCTCGTGACGGGCGGCGCCGGCACGATCGGCGCGGCCGTCGTCAGACGACTGCTGGCCGACCCCGCCTATGAGGTGCGCGTGTCCGACCAGCGCACCGCGCCGCAGTGGATGCGCGAGGGCTGTGAGGTGCACACCGGCGACCTGCGCGTGCCCGAGCAGGCGCGCAAAGCCACGCGCGGCTGCGAGCAGGTCATCCACCTGGCCGCGATCGTCGGCGGCATCGCCAACTTCCACCGGCTGCCGCACACGCTCACCGAGGTCAACAACGCCCTCTACAACGCCGTCATCCGCGCCGCGCTTGACGCTCGAAGTCGAGCGCTTCGTGTACGTGTCTTCCTCGATGGTGTTCGAGCAGGCCGAGCTGTTCCCGACGCCCGAGGACTACCTGCCGCGCTGCCCCACGCCGATCTCCGCCTACGGCTTCTCAAAGCTCACCGGCGAGGTCTACTGCCGCGCGGCGCACGACGAGCACGGCCTGCCGTTCACGATCTGTCGGCCGTTCAACGCGTACGGCCCCGGCGAGCTGCCCGACGCGGAACCGGGCATCGCGCACGCGGTGCCTGACCTGATCAACAAGGTGCTATCCGGGCAGCGGCCGCTACAGATCTTCGGCTCCGGCGAGCAGACGCGGACGCTCACGCACATCGACGACATCGCCGACGGCGTCGTCGCCGCGATGAGCTCGCCGGCGGGGTTGAACGAGGACTTCAACATCTCCGCCGCGCGCGAGCTGACGGTCGCGGAGATCGCGCGCATCGTGTGGGAGACATGCGGCGAGGACCCTGACGCGTTCGAGCTGGAGCATCTGCCGACGTTCACCGTCGACGTGCAGCGCCGCTGGCCGTCGGTCGAGAAGGCCAAGCGGCTGCTCGGCTGGGAGTCGCAGATCGAGGTCGAGGACGGGATCGCTGCGACCGTGCGCTGGCTGCGCGAGCGGGGCGCGATAGGCTCCGCCGCTGCATGACCGACCGACGTTCAGCGCTCATCACCGGCGTCACCGGCCAGGACGGCTCCTACCTGGCGGAGCTGCTGCTGGAGAAGGGCTACGACGTGCACGGCATGGTGCGCCGCGCTTCGACCGAGAAGTTCGACCGCATCGAGCACATCCGCGACCGCATCACGCTGCACCAGGGCGACCTGCTCGACCAGCGCTCGCTGGTCGACGCGCTGCGTGCTTCCAAACCAGCGGAGATCTACAACCTCGCGGCGATGTCGTTCGTCGCCGTCTCCTGGATCCAGCCGACGCTCACCGCCGAGTTCACCGGCACCGGCGTCACGCGCATGCTCGAGGCGATGCGCGAAGTCTGCCCCGAGGCGCGCTTCTACCAGGCGTCCTCGAGCGAGATGTTCGGCAAGGTGCTCGAGGTCCCGCAGACCGAGACGACGCCCTTCTACCCGCGCTCGCCTTACGGGGTGGCGAAGGCCTACGGCCACTTCATCACGGTCAACTACCGCGAGTCCTATGACCTGCATGCGACGTCGGGGATACTCTTCAACCACGAGAGTGAGCGTCGGGGCCGGGAATTCGTCACCCGCAAGATCACCTGGCACGCCGCCGCGATCAAGCACGGTTTGCTCAAGGAGCTGCGCTTGGGCAACCTCGACGCCGAACGCGACTGGGGCTACGCGAAGGACTACGTCGAAGCGATGTGGCTGATGCTGCAGCGCGACATCCCCGAGGACTACGTGATCGCGACCGGCAAGGCCAACTCCGTGCGCGAGTGCTGCGAGGTTGCCTTCGACGAGGCAGGCCTGGGCGACTTCGAGCAATACGTGACGATCGACCCGGCGTTTGTGAGGCCGGCTGAGGTCGACCATCTGATCGGCGACCCGAGCAAGGCCGGACGTGACCTCGGCTGGATCCCGCAGACGAGCTTCGAGGAGCTGATCCGGCTGATGACGCGCGCCGATCTCGAGCTGCTGAAGCCGCGCTGACCCGTGGCGGTGCCGCTGTTCGACACCTCGACGCCGGTCCACGGCCTGCGCGAGGAGCTGCGCGAGGCGATCGCGCGCGTGCTCGACTCCGAGCGCTACATCCTCGGCCCAGAGGTGAGCGCGTTCGAGGCGGAGTTCGCGGCGTACTGTGGCGCAGCGCACGCGGTGGGCGTGGCCAACGGCACCGACGCGATCACGATCGCGCTGCGCGCGATGGGGGTCGGGCCGGGTGACGAGGTGGTCGTGCCGTCGTTCACCTTCTACGCGTCCGCCGAGGCGATCCCGCCGACGGGTGCGACGCCCGTCTTCTGCGACATCGACCCCGACACGTACTGCGTCACCGCCGAGACCGTGCGCGCGGCGCTGAGTCCGCGCACGAAGGCCGTCATCGCCGTGCACCTGTTCGGCAACGTCGCGCCGGTCGCCGAGATCGAGGCGTTGGGTGTGCCGGTGCTCGAGGACGCCGCGCAGGCCGCCGGCTCAACCATCGACGAACAGCGCCCCGGCGCGCTCGGCACGGCTGCGACGTTCTCGTTCTTTCCCTCCAAGAACCTCGGCGGCTTCGGCGACGGCGGCATGATCACGACCTCCGACGCGGCGGTGGCGGAGCGCGCGCGCACGCTGCGCTTCCACGGCTCGCACGACAAGGTCACCTACGAGCAGGTCGGCTACAACTCACGCTTGGACGAGCTGCAAGCGGCGATCCTGCGGGTGCAGCTGCCTCACCTCGACGCCTGGGCGGACGGGCGCAGGCGTGTCGGGCGCCACTACGAGGACGCCGGCCTTGGCGAGTTGGTGACGCTGCCGCAGCCGACCACGGGCGCCGCGCCCGCGTGGCACCTGTACGTGGTCGCCCATCAGGAGGTCAGGCGCCTGGAAGCGACGCTCGCTGCCGCCGGCATCGGCCACAAGCCCTACTACCGCACCCCCATCCACCGTCAAGCTGCGATGCACGCGTGGGGCAACGGCGTCGACTTGCCGGCCACCGAGCACGCCGCCAGCACGCACCTCGCGATCCCGATGAGCCCCGTGCTCACGCGCGAGCAGGTGGACGAGGTGGTGGCGGCAGTCCAGACCGCGCACGCGCAGTAGCTCCGTACCAGACGACGCTAGCCCTACAATCCCGGCATGGCAGGGAAACCAAACGCGAGCCCACGTGGACCATGGACCGCCGAGGAGGTCGCCCGCAATGAGCGGGCAAACCAGGCACAGGTCGCCCACGACCGCGCGCGCGGCGTCAGCGCAAACCTCGAGGAGGCGTTTGCGCTGAGCAGGTTCGCCAACCGCTTCTCCGAGGCATTCCGCCATGCCCGAAGCGCTTGATCCTCTCCATCTCCGTGCGATGAAGCGCGCCGCCGGGCGACCACAGGATCTCGAAGACCTCAGGCGACTCGGCGAGGACTGAAGACCTCAGCGCCAGCGCTCGAGCAAATCCTCGTCGCCGACCTCGCGCACAACACGCCCCGGCACGCCGATCACGACGCCACGCGCTGGAACGTCCCGCGTGACAACCGCGCCGGCCGCGACGAACGCCTCTTCGCCGATCTCCACGCCCGGTGTCAGCACGACGCCGCCTCCGACCCTGCACGCGCGGCGCAGGGTGGCACCGACGGTCGGCGTCTGCTCGCCGTGGCGCGCCATCGTGTCGTCGTTGGTGGTGAGCGCGCCGGGGCCGACGAACACGTCGTCCTCGATCAGCGTGAACGCCGTCAGGTACACGTTGGTCTGCACACGTACACGCGCGCCGATGACGACATCGTTGTCGACGACGCTGCCGCGCCCGATCACCGAGCCGGCGCCGATCGTCGTGCGCTCACGCACGAACGTCTGGTCGCCGAGGATCGCGTCTGCGCCGACGCTCGCACCGGCGAACACCACCGCGCCCGTGCCGACGCTGGCGCCCGCACCCAGCTCCAGCGCGGGCACCTCGCCGCGCGCGCTCGAATGGCGCGCCAGCCGCGGGCGCTTGCCCAGCACGGCGTGATCCTCGATCGAGCAGCCGTCGCCGATGACGGTGCCCGCGTGCACGACCACGTAGGCACCGAAGACCACGCCCTCGCCGACGATCACGCCCTCGCCGAGGAGCGGCCCATACGCTCCCCCATCGCCGGCCGCCCCGAACGCCTCGCTGCCGCTCACAAGCGCACCACGTTCGCGTCGGCGGTGCCGCGTGTGACGCCGCGGAGGTCGAGTAGGAGGCGGGCGCGTTGCGCAACGAGCTCGTGATCCACGCTCGGGTGCGCCGTCACGATCAACACCAGATCGCTATCCGCGAGCAGCCCATCCAGCTCGACGCTGGCCAACCCGAACTCCGCCAAGGCAGGCACATGCGGGTCGTGATAGCCGACCTCCGCCCCAAGCTCTCTCAACAGGGAGATGATCTTTAGCGCCGGCGACTCCCGCATATCTCCAACGCCGGGCTTGTAGCTGACCCCGAGCACCGCAACCCGCGCGCCTTTGACCGACATCCCCCGGTCGTTGAGAGCACGCTGAGCCTTCGCGACACAGTGATACGGCATCTGCTGATTGACCTTCCCCGCAAGCTCAATGAACTCCGTCGACATATCGAACTCACGAGCACGCCAACTCAAATAAAACGGGTCCACCGGCAAACAATGCCCACCCATCCCCGGACCCGGCTCAAACCGCATAAACCCATACGGCTTGCTCGCGGCCGCGTCCACGACCTCCCAAATATCGATGCCCATGCGGTCCGTCAACATCGCCAGCTCATTCACAAGCGCGATGTTCACCGACCGAAAGATGTTCTCGAGCAGCTTCGTCAACTCCGCCGCCTCAGGACTCGACACCAACACGATCTCATCGCACACCAGCCCATAAAGCGCCTGCGCCCGACGCGCGCACTCCTCCGTCAAACCCCCAAGCACCTTCGGCGTATTCCGCAACGTAAAATCAGTGCGGCCCGGATCCACACGCTCAGGCGAGAACGCAAGCTGGAAATCCCGGCCCGCAGCCAACCCCGACTCCTCAAGCAGCGGCGCGACCCGCTCCCGCGTCGTACCCGGATACGTCGTCGACTCCAACACCACCAGCTGACCCGCCTGCAACACCTCCGCAAGCGCCCGCGTCGAGTCAATCAACGGCCCCAAATCAGGCTCACGATTACGCGTCAACGGCGTCGGCACACACACAAGCACCGCATCCACCCGCGCCAAATCCGCATACCGCGACGACGCCAGCAACCGATCCGAGACCGCCGCCAGCGACTCACTCGAAACGTCCCCGATGTAGGACTCCCCCGCCTGTACAGCCTCAACCTTCCGCACATCGACATCCACCGCCACAACCTCACAACCAGCCTCAGCAAATGCCACCGCCAACGGCAAACCCACGTATCCCAGCCCGATCACACCGACGCTCGTCATAGCGCGCCAGTCTAGGGCCTCATCGCGACGCGGCAGCCGCCGTCTGCAGCGAGCGCAAGTCGGACTGCACCATTCGTTCCACGAGCGCGTCGAAGCTCACCTGCGGCTCCCAGCCGAGCTGCTCCTGAGCCTTCGTGGGATCGCCGACGCTCGGCGTGTGCTCGGCGGGACGCACCAGCGAGGCGTCCACACGCAGATAGCGCTCCGCCTCAAGCCCCACGCACGCGAACGCCCGCGCTGCGAACTCGGCGACGGTGTGCGGGACACCGCTGGCCAGCACGTAGTCGTCGGGGCGCTCCTGCTGGAGCATCAGCCACGCTCCGTACATGACGTCCCCCGCAAACGACCAATCGCGCACGGCCTCGAGCGAGCCGAGCGTCAGGTCCTCCTGCAGGCCGAGGCTGATCGCGGCTGCCGCGCGGCTGATGCGACGTGTCACGAAACGCTCGGGCCGACGCTCGGACTCGTGGTTGAACGTGATGCCGGAGCTCGCGCGCAGCCCGTCGCTGGCCCGCATCGCGCCCACCAGCTGATGTGCGGCGAGCTTGGCGATCGCGTACGGGGTCGTCGGCCGGCACGACGTGTCCTCGCGTTGCGGGCTTTCCGGCGCGTCACCGAAGATCGCGCCTGAGGCCGACACGAACACGCGCGTCTCGGGGGCGACCTCGCGCACCGTCTCGAGGATCACTGCGCACGAGCCGAGGATCGCCGCCGTCGTCTCGTGTGGCCGCCGCCACGAGTCCGGCACGAACGAGGGCGCCGCGAGGTGGTAGAGCTCACGTGGACGCACGTCACCGATCGCCGTGCGCAGCGTTCCCAGCTCGAGCAGATCGCCGCGCACGAGCCGCACGCGCTCGCGCAAATGCTCGCTGCAGCCGAGCGACCTGCTCTCGCCATCCCTGACGAGCCCGGTGACCGCGTAGCCTTTTTCGAGCAGCAGCTCCGCCAGGTAGGAGCCGTCCTGGCCGGTGATGCCGGTGATCAGAGCGCTGGCGGGGACGGCCACCGTCGCAGCTTACGTGTCGCCGTAAACGTCCGCCAGTCCCTGCGCGACCGCCTCCGGCGAGCACAGCGCACGCACGCGCTCCAGGCCTCGCGCTGCCGCCGCACGATCTCCGGCCAGACGCGCGAGCGCCTGTGCCAGCGCGTCCGCGTCGCCCGGCGGCACCAGCGCCTGCTCCTCCAACAGCTCAGGCAGCGCCCCCACGCGACTGCCGACCACGGGCAGTCCCGCCGCCAACGCCTCCGCGGCGGCCAACCCGAACGTCTCACCCGAGCGCGACGGCGCCAGCCCGATCGCAGCCTCGGCGCGCAGAGCCCCGAGCTCCGCATCGTCGAGCTGCCCAGCGAAGCGCACCGCACCCCCGCCCGCGCGCCGTTCGAGCGCCGGGCGCTCAGGCCCGTCGCCGGCAACCACCAGCGGCATGTCAACGAGCCGGCATGCGTCGATCGCGACGTCCACACCCTTCTCCGGCGACAGCCGCGAGACCACCAGCGCGTAGCGACCAGCCGGCGCAGCGGACGCCGCCTGGTGAGCACCGGCTGGAGCTTGCGCGCCCGCCCGCGGACCCGTCCCCGGCGACACGTCGGTCCTCGATCCTGCCAGCGCGCGCAGCGGCGGCGCCAGCACGCGCACCCGCTCCTCGGATAGAGGCGCGCCGAGCGCGCGCAGGCGTTCATGCGCGTAGCGGCTGGGGACGATCACGGCGTCGGCCTGCGCGACCATGCGTCGCTGCCACAGTGCCAGCGACGCGCCGTAGGCGAAAGCCTCGGGCAGGCTGCCACGACAGTTCAGCCGCACCCCCGGGAGCGTGTTGCGCCCGTGGCAGCGCGTGCACTCGGCGTCGCGCGTGAAGCACACGCCGGTGGCGCACACGAGGCGATACTGGTGCAGGTGCAGCACGACCCGCGCACCGGCGCGGCGTGCCGCGCCCAGTGCACGCCAGCCGAGCGTCGGCTGCAGGTTGTGCGCGTGCACCACGCGCGCACCGCTCGTCCGCACCGCGCGCTCCACCTCCGCGGGCTCGAGTCCTCCCCACAGCAGCCCCACGGCCGCACGTGCGCGCGCCGGGCGCGATGAGCCGTCCGCGGGCGGCGCACGTTCCAGCAGCTCCGCTGGCTCGTCCAAGTACTCGCGCACGAGCCACAGCAGGTCCGCGACCGTGCGCTCCTCGCCGCCGGCGACGCGATAGCGGTTGTGCAGGAACAGGACCATCCCGGCGTCAAACCTAGACTCTCTGCCAGTCATGGCTCCGCCTGCATCGATCGTGATCCCCACGCGCGCCCGCCTGCCCTATCTCGAGGTCGCGTTGTCCTCGATCGCGGCGCCGGCGGCACGCGCGGGCGCCGAGGTGCTGGTCATCGACGACGCCGGCCCCTCGACCGCCGCGCGCGAGCTGACCGAGCGCTTCGGCGCGCGCTACGAGCCACACGCGCGCCCGCTCGGCCTGAACGTCGCGCGCAACACCGGCGTCGAGCGCTCTCACGGTGGGCTCGTGGTGTTCGTCGACGACGACGTGCGTGTCAGCGACGGCTGGCTGCAGGCGCTGCTCGACGCCGCCCGCGAGCACCCGCAGGTCGAGGTCTTCACGGGGCCGATCAGCGCACACCTGGAAGGGACAAGTGGGCGGGGCTCGCGTTCGTGCGGTCGCGCGCACGCACCGATCACCACGCTCGAGCTGGGCGCGCACGACACCGACGCGCGCTACGCGTGGGGCGCGAACATGGCGATCCGCCGCAGCGCGCTGGAGCGCGTGGGCGCGTTCGACGTGTCGCTCGAGCACGGCGGCGACGAGCAGGAGTGGCAGGAACGCCTGCGCACGGAGGAGCCCGGCGCGCGCGTGCTGTACGTGGCCGCGGCGGCACTGCAGCATCGCCGCGCCGGGGCAGACGCGCGGCTGCGCTCGCTCGCACGCGGCGCCCACACGCGCGGGCGCGCCGCCAGACGCTTCGATGCGTGGCGCGGGCAGGCGCCGTCGCTGACGACGGAGCTGCTGACACTCACCGGCTGTCTCGGCCACGTCGTGCGCCGCCGCTGCCCCGCCGGCCTGACGATGGTCGCGCACAGCTGGGGACGACTGCAGGAAGGGGCACGCGAACGGGGCCTTCCACGCAGCGCTGCTGCGGCTGAAACAGTCGCGAGCCGGAACGATCGGCAGGCGAGCGACAGCCGGCCGGCGGTCACCGACGACTTCCTCTCGGGGACTAGCGGCACGGTCGGTGGCCTCGACGCGAAGCGCCGCGAGGCGCTTGATCGGACGCTCGACACGTGGGAGCTGCTGAGCGGCAGGCGCGCGCGGCTGGCACTCGCCGCGAGGCACGCGCCGACCCTGCGGCGGGTGCTCGTGCTCGGGGTCGAGCGTCCGGAGCGCCAGGAGCTCGCGAAGGCGATCCGTGCGGAGCTGCTGCGCTCGCGCCACGACGTCGAACTGCACACCTGCAAGCCTGGGAGCCAGGGCAAGTTCGAGAACCTGAACGAGCTGCTCGCGGCGCACCCGGCCGCGGGCCACGACTGGCTGCTGGTCATCGACGACGACGTGGAGCTGCCGCACGGCTTCCTCGACCGCTTCCTGTTCCTGTGCGAGCGCTTCTCGCTGGTGCTCGCACAGCCCGCGCATCGCCTGAACTCGCACGCGGCGTGGCCGGTGACGCGGCGGCGCGCGCGCAGCGTCGCGCGCGAGACGAGCTTCGTCGAGATCGGCCCCGTGACAGCGTTCGCCAGCCCGACGTTCCCCGTGCTGCTGCCGTTCCCCGAGCTGCGCATGGGCTGGGGCCTGGACGTGCACTGGGCAGCGCTCGCGCGCGAGCACGGCTGGCGCTGCGGCGTCCTCGACGCCGTCGCGATCGGTCATCGTGCCGCGCCCGCCGCCGCCGAGTACGGGCGCGAGGACGCGATCGCGGAGGCCCGCTCGTTCCTGGCCGAGCGCCCGTACGTGCCCGCGCACGAGGCCGACCGCACGCTCACGACGCACCGCGGCTGGTGAGCGCCGCATCGCGCAGCGGGCCGCGCGTCGCGGTCGTCGCCGAGTTCTACCCGAGCGTTCGCGACCCCGTGCTCGGCGTGTGGGCGCACCGCCAGGCGCTGGCCGCGCGCGACGCCGGCGCCGAGCTGCGCGTGCTGGTGCTGCACCGGCTGGTGCCGCCGCGCGCCGCACTCGCGCGCGGTCCCGGTGGCGCGCGCGAAGCGTTGGCCGAACTGCTGCGCGAGCCGCGCACGCAGACGCGCGACGGGCTGCACGTGACCTACGTGCCGTACGTCTCGCCGCCGCGCGATCGCCACTATCCCGCCTGGGGCGCGTGGGCGGCGCCGCCGCTGGCGCTCGCGCTGCGCCGGCTCGCGCACACGTTCCCGTTCGAGCTGATCCACGCGCACAACGCGGTGCCGGCCGCCGACGCCGTACGCCGTACGCGGATGCGCACGCCGCTGGTCGTGTCGGTGCACGGCGGTGATGTGCTGTACACCGCCGGGCTCGGCGCCGCCGGCGCACAGGCGGTCGCGCAGGGGCTCGGCGCCGCCAAGCTGGTGCTCGCCAACAGCCAGGGCATCGCGGAGCTGGCACGCGCGAACGGCGCCGGCGAGACGCGTGTGGTGCACCTCGGCGCCGAGCTTCCGTCAGCCGGACGCCTCACCGGCGACAGGGACGTGAGCGTGAGTGCCAGCGCGACCGGCGGCGGCATGCTCGGCCGCGTGGGCAGCCACTCAGCAGGCGGCCAGTCGCTGGTTACGGTCGCGCATCTGGTCGCGCGCAAGCGCCACGCCGACGTCCTGCGCGCGCTCGCCGTGCTCGGCCCCCGCCACCCGACGTTGCGCTACGCGGTGATCGGCGACGGCCCCGAGCGGATCGCGCTCGAAGGGCTCGCGGTGCGCCTCGGCGTCGCCGAGCGCGTCGACTTCCTCGGACAGCTCGGGCCACAGGAGGCGGTCGAGCGCGCGCGGCGCTGCACGCTGTTCGTGATGCCCTCGACCGACGAGGCGTTCGGCGTGGCCTACGTCGAGGCGATGGCCGCCGGCGTGCCGGCGATCGGCTGCCGCGGCGAGCCCGGCCCGGAGGAGATCGCGGCGGCGGGCGACGGCTTCATGCTGGTCCCACCCGGCGACATCGAGCGGCTGACCCAGCGCATTGACGAGCTGCTGTCCGATCCACATCGGCTGCGCGAGGCGGGACAGCGCGCCCGCGCCACCGTTGCCGCCAACTTCACGTGGGAGCGCTGCGGCGAGCAGACGCTTGCCGCCTACGAGCACGCGCTGGCATGAAGCCGGTCCTGTTCGTGACCGGACACGCGCCCGCCTATCGCGTGGGCGCCCTCGCGCGCCTGCACGAGCGCGAGCAGATCGAGCTGGCTCTGTTTGGTGGGCGCTCGCTGCACGGCGGCGCGGACCACGAGGGCGAGCTGCCTTTCCCGCACCGCAGCGTGCGCCCGCGGGAGCTGGAGATGCTTGCTGCGAGCGGACGCTACCGCGCGGTCGTGTGCCCGACCGGCGGGCGTCTCGCGCCGCTTGCCACATGGGCCGGCGCGCGGCGCGCCCGCGTGCCGTTGATCCTGTGGGCGTCGCTGTGGGCGCACCCGCGCAGCGCCGCGCACGCCCTCAGCTATGCACCGCTGCGTCGGCTCTACCGCAGCGCCGACGCCGTCGTCACCTACGGCCCGCACGTCAGCGCGTACGTCAGCGCACGCGGAGCGCGCAACGTCTACGTGGCGGCGCAGTCCATCGACAACGACTTCTGGCGCGCACCGCCGGCGGCGCCGCCGAGCGACCCACGCTGGCCGGCCGGCGCACAGACGAGGTTCCTGTTCGTGGGGCGGCCGGTCGCCGGCAAGGGCTTGCCGGAGCTGGTGTCTGCGTGGCGCTCCGCACAGTTGGAGACATCTGCCGCCACACTGGTGCTTGCGGGCGTCGGCTCGGATTTTCGCGCCGATGCGCCGACCGTATGCCTGGATCCGCTGGCACCCGCGCGACTGCGTGAGGTGTATGCGGCGTGCGACGTGCTGATCGTGCCATCGATCCCAACCCGCACCTTTCGCGAGCCGTGGGGGTTGGTTGTCAACGAGGCGATGAACCAAGGGCTTGCCGTGATCGCGACTGACGCTGTGGGGGCCGCCGCCGGCGGGCTGGTGCGCGACGGCGCCAACGGGCTGATCGTGCGTGCGGGCGACCGGCGCGCGCTCGCAGGGGCGATCACACGGCTGGCCGGGGACCCCGATCTGCGGGCGCGCCTTGGCGCCGCCGGCGCACAGGACGTGCTCGCGTTCGACCACGACGCTTGGGCTGAGGGCTTCTCGCGCGCGTTCGCCAGCCTCGGAGTCGCCCGCGGGCGTTGGTAGCGTTGCCGAGTCAGCCTATGAGAATCGCCCGTCTCGAGAGCCGACCGATCGGACGTCGCTCGGCCGCCCTGACCGCGCTGCTGGCAGCGATGCTGCTCGCGATCGCGCAGCCGGCGCTCGCGACCAGCGTCGGCGAAAAGATCATCCTGCGCTGCACGCACGAAGAATCGCTCAGCGGCTTCAGCCAGAGCGCCTACCGCCAGGCGCTCAAAAGCCTCCGAGCCGACACCGAAGAGTACAGCGGCTGCTCGCAGCTGATCCGCGAAGCGCAGGCGGCCGCCGCCTTGGGGGGGCGCGGCTCGGGCAGCAGCGGCGGCGACAGCGGCACCGGCGCGCAGCCAGTGGCGATCACCGCCACGCCAGCAGAGCAGCGTTCGATCGCGCACGCCGAGAAGGCCGGCGGCTCCGAACCCGTGAAACTGGATGGGCGCGTCGTGCACCCGGGCGTCGTTCACGTCGAAGTCGCGTCCGCGCTCAGCTCACTGCCGACGCCGCTACTGGTGACCCTGGCCTTCCTACTCGTGTGCCTGCTTGCCGTGTTCGGCGGCACACTGCACAAGCGTGTCCGCGCCCGCGGCTCCCACTGAGCAGGCGCGGGCGCCCGGCGCGAGCGCGCCGGCGCCGGCAGCGCACACTGGCGCGCGGCGGCGCACGCCGCGCGTTCCTCGTCCCGCGAGCGCCGGTCACGCCCTGTGGTGGCCAACGCTGCTGATCGCGGCGAGCGCCTGCCTGATCACGTTCCACGCCGAGGGCGGCCTGAACCTCGAATCGATGATCTCGACGGAGATGGCGCTGACACTCGCCGCGGGCGTGGTGGTGGCCACCAGCGTGATCCTCGCCCCATCGGGCGCGCGCGCATACGGGCTGTGGCCGCTGGGTCTGCTGCTCGCGTTCACGGCGCTGACGGCGATCTCGATCGTTTGGTCGGTGCAGCCGGACGTGAGCTGGCAGGAATCGGGCCGCATGCTCGCCTACAGCGGCGTGTTCGGCGTGGGCGTGGCGCTCGTGCGCGCCGTGCCAGCACGTTGGCCCGCGATCCTCGGCGGGCTGGCGCTCGCGGCGGTCGTCGTCTGTGGCTACGCGCTGCTGACGAAGGTGTTCCCGAGCCTCGCGCCGGCAAATGCCTATGCACGCCTGAACGAACCGTATGGCTACTGGAACGCCGTCGGCCTGACGGCGGCGATGGGCGCAATCTGCTGCACGTGGCTGGGTGCGCGCCGCGACGGGCACGCGTTGCTGCGCGCGCTTGCGTATCCGGCCATGGGCTTGCTGCTGCTCACGCTGGTGCTGGCCTATTCGCGCGGCGCGCTCGTGGCGCTCGCGCTTGGCCTGCTGCTGTGGTTCTGCACGGTGCCGCTGCGCCTGCGCGGCGCCGCGCTGCTGATCGCCGGCGGGGTCGCCGCCGCGATCGTGGGCGCGTGGGACTTCTCGCGACACGCGCTGAGCGCGGAAGGCGTGCCGCTCGCGGAACGCGCGACCGCGGGCCATCAACTCGGCGCGTTGATCGCGGCGATGCTCGTGGTGCTCGCGATCGCGGGCGTCGCGAGCGGCTTCGTCACCGGACGCCGGGCGCCGTCGGCACTCAGCCGCAGGCGCGCCGGGCTGGTGTTGCTGGCGGGGATCGTGCTCGTGGCGATCGTGTTCGCCGGCGCGCTCGCGCACAGCCAGCGCGGCTTCACCGGCAGCATCACGCACGCGTTCGACGCGCTCACCGACCCCAACGCCAAACCGCCCCCCAACACACCGGGCCGCCTGACGGCCGTGGCGAGCGTGCGCGCGCGCTACTGGAAGGAGGCCTTCCAGGTGTTCGACGCACACCCCGCGCTCGGCGCGGGCGCCGGCGGCTATGCGACCGCGCACCTGCGCTACGAAACGCAGACGCTCGAAGTCAGGCACGCCCATGGCTTCCTCGTGCAGACGCTCGCCGACCTCGGGATCGTCGGCCTGATCCTCGCGCTGCTGCTGCTGCTGACGTGGCTTGCGGCCGCCGGGCGCGCGACGCATCCGTTCAACCGCCGCTGGACGAGCTGGCGCACGTGGTTGCAGCTCCGCTCCGGCGCGCGCCCCGGCTGGCGGGCGCTGCGCACGCATGAGCCGGACGGGCGCGAGCTGGACGGGCGGGCGCTGGGCGGGCGGGCGCTGGGCGGGCGGGCGCTGGGCGGGCGGGCACTCTCCTATACCCCTGAGCGCGTGGGCATGCTCAGCATGTTGTGCCTGGTGGTCGTGTTCGGCGCGCACTCGCTGATCGACTGGACTTGGTACGTGCCCGGCAATGCGTGCGTGGCGCTGCTGTGCGCGGGCTGGCTCGCAGGCCGCGGTGAGCTGGCTACCCAGAGCGCGGGCGCCCGTACGAACGCTGGCGCCGGCACGAGCCGGGGCGCTGGGAGCCCACCGCAACCCGGCCCCGAGCCGCCGGCGCGCACGCAGCCGAGCGCGACGCGCCTGTGGGTCGCGGGCGCCGTGCTCGTGGCAACGCTGCTGGCAATGTGGTCGCAGTGGCAGCCGCAGCGCTCCGAAGAAGCGCGACAGCAGGCGTACAATCAACTTGAAGCGCACGATCTGCGCGCTGCGAGCGCCGCCGCGCAAAGCGCCATCGCGCGCGACCCGCTTTCGATCGAAGCGCTGTTCACGCTCGCCGACGTGCAACAGGCGTCCAATCGCCCGACGCTCGCGCGCGCGACGCTCGAACGCGCGGTGCGCCTGCAGCCCTCGAACCCGCAGCCGTGGCTCGTGCTGGGCCGCTACGAACTGCAGACAGGCGACGCGATGGCGGCGGCCAGCGCGCTGCGGGCGGCGATCTTCCTCAACCCAGAGTCGATCTCGCCGGAAGCGATCGCCGATGGGCGCCACGAAGCGATCAGGATCCGCAACGAATACATCGAAGCCTTAAGAGAGGCAATGACCGCACAGGAAGCGGCCGCGCGGCGCGCTTCGGCGCACCAGGCGGCGTCCCTCAGTAGCGCGAACGCGTCGCTTGCGCGAGCAGCAGCGCGCGCGCACCGCGGCGGCCGCCGGCGGCACGTACGCTGATCTGCTCGAAGCCGAACTCCGCGATCAGCTGCGCGAGCGTGTCGCGCGTGTAGAAGCGCAGGTGCTCGCCGAGCGGATCGAAGCGCCGCGCAAACGCACCCCTGGAAACAGCCAGATGCGCTCGCAGCAGCGGGCCGTGCGCCGGCGTGCTCAGCAGCAGGCGACCGCCCGAGCGCAGCACGCGGCGTACCTCCGACAGCCACGTGGCGGTGTCGGCGACGTGCTCGATCACCTCGCCGGCCCACACCACGTCGAAGGACGTGTCGGCGAGGCCCCACGACCCTTCGCCGTCAACTAGGCGCAGATCGAGCTCCGGGTGACGTGCCCGCGCGCGGCGCAGCGGCTCCTCCGCGACGTCGATGCCAATGACACCGGCCCCGGCGCGGACCAGCTCGACGGCAAAGCGCCCCTCGCCGCAGCCGACGTCGAGGACGTGCTCGCCCGCCCGCACGTTCGCGAGCAGGAAACGCCTGCGCAACGCGAAATCGGACGGCTCGAGCCCCTCCGGCAGCCGCTGCCACATGGCTTCGTGGTAGGCACGCGTGGGCATCGGCCCGCCAAGGGTAGTGCTCGACGCACGTCGCGCCCGGCGCTGTGCGTCTCTGGATGAGCGGTACTCAGCGCCGCGTCCCCTGGATCGGCGTTTGGGCTGCAGCATGGCTCTCAGATCTACCCAGCCCTACGCAAAGCTATTACTGTTGGCGCCGTGACCGTGCGGACAACGAACGAGGCCGACGCGCAGTCGTGAAGGTCGCGTTCGACAGCCGTCTCGTGTCCGATCCGGACGGCGTCGGGCGCTACTCGCGATGCCTGCTGGCCGCGCTGCGCGAGACCGCGGCGGCGAGCGACGAGATCGTCGAGATGCAGCGGCCGACGACGCTCGCGCGCTCGCGCAGCGCCGACGTGCTGCACTCGCCGTGGATGGATGGCGCGATGCTGCGCAGCTCGTGCCCGACGGTCGTCACGATCCACGATCTCGCGGCGCTGAAGCGCCGCAGCGAGCTTTTGCGCGGCGGCGTGCGGCTGCGGCTGCGCCACCTGGCCGTGCAGCGCGCGGCGCGCGTGATCGTGCCGACGGAGGCGGTCGCAGGCGACGTCGTCGCGCACCTGCGCATCGCGCGTGAGCAGGTCGCGGTGATCCCCGAGGCGGCGGACGCCGCCATGTACCCCCGCCCCGCCGCGGCGATCGCGGCGGTCAGGGCGCGCTTTGGGCTACCCGAGCGCTTCCTCGTATGGGTGGGCGGCCTGCGCCACCCCGACCCTGGCAAGCACGTCGCAAAGCTCGCCGCGGCCGCGCTCGAGCTGCCGCTGGTGCTGGTCGGCGCGACGCGACCGTGGGCGCACGAGCTGCCCGGCGTGATCCTCACCGGGCACGTCTCCGACGAGCAGCTCGCGGCGATCTACAGCGCCGCGCACGCGCTCGTGCTGTCCTGCGCGGACGAGGGCTTCGGCCTGGCCGCGATCGAGGCGCTGGCGTGCGGCACGCCGGTGGCGACTTGCGACGCACCGGCCCTGCGCGAGGTGCTCGGCGAGCGCGCCACGTTCGTGGCACCCGGGGACATGGAGGGCCTGATCGCCGCCGGACAGGCCGCCCGGCGCCCGGCGCCCGCGCCGCCGGCGTGGAGCTGGCAGGACGCGGCACGCGCGACCTGGAGCGTGTATGCGGGCGCGGCCGCGCCCGTCAGCGTCAGTAGGCCCCGCGCCGCGTCAGCACGGCGGGGATTGTCTTCAGCAGGATCGTGAGGTCGAGCGCCAGCGACCAGCGCTCGAGGTAGATGAAGTCGAGGTGCACGAGGTCGTCGAAGTCGAGCTCCGAGCGACCAGATACCTGCCACAGCCCCGTCAGGCCGGGCAGCACCAGGTAGCGCTTGCGGTGCCAGTCCTCGAGCATCTCGAAGTCGCGTTCGGGTAGCGGCCGCGGCCCCACCAGCGACATCTCGCCGCGCAGCACGTTGACCAGCTGCGGCAGCTCGTCCAGCGAGAAGCGCCGCAGCATGTGCCCGATCGGGGTCAGGCGCGGGTCCTCGCGAATCTTGAACAGCGCGCCCGAGGCCTCGTTCAGCTCTTCGAGCTCCGCCTGAGCCTCCTCGGCATCGGTGTGCATCGTGCGGAACTTCAGGCACGCGAACGGACGCTGGCCGATGCCGCGGCGCATCGAGCGATACAGCACCGGTCCGCGCGAGCTGAGGCGCACCGCGAGCGTGATCGCGAGCAGCAGCGGGCTCAGCAGCACCAGCAGCAAGGTCGCGCCGACGACATCGAACGTGCGCTTCAGCGCGAAGTCGATGCCCTCGAAGACCGGCGGCCCCAGCTCGAACAGCGGTACCGACTGGCCCGGCACGAACTCGGCGCGGTGGATCAGGATCTCCATCGTCGAGGGCGCCAGCCGCACGCGCACACCGCGCTGGTGGCACTGGTCGACCAGCTCCACGGCGTCATCCTGGGGAAACTCTGGGTCGGCGATGATCACCTCGTCGACGTGCTCGGCGCCGAGCACGTCCTGCAGGTTCGCGAGCGAGCCGAGCGCGCGCAGGCCGTTGGCGGGCAGTTCCTTGGAGGACAGGAATCCGACGATCTCGATCGGCGCGTGCTGGCCGAACTGCGAGCGCTCGCCGGCGAGCGCGTGCGCGACGTCGACGATATGCCTGCCGCTGCCGACGAGCACCGCACGGCGCTGGAAGCCGGCCGCGCGCAGCAGCACGCCCGTGACCCGCTCGTAGGCCGCGCGCATGCAGGCGATGTAGAAGATCGCGAACGCGAGCGTGCTCCAGAAGAGGTAGTAGCTGGAGAAGTGTTCGCCGCTGACGACCGCGAAGATCAGCGCCACGAAGGTCACCTGGAACAGCGAGCCGACGATCCGCGAGAGCCCCGGACGCAGCCCTCGCTGCGCGTACATTCCCGAGCGCGCGAACAGCAGCGCGGTCAGCAGGTAGGCGAACGGCAGGAAGTGTTCGGTAGTTTCGCGCGCGTGCACCGCCTGCACGCGCCCGTGGACGGCTTCCTTGAGCACGAGCGCCGTCAGGATCGCGAGCGCAACGCCGGCGAAGTCCAGCGCCAGCAGCGAGATCACGCGCGCGACGCGCCAGATCGTCGAGGTGCGCAGCAGCAGCGACAGCGCCGGTGAGCGCTTGCGGCGGATATCGCGGTCAGAGCGCTCGATGCGCTGCCTGGCGACCGCCAGCGCCGGTCGCGAGCTGAGCGGCTTGCGCGCGCCCGGATGCCCGGTGGAAGGCGGTACGCCGGTGCGCGAGCGCGGAGCTGGTGGGGCTGGCGGAGCGGAGGTTTCCGACACGCGTGGTCCCATCTCGCTACTCACAACACCGCAGCCTCGCAGATGTAGCGGCCGCGAGGTATGACAGTAGGACGCCTGCACACGCGGTTGCGTCCGCGCGTCCCGATCTCACGCCCTCGCTGTCGCTCAGCCGCTGCCGCCACCAACCAGGAACTCGACGCCCGACTGCTCGATCGTGCGCTGCAGACCCTCGCGCAGCTGTACCTCGGGCGCCCAGCCGAGTAGCTCGCCCGCGAGCTCGATGTTGGGCTTGCGCTGCTTGGGATCATCGACGGGAAGCGCCTCATAGACGATCTCGGCTGTCGAGCCGGTGAGCTCTTTCACGATCTCCGCCAGCTCCAGCAGAGTGAACTCATCGGGGTTGCCGATGTTCACTGGGTTGTGATACCCAGACTCAGAGAGCGCAATCATGCCCCTGATCAGATCGCTGACGTAGCAGAACGAGCGCGTCTGGCTGCCGTCACCGAACACGGTGATCGGACGGCCGTCGAGCGCCTGGCGCAGAAACGTCGGGATCGCGCGCCCGTCGTGCGGGCGCATCCGCGCGCCGTAAGTGTTGAAGATCCTCATGATCGCCGTGTCGACGCCCTGCTGGCGGTGGTAGGCCATCGTCAGCGCCTCCGCGTAGCGCTTCGCCTCGTCATACACGCCGCGCGGGCCGACCGGGTTGACGTGACCCCAGTAGCTCTCGGACTGCGGGTGTTCGAGCGGGTCGCCGTAGACCTCGCTGGTCGAGGAGATCAGGAAGCGTGCCCGCTTGGCCTTGGCCAGCCCGAGCGTGTGGTGCGTGCCGTAGGAGCCGACCTTGAGCGTGTGCAGCGGCAGCCGCAGGTAGTCGATCGGCGAGGCCGGCGAGGCGAGGTGGTAGACGAAGTCGATCGGCTCATCGACGAAGTACGGCTCGATGATGTCGATCCCGAGGTAAATGAACCTGTCGGGATCGCGGATGTGCGCGATGTTGGCCAGCGACCCCGTCTCGAGGTTGTCCACGCAGATCACGCGGTTGCCGCGCGCCAGCAGCTCGTCGCACAGATGCGATCCGAGGAACCCGGCGCCGCCAGTGACCAGACAGGTCGACATGCCCGCAGGATACCCGTGTCGGCAGCGGTCGCGCGCGTTCGCGCCGCAACCACCGCGTTCCACGTCCGCACCGAGCGAGTCCGATCGACGCGGCCCCGCAGGTTCCATCGACGTGGGGTCCTTATCATCTGGCGCATGGCATCAACCGAGGAGCATCCGACCGTGGCCGAGGAGCAGCTGACCGTCGCGCCGATCGTCGGACCGGACGATCCGCGCCGCTTCACCGACTCTGGTATCGAGATCGCCGAGCTGTACACCGACGCCGACCTGCCGGCGCAGCTCGACCTCGGCGAGCCGGGCGAGTTCCCGTACGCGCGCGGCGTGCACCGCGAGATGTACCGCAAACAGACGTGGACGATGCGCCAATACGCTGGCTACGCCTCGGCGAAGGAGTCCAACGAGCGCTACCGCTACCTGCTGTCGAAGGGCTCGACGGGCCTGTCGATGGCGTTCGACCTGCCGACGCAGCTGGGCCTGGACTCCGACAACCCGCGCTGCCTGGGCGAGGTCGGACGCACCGGCGTGGCGATCGACACGATCGACGACATGCGCACCGCCTTCGACAGCATCCCGCTCGACCAAGTCTCGACATCGATGACGATCAACGCGCCAGCCGCATGCCTGCTGCTGCTGTACGAGCTGGTCGGCGAGGAGCAGGGGGTGCCGTCAGAGAAGCTGCGCGGCACGACCCAGAACGATGTGCTCAAGGAGTACATCGCGCGCGGCAACTACATCTACCCGCCGGAAGCGACGATGCGCCTGACGACCGACCTGTTCCAGTACTGCCAGGAGCACGTCCCGCGCTGGAACACGATCTCGATCTCGGGCTACCACTTCCGCGAGAAGGGCTGCTCGGCGGTGCAGGAGGTCGCGTTCACGCTGTCGTCGGGTATCGCCTACGTACAGGCGGCGATCGACAAGGGCCTCGCGGTCGACGACTTCGCGCCGCGACTGGCGTTCTTCTTCAACGGCCACAACAACGTCTTTCAGGAGGTCGCGAAGTTCCGCGCCGCGCGGCGCATGTGGGCGCACATCATGCGCGAGCGCTTCGGTGCCACCAGCCCGAAGTCGACGATGCTGCGCTTCCACACGCAGACCGGCGGCGTGACGCTGACCGCGCAGCAGCCGGAGAACAACATCGTGCGCGTGGCGTTGCAGGGCTTCGCCGCGGTGTGCGGCGGTACGCAGTCCCTCCACACCAACGGCTTCGACGAGGCGCTCGCGCTGCCGACTGAGCGCGCCGCCAAAATCGCGCTGCGCACGCAGCAAATCCTCGCGCACGAGTCGGGCGCGACCGACACCGTCGACCCGTTCGCCGGTTCCTACTTCGTCGAGTCGCTGACCGACGAGATCGAAGCGCGCGCCAACGAGCTGATCGCGAAGGTCGACGCGCTCGGCGGCTCGGTGCACGCGATCGAGTTCATCACCGGCGAGATCGACGAGTCGGCGTGGGGCTACCAGGAGCGCTACCGCATCGGCCAGGACGTCGTCGTCGGCGTCAACGCCTTCGAGGAAGACAGCCTCGAGGTCCCCGACCTGCTGCGCGTCGACCCCGAGTCAGAGCGCGAACAGCTCGATCGCCTCGCCAAGTTCAAGGCCGATCGCGATGGTGCACTGGTCGAGCGCCGCCTCGACGAGCTGCGCGAGGTGGCACGTGGCAGCGAGAACCTGCTGCCGGCAATCCGCCAGGCGCTAAAGGACCGTTGCTCGCTCGGCGAGGCGTGCGGCGCAATGCAGGACGTGTTCGGCAAGTACACGCCGACCTTCTAAGCCACGACCCTCCACACCCGGCCTCCCGCACCGCCTCGCACGTCGGCCTTCCCGACGCCGACCTACTGAGGCACTAGGATCCGCGCCGTGCTCGTCGCGGTCGCGTTCTTCGAAGTCGTCATCGCACTGCACGTCATCGCGGTGGTGTTCGCGTTCGGCGCGACGTTTGCCTATCCGGTGATCTTCGCGGTCGCCGGCAAGGAGCCGCGCGCCCTGCCGGCGTTCTACCGCGCGATCCACGCGATCAGCCAGCGCGTGATCAGCCCAGGCCTCGGCGCGGTGTTGATCTTCGGCATCTATCTCGCGTCGCACCTGCACCTGTGGAGCTCGTTCTTCGTGCAGTGGGGTCTCGGCGTCGTGATCGTGATCGGCGCCATCGAGGGCATGTACCTGGGCCCGCGCGAGAAGCGCCTGATCGTCGTCGCAGAAGCGGACGTCGCGGCCGCCGGCCCCGACGGCGAGGTGCAGCAGAGCGCGGAGCATCGAGCGCTCGTGCGCAGTGTCGGCGCCGTCGGTGCGCTGATGGATGTGCTCGTCGTCCTCACGATCTACTTCATGGTCACCCACACCTGAGCGCACGGCGGGCGGCGCGAGACTGCGTCCTCGGTCGCTCGCGTGCGAAGCACGCCACGCTCCCTGCGTCCTTGTCTCGCTTGCCCGGCGTGCACTCAGGCATTCGACGAGACCTGGCCCTCGGTCGCATGGGGTGAGCGTCGCGATACCCTGACGGGATGAGCGAGGGCTATCGGGTAGCGGTGGTGGGCGCCACCGGGCAGGTCGGCACGTTGATGCTGGAGCTGTTGCGCGAGCGCTCGTTTCCGGCGCGCGAGATCGTGCCGTTTGCCTCCGCACGCTCGGTTGGCAAGGTCCTCGACGGCGCCGGCCCGGACGGCGCCGATCTCACCGTCCAGGGCCTCGACGACGAGTCGATCCAGGGCTTCGACATCGCGCTGTTCTCCGCCGGCGGCTCGACCTCGGGCGAGTGGGCGCCGCGATTCGTGGCGGCGGGCGCGACCGTGATCGACAACTCCTCGCGCTGGCGCATGCAGGAGGACGTGCCGCTCATCGTCAGCGAGGTCAATCCCGAGGCGCTCGACGAGCACCACGGGATCATCGCCAACCCCAACTGCTCGACGATGCAGATGGTCGTGGCGCTGAAGCCGCTGTACGACGCGGCCGGCATCGAGCGGCTCGTGATCAGCACCTACCAGGCGGTCTCGGGCACCGGCAAGCGCGCGGTCGACGAGCTGCTCGACCAGTCCCACGCGCTGCTGCACGAGCGCGAGATCCAGCCGCCCGACGCCTACGCCCATCAGATCGCCTTCAACGCGCTCCCCCACGCCGGCAGCTTCGCGGCGGGTGACGATCACACCGACGAGGAGCGCAAGCTGATCAACGAGACGCGCAAGATCCTCGGCGATCAGTCGATCCGCGTCAGCGCCACGTGCGTGCGCGTGCCGGTCGTCAACTCGCACTCGGAGGCCGTCAACGTGCAGACACGCGATGAGCTGTCGCCGGAAAGGGCGCGCGAGCTGCTCGCGGCCGCGCCCGGCGTCACCGTGCTCGACGACCCCGGCGCGGCGCTGTACCCGCTCGCGATCGACGCGGCCGGCAAGGACGGCGTGTTCGTCGGGCGCATTCGCCGCGACCCCGGCCACGAGCGCGCGCTCGACATGTGGATCGTCGCGGACAACCTGCGCAAGGGCGCTGCCACAAATGCCGTCGAGCTGGCCGAGCTGCTGCACGAGCGCGGGCTGGCGGGCCGGCGCGGAGCGCCGCAGGCCGCATAAGATCTCGCGCCCGATGTCCAGCAGACCCCACGATCGCTCTGACGCCGCGCTGCTCGCAGCCTCCAGCGGCCACCGCAAGCCGCCGCGCCAGAAGGCGCCGGAGACCTACGAGGAGAAGCTCGCACAGCTGGAGGAGCTGCGTGTGGCGGCGCTGCACTCCGCGCCCGAGGCCGAGGAGAAGCAGCACGCGCGCGGCAAGTACACCGCCCGCGAGCGCGTCGAGAAGCTGCTCGACCCCGGCTCCTTCCAGGAGCTCGACACGTTCGTGCGCCACCGCACCTACGACTTCGACATGCAGAAGAACCGCCCGTGGGGCGACGCCGTGGTCACCGGCCACGGCACGATCGACGGGCGCACCGTGTGCGTGTTCAGCCAGGACTTCACGGTCTTCGGCGGCTCGCTCGGCGAGGTGATGGGCGAGAAGATGTGCAAGGTCATGGATCTGGCGGCCAAGATCGGCTGCCCGGTGATCGGCATCAACGACTCCGGCGGCGCGCGCATCCAGGAGGGCGTCGTCTCGCTGGGCTCCTACGGCGACGTGTTCCTGCGCAACGTGCGCTGCTCGGGCGTGATCCCGCAGATCAGCCTGGTGATGGGGCCGTGTGCGGGCGGCGCTGTCTACTCGCCCGCGATCACCGACTTCATCTTCATGGTCAAGGAGACCTCGCACATGTTCATCACTGGGCCCGACGTGATCAAGACGGTCACCGGCGAGGAAGTCGAGTTCGAGGAGCTGGGCGGCGCGATGTCGCACAACAGCAAGTCGGGCGTCGCGCAGTTCGCGTCAGAGGACGAGGACGCGTGCCTCGAGGACTGTCGCTACCTGCTCAGCTTCCTGCCCCAGAACAACCTCCAGAGCACGCCGCGCGTCGAGCCGACGGACGACCCCGAGCGCATGGACCCGGAGCTCGACCACGTCGTCCCCGACAACCCCAACAAGCCTTACGACATGCGCGACGTCGTCAAGCTGATCGTCGATGACGAAGAGTTCTTCGAGGTGCACGAGCACTACGCCAAGAACATCATCTGCGGCTTCTCGCGCATGGACGGCTTCGCCGTCGGCATCGTCGGCAACCAGCCCGCTCAGCTCGCCGGCGTGCTCGACATCGCCGCCTCGGAGAAGGCCGCGCGCTTCGTGCGCACCTGCGACGCCTTCAACATCCCGCTGCTGACGTTCTGCGACGTCCCAGGCTTTCTCCCAGGCACAGCGCAGGAGTGGGGCGGCATCATCCGCCACGGTGCCAAGCTTCTCTACGCGTTCGCCGAGGCCACCGTGCCGAAGGTCACGATCATCACGCGCAAGGCCTACGGCGGCGCCTACGACGTGATGTCCTCCAAGCACCTCGGCGCGGACTTCAACTTCGCCTGGCCGACCTCCGAGGTCGCGGTGATGGGGCCGGAGGGCGCCGTCAACATCATCTACCGGCGCGACATCGCCGCCAGCCCCACGCCCGAGGAGCGGCGCAAGAAGCTGATGGAGGACTACAAGGCGCGCTTCGCCAACCCCTACACCGCCGCCGAACGTGGCTACATCGACGACGTCATCGTCCCCCACGAGACGCGGCCGCGGCTGATCGTCGCGCTGCGCACGCTGCAGGGCAAGCGCGAGCCGGGGCCCAGGCGCAAGCACGGGAACATCCCGCTGTAGCAGCGTGGATGCCATACCATCCATGTGGACGTAATATCGTCCACATGGAGGGTACGCTGGCCGCATGGATGTAGCAAGCCCTTACAAAGCAGTCTGTCCCACGCTCGATGGCGAGGTGCTGCGCGCGCTCGCTGGAACAACCATGCCTCTGACGGGTCGAGAGGTCGCACGCCTAACAGGCAGGACTTCCCATAGCGGGGTTCTGGACGTCCTCAGCAGGCTCACTGAGCACGGCCTCGTGACGCGAGTCGAGCTCAACCGCGCGTTCCTTTACGTGCTGAACCGCGATCACCTGGCGGCCCCCGCTGTCGACATCCTTGTGGGGATGCGGGAGGAGCTCATCAATCGCATTACACGCGAGCTGAACACGTGGCAAATCGCCCCTGTCCACATCTCGCTGTTCGGCTCCTCCGCCCGCGGCGATGGAGACACACATAGCGACATCGACATACTCGTGATTCGGCCTAGCGACGTCGACGAGGACGAGCCTGCCTGGCGCGCACAGGTCGATGGCCTCTCGGCCCAGATCCACCGATGGACTGGCAACTACGCGGCCATCGTGGAGCGACTGGAGTCGCAGATTGCCCAACTGCTCGCAGACGAACGCCCAATCCTCGCCGCGCTTCGCTCTGATGCGATCGTGTTGTGCGGCTCGGACATCCGAGCCCTGCTGGCAGCAGCATGAGCCCAAGCGACTCCGGACGCACGCAGCCGTGCTCAAGCGCGGACGCCGCCACCCGACTGCGCCACGCACAGAAGTTCCTCGAGGTCGCAGAGCTCGTAGCCGAGGAAGGCGAGGATGTGGAGTACACGAGCCCCGCGGCCGCATTGGCCGTGCTCGCGGGAATCGCCGCGTCAGACTCGGCGTGCTGCAAGGCACTCGGTCGGCGCTCGCGCGGACAGAACCATCGCGAAGCCGCGTCTCTGCTGGAGCGGGTCGCGCACGGCGGCAACCCCGCCGCAAACACCTTGGGACGCCTCCTGAACCTCAAGGACGAGGCCCACTACGGGCTGTTCGACGTCAGCGGCCAGGATCTCAAGGCCGCGCTGCGTCAGGCGAGCAGCTTGGTGGAGTTCGCCGGCAAGGTCCTGCGCCGCTGAAAGCGCACGCCACCGGCTCCCGTCACAATGTGCGGGTGGCCAACCTCCACCCGCACCTGCGGCTGATCGCCCCCTCCGCCTCCCCCGAGGAAGCCGCCGCGATCGTCGCCGCGATCGAGCGCTTCATGCGCGCCACCGCGCCGCCGCCGCGCCAGCCGGCCACCACCCGCGACGGCTGGCACGAGGCCGCCGTCCTCGAGGGCGTCGCGCGCGAGCCGCAGCGCGATCTCCCCGACCCCTGGATAAATACCTAAAAGTCGCTAGGCTTTAGGCCAATAGCTGTCCACTGATCGGTGTAGTCGAACGTAGCCCGGGCCGTGCGTCCGGGTCAGGAGGTTTCACAAGCATGGAGCCAGGTTCCATCGCCGCCCAGCGCGGCACGCTCGAGGACCCAGAGGTACTGCAGAACGTCCCGGGACACGTGATCCCGATCCTCGAGCGGGAGTTCGACGACTTCAAGACGGAGGCCGGCAAGTTCCTCGACGGGCAGATGCCCGAAGACGAGTTCATCAAGTTCCGCCTCAAGCAGGGCGTCTACGGCCAGCGCCAGCCGGACGTGCAGATGATCCGCGTGAAGCTGCCGTTCGGCGGCATCACGCCGGAGCAGCTCGAATCCTTTGCTGACGTGGTCGAGAAGTACGTGCCGCTGAACAAGGGGCACATCACGACGCGTCAGAACATCCAGCTGCACCACATCCCGCTGCCAGAAGTCGAGAAGGCGATCCGCGAGCTCGCGCAGACGGGCCTGTCCAGCCGCGAGGGCTGTGGCAACACCGTCAGAAACGTCACCGGCGATCCGTGGGCGGGCGTCGCGGCGGACGAGCTGTTCGACATGACCCCCTACGTCGGCGCGTACGTGCGCTACTTCGTGCGCCACCCCACCACGCAGGCGATGCCGCGCAAGATCAAGACCGCGTTCGACGGCTCCGAGCAGGGCCGCGCGATCTCAGAGATCCACGACGTCGCCTACCGCGCCCGCGTCAAGCACATCGACGGGCGCGGCGAAGTGCGCGGCGCACAGATGCTGGTCGGCGGCGGCACCTCGATCATGCCGCGCATGGCGCCGGCGCTGTACGAGTTCGTCGAGCTCGACAACGGCGACTACCTGAAGATCGCCGAGGCGGTGTTCAGGATCTTCGACCGCCAGGACTGGCTGCGCGTCAACCGCGCGCGCGCGCGCATCAAGGTGTTCGTCGACAAGTTCGGCATCGACGAGCTGCGCCGCCAGGTCGAGGAGGAGCTGAAAGGCGACTGGGTCGCCGAACGCGACTTCTCGGTTGAGCATCGCCTGTTCATCGACGACGAGCGCGAGTCGGCACCGGCACCGCCGCAGAGCTACGGCAACCCCAACGGCGACGCCTCCGAGTTCGAGCGCTTCCGCCAGGCGAACGTGCGGGCGCAGAAGCAGGACGGCTTCGTCACGGTCGAGGTCAAGGTCACGCGCGGTGACCTCACGCCCGAGCAGTTCCGCGGCGTCGCGCAGATCGTGCGCAACTACGCGGGCGGCTATGCACGCACGACCGTGCAACAGAACTTCGTGCTGCGGTGGGTGCGCGAGGAGAGCGTGTACGACGTGTGGCGAGCGCTGTCGGAGCTTGGCTTCGGCGACTCCGGCTCGCGCGAGATCAGCGACGTGGTCTCCTGCCCCGGCACCGACTCGTGCAAGCTCGGTATCACCAGCTCGATGGGCGTCAACCAGGCGGTTCAGGAGCGGATCGAAGCGATGGACATCACCGACGCGCTCACGCGCCGGCTGAGCATCAAGATCAGCGGCTGCCCCAACGGCTGCGGCCAGCACCACCTCGGCGGAATCGGCTTCACCGGCGCGTCGATCAAGGTCGGCGAGCACACGATCCCCGCATACATCCCCCACGTCGGCGGCGTGTTCGAAGGGGACCAGGTCAAGTTCGGCACGCGCCTGAAGCTGCGCCTGCCGTCCAAGCGCGTGCCCGAGGCCGTCGATCGCTGGGTCCGCCACTATGAGTCCAGTCGCAATGACGAAGAGGAGTGGACGGACTTCGTCGAGCGCGTCGGTACGGGCGAGCTCGAGGCGCTCGTCAAGGACCTGTCGATGCCCGTGGACTTTGGACTTGAGACGATGAACCAGTTCATCGACTGGAACCGCAGCGTTCCGTTCGAAGTCCAGCGCGGCGAGGGCGAGTGCGCGGTATAGAGCAAGGCCGCTCGACACACTTCAAGACTCCATGAAACGAGACGACCAGATCAGATGCCCCCGCTAGAGACACACACCGAGCCGATGAGCAGCCAAATCGATCCCAGCCTGAGCCTCACGCACACACTGCGCGAGGCCGCCCGCCACGGCGAGCGCGCAGTGCTGCTGTGCTCCTTCCAAAAGGAGGAGTCGGTGCTGCTCGATGAGCTGCTGCGCCTCAACGAGGAGATGACCCCCACCGCCCCAGGCAGGGCTGTCAGGGTCGTCACGATCGACACCGGCGTGCTGTTTCCCGAGACGCTGGAGACGTGGCGCGCGTTCGAGCGGCGCTTCGGCGTCGAGATCGAGGTGCAGGACGCAAGCGATCACGACAATCCCTGGAGCGGCCCCGAGCACTGCTGCTCGGTCGCCAAGGTCGCCGCGCTCGAAGCCTCGCTTGCTGGCGCAGAGGGCTGGATCACGGGCATCCGCCGCGAGCAGGGGCCGACCAGGGCCAACACCGAGCTGATCGAACGCGACGCCAAACGCAACCTCTGGAAGTACAACCCGCTGGCACACTGGACCGACAAGGACCTGTGGCGACGCATCCACGAGCGCGACCTCCCATACAACCCGCTGCACGACCAGGGCTACGAGTCGATCGGCTGCGCCCCATGCACGCAGCCGGGCGCCGGCCGCGAGGGCCGTTGGGCGGGCACCGACAAGACCGAGTGCGGGTTGCACGTCGAGATCGTCGAGCCTTGATGAGCGTCGCGGCACGCCCCCAGCTGAGCCACCTGCGGGCGCTGGAGTCCGAGGCGATCCACGTGATGCGCGAGGTCGCCGCGGAATTCGAGCGCCCGGTGCTGCTGTTCAGTGGCGGCAAGGACTCGATCGTGCTGCTGCGCCTGGCAGAGAAGGCGTTTCGCCCGGCGCCGTTCCCGTTCCCGCTGATGCACGTCGACACCGAGCACAACTTCCCCGAGGTGATCGAGTACCGCGACCGCCGCGTAGCGGAACTGGGCGAGCGCCTGATCGTGGCGAGCGTGCAGGACTCGATCGACAAGGGCCGCGTGGTCGAGGAGACGGGACCGCGCGCGTCGCGCAACAAACTGCAGACGGTGACGCTGCTCGACGCGATCGCCGAGCACGGCTTCGACGCGGCCTTCGGCGGCGCACGTCGCGACGAGGAGCGCGCGCGCGCCAAGGAGCGCGTGTTCTCCTTCCGCGACGACTTCGGCCAGTGGGACCCCAAGAACCAGCGCCCGGAGCTGTGGAACCTTTACAACGGCCGCATCAAGAAGGGCGAGCACGTGCGCGTGTTCCCGCTGTCGAACTGGACCGAGCTCGACGTGTGGGAGTACATCGACCAGGAGCGGCTTGAGGTCCCGTCGATCTACTTCGCGCACGAGCGCAAGGTGTTCGAGCGCGACGACATGCTGTACGCGTGGCGCGAGGGCACCGAGCTGATCGACGGCGAGCAGGTAGTCACCGAGACGGTGCGCTATCGCACGGTCGGCGACATGAGCTGCACCGGCGGTGTGCGCTCGTTGGCGAGCACACTCGAGGAGGTCGTGCTGGAGATCGCCGCCACGCGAATCACCGAGCGCGGCGAGACGCGCGCCGACGACAGGGTTTCTGAGGCCGCGATGGAGGACCGCAAGAAGGCCGGTTATTTCTAGGATGCCTGCGTCGGCATCCAGCCGCCGCCCCGATGGAAACGTCCGCCTTCCCGGCGGCCGTGGCCGGGGTCTTCGGCCCCTTCTTTCCCCAGGCCGATGACCCTCGACCTGCTGCGCTTCACCACCGCGGGCTCCGTCGACGACGGCAAGAGCACGCTGATCGGGCGGCTGCTGTACGACGCCAAGCAGGTGTTCGAGGACCAGCTCGAGCACGTCGCGCAGGCGTCCGAGCGCCGCGGCGGCGAGGGTACGCTCGACCTGGCGTTGCTGACCGACGGGCTGCGCGCGGAGCGCGAGCAGGGCATCACGATCGACGTCGCCTACCGCTACTTCGCGACGGCCAAGCGGCGCTTCATCATCGCCGACTGCCCCGGCCATCGTCAGTACACGCGCAACATGGTCACCGGCGCGTCGACCGCGGACGTGGCGGTGGTGCTGATCGACGCGCGCAGGGGCGTGCTCGAGCAGTCCAAGCGCCACGCCTTCCTCAGCGCGCTGCTCGGCATCCCCGAGATGGTCGTGGCGATCAACAAGATGGATCTCGTCGACTTCTCGCAGGAGCGCTACGACGAGCTCATCGAGGAGTTCGAGGCGTTCGCGGAGCGTCTGCGCGGCGGCAAGAACCCGCGGCGCACGCGTACCTCCTACATCCCGATGTCGGCGCTCGACGGCGACAACGTGGTGGAGCGCTCGACGCGCATGCCCTGGTACGACGGGCCGGTCCTGCTCGACCTGCTGGAGCATGTCGAGGTCGCCTACGACCACCCCGAAGCCAAGCCCGCGCGCTTCCCCGTGCAGTGGGTAATCCGTCCGGCCAACGGCGCGAACGACTACCGCGGCTACGCCGGCCAACTCGCAAGCGGCGCGCTGCGCCGTGGCGACGAGATAACGGTGCTGCCTGGCGGCCAGCGCACGCGGATCGCCGCGATCGACACCTACGACGGCGAGCTCGAGGAGGCGGCGGCGCCGATGTCGCTGACGCTGCGGCTGGAGGATGAGCTGGACGTCTCGCGCGGGGAGCTCATCTGCCACCCGGACGAGGCGCCGGCGGTCGCGCGCGAGATCGAAGCGGACATCTGCTGGATGACCGACGAGCTGCTGCGACCGGGGGCTCGCTACGTGATCAAGCAGACCTCGCGCAGCGCGACCGCGGTGATCGACGAGATCGAGGACCTCGTCGACGTACACACGCTCGAGCGCAACGCCGCGCCGCAGGAGCTCGGCCTCAACGACATCGGCCGCGTGCGCCTGCGCACCAGCGCACCGCTCGTGTTCGACCCCTACACGAGCAATCGCCGCACCGGCAGCTTCATCCTGATCGACGAGTCTAGCAACGGCACCGTCGGCGCCGGGATGATCGTCGGCGCCGGCTCCTGACGCTCGCCGGCCCGCGCAGCCGGACTCACGCGGCCGGACTCGCGCGGCCGGACTCGCGCCAATACGTCCACCGCCTGCGTGCTCGCCGCCGCGGAGGGTATTCTCGCGACGAGATCGCCGCGGGACCGTCCGCGTGCGCGTGTGGCACTGACAAGGGGGATTCGGCGATGTGGCGGTTTTGGCGGCTGGCTCTAGTGTTCGTGCTGATGGCAGTGGCGGCAGGCGCGTTCGCGAGCGCGGCCTCAGCGAACACCTTTTACGCCAACACCCGCGGTGCGGACGTCGATAACCACCACTGCGAACACCAGGGAATCAACGCGTGCGGCTCGATCGCCGAAGCCGTCGAACAGGCCGAGCAAGCGGCCGGCGCCAACACGATCATCGTCCAGAGCGAAGGCCCGGGACAAGGCACGACCTTCAAAGAAACCGAACCGCTCGAACTCGCCAGCTCCTCCGTCAACGGGCTCACGATCACCGGCGAAGAATCAGGCATCAAGGTCATCGGGCCGACGAACAAGGCGACGCTGTCGCTCGGCGCCGCGGCAGGGACCGTGACGGTCTCCAACCTCACGCTCGAAGGCGCGTTGGGACCAGCGGCGACGGTCGTCGACCACGGCGCCAACCTCAAGCTCGAGAACGTCGAGGTCGAAGCCGATCTCGGCTCAGCTCTCAACGGGATCGAAGCCGAAAAAGGCGGCTCGCTGACGATCGAAGGCGGCGGCGTCGAGATGGAAGGCAACAATGGTTATGACATCGCCGCCAAAGAAACGCCCGTCACGCTGAATAACGTCGGGCTGCTGAACGCGCTCGCCTCCGGTGATGAAGCGGGCGGGGTCTACAGCACCAAAACCGGGCTCACGATCGAGAACACGAAGATCGTCACCGGCTCGGGCACGAACGCCAACGGCGAGGGCATCCACACGATCGACGACGGCAACGTGACGCTGACGAACGACACCGTCCAGCAGGGCGACAGCAAAGCCAGTGGCGTGGTGCTCGAACTCTCGCCCGCCACGGTCAACGGCCTCACGATCGAAATGGACGGCGGCAGCGCAGCCTCCGGGGTGGGCCTCTACGTGGACGACCCCAATGGCTCCGCCACCAACATCGACCACCTCACCATCGAAGGCGGCTGGGGCGGCAACGGCGTGCTGGGGAAGAACGGCCTGCTGAACATCGCTGATAGCCACATCACGACGAACCCGACGGCGGGCACGGCCTTCGCGCTCGCCTACGTGAGCGAAGCCGTGGGTGGCTCGCTGCTCCTGCAGCGCAGCGTCCTGAAGTCGAATCCAGGTGGCACGAACGCCACGCTGGTCGGGGTCAACGGGGCAGTCACCGTTGACTCCTCGGAGGTTCTCGGCTCGGTCGACGCGATCAAGGTCCAGAGCGCCGAAGGACACAGCAACACGCTCACCGTCAATGCCTCGACAATCGACGCAGGCCCCGTCGGCACCGCCAGCGATGCCTTCGGCGACCTCGCGATCAAGGCGTATGGGGTCGAAGGGGCAAGCAGCGTTGCGACCGTCAACGTCGAGGGCTCGATCATGCTGGAGCCCTCCCACGCGGTCTCCGAAGAAGGCGGCCACGCGAGCATCAGCTGCTCCTACTCGGCGGTGCCGAGCCAGTCGGTGGCGGCGAACGGCGCCGAAGGCGCGGTCAGCTGCGCGAGCGGCTCCTCCGGCAACACCAACCTCACCAGCGAACTGCCCTCCTTGTTCAGCGAACCGTTCTCCAGCTATGCGCTCGAGCCATCCTCGGCAGCGATCGACAGCGTGCCCTCCGGCGCGCTGGCGCTGCCGGCAGGCATCAGCGCCTCCAGCACCGACCTCGCCGGCAACCCGCGTACCGTCCAAGTCGGCACCAACGGCATGTGTGCCGCCTTCCAGGACCGCGGCGCGCTGCAACTCCCCTCCCAGGCCTCGGCCTGTACCCCGGCCCCAGCCCCGTCGTCTACGGGCACCGCGGGGATCGTCAAACCGCTCACCGCCGCGATCACCGCGCTCACGATCAGCCCAAGCACGCTGCTCCCGGCGCCGTCTGGACCAACGGTCGTGACCAACACCAAGAAGAGCAAGAAGAAATACGGCGCGACGATCAGCTACCGCGACAGCCAGGTGGCCACAACTACGTTCACCGTGCTCGTCAAGTCCACCGGCCGCATGCAGGGCAAGTCCTGCACCAAGCCCTCGAACAAGAACAAGCACGGCAAGCGCTGCACGCTGCTGAAAAAGGTCGGCAGCTTCACCCACGTCGACAAGACTGGCGCCAACAGCCTGCGTTTCAGCGGCCGCGTCAACGGCCACAAGCTCCCCGCCGGCAGCTACGAGCTGCAGGTCGTAGCACGCAACGCGGCCGGCATCGGCGCCACTGTCAGCAAGAGCTTCAAGGTCGCGTAGCGAGCACCACCGCAAGCCGCACACGCACGATCGCAACTCGCGCGCGGCCTCGACGCACGCCTCCAGGCCTCCTAATAAATAAGCTTCCCAGCCAATGTTCTCCAAGGTCCTCATAGCCAACCGCGGCGAGATCGCCGTCCGCATCATCCGCGCGCTCGAAGAGCTGAGCGTCGCGAGCGTCGCCGTGTACTCCGAGCTCGACCGCGACGCGCCGCACGTGACGCGCGCCGATGAGGCCTACAACCTCGGCGACGGCCCCGCCGCCGAGAACTACCTGAGCGTCGAGAAGATCATCGACGCAGCCAAGCGCGCGGGCGCCGAAGCGATCCACCCGGGCTACGGCTTCCTCGCCGAGAACGCGCCGTTCGCGCAGGCCTGCGAGGACGCCGGCATCGTCTTCATCGGGCCGCCCGCCTCGGCGATCGAGGCGATGGGGTCGAAGACACGTGCACGCGAGCTGATGCAGGCCGCCGGCGTGCCGATCGTGCCCGGCACCACCGAGCCGGTCGAGACGGTCGCCGACGCGCTGCGCATCGCCAAAGACGTCGTCGGCTTCCCCGTCGCCGTCAAGGCCGCCGGCGGCGGCGGCGGCAAGGGCTTTCGCGTCGCGCTCTCAGAGGACGAGCTCGAGGGCGCGTTCGAGGGCTCGAGCCGCGAAGGCGAGAAGTTCTTCTCCGACCCCACCGTGTACCTCGAGCGCTACCTGCACGACCCGCGCCACGTCGAGGTGCAGGTGCTCGCCGACCGCCTCGGCAACGTCATCCACCTCGGCGAGCGCGACTGCTCGATCCAGCGCCGCCACCAGAAGGTCATCGAGGAGTCGCCCGCGCCCGCGTGGGTCGTCGACCCGCAGATGCGCGAGCGCATCGGGCAGATCGGCGTCAACGCCGCCAAGGCCGTCGACTACGTCGGCGCCGGCACGATCGAGGGGCTGTTCTCGATCGGCGAGAGCGGTGAGCCCGAGTACTTCTTCCTGGAGATGAACACGCGCGTGCAGGTCGAGCACTGCGTCACCGAGATGACCACCGGCATCGACATCGTCAAGGAGGGCATCAAAGCCGCCGCCGGCGAGGAACTGGCATACGCACAGGAGGACGTTGAGCTGCGCGGCCACGCGATCGAGTGCCGCATCAACGCCGAGGACGCATCCAAGAACTTCGCCCCCGCGCCCGGCAAAATCGGCGTCTACCGTGAGCCCTCGGGCCCCGGCGTGCGCGTCGACTCCGGCGTGCGCGAAAACGGCGAAGTCTCGCCCATGTACGACCCGATGGTGGCCAAGCTGATCGTCTGGGACGCCGACCGCGAGCAGGCCACCAAGCGCATGCTGCGCGCGCTCGGCGAATACGAGATCGAGGGTCTGAAGACGCTGATTCCCTTCCACCAGGCGCTGCTCGCCACCGAGCAGTGGGCCAAAGGCGAGACCTGCAAAGACCTGCTCGAGGACAAGAAGTGGCTGAAGACGCTCGCGTTCCCGGCGCCGCCCGCCGTGAGCGATGGCGAGGAGGAGGCTGAGAAGGTCGAGCAGAGCTACGCCGTCGAGGTCTCCGGCCGGCGCTTCGACGTGCGCGTCATCGGCCCGCCGTTCGGCGGCGGCAGCGCGGGCGCGGCGGTCAACGGCGGCGCTGTCGCAGCGGGCGCACGCAAGGCGCCCAAGCGCGGCGAGCGCAAGTCCTCCAGCGGCGGCGGGCCGGACACCCTCACCTCGCCGCTGCAGGGAAACATGTGGAAGGTGCTGGTCAAGCAGGGCGACGAGGTGCAGGAGGGCCAGCTGCTGTGCATCATCGAGGCGATGAAGATGGAGAACGAGATCGCCGCGCACAAGTCCGGCACGATCGCCGAGCTGCCGATCACAGAGGGCGCGCCGATTCAGGCCGGCGCGCCGATCGCGACGATCAAGAGCGCAGAGGACAAGGCAAGCTAGCCGCCGACCGCCAGGTCGCGCATCAGCACCACCTGTGCCCCCGTGCTGGCGTGATCCGCCGGAGTCGCTGCGGGGGTGATCGCCAGACGATTCAGTCCAAGGTGGAGATGAACGGGAAGGTCGACCGTGCCGCCGCCAGCTGGTAGCACGTAGCTGTGGCTCGCCGATCCGGGGCCGCCGATCTGCAGATCGTACTGTTCACCCCTCAGCAGCGATACGCTGCCGCTGAGCGTAGCTCTTCCCGCATCAGGGGAAATGATGGTGAACTCAGCTTGTTCGCCCACGGCAAGCGAGAATTCCGTGACGGTGGCACCCAGACTCGCGTAGCTAGCAGCCGTACCACCCGCGTGACTCGCCGCTACTTCCGCGATTACCGGATGTCCGACGGCGGCGGCAACAGCCGTCGACAGCGGCGAGCCAAGCTCTTCGAGCGTCCTCCAGGTCCCCGGATGTGTCCTCGCCAGCGATTTGCCGCCGGCAAAGCTCGTGGCGAGCCCTGTCAGACAGCCCCATATGACCAGCGCACCACCACCGACACGCACAGCCCGCCGCGCGAGGCCCGGCTTGCCCGCCGACAGCGACAACCATCCCGCCAACCCACCGAGCACGAACAGTGTCGCGAAATCCACCTCGTAGCGCTCGGTAGAGGCAAAGAACTGGTAGGACGCAAGCAGCAGGATGCCAACGCCCGACGCCGCAAGGGTGAACAAGCCACCGGCGAGCCCTCCGAGCAACGCCCGGCGGCGCCACCAGATCCACGCCAGCGCGCCGATGAAGATCACCACCGGGGTCATCGGCAGGATCCCGCCGGTCGCTTCCGGTGCAGCCAACCCCGCGGGAGGAGGTGTTTCCGGCGTGTTGAGGAGAAAGAACGGGAACAGAATCTTGGGTTGAGGCGCAGTCAGCAGGTAGAACCTCGCACCAGGCAGGAGGTATCCAAAACGCCCCAAGGGCGCGGTGCGCGATTCGTAGCCCGCCAGCTGATAATGAGCACCGACTTCGAACGGGTCGTTGAAGCGCGCTTGGTTATAGGCAAGCAGCAGCGCCACGCAGATACAGAACGGTGCCGCCACCGACACGAGCAGCATGCGACGCGAGCGAGTGGCGCGCAGCGACAGGTAAACGGGGATCAGTACAAGCGCCGGCAGCGCCAGCGTCGGGCGGGAGTTCGCCGCCAACCCGAAACACAGGCTCATCAGTGCCAGGCTCGTCTGAGAGGTCTTGAACCCAGCCAGGGCCGACACGGCTAGCCACACCCCTGCCATCGCGAAGCAGTAGCCCCCGGCCAGCGTGTCCATAGTGACGTTCGGCGAGTGCAGGACGAACGGCACGGCCGATGACAGCGACAGCGCGAGCCCAGCCAGGAGGCACATCCAGATTGGCGTGCGGCCGCCGATTCGCCGCACCAGCACTCGCAACGTTGCCAGCGCGAACGCAACTCCCGCGATCGCGAAGACAACCACTGTCACGCTCGAAGACGGTTCGAAGCCGAGTAGGTGCAGAGGCACTAGCAGAACCACTGCCGGCGCCGGCCCCCACTCGAAGTACAACTTCCCGTGATACAAGAGGTCGTCGTTGATGCTCGTCGCGTCGTTAGCACCAACTGACAGAGGCGAGTTCAAGTTGGGGTTGTAAGGGTTCGAGAGATGCAGCAGCGCGGCCGGCGCCGGTCCCACCGACAGACGCAAGTGCAGGAATGCGGTGGCAAGAAGGTTGTAACGGTCACTGAGCCCATCGTGCAGACTCAACGGTTCATTGATCGCGGTCGTCCACAGATAGAAGCCGCTTGCGAGGAGGAACACAACGCCCAGAGCGACGGTGGCTCCGTCTACGCGGCCCAGACGAGATGCCAGCAGCCGCTTACCGACCGCCAGGCCTATCGGAGGTGATATCTCGCTCACCGACGCGCGCCCGCGTCCCTATCGCACTCGTTCCGCCTCAGCCTCAGCGATGTTCGCGTCGATCGAGCAGACCAAGGCCTCCGCCGAGCTATGCTCGGTACGCCAGCCGAGCGCGGCAAGCCTGTCGCTACGAAAGCGAACGACCGGCACGTCCCCCTTCCACCCGCGCGATCCGCCCTCGTACTCGTAGCGCACATCCGTAAGCCCCATTCGCTCGCTCACCAGTTCTGCGATCTCGGTCACGGTGAGGTATTCACCCGTGCCAGCGTTGAACACCTCGAAGCCGCTCCAGCCACGGTCGGTCACCGTCAACATCGCCGACACCACATCGTCCACATGGATGTAGGACTTGCTCTGGCGGCCGTCGCCAAGGATGTGGAGCTTGGTGGGATCATCCAGCAAACGGCGCGCGAAGTCATATGTCACCCCGTGAGTCTGTCTCGCACCCACCACGTTGGCGAAGCGAAAGGCAACCGCGTTGATGCCGAACATGTGCGCGTAAGCCGCGAGCATCGCCTCGCAGCCGAGCTTGCTCGCCCCGTAGGTCGAGATCGGGATCAGCGGTCCAAACTCCTCATCGACCTCCGTCGCCGCCCGATCGCCGTACACGCCTGACCCCGATGTGTAAGTGATGCGCGAAACACCCGTGATCCGCGCGGCCTCGATTGCGTTGTGCGTGAGGAAGGTGCCTTGCCAGAAATCGATCGCCGGGTCGGTCACAGCCGCCGCGATATCCGGGTTCGCGGCGAGCAGATACAAATGATCGGAGCCACGCATGGCGGTGATGACCTTCTCGAGGTCGCGGAGATCGGCCTCGATGAAGTGCAATCGCGGGTCCTCGTGCAGCCCGTCGAGATGCGAGACGCTGCCGGATGAGAGGTTGTCCAACACAACGACCTCGTGGTCGGGACGTTCGAGCAGCTCGCGGGCAAGATGACTTCCGATGAAGCCAGCACCGCCGGCAATGAACGAGCGAGTCGGCATAGCGGCAGCCTACTGGGCGAGTGAATCGCCGACTGAGGATCGGCGACGATCGTCCCGGGCGCCGGGCTTGCGAAGCCAGGTACGAGAGCGCGCCGGGCTGGAGATTCGCCCACCACCACGGGCGCCCAGTCTCACTTCACCACACTCCCGACGCCGAGCGCCCCACCGTCGACAATCGGCACTTTGTTTCTATGTTGACGAGACCGCAAGCAAACAGCGATCCCCGCGTCACACCACTCGATGTCGGAGACATGGCCTCGGTTTTCCCCAAAATGGACGTCACTGCCTTTAGCATGGGCGCATGATCGTTGAAGAACTGAGCCCGCCAACCACCGCGACGAATGTGACACCGTGCGAGCCGAACGGTCTCCGCTGCCCAGCATGCGGCGGAGCCTTGGGCGGAGCGCGGATCAGCTCTGAAGATCGGCTGTGCGGCTTGCCGGGGCTATTCTCGCTCGCATGCTGCGCGACGTGCGGGATCGGCGTAACTCTGCCCGCGGTGGAACCTGTCGATCTACCGTCGCTCTACCCGCGGACATACGGAACCTACGAGTCACTTCCACACGGAGTGCTCGGGCTGCTCTCAGCGCTGATTCAGCGCGCTCAAGGATGGCGTGCGCTGGGCACAGCGCCACTTGAGCGGCTCGCCGCGCTGCCTGCCGGGCGCCTCCTCGACGTCGGCTGCGGGCGCGGAGACCTCGGCGCGTGGTTCGTCCGGCGCGGATGGGTGGTGGTCGGCGTCGAGCCGTCACAGGACGCCTGCGCGGTTGCCAGCAGCAGGGGTGTCGATGCCCGCGCCGGCACGCTTGCCGATGTGGCGCTCGAGGCAGGAGCCTTCGACGCAGTGGTGTTCCGTCAGTCGCTCGAGCACGTGACCGATCCTGTAGGCGATCTACGCCGCGCCCGCGAGGCTCTCGGCGACGGCGGCGTGGTGATCGTGAGCGTGCCGAATTTCGGCTGCTGGCAAAGCCGCCGCTTCGGCGGCCGCTGGTTCCACCTAGACCTGCCTCGACATCGCTTTCACTTCAATGCGAGCGCGCTGCGCGGCGTGCTCACAGACGCGGGGTTCTCTCACGTCGAGATCAGCACCTCCTCCAGCGCCATCGGCTTGCCAGCGTCGATTCAATATGCGCTCGCCGGTCGCTGCTTGTTTCGCCGCGGGCTGAAGCTGCGCATCGCGGTGGCGCTCTGCGCGCCCATCGCACCGCTGATCAGACTGCTCGATCAGCTGGCAGGTGAGGGTGACACGCTACACGCCGTAGCCTCGATCGACTAGCAGACCAGCTCCGCCACCAGCCGCGTAAATGGCCGGCGTTATCTGCAGCTGGATGGACGGAGACAAAGCCCGCGATCGCTAGCGTGTGCAGCAAAAGACCGCCACAATCAGCGGCTATGTGGGAAGCCAGAGTGGACGTCGTAATCCCCATATACGGCGGGCGTCATTTGACAGAACGCTGTCTGATCGCGCTGCGCAGCCAGACCCTCCGGCACCGTGTGATCGTCGTCGACAACGCATCGCCAGACGACTCCGCAAATGCCATTCGTGAGGGCTTCCCCGAGGTCGACGTCGTCACGTTGCCAGCTAACGGCGGCTACGCCGTCGCGTGCAATGCCGGCATCGCCCACGGCGACGGCGAGGCGATCGTGCTGCTCAACAACGACGTGATCGTTCCGCCGCGGTTCCTCGAGCGGCTGCTCGCGCCGATGGACGCCGACACGCACATGGGCTCCGTCGCGGCGGTGCTCCTGCAGCCGGGTGAGCCCGTGATCGACAGCGCGGGGCTGACCGCCGACTCGACGCTCGCGGGCTTCCCACGCCTGCAAGGAGCACCAGAGGGATCTTGCGCGACCAGACACCCGATGCTGCTTGGCCCCGCGGGTGCCGCCGGTGCCTACCGGCGCACCGCGCTGGCGGAGGTCGGTGGGCTCGACGAGCGGATCTTCCTCTACCAGGAGGATCTCGATCTTGCGCTCCGCCTGTGTGCCGCGGGGTGGTGCAGCACGCTCGCGCACGACGCGCGCGCGATCCACCTCGGCTCGGCGACCGCCGGCCGTGGCTCAGCCGCACAACGCCGCCATGCTGGCGCCGCGCGCGGCTACCTGCTTCGGCGCTACGGCATCTTGCACACCCGGAGGGCACTGCGGGCACTGGCGACAGAGGCGCTCGTGGTCGCGGGCGACGCCGCGCTGTTACGCGATCTGATGGCACTGCGGGGGCGAGTCGCGGGCTGGCGCGCGGCTCGCCGCATAGACCGTCATGGCCCGCCGAGCGACGGTCTCGATTCAACCATCGGCTTCATCACCAGCCTGCGGCTGCGCCAGTCCGATCACGCGATCGCCGAGTCCTCGAAGTCCGCCAGCTAGACCCTACGATCGCGGATCGCGGCACACGGCACACGGCGCGCTCAGCGTGGCGCGCGTGCTGCGGCGTTCTCACGATGCAGCCGTCGCTGTGCCGCGCCATCGCGACCAGCAGGCAACCGGGCCTCGATGCCATGCTCCGCGAGCGCGCGCAAGTAGGTTGCGTCCTCATCGAGCGTCATGAGCGCGCGAGTGCTGTCCATGGTCGCGCCGTGACCCGGCACGACATGCTCCGCCGAAGCGATCAGCGGGCGCAGACGCTCGAGCGTCGCGAGGTACGCGTCGACCCCGCCGTCTGCAGCCAGGGTCGGAATCTCCGCCGGCGAGACGTAGTCACCGGCGACGAGCACCCCCGTCCAGCCGATCAGCACGGCCATCCCGTCGGCGGTGTGTCCGCTGGCCTCGTGCAGCTCGAGCTCGCGGTTGCCGATCTCGCAGCGACCGGGCACCGGCAGCGCCTGCAGCGAGCCGAGCGCGAGCGGGCGCGGTCGCTCGATCAGGAGGTCTTGGTCGAACGCCCGCAGCTGCCGCTGGGCTTCGCCGGGCGATGCCGTGAGCCTCTCGACGGTGCTCCCGGCGCAGCCGAGCGCGACCGCTGGAAAGGCCAACCGTCCAAGCAGGTGATCCCAGTCGCCGTGCGTCGCCATCAGCCCGCTGGGAGCAGGGAAGCGAGCCTGCTCGAGCAGCGCCGGCAACGCGTCAAGCTCGTCCGGCAGCACCGGCGAGTCGATCACGAAGGCCTCCTCGCCCTCGCGCACGACCACGCAGTTGACCTGCAGCAGCGCGCTCGTGACGACCAGCACATCTGGGTGAAGCGAGACGGCGCGCACGCGCGAGACCGTCTAGGAGACGCCGAGAAGTTTCGCGGCCTCTTTGAGGCTCGTGACCTCGACGGTCGGCTTCTTTTGCGAAGAGTCGAGCGTCTCCTTGTTGCGATTGACCCAGATCACGGGCACGCGCTGCTTCACGCACGGCACGACGTCGTGGTAGTGGCTGGCGGCGACGTGCACCCAGCCGCGCTTGCCGCCCATGCGACGTGCGCACTCGGTGAAGTGCGGCGGTTCGGGCTTGTACGAGCGCACCTGCTGCGCGGTGACGACGAGGTCGAAGTCGGTCGGGATGTGGCGGCGGGTCTGCCCCAGCAGCTTGTCGTCGATGTTCGAGAGCAGGCCCAGCTTGTACTTCTTGGCGAGCTTCGTCAGCTGGATGTTGGTTTCCTTGAACGGCGCCCAGCGCTGCACCGAGTCGGGCAGGAAGCCCGAGCGTGAGGGCTCGAGCTGCCACTCCAGGCGTTTTGCGATCTCGATCGCCGTGCGACGCAGAACCTCGGCGTAGAGCTCGTAGGAGCCGCCCTCGATTTCACGCGAGATCTCGTGGAACATCGGGATCAGCACACCCCGATCGATCTCGAAACCGTCGCGCGCGGCCTCTTTCGAGAACGCGTCGTAGATCCCGGTCTCCCAGTCGATCAGGGTGCCGTATACGTCGAAGGTGACGAACGATATGTTCTTCGGTATGGGCATCTCGGGCGGCATTATGCCCTGACTGGCCCTCCCGACGCGGTGCGCTGGTCCCCCGACGTTGCCCACTGGCCTCCCGACACGTTGCGCGACCGACTTCGTGCGGGCCTGCGTCCACGCGATCACCCGGCTTGCGTTAGAGTCCCGCGCCGCATGGATCTGCTGGAGTACCAAGGCAAGCAGCTGTTCGCACGCCACGGCCTGAGGGTTTCTTCGGGCGAGGCGGTGACCAGCGTCGAGGACGCCGTGAAGGCGGCCGACGAGGTCGGCTACCCGGTGGTCGTCAAGGCACAGGTGCTGATCGGCGGGCGCGGCAAGGCCGGCGGCGTCAAGCTCGCCGCCGACGAAGCCGAGACGCGTGAGCACGCCGGCAACATTCTCGGCATGGACATCAAGGGGCACGTCGTACGCACGCTGTGGATCGAGCACGCCTCGGACATCGCCTCGGAGTACTACGCGTCGGTGCTGCTCGACCGCTCCGCCAAGCAGCCGCTGGTGATGTTCAGCACTGAGGGCGGCGTCGACATCGAAGAGGTCGCCGAGCAGACGCCCGAGAAGCTGATCCGCCACCACGTCGACGCGCTCGCCGGGCTGTCTCGCGAGGAGGCCGTGCAGATCGCGACCGACGGCGGCGTAGACGCGGACGTCATCGATGGCGTCGCCGACGCGCTCGTGGCGCTGTACGAGGTGTGGCTCGACGAGGACGCGACGCTCGCCGAGATCAACCCGCTGATCGTCACGCCTGAGCGCGAAGTCAAGGCGCTCGACGCCAAGGTCTCGCTCGACGGCAACGCGCTGTACCGCCACCCCGAGAACCAGGGGCTGTCCGACAGCGAGAACGAAGACCCGATCGAGCGCCGCGCCAAGGAAGAGGGCGTGCAGTACGTCAAGCTCGACGGCGACATCGGCATCCTCGGCAACGGCGCCGGCCTGGTGATGTCGACGCTCGACGTCGTCGCACAGGCGGGCGGCAAGCCGGCGAACTTCCTCGACGCCGGCGGCGGCTCAGACGCAGAGAAGATCAAGCAGGCGGTCGAGCTGCTGCTCGCCAACGACGCCGTCAAAGCCGTGCTGTTCAACATCTTCGGCGGCATCACCCGCTGCGACGAGGTCGCGCGCGGGCTGATCGCCGCCTTCGCCGACATCAAACCATCCGTACCGTTCGTCGTGCGCCTCGACGGCACCAACGACGTCGAGGGCCGGCGCCTGCTGCAGGAGGCGGCGCTGCCGAACGTACACGCCGCCAAGACCATGAACGAGGCGGCGGAGAAGGTCGTCGCGCTGGCCGCAGGCGAGCCAGTCGGAGCGAGCGCCTGATGTCCGTCCTCATCGACGAGAACACGCGCCTGTGCGTGGCCGGCATCACCGGCCGCGAGGGCACCTTCCACACGCTCAACAACCGCAGCTACGGCACCAACGTCGTCGGCGGCGTGACGCCCGGCAAGGGCGGCCTGGACGTCGAGGGCATCCCCGTGTTCGACACGTGGCAGCAGGCGATGGCCGAGGCGCAGCCGAACACGGCGATGATCTTCGTGCCACCGCGCTTCGCCGCCGACTCGATCCTCGAAGCGGCCGCCGCGGGCGTCGAGCTGGTGATCGCGATCACCGAGGGCATCCCCGCGCACGACGAGCTGCGCGTGTACAACACGCTGAAGCGCGACCATCCGGACACCCGTCTGATCGGGCCCAACTGCCCCGGCATCCTGTCCCCCGGCAAGGCCAACGTCGGCATCATTCCGGCGTCGTTCTTCAACGCCGGCAGCGTCGGCGTGGTCTCGCGCTCTGGCACGCTCACCTACCAGATCGGCAACGAGATCGCCCAGGCCGGCGTCGGCTGCAGCTCGATCGTCGGTATCGGCGGCGACCCCGTGCCGGGCTCATCGTTCGTGGACGTGCTCGAGCTGTTCCAGGCCGATGACGAGACTGAGCTGGTGGTGCTCTCTGGCGAGATCGGCGGCTCCGCCGAGGAGGAGGCCGCGGAGTACATCGCCGCGAACATGACCAAGCCGGTGGTCGCCTACATCGCTGGCTTCACCGCACCGGCGGGCAAGCAGATGGGCCACGCCGGCGCGATCGTGTCCGGCAGCGCCGGCACCGCGGCCGCGAAGGCCGAGGCGCTCGAAGCGAAGGGCGTGCGCGTCGGTCGCACCCCCACCGAAACCGCCGCCATTGCCGTCGAGGTGCTCGGCGGCGCCTCGCTCGCCGCCTCTTGAGCGGCTCCGGGTAGCGCGCTCCCAGCACGCACTCAGAAACGCCGACTCGGGCATAGGGCCCTAGAACACCGCGACATCCGGCCGCATGCTGGCGATGTTTTGCCTTGTTGATTTTCTCGGGGTAGGGTGCGGGCCATGGCTAGCCCCAGCTCAACAATGTCGCTCGCGGAACTGGTAGCCGAGAAGGTGCCCTGGTACCAGTCGCTCACGCTTCCGGGTGGAATCGTCACGCCGGGCGGCACCGACACCGCCGCGGAGCTCGCGCGCGTGCCCTTTCCCGCCTCACTGGAGGGCCGCCGGTGCCTGGACGTAGGGACAGCCGAGGGCTTCTGGGCCTACGAGATGGAGAAACGCGGGGCGGCGGAGGTCCTGGCCGTGGACGTAAACCAAGCGGCGAGCTACGACCTCCCTGACGATACGACCCGGGGTCCGCACCTCGACCACGAGCGGGTCCATCTCAGCAAGTTCGATATCGCCCACGAGGCTTTAGGGTCGAAGGTACAGCGACGCAACCTGACGGTGTACGAACTGAACCCCGACACGGTTGGGCAGTTCGACTTCGTCTTCATGGGCAGCTTGCTGCTGCACCTGAAAGATCCCGTCGCCGCGCTTTCCGCGGTTCGCAGTGTCCTACGTGGCGAGCTTCTCTCCGTCGACGCGGTGTCACCGCCACTGACGCTTCTCCATCCCGCGCAACCAATAGCGCGCTTGGAGGCAAGCGCGCTACCAATCTGGTGGGTCATGAACCTGCAGGCCTACCAGCGCCTGTTCGGTGCCGCGGGCTTCGAGATCCTGGCCAGCGGACGACCTTTCTGGGTAAAACAGGGCACCGGCTACCAAGAGTCGGCCAGCCACAAACGCTCGTCCTACCGGCGCATGCGACGCGCCGCGGTGTCAAAGCTCGGGCTGCTGCACGCCTGGGTACGGGCGCAGCCGCTCGCAGACCCTTGAGCAACCCACCACGCGAACCCCGCCGCGGCGCGGCCGGTACGCTAGGCGCTCATGGACGAGCAGGTAGCGAAGGCACTCAGCGAGCTCGAGCGGAAGCTGTCTGAGCTAGAGCGCACGCTGCACTCAGCCGGAGACATCGGCGGCGCCGAAGCCCCTGCGCCCACGCCGGCCGCGGCACCCATACCCATGCCGGCAGCAGCAGCTCCCGCTAGCGCCGCGGTAGCCCCTGTCGTACCGACGCCAAGCAGAATCGTCGACGAGGCGGTCGAGCAACCGCAGCGCTTCCCGCAACCCGCGGGCGCCCCGTGGCCGCCGCCGGCCCCGCAGCCCGCCAGCGTGCAGTCGCCGCCCCAAGCCACAACCCAGCCGCCGCCCCAAGCCACGACGCCGCAAGCTCCGCAGCTCCCGCGCGCGCCGCACCCCCCGCAGGCACCACAGCCGGCCCGCACCCCCCAGCCACCGGCTGCGGCGGAGCTGCTGCGCTTCCGCGATCGCCTCGAGCAGGCGGCGCGCGATCTGACCCGCGACTACGACGAGCTGCTCGGACGCCTATCCTACGCCGCTGTGGCAACGACGACCGGCCCCACGATCTCGTTCGCGCGCGGCGCGCCGTCGCTCGACATCGTCGACGTAGACGGCCTACGCGACGCTGCCGTGCGCGCGTTCGAGAGCGACCCGGCGGGCACGACGGCGTACGGCACGTCGGTTGGCTACCCGCGGCTGCGCAGCTGGATCGCGGACCGCCACGGCGTGGAGCCGGAGCGCGTGCTGGTGACGAACGGCTCGATGCAGGCGGACGCGTTTCTGTTTGAGCAGCTAGTGCGCGAGGGCGACGAGGTGATCGTGGAGCGCCCGACGTATGACCGCACGCTGCTGTCGCTGCGCCAGCGCGGTGCGCGCGTGCACGCAGTGGAGCTGCAGCCGGACGGCCTCAACACGGATGCACTGACGGCGCTGCTGACCGCTCCGAGCGGCGCGGCGCGCCCAACGCTGGCGCACATTATCCCCAACTTCCAGAACCCCGCCGGCTACACGCTGTCGTACGAGAAGCGTAGGCGGCTGCTGGAGCTGGCGGCGGACCACGGCTTCATGGTGTTCGAGGACGACCCGTACGTGGAGCTGCGCTTCAGCGGCGAGACGCTGCCGACGATGCTGTCGATGGACCCTGAGCGCGTGGTGTACGCGTCATCGTTCTCGAAGACCGTATGCCCGGGCATCCGCGTCGGCTACCTCGTCGGCCCGCCGGACCTGATCGCCGCGATCGGGCAGCTGGCGACGAACACTTACATCTCGCCGAACATGGTCGCGCAGTCGATCGTGTACGAGTTCTGCGCGTCGGGCGCGATCGAGCGCTCGATCGAGACCGTCAAGGTGGCGCTGGCCGAGCGCGTGCAGACGCTCGCGAACGCGCTGCGCAGCGAGCTTGCGGAGGCCGAGTTCGTGGAGCCGCAGGGCGGCTACTTCATGTGGGTAACGCTGCCCGAGGGCACCGACGTGGGCGCGCTCTACCGGGCGGCGGCCGAGCGCGGCGTGCAGTTCGTGAAGGGCACGGACTTCCTGCTGGAGGGCGGCGAGAACACGCTGCGCCTGGCGTACTCAGGCGTCACGCCCGCGCAGATCGAGGAGGGCGTAGCGCGTCTGGCGGAGGCCTACCGCTCGCTCTAACGCCCGTAGCGCTGACCCAAGACCAGCTGCTCCGGCAACGCCGTACGCGCCGGCGGCGACGGGTCAGCGATCACAGACACGGTCTCGGCGACGCTCGATGTGACGCCGATGCGCTGCCCGTCGGCGGTTTGCAGCTCGACGTGCTCGGGGCCGCGCTCTGCCATGACGGCCTCCAAGCCGGGCTCGATGCCTGACGCCTTGAGGTAGTGCAGCAGGTCCTCGGCCTCGTTCTCGAAGCGCAGGATGCGCACCTCGGCGCCGACCTCGACGTCGGCGAGCGGCACGCCGGCGAGGCGCGCGCCGGCGACGATTGGATGGCCGTGCGGGCAGGTCTTGGCGTCGCCGATGGCGGCGAGCATGCGCTCCTCGAGCACGGGCGACATCGCGTGCTCCAAGCGCTCGGCCTCCTCGTGGACCTCGTCCCATGGCACGCCGAGGACGTCGGTGAGGAAGCGCTCGATCAGGCGGTGGCGGCGGACGATGCCCTCGGCGTGCTCGGCGCCGCTGTCGGTAAAGGCGATCGCGCGGTTGGCGCCGCGCGTGATGTAGCCGTCGCGCTCGAGCCGCCCGATCATCTCGTGCACGGTGGGCGGTGAGAGCTGCATCGCGCGGGCGACGTTGGCCCCAGTCATCGGCAGCCCGGCCTCCTGCAGCCAGAACAGGATCTGCAGGTACTCCTCCTCGGCGACGGTCGCCGTGGTTTGGCTGTCGCCGCTCACAGTGCTGTTGATGCTAGACGACGTCTGAGCGCGCGGGCGGCCGCGTTGGCGCTCATGTGTAGAGCTGCTCGTAGCTGCACTCGCGCGGCGGCTTGTCCTCGCGCCAGCGACGCAGCTTGGCGCCGTGGCGGATGCGCCCGGCGGAGACGTGGTCGAAGTCGATCTCGACGACCAGCTCGGGGCGCAGCCCGATCCACTCGAGGTCCTTGCCGGCGCTCCAGCGGCTGGGGTCGGCGGAGCCGCGCTCGCCGGTCTCGTAGTCGGCGAAGAATCCGACGAGGCGTTTCTTGTCGGCGGCGCTGAGGCCGGAGCAGTGACCGACGACGCGTAGTTGATCGCCGTCGTAGAGCCCGAGGATCAGCGCGCCGACGGTGCCGGGCTCCTTGCCGGGGCGCCAGCCGACGAGCACGGCGTCGATCGTGCGCACGCGCTTGACCTTGGCCATGCCTTTGCGCTCGCCGGGCCGATATGGCGCGGCGCGTTCCTTGGCGATCGCGCCCTCAGCTGACTGCAGCCACTGCTGCGCGTCGGCGGCGGTGGCGACGGTGGGCATCAGCTCTACGGGCGCGCCGTCGAAGCTGGCGCCGGCGGCGAGCCCAATGCCTGAGAGCAGCTGCTCGAGCGCGGTCCGCCGCTCGCTCCAGGGCAGCTCGAGCAGCACTTCGTCGTCGTGCGCGAGCAGGTCGAAGGCCACGTACACAGCGGGGGTCTCGCTCGCCAGCCGTTCGATGCGCGAGACCGCGGGATGGATGCGCTGGCCGAGCGCGTCGAAGTCCTCGCGGCCACGTGCGTCGCGCACGACGATCTCGCCGTCGAGCACGTAGCGCCCGGGCGGGAACGCGAGCTCGGGGAAGTAGCGCCCGAGCGGCTTGCCGTTACGCGACTGCAGGAACACGTCGTCGCCGTCGACGAACGCGAGGCAGCGAAAGCCGTCGAGCTTGATCTCGTACACGTACTGCTCGCCCGTGGGCAGCTCCTTGCGCGAGAGCGCCAGTTGGGGCTTGAGTGTGGGCTGCAGCGGTAGCGTCACTGTGCCTCCGGCTGGCTGGAGCGCGAATCGCCGGGATTCGCCTGCCCGGGCTCTGCCTGCGGCGGGATCGAGCGCGCATCGCCGGCCTGCGCATCCCCCGCGTTTGCCTCGGACTGGCTGGAACGCGCGCGGCTGGGCTGCACCCGCTTGGGCTCGCCTTTTTGCTTGCGAAAGTGCGGCGGCCAGGGTGCGTCGCCGAGCCCCTCGCGCTCGTCGCGCGCGGCCAGCTCGAGCAGGCCGTCGAGCGTGCCGGCCTGCTCGTCGATGCTGGCGGACGGGTCGCCGCGCTCGCGCAGGCGTGTGGGCACGGTCTTGAGGGTCAGCTCGGCGGGCTCGACGTCTACGACCTCGTCCCACTCGAGCGGACACGAGACGCGCGCGTCGGGCACGGCCCTGACGGAGTAGGCGGAGGCGACGGTGCGATCGCGGGCGTTTTGGTTGTAGTCGATGAACACGCCCTGGCGTTCCTCCTTCCACCAGCGGCTGGTGGCGCGGCCCGGCATCCGCCGCTCGACCTCGCGCGCGAGCGCAAGCGCCGCCCGGCGCACTTCTTCGAAGCTCTCGCGCGGCTCGATGCGCACGTTGACGTGGATGCCGCGCGAGCCGGAGGTCTTGGGGAAGCCGCGCAGGCCGTGCGTGTCGAGCACCTCGCGCACGCCGAGCGCGACCTCGCGCACCTCGGAGAACGGCACGTCGGGGCCGGGGTCGAGGTCGACGCGCAGCTCGTCGGGGTGGTCGAGATCCGAGCGCCGCACCGGCCACGGGTTCCAGTCGATGACGCCGAGGTTGACGCCCCAGACGAGGTGCGCGGCGTCGTTGGCGACCAGCTCGCGCGCGTGGCGGCCGCTGGGGAACGTGACGGTGGCGGTCTGCAGCCAGTCGGGCGCGCTGTCGGGCACGCGCTTCTGGAAGAACGGCTCGCCGCCGACGCCGTCGACCCAGCGCTTGAGCGTGGTGGGACGCTCGCGTAGGTGACGCACGACGGCGGCCTGGCACTCGACGTAGTAGTTGACAAGATCGATCTTGGTGAGGCCGACGTCGGGGAAGAACGGCTTGCCAGGATTGCTGACGCGCACCTCGTGCCCACAGACGTCGATGATCTCGGGCTGCGCTTTGGCGGCTGCCATTGCTGAAAGGATGCCCGATGGTGAGCGCTGGCATCCCGACGACCGCGTCCGCCCCGATGAGCGGGGCCGCGCCGACGACCCTCCGCAGCGCGCGATGAGCCAGCGCGCCCTGATCCCGACGACCCCGCTGCTCGTGACGAGCGCGTTTGGGGACAGCTTGTCAGCGGCGGCCGTTGGCAGGGCGCTCGCGCGCGGCCTGGAGGCCGGCGGGCTGCCCCCCGCTGACGTCTGCACGATCGATGCTGAGCACGAACACGGGGCCGATGCCCGCGCGTTCCTCGACGCGCACGACTTCGACGCGCGCATGCGCCGCGCCCGCGCGGTGATCGTGGCGACGGCCTGTCTGCAAGAGCGGACGCTCGCGGGCAGCGCCACGTTCGAGGTCGCGACCAGAGCGCGCCAGTCGGGGGTGCCGGCGTACGCGGTGACGGCCGCGAACGCGCTCGACCCGTTCGACGCGCGCATCCTCGACCTACAGGTGATCCTCGAAGCCCACGATGCCCGCACGCTGGCGGCAGCCGGCAAGAAGCTCGCGCCGCTGCTGCACCTGAGCGTCGGCACTTGAACCGGCCCCGGAGCCTCGGCGCGTAAGCCGCGCGGCGTCGGTCGGGGTCGAGGCGTCGACAAAACGCGGCGGATCGCTACGCTCGCTGATCAGATGACCGAGCCCGAGCCCAGCCCGAGCGCGGGCGTTCGCGCCTCACGTGCGCGCTCGCTGGCGACGCCGGGCGCACGGCGGGCGACGGTGATTGGCGCAGGCTCGTTCGGGACGGCACTGGCGGTGCTGCTGGCGCGCGGCGGGTTGCGCACGACGCTGCAGACGCGCACGGCCGAGCAGGCGGCGGTGATCGAGACGGAGCGCGAGAACCGTCAGTACCTGCCCGGCGTGGAGCTGCCATCGCAGCTGCGCATCGAGCCTGCGTCGGCGGGCGTCGCGCGCGCGGACTACGTGTTCCTGGCGGTGCCCTCGCGCGGGCTCGGCGAGGTGATCGAGCAGCTCGGCGCGGCTGGCTTGGGTAGGCGCACAGCGGTCGTGTCGGTGGCCAAGGGCCTCGTTCCCCCACAGGGTCGGCCGCCGACGAGCGTGCTGAGCGCGCACTTCGGCCCGGAGCGCGTGGCGTGCGTCGGCGGCCCGGCGCACGCGCAGGAGATGGTGCACGCGGGCGCGGGCCTCGTGGCTGCGTGCGCGGAGGAGGAGCTGGCGCGCTCGCTCGCGCAGGTGTTCACGCGCGCGGGGGTGGTGTGTGAGCTGTCGAACGACCCGATCGGCGTGGAGCTGGCCGGCGCAGCGAAGAACGCGGCGGCGCTCGCGGCGGGCGCAACGGAGGCTCAGGGCCTGAACGCGGCAGGCGCGGCCGCGGGGCACATCTTCGCGGAGGTGTGGCGCTACGCCGAGGGTCTCGGTGCGCGTCCCGAGTCGATGATCGGGCTCGCGGGCACGGGCGACCTGGTGGCGACCGCGCTGGCGCGCGAAAGCCGCAACCGCCGCGCCGGCGAGCTGCTGGCCGCGGGTGTCCCCGCGGCGGAGATCCCCGCGCAGATCGGCCAGGCGGTCGAGGCGCTCGAGTCGGTGCCGCTGCTGGCGAACGCGCTCGCGTCGGCCGGCGTCGCAGCCCCCGTCACGAGCGCACTCGGACGGCTGATCTCGGGCGAGCTGCCGCTGAACGACTGGGTCGCGCTCGTCCGCGCGACGGTACCGCCGCCCGCGCTGTGGCGCAGGCGTCCGCAGCCGGGGTTCTGGCGACGGGTGTGGCAGCGACTGTCGGGCGGCTGACGCGACCAGCGACCCGCACGCGGTCCAGCGCGAGCACGCGGCGCCGCCAACCCCGCAGCCAAGACTAGATACAGATTTGTACCGGCCAAGCGGTCCCGAATCAGGTGGTCATCAACGTGTTGACGACAGCCTCATACACACCGCGACCGTGCCCGGCCTCGCATACACGCGCGTTGGCATGCGCCGCAAGCGCGTCGCGGATCGAGGGGTCGCGCTCGACCGCGTTTGCGACCAGCCAGAACGTGTCGACCTCGGCCGCGCACGCGAGGTCCTCGCGCGAGTCGCCGACGGCGAACGTCTCGGCGCGCGCGTAACCGCGCATCCTGCGGTGCAGCGCGACCGCGGCGACCTTCGCGGCGCCGATCGGCACGAGGTGGTAGCCGCGCACGTGCGGCAGCGCGGCGAGCGCGTCTGAGCGCCGGTTGACGACGCCGTTGTCCACCAGCCGCAGGTTCTCGTGACCGTGCTCGACGAGCACACGGTCGACCTCGACCGCATCGACGAGGCCGCGGAACAGGTGCGAGACTTCGCGCTGCAGGTGCCACGGCTCGTGGTACTCCAGATGGCCGTGGTAGCGCTCGAGCAGCAGCTCGGGCGCACCCGAGCGCTCGATCTGCTCGGCGATCGTCAGCTCGCCCGGCAGGAGGTCGCCCGTGAGCCAGTGCTCCTCGCCGTCGAGCACCACGCACGCGCCGGCCTCGAAGATGAACGATGACTGGCCCAGCAGGCGCGCGTCCTCCATCACCTGCGCGCGACGCCGGCCGGACATCAGCACGACCTCCACGCCGGCGCGCAGGCACGCTTGCACAGCGCGCACACCGTCGATCGTGACGTTGCCCTCGCCGTCGTGCAGCATCGAGGCGCCGCGCCCGAGCAGCGTGCTGTCGAGGTCCAGATACAGACAGCGCGCGCCGGCCCGCGCGCCGGCAGGCTCGCTCACCCGAGCGTTCCTCGCGCCGCGACACGCGCGCCATCCGAGCCGCCGATGCTCGCGAGCGGCGGCCGCCCAACCGGCGTCGGGCTGAGCGCTTCGAGCTGCTCGAGCTCGATCTCATCGCCGAGCCCGAAGCGTTCTGGCCATGGCGCGATGCTTTCGTCGGTTTCGAGGCGAGAGACGATCGTCGCCAGCACCGTCCGCGCCATTTGCGCCAGGGCTGACAGCGGCTGATGGTGGTGTCGGTGCTCATCGAGGTCGACCTGCGCGATCCCATCCAGGCCAACCCTGTGCCAAGCGTCGATCAGCATCGCGATCTCTACGCCATAGCCAGTTTGGAACGACAGCGCTTCGAGCAGCTCGCGGCGAGCTGCCACCTCGCCGGCGAGCGGTTGGCGTACGCCGGTCAGCTCGGGGTAGAACAGCGCCAACGCAGGACGTGCGGTCAGGCGGTTGACGCGCCCGCCACCATCCGCGTCCTCGACGCCGTCCTGCTCGAGCGGGCGGCGGTAGCAGGCCTTGACGAACGAAACGCCCGGCTCGGTCACGAGCGGCCCGATCAGCCCGGTGGCGAAGTGCGCGCTGAAGTCCTCGGTGTCCGCGTCGAGGAAGCACACGAGCTCGCCTTCGAGCACCGACAGCGCGCGCCACATCGCATCGCCCTTGCCGAGCACGGGACCGTACTGCGGCAGCAGCTCGGCCTCCTGCCAGACGCGCGCGCCGGCGCCTGCGGCGACCGCGGCGGTCCCGTCCGCGGAAGCAGCGTCGATGACGACGATCTCGTCGATCGCACCTGCCTCGCGCAGCACCGCCAACGCGGCAACGATCTCGCCAACCGTCCCGGCGCACTCGCGCGCGGGCAGGCACACCGACACGCTTTGCGTGCGCTCGGCTGCGATCCGCTCGGCTGGAAAGAGCGAATGGTGGAAGGAGCGGGCTTTCGCCCAGCGCTCGGCCGCCGTCTCAGACATCGCCTCTACTATCTCAAGTCCTTGCTCTCGCCCCGTGCAACACGTTGGCCCTAGACCGCAGAACCGAGCCGTGGACCGCGCTGCTGGACGCCGGTCGTGCGGACGGGCGGCTGGTGCGCGAGGTGGGCGAAGGACAGGGGCGCGCCGCCCGCGCACGGCTTGTGGAGCCCCCAGCGGGGCTGCATCCGGAGGTCCAGGGAGCACTGGCGCGGATGGGCGTGGAGAAGCTGTACTCCCACCAGGCGCAAGCGCTGCTGGCGGCGACGGCGGGGCCGGCGATCGTCACGACCGGCACGGCGTCGGGCAAGTCGCTGTGCTTCAACTTGCCGACGCTGCACATCCTCTGCGAACAGGCGCGCGCACGCGCTCTGTATCTGTACCCGACGAAGGCGCTCGCGCAGGACCAGGCGCGCGCGCTGGCGGCGTTTGGCCTGAGCAAGCGCGTGCGTCCGGCGATCTACGACGGCGACACGCCGCGCGAGGCGCGCGCGCAGGTGCGCAGGAGCGCAAACGTGGTGCTGACCAACCCCGACATGCTGCACGTCGGCATCCTCCCCAACCACGCCGCGTGGGCTGAGCTGTTCTCGAACCTGGCGGTCGTGGTGATCGACGAGGCGCACGTGTATCGCGGCGTGTTCGGCTCGCACGTGGGCAACGTGCTGCGGCGGCTGCGGCGGATCGCGGCGGCTTACGGCACTCGCCCGATCTTCCTGCTGACGTCGGCGACGATCGCCAACCCGGTGGAGCTGGCCGAGCGCCTGACGGGCCTGGAGGACGTGCAGCTGATCGACGAGGACGGCTCGCCGACGCCACAGCGGCGGATCGTGGTGTGGAACCCACCAATCACCGACCTCGCCGGTGGTGCTCCAGCCTCCGCCGACGGCACATCAAGCCCCGCAGTCAAGGCGGACGCACCTGACGCAGCGCTCGAAACGCGCCGCTCGGCCCTTGGCGAGGCGGCGGAGCTGCTCGCGCAGCTGGCGCGCGAGGGGGCGCGCACGATCTGCTTCATGAAGTCGCGCAAGGGCGTCGAGGTGTTGAGCCGCCTGGTCAAGCAGGAGCTGGAGCGCAGCGACCCGCAGTTGGCGGAGCAGGTGCAGCCCTACCGCGCGGGCTACACGGCGCAGCAGCGCCGCGAGCTCGAGCAGCGGCTGGTGCGCGGCGAGCTGTGCACGGTGATCACGACCGACGCGCTCGAGCTGGGCATCGACATCGGCGAGCTGGACGCGGCGGTCGTCGTCACGTTCCCCGGCACGGTCGCGTCGCTGCGCCAGATGTGGGGCCGCGCTGGGCGCCGCGGCCGCGGCTTGGCGATGTACGTCGCGGGCGAGGATGCGCTCGACCAGTTCTTCTGCCGCCACCCGGAGGACTTCCTCGAACGCCCGGTCGAGGCGGCGATCCTCGACCACGAGAGCCAGCTGATCCACCGCGCGCACCTGCTGTGCGCGGCACACGAGGGTCCACTGTCGCGCGCCGACGGTGAGTTCCTGGGGCCGCGCTGGGAGGCGCACGCGGAGGCGCTGCAAAGCGCCGGCGAGCTGCGCCGCCGCGGCGGCGCGATCACGGCCTCCTACGTGCCAGCGCACCCCGGCTCCTACCCTGCGGCGGCGGTCTCACTGCGGTCCGTGTCGCCCGACAGCTTTGCGATCGTGGACGTGTCCTCTGGCGAGCTGCTGGGCACGACCGAGGCGGCGCGCGCACACACGACGATCCACACGGGCGCGATCTACATGCACCAGGGGCGCTCGTATGAGGTGCGCGAGCTCGACCTCGAACGCCAGCGCGCGCTCGTGGCGCCGTTCGACGGCGACTGGTACACGCAGCCGAAGTCGGACACCGACACCGAGATCGTGCGCCTGCTCGAGCGTCGCGAGGCGCTCGGCGTGACGCTGTCCTTCGGCGAGGTCAGCGTCACCGACACGGTGCTCGCCTACCAGCGCCGGCGCCTGGCCGACCACGCGCAGGTGGGCATCGTCGGGCTCGACCTGCCCTCGACGAGCTTCTCCACGCAGGCGCTGTGGTTCGAGCTGCCGATCGGCATCAACGCCGCGCTCGGCGGCGAGCGGCGGACCGTTGCCTCCACCAAGACTGCAGCAGACGACGCTGCGCGGGACCAGACGGCGGCGAGCGACGGCCTGTCCGGCGTGCTGCCAGCGGAGATCCTGCTCGGCTCGCTGCACGCGACCGAGCACGCGCAGATAGCGGTCTTGCCGCTGATCGCGATGTGCGACCGCTGGGACATCGGCGGCCTGTCCACGAGCTACCACCCGCAGACCGGCGTGCCGACGATCTTCATCTACGACGGGCACCCCGGCGGCATCGGCATCACGCGCATGGCGTTCGCGCGCTTCGAGGAGCTGTGCGAGGACGCGCGGCGCCTGATCGCGGGCTGCCCGTGCACCAAAGGCTGCCCCTCGTGCGTGCAGTCGCCGAAGTGCGGCAACCTCAACGAGCCGCTGCACAAGGCCGGAGCGCTCGCGCTGCTGGAGCAGCTGCTGGCAACGGAGCCCGCTGACACGGCGTCCGCTGTCACGGAGTCCGCTCTTACGGCGCCCGCCGGTTGTTGAGGGATCATGCCCAGCGCCATGAAGACCGCATTTGGGATCATGCTTGCCTGCGCGGCGTTCGCGATGAGCGCCGCTTCGTCGTTTGCGCCGCCGCTCGAGTCGGTCCTCTTCGAAGGCCCCGGCGGGCGCGTGCCGCTTACGCAGTGGACGCTGCGCAAGGACGCCGCCAACCACGGCCTCTCGCTGGGCTGGCAGCGCGGTGGCTTCAGCGGCACGCTCGTCAGCCTGCCGAACGTGGTCAACCCGACGCCGTACACGGGCCACGCGGGCGCGCGCAACTACGAAGGCTCGGTCGCTTGGTATCGCACGAGCTTCCAGACCCCGCAGGCCGGCACTTACGCGCTGAGCTTCCAGTCGGCCAACTACCTTGCGAGCGTGTGGGTGGACGGGCGCGCAATCGGCTCGCACAGGGGCTCCTACCTGCCGTTCGAACTGCGCACGCATCTGGCGGCAGGCACGCACACGGTGGTGGTACGTACCGACTGGCGCGATCCGGCGCAGCAGTCGCGCGAAGGTTTCCATCGCACGTGGTTCAACTGGGGCGGGCTCGACGGCGAGGTCGATGTGCGCGCGATCGGCGAAAGCGAACTGTCCGAACCAACGGTGCAGACGACGCTCGCGGGCGTGCAGAGCTCGACGCCACCGAGCGCGACCCAGGCGAGCGTGAAGGTGAGCGTTGAGGTCCACAACTACGGCGCTGGCCGCACGCTCGTACCCGAAGGCACGCTCGTGCACGGCACGCAGACGATCCCGCTGCACTTCCCCGCGCTGGAACTGGCGCCCGGCGAAGCGGCGCGCGCTACGGCGGTCGCACAGGTGCCGGCACCGGCGCTGTGGTCGCCGAGCGCCCCCAACCTCTACCAGCTGACGCTGACCCTCGGGCCAAAGACCAGCTACTCGGCGCGCATCGGCCTGCGCCAGCTGACGTGGCACGGCGGCCACGTGTACCTCAACGGCACGCAGCTCGAGCTGCACGGCGCGTCGATCATGGAGGACACGCGCGGACACGGCGATGCGCTGTCGCCGTCCGACCAGGCGGGGATCGTCGAGGAGCTGCAGCGGATCGGCGCAAACGTCGCGCGCTCCCAGCACCCGCTCGACCCGGCCCTCTTGGAACGGCTCGACGAAGCGGGCATCCTCGTGTGGCAGGGGATCGGGCCGGTCGAAGGCGCCGGCAACTGGTATTCGTCAACGCCGCTGCTGCTCAGCGACGCCGAGCAGCAGGCGAAGACGGCGGTGCTGGCGGAGGAGCTGCACCCGTCGATCTTCGCGTGGAACCTGGTCGACGAGGTCGCGAACAACGGGCGCGACAGCCAGGAGGTCGAATACGTGCGCTCGCTCACGCGCTGGATCCACGCGCGCGACCCGACGCGGATGGTGGCGGTGGACGTGTGGGGCGATCACCCGCCCAAGCACGCCGGGGTCATGTACTCGGAAGTCGACGCGGTCGCCGAGACGGACTACTCGGGTTGGTACGACTACCCGCACGACACGCCCGGGCAGCTCGCGGCGAAGATGCGCGCGCGGTTGACGGCGATGGAACAAACGTTTGCGGGCAAGGTGCTCGTCGTCAGCGAGTTCGGCGCCGAATCCAACGGCCTGAACGCACCCGGCAGCCCCGGCAGCTACGCCTACCAGGCAAAGCTTCTGGCGGAGCACATCGCCGTATATGAGGCCGATCCGAATCTGACGGCGATGATGATCTGGGTGCTGCGCGACTACCCCCTGACCCCGACGTTCGAGGGCGGCTCGATTCGTGAAGTGCTGCCGAACCTGAAGCTGATCGAGGGGCTCAACCAGAAGGGGCTGTTCACCTACAGCGGCCTGCCCAAGCCTGGAGTGGTGAGCACGGTCGCGCGGCTTTACAAAGCGCTACCGCCGGAATAGCTCCTCGCGCGGCGGGGCCCCAGCGCGCGCGAAGGCGTCGCCAGTCGCGCGCACCCGCGGCCGGCCGCACATCTGCTCCACTGCCGGCATGCCCCCGGCGCGCCCTACCCTCGATTCCCCCGCGCGATCTTGCGCAGGTCGATCGTCTCGTCGAACAGCTTCGCGTCGACGCCCTCCTCGAGCGCGACCTCGCGCAGCGGCCGCCCAGAATCGGTCGCCTTCTTGACGATCGCGGCGCCCTTGTCGTAGCCGATCGCGCCGTTGAGCGCGGTGGCGACGGCGAGCGTGCCGCCAGCGGACGCCGCAACACCGGCCTTGTTGACCTGGATGCCGTCTACGCACTTCTCGGCCAGCGCGCGCGTTGACGCCGACAGCAGCTGCAGCGACTGCAGCAGGTTGCGGGCGATCAGCGGGATCCGAACGTTGAGCTCGAACTGGCCCTGCATGCCACCGATCGTGATCGCGGTGTCGTTGCCGATCACCTGAGCACACACCTGCAGAACGACCTCAGGCATCACGGGGTTGACCTTGCCGGGCATGATCGAGGAGCCCTTCTGCAGCTCGGGCAGGTAGATCTCAGCGATGCCGGTGCGCGGGCCTGAGCCCATCAGCGCGAGGTCGTTCGCGATCTTGGTGAGCGATACGGCTGCCACCTTCAGCGCACCGGACAGCTCCACGAGCGCGTCACGGTTTGCCTGCGCCTCGAACGGGTCAAGCGGCGCTGCGATCTGCTTGAGCCCGGAGTCCTTGCGTAGGCGCGCGCGCACCTTCTCCGCGAAGCGCGGGTGGGTGTTCAGGCCGGTGCCGGTGGCGGTGCCGCCCAGCGGGATCTGCCCGACGTGCACGAGCGTCGCCCGTACACGCTCCTGTGCGAGCGTCATCTGTGCGGCGTAGCCGGCGAACTCCTGGCCGAGGGTTACCGGCACGGCGTCCATCAGGTGCGTGCGCCCGGCCTTGACGACGTTCTGGAAGCTCTTGGCCTTTTTGGCGAACGAGCGCTCGAGCTGCTTGAGCGCTGGCAGCAGCTCGTTCTGCGCAACGTCGAGCGCGGCAAGGTGCACGGCCGACGGGAACACGTCGTTGGAAGACTGACCCATGTTGACGTCGTCGTTGGGATGCACGGTCTCGCCGGCGAGCTTGGCGATGACCTCGTTGGCGTTCATGTTCGTGGAGGTCCCAGAGCCCGTCTGGAAGACGTCGATCGGAAACTGTCGGTCGTGCTTGCCGGCGGCAATCTCAGCGGCGGCTTTCTCGATGCGCGCGGCATTGCGCTTCGACAGCAGCCCGAGTTCGCCGTTGACGGCGGCGGCTGCGCCCTTGATGCGCGCCAGCCAGTGCACCACAGAGGTCGGCACGGTCTCGCCCGAGATTGGGAAGTTCTCGACGGCCTTGGCGGTCTCCCCGCCCCACAGCTGCTGATCGCTTGGCATTGACTCTCCTGTTGAGATGACTCGTTGCGAGGACTTGTGCGAACCGCAACCCTATCCACAGAACGCGGCCAGCTCCCGCGCAAGACCAACGGGATCGTCATAAGCCATCAGGAAACTGGCGCTCTCGAGCACGCGGAGCTGGCCATCGGGCAGCAGTGCAAGCGCGTCTTCGGCGAGCGCCAGCGGATGCAGAGGGTCGCGGTCGGCCCACAACAGCAGCACGGGCATCTCCAACTGCTGGTAGTGCTCGAGCAGCTGTGCCTGAGCCCCCCGCGGCCAGCTGCGTGCGCACTTGGCCCACGAGCGCGCGAGGCTCGAGTTGCCGCGAACGTCGGCGAAGGCATGGCGCACGAGATCGGCAGCGGCGAGATTGCCGCGTGCCGAGAGCCGCAGGCCACGCTCGGGCGTGAACACGGCGCCGGCGCCGTAGGCGAGCAGCCGGTCCAGACCGGGCACGGCGGCCAGCCGCGCGGTCAACTGCCAGGCGGCACGCGCGTGCCCGTAGGCGGGCGGGGCGTGCATGCGGTTGGACATCAGCACAAGGCGCTCGGGCCGGATGCGCCGGGTGAGCACCGCCTGCAGCAGTATCTCCGCGCCGGCGCCGTGGCCGGCGAGCAGCGGACGCGGGCCAAGCACGTCGGCGGCGAAGCCGCCGAGCACCTCGGCGAACCATTCGAGCGTGTAGGGGTGGCGCGGGCGATCCTCGGAGTCACCGTGCAACGGTAGGTCGGGGAGCACTACGCGGAAACGATCGGCCAGCCCAGCCACTGCAGGCTCCCACTCCTTGTGCGAGAGCATTTCCGAATGCAGCAGCGCCAGTGACGGGCCGGCGCCCACCTCGCGGTAGGCCACGCGTGTGCCGTCAGGGTGGTGATAGAGCCGCAGCCTCATGCGCGGCTGTTCTCGGGGAAGCCCACGGACGCATCGTAGATGTCCGCCTCCGAGCCCCGGCCTATAGCCGACGGACGCGCAGCGCAACGTTGAACGAGGCCCTTCCCCAACGGATCCGGTAGTCGAGGTCCCCTACTCTGGACCCGAAGGCGAGCACGATGCGCTGCAGACGCGGGAACGACCGGAGCGTCAGTGAGCTGAAGTAGGCGATGTTCTGCCAGAGCGCATAAGGCAGCCCGCCGCTCCTTAAGACCCGCTCGATCGCGCCGTCGAGCTCCCACCCCGCTTGTTCCAGCAGCCGTTCGAGGTCGCCCACGCGATAGTGCCTGTGCTCGGCCTCGCGTGCCGGTCCTGGCCGGCCCATGGGCCCCAGGTCTTGCGTGCGTCGCTCGAGCGCCCCGTAGAGGCGTGGTGACAGCCGCCACAGCGCTGGCGCTACGCGACGTGGGTAGTTGACCGGGTCCAGCGCGTCGAACCAACCCCTGTGCGGGGTGGTCAGGATCAGCAGTCCTCTGGGCGCCAGGACGCGCCTGAGCTCGGTCAACGAGCGGACCTCGTCCTGGACGTGCTCGAGGACGTCGGCGCAAACGACCGTATCGAAGCTGGCGTCGGGGAACGGGATCGCCTCGCACGTCGCCTCCCTGAGCTCGAGCCAGGGATGCTGCTCACGACCGGCGGCGACTTCCTCGGCGTTGAGCTCGATCCCCACGGCACTGCTCGCCTTGCGCGCGTACACCGCGGTCGTCTCGCCCCGAGCGCAGCCAGCGTCGAGTAGCCGGCCTGCTTCGTCGGGCAGCCAGGCGTCGGTCAGCCACACTCGGTCACGAAGCTTCACCAGCCCACCAGCGGTCCTCAGCCAGATCTCTCGCAAGACCGGCGCGCGACAGCCACATCCATGTCCGCACGCATGCGCAGGAAGGCCTCGGTCTCGTCGAAGGCAGCCGGCGTTCCGATCTCGTAGAAGCGCTCTGTTACTGGGTGCCCGTACAGCTCTCCACGCGACGCCAGCTCTGCGTAGAGAGCAGCCAGGTCGCTCTCGGACTCCGCTACACAGTCGAGCGCGCCGGCTGTGAGCCCGCCGAGCCCGTAGTCGATCCAGACCATGTCGGCAGCTGGCGCATGCTTGTCGTAAGCAACCACGCGACCGTCGGCGTAGCGAACATTCGAGACATCCCAGCGGCCCTCGTTGCGCAGCACCGTCATCAGCGCCGGCAGACCACTCTCACACCATCCGTGGCTGGCCGCTTGGTAGTCGACACGCAGATAGGTGTCTCCACACAGCACCAAGAAGCGCTCGGGCAGAAGCGCCAGCGCGCGTCGGATCGCGCCGAGCGTGCCATCGAGGCCGGGGCTGTCGTAGCTGTAGCGGAGGTGCATCCCGCAGCACGTTTCTCCGAGACGTGACTCGATCATGTCTCCCCGATAGCCCACGCAGATCACTGCCTCGCGCACGCCGCCCTCGGCCAGGAGCATCAGCTGGTGCATCAGGAACGGCTGCCCGGCAACCTCGAGCAGCGGCTTGGGCACCCCGCGGGCCCGCTCGCCCAAACGCGTGCCCCTTCCACCAGCCAGGATGCAGACGGGCGGTAGACCCTCACAGCTCACGCTAGATGTCTCCCCACTCCAACCCACGATCGCGCGGCACGATCCGTCGCAAGGTGTACACGTCGGAGTCGAGATCGTCGCGATGCTCGGTCAGCTCCTGCCAAGGATCCCAGACCGCGCTCAGGAGCTTGCCGGTGATCCCGTCGCTGGCCGACGAGCCGAGGAACACTGCGAGCTTGGCTCCCTGCTGCAAGGGAATCCCACCGCTGCGTTGCTGCTCCAGCGCTTTCTCGTAGAAGGCTCCGCCCACCCGCTCGGGGCCGGCCCTGAGGACCTCGTCCAGCATGCGCGTGTTGAGCGCTCCGGGAGCGATCGCGTTGACGTCGACCCGATGCCCTCGCAGCTCCTCGGCCAGGGTCTCGGCGAAACGCACCACCCCGGCCTTCGACGCGGCGTACGCGCTGAGCCCCGGAAGCGGCCCGGTAGCGCCGCCCCCGGAGAGCTGGACGATCTTCCCGTAGCCGCGCTCGGCGAAGTGTGCGGTCAGCGCGCGGGCCGGGAGCACCGAGCCGAGCAGGTTGACCTCGATCGCGCGCGTCCACTCCGTCCAGTCGGTCTGATCGACCCTTCCCTTTGGTCCGTACACGCCGGCGTTCGAGACGAGCGTCGTCACCTCGTCCAAGCCGGTCAACGCGAGCTGAACGAGTCGCTCCACGTCCTCGGGACGAGACACGTCGGCGACCTCGCCCAGCACCTTCTGCCCAGGCGCGGCCCGTGCGCTCAACTCCGCGACAGCGTGCTCCAGCGCGGTGGCGTCACGCGCGCAGATACAGATTCCGCTAGCCCCAGCATCCAGGTACGCACGAGCTATCTCCAATCCCAGTCCCTGGCTTGCGCCGGTGATCAGCGCGCCGCGCCCCGTCAGAGGCCCGCTCACCGGCGTGTCCCCTGCACCGGCGCGACCGGCCCTGCCCCGGACCCGCCGCCCAACACGACCGGCGCTGCCCCGGACCCGCCGCGCGGCTCGAAGGGCGCTGCCGCGGACCTGCCACCCAGCACGACCGGCGCTACCTCGGCCCCGCCGCCCGGTGCAACGGGCGTCGCCGCGAACCCGCCGCGCGCTTGGAAGGGCGTGCCTACGCGCACGTAGCGCACGTTCGGGTACGCGGCGAAACGCGCACGCAGCATGCCGGCCGGATCGATCACGTTGGCCAGCGCAAGCGCGGACAACAGCTCCTCGACGGGCACCTCTAGATAGACGGGCCACGGGGTGCACAAGACCAGTGCATCGGCTTCAGCGACCGCCTGCAGCGGGGTCGAACACAACTCGATCGTGCCTGCCAGCTGGGCAGGCAATGCATCCACGGCGGGGTCGTGGGCTTGCACGACAGCCCCCTCCCCGTGTAGCCAGCGACACAGCTCGACCGCACTCGAGCGGCGGAGGGTGTCGGTGCCCGGCTTGTAGGTCAACCCCCAAATCGCCACACGCCGGCCCGCCAGCGCGCGCTCTCTCGCCCGCTGCTCGCCGGCGAGCAACTCGAGCAACTTGCGACGCGTCCAGTGCTTGTGAGCAGCGTTGCCATCGGCCACTCCAGCGAACACGTGCGCGGGCAGCCCGCGGTGATCAGCCAGGCCACGTAGGAAGCCAACGTCGCGAGCGAGCGTCCCGCCGGCGAACGCATCGCCCGGGCCTAGATACGCACGTGGCCCGATGCGCTGCTCGCTCTTCAGCCCGCGCTCGACCTCCTCCGCATCGGCACCCACGGACTCGCAGATCTCCGCCACCTCGTTGATGAAGGCCACGGACGTGGCGAGGAAACCGTTGAGCGCGTGCTTGGTCATCTCGGCGGACTCCACCCTCATCCACTGCACCTCGGCACAGAACGGCGCCAACAGCTGAGCCAGCTCGTGGCGATCCCTCTCGCTGCGCACTCCGGCCACGATGCGATCGCCTGCGCGGAAGCACTCCAGCGCGCGGCCGAGGCGCAGGTTCTCAGGCACGCACGCGAACCGCAGTCCACCATCCCCCCGCGCGGCGGCGCAGCGCTCCTGCAGCCTGGCGACGCTGCCAACCGGCAGCTGCGAGGAGACGACGACGAGCGAGTCAGCGGGAAGCGAGGCGAGCATCTTCGTGGCCTGCTCGAGCACCCACTCGACGTCGGCGTTGTCGTTGTCGTCGACCGGCGTGTCGAATGTAACCCAAGCCCGCACCGCGTCAGCCAGAGCCGATGCGTCGCCGCTGAAGCGCAGGCGCGGACGGTGCCGGGCGAGCATGTCTTGGAGTCCTGGCTCGAAGATCGGGGGGCGACCGCCAAGCAGCCCTTCGACGACTGCCGGGTCAGGGTCGACGCCGATCACTTCGTTGCCGGCATCGGCCAGGCACGCGGCGGTCACACTCCCGAGATGCCACAGACCGATGACGCCGATTGGCTCCCCGGGGCTAACAGCGTTGGCTTGCATCAGTCGTGCTCCTATCCCAGGCTCACAGCAGAGCGCATGTCCGCATAGCCGCTGGCCGCGTAGGCGGCCTCCACTTGCTCCCAGGCATCGCGCGCAGACTGCAGGTCGCCGAGCAGCGGCCGCTCGTGCGTAGCCAGCACCGCTCCGGCGAAGTGCTCCCATTCGGCTTGCCAGGTGCCGTCGACGTCCGGGTAGTCGATCTCCTCCAGCGTCGGTGGCCCGAGCTCCGGGCCCATCCGGTATATCCGCAACCGCTGGGCCCCATAGGAGCTCACGAGCCCGTCGACCTGCAGCTTCGCCGTGTCGCAGTAGATCTCGAGCGAGAAGAGGTTCTTCCACTCGGTCCAGCTCACGTGCAACATCGCCCACGGATCGTGGTGTGAGCTGCCCTCACCGAGCAGCAGCGCGGCGTTGTCCTCGACCTGCGCGTCCCAGAACTGCGTGCGCAGCAGCGCCGAGTGCAGCGGCAGCGGCCCGGCCAGCCAGTTGCTGAGATCGAGCAGGTGCATCCCCTGATCGATCAGCTCGCCGCCGCCTGAGCGCGTCGGCTCGACCCGCCACTCGCGATCGTAGCCAGGACGTCCACCGTGGCCGTAGCGCCCACGCAGATGCATCAGCTCGCCGTGGTGCCCTGAGTGAACCTCCGCGACCGCTCGCGCGATGCCCGGATGGAAGCGGTGGTTGAAGCCGACCTTGACGAGGCGTCCGGCCTCTCGCTGGCATTCGATCAGGCGATCGATCTGCGCCGTGGACACCCCCGCTGGCTTCTCCACCAGCACGTGGGCGCCTGACATCAGCGCGAGCTCGGCGAGCGCGGCCAGCTGATCGTGGACTGTGGCCACGATGATGACCTCGGGCGCCAGTGCAAGCAGCTCCTGCGCCGTCGCGCAGACCTTGCATCCATGCCTTTGCGCGAGTTCCGCTGCCGCTGCACCGTCGAGGTCGAAGCAGCCGCACAGCACGTCTTGCGGCGCAAGCGCATCGGCGCGCTTGACACCGATGCGTCCGCAGCCCACGATTCCCACGCTGAGGCCGCGCCTGCTCACCCGTACTCGCTCACACATGCGCCAAGGGCTCGCTCGCGCCTGCCCCGGGACGAGCGCTGACCGCACTTGTCCTCGGAGAAGCCCTGGCTGATCACGCGTACTCGCTCGCGTAGGCGCCGCTGAACTCGAAGTCGAAGGCCAACTCGGGTGCGTTCATCGCCGCCATCGCCCGTCTGGTGTCCTCTGGGCGACGTGTGTACACCAGCAGGAAGCCGCCGCCCCCGGCACCCACGAGCTTGCCGCCGATTACGCCGTTGCGGCGCGCCAGCGCGTACAGCCCGTCGATGCGCTCATCGCTCATCCCCGGCGAGCGCTGGCGCTTGTGCTCCCAGTGTTCGTGCATCAGCTCCGCGTACTCCTCGAGTCGCCCGCCCTGCAACAGCTCGCGGCTCTGTAGTCCGAGCTCCTTGGTGCGGTGTAGGTTCTCGAGCATCTGCTCGTCGCCGGCCTTGGAGCGCTTGTCCTGATCGGCCAGCATCGTCGACGCTGCACGCGCCTCTCCGGTGTAGAACAGCAGCAGCTGGTCGCGCATGCGCCGCAGCGCGGTTGCGTTGAGCTCGAGCGATTCGACATTCACGCTCCCGTCCGGGCCGAATGTGTAAGCGCAGATGCCACCGTGCGCAGCGACGTAGGGGTCCTGCTTGCCAACGGGCTCACCGAGGACACCCATCTCGATCTCGCACGCGGCCTCGGCCAGCTCTCCCGGCGTGATCGCCGTGCGCCGCGCCCGCGCCAAGCCCTTGAGCAAGCAGACTGTGTAGGCGCCGGATGAGCCCATGCCGGTCCCAGCCGGGACGTCAGCCACTGAGGCGATCTCCAACGGGTTGCCAGACCAATGGCGCAGGAGGCTCTCGCGCAGGATCGGGTGGCGGATTTCACTCGGCGTCTCCACCTCCTCGAGCTCCGAGTACTTCATGCGGTAGCGACGCTGAAACGTCGTGTGGGTGAGGATGTAGGCGTACTTGTCGATCGCCCCGGACACGAGGAAGCCGCCGTGCTGCTCGTAGTAAGAGGGAAGGTCTGTGCCACCCCCGCCCAGTGAGATGCGCAGCGGCGCGCGACTGAAGATCACGCTCATCGGACTCGCCCCCCGGTCATGACAGCGCGCTCTCCATCGCTGTGTCACGCCATGCGTACTCGTTGGCATCGAACCACTCCAGCGTGCGCGCGAGCGCCTGCTCGATCGTGAGCTGCGGCTGCCATCCGAGCGCGCGAATGCGTGTCGTGTCGAGACGGATCAGCGGACTGTCGCCGACCCAGCCACGACGGCCACCCATGTGCTCGATCTCGGGGGAGAGCGAGAGATGCTCGGCAATCAGCGCCACCGACTCGTCGACGAGCAGCGTTTCGTCGGTGCCCAGGTTGTAGATGTGCGTGCCGGGATCGGCCTCGTGATACCCCGCCGCGACCAACAGCGCGCTGACGCAGTCCTGCACATACACATATGACTTCTCCTGGCAACCATCGCCCAGCACGCGCAAACGCGATGGATCGCGCTTCAGCGCACGATAGAAGTCGAACACATGCCCGTGCGTGTATCGCTCACCGAGCGCCGACACGAAGCGGCAGATCACACCCGTGAACCCGAATCCGGTGGCATACGCGGCGATCAAGCCCTCGCCGGCGAGCTTCGACGCCGCGTATAGCGAGGTCTGCACTGGGAACGGAGCGTCCTCGGGCGTCGGGAAGATCTCGGGTTCGCCGTATACCGAGCCGGTGGAAGCGAACATGATCTGCTTCACACCGCGGGCACGCATCGCCTCGAGCACGTTCGATGTGGCGATCGTGTTCTGCTCCAGGTCGCGCTTTGGATGCTCGAGACCACGACGCAGGTCGGCGTTGGCCTGCAGGTGGAAAACCCAGTCGCAACCCTCCACCGCGTCTTCGAGCACCGCCATATCGAGCACGTCGCCCTCGATCAGCCGGACGCCCTTAGCGGCAATTGCGCCCGCTAGGAACTCACGCCGCCCGGTGCTGAGGTCATCGATGATCACAACCTCGACTCCGCGCTCGAGCAACTGATCAGCGAGGTTGCTGCCGATGAAGCCGGCCCCACCGGTGATGCACGCTCGCTTCACAGTGTGAAGCCCGCGGCGTGCGCGTCGTTGTGGAACATACGAACCGTCTCGAGCGAGTACTGCTCGAGTTGCTTGCCGAGATTGTCGAGCTTCTTGAGCAGATCGTGGGTCATCGTGATGATGTGACAGCGCGTGTCGTTTGCCTGTACGAGGTTGAGTATCTCGCGCGGGGAGGCCCAGATCAACTCCGAGCGGGGCGCCTTCTCCATGATCTGCACCGAACGCGCAATGATCGGCATCGGATCGACCCCTGCGTCTGCGATGCGCCCGGCGAACACCGAGATGTAGGACGGCGCACCATCAGCGACAGCCGACGTGATCCGCTCAACCTGGGCGATGGTGAATAGCGCCGTCACGTTCACCTTCACACCATCCTCGGACAACTCCCGCACCAGCGTCGCCATCGATGTGCCGTTCGTCGAGGTGACTGGGATCTTCACGTATACATTCGGCGCCCACGACGCGATGATGCGCGCCTGACGGCGCATCTCCTCGGCGTCATCGGCGAACACCTCGAAGGAGATCGGGTGCTCGGTGACACGCTCGAGCAGGCCCCGGGCGAACCGTGTGTAGTCGGTGAGACCGGCCTTTCGCATCAGCGTCGGGTTCGTCGTGAACCCAGCGATTCGTAAATCCGCCGCTAGCGCGAGGATGCCATCGAGGTCGGCCCCGTCGGCAAAGATTCTTGTCGAGATCTGATCAAGCATTAGTGTCCTGTCTTGCGGAACGGCACGATAACGAGGTGCGCATCTCGCACACGTCTCCGATTCATTGAAGTTGCAGCTTTTGAACTCCCTCGGCGAGATCGTCGGCGACCGCGTCGGCAGATAGCACCAGCAAACGCTTGTGAAAACTCCCCGGATTGCGAATCAGCAGAGTTCTGCATCCGGCGGCCCGCCCGGCGCCGATATCAGCGTCGGTGTCTCCGACCATCCACGAGTTGCACAGATCCAGGCCAAGCGCCGCCGCGACATCCAGCAACATGCCCGGTGCCGGCTTGCGACATGCGCAACGTTTGGCGAGCTCCGGCACGACACCCTCGGTGTGGTGCAGGCAAAGCCGCCATGCATCGAGCACGACCCCCTCCCTCGCCAGCAGCTCTGTCACCCTTTCGTGCACTGCCAGCAGTTGCGCGACCGAGACCCGGCCCTTTGCTGCCGCGGGCTGGTTGGAGACGCACACGAGCATGTAGCCTGCGCGCGCCAGCTCCGCGGCAGCCGCAGCGGCCCCAGGCACGAGACGTACCTCCTCGACGTTCAGCGGGGACTCCGCGAAACCGGAGACAGGGTCAGCTACCAGCTCGTTGAGCACCCCGTCGCGATCGAGGAACGCGGCCGCCCTCACTGGCGGACGCCGGCCGCGAGCGACTCCCAATGCCCCTGTTTGACAGCCAGCACAGGGTGAGAGACGAGTGCATGCCAGACAACCGCCTGGAATGACTCGACTAGCGGCGTACGCAGCGCCGGCGGTGGCGCGACACGAACCGCGACGTCAGCGAGCTCAGCCAGCGTTCCTCCTGGAGCGCCGACGACACCGTAGAGCGAGGCATCGACCGCGCGTGCGGCTTCCATCGCGCGTACGAGGTTGACCGAGACGTTGTGCTCACGCGACCCGCCGCCGACCGAGAATACGAGCAGCGCGTCACGCTCGGACAGGCGCGAGACGGCGAGCCAGCCACTGAACGAGGTCTCCCAGCCGTCGTCGTTCGTGCGCGCGGTGAGCTCCGACACGTTGTCAGTCGGCGCATAGCTCTCTAGGCCGCAGAGCTTGCGGAAATCGTTGACCGCGTGCGAGGCGTGGCCAGCGCCGCCGCCGACACCGAGGATGAACAAGCGCCCGCCGCGCTCGCGCACTCCGGCGAGACCGCTGGCCATTGCGTCTAGCTCGCTGGGATCGATCGCGCGCGCGAGATCGGCCGCCGCGGCCAGATAAGTCACACTGTGACTGTTGTCGCTCATCGCGCCTCGCGCTCTCCGCTTCCCTTCCGCCTACGCATGGCTGGATAGTAAGCCGATCGCGGCCACATTTACCAGATATCGGTGACATTGTCTCCAACTGAGCAGTGGCGGCACCCCGCGAATTCAGGCCGTTGCACCACTTCGCGAGCCCTCACAGCGCACCGGCTCACTACACGGTGCTTGCGTTGTGCGTAGCGCGGTTTAGACTCGCGCAGCATGAGCCCACATGGCGACGATCGTTCGCTCGATACGAATCGCGCCCCTGGGCCGGCATATGCTCACGGCGGCACGTCTAGTCACGGCGGTGCTGTCCAGCGGGCCGGCTTCCCGCGTACGTTCACGCTCCCGCGAAATGCGCGTGCGCTCGTCTGGTTGATCCCGCTCACGATTGCCGCCGTCTATCTGATCGTGTTTGTAGTGCAGCTCCAGCGCAACGTCACCGAGCTGGCCTGGGACAGCGACTACGCGTCCGGTTTCACCATTCCAGAAACACTTGCCAGGACTGGTCCAGGTGGACACATGGTGATGGGCGCGGCCGCCGAGTGGGTACCGCTGTGGTTCGGGCTGCTGACGGCGAGGCTGCCGCTGCACCGCGCGCTATGGGAACTCGCCCCGACGGTCCTGTTCGTCGCGACCGCGCTGATCGTCGGCTGGTCCGTTGCGCAGGTAGCCGAGCGCCGCGCGGCGCTCCTCGCGGTGCTCTTGTGCTTGATCGCCTCGCCGTTGGCGCTCACGATCTTCATGGCACCGGTCGCCCACAACACCGTGTTCCCCTGTACGGCACTACTCGGCACGTATCTCATCTGGCTGGCACGTGGGGATGGGCGACGCGCGCTCACCGCATTCGCAGTCCCGCCGCTCGCGGGCATCGCCCTTGGCACATGCCTGGCGTCTGACATCCTCCTAGCGAGCACGGCGGTGATACCGCTCGCCCTGACAGCGGTACTCGCAGGGATGCGCCGCAATCGCCGCTCCCGGCTCGTTGCGCTTTCGGCTTTGAGCACTGTCGCGATCGCGATCCCAGTCGCCAAGCTGACCTCCTCGATCATGGAATCGCTGGGCTACCTGAAGGTGCCCAACCCGACCAGGATCGCGCCGCTCTCGGAACTTCCAGAACGCGCGCAGGAGTTGTTCAACGGCCTGCGGGCGCTGTTCAACGGATATCTCGACGGTAGGCCCGGGACGCTGCACACCCCACTCGGGATCGCCAGCGAGATCGTCATGTCTGCCGCGCTGCTGGCGGTGATCGTGCTCGCGACAGGCGCCACTGCGAGCTTCATCTCCTCCGGTCTGCGCAAGCGCGCGACGCAAACGCCAGCCGAGCTTGCACGCTCGCTTCACATCATCTACTGGGCCACCTCAGCTGCGACCGTGTGCGGCGCCTTCTGGCTCGCGGCGGAAACCGGCGGTGGCACCAACCTCCACGAAGCGTATTACGCGACGGTGATCTTCTCGGTGGCGGCGTTGGTACCGCTGCTGTTGTCGTCGAGCGCGACCGCCCGTTGGCTGATCGCGGCCGGCACATCGATCTTTTTTGCGGCGAGCCTGGCCGGGCTCACGAGCAACTACATGAACATCTCAGCGTGGATCGCCGGCTATGCCCCGAGCGTGACACGGATTGCGGAGTCCAACCATGTCACGTATGGCTACGGAGGCTACGGCGAGGCGTCGAGCTTGACGTGGAACACGCACGGGCGCGTGACGGTGCGCCCGCTGATGTCGTGCTCCAACCCAGCTGGCGCCGGCATCTGTCCGTTCTACCTGGTGGCCGTCCCGTCTTGGTATGTGCCGCAGCAGCGTCGCAGCTTCCTGCTCGTCGACAGCAACGAACCATGGGTCAGCTCGCTCCCCAGCGGCTTGGGCAAGCCGCAGGCCACGTACGCGTTCGGGGCGATGCGGATGTACATCTATCCCTACGACATCGCCTCGCGTCTTGGCCCTACGCCAAACTGACATCGACCCAGCGCCACCGCTCGGGGGGCCCGCACGTGACGAGCGGTGGGCGCGAGCCCTCCGATTGCCGGCGCTGATCTGGCTGCTCCCACTCGCGATTGCGGCCGCATACGTGATCGTGTTCGTGGTGCAGCTTCCACGCAACGTCGCCGACCTGAGCTGGGATGCATCGGTCGCCTCCGGGTACGTGATGCCAGAAACGCTGGTGAAAACGGGCACCGGCGGGCTCACGTTGATGGGCTCTACCGGGCAGTGGGTGTCGCTTTGGTTCGGGCTGCTGACCGCGAACCTGCCGCTGCACCGCCAACTGTGGGGCGTCGCGCCGACGCTGTTGTCCTTCGCCACGAGCTTTACCGTGGGCTGGTCGGTCTGGCGCGTGGCAGGTCGCCGTGCGGCCGGCTTGGCGGTGCTCATCGGTCTCGTCGCCTCACCGTTGGCACTTGGGTTCCTGATGGCGCCGTTCTCCCACAACGTCGTCTACCCGTGCACGGCTCTGCTCGGCGCTTATCTGATCTGGCTCGCGCACGGAGAGGGTCGACGACTCGTCTTTGCGGTCGGTGTGCCGCCGCTCCTGGGGATCGTGGTCGGTACGTGCCTGGCCTCGGATGTGTTGCTCGCCTCCGCCGCGGTGATCCCGCTGACGCTGACCGCGATCATCGCCGCGCTGCGACGCGATCGTCGCTCGCGGCTCGTCGCGCTGTCTGCCGTGAGCACCGTCGCTGTCTCGATCCCGGTCGCCAAGATCACTTCCACGACGATGGGCTCGCTCGGCTACCACACGCTGCCGACACCACTCAAGCTCGCCTCTCTGTCGGAACTGCCCGCGCGCGCGAAGCTCCTGTTCGAAGGACTACAGGCACTGTTCAACGGCTATCTCGGCGGCCCAGAAGGACCGCGTACTGTGCCCACGGCGCTGGCGATCGCATGCAGCGTGGTGATGTCGGCGGCGCTGCTGACGCTGATGATCGTTGGCGTTCGAGTGACCGTGCGTTCGCTCGTCTCTGGGCTGCGCAAGCAAGTCCCGCAGCGCGCGGACGAGCTGGCCCGATCGCTGCACGTCATCTACTGGGTCGGCTCTGCCGCCGTCGCTTGTGGCGCTTTCTGGATCGCGGGCGAAGGCCCGGTGACCACTCACTTCTCCTACTACGAGACGGTGATCTTCGCAGTCGCAGCGGTGATCCCACTGCTGATCTTCACCGCCTCCCCGGTGCGCTGGCTGATCCCAGCCGGTGCGACGGTGTTCTTCGCCGCAGGCCTGGTGGGCCTCGGCGGCAACTACCTCGACGTCGCTGCGCCGCTCGCGCGCAAGGCACCGGAAGTGGTGCGAATCGCCGAGGCCAACGGCGTGCAGACGGGCTACAGCAACTGGCCGGATGCATCGGGGCTCACGTGGGGTACGCACTACCGCGTGACCGTGCGACCGGTGGTCGAATGCCAGACGCAGTCGGGGATCGAGCTATGTCCGGGCTTCCAGGCGTACGTCCCATCGTGGTACACGCCGCAGCAGCGCCGCACGTTCCTGCTCGTGGAAACGCCCGGCGTGGGCCTGAACGCCGCACCGGCCAGCCTCGGTAAGCCACTTGCGGTCTACCACTTCGGGTCGATGCAGATGTACATCTACGGCTACGACATCGCCTCGCGGTTTGGCGTCGCATCGGGATGAAAGACGCGACCGCGAAAGAATAGGAAGTTGAAGCCAGCGATCGCGAACATCGTCATCAGGTAGATCACCTCGACCGGCAGGCCCACGAGCGCCGGCAACTCGGACGTCGCGAGCGCGGTGAAGCCATACTGGCTGAGGCACAGACAGAGATAGCGGACCATCTGGCTGTGCGCCGCGAGCGCGAAGTCCTCGTCGTGCCTCCACACGAACATGCGCTGAAGCGTGAAGTGCAGCGCGAGCCCCACGAGGAAGCCCACTGCCAGAGCGATCTGGAAGGGGACGCCGAACGCGTCGTGGAGCACGGTCGTCACCGATATGTAAACCGCTGCGACGAGGCTGCCAGAAAGCGCGAAGCGGATCAGCTGACCAGCGATACCCCACTGTGGCGAGCGGATGTCGCGCACGAACGCCAGCGCGAGCTGCCGTCGACTGCTCGCCGTGGTTGTGTTCACGCGCTCGTGTCCCACCCGTGGCGAGACTCGACGATGTACTTAGGCCGGTCACGCGATTCGTCGTAGATGCGCCCAACGTACTCGCCGATCACGCCAAGCGAGAGGAGCTGGATGCCGCTGAAGAACGACATCGCGATCACGATCGTGGGATCTCCGACTGGGAACGGCAATCCGTCCAGCTTCAGCCCCAGGTAGACGATCGCCACCGCAAAGGCTAGTCCCGAGAGCGCCATTCCCATCAGGGAGATCAGCTGCAGCGGATAGCGAGAGAACCCCACGATCCCGTTCAAGCCGATCAGCAGCGAGCCAAGGAAGCGGTTGTACTTGCTCGTGCCCGCCGCGCGCGGGTCACGGTCGTAGAGAACGCTCGTCTGACGAAAGCCGACGAGCCCGACGAGCCCGCGTAGGAACCCGTGGCTCTCCTTCAGCGCGACCACGTTGTCGACCACGCGACGGCTGATGAGACGGAAGTCACCCGTGTTGGGAGGGATCTCAACGTCTGCTATGCGCTTGATCAAGCGATAGCCGGCGGCGGACACCACGCGCTTGGGCAGCGTCTCGCCGGCCCGCGTGCGCCGCTGGGCGTACACCACGTCGTACCCCTCCAGCCAGCGCGCGACGAGCTCCGGGATCAAGTCCGGTGGGTCCTGCAGGTCGCAGTCGACGACAACCACGGCATCGCCGCGAGAGGCCTCCAGTCCCGCCATCGTCGCCATCGGCTGGCCGAACCTGCGCGAGAAGCGCAGCATCTTCACGCGTGAGTCCTCCTCGCAAAGCTGCAAGATCATCTCCTCGGTGCCATCGGTGCACGGGTCAACGCTGAAGATCAGCTCCCAGCCCAGCTCGAGGCCGCCCAGCGCCTGTATGAGGCGCGTGTAGATGCGACGGACGTTGTCCTGCTCGTTGTAAACGGGGATGACGATGCTGAGCAGGCGCTGCCGCGGCTCAGCGCCCGGGCTGTGGTGCACATCGGCCGGGCCGGCCGCGGACCTGGCTAAGTCCGGGACCGGCTCCAGTGCGCCTCGTTCTCGCTCGACCGGAGCCGTGCGCCGCCCGAGCAGGCCAGCGGGCTGACCGGTCGAGTTCACGGTGTGCTCGACCGGACTCATCTGCCCTCGCCTCGACACGCGAGCGACACTGCGTCGCGCATCAGCGAACGTCCGAACACCCACTGGCGTCTGCTGCGCTCCATTGCAGCCACGATACACACGGCACTCGGCTCGGCCTCGATCGCGCTCGCGCAACTCGCCACGAGCTGCCGCCACGAACGCTTACACCAGGAACAACACACACGAAATGCCTGCAATGCAGGGAAAAGCACGGTGGCGATCGTGTCGGCTTGGGTGCTGTGCGCGCCACTTTGGCCACCGTCAGATCGGTGCGACTGTCTCCTGCTCGCAGGCCACGCATTCGTGTCATCGCACCGATGCGCGGCGTGAGCGCCACAGCCGCAACACCGGCAGGATCAGCAACACGAAGGCCAGGATCGCCAGCCCACACACGCTGAGCACGCGACCGAGCACGATCGGCAGCGAGTCACCCGTGCTCACCGTGATCGTCTCCTGCCTGTTCGCCGCATCTGCCGCCTGGTGCTCACCCTGCGAGCCGCCGGCAGCTTGCCCCGAGCCGATGCGTAGAACCATGTAGCCCGTCAGCGAGTCCACCCCCACGGCGCTCGCCCCGGTGATGTGCACTAGATAAGGGCCCGCGCCGATATTGGTGGCCACCAACGTGCCCGGCGGCAGATCCGTCGAGAAGGACGCGTGGTTGTCGTGCACCGATTCCAGAGGAATGTTGACCTTCGCCAGACCGCCACCGGGGATGAGGGGCTTCATGGTTCGATAGTCGTGGTTGTTGCCGGTCTCGACTTCCCCATAGGATTCGAGCGTCGCGTAGCGATCCTGGCCAGGGTACGGATAGCCACGAATCTGCTGGATCGCCCCGATCAGCGAGACGGCGCACACCGGGACCGCCATCCATGCCCAGACCCGCATGCGACGTGAGTCACCCCGAGCCAGTGCGAGCGCAGCGAGAATCGCGCCAGACAACGCCAGCAGCACGTAGACCTCGAGGCGGTACACGAACTCGACCAGCGGGTACGGGCGCGGCAGCGCCAGCAACAGCCCCACGTGTGTCATCACGATCGCGATCACGACCGCGAGCGCCGAGGCGATCAGCAGTACCCGAAACCACATCCGATTGCGGTTTCCCCACGGCAAGATCACGATGCCGGCCAGCACCCACGCGATCGCGAGCACCGGCAACGACAGAGCCAGGTAGTAAGGCGGGGGCAACCCCAGCCCGGATGTTCGCGAGAAGGTGAACAAGTGCGCCAGCGACACCAACGAGACAGTGCCCTTCAACCCTTCCACCGCGTCTTTGTAATTGCTGCCGATTTCAGTGCGCGACTGATACGCGAACGTCGGCAGCAGATACCACGCGCTCACCATCGCCGCCGGAACGACGACACAGCCCAGACGCACGACGCCCCTGCGCGTCACCTGTCGACGCGCCTCTGGGACACAGACGAGCAGCGCCAGGCCCGCGAGCGCGAGCGTGGTGAGACCAAGCATGATCGTGATGTTGTGCGCACCGAAGAACAGCGTGCTGCTGACCGCGAGAGCAAGTGCCGCACCTGCACGCAGCCGGTCGGCGCGCAGCACGCTGAGCCCCGCGGCGACCATCAACGGGATCATCGATACTCCCGTGAACTCCGGCCAGTCGCCCTGCACATAGACGATCACGATGTAGTAGGCGGATGTCACGAACACCAAGCCCGGTACCAGCGCCCGCCAGCGCCCCAAGCCCGCCATCCGCCCCAGCCAGTACCAGCCCCCGAACGCCGCCACGAAGTCGAGCAGATACACCAACACGTACGCCGATACCGGCGCACCGCCCAAGGCCAGTGACAGGATGCCGCCCACCGCATAGACAGTCCCGCCGTAGAACGCATAGGTCGGGTAGAAAACCGAGTAGGAGCTGTTCAAGAACAGGCTCGGAATGTGCCCGGATTCGATCGACAGGCTCTGATGCCACATCAGCCACAGGTGGTGCCCCCAGTCCCCCGAAAAGCCTGAGTACGTGAACAGCAAGGGCCACGTGAGCGCGCCCAGCAGCAACGCCGCCGCACCCAGGATGGGAGCGACACGGGCAATCGCGGATGTGCGTGGTAGTCGACCCATTGCGCTCCCCACGTAGCGGCGGTCCGTCCGATACGCAACGATCGGGCGGGCACTCGAGCCACGGCAAAATAGCGAGCTGCCGACCCGCGCTTCGACGCCTGCGCCGACGCGGCCCACGCGACCAGCAACAGCCGCGTTGCCGGTCGCGCGCTAGCCCCGTTGATGTCTCCAACTCGACACGAGCGGTCCAGTCGCGACGGCGGGCCTAGAATGAGCCGCCCGTGACAGCTCCCGCCCGACACCCGCTGATCCCCGCCCGGCCGGTCGACGCCCGCCAGGAGCTGCCGTCGCTGGAGCTGGAGGTACTGGAGCGTTGGCGCGAGCGCGACGTGTTCGCTGAGTCGCTGCGACAACGCGAGGGCGCCAGGCAGTGGGTTTTCTACGAGGGTCCCCCGACAGCCAACGGCCCGCCGGGAGCCCACCACGTGCTCTCACGCGTGTTCAAGGACATCTACCCGCGCTTTCAGACCATGCGCGGCTACCGCGTCGAGCGCAAGGGCGGCTGGGACTGCCACGGACTGCCGGTTGAGATCGCCGTCGAACAGGAGCTCGGCATCCACCACAAGGCGGAGATCGAGGAGTACGGAATCGCGCGCTTCAACGCCAAGTGCCGTGAGTCGGTGTTCAAGTTCCTGGAGGACTGGAATCGACTGACGGAGCGGATCGGCTTCTGGATCGACCTCGACCACGCGTATCGCACGCTGGATGAGACCTACATCGAGTCGGTGTGGTGGGCGCTCGCGCAGATCGACGCGCGGGGACTACTGTACGAGGGCCGCAAGGTGGTGCCGTACTGCCCGCGTTGCGAGACGACGCTGTCCTCGCACGAGGTCGCGCTCGGCTACAAGGACGTGATCGACCCGAGCGTGTTCCTGCAACTGCCAGTCGTGACGAACGGCGACTCGCAGGGCGCCACGGCGCACACCGACTCGGATGGCCCCGCGGCGACGCACGCGCACCCGGACAGCGCCGCCCCACAGCCAGACCGCCTGCTGGTGTGGACGACAACGCCGTGGACGCTGCCGGGCAACGTGGCGGTGGCAGTGTCGCCGACCGCTACGTACGCGCGCGTGCGCCTGGGAGATGCGGTGTTCGTGCTGGCCGAGGCGCGCGTGCGGCCGGTGTTGGGCGAGGACCCGGAGGTGCTCGAGCGCTTCACCGGCGCGGAGCTGGCGGAGCGCTACGGCTCGTATCAGGGTCCGATCTTCGATGTGGGGGCACCGGGCGGCTTCCCGATTCTCGCGGACGAGTTCGTAACGACCGAGGACGGCACCGGCATCGTGCACCTCGCGCCGGCGTTCGGCGAGGACGACTATCGCGTGTCGGCACAGGCCGGCATCTTCGACCCCTCGCAGCCCGGAACGCTCCTGAACCCGGTGCGCCCGAACGGGTCATTCGACCAACGCGTACGCAGCCACGAGGGCCGCGCCTACGACGGACGCTTCGTCAAGGACCCCGACGTGACGGCCGACCTGATCGAGGACCTGCGCGCGCGCGGCCTGCTGCTGCGCGTGCAGGATTACGAGCACTCCTATCCGCACTGCTGGCGCTGCGGCACACCGCTGCTGTACTACGCGAAACCGTCTTGGTACATCGCGACGTCGAAGCTGCGCGAGCAGCTGCTGGCGGCGAACGAGACGGTCAACTGGTTCCCGCCGCACGTCAAGCACGGGCGCTTCGGCGACTGGCTGGCGAACAACGTCGACTGGGCGCTGTCGCGTGAGCGCTACTGGGGCACGCCGCTGCCGGTGTGGCGCTGTGCGCGCGGACACGTGCACGTGGTCGGCTCGTACGCCGAGCTCGAGGAGCGCTCGGGCACGAAGCTCGCGGACCACCACCGCCCGTACGTGGATGAGCTGTCGTTCCCGTGCCCGCACGCAGAGGCGGACGGGAGCGCGGGCGAGGACTCCGCCGCTACCGAGCACGCGGGCGCCGGCGCGCGGACCTGCGGGGAGCCGATGCTGCGCGTGCCGGAGGTGATCGACGTGTGGTTCGACTCGGGCGCGATGCCGTTCGCGCAGCACCACTTCCCGTTCGAGCACCGGGAGCTGTTCGAGGCAGCGTTCCCGGCGGACTTCATCTGCGAGGCACAGGACCAAACTCGCGGTTGGTTCTACTCGCTGCTGGCGGTCGCGACGCTGCTCGGAGGGACACTGAGCGGAGGGACACCGAGCAGAGAGGCGCCGAGCGCAGAATCGCCGCGCACGGAGACGCCGAGCGGAGAAGCGCCGAACAGCGAGGCGCCGAGCGGAGAGACCCCGCGCGCAGAGACGCCGGCAAAGGACGATCGCACGATCGGTGCCCCGTACCGCAACGTGGTGTGCCTGGGGTTGATCCTCGACGAGGCGGGACAGAAGATGTCGAAGTCCAAAGGCAACGCGGTCGAGCCGTGGCAGGTGCTCGACGCCTACGGCGCGGACGCCTTTCGCTGGTACTTCTTCACGTCGAAGCAGCCATGGGATGGCTACCGCTTCTCAGCGGAGACGATCGGCGAGGGCGTGCGTCTGTTCCTGAAGCAGCTGTGGTCGACGTACTACTTCTATGTGCTCTACGCGCACGCTGCCGCCGAGCGGCTGAGCGGAGCGCAGGCCAGCCCCGACGACGACGCCACGCGCGCGGCGCAGGCATCGTCGGGAGCGCGCGCCGCGGGCGCCGACGCGGATCTGGACCGCTGGGCGCTGTCGCGCACGACGGCGACGGCCGAGCTCGTGGCCGAGCGCCTGGACGCGTATGACGCGACGAGCGCCGGCAGGGCGATCGCGGGCCTCGTGGACGAGCTGTCCAACTGGTACGTGCGTCGCTCGCGCCGACGCTTCTGGGACGGCGATCCGGCGGCATTCGAGACGTTGCGGACATGTCTGCTGACGGTGGCGAAGCTGCTGGCACCGTTCTGCCCGTTCATCGCGGATGAGCTCTACGACAACCTCGACGGCAGCCTCGCGAGCGTGCATCTGTGTGATTTCCCAGCCGGTGGCGAGCTTGCACAGCGCGACGAGGAGCTGGAACAAGCAATGGCGCTGGCGCGCGAGACGGTGCGCTTGGGACTGGGCGCCCGAGGGCAGGCGAAGATCAAGGTGCGCCAGCCGCTTGGCGAGGCGGTGGTCGTGGCGGACGGACGCGAGCGCGCAGCGATCGAACGCCTGGCCACCATCGTGCGCGAGGAGCTGAACGTGCGCGCGATGCGCTTCGTCGCGGCAGCGGACGAGCTGAGCAGCTACGAGATCAAGGCCAACTACCGCACGCTCGGCCCGCTGTTCGGCAAGGACATGCCGCTGGCCGCGGATGCGATCGCGGCGCTCGACCCAGCGCACGTCGCGGCGACGCTGCGCGACGGCGGCGGCGTCGGCATCGCGGTCGGCGGACGTGAGCACACGCTGTCCGCGGAGGACCTGCAGCTGAACATGCGCGCGCCTGACGGCTACAGCGTCGAGCGCGAGGGCGCGCACGCGGTGGCGCTGGATTTGGCGATCGACGAGGATCTGCGTCGCGAGGGACGAGCAAGGGAGATCGTGCACGCGGTGCAGAACGCGCGCAAGAGCGCCGGCTTGCAGGTCGAGGATCGCATCGAGCTGTCCCTCGACGGGGACGCCGCGCTGCTCGAGGCCGCGGAGAGCCATCGTGGCCACCTAGCGGGAGAGACGCTGGCGGTGACGCTGACGCTAGGAGCAGGCGCGGCGCAGCCGCGGGCGGCCGACTACTCGGGGCAGACCGAGATTGACGGCCTCAAGCTCGGCATCGCCCTACGAGCCAGCTAGACGCATTCGCTAAGTCGACCCGCCGTCGTTCGAGTGTCCGCTCAGCGCGACCTCGCGCGAGGCGACTCGTACACGCCGGCGCAGCAAACGCCAGGACGGCAGCAATAGCAACTCGACGATCAGGATCGACAGCCCGCAAAGCGTCAGCACGTGGCCGAGCACGATCGGCAGGCCGTCGCCGGTGCTGACCGAGATCGTCTCCTGCGAGGTCAACGCGGCCGAGTCGCCGCGGCTGGCGCCGGACGCGTCGCCGGCGCCGACCCGCAGCACCATCCCACCGGTTTCCGAATCGATCCCCACGGGCTGGGCACCGGTTACGTGCACGAGGTAAGGACCGGCTCCGATGTTGGTGACGAGCAGCGTTCCGGGTCGCAGGCTAGTGGTGAACGACGTGCGATTGCCGTGCACGGCTTCGAAGGGGATCGTGACCGTCGCGAGCCCGCGACCGGAGATCTCGCGCTGAGAAGGGTCTTGGTATTCCTCGTTGGGACCACTGTTCACTTCACCGTAGGAGCTGAACGTGGCATAGCGTTCGAGCTCCTGCGAGGGAAAGGCAAGTATCTGCTGCACCGCGCCGACCAGCGAAACGGCGCACACCGGCACCACCATCCACGTCCAGACGCGAGCGCCGCGCGAGGCGTGTCGTGCAAGCACGAGGGCGGCGAGCACGGAAGCGCACAGGGCGAGCAGCACGTACGCCTCTAGGCGATAGCTGTACTCGACGTACTGATACGGAGACGGCAGCGCGAACAGCAGTCCGACGTGGGTCATGAAGACGATCACGATCACGGTCGTTGCCGAGCAGATCAACAGCAGCCGTATCCAGGTCCGGTTGCGGTTGACCAACGGCAGCACGACGATGCCCACGAGTACCCAGACGATCGCCAGCACGGGCAGCGACAGCGCGAAGGACCACGGGACGTTCGAGGGCGCGGCACTCGCCCGAGAGAAGGTGAACAGATGCCGGAACGCGACCAGCACGACGGACTCTCGCAGCTCTTCTGGAGAGCCTCCGTTGACGCCAACGCGCGTGCGCGAGGCGTACGCTAGCGCCGGCAGCAGGTACCAAGCGCTCACCAGCCCCGCGGGCACGACCACGCCGGCTACGCGCAGCACGCTGCGCGGACGCAACAGCGCGCGGGCCTCCGGTATCCAGACCGCGGCCGCACCGCCGATGATCGCCAAGGTGGTTACCCCATACAGGATCGTGAGGTTGTGCGAGCCAAAGAAGAGGATGCTGCTCGCCGCCAGGGCAAGCCCCGCGGGAACCCGCAGACGGTCGGCGCGCAGGACGCTTAGCCCAGCGGCAACCAGCAGCGGGATCATCGAGACGCACGTGAACTCAGCCCAGTCACCTTGCACGTAGGCGACCACGAGATAGTAGGAGGACGTGGCAAACACCAGGCCCGGCACCATCGCCAGCCAGCGGCCCAAGCCAGCCATCCGGCCCAGCCAGTACCAGCCGGCGAACGCCGCGGTGAAGTCCAGCACCCATATCAGCACGTAGGCCTGCATGGGAGCTTCTCCGAGCATCAGCGACAGCATGCCGCCGACCGCGTACAGCGTGCCGCCATAGAACGCATAGAAGGGGTAGAACACCGAGTAGGAGCTATTCAGGAACAGGCTCGGGAAGTGCCCAGCCTTAATCGCGCGGCTCTGATGCCACATCAGCCACAGGTGGTTCTCCCAGTCGCCGAAGAACCCTGAGCTCGTGAACAGCAGCGGCCAGGTGAGCGTTGCGATCAATAGCGCAGCCACGCCCACGACCGGCGCTGCGCGTGCGATGGAGGATATCCGTGATCGTCGGCTCATTGCGCTTTCTGCGAGGTGACGATTGCTGCCCGCGCGTCGACCATCGGACGGTGTTGCGGCTAGCGCAAGGTATAGGCACGCCGTCGAAGGTTCTACAGCGCTTGACGGCGTGGCTGTCTACGCCCGCCAGCATCCGCGTTTGCGGGCGCCGGCGAACATGCGTTGTGTCTCCGACCTGGCCGTTGGCCAGGTCGGAGGGGCCGGCGCGCTCAGGCCAGGACCGGCTCCAGCTCCTGCTCGAGCTTCTTCTTGGGATACGCGCCGACGACCGTCTTGACCGGCTGGCCGGCCTTGAACAGGATCATCGTCGGAATCGAAAGCACCTGGAAGCGCGCGGCGGTCTGCGGGTTCTCGTCGATGTCGAGCTTGACGATGCGCAGCTCGGGCCGCTCGGAGGCGATCTCCTCGAGCACCGGCGCGACGACGCGGCACGGGCCGCACCACGGCGCCCAGAAGTCGACGAGCACAGGGCCGTCGGCCTCGAGCACCTCGGCGTCGAAGTTGTTGTCCGTGATCTGGGTGAGGGCACCTGCCATGTCGGTCTCCTTGGTCGCTTACCCATCACTATACAAAATGAAGGGAGGTCTCAGGGGCGTCCAGCGCAGGGCGCGCGGTGACCCCAGACGCGAGCGGCGATAGAGCGTGCGGCCGACGGCTATCGTGCAGCCAATGCTTCCCCTCGCCGCCGTCGGTGGAACGGTCGTGATCGGCGTGGCGGTCTCGTGCGCGGGCGTGCTCGCGTGGTGGCTGCTACGCGGCGAGAGGCTCAACGAAGCGGCCGAACAAGCCGAAGAAGCCGAGCGCGAGACGGGCCACGACGCTCAGCTCGAGCCGCCTGAGACCGCCAGCCGATCGTAGGCTACGGTCAGGCGCTCCGCCGCCGCCGTGCTCGAGTAGCGGCGCACGAGCTCAGGCGGATAGGACACCCGCTCTGCTGGCTGGCGGGCGAGCGGCCCCGCGACCAGGGCACGTGCGATTGCGACCCAGTCTCCGGGTGCGACGAGCGCGACCGGCGCGCCGCGCACGACCTCTGGGATCGCGCCGCTGCTCGTCGCGACGATCGCCAGCCCGGCTGCCATCGCCTCGGCGAGCACCATCCCGAACTGCTCCTCCCAGAAAGCATGTGGAACCCCGAACGGCTGCATGGCGACGCTCGCGCTGGCTTGGCTGGCGAGCACCAGTGCCGACGCTTGCGCGAATACCGCTGGCATCTCCTCATAGGGAACAGGGCCAATCTCCACCGCGTCGGACAGGCCGAGGTCGGCTGCATACGCGCGCAAACGTGACTCCTCAGGGCCCGAGCCGACGATCAGCAGACGCGGACGCACGATCTCGTCGGCGGATCCCCGAACCACACCGCGGCGCACCAGCGCCAGCGCTCGCAGAACATCGTGGTGACCCTTCTCCCACGTCAGCCTGCCAACCGAGACGATCGTGTGCCCCGCAGGCGCCCGCCCGGACGACGATCTCGCGAAGCGCCCGACGTCGATGCCCGGCGGACACACCTCGATCCGGTTGGCGGGCACGCCCTCCAGCTGCAGTGCCAGCGCGGCGCGCTCCGTGGCCGGCAGGAACAGGTCGGTCGCGGCCAGCACCTGCCCGCGTGCGCGCCTGGCGCGACGGTTGCGATAGGCAGCGAGCAACGGCAGCGTCTCCCACACCGTCTGCACGAGACGAAACCCGTCGTGAGCGCGTCGCCTGGCCGCCTGCGCGGCGAACCATGAGCTCACCTCTGCGGCGTGCACGATGTCCGCGCGGGCGAAAGCCTCGTCAGCCGACAGGTAGCGATCCCCCAGCAGTGCGGCCGAGATCTCACCGAGTGGGCCAGACGGCAGCAGGTCGCGCAGCGCGCGCACAGGCACAGCGCGCAGGCCGTCGAGCGCGGCAAAGCGCTTCGGGCCGGTGAGCAGGTAGGAGACCTGGTAGCGCTCCGGCAGCTCCAACCACGGACACAGCTCCCAGTCCCGCGACAGATGGCCGCGGACGATCAGGACGGAGGGCACCGCCGGCAGACTACTGCCACGGTTTGAGGCAAATTTCACAGATATGAAGCCTGAGCTGGACACGCCCGGCACCTGCCGCTCGCGAGTGACTTCGCGCCTGCAGCAGTTGAGCAGCGACGTCTCTGTCTTGGGGCAAAGCACAGCCTGGCGCCGGACACGCAACGGCAGCCTGTCACACGAAAGGCCCGATCATGCAATGCGCGCCGGTGGCTCAGCGCGCGCGCCGCAAACGCAGCGGCAGCAGCTCGAGCATCTCGGCGGGCACCGCTTTCGTGAGCACGATCAGCAACGCGTACGCTGCAAGGGCAAGCACCGTGCGCACGAGCGAGGAGGTCCCCGCGAGCAAGCCGAGCGCAGCCGCCGGCGCCGCCGCTAGCGCAACCTTGAACACGATCTCGAGCTGCGGACACAGCTCCGGGTCGCTGCGTAGGAGTGCCGCCAACAAGCCGAGTGCGAGCACGCTCTCTCCACACACGGTGGCGGCGGCGGCACCGGTGGCACCGCTGCCGCCAGCCAACAGGATCGTCAACGAGCAGCTGACGAGAAAGGCCACCAGGTTGGCCAGCAGCAGTCCTTTGTAGCGTTCAAGCGAGAGCAGCGCAAAGCTCCAGCCGGCCAGCACAAACGTCGCGATCAGCGCCACCCCTTGGATCTGCAGAACTTCCGCAGAGGCAGCGTATTCAGATCCGCCGACGACATGGATCATGAACTGCGCGCCCGCCAGCGTGCACAACGCCGCGGCAACTCCCAAGATCAGCGAGACCTCGAAGATCCGCCGCAGCGCATACGCCAGCCGCTGGCGATCATCACGCGCGGCACGAGCCAGCAGCGGCAGCGCACCGCCGGTCAGCAGCCCGGGAACCGTGCCGATCACGATGAAGATCCGAAACGACGCCGCAAACAGACCGCTCTGATGAGCGTCGGCCACCAGGCTGGTGAGAATCTGCGCGGTGTAGATGTACAGCGTGCCGATCGCGCTGGCCAATGAGAACGAGACCGTGAGCCGCATCAGCACCAGCCACTGACGTGGGCGCAAGCCAATGCGCAGCGACACCTGGTGTCGCGCCAAAGCTGCCGTCGGCGCTATCAACAAGACGTTCACCGCCAGCACCACCGCGAGCAGCGGCAGCACGCCTGCGCCGAGCACCACCAGCGCGACGATCGCGACGACGCTCAACACCTGGCGCGCGAGTTCCAACGCCGACAAGGTGCCCAGCCGCAACATCGCCGCGAGCGGGATCGTGTACGTGTGCTGGACCACCAGCGCGATCGTGCCGAGGCTCGCAAGCACCGCCCCAGTAACCAATTCGGCGTCATAGCCGGCCGCGAACGCGAAGCCCGTGACCAGCAGCACGCCGACTGCGGTCAGCACGATCCGCAGGCCGAGCAGATCATGCATCAGCAGTTCCCGGTCGGCATCTTCACGCACCGCGTACTCGCGGGCACCGATCACCGACATGCCAGCGTCCGTGATCGCCGAAACCACCGCCACCAGCGAGAGGACGGTGGTGTAGTAGCCGAAGCGGGTCACACCCAGATGACGGGTGAGCAGCGACGCCGCGAGCACCGACAGGCCGATCATCGCGGCGTAGCTGAGGACGCGAACGATGCCGCCGCGCACGATCCGCCCACCGGCCTCACGGCTGTCGAGCACGTCGTGCGAGCCCGCTGAGGACCGTTGGGGAACCAGCTCCGGGGCGCTCAGCTCATCCACGCCGATAGCATCCAGCATCGCGAGCGCTCCGGCGGAAAACTCAATGCACGGTGATGATCCAGCCTTCGCTATCGCGCACGATCGGCGGGTGGATGTGCGTGAGCGCGGTGAACAAGTGCGGCGAGACGTAGACCTCAACGAACGCTGAGCACACGAGCACCGGCACTGCAAGCGCCACCGTCACGAGCGTGGCAGCCAGCAGCTGGTCCCACTCGCCTTTGCGGCTGGCGATGATCCACGCGGCCAGCGGCAGGAACAGCGCGATCAACTCGGGAATCGCGTGCGGCAGCACGCCCAGCAGCAGCAGCGCCGGCGACACACGCAGGAAGTGCGACACGCCCGCGAGCGTGTGCCCGATCACGTACGCCTGCGCGCTCAGCGAGAACGCCGTCGCGCACACCACGAACGCGATCGCGAAACGACTGCCCTGCTCGTGCACCCAGCGCGAGACGCCGCGGTGGTACTGCGCCTGCAGCGGCAGCGAGCTGCCTGCCATGAAGCCCGCAACGCACGCAAACGCGTGCAGCGCAAGCACCAGCATGTTGCTGCGCAGGATTTTCAGCACTTCGGCGAGATCGCCCACCGCGAACGGCGGCTGCAACGTGATGACCTGTTCGTAGCCGTGGTCGAGCGACGCCACGAGCAGCACCGCCAGGAGTAGGCCCGTCGCCGCCAGCGCCGAGCCGGCAACCCAGCGGCCGACGACGCCGAATGGCGCCTGCTGCCAGCTGCGCAGCGCCGCGCGCGTGTGGCGCACTCCGTGCGCGAACGCATACGCCGAGGCCTCCATCCCGATTGCATCGGCGGGAGCGCCGGGGAGCTGTAGCGCAAGTGTCGAGCGCCAGCGCAAGGCGGCAGGGCGATGGCTGGCGGGACCGGACGATCGCGCTCGCGACGGGCGGCGCTACTTGAACCGCAGCAACGGCACGAGCCACATCGCCTCGGCGGCGATGCGCCAGGACATCTTGCTCGTGCCCTGCTGGCGGTCGCGGAACACGATCGGCACCTCTACGACCTTGAAGCCCGCCTGCGCTGCTCGGTACGTCAGCTCGACCTGGAACGCGTAGCCCTGCGAGCGCACGCCGTCGAAGTGGATCGCCTCGAGCACCTCGCGGCGGAAGCACTTGAAGCCGCCCGTCAGGTCGCGGACCTTCAGGCCCAGCACCAGGCGCGCGTACGTCGAGCCGCCCTCGCTGATCACGCGCCGCAACAGGCCCCAGTCGCTGACGCCGCCGCCGGGCACGTAGCGCGAGCCGAGCGCCAGGTCGGCGCCGCCTTTGACGGCCGTCAGCAGCCGTGCCAGGTCAGCGGGGTCGTGTGAGAAGTCCGAGTCCATCTCCATCACGTAGCCGGCGCCTTCGTCCAGCGCGTGGCGAAAGCCAGCCAGGTACGCCGGCCCGATGCCGTTCTTCTCGGTGCGGTGCAGCACCCGCAGCCAATCGTGCTCCGCCGCCATCTCGTCGGCCAGCCGGCCGGTGCCGTCGGGCGAGCCATCGTCGACGATCAGGATGCGAAAGCCTTCCGGGGCGGCCTTGGCGAGTACCTCAGAGGCGGCCGCCACGATCGCCTGCACGTTCTCGGCCTCGTTGTATGTGGGCAGTATCAGCCAGGGCTCACCGGGCATCGGCGGGGAACCCTAGTCAGTGCCGCGGCAGCCCGTCGCGTCAGCGGCCTCCCGATCGGGAGGCCGAGGCCACGGCGGGCGCCGGGCGAGAGCCGTGCACCGCCGACGCAGCCTTTCGACGCGCGTGCCCTACGCTGGTGGCGACCGCGGCGTCTACGCTGACCTGCGTGAACGCGCAAGATCCGTCAAACGCCGCGATCGCCGATGCGCTCGAAGAGCTGGGTGACCTGTACGAGCTGGACGGCGCGATCGCCTACCGCGTGCTCGCCTACCGCACCGCCGCCAAAGCCATACGCAACGCCTCCGTGTCGGTCGCCGCGCTCGCGCGCGAGGGGCGCGCGACAGAGCTTGCGGGCATCGGCAACACGCTGCAGGAAAAGATCCTCGCGCTAGCGCAGACGGGCACGATCCCCGCCGCCGAGAAGCTGCGCGCGAAGTTCCCGCCGGGCGTCGTCGCGATCACGCGGCTGCCCGGCATCGGCGCCAAGCGCGCGCGGCTGATGTACACGGAGCTGGGCGTCGACTCACCCAAGGCGCTGCGCGAGGCCGCGCTAGCCCAGCGCCTGCGCACCGTGCGCGGGCTCGGCCCGAAGCTCGAGGAAAGCGTGCTCACGGCAGTCGAGCAGCTGGAAGCAAACCCCGACGCGGCGCGCACCGCACGTGTGCTGCTGCCGCGGGCGCTGGAACTCGGCGAAGCGCTCGTCGCGGGCCTGCAACAGCTCGCCGGCGACGGCGCACACATCCAGATCGCCGGCTCCGCCCGCCGCCAGGCCGACAGCGTCAAGGATCTCGACCTGATCGCCACGACCACCCGGCCGACGACGCTCGCCAAGAGCCTCGCCAAGCTCGAGCAGGTCGAGCAGGTCAGCTCCGCCAGCAAGGCCGGCGCCAGAGCGCGCACGCACGCCGGCATCGGCGTCGACCTGCGCATCGCCAAGCCCGCGCAGCTCGGCGATCTGCTGCAGCACTTCACCGGCTCCGGCGCGCACAACGCCGCGCTGCGCGAAGCCGCCGTGCGCGACGGCCTGCACGTGTCCGAGTACGGCATCCTCGACGACGCCACCGGCAAAACCGCAACCTTCGCAACCGAGCAACAGGTCTACGCGCGCTTGGGCCTCCCTTTTATCCCGCCTGAGCTACGCGAGAACCGCGGCGAGCTCGACGCCGCGCGCGCCGGCGAGCTGCCGCGCCTGATCGAGCTGCAGGACATCCGCGGCGACCTGCACAGCCACACCCTCGCCTCCGACGGGCACAACACGATCGAGGAGATGGCGATCGCCGCACGCGAGCGCGGCTACGAGTACCTCGCGATCACCGACCACTCCGCCAGCCACGGCTTCGGCAACGACGTCTCACCCGAGCAGCTACGCCGCCAGATCGAGCTCGTGCGCGAAGCCGACGCACGCGTCGAGGGCATCCTCCTACTCGCCGGCAGCGAGGTCAACGTCCTGCCCGACGGCTCGCTCGACTACGACGACGAGCTGCTCGCGCAGCTCGACTGGGTGATCGCCAGCGTGCACACGTCGTTCGGCATGACCGAGCAGGCGATGACCGCGCGCATGATCGCCGCCATCGAGCACCCGCTAGTCGACGCCATCGGCCACCCCACCGGCCGGCTGATCGAGCGCCGCGAGCCCTACGCGATCGACCTCGACGCCGTGTTCGCCGCCGCCGCGCACACCCACACGCTGCTCGAGATCAACGCCAACCCCGACCGCCGCGACCTCTCAGACGTGCACGCGCGCGCCGCCGCTCAAGCCGGCGTTACGCTCGTGATCGACTCCGACGCGCACCGCACCGCGACGCTCGCCAACATGCGCTGGGGCATCGCCACCGCGCGACGCGCGTGGCTCACGCACGAGCAGGTGGCCAACACGCGACCTTGGAACGAGCTGCGTCAGCTGCGGGCGAGGCCCGCGTCGTAGTAGCGCGCACCGCGCGTCGGGCAAAAGAACGCCAGCTTGCGCACCGCCGTGTCGTAACGCACAACCCACACGCCGGTGCCGTCGCTCAGGCGCGTGCACGGTGGCGCGGCGCGCGCGCTCGCCGCTTCGTGCACGAGCGTCGCAGCTGTCGCCGACGAGCTGAACGTAAGGCGTTCGGTGAGCTCCGGCGCAAGCCCCGCGATCTGCGCAAGCGGGATCAGCCCCGCTGAGGAGAAGTCCGGCAGCGCCGTCTGCTGATAGTCCCACGTGACCGTCCTCACGCCTTCGCGCCCGAGCGCATCCAGCAGGCCCGGCACGTCGCCGTCGCGGCTCGGCGCCGACGCCAGGAAGCCGCTCGTCGAGAACAACACGATCCTGTCCGGGCTCTGCTCGGTTTCCGGCAACGGCCGCGCGAGCGCAAGTTTCACGTTCCCGCCGACGCCGAAGTCGATGCCCAGCGTGTTTGCCGCAACACCCAGCGCTAGCACCGCGATCGCCACCGCACGTACGCGCGGCGACACATGAGCGATCCAGCCCGTCGCGACCACCGCCAGGAAGCCAAGCATCGGCAGCCCGTAGCGAATGTCGTGATGCGGATCGAGGAACGTGATCACGAGCCACGCCGCGAAGCCCGCCAGCAGGAACTCCAGTCTCGCCGCGTTCTTGCCACGTTCGCGCACAACCGTCACCAACAGCCAAACGACACCCGTCACCGCGAGCACGAACAGCGGCGCCAGCAGTTGCGAGTTGAAGATGCTCCAGAAGTACCAGGTCAGGTTCTGGCCCGAGAGCGTCGGCGGGATATTGCCGGACGGCGTACCGCCACCCGAGCTCGCCAGTTCAAACATTTCTCCGATCTCAGAGAAATGGGCGATGTACCACGGCAGACCCACCGCCAGCGCCATCGCCGAGAAGATCGCGAAGCCACGCCAGTTACGCCAGCCTCCATGCAGCAGCACGATCACCACGAGCCCTACGAGGAACAGCGCGAACTGCACCTTGATGTTGACGCCCAAGCCGACCGCCACCCCCGCGAGAGCCGCCACGCCCGGCCGGCTGAAGTCCTCGCTCGCGAGGATCAGCCACACCGACACCGCGACGACGGCCGTGACCGGGCCGTCCAGCAGGAAGACGTGGAACATAGAGATGATCAGCGGCGAGCCGAGCACCAGCACGACCGCGAGCATCCCCGCCATGCGCCCGAACAGCAGTCTCCCCGTCTGGTAACAGCCGAGCGCCAACAACGACACGAACACGACGTTCTCACCAACAATCGGCGCGGCGACGTTCGCGCCGCCGATCAGCGCGGCCACCGCGCCCACCATGTGACCGAAGATCGGATAGATGTTGTTGAACTCAAACGGCCCCAGCAGATTGCCCGCCGCCAGCATGCTGTGGTAACGCAGCACCGTTTCCAGCTGATCGCCGGCGTCGTATATCGGGACGCTGCGGTCCTGCGTCAGCCACCAGCACGTAATCGCAATGAACGCCACCGTCGCCGCGATCGCACCCCACGCGTAGGCGCTCCAATTTGACACTCCCACGCGCGCCACCACCGCCCGGGTACGTACCACCAGCGAGCCCGTCGCGTCGCCAAGCGGCTCCCCGCCCACACGCAAGCCATGAGAAGCCGAGGCGTTGGCGCGATCGGGAGCCGACACCGACGGAACGTAGCCCAGGCCTGCCCGCAATTCCACTTAACAGCGTGATTCCGGTCGCGTTGTTTCCGTCACTTCTACGCAGATCCGGGCAGCGGCGCCGCGCGAGTCGCGCGGCGGCCGCACGGAGCCAAGCGGTAGTCGCGCGGAGCCGAGCGGTAGTCGCGGGTTTGAGTGGCGACGCTACGCGGAGCCGAGCAGCCGCGGCAGTAGCTCGTCGGCCACCAGCCGGTCGACCGCAGCGCGCCCGAACGGCACCAGCGCGTCCCTGGCGCGAGCCGCGTAGTCGCGCGGTGGGTTGCACAGCGCCGCACGCAGCGCGCTCTCCAGATCCTCATCGATCAGGCGCGCATCCAGCGCGCGCGCGATCGGCGCCGCCACGTACGGTCCCGGCGCCGGCGTGCTCACCAACAGGCAGCCATCCGCCAGCGCCTCCAGCTGTGCCACCCCATAGTCCTCGCGACGCGGCGCGCACACAAACACGCGCGCGCGGCGCACCAGCGCGCGGTACTCCGCCGCCGGCAGCGCGCCCACCACGCGAACGCCCGGCTGCTCCTGAACTGCCAGCCCCGCCGCGCGCACCTGCTCCGCCGTGACGCCCGTCACCACCAGCTCTCGCGGCACGCCCGAGGGCAGCGTCTCGCGCACCGCGCGCCACGCTGCCAGCACACGATCGAGCCCCTTCTTCGACGGGTTCGCCGCGTACGTGATCGCCGCAATGTCACGCTCGTGCAGCGCAGCGCCGGGGGAAGCCGGCGCTGCTGCAGCCCGTGGCGGCGCCCCCGAAGACTCCACCGGCACCGGCAGCACCAGCGCGCGAGCACCGCCATGCACCGCCTGCGGCAGCTCCTCGAGTCCGCCCTCGCTCCACGGCAGCAGCAGCGGCGCCCGCGCCAAGCGACGGCGCTCCAGCGGTCGCTGCCACAGGCCGTCGCGGCCGGGCCGGTTGCCGGCCGACGGAGCGTCGAAGCGAATCGCACCGGTCCGCGGCCACAGCAGCGCCGCGGTCGTGCTCGAGTACACGATCGCCCGCGGCGGCGATGGCCGTTGCGCGAGCGCGCGTGTCGCCGCCGCCCGCGCTGCGCGCGCCCACGCCAGGTCCGTGAGCATCAGCGTTCGCACCGGCACTGGCGCCAACGCACTGGCGATCGACGCGCTCGCGCCCGCCCGCACGAGCGCGTCGCGCAGCTCCTCGTCGGCTCGTCGCAGCCCGTGCGTGGAGCCGAGCGACACGATCAGCACGTCGAGTGCTCGGTCCCCGCTCCGCGCCGCGAGCGCTCCGCCGCGCACTGGCCGGGCAGCCGCCATCTCAGGTGACAGCACCGTCGGCACGCTGCGGCCGGGCGGTCTTGAAGCCAGGCGTACGCACCAGCGCCATCGGTCGCGCCGGCGAGGTGCGACGCACGTAGAAGCACACGCCGTCGCGCTCCTCGATCGCCGCCACGGCCCCATCCTGGCGTCGCCACGCGAGCGCCCAGATGATTGCGAAGCCGGCCGCGATGCCGGGAATCTGCGGCGCCAGGAACGCAAGCCCGCCCGCCAGCAGCGTGAACAGCACCAGCGGCCAAAGGCGGTTGAGCAGGATCGCGCTCGGGTGGTGCTCTGGCAGCGTGCTGCTCGCCTTCGCGCTCGCCAGCAGTCGCGCAATCGGCGGGTTGGTGCTCGCGCGCCGGCTCTGCCACAACCCCACCGCGCCCGCGACCAGCCACCAGCCGACCGCCATCTCCGTCAGCTGCGTGTCCGAGCGCGAGCTCGCCGCGACCACCGTCACCGCCGCGAGCGCCGTCGCGGCGCCCGCGCTCAGCAACACAGTCGTCCTGAGGAAGTCGACGAACCGCACGGGCTACAGGAGCGCCTCGAGCAGCTCGCGCACACCACCCGGTCCATCAACCGTCAGGTCGGCCTCCTGCGCGAGCCCTGGCGGCGCTTCGTCGGAGGCAACCGCGACACACACAGCGCACGCCAGCTGTTCTGACTCGACCAGCGTGCGCAGACCGCGAAACGCGTCCAGATCGGTCGTGTCATCGCCGACGTACACCGCCGCCGACGCCTCGCCGCCGCGCAGCAGCGCTGCGATGCCGAGCCCCTTGCCGAGCGGCACCGGCGGGCGCACCTCGAGCACCTTGCGCCCCCAGTGCACCGCAAAGCCCTGTTCTTCGGCAAGCCGTGCGATCTCGCGCACCGCCTGCTCGGCCAGCTGCTCGTCTGGCGCGCCGCGCCAGTGGAACGCCGCGATCGCGTCCTTGTCCTCGCTGCGCACGCGCAAGCGCTGGTGCTCGCCCGTGTCCACGCGCGCCGCGAACTCGCGCACGCGCTGCGCCCACGCCGCCAGCTCCGGGTCGACCTCCGGGCGCGTCGCCCCCGGGCGCAGCAGCTCACCGCCGTGGTTGCCCACGTACGCGATCGTGCCAATCGAGACGATCTGGCGCGCGGTGCTCGCGCGGCGGCCGCTCACACAGCCGACGACGCGATAGCGGCGTGCGATCTGGATCAGCAGCCCGCGCGTCGCCTCCGGGACGTGCGCGTCAGCCGCGTGGCGCACGATCGGCGCGAGCGTGCCATCGATGTCCAGCAGCACGGCGGAGCGAGCGGGATCGGAGCGGATCGGCTCGAGCGCCTCAACGAGCGTCGCGGCTGGGGACACGCCTCTAGTATGCCGTGCATGCTGGCAGGTCCGTCCGCTCGCGCAAGTGGCCGCTGAGCGCACAGCCGGCCGCCTGCCGACGCTGATGGCGATCGGCACGCTCGCCGGGCTCTTCAGCGGACTGTTCGGCGTCGGCGGCGGCAGCGTGATCGTGCCGCTGCTGATCCTGCGGCTCGGCTACGGCGAGCGCGCCGCGACCGCCACGTCGCTTGCCGCGATCGTCTTCATCGCCGCCTTCGCCGCCGCCGTGCAGGGCCTCTACGGCAACGTCAACCTGCTCGACGCCGCGCTCGTCGGCGTGCCGGCCGTGCTCGGCGTGCTGATCGGCACGTGGCTGCAGCAGCGTCTGCACACGCGCGCGATCGCGCTGCTGTTCGCCGCAGTGCTCGTCGCGAGCGCCGTCGAGTTGGTGATCAATTGATGCTCGCGAGCTGCACGCGCTGCACGATCCGCGAACGCGCATGATCGGTGCGATCGGTATCGGCCTCGCCGCCGGGGTCGTCGCGGGCCTGCTGGGCGTGGGCGGTGGTGTGCTGTTCGTCCCCGGGCTCGTGCTGTTCGCCGGCTTGAGCCAGCATCACGCCGAGGCTACGTCGCTCCTCGCGATCGTCCCCGTCGCGATCGTCGGCACCTACCGGCAGGACCGCTACGGCAACGTTCGCCGCGGCGACGCGCTGCTGTTGGGACTGCTGTCTTTGGCAGGCGCCGCCGCCGGCGTCGCGCTCGCAAACGCGCTCTCGGGCGCACTCCTACGCGACGCGTTCGCCGCGCTGATGCTGGTTGTGGCGGCGCAGATCACGCGCAGAGCGCTAGCCGCTCCTGGCCGCGGGAACCTCGGGATGGAAGACACCGTGACGGAACACCACGAAGTTCAACAGCGTCACGAGTGACACAGTCGCCAGGTAGACGACCTCCGCAGACACACCCAACGCAGACGGCAGGAACGTCGTGCTAGCAGTGGTGACACCGAGCTGCGACACCGCCACGATCAGGTAGCGACGCACCTGGCGGCGAAACGGCAGCGCGAACTGCTGCTGGCCCTTCCACACGAACGTTCGCTGGAGTGTGAAATGGACGGCGACAGCCGCACTCCAACCGATCACCAGCGCGAACTGGAAACGCAGATGCCAGACTTGGGACAGCAGCGTCGTGATCGCGATGTAGACGATCGACACCACAACGCCGCTGAACGCGAATCTCACTCCCTGAGCGAGCACCGCATCGGTGCGTAGCAGCGCCAGGTTGCGGGCCAGTGCTCGCCGCCACGACTCGCCGTCGGCTCGCAGTTGCCCGGAGATCGCCATCGTCCTCGATGTTACGTGCGTGTCGGCGCCATCGCCCGACCCAGTGTCCACCAACCCGGCAAATCCCCGCCCTGCGTGACCGCACGTGGCAATTAATGTCTCTCACTATCGCGCACGACGCGCCACCGGCGGTTGCTGAGCACATCACACCAAGATGCACCCACGGGCTGTGGCCAATTTGCCCAATTCGACACGGCCTTCGATACGCTCACCGTCGCGGCTCGCCCGATCCAATGACCTTGCGCGCCGCGCGATTTCCGTGCACCTCAACGCCACACTCCTACCGCCACGAACGACGCTCGAGACAGAGGTCGCGATCGTCGGCGCCGGCCCAGCCGGGATCACCCTGGCGCTGGAGCTCGCGAATGCGGGACACCGCACACTCCTGATCGAGAGCGGCGGCGATTCCTACAATCCCGAGGTGCAACGCCTGGGCGAGACCCTCGGCCACGACGCGGCGCACGTCCCGATGTCGCTTGCAACCCGCCGCCAGGTCGGCGGCACATCCAATCTCTGGGCAGGACGCTGCGTCCCGTTCGATCCGATCGACTTCCAGCCCCGCGGGATCGTCGGAGACGCCGACTGGCCTGTCGACTATGACGAGCTGGAGCGCTATTTCGCGCGGGCGTGCCAATGGTGCATGTGCGGCGAAGCGCGCTTTGACGCAACATCGATACCGACTCTGGCCGGCGACGCGCTGATCCCCGGCTGGCCCAACGGCGACGTTCGCGCTACCGCGCTGGAGCGCTGGTCGTTACCGACGAACTTCGGCCGAGCCTATCGTGACGAGCTCAAGGCGTCCACGCTGATCACGGTCGCAAGCCAGCTCACATGCACGGAGATCGTGTGCGGCGACGACGGCCGTAGCGTCTCGTTGCTGACGGCGCAAACGCTCTCAGGCGTCCAGGTGCGAATCCGTGCGGAGCGTTACGTGCTCGCATGCGGCGGCATCGAATCCACGCGGCTGCTGTTCGCGTCCAACCGCCTCCACCGCAACGGCATCGGCAATCACTCAGGCCATCTCGGCCACTGGTACATGGCACATCTCGGCGCATCGATCGCCCAGGTGCACTTCAACACACCGCCCGAGCAGACGATCTACGGCTTCGAGCACGACCCCGCCGGCATCTACGTGCGCCGACGCTTCACCTTCGCCTCGGAGTATCTGGTCGAGCACGATCTTCCGAATGTGGCGATGTGGCTCGAAAACCCGGACATCAGCGACTCCTCCCACGGCAACGCAATCCTCTCGTTCATATACCTGGCGCTCGCCTCGCCCCTCGGGCGCTATTTCATCGCCGAGGGCATCAGACGTCGCAAGATCGACACCAACAAACCTGTTTCCCACTGGCAGCACTTTCGCAACGTCGCGCGCAACCTGCCGCGAGCCGCGTGGTTCGCCGTCACGTTCGGATACGAGCGCTTCGTCAAGCGCGGCTACAAGGCACCGGGGGTGTTCGTGCCGAGTGCGTCGAATGTCTACCGCCTCTACTACCACGGCGAGCACCTTCCGCACTACGACAGCGAGATCACACCGAGCAGTGAGCACGATGCGCTTGGCGTGCCGCGTATGCGCACGCACTTGCGCTTTACCGATGAGGATATTCACGCCGCGATCCGTGTGCACGAGCATTTCGACCGCTACCTGCGCGAACACGGGATCGGATATCTCAAGTATCTCTACGATGACCGCGAGGCAGGCTTTCGCGAACAGCTACTCGATGGATACCACCAAGCTGGGACGACGCGCATGTCGGCGCACCCGCAAGCCGGCGTGCTGGACTCGCAGCTGGCCGTGCATGGCTTCGACGACCTGTTCGTCGCCAGCAGCTCAGCGTTTGTTACCTCCGGCCAAGCAAACTCGACCTTCATGATCGTGGCCTTTGCGGTGCGACTCGCGGATCACCTTCATCGCGCGCTGCGCAATGCGGCCGCCGCGAGCGCAGCGCGCTCGAACGGCGCAGTTGGAGACACCAATCATCGTCCCAGCCACGCAGTAGTAGACAAGGAGCCAATATGACCAGCGCGCTAGCGCACGTATAAATAAGCTCGGCGACATGCGCACCGACTCTGTCCCTCCCATACGGGAGATCCTCGCCAGCCGCGTCGGCGAGGAGATGACACTCAACAACCGCTACCTGAATGCACAGATGGGAAAGATCGTGCGCACCGTCGGCTTCGACCGCGTGTGGACCGGCGGCGAGGGCGCGCACCTGATCGACTCCGAAGGCCACCGCTACCTCGACCTGTTCGGTGGCCACGGCGTGTTCGCGATCGGGCGCAACCACCCGGAGGCGATCGCAGCGATGGAGGACGTGCTGGCAGCACGCACGGGCAACCTGCCGCAACTGGGCGTGACGCTGCTGACGGGCGTGCTCGCCGAGCAGCTGATCGCACGCGCGCCCGTCAGCGTCGCCGCGATGGTCGCCGCCAACAGCGGCGCCGAGGCCGTCGAGGGCGCGCTCAAGATCGCGCGCGCCGCGACCGGACGCTCGCGCATCCTGTACGCCGACAACGCCTTCCACGGGCTGACGATGGGCGCACTGTCGCTCAACGGCAACCAAGAGTTCCGCGAAGGCTTCGGCCCACTCGTCCCCGGCTGCGACATGGTGCCGTTCGGCGACCTCGACGCGCTCGAGCGCGAGCTGCGCCACGGCGACGTCGCCGCATTCATGCTCGAGCCGATTCAAGGCAAGGGCGTGGTGCTACCGCCGTTTGGCTACCTCGAGGGCGTGCAGCGCCTGTGCCGCGAGGCCGGCACGCTGTTCGTGTGCGACGAGGTGCAGACCGGCATCGGACGCACCGGGCGCCTGCTGGCGCTCGAGCACTGGGGCCTCGAGCCCGACATGATCTGCCTCTCGAAGGCGCTCTCCGGGGGCTTCGTGCCGATCGGCGCCGTGCTCGTCTGCCGCCCCGCGTTCGACCGCGTGTTCGATCGCATGAAGCGCGCGATCCGCCACAGCTCGACGTTCGCAGGCAACGACCTCGCGGCGGCAGCCGCGCTGGGCACGCTGCGCGCGATCGATAGCGAAGACCTGCTGGCGCACGGCACGCGCATGGGCGAGCTGCTGCTCGAGCTCACGCGCCCGCTCGTCGAGCGCTACGAGATCGTGCACGACGTACGCGGCCTGGGCATGATGTGGGGGATCGAACTGGGACCGCCGGAGGGCAACGGCCGCTGGTCGATGTGGAGCGCGATCGAGCGCGTGCAGCCGGGCGTCTTCGCGCAGCTGGTGACCGTGCCCCTGTTTCACGATCACCGGATCTTCTGCCAGGTCGCGGGGCGGCGCATGAACGTGATCAAGGCGCTCCCGGCACTGGTCATCGAGGAGCGCGAGATCAGGCGCTTTGCGGCAGCGCTCGAGGAAGTCGTGGCGCACGCGGAACATGCGTCGACGGCGATGGTGCGACTTGGCTGGCGCACAGCGCGAAGGCTCTCGCGCGAGCGCCGCGGCAGCCGCGCGCCAGCACACAACGGTGCCGTCAACGGCTCCAGCCCTCGACCTCTGCAGAAAACCTACTGATGACCCCAAAGCCCGAGCAGGCGCTGCACGCGACCAGCTCCGTACGGCACGCACAGCCCACAGACGTACCCACCTTGACACGCATGCTCGTGCGCGCCTACATGGACGACCCAGTCGCCGAGTGGACCTGCAAGTCGGACCCGCTACGTGCGAAGACCCTCGCCAGCATGTACTCGGCGCGCTTGCGCGAGCTGCTCGCGCACGGTGGAGTCTGGACCAACGCAGAGCGCACGACCGCGGCCGTCTGGACCCCGCCGGGGCGCCAGACCAGCATCCGTCCGAGCGCTGCCCTCCTGCGCTGCCTGCTCGACCCGCGCATGCTGACACGCCTGCCCGTGCTTGCGCGGGGCCACCGCGAGATGCAGCGCAAGCACCCGCATGAGCCGCCGCACTGGTATCTATCGCTGCTGGGCACCGACCCCGATGCCCGTGGACATGGCCTTGGGTCAGCCGTGCTGCAGCCCGTGCTCGCCAAATGCGACAGCGCCGGCGTCGGCGCCTATCTCGAGTCCTCCAAGCCCCGCAATCTCGACTTCTACGCACAGTTCGGCTTCCGTACGGTGGGAGAGCTGCGACTCCCATACGGACCGAAGCTGTGGCCTATGTGGCGTGAGCCGCACACGGGTATCGCCTGAACAGGCAGGCCGCCGAGATGTTCTACACTCATAGGGGACATGGGCTTCGACAACCCGCTGCATATCGCGTTCCTGCTGATCGTGCTGCTGCTCGTGTTCGGCGCCAAGCGACTGCCGGAAATAGGGCGCTCGGTGGGTGCAGGCATGCGCGAGTTCAAGGACTCCATCAGCGGCACATCCTCGCCGTCGCTCATGCAGAGCACACAGCAGCCGCAAGCTACGGCACAACCAGTCGCGCCACCAAGCGCCGCGCCGGTGCCATCTGCCGTCGCGCAGCCGCTGCCGTCTGCGCCACCGGCGCAGACCGCTGCAGAGCCGACCCACCAGGCCTGAGCACCAGCGCATGCCTCGGCGCGGTGTCGCGCTGCACGCCTGAGCACGATGCACGCGGGCGCTTAGGTCGCGGCAACTCCCACAGGCGCCGCCAGGGTCGTTGACCGAATGCGCGTCGCGGTGATCGGGCTCGGGCTGATCGGGCGCCAGCGCGCCGAGGCGCTCGGGCGGATCGACGGCGCCACGCTAGCGGCAACTGTCGACCCGCTGCCCGGCGATCGCGACGGCGACGTCCCCCGCTATCAAGCGCTCGCCGAGCTGTCGAGCGACAGCTACGACGCGGCCGTCGTGTCGGTGCCACACGACATGTCGCTACCGATTGCCAGCACCGTGCTGGAGGCAGGGAAGGCAGTCCTGATCGAGAAGCCACTCGGGATCGGCGCCAGCCAGGCGCGCACGCTCGAGCAACTCGCAGCGACGCTCGCGACGCCCAGCTTCGTCGGCTACAACTACCGTTACCTGCCAGCGGTAGCAGAGCTCTTCAGGCGTGTCGCGGCCGGCGACCTCGGCGAGTTGCGAAACATCGACATGCTCGTCGGACACGGCGGTCATCCCAACTCAGCGACAGGCTGGAAGCTCGACCCTGTCCGCGCGGGCGGCGGGGTACTACTCGACCCCGGCGTGCATCTGCTCGACCTGTTGCTGCAGCTAGCGCCGGCTGTCGACTGCGCGTCGATCACAGCCACTCGCGGCTTCTGGAAGACCGGGATCGAGGAGGACGTCGTCGCCAGCTTCCGCGCCGGGCAGCTACTCGCGACGCTGCGGATCTCCCACATCCGCTGGGTCAACACGTTCCGTGTGGAGGTATTCGGCGAGAGCGGCTACGCAATCGCCGAGGGTCGCGGCGGCAACTACGGCCCAATGACGCTGCGCCTGGGCCGACGCTGGGCCTGGGCGGACGCCGGCGCCGTCAGCCAGCGCGACTCCGAGGAGCTGCACCACTACGGCGAGCGCAACGACAGCCTGCGGGACGAGCTCGCGAGCGTCGTCGCCCACTGGCGCGGCGAGCATGGTGCCTCGACTGGGAACGGGCAACCCGCGACGATGAGCGAAGCGCGCCGCATCACCGAGCTGTGCGAGCGACTCTACGCGCAGCTCGCCTAGCTCAAGCGTCCGCCAGCCCGTACCACGCCACCAGATCAGCCCCCCGCAGCTGCTGCTCCCAGGCATCCGTTTGCTCCCGCCCCACGAACCCCTCGAGCAGGTGCGAGGTGGTGGAAACGTCCACCGGCCTGAATCCCGCCGCGGCCGCCATCGCCGTCAGCGAGTCGGCCGAGAAAAAGGCGAGGTGCTCGCGCTTCAGCGAGTGATAGTGAGGCCCAAAGACCTCCGCCTCGGGACAGTCGATGTTTGGCGTCTTCACCCCGAGCACACCCCCTGGGCGCAGGATCTGTGCGACCTGCTCGAGAAACCGCTGCGGGTCGGCCAGGTGCTCGATCAGATCGAACAGCGTGACCACGTCATAGCGCGACTCCCATTCGGCCCAGTGCTCAGCGAGCGTGCCGCTGAAGGTCGTCAAGCCGTAGGCGCTGGCGGCGACACCGCGCGCGAACTCCGACACCTCGAGCCCGTCGTGCTCGTAGCCTGCCTCGTGCAGAGCCACCCTGAAGAAACCGTATCCCGAGCCGATGTCGAGCACGCGCCCACGCTCGACGCCGGTGCGCTCGCGCATCTCGCGTACCTGTCGTACCGACTTCTCCAGGCGCCAGCCAGACTGAGCCGTGTAGTCGCCATAGCCGCCCGCCTCCAACTTGTCACCCTCGAAGTACTCCTCCTCGTAGCTCGGCGGCTGCGTCTCGCGCACGAAGCGCTCGCCGTCCCAATGCACGAGCCAGGCGTGCCGCGCGGTGTCCGAGACGGCCACGCCGTGCGACGGTGTCTCCGCGATCGCCCCGTGCCAGAGGCGCCCCTCGAGCTCTCGCGGACCGCGACCCAGCGGGCCGTGAGCCGGCGCCTGCGGTGGTGGGCGCAGCAAGGCCCAGCCGTCACGCAGTCGCGCGAGCGTGCTCGACTCGCGGCTGCGCTCCGCCAGCTCGAGCCACCGCTCGAAATCCTCTTGGCTGAGGTTCATCAAGCGCAGCAGACCGTTCTCGAAATGGTCGCGCGTGTCGTCGTAGCACAGCTCACCGCCCGGCGAGCTCAGCGTCACGCTCATGGGCTGCGCCTCAGCCGTGTGCGATTGCCCAACATGTGCAGCAGCAGCGTAAAGCCGAAGGTCTGAAACCCAAGGATCATCACGAGCAAACCGAACACCGATGAGTACTGGACCGCGCGAAGATGGAAGTCGGCGCTCAGCCAGCGCACGAGCAGGATCACGTTAGGCACGAGCCCCCCGCCGACCAGCACCGCGCTCAGCAGCATGCCACGGTTGTAGGTCAACATGGTGAGCATGCGATCGGTCAGCCGCCGGTCGAAGTCGAAGAAGACGCGTGCGAGCAACGCCAGCTGCACCGCGCTGTATCCGACGGTCGCAGCGACCACTCCCAGCAGCATCCAGTGCAGGTCGAAGCCGATACCCAGGAACATGAACGGTCCGGCGGCGAGCAGCCCCGAGATCAGCAGGCCCAACACGAACAGGACGGTCCCGGGGCGCAGCAGAAAGAAATCGGGCGCATACAGGAACATCACCCGCAGGCTGTTCCAACCGGCTATCCACGGCGTCCGCCAGCCGCCCCGCCTGAGGTGACTTTCGCGCCCCTCGCGATCCTTCCAGAAGCGCACCGGCACCTCCGTGGTGCGCATCCGTAGCTTGTGCGCCTTGAGGATCATCTCCGACGCGTACTCCCAGCCATGGGACTCCAGCTCCATCCGCTCGAGCGCCTCCCGCGTGATCGCGCGCATGCCACAGTGGATGTCACTGAAGCGCGTGCCGTAGATGACGTTGAACATCCACGTAGTCGCCGGCGAACCGAAATAGCGGTGTAGCGCAGGCATCGCCCCGGGCTCGATCTCGCCCTTCGTGCGCGTCCCCATCACGAAGTCATGACCCTGTCGAACCGCCGCAATGAAGCCGTCGAGCCTGCGGAAGTCATACGTGAGGTCGCAATCACCCAAGATCGCGATGTCACCGCGCACGTGGGGGATCGCTTCGATGTACGCTCGCCCGAGGCCCCGTTGCGGCACGTTGATGACACGCGCCCCGTGCTCGGCAGCGATCACCGGCGAGCGATCGCTCGAGGAGTCGACAATCAACACCTCCCCGCTCGCGCCCGCCGCCGCCAGCCCCTCGAAGCACCAATCCACGAACTCACCAATCGTCAGCTCCTCGTTCAGACAGGGCACCACGATCGACACCTCGACCGGCTTCAAGGCCGCTTCGGGGACGATCAGCTCGGGGACTGCCGTGCTCGGCATGCGCGGAGAATACAAACGACGCGCATCTTGACTCCGCGGCTTTGCCTGATTCAGATGCTCGACAATTGCCGGCGGTCACTCATTGCCTCGCAATCGGCTGGCCACGCCTGACAACCGTGGGCCCAGAGCAGCGAAGCACGCAGCCTCGCGCCGGGAGCGATATCGGGGCGCGTTGTTTCTTTGTCCGCGGCGTTCGATCGCTGCGAGAACGTCGCGGCAGGTGCCTGCGCGACGCAACCGACCGTCCACCTTGAGGTTGGAGACATCCCGGCAATGCTATTTGTCCGCAGATGCCGGCCTCGCGGGACTCGCCGCCGCGAGCGTTTTGCTCCGGCCAACCGATCGCGCTGCCGACCTATCTTGTGCCGCATGAACGCGCCGCCCGCTCTGCATCCCACGGCGGGCGCCAGACGGGTCTCGTTCGATCTCGCAGCGCGCACGCTCGTTCTCGGCGCACCGGCAGTGCTGCTCATCGGCGCGTTGACGTGGCCTCTGTACTTCTCGAGCTCCTCGTTCCTCGGCTCCTGGCTGCTGGACCTCTGGTTCATGTGGAAGCAGAGCCTCTCGCTCAGCGCCGGGCATCTTCCAGGCCTCTTCCTCAACTACCAAAGCGGGGTGTTCTACCCCGAGTACGTGTTCTACGGCGGCACGCTGTTTACCTTGACCGGGGCACTTTCGCTAGTGCTCGGCGGCACGCCAGTAGTTGCCTATGTGCTCACGTACCTGCTCGCCTTCGGCGCTTCGTATGGCGGCTGGTACTGGATCGCGCGCCAGGCGGGGCTGGACCGCTGGCAGGCTCAGATCCCCGGCATCGTGTTGATCACCTCGTCCTTCTACCTCACAATGATCTACGCGGACGGGGACTGGCCGGAATTCATCGCCGTCTCGATGATCCCCCTGGTGATCGCGGCCGGATTGAGCATCCTGCGCAGCGATCGGCTGCGCGTGTGGCCGGCGCTGGCCCTGACGATCAGCTGCGTGTTCTTCTTCGGCAGTCATGCGCTGACGTTGGTGTGGGGATCCACGATGCTCGTCCTCGTCGGGCTGGCGAGCGTGATTGGCGTTCCACGGGCGCGCACGCAGATCTCACGCGCCGGGCTAATCCGCCTTGCGCGAGTCGTGGTTCCGTCGCTGCTGGTTTGCGGGTGGTTTCTGGTCCCCGCCGCAGCCTACGAGTCGACCACGTGGATCGGGAACCAGCCGGTCGCGAGCATCGTGCGAAGCTCGATGCCGTTGGTCTCCACGCGGCACCTGTTCACGCTCTCACGCGCGACCGCAGCTCCAGGCAACGCCGGATTTGCGCTGTCGCTGCCAGTCCTCGCGATGGCCTGGGCGCTCGTGGGAATCGCGCTTGCCCTGTCCGCGAGCACGCGCGGAACCTGGACGAGGGTCCTGATGCTCTGCGCGGGTTTCACCACGCTCGTGATCGTCTTGATGACCCATGCCGGGCTCATCTTGACGCTGCCTCGCTACTACGCCAGCCTCCAGTACAGCTACCGACTCGAGAACTACGTGCTGCTCGGCTTGAGCGGCACGGTGCTGTCAATCCTCGTGCTCGCAAAGGACGGAGGTCCCCGCCTACGAGCATGGACGCGATGGGCACTCCCGCCGGTTCTCCTGGCCGGGATCATCGGCGCCGTGTTGCAGACGGCTGCATACCCGTCCACCGCGGATCGCGATGCCACGATTGCGGGCTGGCCGGCAGAAGTCGCAGGACCCGGCACCTCCTACCTGGTTGCATCCTCAGCGGAAGCCGTGTCCTCGGGAGGCGTGTTCAAAGACTACATCGACGTACGCCAGCCGATCCTGAACGGTCCGCAGGTACATGAATCGCTTGTGAGTGAATCGGATGTACACCCACCAACCCTGCCGGGGTCATTCGAACACCTTGCCATGGCCCACTTCGATACCGCTACCGCGCAAGGCAAACGCATCTCTGCGCAGTTGCGGGTCCGCCCAGGCGAACTCGTGAACTCAAATCTCTTCGGGCCCTCGAGCTTCGTGCACGTAACGGGCGCCAAGATCGTCGGGATCAACGACGGCAGTGGAGCCGACGTGCTGGAGATCGATCCAGCCTCTTCGCACTCGGGGAGTCACGACAGCGCAGCCGCCACACGGTCCATCTCCGTGACTCCCGCAGCCGGCTTCCCGCTCATACTTGGGCGCGTGCTGAGCATCTGTGGCGTGCTCGCGCTGGCGCTCCAGTTTGGACTACTCGCGACACGCCGCCGCGCTTAGCGATGCGGGGCGTAGCGATGCCGGGCGTAACGGCAGCGGACGAGGCGTGCTGGACGCGGCCCGAGGTCCAGTCAGCCGTGCAGGATCGGGCCGCTTTCGACGGCTTCGAATTCAGACCCAGGCACGCGCTTGATCTGTTCTAGGTTTTCGTCGTTCCAGCCGGGGTTGGGCGCACCGGTGATGAACCACGGCGAGCCGTTGTCGGCAACGATCAGCCCATAGCGCTTCAGCGCTTCGAGGATCACCAGCGACTCGCCGTTGAAGCCGGCCAGGCTGTAGCTCGCCTTCAACCGCAGCCGCAGCCCCATCGGCGGCAGGTTCGGGTTGGAACTCGTCGACGCAAAGTGCGTGGCGGGATGGATGTAGCCGTTCTGGCTTTCCGGCACGGTCACGCGCAGCGCGTGGTCGATCTGGCCTGAGGCGGCCTCCGGGTAGCGCGCCAGCAGCGGGAAGATCGGCAGGCCGGCGGCGTCCGCCGAGGTCCAGCCTTCTGGCCGCAGCGCGTCGCTGCGCAGGTTGAAAACCGCGCCCGAGGCCGCCGTCCAGCCGGCGCCCTTGCGCTTGGCTTTGTACAGCTCATACAGCATGCAGCTGCCTTCCTGCACGACCAGCACGTGTTTGTCGCCGTGGCCGTTCTTGCCGCCGCCCTCGATCGGCGCGCTCGCCGGCACCGGGTACGGCCCCGGATTCGATTCCGAGCCGTATTTGTTGAACTTGATCGGCACCTTCGCCTGTTCGGGGCCGACGACCGTGTACGGGATGCCGTAGCTCGGCTCCGTGCCGAAGTCCGGGTGCAGGTGCGCGCTCAAACCGATGCTCGCGACGTAGTTCGCTGAGTTGGGGTTCACGGGAGCGTCCGCTATTTCCTGGTTCAGCGGGTCTTCGGGCGGCAGGATCGGGCAGCCGTATTCGAGGGCGGCGCTGGCGCGGTGGACGCGAGCGGGGGTCGCGCTGGAGGTGACGGGGAGGGTCACGACTGCGAGCACCGCAGCTATCAACGCAAGAGCCGCCGTGATCGAAGAAACACTGGTAGCGCCAGATCTCATACCGGACACATTACCCGTACACGCAGTCACGGGCGAGCGATTGGACCATCGTTATGAAGCACCGCGGAGCGTACGATTGGTGCATGGCGCTCGTACGGACCAACATCGAGATCGAGGACAGCCACGTGCAGACGATCATGGATCGCTACGGCGTGCGAACCAAGACCGCTGCTGTCAACCTCGCGCTGAGGCACCTGGCGGGACAACCGATGACACGTGAGGAAGCGCTGGCGATGCAGGGAGCCAATGCGATTGCCGAGCTGCCGGTGGACGTGCCATTGCCGCCGCGCGCATGACGCGGTGAAGCTCAGCTATTCAAGCCGACTGATCGCCCGCCAGCACCGAAGGCCGCGCCTCCTGCAGCAGCGGCGCGCCGCAGTGCCAGCAGTAGGCGGCGCCGCGGCTGTGCACAGCTCCACATGAGCGGCACTGGCCGTGGACGCCGGCCTCGGCGGTGGCGAGCAGCCGCTGCACCTCGCCGAGCTGCGCGTCGACCTCCTGCAGTTCCGCGGCTTTGCGCGCGAGCACGTCCAGACGGTAGTGGTCGCGGATCGCCATCTCGTACGCCAGGCCGCCGAGGTCCCAGGTGAGCGCGGCGACGCGCTCGGCGAGCTCCAGGCGTCGGCTGCGCAGCTCGGCCATCGAGCCGCTCGGCGTCGGCAGCCCGCCCGCGGGCAGCACGATCCCGCCGGTCGCGCCCGAGTCGCCGCTCGAGGCATCGACGCCGCCCGGGGCCGGGGCGCTGCCTGTTGCTGCCGCGGAGCGCACGTGCACCGGTCCGCCGCCGTTGCCGCCAGGCGCGCTCATTTGACTTCGATCGGCGCGGTGCTGAGGTTGTTCAGTTCTTTCTCGTGCGCCGCGCCGTGGGATTTTTCGAGTTTGGTGAGCGAGGAGCTGCTGACTTTTTTGGCTTCGGGCGCTTTGGCGGGCGCTTTTTCTTCGGCCTTTTCTTCAGCCTTGGCTTCGGCTTCTTCCTTTGCTTCTTCGCTCTTACTGGACGAAGCCGATTTGCCCGTCGTGGACGTGGAGCCGGTCGTGCTGGTGCTGGTCGGCGTCGTGGCGGCGCCTGTGGCGAGCCCACCGAGCCCTTCGACTTTGATGACCTGGGCGGTGGCCGGCACCTTGTTGTTGCTCTGCGTGACCCAGTGGCCGACGAGCAGGCCGACGATCATCGCCAGCAGCAGCACCGACAGCACGCCGAACAGCGGCGCGTAGCGACGCAGCCAGGCGGGCCCGGCGGCCGGTTCGAGGTAGGGCGTGTAGGCGACGGGCAGCGCACCCGCCTGACCGGCGCCCAGCTGTGGCTGGCGCTCGGTCTCCAGCACGTCGAGGAACGCGAGGCGCACGGGCGATACGGGCTGGCCGCAGGAGAGGCAGTAGCGCTGGTCGGCGACGAGCGGAGCCGAGCAGTTGGCGCACGTCTGGCTCTCAGACGGCACCGGCGCGAGGCTCGTCATGGCCGCGCGCTGGTCCAGGCGAAGCGCGTGCTCATCCGAATGCTCCGCGGACGTATTCGCGCGTGCGCTCGGCGCGCGGGTCCTCGAACAGGTCGTGCGCGGTGCCGTACTCGACGAGGTCGCCGAGGTACATGAACGCGACCTTGTCGGCGACGCGGTGAGCCTGCGCGAGGTTGTGCGTGACGATCACGACCGCGAGGTCGCGGCGCAGTTCGCCGATCAGCTCCTCGATCACGCCGGTGGAGATCGGGTCGAGCGCGCTGCACGGCTCGTCCATCAACAGCACCTCGGGTCGCGGCGCGATCGCGCGCGCGATGCACAGGCGCTGCTGCTGGCCGCCGGACAGCCGCAGCGCGGGCCGGTCGAGGTCGTCGCGCACCTCGTCGTAGAGGCCGGCGCGACGCAGCGCGTCGATCACGAGCGGCTCGAGCTCGCGGCGACCGGGGCGCTTGCGGCCCTGCTCGCGCAGCGCGAACGCGACGTTGTCGAAGATCGACATCGGAAACGGGTTGGGCTGCTGGAAGACCATCGCCACGCGCGAGCGCAGCGTCGTGTCGACGAGCTCGTGGATGTCCTCGCCGTCGAGCAGGATCTCTCCGGAGCGTGAGGCGCTTGCGGTCAGCTCGGTGAGGCGGTTGAGCGTGCGCAGCAGCGTCGTCTTGCCGCAGCCGGAGGGTCCGATCAGCGCAAGCACCTCGCCCTGGTGGACGGACAACGAGACCGACTTGACGGCTGGCTTGCCGGCGTAGGCGATGCTCACGTCGCGCAGCGTCAGCCGTTCGGGGCCGGCGGTCGCGGACACGCTGCGCACGGCCTCGCGCTGGGGCACCGGCCGCGCGGGCGCGGGCGGACGGTCGAGCACGATCGTGCGCACGGGCGGCACCACCGGCTGGCTCAGCGAGCCCAAGTCGCCCAGCGGTGAGACGCTCGGCTGGGCCTGGGCACCGAACGGATCGCCTGACGGCGCCTGCTCGCGACCGTCGCTCGCGAGTGTCCAGGGGTCTAGAAGCATCTCCTCAGGACTCATCGAACACAAACCCAATTGCCTTGACTATGGCCATCAGACCAATGAGGATAGCGGCCCCAGCGCGTTTGTCAAAGACCTTACGGCGGCCTGCGATAGGCGCTGGACCCGTGGCCCGCGCCGCCACCTTCGCTGCGGCCGGCGTTGGCGCGATCACCAGCACCGCCACCTTCCATCTGCCCGTCCCGGACGCGGCGTTCGCACTACACGACCACCCCGACGGGCGTAATCCCCGTGGCGCTCGCCTGCGCGCGACCGATGCGGTCGACGATCAGGTTGAGGATCAGCACGAAGATCAGCAGCAAGAACGCGGCGGCGTAGGCCTTCTGCGGCGCGCCGCCTTCGCCGGCCGGCGAGTTTTCGTAGATGTAGCTCGTCAGCGTCGAGCCGGTGCCGCGCAGCAGGTTGATGCCGGGGAACGAGCCCTGGGTTTCGATGCGAAGCGTGCTGCCGAGCAGCAGCAGCACGATCGCGGTCGAACCGATGATGCGGCTCATGCCGAGCGTCGCCCCCGTGGCGATGTTCGAGCGCACGCTGGGGAGCAACACGCGGCGGATCGTCGTGATACGCGTCTTGCCGAGCGCGAACGCGGCCTCGCGCTGGTGCCCTGGCACCGCCAGCAGCCCGTCGCGCGTGGCCGCGTACACCGACGGCAGCGCGAGCAGCGATATCAGCGCGCCGGCGGCGATGAACGATTTGCCGTAGACGCCGCCGCCTTCGGCGGTGAAAGAGAACGGCGCGAGCAGATGCAGCTGGAAGACCGCGAGCCCGAAGATCGCGATCACGATGTCGGGCGTGCCGGCGACGACCTCGATGCTCGACTCGACCACGCGCGCCAGCCAGTTCGGACGTCCGTACTCGACTACCCACACGGCGCTGCACAGCGCGAGCGGCAGCGCGATCACGATGCCGATGACGGTCAGCAGCAGCGTCCCCAGCAGCGGATCGAGGAAGCCGCCCGATCCGGACTGGCTGAGGCTGGCTTTAGGGCGGCCGAAGATCAGCCCTGGGCGCAGGTACTGAATGCCGCGAAAGCCCATGTAGAGCACGATCGCGGCGGCGATCACGCACAGCGCGATACCTGCGGTCCACGCGGCCGCAAGCACGAACCGATCCCCCCAACGCCAGCTCATCGGCGAGGAGCGCCGGCCGCGACCGCCTCCAGGCGGACCGGAAGGGCGCCCGCTCGACCCTCCTCCGCGCGAGGCCTGGGGGATGAACGTGCTCATGCGTAAGGGCTCATCCGCGCGTCTGGTACTTGCGCAGAGGCAACTTGACGAGGTAGCCGGTGACCGACAGCGCGAACGCGGCGAACAGCAGCAGCAGCGCGAACCCGTAGACGGAGGCGCCCAGCGCGGGCGAGTTGAGCCCGTCGCGGTAGTCGATGATCGCCGAAGCGAGCGTGCGCAACGGCTCGTAGAAGAACACGAGCCCGTCGCCGGGTCGCGGGCTGAACGTCTTGCCGCCCGACACCATCTCGACCACTACCGCCTCACCGAGCGCGCGCGCCGTCGCGAGCACCGCGGCGGCGACAATCGCGGGCCGGATCGCGCGCAGCGTCACGGCGCGCACGGCGCGCAGCGGGTTGAGGCCGAGCGCCACGGCGCCCTCGCGCCAGGACGGCGGCACGGAGGCGAGCGCCTCGCAGATCAGCGCGATCATGATCGGGGTGATCATGACCGTGAGGATCACGGCGGTCACGCCGAGCCCGGCGCCGGTGAGCTGCACGACACCCTGCATCGACTCCTTCTCTTGCACCGTGATCAGGTGGTTGCCGACGAACGGCACCAGCACGAGGATCCCGATCAGCCCGTAGATCACCGACGGCACCGACGCCAGCAGCCGCACCATCGGGATCACCACGCGCCTGACGCGCGCGGGCGCGAGCTCGACGATGAACACCGACGACAGCACCGCGATCACGAGGCCCAGCACAACCGCGATCCCGGTCGTCAGCAGCGTGCCGTAGATCAGCGGCCACGCGCGCAGGTGGAAGACCGACGCCGCCGGATTGGTGACGGCGACGGTCATGTTGTTGATCTCCGTTTCGACGTCGCCGCCGCCGAGCACCCAGCTGAGCCCGTTGTGCTGGAACAGCGGCCACGCCTTGCTCGTGACGAACACGACGATCGCGATGACGCCGGCCAGGATCAGCAACGACACCGCGCCGAGCAGACGCTCGGCGCGGTGGTCAGGCCACGGCTTTTTCAGTCGTTCAAGCACGGCTTCCCCAGCTCACAATCAAAGCTATGGCTTTCGGCCCTGCAATCGTGCCGTGACCCAGCTTCAACCTGGGCCACGGCATTTTGCAGCGCTCTAGCACGCTCTAGCCGATCGGAACCCACTGGCTGGCGATGATTTTCTTCGCCGCGCCGGACTGGTCGATCCAGTGGATGAACGCGGCAGCCGCGCCGGTGGCGGGGCCTTTGGTCACCTCGTAGAAGACCGCCACGCCGCCGTACTGGCCGGAGCCCGCGGTCGACTGGTTGCAGGCGACACCGTTGAACTCGACCGAGTTGAGGCCGCCTTTGTTGGCCTGGTAGTTAGACAGGAAACCGATGCCGGACGGGCTATTTTCGACTTCCTGGCGCATCTGGCCCTCGGTGGCCTCTTCGGTGGCGCTCGTCGCGACGGTTTTGCCTTCGAGCATCAGCGCCTTGAAGCTGGTCAACACGCCGGCTACCGAAGTACGCGTGAACAGCGTGATCGGGCCGGTGGCGGTCGCACCAGGGACTTCACTCCAGTTCTTGGTCTTGCCGGTGAAGATCGACGTGACCTGCTTCTGCGTGAGGTTGCTGAGCGTGTTCGATTTGTTCGTGACCACGCAGATCGCGTACTTGGCGATCGGGTAGAACGTCAGCCCGGCGTCGGCGCCGGTCGGTTCCGAAGCGACGTCAGCGATCGTGCTGCTGCCGTTTTTGACGTTGTTGATGCCGACGGTGGTGCCGCCCTGGGCGACCTTGAACCTGATCTTGTGCGGGTGCAGCTTGATGTACTTGTTCACGAGCAGCTGCACCAGCGGGTAAGAGGATGTGGCGCCGCTGATGGTGACGAGCGCTGTGGCGTTGGCGGCTGCAGGCGCCGCAACCCCGACCACGCCAGCCACCGTGAGGGCGACGGAGAGACGGCGGATTCGATGCATTGAAGTGAGGCTCCGTTTCGAGATCGATTGACAATCAGTTGACAACGTGGAGGGCGGAACATAGCATATCCCCATAGATCTGATCGACATTAGCTATTTTATGGTTTAGGTCTGAAAACTCGGAAAAGTCCGAGATCCCTTCCCGATAATTCCACCCCATTTAATGAACAACACGCCCGAGAACCGAAAGTTGCCGTTCCGCGCCCCGTCGGCGCGCGTGACCGCCGCGCTGGCCGCGGCGATGCTTGGGATCGGCGTGGCGGTGGGCGCCGCGATCGGCCCCGCGCCAGCCCCCTCGCAGGCCGCCCCGAGCCTGCCCCTGCTGATCGCCTCGCTGGCTCGCGGCGAGGCCGCGCGCGCCGCGCAGGCACGGGCGGCCGCAGAGCAACCGGCAGCGACGAGCACCGAAGCCGCGCCGAAAAGAAAACGGCGCAAACGCAAACACCACGAGAGCGAAGCGGCGGCGAGCACGACGAGCACCGAAGCCGAATCCACGACGCCGACGACGACCACGCCAACCTCGACGACGCCTACGAGCAGCCCCAAAGCGAGCACGCTGCCGCCGGTGACGCACGTGTGGCTGATCGAGCTCGCGGGCACGTCGTTCACGGCCGCCGCCGCGCAGCCGACGGCGGCCCCGTACATCGACACCCAGGCGATCCCGGCGGGCACGCTGCTGAGCAGCTGGTCGGCGCTCGACGGCGGCGCGTTTGCCAACGAGACCGCGCTGCTCGCAAGCACCCCGCCGCAGCTGCTCGACACGATCGTGCAGCCGCCGTGCCCCGAAGGCACCGCCGGCGCGTCGTGCGCAACCGAAGCCGGCGCGTTGAGTGCAGCCGACACGTTCTTGAAGGAAACCGTGCCGACGATCACCTCGACGGCGGACTTCCGCGAAAGCGGGCTGATCGTCGTGACGTTCGCGTCGATCGCCTCCGCGACCGCGACCGGACTGCCGGCCGGCGCGGCGACCGCGACGCTCACGACCCAGCCGCCGGCAGGCGTGCTGCTGATCTCGCCGTTCGCGGCGGTCGGCGCGCACTCGAGCGCGACCTTCAACCCAACTTCGCCGAAGCAGAGCCTCGAAAAGCTTCTGCGGCGATGACAGATCCAACAACCAACGAACGGAGACCCCCGTTGTACCTCACCGAACCAGCACACCGCAAAGCCTCATGGTGGCTCGCCGCGATCGTGGGCTTTGTGGCCCTGCTGCTCGCGATCCCGGCCGTCGGCCACGCCGAAGAACCCAACCCAAACAACTACAACTGCATCGGCAAACTCGCTCAGGGCGAACCCGAAGCCGGTAACGAAGAACAGCAGGTGCAGTACTCGTTCTACTGCAACGGACCCATCACCGGCTACCAGCTGCAGTCGCAGATCCCCGTGACGGGAGTCCAGGGCAACTCGGTCGTGACATCGAACGCGACCGGCAAACCGCTGTCTGAAACGTTCTCGTGCGCAGGTGAATTCCCGGGCTTCGCCGCCAACTGCGTGGGCCTTGCAAAGCTGGGCTATGAGACGGTCACCGGCGAGTTCTCGATCGGCACGAAGCTGTGCACGGAGCCACGCGTCGACCCGCTGCTCACGGTCACCTATGCGTACCTCGAAAAGGGCGTCGTCACGCAGGCGATCTCAGGGCCGTTCGATCTGGGTCGCCCGACTGGCTGCCCGCCCGACGCGTACTCGGGGTACAACCGGTTCAACCCGAAGCCGGCGACGGTGGGACACAAGAAGAAGGCTGGGAAGAAAGGCAGCAGCAAGGGCAAGAAGGAGTCGAGCACTAAGAAGTAGCTCAGCAGCAACCCAGCAACTCGCGCCGGCGGACCCTGCCGAGCCGGCCGGCACGAGTCCTCTAGCGCCAGCCCCGACGGCGGTGCCGCGCCATGTGTGCGGCACCGCCGTTTGCGTCTCATCGTCAGGACGCAGCGGCCACTGACGTTCAGGCTAGTTGAGCTCCATGCTCCATTTCCCGCCAGCTTTCAGGGGGCCCTTAATCGTCATCGCGAGTTTCGTCGCTTCGTCTTTCCCGGAGCCTTCCTTTTCTAGTTTCAGGCTGCTCCCGGCTTCGGCGCATTTGAATTCGTGTTCTGCTTCTTCTTTTTTGTAGTTGGTGTCGACCGTGCACTTCTGTACCCCAGCCAGGATGTATGTACCCGCTAGCGCTTCGCAGCCTTCGACCACGAGCTTCCCCCATTTGCTCGCGCCTTCGAGCTTGACTTCCGGCGGCCCAGCCAGGGCGCCTTCCAGGTAGCCAAGAACTGCTTCAGCCGTGATCTGTTCGCTTTTGACTTTGCATGTCCCAGCCGGCTTTATGATCGCACATTCTTCCAACGTCAGCCCGCCGCTCATTTCGCCGGCGAATTCCAACGTCGGCACGTATTTCCCCTTTTTGCAGGTGACTTCGAGTTCGAGGCCGCCGACCGTGCTCTCGAGCGCCACCGCGCCTATGCCCCCTTCGATCACCTGCGTACTGGCTTCGTCACCGCCCGAGCAGAAGACCCATTTGGCTTTTTTCACTTCACACGCGACGGGCGGCGCCGAGACAGACAGCTTGTGCCCGACCGGCGCTTCGATTAGGTCCGTGCCTACGAGCATCCCCGATGTAGCCGTACCTTGCGTACAAGCCCAGGTTTCCGCCCCCGAGAAGTCGACATCGACGCCGAGACTGCTTAAGTTGACGACCTCTGGATCGCGCGCCACGGACGTACACTCATCGGGAATCCCGCGGCCGCCTACCTCACATTCTATATCCCAGCCGATACCTCCCCCATTCTTAGCCGTGATCCTGTCGCGGGTGATCCCGCTGACATTTAACAGTGAGCTTAACCACGGCAGATTCAGAGGCGCGAAGAGCGGAGAGGATTTTTCCAGTGATTCACAAGCACCCCGTTCTTCCCTTCCTTCTGCGTTTTCCACATAGCGGCAGAAGGACAGCTCGAGACCGGTAACTTCGTCGTGACCCGTCGGACCGACGGTCCCTTCGTCATTACCTTCACACTTGAGGGCCATGCTTTCCCCAAGAAACTGTAAGTCGGCGAATGTGAGGTCGCCGAATGATGACCTGACGCTAACCTTGCTGGTAATCGGTCTGGCGTTTAATAACCACTGTAACGCCGAGGCGGCCGTAGCCAGCGCGCCGAGAAACGCGAGTACCATGGTCAGTACGGCACTCAATACGCTTGCGCGTTTCATTATATTCGACCTCCTAAAGAGGATTTGGTGAAATAGACGAGCCGACGCGCTCTCCGTCCGGGACAACGCATACGCCCCACCCAGCCGGAGGCGATTGCGCACTGCCGGCAGTCAACCAATATGACAGCGCGCCGCCGCCCGCGTGTCAAGCGTTCCGATGAACTGTTTCCTCTTCGCTTGACACGCTCACGCCGCGCACTCAAACGCTGCAGCGCGACCTAAAGCAAACTACTGGTCATCCGTTCCACCTCGGCAATCGAGGTGACACCCTCCCGTACCTTCTGCAGCCCATCGTCCCGCAACCTGCGCATGCCTTCGCCAAGCGCAATCGCCACCATGTCATCGACGGACGCTCGCTCGAGGATCAGCGCCCGGATAGGCTCAGACACGCTCATCACCTCATACAAAGCCAGCCGCCCCCGGTACCCCGACCCCGCGCAACGCGAGCACCCGACCGGCTCATAAGCCTCGACCCCCGCGAGCCCGTGTTCGGCGAGCACCGCCTCTGACACGTGCTGCACGCGCTTGCAGTGTTTGCACAGCATCCGCACGAGCCGCTGCGCGACGATGCAGTCGACGGCGGAGGACACGAGGAACGGCTCGATCCCCATGTCGATCAGCCTCCCGAGCGCGCTGGGCGCGTCGCGCGTGTGCAGCGTGGAGAGCACCAGGTGGCCGGTGAGCGCGGCCTCGATCGCGATGTGCGCGGTCTCGGCGTCGCGGATCTCGCCGACCATGATCACGTCGGGGTCGGCGCGCAGCATCGAGCGCAGCCCAACGTCGAACGTCACGCCCGCCTTGGCCGCGATCTGCATCTGCTTGACGCCGGGGATGCGCTTCTCCACCGGGTCCTCGATCGTGAGGATGCTGCGCTCGCCGTCGTTGAGCGCGTGCAGCGCCGCGTACAGCGTCGTCGACTTGCCCGAGCCGGTCGGCCCGGTGACGAGCACGGCGCCGTTGGGCCGGTGGATCGCACGCGAGAAGTGCTCGAGCTCGGTTGCCTGCATGTTCAGCGACTCCAGGCCGTTGACTTTCACGGGCCCGCTGCCCTGGTCGAGGATGCGCATGACCACGCCCTCGCCGTTTACGAGCGGCAGCGTCACGACGCGGATGTCGACGCGCCGGCCCTCGACGGTCAGCGCGAAGCGCCCGTCCTGGGGCACGCGCCGCTCGGAGATGTCGAGGTCGGCCATGATCTTGATGCGCGAGACGACCCCCATGGCCATCCTGCGCTTGATCGTCGCGGCCGGCGCGAGCACGCCGTCGACGCGGAACAGCACGCGCGTGTCGCCCTCTTCGGGGTTGACGTGGATGTCGGAGGCGCCCTGCTGGATCGCCTCGGCGACGATCGAGTGCACGAGCTTGATCACGGGCGCGTCGCTGTCGGCCTCGTCGACCGACACGTGCTCGCCCTGCTCGTCGGCTTCCTCGTCGACGATGTCCTCGATCGACTCCTCCGTGCGCGCCAGGCGCGCGAGCAGCAGGTTGAGGTCCTCGACCGACGCGGCCGCGGGCCTGATCCGCCGGCCGGTCATCATGCCGACGTCGTCGATCGTCAGCACGTTCGTGGGGTTGGCCATCGCCAGCAGCAGCGCACCGTCGTCGGTGAAGCCGACTGGCAGCGCCTGGTAGCGCTTGGCCGCCTGGATGCCGACGAGGTTGACGGCGCCCATGTCGAGGTCGAACACGGTCAGGTCGACGAAGTCGAGGCCGAAGCGCTCGGCGACGACCCGCGCGAGCTGGTCGTGGCGCAGGATGCCGCTCTCGACGAGCACGACGCCGGTGGGCCTACCCTGCGCGCGCGCGGCGGCGACGCCCTCCTCGACGATCTCGGGCTCGGCCAGGCCGAGATCGACGACGACCTCGCCGATCATGCGCTGCGAGCGCCCCGGATGGCGCGGCGGATACAGGCCCTTCGTGTCCTGCACGTCCGGGCGCGGCTCCTGCCGGCGCTCGTCCGCGACCGCCCCCGACGGGGCGTCGGAGCTCGAGGCGGCGGTTGGCGTGGCGAAATCGCCCATCACGGTTCCTATCGGCAATGCCGACAGCCCTCTTGACCGGAGTCGAGGACCCGAATCGGACGGATTTCGCTGGCCGCTAGGCGCCCGTTCAGCGAGCGCTACTGCCCGCGAAGCCGTGCTCGAGCGCGCTCTTGACTTGAGCGTCGAGCGCATTCAGCCGATACAACGCGAGCGCCTCGGGCGAGGCGAAGCGCTGCCCCGAGGCCGACTCGGGCCCGTGGTGCATGATCACGCAGTGCTCGAGCGCGAGCCGTCGCTCGCCGGCGAGCGACGCCGGCATGTGCTCGCCGATCACGCGCAGCCCCAGCTCCACGTGCCCCAGCAGCGTGCCTTCGCGGCTGCGCTCGATCTCCGCGCCGTAGGTGAACTCGCGTGTCTTGCCGAGGTCGTGCACGATCGCGGCGCTCATCAGGAGGTCGCGGTCCAGCCGCGGGTGCAGCGTGCACAGCTCGGGCACCATCGTCGCGACGGCGACGGTGTGCTCGAGCAGCCCTCCTAGGTATGCGTGATGGCCTGACGGCCCGCGTGGCGTACGGACCGTTCCGCCGGCTCCCGCGCCGCCACCGTCAGCCCCGGTGCCCACCACCGCGAAGCCCGGCAGCGAGCACGGTGCGAGCCGCATCTGCTCGCGCAGCCGCCGGTCGCCGAGCAGCGCCCGCAGGAGCGCCTGCAGCGCCGGGTCGTAAACCTCGCGGGCGAGATGCTCGAGGAAGCCTTCGAGCTCGTCGCGGTCGCGGTAGGCGGTGGGCAGAAAGCGCGCGGGGTCGGCCTCGTCGCCGTCGGCGCGGTCGATTGCGCGCAGCTCGATCTGCAGCTCGTCGCGGAAGCGCTGCACGCGCCCGCGCACGCGCACGAGTTGGCCGCGCTCGAAGCGCCCGCCGAGCACGTCGGCGTCGCGAAACGCGCGCGCGCGGATCGAGCCGGTGCTGTCGCGCAGCTCGAGCGTCAGGTAGGGGTCGCCCGCACGGGTGAACTGGCGCTCCTTGCGCGTGCACGCAAGCACGGCGTCGAGCTGGTCGCCATCGCGCAGCGTGGCGACGGTCTGGGCGGCAGGCTCAGACGACGAGCCGCCCAAGCTCGATGCGGAGCGCCCTTGGGCCGGTGAGGAACGCGTGTCGGTAGCCATCGCCCCATGATGTACGGTGGTTCGGATGCAGCCCCTGATCTGGGACCGCCGTCCTGATGGCCTCAGGGCCCCGGCGATGGTGTGCGCATTCCAGGGCTGGAACGACGCCGGCGACGCGGCCTCGAGCGCCGTGTCGTTCCTGGCCACGGCGCTCGACGCGAAGCGCTTCGCGCGCATCGACTCCGAGGAGTTCTACGACTTCCAGGCCAACCGCCCGTGCATCCGCTTCGCCGCGGACGAAACGCGCGAGATCGCATGGCCGACGGTCGAGATCTTCGAAGCCAGCGCGCCGCGAGCGCCGCGCGACCTGGTGCTCGTCCAGGGCGTCGAGCCGTCACTACGCTGGCGCGCGTTCACAGCGCACATCGTCGATCTCGCCGAAGCGCTGGGCGTGCAGCTGGTCGTGTCTCTGGGGGCGCTGCTGGGCGACGTTCCGCACACGCGCCCGGTGACGCTTAGCGGCCACGCCTCCGACACTGGGCTGCTCGAGCGGCTCGGCATCCAGGCCTCGAGCTACGAGGGCCCGACGGGCATCGTCGGCGTACTGCACACCGCGTGCGCACAGGCGGGGCTGCCGTCGGCGAGCCTGTGGGCGTCGGTGCCGCACTATGTCGCCGCGGCCGCCAACCCGAAGGCGGCGCTGGCCCTGCTACGTCGTGTCGAAGTGCTGATCGGCGTGTCGGTCGACGTGTCCGAGCTCGAGTCCTCAGCGACGGACTACGAGCGCCAGGTCGGGCTTGCCGTGCGCAGCGACCCGGACATCCAGGCGTTCGTCGAACGCTTGGAGCAGGCGGCCGACAGCGAGGACCAGAGCACGCCGGAGGAGCTTCCCTCCGGCGACATCCTCGCCAGCGAATTTCAGCGTTTCCTGCGCCAGCGCGGGCGCGACGTCAAATAGGCGCGACCGAGACAGGTCGATCGTGCCGTGGTGGATCCTCAGTTCCCCGCGAGCGCGAGGTTGGAGAACACGACCACGGCCCGCGATTCGGGCGCGGCGGGATTGCCCGGCTTGACCGCGCCGGCGACGGGGCTGAGGAATACCCTGTTGATGCCGCGCTGGAGGTGCAGCGGAATCCGGGCTTGCGCTTCCTCGATCGGTAGTCGGTAACGGTAGCTGGCGTGCCCGGGACCGCGGACGCTGGCTTCAAGCGATGCGCCCGCCTTGAGCGCGGGACCGGCCTCCACATCCGCGACGAGCGTCGCTTCACCGCTGCTCGGTGAGGCGATCGTGAGATCGGCCTGCTGGTGAAGGTCCAGCCAGAACGCCGTCGCGTTGGTGGCAATGCTGGAGTAGCTTTCGGGCGCAAACGTGGAGGTATTAGGCGTGTATATCTCGCCGAGCACGGGGTGACCGGCGACGGCGGCTATCGCAGTTGACGCCGGCGAGGTGATGCTCACGAGCGTGTGCCAGGTACCTGTGTGCTTTTCACCGAGTTCGTTGAAAGAGATCGCGACGCCGGTGAGACATCCCCACCCCGCGAGCAGCCCGCCGCCGACCCGAATCAGCCTCCGCCAGCGTCCCTGCACGTGAACGGACAGCGCGAGCCAAACCGCGAGGGCTCCGAACAGGAGCAGCGTCGTGTAGTCGACCTCGTAGCGCTCAGTGGTGCTGAAGAATACGTACGAGAGGAACAGCAGGATCACGATGCCAACGCCCGCAAGCACCAGCAGCGGCAGCGCAAGCCCCCCGAGCAGGGTGGGGCGTCGGCGCCATACCCACGGAAGCGCGAGCAGGAAGAACGCAACTGGAGTCAGCGGCAACAGCGCGCCTGTGCCTTCGGAGATCGGCAGGTATTCGGCCGGCAGGCTCGCCGGATAGCTGATCTGCGGGGCGATGAAGACGATGAACGGGAACAGCACGCTGAGCTTTGGTGGGGCGATCAGATATGACCAGAGCCCCGGCGGTACGTAGCTGAGCTCGCCCCAGTGGAGAAGGTACGCGTACTCGTGACCCAGCTGAAACTTCGTGCCGTACTGCAAGGGGCTACCGAAGCGTGCCTGGTTGTAGAGAGCCAGCAGCAGGAGTGATGCGCCGACCGGAGCGCCCAGGGCGATGAGCAGCCGGCGGCGCGTTTGGGTATCGCGAAGTGACATGTACACCGGCACGAGCACCAGCGCCAGCAGTCCCAGCGGCGGCCTCGATCCGGCAGCCAGACCGAAGCACAGGCTCATCAACACCAGCCGCACAGTCGACGCGCGCCGCCCTGCTATCGCCGACATCGCAAGCCAGATGCCAGCCATCGCAAAACAGAAGCCGGCGGCTACGTCCTCGTGGTAGATCGAGGGGAACCCCGCGTCATACGGTACTGCCGAGCAGAACGCGAGGGTGAAGGCTGCGAGCAGTGACATCCACAGCGCGACGTTGCCAATCTGTCGCAGCAGCACACGTAGCGTTGCCAGCGAGAAGCCAAGGCCGACGATCGCGAAGGGGGCGATAATCACACTTTCAGAGGGCTCGAAGCCAAGCAGGTGCAATGGCAGAAGCCACACGAGCACCGGCGCGGGGCCCCAGGTGAGATACAGGTAATGACCGTACAGCGCATAGTCGGGGAACTCGGCGATGAAGCGCAGGTGCTCCTGCGGGTTGTACGGTTCGGGCAGGCTCGTGAGCGCCGCCGGGGCGCGCGCAACCCAGAGATGCAGGTGAAGAAAGGCGTCGGCGAGCTCGTTGTAGGGACTCGTCGGCGAGCCGTTCAGAGCCAGCGGCACTGTGTCCGCTGCTATCCAAACGCAGAACGCAGAGGCCAGCGCGAAGACCGCGAACAGGGCAACGTTCGTTCGATCCGAGCCGAACGTGCGCACGCGAGCTACCAAGGGTGTCGAAGGTCGGGCACGGGCAACCGGCGGTGTGAACGACCTGGCCACGGGCTCAAGCTACCGATGCGCATGCCCGATCTCCACGCGTTACGCAAAGCCAACGACAGAGCCCAGCGCCAGCGCGGGAACACACGCGCCGACACTCGCCGATTTGCTAGTTGATGTCTCCTTCTAAACGCGCGCGGCGGGAGCCAGCTGCACGCTATCTCTCAGGCGGGAGCCGGCCGCACGCTATCCCTCAGCCGCCGGGCACACGATCCGGTAGTCGCACATCGAGCAGGCAACGCGCGAGGGCGTCGGCTCAAACTCCTGCCCCTGGATTCCCTCGCCGACCGCGAGCACAACGTCCTTGACAGCATCGGCCTCCTGAGCGCCGTGCGTAACCGGCACCTTGAGGTCATCCAACACGTAGTAGTAGGCCTGCCGTGTCGACTCCAGGCCCCAGTCCTCGCGCGCGGCGAGCGCATACAGCGACAGCTGGATGTCGTCGCGCAACTGCTCGGCGGTCTTCGGTCGCGAGGTCTTGTAGTCGATCAGCTCGTACTCGGCGCCGGCGCCATCGGTCACCCCGCCACCGCCGACCCTGTCCACCCGATCGACCCGTCCGCGCAGGTGATGCGGCCCGAGCCGAAAGTCGAACTGCCGCTCGAACCACACCGGCTGCGAGCGTACACCGTTCTGTCCCTCGCCCTGCAGCCGTGCGTGGTAGCGCGTGAGCGCGGCGTGCGCCTTCTCATACAGCTCGCGGTCGCGGTCGCTCTCGCCGAAGCCGGCGCGGCGCCAACTGCCGTCGAGCAGCGCGAGCAGCTGCGCAAGCGTGCTGCCCCCGTCGGTGTGGTAGCGCTCGAGCACCTGGTGCACGACGATGCCGAAGCGCTGGTGCACGGTCTGCTCGGTTGGGATGCGCAGGACGCGCGCGTACTTGTAGCGCAGCGGGCAGCTGCGGTAGGTGAAGATGTCAGATGCGGAGAGCGCGAGCCCGGCCCCCTTGCGCGGCAGGAACGGCTCGAGCGAGTGCTGCTCGCGCGGCGCGATCGCGCTGGCACGCGCACGCTCGCTGAGCAACGCGTTCGCGCTTCCCGCTTCACCTTGCTCCTGCGCGTCGCCACCGGCGAGACCGTTGAGCGCGTCATCGAGCGTGGAACACCGAAGTGCGCCGTCGAGCGTGGACGTCTGGAAGATCTCGCGCTGCAGCGGCGTGGCGGCGGCGAGCAGGCGCGCGTTGACGTCGGCGAATGCGTCATCGAGCTGCTGCCCGTCCGGACGCTGCAACAGCGCGGAGAGCTTCAGCAGCTCCAGATAGCGGACCACCCCGTGGGAGATGTCGAGGTCGGTGTCGAGCCGCAGCTCACCGAGCCGTCCGCCGATGCGCGCGACCCCCTCGAGCACCTCCTCGCGCAGCAGCTGGAAGGCCGCGTGCAGCTCATCGACAGGCTCCTCTTCGGCGAGCTCTTCAGGATCTTTAAGTGGGGCGTTCGCGTGGTCACCGTCGCCGTCAGGGTCGCCCATCGGCTGCGGCGTCCCGTCGCGGGCTGGCGATCTCTCATTTGGCGCGGCGTCCACCGGCGCGTCGGGTACCACCGTGGCGAGGTGCCTGACCAGCTCGCGCGCGTTCGCGCCTGGGTTGGCGGACACGAACTCGACGGCGAGCTGGTGCAGCAGCTCGAGGCTGGCGCGCTGCCCGGCGGCGCCCTCAGGCGCCAGCAGCGGCCGCGCGCGCACGCCCAGACGCTCGATCAGCCAGCCGACGAACACGTCCGGCGCGACGGTCTGAAGCTCGGCGGCGGCAGCGCGGTGAAGCTCGACGAAGCGCTGGATGCGTTCGCGTGCCTCAGGCGGCACCTGCGGCGACTCGGTGGCGGCGGCGAGCCCACCGACCATGTCGAGCTTGCGCCGCCGCGCGACCTGGATCACTCGCGCGAGCTCGACCTGGCGCAGCTCGATCGGCGGGCGCGACAGCGCGCGGACGACCGCGGCGGCGTCCTGCGGGTCGACGAGCAGCCGCATCCAGGCGAGCACGTCGCGCACCTCGGCGCGCTTCAGAAACCCGCTCTGCGAGCCGTCCGGCGACGCAAGCGCGATCCTGGAGCGAGACACGGTGTCAAGAATACGCTGGAGGGCGCTCGCGCCTGGCTACGCTCTTTGGGTGGACGTGATCGATTGGGGCGCAGCCCAGCGAGTCGGAGAGCTGTTGGCCGGCTCGCCGCCGTTCGGCGGTGTGCGCTCGGCGTCGGTCGAGCCGCTCGTGCGCGACTTCGCGGGCAAGGTGGGCGCCTACAGCGGCCTGAGCCTCGCGAGCGAGCTGCCGGCGCTGGAGCTGGTCGACCGTCCCGGCTGGATCGCGGCGAACCTGAAGTCGATGCGCCCGCTGCTGGCACCGATCACCGAGCCGCTCGCCGGTGACGGCAAGGGCCCGTTCTCGGGCCCGCTGCGCGCCGTCACGGGACTGCTGATGGGCGTCCAGGTGGGCGCGCTCACGGGTGTGCTCTCCCAGCGCGTGCTCGGTCAGTACGACCTGGCGCTGCTCGACGAGACGGTCAAGCCGCGCCTGCTGCTGCTGGCCCCCAACCTCGCTGGTGCGGCCCGCGCGCTGGACGTGGACCGCGACGAGCTGGTGCTGTGGGTGAGCATTCACGAGATCACTCACGCCGTGCAGTTCGCGGGCGCACCGTGGCTGCGCGGCTACCTCGGCGGCATGCTCGAGGAGCTGATCAGGGGGCTGCAGGTGACGATCACCGGCGGCTCAGCCGACAAGGACGAGGACGGCAACGCAACGGACACGTCACCCGGCGCGGGCAACGGCAAGCGCGGCGGCTGGGTGCCGAGCTTGGGCGGGTGGGCATCGAATCTCCCGGACGCCGCCGAGCTGCGCGAGATGGTCGAGCGCGCGCGCCGCGGCGAGCTGCTGCGCCTGACGCTCGGCGAGGACCGCTGGCAGCTGGTCGAGCGGATGCAAGCGGCGATGTCGCTGATCGAGGGCCACGCCGAGCACACGATGGACGCGATCGGCGCGGACGTGCTGCCATCGCTGCCGCGCCTGCGCGCGGCGATGAACCACCGCCGCGAGAACCGCGGGCTGCCGTGGCGGGTGCTCGAGCGGCTGCTCGGCCTGGAGCTGAAGCTGAAGCAGTACGAGACGGGGCGCCGCTTCTGCGACGCCGTCGTCGACGCCGGCGGCCCGCAGGCGCTGGCGCTCGCTTGGAGTGGCCCCGACGCGCTGCCGAGCACCGCCGAGCTCGAGCAGCCGTCGCTGTGGATCGCGCGCGTCCCAGGCGCGCTTGCCGGTGTGTAGCCGGCTCAGCGGCGACGTTTGGGGCACGCGATCTTGCTGGTGACCGGGATCGTTTCTCCGTCGAGGAACGACATTTCCGCCTTGACCAACACGAAGCCCTGCCGCGGACAGCTGCTGGGTGCGGTCGCGTAGGAGATGAGCTTGCCGTGCCGCTCGTACGCCGCGCCGATTGTGATCTTGAGCTGCTCTATCGAGCCGTCGAACCCGCCCGGCACGCTTCCGACGAGCGGCACTTCGCCTGACATCAGCTGAGCGTACGGCGGCGTCGCGGCGAAGACCGTGCCCTCCGACATGACTTCGATGAGCGTCGGTGTCCCACCGTGTACATAGAAGATGTACCCGCCTGGGCGGAAGAAGACGTTGACGCTGACTCGCTCGGGAACCCGCGTTTCGCCGAACGACACGACGCCGATGCCTTCACCGAGCGGCCCGGCGACAGAGCTCCGAGGGCACCCTTGGGGCCCGTCTGCCGCGAGGATGCTCTCGGAACAGATCCCGAACGCCTGCGGGTCCAGCTTCGTGCCCGCGGGCGTGTAGGTCTTGATCCAGGTCAGCGGTGACGGCGCGCCGCCGTATTCGCTGCCGCTGATCCGCCATTCGCCTTGCATGTCCATGCCGGCTCCAATGATCGAGCCGGTTCCGGGATACGTCCCGCTGGACGGGTTGCCCGGTTCGATCGGGATCGGCACGGCCGCTGCGTGGAAGCTGATCGCGGGCTTTGCCGAAGCGACCGCCGAGATGCCCGACGCGAGCCACAGAGCACAGGCGGTGAGAGACCCGGTCCAGATCGAGGCCCAGATCGATGTATGGCACCGCATGAGTCCTCCCTTCATGCCAACAGTACGGGAAAGATGGTCCTTCGATAACCGTCTGTTGTAGACCATATAGACCGTACTCTAGCCTTGCGCCGTTGTCAACGACCCGCCTGACCGAGACCTCGCACATCGTGCTGGCGCTGCTCGAGCGCGTGCAGCCGGCCACGCCGTATGACCTCAAGCGCCTGGCCGAGCTGACCACGATCGACTTCTGGACCGTCTCGCACGCCCAGCTCTACAGCGAGTGCGCACGCCTTGCCCAGGAGGGCCTGCTCGCGGAAGACCGGGAGCAGGGCGGCCGCCGCCGGCGTACCTACACGCTCACGGACCCCGGGCGGGACGCACTCAAGCGGTGGCTCCAGACGCCGATCGACTCGCTCGAGGAAGTGCGCGACCTCAGCATTCTGAAGCTGTTCTTCGGAGCTGACCCCGCCACGATCGCTCAGACTCAGCTACCGCTGCACGAAGAGCGGCTGCAGCGCTACGAGGCCTACGCGGCACTGCGCGACGAGGCTCGCGCCTCCGGCGCCTCGATCCCACGCGGCGCATGGCTCGCTCTGGAAGCCGGCATCGGACACGAGCGCGAGTACGTGCGCTTCTGGAAAGCGGCGCTTGAGGAGCCGGCGGACTGAGCGATGGTTCGATAGGCCGCAACAGGCCGAACGCACGTTCCTCTTGTTACAAGCTCGCCGCCCGTCAAACCCGCCGGTTACAGGCTTTTCACGGTCTGCTACGATCGCCGTGTAACGATCTTCACCGCAGGGGGTACAAACAGGTGTTCGGCCGCTGAGACAAGCGGTCAGCCCTTATAGAAACCGCTAGCCCCCCTCCTCGCATCCGGCGAGGACCAAACAGGAGGCCTCCTCAAGATGCCAACCGCAACGACTTCAACCAAAACCCCGAAAGCCCGCGCCAAAGCGACGCGCAAACCGGCCGCCGCCAAAGCGACGGCCGCCAAAGCAGCCGCGTCCAAGCGCACGAGCACGAACGGCTCGAGCGCGGCGAAGGCGACCACGACCGACGCCTTCGGCGACTACGCCGAGCGCGCGGTGTTGATCCCCGTCGGCGCTGCACTGATCGCTCGCGAACGCGTCGTCTCGACCGTCAGCGACACGATCTCGGCGTACGGCTCGACATCGAAGACCCAGGCGCAGCTGCGCCGCTTCGAGCGCCGCGGCGTGACCGCACGCAACCGCCTCGAGCGCGAGGTGCGCAAAGCGCGCGTGCGCGTCGAGCGTGAGCTGCGCCTGCGTCGCCGCGGGATCGAGAGCACGGTCAGCGAGCTCGAGGAGCGTCGCGACGCGTTCGCCAAGAGCGGCAGCGACCTCGCGAACCGCGTCCCGGATCTCGTTCCGGACCTCGCGAACCGTGTCCCCGAGCTGGCCAGCAAGGTCCAGGAGCGCATCCTGAGCCTCGTCTAAGCCACGAGCTTCCCCGAGCACGGACCCGGAGAGGGCCGTGAGCGGAAAGTCTGCCGGCCTCATATCCCGCCGGCAGTAGTAGCACCCTCTCCTCCCTCGACCCGCGGGCGGCCCCCACCGCCCGCGGGTCTTTTAACGAGCCGGCCCGTTGTTGCGTGGAGGTATGCGCAAGCGCCCACGAAACTCACCAGAGCCAACCGCGAAAGAGACATGTGGGCAGATCGCTTGACCCGTCCCTCGAACCCTGCTCCACTGGTAGCAAGCTACCGTCGGGCCGGAGCACGGTCCACCTGGAGTCGAGGAGGAGACATGACCAGGCTCAAGCTCATCGGCATCGCGCTATCCGCAGCGCTTGCGATCCTCGCCTTGAGCGCTACCGCAGCCTCCGCCTTACAGTGGTTATTAAACGGCAAGCCGATCATCTCCCCCCTAGGGTTCAACGGAAGCGGCAAAGTGTTACTCGCCAACGGCTTAGGCGAAGCCTCATTTACCGATACTTGCGAACTCGTAGAGACAGCCAAGGTTGGCCCCAAGGACCACGGAGAAATTACACAGTTCGGCTTCCAGAGCTGTGGACTGGTGCACGGCGTCGAAGGAGCGTGCACAGCGGACGACGAACAAAGGGCGCAGCCATTGAACCTGCCGTGGTTAACGTTATTGACGGACACGGGCGGGGCTATAGGCGACAGCATCTCCGCTGACAAAGGGGAACCCGGCTGGGAGATTACTTGCGGATCCATTTTCGTCTCCTGCCCCTTCACAACCTGGATACCACATGTCGTGAACTTATCGGCCGGCGTCGACCTCGACTACTTAGGGACCGAAGGCTCGGTCTGCATGCTGACAGGCACAGTCCTGTTCGAAAACCCCAAAGGAAGAACCCTTTCCGTCTCCCGATGATCTCGGCGAGGTTTGCCGCTCCGGGCAGTCAGGAACAAACGAACGATTCGCTGGAGTCCTCCGGCCACTGGAATTAGCCTGGCCGCATGTTCGACGGAGTCGAGGGTGGGGAACACCGGCCCCACGAACGCCGGCCCGACAACGACCAAATCCCCCGTACCCACCGCGCCTGGACCCCCCTGGCGCGCGCGCTCGCGGCGACCGGCGACCACTGGACGCTGATGATCGCGGCGGCGCTGGGCTCGGGCAGACTGCGCCTGAGCAGCCTGCACGCCAGCCTGCCTGGCGTCAGCACGGGCGTGCTCGAGCGCTATGTCCAGCAGATGGTCGAGCTCGGTCTGGTGACCCGAACCCGCTTCAAAGAGATGCCGCCACGGGTGGAGCTCGAGCTAACGGACACGGGACGCGAGCTACTGCCGATCGCCGGCGCACTGGCACGCTGGGGTCTGCGCAACCTGTGGTCGCCATCGCGCACCCGCGAGCGGGTCGACGCCGGCGCGCTGCTGCGACTGCTGCCGCTGCTGCTCGACGGGGAGACGGGTCTACCGGCGGGGTCCGTCGAGGCTATGGTCACCGACGCAGACCCGCCGCTTCGCTACGCCTATGAGGTCCGCGACGGGCGCCTGCGCGACGCGGAGGTTACGACTGGCCCGTCGGCGAGCATTCGAGGCGACAGCACCGCATGGATCGCGGCACTTGGCCCAGACGGCGACACCAGCAGCCTTCGCATCACCGGAGACGAGCAGCTCGTCGCGGGCATCCTCGAGGCGCTGGCCCGGCAGCGCGGCCCCGGTTTGCCACAATGGGCGGCGTGAGCGACGTCGAGGAGATCCGCAAGGCGCTAGAGGTAGTCATCGACCCCGAGCTGCACCGCTCGATCGTCGAGCTCGACATGGTGCGCTCGATCGACGTGAGCGCCAACGGCGTGGTCGACGTGACGGTCTCGCTGACGACCCCGGGCTGCCCGATCAAGGGCCACTTCCAGACCTCGGTCGTGCAGGCGGTCTCGGCGCTCGAGGGCGTGACGCACGTGAACGTCTACTTCGACGTGCTCAGCGACACGCAGAAGCAGGCGCTGCAGCAGAAGCTCGGGCGTGGCAGCCTGCCGGCGGGCGCGCTCGCGCAGGTCGCAAACGTCCTGTGCGTCGGCTCCGGCAAGGGGGGAGTCGGCAAGTCGACGCTGACCGCGAACCTAGCCGCCGCGCTGACGGCGGAAGGTAAGCGCGTGGGCGTGCTCGACGCGGACGTGTGGGGCTACTCGATCCCGCGCATGTACGGGCTCGGCTCGACGCGCCCGCCGGTCTCGCCGCAGCGCAAGATCGTTCCGCTCGAGTCGCACGGCGTGAAGGTGATGTCGATCGGCTTCTTCGTGGAGGAGGACGCGGCGGTCGTGTGGCGCGGACCGATGCTGCACAAGGCGCTGACACAGTTCCTGCAGGACGTCGAGTGGGGCGCGCTCGACTACCTGCTCGTCGACCTGCCGCCCGGCACGGGCGACGTGTCGATGACGCTCGCGCAGCTCCTGCCGCAGGCGCAGTTCATGATCGTGACGACGCCGCAGGCGACCGCGCAGAAGGTCGCGCGCCGCGCCGCGCAGATGGCGCACAAGGTCGACCTCGAGATCGGCGGCGTGATCGAGAACATGTCGAGTTTCACCACGCCTTCGGGGGAGCGCTTCACGATCTTCGGCGAGGGCGGCGGCCAGGAGCTCGCGGACGAGCTGGACGTGCCGCTGCTCGGCAAGGTGCCGCTGACGATGCCGCTGCGCGAGCACGCCGACAGCGGCGTGCCGCTCGTGATCGAAGACCCCGACGACGCCGCCTCGCAGGCGATCCGCCAGGTCGCCCGCGGCCTGATCGCGATGACGCCGGCGAAGCCCGTCGAGCTGCCTTTGCTTCCGCTTGTCGAGGTCACACCCGCCGGCGCGACGGCCGCAAACGGCCACAGCGACGGCAACGGCGCATCCGCGCCGGCCGACAGCCCGAAACCAGTGGGCATGTCGCTGCCGATGGCCTGAGAGAAACATGGGCGACGCGCCTGTTGTGCTTGCTTGCGCCGCTATGTACGATCGCCTCCCTGATCGGATCGGAGGCACGTGTGTTACTCGGTTTCATCATCGAGCCTGAAAACGCCAACTCGAACTATCGAGTCACCATTCCGATGCGAGCTTTGGCCGACCGGGGACATGTCATCCTCCGATTAGACGACATCAGCGAGGACATGCCGCTGCGTCAGCTGCTGGAGTGTGATCTCGTACATTGCTTTCGCCGCCACGACCGTCTTGCCGATCTCCGCGAGCTCTCGCGACGAGGTGTAGCAGTCAGTTTCGACAATGACGATGACATAAGCGCAATCGACGCGACGTCGGGCAACTCGAGCCTTCGTCGCGTCCGCACCTACCGGCGGTTGTCGGCGGGCTACACGGAAGCCGCCCAACTTGCCGACGTGGTCACCACCCCCAGTCACAGGCTCGCCGCGAAGTTCCGTGACGCGGACGTGAAGAACGTAACCGTGATTGGCAACTACCTCGACCGCGCTACCTCCCACTTCGGCCGCGCATCGCGACATCAGGGTGTGGTCGTCGGTTGGGTGGCCGGCCTCGAGCACGCCGCCGACCTGCCGCGCCTCGAGATCGTCGACGCGCTCTCACATCTGCTCGAGGCTCACTCGGACGTGCGGGTTTTGACTGTCGGCGTGCGACTTCCCCTACGGTCGGACCGATATGAGCACATTCCGAATGTGCCACATGCCAGCCTCATCGAGGTCACTTCCCGCATCGACATCGGGGTCGCGCCGCTCGCGGACACCCCCTTCAACCGCGCGCGGTCGGACGTGAAGCTGAAGGAGTACGGGGCCGGCGGGGCCGCTTGGCTTGCGTCTCCCGTAGGACCGTACCGTGAGCTCACAGAGAAGCAGGGCGGCCTCCTCGTCGACGACCAAGCCTGGTTCGAGACGCTCGACAGGCTCGTTCGAGACCGCCGCGCCCGTCGGCGGCTTTCGAGACGAGCGTTGCGGTGGGCAAAGACGCAGACGATCGAGCGTCATGCGTCGATCTGGGAGGCGGAGTTCCAGCAAGCGATCGCGCGAGCGAGCGAGCGCATGAGCAAAGGTATCGAGCGGCAACGCGCCCGCGGGCGATGAAACGCGTGTGGTAGCCCGAGGCGCTGGCGGGCAGGTAACCGACCCGTTACCCGCAGCCGCGATACCGTTGGAAGCCTTCTGTCGCTCGCGAGCGCGCCAAGTGGAGAGGATTGTCTTCGACATGCCAGTGCAAAACCAAGAGGAGCAGGACGACGAGGCACGGGCCGCGCCTGATGAGGCGGTGAGCACCGCCGCACCCGCGACCGGCGTGCCCATCGACGGCGGCCCTGAGGACATCGCCGTCGAATCGTCCCTGGAGGGGACGTTCGACGAACGACGCAACAAGATGGAGCGCCTGCGCGCGCAGGGGATCGAGCCGTACCCTGCTGTCAGCCTGTGGAACACTCGCACGCGCATCGCGGACGTGCTCGCGGCCCACGACCCGACGACGCTGGAGCACGGCGAGCACCCCGATGTGCGCTACGAGATCGCGGGTCGGATCATCTCCCGCCGCGGTCACGGCAAGACGGCGTTCCTCGACATCCGCGACCTGTCGGGGTCGATACAGGCGGTCGTGCGCGTCGACGCTCTGGGGCAGGAGACATACGACCGCATCCTCGGCCTCGACATCGGCGACATCGTCGCCATAGACGGTGTCGTTTACGTCACCCAACGTGGCCAGCTAGCCCTCGCGGTACAGGAGTGCACGCTGCTGACGAAGACCTTGCGCCCGCCGCCGGACAAGCACCACGGCCTCGGCGACACCGGCACGCGCTACCGCTACCGGGAGCTTGACCTGCTCGCGAACGAGGACACACGCGAGCTGTTCATCACCCGTCACAAGATCGTGTTCGAGATCCGCAAGTGGCTGAACGAACGCAACTTCATCGAGGTGGAAACGCCGGCGCTGCAGTCGTTGGCGGGTGGCGCGGGCTCGCGTCCGTTCACAACGCACCACAACGCGCTGGACCGCGACCTGTACCTGCGCATCTCGGTCGAGCTGTTCCTCAACCGCTGCATCGTGGGCGGCATGGAGAACGTGTACGACATGGGCAAGGTGTTCCGCAACGAGGGCATCTCACCGAAGCACAGCCCGGAGTTCACGATCATCGAGTTCATGTGCGCGTATGCCGATTACAACGACGTGGCGACGGTGACCGAAGAAATGTTCCGCGACGTCGCGCAGGCGGCGCTCGGGCGCACCACCATCAAACGAAACGGCGAAGACATCGACCTGGCAAAGCCATGGCGGCGCGTAACGATGCGCGAGCTGATCCTCGAGCGCTTCGGCGTCGACTTCATGGAGTCCACGCGCGACCAGCTCGCGGAAGTCCTCGACGAGCCCGTGGACCTGGCGGCAACGTGGGCGGATGTCGTCGCGGACATCTACTCGGAGAAGATCGAGCACACGATCAACCAGCCGACGCACGTGTTCGACTTTCCCCTGGAGCCGTTCCCGATCACCAAGCGCCACGCTGTGCACCCGGAGCTGGGGGAGCACTTCGACGCGGTCATCGGCGGCATCGAGCTGGTCTCGGGCGACACTGAGCTGAACGACCCGGTGGATGAGTGGCAGCGCTTCGTCGACCAGCGCAAGCGCCGCGCGGTCGACGACGGCGACGTGCCGCACCCGAACGACGAGGAGTACACGCGCGCGCTCGAGTACGGCTACTCGCCGACGGCGGGTGGCGGCATGGGCGTCGACCGCCTGGTGATGATCCTCACCGAACGCGACACGCTGCGCGAGGTGATCCCGTTTCCCATCGTCAAGGACATCCGATGAGCACGCATGGCGGCGCCGGATCGGCGTCCTCGGTCGCTCGCGTACAAAGCACGCCACGCTCCCTGCGTCCTTGCTCAGCTTGCCCTGCGTGCTCATCGGGGGCGTACCGATGACCTCCAAGCTGAATCTCGACCCAGGCGTCGTCGCGGCCTGCCGCGAGGCGGCGAGGCAGATCGCGACACAGGTCGGCGAGCGGATCGCGAACCGCACGACGGTGTCGGTCGAGCGCAGCGTCACGCGCCTGTTGGGCGTGGACGGCGCGAACGACCTCGACGCGCCGCTGCCGAACGTGCTGGTCGATCACGTGCACGACGGCGGCGGCCTCGGCCGCGGGGTGGCGTACTGGCTTGGCAACGCGATGTTGCAGACGGGGCACACGCCCCAGCGGATTTCCGAGGGCGTCAACGCGGGTGAGCTCGACCTGCTCGGGCTGGAGCGCGCCGAGGATGGTGTCATCCGCGAACGCGTCACGGCCGAGTGCGCCGCCCGGCTCAGGGAGATCAACACGCGCTTCGACGAGCGTCGCGCGATGCGTGAGCGTCTGGGCGATGCGCCGGCGCCGCTGCGCTACGTGCTGACCGCGACGGGCGACGTGTACGAGGACGTCGTCCATGCGAAGGCCGTGGCCGAAGCCGGCGGCGACATCGTCGCGGTCATCCGCTCCACCGCCCAGAGCCTGCTCGACTACGTCCCGTATGGCCCGACGACGGAGGGCTACGGCGGCACGTTTGCGACGCAGGCGAACTTCCGCATCATGCGCGAGGCCTTGGACGCGTGGTCTGAGCAGCACGGCCGCTACGTGCGGCTGTCGAGCTTCTGCTCGGGCCTGTGCATGTCGGAGATCGCGGCGATGGGCGCGTGGGAGGGCTTCGACAACATGGTCAACGACGCCCTCTACGGGATCCTGTACCGCGACATCAACATCGTGCGCGGCCTGATCGACCAGCGCGTCTCGCGCATGATCAACGGCTACTTCGGCGTCGTCATCAACACCGGCGAGGACAACTACCTGCGCACGGCCGACGCGATCGAGGCTGCGCACACGGTGACGGCGTCGCAGTTCATCAACCACGAGCTGGCGCACGCCTCGGGCGTGCCGGACGCGCAGATCGGGCTCGGCGACGCGTTCGAGATCGACGTCCCGGTGAAGAACGGCCTGCTGTACGAGTGGGCGCAGGCGCAGCTGACGCGCGAGCTGTTCCCGGACTGCCCCGTGAAGTACATGCCGCCGACGCGGCACATGGACGGCAACCTGTTCCGCACGCACGCGGCGGACACGCTGTTCAACCTCGTGACGATCGCGACCAATCAGGGCATCCAGACGATCGGCGTGCCGACGGAGGGCATCTTCACGCCGCACATCCACGACCGCGTGCTCGGCCTGCAGAACGTCGACTACGTGTTCAACGCGGCGCACGACCTCGGCGAGGAGATCGAGTTCAAGCGCGGCGGCATCATCCAGACGCGTGCCCAGGCAGTCCTCGCGGAAGCGCGCGAGCTGCTCGAGCGGATCGCACACACGGGCCTGTTCCAGGCGATCGAGGACGCGACCTTCGGCGACGTCAGCCGCAAGCTCGACGAGGGCCGCGGCATCGAGGGCATCGTCGAGACCGACGCCGACTACTTCAACCCGGTCGTCGAGCTGATGCGTGGCGAGCGCTCCGCGCCGGCCGGCGGGCCCGCCGCCCTGTCCCGCGAGGCGAGCCATGCATGAGGTCGATCTGGCCGCTGTCAAGCCCTACGCCGACCACCTCGACGATGGCCTCGTCCAGCTCAGCTTCACGCTCCCCGTCCCCTACTCGCTGGCCGCCCGCCGCGCGGCCCTGGAACTGGCGACGAAGATGGGCTACGCCGAGCCAGAGGTCGTCCACTATGAGCAGCTGACCGAGGGCTACACATACTTCGTGATGTACGGCCGCTGCACGCAGACCATCGACTTCACGCTGCTGCAGAGCGAGGGCTTCGACGTCGAGTACATGTCAGAGGACGAGATCGAACGCTTCGCGCGCGAGCAGCTCGGTCGCCCGATCGTGGTCGTCGGCGCGAGCACGGGCTCGGACACGCACAGCGTCGGCATCGACGCGATGCTGAACCTGAAGGGCTACCACGGCCACCATGGTCTCGAGGGCTACCGCTGCTTTCAGACGTACAACCTCGGCAGCCAGGTCCCCAACAGCGTGCTCGTCGCGAAGGCGATCGAGGTCGGCGCCGACGCGATCCTCGTCTCGCAGACCGTCACCCAGCAGAACCTGCACGTGCACAACCTCACCGAGCTCGTCGAGATCGTCGAGGCGGAGGGCATGCGCGGGCAGATGATCCTCGCGTGCGGCGGCCCGCGCGTGTCTAACGAGCTCGCCAAGGAGCTCGGCTACGATGCGGGCTTCTCGAAAGGCACCGAACCGCAGCACCTGGCGACGTTCATCGTGCGCGAGCTCGCCGCGCGCGTCGCGGCCTCCTGACGGAAACACCGCGCGCAAACGCTTGACCCGCCTGGCCGGGGTCGGTTCGCTACGGCGATGTTCCGACGCCGAGAGCAGCGCTGCTCCTAGATGCGCAGCGTCCGCGTCGCACTCGTCGCCGGCCTTGCGCTGATGGCGATCGCGATCGCGATCGTGCTGACGCGCTCGCCACCGGAAGTCGCCGCGACGGACGGCATCCCCTTCGCGCACATCGTCGCGATCGCCCCCGGCGGCGGCGTAGCCTGCCAGTCCGGCGAACTGCTGCCGGCGCACACCACCGCGATCCGCGTCTCGCTCGCGGCCGACCTCGGCCCGATGGTGAAGGCCGACATCGTCTCTGCGGCTGGCCGAGCGCTCACGAGCGGGGAGCGCGCCCCTGGCTGGGGTGCCGGCGTGGTCACCGTGCCCGTTCGACCGCTGCCGCAGGCATTCACGAATGCGACCGTCTGCGTCTCCTTCACGGGCGCCTATGAACGCATCGACTTCTACGGCAAGCTGACGCCCGCGCGCGTCGCCGCCAGGAGCAACAGGGGGCCGCTCGCGGGCCGGCTGCGGATCGAATACCTGCGCTCCGGGCAGGCGACGTGGTGGTCGCTCGCTACGGCGGTCGCGCGCCACATGGGCCTCGGCCGCGCCTGGTCGGGCACGTGGATCGCGGCGCTCGTGCTCGCGCTCATGGTGACGCTGGCGGCAGCGACCGTCCGCGCGGTGCTGAGCACCGACACGCCAGCCGCCGCCTGGCTCTGCGTGCTCGTCGCGTGCTTGAACGCGGTCTGCTGGTCCTTCGTGACGCCGCCCTTCCAGTCCCCCGACGAGCCCTCCCACTTCGCCTACGTCGAGGAGCTGGTGCACGCCGGGCGCACACCCACGAGCGAAGGCGAAACGTTCGCGTCGGATGAGATGGTCGCCTTGCGCGCGCTGGACTGGACGGGCGTCAAGCGCAAGCCGCAAGACCGCACGATCGCCTCCAGCGCCGAACAGCGCACGCTCGAACGCGAACTGCGCTCCACGGCCGGAAGCTCGCATCGTGGCGCGGGCCCAGCCGGCGTCGCCGCCTCGCAGCCGCCGCTGTACTACGCGCTCGAGGCGGTCCCCTACACGCTCGGCGCGGGCGGCGGCGTGCTCGCACAGCTGCAGCTGATGCGCCTGTTGAGCGCGCTGCTCGCCGGTGTCACTGCTGGGCTCGTGTTCTTGTTCCTGCGCGAGGCAACGCCGGCGCTGCCTTGGACGTGGACGCTCGGCGGTCTCTGTGCGGGGCTCGCGCCGCTGCTTGCCGCCAACTCCAGCGGCGTGAACCCCGACGCGCTGTTGGTCGCGGTCGCGGCGGCGAGCTTCTACTGCCTCGCGCGCGGGTTCAAACGCGGGCTCACGCCGCGGCTGGCCGCCGCGACCGGTCTCGTGATCGCGCTCGGCCTGCTGACGAAGCTGAACTTCATCGGCCTCGTCCCCGGCCTCGCGCTCGGTCTGCTGCTGCTCGCGCTGCGCGCCCGGCGCTGCAGCACGCGCGCGCTGCGCCTGCTCGTCACAGCGGTAGCGCTCGCAGCCGCCCCGGCGTGCGTGTACGTGCTCGTCAACGTTGTCTCCGGACGCGCCGCCATCGGCTCCGCCGGTGAGATCGTCGCCTCGCCGGCGCACGCACGCTCGCTCACGGGCGAGCTCAGCTACATCTGGCAGCTGTACCTGCCGCGCCTGCCCGGCATGGCTCGCGACTTCGCCGACATCTCGCCGCCGCGCGATATCTGGTTCCACGGCCTCGTCGGCCAGTACGGCTGGGTCGACACGTTCTTCCCCGGCTGGGCGTACGAGCTCGCCCTGGTCCCTACCGTCGCGCTCGTGGCGCTTTGCCTGCGCATGCTCGTCGTGGGCCGCGCGACGTTGCGACGCCGTGTCGGCGAGCTCAGCGTCTACGCGGCAATCGCGCTCGGGCTGCTGCTCGCGATCGGCACGGCTTCCTACTCGGACTTCCCCGAACGCGCGGCCGGCTTCCCCGAGCCGCGCTACCTGCTGCCGCTGCTCGCGCCGGCCGCCGCCATGCTCGTGCTCGCCGTGCGCGGTGCCGGACGCCGCTGGGCGCCGGCGCTCGGCGCGCTGCTCGTCGTGCTGTTCCTCGGCTACGACGTGCTCAGTCAGTTGCAGGTGATCGCGCGGTACTACGGTTAAGCCAGCATGCCCACTCTCTCCGAGCTGACCGCCTCAACCCGTCGTCTCGCGCTCGTCGGGCTTGCGAAGAACACCGGCAAGACCGAAACGCTCGGAACGCTGCTGCGCGACCTGCAGAACGCCGGACGCAGCGTCGGCGTGACCTCGGTCGGCCGCGACGGCGAGCAGCGCGACGTGATCGACGCGCGCATCGAGAAGCCGCTCGTGCACCTGTCCGCGGGCAGCCTCGTCGCTAGCACCGACGAACTGCTGCGCGCAAGCGGGCTCTCCTATGAGCTGCTCGAGCAGACCGGCGTGCGCACGCCGCTCGGGCAGGTGCAGGTCGCGCGCCTGCGTGGTGACGGCGCGATCGAGGTGGCCGGCCCGAGCGCCGCCGCAGACGTGCGTGCGGTCAGCGACGCGATGCTCGAGCACGGTGCGGAGCAGGTGCTGATCGATGGCGCAGTCGATCGCCGCGCGGCGTCCGCGCCGCTCGTCGCCGATGGGCTCGTGATGTCGACCGGCGCGGTCCTCAGCGAGGACATCGACGAGGTCGTGTTACGCACGGCCGACGCCGTCGACCTCGTGCGACTGCCGGCGCTCGACGAGGCCTCGCCCGCGGGCCGGCGCGTGCGCGCGCTGGCCACCGCCAACGGCGCGCCCGGCCACAGCGTGCTCGTCGGCGCCGACGGCGAGCCGCTCGAGCTGCCGCCCCGCTTCGTCCTGACCGCCGACGCCCCGCAGGTGGCACAGCTGCTCGACGGCGCCCCGGACGCGCGCTGGCTGCTGATCGCGGGCGCGCTGCCAGAGCCGTTTCTACGCGAGGTCGCGCAGGCCGCCCATCGCCGCCGCCGCGAGCTGGCCGTCGTCGTCGCCGACCCAACGAAGGTGTTCTTCGCCAAACGGGGTGTCCAGTGGTGTCGGCGCCAGGGCGTCGAGCTGCAGGTGCTGACACCGATCGAGCTGCGCGCGCTGACGGTCAACCCGGTGGCACCACAATCGCATCGCTTCGACTCTCAGCAGCTGCGCGCGCTGCTCGCCGAGGCGATCCCCGATGTTCCGATCTTCGACGTCAGGGAGCAAGCGCACGGCTGACGCACGTTGAGGTGCGCTGGCCTGCAGGGGCAGAGTGGGAGACGCCGCGAGACGCCGCGCCGAGACCGTTCGGGCGTTCGTCCCGGACCGCTTGCTGGCGCTGCGGGCAGCTGTTAGCACTCCTCCCCAATGACCCACACCGTCGAGGAGACGCCGGGAGTCGACGCGCGCGAGGAGAAGCTCTCCACGCTCGTCTCGGTCGTGATCCCCTGCCTCAACGAGGCCGAGAGCATCGAGCAGTGCGTGCGGGCGGCCAAGGCCGCGATCGCAGACGCGCAGATGTCGGGCGAGGTGATCGTCGCCGACAACGGCTCCGAAGACGGCAGCGCCGCGCTGGCCGAAGAGGCGGGCGCCCGCGTCATCCATGAGCAACGCCGCGGCTACGGCAGTGCCTACATCGCCGGCTTCGCGGCCGCGCAAGGGACCTACATCGTTATGGCCGACGCGGACCTGACATATGACTTCGCCGAGATCCCGCGCTTCGTCGGCGAGCTGCAGGACGGCGCCGACATGGTTATCGGCGACCGCATGCAGAACATCCACCCGGGCGCGATGCCGTGGCTGCACCGCTACATCGGCAACCCGCTGCTCTCGCGGTTTCTGAACCTGCTGTTCCATACCGGCGTCAGCGACGCACACTGCGGCATGCGCGCGGTCCGCCGCGACCGGCTGGAGTTATTGGCGCTGCGCACGCCCGGCATGGAGTTCGCCTCCGAGATGGTCGTGCGTGCCGCCAAGGAGAAGCTTGAGATCCGTGAGCTTGCAATCGAGTACCACCCGCGCGAGGGCGAGTCGAAGCTGTCGAGCTTCCGCGACGGTTGGCGTCACCTGCGCTTCCTGCTGCTGCACTCGCCCAACCACCTGTTCATCCTGCCTGGCGTCCTGGCAACGGCGTTCGGCGGGCTGATCTCGCTGACCGTGCTCGCGCACGTGCAGGTGCTCGCACGCCAGTGGGATCTGCACACGCTGATCGTCGGCTCGCTGCTGATGATCGTCGGCGCCCAGCTCGTCGGGCTCGGCCTCTGCGCGCACACCTACGCGACCTACTTCATGGGCGAGCGCGACCCGTGGTTCGACCGCGCGCGCGAGCGCCTGCGGCTCGAGCACGGCCTGCTGCTTGGGGGCGCGGTAGCGCTCGTTGGGCTCGCGCTGATCGCGGTGATCGTGATCGAGTGGGCCAGCCACGGTTTCGGCGACCTCGCGCAGGAGAGCGCCGCGATCAGCGCCGCGACGCTGCTCGTTCTCGGCATCCAGGTCATCTTCACCTCGTTCCTGCTGAGCATCATCGGGCTGCGCCGCGGCTGATGCGGCGCGAGCCGCTCGCGCTGGCGATCGGGCTCACCGTCACCACCGTGGCTGTCGCTGTGACGCTGACGCGCGCACCGTCGGTCGTGCTCGCGAGCAACCTCGGCCAGCGCCAGCTGATCGACCCGGCCGAGAGCGCGTTGACCGTGTGCCAGGGAGGCGAAACGCTGCCGCGCGCGACGACGGCGATTCGCGTCGCGCTGGGGTCGTTTACCGGGCCACGGGTGACGCTCGCCGGCTACGCGGGCGGGCGCGTGATCGCGCACGGCGATCACGGGCCTGGATGGACCGGTCACACCGTCACCTTTCCAGTGCATCCGCTGGCGTTCGCGACCGCCGGCGTCAGGCTCTGCGTCGCGTTCGACACGCACGACGAAACCGTGAACGTCCTCGGTGAGCGCACGCCGCCTTCGCAAGCGGCGCTCGACGCCTCCGGCGAGCCGCTGCCCGGACGGGTTCGGATCGAATACCTGCGTCCTGGGAGCTCGTGGTGGTCACTCGCGCCGTCGGTGGCCCGCCGCCTGGGCCTCGGCCGCGCCGCCAGCGGCACCTGGAATGCGCTGCTCGTGCTCGCGCTCGTGACGGCGATCGTCGTTTGCGCTTCGCGCCTGGCGCTGCGCGAGATCCGGTGAGCGCACGCCCCGGAGCCTTCGCTCGCCGCGTGCCGCGTGCGGCCTGGGCGTGCGCCCTGCTCGCGCTCCTAAACGCAGCCTGCTGGTCTCTGCTCACGCCGCCGTTCGAGGCGCCTGACGAGCCGGCGCACTTCGCCTACGTCAAGCAGCTCGCGGAAACCGGACGGCTGCCCAAGTCGGGCTTGGGCAAGTACGCGCCCGAACTGTCGGTCGTGCTGCAGGCTCTGCACCAGCCGGACGTGGCACACAGCCCACAGACCCCGGCATTGACCACGCTTGCCCAGCAACGAGCGCTCATACGCGCACTTGCCGTCATCCCGCATCAGCATCTGCCCCAGGGCAGCGAACACGCGGGCGTCGCGGGCTCGCAGCCACCGCTCTATTACGCGCTGCAGGTCATCCCCTTCGACCTCGCCGGCGGCACCTCGCTCAACCGCCTCGCGCTCATGCGGCTGCTCTCAGCGCTGATGGGTAGTGCTACGGCGTTGTTCTCGTTCTTGTTCGTGCGCGAGCTGCTACCGCGCGAGCGCTGGGCATGGACGGTTGGCGGTGCGTGCGTCGCGCTCTGCCCCCTGCTTGGCTTCACCTCCGGGGCGCTCAGCCCCGATGCGCTGCTGTTCGCGGTCTCGGCGGCGCTGTTCTACCTGCTTGCGCGCGCCTTTCGGCGCGGGCTCGACACGCGCGGCGCGATCGCGATCGGGGCAACGACCGCGATTGGCTTCCTCACCAAGCTCAACTTCCTCGGCCTCGCCCCCGGCGTGCTGTTTGGCGTGCTCCTGTTGGGCGTCCGCGCCGCGGCTAGCTCCGAGCGCCCTGTCTATCGTTTGCCGGCGCTCGCACTCGGCCTCGGCGCCACCCCGGTCATCGTCTACATCGTCAACAACGCGATCGCCGGCCATCCGCTGCTGGGGCGCGTGGCGTCTGGGCAGGCCGGCGCTGTGGCCCATTCGCTTGGCGCCGAGCTGAGCTACACGTGGCAGCTGTACCTGCCGCGACTGCCGGGCATGCACCAGGACTTCTACGGCTTCTCCACGCTGCGCCAGTTCTGGTTCGATGGCTACGTCGGCCGTTACGGCTGGCTCGACACGACCTTTCCAGGCTGGGTGTATGACCTCGCGCTCGTGCCGGCCGCGCTGATCCTGGCGCTCTGCGCCCGCGCGCTCGTCGTCTGCCGCGCGGCGCTGCGCGCGCGCCTCGGCGAGCTGCTCGTCTACGCCGCGATGGCCCTCGGCCTGATGGGCCTCATCGGCGCCACCGGCTTCAGCGCCTACCCGAAGATGAGCACTGAATTCGCGCAGGCCCGCTATCTGCTGCCGCTGCTGCCGCTCGCGGGCGCGATCCTCGCGCTGGCAGCGCGCGGCGCCGGGCGTCGCTGGGGCACGACCGCTGGCGTCGTGCTCGTCACGCTGTTCCTCGCGCACGACATCTTCAGCCAGCTCCAGGAGGTCGCGCGCTTCTACGGGTAGCGTCTTGACCCAGCGCGCGCCTCTGTGCGCGCACAGACGGGCCTACTTCGCGTTGGCGAAGTAGTCGGCGTTGATCTGCGTGTACTTCTGCCACTCATCGGGGAGCTGGTCCTCGGCGAAGCACGCGTCCACCGGGCACGCCTCGACGCAGGCGTCGCAGTCGATGCACTCCTCGGGGTCGATGTAGAGCATCTCGGCCGCGTCGTATCCGGGCTCATCGGGCGTCGGGTGGATGCAATCGACGGGGCACACCTCGACGCAGGAGTTGTCCTTGGTGCCGATGCACGGCTCGGCGATCACGTAGGCCATCTGCCTTCCTTCTTGGGTCGGTTTTGCTGGGGTCCGCTGCTGGAGACGCATATTGTAGGCGGCATGCTGCTGCTAACGGGCGCAACCGGCCTTGTCGGCTCGGCGCTGCTGCCGCGCCTGTTGGCCGACGGCACCGACGTCCGCTGCCTCGTGCGCGACCCGCGCCGCCTCGGCGCCCAGCGGGTGCGCGTGCAGATCGCGCTCGGGGACTTGACCGACCCGCCGTCGTTTCGCAACGCGCTGCGCGGCGTGCAGACGGTCGTGCACCTGGCGGCCTCGATCCGCGACCAGCCGCACGGCTCGATCGAGGAGCTGAACGGGATCGCGACGTGGCGCATGGTCGAGGCGGCCGAGCGCCGCGGCGTCGAGCGCTTCGTGTTCTTCTCCGCGCTCGGCGCCGCCACGCACCACCGCACGCGCTTCCTACGCGCGAAGGCGCTGGCCGAGCAGGCGGTGCGCGAGGCCGACCTCTGCTCGACCGTGTTCGCACCGTCGATCGTGTACGCGCCGGGCGACCAGTGGCTGACGCTGCTCGAGCGGCTGGCGCTGCTGCCGGCGATGCCGGTCTCCGGGCGCGGCCGCGCTGCCTTCCAGCCGATCTGGGCCGAGGACGTCGCCGGCTGCGTGCTCGCCGCTCTTCGCGAGCCCTCAGCGAAGCCACACACGCGCTATGAGCTCGCGGGCCCCGAGACGCTCAGCCACGATCAGATCGTGCGCACGCTGCTGCAGGCGCTGCACCGCCGCCGCCCGCTGCTGCACGTCCCCACCCCGCTCGTCTCGCGCGCGCTGCGACTACTCGAGCGCGCACAGGGCAGCAGCGCGTTCGCGACCTGGGACGAGGCCGAGCTGATGGAGACCACGATGACCTCCGCGCGCGGAGCCGCCGACGCGGAAGCGCTGGGCGTGCGTCCGCAGCGGCTGGCGGCGGTGTTGGGAGGCGCGTGAGAGCCAGCTTTCGTGCGAGGATGTAGGCCTGCCCAGAAGGCAGCATTTCGTGTCTTGCATCGAGCCCAGAAAGCGAGTGCCATGAGCGCGGTTGATTCAACGTCGGAGGTCCGGTCGGGCCTTGAAGGTGTGGTGGCATTCGCGACCGAGATCGCGGAGCCGGACAAAGAGGGTGGGGCGCTGCGCTACCGCGGCGTCGACATCGAAGAACTGGTCGGTGCGGTCCCGTACGAGCACGTCTGGGGGCTGCTGGTGGACGGACGCTTCAAACCCGGCCTGCCGCCGGCCGAACCGCACCCGCTGACCGTCCGTTCGGGCGATCACCGCGTCGACGTGGAGTCCGCGCTAGCGATGCTCGCACCGGAGTGGGGCTTCGGCCAGCTGATCGACATCACCGATGAGGAGGCCCGCGACAATCTCGCGCGCGCGTCGGTGATGGCGCTGTCGTTCGTCGCCCAGTCCGCCCGCGAAGCCGGCCAGCCGCCGGTGCCCCAGTCCGAGATCGACCAGGGCGCCACGATCCCCGAGCGCTTCCTGATCCGCTGGCGCGGCGAGGCCAACCCCGACCACGTCAAGGCGATCGACGCCTACTGGGTCTCGGCCGCCGAGCACGGCATGAATGCCTCGACATTCACCGCCCGCGTGATTGCCTCGACCGGCGCCGATGTCGCCGCCGCCCTCTCGGGTGCGGTCGGCGCGCTCTCTGGCCCGCTGCACGGCGGCGCCCCCTCGCGCGTGCTGAAGATGCTCGACGAGGTCGAAGCGAGCGGCAACGCCGAGAAGTGGGTGTCCGACGCGCTCGATCGGGGCGAGCGGCTGATGGGCTTTGGGCACCGCATCTACCGCGCGGAAGACCCGCGCGCACGGGTGCTACGGCGCACGTGCAGCGAACTCGGCTCGCCACGCTTCCAGGCCGCCGAGGCGCTCGAGCAGGCGGCGCTCGCGGAGCTCCACGCGCGCCGCCCGGACCGCGTGCTCGCGACGAACGTCGAGTTCTGGTCGGCGGTCGTCCTCGACCTCGCGGAAGTCCCGCCGGACCTGTTCACGCCGATGTTCACCTGCGCGCGTGTCGCGGGCTGGTCAGCGCACATCCTCGAGCAGAAGCGCGAGGCCAAGCTGATCCGCCCGACCGCCAAGTACGTCGGTCAGCCGGCGCGGCCCGCGAGCGCGGTCGAATAGCGCTAAGTAGCATGCTTTGATACCGGCGTATGCTTCGATCTCGCCTGCCTGCTCTGGCCAGCGGCCGGCAGCCGGTAGGCGACGATCGTCGCGCGCTGCGCCCCCGAGGTAAAGCCAGCGGGCGCGATCACGGTGTCGCCGCTGACCGTAACCCCCGCGTTCGTGCCGGCCGGGAGTTCGGCCTGCCACAGCACCCGGCCCGTTTCGGCTTCAAACGCGAGGACGCTACCGCCGAACATCGTCGTTAGCACGACGTTGTTGACGACCGTCGCCGATCCGAAGGTGGGCTGCGGCAGCGGCTGCTTCCACTTGACTGCGCCGGTCGCCGTGTCGAGCGCCACGAGTTCTCCGTCGCCCGTTGCCGCTTCCTTCACTTCGAACGTCGGCGCGATCAGCTGCGCAATGTTGACGACCGGCACGAATACGGTCGACCCGTTCGTCGCCATCGGCGCGATCACGCCGCCGAGGCGCCCCGGAAAGACGGTGGCGGGCAGCTTCAGCTTTGAGTATTCGCCTTTCATGGCGTACAGCGGGTCGTTGTCGTGCCCGTTGTGGGTACCGACAGCGCGTTTCCACAACAGCTTGCCGGTGCGCGCATCGAGCGCGATCACGATCCCGGCCTTGCCCGCCGCGATCACGACCTGCCGCCCGCCGATCCGCGTCAGGATCGGCGGGTCCTGCAGGTCCCAGTCGTACAGGTCGTGCGGCGTCAGCTGGTAGTACCACTCGAGCTTGCCGGTGCGCGCGTTCAGCTTGACGATCGAGTCGGTATATAGATCCGGACCCGGCCGGCTCGACCCCCATGGGAATTCCGTCGTGCCGGGCTCGGGCTCGGGGTTGGCGATGCCGACGTACATGTTGCCTTCGTCGTCGAACGCGGGCGTGTACCAGAGGCCACCACCCGAGTTGACCCTGGCGTTCGTGGACGACCACAGGCTCTCCGGCACGGTGTCGAAGTGCCACAGCACGTGCCCGTTCTGTGCGTCTAGTGCCCACAGCACCCCCACGGCGTCGGCCGAGTAGGCTTCGTGATCGTCGCCTGGGACCGTCGAGACGTACACGATCCCGTCGTGGTAGCCCGGCGCCATGTCGATCTGGGCGTGCCCGCCACCGGCCACAATCAGCGGCATTGCCCACAGCAACCTGCCCGTCTTTTCTTCGAGCGCAAACGCGCTCGTCGGCGTCGCACCATACACTCGCCCCCCGCCGACGGTCACACCGTTCGGGCCATGGTCGATTGCTTCAAACCGTTTCGTCCAAAGCACCGCGCCAGTCGCAAGCGAGATCGCCTGCACGTTCGAGCCGAGGTCTTGCGAGAACACGACCCCGTGCACCACGACCGGGCTCGCCGCGTAGCTGCCGTATTCACCCTTGCCGACGATCGGCAACTTCCACGCGACGCCGAGCTTCGCGACGTTCTCGCTGTCGATCGGGCCACCGACGTAACGCGTGTTCGCCGCGTTGCTGTTTGGGAGGGCAACGGGCAAGGAGCCTTCGTCCGACGACGATCCCAGCGACAACGTGACTCCCACCACCGCGGCAACCACGAGCGCCGCCGCCGCGACCAGCCACACGGCGCGCTTCGGCGCCTTTATGGACGGGCGCGGGCGGCGCGGCGGATTCGGTCGGCTGTCGCCTTTGGGACGCGAACGTGCCGCGCCGGCCTTCTGGCCGCGCCGGGCCGCCGCACGACGCTCCTGGCGTGAGCTCGAACCTGACACCTAGCACCAGACGTAAAGCTTGCGACGGTCTGCCGAGGACGCGTCAGGGACGAACCGCATGCGCGCACGGTATGTCACGCGCCGACGCATGGTCAAGAGATCCGGCGGACTGTTTCTGTCATCTTCCGCCCATGGCCGTCCGACTTCCGCACATGCAACAGGAGAAACATGGTGATGTTTTGCTTGACCTGCGGCACTAGGTGTGGTGCACTAGCCGCGCTCGCCTGGTAGTTCTCGTATCGTTGGGGATCCCGGGCGGGCCCTGGGCGCTGAGGCTTGTAGCTGTGGTGCCTGGGCTTTGTTGATCCTCCAATCTAGGAGATGTACATGTTGGCTAAATTCAAGGTTGTCGGGCTCCTGCTCGTCGTGGTGTTTGCGGTTTCTGCCGTGGTAGCCTCGTCGGCGTCTGCCTTACAATGGTTAGTAGGCGGAAAGGGTCTCACTGCGTCGGTCGCCATCAAATCATCGGGTACGCTGACGCTCGCTGACTTATCGGCCGGTACCACGATTGTGTGTGAAGGTACAGGTGAAGGCACGGTTGGCCCAGGCGCGAGCGACTTAGTCTCAAACCTCACGGCGACGAAATGCAAATTCGCGACGGGACTACAGGGCTCGTGCGAATCCGAAGAAAAAACCGCGCCGACGGCAACACCGTTGAACCTGCCGTACAATACGTTACTGTTAACAAAAGGCAGCCTCACGCTTGACCGAATCACAAGTGAGAAAGGCTCTGGAGTCGGCTGGGCCGTGAAGTGTGGTGTTGGCGGTATCCTGAAAGTTACAGACGAATGTACGGCAGGCTACACCAACACGTTAGTAGAAAACACAGCCGGTGGTGTGGTGACGCCGTTCAATGAAGTCGAAACGGCTAGCTGCACGCTGGGTAACGCGACGTCGGGTATGGTCAGTGGTCGTCCGTTGAACGAAAACCCGGCCTCTGGCACGCTGTCGGTGTCGAATAGTCCGAATACGTAGTCGGCCCTAGGTCCTCTGCCAGACAGGTAATTGCCTGGTCGTGGGTGTTTGGATTGTTGAATCTGCGTGGGGCTGCCCGGCTGGGTGGCCCCGCGTTCGTTTGCAAGAGCGCATCGATTGAGTAGTAAACGGTGGTGGCGGCTCGTTCGGGGCGTGCGCTAGAGTACTGCTGGCACTGTGAGTCCTTGTGGTCGGGTGTGGAATCTTGGTGCTTGTTAGATTTGTTAGCTATCGTTGAGGGGTGTTTAGGGTGAGTCATTGCTTGCGCGGCAGGGGTTTGGGGGGTTGGTTTGGGTTGCGTGTGGGCTGTGGCGTGGTGGTGTGTTGTGTGTTGTGTGTTGTTGTGTGTTGTGTGGGTGTGGTGCCGGCGTTTGGTGCTGTGCCGGAAGTGCCTGTGCTTGAGAAAGCTGTGTCGGTGACGGCGAGCTCGGCGGTGCTTGAGGGGGAGTTGAATCCGGGGGCTGTGGGGGAAGCGGGGGAATACGATTTCGTGTATCGGGTCTCGGAATCGGAATGTGAAGGGGAAAGCATTGCGCCGGAACCTGTGGGTATGGCGTTGGGTTTGAAGGAAGAACACGTTGAAGCGACGTTGACGGGGTTGCAGCCGAACGCTAAGTACTCGTTTTGCTTGGCTGCGCGGAATGTTTTGGCCGAAGAAGCGAAAGGCGTGGTAGCGCAGTTTGAAACGCTTGCGTTGCCGCCGGAAGTCGTTGCGGGGACGGAGAGTGCTGGGCCGGTGAACGCGACGGAAGCGACGTTGAACGGGGTCGTAAACGCGAACAATGAGGAAACGACGTACAAGTTTGAATACTCGCAGTCAGCGACTGGGGAAGTGCTGCACGCACCGATCACGACCGTGACAGGCGCAGCGTCCCTGGAAGGGCTGTTTGGTGGGCAGGGTGTGAACGTGTCCACGGGCCCGGCGTTGAAACCCGCGACGACGTACTTCTACCGTGTGGTTGCTGAAAATGCGCAGAGCGTGAAAGAAGGCAAACCCGCTCGTGGCGTGGTTGAATCGTTTACGACGGCGTTGCCGCCGGAAACCCCGGAAACCCTGAGCCCCGCACAGGACATCACGGCGACGACCGTGACGTTCGAAGGCGTGTTGAACCCGCATGCGGCGGGTGAAGCGGGCTCGTTTGAATTCCTTTACAAGCGGTCGAGCACGGAATGCGAAGGCGAAAGCGCGACCCCGACGGAAGGCGCGGTTGGCATCCAAGGCGAAACGGTGAAAGGCGAAGTCACGTCCTCGACGCCGTTGCAGCCGAACGCGACATACACGTTCTGCCTGCTCGCCCGGAACAATGCGGGGGAAGTCGCGGTTGGCCCGCCGGTGCACTTCACGACACTCACCGCGAAGCCCACGATCGAAAGCGTCTCCACGCCGACTGTGACCTCGTCCGGCGCGACGTTGGAAGGGATTGTGAACCCGAATAACGAGACGACGACGTCGTGCGTGTTCGTGTACGGCGAAACCGAAGCTTATGGTAGCGAAGCCCCCTGTAGTCCCTCGAGCATCTCGGGGTTTGGTGGGCAGGGTGTTACCGCGACCGTCACGGGCCTTCATAGGGACACGGGCTACTTCTACCAGGTGCGCGTCGGTAGCACGGCCGGGATCACCGGCAGCGCACCCGGATCAACGGAAGGCACGGGAAGGTTCGTGACGAGCTCCGCGATCGCCGGCCCCCCCCAGGCCAACTGCCCGAACCCGGGGCACTCCGGCCTCTCAGACCGGCTACCCGACTGCCGCGCGTATGAGATGCTGACCCCACCAGACAAGGGCGACGCCGAAGACCTCTTCGGCGAATCAAGCGAAGTCCCAGAACGTGGGCTTGGGGACACCGCTGAAAGTGGGTACCCCGACGAAGTACCAGGCGAAGAAGGCGACAAGTTCTTCTTCAGCTCCGCTACAGCGTTCGGTTCCAACCCGGCTGCGGGGAACAACGACTACATCTTCACCCGCACCCCCACCGGCTGGCAAGACACACCACTAGCCGACCCAGGCGTCGGATCGCAAAGCCTGATCGCGCACCCACTCCTGAACCAGAACTTCTCCGAGGTCGCCCTCGAAGACCAGATCGGGTCACTCGGCAACCCCGAAGCACAGCAAGCCGCTGCACTGTTCGGCGCACCAGGCGGCCCCTACACCACCCTCTACAACCTCCCCGAACACACGAGCACCAGCGTGCTTGTCGGTGCGTCTGCTGATCTTGGACGGCTGTTCTTCCAGTGCTCAGAACACAACTTTGCGCCGGCGGCTGAAGAACAGCTCCCGAAAAGTAAAGCGTTGTATGAATACTCTGGTGGGCACTACAGCTTGGTGAATGTTGAAGAACACGGCAAACCTACGAGCCCCTGCGGCGCGGTCTCAACCGCCCAAACCCAACAGGCTGGTACGCAGGCTAACTCGGTCTCTGCCGATGGCTCACATGTGTTCTTCCTTAGCCCGAACCCTCGCGATTCCAGGTGCTATGAAGAAACCAGCAAACTGCTGCCGTCTGCGTTTACTGGTACGCCGCCGCAGTTGTATTTGCGGCTGGATGGCCGGACGACGATTCCGGTGTCTGCGCCCGAAACCGGGGTGGTCGACCCTGATGGCCCGCAGGTGGTCGCGTTCGCTGGCGCCTCAGCCAACGGTAACCAGGTGTTCTTTGTCACGCGTGGCGAGCTGACAAAAGACGATTTCAACATCGGTAATCACGAACCCGAGCTCTACGAATACAACGTCGAAACCAAAGGCCTGACATGGATCTCGGGCGGCGAGCACCACAACGCAGTGGGTAGCGTTGGCTGGGTCGTGCCCTCCGAAGACGGCTCAACCGTCTACTTCACCGCCGCCGGACAACTCGCACCCGGCGCACCCCCACTCAACACCACACAACCAGGCGAACACGGCGACTACAACCTGTACCGCTACAACACGCACACCGCGACCACTACCTACATCACGACCGTCTCGGGCTGGGACTGGTACAACGCCACGCTCGCGGGTATGCCTACGTTGAACATCCGTGAGCCGCTCAACGTGGACTCTGATTGGCAGACGACGCCTGATGGTGGCTATCTGCTGTTTGACGCGACGGAGAACGTCACCGGCTATAACCCGCAGGCCGCCAACGGGCACTGCACACAGCTCATCGGTGGCGATAACAACCGTGATCAGCTGTGTGCTGAGGTGTACCGTTACGACGCCGCGACTGGGAGTTTGCTGTGTGTGTCGTGTAACCCGACCGGTGCGGCCCCAATCACAAGCGCACTGTTCGACAACAACACGGAGTTCCACGAGGTGCGCGCGATCTCCAACAATGGTTCCTACGTTTTCTTTGATACGAGCGAATCGCTCTCGGCAGCCGCAACTGACGAAGAGGTCAACGTGTATGAGTGGCATGAAGGCGAAATCTCGCTGATCAGCTCCGGGCAAGACTCAAGCCCCTCCTACTTCCTCGGCACCGACGCCAGCGGGAACGACGTCTTCTTCGGCACCCACGCCCGCCTCGTACCCCAGGACACCGACAGCTCCGGCGACCTCTACGACGCCCGCATCGACGGCGGCTTCCCCGCCCCACACGGCGCCGCCGCCTGTGAAGGCGACGCCTGCCAAACCCCGCCACCACCACCCACCGAAACCACCCCCAGCTCCCTCACCTTCACAGGCCCCGGCAACCCCCCCCCAACAACCACAGCCACCACCACAACTAAGCCCACACTCAAACCAACCAAATGCAAAAAAGGCTACACCAAGAAGAAAAACAAGTGCATCAAAAACAAACGTGCGACCAAAGCCGCGAGAAGGGTCTAGTCGGGAGTGTCCGATGAACTGTGTAGGCATGAGTTCAAAGGAGGCTCATGTCGAGATCAACGCAGGTGCAAGCGCAGGACCCGGGTTCCGCTGGCGTTTCGCGGAGCGAGCCCGGAGGGCGAGCGCAGCGAAATGCCAGCGGGCGCGAGCCTGGTAGACCTCCCGATGTGGGAGATCTACCGGATCGGGTGAGAGAGCTTCTCCCGGATGGGGTTGTCCACGAGCTGCTCGCCGGCGCCCAGGGCGAGGAGGAGATCGTCGGTCCGGGTGGGCTGCTCTCGCAGTTGACGAAGCGGCTGGTGGAGCGCGCGATGGAGGTCGAGCTCACCGACCACCTCGGGTATGAGCCGCACCTGGAGCCACCTGGTGGCATGGACAATGCTCGCAACGGGACGACGCCGAAGACGCTTCTCACCGAGCACGGGCCGGTACAGATCGACACTCCGAGGGACCGCAACGGCAGCTTCGAGCCGCAGATTGTCCGCAAGCGCCAGCGGCGCGGTTCGAGGGGTTCGATGAGAAGATCCTCGCCCTCTACAGCCGTGGGCTCTCGACTAGGGATATCGAAGCTCACTTGGCCGAGATCTACGGCGTGAAAGTCGGACAGGATCTGATCAGCCGCGTGACCGACGCGGTCATGGACGACGCCCGGGCTTGGCAGACCCGGCCGCTCGAAGGCGTCTGCCCCGTCGTGTTCTTGGACTGCATGGTGCTCAAGATCCGCGACGGCGGGAGTGTGCAAAGGCGCGCGTGTTATCTGGCGTTGGCGATCGGGATGGACGGCGAGCGCGAAGTTCTCGGCATGTGGTTTCAGGCCAACGAGGGCGCGAAGTTCTGGATACAAGTCCTCACCGATCTCAAGCAGCGGCGTCAACGACATCCTGATCGCTTGCGTCGATGGGCTGAAGGGGTTCCCCGAAGCGATCGAGGCGACGTTCCCCGCCACGACGGTGCAAACCTGCATCGTGCACTTGATCCGCCACAGCCTGAAGTACGTGCCACGCCGTCAATACGACCAGGTCACCAAAGACCTCAGGCCGATCTACACCGCGATCGACGCCGGCCAAGCGCTGCACGCGCTCGAGGCGTTCGAAGAGAAGTGGGGGCAGCAAATACCCGTGATCGCCCAAGCGTGGCGAGCGGCCTGGGAGCACGTCACGCCGTTCATGGCGTTCCCTCCAGAGGTCAGACGGGTGATCTACACCACAAACGCGATCGAGGCACTCAACTGGCAGCTACGAAAGGCAGTCAAGACCAAGGGGCACTTCCCGACAGAGGACGCAGCACGCAAGCTGATCTACCTCGCGATCGGAAACGCCGTACCGCAATGGACCAAAACCCGTGGCTGGACAAAGGCGCTACTCGCATTCAAGATCCACTTCGGAGACCGACTCCCCAACTAACCATCAAACCCGCCGCCACAGATATACGGACACCCTCCCGCCAACCGCCAGAGGGAGTCAAATCTCAACCGGCGAAGAGGAGTCAGTCTCTCACCGGCGCCGACAGTAGCTGGGTCCGTTGATCTGGACGACGCTGGCGTGGTATAGGAGCAGGTCGAACATGGCCGCAGCGACGGCTATGTCCTCGAAGATCTCGCCCCAGCTGGTGATGTCGCGGTTCGTGGTCAGGGCGATGCTGCCGTGTTGGTATCGGCGGCTGATGACCTGAAAGAGGTCGGCTGCTGCCTCCCCGGCCATCGATAGGGACCTCGCCATACCTACTAGCGGCGATCAGCATTACCAATCGCTCGGAAAACCAGGGTTCAGCCCTTCAGACCGCCTGGGGCTGCCTACGCGTACGCAGACAGCCCGCATTCGACGCACAACACAGACACACGATTCTCGGCTCCTCGCGAGCCTCGTGCTAGGTATTGGGGCTATGTGAAATCGAGAGCGTGCCGGCGGCTGGATTTTTCTCCAGCGGTCTGCCACTGATCATTCCTGACGTCGAGTTGCCAAACGTGCAACTGTACGGTTCAACTTCATTGAATGGTGTGACTACACCAGCCGCTTCGTTTACGACTAACGTGTTTGTGTATCCGGCGCCGCATTCATCCGTAACTTTTAGGATACCACCAACGCCACACTTCAAAGCCCAACCAGGCCCGGAGCCTTTCTCAGCTGTGATTCGGTCGAGCGTGAGACTACCTTTCGTTAACAATAACGATAGGTACGGCAGGTTCAGCTGCACCATAGTAGGCACGGTGTTTTCTTCCGATTCGCAGGAACCCTGCAGTCCTGTCACGAATTTGCATCTGCTCTGTTCAATGCTGCTGATTAAGTCGCGGGCACCCGGTCCCACAGTGCCTTCGCTTGTGCCTTCGCATATGATCGTCGTGCCAGACGATAAATCAGCGTATGCCAGCGTCCCAGATGCTTTGATGAAGACGGGCGCCGTGAGGCCCTTCCCGCCGACTAACCACTGTAAGGCGCTCGCCGGCGCGGATACTATGCCTGCGATAGCCACCGTCGCTGTCATCGTAAGTACTAGACGCTTGAGTCTTCCGGTCGTCATATCCTGCCTCCTTTTTCGGGGGTTTGCTGATACCCGCGCACGCCGCAGAACCCCAGAGGTGGCGCTGCTTGCCGGCGGACGGCGAGCGTAAAACTGCGGTGGGGGATTCTCTTGCGGCTGACACCGAAAGGCGGAACGAACGCAGCTTATAGCAACATCGCCATCGGCCGCCCGCCGGTGCGCGCAGCCAACCTCGTGCTACCTATTTGGACCGTTCGAGACTGATAGCGTTCCAGATGCCGGGCTTTTGTCCAGCGGCCTGCCGCTGATCATCCCCGATGTCGAGTTACCCAGCGTACAACTGTAGGTTTCGACTTCATTGAATGGCGTGACCACACCACCGGCTGTGTTTTCTACTAACGTGTTGGTGTAGCCGGCTGTACATTCGTCTGTAACTTTCAGGATACCGCCAACACCACACTTCACGGCCCAGCCAGGACCAGAACCTTTATCCGCCGTGATCCGGTCAAGCGTGAGACTACCTTTTGTTAACAGTAACGTTAAATACGGCAGGTTCAGGGCTTCCCCCGTGGGCGCTGTTTTTTCTTCCGATTCGCATGAGCCTTGCAATCCTGTCGCAAATTTGCATTGCGCCTGCCTGATACTACTGATTAAGTCACGGGCTCCTGGTCCGACTGTACCTTCACTTGTGCCTTCGCATACGATCGTCATGCCCGCGGATAAGTCGGCGTACGTGAGCGTCCCAGACCCTTTGATGAGGACGGGCCCCGTGAGGCCCTTCCCGCCGACTAACCACTGTAACGCGGATGCCGTTGCGGCCGTCATAGCTCCGATCGCCGCTGCGGCTGCCAATGCGAGCATTAGACGCTTCATTCCCTCCGTCATTTCTGCCTCCTAATATCGACTTTGCCGGTACCCACGTAACCGGCAGGCGCCACGGAATCCCAGGACGGGCTTGCCCGCTGGATCACCTGTCGCGTGCGATCGCGCGCTAAAAACAGCTTCGCGACCTCCATACGCGGGCTACTAGCTTTGCACTACCGGGCGTCGCCGTCAAGCCGGCGGTGCCGATTGTTTCTTGCTCACATCCACGAGCGAGAATCTACATTATCCAAGCACGTGACCGCCCCCTGGAAGGAGGCGGTCACGTGCTCTTACAGTCTTCGTCAGGGGCCGTACCGCACGGCTCAAGAATACGTTCAGTACTTTTTGCGAGCGGCGCGTTCGCAGGCCGCGCGCTTGTTCTTCGCCTTCTTCTTGTGGCAGACCTTTAGCGCCGTCGTAAGCTGCTGCTTACGAGTGGGACAGCCTGTGATCGCAACGGGGGTCTCCTGGTGGATTTCAGCGCCGTTTTGAGCGATGAATGCCGTCGGAGCCTCGAGCTTCTGCCCGCACAGGTTGAAGTCGTCCTTTTCCGGCACGTTTGCACCGAGTGCCGAGAACTTGCCCTGCGGGAGCGAGAGTTCAAAGCTCGTGACCGGCTGGTCAGGAACGGCCTTGAAGGTCGAACTCGTGATCCCGTTCTTGATGAACGTTTCTCCACGAAGAACGATCTTGACCCCATAGCCCTGCAAGACCAGCACGAGTTCGGGGAACTTCAATCCCGCGTTCGACACGAAGTATGCAGGCCCCGTCAGTGGCACAGGCAAGATCGGAGTGACCGCTGTCGCATGCCCGACCAGAGATTCAGGCGGGCACGCAGCCGGGTTCGCATTGAAAGTAGCCGCCAGGCACGCACGCTGCAGCGTCGTCAAACGCGAAGGCAGCTGAACTGGCAGGTCGACCTTGGTGTAGCGAATGTTCGCCTGCGTCCCCTGCGGCGCCTTTGGATAGGTCAGCTTCACCGTGAAGCCCGCTCCGTCGGCTTTGCTCGCTTTCCCGGTCACCGACAGCGCGAACAAGGGCTTGAACGCTAGATTCGCACAATCGGCGGCCTGGAACCGATTCGACACCGTCACTGGATCATTGTCAGCCGCATTCGTGGGATCAGCCCCGCCTCCAATCACCGTCGCCGAGATGCTCGTCGGCGCACAACTCGTCGGGTTCAACGTAAAGTTCGGCCGACTGATGTAGACACGGATATTGCGAAGGTGGATGACGATCCCGTCGATGATGTGCGGGATCTGATCCGCGGGCCCGGCCGGGATCGTAACCGCCGCCGTTTCCGGATTGATCACCAATGGCAAGTGCACGACCACGGTCCCCAGATCGAACGGGCCAACCTTCGCCGATGTGACCGACACGATCGAGAACGGCGCCCCTTCAAACGGACCCGCCAAGTAGACCTTCCCGGGCGTCTGCGCCAGCACCTGTCCTACACCGGCTTCCGCGATCGAATGCCCAATTTCACTGTCCGACGGACACGACGGATGTACTTCCTCTTCGGCGCCGCTTACCGACCGCGCCAGCGCGATATCCGCTTCCGAACAAAACGGCACGCCCGTCAAGTCCGCCGTCAACCCCGCCGGCAATGCCGACGCAAAGCCAGTGATCTCCTGTTCACCATCGTTGCGACTGATCTTGAGATCAACGGGACTGTATGCGCCCGCGGCGTTGTTTACCGTGCCCGCCACGACCTGCGGAGCAAACGCCGGCACACCACCCGATGGACACAAGCCGCCACCAATGCCGTTCGGGATCTCGAACAACGCCGATACCGGGATACCCGTGCCCAGTGCAGACCATGGTTCGAGTTCACCCGTCGCCCTGTATTCGCCGCATGTCGGCGGCGTGACGAGCGGCGAGGTCTGCCCTTGGCGGAAGCTCAACGTGAAGTCGGTGAACGGGAGTTGTGGGTTCTCTGGGAATACCGTCCGCAACTGCCCCGTCACAAGATTCGGTTCGACCTTCCCCTGCGAGCGCACGATAATCCCTCTATCTGGGATCTTCGCCACGATATACAACGCGATCAACGACCCAAAGCGATTTGCGAACGGCTGCGCCACATACAGTGCCCCGGTCGCTTCCTCATTGATCCCTGGGCTCTTTACACGCACCGTCCCGATCTTCGAGTCGTTCGGGCATCCTTCGCCCTGTAGCGATGACGCCGTTTCCGATTCCAGCTCTGCTTCCGTGCAATAGCCCAAGCCCGCTGCGGCCGACGGGTTCAGCGTCATCCCTTCCGGCAAAGTCACAACCGCGCCCTTCAAGTTCGCAGACGCCAACCCATTGGGATTTTCATATGTCTGCGGCACTTCCAACCCAACGTCCAAGCCAGTCGCTGAATCCGCCGAACTCGTCGTCGGTTCGACCGTGAGGCTCGGATCCATCGTCAGGTGACCACAACCAGACAGGACCCCAAACGGCATCATTTCACTCGCGGGCGCTTCGGTCGATTGCTGTTCCCACGATTCCGCTTTGAATTCTGCTTCCAGGACTTTCCCCGAGCAGCTTGTCGGGTTGGTCAAGAATGGAAACACAGCACTACCCGCGGCCCCACCCACATCAATGCAGGAGCCGTGACCATTGTCGCAGTACAACCCGCGCAGATAGTTGTGGAGCGGCGCATTCGGAACACCCCAGATCGTGAGCACGACGCTATCGAGTGCGCCAGTCGTCTTGGTGTCGTGAAAGGTCGTTTCCAGACCCTCGTCGTGTTCGCGAACCGAGACGTCTGCCTGTACTCCAAAGATCGCAACATACAGCGCGAGCTTTGCGGTCGCGCCGGGGTCAGGGGCGAGGTTGTAGACCGGCGTTATTACTTCTCGCGGCCGCCCTTCCTGCTCGAGGTAGACGGTCGCGCTCCCGATCTGCGTGTCGACAGGACACTGATTAGGCACAGTGTTTGAGAAATATGCGACGGGACACGCGGGAGTGTCGACGAGGTCACCGGCGAAGCCAGGTGGGAGATTATCGGTCGTGTTCTTCGGAAAGGCAGCGAGAGAGCCACCCACATTGATGGTGTTGAACGCGACCGTTGTCGTCAGATCCGCATGCGCGCCCGCCTGATGAGTTGACAACGCGGTATTCGCCGAACCCGGGGAAATGCCAAAGTTGGCAGGCGTCGAACTAATTTCTGTCACGGTCGACTTGGTGACTTCGGGCGCGCCTCCTCCGGAGACCGTAACAAGATTTGTTTCTGCACCCGCTTTTCCGGTTTCGACAGGGATCTTAAGTTTAAGGCTATCACCAGGCGCTAGCGGTTCCGAATATGTGCAAACAAGCCCGCTACAACTAACCGCTGCCCCCATGATCTGCTCAGCAGCGCTAGTCACCCCACCAGGAGCCGTGAGACTCGCTGGAAGCGTATCGGTGATGGTGATCGGAATCGTACTCGAGCTAGGCGCACCACCGGTATTTGTAACAATGACCCGATAGAAGTTTTTGCCGCTAGGGTCATTAGGGGGCAAATTGGTAGGTACCGAGGTAGCACTTATCGTGAACTGTGGCTCCAGTGTTTCGGCGAGCGCCGGCGAAGCCGCAAGCGAAGCCACTGATACGGCCATGCCGAGGACTGCCATCGTCACGGGGATAACTCGGCGCAAGAACTGCCTCCCGAATCGCTTCCTGCTTTGCTCGGTGTAATTCACCCTGAGTTCCCCTTCTAAGAGCCTGGCGGCAGATACCTAAACCCAACCGCAGTGTCTAATAGTTAAGCACCAAAGATTCTTGCGCCAAAGTGGCGATTAAGACCCACAGTACCAGCAGTAATCTAGCTGCTGAGGTGGCTCCTGTGCTAGTCGCGTTTTTGACTCATCGCTGGCCGGCAGACCCTTTACTTCGATCCACCCGGCCAGCTCGCACTGACTTCTTAGCAATCGTTTTGCGTTTGTTTTTGATGCACTTGTTTTTCTTCTTGGTGTAGCCTTTTTTGCATTTGGTTGGTTTGAGTGTGGGCTTAGTTGTGGTGGTGGCTGTGGTTGTTGGGGGGGGGTTGCCGGGGCCTGTGAAGGTGAGGGAGCTGGGGGTGGTTTCGGTGGGTGGTGGTGGCGGGGTTTGGCAGGCGTCGCCTTCACAGGCGGCGGCGCCGTGTGGGGCGGGGAAGCCGCCGTCGATGCGGGCGTCGTAGAGGTCGCCGGAGCTGTCGGTGTCCTGGGGTACGAGGCGGGCGTGGGTGCCGAAGAAGACGTCGTTCCCGCTGGCGTCGGTGCCGAGGAAGTAGGAGGGGCTTGAGTCTTGCCCGGAGCTGATCAGCGAGATTTCGCCTTCATGCCACTCATACACGTTGACCTCTTCGTCAGTTGCGGCTGCCGAGAGCGATTCGCTCGTATCAAAGAAAACGTAGGAACCATTGTTGGAGATCGCGCGCACCTCGTGGAACTCCGTGTTGTTGTCGAACAGTGCGCTTGTGATTGGGGCCGCACCGGTCGGGTTACACGACACACACAGCAAACTCCCAGTCGCGGCGTCGTAACGGTACACCTCAGCACACAGCTGATCACGGTTGTTATCGCCACCGATGAGCTGTGTGCAGTGCCCGTTGGCGGCCTGCGGGTTATAGCCGGTGACGTTCTCCGTCGCGTCAAACAGCAGATAGCCACCATCAGGCGTCGTCTGCCAATCAGAGTCCACGTTGAGCGGCTCACGGATGTTCAACGTAGGCATACCCGCGAGCGTGGCGTTGTACCAGTCCCAGCCCGAGACGGTCGTGATGTAGGTAGTGGTCGCGGTGTGCGTGTTGTAGCGGTACAGGTTGTAGTCGCCGTGTTCGCCTGGTTGTGTGGTGTTGAGTGGGGGTGCGCCGGGTGCGAGTTGTCCGGCGGCGGTGAAGTAGACGGTTGAGCCGTCTTCGGAGGGCACGACCCAGCCAACGCTACCCACTGCGTTGTGGTGCTCGCCGCCCGAGATCCATGTCAGGCCTTTGGTTTCGACGTTGTATTCGTAGAGCTCGGGTTCGTGATTACCGATGTTGAAATCGTCTTTTGTCAGCTCGCCACGCGTGACAAAGAACACCTGGTTACCGTTGGCTGAGGCGCCAGCGAACGCGACCACCTGCGGGCCATCAGGGTCGACCACCCCGGTTTCGGGCGCAGACACCGGAATCGTCGTCCGGCCATCCAGCCGCAAATACAACTGCGGCGGCGTACCAGTAAACGCAGACGGCAGCAGTTTGCTGGTTTCTTCATAGCACCTGGAATCGCGAGGGTTCGGGCTAAGGAAGAACACATGTGAGCCATCGGCAGAGACCGAGTTAGCCTGCGTACCAGCCTGTTGGGTTTGGGCGGTTGAGACCGCGCCGCAGGGGCTCGTAGGTTTGCCGTGTTCTTCAACATTCACCAAGCTGTAGTGCCCACCAGAGTATTCATACAACGCTTTACTTTTCGGGAGCTGTTCTTCAGCCGCCGGCGCAAAGTTGTGTTCTGAGCACTGGAAGAACAGCCGTCCAAGATCAGCAGACGCACCGACAAGCACGCTGGTGCTCGTGTGTTCGGGGAGGTTGTAGAGGGTGGTGTAGGGGCCGCCTGGTGCGCCGAACAGTGCAGCGGCTTGCTGTGCTTCGGGGTTGCCGAGTGACCCGATCTGGTCTTCGAGGGCGACCTCGGAGAAGTTCTGGTTCAGGAGTGGGTGCGCGATCAGGCTTTGCGATCCGACGCCTGGGTCGGCTAGTGGTGTGTCTTGCCAGCCGGTGGGGGTGCGGGTGAAGATGTAGTCGTTGTTCCCCGCAGCCGGGTTGGAACCGAACGCTGTAGCGGAGCTGAAGAAGAACTTGTCGCCTTCTTCGCCTGGTACTTCGTCGGGGTACCCACTTTCAGCGGTGTCCCCAAGCCCACGTTCTGGGACTTCGCTTGATTCGCCGAAGAGGTCTTCGGCGTCGCCCTTGTCTGGTGGGGTCAGCATCTCATACGCGCGGCAGTCGGGTAGCCGGTCTGAGAGGCCGGAGTGCCCCGGGTTCGGGCAGTTGGCCTGGGGGGGGCCGGCGATCGCGGAGCTCGTCACGAACCTTCCCGTGCCTTCCGTTGATCCGGGTGCGCTGCCGGTGATCCCGGCCGTGCTACCGACGCGCACCTGGTAGAAGTAGCCCGTGTCCCTATGAAGGCCCGTGACGGTCGCGGTAACACCCTGCCCACCAAACCCCGAGATGCTCGAGGGACTACAGGGGGCTTCGCTACCATAAGCTTCGGTTTCGCCGTACACGAACACGCACGACGTCGTCGTCTCGTTATTCGGGTTCACAATCCCTTCCAACGTCGCGCCGGACGAGGTCACAGTCGGCGTGGAGACGCTTTCGATCGTGGGCTTCGCGGTGAGTGTCGTGAAGTGCACCGGCGGGCCAACCGCGACTTCCCCCGCATTGTTCCGGGCGAGCAGGCAGAACGTGTATGTCGCGTTCGGCTGCAACGGCGTCGAGGACGTGACTTCGCCTTTCACCGTTTCGCCTTGGATGCCAACCGCGCCTTCCGTCGGGGTCGCGCTTTCGCCTTCGCATTCCGTGCTCGACCGCTTGTAAAGGAATTCAAACGAGCCCGCTTCACCCGCCGCATGCGGGTTCAACACGCCTTCGAACGTCACGGTCGTCGCCGTGATGTCCTGTGCGGGGCTCAGGGTTTCCGGGGTTTCCGGCGGCAACGCCGTCGTAAACGATTCAACCACGCCACGAGCGGGTTTGCCTTCTTTCACGCTCTGCGCATTTTCAGCAACCACACGGTAGAAGTACGTCGTCGCGGGTTTCAACGCCGGGCCCGTGGACACGTTCACACCCTGCCCACCAAACAGCCCTTCCAGGGACGCTGCGCCTGTCACGGTCGTGATCGGTGCGTGCAGCACTTCCCCAGTCGCTGACTGCGAGTATTCAAACTTGTACGTCGTTTCCTCATTGTTCGCGTTTACGACCCCGTTCAACGTCGCTTCCGTCGCGTTCACCGGCCCAGCACTCTCCGTCCCCGCAACGACTTCCGGCGGCAACGCAAGCGTTTCAAACTGCGCTACCACGCCTTTCGCTTCTTCGGCCAAAACATTCCGCGCAGCCAAGCAAAACGAGTACTTAGCGTTCGGCTGCAACCCCGTCAACGTCGCTTCAACGTGTTCTTCCTTCAAACCCAACGCCATACCCACAGGTTCCGGCGCAATGCTTTCCCCTTCACATTCCGATTCCGAGACCCGATACACGAAATCGTATTCCCCCGCTTCCCCCACAGCCCCCGGATTCAACTCCCCCTCAAGCACCGCCGAACTCGCCGTCACCGACACAGCTTTCTCAAGCACAGGCACTTCCGGCACAGCACCAAACGCCGGCACCACACCCACAACACACACGGACACACACAACACACAAGCCAACAACACGCCACAGCCCACACGCAACCCAAACCAACCCCCCAAACCCCTGCCGCGCAAGCAATGACTCACCCTAAACACCCCTCAACACTCGCCAACACGAACCAAACAGTGCATACCTTAACCACAACCCGAGCCAACCGCCACTACCGTTTACGACTCGATCTAGCCCATGGCACGGTACTGCGCACGATAAATGTGGGGCCACCCAACACGGGCAGCCCCACCCCATCAACGTCAACTCCGCTAGAACAAGAGTCGCCTAGCGAGTGGAGTATCAGGCGATACTATGTATTCGGACTGTTCGAGACCGACAGCGTCCCGGAGGCCGGGTTTTTGTTCAGCGGACGACCACTGACCATACCCGACGTTGAGGTACCCAGCGTGCAGCTAGCCGTTTCAACTTCGTTGAACGGCGTCACCACACCGGCCGCTTCATTTACGACTAACGTGTTCGTGTAACCAGCGGTGCATTCATCCGTGACTTTCAGGATACCGCCGACACCACACTTCACGGCCCAACCGACTCCAGAGCCTTTCTCACTTGTGATTCGGTCAAGCGTGAGGCTGCCTTTTGTTAACAGTAACGTATTGTACGGCAGGTTCAACGGTGTTGCCGTCGGCGCGGTTTTTTCTTCGGATTCGCACGAGCCCTGTAGTCCCGTCGCGAATTTGCATTTCGTCGCCGTGAGGTTTGAGACTAAGTCGCTCGCGCCTGGGCCAACCGTGCCTTCACCTGTACCTTCACACACAATCGTGGTACCGGCCGATAAGTCAGCGAGCGTCAGCGTACCCGATGATTTGATGGCGACCGACGCAGTGAGACCCTTTCCGCCTACTAACCATTGTAAGGCAGACGCCGACGAGGCTACCACGGCAGAAACCGCAAACACCACGACGAGCAGGAGCCCGACAACCTTGAATTTAGCCAACATACACATCTCCTAGACTGGAGGATCACAAAACCCGAATACCGAGAGCCAACGCAACATCCAAGTAGACCCACAGCACCCAGGACGCACCCCAAACGCCCAAACCAACCGGGCTCGAGGCGCGCACCAGCAGTCCACCATACCGCCAGGGGCTAGTCAAGCAATTCGCCGCATTGTTTCTGGAGCGTCATGCGCTAGGCAACGCTGAGAGCGGCGCCTAGTACATGGTCCACGACCTGCGGATAGTCGACTACTAGTGCAGCAGAGCCGGCCGCGGGAGTCAAGCGGATTGGTTCTGTGTTTCTGGTTCCGGACCCAACTGACGGCGTGTCGTGGACTCGCAGCGCCGTCCCCTGCAGCGGCTCTTGGGGTCGTTGGCAACCTCGTGTCTCCCATTTTGGGGACATAGTGCCGAATACGGATAATCGCGATTTGCTGGGCCTCTGTGGCCGGTTCGTACACGTGCATAAGCGCCTTAGTGCGGCGAACCAGGCGCGTCGCTTGACGCGCCATCGCTCTTAGCCGACACTAGCGCCCAGCGAGCACCACACGTTTGTCACGCATGCCGGCGAAGCGCTTGGAGACCGCGGAAGATCATGAGAGCTTCGAGGAAGGTCAAGGTGACGCTCGCCACCGGTGTTGCGCTGCTCGCCGTCGTCGTGGCGGTGACGCTGACACGCGCTCCGCCACAGGTGCTCCGCGGCAGCTCACGTGCGGAAACGGAGTTCACGCGCATCTTTGGCGATGGCGAGCTCTGCCAGGCCAACGAAGTGCTGTCTGCAGGCACGACAGCAGTCCGGTTCGTGCTACCTGCGTTCTTTGGCGCACGGGTGCAAGTGACGGCGTTCTCTGGCTCGCACATGCTCACGCGCGGTACACGCAACCCTGACTGGACGGGGGAGACGGTGACGGTCCCGATCACGCCTCTGACCCGCTCCGCACGCGTGAAGCTGTGTTTCACTCTGGGCCCCAACAGCGAGCCGCTCGACATCGTGGGCGTCAAGACGCCTCTGAAGCAGGCGGCCGTGTGGCAGAACGGGGAACCGCTCGGCGGCAGGCTGAGCGTCGAAGACCTGGGAAGCGGCCGGCGCTCGTGGTGGTCACGGATCCTGGAAGTGGCACGACACATGGGCCTGGGACATGCACTAAACGGCACGTGGGTCGTGCTGTTGATAGCCGCGCTGATGGCCGCCGTGGGCGTCTTGGCGATGAGACTTGCGCTGCGAGAGTTGCCGTGAGCAAGGCGCCGCCCCAGCGAACGCCATCGCGCCAAGCAGGAGTTGGGACGCGGTCCTTCGGCCGCGCGCAGGCCAAGCGGGCGCTCGCCACGCGCCGCACCGCGCGAAACGCCTCGAAGCAAGCACCGCGTCGCGGGGCAGTGACGGCACTCCGGCGTGTGCCTACCGCGGCGTGGGTATGCGCGCTCGTCGCATTTCTCAACGCCTCCGCGTGGGCGCTGATCGTTCCGCCGTTCCAAGGCAAGGATGAGAACGCCCACTTCGCCTACGTCGAGCAGCTCGCCGAAAACGGAACGCTGCCGACTAGCGGCGCCGAAAACTTCCCCGCCCAGGAGGCGCTCGTGATGCAGGGCCTGCATGCTCCGCAGGTGTCGTTCTCGCCGCAGGTACCGGCGATCTCCTCGCTCGCCGAACAGCGAACGCTCACAAAAGACGTCCATTCAGCCGCATCCACCGAAGGGACCGGGTCCGCCGGCATCGCCACCGCCGAGCCCCCTCTCTACTACGCGCTGCAGATCATTCCTTATGAGCTGGGCAGCGGCAACATCCTCGTGCAGCTGCAGCTGATGCGCCTGGTGGGGGCACTGCTAGGGGCGCTGACGGCGCTGCTGACATTGCTTTTCCTACGCGAAGTCCTGCCCGGCGCGCTATGGGCGGCGACGATCGGGGGACTGTGCATGGCGCTACAGCCACTGTTCGCGTTCATGTCCGGCAGCGTCAACCCGGACTCGATGCTGTACACGGTCGCTGCCGGCGTGTTCCTGTGCCTGGCACGCGCGCTGCGGCGAGGCCTGAGCCGGCGCCTAGCGATCACGCTCGGCATCCTGATCGTGCTTGGCTTCGCGACAAAGCTCAACTTCGTGGGGCTCGCGTTCGGCGTATTCGTCGGGTTGGGCGTGATCGCGGTGCGCGCCGTGCGGACAGGAGGGCGCCGCGGGCTGGTGGCGCCCGCGATCGCTGCGGGCATCGGCATCTCACCGCCGCTCCTGTATGAGCTTGCGAAAGTGCTCGCCGGCGACCCCGCCGCCGGCCTCGCGGCCACGTTTGTCAACGCGCTCGCCCCGAACTCGCTGTTTCACGAGTTCAGCTACATGTGGCAGCTGTACCTACCGCGCCTGCCCGGCATGCCGCATTACTTCAACGGGCTGCCCACGTTCAAGGACATCTGGTTCGATCGTTCCGTAGGTCTATATGGCTGGATGGATACGTTGTTCCCGAACTGGGTAGACAACATCGCGCTGATCCCCACTGCGATCGTCGCGCTGCTCTGCGTGCGCGGGCTAGCCATGTACCGGCACGCGCTACGCGCGCGGCTCCCCGAGCTTGGCATCTACGCAACGATCTCACTCGGTGTGCTCGCGATGGTCGCCGCCTCTTCCTATCTCAGCGATGTGGTCGGCCACGAACTCGCGTTTGGCGAGCCGCGCTACCTATTGCCGATGCTGCCGTTGATGGGCGCAGTCGTCGCGCTTGCGGTGTGCGGCGCCGGCCGGCGCTGGGCGCCAGTAGTCGGCGCCGCGATGATCATCCTGTTCCTGGGGCACGACGTGGTCAGCCAGCTGCAGGTGATCGCTCGCTACTATGGCTGACCAGCAGGTGTTGCGCTAGCCAACCTGTGCGCATGCCTTGAATCCGGCGCCTTCGGCAAGCGTCTGGATCTTGGCCTCGAGCGAGCGCATCGCGGGGCCCACGACATGGACCTTGGGGAGGTCGTCGTGCTGCTCGTCGCGACCGAGCTTTGTGAGATCGCCCGCCAGCGTCCGCCGGTAGGCCAGAAGCTGCTGCCAGTCGCCGGCGATCGCGGCGGGGGCGCTCAGCTTGGCGAGTTCGTTCACCCCACCCTGCTCGATCTGCGCGAGGCCGAGCGCGATGTGCGCGATCTCCCTTGGCTGGCTGTTGGTGTTGCTGTGCGCTGAGATCGCCGCGTTCAGTCGTTCGCAAATCGATTCTGCGTTGGCGACCATGCTCGATGACGAGGAAGTGCTGGTAGATGCCGTCGTGGTCGTCGTGGCAGCAGCCGCGGTGCTGGAGGCGCTGTTGTGCGCTTCGCTCGAGCTGCTTCCGCACCCGGCGAGCGCGGCCGCGACGAGCAACGCCGGCAGCCAGTAGCGCGTGCGTCGCTGACGTCCCTCTGCCTGATGGTTTGCGTGAGCCTGCACGATCGCCACTTCGCCTCCTGACGCCCTCGGACATGGATGGATAGAAGACGCGCGCCACGAGGAGAATGCGCGTCACAGCTTTCTCCCAGACTTCCTGGTGAAGCGCGCCCGACTATCTCAGGGCAATATGTTGAAGTCAAGCAACGGCGTACGGTTGTCTCCGACTGCTAGAGGACTCGCGGCTTGCTAGGGAAGGAAACACTCCAGAGAAACGCTTGGCATTCACCTGCACCTCGAAGTAGCGTTGCGCCTCCATAACGACCAAGCGGCAATGGGCTTTTAGGAGGCAACATCGATGCGAGGAACACCGAAGGCGCTCACGGGCGCCGTGCTGCTGGCAACGCTGGCATTGGCTGGCTGCGGCAGTGGCTCTACCCCCGCCACGATTTCACACACGAACATCTCCTTCACGAGCCCTGCTCTCAAAGGCAGCAGCATCCCAGCTCGCTACACGTGCGACGGCAAGGACACCCCGCCGCCGTTTGAATGGGGCACCGTGCCGGCCGGCGTGAGCGAACTCGTAATCATGGTTCTCAAGATCATCCCGCTTGGGGTACAAGGTAGATATTCGGTCCAGCCCGCCTGGGCGCTGGCTGGGATAAACCCGAAGCTGCACAAAATCGCTGCCGGCGAAATACCTCGCGGTGGTCACGTCGGGGTAACACCCGAAGGCCATAGGCGCTACGAACTCTGTCCGCCGAAGGGCGAAACCGCGAACTTCCAGTTCTCGCTGTACTCGGTGCCACCCGACGTCGTGGTCCCCCACGAATTCGGCGATGCGGAGGTATTGCAAGGACTCGTTTCCAGCAACCCGACGCTGGCTGCACGCAGCAGCGGTGGCTTTCCTGCCACGTATAAGCGCCAATAGACCGGCTTAGGTGAACGGTACCTGAGCCCATCGGCGCCTGACGGTCTGCGTCATTTGCTGCGCGATGTCGCGAACCATTCTGGGAGTCGGAAACAAAACTTGTTGCCGGTAGATGCCGGCGTTAGCGTAGGGCGACGTTGGCTTTTGCAGGACTGCGCCAACGTTGACGTTCCTTCAACAATCACAAGAAAGTGAGTGATCATGGGGAAAAGCACCAGAGTCGCGGGCTCACGTAAGGGCCTGCTCGTGCTCGCAGTAATGATCGCCTCAGCGCTGACCGCGTTGGGCGCATCATCGGCGTCAGCAGCTGAATACGCCAAATTCTCGCAGTGTCCGACGAGCAACCCGGCCGTTCTGTCGTGCCTGTACGCCGTCACCGAAAGCGGCGAATTCACCATCGGTTCCAAGACGGTGCCGATCAAACACGCGATCACGCTGCAGGGCGGCCTCGAGCTGAACGAAAAAGGCGAAGTCGCGGTCGTAGCGGCGAAGAACGGCGAAACGCTGTCGAAAACGGCGCAGACGGTCCCGGGTGGCCTGATCGGCATTGAAGGCCTGGGTGGCGAAGTCACCGCGACCGCGGAACTCGCAGGCTCAGCGAGCAGCATCACGCTCAACTCCGAAGCACTGCTGACCGGCAAAGGCGTCGCGCTTTCGCTGCCGCTGAAGCTGCACCTCGGGAACCCGATCCTGGGCCCGATTTGCTACGGCGGCTCGAACTCGCACCCGATCGTGATCGGTCTTACGACCGGCACGTCAGGCTCGGCCACCGGCAAACCAGGCTCGGTCTCAGCCGAAGAAGAAATCGTGACGATCAAAAACAACTCGCTCGTCAACAACACCTTCTCGGCGCCTGGCGTCGAAGGCTGTGGCTTCCCGATTCCGTACCTGCTCGACCCGCTCGTGGATCTCGCGATGGGCGTGCCGGCCGGCGAAGGACACAACACGGCGATTCTCAACGGCACGCTGAACATTGCGGCCGCCGCCGAAGTGAAGAAACACCTCGGGTAGTCAATCGCTAGAAAACCGCGACGCAGTCAGTCGCAAAGAGGGCCCGGCCATTGGCCGGGCCCTCTTTTTACTACGAAAAGCACGTTCCGTACCCTTGGGCACGGGGGACACGTTGGCCTGAGCCTACATCATCCCGCTCATGTCCGGCATACCGCCGCCACCGCCGCCGGCACCTTCCTTCTCCGGCACCTCGGCGACGATCGCCTCGGTGGTGAGGATGTTCTTAGCGATCGAGGCGGCGTTCTGCAGCGCCGAGCGCGTGACCATCGCCGGGTCGATGATGCCAGCGGCGACGAGATCGACGATCTCGTTCGTCGAGGCGTTCAGCCCGTGACCTTTCTTGGCCTTGCGCACGTCGTTGACGACGACCGAGCCCTCGAGGCCCGCGTTCTCGGCGAGCTGACGCAGCGGCTCCTCGAGCGCCCGCAGCACGATCCGCGCACCCGTGCGCTCGTCGTCTGAGCCGTCGACCGAAGCGCCGTTCTCGCTGACCGTGACCGCAGCCGAGGCCTGCAGCAGCGCAACGCCACCACCGGGCACGATGCCCTCCTCGAGCGCCGCGCGAGTTGCCTGCAGCGCATCCTCGACCCGGTGCTTCTTCTCCTTCATCTCGGTCTCGGTCGCAGCACCGACCTTGACCACGGCGACGCCGCCAGAGAGCTTTGCCAAGCGCTCCTGCAGCTTCTCGCGGTCGAAGTCCGAGTCGGTGTTCTCGATTTCGGCTTTGATCTGGTTGATGCGGCCTTTGATCGCGTCGGTGTCACCGGCGCCGTCGACGATCGTCGACGTGTCCTTGGCGACGACCACGCGACGCGCGCGACCCAGCTGGGAGATCTGGGTGTTCTCCAACTTCAGGCCCATCTCCTCGGTGATCACCTCGCCGCCGGTCAGGATCGCGATGTCCTCGAGCATCCGCTTGCGACGGTCGCCGAAGCCCGGAGCCTTGACCGCAACGCCGGTGAAGGTGCCGCGGAGCTTGTTGACCACGAGCGTCGCGAGCGACTCGCCCTCGACGTCCTCGGCGATGATCAGGATCGGCTTGCCCGACTGGATCACTGCCTCGAGCACCGGCAGCACGTCGCGCACCGAGCCGATCTTCGAGTTGGCGATCAGGATGTAGGGGTCCTCCAGGGTCGCCTCCATGCGGTCCTGGTCGGTGACCATGTAGGGCGAGATGTAGCCCTTGTCGAACTGCATGCCCTCGGTGAACTCGAGGTCCATGCCGAACGTCTGGCCCTCCTCGACGTTGACGACGCCGTCCTTGCCGACCTTCTCGATCGCGTCGGCGATGACGTCGCCGATCTCCTCATCGCCGGCGGAGATCGTCGCCACGCGCGCGATCTGGTCCTTGCCGGAGACCTCCTTGGACTGCGAGGCGATGTTCTTGACGACCTCGTCGACGGCCTTCTCGATGCCGCGCTTCAGCGCCAGCGGGTTCGCGCCCGCGGCCACGTTCTTGAGACCCTGGCGGACGATCGCCTGCGCGAGCACGGTCGCCGTCGTGGTGCCATCGCCGGCGACGTCGTTGGTCGCCGTGGCGACCTCGCGTACCAGCTGTGCGCCCTGGTTCTCGAAGACGTCCTCGACCTCGATCTCGCGAGCGATCGTGACGCCGTCGTTGGTGATCGTCGGCGCGCCGAACTTCTTGTCGAGCACGACGTAGCGACCCTTCGGGCCGAGCGTGACCTTGACCGCGTTCGCAACCGCGTCAACGCCTGCCTCCAGCGCTGAGCGCGCCTCGGAGTTGTACTTGATCTCCTTGTGAGCCATTAGTTCCTCAGTCTCCTTAGGACTCGACGCGGGCGAGGACATCGGACTCGCGCAGCACGAGCAGATCCTCCCCGTCGACCTTGATCTCGGTCCCGCCGTACTTGCTGTAAAGGACCTCGTCGCCCTTCTTCACGTCCAGCGGGATGCGCTTGCCGTCCTCGTCCAGCTTGCCGTCGCCGACGGCGAGGACCTCGCCCTTCTGCGGCTTCTCCTTGGCGGTATCGGGGAGGACGAGGCCACTTGCCGTGGTCAGCTCCTCCTCGATCGCCCGCACGATCAGACGATCGCCCAGGGGCTTGAGCTTCATGTTGGAAAACCTCCGTCTCTGAGAATGCGACCGGCGGCCCGCAACCCTCTAGTTGCTAAGAGCGAACCGCCTCTTTTGGCACTCTCAAGCCGAGAGTGCCAACGACACGCTCAATATATAGGACATTCGGCGGATTTCAAGGGCGGATTGGCAGTCTTGCAACGAGACTGCCGAGATCTGTACGCGAACGGCGGTGTCAGGGAGCCCCAGTCAGGCGTCCTTCTTTCGCTGCCACTGCCGCCAGGCCACCGTCGAGCGTGACGAGCCCAATATCCAAGCGACGCGCGAGAGCCAGATACGCCGCGTCATACGCCGTGAGCGCGTGGCGCAGATCCCAGATCTCATCAGCCAGCTCGATCACGGGATAAGCGATTGTTCGCAAATCGCGCAACGCGGCCAACGCCTGGACCGCCCGCGCCTCTGTGAGCTCGCCACGAATCGCGTAGCGCCTCAGCGCCGAGATGGCCTCGACATTGAAGTGCCCAGGCACATGCAACTCGGGGTGTACCGCCAACGCCGCACGTACCGAGCCCGCGCGCGGCATCGCCAAGAGCACCTCGACGACGGCACTCGCGTCGGTAACGATCACGCAGCGGTGCGCTTGCGCTCTGCGGCAATTGCAGCTGCGGGCGCCTCGCTGGTCTCAACCGGCGCCCACCCTTCGCTGCGCGCGAGCCACTCCCGCATCGTGGGCCGCACGGCCAAGGCCTGAAGCTCCGTCAGCAGGTAGTCGGAGAGCGTCATGCCGGTCTGATGAGCCCTGAGCTTCAGCTGGCGATGCAGTGCGTCGGGCACATTGCGGATCTGTATCGCAGATGACATGCAATCCGCATTGTAGCATGCAGATTGCATGCTGATGCATGCGCCAGGCCCCGCAGGGTGTCAGTTCTGCGCGCCGCCGAAGCCTTTGATCGCCTCGGTCATCCCCGTGGGGTTCTCGAGGATCTGCGAGAAGCGCACGACGGTGACCGTGTCGTCCATCGAGACGGGGCGGCCGTAGATCTGCTCGAGGAACTTGATCAGCTCCTCGTGGCGGCGGAACTCGGGGTTGTCGTGCTTGATGTCGCGCGGGGACAGGTCGGCGAGCTTCATCACCTCGACCTGGTCGATGACGGCGTCGAAGATACGTTCGCGCGGCGAGTACTGATAGCCGATCGTGACGAGCACGAGCTGGTTCTTGCGGTACTTGCCGGACTTGTCGCCGAGGCGGATCGTCGCCGTCTTGCGCCCGCGCTTCAGCTCATCCGCGAAGATCGTCGAGTAGAAGTTGAGGACCTGCATCAGCCGGGCAGGCTACCGTCTTTGTGAAGCTGGGCAAGCGCAAGCTCGACCATCTCGCGCTCAGCGCTGTGGCTGAGCGCGCTGGTGGCGTCCGCGAGGGCGATCCAGCGGACCTCCTCGACCTCGTCGTCGTGGTCGGCGATGTCGCCTTCGACGAAGTCGAACAGGAAGAACGCGACGGTCTTGGCGATCGTGCGCCCATCGCGCCGGTACCAGTAACGCGACTCCCCGAGCTCACGCACCGGCGCGGCGACGATCCCCGTCTCCTCACGCACCTCACGGGTGGCCGCCTCGATCGTCGTCTCTCCTGGATCGACGTGGCCCTTGGGCAGCGCGAGCACGCGCGAGCCGTCGGCGGCGCGGCGGGTCGGCACGATCACGACGACGTCCTCACCGCGCACGACGACGCCCCCAGCGGAGAACTCGCGCGCCTGCGCGTCTGCCGCCTTGGCCCCGCCGCGCCGGGCGGACCGCGGCTTCTTCGCCGACTTGGACCGCTTGGAGCGCCTAGAAGACATACTGCTCGAGCGCCTTGGGGTCGTGCACCGTCAGACGCCCGCGTCCCTGTGAGATCACGCCCGCGCGCTCGAGCACCGCTAGAAAACGGCTGGCGGACTCGCGCGAGGAGCCGGCCAGCTGCGCGAGGTCGGCCTGCGTGGCCGTCACGAGCACGTCCGCGGGCGCGGCGCCGGCGGCGATCTCCTGGGCGACGAGCTCGGAGAGGATCACCGCGACGCGGCTCTGCACCGTCTGGAAGGACTGACGCGTGAGGCGCTCGTTGGTCTCGCGCAGACGACGGCCGAGCGCGATCACCAGGCGTGCGGCGATCTGCGGGTGCTCGTGCATCAGCCGCCGCATGTCAGGCCCGAGCACACCGACGACGCTCGTCGGCTCGATCGCTTCGACGGTCGCGGAGCGGCGCTCGTCCTCGAACATCGCGAGCTCACCGAAGATGTCTCCGGGCCCGAACGTCGCGAGCGTGATCGTGCGCCCATCGCCGTGGCTGCGCACGGCGCGCGCATGGCCCTCGCGCACGACGTAGCAGGTGTCGCTCTGGTCGCCCTCGCGGAACACCACCTGCCCAGGCTCAAAGTGCCTGGGCACCGCCATCTGCGCGATCTGCTCGAGGTCGCCGGGCTCGAGCGTCGAGAACACGGGCACGCGTCCGAGCAACTCGACCACGTCCGCTGAACGCGTAGCCGCCATCTCTGGAGGGAATACCACAACCGGAGTAGCGGAACACCGCCGGCTCTGGGGACCGCGCACGGCGCTATCGTCATTTACATGGTTCGATTCGAGCGCCCGCACGCGACGTCGATTGCGCTCGCCGTGGTGCTCGCGACGAGCGCGCTGGCCGGCTCTGCCTACGCGAAGGCGGCCGCCCGGCCGGGCACGAGCAAGTCGAGCACGCTCGAACGCGCGTTGCTGCACTCGCACGAACTGTGGGCGACGATCGACGTGTGCAACCCGGCCGACCAGCCCAACACGATCGGCATCCGCGGCTCGATGCCCGGCGACGGCCATGCCCACGACAAGATGTACATGAGCTTTCGCCTGCAGTACATGAACACGAGCAAGCAGTGGGTCAACCTCGCAAGCGGCGCGAGCTCAGGGTTCGTGGCCGTCGGCAGCGGCGCCTCAGCGCGCCAAGGAGGGACGAGCTTCGAACTGAAGCCCGTGGCCGGCAAGCCGGCGGTGACGCTACGCGGCGTCGTCGACTTCGAGTGGCGCCAAGGCAAGACGGTCGAGGTCTCGGCCGCCGAGCCGAGCTCGGCGGGGCACAAGAGCCTCGCCGGCGCCGACCCGGCGAACTTCAGCGCCGCCACTTGCGTGATCGGCTGAGGCGGGCCAGGCTCAGGGTCGACTTCCCACTCCCTGAGATGCGAACAGCCGCGGATCGTTGGTGATGATGCCGTCGACCCCCATCGCGCTGAGGCGCTCGATCATGCGCGCGTCGTCGACCGTCCACACGTATAGCTCGCCGCCGCCCTCGGCGACGGCGCGCACGAGCGCGCGCGTGACGACACGCCAGTGCGCCATGATCGCGTCGAAGCGGCCCTCCAGCAGCGCCGTGCGCGCGCGGCGCGGCAGCGCGGCGCGGTAGCCGGTGAGCATCGCCAGCGCCGGGATCGCGGTGAGCATGTCGGTGGTGTAGTCGCGGCGCACACGCGGCACCGACCAGCCCAGGCGCAGCGCCGGCTCGGCGGCACGGATCCGCGCCAGCGCAGTCGGAAACATGCCGCTGGCAATCGTGCGCTCGACGAGACCATGCTCGCGCAGCGCGTCGAGCACGCGCAGCTCATAGCCCGGGAGCTTGACGTCGACGTCGAGCTCAAGCCTCGCGAACGGCGCGCTCGCGAGGTGCTCGAGGGCCTGCTCGAACGTCAGCGGCGTACGCGAGCCCGCGTCCGCGTGGTCGTGCGCCACCAGCAGGCGCCCGCTGCCGTCGGCGTGCTCGGAGAGCACGTCCAGCTCGATCATGTCGACGCCCTGCGCCAGCGCCGCGTCGAAGCTCGCGAGCGTGTTGCCCGGCTCGATGTGCGCGGCGCCCTTGTGGCCGACGCGGCGCGGACGGCTGGGCGATGTCTCGATCATCGCCGCGCACGATCGCAGAGTCTGCTCAGACGGAGCGCAGCGGTCGGCGCGCGGCCTGGATCGCCTCGACCGCCGCCTTCGGGCCGATGTACGGCGCGAGCACCGTGAACGTCAGATGGTCGACGAGGCACGGCAGCCGCTGCAGGCGTCCCCCGCCGACGTAGCCAGAGATGATCGACCACAGCGCGCCGGTCACCGCTTCCTGCGCAACCGCCGGCCCGCGCCGCGGCGCGGGGCCCTCCTCGGTCAGGAACGCCGTGAACGCCTCCACCGAGCGCGTCATCCGCCCGATCATGCCGGGCCCGACCTCGAACAGGTCGATGAACGCGATCCGCAGGAGCGCCTCGTGCGCGACCAGATACTCGACGAACGCAACCATCGCGCGGTAGACGCCATCCGCCCACGTCGCCGCCTCGTCGAAGCTGCCCTGGACCGACTCGAGCGCTTCGCGCACGAATTCGTCGAGCACCGCGAGGAAGCACTCCTCCTTGTTGGCGAACTGCTTGTGGAACGCCTCCGTCGACATGCCCGCGAACTGCGCGATCTGCGGGTCGGTCAGCTGCGAGTAGCCTTCGTCGAGCGTCAGGTGCACGACCGAGCCGAGCACCCGCGCGCGGCGATCGTCGCGCGCCAGGAACGCCGCCGGCACCGGTGGCGGGTTGGTCAGGAAGCTCGCCGCCGGCACGCCGAGACGCGCCACCGCCGGAATCCTGTAGGACTCGATCCAGTCGAGCACTTCGTCGGTCAGCGTGTACAGCTCGCGCTCGCGGTGATCGAGCAGGCGCGTGAACACCGCATGGCGCACGCCACCCACGATCCCCCGCGCGGTCAGCCGCGGGAACGCGACGCCGTCGGGCGCCGCCTGGAAGGCCGCCGTCACGAGCCGTTCGAACGTCAGCCCGGCGAGCTGCATGCGCTCGCGCGCCGGCGGCCCGACCCCGAGCGCGTCGACCAGCACGAGCCGCGGCCCCTTCGGCGACTCCGCGACGTCGTCGAGCAGCGCCTTCGTGCCCGCGTGTACGCGGTTGGCCCAGCCCCGCTCCCCGCTCCACGCGTCGAGCACGCGCTTGCGCGAGCGCGCCACGACGATGTCGTAGGTCGCCAGGAAGCAGTCCTGCTTGTTCGCGAACAGTTCGTAGAACGCCCTGCGCGAGACGCCCGCGAAGCCGATCACGTGCGCCACGGTGGTGTCCTTGTAGCCGCGCTGGGACACCGCCTCGATCATCCCGCCATACAGGCGGGCGCGTTGGTTTCGGGCAACCTCCTCGCGCTCCATACCGCTCGGTCCATGTGGCAACCTCCGATACAAAGGCGCGACCTGGCTCCCTGTTCGACCTATCCCCACTGTTCTACAAAGTAGACCACAACGCCTCCTTGTGCAAGTTCTCTCGACTTTTAATAACAAGACTTCCCAAACGATTCCAGTCGTGTCTCCATCCAGCGCAAACGTCCGACAGACAATGGGATTCGGACAAACGGTCGAAATTCGCCGGAGACACCGGAAAACGGCTCGGTACTGCGGATTCTGACCATTTGAACAAACAAGTGGCAGATGTCTCTAACCCGGCTGGCAGCGGGGTCGGACGAGCGCCAACTCAGGCCGTCAGCGTCAGGCGCCGCGGCCCCGGATGGAAGCCAAGCTCCACAAGCACCCCCGCAAGGCTCGACGCGATCGCCGGCGCACCGTCGATTCGCTCGAGCGCAAGCTTGCCCACGCGGCCCGCGCGGACCGCCTGCGCGAGCGCTCCCAGAGCCTCGTGCAGGGGCCCCTCGAGCGTCAGCAGGCTGCGCCCGCCGCGCTCTACGTAAAGGACCGGCCGATCGGCCACCAGCACCACGTACGCACCCGCCACACGCGCCGGACGGCCCACCGCGGACCGCGAAGACGAAGCGCCCTCACGGCGCGGCCACGGCAGTACCGCACCATACGGCTGTGCGGGGTCCGCCGCCGCGAGCACCAGCGTTCGCTCGCGCTCGCCGACAACGCCTGTGCCAGCGCCGCCGGCCCCGACTCCGGCGCCAGGCACCGCGCGCAGGCGCTCGACCGCACCCGGCAGCGCGAACTGCGCGCCACCCATGCCCTCGATGAAGTAGCCACGCCGGCACACGCCCAGCGTCTCGAGGTTCGCGAACGTGTCGTACAGCAGCGCAAAGCCGCCCTTCACGCCCTCCGCCAGCACCTGCTCGCGCGTGACGATGCCGTAGCGCTCGAGCAGCAGCTCCGCGAGCACGCGACGGCGCTCCGCCGCGCCAGCAGCGCCCGGCTGGATGCCCGTGCCCGCATGCCCACCCGACCGGCCAGCGCGGAACAGCGCCTCGGTCAGCGACCAGCGCCCCTGCACCTGCGATTGCGCGCCGCCGCGACGGCGTCCGCTGAAGCGCCGCTGGACGGATGTTCGATGCTCGGGGCGCGCGCGGGCCAGCGACAGGCGCGGCGCGCGCAGCGGCGCCCACGCGTCGTTCGTCACCTCACCCGCCCACACCAGATCCCACAGCGCCTCGCGCAGCGCCTCCGCCGGCGCATCCAGCTCCGCCAGCAGATCGCTGAAGAAGCACGGGGAGACGCCCAGGCGTGCGCGCAGCAGCTCGTGCTCGGGGCCGTTCGGCGGAGACGCGCCAGCCCGTTGGCTCCTCGCCTGGGCGGCGCGCGCGGCCTCGCCGACAGGCGTCGCCCGACCAACAGGCGCGGCGCCCGCGCCGCCCGGCGGGCCGATCGCCGCCGCGTCCTCGCGGAAGTACAACGCCACGCGGCCCGAGCGCCCGAGCGGGCCCGCGCCGACCCACACCAGCTCGCCGCTCGCGCACAGGCCATCCAGCCACGACTGCGAGTACGCGCCCACGCGCCGCGGCAGCACGTCGCGCTCCCAGATCTCCAGCGGCAGCGCGAGGCCCTGCAACGGCACCAGCACCTCACGCAGGCGATCCACGCCAGCACCCGCGCTCGGGTGGCGGTCGATGCCCTGCCACGACGGCAGGAACGCCGCCAGCCGGCGCTGCTCGGCCGGCTCGATCTCCTTGCGCAACGCCGCCAGCGACGCGCGCCGCAGGCGGCGCAGAACCTCGACGTCGCACCACTCGCGGCCATCGGGGGAGGTGGCGCCGGCGCCCGCGACAAGCGGCGCGCGAGCGGAGTCAGTCGCGTCTCCCCGTCGAGCGGCCGGAAGAGCGGCGAGCGGACGCAGCTCCCCGCGCACCAGCGTGCCCGCGCGCTCCAGCTCGCGCAACACCGCCTCCGGATCCACGCCGTAGCGCGCGCGCAGCTCCTCCGTCGTGAACGGGCCGTGCGTGCGCGCGTAGCGCGCCACCAGCTGCGACAGCGCGTCCTGCACGTCCGCCAGAAACGCCTCCGGCAGCCCGCCCGGGAGCATCACGCCAAGCGCATCTCGGTACAGGCCCGCCTCGTCCGCTGCGATGAAGCGCTCCTCAGCACCGGCGCGGACACGGATGACCCGCCGTTCGCGCTCCAGCTCCCGCAGCATCGACTCGGCCTCGACGCCCACAAAAACACGCTCATCGATCTCCGCGCGCGTGAGATCGCCAACCTGACGCAGCACGTCGTGCAGGCCGTCCCGGTCCGTCGCCCGCGTCATCTGCGAGCGACGCTGCAGGTCGTCCTCCACGCGCGCGAGCGCATCCGCATCCAACAGCTCGCGCAGCTCCTCCTGGCCCAGCAGCTCGCGCAGCAGCTCGCGATCCAGCGACAGCGCCGCCGCACGGCGCTCCGCGTTCGGCGTGTCGCCCTCGTACATGTACGTCGCCACGTAGTCGAACAGCAGCGACGACGCAAACGGCGAAGCCACCGGCGTCTCCACCTCCACCAGCGCGATCTCGCGCGTCGCGATCTCGCGCATCAACTCTTCCAGGCCCGGCACGTCCAGCACGTCGCGCAAGCACTCGCGGTAGGTCTCGAGCACGATCGGGAAGTCCGCGTAGCGCTGTGCCACCTCCAGCAGGCTCTGTGCCTTCAAGCGCTGCTGCCACAGCGGCGTGCGCCGCCCCGGGTAAGCGCGCGGGATCAACAGCGCCCGCGCCGCGTTCTCGCGAAAGCGCGCGCCAAACAGCGCCGAGCCGCCCAGCTCGGCCGTCACCGCCGCCTCGACCTCGTCCGGCTCCAGCGCGATCAGCTCCGCTAGCGACGGCAGCGAGTCGGCGTCGTCCGCGTCCAGATCAGGCAGGTGCAGCACGATGCCGTCGTCCGAAGCGATCGCGTCCGCCTCGAGGCCAAAGCGCTCGCGGATGCGTGCAGACAGCGCCAGCCCCCACGCCGAGTGCACGCGCCCGCCGTACGGCGACAGGATGCACAGGCGCCAGTCGCCGATCTCGTCGCGAAAGCGCTCCAGCACGATCGTGCGCTCGCTCGGCAGCACACGTGTCGCCGCCTGCTGCTCTCTGAGGTACTCGAGGAGGTTGCGCGCCGCGCGCTCGTCCACGTCGTACTCGCGCCGCAGCGTGTCCGCGTCCTGCTCCACCGCCCAGCGCGAGAACGCGCCGATCGCCTCGCCCAGCTCCTTCGGACGGCCCACCGCGTCGCCCTTCCAGAACGGCACCGCCCCCGGCGCACCCGGCGCCGGCGTCACGATCACGCGGTCGCGGCCGATCTCCTCGATCCGCCACGTCGACGCGCCCAGCAGGAACACCTGGCCCGGGCGCGCCTCGTAAACCATCTCCTCATCCAGCTCGCCCACGCGGCGGCCGTCCGGCAGCGTCACCGCGTACAGGCCGCGATCCGGGATCGTGCCCGCATTCGCGATCGCCAGCTGGCGCGAGCCCTTGCGTGGTCGGACTGTACCGGCGACCCGGTCCCACACGATCCGCGCGCGCAGCTCGCCAAACTCCTTCGACGGGTAGCGCCCATCGAGCATGTCCAGCACGTTCTCCAGCAGCTCGCGCGACAGCGTCGAGTACGAGTACGTGCTCGTGATCAGCGTGTACAAGTCGTCGACCAGGACGCCCGCGTCGTCCGACTCCGCGCTGACCGCGATCGCCACGATCTGCTGCGCGAGCACGTCGAGCGCGTTGCGCGGCACCACCGTCGGCTCGATCAAGCCTTCGTGCATGCGCCGCGCCACCACCGCGCACTCGAGCAGATCGCCGCGGAACTTCGGAAAGATCCGCCCCACGCTCACCTCGTCCACGCCGTGGCCCGCGCGACCGATCCGCTGCAAGCCGCGCGCCACCGACTTCGGCGACTCGATCTGCACAACCAGGTCCACCGCGCCCATATCGATACCCAGCTCCAGCGAGCTGGTCGCCACCAAGCACGGCAGCTCGCCTGCCTTCAGCAGCTCCTCCACCTTCTCGCGCTCCTCGCGCGCCAGCGAGCCGTGGTGGGCGCGGGCGATCTCCGCCGGGGGGTGCGGCGATGTGTGGTCGCCGCCGAGCGCGCCGGGCCGCGCGCCCTGTTCGGCATCCCGCTCCTCGTCCTGCCGGGCCGCGAGCTCGTTCAGGCGCAGCGCCACGCGCTCAGCCGAGCGGCGGTTGTTGACGAACACGATCGTCGAGGTGTGCTCGCGGACCAGCTTCAGCAGCTCGGGGTAGATCGCCGGCCAGATCGAGCCGCGCGTCGACTCGCCGCCGGTCACCGGCTCGAGCGGGTCCGCACCCGGTGGGCCGTCCGGTTCGGCCATCGACTCGACCGGCACCTCGATGCGCAGGTCCAGCTGCTTCTTCACGCCCGCGTCGACGATCGTCACCTCGCGATGCGGGCCCACCAGGAAGCGGCCGATCTCCTCCAGCGGGTTCTGGGTGGCGGACAGGCCGATGCGCTGGATGCCGGCCAGACCGCCAGCAACGGCCAGTGAGGCCACCTGCGGAGCCGGACCGACCACCGTCGCTGCCTGCAAGCGGTGCGCGCGCACGTGCGCCTCCAGGCGCTCAAGCGTCAGCGCCAGGTGCGCGCCGCGCTTGGAGTTCGCGACCGCGTGGATCTCATCGACGATCACCGCCTCGACGTCCCTCAGCATCTCGCGCGCGTTGGACGTCAAGATCAGGTACAGCGACTCGGGCGTCGTCACGAGGATGTCCGGCGGGTTGCGCACCATCGCCGCACGATCGCGCTGGGACGTGTCGCCCGTGCGGATGCCCACGCGCACGTCCTCTGCTCCGATTCCTCGCAGGGGCGCGCGCAGGTTGCGCTCGATGTCGTACGCCAGTGCCTTCAGCGGGCTGACGTAGACGACGCGGGTGCCGCGGCGACTGGTGGTGGCGCCACCGGTGCCGGGGGGGCCGGGCGGAGCAGTGGCGGGGCCATTCGCCACGCACGCATCGGCAGCGTCAGTGCTCAGCCGGTCGAGCGCCCACAGGAACGCCGCGAGCGTCTTGCCCGAGCCAGTGGGGGCGGACACGAGCACGTGCTCTCCCGCCGCGATCGCCGGCCATGCCTGCTCTTGGGCGGGCGTCGGGGCGGCGAAAGCGGACTCGAACCAGGCGCGTGTTCGGGGGCTGAAGCTGGAGAGCGGCACTTGCTTGCCAGGCTAGCGCGCGGATGTACTCCCAGAACGACTCGACCCGCCTCTTGGGCGGGTCGAAAAGCGAGGGAACGACCCTCGGAACGCCTGATAAGCACTAATCAGGCTAGCGCGACGGTTAGTCCTGCAGCGCCAACGAAGCCGGCACGCGCGCGGCCAGGTAGCCCGGCAGCGCGAGGATCGCGACGGCCGCGGCGGTGACGAGCGCGAGGCTTCCAAGTGCGGTCGGCACGGCGACCGAGTGCACGACCGGGTAGTTGATGATGCTCGCGAGCGCACGGTCGAGCAGCTGCTGGCCGAGGAGCCCGGCGAGCGCGCCGCTGGCGCAGCCGACGGCGAGCAGCAGCACGCTCTCCAGCAGGATCGTCGCCCATAGCTCCAGCGGCGAGAAGCCCTCGAGCCGCAGCTTCGCCAGACGCGGACGGCGCTGCCAGATCATCGCGCCCATCGCGGCCGCCATCGCCAGCACCGCCGCGACCAGGATCAGCGTCGCGATCTGCGTCAGCCGCTGCAGGCCCTGGCGGGTCAGCGTGCGCTGCTTTTCGGCGTGCTGCTGCGCGGTCTGCACCGTCAGCCCGGAGCTCGGCCCTAGCGCCCGTTCGACCTCGCGGCGCCCCTGCGCCGGCGTCACGCCGGGCGCCAGCAGGACGTTGTAAGCGCTCGGTTCAGTGCTTTCCCACGCGCGCGCGAAGTCATCGGCACTGAGAATCATCGCGCCGGGCGCCCAGCCGATGTTCGTGGAGATCGCGGCGAGGTGGAAGACGGTGGCACGGGGCGCGGGCAGCGTGAACGCCTCGCCGATGTGCAGGTGATGTTCGCTCGCGAGCGCCTGTGAGAGGACCGCCCAGCCGCCCGCGCGCAGCCGTTCGGTGGCGAGGCGCAGCTGGCCCTGCACGAGCTGCGTAGGCGGGATCAGCGGCGAGGCTTCGGGAGGCGGCGCGATCACCCAGATGCGGCGCTCGCCCCAGTCGAGCAGGCCGCCGCGGTAGCTGCGCACGGCGCGCACGCCCGGCAGGCGTTCGAGCGTGGCTTGAGATCTCGGCTGGAACGGCTGCGTCATCAGCAGGTTGAAGCTGCCCGCCGGCGAGACCCACACGTCGGTGAACGCGTTCATGTCGTGCGCCGCGTTTTCGAGCCCGCGCTGGAGGTCCGCGCGGGCCCCCTCGATCGAGACGCTGCCGAACACCGCGATCGCGCCGGTAGCCGCGATCGCGACGGCGCGTGCGCTGCTCGCGCGCAGCTCCATCACCGCGACGTGCGGCACCGCGCTCGTGACCGCCGGCGCCAGGCGCCGAACGAGCGCCAGCGTCGCCCGCAGCGGCAGCGCGAGCAGCGCCAGCAGCGCGCACGTGAGGCTCAGCATCCCCACGATCGCGAGCTGCGGCGCGGCCGCGAGGATCACGACCGTGAGCGCCAGGCACGTCGCGCCGGCCGCGAGCAGCCAGCGCGTGCGGCTGCCATTGCCCGCGCCGTCCTTGACGGCGATCGCGGCGAGCGGGTCGCGAGCGAGGATGTCGCGCAGCGGGCTCAGTACCGCGACGACCGCCGCCAGCATGCCGCCACCGGCCGCCACGAGCACGCTGCGCGCGCTCACCACGCGCGCCGAGCCGACCGCGAACGCCGAGGACAGGTAGCCGGGGTTGGCGTGGAAGAGGTGGATCGACAGCTCATCGCCGAACACGAGCCCGAGCACGCAGCCGGCGAGACCGAGCGCGACCGCGTCGAGCAGCAGCACCGCGATCACCGCTCGCGGCGTGTAGCCGTCGCGGCGCAGGTCCGCGATCAGGCGCCGGCGCTGGGGCACCGTCAGCAGCATTGCGTTGAACGCGAACAAGAAGCCCACGAGCGCGCTGATCACCGCGAACAGCACCGTCGACTGGTTGCTCGCGGCGGCGGCCTTGTCGAACAGCGTTTCGTCGTAGGAGGCCGGCTCGACCGCAAGCCGTCCGCCCGCGAGCCGCTCGAGTGCCGCTCGCACCTGCGCTTCGCGTCCTCGCGCCGGCGCGATCAGAATGCGCGTGATGCGACCGCCGAGGCCCGCCATTTCCTGCGCGTAGAACAGCGGCGCGACGACGATCGGGCTCTCGATCAGCGGCCCGATCTCGCGTGCGGACAGCTGCTCATACAGCGGCGCCTGGCTGACGTGGCCGCCGACCTCGAGCGTCGCCTCAGCTTCGAAGCGCGTGACGCCGATGCCGCGTGCAAGCGGCGCCGGCAGCAGGATCGCGCCGATGCCGCCAAAAGACGCGAGCTGCGTGCGGCGCACGAGCGCGCCGCCGAGCTGGCGCAGGCTTTCGTCGGCGCCGACCAGCTCGACCGAGCGACTGCCGCGCGGGCCGATCGCGTTTGCGCTCGCTTCCAGCAGCGGCGCCGCGGCATGTACACCCGGGATCCGGCGCACCTGCGCCAGCACGCCTTCGTCAAAGCCTTGGGGGGCGCGCGAGACCAGCTGCAGCGTCGCGTCGCCGACGATCCCGCGCGAGAGCTGCGCGACCGAGCTCGACAGGCTCTCGCTGGCGATCTGAGAGGCGAACAGCAGCGCCACCCCGGCCGCAATCCCGAGCACGGCGAACCCCTCCTGTAGCAAGCGCGCGCGCAAACGCACCCGGTACAGGTGCAGGAGGTTGCGGAGCCTCATCGCGACCCGCGCAGGAGAAGGTTGCGGAGCCTCATCGCGGCCGCGAGCGGCCGCTCATCCGACGCTGCTCTCCGCGTATCCCAGCTCGACGTGATGGTCGGTGAGCTGCCCGTCGCGTAGCGCGAACACGCGGTCCGCATAGCGCGCCGCGAGCGGATCGTGGCTGACGAGCACGACCGCCACCTGCTGCTCGTGGCACAGCTCGCGCAGCAACTCGAGCACTTCGCAGCTGCGCTGTGAGTCGAGGCTGCCTGTCGGCTCGTCCGCCAGCAGCAGCCGTGGCTCGGTCGACAACGCGCGCGCGATCATCACGCGCTGGCGCTCGCCCATCGACAGCGTCTCCGAGCGTTGCTGCAAGCGCGCGCCGAGGCCGAGGCGGTCGAGCAGCGGCGTCACACGCGCCTGCGCCTCTCGCCAAGGCACGCTCTTCAGCAGCTTCAGGACCGCGTTGTCGATCGTGCTCACGCCCGGCAGCAGGTCGAAGCTCTGACGGATGAAGCCCAGCTCCGAGAGCCGGTAGCGCGAGGCCTCGCGCTCCGACAGCGAGGAGATGTCGCGACCGCTGACCAGCACCGCGCCGGCCGTCGGCGCCAGCAACGCCGCGACCATCAGCAGCAGCGTCGTCTTGCCCGAACCCGAGGGTCCGTACAGGGCGACCATCTCGCCCGGCGCCACCGCCAGCGACACGCCGTCCACCGCGCGCACCGGGTCACCGCCCGCCAGCGGGTAATGCTTGACGAGCTCACGCAGCTCGAGCATCGACACCTCGCGTCTCCTCGGCCAGGAGCACGGCAGCCGGGCGCACAGGCATCGTGGCGCGGCTGCTCGCGTCAGCGCCAGCGCCGACATCGTGCGCAAGCCTCATACGCACCCGGAAGACCGCGAGCGCAGGCGCCACAAGAGCGCCGAGCGCCGCGTGCACTCCTGCCACCAGCGCGGCGTCGTCTGGGGCCGATAGCTCGGGCGCGGAAAGGTAGTTGCACGCCATCGCCGCGACCAGTGCAACATGACGCCGACCTGCGGGCAGCGCGCTGGCGGCGCGATGAACACCTTCGGCCAACCAGCGCATGCGCATCGCCGCCTCGCGCTCGGAGTCGTAGCAGCCGACCAGGCTGAGCTGGCCCGTGGCGGCGTCCTCCGCCCGATCGACGATGCTGTCGAGCAGCGAGTGCAGCGCGCCGATCCAGGTGGCGTACGCAGCCTCCAGCGCCGCGACGTCCGCAGCGTCGAGCCCAGGCACGGCCGCGGCGGCAATCAGCGCGTGTACCGCGAGCGACGAGCCAGCCGCCGCGGCTGCCTCCCACCACGCGAGGGTCGCGTTCGGGTCCAGCGTTCGCGCCCACGGTTCTAGCTCGGAGCGCCCGCCCTGGCTGAGGCTCTGGAACGCCACGATCCGCGCCGCGCAGTCGCGTATGGCGTCCGCGACCGCGGCGCGCGCTGGCAGCGTGCGCAGCGCCTCGCGGCACGCATCGACCAGCGCCGCGAGGTAGCCACCGTCACCATCCTGGCGGTGGAACGCGTAGTAGTCGACGTGAGGGCAGTCGGGGTCGAGTGCCACGAGCAGCGCCTCGTGTAGGCGCCGAGCGCCCAGCACCGGCTGCACGCTCGGCTGCTCGGCGAGCACGTCAACGTAGTTGTAGGCCATCTGAAAGGCGACCAGCGCCCGCACGACCTGACGCCCACGCCGACCCGGGATCGCCGCGGCGAACGCCGCCGCCCCCTCGACGTTCGAGCGCTTGCCGAGCGCCTCGAGCGCCGCGCGGCGCAGCACCGGATCGGGTACCCGCACAGCCTGCCGGCGCCAGCGGCGCAACTCGCGGCTCGTGGCCGGGAAGACCACAAGCCAGTAGCGCAGTGCGCAGCGCGCGAACGCGCACGCCAGCGCCAGGCGCTCACCCGGACGCTCGCCGACCGGCTGCGCCAAACCCTCGTGAGCTCGCGGGTCGGTTTGCATCGGCCCTTACGCGCCTATCGCCGCCGCGGGCAGGGCACGGTGCTCCTCGCCACCGTGCTGGTGCCGTCCTGAAACGTGAACTGCGCGGAGAACTGGAAGCCGCCGCGCGGACAGCGCAGCGGCACCGACACGCCCTTGGGATGGAAGCTCACCGTGTGCCCGTGCACCTTTTCGTAGTACGTCAAACCAGCCGGACCGATCGTCGCATTGGCGCTCACGATCGACACGGGCGGACCGCCCGTCACGCTCGGGATCAACGGCACCGCCGCGTCAAGGCTTCCGCCGAGCGTCTGCGAGCCCGCGATCAGTTCGCCCTGGAAGACGATCTGCGCGTAAACCGGCGATTTGCCGTCGGCGTAGAACAAGACCACGATGTTGCTGCCATGCGGAGGGCCCATCAGCGCCTCGATGTCGGGGATCTCCTGCCCCAGCTCTGGCCGAACGGCACTTCAACAAAGGCGCTGCCCGAGCCCAGGCGCGAGTTCGGCGGGCAGCCCGCAAGACCCTTGGCCGCCAACGCCGCCGGCTGGCAGATCGCGAGTCCGAGCGTCGTCGAGAGGTAGTCGATGCCGGGTGGGAGATGCAGGCTGAGGCTCTCCAGCGGCGGCGGCGTGGCGCCTTCGGTGCTGGTGATGCGAAAGCCGAACCCAATCGTCGTGCTGACGCCAAGACGGTCCGGCGAGAAGGAGGTGTGCAGCGTCACCGACTCCGCCGCGGCGGCGGTGCTGACCGGCAGGCAGGCAGCAGCAAGCGCTGCGCCAAGGGCAAGTGCGACGCCGATGGCGGCCGTTCTGAGGAGGGTGCGCACGGGCAGCACCCAGCTATACCGACAGCTGCCCGCTGAGCTGGACCGACACGGCGTCGTTCCTGCGCTCGATGCTGCCGCTAAACCGCAGAGCCGAGGCGGAGGCGTGAGCGTAGCTACCGGACCCGCCCGTGATCGTGAGCAGTCCCGAGAACACGGCGTCGGCGCCCTCGACCTGATAGCTCGCCGAGCCATGGCCAGAGAGGGAGCCACCCTGCGGGTAGATGTTCACTTCGGCGGTGACGCGGCCTTGGTTGGCCAGGTGCAGATGTATGTAGATCGTGCCTTTGATCGTGCCTGTCGCCGGGCCCTCCTCGTTGAGCGTGAAGACGTGTTTGCTCGTCAGGTGCAGGTGCCCGGTCTCGTTCAACGAGATGACCCGCGCTGAGCGCGCGAGCGGCGAAGCAGCCACGCTGCCGGCCGTGACGAAGAAGCCAATGCACGCGGCTGTGCACAACCATGCCGTCTTTCGCGCCGCCGTCGCAGTACGGGCACAAGCTGCCGCACCGCGGAGCCCGCCAACGGGAGACGGGCTCCCCTTCGCCAGAGACGCGAGCTTCATATACGACTCTCCCTCCCCTTGTCGCCCCAGTTCGATGACCACCAAGATACCGGCAGCCTGAACTTGTACTAGTAAGACTGTTTCAAACCGTGAACGGAACGTCAACGCTGCGTCTCTGACTAATGTCAGACTTTTGGCTAGGTTCAGTAGCGCGGGACGGTTCTAAATTGCGCCGATCGTGAGCGCGAGCTCTTGTCCACCCTCGCCCGGCGGAGATCCGACCGCCGCGCGTGGGAGGACCGCAAACGGCCGGACCCAGCACACGCACCCACCCATCGCTGACCACCAGGCGGCAACTACGGATCGTGCGCCTCCGGCGCGCTCGCCGCGACGGGCTCGCAATACCAGCCCTCGAAACTCTAGTGTTTATGGTTGTCTGCACCGATACATCGAACTATCGTCTGTCGCCAGCCACTGAACTTCCTGACCAGGAAGGTCGACCTCAGACAACACAGGGACCAAGGTGCCGATGCCCAGAACCAGTTCAGCCGCCTCAAAAACCGCCAGCAACGGGCCGGAGCCCGCGTGGTCGATTCCAAGTCTGCGTGAACCGCGTTATTCGCAGTCGTTGGAGCGGGGTCTGGCGATCCTTGGCTGCTTCACGCCCAAGCGCCCGGTGCTCGGGATCGCCGACATCGCCGACGAGCTCGGCATGAGCCGCTCCACGACCCACCGCTACGTGATCACGCTCGTCGCGCTCGGCTACCTCGAGCAGGGCGCCTCACGCAAGTACCGCCTCGGCCTACGCGTAACCGACCTCGGTATGTCAGCACTCAACTCCACCGGCCTACGCGAGCACGCCCACCCCTACCTCGAGGAGCTACGCCAACGCACCTCCTACACCACCAGCCTCGGCGTCCTCGACGCCGCCGACGTGCTGTACGTCGACCGTGTGCGCAGCTTCCGCCGCGGCCAGGGCAAGATCGACCTCGACCTGCACACCGGCTCGCGGGTACCCGCGTACTGCACTTCGATGGGGAAGTTGTTGTTGGCGAACCTGCCTGAGCCTGAGCAGCGTGAGCTGATTGGGCAGATGAAGCTGACGAAGCGTGGCCCGAACACGATCACGAGCAAGAAGGCTTTGCGTGAGGAGCTCGAGGAGATCCAGGGCGCCGGCTTCGCCGTCGACGACCAGGAGCTCGCAGCCGAGCTGTACGCGATCGCCGCACCCGTGCGCAACGAGGCGCGCGACGTAGTCGCGGCCGTGAACCTCGCCGCGCACAGCACGATGATCTCGCTGGAGGAGCTGGTGGACGCGCTCGGTCCGCATCTGGTGTCGACCGCGGACCGCATCTCCGCGCGCCTCGGCTACCGCCGCGACGACGAGACCAACTAAGCCCCGCCGCGCGAGGAACCAATACGCTTGCGGCCCATGCGCCGTTCTGCAGCCATGCTCTGCCTACCGCTGTCCGCGATCGCGCTGGCCTCGTGCGGGAGCAGCACGACGTCGGTCGCCGGCTTCACCGGCGCAAAGCACGAAGCCGCGCAGACGATCGCCAACTTGCAGAGCAACGCGACTAGCGCCGAACAGAAGAAGATCTGCACCGACGACCTCGCCGCGGCGCTCGTGGCTCGCCTCGGTGGCCTCAGCCATTGCGAAACCGCGATCAAGAACCAGCTCGCGGAGGTCGACAACCTCGAAGCCAGCGTCAAGTCCATCGAGCTGGCCGCCGGAGGCAAGGCAGCCAGCGCTCAGGTCAAGAGCATCACCGAAGGCAAGACCGCCACCAGCACCGTCACGCTGGTCAAGGAAGGCGGCAAGTGGAAGATCTCAGGCGTCGGTTGAGCCGACGTCGTTGGTGCTGATCCCCTCGAGCAGCTCGCTCGGCGAGGACAGCTCGAGCCCGCGCGCCAGCACGACCAGCGTGTCCAGACGCGGCGAGCGCTTGCCGCGCTCGAGCAGGCCGATCTCCGTGCGGTGCAGGTCGCACAGCTCCGCCAGCCGTTCCTGAGAGAGGCCGGCTTTGTGGCGATGACGACGGAGATTGCTGGCAAGCTGCCCGCGCAGACCATCCATGACCGTGCACAATCGCGCAACGGCAGACGACTGTCGACAGACCGTTGTCGGCGGATGGTTGGAATCCGTCCTAGCGTGTGAATCGGGGCTGCAGCGAGCCCAGCGCCGTCACAAGCTCAGCGCTGTCGGAAGCCCAGAGCCGCAGCGAGTTCAGGACTGCAGCGAGCGGCCGTACTGGCGCTCGTAGTACGCGCGGTAGTCGCCCGAGCGGATCGGCTCCCACCACCAAGTGTTCTCGCGATACCACGCCACCGTCTGCTCGAGACCCTCGTCGAAGCGCACACGCGGCAACCAGCCGAGCGCGCGCACCTTCTCCGAGGACAGCGAGTAGCGGCGGTCATGCCCTGGGCGGTCGGTGACGTGCTCGATCTGCGACTCGGCCGCGCCCGTCAACGCGACGATGCGCGTGACGACGGTCATGTTGGCCTCCTCGTCGGGACCGCCGGCGTTGTAGACCTCGCCGGCGCTGCCGTGCTCGAGCACGTGGCCGATCGCCGCGGCGAAGTCGCTCGCGTGGATCCAGTTGCGGACCTGCATGCCGTCCCCGTACACCGGCAGCGAGTCGCCGTGCAGCGCGTTCAGGATCATCAGCGGAATCAGCTTCTCGGGGTACTGATAGGGGCCGTAGTTGTTCGAGCCGCGGCAGATCACCGTCGGCAGGCCGTAGGTGTGGAAGTAGCTCAGCACGAGCAGGTCCGCGCCAGCCTTCGTCGCCGAGTACGGCGAGGAGGGGGCCAGCGGACTCTGCTCGGTGAACGTCCCCTGCTCGATCGAGCCGTAGACCTCGTCGGTCGAGACCTGCAGATAGCGCAGACCGTGCTCACGTGCCGCCTCGAGCAGCACGTAGGTGCCTAGCGCGTGCGTCGAGACGAACGCGTCGGGCTCGGCGATCGAGCGGTCGACGTGCGTCTCGGCGGCGAAGTTGACGATCGCCTCCGGCGCCCCCGCCTCGATCGCCCGCGCGACCGCCTCGCGATCCTCAATCGCGCCGCGTACGAAGCGAAAGCCCGGGTCCTCGACAAGGTCGCGGAAGTTCTCCTCGCGCCCGGCATAGGTGAGCTTGTCGAGCACCGTCACCTCGTCGCCGTGCTCACGCAGGCGTTGGCGCGCGAACGTCGAGCCGATGAAGCCGGCGCCGCCACAGACGAGCAGTTTCATGCGCGCATCATCCCAGCGATCTGCTGCTCGTGTCGGAAGGCTCAGGCGCGCGTGAGCCCGGCGCGCGCTGCAAGGTAGCCGGCAACGCCGTCCTGCCAGGGGGGCAGCGGCAGCACGTCATCGCGCTCAGACTCGAGCGCGGACCACGCCGGGCGCGGCGCCGGGCGCGGCATCTCAGCGGTCGTGACCGGCTCGACGCGGCACCCCAGCTCGGCCTGGCGGAAGATCTCCGCGGCGTAGCCGTTCCACGAGACGTGCCCGGTGCCCGCGAGGTGCACGAGGCCCGCGACCTCGCGCTCGACCAGACCGAGCAGCGCCGGCGCGAGGTGGCCGGTCCACGTCGGGCAGCCGACCTGGTCGGTGACCACCTGCACGGCCTCGCGTTCGCCCGCAAGCCTCAGCATCGTCGCGGCGAAGTTGCCGCCGCCGACGCCGAACAGCCACGAGCTGCGCACGACCGCATGGCGCGGCGAGGCGCCGAGCACGAGCTGCTCGCCGAGCAGCTTGCCGGCGCCGTAGACCGAGCGCGGGCCGGTGGCATCGGACTCGAGATACGCACGCGGCGAGCCGTCCGGCGCATGCGGCGCGTGACCGTCGAACACGTAGTCGGTCGATACGTGCACGAGCGCAACGCCTGCCTCTGCCGCCGCTAGCGCCAGGTTGCCGGCGCCGTCGGCGTTGACGGCATGAGCCTGCTCGCGGTAGCTCTCAGCGCCGTCGACGTCGGTCCACGCGGCGCAGTTGAGCACCGCGTCTGGGCGCACGCCCGCAAACGCGGCCTGCACCGCGTCGGCGTCGGTGATGTCGAGTTGCGCGTGATCCAGGCCGACCAGCTCATGGCCGGCGCGCTCGCCCGCGCGCAGCACGTCCACGCCGAGCATGCCGGCGGCGCCTGTCACGAGCAGCCTCACAGAATCGAGATGTCGGAGTTGTCTCCGACCATCAGGCGATACGCGCGCGGCTGGCGATCGCCGCGGCGCACCGTGACGTTACGCCCGAGCAGCGATGACTCCATACGCCCGTCGAGGTCCGACACGCTGCAGCCGGCCAGCAGGATCGAGTGCTCGACCTCCGAGCTGGAGATCGCACAGCGCTCGCCGATCGCCGTGTAGGGGCCGATGTAGCAGTCGCTCAGGCGCGCGTCCGCGCCGATGATCGCCGGGCCGCGCACCGTCGTGCGCTCCAGGCGCGCGCCCGGCTCGATCACGACGCGCCCTTCCACCTGCGAGTCGATCAGCTCGCCCTCGATGCGCTCCGCGAGGTTGTCGAGGATCAGGCGGTTGGCCTCGAGCATGTCCTCGAGGCGTCCCGTGTCCTTCCACCAGCCGCGCACGACGTGCGGCTCCACGCGCATGCCGGCGTCCACCAGGTGCTGGATCGCGTCGGTGATCTCAAGCTCCCCCCGCTGCGAGGGCGCGATCGCGCGCGCCGCGTCGTGCACCGCGGTCGTGAACATGTACACGCCCACCAGCGCCAGGTCGGTGGCCGGCTCGGACGGCTTCTCAACGAGCCGCACGACGGGGCCGACCTCGCCCGCCGGCGCCGCCGCGAGCTCGGCGACGCCGTAGTTCTCGGGGTCGGGAACCGGCGTGAGCAGGATCAGCGCGTCGGGCTCGTGCTCGCGAAAGGCGGTCACCAGGTCGGATATCCCGCCTTGCAGCAGGTTGTCGCCGAGGTACATAACGAACGGGCTCGCGTCGAGGAACGGCTCGGCGGTGAGCACCGCGTGCGCGAGGCCGAGCGGCTCGTCTTGGACGATGTACGTGATGCGCAGCCCGAAGCGCGCGCCGTCGCCTGCCGCCGCTTCGATCTCGGGGCCGGTCTCGGGGGCGATGATGATCCCCACCTCCTCGATGCCCGCGTCAGCCATCGCCTCGATCCCATAGAACAGCACCGGCTTGTTCGCAACCGGCACGAGCTGCTTAGCGCTCGTGTGTGTGATCGGGCGCAGACGCGTGCCCTTGCCTCCGGAGAGGATCAGTCCCTTGAGGGCCTGCATAGCGCCGTCACCCTAGCGGTCGTCGCCCTCCCCCGCCAGCTCCTCGGCGCGGAGGAGCAGCACCCCGGCGCGCACGCCGAGTACCTTCGCGAGCCTGACCAACAGCACGTAGTCTGGATCGAGCCGCCCGAGCTCGAGCGCCGCGACGCGCCGACCGCGCACGCCGACCGCAGCCGCGAGCTCAGCCTGGCTCAGCTGGCACTGCTCACGCAGCTCGCGTACCACCCTGCCCAGCCGCGCCAGCTCGTCGCTCTCGTGCGTGTACCAGGACAAGGAAATCTCGCAAATTGGTCGGTAGACAACTGTCTGAGAGCTGAATACGGCGGGAGTGTCCTAACTCCTCCTCGCCGCGATGCGTAAGGCTGGCGGCCGTGCCACCACCCAGAAAATCTCAACCACGCAACCTGGAGCTCGAAGCGCTCGGCAAGGCAATCGAACAACGTATGGCCGAGAAGGGGCTGCGCCATCGTTCGCTCGCCGAAGCCTCAGGCATCGACATCAGGCGCGTCGGCGACTACATCCGCGGACAACACAACCCGAACCTGACCAACCTGCGGAAGCTATGCAAGGGCCTCGACCTGACCGTCGATGAGTTCATGGAACGCGCGGGCAAGCTCGAAGACGAGCTTTCACAGAGCTAGCGCTCGAGAGCGCCAGCGCCACAGCGCCGCTTGCCCGCGGGTCAGTACACGCCGCCCAGCTTGCGGTGGTCCCACGTCGTCCTGCGGCACTCGACGAACTCCATCGCCACGCGCTTGGCCGCCTGTTTGTCGATCATCTCGCCGACCTGCGGTGGCAGCTCCACCACGGGCGGCTCGCCACGCGCAGACGCGTAGCGAGCGAAGATCTCGTGACCGAGCGCTTTGACGGTGTCGAGCTCGGCGTGCACCACAACCTCGCACTCCAGCATCACCCCACGCAGCTCCTGGTACAGCTCGCCCGCCTCGACCTGCAACGTCGCGCGTGGGTCGCGCTGCATGTTTCTCACCTTCTGCGAGGCCGCGTACGTCCACGCCCAGATGCGCGGGGTCGCCGGGCTCGGGCCGGCCGGGCTCGATTCCACGTCGCGCAGCACGTACCACAGCGGCATCAGGTGCGGCCAGCCACGCGGACCCGCGGTCGCGCACGTGACCGTGCGCTCCTCCAGCAGGAACGCCGCGACCTCGGCGTCGCTCATCTTGATCTGGTCGCGACGGCTCATGCGCAGCGAAGCCTGCCGCCCGCTCAGACGGCAGCCGGCGCCGCTGTGGCCTCGCGCATCCGTGTGACCGCCGCATGTACGGCTTCGCGCGCGTCCTGCGGCTCGAGCACGGCCGCGTCGCCGGCTTCCTTGAGGATCTCGCGCACGAGCCAGTCTACACCGGCGAAGCTCAGCTCGACGACCACGGCGCCGTCACCCCATTCCTCGACCACGCGCCGCGCCTCACGCGCCCAGCGCGCGCGCTCCGGCGAGACCCACACGCGCGCGGTCGCCGACGCCGGGACCTCGCCCGTGCGCAGCCAGCCGTCGACCTCCGCCGCGGGATCGACCTCGGGCCGCGGCTCGAAGCGCTCATCGGTGACGCGCACGTGCTTGATGCGATCCAGACGGAAATGGCGCACGCCGCCACGCTCGGGGTCGAACGAGGCCACGTACCAGCCCTCGCGGCCGTTGGTCAGCGCGTACGGCTCGACCAAGCGCTGAGAGATCTGGTCCTCGTTCTCCTTGTAGTACTCGAGCTCGATCAGCTGGCGCGCGACGATCGCCTTGGACACCAGACGCGCAACGTCGGAGTCATCGCCTGAGGTCGGCGCCACCTGCAGGCCCTGCTCCATCGGGTCCTCACCGAGCGCCGCGACGATCTTCGTGCGCGCGGAGGTCAGCGAGCCCTCTGGGATGTGCTCGCCGATCAGGTCGATCGCAGCCACCAGCGCCTTTGCCTCAACCGGCAACAGGCGCGCAGGACGGTCGAAGTTGTCGCTGTAGGGCTCAGGGTCGACTTCGATCTCGCCCTCCTCCTCCTTGAACTCCGCGTACAGCACGTAGGAGCCGCCGCCGAAGTTGACGACGTTGAGCACGTTGACGTCCTCGCGCAGCTCCTCCTCGCTGATCTGCAGACGCTCGCAGATGTCCGCGATCCCGACGCGCTCGCCCGCGCGGCCCGCGTTGATCAGGATGCTCGCGAGCGTCACCAGGCGCGCGAAGCGCTCAGGGCGAATCGCCGCCTCCGGGCGAGCGGCCGGAGCCTCGCCGTCGGATGCTTCGCCCTCAGCCGCCCCCCTGCGCGAAGCGCGCGAGCGCGACGCCGTGATCCGCGCTCCCGCGGCATTCCCGGTACCCGCGGCAACAGCGGACGGGCTCGCGGCGGCGCCGCGCCCGACTGGCGCGCGCGGCGGCGAGTCGCCGTGGCGCTCCTCCAGCAGCTCCAAGCGCTGCTGCAGCTCGCACACGAGCTCGTCCGGGCCCAGCAGCCGTGCGTTCACGCCCAGCCCCAGCACCCATGAGATCAGGCTGCGCGCATTCGAGTAGCCGGTCAGGAAGACCGTCTCGCCGTCCAAGGAGGATGCGCCGTCCTCCTCACCGTCCAGCGATGACGCGGCAATCTCGCCGTAGCGGCCGAAGTGCCGTTCCACCTGCCACGCGATGCGCTCGCCGATCAGGACCTTTGCGACGCTGCGCTCCTCGCCCAGCTGCCAGTCCGCGCGGTTGGCGTACGCGCGTGGGTCGAAGTCCTCGGGGCGGCGGAAGTCGTGCTCCGCCTTGGTCGCGTAGGAGACCTTGCCGCGGATGCGCGACAGGCGAAACACGCGCACCGCCTTGCGCTCGTGCGCGTAGCCCAGCAGATAGAACTGTCCGCCCTGGAACAGCAGGTGATAAGGGTCGACGCGACGCGTGCTCAGCTCGTCGCGCTGCATCGTGTAGTACTCGAACACGATCGTCTTGTTGCGGAAGATCGCGGTCTCGACCTTGGCCAGGCGCGCTGACAGCTCGTGTCCACCGGCTGACGCGGTGATGCCGAGCGCGACCGAGCTCTGCTCTGGCGCTGACAGCGGGCTGGGGCGCCCCCACGTGATCTGCTGCAGCGCCAGCCGCAGCGGCTCCGCGTAGGCAAATTCGCCATCCAGAAGGCTGAGGGCGGTCTGCAGCGCCGCAAGCTCCTTGTCCGTGAACGCAATCGCCGGCAGGTGGAAGTTCTCAGGTCGCAGCGAGTAGTTCTCCTGCTCGGCCGCACCATCGGCCGGCCGGTCCACCGTGAGCTGGATGCGCAGCGATTCCAGCTCAGAGCGGTCCGCGTAGAAGCGCCGCGCGAAGGCGTCCTCGTTCATGCCGCTGTAGCCCTCCACGTCGCGCCGGATCTCGAGCGCCGTGACCGGCCGGCGCTCAGCCATCAAATACGAGATCAGCGACAGCTGGCGGATCAGCTTCTCTGTGTCCTTTGCCATCGGCTTCAAACGATAGAAGCCGGCGGGGAGAGGGATACTCGAGGGGACGGTAGGCGCCCCGCTATTTGCGGTGTTTCAGGCGGACTCGCGCGCGGGCAACGACTCCTCAGGACCCCGCGAGCCCGTATTCCGCGGCCGGCGGACCATCGTCCAGTGCTGGCGCTCAACCGCCCTTGAGACGATATGCCACGAGTTCCGGCACCTCGCCGAGCTGCGTGATCAGGCCGGCCGGCGCGATCAGCATGTCGCCGTCGACAGCTACGCCGGTGTTCGTGCCGGCCGACAGCTGAGCTTGCCACACAAGCTTGCCGGTGCTCGCGTCGAACGCAAAGACGGTCCCCGCGAAGTCCGTCGCGAACACGAGGTCGTTGACCGCTGTGACGGCGCCATACGCCGCCGACGGGAGCTTGGCGATCCATCTGACGGCGCCGGTGGCGATATCGAGCGCGACCACTTCACCCGTCGCATGACGCGATTCGCTCGGCAGGACCTGCGTCGTGTACGTCACGGCGTCGTTGACCACCGGTACGAACAACGTCGAGCCGTCCGTCGCCATCGGCGCGATCACTCCGCCGACGAGACCCGGCAACACCGTCTCGGGCATGTGCAGCTTGTCGTATTCATGCCGCATTGCGTAGAGGCCGTCGTTGTCGTGACCGTTGTGGATGCCCACCGAGCGACGCCACAGCAGCTTGCCGGTTTCGGCTTCCAAGGCCAGCACGAAGCCGGACTTGCCGGCCGCGATCACGACCTGCCTGCCGCCGACGTCCGCGAGGATCGGCGGGTCCTGCAGGTCGTGGTCGTACAGGTCGTGTGGTGTCTGCTGGTAGTACCAGGCCAGCTTGCCCGTCTTCGCGTCGAGCTTGACGATCGAGTCGGTGTACAGGTCAGGACCCGGCCGGCTCGAGCCCCACGGGTACTTCTCCGTTCCCGGAAACGGCCCCGGGTTGCCCGTGCCGATGTAGATGTGGCCCTGATCGTCGAAGGCCGGCGAGTACCACAGGCCACCGCCGGAGTTGATGCTCACGTGCGTGGGGGACCACAGGCCTTCGGGCGCCGTGTCGAAGTGCCACAGCCGGCGGCCGGTGCGCGCATCGAGCGCCCACAGGATGCCGACGCCATAGCCCTTGTAGAACTGGCGCGCGTTGCCCGGCACGGTCGACACGTAGACGATGCCATCGCTGTAGCCGGGATCCATGTCGATGCCTTCGTGTTCGTTGCGCACGAGCTTCACCGACCAGTCCTGCGATCCGGTCTGCTCGTTGAGCGCGAACGCTTCCGTCGACGTCGCGCCGTACACGCGACCATTCGCCACCACCAAGCCGTTGGGGCCCTGGTCGGGTGAGGCGTAGGTCTTTGTCCACAGCACCTTGCCCGTCTGCAGTTCGATCGCCTGCACGTTCGAGTCGAGGTCCTGGGAGTAGATGACGCCGTGGCTGATCACCGGGATCGACGCATAGCTGCCGTACTCGCTGTGGGCGGTCAGCGGCAGCGACCACGCGAGTTCCAGTCCCGAGACCGTCGAGCTGTCGATCGGACCGCCGACGTAGCGCGTGTTGGACGTGTCGATGTTCGCCTCACCCGAGCCCGTCAGCAGCGGGTTCTTCGACGACGAGCACGAGCAGAGCACGAGCGTTGTCGCGGCAAGGACCACCCCGAGCGCCAGCAACCGCGCTGCTTTTGACACGCTGCCGGCGGAATGGCGTGATTGCGAGCGCGGCATCGAACGGGTGCGAACGCTAGTCGGCGGCCCGTCTCGAAGTCAACGGATCGGGCGATTTGTTTCCGTCTGAATCTTCCAGGCCTTCACGGACGCCGCGGCCGTGAGGCTGCGACGCCCGCGGAGACCTGGCGCCGGGGGACGCCTGGATCTCTCCTTGGGCACCGCCGGAGAGGTGGGACGATGCTCAAGCTCGCGTCCGCACGGACTGTAGTTCCGACATCCGGCATGTGCCAGCCCCGTTTTCTACTCCCCGCGATTTTCGCGGGCGCGCCGGGGCTAGATCTCTCCGCAGCGACCTGTCGCCCAGGCTCCACATACACTTGTCGGTGATGCGCGAGCGAACCCGCACGTGACCGCCACACCGGTATCAAGCGCGGTCGAGGACGCCCCTGGACCGCTCGCGCAGGCGGGCGGTGTATTGCCCGCGCAGCAACTCCGCGACGCGATCGCGCGCGGATGGCTGCTCGCCGGCCCGTGGCGGGTTCCCGAGGAGTCGGTGCAGCCGGCAAGCGTCGACCTGCGCCTCGGCGAGCACGCGTGGGCGTTGCGCTGCAGCTTCCTGCCCGACAGTGACTCGACCGTCGAGCAGAAGATCGAGGACCTCGCGTTCGAACGCGTCGACCTACGCGACGGCGCCACGCTCGAGCGCGACCGGCCCTATCTGGTGCCGCTGATCGAGGAGCTGCGCCTGCCCGAGCAGATCCGCGCGAAGGCCAACCCCAAGAGCTCGACCGGACGCCTGGACGTGTTCACACGCGTGCTCACCGACCGCAACCACCGCTTCGACGAGATCGCCGCCGGCTATCACGGCAAGCTCTACCTCGAGGTCGTTCCGCGCACGTTCGCGATCCGCGTCAAGACCGGGCTCGCGCTCAACCAGGTGCGGTTGATGTCCACCGACGCGCGCCTCAGCGACGACGAGTTGCGTGCGTTGCACCACAGCTCACCGCTGCTGTATCTCGACTCGCAGCCGCTCGCGGAGTCCGAGCTGTCGCTCGGCGACGGCCTGTTCGTGAGCCTCGACGTGTCCGGCTCGGCCGACGCGATCGTCGGCTATCGCGCCAAGAAGAACAGCCTGCCGATCGACCTGACCGAGGTCGGCGCGCTGCGCTGGCGCGACTACTGGGAGCCCGTGCACCCAGAGCGCGGCGGGCGCATCGTGCTGGAGCCCGAGATCTTCTACCTGCTGCTGTCAGCCGAGGGCGTCTGCATACCGCCGTCCTACGCCGCCGAGATGCTCGCCTACGACCCCACCGCCGGCGAGCTTCGCACCCACTACGCCGGCTTCTTCGACCCCGGCTTCGGCTACTCCAGCGACCCCACCGCGCGCGGCAGCCGCGCCGCGCTCGAGGTCCGCGCGCGCGACGTCTCGTTCATGGTCGAGCACCGCCAGCCCGTCTGCAAGCTCGCCTTCGAGCGCATGGCCGCGGTGCCCGACGTGCTCTACGGCGAGGACATCGGCTCCAACTACCAGGGGCAGCTGACGATGCTCAGCAAGCATTTCGCGGAGCAGCGGGGGGCTGCGCCTGGAGACTGACGCGTCCAGAGGCCTGACACACCCCGCTTCTAGAGGTACAGCACCGGGTGCTACACTAGCTCGGTGCCTACTCGCCTACCCCGCCACTCGATCACCGAGACGCCGCACGTGCAGGAGGCCCTCGACGCGCTCCGCCGCCGGGGGGAGCGCCCACGTCTCGACGATCTCGTGATACGCGGCGCCCGCGAGCGGCTGCGCGAGATAGAGAACGTCGACGAGGACAAGGAGCGTAGGGCCGCACTTCGACGCGATCTCGTCAAGCGACTGCGCACCGGCGAGGGGCTCGACGCGGACGCCGCATACGAGGTCAGCGAGCACGGCTGGGTGCATGAGTGACTACGGCGGGCCGCTTCTGCTTGACAACTCCGTGTGGGCGCGCTTGCTGGACAAGCGTCTCACGGGGGCACCCCGCAAGAAGCTCGAGACAGCGCTCGCCAACGGCGAGCTGTGGACATGTCCGCCGACACTGCTGGAGATTCGCTACAGCGCACGCGATGGCCACGAATTTCCGCTCATCGCCGAGGAACTGGATGCGCTCGAGCACGCACCGCTGAGCGACGATGCCGGCGCAGCCGCCGTCACCGCGCAGGCCGAACTGGCGGCCATCGCAGGGATCTCCCACCGCGTCAAGCCCGTAGACCTGCTGGTCGCCGCGGTCGCCGCCGAGCACGATCTCGGCGTCCTGCACTACGACCACGACTACGACACCATCGCGCAACACACCGCCCTGTCGTTCAAGAGCGTCTGGGTCTCGCCACGGGGCAGCATCAGCTGATCGATACGCCGCAGGCTGTCGTGACCGGCGCCGACCACGCCGTACGAAGAAACGCGCGTACGTGTCTCCCAAAAATCGTTCGAGCCCCGGTGACACTACGCGTCTAGGACGGACGCTGAGCAAGCGAGGCAAGGACGCAGCGAGCGAAGTGTGCTCTGCACACGAGCGAACGAGGACGCCGCATCGCGCCGCTCAGCGTTCGTCCTAGGGCGTCAACCGGTGCGGGCCGCGATACAGGAACGTCACCTCGCGCACGTTGTCCTGATTCAGCATCTGCATCAACAGGCGCGTAAGCCCGAAGCCGAAGCCGCCGTGAGGTGGCGCGCCGTAGCGGAAGAAGTCCAGGTAGTACTGGATCGAGTCGACCTCCACGTTCTTGTCGTCCGCCTGCACCAGCAGCTGCTCGTAGCGGTGCTCACGCTGTGCGCCCGTCGTCAGCTCGATGCCCCGCCACAGCAGGTCGAAGCTCTTCGTCAGCGTCGGCTGATCCTCGTGGCGCATGTGGTAGAAGGGCCGCACCGTCGTCGGGTAGTCCGTCACGAACGTGAACTCGTGGCCGTGCAGCTCCTTTACGATCGCCGACAGCGCCCGCTCGCTCGGCGGGTCCAGGTCGTGCCCAGCCCCCGGCGCCTCGTGGCCGTGCTCGCGCAGCAGCTCCTTCGCCTGCTCCAGCGTCACTTTCGGGAACGGCACGCTTGGCACCACCAACTCCGTGCCGAAGGTGCTCGCAATCTGCTCGCCGTGGGACTCGCTCACCGCCGCCAGCACGTGCGCGAGCCAGCGCTCCTCGAACGCCATCACGTCCTCGTACGAGTCGATCCACGAGATCTCCACGTCCACGCTCGTGAACTCCGTGTCGTGCCTCGACGTGAACGACGGGTTCGCGCGGAACACCGGGCCGACCTCGAAGACCTTGCCGAAGCCCGCCGCCATCGCCATCTGCTTGTAGAACTGCGGCGACTGCGCCAGATACGCCGCACCCTCGAAGTACTCCACCTTGAACAGCTCCGCCCCGGACTCGCTCGCCGAGCCCATCAACTTCGGGCTGTGCAGCTCGACGAAGCCCTCGTCGTGCCAGAACTCGCGCATCGCACGCTCCACCGCCGTCTGCACCTCGAAGATCAGCCGCCTGTCAGGGCGGCGCAGGTCCAGGTAGCGCCAGTCGATGCGCTTGTCGAGCGCCGAGTCGGGCGCGATCGGCACCTCCGGCTCCGCCAGCGAGTCGACCTCCAGCTCCTCCAGGCGCAGCTCGAGCCCGCCGAGTTTCACGCGCTCGTCCGCCGCGACCGTCCCCGTCAGCGTCACCGCCGACTCGACCGTCAGCGCCGACACGCGCTCGTTCAGCTCGCTCGGCGGGTCCGTCTTGGGCAGCACCACCTGCGCCATGCCCGTTTCGTCGCGCAAGATCACGAACTGCACGCTCTTCTGGTCACGGATCGCCTGCACCCAGCCGCGGATGCGCACGCGCTCGTCGATCTTCTGCTGGAGGTCGCCGATCAGGGTTCTGGTCACAGCGTGGACCCTATCCGAGGCGGGGTTATGCATGGGCAACCACCCGATGTGTGTATCTTATGCGCATGGCACGCGTCAACGTCTATCTGCCTGATGAGCTCGCGCGGGAAGCGCGAGCTGCTGGGCTGAACATCTCCCAGGTTGCGCAAGCAGCGCTCTCCAGCACCCTTGAACACAGCGAGACCGACCGCTGGCTCGATCGTCTCGAGCGCCTGCCGCGCACAGACGTCCGCCACCAGAGCGTGCTCGAGGCAATCGACGAGGCGCGCGCTGAACTCGGCGGCTCCGGTGGCCTCGTCTCCACCTGAAGCGATCGTCATCGACGCCTCCGCCGTTGTCGAGATGCTGATCGGCACCGACCTCGGAGGCAAGGTGCGCGCGCGCATGCGCGGGTGCCAGCTGCATGCGCCCGCGCACCTCGACGCAGAGGTGCTGTCCGCGCTTGGACGCCTGCATCGCGCCGGCGAGCTTGAGCTAGAGGCGGTCCTCGCTTCGCTAACGGCGCTCGCCGGTGCGCCGATCCACCGGCACCCGCTCGCGGGACTGCTTCTGGGTGCTTGGGGACAACGCGAGAACCAGCGCCTGGTTGACGCGCTGTACACCGAGCTCGCCGCCTCGCTCGATTCGATCCCAGTTCTCACGACAGATGCTCGCCTCGCCCGTTCCGACGATCGTGTCGAGCTAGTCCGGCAAGCGCACTAACCCGCCTCCCCCGCCAGCTCCACCTCAACCGCGAACTCGCCGTCCTCGGCCGTCTCCACACGCGCGATCGAGCCCGCCTCGAGCAGGTCGCCTTCGCCCAACTGGAGCGCCGCCAAGCGCTCTGCCGTGTCACGCACGAGCACACGCGTCACCGGCGCGCGCATCGGCCGCTTGGCCTGCGACTTGGCCTTGCGCACCTCGCGCAGCACGTCCGCCGTCACCTCCAGCGCCACGTCCTCGCGCGCGCGGCCGTTCTCAGCGCTGCCCGGCTGCGCACCCGCGCCCGGGGTCCCACCGGCCGCGCCGGCCGCGCCCGAATCGCCGCCCGCCGCGGCCGCCAACTCGTTCGCATCCGGCCACGCCGCGCGATGCACCGAGCCCTGCTGCCACCACGACCACACCTCCTCGCACACGAACGGCAGGAACGGCGCGAACAGGCGCTGGAACACCGACAACGACAGGCGCAGCGCATGGCTCACCGACGCGCTCACCGCCGGGTCGGGATCGTAGCGACGGCCCTTCACCAGCTCCAGGTAGAAGTCGCAGTACCACCAGAAGAAGCTCTCCGCGCGCTCCAGCGCGCGCGCGTAGTCATAGCCCTCGAAGCTCGCCGTCGCTTCCGCCACGACCGTCGCCAGCCGCGCGATCAGCGCACGATCCAGCGGGTGTGTCAGCTCCGCACCTGCCGGCGGCAGCTCCGCCAGCGCAAACTTCGAGGCGTTCAGCAGCTTCACCGCCAGGCGCCTGCCGACCTTCATCTGCTGCGCGTCGAACGCCGTATCCGTGCCCGGTCGTCCGTTCGCCGCCCAGTAGCGCACCGCGTCCGCGCCGTACTCCTCCAGCAGGTGCAGCGGCGTCACCACGTTGCCCTTCGACTTCGACATCTTCTTGCGGTCCGGGTCCAGCACCCAGCCGGAGATCGCCGCGTTCGCCCACGGCAGCTCGTCGTAGTCCAGGTGCGAGCGCAGGATCGTCGAGAACAGCCACGTCCTGATGATGTCGTGTGCCTGCGGGCGCACGTCCATCGGGAACACCTTCGCGAACAGCTCCTCGCCGGCGCCCGCGGAGTCATGCTCGCCGGGCCCCGTCGCGTCCTCATCTCCCGCTCCAGCCGCACCCGCCATGTGGCCCGCTATCTGCGGCGTCAGCGACGACGTCGCCCACGTGTCCATCACGTCCGGGTCGCCGACGAAGCCGCCCGGCTGGCCGCGCTGCGCAGGCTCGTAGCCATCCGGCACATCAGTCGAGGGATCCACCGGCAGCTGCGCCTCGAGCGCCGCGATTGGTTGGTCGTACAGCACCGCCCCGCTCGCGTCGAGCGGATACCACAGCGGGAACGGCACGCCAAAGAAGCGCTGGCGGCTCACGCACCAGTCGCCCGTCAGCCCGTTCACCCAGTCCTCGTAGCGCGCGCGCATGTACGGCGGGTGCCATTTCAGCTGGCGCCCGCGCGCGATCAGCGCGTCGTGGTGCTCGATCGTGCGAATGAACCACTGGCGGCTCGTCACGATCTCCACCGGCCGCTCGCCCTTCTCGAAGAACTTCACCGCGCGCGTCACCGGCTGCGGCTCGCCCAGCAGATCGCCCGACTGCTCCAGCAGCTCCACGATCCGTTTGCGCGCCTGGTTGATCGTGCGACCCTGCAGCTCCGCGTAGTCCTCGCGCGCGCGCTCCACATCCTCTGATTCCCAGCCCAGCGTGCCCCACGGCACCTCCGCCAGACGCCCGTCCGCGCCCAGCACCGAGCGCACCGGCAGCCCCAGCTCGCGCCACCACATCACGTCCGTCAGGTCGCCGAACGTGCACACCATCACCAGGCCCGTACCCTTCTCGCGCTCCACCGCCGCGTGCGTCATCACCGGCACGCGCGTGCCGAACAGCGGCGTCAGCACCTCCGTGCCCACCAGCTCGCGGTGGCGCTCGTCGTCCGGGTGCGCCAGCAGCGCCACGCACGCCGGGATCAGCTCCGGGCGGGTCGTCTCGATCAAAGCCTGCGAGTTCGCGCCGGGGGCATTGTCATCGGCGGTCGCACCGACATCGCCTGCCGCGCCCGGCGCCTGCGCGCCAGCGCCCACAGCCGCTGCCGGCGCGAAGCGCACGCGGTGCATCGCGCCGGGGCGCTCGCGGTCCTCGAGCTCCGCCTGCGCGACCGCCGTCTGGAAGTCCACGTCCCACAGCGTCGGCGCCTCCAGCTGGTAGGCGCCGCCGCGCGCCAGCAGACCCAGGAACGAGCGCTGGGAGATGCGTTGCGCCAGGCGCCCGATCGTCGTGTATGTCAGCGACCAGTCCACCGACAGCCCCAGCGTGCGCCACAGCGACTCGAACACCTGCTCGTCGCTCTCCGTCAGCTGCAAACACAGCTCCACGAAGTTCGGGCGCGACACGGAGATCGGCTCCTTCTCAGACGGCTCGCTCGGCGGCTCAAAGGCGGGGTCATACGGCACCGACGGGTCACAGCGAACGCCGAAGTGGTTCTGCACCCGGCGCTCCGTCGGCAGGCCGTTGTCGTCCCAACCCATCGGGTAGAAAACCTCCATCCCACGCATGCGCTGGAAGCGCGCCACCGTGTCCGTGTGCGTGTACGAGAACACGTGCCCTACGTGCAGCGAGCCGCTGACGGTCGGCGGCGGCGTGTCGATCGAGAACACCCGCTCGCGCGGCGCCGCGCGGTCGAAGCGATACACGCCGTCGCGCTCCCAGCGCTCGCTCCACTTCGCCTCCAGGCCGTCGAGCGTCGGGCGCTCGGGGACCAGCGGCTGCGACGTCGGCTCAGGGGGTTGCGATTGCGGCGGCGTGGACAAGCTGTTGATCGTAACCGGCCGCGGCACGCCAGTCCCAATGACGGCCGTCGGGTGCGTCGATCGTCAACGGCTGATACGCCGCTCGCGAGCGGCTTGCAGCAGCCGCTCGGCGGCTCGCTGAGCACGTTTGCACGCAGCGGCGCTGACCTCCTTCGCGGCGTCCGCGAGCACCTGCCGAGACTGACCGTCGGTCAGCTCGTGCTGCCATCGGCAATCCATAGCGCCAGCCTGCCCAGCCCGCCCGTCAGCCCATTTCCACATACCCAGTGGCTTCGGTCGGGCTGCGCACGTTCGCAGCGACCTTGTTTTCGTAGTTGCCCTCGATCGTCTGGATCTGGCCGTTGGGCAGCACGTCCCTGACGATCCCCACGTGTTCGTCGCCGAACACGATCAGGTCGCCCGGCTTCGGCACCACGCCTGGGCCGTTGGCGATCGCGCGGCCGGTGCTCTGCGCCCACGACCACACCTCCGAGACCGCGCCCGCGCCCTGACCGCCTTCGCCGATCGGCTCGCCCGCCTGGCGCGCGACCCATGACGCGAAGTACGCACACCACGGCGCTCCCGGAGCGGCTCCCGCGGTTGCGCCGCGGTATTCGGCGATCGCCGGCGATTCGTTGGAGCCCGGCGGCTGCTCGGTCTGGCCGAGCTGACTTTCTGCGATCTGCACGATGCGCGCGCCGGGCGAGCCGGCGGCGGCCTGCGTCGAGACCACGCCGTTGGTCGCGCTGGCCTGTGCGAGCGTGCTCGCGAACGACGCTTCGCCACCGGCGGCGGTGCTCGACGCTTCGCCGTCACCCGCGGCGACGGCCGCAACCGGCGCTTCGGCGCCGCCGGTGAGCGAGCCGTTCGTGCCGATCAGCGCGGCGGGGTCGGCCAGCGCCTGGCGCAGGGCGGAGACGTGCGCCAGGGTCGCTTCAAGGGTCATCGCCAATGTAATCGGCCGCCATGCCGCGCGGTTGAGAGCAAGCCGCGCGGGCTACAGCGAGCCGCGCGGCCGACAACGGCGCGAGCGAGAACCACGCGCGCGGCCGACTGCGGCGCGGGCAAGCGCGACCCACAGTCAAGAATCACCGGCGAGCGGCCGAAACAAAAAGTGGACGGGCGGCCGTCGCCGCCCGTCCGACCACCGTTCCCTCGATGAAGCGGCGGTAATGTGGCTTCTGTCGGCCTTTCCCGGACCGCCCGAAGCGTTATGACCCACCTGCCCGCGGACGGCCGGTGCAAACACCGGCCAGCGGTCAGCTGAGCTTCACTGCAGCGGTGGCGTCCTCTAGGCGCCACCGCTGAGGAAGGTGAATGGAGCTACTGGACTACTATTCCAGCAACTTCAGGGTTGCGTCAGGCAGCTGGTTGGCCTGCGCGAGGATCGCCACACCTGCCTGCTGGAGAACCTGGTCCTTCGTGAAGTTGGTCATTTCCGTGGCCATGTTCACGTCGACCAGAGCGCTTACAGCAGAAGTCAGGTTCTGACTGTAAACTTCCAGGTTGGACTGGGTGTACTGGATGCGGTCCTGGACGGCACCGAATTCGCCGGCGAGACCCGAAACCTTAGCGATCGCTTCGCTGATTTCTTTGAGCCCAGTCGGTTCGTGCTTGGCGTATTCAGCGGCGACTTTCTTTTCAGCTTCGGTTACTTCGCGGCTGAATTCGTTGATTTCCTTCACTTCGGTCGCGACTGCTTCTTCGACCTTGGTGCCTTTTTCAGATTCGGTCGTCGCTTCCGCTGCTGCTTCTTCCTTCGCTTTGCCCTCAGCCGTTTTCAGGGTTTCGCGTTTGGTTTCCAGTTCTTCCTTTTTGACCCCTACGGCTTTTTCTTCGGCTTCGATCGCTTTCTTTTCCGCGGGTTCCAGTTTAGTGTTGCCCGATGCGGTCAGCCTCGCCCCAAGCGTTGACACGTTGAGGTAGGTTTCGATCGACGCGTACAGCTTGATCGTGCTGACGCCCACGCCTTCACCGTCGTTGGCACCGACCTGGAAGCGAATTTCTTCGTTTTCGTCGAGCAGGTTCTTGCCGTTGAACTGGGTCGTCGCGCCGACACGTTTGATCTCGTCGACCAGCTGGCCCATCTCGGAGGTGATGGCTTTCTGGTCTTCTTCGGAGGTCGTGCCGTTCGAGTACTCGACCGCGAGCTCACGGATGCGCTGGAGCATGCCGTTGACGTCGTTCAGGGCACCCTGCGCCGTCTGTGCGAGCGCGACCGCGTCCTGAATGTTTTCCGATGCCTGGTTGAGCCCGTTGACCTGGCTCTGGAGGCTTTCGCTGATCGCGTAGCCGGCGACGTCGTCGGCTGCGGAGTTGATCTTGAGGCCCGAGGACAGACGCTGCATCGACTGCGACAGCATGTTCTCGGTGCTGTTCAGGTTCCTGCTGGCGTTCATCGCCTCCAGGTTGCTGTTGATCGTTAGGCCCATGCGTTCATCTCCTTGATGACGTTTGTTTGGTTAGGTCCCTGGACCGACTCCATGTCGACCCACGCCGATTATCGTCAACGTGTCGGGAAACTTGAGACTGACTTGCTCTTGCCGGCTGGATTCCCCTTCACAGCGCCGATTCCTGCGCCCGCACGCGCTCGTTCAGACGCGCACGTCAACGTGCAGGCGACCCTCGTCGTCGTCTGAGCGCTCTGGCTCAGGCGCAGGCTGCTCGCGGCGCCTGCGCGGCTCGGAGTCCTGCGACGGACGATCCCGCTCGCGGCTGACCCGTGCGACCGCCCCCACCGGCGGGCGCATCGCGATCGGCGGCGGCCCCGGCGCGATCGGATGTATCGGGTCCATCGCCGCCGCCTCCTCTCAGGCCTAGCTCGCCCGCGCGCCCTGGCGTTCGGGCGGCCCCGCCGGCAGCTCGCGCGGCGCGCGGGCCGCGTAAGCGGAGGCGACCTGCGCCTCGCGGCTCTTGATCTCGAGCAGCACCAGCCGCCGCCACAAGAACACGGCGCCAGCCCAGGCCGCCAGATAGCAGACGATGCCGGCGACCAGCGCGCGTGCGCCCGCGCCCGCCAGCGTGTTCGTCGGCAGCGACAGGTAGCCGCCGATCACGAAGCCGGCTAGCCCGCCCCAGCTCTTGGCACGCGCGACCGCGCGCGCGGCGCGTGGGTGGGCGGCGATGCTCGGGCCGCCCGCGTCCGCGTCCTGCGCGGCGGACTCCTCGCCCGCGCCCTTCTCGCCCTTCCCCTTCTTCGCCTTGCCGGCCTTCTTCGCGTCCTTGTCCTTCGCGCCGCCCTTAGCGGCCTTGGCCGGCGCCTGCGCCTCCGACGTCAGCTCCGTCTCGGGCGGCGCCTCGGCCGTCTCAGCTGCCATGGCCCCGGTCCGAGTTCAGGCCGCGGTGACGTTCATCGCGCTGGCACTCGAAGATGAAGTGCACCAAACGGCGACGATCGAGCTCTGAGATCGTCTTGAACGCGACCGCGCGGTGGCCGCGGTTGTCGACGCGCACGACCGTGCCGACGCCGCTGATCGTCAGCTCGCCCGGCGTCAGCGTCAGCTGGAACTCGAGCTCGTCGCCGATGCGCAGCGAGTCGGGGCCCGCCAGCAGGAAGCCACCGCCGCTGACGTCGACCGTGTAGCTCTGAACGGCCATGCGGTTTGGCCCCGCGTACACGACCGCCGGGCGCGCCGAGCGAATGCGTACGTACTCGCGTTCCTGCAGCACCTCGATCGAGCGCGGGTGCTCGATGCGCACGACGTCCGGGTCCGAAGGGTCGGCAAGCGTCGCGGTACCCGTCAAGCGCACGCGCCCCTGCGGCGCCACGAACTCCAGCACCAGGGCTTCGAGCGCGCGCTTGCCCAGCGGCTCGACCGGCACCATGATCGCCACCAGCACCGCGTCCGGCTCGACCTCGAGCACGCGCGCTGGCAGGCCCTTGCCGGCGCCGGGCACGACCGTCACCGTCTGTCCGCGCTCGGGTAGCGCCACCGGCTTCGACGCCGCCGACCTCGACTTCTCCGCCGGGCGCCCGAATTTCATGGCAGCAGCTTCTCCGCGAGCGCACTCGGCGTCGTCTGGCGCAGCCGCCAGCCACCCGCGCGCGCGCGATCGAGCATGTATTCGGGGGCCAGACCGAACCTGCACGCGGCTTCGACGGCGACACCGATCTGGTCGGTCTCATCAGCGTGCGTGACCGCGAGCGCGTGCGCGCCGAGCGGCCGCAGCGCCTGCAGCAGCTGCGCCGCCGCCATCGCGCCCAGCGTCGCCGGCAGTGCCACCACCACGCGCTCGGGCTCCAGCTCCGCGAGCAGCCGCGCCAGCTCGCGGATGCCCGTGCGGTCAGACGGCGACACGTTCGGCGTGTCGAGCACCACCATGCCCTCGCCCCGAGCGCGGCGCAACGCGCGCAGCGCCCGCGGCTCGCCTGCCGGCGACGGCTTCATGAGATACGGGCTCAGCAGCACCTGCAGCGCCCCGCGCTCGGCCTCGCGCGTCAGCGTCGCGAAGCTCGCCGGCAACGAGCTGCTCTTGCGATACGCGCCCAGCAGCGCCGCGCAGCACGCCGTCTTGCCCGCGCCGCCGGCGCCCACCACCACGATCGCGGCGCCCTTCGCCGGCAGCGGCGGCGCCACCGGGATGCGCTGCGCGAGCGTCGCGCGCACCGCCTGCGCGAGACCCGCGCGCGGTGCGAGCGCGAGCGCATGCGCGCTGGCGCTGTCGATCAGCTCGGCGGCCAGCTCCTCGCCGATGCCGTAGCGCTGCAGGCTTCTCGCGACACCCGTGCGGGCACGTCCGCTCGAGCCTGGCGCCACCTCGCGCCGCTCGCTCGGCGCCGTCCACCGCGGCCCCGGCTCGCGCCCAGCGACCCCCCGCGTGCGCTCGGGCGCGTCGCTCGCGCCCAACTCCAGGCCCGCCTGTGCACTCGGGAAGCCCGCGCTCCACGTCACTTGCTCGCCCGCGCGGGGGCGCGCGCGCTGACGCGGCGGAAGCTTCGCGCGGTCCGCGCGCGCCAGCGCCGCCAGATGCGCCGTCACGTACGCGCTGCCAGCGCCGGTCGCCGGCGCAGCCGACTCGCGCGCCTGGAACGGCGGCACCAGCGGCGGCGAAGACTGGCGCTCGGGCGCCGGGCGCGGCTGCGCCTGCGGCTGGTAGCCCAGCATCGGGCGGTGCCGCTCAGCTGACGCCGTCGCCGCCAGCGGGGGCGACGCCGGGACGGGGGGCGGCAGCACCGCAGGTGACGGCGCGGGCGCAGGTTCAGGCGCTGGCGCAAACGCGGGCGCGGGCGCAAACGCAGCGTCGGCCGGCGGCACGACCTCCGGCTCAAACGTGCGCTCCGGCGCATAGCCTGCGCCGGACCCAAACCCAGGCTCTGGCTCAAAACCAGGCTCCGGCTCAAACCCGGGCTCCGGCGCAAACGCCTGCAGCGACGCGGCGCCGGGCGACGGCGCGGCGTGCGCGGCAGGCTGGGCACCCGTCTCCTCGTCGTACAAATCAACGCCGGGCCCGCCGGACATTGCCTCGATCTCCACGAACGCGCGCTGGAAGAAGCCGAGCATGCCGCCGGTCAGCCCCTCGCGCCGGCGCACGATGATCGCGTCCGCGCCGAGCTCGCGCTGGATCTGCGGCACGAGCTCCTCGACGGAGCGCCCGCGAAACACGCGCGTACCGGGTCCGCTGCCGTTGCCGAAGCGCGCACGCGCCTCGCGCCCCAGCGCTTCGAGCAGATCTCCCGGTGTGCTCATGCGTGGATAACCCCAATGGTTTCTACGTCGATTCCAGGTGCGATCTCGTTATAAGAGCACACCGCAAGATGCGGCTGCGCTTGGGCGATCAGCCGGCGCAGGTGGCGGCGAATGCGCGCGGAGCACAGCAGCACCGGCCGCGCGCCGCGCGCGGTGGCGTGCTCGACCTGCGTGCGCAGCGCGGTGACGATCGCCTGCGCGCGCGGCGGGTCCATCGCCAGGTACTCCCCGTCGGTGGTCTGCGTGATCGACGTGGAGACCTCCTGCTCGATGGCGGGGTCGAGTGTGATTGCTTGCAGGCGCAACTGCTCGTTCAGATGCGGAGCGGTGATCGCCCGGCCCAGCGCCTGGCGAGCGTACTCCGATAGGAGGCTTGTGTCTCGTGTTGTTCGCGCCTTGTCGCCGATTGCCTCCACGATCGTGCCGAGATCGCGGATCGGCACGCCCTCGAGCAACAGCGACTGCAGCACACGCTGAATCTCTCCCAGCGACAGCGCGTCGGGCACGACCTCCTCGACGACCGCCGCGTTGGTCTCCTTGAGCTTGTCCAGCAGCGCGCGCACGTCCTGGCGCGTGAGCAGCTCGGCGGCGTGGCCGCGGATCGTCTCCGTCAGATGCGTGACGATCATCGACTCGGCGTCGACGACCGTGTAGCCGAGCGCCTCGGCCTCGCCGCGCGCGGACTCCTGAATCCACACGGCCGCCAGCCCGAACGCCGGCTCGCGCGTGGGCACGCCCTGCAGCTTGCCGCTGGCGTCGCCTGGATCCATCGCGAGCAGGTGCCCGGGCATGGTGCGCCCGCGCGTGACCTCCGAGCCGCGCACCTTGACCACGTACTCGTGCGATTCCAGCCCAAGCTCGTCGTGGATGCGTACCGGCGGGATCACGAGGCCGAGGTCGGCGGCGATCTGGCGGCGGATCATGCTGACGCGGCGCAGCAGCGAGCTGCTCGAGCCCTCGCCCGCGCCTTCGTTGACGAGCGGCACGAGCCCGAAGCCGATCGCCAGCTCGAGCGCGTCGACGCCGACCTCCGACATCGGCTCCTCGACTTTCGGCAGCGCCGCCTTGGCGGCCGCGGCGCTGGCGACATCCGCGTCGGTGGCACCGGGCATGCCGTTGCGCACGGCCCACGCGATCGCGCCGAAGATCGCGGCGATGAACAGGAACGGCAGCTTCGGCAGCCCCGGGATCAGCGCGAACAGGCCGATCGCGCCGGCGGCGACGAGCGGCGCCTTGCGCTGGCCGAGGATCTGGTTGGCGATGTCCGAGCCGAGGTCGCGGTCGGAGGCGGCGCGCGTGACGATGATGCCGGTCGCCACCGAGATCAGCAGCGCCGGGATCTGCGCGGCGAGGCCGTCGCCGACGGTCAGCAGCGAGTACTGGTGCGTGGCTTCCGCGAAGCCTAGGTGGCGTTGCAGCATGCCGACGACGATCCCGCCGACGAGGTTGATCGCGGTGATGATCAGCGCCGCCATCGCGTCGCCTTTGACGAACTTCGAGGCGCCGTCCATCGCACCGTAGAAGTCGGCCTCGCGGGCGATGTCTTTGCGCCGGTCGCGCGCCTGCTGGTCGGTGATCAGGCCGGCGTTGAGGTCGGCGTCGATCGCCATCTGCTTGCCGGGCATCGCGTCGAGCGTGAAGCGCGCGCCGACCTCGGCGACGCGCCCGGCGCCGTTGGTGACGACCACGAACTGGATCACGACGAGGATCAGGAAGATCACGAGGCCGACGACGACGTTGCCGCTGACGACGAATTCGCCGAACGACTTGACCACGCTGCCGGCGTCGCCCGTAGGTCAGGATCAGGCGCGTCACCGACACGTTGATCGCCAGCCGGAACATCGTCGTCAGCAGCAGCAGGCTTGGGAACGCGGAGAAGTCGAGCGCCTTGCCGAGGTACATCGTCGCGCACGACGATCGTCAGCGCGCCGGCGATGTTGAGCGTGATCAACAGGCTCAACAGCTCCGACGGCAGCGGCACGACGAGCATCGTCACGACCAGCACGACCGCGACCGCGGCCAGCAGGTCGGTGTGGCGCAGCACTCGCTGCAAGCCGTCGCGGTTCACGACGCGAGCCTCCGTTGTGAGGAGTTCCCGCTCGCTCCGCCGCCGGCCCCACGCGGGGCGGCAGCACCGGCGGTCATGCGCCTGCGCCCGGCCAGCCTGTAAACGAACGCGAGCACGCGCGCGACCGCCGCGTACAGCTCCTGCGGGATCACCTGGCCGATCTCGACAGATGCGTGCAGCGCGCGCGCGAGCGGCGGGTCGCTGATCACCGGCACGTCGTGTTCTTCGGCTACCCGCCGGATCTGCGCGGCGATCAGGTCCTTGCCCTTGGCGACGACCTCCGGCGCGGTGCGCGTGCCGTCGTAGCGCAGCGCGACCGCGTAGTGCGTGGGGTTGGCGACGACGACGTCGGCCTCGGGCACCGCGGCCATCATGCGCGCGCGCGCCGCCTGCATCTGGCGCCGGCGCAGCGCGGCCTTGACCTCAGCCGAGACGCCGTACTGGCGGGTCTCGTCCTTGACCTCCTGCTTGGTCATCTTCAGCTGCTGCTCGTGACGGTGGCGCTTCCAGGCGTAGTCGAGCAGCCCGATCAGCAGGTACGCGAAGGCCGCGTGCTCGGCGACGCCGAAGGCTTTGCCGACGGACAGCGCGCCGAGGCCGAGGCCAGAGATGCCGACGACCGACGCGAGCCCCGTCAGCCCCGGCAGCAGCGCCAGCGCAGCGACCGCGCCAACGGCGGCGACCTTGGCGACCGTCTTCACCGCTTCGAACGCCGCGTTCGGGCCGAGCAGGTTCTTCAGCCCGGAGGCCGGGTTGATGCGCCGGAAGTCTGGTTTGAGCGCCTGCGCCGTCGGCATGAAGCCGACCTGCGCGACGCCCGCCAGGAGCCCCGCCGCCACGCACGCACCCGCGACCGGCAGGATCGCGACGCCGACCGACGCGAGCGCCGAGTGCATCAGGTCGTCGAGGCCGGCGGCGCTCGTCGCCTTGCCCGACTGGTCCAGCTCGCTGAACACGAGGCGAAACATCGAGGCGCCCGCGCCGACGATGCCCGCGCCGGTCAGGCTCAGCGTGAACAGCGCAGCGGTCACGACCACAGCGCCGCTGAGATCGCCGCTGCGCGCCACCTGCCCCTTCTCACGCGCGCGTTTTCGGTGTTTCGGGGTGGGCTTCTCGGTGCGGTCCTCGCGCGGCATCGCTCGATCCTCTAAGCCACGTGCAGCGCGCCGAGCGCGCTGCCGACGCTCACGCTGAGCTGGTTGGAGATCCAGTTGGCGGTGAACGGCAGCGACGCACCCGCCACCAACAGCACGACCGCGACCTTCGTCGGGAAGCCCACCGCGAACACGTTCAGCTGCGGCACCACGCGCGAGACGACGCCGAACGCGACGTCCGTGATCAACAGCGCCACGACCACCGGCGCGGCCACCTCGAGCGCCGCCGCGAAGACCGTGCCGAACACCTGCTCGGCGCCGCCCAGCAGCGAGGTCAGCCGCGGCGCGCTCGTCAACGGCACCAGCTGGAAGGTGCGGTCGAGGCCGCGCAGCGTCCACGCGTCGCCGTTGATGACGAGGAAGATCATCGTTCCCACGAGCGAGTACAGGCGCGTCATGACCGCGCTTTCCTGCCCGTTCATGGGGTTGATCAAGCTGCCGTAGGAGAAGCCGGAGAGCACGTCCATCACCGAGCCCGCCGATTCGACCGCGCCCATCAGCACCGCGAGCGTGAACGCGAAGCCGAAGCCGACGAGCATGCCCTCGACCACCAGCGCCGCGAGCACCAGCGGGTCGGTGGGGATGTGCTGGCCGTGCAGCGCGATCGGCGCGAGGCCGACGGAGATCCCGACCGCGATCAGCCCGCGCACGTGCGGCGGGATGATCTGCGAGGAGAACAGCGGCGCGATGAAGAACAGCGGCGTCACGCGTGCGAGCACCAGGATGAAGCCGGCGAGCTCGTTGCCGGCGAGCTCCGAGAGCAGCTGCGTCACGAGCCCACCATCGTCGGGATCGACGTGAACAGCGCGGTCGTGTACGCGACCAGCTGCCCCAGCATCCACGGCCCCAGCAGCACGATCACGACCGCCACCGCCGCGATCTTCGGGATCAGCGACAGGCTCTGCTCCTGGATCTGCGTGACCGCCTGAAAGACGCTGACCAAGAGGCCGACCACGAGCGCCACCAGCAGCAGCGGCCCCGCGATCTTCAGCGCCAGGCTCATCGCCTGCGTGGCGAGGTTGACGACCGTGTCCTGGTTCACGGGTGAAAGCTCTGGACGAGGGCCTTGATGACGAGATCCCAGCCGTCGACCAGCACGAACAGCAGGATCTTGAACGGCAGCGAGATGAACGTCGGCGGCAGCATGATCATGCCCATGCTCATCAGCACCGAGGAGACGATCAGGTCGATCAGCAGAAACGGCAGGAAGATCAAGAAGCCGATCTGAAACGCGGTCTTCAGCTCGGAGACGATGAACGCCGGGATCAGCACCTCGGTCGGCACTTCGGCGCGCGTGTGCGGGTCCTTGGCGTGCGCGAGGCTGACGAACAGCGAGATGTCCTGCACGCGCGTCTGGCGGAACATGAATTCGCGCAGCGGCTCCTCGGCGCGTTCGATCGCCTTGGTCGTGCTGATCCGGTTTGCCTCGAGCGGTTCGACCGCGTCCTTCTTGATCGCGCCGACGGTCGGCGCCATCACGAAGATCGTCAAGAACAGCGCGATGCCCACCAGCACCTGGTTGGGCGGCGCGGTGGTCGTGCCGACCGCCGTGCGGATGAAGCCGAGCACGATCAGGATGCGGCTGAAGCCGGTGACCGTGAACAGGATCGCCGGCACCAGCGTCAGGCCGCCGACGAGCAGCAGGATCTGCACCGCGTTGCTGGAGTTGACCGGCAGCGCCGCGCCGACGTCGAGGCCCGCGCCCAGGTGCGCCAGCGCGCCGCTCACCGCCGCACCGTCAGTTCACGCAGGCGATCCACCAAACCAGAGGACGGCGAGGGCATGCGCATCGGGTCCGAGCGCGAGATGCGGGCGCCGGCGACGGGGCTGTGCGCGGAGGGCTCACCGCGACGGACCCGCGCGCCGCGGTCATACGTGCCGTCGCCGAGCGGCAGCTCGCGCTGGCCGCCGCTTACACCCTGAGCGAGCGCGCGCCCGGTGCCGGCGACGAGGAGGCTGGCAGCGCCGAACAGCCGCGAGCGCTCGCTCGGCGCGGCTTGCAGCGCGTCGGGGTCGCCGAGCAACCCCGCCTCACGCGCCTGCGCCTCGGTGTAGCGGTGGATCGGCGCGACGCCGTGCTCGGTGCTGCCAAGCAGCACGTAATCGCTGCCGGCGCGCACGAGGTGCACCGAGCGTCCGGTGCCGAGCGCGAGCGCCGCGACGGACGCGAGACCCACGCTCGACTGGCCGCCGTCCAGCTTGCCCTCGCGCCCAGTCTTGACCTGGCGCATGATCCACGCGAGCCCCCAGATCACGGCGATCACGATCGCCAGGCCGACGATCGTGCGCACGAGGCTCGCGCCGCCGCTGCCGCTCGCGTGCGACGCGCCGGTGGTCGCGTTGAGGTTGAGGTTCAGCGGCGTGTTTTCCGAGCCCGCCTTGGCGGTGGGCGAGAACGCCGACGCGGGGCTCGCGAACGCGAGCGCACAGGCGCCGAACGCCGCAGTCGCCGTCGCGACCGCACGGGAAAGCAATATGAACTTTGTCATCGAGGGAGCGACTCCGAGGAAGAGTCGCCCTGAGTTATCGGCGCGGCCCGCCCGGTCTTGAGGGCGTTCGGAGGGTCAGCCGCGCGGCCTTCGCGGTCTCTAGGCGCTTGACGGGATCAGCCGCACGGCCCGCGCGGTCTCGAGGCGCCTACGGCTACAGGATCAGCTGCGCGACCTGCACGCCCCAGACGCCGTCGCCGGTGACGACGAGGCTGCCGTTGGCGAAGCAGAGGCCGTTGGCGAACAGCTCGACGGGCGCGTCGGCCTTCTGGTCGAGCTCGACGACGGCGCCCGGCTCCAGCTCCAGCGCGCCGCCCAGCGGCAGGTGCGTCCGGCCGAGCTCGGCCCACACGCGCACGAAGATGCTGCGCAGGATCTCGCGGCCCTCGGCGCTCGAGCGCGTCTGGTCGAGGCTCGTGCGCGCGCGTTCCAGCTCCGCGCGCCCGAGCGTGGCGTAGGTGTCGGCGTGCACGCTCGGACCGCCGGTCGACAGCAGCTTTACGGCGCGGCGCGAGCCGCTGCGCCCGGGGCGCCCGCGGCCGAGCGAGACCGCCTCGGCGAACAGCAGCACGCCGTCCTCGGCGCTGTCCTGGAGCTCGACGAGCGCGCCGGGCGCGAGCTCGAGCATGCGCCCGATCGGCATCTGCGCGGAGCCGACCTCCGCACGCAGCAGCACGTGCGCAGCGGCGACGCTGCGGTGCAAGGCTTCGACGCTGTGCGGGTCGCTGTTGGTCAGCTCCAGGCCACCGCGGATGCGCTCCGTGATCGGCTCGATCGCGCCCCACGGGATCAGCAGCGAGATCGTCGATGAGAGCCCGTCGACGCTCGCGTCGAGCGTCACCGACAGCGTCGCTTCGCCGACCGGCGTGACGACGCCCGCGTCGCCCTCCACGTCCAGCTCGCCGCGGTGCAGCGCCGGGCCGCCGAGCTCACCCCAGGCGACCGACAGCTGATGCACGATCACGTCGAGCACGCTACGCGTGAGCACCCAGTCGATCTCGGTCAGATGGCGCGAGGACGGCGCGTGCGCGGCCTCGCCGCCGAGCAGGCATTCGAGCGCCTGCAGCGCGAACGCCAGCTCGACGCTCATCAGCATCGGCCGTTCGATCGCCTCCGCCTCGACCGACACGGCGATCGACTCAGACGGCAGCTGCGCGTTGGCGGCCGCCCACGTGTGCTGGGACATCGCCCCCACCGCAAGCTCGACTTCGGCGTTCAGCTCGCCCGTGAGCACGCCGCCGAGCGCCTCGCAGAAGAGGTCCAGCGAGCGCGCGATCCGGCGTCTCAGCTCGGTCGTGAACTTCGTCGGCTGTGAGAAGTCGAGCGTGCGGACCTGCGCGAGGACATCGGCCGCGTCGGCGGCCGCGGGCTCCTCCTCCAGCGTCGCCACCCCGGCCTGCTCGTCGCCCTGGTCCTCGCTCATGCGCCGCTCAGGCCTCCTCGGCGGGTGCGTCCTCGGCGTCGCCCGCGCTCGCGGGCGGCTGGCCGGCGCTGGGCTCTTCCACCAGCTCGGCGTCGACCGGCGTCTCGTCCGTGAGCGAGCTGTCGGCGAGCGGCGTGTCAGAGAACGACGCGTCGACAGGCGGCGCATCGGCGAACGCAGCCGTGGCCAGCGGGGCGTCCTCGCCGTCGGCGCGGCCGTCGAGGATCTCGGTGATGCGCAGGCCGTACTGCTCGTCGATCACAACGACCTCGCCGCGCGCGATCGCGCTGCCGTTGACGAGCAGGTCGGCGGTCTCGCCCGCGAGGCGCTCGAGCGTGACGACCGAGCCGACGCACAGGTCGAGCGTCTCGCCGACGGTCATGTGCGTGCGCCCGATCTCGACGCTCAGCTCCATCGGGATCTCGCTGAGGCGGCTGAGGTCCACCTGCGAGGCGTGGTCGGCGGCGCCGGCGGCGCCCTGGTCGAACTGCTCGTACTCGATCGTCTCTGCCACGCGCGCTCGCTCTCCTATTGGACGGTCAGGTCTGGAAACAGCACGGCTTCGACCTTCACGTCGGTCTGCTTGGCGATCTGCGCGACGATCTGGTGCTTGATCGCGCGCCGCCCCTGTTCGCCGACGAGCGTTTCGCCGTTCTGGTTGGTGATCGCGTCGGTGATGATTTCGCGCACCAGCGGTTCCTCGGGCAGCGTGCCGGCCGCGTTTTCGCCGCTGGAGGCGGCGGCGGTGGCGGAGGCGCCGTCGCTCTGCCCCGGCGCGAGCTCGAGCGCGACGCTGATCTTCGCGTACTTGCCGTCTGAGAGGTTGAGCAGGAACGGCGCGGGCATCGCGTAGATGGTCCCCTTGATCTTGTCCTTGTTGACTGGCTTGGGCCTGGTCATCTTGTAGCCGATGCCCAATATGAGAATCGGCAGCGCGACCACAAGCATTAGCTTCTTGTTCTTGAGCATGGTGTGAGTCGTCCTTGACTAGGGTTCGCTTTCGTTTGCGCCTTCGCCTTCGGCGCCGTGAATCCTGCGCATCACGATCTCGACGCGCCGGTTGCGAGCACGGCCGGCGGCCGTCGCGTTGCTGTCGTAAGGGCGCTGTTCGGCGTTGCCGGAGGCGGTCAGGCGCGTGGCGCCAACGCCCTGCGTGATCAGGAAGCGCACGACGGTGCTCGCGCGCGCGGTCGACAGCTCCCAGTTGCTGGGGTACAGCGCGCTGTGGATCGGCACGTTGTCGGTGTTGCCTTCGACGGAGATCGGGTGCGTCTGATCGACGTTGAGCAGCGCGGAGATCTCGCTCAGCAGCCCGAACGCGCGACCTTGCAGCGTCGCCTGGCCGGAGGCGAACAGGAGGTCGTCGGTCAGCACGCGGATCACGAGGCCGCGCTGTTCGATCGTCGTCTGCACGCTCTTGGAGAAGCCGTGCGCGGCGGCGTACGCGTCGAGCTCGCGCTTGATCCGCGCGAACTCTTCGGCTTCGCGCTGCGCGGCGCCGCTCTGGGTGGCGCTGGCCGCCACGCTGGCGCTCGAGCTGGAGCTGGAGCTGGAGCTGGAGCTGGAGCTGGAGCTGGATTTTGGCGAGCTGGAAAAGCCGTGCGCGGTGCTGTTGGAGAGGCTGGCGGAGCCTTCGGTGGCGACCGGCTCGATCGCCTGCAGTTCGACCGACGTCGGGACCTGCGCGGCGTTGGCCGTGGCGCCCTGCTGCTCGACGTCCTTGCCGCCGGGCAGGATGTTGCCGGAGAACGCGGCCTTCAGCGACTTCTGCAGCGTCTGGTACTTGGAGATGTTGACCGAGGAGATCGAGAACAGCACCATGAACAGCGCCATCAGCAGCGTGATCATGTCGGCGTAGGTCAACAGCCAGCGCTCGTTGCTGCCCTCCTCGGCGCCTCCGTGACGGCGACGCCCGTGCCCGCCGGCCATGACGCTCAGGCCGCCTTTGCGACGTCGAGCCGCGCGACGTTGTCCTCGTCGTCCGTGGTGCGCTCGATCGGCGGCAGGTACGACATCAGCTTTTCCGACACCAGGCGCGGGTTGTCGCCCGCCTGGATCGAGAGGATCCCCTCGAGCGTCATCATCCGCAGCTCCATCTCTTCGGCGGAGATCGCCTTCAGCCGGTTGGCGATCGGCAGGAAGATCACGTTCGCGGAGCCGACGCCCATCAGCGTCGCGATGAACGCCGCGGAGATCGAAGGTCCGAGCGAGGCCGGCGAGGCGAGGTTCTGCAGCACGTGCACGAGGCCGAGCACGGTGCCGATGATGCCCATCGTCGGCGCGAAGCCACCGGCCTTCTCGAACGGCGCCGCGGACGCCTCGTGGCGCGCGGCCATGCCGTCGACCTCAGCCTCGAGGATCGCGTGCACCATCTCCGGGTCGGTGCCGTCGACGACCAGCTGCAGCGCGTTGCGCGTGAAGCGGTCGTCGATCTCGGCGAGCATCGCGTCGAGCGCCAGCAGGCCCTCGCGACGGGCCTTGTCGGCGAGCGACACCAGCTGATCGAGCTGCCCGCGCATGTCCGGCGGCTCGGCCGAGAACACCAGCTTGTAGAGGCTGGGTATGCGCTTCATCGAGACCATCCCGCAGCTCGCGAGCGTCACGCCGAACGTGCCGCCGAGGATGATAATCAGCGCGGGGATGTTGATGAACGACGCGGGACTCGTCCCGTCCATCATCGAACTCAACAGCAGCGAGCCGAACGCAGCGCCAATTCCGATGGCCGATGCAGCCTTCATTGCCCCCTACATCGGCGCCCGCCAGAATTCCTCAAGTACTGCCCGGCACGCGTGCACGATCGTCGCTTGGGACGACACGATCTGCCCGTTTGGGACGACACACGTTCAGGCTCGCTGCAGCGCCGCGACGAAGGAGCCCGCCGGCCTGGCCCTGCGACCCCCGCGCGCGCTTGGGCGCGTCGCCTCGAGCGCCTTCAGGAGTCTGTCGCCTCGTCCTCGACCGCCGTCAGGCGTCCGCCGGCTCGTCCTCGACCGCCGACAGGTGCGGCACGTCGCGGTGCGCCGGCGCCGGCGCACTCGGCTGGCGCAGCACGCCCGAGCCGCGGCGCCTGAAAGCTTCAGCGAGCACGTCCGCGCGGTAGTCGTGTACCGCCGCCGCCACCTCCGCGGGCGTCTCCGCGACGACCACCTTGACGCCCGTCGCCAGCGTGATCACCGTGTCCGGCGTCGACTCCACCGTCACGATCATGTCCGTGTTCAGCTGAAAAGGCTCGTCTTTGTGGCCGAGTCGATTGAGCGTAATCATTCCGTGTACCTCCTCGATGCAACATTAGCCGCAGGGTGGGACGACCTCTTACAGCCGCCCCACCCCAGGCTCCTCGGAGTGTCCCTACTACGCTGCGCCGTCCTCTCGTCGGTGTCGTGTGTTGGGTTTGGCAGGGCCGCATGCGGCCCTGCTGGGGCCGCACATGTGCGGCCCCTACCGGGGGGCGCATGCGCCCCCCGGCCAGCCGGCACATGTGCCGGCTGGAACAGCTCAGGAACCCGAGCACGTGCCCTCACACGACCCGGATACCTCACAACAACTCGGGCTCTCGAACACGTGCCCTCGACACGGCTCGGGTGCCCTCGCAACAGCTCAAGATCCACAGCGCGTGCCGTCGCAATCGCTCGCGGATCTGAGAGCAGCTTCGGATTCGCTACTGCATCTGGACCAACGTGCCGAGCATTTCGTCCGCGGTGGAGATCACGCGTGAGTTCGCCTGATAGCCGCGCTCGGCGGTGATCATGTTCGTCATCTCGGTCGCGAGATCGACGTTCGACATCTCGAGCGTGCCGCCGATCGTCGAGCCGAAGCCGGACGTGTCGGGCGTGCCGACGAGCGGCGCGCCGGAGTTGGCCGACTGCGACCACAGCGAGCCGCCGAGACGTTCGAGACCCGATTCGTTGGCGAACGTCGCCAGCGACAGGTAACCGGCGGTGACACGCTTTTCGAAGTTTTCGCTGCCGACTTCCTCGTCGGTGTAAGCCACCGAGCCGTCCTCGCCGATCGAGATGTTCGACGAGCCGGGCGGGATCCTGATGAACGTGTCGACTTTGCCCGGCGCGTACACGTCACCTGTTTCGGTTTTTTCGGTGACTTCCGCCGTGCGACCGATCACGTATTCACCCGACTGCGTCATCAGGTAGCCCTTGGCGTTCGTCGTCAGGTCGCCCGCACGCGTGAAGTTCGGTTTTTTCGGGATGCCTTCCGTCAATTCCGCTTCTTTGGGCTGACCTGGGCCCACACGCAGGAAGCCCGGACCCTCGATCGCGACGTCGAGTGGGTTGTTGGTCGTCTGGAACGAGCCCTCCGTCATTTCGTTCTCGGTCGCGCTCAACTGCACGCCAAGCCCGATCTGCTCGGGGTTGGAGCCACCGCTGGTGGGCGTCGGGCTCGACGCCCCGTGCATGACCTGCGTGAGCGAGTCAGCGAACGTCACGCTCGCCGCCTTGAAGCCCACCGTGTTCACGTTCGCCAGGTCGTTGGCCGTCTCGTTGAGCATCGCCTGGTTCGCATCGAGGCCGCTGATCGCGGCATACATTCCTGCCATCATCCTGACTGCCCTTCCTTTCGCGGCCCCCTCGAAGAGGTCCAGCCGTGGTTGTTCTGAGCCGCTCGCGTCATGCGATCACGGCACTGTCGATGTTCGTGAACACGTTGTCCTTCATGTGTTCCGAGCCCACGGCCGTGATGACCGTGCGGTTGCTGACGGACACCACGAACGCGGTGCCGTCGACAAGTACCAGGGAGTCGCGCGAGCCCTTGCTGGCCGCGCGCTGAACGCCCTGCGAAAGCCTTCCCAGCGTGCTCGCGTCGAGCGCGATGCCGCGGCGTTCCACGCGCGCCAGCGCGTGCTTCGAGAACTGCAGCTGCTGGGACTGGTCAGCCTGTGTGAGCGCATCCGCGAACGACGGGCCCTGCTGTCCAGCCGGCTGCGCACCAGGCTTCTGTGTGGCGTCAGCAGGCTTCGCGCCCGCGCCGCCGGCCGGCGTCAACGGCGCGCCCAGGCCGCCAGGCGGTATCAGCGCCGGGTTTGAGATCGGGCTCAATTGACGTTCGTGACGCTCGAGAGGGTGACGCCGGACACGCCTTCGACTGTGACCGTCGTGCCGGACGCACTCGACTGCACGCTTTCGACCTTGCCGGTCGTCGTGCCCGACGCGCCGTTGTATGAAACCGTGCGGCCGATCAGCTGCACCGCGCCCGACAGCTCCGTCGCGTTCGCAACGTTCGTCGTCTGCTCAGTCTGCGTCATCATCGCCAGCTCGTTGACGAATTCGTTGCTGTTGCCCGGTTCCAACGGGTTCTGCGCCTGCAGCTGCGCGATCATCAGCTTCAGGAAGTCGTTCTGGCCGAGCACGCCGTTGGGGTTTTCCGGCGTGGTTTCCTTCGCGGCCCCCTTCGTGGCCCCCGACGAGGCGGCGGCTGTGTTGGCAACTGGGGTGGTCATCGCAATCAGGTCCTTTCGTGGGTTCAGGCGAGCACGTCGACGAGCTCGCCGCCGGCGATCGTCGCGGGCGCCGACGCGCCGGCCCCGGCAACCGGCGCCGCGCCGTCGTCATCTTCGATCGAGTCAACTGCCGAGGACGTGCGCGCCGAGCCACCGCCCGCGCTGAAGCGCTCGTCGCGTTCGCGCGCTTCGGACTGGCCGTACGTGCCGATGTCTAGCCGCAGCAGCGGCAGGCCAAGCGAGCTCAGCGACTGGCGCAGCTCCGAGCGACCGTCCGCCAGCGCCTGCGCCGCCGCCGGCGTGTCCGCGCTCACGCGCGCCAGCAGCCCCGCGCTCGTCTGGCTCAAGCGAATGCTGATCTCGCCCAGCTCTTCCGGCTGCAGCGCAATCCGCGCCTGCGTCGCCCCCTGGCGCGCCGCGATCTCGATCGTCGCGCGGATCGAGTCGATCATTTCCTGCATGCCCACGCCCGTCGCCGTCACCGTCGCGCCCGTACCAGCTGCCGCCGCACTCGGCTGCGCCTGCGCAGCCGCCACCGCCGCCGGCAGCGTGCCCGCTTCGGTACCCGGCGCCGCCGCGCTCGCGGCCTGCGCGCCCGCCGCCGCCTGCGTCGCCCCCGCCCGCGACGCGCCGCTCGACGCGCCCGCGGCCTGAGCGCCGGCGCCGGCTGCGCCCTTCGCGCCTATTCCCGTGCTTGTGCCCGTGGCAGCATTGGTGCCGGCGCTGCCCCCGCCGCCCGCTCCCGTGCCCCCGCCGCCGGCTCCCGCGCCCGTGCCGCCCCGGCCGTCCGTCGGCGCGCCAGCCGCCGCGACTTCCGCGGCGTTCGCGCCCGCCTGAGCCGCGCCGGGCTGTGCCGTGCCGGGCTGCGCCTGTCCGCCCGGCGTCGTGCTCTGAGCCTGCGCCGCGCCCGTGACAGCCGCTTCGGCGACGGCGGACGCGGCGACGCCGCCAGCGCCGGCTCCGTTCGCTTCGCCGGCTGCGCCCGCCGCGGCTGCTGCACGTGTGGCCGGCGCTTCGCCCGCGCTCGCCACTTCGCCAGCGCTCGCCGCTTCGCCCGCGGACGCGCCGACCCGAGCTTCGAGCGCCGTGCTGGCGCTGCCCGCATCGCCGGTGCCCGCCGCCATCGCGCCAGCCTTGGTGGCGCTCCCTCCGAGCGTGCCCTGAACCGCACCCGCGCCGCCCGCCGCCTGCCCGGCCTGCCACGAGGTGCCCGCCGGGCCCGCCGCGCCAGCGCCCGCCGCGCCGCCGGCGCTCGCTTCCTCGGTCGCGGACGCGAGCAACGCGGCCGCAGCTTCGCCCGCCGCGCCCGCCGCTTCAAGCGAGCTGGTGCCTTCGACCGCCGCTTCGGAGCCCGTGCCAGCGCTCGCGCCAGCGGCAGACTCAGTGCCCGTGGCGACACCCGCACCGGCGACCGTACCCGCGGCCGTGCCGGCACCGGAGGCTGATTGCGCGCCGGCTGCTGGTCCGGTGCCCGCGGCTGATTCCGTGCCCACAGCGGCGTCGGCTCCCGCGGCCGGTCCGCTTCCCGCGGCGCCCATCCGGGTGCGGCCTGTCGACGCGCCTGCGTCCGCACGGGCCGCGCGACCCGTAGAAGCCGCCCGCGGCGCTGACACCGTCGCAGCGCTCGCGCCTTCGGCGCCGGTTGCGCCAGCTTGCGCCGGGTGCTTGGGCGGGTGCTGCGCGGACTCTTCGCCGCCGCTTTCGCCCCTGCTGTGTTGATGGCCTTCCGCTTGTGCGGTCCGGGCCGAGTGTTCGGCGAGCGCGCTCTCGAAGAGCGAGCCGACCTTGGGGCCAGGTGGCCCCGGCGGGGCGCCCGAGGCGGGCGGCACGGCCGGCGCCGGCGCAAGCGGCAGTGCCGGGGCGACGCTCACGCGACGCTCCCTGCAAGCGCCGTGCTCGGGTGCGACTGACGGTACGTTTCCGCGTTGCCGAGCACTTTCGAGACGTAGCTTTCGGTTTCGGCGTACGGCGGGATGCCGCCGTACTGCTCGACCGCTCCGGGCCCGGCGTTGTACGCCGCCAGCGCGTCCTGCGTGTTGCCGCCGAACTCGCTCGTCAGCTCGCCCAGGTAGCGCGCGCCGCCTTCGATCGCTTCCGCAGGGTTCAGCGGGTTGGCGACGCCCAGCGACGAGGCCGTCCCAGGCATCAGCTGCGTCAGGCCCTCAGCGCCGGCGCTGCTCGTGGCGCTCGGGTCGAAGCCCGACTCCTGTTCGATCAGGCCGTGCAGCACCGCCGGGTCCACGCCGTTGCGCGCGGCCGCCTGTTCGATCAGCGCTTCGTAGGCGCCAGAGCCGCCGCTCGTCGCGGTGGCCGAACCGCTCGCCGCGTTCAGTTCCGCATCCGGCACGACGCCATCGGCGCTGTACGCGTCGGCCGTCGTCGCCGCCTGTAGCGCCGAGGCGAAGTCCGTGCTCGCGCCAGCGCCTGCGCTGCCCGTGTACTCGCCGGCGCTCGCGCCGAGGCCGGTGCTGCTCGTGCTCGCGCTGCCCGGAAGCTGGCCGCCGGAGGCGACTTGGCGCGTGGATTCGATCAGCGTCTGCAGCTGCTGCATGCGTTGCAGGATCGCCAGCTCGCCGGCGGGGACGCCGCTGACGGCGCCGCTCACAGCCTGCGTGCTCACGCCGGGCTCCTGTGAAAGCGCGCTGAGGCGATCTCGTCGAGCACGCCCAGCTCGCGGCGCGCCTGCTCGCGGTCGTGCTCGCCGCGACGGCGCTCGCGCAGGCGGTTCAGCGCCTCGTGCTCGCTGGCCGCCGTCGCCAGCTCCGCGTCGCGCTCGAGCACCTCCGCCTCGCGCTGCTCCAGCTCGCGCACACGCAGCAGGCGCTGCGCCTCGACGCGCTCGAGGAACACCTGCCGTTCCAGCAGGTCGGTGCCCGTGACGGCTTCGGGCTCCGCCGCAACGGTCCGCTGCTGCTCGCGTGCGCGCTCCACGTGCGCGTCGGCCGAGCGCAGCTCCTCGACGCTGCTGGTCCGCCGTGAGATCGCATCCGCAAGCTCACGCTGAGCGAGTTTCTCCTTGCGCTCACGCACAGCGCGCACGCGCTCGAGACGAAAGCGAAAGCCAGAGGCGGTCACGGCCTGGTTATCGGACGCCAATCGGGGTTCTTGAGCGCGAGTGCGGGCCGTGCGTCTCGACTCATATATCTACACGCAATGAGCTACAGTTTTGATGATTTCTTAGCATGATCATACGATGACGCTGGTATCATCTGCTATCTTTTCATCATCAGCATGATATTTGAGCGTGTGATGACAGAACCAACGATCTATATTGTTTTAAACTCATGGCAATAGTCTCAGACGATCGCACTCGCGCCATTTCCCGCGCGGACTCTCGCGTGTTGAGCGCCCTCGCACAAAGGGGCCAGTGGTCCGTGCATCTGCCCGACGACGAGACGTGGCTATCGAAGATCGAGGGCGTCGGGGACAACCTGCGCAGGCGCCTTACAGAAATGACTCAGCGCGGCAGCCTCGCACACCTCGCCACCAACCTGTGGGTTGTTTTGCCAGACGGCGCGAGATCTCCGGCCAACACCTACTCGTCGGAGATGCTGCTGTCAGCGGTCATGGAGGCTCAGGGGCAGCAGTGGTATGTCGGCTGCATTACCGCGATGGCCCAGCTGCAACTGACCGACGACACCCGCAACATGACGGTCGTGATAACACGCGGTCCCAAGCAGCTTCGCCTGTCGGAGATCGCCGGCCACGCAATCCGCATCGTGAACGTGCGTCGCGCGGACAGCTGGGAGGGTGTCGATCGTATTCGCCTGCGCGGCCGCACATTCACCCACCGCTCGGGTATTGAGCGCACCTTGTTGGACATCCTCGAGTACCCGCGTCTGTGCGGCCCGCCTGAACTCTGGGTCAGGGCGTGGGAGCGCGCGCTGCGGGAGCAGCGCCTGATGATGTCCATGCTCATGGACCTTGCGGAGACACGCAGCCATGCCGTCCAAGCGAGGCTCGCGTTCTGGCTGGCTGAGACAGGTCACCCGCGCGAGGCGCGGTATGTGCTTGCGCTGTCGAAGGCCCGCCTGACGGGACGCGTGTTCCTCGACTCCTCGCAGACGTACGCAGGTAAGTGGTCGCGCGATCCGGCCACTGGCCTCATCGTCAACCTTCCCCACAAAGCCATTGACGGCTGGCTGACCTACGACAAATGACCCTGCACGTGACAAGCTGGCCAACGTCCGGGCAGATCGACGGCTACGCAGAAGCGATGGCCGGCATCAAACGCGAGGAGCCACCCGCTTTGCGGGCGGCAAGATCTCAGATGTTCAACCCCAGCGCGGGAATCGCGGGGCCGCCGGAGACGTCGAAGACGGCCCCGCCGACGCTCGCGTCAGCGCCAGCCCCGGCTTCGGGGATGACCTCTTCGGCATCGGGAATCTCGCCGCTGCGCAACTCCAGCTCGCTCGCGAGCGAGGCACCCAGGTCGAGCAGGCGCCGGTCGGTTTCGAGCGGATCGCTGTGCTCGTGCACCGGCTGGCGCAGGAAGCGCTCGATCCGCGCACGATGCGCCAGGGCCGTGTCGAGCGCGGGGTCGCTGCCCGACTGGTAGGCGCCGATCGCGACCAGATCTTCCTTCTCGCGCAGCACCGCGAGCGCGCGCCCGCAGCTGCTGGCCGGCGCGCTCGATCTGCGGCGGGACGATCTCGCCGACCAGGCGCGAGACGCTCTGCAGCACGTCGATCGCCGGGTAGTGACCGGCGTGGGCGAGCGAGCGCGTGAGCACGACGTGACCGTCGAGGATCGCGCGCACCGCGTCGGCGATCGGCTCGTTCATGTCGTCGCCGTCGACCAGCACCGTGTACAGAGCCGTGATCGAGCCGCTGGTGCTGGTGCCGGCGCGCTCCAGCAGGCGCGGCAGCAGCGCGAACACGCTAGGCGTGTAGCCGCGCGTGGCGGGCGGCTCGCCGATCGCGAGACCGACCTCGCGCTGGGCCATCGCAAAGCGCGTCACCGAGTCCATCATCAGCATCACGTCGTGGCCCTGGTCGCGGAAGTACTCGGCGATCGTGGTGGCGGTGAAGGCCGCCTTGATGCGCACGAGCGCGGGCTGGTCGGAGGTGGCGACGACGACGACCGAGCGCGCGAGCGCGTCGCCGAGGTCGCGCTCGATGAACTCGCGCACCTCGCGTCCGCGCTCGCCGACGAGCGCGATCACGTTGATCGTAGGCGCTGCGTCGAGCGCGCGATCATGCCGAGCAGCGAGGACTTGCCGACACCGGAGCCGGCGAAGATGCCCAGACGCTGGCCGCGCCCGCACGGCACGAGGCCGTCGAGCGCGCGCACGCCCAACCCGACGCGCTCGCTGATGCGCGGCCGCGACAGCGCGCTCGGCGGCGTCGCGATCGTCGAGCGCGCCGACAGTGGGCTCGCCTGCGGGCGCGTGGGGTCGGACTCCTCGACGAGCACTGCCTGCCCATCCTGTGCTGTCCCCAGCCCATCGAGGACCTTCCCGAGCAGGCTGTCGCCGACGGCGACGCGAAACGGCGCACCGCTGGCCAGCACGCGCGTCCCCGGACCGATGCCGTGCAGCTCGCCGAGCGGCATCAGCAGCGTGCGGCCGTCGCGGAAACCGACCACCTCGGCGGCGACGGCGTCACGGCCACGGTCGGTGCCGACGAGGCAAACCTCGCCGATCTCCGCCTGCAGGCCCGTGGCCTCGATGATCAGGCCGATGAGGTTGCTGACAAAGCCGTGGCGCCGGGCCAGGTCCGCTTCGCGGATCGCATCGGCGACGGCGCCCAGGCGCGTGCCGGGCGGACGCGGGCCAACCGTCGTGGGCGAGCTCACAGGGTCAGCTCGTCTGTTCGGAGCGCGCTCACGTCGTCGGCTCGCCGGTCTCGAGCATCGCGCTGATGACCTCGCGAGCGCGCTCCAGCTGCGTGTGCACGCTGGCGTCGACCTCGCCCTCGGCGGTGCGCACGATCGCGCTGCCGACGGCCACGCGCTGGTCGGATTGCAGGTCGCACAGCTCGACGCCGCTGCCCTGCGCGGTCAGCTCGCCGATCGCGGCGCGCACGACGTCGAGATCGTCGGGGTTGACGAGCACGGTGATGCGGCGACGATCGCTGATCCGCCGCAGCGCGCCCTGCACGACCTCGACGACCAGCTCCGGGCGCACCTGGAAGGCGCCGGCGAGGATCTTCTCGGCGAGCGACAGCGCCAGGTCGATGGCGTCCGTCTCGAGCGACTCGGCGAGCTCGGCGCGCAGCTCCTGGATGCCGTGCGCGGCCTGGCCGAGCGTCGAGGCAGCGCCGGCGACCTCGGCGGCGCCGTGCTCGTGCCCGGCGAGGCGACCCGCCTCGTAGCCTTCGGCGCGCGCCTGCTCGTGGATGCGCTCGGCCTCGGCGTGCGCCTGCGCGATGATCCGCGCGGCGTCGTCGCGGGGCTGGGACTCGGAGGGCTCGAGCTGCTCGAAGTCGTAGCTGACGAGCGCGTCAGACAACCGCGTCGCTCTCGTCTTCGCTGTCGCCGGCGATCACGATCGTGCCGGCCTCCTCGAGCTGGCGCACGACCGCGACGATCCGGCTCTGGGCGGCGTCGATGTCGCGCTTGCGCTGCGGCGGCTGGATCTCCATCTCTTCCTTGATCATCTCCGCGCCGCGCTCGGACATATTCGTGAGCACGATCTCCTTGACGTTGTCCGGAGCGCCGCGCAGCGCCAGCACGAGGTCCTTCTGGTCGGCCTCGCGCAGCACCTGCTGGATCGCGCGCTCTTCGAGCTTGGCGATGTCCTCGAACACGAACAGCATGCTGCGCACCTCATCGGCCAGCTCTTTGTCGGTGTCGGCCAGCGTCTCGAGCACCGCGCGCTCGGTCGTACGGTCGGAGTGGTTGAGGATCTCGGCGAGCGTCTTGGTGCCGCCCGCAGCCGAGTACTCGCGCTCGACGACCGCGGTCAGCTTGTGACGGATCACGGACTCCACCTGCTGCACGACCTCCGCGCTGGTCTCGCCCATGCGCGCGATGCGCAGCGCGATGTCGGGCTGGCGCTCCTCCGGCAGGCGCGCGAGCACGCCGGCAGCGAGCGAGGTCGGCACGCTGGCGAGGATCAGCGCGATCGTCTGCGGCGACTCACTGCGCAGCAACGCGGCGATGCGCTCGGCGGGGACGCGCTGCAGGAACTCGAACGGCGGCGCCTCGCTGCGCGCCGACAGGCGGTTGAGCAGCAGCGCCGCGCGCTCGGGTCCGAGCGCGCGCTCGATCACGCCGCGCGCGAAGTCCATGCCACCGGAGACGCCCGGGTCGCGCTCGGTCAGCGCCGCCAGCTCGCCGAAGACCGATTCGGTCGTGTCGGGGCCGACGGCGTTGAGGTTCGCCATCTCCATCGACAGGCTCTCGATCTCCTCCTCGCCCAGCCGCTGCAGCAGGTTGGCGGCACGCTCGGCACCGAGCGCAGTCATCAGCACCGCCGCCTTGCGCGCGCCCGAGATGTCATCGACCGTCGCGGGCAGGTTCTCGCCCGATGCAGCCGGCAGCGCCGGCAGCGTGTCCGCCTCCCCGGCCACTGGCGGCTAGTCCTCCTGCATCCAGCTACGCAGCTGTTGCGCGACGCGGTCGGGGTTGCTGTCGACGAGCTGCTCGACCTGCTGGCGGGGGCTTTCCCGCTCCGCTGTAGGCGGCGCGCCGCCGCCACCGGCCCCGACGCCAGCGAGCACCGGCGCGGGACGCGGCGTGGTCTCGCGTTCGAGCTCCGACAGCCGTATCGGCGCCTCGATCTCGCGCAGCCAGGTCGGCTCGTCGATCGTCTCGCGTTCGCGCTTGCGCAGCGAACGGGTGGTGAAGAACAGGAAGAAGATCGCGCCGAATCCCAGCAGCACGTACTTGGCGTCGGCCAGCGGGCTGGCGGCGGGCGTGCTGGTGCTGGACTTCGCGAACGCGACCTGCCCGATCGAGATCGTGTCGCCGCGCTTGGTCTGGATGCCGGCCGCGTTGGTGATCGCTTCGCGGATCGCCGGCAACGCCGAGGCAGGCACGGTTTTGTCGAGCAGCACCGACACGTGCTGGCTTTCGACGGTGCCCGGCGCGACCGACGTGTGCGTGACCGTCTTTGACACGCCGAGCGTCGAGGTCGTTGTTTCGTGCTTGAAGTTGGACTTGCCGCTGGAGCCCGTCGCGGCGGTCGTGAGGTTCGCGGTGCCGGTCGTGCCGCCGGCGCCAGTGCCGGTGCCGCTCAGCGTTTCGACGCTCTTGCTCTGCTGCGTGGGCGTGCCGGTCTTGGCGTATTCGAGCGCTTCCTTGCTCGTCTGGTTGACGTTCATGTTGGCGTACACCAGCACCTGCGCCTTGCCCGGCCCGAGCGTCTGCGCGAGCATCGCATCGAGGCTCGCATCCATGCTCTGGTCGTAGCGCTGCTGGGCTTCCTGCAGGTCGGTCCCCGAGCCCGCGCCAGCGCCGCCGGCCGCCGGCCACAGCAGTTCGCCGGAGGCGTCGGTGATCGTGACTTTGCTGAGCGACAGCCCCGAGACGCTGGAGGCAACCAGCTGCGCGATCCCGCGCACGGAGCTCGCGCCGAGCCCACTGGTACCCGACAGCAGCACCGCGGCCGAGGAAGCGCTCTGGCTTTCGCCGAAGATCTGGCTCTGGGAGCTGGGCAGCACCAGCTCGACCTGCGCGCCTGAGACGCCCTGCACGCTGTCGATCGTTTCCTCGAGCTGCCCCTGCAGCGCGCGCTGGTAGGTGACCTGCTGCTGGAAGTTGCTTTCGCCGAGGTTCTGTTTTTCAAACAGCGAGAAGCCCGGCTGGGTGTTGCCGAGCAGGTTTGCGCCCGCGAGCGCGACACGCGCCTTGGAGGCCTGGTTGGACTGCACGGCGATCGCGGTGCCGTTGTCCTGCAGTTCGTAGCCGATCCCCTGAGCGCTGAGCGTGCTCGTCATCTTGCCCGTCTGCGAAGGCTGCACACCGCTGACGAGCGTGGTGTAGCTCGGCTTGGAGACGGTGTGCACGAACATGTAGATGAAGAGGATCGCGGCGACGGCGCCGCCGCCGGCGATCAGCCATCCACGGGGCGTGAGCCTTGAAGCTAGTTGGGCAGCAGGGGGCATCGATCAGACCTGTGTTTGGAAGATGTTCTGGACGGCTTCGGTTGCCTTCGTACGAATCTGGCCGGCGAGTTCCATCGCCATCTGCGCGTCCTCGACCGTCACCACCGCGCTCTCAGGGTCGCTGACCTTGCCGCTGGCGAGCGCCTGCGAGGCACTGGAAGCGCTGTCCTGGGTCTGCTCCAGCGATGAGATCGCTTCGGTGAGCTGGCCGCCGAAGCCCGTAGCTTCGCCACCGGCGCCGACGCCGCCCGTCGTCGTGTTGCCACCGGCGAGACCTTCGACCTGGCCGATCGAAAGCCCGCTGCTGAGCCCGCCCACGGGTGGGACGATCACTTCAGCAGCCCGAGCGTCGAGGTGAACATCGCCTTGGAGGTCTGCATCGCGGTCACGTCGGACTGGTAGGACTGCGACTCGGAGATCAGGTCGGTCATTTCCGTGACCGTGCTGACGTTCGGCAGCTTGACGTAGCCCTTGGCGTTGGCTTCGGGATTGCCTGGGTCATAGACCTCCTGGTCGGGCGTCGTGTCGCTGACGATTCCAGCGACCTCGACGCCGCCCGCGGGCGCACCGCTCGTCTGTTCGACGGCGCTCGTGAGCGCACCGCCGAAGTCGCTCTCGCCGACCTGCTGCAGCACGACGTCCTGGCGCTGGTAGGGCTGCCCGCCCGCGCCTTTGGTGGTGTTGGCGTTGGCGAGGTTCTCGGCGGTGACATCCATGCGGATGCGCTCGGCCGTGAGGCCGCTGCCAGCGATGCCGATCGCATCGAACAGACCCATCAGGAGACCGGTGCGCCCATCGCCGAGCGCATGATGCTGTCGCGGGCGCCGAGCACCTGCGTGAGCGCTTGGTAATCGAGGCCGTTTTCGGCGAGCTTCGCGGATTCCTGATCGACGCTGACGCCGGTGCCGTTAGGGCCCGCTTCGGCGGCCTTGGTTTCAGTCTGGAACTGCACTTCGGGCAACGCCTGACCGCCGTCGATGGCGCTCTGCAAGGACGACTCGAAGTTGACTTCCTGGGGCCGGTAGCCGGGCGTGTCGGCGTTGGCGATGTTGTTCGTCAGTGCTGTCTGACGCTGCCAGGAGCCGCGCATGGCAGCCTCCAGCAGCTGCTGGGTCGAGTCGACGAGAGCCATTTTGAGGGATGTCCTTTCCGCCCTCCCTGGGCTGAAACCGACGCTCTCCCTGAGGTCGCTGACTTCCTGGCCATCGAGGGGCCGACCTCTTGATCGGCCGCGGCTCATGGATCTTTAGGACCAAGTTCCACGGGCGCGCGCATGACACGCCGCGCACCCGCGCGTACGCCGCGCACCTGAGCGTGCATGCATGCGCAGCTCGCTCGCTCACGCGTCCACGCGTATGACGCTCCGCTCACGCGTGCCAATGCTCGAGCCGACGCTGTGGCGAGAGATTCCCCGTCAAGTGATCGGCAGGAGAGAGAAGATGTCAAGTAGCGATGGCCAGCAGCACCAGACACGCCACGGGCGCCAGTACCGCCAAACGCGACGCGCGCGAATCGCTGTAGCCCTGCTGTGCGTGACGATCCTCGCGCTGGTCAGCAGCGCGGCCGCATCGGCATCGCTTTCCACCTCCGCTTACCGCACCCAGCAGGTGTGCAGCGCGCCCCAGCCCGGTAGCGCCGGCTGCCTCGGCGTCAGGCTGATCTCGACGTCGATCACCAACGCGGATCTCAAAGCCAACGCCAGCCAACAGGCTGCCGAAGTGTCCCACGGCGTGAGCCCTGCGGTGACGAACAAGACGCCGAACCCGGCTGGCTACACGCCGGCGCAGCTGCACACCGCCTACTCGCTGCCGACCGCGACGTTCCCCTCCGCGCAGCAGACGGTCGCGATCGTCGACGCTTACAACGACCCGACCGCGGAAGCCGATCTCGCGGTGTACGACAAAGAATTCAACCTGCCTGCGTGCACGACCTCCAACGGCTGCTTCAAGAAGGTCAATCAGGAAGGCAAGGCAAGCCCGCTGCCGGCCACCAGCGGCGGCTGGGCGACGGAGATCTCGCTCGACGTGCAGATGGTGCACGCGATCTGCCAGAGCTGTCACGTGCTGCTCGTGGAGGCGTCCAGCGCCTCCGATGCCGCGCTCGGAACCGCGGTCGACACGGCGGTGAAAGACGGCGCAACCGAGGTCAGCAACTCTTACGGCGGCCCCGAGGAAGCGGGCTCGACGGCGTTCAACGCCCCCTATGACCACCCCGGCGTCGTGATAACCGTGTCCGCCGGCGACTGTGGCTACTTCAACGAGCACTGCGAACAGAAGGAAGCCGCCAATTTCCCAGCCAGCTCTCCCGACGTGATCGCGGTCGGCGGAACAGCGCTAGAAAAATCGAATGAAGGCTGGAAGAGCACGGTGTGGTCAGGTGGCGGCAGCGGCTGCAGCATCGCCTTCACCGCGCCGCTGTGGCAGAGCGAAGTCTCTAACTGGTCGGCCACGGCGTGCGGCACCGGGCGCTCGGTAGCGGACGTCGCCGCCGTCGCCGACCCGTACACGGGCGTCGACGTGTACGACACCACGCCGTCAGGCGGAGACCCCACCGGCTGGGGCGTCTGGGGAGGGACCTCCGCGGCCTCGCCCGTGATCGCCGCTGAGTTCGGCCTGGCCGGCGGCTCACAGGGCGTCTCCTTCCCCGCGGCCACGCTGTATGCGCATCTCGGCGAAAGCGCAGACCTGTACGACGTGACCTCCGGCAGCAACGGCTCGTGCACGGGCGCCACCGCCTGCGAAGCGGCCAGCGGCTACGACGGCCCCACGGGCGTCGGTAGCCCGGTCGGGCTCGGCGTGTACGCGACCGTCGCTAGCCCGGCCGATGAATCGCCGCCGAGCATCTTGGGCACGGCCGAGGAGGGCCAGGCGCTGACGCTGAGCCACGGCACGTGGAGCAACAAACCGAGCAGCTACAGCGACCACTGGCTGCTGTGCAACACATCCGGGGCCAACTGCGCAGAGATCAGCGGCGCGACGAGCACGACCTACACGCTGCCGGCCGCGGTCGTCGGCGCTACCGTGCGCGTGCAGGAGATCGCAAGCAACGCCTCGGGCGCCAGCGCGCCGGTCATGTCGAGCGCAACCGCCACCGTCATCTCCGACGCACCGGCGGTGAAGAGCTTTACGCCCACCAGCGCCGTCACGGGCAGCGTGGTGACGATCACCGGCACGAACCTCACCGGGGCCAGCGCGGTGAAGTTCGACAACGTCAAAGCCAGCTACACGGTGAAGTCCTCGACCGAAATCGAAGCGACGGTGCCCAGCGGCGTGCACGCGGGCACGGTGTCGGTGACGACCAGCGCCGGAACCGCCACGAGCACGGCGTCGTTCACGCCGTCGCTGTCGGTGTACTCGTTCTCGCCGACGAAAGCGGCACCGGGGGCAAGCGTGACGCTCACCGGCGTTGGCTTCACATCGACCTCAAAAGTCAAATTCGGCGAAGTCGCCGCAACGAGCGTGACCTATGTCGCGTCGTCCAAGACGCTGAAGGTGACGATCCCCGTCGGCGCCGCCAGCGGACCGATCACCGTCACGAACACGGCGACACCGACCGGTAGCGCCACGAGCGCGACCAGCTTTACGGTGAGCTAAGCGCCACGACGGCGCGGCACGGCACGCCGTCCGCGCCGTCGCCGGCAGCAACCGACCGGCAACTAAGCGCTTCGATCCAGGCGCGGACGACGGCGCAGCTGCCCGGAGTAAGCGTTCGCGGTGCGCCTGCTGCGCGTGGCGGTGGCGATCTCCGCCAAGAGCACGTCGCGCAGGCGGCTCAGCTCGACGCGAGTGCGCTCGTGGATCAGGTGTGAGCGCTGCAGCAGCTCGGCCGCCGCGGCGGGCGGGCGCGCGGGCAGCCCCGCGATCAACTCGTCCCAGCGGGAGCCAAGCTCCGAGAGCTGCGCGAGGTCGCCGCGGCCGGCCAGCTCGAGTTCGAGCTCGGCGTGCGCGCGGATCGCCTCGTACGGACGCAGCGCGTCCTCGACGCTCTGCGTGTCCTGCCTCTGCGCGTCCTGTGCGCGAGCGTCGCCGAGCGGCGCCCCGTCGAGCTGCCCGTCGCGCGTCGCGCCGCTCACGCGGCCCCTACCTCCGCGCCGCGCTCGACTTCGGCGACAACCTGGCTCCACGCCTCGCGTAGCTCGCCGAGCAGCTCGCTGACCGCTTCGATCTTGCCGGTGTCCTTGTGCATGCGCGCTGCGTGCAGGTCTTTGAGGCAGAACACGTAGATCGAGTGCAGGTGCTGTGCGATCTCGCCCTGGTCGAAGTCGAGCGTGGCGTCGAGGTGGCTGATGATCCGTTCGCCGTGGCGCAGCGTGGTGTGCGCGCGCTCGATCTCGCCTTCGCTCATCGCGATCGAGGCCTGGCGCAGGAAGCGACGGGCGCCGTCATACAGCAGCACGACCAGCTCGCCCGGAGTCGCCGCCAACACCGTGCCCCTGCGATAGGCGGCGTGGGATGCGGTGACGTTGGTCATCTCAGTTCCCTTGATCGACCCCGAACGCAGAACATTGAGGCCTGGTGGAAAAACGTCGAGCGCGGGAACAGGCGCGGTCGAGCGCGGGAACAGGCGCGGTCGAGCGCGGGAACAGGCGCGGTCGAGCGCGGGAACGGGCGCGGTCACGGTGCCCGCGTGGACACGCGTTCAAGCGCGGTCGCCCGCGGGAATGGGCGCGGTCGAGCGCGGAAGGCTCAGAGCGGTTGCTGAACCGGCCCTGAACTACCCGTCATTCTTGACCATCGTTTCCTCTTGCTGGGTCAGCCAGTCGCCCTGCGCGCTGTTTTTCGAGATCACGGTTTCAAGCTCGGCGTACGTTGCCTGCAGCGCCTTTTCGCGGTTGGCAAGCATTTCGTTCATGTTGGCGATCTGGCTGGTCAGCTCCGTGATCTGCGAGGCATCGCCGGTGGTCCTGCCTTCGATCGAGCCGCCGGGACCGCCGGCGGCGTTGACGAGGCTCTGTAGGTTCTGCGACCACTGCACGAGCATCTGCTGAACGCCCACGGGATTGGCCTTGACGGCTTCGCTGAGCTTCGTCGGTTCGATCGTCAGCAGCCCTTCCAACGAGCTCTGTGAGGAGGCGCTTTCGCCGGTCGGATCGCCGGTGCTGATGCCGATGTTGAACGGGCTCGACATGTTGGCTTCGAGCCCGACGATCGGTTCGTACATGGTCGTGCGCATGCTGTCGAGCAGCCCCGAGAGTTCGGTGTCGCCGAACAGCGTCCCGATCCCGAATTCGCCGTTCCCGGGCTTCACAGGCGGCTTGGTCTTCAGCTCGGTCTGAATCGTTTCGACGGTCGAGTTGTAGAGCTTGACGAACGACTGCACCTGCGCTTCGACCGCGCTCGCGCTGGGACCCGGAGCGCCGACGTCGATCGTCACGGGCCCCGTCTGCGTGAGCCCTGAAAGCGTCAGCGTGACGCCGGCGATCGCGTTGGTGACGGTGTTGGTGGCGGAGGTTCCCGCGACGCCGTCGACCTTGAATTCAGCGTCCTTGCCTTCCTTGGCTTTGCCGGTTTCGGTAAGCACACCGGCGGCGCCGGTGACTTTGATGAATTCGGTGCCGGTGTTGCCGGTGGCGCGGTTGGAGAGCACCAGCGTTTCGCCTTCCAGCACTGCCGCGTAGACGGTCGCGCTGCTGTCGGTGTTGATCGCGCTGGCAAGCTGCTTGGCGGTCTCGCCGGCGCTGAGTTTGAATTCGTGACCTTCGATCGTGATCGTTTCCGCTTGGGTGGGGCTTTTGAAGGTGAACGTGCGCTGCGCCGCATTGGCAAGCTGCGTGACTTCGACCTCGTAGCCGCCGACGCCGGCACCAGAGCCGCTGGCCATCGCTGCGCCCACGCGTGAGGGTTCGCTCGAGCTGACCGTCTGCGAGCTTTCAAACAGAGTGGGCGAGGAGAATTCGGAGGCGGCCGCCGAGAGCTGCTGCAGGCTGCTCTGGATGCCCTGCAGTTCGCTCTGCTCGGCCTTCAGGCGCTGCTCCTCCTGGGTCAGATGCGTGACCGGCTCGCGCTGAGCCTGCATCAGCGCACCGATGATCTTGCTCGTTTCCAAGCCCGAGGCTAGCCCGGTGATCGTGATCGGGGCACTGCCGGATGAGTTGATGCCAAGCCCTGAGGCGGACATCGCTACTCCAGCGGCTTTCCGACCGCCAGCTCAAGCGCCTCGGCGGTCGATACGACGCGCAGCGTGTTGCCGTCGCGGTCCTGCAGCTCGATCCGCGTGCGTCCAGCATCCGTGGCGCTGAAGCGCAGCTGACGACCGCTTTCGCGCAATTGCTCCTCGATCGTGGCGGCGGCCGCGATCTGGTCGAGCACCTCGGGCGGCGGTCCGCCTCTGCTGGCGATGACGGCGAGCTGCGTCTCGCCGGCCGCCAGCTCGGATGCAAACGTGCCGATGCGCGCGGCATCGACGGCGACTGGAACGGTACTCGTGACTATGTGCGGGTCCAGGGGACCCTCTATCGGAATGATGGGCGAGCTCATATTGCGTTTTCTCCCTGAAAACTATTTGCGCGGCCCATTCCCTGGACCGCCTCGCACGTGCGCTTAGGCCCGTCATCGACGGCCTTCGCTGAAACTTTAAGGATCACCTGCATGTGCGACGTACCTTGCGCTAAGACGCCGCCGCCTGCGAGAGCAGGCTGGCCGCGGCCTCGTTGTCGGGGTCGCGCGAGAGCGCCGCTGCCGCGAAGTCGCTCGCCTCGCGTGGCATGCCGCGCACGGCGGCGACGCGTGCGAGCCCCAGCAGCGCCTGCGTATCGGGCTCGGCTCGGCAGACCGCCATCCACTCCTGTGCCGCTGAGACCGTGAAGCCACGCCGCAGGTACATCACGGCGAGCAGCTCGCGGCGCTCGCGCTCGGGCAGCGGCGCTCGCTCGAGCAGGCCGAGCAGCGCTTCGAAGCTGTGGAAGTCCTGCACTCGCAACAGCGCCTCGAGCACGGTCGACAGCAGCGGGATCGCCTCGATCGAAAGCGTGATCTCGGTGTGGCCCAGGCTGGCGAGCTGCTCCCAAGCGAGGAACAGGTCGAGCTCACGCTCCACCATTCCGGCCGCGCGCGCTCGCGCGAGCGCGCGCGGCGTGCCGGCAGCGTCGGCACCGACAATGCACGCGAACAGCTCCGTGCGGCAAGCGGTCGCAGCCAGCGGGTCCTCAGCGACCAGCGCCGCCGCCTCACGGGCCGCATCCGCGTAGCGGCGCTGCGCGAGCAGCGCCTCGGCCAGCGCCACGCGAGCGCGCCCCGAGTGCGGCTGCTGCACGAGCACGATCCGGAACTGCGCCTCGCCGGCAGCGCTCGCACCGCCCTCATACAGTGCCGTGCCCAGCATGAAGCGGGCCGCGGGAACGGGGTTGGGCATATGTTGCTCGAGTTCGGCGACGACGGCGTCGGGCGCCATACCCTGAGCCAGCAGTGCGCTCGCGTACGGCAACACCGCGCCGATAAAGCGGGGGTGCTCGCGCAGGCAGTGCTCCAGCTGCGCGATCGCTTGGGCGTGTTCGCCGCGGGCGCGTCTGAGCTCGGCGAGGTGCATCCGCGGTAGATAGGTGCCGGCGCCGACCGTCGCGGTGTAGCCGCGCGGTGCATCGCCCATCTCGATGCAGCGTTCGCAGCGCTCGATCGCACGCTCGGGCTGCCCGAGCGCGATCGCGGCCAAAGCCTGCTCGAATACGAGGTCGGTGAAGTCGGGGTAGAGCCGCAGTCCCTCCTCGGCGCGTGCCAGCGCGACACGTGGACGCTCGCACACGCGCAGCGCCTTCACCAGCCGGCTCAGCAACGCCGGCTCGAACTTCTGACCGTCGCGATTCGCGGAACGCTCGAGCAGCTCCCACGCGCGCTCGAACTCGGGCAACGAGGCCGCACGTTCATCGTTGGCCGCGTACTCGCAGCCGAGGTTGTAGTGCAGGAACGCGCTCGGCGGTCCTTCGGCTCGCTGCAGGCGCAGTAGCTCGATGTTGCGGCGCGACTTCTGGCGAGCGTCGCGCACGATGCCCAGATAGCCGTAGTGCTCGACGCGCACGCTCGTGGACTCGACGCGCTCGGGCAGGTAGCTCGGGAGGCGGTGGGCGATCTGCTCGTGCAGGCGCCCTTCGAAGCGATACTCGGGCCGATTGCGGAAAACCCGCAGCGCGTTGTGCACGACCGCGGTTCCATCCTCCGGCGTGCCCGTGTAGTTGGTCTCTGAGAGATAGAACGCCTCGCGCCAGCTGCGTGTGATCAGCGACCGCAGCAGCTGCGCGTCCTCGCGCACGAGCACCTCGTCGGCGTCGAGATACATCAGCCAATCGCCGCTTGCGGCGTCGAAGGACACGTTGCGCGCGTCGGCGAAGGAGCCAGTCCACGGCTGCTCGATCACGCGCGCGCCGGCCGCACGCGCCAGCTCGATCGTCGCGTCGGTCGAGCCGGTGTCCACGATCACGATCTCGTCGACCACGCCGGCGACAGCGGCCAGGCAGCGCGGGAGCATCTCCTGCTCGTCGCGCACGATCATGCACAAGCTCAGGCGCAGGCCCGTCGCCGGCTGCGCCCGCGCGGCGACGTCGAGCGCCCGACGCGACAGCTCCGGCAGCGCCGCGCGCAGCGGCGCGCGGCCGCCGACACCGTGCCGTAGGCGCCGGCGTGCGGCCAGCTCGGCGAGGTTGTGCTCCACGTCCTCGAGCTGCGGGTCCAAGCGTTGCGCAGCGGCGAACAGCGCCTCGGCCGCATCCAGGCTCCACAGCTCCTGCAGGATCACGCCGGCGCAGTTCAACAGCCGCGGCTCGCTGGGTTCGCGCTCGAGAGCACCGATTGCAGCGGCGGCGAGCGCCACGAACAGCGCCGGCTGGCGCGCGGCGGGCGTGCTCGAGCCGGCGCGCAACCCCAGCTCGATCAGGCTGACACCGGCCCAATAGCGGCGGTGGGGATTTGCAATCGACTCGATCGAGTCGAACAGGCGCCGATAGCCGTCGAGATCGTCCGCGGCGAGCAGTCGCCCGGCGAGCGCGGGCAGCTCGGTGACCGGCACGGCACCGCCGCTCAAAGCGCCGGGTGAGGAGGCTTGGAGGGTCATTCCTGGCCCTGGTGATCGACCGCGCGGCGCGATCTGTGAGGGCCAGATCGCGCTCAGCCGCTCGCGCGCGCTCCCTCCCGCGTGCCTGACGTTATGACCCGCGATGGCCGCGGCAGGGAATCTCCTCGTGGCCCCGAATCTACTGCGGGTCGCATCGTCCCCAGACCGCGCTCGGCCGCGAGCACCATGTGGTCAGGGACGCGCCAGACCCTGTCCTATCCCTCGATACCAAGAGCAGGCGCATGGAAATCATCGGAAAGCGGGCCACCAGGGCCCCGGCCGCAGAGATACTGGCAACCTGGCACGAGTACCGACGCACGGAAGACCGCGAGCTGCGCGATCGGCTGATCTTCGCGTTCATGCCGATGGTCCGCTACATCGTCTACCGCAAGGTGCGCGAGGTGCCCGCGCAATGCGACGTCGATGACTTCCTGTCCTGCGGCCTGGAGGCGCTGATCCGCTCGATCGACCGCTACGACCCGGACAAGGGCGCCACGCTCGAGCAGTTCGCATGGACACGCGTTCACGGTGCTGTGCTCGACGAGCTGCGCCGCCACGACTGGGCGCCGCGCTCGCTGCGGCGCGACGAGCGCACGATCAACAACGCCCGCGAGAGCTTCCTCTCACTGCACGAACGCCAGCCCAGCCGTGAGGAGCTGGCTGAGCGCGTGGGTATGACACCGAAGGAGCTGACCGCGCGGCTCGATCAGGTGGCGTTGGCGGAGGTCGGCTCGCTCAACCGCATCGTTCGCTCCGACGAGAGCGCCACAATCGAGCGCATCGACACGCTCGAGAGCGCAGACAACGATTGCGACCCAATCACCCAAGCTGAGCGCGGTGAAGCCAAGCAGCGCTTCCGCCGCGCGTTCGCGCGCCTGAGCAAGCAGGAGCGCGAAGTCGCGGTGCTGCTGTACGTCGAGGACTGGACGCTGCGCGACATCGGCGAGCGGCTCGGCGTCTCCGAGAGCCGCATCTCGCAGATCCATACGCAGTTGCGCCGGCGCCTGTACGAACAGCTCTCCGGCGAGCTGCCGCTGTTCAGCGCCGTCGGCTGAGCGCGCCCCACCGCCTCGACGAGCTCGGCGTGACGCTGGTCGTGCCGGGTTCGCGGGGCGTGGCGCTGGCCGTGCCGAGCTTTCGCGGCGACCTCAAGAATCTTCGCTGACGGTCGAACACCCGGACGGAGAATGGACCTCGGCCTCGACATCGCCGCGACGGGCATGGTTGCCGAGCAGACCCACCAGGATCAGCTCGCCAACGACCTCGCCAACGCCTCGACCCCAGGCTTCAAGCCGGACGAAACACCCCAGCACAGCTTCGGCGCGATGCTGATGGCCAACACGCTGGGCGGCGCGCCGGTCGGCTCGGTCACCGAGGGCGTGGCGCTCGGCAAGTCCTACACGAACATGACACAGGGCTCGATGCAGGAAACCGGCGAACCGCTGGACTTCGCGATCGAGGGCGACGGCTTCTTCGCGGTGCAAACCGCGCAGGGCGTCCGCTACACCCGCGACGGGCAGTTCACGGCGTCGGCGAAGGGCGTGCTGACCGACACCAACGGCGATCCTGTGCTGAGCGCGAAGGGCGCACAGATCAAAGTCAGCGCGACCGGCACGGTGGCAGTGAGCGCGGTCGGGGTCTTTGAAGTCCCCGGCGCGGCCAAGCAGGGCGAAAACCTCTACACCGGCACCGCCAAAGGCAAACCGACAGGAACCGTGCGCCAGGGCTCGCTCGAGGGCTCCGGCGTCGACGCCGCCAAGGTGATGGTGGAAATGATCACCTCGATGCGCAGCTTCCAGTCGGGCCAACAGGCGATCCAGGCGATCGACCAGACGCTGCAGTCGGCCTCCACGCAGGTCGGCTCGCTCAACACCAACTCCTAGGCGCGCTCGCCGCCAGCGCTCAAGTCCGCCAGCGCACGGCCGATCACCTTGCACGAAAGCCACGGGCCCGGCTGGACCGCCTTGCGGAAAGCCGCGCCCGCCAACGACCACGATCACAGGACGGGCTGATGCTCGAAGGTCTCTATTCCGCAGCAGCAGGCATGTCAGCGCAGCAGGAACAGCTGAACGCGATCAGCAACGATCTCGCGAACCTCTCGACCAGCGGCTACAAGTCAGAGCGCGTCGCCTTCAGCGACCTGCTCTACAACCCCGTCGTGATGGCCGGCACCGAAAGCAGCGCCGGTGGCGGCGCGCGCGCCGAAGTCATCGGGCGCAGCCAGAGCGAGGGCGCCGTGCAGGAAACCGGCAACCCCTTCGACCTCGCGATCGAGGGCGAAGGCTACTTCCAGGTGACGCGCGCCGACGGGCAGACGGCGCTCACCCGCAACGGCACGTTCAGCGCCAACGCGAACGGTGAGCTCGTAAACGCCGAAGGCAACCGCCTGACCCCGCCGATCAAGCTGCCGGCCGGCGTCGCGCCGAGCGAAGTGAGCATCGGACCGACCGGGATGGTGAGCGTCGGCACGCGGACGCTCGGCCAGATCAAACTGGTGACCGTCACCTCCCCCGAACACCTGCTGTCAGACGGCGCCAGCGAGTTCACGACCACCGCCTCGAGCGGCGCCCCGCACCCGTCCACCGGCACGATCCGCCAAGGTGCCCTGGAGATGTCCAACGTGAACATGGGCAGCGAGATGGCGCTGCTGGTGAACACCCAGCGCGCCTTCCAGATGGGCAGCACCGCGATTCAAGACGAGAGCCAGATGATGTCGATCGCGAACCAGCTGCGCGCGACATGACGAGCGTGCAAGCCCCCAGCTCTGCAAGCGTTGCCACCGGGCTGCCGGCGGTCGCCCAGGCGCTCGAGCCGGAGTGGGTGCGCCACGGCTCGGCGGCGACGCAGAAAGCCTACGAGAACGCGCTGTCCTTCGAACAGACGCTCGTCGAACAGCTCTCGCAGACGCTCGTGTCGAGCACCGGCCTCGGCGGCGAATCCTCAGGCGAAGGCGAAGCTGGCTCCGAAGAAGGCGGCTCCGCGGGCAACGCGCAGCTCTCCTCGGCGCTGCCCCAGGCCTTGAGCGCCGGCATCATGAAGGCCGGCGGGCTAGGCCTGGCGGCGCAGATGACGCGTACGGCACTCGCCACGAGCGAGCTGGGCGCGAGCCAGGCGGGCACGAGCCAGGTGACCGCGGCGACGCAGGTGGGCGCCGCGGCGGCACCGACGAGCACGATAGGCGCCGCGGCGTGAACGCGGCCGCGTTGATCGGTGACACCGCCGTCCGGCGCGACCACGCGCTGGCGGCCGACGTGTTGGCGCACCTGGACGCGCAGATCGCCTCGGCGCGGAGCCTGTTGGCGGTCGTGCTCGAGCAGGGCGCGGCGATCCGCGCGCGCGACGTGCACACGGTCGTGCGGTTGGCGGGAATCCTGCGCGGCGAGATGGGTCGCCGACAGCTGCTCGAGGAGGAGCGCGCACGCCTCTTGGCGCGCAGCGGCGAGCAGCTGGGCGTGCCCGCGCAGGCGGTCACGCTGGCGCTGCTGAGCACGCTGATGGACGCCGTCGCGGCCGAACGCGCCCGCGCCCGCAGCGCCGAGCTCAAGGGCCTGCTGTACGAGCTCCAGCGCGAGCACACGTGCAACCGCTCGCTGATGCAGATCGAGCTTGGCTTCCTCGACCACCTGATGGGCATGCTCTCGCTCGACGGCGTCGACGGCTACGACACTCGCGGCTCATCCAAGGCCATCTCGCGGCCGCGCCCGAACGGCGCCCTGCACGTCCTCGACCTGCGGGCCTAGCGCCATGTCGATCCCCACACTGCAAGGACTGCAAACGGCGCTGAGCGGGCTCGTCGCCGAGCAGGCCGCGCTCGACACCACGAGCAACAACATCGCCAACGCGAACACGGAAGGCTATTCGCGCGAGACGGCGCTGCTGGAACCGAACACGCCGCTCCAAGTCCCGTCGATCTCGGCTCGCACCGGCGAGGGCGCGCAGATCGGCACCGGCGTCACGGTCGCGACGATCGCGCGCATCCGCAACACCTACCTCGATGCCCAGTACCGCACCCAGAACAGCGCGCTCAGCAACGCGACCACGCAATCGGAAGTGCTCGCGCAGGCGGAGAGCGCGTTCAACGAACCGTCGAGCGCGGGCATCGCCAGCCAGCTGTCGAACTTCTGGAACGCATGGAACAGCCTCGCCGAGTCACCGACCAGCGAAGCGGCCAAAGAAGGTGTCGTGTCCGCGGGCAAGCAGCTCGCAAAGACTTTCAACGAGCTGAGCGCGCAGCTCTCCACGATCGCCACGCAGGCGGGCGAACAGTATGCGGCGCTGACGGGGCCTGCTGGGGAAGTCGAAACCTACGCCAACCAGATCGCGCAGCTCAACGGCCAGATCAAGCTCTCCGAAGAAGCCGGGCAGCCGCCCAACGAGATGCTCGACCGCCGCGATCAGCTGCTGGACAAACTCTCGGCGCTCGCGAACATCACGGTCACCGAAGGCGCCGACCACATGGACACGGTGACCTTTGGCGAAGCCGCCAAACCGCTGGTCGAAGGCAAAACCGTCAACTGGCCGCAGGCGCTGACCGAAAGCGCCGGCGGCAAGCTCGGCGCGCTGCTGACGCTGACCGGCCCCAAAGGCGCGCTCACGGGCCTGCAGGAAGGGCTCGACAGCGTCGCCAACGCGCTCGCAACGACCGTCAACGAACCGCTCAAAGAACCATTCTTCGCCGGCACGACGGCCGCAACGCTCGCCGTCGCCGTGGAATCTCCCAAAGTCCAGGCATCGGGGACCGCGGCGGCGGGCGGCAACGAAGTCGCGCAGAAAATCGCTGCGCTGCGCGGCGGCGCGGCCGAACAGGACTACGCGGCGCTGGTCGAGAAAGTCGGCAGCGACGTAAGCAGCGTGAGCGATGAAGAGACGAACCTGCAGACGACGGTCACCGCGATCAACGATCAGCGCCAGGGGGTCTCGGGCGTGTCGCTCGATGAAGAAATGACCAACTTGATCACCTTCCAGCGCGGCTATCAGGCGTCGGCGCGCACGCTGACGGTGATGAGCGAAATGCTCGAAACGCTGATCGAGCACACCGGCGTGGTGGGGCTGTAGCGATGACGATCCGCATCACACCGGCGATCGTCACCAGCACGACGCTCAACGACCTCAACTCGTCGCTGTCGGCGCTGCAGCAGACGACCGACGAACTGTCCTCCGGCAGGCGGATCCTGGAACCGTCGGACAACCCCTACGGCGCCAGCCAGGTAATCGATCTGCAGAGCCAGCTCGAAGGGCTGGGCGCCTACGAAAGCAACGCACAGGAAGGTATTTCCTGGGAGAACACGGCCGCGAGCGCGATGACGAGCATCGGTCAGGTCACCCAGCGCGTGCGCGAACTGCTCGTGCAGAGTGCCAACGGCACCTACAACCAGTCCGACTTGAACACGATGGCGACGCAGGTCGAACAGCTGGCCGAAAGCGTCAAGCAGGACGCCAACACGCAGTACGCCGGCGAGTACATCTTCTCGGGCACGGCGACGACCACGCCGCCCTACGAACAGGGCGCGAACGACGAATACAAAGGCAACGAAGAAACCGTCAGCCGCGCCGTCGGCCCGGGCGCGTCGGTGACGATCACAACGAATATCTCGACGCTGCTCGGCAACGGCGAAGCCTCGGGTGACGGCAAGCTGCTCGACACGCTGCGCACGATCGCCAAGAACATGCGCAGCGGCGTAGCCGCAGAACGCGAAGCGCTCGGCAGCACCGACCTGCAGACGCTCGACGGCAACATCGAAACGCTGACGCAACTGCAGGCGACGGCCGGTAGCGCGATCGACCAACTGCAGACGGCGCTGACGCGCAACGAAGACCTGCAGACCTCGATCAACGGGGCACTGTCGAACACCGACTCAACCAACATCGCCACAGCCTCGATCCAGTACTCCAACGAGCAGGCCGCGTACACGGCAGCTCTGCACGCTGCCGCAACGATCGTGCAGGAATCGCTGCTCAACTTCCTCCAGTAGACGAACGCCAAGGAGACCGCACCATGTCCGTGACATTCCAGAGCATCCGCTTCGGCGCCGTCGAGATCCAGGAGGAGGACGTGATCGAGTTCCCGTTCGGCCTGATCGGCCTCGGGGGGTTGCGCTACACGCTGCTCGACCGCAACCCGGGCACCGGCTTCCTGTGGCTGCACGCGATCGACGAGCCGGCGCTTGCGCTGCCGGTCGTAAGCCCCGACCAGTTCTTCGCGTCGTTCACGCTCGACATCGCGCCCGAGGATCGCGAGCGCACAGGCCTCACGGATATCACCGGCGCACAGCTGTTCGTGACGGTGCGCGCGACGCCCAACCCGCTGGACATCACCGCGAACCTGCGCGCGCCGCTGGTGATCCGCGACGGGCATGGCTACCAGGTGCTCAACATGGATGAGCACGCGTCGCTGCAGGAGCCGCTGTTCACGCTGCCCGTAGAGCAGCGAATTGCTTCATAATCAGCCTCGATGCTGATCCTGACGCGTCGTCCCGGAGAGCGCGTCGTCATCGGCGAGGAGATCCTCGTGACGGTGATGGGCGTCAGCGGACACACCGTGCGACTGGGAATCGCGGCGCCGGCGGGAGTGTCGATCTACCGCGAGGAGATCTGGCTGGCGGTCAAGGAGGAGAACCGCGCCGCCGCCGAAGCGAGCGCCGACGCGCTACCCGCGACGCCACCCGAGGGCGCAGGCGCGACGACGCCGCAGAGCGCCGACGCGACGCCATCCGAGACCGCCGGCACGACGCCGCCGCAGGTGCCCATCGACGAGTAGCCGGCGGGGACGCGGGCGCTCAGGCCCCGGCAAGCGCGCGGAAGCGCTCGCCGCGTTGCTCGAAGTCGCGGTAGTTGTCGTAGCTCGGCGCGGCCGGCGAGAGCAGCACCACCGATCCCGCGCGCGCGAGGCCGCGTGCGCGCTCGACCGCACGCGCCAGGTCGGGAGCTTCGAGCGCGTGCGACGCGGCGGCGCCCGCGCTGCGCGCCGCGTCGACCAGGCGCGGGCCGGTCGAGGGGACGCCGATGACGATCGACCCGGCCGCCGCCAGCACGTGCCCCAGCTGCGCGTAGTCCTGGCCCCTGTCCTGACCGCCGCCGATCAGGATCAGCTCGCGCCCGGGGAAGCTAGCGAGCGCCGCGAGCGCCGACTCGGGGGTGGTGGAGATGCTGTCGTCGACCCACAGCACGCCGTCGCGCTCGAGCACCGGCTCGAGTCGGTGCGACAGCGGCTGAAAGTCGCTCAGTGAGCCCGGCAGCGCCGGCTCGACGCCGAGCGCTTCGAGCGCCGCCAGCGCGCCGCACAGGTTGAGCGCGTTGTGCTCGCCGCGCAGCGGCAGCTCAGCGCTGTGCGCACGCAGCTCGCCGTGCAGCGCGATGCCCTCGGCGACCGCGTCCCAGCCGTCGTGACTCCCGTAGCCGATGCTCGCCACGCCGGTGCGGGCAGACGCGGCCAGCGCGCCGCGCAGGCGCTCGTCACGCGCGTTCAACACGGCCGCGCGCACGCCCGGCAAGCCCAGCAGGCGCAGCTTGTCCGCGCGGTAGGCGTCCTCCGAGCCGTGCCAGTCGGTGTGCTCGCGGAACAAGCTCGTCACGAGCGCCACCTCGGGCCCCGTGTCGAGATCAGCCGTGTGGTAGCTGGACAGCTCGAGCACGGTCACCTCGGCCGGGTCGCCGTCGAGCAGGTCGAGCGCCGGCGCGCCGATGTTGCCCGCCAGCCGCGCCGAGCGCCCGGCCGCGCGCGCGAGGTGGCAGGCGAGCGCGGCGGTGGTGCTCTTGCCCTTGGTGCCGGTCACGCCGATCACGCCGTCGCCGCCGTGCTCGGCGAGCCACAGCGCGGTCGCGGTCGTGACCGGCGTCCCCGCGGCGCGCACCGCGCGTAGCTCGGGACGGTAGATCGACACGCCCGGCGAGCGCACGACCACGTCGCAGGCGCTGAGCGCCGCGACCAACTCGGCGTTCGCGTGCTCGCCAGCCGCGCCCTCAGCGCGAGCACTGTCCTCGCCGCTGCCGTCGCCACTGCCGAGGCGGGGATCGCCCGTCGCCACCACGACGCGCGCGTCGGGTGCCTGCAGCGTGTCGCGCACGCCGGCCGCTGGGGGCGCGTCGAACGCCGCGACGGTGATCCGCGCGGAGGGCAGGCGGCGCGCGAGCTGGTCGGCGAACGAGCGGATCTCGCGACCGGCGCCCCACACGCCGACGCCGACGCCGTCAAGCTCCGAGAACCGCACGGACTCCCGCCAGCAGCGCCGCCGGCACGTCGTGTTCGCCGCTCAACGTCAGCACCGAATCGGGGTCGCCCGCGTCGGCTGGGAAGCGCGGCAGCACCTCCGCCACGAGGCGCCGCACGACGCTGTGCTCGCGCCAACGCGCGTCGCCTGCCAGCAGGCGGATCGCGGCGAGGCTCTCCTGCTCCTCGCCGACGCACTCGAACGGCTTGTGCCCGCCGGTAGCGGTCAGCAGCGCGAAGCCCTCGAACTGGTCGGCGTCCTCCAACAGGTCGCGGCCGAACACCGCGCGCAGGTGCGCCGGCTCGCTGAACGGCGCGAGCGCCAGGAACACGAACCGGCACTTCGGGCAGTCACAGCACCACGACGCGGCGCGCAGTCCCGGATCGAGCCGGAAGATCGCGTTGCAGCTCGTGAACGCGCCGTGGTAGCGCTCCAGGCGCGCGAACGCGCGCGCGATCGCCAGCTCGGAGGCGGGGCGCAGCACCGAGAACGCGTGCGACCCCGGAGCGACCTCGGCGAGCGCAGCGCTCAACAGCCGCTCGGCGCGCAGACCCTTGCTGAACTGATGGTTGACCTCGACGCCGTCCCACACGACGTTGCCCGCCGACGCGGAGCGCTCGTTGGCCATCGCGACCGTGTCGAAGCCGTTCAGCGCGGCGGTCAGCAACGCCACGCACGTGACGACCGCGGTGATCGGCACGTGACCATTCAGCGCGCCCGCTTCGTTGAGCGCGCGCAGGCCGGGGTCGAGCGTGCGCCTGGCTATCAGGTGAGGCAGGCCGGCGGCCGCGGCCGTGCGCACGATCGGGGCGGCGTCGCCGATCGAGAACAAGGCTTGCTCGCAGCCCGAGCGCCTGACGATCTCGATTGCTACCGCTGAGTCCTTGCCTCCACCAACTGGGACCAGGATGCGTTGCGGGCTGGGGGCCGGGTGCGTTGTGTCAGACGGCTGCGCGCTCGACGCCGCCGCCGTCTCCGGCGGCGTCGCCGACGCTCCGCCGTCGAACGTCGGGCGCGGCAAGCCACCTAGACCGTTGGTGTACGCGAGCTCCCCAAGGCCCTCGGAGTAGAGGGCTTCGAGCAGTCTCGCGGTTGCCGGCGGGGGGACGTTTGCCTCGAACTCGACCCGGCCGGGAAGCGCTGTCTTGAAGTAGCTGACTCCGGCTACCCAGTGCAGGAGCGACAGCAGTGGCTGGACGCGCTCGATGTCGGCCTCTGACAGCCGACCGGGGGGACCGACGGGGAGCCGCAATCTCTCGACGAACGCGAGCTCCTCGTCAAGCGCGTAGCTGAGCGTCACTTCTCCTTGTTCGTCCAGCTCGCGGGCGACGAACCGAAATGTGTCGTAGCGCGTGGGGTCGAAGCGTGCGAGGGAGCGCTCGGAGGGTGCTGGGGACACCTCGGAGCGTGCCGGGGAGCGCTCGGCGTTGGCTGCCATGGGCCTCAGCCTAGAGCTATCTCGACCTCCGGCTCGGGCTTCCGGTCCGCCTCGGGCTTCTGCTGCGGCTCGAGCTTCTGCTCCGCCGCGGGCCTGTGCTCGGGCTCGGGCTCGCCGGTGAACATCCACGGGATCCGCTGACCGATGACCGCGCCGCGGAAGCGCTTGCGCCGGCCGTAGACGACCCAGGTCGTGTCGACGGCTCCGTAGACCTCCTCGATCCGCAGCTCGTCTGGGTGTTCGCGGGCGTAGTGCAGGTGCGTGAGCCCGGCGTCGTAGTCGCCCGCGAGCAGATGGCGGGCGACGACCGGCTTGGAGGGCTCGTCGATGATCGTCTCCCAGCGCGCCAGGTCGGTGTAGCCGCGGGTCGCGGAGACGATCCCGAGGCTCTTAGGGTGCTCGACATCGGTACGGATCAGCAGCGAGAGCTCCTTGGTGGGGTAGATGAACGTGTCGAGCACGAACACCTCGCGGTAGTGGCGCTCGGTGACCAGGTGCACGTGCAGGTGCGCGCTGCACTGCACCATGAAGGTGTTCTCCTGCTCGCGCACGCGGTCGATCGCCCCGAGCAGGTCTTCGACGAGCACGATCTGAAAGTCCTCGATGCCCTGGAACTCGAGGTAGCGCCGCAGTGCGGCCTCGTGACAGGTGCCGGTCGGCCCGAGCGTGATGAACGTCGGCGCCGGCGTCACGCCGCGTTCCCGTCCGGCGGAGCGGGCGGCGCCTCGATCAGCTCGACGTCGGGCAGCGACTCGATCACGGCGTAGTCGGCCATCGACTCCATCAGCTCGTCCTCGAGCCTGCACGTGGCCTCGATCATCAGCTCGAACAGCGAGGCCGTGAAGTCCGGCGGCAGCTGCACGGCCGCGCCCCGAGCGCGGTAGCGGGCGCGGACCTCCGCGACACGGTCCGGCTGCATCATCGGGATCCCATGCGCGTGCTTGTGCAACGCGATCTCGCGACAGACCTCGAAGCGCTCGCCGAGCAGTCGCGTGATCTGCTCGTCGAGCGCGTCCAGGCGCTCGCGAAACGCCTCCAGGCCGCTCATGCGCCGTCACCTCCGAGCAGACCGGCGGCGAAGGCGTCGCTGCAGGCCGCCAGCGAGCGCAGCGCGTAGCCACCCTCCTGAACGATGCACACGGGCAGCCCCGACGCGGCCAGCAGGTGGCCGATCTCGGCGAAGATCGCCGGCGAGAAGCTCCAGCATCCGTGCGGGTCGCCGGCGACGGTGTCATAGCCGAGCGACAGCACGAGCGCAGCACTGGAGCCGGAGAGCGCGTCGATCGACTCGGCCACCGCGGCCAGGTAGCGCTCGGCGCTCGGCGCCCGGTCGAACTCGACCACACGCTCGCGCTCGCTCGCCGGCTCAGCCGAGCGCGAGGGGATGTTGACGACCGGCCAGGAGTGCAGTGAGTGCAGGCTCGTGTCGGGCATCCGGGCCGCGATCGCGGCGGTGCCGTTCGGATAGTGGATGTCCAGGTCGAGGATCCCGATCGGTCCAACGCAAGCGTCGCGCAGCGTCTGCGCAGCGGCGGCGGCGTTGTTGAGGTAGCAGTAGCCGCCCAGCCAGCCCGGCCCCGCGTGGTGCCCCGGAGGCCGGCACAGCGCGTAGGTGAAGCGCTCGCCTTCAGCGAGGAGCTTCGCGGCCGTGATCGCGGCGCGCACCGCCTCATAGGCGGTCGCGGCGACCTCCGCGCTGACGGGGGTGTCGGGAGGCATGCCGGGCGCCGACAGCTCCGGCATCAGCGTCGGCGTGCGCGTGCGCACCCCGGCGAGCGCCCGCAGGTAGCCGGGCTCGTGCAACGTGCTGAGCGTGCGGCTGACCTCCTCTCCAGCGGCGCTCGCCGGAGCGGCGCGCACGCCCGCGTGGCGTACGAGTCCGGCGCGCAGCTCGTGCACGCGGCGGTGGTCGTCGAAGCCGGGCATCCTGCGCCCGCTTGTGTCCATGATCCACGCCTGCGCGTCAGCGGCGCCGGGGCGCTGCTCGATCATCAGCATGCGGATCACTGCACGCTCCGCCGCATCCGCGGCCCGTTCGGGGTGAAGCCCTGGCTCAGGTAGAACGCCTCGGTCGCGGCAAAGCGCGCGAAGCTCTCGCGTGGCAATCCGACCTCGAGCCGAGCGAAGCGCTTGGCGCGCGCCAGCTCCATCAGCGCCGCCAGCAGATCGGCGCCGAGCTTGCGCCCGCGCCAGTCGCGATCAACCCACAGGTCCTGAATCAAGGCGTAGGAACCGGGCACGTGAATCGCCATCTGCCAGCTCGCGGCGAGGACACCAACCAGCTCGCCGCCGGCCAGCTCGCCGCCGGCCAGCTCACCGCCGGCCTCCGCGACGAACACCGCCCCGGCTGCGGGGCTGTCGATCAGCTCGCGTGCCACGGCTCGCATCGCCGGTAGCGGCGCGGGCGTGCCGTCGAGCTCGAGCAACAGCTCGCGCACGGCCGCGGCGACCGCGTCGGCGTCCTCAGGGCCTGCCGCGCGTACACGCCACGTCTGCTCCGGCGCCATCGGCCCGGCGTTCGCCACCGGCAGTGTCGGCGTCGGCGGTGTCAGCGTCGGCCGTGTCGGCGCCGAGGACTCCGGCTCCGGCGGACTTATCTGCGCGGCGTCGCTCACCCTGCCCCCACCTCCACCTGCGACTGCTCCAGCTCAACGGTCCAGGCGTCCGGCGAGCCACTGCCGGTGACCGCCTCGGCAATCGCGGCCATCGGCGCGCGCGCCTTCAGCAGCAGCTCGTTGAACTCCTCCTCGGGGTCGGACTGGATCACGATCGCACCGCCCGCGCCGATCGTGGTGGCGCCCGGACGCATCACGATCGTGCGAATCACGATCGACAGGTCGACGCTGCCGTCGAGCCCGAAGTAGCCGAGCGCGCCGGAGTACACGCCGCGCGCCTCGCGCTCGATGTCGTCGATGATCTCCATCGTGCGCAGCTTCGGCGCGCCGGTCATCGAGCCGCCGGGGAAGCAGGCGCGCACGCAGTCGACCGGCGTGCGTTTGGCGGCGAGCACGCCAGTGATCGTCGAGGTCATCTGGTGCACGGTGCGGTAGCGCTCCCCGATCATGAACTCGGACACGCGGACGCTGTCAACCTCGCACACGCGACCGAGGTCGTTGCGCAGCAGGTCGACGATCATCAGGTGCTCGGCGAAGGTCTTTTCGTCCTGCAACAGCTCAGCGCGCAGTTGCTCGTCGCGGGCGGCGTCCGGCGAGCGCGAGGCGGTGCCCTTGATCGGACGCGCCTGCACGCGGCGCTTGCGATCGACCGACAGGAAGCGCTCGGGCGAGGAGCTGACCACGGCCACCTCGCCGAGCTTCAGATAGGCGGCGAACGGCGCCGCGTTGCTGCGCCTCAGGACACGGTAGAGGTGCCACGGGTCTGGGCTCTCGGACGTGGAGATCTGATCGGTGAGGCACACCTCGTAGGACTCGCCGGCCGCGAGCGCGGCCTTGCAGCGCTCGATGTCGGCGAGGTACTGGCGCCGTCCGCGTCCGCAACGGAAGGTCACGGGGCCGGCGGCGCGGTCGTCCTCGACGGCCGACCGCGGCTGCGCCAGCGAGGCAGCGGGCGTGCGCAGCACCTCGCGCACGACGGCCTCCGCCTCGTCGAGCCAGCGCTCGGCCTCAGCGTCGGTGTCCTCGCTGCCGCACACCGCGAACAGATGCGTGAGTTTGGCGACGTGGTCGACCGCGACGACGCGGTTGGCGAGCATCATCACGGCGTCGGGGATGTCGGAGCTGTGGACGTTGCGCGCGCCGCAGTCGGCCTTGCACTCGTAGCCCAGGTAGCCGACGAAGCCGCCGATCAGACCTCGCGCGAACCCGGCGGGGGGCTCGACGGCGCCGTTCGCGAGCTCGCGGTCGAGCACGTCGAAGATCGACGCGTGCTCGATCTGCGAGGCGCCGCCGCGGTCGATCGTCACGGCCGACCCGTCGACGTGGTATTCGAGCACGCAGCGCTCCGCGCCGACGCTGGCGCCCAGGTACGAGTGCAGCGCCAGGCGCGTCGGCGCGTCGGCGCTGTCCAGCCAGAAGGCATACTCGGCGTCACCGAACAGCCGTTCGAACAGCGGCTCGGTCGCCGGCTCGCCCTCGATCGAGCGCGAGTGCAGCCGCAGGCTCGAACCGCCGGCACTCGGCGCCGGTGCGGGCTGCGACGGCATCACCAGCCGCTTCAGGCCGGGCGAACGCGTCGATCGGCTGCGGCGCGCGAGCGCGTAGAAGTTCTCGATCAGCGTGTGTCCGTACTCGGTCGAGATCGACTCCGGGTGGAACTGCACACCCCACATCGGCCGCCGGCGATGCTCGATGCCCATCACGACGCCATCGTCGGTCCACGCGGTCACACGCCCGTCCGCGCCCATCGGGCCGGTGATGGCAAGCGAGTGGTAGCGCACGACCGAGAAGCCTTGGGGGATTCCCGCGAACAGCCCCTCGCCGACGTGGCGCACGTGGCTGACGCGCCCGTGCATCGGCATCGGCGCGGCCGCGACGACCCCGTCCAGCTCGACACCCAGCCCCTGATGTCCCAAGCAGATTCCGAGAATTGGAATCTCACTCCAGCGCAGGATGTCCGTGCAGACACCGAAGTCGTGCCAGCGGTCCGGCCGCCCCGGACCCGGGGAGATGACGATCGCGTCGAAGTCCCAGCGCGACAGCGCCCCCCACGAGACCGCGTCGTTGGTGATCACGATCGGCTCCTCGCCGGACACGGCCGCGAGGATGTGAAAGACGTTGTAGGTGTAGGAGTCGTAGTTGTCGACGAGCAGCGTGCTCACGCCGCCTCCTCGAGTCCGAGCCCGCGCGCGCCGCGCGCGAGCAGCGTCTGCACGACGCGCGCGACCGCTTCGCTGCGGTCCTCTTCCTGGTACCAGCGGGCGAGGTGGAAGACGTAGCGCGCGAGCGGACCTGGGTCCAGGCGCTCGACGGCCAGCCGCAGGTGCCGGCGGTGCAGTTCGGACTGCACGACCGCGAAACGGTAGTCGGGGTCTTGCGCGGGCTCGCCCGCAAACCCGTTGCGGCGCCCGTCACGGGCACGCGCGTGCGCCAGCTCCCAGCCCGGGCTTTCGCGCACGTCCAGCAGCTTCTCGGGATGGAAGTCCACCCGCGGCGTGACCGGACGCGGGATGAAGAAGCCCAGCGCGACCTGGCCGGCGACGCGCTCGGCTGAGCCGAGCCGGGCGATCACCTCGGCGTTGCGCGAATCCGCCTCCAGCTCGCTTTGCAGCGACTCGATCAGCTCGTCGATCAGCAGCGCTCCCTCCTCGCTCGAGGTGATCGCGCGCTTCTGCCTAGAGACCATGCCGTGGAAGATGTCGTGGGTCGGGTGCATGCCGGTGCCGCCGCCGACCATCAGCTGGTCCATCAGCTGGCGTCTGCAGGTGACGTGCGAGACCCACTCGGCACCGCAGACCTGAACCGAGGTCATGCCCTCCAGGCCCGGCGCCGCCATCCAGTAGGCGAGCGCGCGCATGTGCTGGGTCGGCAGGTCGTCGCCGCGCACGAGCGGGAACTCGTCGAAGTCCTCGCGCTCGGTCGGATAGATGACGACGCCGTCCTCGCGGCGGCGAAGCAGGCCGTCGCGCAGGCCGCTGGCGGTCAGCTCGGCCACGTCGGCGAGGAAGTCCGACTCGAAGAACACACGGTCGAACGCGATCCCGAGGCGCTGCAGCGTCTTGCGCTGGCCGGCGATGACCCAGGCGCGGGTCTTGTACCACAGCTCGAGCGCCTGGCGATCGCCGCGGAGCACCCGCCGCAGCAGCTGGTCCGCGTCGTCGTCGCGCATCGTCAGCTCGCGCGTCAAGGAATCCTCGGGCTGCTCGCCGGCGGCGCCCGGCGAGCGTCCAGCGGCTACGTACTCGGCGTAGCAGCAGCCGACGAAGTGGTCGCTCTTCTCGTTCTTGTCGGGCCACGCCTGGGCGTGGCGCCCGCTCTTCATCACCCCCGCCATCGCCTCGCCCATGCTGCGTCCGGCGTCGGAGATGAGGCTGCGGCGCTCGACGCGACCGCCGGCTTGCGTGAGCGCCGCGGCCAGCGCGTTGCCGATCGCGAGGTTGCGCAGATGACCCACATGCAGCGCCTTGGTCGCGTTCGCGTCCCAGAACTGCACCGAGAAGCGCCGTCCGCGCGCGAGGTCCTCGAGCTGGCGCTCACCGCGGTCGCCATCCTCCAGGGCGCCACCAGCCGCTTCGATCCATTCGTCGGCCAAGCGCAGCTCGATGCCACCGCTGGTACGCGTGAGCTGCGTGACCCACGGCTCGCGTTCGACCCGCTCGAGCGCCTCCAGCGCGAGCCTGTCCTCGCTCCATGCGGGTGAGCGCGGCACGAGCTTCAGGTCGAAGCGATCGCTCGGGCGCAGCGGCGTGCGCGCGGCCCACTGCGAGCCGTTCCCGCCCGCCTCGGGGAGCTCCTCGAAGTAGTCGAACAGGTTGGCGGGCATGAACATGGGTTTGGAGATCGTGGTCACTCGATGCACCAGCCGGGGCTCGAACCCGGATCTGCGGCTTTTAAGGCCGCTCCTTTAACCGATTAAGGCACTGGTGCAAGCCGGCCCCACCCGCATCCCCGATTCAGCTTTACGCCGGTAGGTTGCATCGTTGAGCACGCTGACGCCACCATACGTCGCGTTGTGAGCGTGCGCACCTTTTCACTCCGCAGGACCCGCGCAGTGGCCGCGAGCGGGGTTGCGGCGGCGCGCGGGAGATCCATCGCCTTCAGCGAGCTGCCGCCTGGGCCGAAGATGCCGAGCACGCTGCAGGCGGTCGGCTGGGCGCTGCGCCCGCTGGCGCTGCTGGAGCGCAGCGCGCGAGACCACGGCGAAGCGTTCACCCTGCACGTACGCCACGGCAAGCCGTGGGTCGTGTTGACCGATCCCAAGGACGTCAAGCGCGTGTTCACGGCCGACGCCGACGCGGTGCGCCCGAGCGCGGTCGAGGCCAGCCCCGCGCTCGGCCCGCTGCTGGGACCGCGCTCGGTGATGCTCTTGGACGAGCCCGAGCACATGCTTCACCGCAAGCTGATGCTGCCTTCCTTCCACGGCGAGCGCATGAGCGCCTACGGCGAGATGGTCGTGGACGTCGCCAGCCGGGAGATCGCGAGCTGGCCGCGCGGCGAGCAGTTCGCGCTGTGGCCGCGAATGCAGCTGATCAGCTCCGAGGTGCTGCTGCGCTCCGTCTTCGGAACGACCGACTCCGACTCGCTCAGGCGCTTGAGCGAGCTGCTCAGGGGCCTGACCGCGTGGCTCAACGATCCGCGCCGATTGGCGTGGCTGACGGTCGCCGGCCCAAGCTGGCTGTCGCGCAACCGGCAGTTCCGAGCGCTGATGGAGCCCGTGGAAGCGGCGGTGCTCGAGGAGGTCAGGCGCCGGCACGCGGCCCCGGACTCGCAGTCGGGCAACGACGTGCTGAGCATGCTCGAGCAGGCGCACGCGCGCGGCGGCGCGCCGATGGACGATCGCGAACTGCGCGACGAACTGATCACACTGCTGTCCGACGGACCGACATCCACTTCGCTGGCCTGGGCCTTCGAGCGCCTGCTGCGCCACCCCGAGAAGCTGGCGCGCCTGCGCGAGGAGGTGCTCGCCGGCAACGAGGAGACATACACGAACGCCGTCGTAAAGGAGACGCTGCGGCTGTGCCCGGTGGTGGCGCTGATCATGCGCGAGCTGCGTGAGCCGATGGAGGTCGCAGGCCACAGCATCCCGGCGGGTGTCACGGTGGCGCCGAGCCCCTACCTGATTCACCGCCGCGAGGACATCTACCCGCGGGCTCGCGCGTTCACGCCGGAGCGCTTCCTGCAGAAACCGGCGGGCACATACGCCTGGATCCCCTTCGGCGGCGGCGTGCGCCGGTGCGTGGCCGCGAGCTTCGCACAGCTGACGATGAAGCGCGTGATACAGACCGTGCTGAGCGAGGTCGAGCTGCGTCCGGTCGTCGCGGAGCACAGCTCCGAGCGCTCGACACGCGGCTCCGTCGCGTTCGCGCCCGAGCAGGCGCTCGCGATCGCCACGCCCCGCACCGGCGCCCCCACGCGCGCGACAGCACTCAGAGCGGCAGCGCCGCAGGCCGCGTAGTCGCGCTGCCGACCGCGCTCACGTACGCGTCGCAGCGGCCGCGGCGACATCGCGCTCACCGGCAGCCGCAGCGGCGGCGCGACGGCCGCCGCGCTCCCGTTCGCGTACCAGCGGCTCGAGCACGCGATCGCCGATCAGGCCGAGTGCGCCGAGCGTCGAGAAGCCAGGGCCCTGGCTCAGCGCCGCCAGCCCCGGCGCGTGCAGCCGCGGACGCATGCCTTCCAGCTCGAGCGCGCGGCCGACGGCGAGGTCCCACTCGCCGACCCCGCCCCACAGCGGCCCGATCCGGCGCTCGACCTCGTCGCGGGCGTCGTCCGCGAGCAGCCGGCGCAAGTGCTCGAGCAGGTCATAGCCGGTGCAGTTGATCACGTAGTCGTGCTGGGCGACCGTCGCGCCCGCGGTCGAGATGTAGGCAACCGTCGCCCTGTCGGTGTCTGGCGCGCAGGAGATGTGCGTGACGCGACCGCCGACGAAGCGGCAGGTCTCGTCATAGGCGAACGGCGCGACGCGCTCGGCGCCGAACACACCGCGGTCGCTGCGGACGATGAAATCGCGGCGCGTGCTCGCGCTCAAGGCCGGCCAGTCGATCTCGTCTGGCCTGGAGTAGACGCGGTTCTCCAGAAAGCTCTCGATACGACTCGTCGGCAGGCTCGAGGTGTAAACCGTCAGCCGTGCGTCCGGGCGTAGCGCGCGCACGAACTCCAGGCAGCTGAGCGCGCTCTCGCCGCCGCCGACGATCGCGATGTCAGAGCTGTGCTCGCTCGGCACCTTGGCGATCTGCATGCGCCCGCCCTCGCAATCGAGCACCCGCGCAGCCACATCCGGATCGTGCGAGAGCGAGCGCTGGACGCCCTGTCCGGTGAGCGCGAACGCGCGGCAGTCGAGCCGCAGCGGCGAGCCGTCGGCGCGCGTGACGTCCACCTGCCAATGCTCCTGCGCTCCGTCCGCGAGCGAGACGCGCTCTACACGGCCGCGCACGACGTTCACCCCCACGCGCGCGTGGGCGAGCACCCAGGCGAGGTACGCCCCGTAGACCCGGCGCTGAACACACGGCGTGCCTGCATCGACCCAGTCGGCGTAGCGGCCCTCCTCGATCAGGTAACGCTGCCAGGAGTAGGCGGTCATCGCGCCGTCAACAGCCGCGCCGGAGTCGCCAAACGCACGCCCGCTCTGGTACGGGAAGCCCACGTCCTTCGACGGGCTCAGGGCCAGGATCTCCCTGCTGGAGGTAACGCCGTTGCCGTCCCGCCAGGCGGCGGCGGGCCCGACCGCCTCGACGACCGTCACGGTGACTGGCCCGAGGCCGAGGCTGTTGACGACGTGGGCCTTGATCGCGATGGCGCTGCCCTTGGCGCCGGCGCCCACCACGAGCAGGTCGGTGTTCAGCGACACGCCGCGGCAACCCCGACTTTCACTGTGACATGGGGACCGCGGCCCCGCAATTCGGGCACACCAGCTCGCGCGAGGCGGCAGGCTGCTGCGGGGGCTTGGCGGCGGCGCCGGACTGCTCGAGCATCCGTCGCCGCGTGCGCAGCTCGGTGCGCAGGTCCGAGACCGACATTTTATCGGCGACGGCGCGTGCGAGCCAGTACTCCTGGCCGCTGAGGTCGAGCGCCGCGACGGTGGCGTGGTGACTCCAGGACAGGTTCTCCCGACGTCGGGAGATGTCAAAGCGGCACGCGACGTACACCATGTTCATCAGCGACTGGACGTCGTAGCCGGTGAGCTTGACCGCTCGCGAGTAACGCTCGCCGAACTTGGCGTTGCCGTACTTGATCCAATCGCCGAGCCACCACTGGCTGCAGCGGCTGATCTGCCCGAAGCGGCGCCCGACGGCGGACCACTCGGCGATCCCCAGGTTTGCGCTGGGGGTCCATGCGATGCGTGTCATCTCCGGTGCGGAGCCGGCGGCTCGCGCCGGCTTCTGCGTACGACGACGTGGGGTGTCCAGCTCTGAGGTGGGCGCGAGCGCGACCGCCATCTAGGAGCCCAAACCCTCGCGTGACTGCTTGCTCGATTGGATCGACATGGTGCGCCTCGCTCGCAAATATCCGCCGGTGATCTGCGGCCATCGCGCTCCCGATACGGAGACGGCCGTGGCGAGGAACTATGCAACAGCCCGATTATTTGTCAACGCGCGCGACCGGCGGCGCTCGCAGCGGTGGAAATCCGTCGTGCTTGCGCCCGTAGGCGCAGTTGTTCCATCTTTGGAATGTGCTCTTTGATCGGAAACACAGTGGCGAACGTAAACGCGCGCGTGAGCGCCGAGGAGACCCGAGCGCGGCGTCGTGAGCACAGCGCGGCCGACGCCAGCGCGGCGCCGGCACGAGACCGCCCGCGTCAGTCGTTGGCGGTAACGGCGCCGAGCAGCTCGGCGAAGCGCTCGCGCGCCTGTGCGCGACGCGTGGGCAGGTGCTCGCTGGGCACGCCGTCGGCGGGCGGCGCGTAGCCGCGCAGCAGATGCCGAGCGACGGACTGACGATGAACCTCATCGGGGCCGTCGTAGATGCGCGCGGCACGCGCGAAGCGGTACATCTGCTCGAGCGGCAGGTCGGTCGAGTAGCCGAGCGAGCCGTGGACCTGCAGCGCACGGTCGACGACGTCGTGCAACACCTTGGCGCCGTAGAACTTGATCAGCGCGACGTCGGTGCGCGCGGCGCTCGCGCCCTGCGTGTCCATCACCCAGGCGGCGTGCAGCGTCATCAGGCGCGCGGCCTGCATCTCGGCGGCGCTGTCGGCGATCCAGTTCTGGACGGTCTGCTTGTCAGCGAGCAGCGAGCCGTGCGTGTGACGGTAGGTGGCGCGCTCGCAGAGCATGTCGAAGGCCCTGCGCGCAACGCCGAGCCAGCGCATGCAGTGGTGGATGCGCCCGGGCACGAGCCGGTGCTGGGCGAGCAGGAAGCCCTCGCCCTCGCCGCCGAGCAGCGCGTCGGCTCCCACGCGCACGCCCTCGTAGGCAATTTCGGCGTGTCCGCCGTAGGCGCCGAACTGCTCCCAAGGGTGCTCCATCGTGGGCACGTCGCGCAGGATCTCGACGCCGGGCGTGTCGACGGGCACGACGAACATCGACGCACGCTGGGCGGGACGCGCGTCGGGGTTGGTGACGGCCATCACGATCAGGAAGTCGGCAATCGAGGCGTTGGAGGAGAACCACTTGCGCCCGTCGATCACCCAGTGATCGCCGTCGCGCACGGCGCGCGTGCGCAGCTGCGTGGGGTCCGAGCCGGGCGTGTCGGGCTCGGTCATGCTGAACGCGCTGCGCAGGTCGCCGGCGAGCAGCGGGTGCAGCCAGCGGTCCTGCTGCTCGGGCGTGCCCGCGAGCGCGAGCAGCTCGGAGTTGCCGGAGTCGGGCGCGGCGTTGCCGAACGCCAGCGGCGCGATCGGCGAGCTGCCGAGGATCTCGTGCATGAGGCCCAGACGCACCTGCCCCATGCCCTGCCCTCCCAGCTCGGGTGGCAGGTGCGCGGCCCACAGGCCGCGCTCCTTGACCTGCTCCTGCAGCGGCGCGATCGCCTGCGTCAGCCCGTCGAGCCCGAGCTCGTGCCAGATCGCCTCGAGCGGCCAGATCTCAGCACGGACGAACTCGCGCATCCAGTCCAGCTGCTGCTGGAAGTCGGGGTCGGTGGAGAAGTCCCAGCTCATCAGATCGCGTCCTTCCAGTCGGGCTGCGGGCGTGGCGTCAACCCTTAGCCTACGCCTTGTGCCGCGCTTGGCTACTCCTTGCGCGGCTACGTCTTGTGCTTGGCGCAGCCAGACACACTGATGGCTGCAGTCTGTTTGAGCACGGCGCCGTTCTGGCCGGTGATCGCGACGGGCATCGCGAGACGCTGCCCACACATGCTGGCGGGTGCGCCGACGGGCAGGTTGGCGGCGAGCAGCGAGTGCGGGCCGGCGTCGAGCAGCACGTCGAGCTGAGAGATGGGCGCGTCGGGCAGCGAGCGGAACGTGACCGAGGCAATCCCGCCTTTGACGCTGGCCTGCCCGACCAGCTCGAGCAGGATGCCTTCGCCGCGCAGCACCAGCGCGACCTCGGGCATGGCGGCGCCACCGTGCGAGACGACGTACACGGGTCCGCTGAGCCGCTGGCGCAGGATCGGCGTGCTGACCGTCGCGCTGCCGACGGCCGACGCCGCGGGACAGCTCGCGGGATTTGCTTCGAACACTGAGGCGGCGCATGCGTGCTGCAGCGTGCTCAGCCGCGGGACGATGCGCTTGGGCAGGTCGAGCTTGACGCTCGCGAGGTTCGCCTGGCCGGGCGTGGCGGTGATCCGCACGTGCAGATGCACGCCGCCGGCTTTGCTCGCCACCGCGTGCGTCAGCGCGGTCAGCTTTGGCGCGAACGGCAGCGTCGCGCAGTTGGCGGCTTGATAGGAGGATGAGACGGATGCCTCGGCGTGGTTGCTGCTTTGGAGCGTCGCTCCGATCACGAGCGGACGGCAGTCGGTGGGGTTGAAGACGAAGTTCTGACGGTCGAGGTCGAGGTTGATCGTGCGCAGCTGCAGCGGGATCCCGTCGAGGCTCTGCGGCAGCGGATCGCTCGAGATCGTGAGCGCGGCGGTGATGGGGTTGACCTCGATCTTCGCGCCGACGTCGATCGTGCCGAGATCGAAGGGACCGGCGACGGCGGGCACGACGATCGAGAGCCCGAACGGCGCGCCCGCGTAGGGGCCGGTGAGGTAGACGTGGCCGTTCAAGAACACGGGGTTGGCGCCGGGCCCGGCGCCGATGGTCGCGGTGCCGATTTCGCTCTGGACGCCGCACGCGCCGGCGCGCGCCTGAGCTTCGGTGCACGGCGAGACCGCGGCCAGGTTGGCCAGCATCCCGGGCGCCAGCTGCACGCTGACGTCGCCGAGGGCTTCTTCCTGCTGACCGCGCGTGAGCGTCACCGTCAGCGGGCTGTTGGCGCCGGCTTGGTTGTTGGTGGTACCGGCGACGAACGACGGCTTGAAGCTCGGCGCCTGACAGCCGCTGACTTCGAAGGCCTGGCTGAACGGTTCGGCGGGCGCTTCGCTGCTGTAGGGCGTCAGCGACGCGCTGGCTGCGAGCGGCGTGCCACATGTGGAGGGGTTGACGAGCGCGGCGCCCGACCCGCCGTCGAGCGTCAGCTGCAGTGCTTCCCACGGCAGCTGCGGGGTTTCGCTGAAGCTGGCGGTCAGCTGCCCGGTGCGCTGATCGATCGACAAGGAGCCCTCGAGCTTGATCGACAGGCCCGAGCCCTGCGCCTGGACGAACAGCCGCACCAGCCGCCCAGCCTGCGCGTCGTCCGGCAGGCATGGGTCGCATTCGGGTTCGCCGACGAACAGCTGGCCTTCGAGCGGCGTCGCGGACAGCGGCGTGATCACCTTGACGGTCCCGATCTGCGAGCGCTGCGGACACGCGGCGGCGGCGAGCGTTGCGGCGCCGAACTGCGCGGCCGAGCACGCCTGCAGCCCGTTTGCGAGCGACGGCGAGATCGCGACACCCGGCGGCAGCGTGACCTCGGCGCTTCGCAGGCTCGGCGTGGCGAGCTGCGCGGGATCTTCGTTCTGCGGCACGCGCAGTTCGAGCGTGTAGCCGCTCGGCGAGCCCGCCTGCGTGGTTTCGGGCGAGAGCGTGAGCGATGGGTTGAACGACAGTTGGCTACAGCCGCTGACGGCTTCCGCGGCGCTCGCTTCCAGCGCGAACGACGGAAAGGCCGGCACAGGTTCCTCCCAGGAGTCTGTCGTGACGGCCACCGGCAGTTTCTGCGTCACGCAGCCGGTCGGCATCGTGAGAAATGGGCGTGCCGCGATCCCACTCGGGCAGCCGGACTGCTGTTCGACGCCGCCTACCGTCATGACCGACGGTTTGCATCTGCTGTGTTCGTTGCCTGCTCCGGCTTCGCCGAGCGTACCTTCGCGTTCGAGGTCGTGGCTGTGGTCCGCGGGCACGCCCCACAGATCAAGGATCACGCCCTGCAAAGGGCCGGTCTCGGGGATGTTCTCGACGCTCGCGGTCAGCCCGTAGTCGCCATCGGGGCGCACCTGGAAGAAGATCGGGATGCGCCCGATGTTGGCGACTGAGAAACCCAGCTCACCGGGCTCGCCAGGCGGCGGAACGACGTTGTACACCGGGAACACAGCCGTTGGAAACGAGCCGTAGAAGGACGGCTTGGCTGTGCCCACCTGCGTGTCGAGCGGACAGCTCAGCTGTTCGCCTTCCAAGAACGCCTGCTGGCTGCAACGCGGGACGGCGTTGGGATTGCCAACCAGCCCCGGCGGTAGTTCGATCTGCAGATCCTTCGGTGCGGCATCGGCGAGCGGCAGTTCGCCGCCACCGTTGTGCGAGGAAGGCGTTTCGCGGCCGCTGACGTCGAACGCGAGGCTGGTCGTGAGCTCGAACGGGTGCGAGCCCGCCTGCCTGTCGGCTTCACCGCTTGCTTCGGCGGCGTCGATGTCGAAGAACGAAAGCCCGAAGGGAACGGGTGCGGCGTCGATCGGCGTTGTCGTTTCGGTCGACGCGTTCGATGCACCGCCGCCCGACACGGTCGCAGAGTTGGCTCCCAGAGAGGCGATGCCGCCGGGAATCGCGACGGTGACCGTCATCACGATCATCGAACCCGCCAGCACGCGGCCGTGCGTTGCGTTCTGTTCGTAGCGGCATGAGACGGGACCAGTGGACGGCACCGCCGTGCAGGCCAGTTCGTACCTGGGCGATCCGTTGCCGTTGGCGGCCGTGCCGTTCGCCGCGACCTTCGTGGCGGTGACGCCCGCCGGCAGCTCGTCGGTGATCGTCACGACGCTACCCGGCGCCGTCGGCGCGGCGCCGTTGTTGCGAACGATCAACACGTAGGCGTCGGCGGTGTCACCGGCGCGGAAATAGCTGGGCTGCGCCTCGGAGAGAATGCTCCAGTGTGGGCTCGCGGGCACGGCGTTTGCGGTGCTCGCCTGGATCGCGGCAAGGACGAGTAGCGCCGCGAGCAGCGACCCAGCCCGCCTCGCAAGGAGGCTCACGTCCGCGACCGCTGGCGCGTGGCTGCGTCGGTGCGCCGCGTCCTCCTGGCCTTGGGGGCATAGCGCTGCTTGGCGGCTGCGCTACACGTGGCCCGGCGCTTACGGCTGTGCAACTTCCGGCACTTGGCCAGCGCGCGGGCGAGGAGCTGTGCGCGCGTGGGTTTGGACGGCGGCGCCGGCGAGAGGTTGCCAGCGCCGGAGAAGGACGCCGAGATCGGCGCGGTGAATGCCGGCGCCGGCGTGAGCGGTTCCTGACAGGCGGCGCCCGCGCATGGCGTGAGCGTGGGCGCAAGCGGCAGACCGCCGTCGACCCGCGCGTCGTAGACGTCGGCGAGTTCGTCGTCATCGCCCGGCGCGAGCTGTTCGCGCGTCGCGAGGAACACGTCATCGCCGCTGGCGCTCGCGTCGAGGAACACGCCGCTGCCGCCGCCTTCGGTGCCGGAGATCAGCTGCACGCCCCCGTCCTCGTACTCGAAGACCTTGTCGCTGCCGCCGGGCAGGCCGGGCACGAGCGGGTCGGGCGAGGAGAAGAACAGACGGCTGCCGTCGTCGCTGAGCGCACGCGGTTGGTGGAAGGGCGTGCTCGCGCGTTCGCTCAAGCTCGCGCCGATGTAGGCGCTGCCGAGCGGCCGCGCCCCGTTCGGGTCGCACGACGCGCAAACGAGCCGACCGGTTTCGGCGCTGTACTCGAAGACCTCGTGGTCAAGCCTCGCATGGCCTGCTTCTTCATCAGCCTGTTCGTTGTCGTAGTTGGTCAGGCGCTTGACCGACATGAACGCCAGCTGCTTGCCGTCCGGAGTCAGGTATGCCTGCAACTCGGTCGGGTGGCTGGCCCAATCCTCGGCGTCGCTGCGATAGGCGAACGCGGTGCCCACATCCAGTTCTTCCAGTTCCTGCTGTTCTTCTTCGCTCGGCGGCGCCAGCGTGGCGATGAACTTCACGGCGGACGCGCCCGCCGTCGTTTCGTGCCACACGTACAGGTTTGGCTGACCTGTCTGGGCACCAGCCCCCGGTTCGCCCAGTTCGCCGTCCGCGACGAAATACACGTAGGAGCCGTCTTCGGAGGCGCCGATGACACCGAGGACGCTCGCGCCGTCGGGATCTTCGTTCTGCGCTTTGTCCACTGCGGGCGTCAGGTCGGTCAGCGTCCGCGAGTCGACGTCGTAGCGATACAGGTCGTTGCCCGGATTCTGGGAGCCCGCTTCCATACCTGTGTAGGACCGCTTCGTGAGCGCGGCTTTGCTCGTGAAGTAAACGACCGAGCCGTCGGCAGACGCCGCCCAGAACTGGGCCGGCTGGGCGTTGCAGGCACCTGCGAGCGTTTCGCAGTCCCCAGGCTGCGCGCCGGCTGCCGGCGCTGAGATCTCGACCGTCGCGGAGCCGTCGACGCGGTCGTACAGCTCGGTCATGCCGGCCTGCTTGGAGGCGTCTTCTTCCGTACCGGCCGCTGCCTCGAAGACGATCTGCGATCCGTCGCTCGAGATCGCGTGTTCGAGCCTGCCCGTGTGTTCATCGGTGGCTTCGATGCCGCCGCCGGCCTGCGCACCCTGCGGCGCGAACGTCCCGTTCGGGAGGATCCCCACCGGATATACGTGGCCACCCACCGCTTCGTAAAGGTTCTCGACACCCGGCCCCGGAGCGCCCGCTACGAGGCTGTCGTTGGCCTCGAAGATCACATGGCCGTAGTCGCTCGCGGCGCCCGCGAACGCCGGTACGTCTTCCCGTTCGAAGCAGCGTCCGCATCCTGCCGCGGGCGGTTCTGGCGGCGCCAGCGTGGTCAGCAGCGAGTAGCTGCCGTCAGTTTGGCGGAGGTACAGGTTGTAGACGCCCGCTGGAGCGCCTGCGGTCAGCTGCTGTAGCGGCACGCGCAGCACCGTTTGGGAGAGGTCGCTCGAGAAGGCGAAGGCGACGCTCGGGCGGCTGTTCGCGGGCGCCTGCGACGTGGGCGGAGACAGCGGCGTGGTCTGCCAGCCGCCCGAGCTTCCGGGTGGCCATGTACGCGTCGTCGTACTCATTTCCCGGAGCGCCCGCAAAAGCCGCGCCGAAGTTCATAAATGCGATCGTACACATTTCGCCGGGTTCGCAGGCGGAGCTCTGCGCGGCCAGCAGCGGCTGCAGCGTGACGGCGTCCAGCCCATCCTTTTCGGCGGGCGAGACCTGCTCGTACGCACGACAGTCGGGCAGGTGTTCGGACGCGCCAGAGCGGAACTGCGCGTTGGGACAGGCACCGGCAAACGCCGGCGTCCGTCCCGCGATACCCAACAGGACGCATGCAAGGGCCGCAACAGCGACCCCGCATGCGCGCAGGCGACTACTCATCGCCGTCGACGGCGGCTCCGGCCCCCCGGCCCCGGCCGCCCTGCGGCTATATCAAGCCTATTTCCATTCGAGCGTCCCACCTTCGAGTTCTGCCACGATGGTACCGGTGAACTCGCCTTCGGTGTTTTCGCCCCCGCAGCTGCTGCCGGTCCCCTTGGAATGGACGTTCATGATCGTCGATTCGGACTTGAGCTTGCCCGAGTCGTCTTCGTAGGAGAGGCTTTCGACGGTCTGCGGTTCGATCACGACGTGGCAGCTGAGCCCTTCCGGCGTGACCGTGACTTTGTTTTCGAGCTTCGCCGGCCCGTTCGCGTTGTATTCGAAGTCCGCGTTGGAGATTTTGATGCCGCCGCCGAAGCCGGTGCAGTTGACATACGTGAGCACTTCTTTGTGCTTTTCGGATTTCAACGATGTGATCGTGCCAGTGCCCGTCACTTCGGCACATTCGATCGTGCCGGCGCTGGTTTTGAAAACCTGGGCGTTGGTGCTTTTGCTCTTCGTGGTGCCCAGTTTGCTAGCGACGAATTCATGGCCGGACGCAGACACGGAAACGGCGCTGGCGCCAGCGATTGCGAGTGCTGACAACAGGCTCATTCCGAAAATCATGATGCGCTGCATCGTGTCTCCTCGCTCCTTTGTCGTTGATGACCGGCCGCAGGTCGCCGAGTTGTCGATCGAAAACTATCTGACATTAGATTGTCACTAGACAGGAGTATTCCACTCTGCAGGCCATACGGTCCGAACTATCACAGAAGCCTACAGTTCTGTCAAGCGGAAGCAGACAACTGTTTGCAACGACATGTGTCATCAGGTCCCCGATGCGCGCACCCTAGCCCCTTTCGGCAGCCGCAGCGAGCTTTGTTTCCGACTATTGGGGGCGTTCGCGAAGTGCCCGGCGAGCGCCTGGCATGGCCATTTACAGGCGCCCGCTCGGTATAGATTGAGCCTATGCGAGGACCGGATCGGCTGGAGATGACGCTGCTACCCGGAGCGCGTGCGCTGCTGGCCGCCCACGCGCGCGAACTGCCCCAGCGCGATGACCTGTGCGGCGCTTTCTGCGGCGCACTGGCGTTGAGCGCGGCGGGGTTCGACGCACGCGGCGGCGAACCACTCGACCAGGACGCGGTCGCGGTGGCGGCCGGCAGCGTCGTCGCCGGCGCGCGCGAAGCGGGCACGCTTCCGCACGGCGAACCCGGCCGGCGCGACTACCGCCTGAGCATCGCGACGATCGACGACGCGGACCTGTCAGGCACAACCGCAGCTGGCGTGCAGGCAGCGATCGCGACGCTGTCAGACGAGGCGCTCGAGGCGATCCCGTTCAGCGGCCCGTGGGACGCGGGCACGCTCGCGGGGCTGTTCGAGCTGGCGTGCACGCTCGCGCACCCAGCGACGCTGCTCGCGAACTTCGCCACGCACCACCTGTGGGGCGGGCGGCCGCGCGTCGCGCAGCTGCTCGACTACCTGTTCGACGGCAGGCTCGACGGTCCGCCGCCAGACTGGCGCGTGGGTCATTTCGCGTGCGTGTTCAGCCGCGTGCGCGGGCCGGGCGGCAGCGTGTACGGGGTCGCGGACACGTACCCGGCGTTGGGCGACGGCGGCGTGCACGTGCAGCCGCAGGAGCGACTCGCGGCAGCGCTCGAGCGACGCGACATGCCGGCGGGCGGCATGTTCGCGGTCGTCTCCGCGGAGGACGCCGCGGCGGTGCGTGCGGGCGCGCGGGCGCTGGGCCTGAGGGAGGGCATCTGGGACAACGGAACCGTCACCGGCGAGCCGGACCCGTGAGCGACGCCGAGCTTGTTGCGCTCGTGTGCTGCGACCTGGGCGCAATCGTGCGCGGCCGCTCGGTGTTCGCGGCGGACCTCGACGAGCACCTGCGTGCGGGCATCGGCTGGGTGCCAGCCAACCACGCGCTGACGCCGCTCGGGCCGGTGGCCGAGCCCAACCCGTTCGGCGCGACCGGCGATCTGCGCCTACTACCGGACGCTGCAACGCGGGCACTCGTGGCGGGCGACGGCGAGCACAGCGCGCTCGAGCTGCTGCTATGCGACATCGTCGAGACCGACGGCCGGCCGTGGCAGTGCTGTCCGCGGAGCTTTCTGCGCGCGGCCGTCGAGGAACTACAGCGAGATTTGGGCGCGCGCGTGGTGGCGAGCTTCGAGCACGAGTTCCAGCTGCTCGCGGACACGCCGTCGCCGTTGCGACACACGCCGCCGCCGCTGGCGCCGGCGGCACTGCCGTTCACGCTCGAGGCACAGCGCCGTGTCGACCCGTTCCCGACGCGGGTGATGGGCGCGCTGGCAGAGGCGGGCGTCGAGCCTGAGCGGTTCTTCGCGGAGTACGCGGCGCACCAGTTCGAGATCCCGGTGGCACCGGCGGAAGGCGTCGCGAGCGCCGACCGCGCGGTCGTGCTCAGAGAGGTCGTGCGCGAGATCGCGCGTCGCGGCGGCATGCGTGCGAGCTTCGTGCCGCTGCTCGATCCGGAGCAGGCCGGCAACGGCGTGCACATCCACCTGAGCCTGCTCGACGCCGACGACCGTCCGCTGCTGTACGACGCGCGGCGACCGGCGTGCCTGAGCGAGCTAGGCGAGCGCTTCGCGGCTGGCATCCTGCGGCACGCGTCGGCGCTGAGCGCGCTGACGGCCGCGAGCCCCGTGTCGGGCGCGCGCCTGCGGCCGCACCGCTGGAGCGCCGGCGCGGTGTGCCTGGCGCAGCGCAACCGCGAGGCGCTACTGCGCATCCCACCACTGGTCGAGTTGGCGGACGCCGACGCGGGCGCGCAGCTGCACCTCGAGTACCGCGGCGCGGACGCGAGCGCCAACCCGCACCTGGCTCTGGGCGCGGTCCTGCGCGCCGGGCTCAACGGCGTACACGAGCAGCTGCCGGCGCCAGCGCTGCTCGACGGGGACCCCGCTCAGCTGGACGCCGAGCAGGCGGGGCGCTTCGGCGTCGGCGCATTGCCGGCGACGCTCGCACAGGCGCTGGAGGCGCTCGCGGACGACGCAACCGTCCGCGGCTGGCTGACGCCGCTGCTGTACGACGCGTACGTCAGCGTCAAGCGCACCGAGCGCGATGCCGCCACAGACATGGACCTCGAGGAGCTGTGCCGACGCTATGCCGCGATCTACTGACACGCTGGCGGCACTGCTGGCTGGCATCGAGCGCGAGCTGCCGCGCGCGGTGGCGCTGCGCCGGCGCCTGCACGCGGCACCGGAGCTGGCGCACGCCGAGGAGCAGACCGCGGCGAGCGTAGCCGCCGAGCTGCCGGTCGGCTGCCACACGATCGCAGGCAGCGGGCGACTGGCGCTCGTGGGACCGGCGCGGGGGGCGCCGGTGGCGGTGCGAGCGGAGCTGGACGCGCTGGCGCTGCGCGAGCGCACGGGCGCGGCGTTTGCGGCCAGCGGGGAGGCGATGCACGCGTGCGGACACGACGTGCACATGGCGGCGCTGGTGGCGCTGGCGCACGCCGCGCACGGGCTCGGCGAGGCGCTGCCGGCGCCGCTGCTGGCGATCCTGCAGCCGAGCGAGGAGGCCTACCCGTCGGGTGCACAGCAGCTCGTCGCGGAGCGCCTTGGCGGGTTCGCACCGGCCGCTGTCGTGGCGGCGCACATCCACCCCGAGCTGCGCTGGGGGACGGTGGCGCTCGATCCCGGTACGGTCAACGCCTCGTGCGACGCGTTCGAGATCGCGATCGCGGGCGAGCCCACACACGGCGCCTACCCGCACCGCGGCCGCGACCCGATCCTCGCGCTGGCTGAGGTGGTGGTCGCGCTCCACGCCCAGCTCGGGCGGCGCATCGACCCGCTTCAAGCCGCATCTTTGACCGTCGGCGTGCTCGAGGGTGGAAGCGCCGAGAACATGATCCCCGCGCGCGCGCACGCGCGCGGGGCGTTGCGCGCATACCGCCCACAGGACCGACTCGCGCTGCGCGAGCTGGTCGCGGAAGTGGCGTGCGCGGTCGCGACCGCGCACGGTTGTCGCGCGAGCGTCGAGCTCGTGCCCGGCGAGCCGGCGCTAGAGAACGACGCGGGCATCGTCGCCGACGCACGCGCGTTGCTCGCGGAGGCCGGCTTGACAGCTACCGAGCAGTGGCGAAGCTGCGGCTCCGATGACTTCGCGTTCTTCGGCGAGCTGGCACCGATCGCGATGGCGTTCGTCGGGCTCGACGGAGCCCCGGGCTTCACCGCGCGACCGCTGCACCATCCTGAGCTGCTACCCCCAGACGACGCCGTCGGCGCCGTCGCGCGCGCGCAGGCGGTGCTGTTCGCGGCCGCTGCCACACGCCTGCACTGACCGTAAGATAACGCCGCGTCTGCCTGCTGGGTCGATTTCAACCAACCCCCGGTACGATTGACCTATGCCCGACCGCCTGTACTTCACTGACTCCGACGAGGCGAACGCGCTGATCGCATCAGACCCGATGGCGCTGTTGATCGGGTTCGTACTGGACCAGCAGGTGACAGTGCAGAAGGCGTTTGCCGGGCCGCTGGCGCTGCGCGAGCGCGTGGGCACGCTCGATCCGGCAACGCTGGCCGCGACCGAGCTCGAGCCGGTGTTCCGCGAGAAACCCGCGATTCACCGCTTCCCCGGCTCGATGGCACAGCGGGTTCAAGAGCTGGCGGTGCACGTTCGCGACCAGTACGGCGGCGAGGCCGCACGCGTGTGGACCGACGCGAGCGACGCGCGCAGCCTGCGCGAGAACCTGGCGGCACTACCGGGCTTCGGCGAGATGAAGGTCAAGTCGCTGAGCGCGGTGCTCGCCAAGCGCTACGGCGTCGTCGCCGCCGCCGAGCTGGCGCCATCGCACCCGACGCTCGGCGACGTGGACTCGCCCCAGGCGCTCGTCGAGTACCAGGCCGCCAAGCGCATCCACAAGGCGGAGTGGTCGAAACTCAGAGCGCGGCGCTGAGCGGTCACACCAGCGGCGGCGGCGCGCCCTCCGCGCTGCCCGCCAGCACCGGATCCCAGCCGCACACGAGGCACGCATGGCGGAACACCGAGCGCGCGAACTCGACGGCCGTTGCATGCGGGTCGGCGCTCGCGAGCAGGTCGTCCCAGTCGAGCACGTACTCGCCGAGCCCGGCCTCCCAGCGTGCTGAGCCCGGCTCGAGCTTGGCCGCCGCGAAGCCATCCGGCGCAGGGTGCGCGTAGGCGTAGAACGCCGCCTTGCCGTGGCGCGCGTCGCCCGGCCACCAGCCGACGGCGACCTCCTGGGCGTCCATCGCGTTGCGCATGATGAAGTCCTGCGACGGCGGCTCGGCTGGCAGCCCCGAGAACATGTTGACGGCGAGGTCGAACGAGCCCCACCATGCGTTGACCGGCGTGGAGCGACCGCGATACGGCGCGCGGAACTCAGCCAAGACGAGCGCGGCGCGCGTCGCGGCGGCAAAGTAGGCGGCAACGAGCTGGGGGTCGTAGGTGGCGTGCTGCTCGTCCTCGTCGAGCGCGACGCTCCACGGCACCTCCTGCGGGGTGGTGTTGATCGCGACCGGCCCGGCCAGCTCGTGGACCGCCGCGAGCAGCTCGCGTGTGACCGCCCCGACGCTGCGGTCGGGCGCCAGTGCGACCCGGCGCGTGCGCCCGTCGCTGTGCTCGACGAGCGCCTCGTGGCTGCGCAGGTCGAGCGCGGCGACGATCGCACCCGAGCCGTCTGGCACCGGTAGCGCCAGCGTCTCCCAGCCGCGCGCCGTCAGGCGCAGCGCGGCGTGCTGCAGCTCCGGCTCAGGCGGCGCGAGCGCGACCGCCAGCTTGCCCAGCACCTGCGTGTGCGCGTGCAGCGTGTCGCACGTATCGCTCCAGTGCTCGTAGGCGGGCAAGGCCGCCCAGCCGGAAGACATGCGCGCAGCGTAGCGCGAGCGCACAGAGCCAGACGATCTAGCCAGCGAGACAAGGCGTAACCGGAGCGTGCACGACGTTCAGGTTTCTTTCACGTTCGCGCGTCAGCATCGCGTCATGCGTTTGCTGGTCGTCGACGACGACCCATCCGTGCGCGAAGCGCTCGCGCTCGTGCTCGACCTGGGCGGATTTGATGTGACAACAGCAGTTGACGGCCGCGAGGCGATCCGCATGCTGTCGGTCGCCTCACCCGACGCGGTGATCCTCGACGTGCTGATGCCGGGGCTCGACGGCCTGGAGGTCTGCCGGCGGATGCGCGCCACCGGCGACCGCACGCCGGTGCTGATGCTGACCGCGCGAGCAGAGGTAAGCGAGCGCGTCGCCGGCCTGGAGGCGGGCGCCGACGACTACCTGGCCAAGCCGTTCGCGCGCGAGGAGCTGGTCGCGCGCCTGCGCGCACTGCTGCGCCGCACCGGCTGGGAGGGCGAGGAGCAGCTGCTGCGCTTCGAGGACCTCGAGCTCGACCCGCTCGCACACGAGGCGCGCCGCGGCGAGCGCGCGCTCGAGCTCACACGCACCGAGTTTCTGCTGCTCGAACTGCTCATGCGCCATCCCCGCCAGGTGCTCACGCGCGCGACGATCTTCGATCGCGTGTGGGGCTATGACTTCGGGCCGGCATCGAACTCGCTCGAGGTCTACATCGGCTACCTGCGCCGCAAGACGGAGGCCGCCGCGGAGCCGCGGCTGGTGCACACGGTGCGCGGGGTCGGCTACGTGCTGAGGTCGGCGCCGCGATGAGCCTCCGCGCTGCCCCGGAGTGGACGCTGCGATGAGCCTCCGGGGGTCGGCGATCGCGATGAGCTTTCGGCGACGCATGGTGCTGCTCGCGGCCGGCGCGGTAGCCGCCGCCGTGGTGCTCGCGTCGGTTGCCGTGTACGTCGTCACACGCGACGAGCTGCTCAGCCAGATCGACGCGAACCTGCACGCGACGATCACACCGGGGCTGCCGCAGGCGGTCCAGATCAAACCGCTGTTCAGTACGGGCGAACTGCGGAAGCTCAAGGCGGAAGGCAAGCTGCCGGACGTGAACATTGCGCAGCTGACGCACGGCGTGCAGATACGTGGGAGCGCTACGCGAGGCGGCACCCCCGGTGAAGTGGTGATCGAACGCAAGACGATCGTCGTGCCGCACATCGCGGGCTCGAAAACGCAGGCGAGCGGCGAAGCGCTACCGGTCGGCGCACTGTCGCTCCCGTCGCCAAAGCTCGGCGGCCCGGTCGGCTACGTGCAGCTGTCCCAATCCAACGGCAACACCCTCAGCGCCGGCAGAGGTCCGAGACTGCCGATCACCGCAGCGGCCCGCGCTGTCGCCCTGGGCTATCGGAGGGCGTTCTTCAGCGATCTCACGGTTGCGGGCACGCCGGCGCGGCTGCTGACCGAGCGCGCGCCGCAGGGCGGCGTGTGGTTCGTCGCCCAGCCGCTGACCGACCTCAACAACACGCTCGGGCACCTGCGCCTGGTGCTCGCGATCGTGTGCCTCGGCGGCATCGCGCTGGCGGTGGCGCTCGGCCTGCTGGTGTCCCGCGCGGCGCTCGTGCCGGTCCGCAGGCTGACAGGCGCCGCCGAACGGGTGGCCCGCACTCAGGATCTCGGCCACCGCATCGAGAGCCGCGACGAGGACGAGTTGGGACGTCTGTCCGCCAGCTTCAACACGATGCTCGCCGCGCTCGAGCGCTCGCGTCTGGCCCAGCGCCAGCTCGTGTCCGACGCCTCTCACGAGCTGCGCACGCCGCTGACGAGCGTGCAGACCAACCTCGACGCGCTCGCGCTCGGCGAGCAATTGCCGAAGCCGGAGCGCGCGCGCATCGTCGCAGCGGCACAGGCGCAACTGCGCGAGCTGACCGTGCTGGTCGGCGATCTCGTCGACCTCTCGAAGACAGACGTCGAGGAGGTGGAAGTCGAGGACGTGCGTCTGGATCTCGCCGTCGCCGGCGCACTCGAGCGCGCGCGCCTGCACGCGCCACAGTGCAAGTTCACGCTCCGGGCGGAGCCGTGCCTGGTGCGCGCGGCGCCCGCGCGACTCGACCGCGCGATCGCGAACCTGCTCGACAACGCCTGCAAATGGAACCCGCAGGCGCCGGACGTGGGTGCGATCGAGGTGCGTGTGCGCGACGGGCGCGTGGAAGTGCGCGACCACGGGCCTGGGATCGCGCCGCAGGATCTGCCGCGCGTGTTCGATCGCTTCTACCGGGCGCCGGCAGCGCGCGGGCGCCCTGGCTCGGGGCTCGGCTTGGCGATCGTGCGCCAGATGGCGGAGAGCCACGGCGGCTCCGTGCACGCGGCGAACGACCCCGGCGGCGGCGCGCGGCTCACGCTCGAGCTGCCGCTGCTGGCGATGACGGCCAGCGAGTCGGCCGCGTTGCACATCGTCGTCTCCTCCTGACCGTTCAGCAAGTTCCTCGGCTGCTCTCAGGCGATTCTCAGCTCGGCACGGCTTGATGTCGACAGCAGGCGTCGGCCGGTCGCGGATCGGCTCACGCCACCCGTCACCACCGATCGAGCAGATCGCCTCAGCAAAGGAGCGCGCATGTCCCGCCATCTCCAGTCCGCAGCGTTCGCAGCGATCGGCGTGATCCTCGCGGCCCTGCTCCTCACCGCCTGCGGCGGCGGGTCCTCGTCGCCGGCGGCATCCTCCGCCGCCAAGGAACAGGAAGCCGAAGTCAAGAACGCCGACTTCGCCAAGTGCCTGCGCGAACACGGCATCGAAGCAACGGCCTCGACCGGGCCCGAAGGCGCAGGCCAAGCGATCCGCGTCCGCAGCTCCGCCGGACCAGCCAAGATGGAAGCTGCCCAGAATGCGTGCAAGAAGTACCAGCCCGCACCGCGAAAGCTCAACCTCTCCCCGCAGGAAAAGGTGCAGCGCGCGGAAGCCGTTGAAAAATTCGCCAAGTGCATGCGCGAACACGGCATCGAAGTGCACGCCTCGTCGAGCTCTGAAGGAGGCATCTCGATTCAGATCCACGGCAAGCCCGGCGCCGGCCCCAACCCCGAAAGCCCCGCCTTCCAGAAAGCGCAGGGCTCATGCCAAGGACTGCTTCCCTTCAACAAGGGCAAGGGCCGGTCCGGCGCCCCGCCGACCGAGCAGTTGACGCACCCTCGCGGCGGCGCGGAAGGCGGCAGCTCCGAAAGCGGCGCTTCCGCGACCGGCGGCTGAGCCGTGGGCCACGTAGGAGTCGAGGAGCCATCCAGCGCAGCGCCTGGGGCCGGCGAGATCCCGGGTGCCTCCATGCGCAGGCGCCTGCGCTGGCTGGCTGCGGGCGCACTGGCAGTCCTCGCGGTGACCGTGCTGGCGCTCGCGCTGCTCGGCTCCGACTCAGGCGGACGTCGCAGCACGGACACCGGCGTGCCTGCCGGCGAGACGACCGCCACCGTGACCCGGCGCACCCTGTCAGAAAGCTCGACCGTCGACGGCACGCTCGGATACGGAACGACGCTCGAACTGTATGACCGACTTGGCGGGACCTTTACCTGGCTGCCATCAGTCGGCACCGTGATCGCCCGCGGCGGGACGCTGTGGCGGATCGACGACCTGCCGGTGGTGCTGATGTACGGCTCGGTTCCCGCCTATCGCGCACTCAAGCAGGGGGTCAGCGACGGCCCTGACGTGACCGAGCTGAACGAGAACCTGATCGACCTCGGCTTCGATCCATACGGGGCGATCACCGACGACGAAGCTTTTGGCGAAGCCACGACCGCCGCCGTCAAGCGCTGGCAGAAGGCTGACGACCTGCCCGAAAGCGGCGAAGTCGAACTCGGCCGAATCGTGTTCGCCCCCGGTGCACGACGCGTGACCGGCGTGAAGGTCACCCTTGGCCAGGATCCACCAGGCGCCACCACGCCCCCCGCTAGCAAAGCACCGCATAAACGCAAAAGCGCACCAGCCAAACACAAACCCGCGAAAGCCCCGTCCGCGGAAAAAGCCCCCGCCAAAGACGAATCGGGCAAAGGCGACCCCAGCGGAGAATCAACCGCGGGCGCCGGCGAGATCGTGCTCAGCACCACCTCCACCCAGCAGATCGTTCAGCTCAAGGTGAAGCCCGAACAGCAGCAGCTCGCCAGGTCGGGAGAGCGCGTCACCGTGCTGTTGCCGAGTGGCGGCGATGCACCGGGCCACGTCACCGAGGTGGGCACGGTCGCCGAATCCGGCAGCTCGGGCGACGAAGCAAAGGGCAGCCCCAGCGGCGAAAGCAGCGAATCCACGATCCCCGTGACGATCACGCTCGACCACCACGTCGCCCACCTCGACGAGGCGCCCGTCAGCGTCGAACTGGTCAAGAGCGTCCGGCGCGACGTGCTGACGATCCCCGCCACCGCCCTGATCGCCACCGCCGGCGGCGGCTACGCCGTCGAAGTGCTCGCGTCGTCCCCGAAGGGAGAACAGGACCAACGCGTAACGGTCCCCGTCACCCCCGGCATGTTCGCGGGCGGCTACGTCCAGGTCGAAGGCGCGGGTGTACGCGAAGGCATGACCGTGATCGAGTCGCAGTGAGCGCCGTTCTGGAGCTGGCGGCCGTTGTCAAGCGCTACGACGGCGGCGTGCAGGCGCTGCGCGGCGTCGACCTGGCCGTGCAGGACGGCGAGCTGTGCGCGATCGTCGGTCCGTCGGGCTCGGGCAAGTCGACGCTGTTGCACATCATGGGCACGCTCGAACGCGCGACCAGCGGGCTCGTGCGAATCGCCGGGTCCGACGTCGCGCGCGCCTCCGATCGCGAGCTCGCGGCGCTCAGGGCGCGGCGCATCGGCTTCGTCTTCCAGCAGTTTCACCTGTTGGAGGCGGACAGCGCGCTGGAGAACGTCGCGGGCGGCCTGCTCTACACCGGCACCCCGGCCCGCGAGCGTCGCCGCGCGGCGACCGCGGCGCTCGAGCGCGTCGGGCTCAGCCACCGCATGCGCCATCCCACCGCGCTGCTGTCCGGCGGCGAGCGCCAGCGCGTAGCGATCGCGCGCGCCCTCGTCAGCTCGCCGGCGATCGTGCTCGCCGACGAGCCCACCGGCAACCTCGACACCCGCAACGGCCGCGAGATCCTCGAGCTGCTGCAAACGCTGAACGGGCAGGGCACGACCGTGCTCGTGATCACCCACGACCGCGAGATCGCCGCCACGCTGCCCAGACGCGTCGAGCTGCGTGACGGCCGCCTGATCCACGATGACGCTTGACCTCGCACGATGACGCTCGAGCTCGCGCCCAGCCGCCTGCTGCCCGCCGACGCGCTGCGCGTCGCAAGCGTCGGCCTGCGCACACGCCGGCTGCGCGCGGCGCTGTCGGCGCTGGGAGTGGCGATCGGCATCGCCGCGATGGTCGCCGTGCTGGGCATCTCCGACTCGAGCAAGGCCGGGCTGGTCGCCGAGCTGAACGAACTGGGAACCAACATGCTCACGGTCACCCCTGGAGAAACCTTTCTCGGGGAAGCCGCCAAGCTGCCCGAAGCCGCCGTCCGGGACGTGCGCAACCTGCGCAGCGTGCGCTCCGCCGCCGCCGTGACGAGCGTTTCGGGAGCCGCCGCACGGAGAAGCCCGTTTATCGAAGCGGCCGAAACGAACGGCATCGGCGTGCAGGCCGCCGACGCTCAATTGCTAGTCACGCTTGGGGGAAAGATGCGCCTTGGCCGCTTCCTAAATGCCGGAGACGAACGCTACCCCCTGGTCGTGCTCGGGCTCGTCGCCGCCGAGCGACTAGGGGTCGAGCGGCTGGCGGTCGGCGGCCGGCCGCTACAGGTGCTGATCGGCGACACCTGGTTCACCGTCGCCGGCGTGATCGGGCCGCTGCCGCTGGCGCCCGAAATCGAACGCGCCGCGCTGATCGGCTACCCGGTCGCAAAGCGCCTGTTCGGCACGAGCAGACACGCCGGCATGCTGTACGCGCGCGCGGACCCCGAACGGGTGCCCGAAGCCGACTCGCTGCTCGGCGCCGCCGCCAACCCCGAGAGCCCCGAACAAACCAAGGTCAGCCGCCCGTCGAATGCGCTGCAGGCACGCGCCGACGCGCAGAGCACGCTGACGGCGGTGTTCCTCGGCCTCGGCGCCGTTGCGCTGCTGGTCGGCGGCGTGGGGATCGCGAACGTGATGGTGATCTCGGTGCTCGAGCGACGCGCGGAGATCGGCCTGCGCCGCGCCCTCGGCGCGCGCGCCGTTCACATCGCCGTCCAGTTCCTCGGCGAGTCGGTGCTGCTGTCGTTGCTCGGCGGCTGCGCGGGCGTGGCGCTCGGCGCGGCCGCGACCGCCGGCTACGCCTCATCTCAGGGCTGGATCGTGGTCGTGCCCGTGCTCGCGGTGCTCGGCGCAGTCGTGCTCGCGCTCACGCTCGGCGCGCTCGCCGGGCTGTATCCCGCGATCCGCGCCGCGCGGCTCACGCCGGCCGCGGCGTTGCGCAGCGTGTAAGCCCACATGGCACAGCGCATTGCCTCAGCAGCCGACGGCGTCTCTCAACACCCGGCAGATCTGGGCCATGCGGGAACTCGAGAGCAATGTGACGCGACGCCGAAAGGATGCACGGGGCACGGTATGAAGATTGTCGAAATTGACGACACATGAGGTAGGAACGCCGTCATCGCCGGGCGTCAGTTCGAGCTCTGACACCAAGCCTCGACGTGTCCTTGTCAGAGCAGCAACCACAACCGATCCGACGCCGGCCCGCTCCCATGCCTCGGCATCGTGCTCACCGCTCAACCTGACGAGTATGGCGGATCCTCGGAGGCGTTGCGCGGGTCGATCGTTGCGCAAACAACCACTGCGGCTATCCTTTGAGCGATGGAGCTCGGCCTCGCCACGTTCGCTGATCTGGCAAGCGGCGTCAGCCCGCGCCAGCGTATGCGGGAGCTGATGGAGGAGATCGAGCTGGCCGACCAACTCGGGCTGGACGTGTTCGGCGTAGGCGAGCACCACCGGCCGGACTTTCTCGTGTCGGCGCCGGCTGTCGTGCTGGGCGCGGCCGCGGTCAAGACCGAGCGCATCCGTCTCTCCAGCGCGGTCACCGTGCTCAGCTCGGCCGACCCGGTGCGCGTCTTCCAGGACTTCGCCGAGGTCGACCTGCTGTCGAACGGGCGCGCCGAGATCATGGCCGGCCGCGGCTCGTTCATCGAGTCCTTCCCGCTGTTCGGGTACGACCTCGACGACTACGACGAGCTGTACGCAGAGAAGCTCGAGCTGCTGCTGGCGCTGCGCGAGCAGACGCGCGTGACCTGGTCGGGCCGGCACCGTCCGGCGCTCGCCGACGCCGACGTCTGGCCGCGACCGCTGCAACAGCCGCTGCCCGTGTGGGTCGCCGTCGGCGGCTCACCGCAGTCGGTAGTCAGAGCCGCGACCTTGGGGCTGCCGCTGACGATCGCGATCATCGGCGGCCAGCCGGCACGCTTTGCCCCGCTCGTCGAGCTCTACCGAGAGACGGCCGCGAAGGCAGGTCACGATCCGAGCCAAACGCGCGTGGCAATCAACACGCACGCGTTCGTCGGCAACACCTCCGCCCAGGCCGACTCGGCGTTCGCCGCCTCCTACCTGGCGGTGATGAACCGCATCGGCCGCGAGCGCGGCTGGCCGCCGTCGGGACGCCCCGAGTACGAAGCGCTGCGCTCACCCGCCGGCGCGCTTGCCGTCGGCGCGCCCGAGCAGGTCGCCGAGAAGATCCTGTACGAGCACGAGCTGTTCGCAAACGACCGCTACGTCGGCCAGATGAGCGTCGGCGCCGTCGCCCACCGCGACGTGTTGCATTCGATGGAGCTGTTCGGCACGAAGGTCGCGCCGCTCGTGCGCGAGGAGATCGCTCGCCGTAGCAAGTCAGGGGCAGGCCCGGGCTCACCCGCAGCGGCGGCCGCGGGCGCCGGCGAAGCGTGAGCAGCGCCTGCCCGCTGCACTAGGCTTCGCGCCGCGATCGAGCGGCAAAGGAGCCGTTGCGTGACTCCACGGCAGGGCAACTCCACAAAGACAGGCGGCTGGTCGGTGATCGCGGCATACGCGCTGGTGTGCGCCGCGACCCAGGTCCTGTGGCTCACATACGCCGCGATCACAACCGAATCGGCCAGGCGCTATGGCGTGTCGGTCGGCGCGGTCGGCTGGCTCGCGGAGATCTTTCCGCTGCTGTACGTGGTGCTTGCGATCCCCACCGGAATCCTGCTCGACCGCTGGTTCCGCCCGGCGCTGGCGGCCGGCGGCGTACTGGTGGCGCTCGGTGGGCTCGTGCGGCTGGTGGACGAGACGTTCGTGTGGGCGATGGCAGGACAGGTGCTGGTGGCGATCGCCCAGCCGGTCGTCCTGAGTGCGGTCAGCAAGCTCGCCGGCGAGTACCTACCGGCAGACCAGCGCGCGAGCGGGATCGCGGTCGGCTCGGCTGGCAACTTCGTGGGGATGCTGCTGGCGCTGCTGCTGGGACCGACGCTGGGTGCACACGGCCAGCTCGAGCGCCTGCTGGTACTCGAGGCGGTGCTGGCGGTGTTGCCGGCGGTAGCGCTGGCGGTCACGCTGCGACGTCCTCCGAGACACGCGAGCGAGGAGCACGCGGCGATCGAGGGCAGCGCGGCGCGCGCGCTGTGGCAGCTGCCGCCGATGCGCACGTTGTGCGGCTTGGTGTTCCTCGGCTTCGGCATCTTCGTCGCGCTGGCCACCTGGCTGCAGACGCTGCTGCACCCCTCTGGCGTCTCCGAAACGACCGCCGGCGCGCTCCTGGTGGGAATGGTGATCGCCGGCATTCTCGGCTGTGCGGTGCTGCCGCCGCTCGTTGCCCGCCGCCGCGCCGAGCGGGGCTTCATGCTCGCGACCGTGCTCGTCGCGTGCCTCGGCTGCGTAGCGCTTGGCGCGTTCCCATGGCTGGGCACGCGGGCGCTGGCGATCGTCGTGATGGGTGTCGTGCTGCTGCCCGCGCTGCCGGTGATCCTGACCGCGGCCGAGCAGCTCGCCGGCGCCGCCGCCGGAACCGCCGGCGCGATCGTGTGGATGGCCGGCAATCTAGGCGGGCTGGTCGTGGCGCTGCTGGTACAGGTCCTCGTTCACCACCCGCTCGCCGCGTTCCTCGCGATGGCTGCGGTCTCGCTGCTCGGGCTGCCGTTGGTAGCGCGCGTGACCTCGCCCGCCGCGGGAGAGGAGCAGGCCGGCGCGCCGGCAACAGCCGCCGCCGGCTGAGCCGCGACCCGCGACCCGCGTGCGCACCTGATGGCTGTGGCACGATCCGGCTGTGCCACGTGAGCAGAGCGCCGATGCCCGCGCCGCGATCCTGCGGCGCGTGAGGGCAATCCCGCCCGGCTTCGTTCGCACCTACGGCGATGTCTCGCCGGGCGCGCCACGCCTGGCGGGCTACGTGCTGAGCCGCACCGACGCACACGAGGCGCCGTGGCATCGGGTCGTGCGCGCGGACGGCTCGCTCGCGAAGGGAGCCCGCCAGCGACGGCTGCTGGAAGCCGAGGCCGTCCCCTTCAAGGGTGAGCGCGTGCTGCTGTCGCGCGCGCGGCTAGACGATCTCGACGCGGTGTGAGGGCGGTCACCGCTCCAAAGTGCCAGCGGGCGAGATCCAAACGCTCGCGAAACCGAGGACCTGAGCGAGGCGGTCGTAGTGGCGATCGTAGTGGAGCACGTCGACACCGGCATCTTGTGCCGCCGCGGCGATCAGGGCATCTGCAATCGGGACGCGATGCTGTCCCCCACCTCGAGCGGCGAGCTCGCGCAGCGATCCGATCGCAGCTCTTTGCGCGGAGACGGTGACGGGTACATCGCGCAGCAGGGCCTGCTCGGACTCGAGCATCGCAAGCTCCTGTCCGTTGCGAGCGGAGTACAACAGCTCGAGCGTCACGATCGAGCACGTCGCGATTTGCCCAGCACGTAGCGCGGCAGCCCACTCGAGTCGAGCACGCGGGTCAGACGCGCGCGCCCACGCGGAGGTGTCGGCGATCAACACGCGGCCCCCGAACGGGGGCTCGTTGCTCACGGCTACGCGCCCCAGGCGAGCTCGTCGATGCGCTGCGCGACATCGACGTCAAACCCTGGGTCAGCCGAGGTCGATCGCTCGATCAGACGCTCGATCGCGCCCGCATGTCGTCCGTGCTCGACGAGCAGGGCTTCAGCGCCGCGGATCGCGAGGTCGTGCACAAGCGTCGCGGCTGGCCGCGCGGGCTCGACGAGGGGCGTGACGCGGTCCAGCGCCTCAGCTAGAGCGAGATCCCTGGTGACGGGGATGCGTGGAAAGCGTGTCGGCATTGGGCTCATGGTAGCACCGTGGTGTAGCACTACTTGAAGCCCCCCGAAACAGCTCGCCGCAGCTACAGTCGACCAGTGTCCACCCCCGACGCCCCCGCAGAGACGTCCGTCGACTGGCGAGCGTGGCACTCGGGCTACGAGGACCCCGACTCGGAGCTGGGTCGTCGCCTGGCGCTGGTGCGAGCGCAGCTGCGCGCCGCGCTGGACGCCGCGCCACCCGGTCCGATCCGGCTGATCAGCGTGTGCGCGGGTCAGGGTCACGACGCGATCGGCGTGCTCAGCGAGCACCCGCGCCGCAGCGACGTGAGCGCGCGGCTGGTGGAGCTGGATGCGCAGAACGTGGCGCTGGCGCAGGGAGCCGCCCGCGCGGCGGGGCTCGACGCGGTGCAGGCGATCACGGCAGACGCGTCGATGACCGACTCCTACCTCGGCGCGGTCCCCGCGGACGTGGTGCTGGTGTGCGGCGTGTTCGGCAACCTCGCGGCGGCCGACGTCGCCGCCACGATCGGACACCTGCTGCAGCTGTGCGCGCCGGGAGCGACCGTGATCTGGACACGCCACCGCCGCGCGCCGGACCTCGTGCCGCAGATCAGGGCGACGTTCGAGGACGCCGGGTTCGAGGAGCTTGCATTTGCCGAGGCGCCGCCGTTCGGCGTTGGCACGAACCGCCTGCTGGCGGCGCCGCGACCGCTGCAGCCGGGCGTGAAGATGTTCGAGTTCATCGGCTATGAGGCGCTGTGGCCGCACCTGAGCGCGGGCGAGCGCGTGGCGCTCGGCCCTCTGTTTCGCGTGGACAGCTCGCCTGTCGAGCTGGTGGAAGCAGTGCGCGCGCTGCCGTACGGGCAGCCGAACGATCGCACCGTGGAAGGCACGCTGCTCGAGGCGCGCGGCACGAGCGCCACCAAGCACCTGCTGCTCGCGCAGCTGCTCGCCAAGCGCTTTCCCGAGACGCAGCCGGCGCTCGTTCACCGCGTCTACCGGCTCGATCGCGACCGCGCGCTGAGCCTGTTCGGCACCGCGATCGCGCAGACGGTGCCGAGCGCAGGACTCCTCGACGTGCACCGCTACCTGACGATCGCAATCGAGGGACAGCGCATCGACGTCGATGCGACCGTCACCGGGCCGGCGTGGGACGGACGCGCGCCGCTTGAGCCTGTGTGCGGACCCGGAGACGACTTCCCGGCCGGCGCGGAACCAGACGTGGATATGAGCGCGCTCGAAACGGAGTACTGCGATGCGAGCGCGCGGGAACAGTTCCTGGCGGCGCTGGCCACAGCGAATGCGCCACCTGGTGTTTGAAACCCGTCGCAGCGATCGAACCCGGACGTGTGAACCGACGGGTGGCGGGCATAGGATGCCCGCTTATGGCGGCAGCGGATGTGACAGCGATACGCACAGGAAGGCTCGCTGGTAGGCGCATCCTGATCGTCGGCGCCGGGCAACAGGACCACGGCCTCGAGGACGCGCCGATCGGCAACGGGCGCGCGATGTCGGTGCTGTTCGCGCGCGAGGGCGCCGCGCTCGCGCTCGCCGACGTCGACGCCGCGAGCCTCGGCGTGACCGAGGCAATCGTGCGCGGCGAGGGGGCGCAGTGCGTCAGCGTGCTCGCCGACGCGGCCGAGGAGACCGGCATCGACACGATGTTCGCGCACGCGAGCGCCGCGCTCGGCGGCCTCGACGGGCTCGTGATGAACGTCGGCATCGGCGCCGGCCTGCGTTTCGCGGGCACCAGCGTCGAGGACTGGGATCGCGTGATGGCCGTCAACCTGCGCTCGCACTTCCTCGGCTGCAAGCAAGCGCTCGCGAGCTTCGGCGAGGGCGCGAGCGTGCTGCTGATCGGCTCGCTGGCCGCGCGCGAATCGATGCCGATCCCCTCCTACGCCGCCTCGAAGGCGGCGCTCGAGGCGGTGTGTCGCAACGCCGCCATCGAAGGCGCGCCACGCGTGCGCGTCAACCTGCTGGCACCCGGGCTGATCGACACCTCGCTCGGCAGGCTCGCCGCGCGCCAGAACCCCAAGCGCGACGAGGTCCGCATCCCCGCCGGGCGCCAGGGCAGCGCGTGGGAGATCGCGCGCTGCGCGCTGTTCCTGATGAGCGAGGACTCCTCCTACGTGACCGGCCAGACGCTGATCGCCGACGGCGGCCTCAGCGTCGCCGCACGCAACTAAGCGCGACATGGACGGGGCCCCCTGCGGTCGCCGGGCGACTGCCGCCCCCCGCGCGCGCGGGCGCCTACCCGAAGGCCACCGGCGCTTCGAGCGCGGCAAGCGCGTTTGCGTACAGTCCGCGCTTGATCGCGGCGACGGTCGCGCGCGGCTTGGCGGCGAGCGCCGCCGCACGCTGCACCGCATCCCCAAGCACCCGCTCGTCGGGCACGGCCGCATCGACGATCCCCGCGGCGAGCGCTTCGGGGGCGCCGTAGCGACGGCCGCTGAGCATCGCCTCGTGGGCGCTCGCGGGCGACAGCCGCGCCTGCAACAGCGCGGTCATGCCGGGCGTGAACGCGAGGCCGATGTCGACCTCGGGCAGGCACACGTAGCCGCGATCTTCGCGCATCACGCGCGCGTCGCAGGCGAGCGCGAGCATCGCGCCGGCCGCGAACGCGTGCCCGTTGATCGCGGCGACGGTCGCGGTCGGGAACGCGAGCAGACGCGCGAACAGCGCGTGCACGCGCCGCAGCACGTCCTCGGCGCCGCCCGGCGGCGCTGAGCCCATCCACTCCAGGTCGAGGCCGTTGGAGAAGAACTTACCCTCGCCGGTGAGCACCAGCGCGCCCGGACCATCGCCGGCCTCCAGCTCATCGAGCGCCGCGACAATCGCATCGAGCGAGGTCGGGTTGAAACGGTTCTCGCCGGCGCTCAGGCGCAGGATCGTGACCTCGCCCTCGCGCTGCACGTCCACCGGCCCGCTCACGCCGCCGTCCCGGTGCTTGTCGAGCCCGTGCTTCTCGAATCCGCGCGTGGCGAGCCGCTGCGTGACGAGCCGGGCGGGAGCGTCGCCACAAGCTCGGCAGTGGCCTCGCCGTCGGCGATCACGCTGCCGTCATCGGACACCAGTTCCAGCCGGATACGGCCCTGGCGCGCGAGCGACCGTGGCGGGCGACGCGAGCGCGACGGCGTGCCGCTGAGCGCCGCGCTGGCGGCATCCGCAAGCTCGTCCGCGTAGGCGTGAAGCGGCGAGCGCAGCTGCCCGGCGAGCCAGCGGCGGGCGATCGCGTGCACGGGGCCCGTGACGATCGCGTTCAACATCAGCATCGACATCGCGCGGATCTGGCCGCTTTCCACGAGCGGGGTCATCCACTCACGGTATGCCTGCGCGAGGCTGCGGTTCAGCTCCTCGAGCTTCGCGCTCGCTGGCGAGTCCCAGTCGAGGTGCCCGCGCATGTACAGGAAGCGCGCCTGGTCCTGGTTGGCTTCGATCCAGCGCAGCTGGTGTGAGATCGCGGCGCCGAGCGCGCCGCGCAGCGAGCGCGAGCGACGCTGCAGCAGCTCCCACAAACCCTCCTGAAAGGATTCGATCGCGTCTACGTACAGCGCATCGACGATCGCCTCCTTGGTGGGGAAATGATGAAACAACGCCCCGTTCGATACGCCGCTGCGCTCGCGGATCGCGGCGATCGTCGTCTGCTCGTAGCCCGACTCGACAAAGCACTGCAGCGCCGCGTCGAGGATGCGGCTGCGCGTGTCCATGTTCGCTCCCTGTTTGGTGGCCTTCACGGTCATCGATTGACAGAGTATCACTCCAGAGCAATACTCTGCAACGAACCCGAGCGACAGGAGCCCACATGCACGCCACCGCACCGCCTGCACAGCCAGCGTCCACGCAGCTAGCGCCGTTCGAGCTGCCCCCGTTCCACGCTGAGGTGCAGGCACAGGCACGGGAGCTGGCGGAGCGCTTCGCGGCACGTCACCGCAAGGTGCGCATGTATCCGTTCGAGCACGGCGCGGTACACCCGGAGCTGTGGTCGGAGATCTGCGAGCGCGGCTGGGCGGGCCTGCTTGTGCCACCGGCCGACGGCGGCAGCGAGGGCGGCCTGCTGGCGCTGGTGCTGGTGATGGAGGCGCTGGCGGAGTCGAACCTGATCCTGTGGATGCCGGTGCTGACGGCGGCGATTGGGCACGCGATCGCGCAGGTCGGCCCGGCGCCGGCGCGCGAACGCTGGCTCGGGCCGATCGCATCCGGTGAGAGCTTCCTGGCGCTGGCGGTGACAGAGCCGCAGTGCGGGCACAACGTGTTCCGCAGCAAGACGACGGTGCGTCGCGCGGATGACCACTTTGTTATCGACGGCGTCAAGGCGGTCACCTCGGGCATCGACCTGGCCGAGCGCGTGCTGGTGTTCGGGCGCACGCCCGCCGAGGAGGGCGCGCGGGCGCAGTTCACGACGGTGCTCGTCGACCCGCACGCGCCGGGCGTCGAGCGCACGGAGCTGCCGATGCGCGGGCGCGAGGGCGTGCGTCAATTCCAGCTGACGTTCGACGGCGTGCAGGCGCCGCTGGACGGGATCGTCGGTACCGAGGGCCAGGGCCTGCTGGCACTGTGGCCGTTCACGCACATCGAGCGGCTGCTGTCGGCGGCGCTGTCGCTGGGCAACGCGCGCTACTGCGTCTCGCGGGCGCTGGCCCGCGCGGGAGAGCGCACGATCTTCGGCCAACTGCCGATCGGCGCCGAGCAGTCGATCCAGCATCCGCTCGCGTCGCTGCACGCGCGCATCGAAGCGACGCGACTGCTCGTCTACCGCGCGGCCCAGCAGTTCGACGCGGGCGCCGACACGATGGCTATCGCCGGCCAAGCCAACATGGCGAAGCTGCTGTGCGCGGACGTGCTGTTCGACGCGGCCGACCAGGCGATGCAGACGCTCGGCGCGGCCGCGTGGGACGAGCGTGAGGGCATGCTCGACCTGTACCTAGACGCCCGCGCCGGGCGTTCGGCACCGATCTCCCAGGAGCTGGCGTTGAACTTCATCGCGCAGCACGTGCTCGGGTTGCCGAGCCATCGTTAGGAGGGCGCCACGCCCGCGGCAGCGCACGGGCCGCTGGAGCGCGCCTCTCGCGTGGGCCCCGCAACGCACCAGCCCAGGCGGCCGACGTGGCCTAGGCGCGCGGCGTGGCTCAGGCGGGCCGACGTCGCCTGGGCGGGTCAGGCGAGCGTCGCCTGCTCGAGCTCCGGCTCGTCGCTCGTCTGCGTGTCCGCCTGGAGGCCCCGTTGCAGGCCAAGAAACGCGACAACCGCCGCGGCGGCCATAACCGCGGCCATCACATACAGCACCGAGCGCGTCGCGTAGGCGAAGTCCAGGCGCACGAAGTGCGGGATCGAGGCGACGCTGCCGCCGCCGGATTGGGATTGAGAGAGGCTTGCGGCGACGGCGTGCGCGTGCGCGCTCGCGACCCCTTTGGCGATCAGCGAGTTGGTGAGCCGCGAGCGCATCTGCGAGACGAGGATCGTGCCGAGGATCGCGAGACCGAGGCTGGCGGAGTAGTTGCGCACGGTCTGCGTGATGCCGGTCGCCTCACCGTAGGAGAGCGCTGAGGCGCGGTTGACGGCGTCGGTGTTGGCCGGCCCGAGCATCATCCCCATGCCGGCGCCGGCGATGATGATGTCGATCTGCTGGGTACCGAAGTCAAGGCCTGTCACCTTGCCCGCCCACAGGTAGAAGCCGACGGCGGAGATCACGCAGCCGAGCACGACCGGGCGCTTGGCGCCGATGCGGTCGAGCATGCGCCCGCCGACCTGTGCGGCGATGACGAAGCCGATGAAGAAGTACAGGATGTAGAGGCCGGCCTGCGAGGGGCTCTTGCCGAGCGCGATCTGCGCGTACTCGCTGGCGAAGAAGAACACGGGGATGAACACGATCATCGAGATCGCGAGCACGAAGTTCTCGACGAGGAACGCACGGATACGGAAGATGCTCACCTGCATCAGCGGCTCGGCGGTGCGCGCCTCGACGCGCGCGAACAGGATCAGGATCGCGGCGCCGACAGCGATGCAGGCGCCGGTGGCGGGGTCGCCCCAGCCCCAGACGGCCGACTGCTGGAAGCCGAACACGCTCAGCGCGACGCCGGCAGCGATCAGCGCGACGCCGCGATAGTCCATGCGCGCGGGCTTGTGCAGGGTCTTGGGCTTGGAGATCGCGATCAGGATCAGCGCGACGATCGCGACGGGGATGTTGACCCAGAAGATCGCGCGCCACGTCCACTGCGTCAGGTAGCCGCCGAGGATCGGGCCGATCGCGGTGAGACCGCCGGCGATGCCGAAGAAGATCGCGAGCGCCTTGCCGCGTTCGCGCAAGGCGAACGTCTGCACGACGATCGCGAGCGCGGCGGGGAACATGATCGCGCCGCCCGCGCCCTGGATCACGCGGAAGGTCACGATCCACGCCTCGGCGAGGCTGCCCTTGGGGGTCAGCCCACACAGCGCCGATGCGGTCGCGAACACGACCACGCCCAGCGTGACCATGCGGCGGTGCCCGACGGTGTCCGCGAGCCGGCCGCCGAACGCGAACAGCGCGGCCAGCGACAGCAGGTAGGCGTTGACCGCCCACTGCACGCCGGTGCTCGTCAGGTGCAGCTCCTTCTGCACCTGCGGCGCGGCGATCGAGACGATCGTCTGGTCGATGAACGTCATCGCGACCGCGAAGATCATCGCCGCGAGGATCAGGTTGCGGGGGGCCTCGCCGGCGCTGGGCGTGACGCTCATCCGCACCATTCTGCTCCTTTCGACAGAGTGAGGAGGCGTGGCCTCGACAGCCCGACAGCCCGGTTGACAGGTTCCACACACGGGACTACCGTGCAGCGTGGATGTCTAGTGCCGTTCCCGTCGCGGGTGACCCCAACGCCCCTGCCGGTCGCATCGCTTCGCTGCCGCCGGGACCAGGCCTGCCGCGCGCCGTGCGGGAAGCCTCGCTGCCGCCCGGGCCGCGTCTGCCGCGCGCGGTGCAGGCGCTGGCGCGGGTGTGGCGCTTCGAGGAACTGAGCGATCGCGGCCACGCGCGCTACGGCGACTCGTTTACGGTACGCGTGGGCACGGCGCCTCCGGCAGTGCTGACGCGCGACCGCGAGGTGATCAAGCGCCTGTACACGGGCGACCCGCTGGGCAAGCGCCACGGCAACGACGTGCTGGTCCAGTTCGTGGGCGCGCAGTCGCTGCTGATGCTCGAGCCGCCGCAGCACCTCGCGCGGCGCAAGATGCTGCTGCCGCCGTTTCACGGCGAGCGCGTGCAGTCCTACGCGCGCCTGATGGAGCGCCTGGCGGCGGCGGAGCTGGACCGGCTGTGCGCAGGCGATGTCGTCAAGGTCCAGCCGATCACGCAGGCGCTGACGCTCGACGTGATCATGCAGGCGGTCCTCGGCATCTCCGACGTGGCGGTGCGCCAGCGACTGCGCCGGATCTTCGACGAACTGAACACGCCGCTGAACGCCTTCGCGATGTTCGTGCCACAGCTGACACGCCGCGCGCGCTGGAACCTGTTCTCGCGGCGAGCGTGGCGCTTGAAAGACGAACTCGACGCGCTGCTGTTCGAGCACATCGCCGCGACCCGCGCCGACCCGCTGCTGAGCGAGCGCGAGGACATCCTCGCGATGATGGTGGGCGCACGTGACGAGCTCGGCGACGGCCTCACCGACGAGCAGTTGCGCGACGAACTGATCACATTGATCGCCGCCGGCCACGAGACGACGGCGACGGCAACCGCGTGGGGCGTCGAACTGCTCGTGCACAACCCCGCCGTGATGGCCAGGGCGCGCGACGGCGACGAGGCTTATCTGGAGGCGCTCGTCAAGGAGATCCTGCGGATCCGCTCGCCGTTGCCGATCACCAGCGGCCGCCACATGCTCGAGCCGTTTGAGATCGGGCCGTGGACGATCCCGTACGAGATCCCGGTGTTGGTGGACGCCTACGGCGTGCACCACGACCCGCGCACGTACCCGGAGCCGCACGTGTTCCGTCCCGAGCGCTTCCTCGAAGCGCAGCCAGACGGCTACTCGTTCCTACCGTTTGGCGGCGGCGCGCATCGCTGTCTCGGCGCGTCGCTGGCGCTGCTGGAGATGAAGGTCGTGCTGCGCGAGCTGCTCGCGCGCGTGGAGCTGGAGCGCACCTCGACGACGCCAGCGCGCGCGGTGCCCGGCGGCCCGACGCTGAGGCCGCGCGGTGGCGCACGCGTACGCGTGCTCAGGCGAAGGCCGCCCGCGCGGCCTTTGCCCCCGCGCCCGACAGCTCGGTAAAGCCGTAGGTCCCCTGCTCGAGCAGCTCGGTGGCGACCTTGACCGCAGCGCCGTACGCGGCGAACGCAAGGCCGCCGCCGACGGAGACGCGCTTTACGCCCAGCTGCGCGAGCTCTGACAGCGGCGGCGTGCCGGCGCGCGCGAGCACGTTGACGGGCAACTCGACCGCGGCGAGCAGCTCGCGAAGATCCTCGGGGCGGTCGAGCGCTGGCGCGTACAACACATCCGCGCCAGCCTGTTCGTAGGCCTGCAGGCGCGCGATCGTGTCGCGCACGTCGGGGTTGCCGCGCAGGTGGTTCTCGGCGCGCGCGGTCAACACCAGGCGCACGTCGCCGTCGTGTGCCGCGGCCGCCGCCACAGCGACGCGCTCTGCCGCCTCGCCGATGTCGTACAGCCGCTGCTCGCGCGGATCCCAGTCCTCGATCGAGCAGCCCGCGAGGCCGGCGTCGCGGGCGCGGCGCACGGTCTCGGCGACGCCGGCGAGGTCGATGGCGAAGCACTCCTCGAGGTCCGCCGACACGGGCACGTCGGTCGCAGCGACGAGCGCAGCCGCGTGCGCGAGCGCCTCATCGCGAGTCACGCCGTAGTCGAGCCGGCCGAGGCTCGCGGCGTAGCCGCTGCTGGTCGTCGCGAGCGCCTGGCAGCCGAGCGACGCGAGCAGCTTCGCCGAGCCGACGTCCCACGCGTTCGCGAGCAGCAGCGGCCGCTCCTGGTGATGGAGCTCCAGAAAGCGGCTCGCGCGGTCCTCTGCCATCCAGCGACTGAGCCTAGCGCTCGCGCATCGCGACCCGTCGCCCTGATCGCGTGACGCCTACTGGTGCGCTCAACGCCTGCTGTGCTCGGTCGCCCGGCGCCTGCCGCTCTTTGCTGTCCTGCGCCGGCTGCTCTTCGCTGTCCTGCGCCGGCTGCTCTTGACCGCCGACTTCTTGGCGCTGAGACACCCGCTGACCGCAACCGCGGCCGAGCTAGTGAAGACAGCGCCGCCTCGATCGGTCAGCTTGTAAGGAACCGTCAGCGCTTTGCGGCAGACGTTTTCGGTCGCTCCCAGCATCGAGTGCGGCCCGCTCGGCAGCACCAGTTCAAAGGTGCTGAGGGGCACGTCCGGCAGCGACTGGAAGTCTGCCGTGATCGGGCCATTGCTGGAGATCGAGATCGAGGCCGTGAGATCGACGCTGACTCCTTCTCCCTGCAACAGCAGGACGAGCGACGGTGGCGCTGCGCCGCCGTTGGCGACCAGATAGGCAGGTCCGGTCAGCGGCGCGGTCATCACCGGGCTGGCGACGGTCGCGTGGCCAACGAGCGATGCCGGTGGGCATGCCGATGGCGCAGTCGTGAGCGTCCTCGCCAAGCATGCGTCCTGGATCGTCGCCAGGCGCGGTCGCAACTGCTTGGGCATCTGGATGCTCGCCGTGTACATCGTCCCCGCCGACTGGGTCGGGCTCGAGATCTTCACCGCCAGGCTTGCGCCGTCCCCGCGGCTGCTGTCCCCGGCCTGTGTGGCCGCGGAGAGCTTCGGCGCGAACGGCAGGCTTTCACAGCCAGCCACCTGGAACGGCGAGGACACCGCGGCGCTGACGCCGCCCAAACCGTCGATCGTGCCGGTGATCGCCTGCTGGGAGCAGCCGCTCGGGTTGAACATGAAGCCCGCGCGGTTGAACGTCACGTTCACTGTCTGCAGGCGCAGCGGGATGCCGCCCATGATCTGCGGGAAGGGGTCCGAGACGATCGTCAGATGCAGATCGCTCGGAGCGATCGAGATCCTCGCTCTGACCACGGCCGTGCCAAGGTTGAACGGTCCCGCGACCGCGTTGACCACGACCGAGAGCCCGAACGGCGCGCCGTCATAGGGTCCTGTCAGGTACACCGGGCCGGAGACCGGCAGCGGCCGCGACCCCGAGCCCGCGAGAATCGTCGCCGTCCCCACTTCGGAGGCCTGAGCACACGTGCCCAGCGCGGCTTGCGGTTCGCGGCACAGCGGCACGGACTTCAGCGTTCCGAGCAGCCCGGGCGGCAGTTCCGCCGAGAACGAGGACAGGCTGGGTTCGCCGTCGGCGCGCGAGACCGTGAGCGTGAACGGGCTGAAGCCGGCGGCCTGCGGCGATGTCGTACCGGCGCTGAAGCGCGGTGCGAAGCTCTGGCTCGCGGGGCAGCTTCCGCCTTCGTTATTGCCGTCGATGGTGAATTCGGACGTCGGCGTGGCCACCTGCCCACCGTAGGAGGTGATCTGCGAAGTGCTCACGGCACGACCGCACACGGTCGGGTTGGCGAACACCGCCCCCGGACCTCCGAACAGGTTCAGTTTGAGGTCGCTGAAGGGGAGCTGCGGCGTGTTGGCGAACACGGCGGTCGCCTGGCCACTAGTAGCGTTCGGCTCTACTTGGCCCGACAGCTTGATCGTCGTCGTGTTGGAGCTGAGGACGACCCGCAGCGGGTACGGTTCAGCGGGCGTCGGCTCGCCAATGTAGATGGCGCCGGTCATCCTTTCGGCGAGCACCGGCGAGGTCAGTTCCGTCGTTCCGACCTTCGCAGCGTTTGGGCAGCCTTCGGCGGCGAACTGCGCTTCGTCGCACGCCTGCAAGCCAGCCGCCACCCCCGGTGACAGCGACGTGCCGGCGGGCAGCGTCACCGACACTTCCTTCACGTCGGGGGTCGCGAGGCCTTCCGGCAGGCTGCTCTGCGGCACTTTCAGGTTGAGTTCGTAGCCGGCCGGGGTGTCACGCTGGGTCGTATCCGGTGCGACGGACATGCTCGGCGCGATCTGCAGGGTTTCACAGCCGGTCAGCGCGGGCAGGGTGGTCGTGGCGGTCGCTGCTTCACCTCCATATGAGCGGACGGCGAGCGTGCCTTCCAGCGACGCCGAACAATTGGTCGGGTTGGACATAAACGCAGTCGCTTCGCCACCTTTGAGCCCACACCCATAGAGAACGATCTCTTCGCAGCGTTCGGCGTCGTGACTCTTTTCAGCAGGTAGACCCCACAGGTCGATCGTCGCACCCTCCATGTTCAGCTCGGTCGACGGGTCGCTGATCGTCGCCTGCAATCCATTGCTCCCGCCATCTGGCACGTTGACGTTGACCATCAGCGACGAGAACAGCACCTTGGCGCCAAACGTCGCCACGTGCCCAGGTAGCGGCTGCACGTTGAACAGCGCCGCCGGATACGGGAACACATCTGCTTCATAGGAGACCGCTTCGCCGGCCGCGTGCGTATGTTCGAGGGGCGCCGCCAATAGCAGCGTGTGCGGGATCTTTCCATATTCATAGTTTTCGTATTCGACGCCCGTGACCGTCGCGGTCTCCTGCGAGGCGCCTGAGCCGATCGTGATCGTGCGCGCGTGCAGCTGGTATTCGCAAACGCTCGCCGCGTCCGGGACGCTGATCGACGTCGCGCCGGCGACGGCTTCCGCAGTCAGCGGAATACTCGCGCCTTCGCAGACGACGAGGTCCACCTGCACGAAGCCAACCTGAGCGGCGGGCGGGCATCGATACCCTTCAAACGTCTTGAGTGAGCACTTCGGCACCGCCTGCGGGTTGCCAACCAGCCCCCGCGGCAGCGTGAGTGCGACGTCGCTGAGTTGGCTGATCGGGTTTCCGAGCGGTGACGCGTCGAGCCTGAAAGACATCGACGCGTCGGCGTGAGCGCCGGCCTGCTGCGAGGCCAGCGACATGTTGAACGAGGAGACCCCGAGCTGGGCGCGCGCCGCCGCCGGCACGAGACCGACGGCACCGACCGCGAGCAGCACCGTTATGAGGAGCCGACTCTTGGCTGTAAGCGTTTGCATGAGCGCGTTATCTCCTCGCGCCAGCCGCGTGGCTGTCGCTGGTCAGCTTGAGTTTTGCCTGCTCGACCGTGCCGCTGGCCGAGTAGCTGATCTGGAGCTGCAGGGACAGCGAGCCACTCTTGGCCAGCGCCTGCATGGCCGCGCGACTCAAGCTCAGCTTCAGCGCCGCCGTCCCCGGGTGCTCGAGCGTCACGCTGGCGCGAGCGACGCGCTGCATCTTGCCGTTCAACTTCGCAAGCGCTTGACCGGCGACCTTCCCCGGAGCGGTGACGGTGACCTCCAGCGTGATGTGACCGGTGCGCGCGAGCGCGTCGCGCTCCGCCGCGGTGATGCTCGCGACCAGCAGATGCGGCGCCGTCAGGCTCGGCTCGGTAGTGCTGGGAAGCGGGCCTTTGAGCGTCGCGCTCGCGGGTATCGAGAATTCCGTGGCGGCCGCCGGCGCACGGCAGTCCTCGGCCGTGCACGGAACTGGAGGCGCGGGTTCCGGGAAGCCGCCACCAACGCGAGCGTCGTAGATCGTCTCCGCGCCGCCCGTTTCGGTACTTGTCATCTGGGCACGAGTTCGGAAGAACGTGTCGTTGCCGCTCGGCGTCGTCCCGTAGAAGATGAACTCCGAGGCCGACCCGTCGGAGATCAGCGAGAGCTTGCCGTGCTCCCACTCGTACACGTTGCGCGGCTCGAGCCCGCCGGTGCTGGACGCCTGCACGCCCGCAAGCAGCGGCGCCGACGCTTCGAAGAAGATCCGTGAGCCGTCTTCGCTCATCGGCACGGTCTCGCCCTGCGGCGCGTAGCTGCCGCCGCCGCTGAGACCGACCGTCGCATCCGACGACACAGCACCGGCCGGCGCGCACGAGATGCACAGCAGCGAGTTTTCGGCAGTGCTATAGCGATACACCTGGAAAGTCGGCTGCACGACCGCTTCTCCGGCTGCGTGCGGCTTGAAGCTGAGGAATTGCTGAGTCCAGGTCAGCGTCATTTCGGTGGGGCTGTCGATGGTTTCGATTTCCTCGACCTGCTCGTCTTCGCCAGACCCGACCTCGACCGCCTGTCCGGCGTGAAAGCCGGCAGTGCTGGCGACGTCGAGCGTGCGTTCGTCTTCACCGTGCCCTTCGGCCGTTGCAGCCGTGAGGACCGTTTCGGGGTAGTGGTTCTTGCCCGTGATGTTGCCAGTCGTCTCGAACGTCAGGACCGAGCCGTCAGGCGTGGGGTACACCGGCCTGTCGATGTCCGGCTCGTACACGAGCCCGCCGGGTTCGCTGGTGGCGCACACGTTGTTGCACTCGCTGACGTCGCCCAATGGCACGGTTGCGATGAACGTCGTCTGCCCGGTGCGCGTGTCATATGCGTACATGTTCGGTTCGCCTTCGACCGCGGCTCGCCCGACGGGGTTCGTGTTCGGCGCGAGCACCGAGTCATCGATGAAGAACACACGTGTGCCGTCGTTGGACACCGCGCTGATGCCGACGTATTCCCCCGAGGAGATCGGGATCGCGCTCATCGGCGCGGCCGAGCCGATCTCCTCGTCGGTTGCGTTGAACTCATACAGCTCCTTCGCGCTCGAAGCTCCGTCGAGCCCCTCGTCGCTGGAGAAGAACGCCAGCGAGCCGTTCTGCGCCGCCCCCTCATAGCGCGCCGAGCCGCTTGAGCTGGGATCGTCGAGCGACGTGGTGGTTTCATTGCTCAGGTCGCGCATGTACAGGTGAGAGGGGGCTTCCGCGGTTTCGTTGCCGCCGGCTTCGGAAGGCGTCGCGAAGAAGATCTTCGACCCGTCTTCGGAGATCGCGTTGGTCGTGGTCCCGTTGCGGTTCACCGGCAGGTAGCCTTCGTTGAACGCCGATCCGTCACCGAAGACGGCGCCATAAAGACCGAGCACCGAGCCGCTGTTGTTCACGTTCACCAGGCGCGTGCTGCCGGTTTCCACGTCGCGCACGTACAGGTACTGCTGCTCCTCATTGGTTTCCATGCCAATCGCGTTCGGAGTGAGTTGTTCCTGGGTGCTGAAGACGACGTCCTTGGCGTTGGGTGTCGCCCCGTCGAAGGTCACCGAGTGAACCGAGTCGCCGGACCCCGACGGGCCCTGTGACAACCATGTGAGCGAGCCGTCCGGGCCCGCCGAGTAGAGTTCGTTGACGCGCGACTTGGCCGGCCGGTGGTCGCCGGCGGAGTAGGCGGCCGGCGTCAGGAAGATCGTGCTGCTGAGGTCGGGGCTCCAGAACACCGGCACCTGCTCTTCGAGGATTCCCTCGAGAAGATCGCCGCCGCCCAGGGCTTCGCCGGGGTTGGGGGTGATCGCCTTCGTCTGCCATCCGTCTGGGCCGCGATCGGACTGATACAGCTCGAGCGAGCCGGTGGTCGCGCCGCAGCAGCCGCTGAGGCTTTCCCAGTCGAATGCATCACCGTTCACCGACGGCACGCCGATACCTATTTCGGCGCCGTCGAGGCCGACTTCGCGGCCGCCTTCTTCGTAGCGTGTGACGAGCTCGTACGCACGCCCGTCGGGCAGCGTGGCTCCGTGGGCGAGTGAGACCAGCGACGTGCTCCAAGCGACAGTCAACAGCAGCGCGAGCAGGCAACGGCGGCTCAGCGCGAGTCGAGTGACTGGTGGCGTGTATGTGACGAGTGCTCGCATTTGCAACATTTGCATAACCGTGGCGTTTTGCACCGCTTGGTTGCCTGGGCAGAATGCGTGAAGCCGCGTGTGACGTCAATACCTTTAAGTACGCGCTCATGTGCGCTGACCAACCGCGCCGCATGACCGGCGAGGAGCCGAAACCCAACGTTTTTCGGGCTCCCGGAGATCACGCCCACCATGCGACTCCACGCGCCGATAAGTGAGAAACATCTCCGGCAATCTGTGATCCATACAACGCCCGGATTTAAGTAGGTATTCGTGCCTCGATGGACTCCCCGAACGGTGAGGATTTACTATGATTGCCAACACGCGAAGGACGCCGACCGCGGGGCGGACGGCGGGGGCAAGACACCCGCGAGGAGACTAAGTGTCGGCGAAGCACGCGTTGCTGGGTTTGCTGCTACATCGATCGGCCTATCCGTATGAGCTGGCCGATCGACTGCAGCAGCGTCTCGGGCCGGCGTGGGACGTCAACTCGGGCCAGCTCTATCAAACGATCAGCCGCCTCGAGCAGGATGGGCTGATCCAGCGCGTCGACGACGCCAAGCGCGGTCGCGACGACCGGCACGTGTTCGCGATCACCGGCGAGGGCGTGGACGAGTTCGAGCGCTGGTTCGACGGGGTCACCGGCGGCGTGCGCCTGTCTCGGCGTCCGCTGCTGGTGAAGATCACGCTGGCGGGTCCGGAGCGGCTCGATCAGGCGCTGAGCGAGATCGACTCATACGAGCGCGATTGCGCGGTGCAACTACAGGAGCTGGCGCGGCGGCACGAGACGATCGCCATCGACCAGGCGCCGGCGCGCGCTGACCACATTCTGCTGCGCCTGAACCTCAGCGCCGACATCCTGCAGCTCGAAGCCGAGTTGAGATGGGCGGAGCAGGCGCGCAGGACGGTCAACTGGCTGCTCGCGAGCGACGTCGTATGGCCGTCCACCCACGGCCGCTCGCACGCGATCACCGACCGCGAGCGCGCACGCCTGGAGCTCGACGGCAACGACAACCGGCGGATCCCCGCCAGGCACCTACGCCCGCTTCCTTCCCACGGGGGCGCCGAGCGCACGAGCCCGCGCCCCGCTCCGCTCGGCTTCGGCGTCCAACCGTGAGACCGGGGCGCGATCAGAGGCGAGCCGCGTGATCCTTCATGTCGAGCGAGTGAGCAAGCGCTACCCACGGGCGGGGGGCAGCCGCGTGGCTTTGGACGGGGTTTCGGTCAAGCTCGGCGCCGGGCAGGTCCTCGGCATCTTCGGTGCGAGCGGCTCCGGCAAGACCACGCTGCTGCGCATCGCTGCCGGACTGGAGGTACCCGACAGTGGCGCGGTCTCCTACAAAGGGGAGCGGCTGGACCGCATGTCCGGGCGCCGGCAGAGGCGCTATCGACGCCGCGAGGCCGGGTGCATCTGGGGCATGCAGCCATGGACGGCGGGGTTGAGCGTGCTCGAGCACGTGGCGCTGCCACTGCTGGTGGACGGCTGCGACTACCGCTCCGCCGAGCGGCTCGCGCGTAAGTTCCTGGCCGCGTGCGAGGCCGAGCACTGCATCGGCGTGGATCCGCCGAAGCTCTCCGACGGCGAGCGCCAGCGGGTCGCGATCGCCCGCGCGCTGGTGATCGAGCCGCGCTTGATCCTCGCCGACGCAGCCGTGTCGAACCTGTCGCTGATCGAGCAGGAAGCGATCATGCGGCTGTTGCGAACGCTCGCGCGGGAGGCGAAGGTCGCGGTGCTCGTCACCGACACCGGCGCCGGCGCGATGCTGGGGGCAGATTCGATCCTGTACCTGCGGGAAGGAAAACTCGCGAACGACGATCCTGCGGCGGACCGCGGGGAGGTCGTTTGGCTCCCCACCGTCGCAGCGCATCGGTCCGCGGTCGATGCTTGAGCTCGAACGCGCGTGCAAGCACTACGCCTGCCCCGGCGGGTCGATTCGCGCAGTTGACCGTCTCAGCATCGTCGTCCACGCACGCGAGCTGGTCGCGATCCTGGGCCCGAGCGGCTCCGGCAAGAGCACGCTGCTGATGCTCGCAGCCGGGCTGCTGCGGCCGGACGCGGGCAGCGTGCGCTTCGACGGAGCCGACCTGGGGCGCCTGTCAAAGCGCCAGGCGCTCGCCTACCGGCGTACGCAACTCGGCTTCGTGTTCCAGAACTTCAACCTCGTGCCCGGTCTCAGCGCCGCGGAGAACGTGGCCCTGCCGCTGCTGCTGCGCGGCACACATCGCCGTGAGGCGCAGCGGCAGGCGCTGGACGCGCTCGCCGACGTCGAGCTGGCGCAGCGAGCCGGCCACCCGCCGGCACAGCTCTCCGGCGGAGAGCAGCAGCGCGTCGCGATCGCGCGTGCGCTCGTCGGCAAGCCGAAGCTGGTGCTTGCCGACGAGCCGACGGGCAGCCTCGACAGCAGCACCGGCGACGGCGTCCTCGAGCTGCTGATGGAGCTTGCGCGCGAGCGCGGAACCACCGTGATCATCGTCACTCACGACGATCGTGTCGCGCGCGGCGCGAACCGCACGCTGACGATGCGCGACGGCAAGCTCGAGGGTGTCGCCGCCGTGACGGCCGCCGCGCTCGGGCGATGATCAGCCCGCGCACGCTGCTGCTGTTCTACACGCGCCAGCTGCGTGTGCAGCCGCTGCGCGAGCTGATGGCCATCCTCGGCGTGGCGGCCGGCGTGGCGCTGCTGTTCACGATCCAGATATCGAACAGCAGCGTCGTCGGCTCCTTCGAACGGATCACGCACGCCGTCGCCGGCGACGCCACGCTCGAACTGGCGGCCAGAGCGCCCGCCGGCTTCGACGAGCGCATCGCCGAACAGGTTGCGTCCGTGCCCGGTGTCCAACGAAGCGCCCCGATCTTGGAACAGCGGATCGTGGCGGTGGGACCGACGGGCAGCAGAGCGCTGACGCTGGTGGGCGCGGACGAACGGCTCGCCGCACTCGGCGGCGAGCTGGCCGTGCAGTTCCAACGCGAGAGCAACGCCTCCAGGCGCGGCTTGATCGTGATGACCCAGCCGACCACGAGCGCGATCGGCGTCACGCCGGGCAGTCTTGTCGCGATCGAGGTCGGCGCGCGCATCGAACACCTGTCGCTGGCGGCGAGCACGCCCAGCGCCAAGCTCGGCACGCTCGCGGACAGCCCCGTCGCGGCCGCGCCGCTGCCGATCGTGCAGAGCCTCGCCGACCTGCCGGGTCGCGTGACGCGGGTCTTGATCCAAACGCCGCCGCGGCGTGCGGCACAGGTGCAGAAGGCGCTCAGCGATCGCTTTGGCGCCAGCCTCAACGTCCGTCCGATCGACGCCGAAGCGCGGCTGCTCGCGGACGCCGCCCGACCCGAGGGACGGCTGACCGCGCTGTTCAGCCTGATCAGCCTCGTCGTCGGGATGATCCTCGCCTACAACGCGATCCTGCTCGCCAGCGGCGAGCGGCGCCGGTTCGTGGTGCAGCTGACGCAGCTTGGAGCGCCGGACGGAGCGATCGTCGCGTCGCTCGCGTTCGACGCGTTCATCCTTGGGGTCGCCGGCTGCGCGCTCGGCCTGATCGCCGGCGACCTGATCTCGATCTACGCCTACCGTGCCGTTCCGGGCTACCTGACGTCCGCGTTCGCGACCGGCGACACCCGCGTCGTGGGGCTGCACACGATCCTGATCGCGCTCGCCGCCGGGATGCTCGCGGCCTTTGCGGCGGCCGCTCTGCCGGCGCTTGGACTGCTGCGAAGCGGTGCCGCCGAGAACGACTCGCAAGAGCGCCTGCTGTCGCTGACCGGTAAGCCGCGCCGGTCAGACTCGCTGGTGTGCGCGGGCGGGGCGGCTCTGTTCCTGGCGGCGACCGCCGCCTCGCTGCTGGTGCCCTCCGTGAGCGTCATCGCGTTGATCGCGCTGGTGGCGGGGCTCGTCTGCTGCATACCGATGACCGTGCGGCGTGCGCTCACGCTCGCGCACGCCGCGTCCCACCATTCCAGCGATCCCGCCGTGCGCCTGTCGCTCGCCGAGCTGCAGGTCTCGCCGGCGCGCTCGGTGGCGCTCGTAGCCACGGGCGCGATCGCGGTGTTCCTGATGGTCACCATCGGCGGCGCCGTCGCCGACGTCCAGCGAGCGGTACGCACGGGCGCCGCCGGCGTCGTCTCCAACGCTGAGCTGTGGCTGAACCCCGGCGGCCCGCAGAACATCTACAGCACCGAGCCGTTCGCCTACTCCGAAACGCAGCGCGACCTGAGCCGGCTGAGCGTCGTGCACTCGGTGCTGCCCTACCGACAGTCGTTCCTCGATCTCCCCGGCAGGCGTGTGTGGGTCATCGGCGTCCCGTCGCAGGCGCCGAGCCCGATCATCGCCAGCCAACTGCTGCAGGGGTCGCTCACCGGGGCGACGGCGCATCTGCGCGAAGGTGGCTGGGCCGCGATCAGCCAGGCACTCGCCGGCGAACGCCATCTGCGCCTCGGCGAGCGCTTCAGCGTGCCAACACCGTCGGGCGACGCCAGCTTCCGTCTGGCGGCCACGATCTCGAACTACGGCTGGCTTCCGGGCACCGTGGTGCTCAACGGCGAGGACTACGCGCGGCTGTGGAAAACCACCCAGGCCAGCCAGCTGGGGGTGACGCTCGAGCCGGGCATCACGCTGCAGCAGGGCAGAGCCGACGTCGAACGAGCGCTGCCGCGCGACTCGGCGCTGACGGTCCAGACAGATGCCGAACGGCGCGAGCAGATCAGCAGCGTGCTCGGCAGCACGCTGGCGCGCCTGAATCAGACCTCCACCGCCGTGCTGATCGCGGCGATCGCCACGGTGCTCGCGATGATGCTCAGCGCGGTGTGGCAGCGACGTGGCCGACTCGACGCGCTGATGTCGATCGGCATGAGCTTCGGGCAGCTCGCGCGCCTCGTCTTCTATGAGAGCGGGCTGGTGCTGCTGGTGGGATGCGCGATCGGCATGCTCAGCGGCATCCTCGGGCAGGCGCTGGTCGATGGCTGGCTGCGCCACACCACCGGATCGCCGATCCAGTTCGCGCCCGCGTGGCAGCTCGGCCTGCGCACGCTGCTGCTCGCGAGCGCGATCTCAACCGCGGTCGCGGTGATCGCCGTGCTGCGCACCATCCGCATTCAACGGAGCGCGTCGTTCGCCACCGAATGAGGGCCGGCGCGACGGCACCTGACGCGAGCACGCTCGGACCGGGGCTGCGGCTGCTGCCCCCGCGTGTGCGAGCGGACGTGTACCGCCTGTATGGGGTGCTGCGAACGCTCGATGACCTCGTCGATGAGGACCAGCCGACGGCGCCGCATCGCATCGAAGCGGTCGAGCGCTGGGCGCGTCACGAACACGCCGACAGCCCGGAGACGCGGACCCTCGACGATCTCTGCACGCGCAGCGCGCTCTCACGCGAGCCGCTGGCGCGCTTCTGCGAAGGCATGCGTCACGACATCGCACGCGCGCCGATCGAAACCGAAGACGACCTCGAACGCTACTGCGAACAGGCCGGCGGCTCCGTCGGCGTGATGCTCGCTCAGCTGCTCGGCGCGCGTGAGGACACCTGCGTCACGAAAATGGCGACGCTCGGCAGGGCCATGCAGCGAACCAACATCGCGCGCGACATCGACGAGGACGACGTCCACGGCCGCACCTACATCGCGCGCAGCACAATCGAGCGCTTCGGTCCGCCCATCCCGGGCGCTCGCACGGAGCTGCTTCGCGACCAGATCGCACGAGCCGACGCGCTCTACGAGCAGGCACTCGGCGCGCTCGCGCTGTTGCGCAGCGGACGACGCGGGATGACGCTCTGCACGGTCCTCTATCGCGAGATCCTGCGTCAGATCGAAAGGGACGGCTTCGGGCGCGAGCCGCGCCGCGTGGTCGTGCCGGCATGGCGCAGGCGTCTGCTGATCATCAGCTACACGCTCAGCCCCACGCCCTGGAACACGCCGTCGAGTAGAGCTCCACTGGGATAAGGTTTGGCGATGATTCGACACATTCCATCTACGACGACGCTGCGTGGGACGGTGTGCGTGTCGATAATCGGAGTGATACTGCTAGTCGCAACCATTACCCAACAGGCAACAGCGCGGCTCCCAGCAAGTCGCCGCGGCACAGCCCACGAGGCAGGCGTGGTGCACATCGCCGCCACGGCGCACCTACACCTGATCAAAGCCTCCGGGGCGTTGCTGCACGAGGAGGGCCCCGTCTCGGGGTCGCTGTCTGGTGAAATGCAGGCCACCTTCGAAGTCGGTGCGCGCTTCTCGGGTGAGTTCACCATCCATGCGAGCGGTGGGACCATCACAGGCCGCGGCGCAGCGGCACCGCACGGCTCCGGTCGTTTCGAAAGCTTCTCGGGCTCGATCGTCGTCACCGGCGGCAGCGGCCGCTATGCGCACGTCCGCGGGCACGGAGGACTTTACGGAACGTTCGACCGCCGAACGTTTGTCTGCGTGATTCAGACAACCGGTGAGCTCTCCAGCTGAAAGCCAAGCCGACCTAGGACCGTGGCCGTGCGCAGAGCTGGTGTGAAGCTGGCCGTGATCGCCTGCATGTGCCTGCCTGCCACGGCACGGGCGGGGCCGGCGGTGAGCCTCAACGCGAGGCTCACACCCGAGCGCCTCGGACACAGCAGCGCGGTCAGCTTCGGCTTTCAGGTCACCGAGCGCGACGGTCGCGTGCCGCCCGCGCTGACAGAGTTTGAGCTGCAGTATCCGAGCAATCTCGGGGTCGGGACCAGCGGCCTGGGGATGGCGATGTGCGCCCCGACGACAATCGAAGCGCTCGGGGTCGACGCCTGTCCAGCCGACTCGCTGATGGGATACGGAACGGTGCTCACAGAAATCCCGGCGGCGCCGACGCCCCTGCGCGAGGATGGTGATCTGACGATCGTCCGCGGCCCCGACGAAGCCGGTCACCTGTCGTTCCTCATACACGCAACGGGCCTCTCGCCGATCATCACCGAGTTGACGTTCCCCGCGATGCTGCTACCTGCCAGCGCGCCATATGGCGACCTCCTGATGGCACACATACCGCTGACCCCGAGCTTCCCCGGCGCGCCAGACGTGGCGGTCGTGAGCATGCACGCGACGCTGGGTCCGCCCGGACTGATCTACAACGAACGCGTCGGCAACAGGGTCCTCACCTACCACCCCGCGGGCATCTTGCTGCCAAACCGCTGCCCGCGCGGCGGCTTTCCGTTCGCCACCAAGCTGGGCTTTCAAGACGGCAGCCACGCGCTCGCTCGCACCACCGTGCGCTGCCCGCGAGCCGCGACCAAGTGAAGCAGCCGCCAGGCCGGCACCGCGCCGAGAACCGCGCCGCCTGGGCTGGGCTGGGCTGCGCAGTTTTTTTGCTACCGACAATTGGACTGGTAGCGTCACAATGGTGAAGAAATATCCGCGTCCCAACGCCGATGCCGAGCGGCGCGGCAAGGCCGGCGAGACGTTCGTGAGCCGTCTGATGGCGCTAGGCGGCCGCCACCGGCGCGAGGCTGGTGGCACAGGTGAGGCGGATTGCCCCGCCAACGCGCTTACCACGACCCAGGCGCGAGCCGATCCCTCGCCCTTGCAAGCCGATCCGCCGCTCTATTACCAGGGCTCGGACGGCCGCATCCATTTGCTGCTCTAGCGGCGCCGGCGGATGCGTTAAGCCCGCCAGCCCGACTTCACGTGCGTGTCAGCTTGTCAGTCGGCGTGTCACGAGCGAGTGCCGTCAGTCCGCCAGCCCGGAGATCGACACCGCCTGCGCTCTCACCGGGCTGTGCTCGATGCGCTCCGGGTGTGACGGCAGCGCCACGGCGGCCAGCAGCGCGGCGACCAGCGCGAACCCCGCCGCGACCAGGCATCCCGCGATCAGTCCCTGGTGAAACGCGTCGGTGGCGGCGCTGCGAACGGTCGGCGCGAGTTCCGTCCAACCATCGCTCCGCAGTCCGTTGGCGACACCGAACGCGGCGCCGACGGATCCGCGCGCGGTCTTCACCAGGTAATGCGGCACCACATCGGGTACGTGTCTCGTGATGCCGTTCGCGTACAGGGTCGCGTAGATGCTGCCGATCACAGCCACGCCGAGCGCACCGCCGAACAGGCGCGTCGTGTCGTTCACAGCCGAGCCCACGCCCGCCTTGTCGGTCGGCACCACACCCAAGATCGCCTCCGTGGCGGGGCCGATGGTGAAACCCATGCCGAGGCCGAAGATGATCATCTGCACCACGATGATCGTGTAGGCGGTCGCCGTGACGTCCGTCGAGCCCCACACGTAGAAGCCCGAGACCGCCAGCAAGCCGCAGGTGACCATCAGCTTGGTCCCCCAGCGTACGGCCAGCTTGGTGCCCGCGACCGAGCCGATCCCGACTGCGAACGCCACCGGGAGCATGTGCACGCCAGTGGACAGCGGTCCGTAGCGCCTGAAGAACTGGAAGTACTGGGTGACGAGGAAGATGAAGCCGAAGAGGGTGAAGGACGCTACGGTGACCGAGCCGCAGGCCACGGTGAAACGGGGATTGCGAAACAGACGAACGTCCAGCATCGGCGCCTCGAGCCGAGACTCCCATCTCGCGAACACCACGAGCAGCGCCACGGCAACCGCCAGGCCCACGAGCGTGCGCGCGCTCGTCCAGCCGGCGTCGGGCGCCTCGATCAGGGCGAAGACCAGCAGACCGGTGCCGGCGACGGCGAGCAGCAGGCCGAGCCGGTCGGCGCGAACTTTTTGCGGGTCGCGCGACGTGGGGACGTAGCGCATGACGAGCACGGCGGCGAGCGCCGCGATCGGCGCCATCGCCCAGAAGATGCTTTTCCAAGAGAAGTGTTCCAGCAGGGCACCGCCGACGATCGGGCCGAGCGCGACCGCCATCCCGGCGGTCGCCCCCCACAGACCGATCGCTCGCGCCCGCTCGACCCGACCCTGATAGACGTTCGAGATCGTCGACAGGGTCGACGGGAACACCATCGCGGCACCAGCGCCCATGAAGCCGCGGGCCACGACGAGTTGGCTCGCGGTCGTCGTCAGGGCCCCCGCGATGCTCGACACCCCGAACAGGCACAGGCCACACAGCAACACCCCCTTGCGCCCGACTCGATCGCTGAGGTTGCCGGCCGCCAGCAGCAACGAGGCGAACACCAGGTTGTACGCATCGACGATCCACTGCAGCTGGCTGTTCGTGGCGTGCAGCTCGCGCACGAACGTCGGCAGTGCGACGTTCACGATCGTGACGTCGATGTTGATCGCGACCGACGCGAGCAACAGCGAGATCAGGATCATGGGCGAGCGGCGCATTGACTCGGGCACCAGCTCTCACAATCAACCGGACGCCGGCGCGCGCAGCATCAGGCGCAGCGGGGGGCTGTCGCGAAAGCGCATCTCGCTGGTGATCACAAAGCCCAAACGTTCGTAGAGTCGCGCGTTGCGCTCGGAGCTGGCCTCGATGTAGGCGGGCAGCCCTTCGCTGTCGCACACCTCGAGCGTGGGTCGTAGGAGCCTCGTCCCCAGCCCCTGGCCCTGCGCCGCCGGCGCCACGCCGACAGCGGCGATGTAGTGATGGGGACCGCGGACGTGCTGGCGCTCGAGACGCAGGAGATACGCGAACGCCCGCGCGCCGTGCTGGCCGAAGACCGCCCCGTATCGACGGAAGTTCCGCACCGCCGCGGACGTGGGCAGCCGCCAGTTGCCCGGCGGGGTCGAGATCGCGGCTCCGGCCAGGTCCGTGGTCGTGCGGGCAATTCCCCTGTCCAGGCCGAAGATGCGCAGATGCAGGGCGAAGAAGCGTCGCAGTCGCGCGTGGCGCGACTGCTCCATCGGGATCAACCAGGAGTAGATCGGGTCGTCCAGAAACGCGTCCGCCAGAACCGTGGCCAGGGCCTGGACGTCGGCGGCCGTGGCCCTGCGCAGCGACCGCTCCACCGTCGCGACGGCCGATGCCGGGCCGTCGCCTTCCGGTGTCTGTGGTATCTCTGCAGCCATGAGCAAATGTCTTATACATCTTTGTAAGACGAGTGTCTAGAACGCGAGCGGCCAGCGTGCGCCGTACGCACCGGGACGCGCTGCTCGACGCCGCCAAGGAGCTGCTGCGCGAGTCCGGCCGCGAGGAGATCACCGCACGCGACCTCGTCGCGGCCTCCAACACGAACCTCGGCTCGATCGGCTATCACTTCGGCGGCAAGGACGCGTTGCTCGACGAGGCCGCGCGACTGGTCTTCGAAGAGTGGGCCGAGGCCGTCACGACCGCCGTCCACCACGAGCCGGAGACGACGCCCGCGGAGAGCGTCACGCGCTCGCTGGAGCGGATCATCGACGACTTCGACGCCCTGCGACCATCGTTCGTCGGCTTCCTGGGGATCGCGGCTCGCAGCTCGCGCTCGCCGGAGGTTCGAGCGGAGCTGGCCGCCCACTACGACCGACAGCGCCAGCGCGTCGGCCGGATGGTCTGCGAATGGCTCGGCCCCGAGGCCGACGCCGCTCACGCCAACAGCGTCGCCACGCTGCTGATGGCCGTCAGCGACGGCCTGATGCTGCAGTCGATGATCGACCCCGCGAGCATGCCCTCCAGCCAGGAGCTCCCGGCCGCGTGCGCATACGCTCTCGGCACGATGATTCGGGCGTCCGGGCGGCAAGCCAAGAGCGCCAAGGCCAAGGCCAAGGCCAAGAAACGCTGAATCGCGGGGCTCAGGACGGCAGCGGTCGCACGGCGATCGTCGTGCGCGAGAGCGCGCACAGCCGACCGTCGTCGTCGCACATCTCGACATCCCAGACCCAGGTGCTGCGCCCGGCGTGCCGGCGGCGTCCCGATGCGTGGATCGTGCCCTCACCGATCGCGCGCACGAAGCTCGTGTTGTTCGACAGGCCCAGCGCCGTGTTTCCCTGCGTCGCCACACACAGTGCCGTAGCGATCGTCGTCATCGACTCGGCCATGCCCATGTACACCCCGCCGTGAACCAGTCCGAGGGGCTGGCGGTGATGCGCGTCGATCCGAACCGTGGCGCTCACCTCCTCCTCGCCGCAACTGACGAACTCCAGGCCGTAAACCTGGTCGAACCCGGTGATCCAGCGGTTCAGCTCGGCGGCGTCGACGGGCGCGTCCGCGGCGGCGCTGACGGGAGCGTCCGCGGCGGCGCGATCCGGCGAGCTATCGGAAGCGGCGACTGCGGAGGTCCTGGTCATGGCGCTGCTCCCCTTCTCTGTCGGACGATCACCTGCTGCGACTCTTATACATAGGTTTTATACGTTTGTCTATATCGATGTCTCTAGATCGCGTCTGGCGCTCAGCGCTCCGGGCATGCGAGGCGAGCGCGTCGCCCAGACGATCGATCAACCTGGCGGCCTCGTCGATTGCACCGTCGAGCAGCAGGAAGCCATGCATCTGGTCGGCCGCGTGCACGTGCTCGACCGGGACGCCTGCGCTCATCAACCGCTCCGCGTATGCGATGCCGTCGTCGCGCAACGGGTCGAACTCGGCGGTCATCATCAACGTCGGCGGCAGGCCGGCGAGATCGGGGGCGGCCATCGGGACCAGGTAGGGATCGGTGGGATCGTGCGCGGCAGGAAGGTAGTTCTCGAGGAACCACTTCACGTGCGCGCAGTCGAGCGTGTAGCCCTGTCCCCGCTCGGCGTAGGACGGCGAGCGTCCGTACACGTCGGTCAGCGGGTAGGCCAGGGCCTGATACGTAGGCATCGGCGCACCCGCGTCGCGCAGGAGCAGCGCCAGGCTGACGGCCATCGTCGCGCCCGAGCTCTCGCCGACGAGCACGCGGCACGCCGCCTCGCCGCCCAAGCGCTCGGCGTTGTCCAACATCCAGCGGTAGCAGCGATAGGCGTCCTCCAGCGCGGCCGGGTACCTGTGCTCCGGGGCGCGCCTGTAGTCGAGCGCCGCGATCAGGAAGCCCGAGCGTCCTGCCAGCAGGCGGCATAGCCGGTCGTGGGTGTCGAGGTCGTTGACGGTCCAGCCGCCGCCGTGCAGGAAGAGCGCGAGCGGAAGCACGCCCTCGCTGGGCCGGTACAGGCGAACACGCATCTCACCAGCCGGCGACGGAGCGCGGACGTCTTGCACTCGGTGCAGAGGCACCGGCGCGCCCTTTGCGATCAGCGCGGTGCGCATGCGCGCGCGTGCCTGCTCGACGGGCAGAGCGTGCACAGGCGGCAGCCCGGCGGCCTCAACGACGTCGAGCAGCGCACGGGCCTGCGGGTCCAGCCGCGCGAGCGCTCCCGTTGGCGCACTCATGGTGTGGGTTCCACCGGCGAACTCATGGCGTGAGCCTCACCGGCCGAACCGCACCTAGGAGACACCCGCGAGCGTTTGCGCCCGGGGCTTCACCGACAGCTCGAAGTCGCGTTCCCGCGCGCGCTTTGCACCCGCCTTGCGCTCTTTGGCGAGCCTGTAGAGGTAGTCCTTGACGTCGACCTGGATCGTGTGACGACGCGAGCGCACGTAGCGGTTGCGCATGTGCTCCTGATCGGCCGCGATGTGAGCCCGCATCTCCTGCGGACTAGGTAGCACGTAGCGTCCCGTCAGATACTCGCCGGCCCACGCACCCTGTGCCTCGGCGAGCGGCATCGTCGCGCCAAGCGGCTGCAGCAGGCAGATGAAGACCAGGTTCGGGATGTCTGGGTGAAAAGCGCGGCGGTAGAGCTCGATGTGATTGTCTGGGGCGGAGATGAACCCCTCGTCGAAGAACGGGAACGTGATCTTGTAGCCCGTGCACCACACGACGATGTCCGCCTCGGTCGTGCTGCCGTCGGCATAGTGCACCGTGCTCCCATCGAACGACGTGATCTCGGGCTTGACCTTGACGGCGCCGTGCGCGATGCGATCGAAGATCCGGCTCGAGATGCAGTCGTGAGCCGAGGCCAGCTTGTGCTGCGGTTTGGGTAGGCCATAGCGTTCGGGGTCGCCCACATACGTTTCGAGGATGCGCTGTTTCAGCGCCCGCCGCAGTTCGAACGGCAACTGCGGGTGATCGGGCCACTGGTCCCACGGCTTGCCGAACATGTACTTCGGGATGATCCAGGCACCACGGCGCGCGACCAGGTGGGTGCTCTCGGCGATGTAAGAGGATTCGACGACGATGTCCATCGCCGAGTTGCCCATGCCGACGACGACCACGCGCTTACCGGCAAACATCGATTTCTCGCGGTAGTAGTGCGAGTGAAGCTGCACGCCGGTGAAGCTGTCGGATCCGGGGATCTCCGGCTCGGGCCAGCGCGGGTTCCAGTGGTGCCCGTTGGCCACGAGCAGGGCGTCGTAGTAGCGGGTCTCGCCACCGCCGAGCTCGATCTCCCAGGTGCCGTCCTCCAGGCGCGTCGTGCGCTCGACACAGGTATCGAAGACGATCTTGTCGCGAAAGCCGAAGTGGTCGACGTAGTCGGAGAAGTACTGCGCTAGGTACGAGTGGTGACAAAAATCCGGGTAACTGTCCGGCATCGGATAATCCGAGTACTGCATGCGCGGCTTGGACACGTTGATGCACAGGTCGCGATAGGCAGAGCCCACGCCGTTCTTGTTTTCGAACACCCACAGGCCGCCGACTCTGTCGGACTTCTCAAAGCAGTCGAACGGGATGCCCCGCTCGTGCAGCGCCTTGGCGGCTGTGATGCCAGAGGAGCCAGCGCCAATCAGACAAACCCGCGGCAGCTCGCGGAAGCTCGCGGGCACCCATGGGAGAGTTGAGTGGCTCATGTCGTGTCCTCAGCTTTCGTAGTTGAGGTGCGATCTTACGGCGGCCTTACAGCCGTCGTCAAAACTCGCATGAATCGGGTAAAGCCGGATACGTCCGGTGGAGACGCGCCAACGCCTAATACATGACAGAAGGCACCCAGCAGCCGACGGCCGGCCGGTACTCACCGATCGACATATACGTCATCGGCTTGACCACGCGCAAGCCTTCGCCGAGGCACCAGCGCAGCAGCGCGTGCTGCTCGGCGGGCACGAGAAACGAGAGCGCCCGCCCGTGGAGCGCCGACGCACCGAGGATCAGCTCGCGCATGTTCTCTTCTGATACCGCGACGGCGTGGCCCGCGGGAAAGTAGGACAGCGTCGTGGCGTAGGCCGAGACGCGACCGTCGCGAAGCGCGACGAGCGGCGCGCAGAGGGGATCGGCGAGGGCATCGCGCAGCTCGTTGGTGCGCTCGAAGCCGTGGACCCCCACGCACAGAGCTTCACACTCCTCCAGGTCCTCAGCGCTCAGCGCGCGTACATCGGGCGCTGCCTGCGGATCGCCGCGAGGTGTGCCCGCGAGCAGCAGCACGAGGCTCCTGGTCTCGAAGCCAAGCGATGTGTAAAGCGCGAACGAGGAACGGTTGAAGGTGTCCTGCAGCAGGCGCACCTCGCGCGAGCCCGCGGCGTGCTCGAGCAATGCCTGGGTGAGCCGGCGGCCGACTCCGTGCGCTTGGCCGCCAGGTTCCACACTCACCGGACCGATCGCGCCAACCGAGCCGCGCTCGTCGATGAAGCTGGAGCCGACCACGCGACCGTCCACGCGGGCACTTACCCCCCAGATCAAAGGGTGAGCGATCAGCCCACCGATGATCCGGCTGGTGAACTCTGGGCTCGCATAGGCTCCGGGGAAGCGGTGGAAGTCATACAGCGCGCGAAATGACTCGAACAGGATCCGTGCGGCCTCATCGGCCTCGTCCACCTCGATCGGGTGCACTTCGATGGGTGGCGGCGCCACGCCCGTGAGTCTCAGCCGCCCTCGGAGCGGTGGCCGACCGACGATTGCAGATCCCCGTTGCTGGCGGCCGTCAGGTCCCCGTTTTCGTGCGCCGCGCCGGCGGATGCGATCGGCCACACGCCCTGTTGCACCGCCCCGCTGACGCGAAACTGGTGCTCGGCCAGCTTCTTGAACGTGCGCAGCTGCTTGCTCATCATCAGCAGCTCGCCCCACGGATAGATGTTCCTGCGCAGCTCTCCAAGGACCCCCGGGTCTACATAGCTGGCGACGGCGACGACCAGCCGACAGCTATTGGGGCCATGCGGCACGAGCAGGTAGGTGGCGCCGACGTCCGGGCCCCAGAACCAACGCGCACGTCCGATGTGCAGCGTGATCTGCCGCCCCGGTTCGAACTCTGCCAGCTCGAAGATTTTGATGAACCAACGCTGCCCGACCTCCACCTGATCGGCGCCGGGGATCAGGCCGCGCGGGCTGCGCCGACCGTAGTTGTCGATCCAGTCATAGCTGTACGGCGCCAGGTGAAGCTGACAGAACCAGCGGTAGACGATCTCCGCGGGGGCGTCGATCTCGATCGCTCGGTAGGAGTTGACGTGCGGCTCGCGCACGTAACGGTCACACGGGAAGGCGATCGCGCGATCGGCAGGCGTCGTGTTCCAGATGCGAGCCCTGGATTCGGCGCGGGCGCGCAGGCGCGAGAGCACCGTCAAGACCAACCGCTTGGATTGCGCGGCGGTGGATGTGAAGTCGGTCGTCACCACTGTCTCCTAGTCGATTTCGAGTGGCGGTCGCTTGCGAGCGCTGATCACCTTTGAGCAACCATCGTAGGTAAAGCCCTGCCTGCACGTCAAAGTTCCGTTTCACCTCAACTCGGTGTCGGTAGCGCAAGCGCTGTCAGCCAGCTTTCCGCTGCTTGCGCAGCTTCCCCGGCAGCGCCCTCGATCATCGTGAAATGGTCAGCGACGATCGTGACCGTCTCGTCAGCCCGCAACGTGGCGCCCTCGACACGAGCGAGCGGCGTGTCGGCTCGCCCACCGGCGCGGAGCATCAGCGTCGGCGTGTGAATCGCGCTCTCATCCCACCCCTCGAGCAGGCGCAGGTACGCACCCATCGCAAGCAGGTTGTGATCATCCAGCGACATCAGCTCGTGATCCTTCGCGAGCATCACCCGCAGCGTGTTGGCGAGCGCGTAGCGCCGCTCCTCGAACGTGCCCCCCGCTGGCGTGTCCAACAGCACGACCCCCACCGCGGGCGTGCCGTCGTCCTCCAGGCGCCTTGCCAGAGCGTGCGCCAGAGCGCCGCCCGTCGAGTAGCCGACAAGCGCAAAGGGCTCCGAAGCCGGCGGCAGCGCAGCGCGGAGCGCGTCGACCGCGGCGCTCCACGATTCAGGCACGGGCTCGCCCGCGCGAAAGCCCGGAAGTGAGAAGGCGATGACGCTACGCGGCTCGACCAGGCCGTGTGCGAAGCGCGCGAACTGGTGTGGCCCCGACCCGGCCAGCAGCGACGGCAGGCAGATCAGTCGAGGCTCAGCGCTGCCGCTCGACAGCGTCGTCAGGCGCGGCGCGTGCTCCAGCTCGACCGGCGAGACGAACGCGGGCAGGAACCTCGACCCCTGCATCAGCATCGCAACCACCTCGACGATCGCACCGCGCTCGTCGGCGCCGCGCAGCAGCGTGGCGAACGTCGCCTGCTCACCGCCGCGGTCGCGCTCGGCGGCACGGTCAGACTCGGCGCCGGCCTGTCCTGGGTCAGGCACGCGAGCGTCCAGGTACTCGGCGAGCGCGGTGGGACTCGGCGCGTCGAACGCGAGTGTCGCCGGCAACGACAGCCCGGTCGCGTGGGCGAGCCGGTTGCGCAATTCGATCGCGCTCAGCGAGTCCAGGCCCAGCTCGCCGAGACCGCCGTCCACCGGGATCGTGTCGGGGTCTTCGTGCCCGAGCACCGCCGCCACCTGCGCACGTACGAACGCGAGCAGCGCGTCGGCGCGCTGCTCGGCCGGCAAGCCCGCAAGACGCTGCGCCAGCGACACGCCGTCGGCGCCTTCGCGACGCGCGGGCACGGTTATCGCACGGCGCATCAGCGGCGGCAGCAGCCCCGCGCGCGCCGCCGCGCGCAGCACGACCCTGTTCAGGCGTACCGGCACGAGCAGCGCCGCGCCGCTGTCGCGCGCACGGTCGAACAGCTCGAGCCCTTCCTCGACCGACAGCGCCAGCACACCCGAGCGACCAAGCCGTACGGCGTCGTCCTGCGCGAGCGTCCCGCCCATGCCGCGGCTCTCCGCCCACAGCCCCCACGCGAGCGATATCCCGGGGAGGCCGTCCGCGCGGCGTAGCTGGGCGAGCGCGTCGAGGAACGCGTTCGCCGCGGCGTAGTTGCCTTGGCCCGGAGCGCCGAGGGCGCCCGCGCCGGAGGAGAACAGGATGAACTGCGAGAGCCCTGTGTCCGCGGTCAGCTCGTGCAGGTGCATGGCCGCGTCCACCTTCGGGCGCATGACCCGCTCGAGCCGCTCGGGGGTGAGCGTCTCGAGCAGGCCGTCGTCGAGCACACCGGCGGCGTGCACCACCCCGGTCAATGGATGCTCAGGCGAGATCCCATCCAGCAGCGCGGCCAGCGCGCGGCGATCCGCGACGTCGCAGCTGACCACCTGCGCATCGCAGCTCAGCTCCGCCAGCTCCTCTCGCAGCTCCGCCGCGCCCTCGGCGTCGGCGCCACGACGACTGGCAAGCAGCAGGCGGCGAGCGCCGTGGCATGTCGCCAGGTGGCGTGCCACCTGCGCGCCCAGGCCGCCAACGCCGCCGGTGATCAGCACCGTGCCCTGCGGGTCCAGCGGCTCGGGGAGCATCGAGGCCTGCCGAGCGGCGTCCTCCTGAGCACGCTGGGCGCGACCCTCGTGCGCCACCAGATGCGGGATGTATGCCTTCGCGCCGCGCACGGCGAGCTGCTCCTCACCGCAGCTCAGCAGCCCCTGCCACGGCGCCAGGCTCGAGGGACCGCCGTCGAGGTCCACGAGCGCGAAGGCTCCCGGGTGCTCGGATTGGGCGCTACGAACCAGCCCCCAGATCGGCGCTGCCTCGAGCTCCGGACGCTCGCCCTCGTTGACCGCGACGGCGCCGCGCGTAAACACGATCAGGCGCGCTGCGCTCAGACGCTCTCGCGCGAGCCACGACTGCAGCAATCCCAGCAGCCGCTCAGCGCCGGCTCTGGCGCAACCAGCCACGCCGTCACCGGCACTGCCTGCCGCACACGATGCCTCGACGAGCACGAGCTCAGGCGCCTGCGCGTCGTCCTGTGCACGATCCAGCAGCTCCTGCAGGTCGGAGAACCTGACGGCGTGCGGGATCTCGAGCCCAAGCTCGCCGATGATCGCGACGCGCGGCGCGGCGCCGGCTGTCGGGGAGAGCGCCAGCTCCGACCACTCGAGCGCGAACAGCGAAGCATCGCCCGTCCGATGCGCGGCCGCGAGCTGCGCCGGCGCCACCGGGCGCGCCGTCAGCGACCCGATCGACAGCACCGCGTTGCCCTCGCGGTCGCTCGCCGCGATGCTCAAAGCACCGTCGCCGGTGGGCGTCAACCGAACCCTCAGCGCCGTCGCTCCGGTGCGGCCCAGGCGCACGTTCGCGAACGAGAACGGCAGCGACGTCGAGCCAGGCTGTGCACCGCCCTCAGCGGCTCCGATCAAGGCGTGGAATGCCGCGTCGAGCAGCGCCGGGTGCACGCCGAAGCTCCCCGCTTCAGCGGCCTGCCGCTGATCGAGCTCGACCTCGGCAAGGATCGTCTCGCCCTGCCGCCAGGCCGCCCGCACGCCCTGGAACGCCGGGCCGTACGTGAGCCCAATCTCCGCCAGCCGGTCATACAGCGAGTCGACCTCGAGCGGCTGCGCGTCGTGCGCTGGCCATGCCTCCGGCTCCACGCCGCCCGCAGGCGTGCCCGGCCCTGCCGCGTCCGCCACCAGCACGCCGCTGGCGTGGCAGGTCCACGCCCGCTGCTGCACTTCCTCGTCGTCCAAGGCGTCGGCTCGCGAGTAGATGCGGAGCTGCACACGGCCGGCTGCATCCGGCTCGGCGAGCGCTAGCTGCAGCTGCACCGCGTCTCGCTCACCGAGCACCAGTGGCGCCTGCAGCGTCAGCTCCTCGATCGCCGGGCAGTCGATGCGCGCGCCCGCGGCAAGCGCCAGCTCCAAGAACGCCGTGCCCGGCAGCAGCACGGTGTCGAACACCGCGTGATCCGCGAGCCACGCGTGCGTCTGCGTCGAGATACGGGCCGTGAACGCCCACCCGCGCTCGCCGGCGAGCGGGATCGCCGTGGCCAGCAGGGGGTGCTCGGCCGCCGCGACGCCGGCCGCTGACAGCACGCCGGGCCCGAGGCGCGAGCTGCGCGCACCGGACTCGGACGCAAGCCAGTAGCGCTCGCGCTGAAACGCGTACGTCGGCAGATCGACCTGCCGCGCTCCGCGACCGCCGAAGTAGGCGCGCCAATCCGGGTCCGGGCCGCTGACGGAGAACCGTGCAATGAAGCTCGCGAGCGACGCTTCCTCGGTCGCGCCATGACGCAGCGCCGGCGCGAGCAGAACCCGCTGCTCGCCCTCGCTGCTCAAGCACTGATGCGCCATCGCCGACAACACGCCGTCCGGCCCCAGCTCCAAGAAGCGCGTCGTCCCCAAGCGCTCGAGCTCCGCGACGCCGTCGGCGAAGCGCACCGGCTCACGTGCCTGGCACACCCAGTACGCGGCCGTTGCGAGCTGCTCGCCGCCCAGCGCGCCCGACACGTTGGCGACGATCTCGATCTGCGGCTGCTCGAAGCGCAGCTCCCCGGCGATAACGCCGAGTTGCTCGAGCATCGGCTCGATCAGCGGGGAGTGAAACGCGTGGCTGACGCGAAGCCGCGTCGTCTTGCAGCCCCGCGCGTCCCACGCGGCCTCGAGCTCAGCGACTGTCGCGGCTTCGCCCGAGACGACGACCGCCGTCGGTCCGTTGATCGCGGCAAGCGATGCGCGCCCCTCGTAGGCGGCGAGGCTCTCCCGCACCTGCTGCTCGGATGCCCGGATCGCCAGCATCGCGCCGCCCTCGGGCAGGCTGCCCATCAGGCGCCCGCGCGCGGCCACCAGCGCACAGGCGTCCGCGAGCGACAGCACCCCTGCCACGTGCGCCGCCGCCAGCTCCCCCACCGAGTGGCCGATCAGCAGGTCGGGGACGATGCCCCACGAGCGTACGAGCCGAAACAGCGCCACCTCCAGCGCGAACAGCGCGGGTTGGGTGTACGCGGTGCGGTCGAGCAGCGCTGCCTCGCCGGATCCCTCGGCTGCAAACATGACCTCCTGCAGCGGCCTCGGCAAATGCGGGTCGAGCGCGGCGCACACAGCGTCCAGCGCCTCGGCGAACACAGGAAACGCCAGGTAGGCCTCGCGACCCGTCCCCGCGCGTTGTGCACCCTGCCCGCTGAACATGAACGCCGTCTTGCCGCGTAGAGCGCGGCCACAGACCACGCCGTGACCCGACTCGCCGCGCGCGAGCCGCTCGAGCCCCTCGAGCAGCGCGGCGCGGTCACCGCCAAGCACAGCCGCGCGCCGCGTGTGACGCGCGCGCGTCGTGGCCAGCGAGTACGCCACGTCGCGCAGCTCCAGCTCGGGGCGCAGCCGCAGATGGGAGACCAGCCGCTGGGCCTGTTCGCGCAGCGCCGGCTCAGACCTCGCAGAGACCAGCAGAGGCAGCGTCGGCGGTGGCGCCGACTCCGTCTCCTGCCGCGGCGGATCCGACGTCGCTGCCTGCTCGCCGTCGGCCGCCGAGAGCCTGCGAGCACCCGCCCGCGGTCGCTCCTCGACATCCACGGACGACGGCTCATCGACACCCGCCGGCGGCGACTCCTCGACGATCATGTGCGCGTTGGTGCCGCTCACGCCGAACGACGACACGGCGCCACGACGGGGGCGCGCCGTGGCCGGCCACGGCACCGCCTCGGCGAGCAGCTCGACCTCTCCCGCCGACCAATCGATGTGGGGCGAGCGCTCCTCTGCGTGGAGCGTCCGCGGAAGCAGCTCGTTGCCGAGCGCCATCACGAGCTTGATGACCCCGCCCACGCCGGACGCGGCCTGCGCGTGACCGATGTTCGACTTCACCGACCCGAGCAGCAGCGGGCCGGCGCCGCGCTGCTGCCCGTAGGTGGCGAGCAGCGCCTGCGCCTCGATCGGATCGCCCAGCATCGTGCCCGTGCCGTGTGCCTCGACGACGTCGATGTCGGCCGCGGACAGCCCTGCGTTGGCGAGCGCTTCGCGGATCGCCCGCTCCTGCGAGGGGCCGTTCGGCGCCGCCAGGCCGTTGCTGGCGCCGTCCTGATTGACCGCGCTGCCACGCACGACCGCGAGCACGGGGTGACCCCGCCGCTGCGCCTCGGAGAGACGCTCGAGCACAACCAGGCCCATGCCCTCGGACCAGCCCACCCCGTCGGCGCTGGCGGCGAACGACTTGCAGCGCCCGTCCGGGGACAACCCCCGAAGGCGGCTGAACTCGATGAACAGCCGCGGCGTCGCCAGCACGGTCACGCCGCCGGCGAGCGCGAGCGAGCATTCGTCGTGGCGCAACGCCTGGCAGGCGAGGTGCAGCGCCACCAGCGACGAGGAGCAGGCCGTGTCGATCGTCACCGCCGGGCCCTGCAGACCGTAGACGTACGCCAGCCGCCCGGAGGCGACGCTGGCGCCAACGCCGGTGGCGAGATGCCCCTCGACGCTGCTGAGCTGCTCGTGATCGGCGCCCTGCCCGTAGTCCTGGTACATGACGCCGCAGAAGACGCCGGTGCGCGTGCCGCGCAGCGAGCTGGGGTCGATGCGCGCGTGCTCGAACGCCTCCCAAGCGCCTTCCAGCAGCAGCCGCTGTTGGGCGTCCATCGCAAGCGCCTCGCGTGGTCCGACCCCGAAGAAGCCAGCGTCGAAGTCGGGGGCGTCGTACAGGAACCCGCCGCGCGTGGTGTAGCTCGTGCCCAGATGGTCTGGGTCGGCGTCGTACAGGTGCTCCAGGTCCCAGCAGCGATTGCTCGGGAAGTCAGACACCGCGTCGGTGCCGTCGGCCACCAACCGCCACAGCTCCTGCGGCGAGCTGACGCCCCCCGGGTAGCGACAGCTCATGCCCACGATCGCGATCGGCTCACGCGCGCGGGCTTCGGCCTCGTCGAGCCGCCGGCGCGTGTCCTCGAGGTTGATCGTGACCCGCTTCAGGTACTGCAGCAGCCTGTCGTGCTCTGCCGCCGTGTGAGGGCCGGCCAAGGCTCAGCTCCCTCCGAGCGTGGAGTCGATCAGCTCGAACAGGTCCTCAGCGCTTGCCGAGGCGATGTCGCCGCCGATCGCGTCGGTGCTCGCCAGGCTCGCGAGCATCACGCGCAGGCGCGCCTGCGCCCGCTCGCGGACCTCGTCCTGCTCGATCGACGCGAGCACCGCGTCCATGCGGTCGAGCTCGGCCTCGATCGCCGGCTGCGCGTCCGGCGCCTGCGTGTCCGGCGGGTCGCCGATCTGCGCGCGGATGAACTGCGCGACGGCCGCCGGGGTCGGATAGTCGAAGACGAGCGTCGCGGCCAGCCGCAGGCCAGTGGCCCGTGCGAGCAGGTTGCGCAGCTCGACCGCGCCCAGCGAGTCGAGGCCTAGCTCCTGAAAGGCCTGCTCGGAGTCAACCGCGTCGAGGGAGTCGTGACCGAGCACGGCCGCGACGTGGCCTCTGACCAGCTCGAGCACGATCGCTTCCCGATCGCCATCGGCCACCGCGGCGAGGCGCTGGGCGAGCAGCGCGCCGTCCAGGGGACGACCGGCACGCACGGGCACCCGCACAAGCCCGCGCAGCACGGGTGGCAGCGTGCCCCTGCTCGCGTTGGCGCGCATCACCGCGGCGTCCAGGCTGACCGGCACGAGCACGGGCTCGTCGCTGCCAAGCGCCGTGTCGAGCAGCTCAAGGCCCTCGGCAGGCGCCAGCGGCAGCATCGCCATGCGCTCGCGGATCAGGCGCGCGAACCGCTCCAGCTGCGCGTCGGCGTGGCCCGCGCTCATGTTGCTCGCACTCGCCCACAGGCCCCACGCGAGCGACCTTCCGGCGAGCCCGCGTGCACGCCGGAGCTGCGCCAGCGCGTCGAGGAAGGCGTTGGCCGCGGCGTAGTTGCCCTGTCCGGCGCCGCTCAGGAGCGGCGCCGCGGAGGAGAACAGCACGAACTCGGCTAGCTCGGCCTCCCGCGTCAGCTCGTGCAGGTGCACAGCCGCGTCCACCTTCGGGCGCATGACCCGCTCCACCTGCTCCGGGCTGAGCGTCTCGATCACGCCGTCGTCCAGCACGCCGGCGAGGTGGAACACGGCCGTCAGCGGGCGCTCCGGCGGTATCGCGGCGAGCACGGCGGCGAGCTGCTCGCGGCTGGCCGCATCGCACGCCGCGACGGTCGCTTCGCAGCCGAGCTGCGCCAGCTCTGCGACCAGCTCGGCCGCGCCGTCCGCATCGGGCCCACGGCGGCTGGTCAGCAGCAGGTGGCGCATCCCGTGCTCGTCCGCGAGGTGCCGCGCCAGCAGCGCGCCCAGCGCGCCGGTGCCACCGCTGAGCAGCACCGTTCCGTCGCGGTTGAGTGCCGGCGGGTGTGCCGGGGAGACCTCGCCGTCGGGCGGCTGGCTCGGATCCAGCGGCAGCTCCCCGCTGCGCGCGTCGTGTGCCCCCGGCGAGTGTGCCTCGCGCGCTTCTGGCGCACTTGTCAATCGCGGCGCGTAGACCGCGCCGTCGCGGACCGCCAGCTGGGGCTCGTCCACGGCGAGCAACGCCGGCCACGCGAGGCCGTCCAGCTCGCCATCGACGTCGACGCTCAGGAAGCGCCGCGGGTGCTCGGCTGCGGCGCTGCGCATCAGCCCCCACAGAGCGGCGGTCGCGAGATCGGGCTGCTCGCGCTCGTTGGTGGCCACCGCGCCGCGCGTGACCAGCACCAGGCGCGTGTTCGCCAGACGCTCGTCGGCGATCCACGTCTGCAGCAGCACGAGCGTTTGTTGCACACCCGCGCGCGCCAGCGCGGCGAGGTCCTCGCCAGCCTCGGACGCGACCGGCACAGCCACCAGCACCGCGTCCGGAGCAAGCATCTGGGCGGGCTCGGCGGCGTCCAGCGCCGCCCGCAGGCTCGCGAGATCGTCATAGCGCGCCGCCACCGACTCGGCCTGGAGATCGCCGATGACCGCCAGTCGCGGCGACCGCTCGGCATCCTGCGGGAGCGTCACCGACGCCCATCCCAGCGCGAACAGAGAGTCCGTTCCGGCGCTGCGCGCCACGCGCAGCTGCGCGGCGTCGATCTGCCGGACGGTGAGCGACTCGACCGCCACCGCCAGCGCACCGCTCTGATCGAACGCGGCCATGCTCAGCTCGCCGAGACCGCGCGGCGTCAGCCGCACGCGCATCGACGCCGCACCGCCCACACCGATGCGCACGTTCCTCCACGCGAACGGCACCGCCGGCCTGCCGGCCTCGCCTTCGCCCAGCTCGTGCAGGAAGCCCGCGTGGAAGGCCGTGTCGAACAGGGCGGGGTGCACGCCAAAGCGCCCGGCCTGCTCGGCGGTCGCCTGATCCAGCGCGACCTCAGCGAACAGCTCCTCGCCGCGCCTCCACGCGGCTCGCAGCCCGCGGAAGGCGGGCCCGTACTCGAAGCCCACCAGCTCGCCGAGCCGGCGATACAGGTCCTCGCTGTCGACGGGCTCGGCGCCCGCGGGTGGCCACGACGGCTCGGCGGCGGGCAGCTCGCGGCTCTCCTCCGCCGGCGCCAGTGTGCCGCTTGCGTGCAGCGTCCAGTCGGCGTGCTCGCTCAGCGCATCCTCGGAGCGCGAGCTCAGCGCATCCTCGGAGCGCGAGTAGATCGTGACCGTGCGCCGCCGCGACTCGCTCGGCTCGCCGAGCGCCACCTGCAGCTGCGTCGCGCGGGTACCCGCGAGCGCGAGCGGCGCGTGCAGGGTCAGCTCGTCCAGCACCTCGCAGCCTGCTGGCCGGCCCGCCGCGAGCGCCAGCTCGACAAACGCCGTACCCGGTAGCAACGGCGTGCCGAGCACGGCGTGATCGGCCAGCCACGTCTGCCGCGCGCTCGAAACGCTGCCTGTGAACAGCCACTGCTCACCGCCGGCCACCCGCACCGCTGCGCTCAAGAGTGGGTGCTCGAAGTCGTCGAGCCCAGCCGAGCTCAGCTCACCGCGGCCGGCCTTTGCTTGCAGCCAGTAGCGCTGGCGCTTGAACGCGTACGTGGGCAGCTCGACGCGCTTGGCGCCGCGCCCGGCGAAGAACGCCGGCCAGTCGACCGCCGCCCCGTGGGCGTCGGCGTGAGCGAGGAAGCCGACGAGCGCCGTGCGCTCGTCGCGTCGCGCCCGCAAGGTGGGAGCGAACAGCGCGCGCGTGCGCGTCTGCTCGCTCACGCACTCCTGCGCCATCGCCGTCAGCACACCGTCGGGGCCAAGCTCCAGGAAGCGGGTCACGCCGGCGGCCTCGAGGGCGCTAACACCGGCGCCGAAGCGAACCGTCCGGCGCGCGTGGGCGACCCAGTAGTCGGGCGTCGCCAGCTCCTCGCCAGCCAGCTGGCCGGAAACGTTGGAGACGATCGGGATGCGCGGCGGAGCGAACGTGACGCTCTCGGCGACCGTCCGCAGCTCGTCCAGCATCGGCTCCATCAGCGGCGAGTGGAAAGCGTGGCTGACGCGCAGGCGGCTGACCCTGCGCCCGTGCGCGCGCCACTCGCCCTCGAGCGCCTCGATCGCGTCCTGCTCGCCCGAGACCACCAACGCCCGCGGGCCGTTGACCGCGGCCAGCGCCGCGCGCCCGCCGAGACCCTCGAGGCTTGGCCGCAGCTCCTCCTCGTCGGCCTCCACGGCCAGCATCGCCCCGCCGTCGGGCAGCGCTCCCATCAGCCGTCCGCGGGCGACCGTCAAGCTGCAGGCATCCGCCAGCGAGAGCATCCCGGCGACGTGCGCCGCGACCAGCTCGCCGAGCGAGTGGCCGATCAGGAAGTCCGCCCGCAGGCCGAGTGACTCAAGCGCCCGGAACAGCGCCACCTCGAGCGCGAACAGGCTCGGCTGGGCGTGCTCCGTGCGGTCCAGGGATAGCGCCTCGGCCGAGTCCGGCGCGGCGAACATCAGCTCTTTCAGCGGCCGGCCGAGCAGGGGATCGAGCTCACCGCAGACCTCGTCGAAGGCAGCGGCGAACGCCGGGAGAGCCGCATACAGCGCCGCCCCCATCCCGGCCCGCTGGGCCCCCTGCCCCGTGAACATGAACGCGGTCGCGCCGCCCGTGTCGGCGCCCCTCACGGCGATCGACGCACGCTCGCCGTATGCCAGCGCCTCGAGATCGGCGAGCAGCGTCTCGCGGTCGGCGGCGACGATCGCCGCACGCCGCGCGAAGCGCGGGCGCGTGCTCGCCAGCGAGAACGCCACGTCCAGGGGCGCCAGCTGCGGGTGCTCGCGCAGATGCGCAAGCAGGCGCTCAGCCTGCGCGGGCAGCGCGTCCTCGGTCTTCGCCGACAGCAGCACCGGCAAATCCGGCAGGTCGGGCACAAGCTCCGTCTGCTGAGGGGCGAGCGGCGCCTGCCCCGACGCGGCATTCTGTCCTGCGCGGCCCGCGCTTGGCGCCGCTCGCGGCGCGTGCGGCGTCGGCGCCTGCTCGAGGATCACGTGGGCGTTCGTGCCGCTGACCCCGAACGAGGAGACGCCGGCCCGACGCGGGCCGTTCGCCTGCGGCCACGGCTCGGCCTGCGAGAGCAGCCGCAAATCCCCCGTGTCCCAGTCGACGTGCGGCGAGGGCTGATCGACGTGCAGCGTGCGCGGCAGCTCGCCGTGGCGCATCGCCAGCACCATCTTGATCACGCCCGCCACGCCGGCCGCGGCCTGGGTGTGCCCGATGTTCGACTTGATCGACCCGAGCCGCAATGGCGTGCCCGCGCGCCGCTGTCCGTAGGTGCCCAGCAGCGCTTGCGCCTCGATCGGATCGCCCAGCATCGTCCCGGTCCCGTGCCCCTCGACCGCCTGCACGTCGTCCACCGTCAGGCCGGCGTTCGCCAGCGCCTGACGGATCACGCGTTCCTGCGAAGGGCCGTTGGGTGCGATCAGGCCGTTGCTCGCGCCGTCCTGGTTGACGGCGCTCGCGCGCACGAGCGCGAGCACCGGGTGATCACGCCGCTGAGCATCGGAGAGGCGCTCGAGCAGCAGCAGACCGGCGCCCTCCGACCAGCCCACACCATCGGCGGCGCCGGCGAAGGACTTGCAGCGGCCGTCGGGCGCGAGTCCGTGCTGGCGGCTGAAGTCGACGAACACCGTCGGGGCGCAGAGCACGGTCACGCCACCCGCCAACGCGAGCGAGCATTCTCCCTGGCGCAACGCCTGACAGGCGAGGTGCAGCGCCACGAGCGAGGACGAGCACGCCGTGTCGATCGTGACGGCCGGTCCCTCGAAGCCGAACGTGTAGGCGACGCGGCCGGAGGCCACGCTGCCGGCAGAGCCGATCGTCAAATATCCCTCCAGCTCGTCGCGCCTGTCGCTGGAGCTAGCCAGCACGCCGTAGTCCTGGTACATCACACCCGCGAACACCCCCGTGTCGCTGCCGCGCAGCGAGGCGGGGACGATCCCGGCGCTTTCGCAGGCCTCCCACGCGCCCTCGAGCAGCAGTCGCTGCTGCGGGTCCATCGACAGCGCTTCGCGCGGGGTGATCCCGAAGAACGCCGGGTCGAAGTCGGCGGCGTCGTGCACGAAGCCGCCCTCGCGTGTGTAGCAAGTGCCGAGCCGGTCCGGGTCGGGGTCGTACAGACGCTCCACTTCCCAACCTCGGTCCTCCGGAAACGAGGAGATCGCGTCGGTGCCGGACTCGAGCAGCTTCCAGAGCCGTTCCGGCGAGTCCACCCCGCCCGGATAGCGGCAGCTCATGGCGACGATCGCGATCGGCTCGTCTGTGTGCGTGCGCGCGCGGCGCGACACCGCGGTCGCGGGCTGCGCGCCGGCGACCTGCTTGCGGACGAAGCTCGCGACGGCCGTGGTCGTCGGGTGGTCGAACACGAGCGTCGCCGGGATCCGCAGGCCGGTGTGCTGCTGCAGGCGGTTGCGCAGCTCCACGGCCGCGAGCGAGTCGAAGCCGAGCTCGTTGAACGCGCGGTCCGGCTCGATCGCGTCGACCGCCGGCTGGCCGAGCACAGCGGCCACCTGGCCGCGCACCAGCTCGAAGATGACCGCATCCCACTCGCTCTCCGCCACCGAGCCGAGCCGGCGCAGGAGCCACCCCGATTGATCGCCGGCGATCGGCGCGGGGACGCGCACGAGTCCACTCAACACCGCGGGCAGCATGCCGGCGCGCGCCTGGACCCCCAGCGTGGCGAGGTCGAGATGCACGGGCGCGAGCAGCGGCTCGTCGATCGCGAGCGCCGCATCGAACAGCTCGAGCGCACGTACGGGGTCGAGCGCGATCGTGCCGAGCCGGCGCAGCCGCTCGGCGCCGGCGGCGTCGAGGCCGCCCGCCATCCCGCCAACCCAATTCCACGGCCCCCACGCGAGCGCCGTCCCCGCCAGCCCCTGTGCGCGACGAACGTGCGCGAGCGCGTCCAGAAACGCGTTGGCGGCGACGTAAGCGCCCTGCCCCGGGGCCCCGATGGTCGCGGCGGCCGACGAGAACATCACGAACTCGCTCAGCTCGAGCCCCTCGGTCAGCTGGTGCAGGTGCAGAGCGGCGTCGGCCTTCGCGCGCATCACGCGCTCGAGCTGCTCCTCGGTGAGCGACTCGATCAGGGCGTCGTCGAGCACGCCCGCGGCGTGGATCACGGCGGTCAGCGGGCGCTCGGGCGGGATCGTCTCGAGCAGCGCCGCGAGCTGGCGGCGGTCGGATACGTCGCACGCCGCTACGCTCGCCTCACAGCCGAGCGCCGCGAGTGCCGCAACGTGCTCGGCCACCTCGGGCGCGCGCGGGCCGCTGCGGCTCGCGAGCAGCAGGTGGCGCACCCCGTGCACGTCGGCGAGGTGACGTGCGACGAGCAGGCCGAGCGCGCCGGTGCCGCCGGTGACGAGGACCGTGCCGTGGGGCTCGATCGAGCGCGCGCGTGCTCCAGGACGCTGTGACGCCGCAAGCGTGAGCCGCGGCGCATATAGCTTGCCGGCGCGCACCGCGAGCTGCGGCTCGCGTGCGGCGAGCGCCAGGCGAAACGCCTCCCATGGAGAGCCGTCGGCGTCGAGGTCCACCAGCGCCAGGCGGTCGGGGTGCTCCGCCTGGGCGCTGCGCACCAGGCCGGCCAGCGCCGCCTGGCCGAGCGAGGGGCTGCTCAGGGGAATGGCCGCCAGCGCGTTGCTGGTGACGATCACCAGCCGCGCGTCGGGGAAACGCTCGTCCGCGAGCCACGCCTGCAGCAGCTCGCGGACGCGCTGCAGGCCCGCGCGAGCCCCCTCCGCGGAGTCTTCGCGGTCCGGCGCGGCCACCAGCACGACGTCCGGCACCGGCGCGCCGGCGGCGATCGCCGCACCGATCGTGTCGAGATCGGCATAGCGCTCGACGTCCTCGAGCGCCTGGTCGAGGTCGGCGAGCAACGCGATGCCAGCGACCGGTCGATCGCATGCGCCCGGCGCCAGCTCCGTCCACTCCACGCTGAACAGGTCGCGGCGCGCCGTGCCCCTCTGGGCGAGCTGAGCCGGGTCGACCGGGCGCCCGCGCACCGTCTCGATCGTCACGACCGGCGCACCGCTCTCATCGGCCGCGGTGATCCGCATCGCGTCCTCGCCGGCCTGCTCGATCCGCACCCGCAGCGCGGTCGCGCCGGGCTGTTGGAGACGGACGCCGCGCCACACGAACGGCAGCCGTACACCAGCGTCCCCGGCCTCCAGCACGCCGCAGTGAAGAGCCGCGTCAAGCAGCGCCGGGTGGATCGCGAAGCGAGACGCGTCGTGTGCTTCGGCTCCGCCGAGGCTGACCTCCGCGAAGATCTCCGAGCCGCGTCGCCAGGCGCGGCGAACCAGGCGGAACGCCGGCCCGTAGCCGAAGCCAAGCTCAGACAGCCGGTCATATAGAAAGGCGGTGTCGACACGCTCGCCGCCGTCGGGAGGCCACGCCTCGCCCGCTGGCTCGGCGTCCTCATGCCGTCCGGCGGGCGTGAGCACGCCGCTCGCGCAGCGGCTCCATTCCTGATGCTGCTCGTCGCCGTCGGCGGCCGCCCGTGCGGATCGGGCGTGCAGGACGAAGGCGCGCTCGCCGGACGCCTGCGGCTGCTGGACGCTCAGCTGGACCTCGAGCGCACCGCGGGCGGGGATCGCGAGCGGCGCCTCGAGCGCCAGCTCGTCGACCGTCGAGCAGCCGAGCTGACGGCCGGCGGTCAGCGCCAGCTCGAGGAACCCGGTCCCCGGGAGCAACACCGTCTCCAGCATCGCGTGGTCGGCCAGCCAGGGGTGCCTGGCGAGCGCGATGCTGCCGGTGAACAGCCATTCGTCACGGCCCGCGACCTGCAAGGCGGCGCTCAGCAGCGGGTGGCCGGTGTCGCTAAGGCCCGCGAGCGCGATTGCGTCGCCGCCGGCTTCCGAGCGCTGCCAGTAGCGCTCGTGCTGGAAGGCGTACGTGGGGAGATCGACCGGCACCGCGCCGGTGCCGGCGAGCAGCTGCGCCCAATCGACGTGTGCGCCGTGCACGTGCGCCTCCGCGAGCAGCCGCACGAGCGACTCGACCTCCTCGCGACCGCGCCGCAGCGCGGGGGCGAGGAGCGCCTGCGCGCTCGCGTCCTCGCTCAGCGAAGCGCCCGCGAGCGCCGAGAGCGTGCCGTCAGGGCCCAGCTCCAAGTAGCGCGTCGTCCCGGCGTGCTCGAGCGCTCGGACGCCGGCGGCGAAGCGCACCGTCTCGCGCACGTGGCGCACCCAGTGCTCGGGATCCGCGATCTCCTCGCCGATCAGCGCGCCCGACAGGTTCGAGACGATCGGGATCGCCGGCGCCTGGAAGGAGAGCCCGCCCGCGACGGCGCGGAAGTCCTCGAGCATCGGCTCCATGCGCGCGGAGTGGAAGGCGTGCGCAACGGGTAGAAGCGTCGCCTTGCGTCCCTCGCCCTGCCAGCTCGCGCGCAGCTCTTCCAGCACGTCCGCGTCACCCGAGATCACCGCGGCGCGGGGCGCATTGACGGCTGCGAGCGCCACCTGCTCCTCACGCCCGCGAAGGCTCTCGAGCGCCTCCTCCTCCGTGGCCTCGACCGCCAACATCGCGCCACCCTCGGGGAGCGCCGCCATCAGCCTCCCCCGCGCGGCGACGAGCGCGCAAGCGTCCGCCAGCGAGAGCACGCCGGCGACGTGCGCGGCGGCCAGCTCGCCGATCGAGTGCCCGATCAGGAAGTCCGGCCGCACGCCAAGCGACTCCAGCAGCCGGAACAGCGCCACCCCAAGCGCGAACAGGCTTGCCTGAGCCAGCTCGGTGCCGTCCAGCGCGCCGCCCGGCGAGGCGCCATCGGCGAACACGAGATCCTTTAGCGAGCGGCCGAGGTGGCGATCCAACTCCACACAGCAGGCGTCGAACGCCGCCGCGTAGGCGGGGAAGCGGTCGTAGAGCTGGGCCCCCATGCGCGGCCGCTGCGCGCCCTGCCCAGGGAACAGGAACGCGGTCTTGCCTGGGCGCGCCGTACCGCGCAGAACCTCGGGTGCGGGCTCGCCGTCCGCCACCGCGCGCAGGCCCGCGAGCAGCGCCTCACGCTCGCAGCCGACGATCGCCGCGCGCCGCTCGAAGTGGGTGCGGGTGCTCGCCAGCGAGAACGCGACGTCCGCCGCGTCCAGCTCGGGTTGGCGGTGCAGGTGCGAGATCAGCCGCTGCGCCTGCGCGCGCAGGGCCTCCTCGGTTTTTGCTGAGACCAGCAGCGCCAGCGCCGGGAGCGGCCGGCTCGCGTCAGCGGCGGGCGTCGCCGACCCGTTCGTGGATGCCGCATCGGCGGATGGCCGCGTGGCGGACATACCGTCGGTGGACACCCGCGGCGCCTCTTCGAGGATCACGTGCGCGTTGGTGCCGCTGACGCCGAACGAGGAGACGCCGGCGCGGCGCGGGCGCTCGCCGCGCGGCCAGGGCTCGGGGAGCGTCAGCAGCCGCACCTCGCCCTCCGACCAGTCGACGTGCGGGGAGGGCTCCTCGGCGTGCAACGTGCGCGGCAGCACGCCATGGCGCATCGCCATCACCATCTTGATCACGCCCGCCACGCCCGCCGCGGCGATCCCGTGGCCGATGTTCGACTTGATCGAGCCCAGCCGCAGCGGACCGTCGATGCGTTCCTGCCCGTAGGTCGCAAGCAGCGCCTGCGCCTCGATCGGGTCGCCCAGGCTCGTGCCCGTGCCATGCGCCTCGACCGCATCGACGTCCGCAGCCTGCAGCCCGGCGTTCTCCAGCGCCTGACGGATCACGCGTTCCTGCGACGGGCCGTTGGGCGCCGTCAAGCCGTTGCTGGCGCCGTCTTGGTTGGTCGCGCTGCCGCGCACCAGCGCCAGCACGCGATGTCCGTTGCGGAGCGCGTCGGAGAGGCGCTCCAAGGCAAGGACGCCTGCGCCCTCGGACCAGATCGTGCCGTCTGCGTCGGCACCGAAGGACATACAGCGGGCGCGGGCGGAGAGGCCGCGCTGGCGGCTGAACTCGACGAACATCCCGGGCGTCGCCTGGACGGTGACGCCGGCGGCGAGCGCCAGCTCGCACTCGCCCATGCGCAGCGCCTGGCAGGCCAGGTGCAGCGCGACGAGCGAGGACGAGCACGCGGTGTCGATCGTCACCGCCGGCCCCTCGAGCCCAAGCGCATAGGCCACGCGTCCGGAGACAACGCTCGTGGTCGTCCCCGTCAGCGCCAGGCCCTCGTGCTGGCGCTCTGCCCCCGTGAGGTAGCCGGAGGAGCTCGCGCCGACGAACACGGCCGTCTCGCTGCCGCTCAGAGAGACGGGGTCCAGGCGCATGTCCTCCAACGCCTCCCATGCGACCTCCAGAACCAGCCGCTGCTGTGGGTCCATCGCGAGCGCCTCGCGGCGGCTGATGCCGAAGAAGCCGGCGTCGAACTCGGCGGCGTCGTGGAGGAAGCCGCCTTCGCGCACGTAGCAACTGCCGCTGTGGTCGGGGTCCGGATCGAACAGGCGGTCCAGATCCCAGCCGCGGTCGGTCGGGAACGCCGAGATCGCGTCCTCGCCGGCGGCGAGCAGCTCCCACAGCTCCCGCGGCGAGCGCACGCCGCCGGGGTAGCGACAGCCGATGCCGACGATCGCGATCGGCTCGCCCGCGAGAACGTTCCGCCGGGCGCGCGCGGGCTCGATGCGCTCGCCCCGTTCGACGCGCGAGCGCAGGAAGCCGGCGACGGCGCTGACGGTGGGGTGGTCGAAGATCAGCGTCACGGGCAGACGCAGGCCGGTCACCTGCGCTAGACGGTTGCGCAGTTCGACGGCGGCGAGCGAGTCGAAGCCCAGCTCCTTGAACGCCGTCTTGGGGTCGACGGCGTCGGGTGACTCGTGGCCGAGCAGCGACGCCACCTGCCCGCGCACGATCTCGAGCACGGTCGCATCCCACTCGCTCTCGGGGACGTCGAGCAGCCGGCGCGCCAGGGAGCCAGCGGCGTCGCGCGTGCGCCGCGCCGGCGCCTGCACGATCCCGCGCAGCAGCGCCGGCAGCATTCCGACACGAGCCTGCGTACGCAGCGCAGCGCCGTCGAGGCGCACGGGGGCGAGCACGGCGCCCTCCGTGCCAATCGCCGCGTCGAACAGCGCGAGCGCCTCCTCGTTGTCGAGCGCGATCATCCCGTTGCGTGCGATCCGCGCGACGCCGGTGCCGCCGAGGCCGCTCGTCATGTCACTGGCTTTGCGCCACAGGCCCCACGCCAGCGATCGCGCCGCGAGCCCATTGGCGACCCGATGCCCGGCGAGCGCGTCGAGGAACGCGTTGGCGGCCGCGTAGGCGCCCTGCCCCGGAGCGCCGAAGAGGCTGACGACGGATGAGAACAGCACAAACGTTGCGAGGTCGAGATGCTCGGTCAGCTCGTGTAGATGCGCTGCTCCTTCGACCTTTGCACGCATCACACGCTGGAGCTGCTCGGCCGTGAGCGTTTCGATCGTGGCGTCCTCGAGGACCCCCGCGGCGTGCACCACCGCGGTCAGGGGATGCGCCTCGGGCACCGCGTCGATCAGCCGCGCCAACGCCTCGCGGTCGGCGACGTCGCAGACCTCAGCGCGCGCCTCGCACCCGCACCCCGCCAGCTCGGCGAGCAGCTCGCGCGTGCCTTCGCGCTCGACGCCCGTACGGCTCACGAGCAGCAGCCGGCGGACGCCATGCGCGGTGGCGAGATGTCGCGCCAGCAGCGCGCCCAGTCCACCCGTGCCACCGGTGATGAGCACCGTCCCGCCAAGCTCGAGCTGACTGTCGGATGTGTGCGGCGGCGCGGGCTGCAGACGCGGCGCGTACAGCTCGCCCCCGCGCAGCGCGAGCAGGGGCTCCTCGCTGGTCAGCAGCGCACTCCAGGGGATCTCAGCGTCGGCGCCGGCATCGTCGAGGTCGACGATCAGGAAACGGTCGGGGTGCTCGGACTGCGCGCTTCGCAGCAGACCGAGGGCGGCGGCGATAGCCGGGTCGGGGGCCTCGCCGGGCAGCACGGCGATCCGCTGGCGCGCCACCAGCACGAGCCGGGAGCGCTCCAGCCGCGCGTCCGCCAGCCACGCCTGCGACAGCGCGAGCGCTTGGAGCGCGTGCTCGCTCGCGCTCCGCCCCAGGTCCTCGCCAGCGTCGCATCCGCCCAGCTCGGCGAGCACGATCTCGGGCGGGTCCTTGCCGGCCGCGATCGTCTCGCTCAGCGCAGCGAGATCGTCGTGGCGATGCTCGACGCCGCCGATCTCGAGGCCGCCGATGGCGGCCACCGCGCACGACCGCTCGCGCGCCGGGACCAGCGCCGGCAGCGGCCGCCATTGCACCCCGTACAGCGAGCCGCCCGCCGCCGGCAGCCCCGCGCCGGCCAGCCGCTCGACGGCCACCAGCCGCGAACGCAGCGTCTGGATCGACAGCACCGGCACGCCGTCGGGGTCGACGGCAAGCAGCCTGTACACACCCTCGTCCGCGCCCTCCTCCGCCGCCAGGCACACCCGCAATGCCGATGCCCCGCGACCGTGCAGCCGCACCCCGCTCCAGCTGAACGGCAGCGGGATCGTGCCCGGCGCGAGCCCAGCTCCCAGCAGCAGGCTCGCGCCGTGCAAGGCCGCGTCGAACAGCGCGGGATGCACGCCAAAGCGAGCGGCCTCGGCTGATTGCGCGGCGTCGAGGGTCACCTCGGCGAAGACCTCCTTGCCCCGGCGCCACGCCGCGCTCACCCCCTGGAAGGCTGGACCGTAGGCAAAGCCAAGCTCGATCAGGCCGTCGTAGAAGGACGCCACGTCCACGGCCTCGGCGCCCTCCGGCGGCCACGACTCGGCACCGAAGCTACGCAGCGCCTCCGCGGCCTGGTCGGGATCGGGCGTGCCCGCGAGCACACCCTGCGCATGACGCGTCCACTCCTGCTCCGCCTCGGGCGCAGCCGTGGCGGCGTCCTGCACATCGGCCGTGTCAGCGTCCTGCATGCGGGCCGTGTCAGCCTCCTGCGCGTCGGCCGTGTCAGCGTCTCGCGCGCGAGACGTGGCAGCGTCCTGCGCACGGGAGTAGACCTCGACCGCCCGCCGCCCGGTCTCGTCGGGCTCGGCGAGCACCACCTGCAACGCCACGGAGCGCTCCTCGCGCAGCACCATGGGGGCCTCGAAGGTCAGCTCCTCGAGCGTCTCGCACCGCACCTCCCGGCCCACGTCGAGCAGCAGCTCGGCGAGCGCGGCGCCGGGCACGACGACGGTCTCGCCGACGACGTGATCCGCGAGCCAGGGGATCCTCGCGAGGGACAGGGAGCCGCTGAAGATCCACTCGCCGCCACCGCCCACGTCGATCGCGGCGCCGAGCAACGGATGTGCGGCGGCCAGCAGGCCGGCGGCGGTCACGTCGCCCGCGTCCGCGCTGCGGTCGAGCCAGTAGCGCTTGCGTTGGAAGGCGTACGTCGGCAGCTCGACCTGGCGCGCGCCAGAGCCCGCGAACAGCTCCGTCCACGCGACCGGGACGCCGTGGGCGTGGGCCTCTCCCAGCGAGGTCATGAACCGCTCCTCGCCTCCCTCTCCGCGCTTCAGCGAGCCGAGCGCGGCCACCCCCGCGGCCTCGGGGAGGCTGTCGATCGTCGCCTGCACCGCAAACGTCAACACAGGGTGCGGGCTCACCTCGATGAACACGCCGGCGCCCTGCTCGACCAGCGCGCGCGTCGCCTGCGCGAAGCGCACCGGCTGGCGCAGGGAGCGGTACCAGTACTCCGCGTCCAAGCGCGCGGTGTCCAGCAGCTCGCCGGTGCAGGTCGAGAAGAACGGCACCTCGCCGCTGCGCGGTGCGATCGGCGCCAGCACGTCGGCGAGGCGCTCGCGGATCGCCTCCACCTGCTGCGAGTGCGAGGCGAAGTCAACCGGGATTCGTCGTGCGCTCAGCTCCTCTGCCTCGCACTCGGCGAGCAGCTCATCGAGCGCGTCGGGGTCACCGGACACGACCGTGGTCGCGGGACCGTTCATCGCGGCCAGCGAGAGCCGCCCGTGCCAGCGCTCGAGGCGCGCGTCCAGCTCGTCGGCCGCGAGCGCCACGGACACCATCCCGCCGCGGCCGGCCAGCACGTCGGCCACCGCCTGGCTGCGCAGGGCCACGACGCGCGCAGCGTCCTCGAGCGACAGCCCGCCGGCGACGTGGGCCGCGGCGATCTCGCCCTGTGAGTGCCCGACCACGACCGCCGGCTCCACCCCCGACGAGCGCCACAGCGCGGCCAGGGACACCATCACCGCGAACAGCGCGGGCTGGACCACGTCGACGCGCTCGAGATCGGGGGCCCCCTCCGCGCCTCCGAGCACCTGCTCGAGCGACCACGACACATGGCGCGACAGCGCAGCGTCACACGCGGACATCGACGCGGCGAACACCGGCGACGACTCGAGCAGATCGAGCGCCATGCCCTCCCACTGCGCCCCCTGTCCAGGGAACACGAAGACCGTCTTGCCGCCTGCGACCGAGCCGCGAGCCACGCAAAGCGCGGGCGCGCCCTGCGCCAGCGCCTCGAGCCCTGCCAGCAGCCCGTCGCGCTCGCCGGCGACGACGGCCGCGCGGTGCTCGAGATGCTCGCGTGTGGTCGCGAGCGAGAGGGCGACATCCAGTGGGCGCAGCTCGCCGCGACCCAGCATGTAGGTGCGCAGCCGCGCGGCCTGCGCCTCCAACGCGGCTGGGGTCTTGGCCGACAGCACGAACGGAAGCGGCCGCGGCTGGCGCTCGGAGCGGGACTGGGGCGGCGCCTCGGACGGTGGCTCCTCGAGCAGCAGGTGGGCGTTGGTGCCGCTCGCGCCGAACGACGAGACGGCGGCGCGACGCGCACGCTCGCCGCGCGACCACGGCTCGGGCTCGCGCAGCAGACGGACCTCTCCCATCGACCAGTCGACATGCGGCGAGGCGCTGTCGAGGTGCAGCGTGCGCGGCAGCAGCTCGTGGCGCATCGCCATCACCATCTTGATCACGCCCGCGACGCCGGCCGCGGCCGAGGTGTGCCCGATGTTCGACTTGATCGACCCAAGCCGAAACGCGCTGGCCGCCGGTCGCTGGCCGTATGTGGCGAGCAGCGCCTGCGCCTCGATCGGGTCGCCAAGCGGCGTGCCCGTCCCGTGTGCCTCGACCACGTCCACGTCCTCCGCGGAGAGCGCGGAGTTGGCGAGGGCGTCACGGATGACGCGTTCCTGAGAGGGCCCGTTCGGCGCCGTCAGCCCGTTGCTCGCACCGTCCTGGTTGATCGCGCTGCCGCGGATCACCGCCTGCACGCGATGGCCGTTGGCAAGCGCGTCCGAGAGACGCTCGAGCAGCAGCACACCTGCTCCCTCGGAGAAGCCGACACCGTCGGCGGTGGCGGCGAAGGCCTTGCAGCGCCCGTCCGGCGAGAGCGCCCGTTGGCGGCTGAAGGCGGTGAGCAGCGCGGTGGTGGTCATGATCGTCACACCGCCGGCGAGCGCGAACGAGCACTCGCGCTGGCGCAGCGCCTGAGAGGCCAGGTGCAGCGCGACGAGCGAGGACGAGCAGGCCGTGTCGACGGACACCGCGGGGCCCTGCAGTCCGAACGTGTAGGCGATGCGGCCACAGAACACGCTCGAAGAGGTGCCGACGTAGCGATAGGCGTCCGTGCCCGGCGGCATCGAGTCGACGTCCGCGCCGCTGCCGTACTCGTCGTGGATGACCCCCGCGAACACGCCGGTCGGCGTGTCGCGCAGGGAGCTGGGCGCGATCCCGGCGTTCTCGAACGCCTCCCAGGTGGCTTCCAGCATCAGCCGCTGCTGCGGGTCCATCGCCAGCGCCTCACGCGGGCTGACGCCGAAGAAGTCCGCGTCGAAGAGGGCGGCGTCGTGCAGGAACCCGCCCTCGCGAGCGCTGACCGTGCCGGCCCGATCGGGGTCCGGGTCATACAGGCGCTCGAGGTCCCAGCCGCGGTCCGCCGGAAACGCCGAGATCGCATCCGTCCCGGCGTCCACCAGCTCCCACAGCTCGTCGGGGCTGTCGGCGCCGCCGGGGTAGTGGCAGCTCATCCCGACGATCGCGATCGGCTCCCGTGCTGCCTCTGTGAGCTCGCGCGCGCGACGCGTTTCCCTGCGCAGCTCGCCGGTGACCTTGCGCAGGTACTCGCGCAGCCGCGCCTCGTCGCTCATGACCCCAGCTCGCGGTCGATCAGCGCGAACATCTCCTCATCCGAGGCCGAGGAGAGGTCGTCGTCCTCCAGCGCCGAGGGATCGTCATCCGGCGCTTCGAGGAACGCGCGCAGGCGCTCGTGGAACGCCCGCAACGGCACCTCCGCGCGCGCGCGGGCTGTCTTGTCGGCGTCGATCGACGCGAGCATCGCGACCAGCCGGTCGAGATCCTGCTCGATCGGCGGCCGCGCGGCGGCGCGCAGCTCCCCGGATGCTCTCGCCTGGAGGTACTCGGCGACGGCGGCCGGGCTCGGATGGTCGAACATCAGCGTCGCCGGCAACTTCAGCCCGGTGACTGCGATCAGCCGATTGCGTAGCTCGACCGCGTCGAGCGAGTCGAAGCCCAGCTCGACAAACGGCCGCTGCGCGTCGAGCAGGCCGCGCGCGGCCAGCCCGAGGACGGCGGCCACCTCGCCGCGTACCAGCTCGAGCACGATCTGCGGCCAGTCCGCTTCCGGCCCCGCCGACAGTCGCCGCGCGAGCGATTCGGCGCTGCGGCCGGGTCGCGCCGCCGCGCGCACGAGGCCGCGGAAGAAGGCCGGCAGCGTCCCGTCGGCAGCGCGTGCCCGTAGGGCGGCCGAGTCGAGCTGCGCCGCAAGCACGATCGGCTCGTCGAGCGCGAGCGCCGCATCGAACAGCGCCAGCCCGCGTGCGCTCGAGAGCGCGACGATGCCCGCGCGGCGCATGCGCCCGAGGTCCGCGCTCGCGAGGCCGCGCGTCATGCCGGCCTCCAGCCACGGGCCCCACGCGACCGAGGTGGCTGGCAGCCCCTGAGCGCGACGCGCCTGGGCCAGCGCGTCCAGGTACGCGTTCGCCGCCGCGTAGTTGCCCTGCCCGGGCGACCCTGCGCTCGCGGCCAGCGATGAGAAGAGCACGAACGCGGACAGCTCCAGACCCTTCGTCAGCTCGTGCAGGTGCTGTGCGGCGTCGGCCTTGGGGCGCATCGCCCGCCGCAGTTGCGCAGCTGTCAGCGACTCGACCAGCGCATCGTCGAGCACGCCGGCGGCGTGCACGACCGCCGTCAGCGGATGTGCCTCGGGGATCGTGTTCAACAGCGTCGCCAGGGCGGCGCGGTCGCCGACGTCGCAAGCCCGCACCGCGACCTCGCAGCCGCCGGCACGCAGCTCGGCCTCCAGCTCGCCGGCGCCGTCGGCCTCGGGGCCGCGGCGGCTCACCAGCAACAGGTTGCGAGCACCGTGCGCGGCGACCAGGTGACGCGCCAGGCAGGCGCCGAGCCCGCCGGTACCGCCGGTGATGAGCACCGTGCCGTCGGGGTCGAGCCGGCTCTGCCCGGCTTCCTGCGAGGGGAGCGCCACCCGCGTCAGCCGCGGCGCCCGCACCGTCCCCGCGCGCAGCGCGAGCTGCGGCTCGGCCGTGGCCAGCGCCTCCAGCAGCGCATCCCAGGACGCTCGCGTCCCATCGACGTCGGCGAGCAGAAAGCGCCCCGGGTGCTCGGCCTGCGCGCTGCGCAGCAGCCCCCAGCACGGCGCCTCGCCAAGATCCGGCGCCTCGCCAGCCTGCACGGCCACCGCCCCGCGCGTCACGAGCACCAGCCGGCTGGGCTCGAGCCGCTCCTCCGCCAACCAGCCGCGCAGCAGCTCGAGCGTCTGCTCGACCGCCGCCGCCGCGAGCTGGTCGGGATCGCCGTCAGAGACCGCGCTCGCAGCACCGGCGAGCACGACCTGCGGCACCGGCGCGCCGGCATCGATCGCCTTGCTGAGCGAGTCAAGGTCGTCGTAGCGCTGTGCCGCGATGCGCGGCACCTGCAGCTCGCCGAGCACGGCGACGCTCGGCGGCCCGCCGGCCTCGCCGCTTCCCGGCAGCTCGGGCCACTCGATGCGGAACAGCCCGTCCCGCGCCCGCGCGGCGGACCCCACGAGCTGACCGACCTCGATCGGCCGGTGGGCGAGCGCGTCGACCGTCAGCACCGCGGTGCCGTCGCCGTCAATCGCGGCGACGGTCCAGGCGGAGTCGCCGGCCGCCGTCAGGCGAACGCGCAGCGAGGACGCGCCGCCGGACAGGCAGCGCACTCCGCCCCAGCTGAACAGCATGCGGCCCTTGCCCAGCTCGACGCCCTCGGTGTCATGCGGCTCCAGCAGCGCCCCGGCGTGCACGACCGCGTCGAACAGCCCGGGGTGAATGCCGAACTGCCCCGCCTCTTCGGCGTGCTGCCCGTCGAGCGCGACCTCCGTGAACAGCTCGTCCCCGCGCAGCCACGCCGCGCGGATCGCCGCGAACGACGGGCCGTAGTCGTATCCCACTAGCGCCAGGCGCTCGTAGACTCCCGGGACGTCGAGCGCCTCAGCTCCCGGCGGCGGCCACGGCTCGGCGAGGAGCCGCTCGAGCGACGCTGAGGACGCGTGCCCGGTGCCCTGTGTCGCCGCGTCCGATGCCGCCGCGCTCGGTGTCACCCCGCCCGGTGTCACGGCGCCGCTGGCATGACGCGTCCACTCGCGCTCGATCGCATCCTCGCCGGTGCTCGCCGCGCTGGGGCGCGAGTGGATCGACAGCTCCCGGTGACCGCCCTCGGCGGGCGCCCTGACGCTCAGCTGCAGATCGACCTCGAGGTCCTCGCGCAGCACCAGGGGAGCCATCAGCGTCAGCTCCTCGAGCGTCTCACAGCCCATCTCGACTCCCGCCGCGAGCACCAGCTCGACGAACGCGGTGCCTGGCACGACGACCGTCTCGAGCAGGACGTGGTCGGCGATCCACGGATGCGTCGAGAGCGACAGGCGCGTGGTGAACAGCCACTCGTCCGTGTCCGCGACGTGGACCGCGGCACCGAGCAGCGGGTGCTCGGCGCGGCTGAGCCCGGCGGCGGACAGATCTCCGTCTCCGATCAGCGGCCCCAGCCAGTAGCGCTCCCGCTGGAAGGCGTAGGTGGGCAGCTCGACGCGCCGCGCCCCGCGCCCCGCGAAAACCGCCCGCCAGTCGACCTCCAGGCCGTGCACGTGAGCCTCGGCGAGGAAGCTCATCAGCGTCTCGCCCTCGGGGCGACGCGCGCGCAGCGGACACGCCAGCAGCGTTCGCCGACGCTCGTCTTCGTCCAGGCAGTCAGCCGCCATCGCCGCGAGGACACCATCGGGGCCCAGCTCCAGCAGGCGCGTCACCCCCGCTGCCCGCAAAGCCGCGAGCCCGTCGGCGAAACGCACCGTGTGACGCACGTGTCCCACCCAGTACTCCGGCGTCGCGATCTCCGCGCCGGCCTGCTCGCCACTGACGTTCGAGACGATCGGCATCTGCGGCGGCTGGAAGTCGAGGCTCGCCGCGACGCCGGCGAAGTCGTCGAGCATTGCGTCCATCTGCGCGGAGTGGAAGGCGTGGCTGACGTTGAGCCTCCTGACGCGACGACCGCGCTCCTTCCAAGCCCCCTCGAGCGCCTCGATCTGCTCGGCGTCGCCGGAGAGCACGACGGCCCGGGGCCCGTTGACCGCCGCGAGCGAGACCGCCGCCTCGAGCTCGAGCACGCTTTCGAGCGCCTCCTGCTCGTTCGCTTCGAGCGCCAGCATGGCGCCGCCCGTGGGCATCGCCGCCATCAGCCGACCGCGCGCCGCGACGAGCGTGCACGCGTCCGCCAGCGACAGCACGCCCGCGACGTGCGCCGCGACCAGCTCGCCGATCGAGTGACCGATTACGTAGTGCGCCTTCACCCCAAGCGACTCGACCAACCGATAGAGGCTCGTCTCGAGCGCGAACAGCGCCGCCTGGGTGATCTCGGTCTGGTCCAGGCGAGCTGCCTGCGCGGACCCCTCGGCGGCGAACATCAGCTCGGCGAGCGAGCAGCCGAGCAGCGGATCCAGCTCCGCGCACACCGCGTCCATGGCTCGTGCGAAGACGGGGAAGCACACGTACAGCTCGGCGCCCATCCCCGCCCGCTGCGAGCCCTGGCCGGTGAACATGAAGGCGGTCTTGCCGGCGACGCTCGGCCGTTCGAGTACTCCCGCCGCCGGCTCGCCGCCGGCCAGCGCGTCGATCTGAGGCAGTAGCGCCTCGCGGTCGCGGCCGACGACCGCCGCGCGGCGCTCGAAGCGCGGCCGGGTCGTCGCGAGCGAGAACGCCACGTCCAGCGCGGCGAGGTCGGGATCGGCGCGAAGCCGCTCGCACACGAGCCGGGCCTGCGCACGCAGGGCGGCATCGGACTTCGCCGAGAAGATCAGGGGGACCGCCGGCAGCCGCGGCGCGCCGGCGTCAGGCGCGAGCACCGGCGCGGACTCCGCGAGCGCGGACTGTGCGGGCGCGGACTTTGCGGGTGCGGGCTCTGCGGGCGCGTGCTCGGCGGCCGAGGGCTCGGCCGGCGCGAGCTCGGCGGGCGCCTCCTCGATGATCGCGTGCGCGTTCGTGCCGCTGACGCCAAACGAGGACACGCCGGCCCTGCGCGGACGCTTGTTCCGCGGCCACGCCTCGGGCTCGCGCAGCAACCGCACGTCGCCCTCCGACCAGTCGACGTGCGGCGATAGCTCATCGACGTGCAGCGTCGCCGGGAGCAGCTCGTTGCGCATCGCCATCACGACCTTGATCACGCCGGCGACGCCCGCCGCGGCAACGGTGTGCCCGATGTTCGACTTGATCGAGCCGAGCCGCAGCGGACCGTCGCTGCGATCCCTCCCGTACGTGCTCAGCAGCGCTCGCGCCTCGATCGGATCGCCGAGCGTCGTCCCCGTGCCGTGCGCCTCGACAGCGTCCACGTCCGCCGGCGTGAGGCCGGCGCTGGCGAGCGCCTGCATGATGACGCGTTCCTGCGAGGGACCGTTCGGGGCGCTCATACCGTTGCTCGCACCGTCCTGGTTGGTGGCGCTGCCGCGCACGAGCGCGAGCACCTGATGCTCGTTGCGACGCGCCTCGGAGAGGCGCTCCAGCACCAGCACGCCGGCACCGTCGCCAAACGCCACGCCGTCGGCGCTCGCCGCGAAGGACTTGCAGCGCCCGTCCGGCGAGAGGCCGCGATGGCGGGCGAAGTCGACGAACAGGTGCGGCCCAGTCATCACGCTGACGCCCGCCGCGACCGCGAGCGAGCAGTCGCCGTCGCGCAGCCCCTGGCACGCGAGGTGCAGCGCCACGAGCGAGGACGAGCAGGCGGTGTCGACCGACAGCGCCGGCCCCTCCAGGCCGAACACGTACGCGAGCCTGCCGGAGATCACGCTCGCGGTGGTGCCCGTCAGCCGGAAGCTCTCGAGCGCCCCCGGTATGCGCGCCGCGTAGTCGTCGGTGCTCGCGCCGGCGAAGACGCCGGTGTCGCTACCGCGCAGCGACACCGGATCGATGCCCGCGTCTTCGAACGCCTCCCACGTCGCCTCCAGCAACAGCCGCTGCTGCGGGTCCATCGCCAGCGCCTCGCGCGGCCCGATGCCGAAGAAGCCAGCGTCGAACTCGTCCGCCTCGTGCACGAAGCCGCCCTCGCGCACGTAGCACGTGCCCGGACGATCGGCGTCCGCGTCGTACAGCCGCTCGAGATCCCAACCGCGGTTCTGGGGAAACGGCGAGATCGCGTCGGTGCCGCTGGCCAGCAGCTCCCACAGCCGCGCCGCGGAGCTGGCGCCGCCCGGGTAGCGGCAGCTCATGCCGACGATCGCGATCGCGTCGTTCGCGCGCGGGGCGCGGCGAGCCCGCACCGGGCCGCCGCGATCCACGCCCGCGAGCTGCGCTACCAGCAGCCTCGCGACGGCCAACGCGGTGGGATGGTCGAACACGAGCGTGGACGGGAGTGTCAGACCGGTCGCCTGCGTCAGGCGGTTGCGCAGCTCCACGGCGCTCAGCGAGTCGACGCCCAGCTCGTTGAAGTTGCGCTGCGGCTCGACTTCGTCGCCGGACTGGTGCCCCAGCACCGCCGCGACATGCGCGCGCACCATCTCCAGCACCACCGCCTCCCGCTCGGACTCCACCACCGCGGCCAGCTTCCGTGCCAGGGAGCTATCGCGCTGCGCGCGGCGCGCGGAGGGCGCCACGAGACCACTCAGCAACGGCGGCAGCGCCCCGGCGCGCGCCTGCGCGCGCAGCGCCGCCGTGTCGAGTCGCGCCGCCACGTACAGGCCGTCGGCCGCGGCGCGCGCCTGGTCGAACAGCTCCAGCGCCTGCTCGCTGGACAGCAGCTCGACCCCCTGGCGGCGCATGCGCGCGACCTCCGTCGGCCCCAGCGCCGCTGCCATGCCGTGGTCGCCGACCCACGGCCCCCAGGCGATCGCGGTCCCCGCGAGCCCTTCGACGCGGCGGCGCTGGGCCAGCGCGTCGAGAAACGCGTTCGCCGCGGCGTAGTTACCTTGGCCTGGGGCACCGAAGACCGAGGCGGCCGACGAGAACAGCACGAACTCGACCAAGTCCATGCCCGCGGTCAGCTCGTGCAGGTGCAGCGCCGCATCGAGCTTCGGGCGCAGCACACGCTCGAGCTTCGCCGCGTCGAGCGTCTCGATCACACCGTCGTCGAGCACACCGGCCGCGTGGACGACCGCGGTCAGCGGGTGCTCGGCGGGGACGCCCGCGAGCAGCGCGCGCAGCGCTTCGCGGTCGGCGGCGTCGCACGCCACCACGTCCGCGTGGGCACCAAGCTGCGCGAGCTCTGACACCAGCTCTGCCATCCCCGGAGCCTCAGGACCGCGACGGCTTACGAGCAGCAGGCGGGCGTCGGCGTGCTCGCCCGCCAGGTGACGCGCGACGATCGCCCCCAGCGCGCCGGTGGCGCCAGTGATCAGGACGGTTCCCTGGCGATCGGTCACCTGGGGCACGTCCGCAGGCCGGGCGCTCGCGCGCACGAGGCGCGGCGTGTAGAGCCTGCCCCCACGCAGCGCCAGCTGTGCCACGTCCGCGGCAAGCGCGGCCGGCAGGGCCTGCCAGGAGGCGTCGGTGGCGTCCGTGTCGAGCAGCGCAAACCGTGCCGGGTGCTCGGACTGAGCGCTGCCCATGAGCCCCCAGACCGAGGCCAGCGCAGGGTCCGGCGCCTCGCCGTCATCGACGGCAACCGCGCCGCGAGTGACAAGCACGAGCCGCGAGCCCACCAGCCGCTCGTCCGCAAGCCAGCCCTGGAGCAGCTCGAGCGTCTGCTGCAGGACCGCGTGGATGTGCTGCGGGGAAATGCTCGGCGCACCGGGTGCAGCACTCGCGGCCGCGGCGGCGGTCGCCACGGCCGCGCCGTCGCCGCCAACGCCAACGAGCACCATTTCCGGCGCCGGGGCGCCGGATGCCAGCGCCGCTTGCAGCGTGCCGAGATCGGCGTGGCGTTCCACGCCGTCGAGCGCTCGCAGATCCTGATCGCGATCGGCGCGGAAGTCACCCAAAGCGGCGAGGCTCGCGGGCGCCCCTGAGGCGCCCTCCGCGGCGAGCGCGCTCCATTCCACACGCAGCAGCGACGACGGCTGCGCTCCGAGCGCGTTCTGCAACTGCTTCGTGTCGACCTCGCGCATCACAACGGCGTCCGCCGACATCACCGCGCGACCGTCCTCGTCGAACGCCTCGATCACCAGCGCTCCAGGGCCCGTCGGCCGCGCGCGCGTCCTCAGCGAGGAGGCGCCGGTCGTGTGCAGGCGCACGCCTGCCCAGCGAAACAGGACCATGCCCTTCTCGTCGCTGTCCCCTGAGGCCGAGCCGGTCATCCCGGCATGCAGCGCCATGTCGAACAGCGCCGGGTGCAGGCCGAAGCGGCCAGCTTCGACGGCCCGCTCGGGGTCGAGCGCGACCTCGGAGTAGACCTCCTCGCCGCGTCGCCACGCCGCGCGAAGCCCGCTGAAGGCAGGGCCGTAGTCGAACTTGCCGATGCGACGGGCGCGGTCTTCGATCTGCTCGAGCGCCAGCACCTCGGCGTCGACCGGCGGCCACTCCTCCGGCGGCTCCGGCGCGTCCGCGTCGGCAGCGAAGACCTTGGCGAGCGTCCCGCTGCCGGTTCGCCGCCACTCCGTCTCCCCGTCTGCAGCCTCGGAGCCCGCGCGCGTGTGCCTGAAATGGATCGCGAAGCTTCGGCGCCCGGCCTCGTCGGCTGCGTCCACGGTGACCTGCAGCTCGACGCCGCTCTGCGCTGACGGCAGCATCGGCGCTTCGAGGGTGAGCTCCTCCAGCAGCTCGCAATCGATCTGCGCGCCGATCCTCAGCATCAGCTCCACGAGCGTCGTGCTCGGCACGACCACCGCGCCCATCACGACGTGGTCGGCGACCCAGCGATGCGACTCCAGCGAGCAGCCCGCCGTGAAGATCCATCTGTCCTCCGTCGCGATCGGCACCGCCGAGGTGAGCAGCGCGTGGCCGTCGAAGTGCGCGGCACCCGCGTTCGTGCGCGCGCCCATCCAGTAGCGCTGGCGCTGGAAGGCGTAGGTGGGCAGCTCGACCGCGCGGACGCCGCGCCCGGCGAACAGCGCGGGCCATTCGACGGGAACGCCGTGGACGTGCGCCTGCGCGAGCAAGCTCGCGAACGTCTCGCTCTCGCTGCGCCCCGCGCGCGTCGCACAGCCGAGCAGCGCCCGCTCGCCCAGCTCGTCGCTGAGCGATTCGCGTGCCATCGCGCACAGCACACCGTCAGGGCCCAGCTCGAGGAAGCGCGTGGCGCCCGCCTGCTCGAGTGCACGCAAGCCGTCCGCGAAGCGAACCGTCTCGCGCACGTGGCGCACCCAGTACTCGGGGCTTGCCAGCTCCTCGCGTGCGAGCGCGCCGGTGAGGTTCGAGGCGATCGGGATCGACGGGGGGTTGAAGTCGAGAGCTCGAGCGACCTCGAGTAGCTGCTCGAGCATGGGCTCCATTTGCGGTGAGTGAAACGCGTGGCTCACCCGCAGGCGGGTCAGCCTGCGCCCGCGCTCGCGCCACGCCGCCTCCAGCTCCTGCAGCGCGCCTGCGTCACCGGAGAGCACGGTCGCGTTGGGACCGTTGACGGCGGCGATCGCCAGCTTGTCCTCGAGCCCGGCCAAGCCAGCGCGGACCTCCGCCTCCGTGGCCTCGACGGCGAGCATCGCGCCCGCGCCCTCGAGCTCGCTCATCAAGCGGCCCCGCACGGCGGTGAACTGGCACGCGTCCGCGAGCGACAGCACGCCTGCGACGTGCGCCGCCGCCAGCTCCCCGACGGAGTGACCGATCAGCAGGTCGGGCCGCACGCCCAGCGCCTGCATCAGCCCAAACAGCGCAACCTCGAACGCGAACACCGCGGCCTGCGTGTAACGGGTCTCGTTCAGCAGCTCGGCCGCGGGGGTGCCCGCGGCGGCGAACATCAGCTCCTTGACCGAGCGCCCTACAAGCGGGTCGAGCTCGGCACAGACGTCGTCGAGGCCGCTTGCGAAGGCCGGGAACCGCTGGTACAGCTCGGCGCCCATCTCCGCACGCTGCGCGCCTTGGCCGGTGAACAGGAACGCCGTGCGCCCACCAACCGCGGTGCCCTGGTAGATCGTCGCGGCGGGCTCCCCCCGCGCCAGGGCGTCCAGGCCGGCCAACAGGCCCTCGCGTTCGCCCGCGAGGACGGCGGCGCGACGCTCGAAGTGCGCGCGGGTGCTCGCGAGCGAGAGGGCGACGTCCGCGAGCTCGAGCTCGGGGCGCTCCCGCAGGTGGGCGTGCAGTCGCTCGGCCTGCTGACGCAGCGCGTCCGCGGTCTTGCCAGAGACTAGGAACGGCATGAACTTGAGAGGCAGTACGACCGCAAGCAGCGACGCGGCCGGCGGCTCACGCTCCTGCGGCGCGCTGGGCGCGGGCGCTGCTCCTTCCCGCGGCACGCCCGCAAGCGGTGACGCTTGCTCCCGCGGCGCGCCCGGCGCCGACGGGGCATGGACGGGCTCGGACGGGGCCTCTTCGATGACGATGTGAGCGTTCGTGCCGCTGACCCCGAACGAGGAGATGCCAGCACGGCGCGGTTGCTCGGCGGCGGGCCAAGGCTTGGCATCCGTCAGCAGCTCGACGCTCCCGGCCGACCAGTCGACATGCGGCGTCGGCTCCTGCACGTGCAGTGTCGCCGGCAGTTGCTCGTGGCGCAGTGCCAGCACCATCTTGATCACGCCGGCCACGCCACTGGCGGCGAGCGCGTGGCCGATGTTGGACTTGATCGAGCCGAGGCGGAGGGGGCCGTTGGCGCGTTCCTGACCGTAGGTCGCGAGCAGCGCCTGCGCCTCGATCGGGTCGCCGAGCGTGGTGCCCGTGCCGTGCCCCTCGACAACGTCGACATCGGAGACCGTCAGACCCGCGTTCGCCAGCGCGTCGCGAATCACGCGTTCCTGCGAGGGGCCGTTGGGAGCGGTCAGGCCGTTGCTCGCGCCGTCCTGGTTGACCGCGCTGCCGCGCACCAGCGCCAGCACACGGTGCCCGTTGCGCTGAGCATCCGACAAGCGCTCCGCGAGCACGATCCCGACACCCTCCGACCACGCCACGCCATTGGCGGACGCGTCGAAGGACTTGCAACGCCCGTCCGGCGAGAGCCCGCGGTGACGGCTGAACTCGACGAACATGAAGGGGTCCGACATGACTGTCACACCGCCCGCCAGCGCGAGCGTGCAGTCACCGTTTCGCAGTGCTTGGCAGGCGAGGTGAAGCGTGACCAGCGAGGAAGAGCACGCGGTGTCCAGCGTCACCGCCGGCCCCTCGAACCCGAACGCGTAGGCCAGCCGCCCGGAGATCACGCTCATCGTCGTGCCCGTCAGCGTCAGGCCTTCGTGCTGATCGGCCACGCGTGCGAGGTAACGGTTGTAGCTCGCGCCGAGAATCACCGCGGTCTCGCTGCCGCGGAGTGTGGTTGGGTCGATACGCGCGTCCTCGAGCGTCTCCCACGCACATTCCAACAACACCCGCTGCTGCGGATCCATCGCAACCGCCTCACGCGGACTAATCCCAAAAAACCCCGCATCAAACTCACCCACATCCTCGAGAAACCCACCCTCACGCGTATAAGACGTGCCCTTGTGATCCGGGTCCGGGTCAAACAAACGCTCCAAATCCCAGCCACGATCAGCCGGAAAACCCGAAATCGCATCACCACCCCGAGCCAACAACTCCCACAACTCCTCAGGCGAAGACACCCCACCCGGATAACGACAACTCATCCCCACAATCGCGATCGGCTCCACCAACCGCGCACGCAACAACCGATTCTCACGCCGCAACCGCTCCGCATCCTTCACCGACGCACGCAACGCATCAACGACCTGACCACCCTCAGACATCACGACTCCCCAGCCCCAGCCGTACTCCCCTGCAACACCCTCTGCACAAGATCATCAACCCCCATGTCATCGATCGAATCGCCCACACCATCCCCCCGAGCCTCCACCTCATCCACACCACCATCAACACCAGCAAGTTCCAACAACGCATCCAACAAACCCGCATCACGCAAACGCGCAAGCGGAATCGACGCGATCGCCTGACGCAACCTCACCTCACCCCCACCACCAGCCACACCACCCTGCACCTGAACAAGCAAAAACTCAGCAACAGCCGCCGCCGTCGGATGATCAAAGACCAACGTCGCCGGCAACCGCAAACCAGTCACACTCCCAAGCCGATTACGCAACTCAACCGCCGCCAACGAATCAACACCAAGATCCTTGAAGGCACGGCCGGGCTCGACCGCATGGGAGGCGGGGTAACCGAGCGCCGCGGCGATCTGGCTGCGCACCAGGTCGAGCACGAGCGCGGCGCCCTCCGACTCAGACAGCGTTGCGAGCCGCTGCGCCAGCGACCCCACCTCGGCAGCACGCCGCGCGGGCGTCTGCACCAGGCGACGCAAGAGCGGCGCCAGCGTTCCCGCCTGCGCCTGCGCGCGCAACGCACCAGCGTCCACCCGCAACGGCACGAGCAGCGGGTCCTCGATCATGGACGCAGCGTCGAACAGCTCCAGCCCCAGCTCGTTGCTGAGCGGGCCGACGCCCAAGCGCGCCAGGCGCGCGCGGTCGATCTCGCCGAGCCCGCTGCCCATGCCCGCTTCTTCCCACAGCCCCCACGCCAGCGCCTGCCCCACCAGCCCGACGGCGCGGCGATGTTGCGCGAGCGCCGCCAGGAAGGCGTTTGCGGCCGCGTAGTTGCCCTGGCCGGGGGAGCCCAGGACAGCGGCGACGGATGAGAACGTCGTGAACTCGGCGAGATCCGCGTCGGCCGTCAGCTCCTGCAGATGCAGGGAGGCATCGACCTTGGGCCGCAGCACACGCTGGAGCTGGTCGGCGGTGAGCGTCTCGATCACCCCGTCGTCAAGCACGCCCGCGGTGTGGATCACGGCAGTCAGCGGATGCTCGGCCGCAACCGCGTCGAGCGCTTCTGCGAGCGCCTGCCGGTCGGCCACATCGCACGCCCGGATGGCAGCCTGCGCACCCACGCCCTGCAGCTCCTCGACCAGCTCACGCGCGCCCACCGCGTCTGGGCCGCTGCGGCTCACCAGCAGCAGATGGCGCACCCCGTGCACGCGCGCCAGGTGGCGCGCCACCAGCGCACCGAGGCCGCCGGTGCCGCCGGTGACCAGCACGGTGCCGTTCGGATCGAGCGGCTGCGGCACCGTCAGCACCACCTTGCCGACGTTGCGCCCCTCCCGTAGGAAGCGGAAGGCCTCGACGCTGCGCCGCACGTCCCAGGTGCGGATCGGGGGGTGGTGCAGTGCGCCCTGCGCGAACAGCGCGACCGTCTCGACCAGCATCTCCTGAAAGCGGTCCGGCCCAGCCTCCGCCAGGTCGAACGCCCGGTAGCGCACCCCCGGATGCTCGGCGGCCACCAGCTCGGCGTCGCGAATATCCGCCTTGCCCATCTCGATGAAGCGGCCGCCGCGCGGCAGCAGCGCCAGCGAGGCGTCGACGAACTCGTCCGCCAGCGCGTCGAGCACGACATCGACGCCGCGGCCTTCGGTCACCGCCTGGAACTTCTCGAGAAAATCGAGGTCGCGTGAGCTGGCGATGTGATCGTCGTCGAGCCCGAGCTGCCTGAGCGCGTCCCACTTCCGCGGGCTCGCGGTCGCGTATACCTCCGCGCCGATGTGTTTGGCGATCTGCACCGCCGCCATGCCGACGCCGCCGGCGCCCGCGTGCACCAACAGCGCCTCCCCCGGAGCCACGCCGGCGAGGTCCACCAGCGCGTAGTACGCGGTCAGGAACACGATCGGCACGGACGCCGCGTCGATCAGGGACCACTCCTCGGGAATCGTGACCAAGCGCCGGCGATCGGTCACGGCGACAGGGCCGAACGCGTCGTCCATCGTGCCCATCACGCGATCGCCGGGGACGAGGTCGCCGACGTCCGCGCCAACCTCCAACACGACCCCGGCGCCCTCGCCGCCGATCGGGGCGACGCCCGGGTACTGGCCGAGCGTGATCAGCACGTCGCGGAAGTTGAGACCCGCCGCGCGCACCGCGATCCGCACCTCGGCTGGCCCGAGCGGCTGCTCCGCGCGCGCGCTCGCGACCAGCGACAGGCTCTCGAGCGTGCCACCCTCACCCGGGCTCAGATGCCATGCCCGCTCCCCCGCCGGCGGCGCCAGCGCCCCGGCGCCGGCCGGCGCCAGCTCCGGCACGTATGCGCTGCCGTCGCGAAGCGCGAGCTGTTCCTCGGCGCTGGCCAACAGCGCCTGCCAGTCGATCTCGCCGTCGGCCACGTCGAGCATCAAGAAACGGCCTGGGTGCTCGGCCTGAGCGCTCCGCGCCAGCCCCCACAGCGGCGCCGCCACCAGGTTGGGGCGCTCGCCGGCGTGCACGGCAACCGCTCGCTGCGTCACCAGCACCAGGCGCACTCCAAGCAGCGACTCCTCAGCGAGCCACGCCTGCAGCAGCTCGAGCATGTCCCTGAGCCCATCCGCCACAGCGGTCGACAGCTCGGCGGCGGTCGACCGCTCGGGCCCACCATCATCGCTGGGGCCGTCGAGATCGCGTGCGTGTGCAGGCACGGCGATCAGCGCGGCGCCCGGCGGCGTCGCTCCGGCGCGCACGGCCTCGACGAGCGCCTGGACGTCGGCGTAGCGCTCGGCCTCGACGCCGTCGGCGTCGAGATCGCCGAGGATCGCCAGGCGCTGGGGCTCCCCGCGCGCCGGCTCCAGCTGGGTCTCGGTCCACTCCAGGGCGAACATCGCGCTGTGGCCTGCCCGACGGGTCCCGCTCAGCTTGCTCGCTTCGATCGGGCGCATGACCATCGACTCCGCCGAGAACACCAGCGCACCGGTCCCGTCGAACGCGTTGATGCGCGAGGTCCGCTCGCCCTCGCCCACCGGCGCGATTTCGACGCGCAGCGAGCTGGCACCGGCGCGGTGCAGCCGCACGCCGTTCCACGAGAACGGCAGCGGCAGCTTGTCCGACGACAGTCCCGCGCTGAGCTCGTCGAGCGCCGGATGACCGGAGGCGTCGAGCAGCGCCGGATGCAGACAGAAATCGGCCGCCGCATCCACCTGCGTCTCGTCCAGCGAGACCTCCACGAAGACCCGCTCCTGCGCACGCCAGGCACGCGCGACGCCCTGGAAGGCCGGGCCGTAGCAGAACCCGCGCTGCGCCAGCTCGGGGTACAGCGACTCGACGTCGATCCGCTCGGCGCCGCTCGGCGGCCACAGTCCCCCGGCGAGGCGGGCGTCAACGTCGGTGGCGCTGGCGCGCGCGAGCACGCCGCTGGCGTGCCGCGTCCACTCACGCTCGTCGGGAACCTCGCCGAGATCGGCGGCGTCCACGCGCGAGTGGATCTCGATCGCGCTTCGACCCGCCTCGTCCGGCTCGGCCACGGTCACCTGTAGATCGAGCGGGTCCTCGCCGCCAAACACGAGCGGCGCCTCGAACGTAAGCTCCTCGACCAGCTCGTGGCCGCTCCGTTGGCCGGCCGCGAGCGCCAGCTCGACGAACGCGGTACCAGGCAACAGGACCGCGTCGAAGACCGCGTGGTCGCGCAGCCACGGGTGCGTCGCTAGCGAGACGCGGCCGGTGAACAGCCACGCGTCGCGCCCGGCGAGCTGCACCGCGGCGCTGAGCAAAGGGTGTTCGGCGGCGCCGATGCCCGACTCGCGCAGGTGCCGCGGGACCGGGCGCTGCTCCATCCAGTAGCGCTGGCGGCGGAACGCGTAGCGGGGAAGGTCGACCGTTTGCGCGCCCGCGCCGGCGAACAGCGCGTCCCACTCGAGCGCCACGCCGTGGGCGTGGGCCTCAGCCAGGAAGGCGACCAGCGTCTCGGGCTCCTCGCGCTTGGCGCGCATCGCGGTCGCGAGCAGCGCGTCTCGCTCGACGTCCGCACTGAGACAGCCCCGCGCCATCGCCGTCAACACCCCGTCGGGACCAAGCTCGAGAAAGCGCGTGACGCCCGCCTGCTCCAGCGCGGCGATGCCATCGGCGAACCGGACCGCCTCGCGCACGTGGCGCACCCAGTACTCGGCGCTGCCCAGCTCGGCGCCGGCGATCGCGCCGGACAGGTTCGAGACGATCGGGATGCGCGCCTGCTCGAAGCTCACGCCCTCGGCCACCGCTCGGAACTCCTCGAGCATTGGAGCCATCAGCGGGGAGTGGAACGCGTGGCTGACGTTCAGCCGCGTGCTCTTGCGCCCGCGCGCGTCCCACTCGCCGCGGAAGCGCTCGATCGCGGCGACCTCGCCCGACAGCACGACGGAGTCCGGCCCGTTCACGGCGGCGAGCGCGAGCTGCTCGCCGAGCAGGTGCGAGACGTCGGCCAGCTCCCGCTCGGAAGCCTGTACGGCGAGCATCGCGCCGCCCTCCGGCAACGCACCCATCAGGCGCCCGCGCGCGGCCACCAGGGCGCACGCGTCGGCCAGCCCGAGCACGCCGGCGACGTGCGCCGCAGCCAGCTCGCCCACCGAGTGCCCGATCAGGAAGTCCGGCTTCAGCGCGTAGGACTCGAGCAGCCGAAACAGCGCCACCTCGACCGCAAACAGGGCCGGCTGCGTGAACTCGGTTCGATCCAGCAAAGCCGCCTCGGCTGAGCCCTCTGGGGCGAACATCATCTGCCTCAGCGCGCGCCCGGTGTACACGTCCAGCTCGGCGCAGACCAGCTCGAGTGCCTCGTCGAAGACGGGGAAGGCACGCGAGAGGGCGGCGCCCATGCCCGGCCGTTGCGCTCCCTGGCCGGTGAACATGAACGCGGTCCGGCCCGTCGACACGACGCCCTTGACCACGTCCCCGGCCGCAGCCCCCTGCGCCAGCGACTGCAGTCCCTCGAGCAGCGCGTCGCGATCGCGACCGAGCACCGCCGCCCTGCGCTCGAGCTGAGCGCGGGTGCTTGCGAGCGAGAACGCGACGTCGAGCGGCTCAAGCTCCGGCCTGTCCAGCAGATGCGAGCGCAGCTTCAGCGCCTGCTCGCGCAGCGCGTCCTCGCTCCTGGCCGAGATCAGCAGCGGATAGCAGGGCAGCTCGCGGGACGGCCGCGGCTCGGCCTCCTCCGCGCTCTGCGCCGCGTCCGCGCTCTGCGCCACCGGCGGGGCTTCCTCCAGGATCGCGTGCGCGTTCGTGCCGCTGATCCCGAACGACGAGACGCCCGCGCGGCGTGGCCGCTCACCGGCGGGCCACGCCTCTGCCTCGCTCAGGAGCTTGACGTGCCCCGTCGACCAGTCCACCTCCGGCGTCGGCTCGTCCAGGTGCAGCGTCGCCGGTAGCTGCTCGTGGCGCAGCGCCAGCACCATCTTGATCACGCCGGTGACGCCCGCCGCCGCGGAGGTGTGGCCGATGTTGGACTTGATCGAGCCGAGGCGGAGGGGGCCGTTGGCGCGTTCCTGGCCGTAGGTCGCGAGCAGCGCCTGCGCCTCGATCGGGTCGCCGAGCGTGGTGCCCGTGCCGTGCCCCTCGACCGCGTCGACATCGGACACGGAGAGACCCGCGTTGCTCAGGGCTTCGCGGATCAACCGTTCCTGTGAGGGGCCGTTGGGTGCGGTCAGGCCGTTGCTCGCGCCGTCCTGGTTGACCGCGCTGCCGCGCACCAGCGCCAGCACACGGTGCCCGTTGCGCTGAGCATCCGACAGACGCTCCACGAGCAGCATGCCCGCGCCGTCCGAGAAGCCCGTGCCATCGGCGGCGGCGGCAAACGACTTGCAGCGACCGTCTGGCGAGAGCCCGCGCTGGCGACTGAACTCGACGAACAGGAACGGCGTCGACATGATCGTCACGCCACAGGTCAACGCGAGCGTGCAGTCACCGTTTCGCAGCGCCTGGCAGGCGAGGTGAAGCGCGACCAGCGAGGACGAGCACGCCGTGTCCAGCGTCACCGCCGGACCCTCCAGCCCCAGCATGTATGCAAGCCGGCCAGAGGCGACGCTCGTCGCGCCCCCGGCAAGACGCAGGCCCTCGATGTCCTTCGGCGGCGCGCCTTCCCATCCATAGCGTTCGCAGACCGTGGCGGCGAAGACCCCGGTGTTGGTGCCGCGGAGTGTGGTTGGGTCGATACGCGCGTCCTCGAGCGTCTCCCACGCACATTCCAACAACACCCGCTGCTGCGGATCCATCGCGACCGCCTCACGCGGACTAATCCCAAAAAACCCCGCGTCAAACTCACCCACGTCCTCGAGAAACCCACCCTCACGCGTATAAGACGTGCCCTTGTGATCCGGGTCCGGGTCAAACAAACGCTCCAAATCCCAGCCACGATCAGCCGGAAAACCCGAAATCGCATCACCACCCCGAGCCAACAACTCCCACAACTCCTCAGGCGAAGACACCTCACCCGGATAACGACAACTCATCCCCACAATCGCGATCGGCTCCACCAACCGCGCACGCAACAACCGATTCTCACGCCGCAACCGCTCCGCATCCTTCACCGACGCACGCAACGCATCAACGACCTGACCACCCTCAGACATCACGACTCCCCAGCCCCAGCCGTACTCCCCTGCAACACCCTCTGCACAAGATCATCAACCCCCATGTCATCGATCGAATCGCCCACACCATCCCCCCGAGCCTCCACCTCATCCACACCACCATCAACACCAGCAAGTTCCAACAACGCATCCAACAAACCCGCATCACGCAAACGCGCAAGCGGAATCGACGCGATCGCCTGACGCAACCTCACCTCACCCCCACCACCAGCCACACCACCCTGCACCTGAACAAGCAAAAACTCAGCAACAGCCGCCGCCGTCGGATGATCAAAAACCAACGTCGCCGGCAACCGCAAACCAGTCACACTCCCAAGCCGATTACGCAACTCAACCGCCGCCAACGAATCAACACCAAGATCGCCAAAGGCGCCGTCCGCGAGCACCAGCTCCGAAGCGTCCAGCCCGAGCATCGCGGTGAGCTGACCGCGCACTACGTCGAGCACGGCCGCGGCTCTTTGGTCATCCGGCAGGGCGGCAATGCGCTGCGCCCAGGTGCTCTGCGGACGCCCACCGCGATCCAGCGCCGGGTCGCGCTCGTCGAGCAGTGAAGCGCCGAACTCATCGAGCGCCTGTGCCGCGTCGCGCTCGTCCGCGCCCGGCGCCGTCAGGTCGGTCCCGGCTTCAAAGCGCGCCCTCAGCTTGACGCGATCGATCTTGCCGTTGAGGTTCTTCGGCAGCTCGGCCAGCGCCAGCCATCGCGACGGCAGCATGTACGGCGGCAGCAGCCTCGCCAGACCGCGCCTGAGCTGCGCGTCGGTGATCGCCGCCTCCGCGGGCGACGCGTACGCGCAGCAGATCGCCGTGCCCTCGAAGCCGTCCGTGCCGACGCCGACGACCGCGCACTCCTTGACGCCCTCCAGGGCGTTGACGGCCGCCTCGATCTCACCCAGCTCGATGCGGTAGCCGCGGCTCTTGATCTGCGAGTCGGCCCGACCGAGGAAATACAGCAGGCCGTCATCGCCGAGGCGCCCCAGATCGCCCGTCCGGTACCAGCGCGCGTCGCCGTCTTGGGCAGCGCCGCCGAGGACGCGCTCGTCGGCCTGGTCAGGCGACCCCGGCCGCAGGCGAAAGGCCGCGACGGTGCGCTCCTCGTCCTCCCAGTAACCCCTGGCCACCCCCGCACCGCCGATGTAGATCTCGCCGGGCTGCCCATCCGTCAGCTCTCGCAGCTCGTCGTCGAGCACCGTGAGCTGCTCTCCTGGGCACGCCACACCGATCGGGATCGGCTCTGTGTCATCTACCGGACATTCCGCAAGCGTGTGAAAACTGGACGCCACCGTCGCCTCGGTGGGCCCGTACAGGTTGGTGAACCGCACGTGCGGGAGCCGGCGCATCCAGTGAATAGCCGTCGTCGTCGGCAGCACCTCACCGCACCACATCAGCCGCTTCAGGTGCGGGAGGTCGTCCTGGCGCAGGTCGCCGTACTTCGCCATGAACGTCAGCGCCGAGGGCACCGAGACCCACTGGCTCAGCTCGCGATCGCGGATGAACGCGACCAGATCGCCCGGCTTGCCGCCGGTGGCCGCGGGCACGAGGTGCAGCTCGGCGCCCGCGACGAACGCGCCGTAGATGTCGAGCGTCGACAGGTCGAAGTGCAGCGGCGGGTGTCCCGACAGCCTGTCCCCAGGCACGGTGCCGAAGTACTGCTGAGTCCACTCCGCGAAGTGCGCGACGTTCGCGTGGCTGATCATGACCCCCTTCGGAGTGCCGGTCGACCCTGAGGTGAACAGCACATAGGCGAGGTCCTCCGGGGTGTTCGCCGGGGCCAGCGCGTGCGCGTCCTCACCCGCCCAGTCGGCGCGCCGGAACACCGGCTCGACGTGCCCGCCGCCGTCGGCGTCATCCACGAACCCAATCGCGAGGTCGCGCGCTACGGGACCCTCGCCGGCGGGATCACCCGCCGCGAGGCCGTCCGCCGTGGTGCCGCCCTGGACGAGACCGGCCCCCGTGAGCGCTCCGGCGAGCGCGGCCGTCTCGGCGCAAGCCAGCACCAAACGCGGCCCGCACGCGTGCACGATCTTGGCGAGCCGCGCCGGCGGCGAGTCGACGTCCAGCGGCACGTACACGCAGTCGGCCTTCAGGATCGCCTGCATCGCCATGATCGCGACCGGCGACTTGGGGAGCAGCATGCAGACTCGATCGCCGCGGCGAGCGCCGGCGCCGGCGAGCAGGCGCGCCAGCCTGCTGCTGTCGAGCTCCAGCTGCGCGTACGTCAGGCGTTCCTCGCCCATCGCGAGCGCCACGCTGTCAGGGTCGCGTTCGGCGGCGCGCGTCACATAGTCCTGCAGCAGCCGGCTCACGATGCCACCACGCCCAGCGCGGTTTGGCGCGAAGGCACATCGCGCCTCATGAGTGAAGCTCCAGCGCGCGCACGAGCTGCTCGCGGGTCTCCGCCGGCGCGACGATCTCATCGACGAAGCCCCTCGCCGCCGCGATCTCGACGGAGAGGTTTTCCATCGTGTACCGCTCGGCGAGCTCCTCCACGTCGCAGCCGGTGGCGATCGCTCTGCGCTCGGCGATCGCCACCGCCTGGCGTGCACCCATGATCCCGATCTGCGCCTGCGGCCACGCAAGCGTGAGATCGGCTCCCAGGTCGCGTGAGTTCATCACGATGTGAGCGCCGCCGAAGGCCTGGCGCAAGGTGACCGTCAGGCGCGGGACGCTCGCGCAGGCAAACGCGCGCAGCAGCGCGGACCCGTAGCGGATAACCCCTGCGCGCTCCTGCCGAACGCCTGGCAGGAAGCCGGGCGTATCGACCAGCACGATCAGCGGCAAGCCGAGGCGCTCGCACAGCTCGATGAACCACACGCCCTTCTCCGAGGCCGCGCTGTCGATCACGCCGCCAAGATGGCGCGGCTGGTTCGCGATCACACCGACCGGACGCCCGTCGAGGCGCGCGAGCGTCGTGACCATGTTGCGCGCCCAGCGCCCGGCCAGCTCCAGGTGCTCGCCGCCGTCGACGAGCGCACGTATGACATCGCGCATGTCATAGACACGGCGCGGGTCAGCAGGCACCGGCCCGGACGGGTCACCGCCTGAGGACTCGACGGCCGGCGAGCTGGGCAACGGCCCACCGAGACTCGACGGTATGTGCCCCAGCAGCGTGCGCAACAGTTCCGCGGCCGACCGCTCGTCCGCGGCAGCCAGATGTGCAACACCGTTAGCGCCGTGAACGCGAAACCCGCCCAATGCCTCAGCGCTGACGTCCTCGTTTGTCACCTGTCGCACCACCTGCGGCCCGGTCAGAAACAGACGCGCCTCCGGGCCGACCATAATCACGAAATCACCGAGCGCAGGGGAGTACGCGGCGCCGCCGGCGCACGCACCCGCGATCAGCGTAATCTGCGGCACACTCGCGAGCGCCTGCTCGCGAAATATCGCACCGTAGGCGGTGAGCGCGCCGACGCCCTCCTGCAAACGCGCGCCGCCCGAATGCGGAACGCCGATGATCGGCACGCCCGTACGGCTCGCGCGCCGGATCGTGCGCGCGATCGTCTCGCCTCCGGCCACGCCGAGCGATCCGCCGCGATGGGCAACGTCCTGCGCCCACACGCAAACCAGGCGCCCATCGACTCGCGCCAGGCCCGCGACCACGCCATCGCCGACAGCCGTACGCCACGGTCGAAAGCTGCCAGGGTCCAACAGCACCTGCAGACGCGCCAGAACTGCGGCGTGCCGCAGTGGGGCGCCGATGCGTTGAGACATCTCACGCCGATCGTCGCGCCGCAGCGGTTGCTCAGTAAGTGTTAGAGGATAAGCAGACATCACAGGTCACAGTCGCGAAGCCCGATGGACGTCCTCATGACGCTCACCGTTATTCACTTGCTGCACTCGATCGTGTCAGCCGCTGTCGCCGCCCGCAACTTCTGCCTCACTGTGCGAGACAGCCATCGATACGACAATTGCAGCGCTTTTCACCGCGAGTGGCGAAGCCGCTGGAGGCATTGGCGACAATCGGCCGTGACGGCTGACAGCCGCCCCGTCTGGGCGTCACCCCTGGCTACCCTGGTGACGCCCAGACGGGTGCGCGCGGCCGAGCGGCGGCAGTTCGCCCTCGGCAGCGCGAATAGTGAACGTCAGGTGCTGATCTGGCCGCTAAAGGTCGTGTTGATCAGGCTCTTGACGCGATTTAGCGTCCCTTCGAAGTGGATGTCGTTCCCGGTCGCGTGAGCGTACTTGCCGGTCCCGCCACTGATTTTCGAGGTACCCGTGAAGCGAAGGCTGCTGCCTGACACGGTGTAGTGCCCGATGCCGCTGCCGGCGAGCGTACTCGAGCCGTCGCTGCCCGAGAAAGACACACTCATGCGGGACGCCGTTTCAACCTTGATGCGCAGGTACAGACGGCCGCGGAGCGTGCCGGATGCCTGCCCTTCCGCTTCGTGGACGCTGACGCTGTTGTGCGTGAGACGCAGCGTCGCCGTCTCCTGCAGGGCGATCACGCGCGCCGCGTGCGCCTTCACGTGAGCACCGGCCGGCCGCGCGGCGGCGTACGCATGCACAGTGCTCGAGCAAGCAGCGGACAGCGCCAGCGCACAGAGCACCGCGAGCCGGCTGCGTCGGATCTTTTTCATTGCCTCTCTCTTTCTCGTGTCGTTGTGACCAGTGGGGCGCCGCGATCGCACGCTATCTGCTCCGAGTGGTCGCACAGGGCGCTCGGGTGCTCGCGGATTCTTCGCCGCCACCCGAGAAGACGAATGTCGCAGCGAACGGAAAGCCTCCCTGCGGGCACGTGCTCGGCACGGTGAAACCTTCCGGTGTGTAAGCCACAGTAACTCCATGTTCGCGCTTGTAGTACCTCAGCCCCTGGGGGCCGAGCTGCGTTCGCATGCTCACCAGCGCCGCGGCGGGCGACCCGGGCAAGCCGGGGAGCGGCGGAATCACTGTGTCGAGCTGCGCGCCGAAGGGCCCAGAGTCTCCCAGGAAGCTTCCCTGGAAGATCATCTGCGAGATCACTGGTGCCGTGCCGCTCGCGTAGAAGACCATCGACGTGGTTTCTCCCGCGGCCGGCGCCATGAACACCGTCAGGTGAACGCTCTCGACGAGCTGCTGCGAGCCGAGCGGCACGCTCACGAGCGCCTGACCGCGCCCGATGAGCGCATTCCGGGGACAGCCCCCTGGACCGCGCGACTGCAACTGCGTCTCGGTGCAGCTCGCCACACCGAGACCGTTGAAGCCGGCCGTGACGCCGCTGGGAAGGTCGATCCCAACGCGAGTGAGATATCCGGCACTGTTACCTACGTGAAAGCCGACGGTGATCGTCGTGGGCGCCCCAAGTCGGTCGGGACTGAATGCGGCGTGCAGGGACGCCGCTGGGGCGCTCCCAGCGCCGGCGCCGGCCAAGAATGCGGCGACGATCGCGCTGCCGAGAAACCGGCGCGTCACCCTGGGACGGTCTGCTCTACTCACCGGTGTCTCCCTTGTTCGTGCTCTTGCGAGCTGTGCGGTTTGTCGTATGTCTCGCGGCCCACGCGCGGCACCCACTCACCCCGACGCGTGCGGAGCCCGTCGCCAGAGTGCCGCTCTGGTCAGCGAGCCTGTAAGGCATCTCGAGCGTGCTGCGACAGACGTTCGCGATCGCCCCCAGCATCGACCGCGGCCCCGACGGCAGCGCCAGCTCGAGCGCCGATATCGGGACGTCTGGGAGCGAGGTGAACCTCGTCGTGACCAACCCGTGACTGCTTACGGACAGCGAAGCCGTCAGCTTGACGCTGACGCCTTCCGCGCTCAACAGCAGCGCCAGCGACGGCAGCGCGGCGCCGCCGTGCGCCACCAGTATCACGGGCCCCGTGAGCGGCGCGCCGAGCGCGGGGCTAGTGACCATCGCATGACCGACCCAGGAGGCGGCCGGACACGCAGACAGGCTCTGCGCTTCGCTGCGCGCCAAACACGCATGGGTGAGCGTGCTGAGACGCGGACGGAGCTGCTTGGGGAGCTGGATGCTCGCGGTGCGCATCGTCCCCGAGACCCCAGGCGGCGCCGTGATCTCGAGATCGAGCGATGCGCCGTTCCCCGTGGGTCCGCCGCCGGCTTTGGTGGAGGCCGTCAGGCGCGGCGCAAACGATAGTTTTTCACAGCCGTCCACACGGAAGGGTGAGGAGACCAGCGCTTCGGCCCCGCCAACGGCGGCAACCGTCGCAGAGATGCTTGCCGCTGAGCAGGTCGTGGGATTGACGATGAAGCCCGGGCGGCTCAGCGTGATGTTCATGGCCCTCAGACGCAGGGGTATGCCTTCCATGATCTGGGGGAGCTGGCCGGAGCGGATCGTCAGCTGCAAGTTCGTCGGGTTGATGAAGATCGGCGACCTGACGATCGCCGTCCCCAGGTCGAACGGACCGATGTCCGCGTCGATAACCGTGTCGAGGCCGAGCGGTGCGCCTTCGTACGGGCCTGTCAGGTAGACCACACCCGAGACCCGCAGCGGCTGCTGCCCTGGGCCCGCCAGGACCGTGGCCGTCCCAACCTGAGTGGCCTGTGGGCAGTCACCCAGCGCCGCCTGTGGTTCGAGGCAGCGTGGGACCGGTCCCAGCTTGCCGAGCAGGCCCGGGGGGAGCACCGCCGCGAAGGACGCGAGGCTCGGTTCTCCGTCCGCGCGCGAGACGGTCAGCGTGAAGGGACTGGATTCGCCGGCGACCGGAGTGGTGGTGCCCGCGCTGAAGCTGGGGGTGAAAACAGGCGCCGGCTCGCAGGCAGCGCCATTGCCGTCGTTGTCGACGGTGAACGTCGAGACGGGTGTGGAGACCTGGCCGCCGTAGGAGATGATTTCGGCCGAGCTGGTCGCGGGACCGCACGCGGCCGGGTTGGCGAGCACCGCCGTCGGGCCACCGAAGAAGTTCAGTTTCAGGTTGCTGAACGGCATTTGTGGCGTATTCGAGAAGATCGTCGTGACCTGGCCGTCGATGGGGTTGGGTTCGGCATGCCCCGCCAGGCGCACGCTCGTCCCGTCACCGTCGAGGATCATGCGCAGCGGGTATTTTTCGGCAGCACTCGGCTCGCCGATGTAGATCGCACCCTGGAGCGCTTCGCCCAGCAGCGGCGTGCTGAGCGTGGCGCCGCCGATCTTCGCGGCGTCGGGGCAGGCCTCAGCGGTGAACTGCGCTTCGCTGCACGCCTGCAATCCGTCCGCCATCGCCGGGGACAGCGTCGTGCCGGCCGGCAGCTTGATCGAGATGTCCTCCAGCGCCGGCGTCTGCAGCCCTTCGGGCCGGCTGTTCTGCGGCACGTCGAGGTCGACTTCATAGCCCGCCGGCGTGTCGCGCTCGGTCGTTTCCGGCGCAACCGAGAGCGCGGGTGAGACTTCGAGGTCTTCGCAGCCGCTCAGCGCTGGGAGCGTCGCGCCGGCGTTCGCCGATTCGCCTTCGTAGGAGGTCACTTCGAGCGTGCTTTCCAGCGGCGAGCTGCAGCTGGTGGGGTTCGATGCGAACGGCACCGCTTCGCCCGCTCCGCTCGAGGCCGCGGGCACGCCCCACAGGGTGAGCTTTGCTCCCTGGAATTCGAGCAGCGTCGGCGCATATTTGAGCGTCGCTTTCACACCGCCGTTTCCGCCGCTGGGCAGGTCGACGTTGACCACCGTGCTGACGAGCGTGCCGAGCGCGGAGCCGAAGCTCGCCTGATGGCCAGGCAGCGCCTGCAGGTTGTACAGCGGTAGTTCGAGCGGAACCCATTCGCCGTGGTCGTGGGTCACGGTTTCACCGGCGGCGTGGTCGTGTTCGAGCGGCGCGCCGAGGGTCAGCCTGCCGTCGCTCGGTTCGACTTCTTCGATCCTCGCCGTCTCGGCTTCGGGTCCGCTGCCGATCGTCACCTCGCCCTGTTCCCCCGAGCAGAACTCGGCCGGGTCCGCGACGCTGATCGTCGTCTCGCCGGCCAGCGCTTCCGCGGTGAGCGACTGCTGCACGCCCTCGCAGTCCGCGACAGACACTTCAAACTCGCCGATCTGAGTGTCGGTCGGGCAGTCGTCACTCTCGAACGTCGCCAGCGAGCAGCGCGGGATCGCCTGCGCGTTGCTGAGCATCCCCTGTGGCAGCGTCACGGTCATGTCTTCTAGCTCACCGGTCGGGTTGCCCAGCGCGTCGGTGCTCGTGACGAACGAGAGCGTCTGGTTGGCGTGTGCCCCCGCCTGCTGGGAGGACAGCGACATGCTGTATGAGGAGATGCCGAACCTTGCCGCCGCCGCGCTCGGCAGCACGCCAGCCAGCGTGAGCAACATGCTGAGCAGCGCGAGCGTTGCCGTTACCCGGCCAGCGGTGGTTTGCTCACGCATGCCGCCTCCTTGCGGACGCGCTCGCACGCTTGGCGCTGACGAACTCGACCTCGACGAAGGTCGCGGGGACGCCCGTCGTGGAATCGATCTCGAACCGCAGCTCGAGGCTGCCGTGCGCGGCCAGCCATCGCCTCCCGGTCGCGTTCAGGCGCAGCGTCAGCGTGATCGTCCCGGCCGCGGAGCGCGAGGCGCTGGCCTCGGCCACGTTGCGGTTGCGACCGCTGATGGTCGCGACCACCTCCTTGTCGAGCCTGCCCGCAACGGTGTTCGTCAGCCACAGGGTGATCGGCTCGCCGCGCTGGAGCGCGCGCCGTTGCGCAACCGTGATCCGCACCACCCTTGGCGCTGGCGCCGGATCTGTGACGGGGCGGGCTTCCGGCGGACCGAGCGTCGCGCTGGCCGGTTCGGTGAAGAACGAGCTCGAGCCCGCCTGGGGCCGACAGGCCGCTTGGATGCACGGGGCCGGCGTAGGCGGAGCTTGCGGGAAGCCTCCGCCTTCACGAGCGTCATAGATCACCTGCGCCCCGTCGGTTTCGGTCGAGGTCAGCTGATCGCTCGTGGTAAAGAACACGTCGCGACCGCTCGGCGTCGTGCCGTCGAGCGTGGCGCCCGCGACCGAGCCGTCGGAGATCAGGGCGAGCTTGCCGTTCTCCCACTCATACACGCTGCTGCGCCGTTCCCGCGCGCCGGGCGCCGCGGGCGCGAGACCTGTCACCAGCGGGTTCGGCGATTCGAAGAAGATTCGTGAGCCGTCTTCCGTGAGCGGCGCGTCCCGGTCGGCCGGCGCGTAGCTGCCACCGCCCGCGCTACCCATGCTCGCGCTGCCCGTCACGGCAGCCCCGGACGGAGCGCACGACACGCATGCGAGCGATCCCACAGCGGCGCTGTAACGGTAGACCTGGGTGGGCGGCTGTTGGCTGACGACTTCCCCCGCTTCGTGGGCCAGGAGTTCGGGGCCACTCCCAAGCGTTATTTCGGTGGGGCCGTCGATGGCCGCGACTTCCCTGCGCTGAACGTTCACCCCTGACCCGATCTCGACCACGTCACCGGTGAGCAGTCCCGTGGTGCTCGCCACCTGGATCGTCGATTGCGATTCGCTGACGGCGCTCGTCAGGCTCGTTTGGATCGGCGGGTTCTGTCCCGTCAGGTCGCCGCTGGACAAGAACGCGAGCACTTCCCCGTCAGGGGTTGGATACGCGGGCCTGTCCAAGTCGGGCTCGGCGATCAGGCTCGCAGCGCGCTCGGACCCGCACGTTTCATCGCATTCGCCGACATCCTCGGATTCGAGCGTCGCGACGTATGCGGTCTGCGCGGAGCGCGTGTCATAGACGTACAGGTTCGGCCGTCCCACCGCCGCGTTCGGCACGAGTGCGGCATCGGATACGAAGTACACGTGCGACCCGTCATTGGAGATCGCACTGACGCCCAGCACGCCGCCGGAGGAGATCGGCGCGGACGACATCGGCGCAGCTGCGCCGATCGGCCGGTCGGTCGTATTGAACTCGTAGAGCTCCTCCGCGGTGGAGGCGCCGTCGAGCCCCTCGTCGCTGGTGAAGAACACGAGCGAGCCGTCCGCGGACGCGCCCTCGTAACGCGCCGAGCCGGTGGAGCTCGGATCGTCGATGGCGGTCGTCGTCTGCGTGCTCAGGTCCCGCATGTAGAGGTGCGGCACGACGCCAGGCGGGACTTCCGCTCCTTCGGGGCCGGTCTCGAAGAAGACCTTCGACCCGTCTGCTGAGATCGCGTGGGTCGTGGTCCCCTCAGAGTCCGTCGCGCGGGTAGGGCTGGAGTACGTGCCGTTGCCGATCGTGGCGCCGTACACGCCCAGCAGCGTGCCGCTGTCATCGACGTCGAGAAGTTCGGTCGTGCCCGCGCTGAGGTTGCGCACGTACAGGTACTCGGTGGGCGTGCTCAGCGGAGCGATGCCTTCCGCATTCGGCGTGAGCTGTTCGTTGCTCGCGAACACGATCTCGGAGGCATCCGGCGTGGCACCCTCGAAGTAGGCGGACACAGGCGCCGCGCTAGTCCCCACCGGCCCCTGCGAGATCCAGTCGAGCAAGCCGTCGGCTTCCTCCAGGTACAGGTCGTAGGAGTCCGTCCGAGGGGGGCGACGGTCGCCCGGCGCGTAGGGGACCGGCGTGGTGAAGATCGTCCTGCTCAGGTCGCTGGTCCAGAACATCGGCGTCTGCGCTTCTTTTTCAAACAGTTCAATCAGCACCTCGTGCGGCGCCGGCGTGAGGCTCTTGGTCTGCCAGCCATCCGGCCCCCTGTAGGACTGGTAGAGAACGTTGCTCGAGGAGGGCGCGCCGCAACAGCCTCCGGCGCCCTGCCAGTCGAACGCTTCGCCATCGACCGCTGGCACGCCAGCTCCCACTTTGACGCCGTTGAGACCGGATTCACGACCATCTTCGTATCTGGTGACGAGCTCGTAGACGCGACCGTCAGGAAGCGTGCGAGCGTCCGCGCAGGCGGTGTCAAGAGCGCCGAGCAGCCCGATGGCCAGCGACAGCGCTGCGACCAAGCGCAAGCACGCGGGCGCGATCACGTTCGGTCCGTATGGTTGGCGATGTCCTTCAGCGACACCGAGGCGCCGCAGTTGGGACAGACGACCACGTCTGAGTCCTCGGGCCCTTGCTCCTCATCGGCGGGCGCGTACTCGCCGCGGGCGGCCGCCCGCAGCTCGCCTCTCAGATCATCCACCGAGAGCCTGTCGGCGACTGCCCGCTCCAGCCAGTAGCGCTGCTCGCCCGCGTCGAGCGCGGCAAGCAGAGCATGATGGCTCCAGTTGAGGTCGTCCCTACGTAGGGACGGGTCGAATCGCGAGGAGACATAGCGCATGTTCCTCAAGCTCTTGATGTCGTAACCGGTCACCTTGCTCGCTTCGACGTACCGCTCTCCGAACTTCGCGGTCCCGAACAGGAGCCAGTCCCCGATCCACCACTGGCTTCCCCGACCGATGACACCCAGACGGTGACCTGCCGCGAGCCACTGCGGATACTCCATCTCCTCGGGGTGACTCCAGGCCACTCGCGACAGGCTCGTCGGGGCCCGCATCGCAACGTCCGCGGCCGGCGCGCCGGCGTCTGCGTCTGCGCCTGCGCTCAGCTGCTTGTCCGGCGTCATCGCGATCGCGCTGCAGGACATGGCACCCGAGTGCTCGCCGATTCGCTGGCGCCGTTCGCGAACGTGAACATCGCCGCGAACGGGAAGCCTCCGCGCGGACATCTCGCTGGGACATCGAAGCCTTCAGGTGAATAGCTGACCGTGACTCCGTGCACGCGCTTGTAGTACTTAAGGTCTTTTGGGCCGATCTGCGTTTGCAGGCTGACCAGCGCGGCGTCGGGCGATCCGGGCAGCCCCGCGAGCGGCGGCAGTGTCAGGTCGAGCTTGGCCCCGAACACACCCGAGTCGCCGAGCAGCTCGCTTTCAAACACAAGCTGCGAGATGACCGGCGAGATGCCGCTTGCGTAGAACAGCATCGTCGTGTGTTCTTCCTTAGTTGGCGCCATGAACACGGTGATCGTTACCGGCTCGCCGACGTCGCCCGATCCGATCGGAACGTTCACCTCGGCGTGCCCCCGTCCAACGAGAGCATTCGGCGAGCAGCCCCCCGGACCGCTCGTCTGGAGGGTCGCGGCGGTGCACGTTTCCTCGCCGAGCGTGTTGAAGCCGTTGGTCACCCCGTCGGGAAGGCGCAACTCCATGCCGGTCAGCGGCCCCGACGACTGACCTACGCGAAAGTCGATCGCGATCGTCGTGCTCGCTCCGAGCCGCTCCGGCGCAAACCCCGCCCGCAGGGCCGCCCTGCTCGCCGCCGCGGTTGTCGGCGCCACGACGCCAGCGGCGAGGAAAAGCCCAAGCATGAGCAGCCTAGGCGCGAGAGGCTTGGGTGCGAAAAACTTGGACACGAGAAGCTTGGGCGCGAGAAGCTTGAGCGCGAGGGTGCGACGCGCGTCGCACCCTCGCGGTGCACGCGCGTCGACCAGCGGGGATGTGCATCGCCCCGGGCGGTCATCGCTGATGCGTGCTCTTGTGTTCGTGTCTGTGCTCACCTTCGCGACAGGATGCACAGCGCCGCCCATAGGGGTCAATACCGTTAAGCAGGCATTCGCGGTGTTTCTCTCATGCGGGCACTCTCGTCGCCCGCGCATCCGATTCGGAACCTGGCTCCCCGAACGGCTTTCCGCGAGTCAGAGATGTTTCACGCGATCGTCCGGGCGCTCCGGGGCTCGCCGCGCAGTCCTTTCGAAAACCCTTTAAGTAAGTGGTTCCAGAGCGTCACTCGCCGTTGAGCTCGGCGATCGCGTCCTCCCAGCGCTCGAGCGCGCGTTCGACCGGCCCCTGAGTCGCGGAGGGAATCCAGCGCACGACTCGGCGCACGCCGGCCTTCCGCAGCTCCTCGAGCACAGCCGGCTTCGCAGGCGCGCCCATCACGATCACCTCGATCGGGCGGTCCGCGCGTCCCCATAGCTCGCGCGCACGCGCGATCAGGTCTTCGCCGGTGTTGTTCGGCATCCAGGCGTCGCCGAAGCTGAGCACGCGCTCGAGCACCGTCGGGCCGTTGCCACCGACGAGCACCGGGGGATGCGGCCGCTGCGCCGGCTTCGGCCACGACCAGATGCGCTCGAAGTCGACGTGCTTACCGTGGTAGCTGGCCTCGTCCTGTGTCCAGATCGCCTTCATCGCTTCGACCCGCTCGGCCATCACCGCCATGCGCACGCGCGGGTCGGTGCCGTGGTTTTCCATCTCCTCGCGGTTCCAGCCGGCGCCGACGCCGAACTCCAGGCGCCCGCCGGAGAGATGGTCGACGCTCGCGACCTCCTTGGCGGTCGTGATCGGGTCGCGCTCGATCACCAGGCAGATGCCGCTGCCGATACGCAGCTTGCTCGTCGTCGCCGCGGCCGCCGTAAGCGCCACGAACAGGTCATACGAATGGAAGTATTTGCGCGGCAGCTCGCCGCCCGCCGGGTACGGGGTGGCGCGGCTCGCGGGGATGTGCGTGTGCTCGGGGAAGAACAGCGACTCGTGACCGCGCTCCTCGACGAGACGCGCGAGTGCCCCCGGAGCAACGCCATCGTGGGTTGGGAAGTAGCCGATGCCGAAGTCCATGGGGCGAGTCTAACGGGAGGTGAGATTCGCCGAGGGGTGGGTGCGCACACGGGCGGCGACCGTTGCCCGGCGCTCGTAGCTGCGTCCCGGAGGTGTTGCACAACGCCACCTTGGTTGGCCCGCACGGCGCGCGCCCGAGGAGATGATCCTCGTGTCAGATCGAGGAGCGGCCACCAAGCAACTCCCGATCAAAGAAGCAAAAACATCTAGCGAAAAGGGGTGCATGACAATGGAGTCTCTCAAGCAGAAGTGGAACGAGCTAACCCAGGGAGTGAAAATCGGGCTCGGCGCAGCGGCCGCGCTGGTGGCGGTCCTGTTCGTCGTCAAGCTGCTGCCGGCGCTGGTCGCCGCAATGGGAATTGGGGTGTTCCTCGCAATCCTGTTCGTCCCCTACTGGCTGCCGACGATCATCGCGTTCTACCGTAAGCATCCGAGCAAAGGGGGCATCTTCGCGCTGAACCTCTTCTTCGGCTGGACCTTCATCGGCTGGGTCGTGTGTCTCGTCTGGTCGCTGAGCGACGCCAGCGGACGAGCGGTCGCGCAGTCGGTGGTCGTGAACACGACGGTCAACGCAGGCAACACCGAGATGCCGCGCTACCAGCCCGGAGACGTCGTCAACGGCCTGCGCTTTGACGGAGCGAGCTGGACCCCTGTCGCGGGCGCCGCCGCGCCCGCCCCCATCGTCGGCACCCCTCTGGACTCTCAGGCATCTGCCTAGAGCGTCCAGCGCCGATCGGGCTGTGCCCCGGCTCCCGCCGTTTGGGAGTCGGGGCACCTGCCTTTAAGCAACCAGCGGCCGGGTGCGCAGCAGCCGGCCGCCGATCATTCCTTGATCACCTGGGGGACACGCGTTTCGCGTTTGGAGGATGAGGGAGGCCGCTCGATCACGACGGCAGTCGATACCGACGGGGAGGCCGCTTCGGTGACGGGTGTGGCTTCCGTTGCACGGGGTGCAGCCGGTTCGCTGGCGAGCGCAGACGGTGTCACAGGACGCTCGGGGGCTCTCACCTCCACTAGCGCTGCCGGCAGCGCCCTCGTGGGACTGCGACTCTGGTGAGCGGCACCGCCGCTGGTGAGCACGGCTATGCCCGCGCCGAGAAGGGCCGCGAGCAGCATTGCCGCGATCAGGCCGATCTTCCCTCGTGGGGACAGCCCAGAAGTCACACGATCGTCAGCCGCGGACACCGCTCAGCACCTGACGGGCGCCTGATTCGCGACCAAGCACTGGCCGCCCGAGGCAATCAGTCTCCCCTTCGACTCCAGCCTGTAGGTGAAGCGCTTGGTGGTCCAGCCCAGGCGCTTGATCTCAACCGTCACCGTGTCACCCTCGTGAATCCGGCGCCGGGCCATAAACAAGGTCAGGTCGATGCATTCGTGTATCGACTCGCCACGGTGCGCGGCCGATGGCAGCCGGCAGGTCGACGCGGAACGGCGTGGCGGGGACTGGTATCGGGTGAACGGGCATCCCTTTCCATCGCATATGAGCACCACGTAGCCGTCGAGTGGGACTTCTCCCACCGCGAAGAAGCCAAAGATCCCGCTCGCAGGCGCGAAGGACCTGTAGATGTGCGCTCTGACGTCCGGCAGCGGCCGCGATTTGACCGGCGAGGCCGAACGGAGCTGCGGGGACGGGACCGTGGCGGTCGTGAAGCTCGCGGTCGCGCCCGTCGAGGAGCCCCCTTCGTTGGCTGCCCGCACGCGGAAGCTGTACGCCGTGCTTGGCGCCAGCGCGCTCACCTGCGCGGTGACCGCCTCCGGCGTCGTTCCACCGCCGAGGATCGGCGAGCACGGCACGCTGCTGGCGAGCGAGCCGGCTGGGCCGTATTCGATCGTGCATTCGGTCACTTCAGAGCCGTCGGGATCGACCACCCCCTGGAGCGTCGCTGAGCCGGGGCCGACCTGGCTGGCGCTGCCGGTGACCACGGACGGTGGCTCCAGCTCGAAGATCCAAGCCCCGCCGACCACGGGCGGCGAGCCGTCCGGCGCGGGTCCCCCGCCGATCAGCGCGGTGCGCCCATCCGCCGCGATCGCCACGCTGTTGCCAAAGCCGCCGCCTTCGCTCTCTTCCCCGCCCTGCAGCTTTCCGGGCTGCTGGAGCCAGCGACCTTCCGAGCGCTTGAAGATCCACGCCGCTCCGGCCGTCTCGGAGTCCCCCGGCGCCCCGATGATCGCCGTGTTGGCGCTCGGAGTGAGCGCGAGCGCGCTCCCGAAGAAGCCGCCCGCGCCGGTGCCGTTGGAGTCCACCTCGCCTTCGGCGGTGATCTTTGGACCTTGCTGGGACCAGCTCGCGCCCGACCGCGTGAACGCCCATGCCGCGCCCGCGCCGTCGTGATCGAAGAAGCCGCCGACGAGCGCCGTGTCACCGTCGGCGGAGATCGCAACGCTGTCGCCGAAACCGCTGCCGAGATCGATTCCAAGCGTGTACGGTTCCGCTTCGGTGCCGCTCAGCTGCGCCCCCTGCTGGACCCATTCGGAGCCGGAGTTCTGAAACACCCAAGCGGAGCCGTCGTAACCGTCGAGCCCAGGGCCGCCGATGATCGCCGTCGCGCCTGTTTCAGAGAGGGCGATCGAGCTGCCGAAGAGGGCGAAGCCAGACTCGGGATCGACAATCGGTTGTTCCTGTGGCAGCCACTCGGAGCCCGATTTCAAGTAGACCCAGACGGCTCCGCGATGCGATTCGTATTCCGGCTCGCCAGCGAACATGACCTCCTGGTTGCTCGAGAGAGCGACCGTTTCCCCGAGATCGCCTGCCGATGGAGTAAGTGACGAGACCGCCAGCCTGGTCCCGGCGGACCACGTTTCGCCGCTGCGGTTGAAAACCCAGATCGCGCCGCCGGCTGCACCAGGGGCACCGACGAAGACCGTGTCGCCATCGGGCGAGATCGCGACGCTCTCGCCGAACTCCGATTTTTCGCTGCCGCCTAGACGTGGGCCCTGTTGGACCCAGGAGGCGCCTGAGCGAACGAACATCCAGGCCGCACCGTTGTTCTTTTCATATTCGGGCCCGCCGACGACAGCGGTGTCGCCGTCCTCGGAAAGCGCCACACCGAACCCGAAGTCGCCGCCGTCGACCCCTTCGGCGGTGCCCTCCACGAGCTTGGGCACAGCTTGGATCAGGGGATCGACGGTGAGCGGATAGCGCGCACCCCGCGTCTTCACCTCCAGCAGGATCCGATCGCCGAGCAGGCGCATCGAGCTGGCAAGCGACACACCGCGCGCGTCTCGAGCAGACAGCGCCCCATAGGTGAGCACTCGGATTCCGTCGCGGGTGAACTCCACGCCCCGGCCGCCCGGCATCAACGTCGGACGCAATCCGCCGCCGAGTGCAAGACGCAACGCCAGCGTTACGTCCGCGTGCGGACCGGATGGGCGCTCAACGGTGAATCCCTGCTCGATCCCGAGCGGGCCATTTGCGTACCACTCTCTGACACCGGCCCGCTGGTAGAGCACGCGGTTGGCGCTGTCCCGCGGCTGCGCCGGTGCTCGTCCGTGGAGCTCCGCACCAGAGCCCGCACCAGCGAGAGCGATTCCGATGTGTCCCCAGGAACCGCGTACCGATACGCCTCCGGGGGCGAAGACAGCCGCCAGCGACTGGGCGGGATTGCGGATCTCGAGGCGCTTGCCGCGGCGGCGCACCAGATAGGCCGGCATCTGCGCGCCGACAGCATCGGAGATCTGAGCGGCCGCTCCGGGCGACAAGCCGGAGAGCCCCGCCGACGCCGAACGTGCGGAGCCTGTCGATGTGGCCGTGGGAGAGAGCGATCGGGCAGGCGGTCTCAAGAAGAGCAGCGTCGCGAAGACCAGCACAATCATCAAAACGGCGATACGACGCCCACGCAAGACCGACAGAGTCGTGGGCGCGGCGACCGACCCCCAGCGGGGTGGGATCCCGAGCTGTCGCGGCGGCGGTGCGCCAACAACGGTCGCCCCGGCGACCGCGAGCCCTCGACGCGCGGGAGAGTTCGAACTATGCGACGCCGGGCCGGGCATGGCGGCAGAGGGTACCCGTTCGCAGCCGACCCGAGCCGAGCGTAGGACACGCCCGAATCCGGGGGCGCTCGACGCCCTATACGATCCGCAGCAGAGCCGTCGAATCTGGATCGCACGCCGAGCACTGGAGAGATCATCGATGGGTGAACCGCCTGCCCCGAGCACGACCGTCTCCGACACCGCGGATGGCGATGGCGCCTCGACCAGGCGAGTCGGGCGCTACGAACTCGTCCAAGAGCTGGGCAGAGGCGGGATGGCGACCGTCTACCTGGCGAGGCAGGTTGACCTCCAGCGTGTCGTCGCCCTGAAGGAACTCAACGCGTTTCACGCGAACAAGCCGGCGGTCTCCGAGCGGTTCATACGCGAGTCGCGGCTCGCCGGGTCGCTGAGCCACGCGAACATCGTGACGGTGTACGAGTACTTCGAGGAGGCTGGCACGCCCTACATCGCGATGGAGTACGTGCCCCACGGATCGCTGCGACCGCGCGTCGGGAGCCTGCGCGCGACCCAGGTGATTGGCGTGCTGGAAGGGGTACTGGCCGGCCTCGCCTACGCGGAAGCCTTCGGGATCGTGCACCGAGACCTGAAGCCCGAGAACATCATGGTCGCGCTCGACGGCCACGTGAAGCTCGCCGACTACGGAATCGCAAAGGCAAGCGCCTCCGCGGGGCTCGACAGCTTCACCACCTCACCCGGTGCGCTGATCGGGACACCGGCTTACATGGCGCCCGAGCAGGCGCTCGGGGAGCAGGTCGGACCGTGGACGGACCTCTATTCGCTGGGGGTGGTGGCGTACGAGCAGATCGTCGGGCGCGTCCCGTTTGCCGACACCCACGCGCCGCTCGCGGTGGCGATGCGCCACGCCAACGAGCCGGTGCCGTCAGTTAAAGAGACACGACCCGATACTGACCAGGCGCTCTCGGACTGGATCGGGCGCCTGCTGCTGAAGGACCCTGACGCGCGACCGCGAAGCGCGACCGCGGCATGGGAAGAGCTGGAGATGATCGTCGTCCGGATGGCCGGCCCGCTGTGGCGACGCGACGCGCGCCTCAGCGCCCAGGAGCCCAACTCGAAGCCGCCGCGAACGCTGACCCCCGCCGAGTTCGGCGGCGACCCGCTGAGTCCAACCACGAGCGCGACGCCAGCAGGAGCACCGGCACGCGGGCTGGCCCGGCTCAAGCACCTGCGGGCTGCTCTGGTGCTGCTGGCGGCCGCGCTCGCGGGCTTCGGAATAGTGAAGCTCACGACAGGCAGCGGCGACCATGGGACGGCTCCACTCAACAGGTCAGCTTCGAGCGAAGCCTTTTCCGTCCGTTACCCGGCACCTTGGAGCGCCGCCAGCCCAGGCCTCCTCTCCACGCTCGGCACCCCCGCCCCGATCGTGCTGATCGCGCATTCCGCGACCGAGCGGCTCGCGGTCGGGATCGACGCGGAGCTGGAGAGTCCAGCGCTGCTCCCGATATCGGTCGTCGGTCGGTCGCGCGCCGAAGCCGTGAGGCTCGGTGGCAACGTGTTTCTCCGCCACCTCCTGAGCGCCGGGCACACGGAGCCGACCGAGACCCTGTACGGCCTTCTTACGAACGACGGGACGCTGCTCGCGGAATGCAATGGCAGCGCGCCATCCGTCACAGGCGACTGCGAGCGCATCCTTGAATCGCTCGCTCTGCACGGACGCTCCCCGCTCGACTACCGGCCCGATACCGCATACGCGGCCGCGCTCGACTCTGCGATCGCAGAGCTTCGACTCCGCGGCGGCCGACTGGAAGCGGCGCTGCGCCACGTCGGCAACCGTCACCGGCAGGCCCGGCTCGCTGGGCAGATCTCGGCTGGCTACACACGGACGCCAGCAACGATCGCCGGACTGGACCCCGGCGCCGGCGCGCAGGCCGCGAACACAGAGATCGCCGCGGCACTCAGGCGCGTTGGGCGCGGCTACGCGGCACTTGGCCGTGCCGCCGGAGCTGACTCCACCACCACGTTCCTCGCAGCACGAGAGATGATCGTCGCCGGTGCGAGCAAGCTTGCTCAGGCGTACGCCGGATTGCGCGACCTCGGCTACACGGTGTCGCCTTGATAGCGCGCCCTGACGATCGAGCCACCCCGATGGCCGGAGGCGACAACGAGGCGGTGCCAGTCGATCCGCTGGAGCGGCACACCCTGACGCCCGCGGAGCTGCAGATCCTCGTGGCAGCCGAACGTCGCGGCAAAGCCTTTCTCGTGTTCAGGAGCGCCGCCGCGGGCCTGCAGGTGTTCGACCTACCCGAGGACGGGTCGGTGGTGACGATCGGCCGTCGCGAGGGCATGTCGCTGTGCCTGCCCTGGGACAAGCGGGTCTCGGGAATCCACGCCGAAGTTAGAACGCTCGGCGACGAGTGGACGATCGTCGACGATGGGATGTCCAAAAACGGGACCACGATCAACGCACAGCGCCTAATTGGGCGACAGCGACTGCGCGACCAGGACCGCATTCGCGTTGGCAGGACCGTGATCGCATTCCGCGACCCCGCCCAGCAGGTCACCGAAACGGTGATCGACACGGCCCATTCGGCGGTCGTCGAGCTCAGCGACACGCAGCGGCGCATCCTGCTGGCGCTATGCCGCCCACAGCTCGTCGGGAGCCCATACAGCGCACCAGCCTCAAACCAGGCGATAGCCTCAGAGGTTCACCTCAGCGTGGACGCGGTCAAGGCGAACCTGCGAACGATGTTCACCATGTTCGGCGCCAACAAGCTGCCGCAGAACCAAAAGCGAGCGGCGCTTGCCGCGACGGTCCTCCGTCTACGAATCGTGAGCGAGCGCGACGTGTAACTCGACGCCGAGGTGTAGCACGGATACACCTTGGTGAGCACCGGCCCGGCGCGGCCCAGCTTACGGTGATGTCGTTCCATCGGCGTCACCGATCTGCGCCCCACAGCGACAGCGGATCTCTTTACGTCGGTGGATGACCGGCTCTAAACGCTACCTGTCGGGGGTCGACTCATATGATTGGTGCTGCTCGCAGTGCAAACGTAGGTCGTGCTGGGCGCTGGCGGCGACACCGCCTGCCCCAAATGATGCTCGGGTGCCTGCTGGTGATGGGCTTGGCGCTGGCGAGCAGCGCGACGGCCGACGCTGACCAGCTCAGCGTGTCGCTCGGCTCGAGCACGCCAGAGCAGGGGCTTCCACTCACCGTTTCATACGGTGGCGAATCGTCGTTGACGTCCTTTGAAGGCGGGAGCCTCGAGGTGTGGGCCGCAACGGTCGCGGCATACATCCGGCCAGCAGGTGGCGCGCCGTGCCAGGCGAACTCCGGCGCCGACGCGCAGGTCGCGGGCTCCGCCGATATCTCGATCTCCGGCAGCAAGCTCTTCTTCGCACCCGGGCCAATCTCTGACACGGGAACCGCGACTCCACCGGCGCCGGGCCCCTATGTGCTGTGCGCATGGCTGGAAGTCGTGAACGGCGATGGCATTCTCACGAGCACGGTCCTCGCGAGCACGTCCACTGTCTTCACGGTGCAGGCCCCGCAAGCTCATCTCTCGCTCCAGGCACCAGCAACGGCCACACCGGGCGCGCCGTTCACGGTCAGCTACACGACGCAAACCGACCAGGCACTGTCGCTTTCGATCGCTACACGCCCCTACAACTCGACCGCCTGCGCGAGCAGTGCCCAACTCGAAGGCGGCACGTCGGACAGCGGCGAGGAATGGCTTGTGAGCAACCAGCCCGTGTTCGGTGGCCCGATCACCGCTTCTGCGAGCACCACCGAATCGGCCGCGGGCCAGTACGTGGTCTGCGCGTGGATAGAGGGACCGACCGCCGGCGAGGTCGACGCAGACGCGTCGGCGCTCGTGCAGGTGGGAAAGCCGCCGCACGCCACACCGGCCGTGAACTGCCCGAACGCACCGATAGGCGCACGCGTCGTGTGCTTTGCGGAGGCGATCCTGGCCGGCGAGCCTGTTACCGGATGGCCGCTGCGGAACGGCGCTCGCTACCCCGCCTCCCCGATCCCCTACGTTTGGGGCGGCGGCCACAGCGCTTCCGTCGGGCCATCGCTGGGCACGTGCACGGGCAGGGCCCAGCCCTGCCAAGCTGACAAGCAGGTGGGCCTGGATTGCTCGGGCTTCACCCGATGGGTGTACGCGCTGGCGTTTGGACACGATGTCCTCGGGAGCGGCAACAACGACTCACAACGGCGCATACCTGGCATGCTCGCGGTAGAGCATCCGTCGCCCGGAGACCTCGTCTTTTACGGACCGGCGCGACGTACCAACCACGTCGCGATCTACTCGGGATCAGGCAAGGTGATCGCAGAGCCAAGCACGGGAGGTCACCTCGAGCGTGTGCGCGTGACGCAGTTCGGCGCGCCAAGGTATGTGTCCTATGAGTCGTAGTCGCTCGGTGTCGGCTCACCGGCGAAGCTGCTCATCGAGAACGCTCGCGGCAGTTCCCCAAGGGTTATCGCTGATCGCTCGACGGAAGCGAGCTGGACCGAATAGCGAGGCTCAGAGCGGCGAAGCCCCTCCTCGACTTTCCCACCCCGTTCTACTTATACTCGCCGTATGAGGGAGGAACCGAGGTCGCGAAGAATAGACTTGAGCGCCGCGGCGATCGCCGTTTTTCTCGCTCTCTGCATGAGCGCGCTGACGCTTACGGCAAGTGCGAGCGCGAAGACCTTCCTCGTCAGCCCGACGATCGCCGACACAACTACGCCGAGCGAATGCAGCAGCACGTGCTCGCTCCGCCAGGCCGTGAACGCGGCCTCCGATCTCGAAGAACTCGAATTTGCGCCACTCGAGAACACGATCGAGCTCGCGCCCGGGAAGTACGTGCTCACGCACGGTCCGATCGTCATTCGACACCCCTTCCTAGGCTTGGAAGAACACACGACCGAACTGGTGGGCATGGGCGAACGCGCAAGCGACACCATCATCACCGCGGAAGGTAAAAGCAGGGTCGTGATCGATGGCTGGGAAGGCGGCACAAGCGGACAGGTCGAAATCAAGCGCGTCCAGATCACGGGCGGCGACGGCGACGAAGGCAGCAGCGAACTGGAAGCGGGCGAAGGCGGAGGTATCGGCGTGGAACAAAACGCCCACCTCACGCTCAACGAAGACACCGTCAGCGGCAACACCGCCGCGAGCGAGGGGGGCGGCATCGCGAGCAGCGGCGAACTCGTGGTCGAGAACAGCACGATCGCCGACAACGCAGTCACCGGTGGCCTCGAACTCGGCGGCGGCATCGCCAGCCGCGACCGCAGCGAAGGCAGGAACAACACCATCACTGTCACGAACAGCACGATTGCCGACAACACGATCGGCCCAGGCAGCAGCGGACTCGGCGGCGGGCTCTTCAACGGCACCGCGGCCGTCATCACCAACTCCACGATCGCCGGCAACACCACCGCCAGCGGGATCGGCGGCGGCATCGCGGCGATCGACGAATCCGGAAGCTCAGACGGCACCACCGAACTGGCAACCGCGATCATCGCCAAGAACACCGGCGACTGCTCCGGCACCGCCGTCACCGACAACGGCGGCAACGTCGCCGACGACACGAGCTGCGCGCTCGCGAAAGCGAGCAGCCACCAGAGCACCAACCCCCATCTCGCCGAAGCCGCCGGAAAGCCTGAGCTCGCCGACAACGGCGGTGCCACCGAAACGATCTACCTGGGCTCCACGAGCCCCGCGATCAACGCGGGCGTCGCCGGCCACTGCGAGGCTCGCGATCAGCGCGGAGCCGCTCGCCCCGGCCCCGGCGCCACGCACTGCGACGCCGGGGCGGTGGAGTACTTCGCTCGATATGGCGTCACCGCAGCCAAGGAACTGCGTGAAGGCGCCAGCGCTACGATCACCGTGAGTTCCTCGATCGGCGCCGGCACGTGCGAAGCAGCCACCTGCACAGTCGACAGCGGCGGTGGTGCAGAGATCGATGTCACACCCGGTACGGGCTACGAACTCGTGGGGTGGTCTGGCGGCAGCTGCAAAGGCACCGAAGATCCGTGCACGATCGAAGCCGTGAGCGCCAGCGAGACCGACACCGCGATCATCGCGAAAGCTGCGCCGCGCTACACCGTTACTGGCGGGCTCCTGTCTCTGCACGGCGGCTCCGTCACTGCGTCCTCGCCCTCGTCCGACGCGGTCTGCTCCAGCGACAGCTGTTCGGTCAAGCCGGGCAGCACCGTTGAACTCAGCGTACATCCCGCCGCCGGCTATGTCTTTACTGGATGGTCGGAAGAAACCGGCGGCAGCTGCGTAGGAACCGAAAATCCCTGCGTGATCCACGGCGTCACCAAGAGCGAGACCGACGAGGCGGAAGTCGTGCAGCCACGCTACGCCGTCACCGGCGAGCTCGGCGCTTCCCAGAACGAGCTGGGCTACATCAAGATGTCGTCGAGCTCACCCAACCCCAGCTGCGCCTACGACGAGGAACACCCGAAGAACTTCGAAGGCTTTGAAGAGGGCACGATCATCCTCAGCGACAGCTGCACGGTCGACGCGGGAAGCAGCGTCACGCTTGAATTCGTCAACTACGGGAACTACCACTTCTTCGTCGCGGGCTGGTCAGGCGGCAGCTGCAAGGGAACCGAAAACCCCTGCGTGGTCAACAACGTGCAAGCCGGCGAGACCGACGTTGCCACGATCTCCGACACGCTGCCCGAAACCAACCTCACGGTAAAGGGAGCGATCGCCGCGGGGACGGGCACGATCACCGCGACGTCATCCACCACGGGCGCGAGCTGCAACAGCTCCACCTGCAAGGTCCCACCGGGCGGCAGCGTCGAACTAGCCGTGACACCGGTCGCCGGTGGCACCTTCACCGGCTGGTCCGGCGGTAGCTGCAAAGGCACCGAAAATCCCTGCGTGATCAGCAACGTGCAGGCGGGCGAGACAGACACGGCGACCGTGCGAGCGCCGATCACCGCATCGCTCGGCGAAATCACGGGACCGTCGGTCGTGCACGTGAGCCAGTACTCGGAAGCCGCCGGTCTCCAGAACTTCTACGACGCGCAGAACGGCTCCACGATCGAGCTGCACGCGGTGATCAACGATGACGACGTGGCGAGCTCTTACGAGATCACCTACACCGCACAGTTCGGGGGCTGCAACGGCTCCTACGCCGACAGCGGGACCCTGGGTCCCTTCACCCTGCCCGCCAGCAACGGCGACCAAGACGTGGCGGTGCCGTTGTCGCTGACGGGAGCGCATTCCTACCCAGGCGATGCCAAGGTCTCCTATACCTTCGTCGCGACCAGGAACGACGGGTACTCGGCAAAGTCGGCGTCGAGCTACTTCGAGGTAGGCCCAGAGGGCATCAGCGCCTCGAACTACAACCCGTACGCCGTCGAAACCGGATCGGTGCTGAACAAGACCGCGACCACGGCGACGATGACCGCGGAGTTGTACTTCATCGACCAATCGGGGCTGTACGAACAGAACCTGAAGGAGCCGGCGACCGCCGTCACCCCGGCGGTCGAAGGCAACGGCGCGGGTTTTGCGGCGGATGAACTGTACGAGGGGATCAAACCCCCCGCCGATGCGGTCTGGCTTGGTTACTCCACCCACGCGCAGGGCGGCGGTCTCGCGTTCCTCGGCGGCGCCAACGAATCCTTCCCCACCCCCGAGTACGGCATCTTCCAACTCGGGGCCAGCAAGGCCAGTACAAGCTCTGACTACGTGATCGGTCCCGACGACACAATCCAACAGTGCTTCCTCCAGCCCGGCATCAGCACGGAAGAGGCGCCGCAAACCGTTAGAGACGTCGCCACGGGGCTGCAACCGGACACCGTCTACCACTACCGCTTGGCGCAGACGTTCGCAGAGGGGATCTGCCCGTTCAAACACAACGAGGGCCTCGAAGACTGCCTCGACACCCACTCCGGCACGCCGAAATACGTGCCCTACGTCGGCGGCTTTCCCGCCGCCGAAGGCTTCGGGGGCTCTGAAAGCGGGTACGCGGAGGCGTGGAATCCAATTTTCGGCCCCGAAGAGGAATTCACCACCGCAGCAACCGAAGAACCGACCCCGCCCGTCGTGGACACGACCACGGGCGAAGGCACGACCACGATCTCCTGTCCAGCCGTCAAAGGGTTCTGTGTTGGCTCTTTCAGCCTCTTCGAGGAGATACTCCCGGGTGGCAAAAAAGCCAGCATAGCCAAGACCGCAGCGCCCAAGCTGGTGTTGCTCGCCACAAGCCATTTCAAGATTCCGGCTCACAGCAAACAGAAGCTTCACTTCCGCCTGTCGTCGTCCGGAAGAAAGTACCTGCGCCGGCACCGGCACGGCCCATTCGTTGACAAGGTCACGGCCCGCATCGGTAGCCGTCGACTTTCGACGGCGCAGTATGTCGTGAAGCTGAGGGCGTAACTCGGCGTTCACCCCGATCGCCTCCGTAGGAGGGTGGACCCACGAGCACGCCGCTCGACGCCGGCACACCCAGCCGGCGACCAGATGAGCCAGGAGGGTTGAGCGTCTGCACATTTGCTGTTTGGGTCCACAAATAGAACCTTATACGGCATGACTTATGACGCATGACACTGCCGACGATCATGGCGAGCGAGCCGAAGACGAAGGAAATGGCAGAGTCAACCGAGCTAGAGGACGACTGGATGTGGAGAGAAACGACTGGTGGGCGCCTGTGCGAATTCACTGCCAGAGGACCGGCTGTAGAGATCGCGCTGTTCGGCCTACGAGCTCGCACTAAGTCGACGCAGGGGTTTAGTGAGCGCAGGGGCCAAGACACAGGTTGCGTCGCCTCGGCACGCATGCGGGGAGACTGCCGGCACCAAGGACAGCCGTGAAGACCTGTCACGCGCCATGGACATGACCGCAATAGAGATGCCCCTGCGAGTAATGCCGGAGCGAGGAATACCTCGACGGAGCGTGCATTCAATTCAACGTGCGCGCCTGCTTGCGGCGACAGTGGCCGCGGTCGAGGAGCTCGGTTACGCCAATACGACCGTGGCGCGCGTGATCGAGCAGGCGAAAGTCTCACGGAAGACCTTCTATGAGGTGTTCGCGAACTTCGACGAGTGTTTCGACGCCATCGTCGAGGAGATCTATGCGAGCGCATCACGAAGCGTGATCGAGGCGTACAACTCACAGACGACTTGGATCAAGGGCATGCGTGCTGCGGTGAGTAGCCTTTTGCGCTTGATCAGCAAGGAGCCGGCGCTAGCTCGAATCTGGTTCGTCGAGGCGGCATGGGGCCCCGCGAGCGTGGGCGAGCAGCGCGCGAAGGCCTGCAAGGCTCTCGCAGAGATGATCGACGGGGGACGCCGAGCAGGCGGAGCCAGGACTTCGCCGCCAGCCCTGACGGCCGAAGCAACGGTCGGAAGCATGCTGCAGATCGTGCATGCACGCCTCCTGCGAGAGGAGGACGAGTCGATCACAGCACTGCAGGGCCCCTTCATGTACCTGATCGTGCTGCCCTATCTTGGAGCCACCAGCGCCAGGGCCGAGCTCAACAGGAAGACCCCCGCGAGGCCTAGACGCAAAGCGCCACCGCCTCCCGCCGAGCTCGCGTCGCTTCGCAAGCTCAACATGCGACTCACCTACCGAACGGTTCGGGCGCTGAAGGCCGTCGGAAACGCACCGGGGGCCAACAGTCGCACGATCTGCGAAGACTGCGGGATAACGGACCAAGGCCAGGCATCCAAGCTGCTGACGCGACTCGAGCGCTATGGACTAATCGAGAACCTGAGTCCCATCCAAGAGTCAGGAGCGCCGAAGGAGTGGCACCTGAAGCTGCTCGGGGTTGAGCTTCTGCGGGTAACGGACACCGACGGGCTGGCTCAGTAGCTCTCGCGCTCCGGTCGGGCGCCTCCTCTCCGAGTCCTACGCCTGCCCTGCGATGCGACGGGAGCTCTAGGCAGTCTTATAGGCGATGAAACGTTGCAAGCAATGAGGTAGGGAAACGCCGTGTTTACGGGGTGTACAGTGTTCAGGGGGCTCGCGATAGTGCTCGCGTGCGCGACATGCGTCGGTTAAGGTGGTCAGATGGGAGAGGGGCAGGCTCGCAAGCGCGGAACGCCAATGCGTTCGCTGGTCAACTGGGCCCTGCTGGGACTCGTGATCGACCGGCCGAGCTACGCCTACGAGCTCGCGCAACGCTTTGATCGCACTTATGAGAATGCGATCGCGCTCAGCAGCGTGTCGCATGTCTACATCGCGCTGACGGCGCTCGAGGAGCGAGGATTCGTCGAGGAGATCGAGGGAACGCGGGTGGGACGACAGCCGAAGCCGCACTACCGCGTGACGGAGACGGGCATGGAGGCCTACCGCGAGTGGCTGGTGCAGCAGATAGGCGAGGACCGCCAGCGCCAGCGGTTGTTCGTGCTGCAACTCGGTGCTCTGACGCGGAGGCCCGATATCGCCTTGGACGTCATCGACCAGTTCGAGAAGTCGTGCCTGGCTGAGGCGCGGAAGGCACCTCTGCCGAGCATCGAGCAGGGAGCGGGAAGCTCAGCGCTGATGGCGCAGCTGGTGGCCGAGGAGAACCGACTGTCGATCGGCGCGAAGCTCGCTTGGGTGCAGTACGCACGGGAGTCCTTCAAAGTGATGCGGCAACGAGGATGAGCCTGCTCGTCGTCGACAGGGTGACGAAGACGCTGCGTGAGGGCTGCCGGATGAGCGTCGCGCTGCGGGAGGTGACGCTCGAGATCGATCCGGGCGAGTACGTGGTGGTGTGGGGCCTGCGATCCTCGGGACGCTCGACGCTGATGCGGGTTGCGGCTGGCGTCGAGGAGCCCGACCATGGCGTTGTGCGCTTTGAAGGGCGTGATCTGCGTGGGGGAGACGCACTCGGGGAAGGCATCGGCTTCTGCCAGAAGCGGTTCGGCTCGGGCGAATGCCGCACGGTGCTCGACCAGGTCATGGTGGGCTTGCTGGCTCACGGCGTCCCACAGTCGGTGGCGCGAACGCTCGCGACGGCGGCGTTGGAGCGATGTGGGGCGCTCGGTCTCGTACGCGAAGCCGTCGCCTCGCTGAACCAGGCAGAGCGCGTCCGCGCGGCGATCGCGCGCGTGCTGGCCCATGGCCCTCGTGTGCTCGTGATCGACGAGCCCACCAGCGGTGTCGAGCTGCTCGAGCGAGATTCGGTTCTAGGCCTGCTGCGTTCGATCGCCGACGACGGAACGGCGGTTCTCGCAAGCGCCGGAGAGGCGACCGGGCTGTCCGGCGCCGATCGCACGCTCGCGCTGAGCGACGGCGAGCTACGTGGTGAGATCGCACCCAGGTTCGCTGAGGTCGTGTCACTGCGCCGGACGGCGTAGCGATGCTGGAGCTCGAGCGGGTCGTCAAGCGCTACGACGCCGCCAGCGAGCCGGTGCGGGCCGTCGACGGTGTGACGCTGTCGTTGCGGGCTGGTGAGATGCTGGCGTTGCAGGGACCGAGCGGCTCGGGCAAGACTACGCTGCTGCTGCTGATCGCCGGCCTGATCAAGGCCGACGCGGGAACGGTGAGATTCCGCGGCCGCGACGTGGGGGGTTGCTCGGGGGACCAGCTCGCCGAATACCTACAGCGAGACGTCGGCTTTATCTACCAGGCGTTCCATCTCATGCCACAGGTCTCCGTGATCGAGAACGCGGCAATGAAGCTCGTGCTCGCGGGCGTTGGCATGCGCGAGGCCAAGAACCGTGCGTTCCCCTGGGTGGAGCGAGTCGGCCTCGCCGACCGCTTGGAGCACACGACGGAGCAGCTGTCGGGGGGAGAGCGCCAGCGCGTCGCCATCGCACGTGCGCTTACAGGTGAACCAAGCCTGATCCTCGCCGATGAGCCGACCGGCAACCTCGACAGCGCGCGCAGCGGCGAGGTGATCGCACTGCTTCACAGTCTTGCGCGCGAGCGCGCCGCGGCCGTGCTGCTCGTGACGCACGACGGCGAGGCAGCCGGGCAAGCGGACCGTTGCCGGCTGCTGAGAGACGGGAAATTGCTTGCCCCCGAGGTCGACGACGGCGCCGATGCATCGCGCGCGGTCGGCGCCGGCGGTAGCCAATGCTCGTGAGCGCCGACAAGCATCGCCGCGGCCTGATGGGTCCGCACGCGCTTGTCTACTTCTATCGCCGCCGGCTGCGTGTCCATCGTGTGCAGGAGGTGCTCGCGGCCATCGGGATAGGGACGGCTGTTGCGCTTGTCGTCTCGACGCTGATCGCCGAGGGTAGTATCGCCGGTTCGACGAGCCGCGTCGTCCACACGGTCGTGGGGCCTGCGCAGCTGCAGCTGCGGGCGCGCGGCAGCGGCGGGTTCGACGAACGCCTGTTGGCGCGCGTGGAGCGGCTTCCGGGCGTTGCGCAGGCCGCGCCGCTGCTCGAGCAGACCGGGAGCGTGGCAGGCCCGGACGGGCGGCGCGTCGATGTGGTGGTCGCCGGCACGGCAGTGAGCCTCGCGATTCTCGACGGGCTCGCGCACAGGCTGCCGATCTCGGCGCTCGCGCCTGGCGGGCTCGGACTTTCAAAGGCCGCGGCCGGCGCGCTGGGCCTCACCGGCGAAAAGGAACGCAGCGTGACGCTGACGCTGGGGGGCAACGCGCACCGGTTGAAGCTCGCCGCTGTGCTGGGACCCGAAAGCGCGGGCGGGCTCTCCGAAGCGCTCGCGGCCGTGATGTCGCTCAACGAACTGCAGCGGCTGGCGGCGCTTCCTGGGCGACTCACGCGGATCATCGTGCGCGCACAGCCCGGCCAGGAGCGCAGGGTGCGTGCGGGCCTGGAGCGGATCGCCGCCGGGAAGCTGACGGTCGCGCCCGCCGACCAGGACATCGCCATCCTCCAGCAGGCACTGAAGCCGAGCGACCAGGCGAGCGCCTTCTTCGCTGGTGTCAGCGCTGTGCTCGGGATGCTGCTGGCGTTCACGGCGATGTTGCTGACGGTGCCGGAGAGACGGCGGATGATCGCCGACTTGCGGCTGGTTGGCACGAAGCGAGCGGCCATCGTCGAGATGGTGCTGTTTCAGGCGCTGTGCCTCGGGGTGCTCGCCTCGCTGCTCGGCGTTGCCGGTGGCTACGTCTTGTCGCGGTGGGTCATCCATCAGTCGACCGGCTATCTGGCGGAGGCATTTACGCTCGGGACGAGCACGGTGCCGAGTCTCGCGACGCTGATCCTGCCGCTGGCCGGTGGGGTACTCGCGACGTGCGTGGCCTCGGGAGTGCCGTTGCTGGACCTGCGTCGCGGACGGAGGCTCGATGCGGTGTACGCGGCAGAGGGGGTGCCGGGTAACGCGCTCGGGGCTCGCGTGCAGGCGAGGCTCGCTCTGGGCGCCGTCGCGTGCCTTGGCATCCAGGTGGGCGTCGTCGCCGCTTGGCCGTCGCTGGCGCTGCCCGCGAGCGTGCTGATTGCGCTCGCGACCGTGCTGGCGGTGCCGCTCGCGTTCGCTGTGGTGCTTGCGTGCGCGCGGGCGCTTTCCTCGCGCCTACAGGGGCTGACGGCGTTGCCAGTGGCGCTGGCTTCGCTGCGCGCGATGACGCTACGCTCGCTGGTGCTCGCCGCGACCGGCGCCGTTGCGATCTTTGGGAGCGTCGCTCTGGGTGGCGCCCGCGGAGATCTTCTGCGAGGGATCAGCCGGTTCGCCCACAGCTACACCGCGGACGCCGGAGTGTGGGTGATGAACCCTCTTGACAACCAGGCAGCGGTCAGCCTGTCTGAACCGGTTTCGCGCGACGCCGAACGTCTGCTCGAGACCGTCCCCGGGGTAGCGCGCGTCCGACGCTTCCAGGGGGGGTTCCTGAACGTTGGGGACCGCCGTGTATGGGTGATCGGGCGCCCGGCCGGAGGCGCCAGCCATGTTCTCGAAACACAACTTGTGCACGGCAACCGCGCCCGCGCCGAAGCTGCCCTCGCCGCCGGTGGGTGGGTGGTGGTCTCCCAGCAGCTCGCCGAAGCCCTCGGGGCGCGCGTAGGTGGCACGATCGGGCTGCCGACCCCGAGCGGAATCATGCAATTCCGGGTGGCGGCAACAAGCACGAACCTCGCTTGGAGCCCCGGCGTGGTGTTCATGAGCAACCGCGACTTCAGCCGGGCATGGATGTCGGGCTCGCCCACCGCGTTGGATCTGCAGCTCACGGCCGGAGCTAGCGCAGACTCGGTGCGCGACGCGGCACGACACATCCTTGGTCCCACGAGCGGCCTCGAAGCGTCCACTCCCTCCGAACGGGCGAAGCAGATCGATACGCTCACCAGCGAAGGACTCGGGCGGCTCGGGCAGATCTCGACGCTGCTGCTGATCGCGGCGGTGCTTGCGATGGCCGCGGCGCTCACCTCGAGCGTGTGGCAACGGCGAAGCGCGCTGGCGGGGCTGCGCCTGTCGGGTGTGAAGCCTCGCCGGCTCCGCCGGATCCTGCTGGCCGAGGCGCTGATGATGTTCGGCGCCGGCGGACTCGTCGGCGCGCTGACCGGCATCTACGGCGAGCACGTGATCGATGGCTATCTGCGCACGACAACAGGTTTTCCCGTCGCCCCACTTGCCATTGGTGGTCGCCCGCTCGAGGTGTTTGCGATCGTTCTCGTAGCGGCCCTGGCAGTGGTCGCCGCGCCTGGGTTCCTGGCCTCACGCGTCTCGCCCACCCTCGCACTCGAAACGGAGTGAACGTGGCTGCCCTGGCGTACACGCAAGATCTGATCGCGCTGCTGCGGGCCTGCATCGTCTACCAGCTGCGCGTTGCCCGGATCGTGCGTACGGAGCTCGAGCGTTGGCGCGAGGAGGCGGAACTGATCGCCGATGCCGAGCTGCGCGCCCTGGCCCTGATGAAGCTCGAGCGTGAGGGAGCGAACGCGGCAGCGGCGGCGATGCTCGCGACGCTCACGCCACGACGGCGCCGCGATGACACAGCGCGTGCGATCGTCGCGCTGGAGGTTCTGTTCGATTATCTGGATGGCCGGACAGAGCCACCGGTTGCCGGTGCCCCGGTCGCGACACGACGCGCTCTGCTCGCACCGCTCGCGGACGCGTTCAACCCAAGCCCGGCATCACTTCCCGTCGATGGTGCTGGCGACGCCGCATACGTGAGGGCGTTGGCGCACTCGCTCGAGCTCGCGCTGCTGAGGTTGCAGCCGGGTGACGCGCTGCGGGGGCGGATGGCGATCGCAGCGGAGCGTGCGATCGAAGCCCAGACGCGTATCCATGCGAGCACCGAGGCCGGGCACGATCAGCTCGAGCGATGGGCGCGTAAGGACGTGAACGGCGCCGGGCTCGATTGGCGTGAGCACGCCGCAGGAGCAGCAGCGTCGGTGCTCGTCCTGCACGCGCTGATCGGGTGCCGCAGCGACGCGTCAGCGTGGTTGGCAAAGAGCGTCGACGACGCCTACCTGCATGTTGCGGCGCTAGCGTCGTTGCTCGACGGGGTCGTCGACGACGATGCGGCGGATGGGTTCGAGCAGGCGGGCCCGAGCCAGCTGTATCCGGACGATGCAGAGCGCTGCGCGAGCATCGTCGCGCTTGCCGCGCGCGCGCAGGCGCACACTGGCGCGCTCCCGCGGGGGCGCTCTCATCGGATGATCCTGGTCGGCATGCTCGCTTTCTACGCGACGGCAAGCGGCGCTTGGGATATGCCAGCCATCTCTGCGCTGAGGGCGCGGTTTCCCGTCCTGCGTCCCGCCGCGATGGCGCTGCGGGCTTGGCGAAGGCGGAGTCTTGCCTAGCCGCCGAGGCTTGGCCGTGTCCGCGACGGTCCTGCTGCTCGCGCCGAGTGGCGCCGGCGCAGCAACGCTCCGCATTCGCGACGAAGGCTATCTCAGCTTTCGCACCAGCTCGGGGTCGCTCGTGGTCAACGAAGGTCGGTTGGCCGGGACGCTGCCCGGCCGAGCGCGAGTGCGGTTCACTTACAATGGCAGCCCTACGGTGAAGGCGAGCTTTGCGATCGTAGGGTCGGGCTGGGAACTGCGGGGACTCGCCACATGCCGGCTGTCGCATCCGAACAGCAGCGCGCCGAGCTTCCGTGGCGCGCTGACGTTGGTCGGCGGCAGCGGGCGCTATGCGCACGCTCACGGTAGCGGCGAACTGTTCGGCGTCTTCTACAGGAGCACCAGCTACGGCCTCGAGATCCAGGCGCTCGGGAGCTTGCACTATTGACTTGCTCGGCGGGCACCACTGCGGCGCAGAGCCCGCGCGACTGCGTCCGGGCATCGGTACGCTGAGACGGTGACCGGCATCGCGCGCCGCGCCCGCTTGCACGGATCGGTGTTGATAGCAGCCCTGGCGGTTGCCGGGGCCCCCGCAAGCGCGGCCGCGTCGCAGACGGCGCAGCTTGCCGCGCGGTTCGTGCCGGAGCGTCTGGGCGCACCAACGAGCATGACGGTCTCGTTTCGGATCCTTTCCGCGAGCGCTACTCCCTCACCGTTGACAGGTGTCCAGTTGCACTATCCGGGGGACCTGGGACTCGCCACCAGCGGGCTCGGAACCGCCATCTGCGCGCCGGCTGTGCTGGAACTGAATGGACCGGCAGGTTGTCCACGCGACTCCATCATGGGCTCTGGCGAGGCGTTCGCGCGGTTTCGGATCGGCCCCGAAGTGTTCAGCGAGAGCGCGAAGCTCGGGGTGGTCGCCGGCCCGGAACAAGGAGGCTTCCTCGGGCTGCTGGTCAGCGCCACTGGCCGGTCGCCGGTGTCCACGACGATCGTGATGTCCAGTGTCCTCGAGCCTGGGCTGATAGCGCTGAGCGTGCCGCTGGTGCCGAGCCTGCCCGAAGGCGAACCGGTCTCGGTGATCGGCGTGAACGCAACGCTCGGCGGCGAGCTCGTCTACACGCGAAAAGTACGAGGTCGCGTGGTGCGCTATCGACCGCGGGGAATCTCGTTGCCGCGGCGCTGTCCATCCGGCGGGTTTCGATTCTCCGCCAGCTTCTCGTTCCTGGACGGCACCTCGGCACGCGCGAGCTACTCGGCGGCGTGCCCGCGCCGTCGTTAGCGGCGCGGCTTCTAGCTCCGCGTGCGCTTGGACGCCTTCTTCGCCTTCTTCGCCTTGGCCTTGGGAGCTTTGCAACCGGTGACCGCGACCTTCGTGTCCTGGGTAAACACAGCACCGTTCTGCGCCGTGATCGTGGTCGGCATTTCAAGCGGCGCGGCGACGTGTTCTGTGACCGTGCGCTTGACGCGCACCTTGCGGCCGTGACGGTCGACCGTGACGGTCTCGGTGCGCGTGAGCGTCTTTGGCGTGCACAGTTCGCCGCCTGAGAGCGCGGAGTAGCGTCGCTCGGGGAGGTTCAGTTCGAAGCTCGTCACGGGGGCGTCCGGCACAGTTTCGAAGCGGGAGAACGTGATCTCCTTGCCGTCGATTTTTTTGATGTCGGTGATGCCGCTCAGCACGATCGTGATGCCGTCCCCTTGGAGCATGATTTCGAGGTTGGGGAAGGCTGCGCTGCCGTGACTGACAAGGTAGGCCGGGCCGGTTAGCTTTCCGGCAAGGACCGGCGTGGTCGCGGTAGCGGTGCCGACGTCAGATGCTTCGGGACAGCCTGCCGGGTTGGCCGCGAACTGCTTTTCGGTGCAGGCTCGCTGGAGCGTTGCGAGGCGCGAGGGCAGCTGCAGCGGCAGCTGTACGTCGACTTTGCGGATGTTGGCTTCCGTCGCGGCGGTGGTGTTGCTCTGCGCACCCCCGTTCGTCGCGATGTTGACTTTGAGCGACGCGCCGCTGCCATTGAACGTAGCGTTGCCCTGGGTTGATGCCGAGAACTTCGGCGCAAACGTAAGGCCGCGGCAGCCTTCGACCGCAAAGCGGCTCGCGAGCGGGGACACGGCAGCGCCGCCGACGCTGGTGGCGGCGCCAGTGAACTGCTGCGATTCGCAGTTGGTGGGGTTGAAGAAGAAGCCGGGCCTGTCGATCACGGCGTAGATCGAGCGCAGGTCGGTGGGCACGCCCTTGATGATGCGCGGGAGAGGATCGGTCGTGACCGTGACCTGGGCGGTGTACGGGTTGACTTCGATCTTCGCTCGCGTGACGATCGTTCCCAGGTTGAACGGCCCCGCGATCACCGGCGTGACGATCGACAGTCCGTACGGTGCGCCCTTGTAGGGACCGGTGAGGTAGATCGGCGCTTGCGGCTCGCCCGGCTGCGGGATCGTCAGCGGGTCGGCGCCCGGCCCCGACTGCGTGATCGCGTGGCCGATCTGAGAGGCTCTGGGGGCAGTCGCCTTGGGCCGCCTGCGGTTCGGGGCACACGGGCACGCTGGAGATCATCCCCGCGAGGCCCGCAGGGGAGGTGAAGCTGAACGATTCGACGCGCTGCTGTCCGTCGCCGCGCTGGAGCAGCGTCGTGAAGGTCGCGAACGCTCCGGCCTGACCCTTGCTCGTGCCGGCGATCAGCGACGGAGCAAACGCGGGGCTGGCGCTCGGGCACGGCGTGCCGCTCGGGCCTTCGCTCAACGAGAAGCTCGCGTCGGTGAAGAAGTCCGACGAAAGCGGGCTCGTCCACGGCGTGAAGTCGGCGCTCGTCGTGTAGGTGCCGCACTGCGTGGGGCTGACCAGGGCAGCTTTGGGGCCTCCGTCGAAGCTCAGCTTGAATTGGCTGAAGGGAAGCTGTGGCGTGTCTTCGAAGGTCGTTTCGACGCGACCGGTTTCTTCGTTGAGGCGGACGTCGCCGACGAGCTTGATGTTGACGCCGTCCGCCGAGGCGGCGACCAGGATCTTAACGTCCGGCGGGTTGGACGGCAGGATGTACACGTTGCCTTCGAACTGCTTTTCGTCAGCGGATTCGACCAGCGGCGTCCTGATCGTGACCGTGCCGACTTTGGACGAGCTCGGGCACGACGGCGCGCCGTTGTCTTCCTTGCCTTCTTCCCGTTCCTTGTCGGTCGTGAGGGCGTCTTCACCCGGTCCGCAGGCTGTCAGCCCAGCGGCCTGACCGGGGTTGATCACGAGCCCTTCGGGAAGCGTCACCTTTGCGTCCTTGAGGTCTGCCGTCGCCAGCGTCCCTTCTTCTTCGAGACCTCCAAGCGGGGGCTTCACTTCGACCGAGACGCCTGTCGGCGTGTCCGCGGCGGCCGTGCCCAGCGAGGTCGTTATCGTCGGTTCGAACTCGACTGCTTCGCATCCCGTGAAGCCGACCGGCGCACCGTCGGCCGTGTGCGTGGCGACCGCGATTTCGGAGGTCTCATCCGGCAGCTGCCAGCTGCTGAGTTCCCGGAACGCGAACGTCCCAGGGCCGGCGCACGACGTGGGCAACGTGAACAGCGGGCTGACGATCGGCCCCTGAGGGCGAGCACAGTACTTGATTTCGCCTTTTTCGAGAACCGGTTCGTTCATTTCTTTTTCTGTGCAGCCGCCTTCTATCCCACGCCAGCGGTCATGGCTCGCTTCCTCCGGGCTCCCCCACAGCGTCACGATCGCTTGGTAGGTTTCCTCCTGCGGTAGGTTTGTCGCCTGCGACACGACGGCGTAGTCGCTGCCGGTGTCAACGCTGAAGTTGATGTACACGGGAACGCCTTCGAGAACGAACCCGAGCTCCCCGGGCGTGCCTTGAGGGGGCACCATGTTGAACACGCGTCGCTCGAGGGGCACGATCGATCCTTCGACGGCGAGATTTCCGACCATCGTGCTCGGCGAACAGCGTTCGCTGCGAAGTTCGTTGGCGGCGCACTGCGGCATGTTGTGGAGGTTGCCGGCGAAGCCCGCCGGCAGCTTGACGCTGATGTTCCTGAGATCACCTCCCGGGCGATACCATCCTTTTTCGGCGTTGAGCGCGGTGGCCAGGTTGTAGACGAACGTGGCCGTGTAGGGGTGAGAGCCCGCCTGCGTGTCAACTTCTCCGTCGGCCTTCGAGAACCATGCGTCGGCGGAGACGAGTCCGCCGGGAGCAGGACGCGAGCTGATCGTGATCGGGTTTTCGGTGCTTGCCGGTGCGAGCGCGTGCCCTCCGGTGATTTCCACGCGATTACAATATGCAGGGTGTCCGGCGCAGCTGGTGTGCTGCGGTTCGTCGCCGCTACCCGATTCGGCTTCCACGGCGATGCCCAGTACCGGCTGCGGGTTCGCGAATTCTTCATACGCCTCGCTCGTGGGCGTTCCACCTCCGCCCGCGAACGAGCGCAGACCCACCGGATCGTTCGTGCAGGTAACTGTCGAGGCACCCGCGACGCCCGGGCTCGGGCCCGGCCCGTCGCCGGTGCAGTCCCAAAGCTCGTGTTTGATCAGCGGATCGATGCCGAAGATGCCGCCGCTGATCTGCACCTCGCCCGCTTCCTTGGCCTTGACCCCCGGAGGCAGCGTGTCGGTGATGGTGATCCCCGCACCGTCGCTGCTACCAGCCCCGACGTTGAACACGTCGACCCCGATCGTCCCGCTCGACGCGCCGTTGGCCGTAACCGCGACCGACGCGCCGCCGGCTTCCAGTTCGGCGGTTTTCATGTTCCCCAGCAAGCCTGTGAAGGTGACGGAATACGAGTTGGGCCGCCCGGCCACTGGCGCGACCGAGACGTTGCCTTTGCCGATCGTCGGGAGCGCTTCAAGAGCCGCCTGGACTTCATCGCTGCTCGCCCCGGAGGCGATGCTCGCGGTGGTCTGTCCTTCGAAGCTGAGCGTGAACGTGCTCGCGTTGGCCGTGACTTCCTGTTCGGAGTCGACACCGTGCACGAAGTTGGTGGGGTAGGAGTTCGCCACGAGCTCCCAGCCCGGAAGCTCGCGTTCAGAGCTCGCCCTTTCGCCTCCGGCGATCGCGGCGGGGCAGCTCGCCCCAAGCCAGCAGAGCACCACGATCGGCAACAGAATATGACGGATGGGTCTCATAGTTGTCTTTCTCAGTGGTGTGACTTGGTTGCTTTGTGGGCTGGGGCGTAGTGCTTGCGCGCCTGACGTTCACAGGATTCCCGTTTGCGTCTCTCGCGCGCTTTTCGGCAAGCCTCGATCGCTTTTGCCAGCCGCTGCGCGTTGGTGAGTCGTTTCGCTGGCTTGACCTGCGCAGTCGTCGACGTGGGCGCGAGATAGTTCGATCCTGAGCTGGCTGTGACGCTCGCCGGCGGTTCGAAGCCCGGGGCCGCCGGCGGGATGCCCTGGCACGTATCTCCCGCGCATACGGACGATGAGCTAGTGAAGCCGCCGTCTACCCTGGCGTCATACAACTCGTTTCGGCCAAACGGCGCTTCGAGGGCGCCCAGCGACCCGACGTGCTCGAAGAACACATTGTCGCCCGTCGCATCCGCATCCACGAGGAACGAGTCCGTTTCGGTCGTGCCGCCCGAGAGCAGATACACGCAGCCTCCGTAGGCGCTGGTGGCCGACGGACAGCCAGCAGCGCCTTCCCGCTCCCACTCGTAGACATCCTGGGTGATGTTCTGGTCGGACGGGCTGAGAGGCTGCTGGGAGTCGAAGAAGACCCGGTCGCCGTCGCTCGCGATCCACCTGTGCATATACGTGTTGTCTTCAAGGCTCACAGGCAGCCGACTCATTCCGGCGGGTTCTTCCTCTATGGTCGGGGGGGCACCCGTGGGATTGCAAGAGGCGCACACCAGGTGTGAATCGCTTGCCGAGTACACAAACGCCTCCGCGATCGTTCGGCGGTCCGGTTCTTGGTTGTGGTATCCCGTCAACGGGTATTTCGACTCGAACAGCAGGTTCTCACCGTCCGGGGTCACCTCTGCCGTCCGTTCTCCGAGGCCTGGCTGCCAGTCACCGCTCGTTCGGTCGCTGCCTCCACCTTCAAGCCGGTCGTCGTTTGGAGATAGCACGGCAATCAGCGTCGTGTGGCCTTCGTGCTGCAGGTAGAGATTGCAGCCGGCTTTCGCGGGGGTGCCGCCGAGTTCTTCTTCTTTTAGTTCTTCTTGGATCCGTGCACGAATGGCGAGCTCTTCTTCTTTTGTGATACGCCCTTTTTCGAAAGCTTCGGTGTCTTCTTCGGATTGGATGTACAGCTCCGTGCAGATCTTCGCGCTGCTGCCCGGCGTCAGAGCCGCGCTAGCGACGAAGTACACGTAGCTTCCATCTTCCCCGGTCTGATTGGTGGCGACCACGCCTTCGACGCCGGCCCCTTCCGGTGTCAGCGGCGCCGCTGTGTTGGTTTCTGTGTCGAACCGCCACAGCCGGCCTGCTTCCGTGTAGTAGGCGTAGCGACCGTCCGGTGTCGCCGTCCAGTATTTCGCAAGCCCGGCGCCGGAAACCTGCACGCTGCGCCCGCTCTCAAACGCATACACGTGGTCGAGGTCTGGACCCGCCTGCGTGTCGGTCCAGAACACCGTCCCCCCATCCGCGGAGATGGCGTTGCTGAAGTCCTCAGCGTTCCTCGCCGCGCTGCGACTGGGCCGTCCTGGGTAGCCACCAAACGCGGCGTTGGGCACGGTTTCGCCGCTGGGGAGAACGTTGACGAGCAGCAGATGCCCTGCGCTCGCCTCATACAGATTGCACCCGAACATACAGCCTTCTCCGAACTGGCCGCCGGATCCGAGTTCGCGTTCGCTCTTCGCGAGTTCGGTCGCTTCCTGGGCGTGAGGCGTCAACGCGGCTTGGCTTTGGAAGATGACCTTCGAGGCATCCGTCGTGGCACCGGCGAACATAGGGTTCCCGCAGTCGCTCGTTTTCGCTGGCGCTTCAGCCGGCGTCACCAACGCACGCAGATCACCGGTGGCGGTCTCGCGAACATACAAGCTGCGACACCCCTGCGGCACTTCCGCATTGAACGGACGGCCGCTGAAACGCCCCAGCAGGAACCCGGCCGTCAGGTCGGCCGAGAAGGCTTCGTATGGCGCGTACGCAGCCGGTTCTTCCGGGTCCACCGATTCCGGCGTTATCACGTTGGTTTCCCACCCACGTGGAGTCCTTCTCGCAAGCCACTGACTTCCGAAAGCGTTGCCGAGTTCGCCTGTCCCCCCAGTGCTCCCGGGTTCTCCCGCGTAGGTGATGGCTTCGCCGTCTTCGCTCGCCTCGAACGGATGAATTGAACCCCAGACTTCGGCTTGCTGCGAATCGAAGGGCGTCGCGGGGGAGTCCGGTTCGCCGAACGCGCCCGAGTTGGAGACCAGCTCATCGACACGCCCGTCGGGCAGCGCCGCCCACGAAGGCACGGCCGCCACCAAGCCCGCGATCATCACGAACGCGAACAGCAGCACCCACCGCACCTGGTTTCGCCGATCTCTCATCCCGGAGACGATCATGACCCCACACGCCCGACACGCCAAGCCAACACCCACAAGGTTACATGACATTAGAGTCCCCCATATCCCACAAAAGCCACATCACGCGCGGGGCAGCGGGACCAAACGAGCTGGTGAGCAGAGGGCAGAGGTCCAGGCACGGGTGATGCTGGCTGCGCGTGGGCGCGACGTTTGCCTCCCCGCCAAACGGGCGCGCCGCGACTCTCGCCGCGGCGCGCCCTGCGTGACCTCAACGGGTCCGTGATCCTGCTTGATGCTGCGGCGTCAATATTCGTAGACGCTGAACTTCTTTCCTTCGTTGGCGTAGCCGCGGAATTCGACCTTGAGCGCGTATTTGAGCGACACCGGTTTTTCTTCGATACGTGTACCGGATTCGTTCCCACCCGATTCGCAGATCAGTTCATGCGCAGTGGCTTCCACTTCCGGTTCCTGGAATTTGCATTCATAGTGCCCGGCGACGTGATGGTACCCGCGAATCGTCTGGCAGATTTCGGTAGGCGACTTGTTTTCCAAGTAGAATTCTACCAAGTCGATGGATTCCACCACATCTTTGCCTGCGCCTTTTTCGAAGATCCCCGGCTGCTGGAGGAATTTGTCTTCCGTCGGCATCACACACTTCACGTTGGGCCCAGCTTTTGTCGTGCAGCCGGACCAGGTCGGCGTGAAGTCCAGCCCGATCGTTTCTTCGCCCGACTTCGTTTTAGCTGGGATGAATTCACCGCCGCGTGCCACACTGACTTTGCTGCACACCCATTCCATCGTTGGCCAGGCCCCCGGCAATTTGAGCGTCGCCGATGTTGACGCTTGCGCCAAGCTGGCCAGGCTTCCTTCGGTCTTCTGGCCTTCGATGCAAAGCGCCACGCTAGAGCCGGCTTTCTTCGTACAGGCTTCAGCCGAGGCGGATGCCGTCGTCACGGCGCCGAGCACGGCCGCCGCCACAAGGCAGGGGACGATCAATCGGATCAGCGATCTGTTCACGTTATTCCTTTCGACTCGTCCGCCGGCGCTCGGTATGCGGGCGCCGCCGGCGAGTGTCGGTGTTGTCAGCAGTGACCGTAGGCAGCGCGCATCGGCTTCGTCAAGACGTCACATATGTCCGCTGACGCGGTGAAGAGTGAACGCTTATGACGTAACACGTGCATCGCCGATGGGGCCCCACTCAGCGTCGAGCGCGAGCACCATACGCGTACCCAATGGCGTCGCCGTCCACGAGTTCGCGTGGCCGGGTTTGCCGCTCCGCTTTGCGAGCAGCCCCAGTCGGGAGAGTGACGCCAACAGCGTCGAGAGCTGCCCGCGGTGCCGGACGCCCGTTCCGGCACCGATTTGGCGGTTGCTCGATCCGGGGTTGGCTACGACGTAGCGCAGGCAGTGGCGCGCCCGGAAGGAGCGCGGATCGCGCAGCACCTTGGGGATGATGGTCGGGGAACCAGGGACGGCACCGGGACTTGGCGCTGCGCGCACGAGCGGCTGGAGCCTGCGCGTCAACTCCAGGCCTCGGCGAAGCTCGAGCTCGACGTCGGCCTGCGGCAGGGAGGCGAGGGTGAGAGCGCCCATTATCGGGCCGATCAGCTCGATCAGCGGCGGGTGCGCGGGGTCGATCAGCTGCGCGTAGATAGCCCCCATGACCGCCGCCAGCGCGCCGTCAGCGGCCAGTTGGTGCGGCTGGTTGCCCGCGCGGGTGAGGAGGTCCACGACCCGGGCGCCAAAGCGACGTACCGCCCGTTGACGATGCGCAGCCAGCCGTGTGTCGGCGGTGAGCGTCTCGACGAGCAGGACGCGTGCGAGCTCGGGCCGGCGATCGAGGTACAGCAGAACCTCGGCCAGCGACTCGCGCAGGCGATCCCAGCTCGGCTCGGAGGAGCGGAAGACGCCGTCCACGATCGTGAGGACGTCCACGAGAGCGTCATCGATCACGGCCGCGACGGCAGCTTCGACGTCATCGAAGTGCGCCATGAACGTAATTCGGGAAACATGCGCCCGTGCGGCGATCCGTGCGAGCGTGGCGAGGCCGACGCCTGCTTCGGCGACGACCTCGACGGTCGCTGCGAGAATCCGCTGTCGCTGACGGGCCGGTTTGGCCAGGCCACCCGAGACCGCCCTGAATGCCAGCACGTCGTCGGATTCACGCATCGTTCAGGCCTGATCTGCGCCATGTATCGCTTCGAGCCAGCCGAGCAGGCCAGCCTCGAGCACGATCTCCGCAAGCAACTGATAGCCGTGGCCTGTGGGATGCACTCCGTCGCCGTCGGCAAGCGCCTTGGCCCACTCCGCGGAGCGCTGCAGTCGAGCGAACGCACTGATGTAGGGGGATCCGGCCTTCGCGCAGAGCACGTCGAGCCGCCGCGAGAGGCTTCCGACGCGCCTGCTGTGTGACGACTCGGAAACGGGGATTGGCCCGAGTACTAGTGAAGGTATCTCGAGGCACGCTGCGTGTTCGAGCGAGCGGGCGTAGGCGGCAAGCGTTTCCTCGGTCGACAGCCGTTGCCTACCTTCCTCAACGACCGTGTCGTTGACGCCGGTGCTGAGAACGATCCGGCAGTCGGTACTTGCGATGATGCGCGGGAGCGCCTCGGACGCGAGCCGGAGAGTCACGTGAGCGCTCGTATCACCGCGGACGCCGAGGTTGTACGCGGTCATCGCCAAGCCGCGCTCGTGACAAGCCGCCACGACGCGCCCAACCCATCCTTGCCCGGTGAGGTCGCCCAATCCGAGGGTCAGCGAATCACCGAAGAACAGCACTCGCAGGTCGCGGCTCACGAGCCGGCGAGAGGTTTAGGCAGCATCCAGCAGGGACCCTGTCCACCCTGCCGTGACGATAGAAGTCAAGGCTTACAAGGTTCCAAGAAGTTAGCGCAGCACCGCACGGAGGTGCCCAGGTGTACCTCGCTCATGGCGAGCGCGACCAGCCGCATCGGCAGGCTAGCCAGAAAGTATGTGCTACGCTGTGCGACGTGCGGACGGTTACCCATCGTGAGATGCGCAACCAAAGCGGCGAGATCCTGCGTTACGTCGCCGACGGGGAAACGATCCAGGTCACCAACAACGGCCGGATCGCGGCGTTGATCGTCCCGCCGAGCACCGACTCGCTCGCGGAGCTTGCCTCCCGCGGCCAGGTGAGGATGGCGCGAACCTCGCCGTCGAGCTTGCGGTCAATCGTTCGGCGCAAAGGCATGGCGGACAGTGAGGCAATATTGGCTGACGTCCGTGGCCGCTGGTGACGATCAGCTACCTCGACACCTCAGCCGCAATGAAACTTATCCTCGACGAGCCGCAATCCGAGGCGCTGACTGCAGAGCTGTCCGAGCGGAAGGATCGGCGCCTGGTCTCCTCCTGGTTGTTGCACACCGAGATGCACTGCGCCGCAGGCCGTCACCCCCAGGACGTTGACCTCGAGGTGGTGGGGACCGTGCTCGATTCCGTGAGCTTGATCGACCTCACACGCGGAGATCTGCTTGCAGCCGGCACCCATGCGCCGCTGCGATCCAACGACGCCATCCATCTTGCCGTCGCGCTCAGGGTAGGCGTCGATGAGATCGTGACTTATGACAAGGAACTTGCAGAGCGTGCGACAGCGGCTGGCTTGCCCGTACTGTCGCCGGGTTCGAGCTCGTAGCTCCGAGCCTTCCGCGTGCCAGTTGCAGTTCGGGCAGGCACAGGCGATGGTCGCCTGTCCCGCTGCACTCCCGAGATACCGGCGGGCTTGGGCCGGCGTACCTGCCTGCAGGCTACGCGGCCCGTAGGAAGCGTCTCAGCGCCTCACGGATGACCTCGGAGGTAGTGCTGCCCTCGGCTTTTGCACGCTCAAGGAGCTGGTCGCGCAGCTCGGGGTCCAGCCTGACCGACTCGACGCTCGCGGGCGCCGAGCCTAGAGCGGGCCGGCCGCGCTTGCCCCTGCGTGCGAGCAGCACGTCCACGTCGTAGCCTGATTCGGCCTCCGTTGCGAACGTCTCGACCTCTTTGTTGGTGATCGGCTTGCCGGACCGGGTGTGGCCATATACGCGGTCTGTGCTCATGGCTTGATAAGCCTCCTGAACTTGGCGCGCATCTTCATTGCGTGGATCGCCAGTTGAGCGCCCTCGATCGTGACGAGGACCACTACCTCAAGCAGGTTCCAGCAGGGTCCGGCCCAATGACGAGCCAACGGTCTGGGTCTTCTCCGGCGTCCTCGATGGCGAGCGCATGGTCGATGGCGTGATAGATGTCTGTGTCGGCGACGCCGTGCTTGCGGGCCGACGGGTGGATCTCCACAAGCCTATCGTACTACGAAATAGAGATCCCCCCCCTCCCTGCACTAGAGACTCGTTCTCAGGGGAGCACGATTCCTGCGCTTGTTGCCATTCGGGCTCGCGCTGAAATTCGGGCTCTCTTGCTGGCGCCGCATAGAAGGCCATTCGCCGACCCAGCAAGCCGTTCGTAAGGCGCGCGACCGGGCTCAAAGCACCATCGTCGGCCGAGGGTTTGGGCCAGTCTTTGGGCCGGTGACCACGATCACTGGCCAACGAGCAGCTCTGAATAGCGACCACTACCTGAAAACCCGCCCATTTGCAGCGACTTCCCGATGGCGAGACCGGGATTCGAACCCGGGACACCACGATTTTCAGTCGTGTGCTCTACCAACTGAGCTATCTCGCCGCGACCAACGATCCTACCGGCTCACGAGCTTCCCGAGCCACCTCGCCGACCCGCCCCCCAGGGCTTCCCGGTCCCCCTACGCTTCCCAAGCTTCCAGATACGGCAGCGGGTTGATCGGGTGCCCGCCCGCAGCCTGCCAGCCGCCGACCCACATCTCGAAGTCCAGGTGCGGCGCGGTCGCGTCGCCCGTCTGCCCAGCCCGGCACAACTGCTCCCCCGCGGCCACGGCCGCGCCGGTGCTGACCGCGAGCGACGCGGCCTCGCAGTGCGCGAACATGAAGTCGAAGCCGATCGCGGTCTGCTCGACCGCGTAGTAGCCGGCGCCGCCTTCCTGGTAGCTCGTCGTGAGGATCGACCCCGCGAGCGGCGCCACCACGGGTGTGCCTTCGACCGTGAGGATGTCCTGGCCCTGGTGCAGATACCCATCGCGCGGCGCACCGAAGACGTTTTCGGGACCGCCGAAGTTGTGCGGGCCGGCGACCGGGAAGATCGCGCCGGCGGCGACTGTTTCCGCGATCGTAGGCACGCCGGCTTCAGCTGCCGGCGGCGTTGCGGGCAACACGGGCGCGGGCGTAGGTGCCTTGACGGGGGCCGGCGTGGGCGCGGTGACCGTAAGGCTCGCCACGCCGGAGCTGTGCGCGCTGCGCAGCAGCCCGGCTCCGTGGCGATCATGCGCGCTGACGCTCAACTCGTAGCCGCCCGCCGCCAACGTCGCCTTCGCGGGCCACGTCACGGTGATCGTGCGCCCGGTGCGCACCCAGCCGGCGTTTGCCGTCAGCACGACGCGGTGGCTGGCGAGAGCCGTGATGGTGACCTGCACTGCGACCGTCGCGACGCCGGACTCGTTGATCCGCAGCGTGACCCGCGGCGGGGGCCCCGCGATCGCTGTCCGCGGCACGTCCAGGCTCGCGAGGACCGGGTGCTGGTGGGTCCGCGCCTGCGCGCCGTGCGCGCTGGCACTCACCGGCGCCGAGGAAGGAGCGGGCGCGGAGACGGGGACCTGCGCCGAAGCCGGAGGCTGCGACGCCTCCGGCGCCTGCACCCCACCCGGCGCGTCCGTCAGCGCCTGCGCCGGCGTTGCGCCGCACAGCAGCGCGAGCGTCGCGAGGGCGGAGCCGAGCGTCACCAGGGCGGAGCAGGCCGCCGTGTGCACGCACCTCATGCCCTGGTAGTCGGCCGCGATGCCGCCCACGAGAGGCGTGCGCCGCGAGTTGCACGTCTGTCCGATCGCGCTCTTGGTTGGCGCGCCTTTGCGGACGCTGTGCGCCTGCCGCCTCGCGGTTCGCGCCGCTGCGGCCCGACGTCTACCCGCGCTCGAATTCCTCCACGAGCGACTGGTAGGTCAACCGCAGCCCATCGGCGATCGACATCTCCGGGCGCCAACCCAGCTCGCGCTCGGCGCGGCTGATGTCCATGCAGCTGTGCGTCAGCTCGCCCGGGCGCAGATCCGCCAACTCGGGCTCGATCTGCTTGCCCGCCGCCTTGCTCAGCTCGCGCCACACCGTCGCGACGTCGGTCTCGACGCTCGTCGCGACGTTGTACGTGCCTGAGCGCCCGGACGCCGATAGCAACGCGCTGACGACGTCGCCGACGTACACGTAATCGCGCGTCGGCGTGCCGTGGCCGAACAGCTTGGGCGCCTTGCCTGTGTACAGCCGCTCGGAGAAGATCGCCACCACGCCGGCCTCGCCGTGCGGGCTCTGGCGCGGGCCGTACACGTTGCCGAGCCGGCACACCGCGTGTGGGATGCCCGACGACAGCGACCACGTGTTCACGTACGCCTCCGCCGCCCACTTAGACGCGCCGTACGGCGACAGCGGCGCCGGAATCCGGCCCTCGGGCGTGGGCATCGGCGCCTCATCTCCATACAGCGCCCCGCCCGTCGAGGTGAACACGACCGGCGCGTTGCACAGACCCGCGGCCTGCACCACGTTGAGCGTGCCTTTGACGTTGACCTCGCAGTCGCGACCGGGGTCTTCGACCGAGACGATCACGCTCGCCTGGGCCGCCAGGTGGAAGATCGCCCGCGGCTGACGCTCGGCGACCGCCGCTTCCAGCGCCGCCAGATCGACGATGTCGAGCTCCAGCAGCTCCGCCGCCGCCGGCACCCGCGAGCGCTCGCCCGATGACAGGTCGTCGATCACGGTCACCGCGTAGCCGTCCGCGAGCAGCGCGTCGACGACGTGCGAGCCGATGAAGCCGGCGCCGCCGGTCACGATTGCGCGCGAGGTCATGCGCGGAAATCTATACGGGCGCGGTCGTCGCGGCGGTGGCGAGCAGGTCTTCGACCGCTTCCACCGACTCGTCGATGCGCTCGAGCACGCGCATGCCGCGGCGTTCGCGGGGCAGGCTGCCCCCGACCGCCGGCCCGCCGAGCACGACCGGCAGCTCCGGGCGGCTGCCGCGCAGCTCGCGCAGCGCCAGCTCGACCGACTCCGCCGCCATCGGCGCCGTCGCGCCGATCACCACCAGGTCCGGGCTCTGGCTGTCGACCATCTCGAGCAGCCGCTGCGCCGAGAGGTCGGTGTCGAAGATCGTGTGGAAGCCGGCGGCAGCGAGCTGGTCGTGGACCATCTGCAGGCCGAGCGTGTGCTCGTCGCCCTCGAGTCCCGCCAGCAGCACGCGCTCGCGCGTCGGCTCGGTCGAGCCGGTCATGTAGCGGTACAGCGTCGCCAGCACGCGGCGCGTGATCGTCGTCGCACGGTGCTCACGATCAGCGTCGATCTCGCTCGCGTCGAACAGCACGCTGATGCGCCGCAGCGCCGGGCCGATCACCTCGGCGTGCAGCATCGTCGGCGTGATGCCGTCCTCGATCGCGGTCGCGATCGCGCCCTCGGCCATCTCCGCGTCGCCGCGTTCGAGCGCCGTGGCGAACGTCTCTAGCGTGCCCTCCACCAGTGCAGCGGGGTCCGAGCGCAGCTGCTCGCGCGCGTCCGGCCCTGTCTGCCCGAGCACTTCCATGAACGCGTCCAGCAGCACAGGATCGAAGTGGCGGCCACGCTGTTCGCGCATCATCTGCACGCCCTCCTCGATCGTGAACGCCTTGCGGTACACACGATCGCTGGTGAGCGCGTCGAATACATCCGCGACCGCCACGATGCGGCCCTCGATCGGGATCGCCTCGCCCTTCAGCCCGCGCGGATAGCCGCTGCCGTCCCACTTCTCCTGGTGGCTGAGCGCGATCGTCGCCGCCATGTCGAGGATCGAGGAGGACGAGCCGCGCACCAACCGGTGGCCCTCCTCTGCGTGCGTCTCGACGATCGCCCGCTCCTCGGGCGTCAGCGGCCCAGGCTTCAGCAGGATCGCATCGGGGATCGCCACCTTGCCGACATCGTGCAGCGGCGCCGCGTGGCGCAGGCGCTCGCAGAAGTCCGCGTCCATGCCGATGTGTTCTGCCAGCAGCACCGAGAAGCGCCCGATGCGCTCGATGTGCGCGCCCGTGTCCTCGTCGCGGAACTCAACCGCCATCGACAGCCGCTGAACCGTCTCGGCCTGCGCGATCTCGAGCTTCCGACAGAGCCCGTTTGAGCTCGCTCGTGCGATGCTCGATCTCGTCTTCGAGCGCCACCCTGCCGCGCTCGCCGAAGCGCCAGCCAAGCGCGATCGCGGCGACCGCGAGCACGACGATGCAGCCTGCGATGAGCAGCGACGCGCCCGCCAGCAGCGCGCCGACGACCGCCGCCACCGTCAGCAGCGCGTACGGCAGCACCCCGAGCGGGCCGCGTCGGCGCCTGGCCGGGCGGCGCGGGGGTCGGCGGCCCGGACGTTGCTCCTCGCCGCTCGCCCTACGCATGAGCGCCCCGATCCTCGTGCTGGCGAAGCGCCGCGCGCGCGGCCCCTCCGGCTCTGCTCCCGACTCCGCCGGTTGCCGCAGGAAGCTCGCCTGAATTGCGCCGTTCACTGAGGGTCCTCGCGTTCTTTCTGCATCTCGAATGCGCGTTGTCCGACACCACCACGTTCGACGCTGGAAATAGCTGGCTTGACCCGATCTCTGGATGCGTAGACATATGGACCCACGAGCCGTTAGCGGCTGCGCTCCAACTGGTTGACGTTGATTGGGTCCTTCGGCACGGCAAGCGACACCGGCTGGTTCCACCTGTCGAACACGAGCTTGCCGCGACTCGCGCCATGCTCGACGATCGCCAGCGGATACGGCACGCCCGTGGCGGCCACGTACAGCGTCCCGCCGGCGGCCGTGTCGGTCACCGCAAGCGCCGGGCGTCCGCCGACGCGCGCATCGGCGCTGCGGCTGAGCGCACCGTGGCCCGCGAGCGTGCCGCCCAGCAGCTTGCCGAGGTCGGTGAGCGAGGCGAGCGTCGCGAGCGCACCGCTGACGGCCGAGCCCTTCAGCCACCTGCCGGTCAGGACGCGTGCCGCCGTGGGGCCGGCGAAGCGGCTGTAGAAGCCGGTGCCGCCCTTCACATACACGGCGCGATCGACCTCAACCAGCTTGAAGCTGAGCCCGGCGAGCGCGATCTGCCCCTTCCCGCCCTGTTGCGCAAGGAGTTCCATGTTAAGTGATATCGGCTTGCCTTCGCTCACAATTGAGCCTGCAACGTGGACACTCGCCGCGCTCGTCGCCGCCGATTTCGCGAGCGCCACGATCCGCGCGGGCGTGTTCGACGCCAAACCGTTGCCAGCGGGCGCCGAGCTACCGCACCCGGCGAGCGCCGTGGCGGCCATCACCGCCACCGCCGCCGCCCGGCGCGCGTCAGCCACGGCGCGCGTGCATTAGTTGCAGAAGCTCTTTGAAGAAGCCCCGGCCGAGCACGCTGAGGCTGAGCAGCGAGCCGAACAGCACCACCGCGTCGATGCTCTCGCGCCCCTGGCTGGTCCAGTAGTCGTCCGCCAGGTTCAGCCACAGCGCGAACTCGTCGAGCGTCAACGCCGCGCCGCTGCCGTAAGCAATCGAGGTGATCCGCGACGCCCCGCGATGCTCGTCGACGCCAATCTCCATCAGCCACAGGTATCCGACCACCAACAGGCCCGTGATGCCAAAGGTCATGTGGTGGATGTGGCGCCCACCGGGCGTGATGTTCCGGAACGGCCCGCGTTCGGCTCTGATCGCGTGCGTGATCGCCCGCACCGCCGCGAACGTCACAAAGAACGAGGCGGTCGAGAGCAACTGGCGCTCCTTGCGGCGGTCCTCGAAGTGCTTGCAGTAAAGCTCGTGCAGCTCGTGCCTCGACAGCATCCCGCAAACGATAGTCGCGCTGCTCGGCTCCGGGACGTTGCAAGCGACCGTGCAGCGGTTAATCACCTATCCGCTTTTCGTCGAGATGGACGCACGATGCAGATGCACCGCCCCTCTCGGGCTCGATCACGCCAACACAGCGCGCGGCCGCGTGCTGCCAGCACACGAGGTCGCCATGCCAGATAACGGATACCCACAAGACCTTCCCGAGCGCGACCCCGCCTCCGCAGGCCCCGCCGGCGACCACACCTTCGGCCCCCCCGCCGGCAACACGCCTCAGCCGAGCCCCGGCTCGCAGCCTCAACCCCAGATCCCGGGGCCCTCGACGCCGGCCGAGCCGGCCGCAGGCACGCCGGCGCAGAGCCCTGCCCAGAGCCCCGCTGTGCGCTGGCCCGCCCAGTCCGCGGGCGAGACATTCGGCGCTGCCACAGCCGCTGAGCAGCCGCACACCGCGTCCGTCGGCGAGGAGCCGACGGAGAAGCAGCAACGCTTCGGCAGTCGCAAGCTGACCGCAGCCGCCGTCGCCGTGCTGTGTGTCGCCGCCGGCGCGATCGCCTCGGTGCTGGGCGCGCACGCCGTCGCGCACAGCGACGCGAACAGCGCGCGGCAGGCTCCGCAGCAGGCGGCCGCAGCAATCGCCGCGAGCGTCAAGCAGTCGCTGCGCCACCAGGAAGACATCGCGGTCGGCGCGAGCACGTACTTCGCCGGCAACTCCAAGACCACGCCCGCCGAATTTCACACGTGGGCACATTGGGCGCGCACGCTGCGTCGCTACCCAGAGCTGGACGGGCTCGGCCTGGTGACGCTAGTCCACAGCCAGGAACTGGCGGCGTTCCACGCGCGCATCACCGGCCAGCAGCTCAGCAGCAAGACACCGTCAACCGACGCCGCTGGGACGACCGGCGGCGCCGCGACGACAGGGACGACGACAGCCACCACCTCGACGACAGCCAGCGCCGGCTCACACGCGGGTCCCGGCCTGCGCGTCGTGCCGACCGGCGCTCGCCCTTACTACTGCCTTGCCGTCAGCACGCTCGTACGCGGACCGGCCAAGAGCCCGCCCGCTGGCCTGGACTACTGCGCGGTGACACCTGGCATGCTGATCTCGCGCGACTCCACGCGAAGCATCTCCGCGCCGGTGCTGGTCGGCCACACCAGCGCACTGGGCATCTTCACGCCCGTCTACAAGGGCGAGCAGCCGCCGGCCACGGTCGCCGCTCGCATGGGCGCGTTCGTGGGCTGGATCAACGAGGTGCTGTCCCCGACCGTGCTGCTCGCCGAAGCGCTGCGCAACCACCCCGGCGGCGCAGCACGGCTGGCCTACCACGCCGGCGCCACCAACCTCGCATACGCGCTAGGCGCCCCGCACGCCGGCGCGCAGAACACGACGATCGCGCTGCCTGGCGGCTGGACCGTGCAGAGCTTCGCCGCGGTGCCGAGCACAAGCGTGCTCGGCGACGGCGACGCGCTCGCGCTGCTGATCGTCGGCTGCGTGCTCAGCGCGCTGCTGGGCATGCTGATCTTCCTGCTCGGAGGCGGCCGCGACACACCCGTCATCGTGCGCGTGCCCCAGCCCCGCGCGAAGACGCCCGCCACACCGGCGGCACCAAGCGAAGACCTCCACGACGCGCTCACGGGACTGCCCAACCGCGCGCTGATGGTCGACCGCGCCGAGTGCATGCTCGCCCGCGCCGGGCGTCAGTCCGGCCTCCTGGTGGGCGCGTTGTTCATCGACATCGATTGGTTCAAAGACGTCAACGCCAAGCTCGGTGAGGCCGCCGGCGACCAGATCCTGAAGATCGTCGCCCAGCGCCTCGAGGCGGTCGTGCGCGCCGGCGACACCGTCGGGCGCCTCGGCGGCGACGAGTTCGTGCTGCTGGTCGAGTCGGCCGCCCGCGGAGCGCGTCTGGACTCGCTCGCTCGCCGTGTCGTCGAGTCGTTGCACAAGCCGTTCGAGCTGGAGGGCTTCGGGCCGAACTTCTTCCTGACCGCGAGCATCGGCGTCGCCTTCGGCCGCTACGCCACGCCGGAAGACCTGCTGCGCGACGCACAGCTGGCGCTGCACGCGGCCAAGGCCGCGGGCAAGGACCGCTACACGCTGTTCAACGCCAACATGCGCTCGGTGATCGAGGGCCGCGGCGTGCTCGAGGTCGAGCTCAACCAAGCGCTCGCCGAGAAGCAGTTCTTCGTGCTGTACGAGCCGATCTTCGACCTCGACAGCGGCAAGGTCGCCGGGCTGGACGCGCAGATCCGCTGGCTGCACCCCAAGCAGGGCGTCGTGCTGCCCGATGACTTCATCCCGCTGGCCGAGGAAACCGGCCTGACGGTACCGATCGGCCGCTGGCTGCTGGAAGAGGCATGCGGCCGCGCCGCCGCGTGGAACGTCGATGGCCACAAGGTCGGCATCTCGGTTGAGGTGTCGCCCAACCAGGTCAACCGTGACGGCTTCATCACCGACGTGCGCCGCGCGCTGCAGCAGTCGGGCATCGAGCCGTCGATGCTGACGCTCGCGATCGCCGAGACGACCGTCATGAGCGACGTGGCCGCGGCCGTGGAGCGCCTGCAGGAGCTGAAGCTGCTCGGCGTGCGCATCGCGATCGACGACTTCGGCGGCAGCGGCTACGCCTACCACTCGGACCTACGACGCCTGCCGTTGGACTACCTCAAGGTCGACCGTAGCTCGCTCGCGGCGTCCGAGGACGAGGACTACCGCACCTGGCTGCTCGAGGCGATCATGATCGTCGGGCGGGACCTGTCGCTGACGGTGATCGCCAAGGGCATCGAAAGCTACGACCAGGTGGCGGCTCTGCGCACGATGGGCTGCACAATGGCTCAGGGCGTGCTTATGGGCAAAGCGGTGCCGGCGAACGCGATCGACACCGTCTTCGGCACGAGCCTGCCGACGGTGCGCCCGGACTCACGCAACAGCTAGCCAGCGACGCTCGGCGACTGTCGGGCAGCGACCGGCGCGGCGAAATGCCCGCTGGCGCGGATAGCATCTGTCTCGCGGTTTCGGTTAAAGCGAGAGGAGTGCAATGGCTGTCAGCGCGAATATGCCCAAGGCTGTCGCCCACGGGATCGAGGGCCTGCGGGCACTCGAGGGCCAGGTGGTCGGCCCCAGCCAGTGGCGGGAAGTCACCCAGGAGATGGTCAATCAGTTCGCCGACCTGACCGGCGATCACCAGTGGATCCACGTCGACGTCGAGCGCGCCAAGGTCGAGAGCCCGTTCGGGACGACGATCGCCCATGGCAACCTGACGCTGTCGCTGATCGACGGTCTGCGCCGCGATCTGAACGAGTGGAGCGGCTTCAGCCTCGGCGTCAACTACGGCTGGAACAAGGTCCGCTTTCCGGCACCCGTGCCGGTGGGCGCGCGGCTGCGCTGCTACGCGCAGATCGTCGAGGTCGCCGACGTCGGCGGTGGCTGGCACCAGGTCGTCACGCGCTTCACCGTCGAGGTAGAGGGCGGCGAGAAGCCCGTGTGCGTGGCCGACAGCGTGGGGCGTCTGCTGGCGTCGTAGCTCCCCGACTGCACCGTGCGGCCGGGCGCACGCGCGCTGCGTGCGGCCCGGGCAGCCGGCTGATCGAGGGGACTACGCTTTGATCTCCACGGGTGCTGCGGCCGTGTTGGTGATGACCGTGAACTCGGTCGTGAGGCTCGGGCCGGTCCAGCTTTTGCCAGCGTTTTCGGAGACCTCGCTGAACAGCGCCTGTTCGCCGATTTCGACGCCGAACGTCGTCGTGCTGGTGATGCTCTGGGTGTTGACGTCACCTGCCTGCACGCCCGCAAGCGAGCCTTTGGTCCTGAAGCGTACGCCTTCGCAGCCGAATTCGGCGGAATAGGGTTCGTGTTCGGAGCTGGCAAGCTCGGTCCACACCTGGCCTACCACCGGCCCGAGCAGCCGGTTGTGGAGCAGGTTCGTGACGATCGTGCCCGCAGTGCCTGATGGCGTGCTGTCGGGACCTTCGCTGGTGCACTTCTTGCCCGCCGACGCGCAACCGGTGAAGGTGATCTGGTCGACGCTCGTGCTGGCGCTCGTGACCGCGCCGGTGCCGCTGCTCGCGGCGCAGACGACCGTGTGTCCCAGGCCCGGCGTTTCGAGCGTCACGGCTTCCGAGGAGGACGTGTAGCCGGGTCCCGGCTCGCGTTCGAAGGAGCCCTTCGCGGCTTTCACAGATTTGACGGTGCACGCTGAGTTGGTGTATTCACCTTTCTTCTTGGCGACACACGTCGGGCTTGGGCCGGCCATCCATTCGAACGAGCCCTTGCCATCCGGTACGCCCTTCTTCTCGGCGACATCCTGGCAGCCGCTGTCGCTGTAGCGGCTGTGCTTCTCGGCCACGCACGTGCCGTATTCGGGCGCGCCGCTGAGGGTGCTCAGCGTCTCGTCGCTGCCGTAGCTCGTGCCGAGGGTGTTCGTGGCGGATATGCGGTAGTGGTAGGTGGCGCCTTCACCGAGGCCGGTAACCGGCGCCTCGACGTTGAAGCCACCGACAACCGGCTCCCACTCGCACGGGGCGATCGCGCCATAGGAGGTCGTTTCACCGTATTCAAACTGACAACCGCTTTCGGCTTCACCGTTGGGGTCGACCGTCGCGTGCAGCAGTGCCGAGATCTGCGAGACGGACGAGGCTTCCTGCGTGACGACGGTCGGCGCCGCCGGTTCGTTCGGGCCGATGTGCAGCGAATAGCTGTTTTCGGGGCCGGACATCAGCGCCGTCAGCACCGGGCTGAGCGCCAGCCCCGTGAGCCCGCAGTTGACCGGCGGGATGTAGGTCGAGCCGGCGAAATGCGAGCCCTCGTCGAGTAGTTCGGCCAATGGCAGCGTCTCTTTGAGGGAGAGTTTGAGCGGTTCCACGATTTCGCAGTGGGTCGGGACGTCGATGCCGAGGATGCCCAGCGCGGTGATCCCAACCTCGGCCTCGGAGTTGACGGTCAGCGTCACGCAGTTGCCGCCGAAGTGCGAGCCCACACAGTCAGCGCTGGGGGCTTCGACGAGCGAGCCTTCGGTGGTGCCCACCTGCGTGAACGTCGCCCCGACGCTCGTCGGCACTCCGAGCACCTTCAGCGCCGCGTTGAACGGAGGCACGAAGATCGACCCCGTGACCGTGCCGGTGAGCGTGGTCGGGGTGGTCACGAGTTCACCGGTGCCGTTGAACGTCGAGCCGGGCGGAAGCGTGATCGGTTCGTTCAGCTTCTTCGGCGTCAGCGATCCCCACAGCGCCCAGTTCTTGAAGGTGTAGTCGATCGTGATGGCGGACGCCGCCGTGGTGGCGACGAACATCAGACCGACCGTGGCCAGCGCGGCCACGAGTGCTGCGGTACGGCGCGTCTTGCGTGACATGAGAAGCCCCCAACCCCGCGTTGATCATAAAAAACTACTCAGACGCGCGAGATCATACCCATGTTTCGTCGTCGCAAACCCCGATTTACCCAGATTTTCCAGGTAATTGTCATTTTACAATGTAAGGAGGAGTTTACAACGGTTCAGACACCCATCGCCACGTACTTGGTCTCCAAATACTCACCTATTCCCTCGAATCCACCCTCTCGCCCGAATCCGGACTGCTTGACGCCGCCGAACGGCGCGGCGGGATTCGACACGACGCCCTGGTTGAGGCCGATCATGCCCGATTCGATTCCCTCGCAGACACGGAACGCGCGCGCCAGATCGCGCGTGTAGACGTACGCGACGAGCCCGTACTCGGTGCGGTTGGCCGCCGCCAGCGCCTGCTCCTCGGTAGCGAACGTCGCAATCGGGGCCACCGGGCCGAAGATCTCCTCGCCGAGCAGGCGCGCGTCGTCTGGCACCTCGGCGAGGACGGTCGGCTCGAAGAAGTAGCCGGGATAGGAGCCGCTCGACAGCTGGCCGCCGCCGGTCAGTGCGTGCGCCCCGCGCGCGAGCGCGTCCTCGACCAGCTCGGTGACCTTGGCGCGTTGCGCTTCGTCGATCAGCGGGCCGACATCGACATCGGGGTCGGTGCCACGGCCGACCCGCAACGCGCCCATACGCTCGGCCAAGCGGCGTGAGAACTCGGCCGCGAGCGACTCGTGCACGTGGAAGCGGTTGGCGGCCGTGCACGCCTCGCCGACGTTGCGCATCTTCGCGAGCATCGCGCCCTCGACTGCGGCGTCGAGGTCAGCGTCCTCGAACACCAGGAACGGCGCGTTGCCCCCCAGCTCCATCGACACGCGCAGGATCTGCTGCGCCGACTGTTCGATCAGCGTGCGCCCGACCTCGGTGGAGCCCGTGAACGAGAGCTTGCGCGTGCGCGGGTCGGCCAGCAGCGGCGCGATCACCTCGCCGGCGCTGTGGGCGGTGATCACGTTCAGCACCCCGTCCGGAAGGCCGGCTTCTTGCAGGATCTTCGCGAGCGCGAGCATCGACAGCGGCGTCTGCTTGGCGGGCTTGACGACGATCGTGCAGCCGGCGGCGATCGCGGGCGCGATCTTCCTGGTGCCCATCGCGGTCGGGAAGTTCCAGGGCGTGACGAACACGCACGGGCCGACGGGCTGGCGCATGGTGAGGATGCGGCCCTTGCCGGTGGTGTTGACCATGTAGCGACCGTGGATGCGCACGGCCTCCTCGGCGAACCAGCGGAAGAACTCGGCCGCGTAGGCGATCTCGGCGCGCGACTCGGCTAGCGACTTGCCCATCTCGAGCGTCATCAGCAGCGCCAGCTCCTCGCTCTGCGCGACGATCGCCTCGTAGGCACGGCGCAGGATCTCGCCGCGCTCTCGCGGCGGATGTGTCGCCCACTCGCCCTGCGCGCCGGCGGCCGCCGCGAGCGCGGCCAGGGCATCGTCCGCGTGCGCGTCAGCGACGCGCACCAGCTCCTCGGTCGTCGCCGGGTCCTCGACGGCGAGCGTGCCGCCGCCGCTCGCCGGACGCCACGTGCCGCCGATCAACAGCTCCGTCGGGACCTGTTCGAGGACCGCGCGCTCGCGCTCGGGGGCGGTCATGGCTTACCGTCGAAAGTCATCGTGCAGGGCTCAGGCAGTGCACGCGAATGGCCGAGCGAGGACCCATGGGGACTCCCCTGCTCGAACGCGACGATCGCCTGCTGCCCGTGTTGCGGTGGGCACGGATGCGGATCACCGTCTCAACCTATCACCGCGCCCGCATCGCGCTGGCGGCGTTCCTCGCGCTCGCGTGGCTGTGCGCGCTCGCCGCGCCGGCGCTTGCGTCGACGCTGGTGATCGAAGGCGCCGGTGACGGGCACGGCGTGGGCATGAGCCAGGACGGCGCGCTCGGCTACGCCCAGCACGGTTGGAGCGACACCGCGATCCTCGCGCACTACTTCACCGGCACCACGCTCGGCCCAGCGCCGGCGAACTCCGTCGTGAAGGTACTGGAGGGCTCGCACGTGATCAACGTCCCGCTGGAACGCTACGTGCGCGGCGTCGTCGCCGCGGAGATGCCCGCCAGCTGGCCACTCGCCGCGCTCGAGGCGCAGGCGATCGCGAGCCGCACGTATGCGCTGACCTCCGACGCCGGCGGCTCCAGGTTCAACGTGTACGCGGACACGCGCTCGCAGATGTATCTCGGAGCCGCTGCGGAAACGGCCGCGTCGAACGCGGCCGTCGCGGCGACCGCCGGGCAGATCGTGCTCTATCTGGGCAAGCCGGTGGCCACCTACTACTTCGCCAGCTCGGGCGGCATGACCGAGGACAACCAGAACTCGTTTCTGGGCTCCACGCCCGAGCCGTGGCTGCGCGCGGTGCCTGACGCCTACGAAACGAAGTCCTCAGCCTGGAAGCTAAGCATCGGCTTCGCTGCCGCCGCGGCGCGCCTGAGCGGCTTGGTTAAAGGCTCCTTCCGCGGGATCGAGGTGCTCAGGCGCGGCATCTCCCCGCGCATAGTCGCCGCCGAGGTGCTCGGCTCACGCGGCAACAGCCAGATCAGCGGTCCCGAACTGGAGGCTCGCCTGGGACTGCAGAGTACATGGGCGTACTTCAGCATCAAAAGCGGCGCCAGCCTCCGGCCCGAGCCCGACCTCAGCGGACAGACGCCGTTCACGGCCCCGCCGGCGGAAAGCCCGCCGGCGAGCACGCCGGCACCGACGACCGCCCCGCAGGGCGGCGCGCAGGCACCGGCGAATGCCGCGAGCACAGCCTCCGCGGCGAGCACCGGCGGCGTCGCAGCTGGATAGCCGGCTCCCCTGACGTCGGCGCACGCGCCCACTGGCGCATACTGACGCGATGCCCCCGCTACTGATCGCGGACATCCCGTGGCTCTTGTACAGGTCCTACTTCGCCCTGCCCAAATCGATCGTCGGCGCCGGCGGGCAGCCGGTGAACGCGCTGCTCGGCACGGTCAACGCGATCCTCGTGTTCTACGACGGACCACCGTCCGCCCCGGCTCCTGCTGGGGTCGTCGCGTGCATGGGCGCGGAGCAGGCCGACTACCGCGTGCGGCTGTACCCGCCGTATCACGCCCATCGTGACCCGATGCCAGCGGAGCTCGCGGAGCAGTGGCGGCAGGCACCCGCGTTGCTCGAGAGCTTCGGCTGGACGTACGCAACGAACGATGAGCTGGAGGCCGACGACGTGATGTTCTCCCACGCGCGGCTTCATGAGGAGCAGGGTGGGCGCGCGCTGTTGCTGACGGGAGACCGCGACCTGTACGGCGCCGTGACCGCGCAGGTGGCCGTGGCGGAATTGAAGAAAGGCTCCGCCCATCCGCGGTACGGCGAGATCGGCCCAAGCGAGGTGCGCGAGCGCTACGGCGTCGAGCCCGCGCAGGTAGCCGACTTCATCGCGCTGCGCGGCGACCCCTCCGACGGCCTCCCCGGCGCACCCGGCATCGGCGCAAAGACCGCCGCCGAGCTGCTGCGCGAGCACGGCACGCTGGAGGCGCTGCTGCGCGCCGCGGGAGCGGACGCAGCCGATGCCGACGCGGCGGCGGTGCGGGCGAGCGCCGTCATGCGCCCGCGGATCGCGGCCGCGCTGCGCGAGAACGCGGAGCTGCTGCGCACGTTCAAGCGGATCGCAACGCTGCAGTCGATCGAGGTCGAGCCGCCAGCGCTGCGTGCTCCCGACTATGCCGGCGGCGCACGCATGGCGGGCGAGCTGGGCATGAAACGGCTGGCGGAGCGGCTGGAGCAGCTCGCTACGGCGTGAACTTGACGGTGATCACGTCCCCGTCGTTCATGACGTAGTCGCGACCCTCGAGCCGCAGCGTGCCGCGTTCGCGCGCGCCCGCGTAGCCGCCGGCGTCCACCAGCTCTTTCCAGCCGATCACTTCGGCGCGCACGAACCCCTTCTGGATGTCCGTGTGGATCTCGCCAGCTGCGTGCCACGCGGTCAGGCCGCGACGCAGGTGCCACGACTGCGCGATCGTCGCCTCGCCGGCGGTGAAGAACGAGATCAGCTCGAGCAGCGCAAACGCCTCGCGCACGACGCGCTGCAGGCTTGACTCGCTGACCCCTAGCTCCGCTCGCATCGCGGCGGCGTCCTCGTCATCCAGCTCCGCGAGCTCGGACTCGATGCGCGAGGACACCGCCACCGCGCGTGCGTCCTGCGCGGCCGCGTGCTCGGCCACCGCGACCGGCACCTCCTCCGAGCCCTCGTCGACGTTCGCCACGAACAGCACCGGCTTGCTCGTCAGCGAGCCCAGCTCGCGCGCCGCGTTGGGCGCGTCCTCTGGCACAGCCACCGTCCGCGCCGGGCGCCCGGCCTGCAGCGCCGCGATCACCTCGCGCAACCACACCTCTTCGGCGACCGCGACGCGATCGCCCCCGCGCGCCTGTTTGCCGACCCGCTCGACCCGGCGTTCGGCGGCCTCGAGGTCCGCCATCGCAAGCTCCGTCTCGATCGTTTCGATGTCCGCCAGCGGGTCCACGCGGCCCTCCGGATGGATCACGTTCTCGTCGCCGTGCGCGCGCACGACGTGCACGATCGCGTGCGTCTCACGGATGTTCGCCAGGAAGCGGTTGCCAAGCCCCTCGCCCGTGTGCGCCCCCGCCACCAGCCCCGCGATGTCGTGGAAGTCGACCGTGTCCCAGACGATCTCCGACGCGCCGACCGTGCGCGCCACCTGCTCCAGGCGCTCGTCGCGCACGGGCACCACCGCCACGTTGGGCTCGATCGTCGTGAACGGGTAGTTGGCCGCCTCCGCGCCAGCTTTCGTCAGCGCGTTGAACAGCGATGACTTGCCCGCGTTGGGCATGCCGACGATTCCGATGCGGGTGCTCATCGCTTCAGCGCTCAGCCCGGGAGACCGAGAACGAGCGCCAGCGCGTCGTCCACGGCTGCCATCTCACCATGGCTGAGGTGACCGATGCTGCCCTTGACCGCCTGGGCATCGACGACGCGCAGCTGGTCCGTAAGGACACGCGTCGGTGTGCCAGCCAGATCGATGGTCGGACGAAACGTTGCGGCCTGCGCGGAACGGGACGTTGGAGCGACCAAGACCGTGCTGAGGTCGAGCAGCTCGTCCGCCTGCACGACAACCCCCGGACGCGCTCCCTGCTGCCCATGCCCGCGTGTGCGCCGCGGCGCACCGAGCCGTACGACCTCACCGCGAACCATCAGTCGGCCGGCCAAGGCGGCGTGATCTCGTCGAGCTCCTCGCGCAGCGCTTGCAACTCGGCACGATCTCGCGGATCGTCAGCCAGCCGCCGCACCTCCTGTCGCAGTGCGCCGCGTCGGCGTCGGCGTGCACGAGCCTCGGTCAACGCACTTCGCACGGCCTGAGAGTCACTCATCCCCTCGGCGCGAAGCACCGCCAAAGCTGCTTCGGAGTCGGCGTCGAGCCGGACGTGGAGGGCACGAGACACCAATCAGTTGTACCACAAATCATGCTACATAAGCTCCGACCAACCCTCCAAGCGCCGCACCCGCAAGCACGTCCGACGGGTAGTGCACGCCGAGATACAGCCGCGACAGGGCAAGCCCCGCAGCAAGCGCATACAGCGGCGCAGCCGGTAACCCAAGCCTCGCGTACACACGCGCCCCGGCGAACGATGTCGAAGCGTGCGCGCTGGGGAAGCTCAGCGCGGTCGGCGTCCCGGTCAGCGGCGGCAGGCCGTCGAGCCGCGGTCGGGGGCGCCCGACGAGCTGCTTGATCGCCGTGTTCAGCGCATAGACCCCCGCGACGGTCGCCGTCGCCCGGCGCCACTCCCGCCGGCGCTCCCCGTCGAGCGCCGCTCCGGCGACACCGATCGCGAGCCAGATGCCGGCGTGCTCGCCCAGCCGCGAAAACCGCGCCACCGCCCGCTCGCGAGCCGGCGTGTGCCCAACCGTCCGAGCCACCAACAGCAGCCGCTCGTCTAGGCCCAACTTGGGCTAGCCAAATCCGACGCGCGGGTCGTCGCTGTCCGCGCTCACGTAAACGACCTGCCCAAGGTATATGCGCACCGGCCCGTCCTCGCTGTCGAGCTGGTGCCAGCCGCCGTCGGGAAGCGCCTTGTTGAGCTCCTCGAGCTGCTTGTCGCTGATACGCAGCGCGAGCACCTGGCCACCCTGGAAGCCGAGCGTCACACGCCGCGTCGCGGAGGTCATCAGTGCGCCCCCGCCGTGGCGGCCGGCTGCACAATCTCGGTCAGCACGCCGGCGGTGGCGCGCGGGTGCATGAACGCCACGCGCGATCCGCGGATGCCCGTGCGCGGCTGCTCGTCGATCAGCCGCAGGCCGGCGTCCTTGAGCTTCTGCAGCGTCACGTCGATGTCCGCCACCTGATAGGCCACATGGTGCAGGCCCGGGCCCTTCGCGGCCAGGAACTTGCCGACCGGCGTGTCCGGGCCGAGCGGCGCCAGCAGCTCGACGTGGTTCTCGCCGACGTCGAGCAGCACCGCCTCGACGCCCTGCTCCTCAACGATCTCGCGGTGCGCCACGTGCAGCTCGAAGCCGTCGCGGTACAGCTCGAGCGCGGGCTCGATCTCCTCGACGGCGACGCCTATGTGGTCGATGCGGCCGAACACAAACCGCAGTCTATAGACGCCCGGGCTCGTCCTCTCCGGAAGCGCCCGGAAGCTTGATTGCGGCGGGCGGCCCCGTGCCCAAAGACGGCGGCTGCGCAGTCGCCGCGACCACCCTCAGACCGATGCCCGGCGCACGCTCCATACGCGGCACCCCGACCATGATCCTGTCGATTGCCTCACGGTCGAGCACCTCGCGCTCGAGCAGCTCGCTCGCCAACGCGTCGAGTTGCGCGCGGTGCGCCACGATCAGCTTCTGCGCCGCGCGGCGCGCCTCCTCGATCAGGTCCTGGCGCTCCTCGTCGCGCAGGCGCAGCGTCCGCTCCGACAGTTGCACGTCGCCCTCGGGCGAGCGTCCAACGCCGGCCGTGCCCATCGCGAAGTCGTGCACCATCGAGTGCGAGATGTCGGCCACGCGTTTCAGGTCGTCTGAGGCGCCCGTCGTGATCGCGCCGAACACGATCTGCTCGGCAACGCGCCCGCCGAGCAGGACCGTCATGTAGTCGAGCAGCTCCTCGCGCGTCTTCAGATAGCGGTCCTCCGCGGGCAGGTTCATGGTGTAGCCGAGCGCCCGCCCGCGCGGCACGATCGAGATGCGGTGCACGCGATCGACCGACGGCAGCAGCTCGCCACACAGCGCGTGGCCGGCCTCGTGAAACGCGACGACCCGCTTCTCGTGCGCGTTCAGCACGCGCTTGGACTGCACGCCCGCGATCACCCGCTCGATCGCCGAGTCGAAGTCCTTCAACGCGATCGTCTTCGCTCCACGCCTGGTCGCGAAGATCGCCGCCTCGTTGCAGATGTTCGCCAGGTCGGCTCCCGTCAACCCGCTCGTCTGCTGCGCGACTATGCCGAGGTCCACGTTCTCCAGCGGCTTATCGCGCGTGTGCACTTCGAGCACGCCGAGGCGGCCCTTGACGTCCGGCGGCACCACGAACACCTGGCGGTCGAAGCGGCCTGGGCGCAGCAGCGCCGGGTCGAGCTTCTCGAGCAGGTTCGACGCGGCGATCACTACCACCCGGCCACTGGAGGCGAAGCCGTCCATCTCCACCAGCAGCTGGTTGAGCGTCTGGTCCTTCTCGCCGGATATGTCCATCCCGCGCCGACCGCCGACGGCGTCGAGCTCGTCGATAAAGATGATCGCCGGTTCGTGCTTGCGCGCGATCGCGAACAGCCGCCGGATGCGCGCCGCGCCGAGGCCCGCGAACATCTCCACGAACGACGCCGCCGACTGCGCGAAGAACTGCGCGCCGGACTCGTTTGCGACCGCCTTCGCGAGCAGCGTCTTGCCGGTGCCCGGCGGCCCGTGCAGCAGGATCCCCTTTGGCACCTTCGCGCCGAGCGCCTTGAACGCCTTCGGATCGCGCAGGAACTCGACGATCTCCGCGAGCTCCGCCTTGGCGTCGTCGACGCCCGCAATGTCCGCGAACGTGACCGACTGGTCGGACGTCGGCTTGATTCGCTGCGGCTTGATCCGCGGCATCACCTTCAACATCCGCCACATCATGAAAACCAGCGCCGTGAAGAACAGGATCGCGATCACGGGCTCCCAGTTGAGCGCCTGATTCTGGATTTCCTGCGAGAACGACACGGACGGCGTCGAGGCTTGCACGGTGGCCACGTGCACCCTTGGCACGCGGCCGTCGACCACCCGTTGCTTGAGCGCCGCGCCCGTCAGCGCCGCGGTGTGCGCGCCCGTGGTGCCCGTGCGCGAGACACGCGCCCCACCGGCTTGCGTGCTCGGTGTGTGCGTGGTCCGTCCAGTCGATGAGCCCGGCGCAGCCGCCGCCTGCGCACTCACCGCTCCATCGTCTCCAACGAGTCAACCATCCTTGGCATCGCGTCCCATTATGCGCACTTCCCCCACGCTTGTCGAGCACTGCAACATCGCTAGCCGCGCATGTACACCGCGGTCAGCCAAGCGGGCGCCGTCCGACCGTCAGGCGAGCGAGCGCGTCTCGCCGTCAGCCGAGCAGGCGCGTTGCGAGATCCCTGAACAGCTCCGCGGCGAACGCGAGGTCGCGCACGTCGATGCGCTCGTCGGCGCCGTGGATCAGCGGCGTGCTCTCCAGCAGCGTCTGATGGCGCTGGGGAAAGAAGCCATACGCCACGCACTCGGGAAACGCCAGGCGGAAGTGGCGCGAGTCGGTGAAGCCCGGCAGCACCACCGGCAGGACCTCCGCGCCTGGGTCGCGCTCGCCGATCCAGTCGCCGATCGCGTCTTTGAGCTGCGTGTCCAGCGGCGAGCGGTTGCCCACGACCTGCTCGGTGAACTCGATCCGCCACGGCCGCCCTGCGCCCGCGTCCTCGCCGGCGGCCTCGCCCAGCACCTCCACCAGGCCCTCGCGCACAGCCTCCTCGCCGAGCCCAGGCGGCACACGACAGTCGACCTTCAGCTCCGCGCGGCTCGGGATCACGTTGATCTTCTCCGACGCGGAGATCCGCGTCGGCGTGAACGTCACGCCGAACATCGGCTCGAACATGATCGCCAGTCGCGGGTCGAGCGAGCGCAGACGTTCGAGCGCCCCCTGCGGATCGGCGGGATCCTCGCCAAGCCCGCGCAGGAACTCGAGCGGCTCATCGGTCAGCCGGTACGAGGGCTGGCGTGCCGCGAAGCGCTCCAGCACGGGTCCCAGCTTCAACAGCGCGTTCTCGCCCATGCCGGGCATCGAGGCGTGGCCGGCGACGCCGTCGGCCACCACCTTGAAGCGAAACACGCCCTTCTCCGCGCAGCACAGTCCGTAACGGCGGCGCCCACCGTACTCGAACACGCTGCCGCCGCCCTCGTTGATGAGCAGGTCGCAGCGGACCTTCTCCGGGTGGTTCTTGGTGATCCATTCGGCCCCCAGCGAGCCGCCGGTCTCCTCGTCGACGACCGCCACGATCAGCAGCTCGCCGCGCGCTGGACGCCAGCCTGAGCGCGCCAGCGAAGCCGCCGCCGCGATCTCGGCCGCGACCTGCGACTTCATGTCGAGTGCGCCCCTGCCCCACAGGAAGCCGTCGGCAACCTCCCCAGACCACGGGTCGTGCGTCCACTCCTGCGGGTTCGCGAGCACCGTGTCGACGTGGCCGAGGTAGCACAGCGTCGGCCCGGCGTGCTGAGCGTCTGCCGGGCGCAGCCTCGCGACCAGGTTCGGGCGTCCGGACTCGGCGCCGAGCAGCTCACAGTCGAAGCCCGCCTGCGTCAAATGGCTAGCGAGGTACTCCTGCGCCGCGCGCTCGTTGCCCGGCGGGTTGACCGTGTTGAACTGCACCAGGCGGGCAAGCAGCTCCTGCGCCTCCCTCGCCAGCTCAGCATCCTTGGAATCGTTCGCGCTCATCGCGCAGATCGTACGCCGATCTGCGCGACTTCCTCCCGCGTGAGCGGGAAGTGGCAGGCGACCAGCGTGCCAGCTTGTCCAGGGGTCGGGGATCCCTTGTCCTCGAGCTGTGGCTCCTGCGTCGAGCACAGCGCCTGCGCCTTCGGGCAGCGCGTGTGGAAACGACACCCGCTCGGCGGGTTGGCCGGGCTCGGCACGTCGCCGCCCAGCGGCCGACGCTCGCTGCCGTGCAGCGACGGGTCCGCCACCGGCACCGCCGCCATCAGCGCGCCCGTGTACGGGTGCCGTGGGAAGTCATACAGCGACTCGTTGGCGCCGATCTCGACGATCTTGCCGAGGTACATGACCGCCACGCGGTCGCACATGTGGCGCACGACCGACAGATCGTGCGCGATGAACATCAGCGTCAGGCCGAGCCGGCGCTGCAGGTCGCGCAGCAGGTTCAGCACCTGCGCCTGGATCGAGACGTCCAGCGCCGAGACCGGCTCATCGGCGATCAGCAGCTTCGGGCTCAGCGCTAGCGCGCGCGCAACGCCGATGCGCTGGCGTTGACCGCCGGAGAACTCGTGCGGGTAGCGGTTGTAGTGCTCCGGGTTCAGCCCAACCGTCTCCATCAGGCGCTGCACCTCGCGTTTGCGCTCGGCCTTGTCGGGCAGCAGCTTGTGGATCGCGAACGGCTCGCTGATGATCGAGCCCACCGTCTTGCGCGGGTTCAGCGACGAGTAAGGGTCCTGGAAGATCATCTGCACATCGCGCCTGACCGCCTTCAGCGGCGCACCCCGCAGACGCGTGATGTCCTTGCCCTCGAAGTCGATCTCACCACCGGTGGCGTCCAGCAAGCGCATCACGAGCTTGGCGGTGGTGCTCTTGCCACAGCCGGACTCGCCGACGATCCCCAGCGTCTCGCCGCGCTGGATCTCGAAGCTCACGCCGTCGACCGCCCGCACGGCACCGATTTTGCGCTGGAAGATGATCCCCCGTGTGAGCGGGAAGTGCTTGGCGAGGTCGCGTACGCGCACGAGCGGACCAGCGTTCGCCGCGGCCTCGTTCTGCGGCGCCGCCGGGCCCGTCGGCTCGCCAAACGCCGACAGCGCCTCGTGCTCGCTGGCGCTCATGCCGACGCCGCCGGCGGCGCCACTGCCGCCAGTGCTTGCTCAGGTGTGCCGCCGTCGCGCAACTGCGCCCACAGCTCGCGCCGCACCGGCGCCTCGAGCAGGCACGCGACGTGCTGGCTGGGTTCATCGGGGACCGGCTGCAGCTGGGGATCGATGCGCGCGTGATCGGGCTGGGCGTAGGGGCAGCGCGGGTGAAAGTGACAGCCCGAAGGGCGGCTGATGAGGCTCGGCGGCGTGCCCGGGATCGGCACCAGCTGATCCTCCCGCGAACCGTGGAGCGTGGGGATCGACCGCAATAGACCCCACGTATACGGATGCTCGGGCGCCGCGAACACGCGCGCCGCAGAGGCGGTCTCGACGATCCGGCCCGCGTACATGACCGCGATGTCGTCCGCCATCTCAGCAACCACACCGAGGTCGTGGGTGATGATCACGATCGCCATCCCGAGCTCGCGCTGCAGGCGTTCCATCAGCGCCAGGATCTGCGCCTGCACGGTCACGTCGAGCGCCGTCGTCGGCTCATCGGCGATCAGCAGCTTCGGCTCGTTGGCAAGCGCCATCGCGATCATCGCGCGCTGGCGCATGCCGCCGGAGAACTCGTGCGGGTACTCGTCGACGCGCCGTGCCGGATCGGGAATGCCGACGAGGCCGAGCAGCTCGACGGCACGTGCGCGCGCCTGCGCCTTGGAGACGTCGCGGTGCGCGCGCACCGCCTCGATCAGTTGCTTGCCAACCCTGTACAGCGGGTGCAGCGAGGACAGCGGGTCCTGGAAGATCATCGCGATGTCGTTGCCCCTGATCGCGCGCAGGCCGTCTTCGGGGAGCGTCACGAGATCCTGCCCTTCGAACAGAATGCGCCCGCTGATGCGCGCGCCCTGCCGGCGCGTCAACCCGAGCGTGGTCAGCGACGAGACCGTCTTGCCCGAGCCCGACTCGCCGACGATCCCGAGCGTGCGTCCGGCGTGTACCTGATAGGTGATGCCGTCGACCGCATGAACGACGCCATCCTCGGTCGGGAACTCGACGTGCAGATCCTCGACGCGCAGCAGCGGCTCTCCCGTGCTCATCGCCGGCACTCCGGCGATGAGATCGTCGTTCCTGGCAAGGACGCAGAGAGCGTGGCGTGCTTCGCACGCGAGCGAGCGAGAACGCAGCCAGGGGCGGCGAGATCGAGCCGGCTCACGAGTAACGCACCCGCGGGTCTAGGTACGCGTAGGCGATGTCGACGACGATGTTCGCGACGATGATGAAGGCGGAGGCGAGCAGGACGGTGCCCTGCACCACCGGGAAGTCAGAACTCACGATCGCTTTGTAGTTCTCGACGCCGATCCCGGGGATGTTAAATACCCTCTCGACCAGCACCGCGCCGCCCAGCAGCACCCCGATTTCCAGGCCCAGCAGCGTGAAGATCGGGTTGATCGCCGAGCGCACGCCCTGGCGCACGACCGCGCGCTCGCGCAGTCCCTTCGCGCGTGCGGTGCGGATGTAGTCCTCGCCCATCGCCTCGCTGAGCGAGCTGCGCATCAGCCGCGCGTAGATCGCAGCCGAGCCCGCGGCAAGCACGATCCACGGCATGATCATCGATGTGAACCATTTCCACGGGTCGTAGGTGAGCCCCACGTAGCTACCGGCGCCAGGCAGGATCTTGAATTTGCCGATGTCGTTGGCGAACAGCAGCAGGAACACGAAGCCGAGCCAGAATTCGGGCATCGACAGCAACAACAGCGCCGAGCCCATCGACAGACGATCGACGAGCGAGTGGCGGCGCAGAGCCGAGATGATGCCGACGCTGAGCCCGCCCAACACCCACAGCACCGCGGCGCCGATCGTCAAGGACAGCGTCGCCGGCAGCCGTTCGGCGATCAACGCGCGCACCGACTCCTGGCTGTAGTAGCTGTAGCCAAGATTGAAATGCAGAAAGAATTCCTTCATGTAGTCCCAGAACTGCACGATCAGCGGTTTGTTCAGGCCGAGCACCCGTTCAATTGCTTTGATGAGGTTCGGCTGCGGATCGCGGCCTGCGCGCAGCAGCGCAGGATTGCCGGTCGGCAGCACGCGGAAGAACACGAACGTGAGCGCGCAGACGATCACGAGGATCAGCAGCCCGATCAGCAGACGGCGAATGATGTAGCGGAGCATCGCTGCCTAGCTGCGGTGGTTTGTGGTGGTGGTCGGCGCGGTGATCAAGAATGCCTCGTGCTGTTCCGTGGTGACGGTGATAGCCGTGGGGAGAGACCACTTCCGAGCCTCTCCCCACAGTGATAGGACGAGCTACTTCAACGAGGTGTAGTTGTAATCCCACTCGCCGACGTCCCAGATGTCGCCGACGCCGTTGACACCGCTGCCCTCGATGCCTGCCTGCTTGTCCCAGTCGAACGGAATTGCAGCCGCTTCTTCGACGAGTTCTTCGTCGATCTTCGCCCACGCCTTGGCGCGCGCTTCGTTGCCGACGACGTTTTCGGCGGCTGCCATCGCCGCGTTGATCTTGGGTATGTCCGTCTGACTCCAGTTGACGTTACCGGTCGGCGTGATCGTGGTGCCGTTGAACGTGATGTTGAGCACCGTCTGCGGATCGGCGAAGTCCGCGATCCAGCCGATGTTCGGACACACCGTTATCTCTTCTTTGGGGACGTTGCAGTACTTCGCGTACATCGTCGAGGCTTCCTCGAACGTGAGCTTCACGGTGAAGCCGAGGTTCTTGAGCGTCTGCGCGACGATCTCGGCATCCGGTTCCTGAGGGTTGCCGGTGGAGCCGACGATCGTCACCGTTTCGTTGCCCGTGTACTTACCGCTCGGGTAGCCGGCTAGCTTGATGTACTTTTCCGCGACTTTCGCGTTGCCTTCGGGGTACGCGTTGAAATCGAACTGCGGCCCCTGCGGCCCCTTCACGCCACCGGACTGTTCGAAGCCGTTGATCGTCGGGTAGATGAAGTGCGTGGCGACCGTCGTCACGAGTTCACCGCCGCGCGCCTTGTCCATCGCCGTCCGATTCAGCGCCGCCCAGAACGCCCTGCGCAGGTTGACGTTCTTGAACGGTCCGACCTTGTTGTTGACGCCGATGTAGTGGCTGCCGCCGCCCGGCGAGATCTGCAGCTGAGATTTGAACTTTTCGGCCGCCAGCCTGACGATCGATTGCGCCACCGCCGATTCGTTCTGAACGATGTTGGTTCCTTCCAGCACCTGGCGCCCGAGCACCGCGCTCGTGCCACCGATCTTGACGTCGATTTCGTTCAGGTAGGCGGGGCGGTAGTCGGTTGCCGCATTCCAATTGGGGTTGCGCACGAGCGTTGCCGACTTGCCGGGGACGTAGCCGATCCCGAGAACTTTGCCTTCGCCGTCGTTCTTGAGCATGTACGGGCCTGTCGCGACCTGAAAGTCCGCGTAGTTCGACGGCTTGTTCTTGTCGAACTTTTCAGCGTATGACTTCGGCACCGCCGCCGTCAGCGGCAGCAGCAGCGCGTCCGCCACGAGCTGGCCTTTAGGTTCGGTCAGGTGAAAGACGATCTCGTCCTTGTTCGGCGTTTCGATGCCCTTGATCGGCCCACCGGTGGCCGTAGGCACGCCTTCGATCGATTTGAAGTACGACTGAATGTAGGGGTTGGCGACGTTCGGGTTGGCGCCGCGCTCGATCGCATATGCAACGTCTTCGGAGGTGACTTCGCGGTTGACCGGCGGGCTGAAGTGGATGCCTTTCTTGATGTGCACCGTCACCGTCTTGCCGCCGTTGGTGATTTCCGGCGCGCCTTCGGCCATGTCGGGGGTCTCGACGGTCGAGTTCGGCTTCTGTGAGTACAGCGGCCGCTGTGTTGCGAACACGACCGCGTAGTCGACCGAGAAGTACGCGATCCCTGGGTCGAGGTGTTCGAAGTCGGTTTCTTGGAGCACCGTCAGCGTGCCGCCGCGCTTGCCTCCGGTGAGCGGCTCGGTCAGCGGGCTTTTGTAGCCGCCCGTGCTGAGCGCGCTTGATGCGCTTGCCGTGGTGCTGGTGCTGTTGGTGGTGCCGCTCGAGCCGCATGCTGCGAGCAGCAGCGCCAAGCCGGCCGCGAGCGCTACCGCCGCGGCCGTTCTAATCGACCTCATCGAAACGCCTCCTATGTTGTGTATCGACCGCCCTCATCGGGCGTTTCTCGGGTTCAAGGCGTCCTGCAGCCCGTCGCCCAGCAGGTTGAAGGCGAGCACCGTCAGCACCAGCGCCACGCCTGGGAACACCATGAACCACCACGCGGTGTTGAAGATCGGCGCGGCCTGGGCGATCATCGCCCCCCAGCTCGCGGTTGGCGGTCGGATGCCAACGCCGAGGAACGACAGCGCGGCCTCTAGCAGGATGTTCGTGGGAATCAACAGGCTCGCGTAGACGATGATCGGCGCGGTCAGGTTAGGGAGGATCTCGCGGAACATGATCCGCATGTCGGACGCTCCCAGCGCACGCGAGGCCTCGACGAACTCGCGCTCGCGCATCGACAGCACGAGCCCGCGCACGATCCGCGCGATGTAGGGCCAGGTGGCGATGCAGATGATGAAGATAATCGTTCCGAGCCCCGGCTGAATCAGTCCTTTCGCGCACCCGCGCACGCCGCACGCGGCGCCAAGGCCGAGGCCGAGCAGCAGGATCGGAATCGACAGCACGATGTCCATGAAGCGCGACAGCACCATGTCGACCCAGCCGCGATAGAAGGCCGCGAACATCCCCACGACCACCCCGACAACGGTTGCGATCGCCGTACCGATAACCCCAACCTCCAGCGACACCCGCGCGCCGTAGATCACCCGCGACATCACGTCCTCGCCGAGCTGGTCTACCCCAAATGGGTGAGCGAGGCTGGGGCCCAGCGGCGAGCCGAACGAGTCGGTGAGGTTGAGGTTCTGCGTGTATGGCCCAGGCAGTCCGAGCACGCTGACGACCAGCGGCGCCGCAACGGCAACGACGATCAGGAAGACGATGAACGCGAGCGACACCAGCGCGACGCGGTCCTGACGCAGCCTGCGCCAGAACAGCTGCAGCGGCGAGCGGCCCGCGATGTCGCCGCCCACATCCAGAAATCCGAGCGCGTCCCCCTCCCCCGAAGGCAGCAGCTCAGCAGCGCTGAAGCTCAACTCGGTGCCCTTCGTCTGAAGTGGGATTAGGACTTAGCAACTTTCATCACGCAATCTATACATTCGACGGAAGCGCAGGCTGCCCCTGCGGCAGCCGCCGAGGAGGTGGCCTTGACAACAGCAATACTCACTTCGGTGGATACCCTTTTCAACGACGAGTCACAGGACGATCTGGCTAAAGATCCGGCTGGCGTTGTGGCCAAACGTCGTACCGGAGAGGACTCCGGAGGCGCCGATCGCCCGCTGGCGGCGCGAATACGCCCCAGCAGCCTCGCCGACTTCGTCGGGCAGTCGCAGCTGCTCGCCCAGAGCTCGGCGCTGCGCACCGCGATCGAGCAGGGCAAGCCGCATTCGATGGTTCTCTACGGTCCACCCGGCTCTGGCAAGACGACGCTCGCGCGAATCGTCGCCGAGAGCTCGGGCGCGACGTTCGAGGAGCTGAGCGCGGTCGCCGCCGGACGCGCGGAGGTGCGCGCGGTGATCGAGCGCGCCGCGCACCGGCGCGACGTGAGCGGCGCACGGACGGTGCTGTTCCTCGACGAGATCCACCGCTTCAACAAGGCCCAGCAGGACGCGCTGCTGCCGGCGGTCGAGGAAGGGCTCGTGACGCTGATCGGCGCCACGACCGAGAACCCCGCGTTCGAGGTCAACGGCGCGCTGCTGTCGCGCCTGCGCGTGTACGCGCTGGAAGCCTTGACGGCTGAGGAGGTCGCGACCGTGTTGCGTCATGCTGTGAGTGCGCTCGCGCCGGGCACGCCCGCGGGCCACGATGGAGAGCCCGTCGCTGCAACTGGAGCGCCCACCGAGGCCGGAGCGCTCGCCGTCGAGGATGCCGCGGTGGAGTTCCTCGCGCTGCGCAGCGAAGGCGACGCGCGCACCGCGCTGAACGCGCTCGAGCTGGCCGCCACGACCGCCGCTGAGCTCGGCGAGACGCGCGTGAGCCTGGCCCGCGCGGAGGACGCGCTGCAGCGTCGCGCGATCCTGTACGACAAAGGCGGCGACCGCCACTACGACTACATCTCGGCCTGGATCAAGGCCACGCGCGGCTCCGATCCGGACGCGTCGCTGTACTACCTCGCGCTGATGCTCGAGGGCGGCGAGGACCCGCGCTTCATCGTGCGCCGCATGATCATCCTCGCCTCCGAGGACGTCGGCAACGCCGACCCGGCGGCGCTGTCGGTGGCGACCGCGGCGGCGCAGGCGGTCGAGCACGTCGGGCTGCCCGAGGCACGCTACGCGCTCGCGCAGGCGGCGATCTATCTGGCGCTCGCGCCGAAGTCGGATGCCGCCGGGCGCGCGCTGTCAGCGGCCACGCGTCATGTCCGCGAGCACGGCGCCGCAGCAGCCCCCAGCTGGCTGCGTTCGGGGCCGCGCCCCGGTCAAGATCACGGCGACTACGACAACCCACACCGACACCCCGGGCATCTGGCCGCGCAGGAGCTGCTGCCCGAGAGCGTCGTCGGCGCACGCTTCTACGAGCCGGACGCAGCCGAGGCGCAACTGGCCGAGCGCCTGAGCGAGATTCGCCGGAAGCGCGGGCTGGACCAGCGATAATCGCCGTGCGATGAGCGCGCCCGCCAGCGACAGCCACCCGCGCGAGCCGGCGGTGGCCGCCACCGACAGCCAGCTCACGGCGCGCGATCCCGCGACCGGCGCGCTGCTCGGCAGCGTCACGATCACGCCGCCCGAGCGCATCGACGAGGTCGTCGACGCGGTCGCCAAGGTGCAGCCGCTGTGGGCGCTGCTGCGGGTCTCCGATCGCGCGCGCTACATGGACAGGATGGCGCAGGCGGTGATCGACGACTTCGACGAGCTGGTCGAGGAGCTGGGCCGCGAGCAGGGCCGGCCGCGCGCGGAGATCGCGGCGCTGGAGCTGCTGGCGGCGATCGACGCGCTGCGCTGGGTCGCCGAGGACGGCGCGCAGGTGCTGAGCGGCCGGCGCGTGGGCGTCAACCGCTCGCTGACGATCGCCAAGCGCGCGCGCATCGCGTTCGAGCCGTACGGCGTGCTCGCGGTGATCGGCGCCGGCAGCGCGCCGTTCGCGCAGCCGCTGGGGCAGATCGCCGGGGCGCTGCTGGCCGGCAACGGCGTCGTCTTCAAGCCCGCCGGCCGTGCCTGCCTGGCGGGCGAGCGGATCGCGCGGGTGCTCGCGCGGGCGGGGCTGCCCGAGGGGCTCGTGCGCGTCGTGCACGGCGGCGCCGACGTCGGCGTCGCGCTCGCCAAGGCGCCCGTCAGCAAGGTCCTGTTCACGGGCTCGCCCGCGGTCGGGCGCGTCGTCGCGCGCGCGTGCGTCTCGCGCGAGAAGGAGGTCACGGTCGAGCTCGGCGGCAAGGACGCGATGCTGGTGCTCGCCGACGCGCACCTGCCGCGTGCGATCGCCGGCGCGCTGTGGGCGGGCTGCGCCGCCGCTGGGCAGGCGCGCGGGTCGATCGAGCGCGTGTACGTCGCGCGCGAGGTACACGAGCGCTTCCTCGCCGGCCTCGTCAGCGGCGCCCGGGCGCTCACCGTCGGCGACCCCGCGGACCCGCGCGTGCAGGTCGGACCACTGGCCTCCGCACGGCGCGCCGAGCACGTCAGCGCGCTCGTGCAGGACGCCGTCGCACACGGCGCGCACCTGCACTGCGGCGGGCCGGTCAGCCCCGCCGGCTGCAGCGGCGCGTTCTACGCGCCGGCCGTGATCAGCGACGCGAGCGGCGAGATGCGTGTGCTGCGCGAACCGATCGACGGTCCCGTGCTGGTCGTGACCGCCGTCGACTCGATCGACGAGGCGATCGCCGCCGCCAACAGCGGCGACTACTGCCTCGGCGCGTCGGTCTGGACCGCGGACCGCTACCAGGGCTTCCGCATCGCGCGCGAGCTGCACGCGGGCATGGTGTGGCTCAACGACCACCTCCCCGGGCCGACGGTCTCGCGCGGACCGTGGGGCGCCGCCGCGGGCGGCGGGCTCGGACGTACGCTCGGGCAGGCGGGGCTACGCGCGTGCGCCCAGCAGAAGCTGATCACGTGGGACCCGCCGCGCCTGCGCGGCCTGTGGTGGGGACCGTACGACGAGACCAGCGTCAAGGCGATGCGCAGCGTCGCCAAGCTGCGCTCGGCGCGCGAGTCAGACCGCGAGCACGCCTGGCGAGCGGGAGCGTTGGCGCTCGCGCGGATGGGCGCGCGAGCGTTCGGGCGCGGGCTGCCGCGCGGCTGATCGTCCGCCGCGCGCCTTAGGTTTCGTGGGTGAAAACCGCCAGCGAAGTAAGCCCTGAGAAGCTTCGCGGAGGTTTTTACACGCCGGCCGACCTCGTTGATTTCTGTCTGCGCCGCGCGGCCGAGAACGCGCCGGCAGATCGCGAGTTGCAGCTGCTGGAGCCGAGCGTCGGCGATGGCGCGTTCGTCCGCGGCCTCCACGGCACGCCGCTCGAGGGACGCATCGAGCGGATCTTAGGTCTCGAGGTGCTCGACATCGAGGCCGAGAAGGCGCGCCAGGCGCTGCGCTCGTCCTCACTGGACGGCGAGGTCCGCGTCGCCAGCGCCATCCGGTGGGCCACCGAGGAGACGGAAGAGCCGTTCGACGTCGCCGTCGGCAACCCGCCGTTCGTGCGTTTCCAGTTCGTCGAGCGCCACGAACGCGAGGCGATCGACAAGCTCGCGAGCCAGCTCGGGCTGAGCTTCCGCGGCGTGTCCAACCTATGGATCCCGCTGCTGCTCGCCTCTTTGAACAGTTTGCGGGTGGGCGGCGCGATCGCGTTCGTGGTGCCCACCGAGTGCTTCACGGGATGTTCTGCGCAGGTCGCACGCGACTGGCTGCTGGCCAACGTCGAGGAACTGCACTTCGATCTCTTCGCTCCCGGCTCATTCCCCGACGTGCTGCAGGAGATCGCGGTCATGAGCGGTCGTCGCGTCGAAGGCCGCACGCGGACTTCGGCACAGATCCGCATCACCGAGCACGGCGCCTCGGGCGCGTCGCGCAGCTGGAACAACATCGCACGCGCGGGCGAGAGCTGGACTCGCTACCTGCTCGAGCCCAAGTACCTCGACGCGCTCGCCGAGGCGCGGGCGCTGCCAGCAATCAGCGCACTTGGCAACGCGGTCGCGTTCGAGGTCAGCATCGTTACCGGCGCGAACGACTTCTTCACCGTCGATCGGGACACGCTCGACACGTACGAGCTCGCCCGCTGGGCACGGCCGCTGCTGCCGCGCGCGCGACACGCTGAGGGACTGGTCTATGAAAGCCACGACCAGGACCGGACCGTCGCCGCCGGCGCACGCGCGTGGCTGCTGGACTTCGCCGAGGAGCGGAAGAACCCCCTGCGCTTCGCCGGTGCGAGGAGCTATCTGCGACACGGTGAAGAGCGACTGCTGCACGAGCGCTACAAGTGCAGCATCCGCTCTCCTTGGTATCGGGTTCCGGGTATCCGCAGCGGCGAGCTGCTGCTGTCCAAGCGCTCGCACACGTTCCCACGGGTGGCCGTCAACCGGGCGCGAACGTTCACCACCGACACCATCTACAGAGGCCGGATGCTCGCCGGCGCCGGCGCCGTGGGAGCGGACGCACTCGCCGCGACGTTCCACAACTCGCTCACGCTGCTCACCGCCGAGATCGAGGGCCGCAGCTTCGGCGGCGGCGTGCTCGAGCTCGTGCCTTCTGAGGTCGGACGCCTGTCGGTGCCGCTGCTGGCGGATGCCCAAAGCTGGCTCGGCGAGCTGGACGCCGCTATGCGCCGCGGTCCGGCGGACGCAGTGATCGCCGCGACCGACGCGCGCCTGATCGCCGCGCGCGTGATCCCACAGCGACTGCTCGCAACGTTGGCGCAGGCGCGACTGCACATGCTTGCACGGCGGCTCGACCGCAACGCGGTCGACGCGAGCGCCAATCCCGACATCGGCTGGCGCAAGGTCGCGTGAGCGTCAGCTGATCGTCATCCGATAGGAGCCGCCATCGAGGCGCTCCAAGGTCAGCGTCTTCCCGGTGTGATCATGCGTGCGCAGCATCGCCCCGAGCTTAGGACCCCAGTGGATGAGCGTCGTCACGTTGTTCTGGCCGGCCTCGCGATGCGCGCCGTGGTCTACCGACAGGACAAGCGTCCCGTGGTCAACTCCGTCGATCCGCACCTGGAACGGCACATCGGCCAAATAGATCGAGTGCTTGCCACTGTCCACGGTCCTTCGCCAGACGACCGGCGCTCGGAAAAAGGTCCGGCGAAACCATTTCACGTGGTTGACTTTTTGTTTGCCCCCGGAGAGGCGCAGTAGGCCCGTGATGTTCGATGACACCTGTTGCGCATCCGAGAGTTTCAGCTTCTTCGTCCAGACATCGGTGGCGTTGGGCGCGAGCGGGGGCATGGGCGACGGCGTAGCCGAACGCGTGCCCACAGCCGAGCCCATGCCCTGCGGTGGATGCGGCGAGCCTGCTTGCTGCGTCTCTTCGGGATCGTCGAGCTCGAGCGCCGCCAGCTCGTCCTTGTCTGCCTGCGTGAGCCGCGGTATGCCCGTGCGCCGCCGCTGGCTCGGCGAGAACAGCGTCCCCGCCTCCTTTCCTGTGGTGCCGGCGGCCGTCGCGTCGATGTCCGCCGGATCGGCGCCGCGCGGGCGCCCGCGAGCACGCGCGCTGGAACGCTCGTTGGGCGCGATGCGGTAGCGCGCCTCGGCACACAGCCTGTCGACGGTCTTGCGCGTCAAGCGCGTGCACGCCTCGCTGTCCCCGATCAGATCCGCGATGAACAGCCGCACGTCGCGCAGCGCCGGATGATTGTGTTCCGCCGGCAGCTCGAACGCGGTCAACGTCGACGCCTCGACGTTCATGTATAGCCCGCCTGGTGTGAGGTTGGTGCTACCAACGAGCAGCTTGGCCTTGCGCGCGCCTTCGCCGAAGTACACCTTCGGATGAAACGTGCCGCCGCGCTCGTCCTGGAACACGTATGCCCTGTTGGCCAAGTGCATGGCGCCGAGCAGCCCCGGCCGCGTGGCGCCGCCCTCGTCGACGCCGAGCACCATGCTCAGCGAGCCGCCCCGTTTGCGGAATGCTTCGAAGCTCGGTTTGAGACGCAGCAGTCCGCGAAAGCGAACCCAGGCCACGACGATCGAGATCGCGTCGAGCTCGCTGTCATCGAGCATAGCCCGGAGGATCGAGCCGGCTGGCGGAACTTTTCCAAAAGGCTGACTGTGGAACGTAACCGAAGGTGCCATTTATCGAAGCTAGCTATCGTTGCGGACGGCTCAGCATCTCGAGATCGTTGTTCCTGCCGGCACATGTGCCGGCAGGCTGGCCTGCACATGTGCAGGCCCGTGGGAGGGTCGCATGCGACCCTCCCGGTCAGGCCGCATGCGGCCTGGACCAACAACATGGCGGGGGTGGGTGGGTACTCTATAAATATGCCCGCCCAGGCCTACGCCGGCAAGGAGTGCGTGTGCCAGCTGCGCAGGGGGATCTGCGACCAGAGCTGCGTGCAGGGGATGCTCGACACGTCCTTCTACATCGCCTGCCTGAAGCTCTCAGGACGGCGCTGCGTGGTGATCGGCGGCGGTGAGATCGGCTTGGAGAAGGTCGAGGGGCTGCTCGCGTGCGACGGCCAGGTGACGCTGGTCGCCCCCACCGCCGTGCCGGCGCTTGAGGAGTACGCGCGCGAGGGCTCGATCCGCTGGGAGCAGCGTCCGTACGCCGGCGCGAGCGATCTGGAGGGCGCGTTCATGGCGATCGCCGCCAGCGACGACACCGACGTCAACATCGCCGTCTACGACGACGCCGAGCGGCGCGCGATGCTCGTCAACGTTGTCGACGTGCCGCCGCTGTGCAACTTCATCCTGCCCGCGATCGTGCGCATGAGCCCGCTCGCGATCGCGATCTCGACCGCCGGCGCCTCGCCGGCGCTGGCCAAGCGCATGAAGCGCGAGATCGAAGGCCAGTTCGGCGCGCCCTACGCGCAGCTGGCGGTGCTGCTCAACGAGGTACGCGGCTGGGCCAAGGGCACGCTCGCCACCTACCAGGAGCGCAAGGACTTCTTCGAGGGGATCGTGAACGGCGACCCTGACCCGATCGCGCTGCTGCGCGACGGCGGCAGCTCAGGCGAGCAGGCCGTGCGCGAGCTGATTGCGCGGGCGCAGGACGCCCGCGCAGTACAGGTCTAGTCGGGGCCGACGCGCGCGTCACTGGTTCTGGGCCAAGATGCTCCCCCACGCCGCGCACAGCAGCTCGCACAGCAGCTCATCGCGCTGTTCTTCGCTGCTCGTATCGAGCTCGTCGATCACGCGCACGACCAGCGCTGCGGTCGAGATGCGATCGAGCGGACGGTCTTCGGATCCCATCGAGCAACCTCTCTACCTCTCACTTAGACGAAGTGGACAACAGGCGCATCGCTCCCGAAACCCATAGTGAATGCCGGTGTTGCGCCTGATACCCCGCAGCCGATGTCCAAAACGGTCCAAGCCCATGTGCCTTCTCGGCGTACGCGGACGGCCTGAGCTTTGACGGCCGCGCTCGAGATCGACGGGCTGGCTCGGCACTACGGCGAACGCGAAGCCCTCAGCGACGTCTCGCTGTCGCTCGCAGCCGGCCAGACGCTGGTCGTGTTCGGGCCCAACGGCGCCGGCAAGACGACGCTGTTGCGCGTGCTCGCCACGCTGCTGCGCCCGCACGCCGGCAGCGTGCGCGTGCTCGGCGTGAGCTTGCCGGACGAAGCGTGGGCGGTGCGCGGGCGCGTGGGGCTGCTGGGACACGAGCCGCTGCTCTACCGCGAGCTGACCGCCGCCGAGAACCTGCGCTTTCACGCGCGGCTGCACGGCGTCGGCGAGGAGCGCGTGCGCGAGGTGCTGGACGCCGTCGCGATGGGCGCGCGAGCAAGCGAGCCGCTGCGCACGCTCTCGCGCGGCATGGTCCAGCGCGTGGCCGTCGCGCGCGCGGTCCTGCACGAGCCGGAGCTGCTGCTGCTCGACGAGCCCCACTCCAACCTCGATCCCGCCGCGATCGAGCTGGTGGAGCCGCTGATCGGCGCCGGCGACGCCAGCGCCACGAGCGGACAGCGCACGCGCGTCATCTGCAGCCACGACCCCAGCGGCGGCCTCGCGCAGGCCGACGTCGTGCTCGGGCTGCGCGCGGGGCGGCCCGCGCTGCTGCGCGCCGCCGACCAGGTTGACCGCGACGAGATCGCCGAGCTGTATCGATGAGCGACGCCGAGCTGTATCGATGACCGAGGTGCACCGATGAGCGGCGTACAGGCGCCAGAGCGTCCGGCGGCTGCGAGCACTCGCCCGGCGCAGCCGGTGGGACTGTGGCGCACCGTCGGCGCGCTGCTGCGCAAGGAGCTGCTGGTCGAGCTGCGCACGCTGGAGTCGGTGCCCGCGATGTCGCTGTTCGCCGTGACCACGTTCGTCGTCTTTCACTTCGCGCTCAACCGCACCAGCGTCGAAGGCGACCTCGCCGCCGGGATCCTGTGGGTGACGCTGCTGTTCGCCGCGATCCTCGGCGTCAACAGGCTGTTCGTCGCCGACGCCGACCAGGGCGGCTTCGACGCCTTCCTGCTCGCCCCCGTCGACCGCAGCGCAATGCTGATCGCCAAGGCCCTGACGCTGCTCGCGTATCTGTTCGTACTGGAGCTAGTGGCGGTGCCGGCCTTCGCGCTGCTGCTGCTCGGCGCGCCGCTCGGCCCCGCGCTTCCAGGACTCCTGGCAACGCTCGCGCTGGGGAACCTGGGCGTGGCGCTGATCGGCACGCTCGTCGCCGCGATGGCCGTGCACACCCGCGCGCGCGACCTGCTCGGGCCGCTGCTCGCGCTGCCGCTGTTCGTGCCGATCGTGATCGGCGGCGCGCGCGCGATCTCGCCGCTGCTCGTGCAGGCGCACCGAGCGGCGCCGGGGGCGCGTTGGCTGCTTACGCTTGGGCTCTATGATCTGGTGTTCGGGCTGATCGCCTACGCCCTGTTCGACTTCCTCCTGGAGGACTAACGATGTACGGCAAGGGTCTGCGCACGCTGAGCATCTCCACGGCCGTCGCGATGGCGGTCTCGCTTTCGCTCGTCTTCTTCTACGCGCCGCTCGAAGCCGAACAGGGCTTCCTGCAGAAGATCTTCTACGTGCACGTGCCGCTAGCGATCGTCGCGTTGTGCGGCTTCGTGCTCGGCGGCCTGCTCGCGATCCAGCACCTGCGCACGCGCGACCCGCGCTGGGACATGCGCTCCTACGTCGTCATCCACATGAGCCTGATCTTCGCGCTCGGCACGCTGATCACCGGCTCGATCTGGGCAAAGGGCTCGTGGGGACACTGGTGGGTGTGGAGCGAGCCGACGCTCGTGTCGTTCCTGATCATCTTCCTGCTGTACGCCACGTACCAGCCGCTGCGCTTCGCGATCGAGGACCCCGAGCGCCAGTCGCGCTACGCCTCGGTGTTCGCGATCACCGCCGGCGCGTTCGTGCCGCTCAACTACATCGCCGTCAACCTCTCGACCGCCTACCTGCACCCGCGCGTGCTCGGCAGCACCTCCAACCTGCCCGGCTCGATGGCGTTCACGCTGCTTGTCTCGCTGATCTCGATGGCGCTGCTGTTCGCGACGCTGTGCAAGTACGAGCTGACCGCCAAGCACACGCGCGCGCAGCTGCGCGCGCTGCGCCGTCAGCTCGCGGCGGAGGGCATCGGCACTCCGCCGGGACCTGCGCGCGTACGCAGTGCCGCACCGTCACTGCAACACGCCGGCACCGTGCAAGCGCACGCAGCCGGAAGGCCGGCGCTGTGACGCTCGCCACCGCCCTCGGCGAGATCCCAGCGCTGCCGCTGCACACGGCCGGCAAGTACGTCGCCGCCGCGTACATCGTGCTGTTCGTGCTGGTGCTCGTCTACGTCGCGATCATGGCGATCCGCCTGAGCCGCATCGAGCGCGACCTCGGCGAGCTGCTGAGCGAGCTCGACGACAAGGGCGAGTCCGCGCCGCGATGAGCGAGCTGCTGGCGCTGGGGATCTCGCACAAGACCGCGCCCGTGGCGTTGCGCGAACGCCTGGCGTTCAGCGACGACGAGGCACGCGAGTTCGAGCGCGACGCGACCGCCACCGCGGAGGTGCGCGAGGCGGTCGTGATCTCCACCTGCAACCGCACCGAGGTCTACCTGGTAGTCGGCGATCCGGTGCGCGCCGAGTCGGACGTACTGGGACTGCTCGCGCGCCGCGCCGAGATCCGCCCGACTGAGCTGGCCGAGGCGATCTACTCGCCGCGCAACTGCGACGCCGCGCGCCAGCTCTACCGCGTGACCGCCGGTCTCGAGTCGATGATCCTCGGCGAGGCCGAGATCCAGGGACAGGTCAGGCGTGCGCACGAGACCGCGATGCGCGCCGGCTGCACGGGGCCGCTGTCGAACCGCCTGTTCGCCGCCGCGCTGACCACCGGCAAGCGCGTGCGCTCGGAGACCAACATCGGCTCCAGCCGCGTGAGCGTGCCGTCGGTCGCCGTCGACCTCGCGCTGAGCGTGCTCGACGGGCTCGAGCACCGCCACGTCGTGATCCTCGGCGCCGGCGAGACCAGCGAGCTGACCGCGCGAGCGCTCGCCGAGCAGGGCGCCGGCACGATGTTCGTCGCCAACCGCCACGCCGACCGCGCGCTCAGCCTCGCCCAGCGCTTCGGCGGCTCCGTCGTCGGCCTTGAGAACCTGCCGGAGCAACTGGTGCAGGCCGACATCGTGCTTTGCTCGACCTCATCGCCGCACCCGATCGTCGGGCGCGAGGAGCTGGAGCTGGTGATGGCCGAGCGGGACGGACGACAGCTGCTGCTGATCGACATCGCCGTGCCACGCGACGTCGACCCCGCGTGCGGCGAGCTCGACGGCGTCAGCCTCTACGACATCGACGACCTGCAGGCGGTGATCGCGCGCAACCTCAGCTCGCGCGCCGAGGAGACGCCGCAGGCGCTCGCGATCGTCGAGCAGGAGATCCAGCGCTTCGCACGCTGGCTCGGCCAGCTCGACGCGCTACCGACCGTCAGCGCGCTGCGCGCGCACGGCGACGACATCGTCGCGCAGGTGCTCGCCGAGAACTCCTCGCGCTGGGAGGCCGCCTCCGAGCGCGACCTCGCGCGCGTCGAGGCCATCGCGCGAGCGGTCATGACGCGCCTGCTGCACGAGCCCACGATTCGCCTGCGCAGCCTCAGCGAGGAGCGCGGTCACGCCAACCTCGAGCTCGTGCGCGAGCTGTTCGGGCTGCGCGAGGAGCGCGCGGACGAGCTCTCGACCGAGCACCCGCCGGCACCGCTCGCGGAGGTGCACGACCTGCCCGCGCCCGGCAGCGCACGCCGGCGCCGTCCCGGTTGATGGCCCGCCCGCCGTACGCGGCGCGCTGATGCGGATCGGCACGCGGCGCAGCGCGCTCGCGCTCGCGCAGGCAAACCAGATCGCGGAGCTGCTGGCGGCGAGCGGCCGTCCGGGCTGTGAGATCGTCCCGATGCTCACCAGCGGTGACCGCCAGCCGGCGCCAGGTGGGCCTAGCGAGGCAGCCGATCCATCCGACAAGTCGCGCTGGGTCAGCGAGCTGGAGCAGGCACTCCGCGCCGGCGAGATCGACCTTGCCGTGCACTCCGCCAAGGACGTTCCAGGCGAGCTGGCGGTCGGGCTCGAGCTGCTCGGGGCGCCGCCACGCGCCGGCGCCGAGGACGTCCTCTGCGGCGCCGCCGCACTCGACGAGCTGCCGCCGCACGCGCGCGTCGGCACCAGCAGCATCCGTCGTCAGGCACAGCTGCGCGCCGCGCGCGCCGACCTCGACGTCGTCAGTACCCGCGGCAACGTCGACACGCGCCTGCGCAAGCTCGCGGACCCCGGCGAAGGGCTGACGGCGATCGTGCTCGCACACGCCGGACTGCAGCGACTTGGACGCGAGGCCGAGATCGGCGGCGTGCTCGACGCGGAGCGCTTCGTGCCGGCCCCCGGGCAGGGGATCATCGCGCTCGAGGGTCGCGCCGAGGACGAGGCCATGCGCGAGGCCGTGGCAGCGATCACCGACAAGGACGCGCTCGCGTGCCTGCTCGCCGAGCGCGCGCTCGCACGCGCGCTGGACGCAAGCTGCCACACGCCGCTCGGCGCCCTCGCCACACCCGCCGGCTGCGGCTGCCTGCTGCTGCGCGCCTGGGTCGGGCTGCCCGACGGCTCGTCATGGCTCAGCGACGAGCTGCTCGGCGGCTTCTACGACCCCGAGGCGCTCGGGCGGCGAGTGGCCGAGCGGCTGCGCGCGGTGGGGGCTGGGGAGATGCTGGCGCGGGCGCAGGAGATGGCGAGCACGTCTTCGTAGTCGCCAATCTTGTGTGTTAGCGTGTGGCCATGCGACTGCACATAAGCCTGGACGACGCGCTCGTGGAGGAGCTCGACCGGCGCGTGGGACGAAGGCAGCGCAGCGTCTTCATCGCGGACACCCTGCGCCAAGCGCTCGACGATGTGCGGCGACGCGAAGACATCGAGGCTGGGCTGGGCGCCCTCGCCGATGAGGAGCACGAATGGGATGCGGACCCAGCCGGCTGGGTCCATGCACAGCGCTTCGGCGACCCGCGGCGGGTCGGCTGAGGATTGCCGCTGTTGCTCGACACCACCGTCCTGATCGACGCACTACGCGAACGTCCCGCTGCCGGGCGTGTTCAGGCGGCTTTGGACAGCGGTCAAATCCCCTGGATCTGCGCGGTCAACGTGGATGAGGTATTGCGGGGCGCCAGCGTAGAGAAAGAAGCGCTCATCCTGCGCTTTCTACGAGGGCTCCACGTCGCACCTCTGGGTCGGGTCGAGGGCGAACGCGCTGGGCGCTGGCGCCGAGACTTTGCCCGCCGCGGGATCACTCTCAGTCAAGCTGACTGCCTGATCGCAGCAGCCGCCACTGCAATCGGCGCGCGGCTTGCGACCGGCAACCCAAAGCACTTCCCCATGCCCGAGCTAGACGTCGAACACTGGCCGGTCGGCACATGAGCGGCAAGGTCTACCTCGTCGGCGCGGGCCCCGGCGACCCGGGCCTGTTGACGGCGCGCGCGCTGGAGCTGATCGCCGCCGCGGACGTGATCCTGTACGACCGCCTGATCCCGACCAGCGCGCTCGATGACGCGCGCGCTGATGCTGAGCTGCTGTTCGTCGGCAAGGAGGGCGGCGGGCCGTCGGTGCCGCAGGAGCAGACCGAGGCGCTGATGATCGAGCGTGCGCAGTCTGGCAACAGCGTCGTGCGCCTGAAGGGCGGCGATCCGTTCGTGTTCGGGCGCGGCGGCGAGGAGGCGCTCGCGCTGCGCGAAGCTGGCATCGCCTTCGAGGTCGTCCCGGGCGTGACCGCCGGCGTCGCCGCGAGCGCCTACGCCGGAATCCCCGTCACCCACCGCGGGCTCGCCGGCGCGGTCGCGCTCGTGACCGGACACACCCGCGAAGACGCAGACGCGAGCACGAAAAGGAGTGGCGGGGACGGCGGGGACGCGAGCGGGGGCGAACAGGACGGCGGCATCGACTGGCAGGCGCTGGCGGCGTTCCCTGGAACGCTCGTGTTCTACATGGGCGTGCGCCGGCTGCCCGAGATCGCCGCCGCGCTGATCGCAGCGGGGCGCCCGCGCGCGCAGCCGGTGGCAGTCGTCGAAGCCGGCACGCTTCCCCGCCAGCGCACCGTCAGCGCCACGCTCGAGACGATCGCGGACACGGTCGCGCGCGAGCAGGTGCGCGCGCCGTCGATCACGATCGTCGGGCCGGTCGCGGGGCTCGCCGAGCAGCTCGCTTGGCTCGGGCCGCAGCCGCTCGCCGGGCTGAGCGTGGCGGTCACGCGCGCGCGCGCGCAGGCCAGCGGCCTTGCGCGGCGCCTGGAAGCGCTCGGCGCGAGCGTCGTGCAGGCGCCGGTGATCCGTGTGCGAGCGCTCGAGGGCGACGGCCCTCCGACACTCGACCCCTCGCCATACGACCTCATCTGCGTGACTAGCCCCAACGGCGTCGCGCCGCTGTTCGAGCGCCTCGACGACGGCGTGCACCCGCGCGGCGACGCACGCGCGCTGGCGGGAGCGAAGATCGCGGCGATCGGCCCAGGCACCGCGCGCGCGCTCGCCGGGCGCGGCGTCGTCGCGGACATCGTGCCCGAGCGCTTCGTCGCGGAGTCGCTCGTGGAGGCGCTCGCCGAGCTGCCTGTCGAGCGTGCGTTGATCGCGCGCGCTCGCGAGGCGCGCGACGTGCTCCCCGACGCGCTGCGCGAGCGCGGCGCGCAGGTGGACGTGCTGGCGCTGTACGAGACGATCGCCGAGCCGCTGTCCGCGCAGTCGCTCGAACAGGTCAGGCAAGCCGACTACATCACCTTCACCTCGTCCTCGACCGTGCGCTTCTTTCTGCAGGCCGCCGGCGGCGACGCCGGCCTGTCACCGTCCACGCGTCTGGTCTCGATCGGCCCGGTCACCAGCGCGACCCTGCGCGAGCACGGCCTGCCGGTCAACATCGAGGCCGACCCGTACGACGTCGAGGGTATGATCGCCGCCCTGCTCGCCGACGCGGCGACGCGCGCGACCCATGGCCGATAGAGCGCACTCACCCGTAATCACGTTCCTCTCCGACTACGGGCTGCTCGACGAGTTCGTGGGCGTCTGCCACGGGGTACTCGCGCGGCGCTGCCCGAGCGCGCGCGTGATCGACCTGACCCACTCGATCCCTCGACACGACGTGCGCTCCGGGGCGATCGTGCTGCGCTCGGCGCTGCCTTTCCTGCCAGCCGGGGTACACCTGGCGGTCGTCGACCCGGGCGTCAGCGCCGTCGGGCGCCACGCTCGCCGTGCCGTCGCGCTGCGCACGATCGAGCACGATCACCTGCTCGTGGGCCCCGACAACGGGCTGCTGATGCCCGCCGCCGAGCGCCTCGCGGGGGTCGCCGAAGCGGTCGACATCGGCGAGTCGCCGGAGCGCCTTGAACCGGTCTCGCGCACGTTCCACGGCCGCGACATCTTCTCGCCGGTCGCCGCCGCGCTCGCCGCCGGAGAGCCGCTCAGCTCGGTCGGCGAGCCGCTGCCGGTGGAGCAGCTGCGTCGCCTCGGGCTGCCGACAGCGCAGCTGGGCGAGGGCTCGCTGACGGTCCACGTGCTGCGCGGCGACACCTTCGGCAACCTGATCCTCGACGCGACCGAGGAGCATCTGCTGTCGCTGGGCGCAACGCCGGGCGACACGCTGACGATCAGCCACGCCGGCAACGTGCGCACGGCGCGCTACGCCGCCACGTTCGCCGAGGTCACCCCAGGGGAGCTGCTGATCTACGAGGACGCCACGCGCATGGTGGCGCTTGCCGTCAACCGCGGCTCGGCAGAGGAGCTGCTGGGCGTGGGCGCCGACGCCGAGCTGATCGTGCGCCCGATGTGAGCTGCGCTCCGCCGCAGGAGACCGCAGCGGACACCACGCGCATCGGGCACCCGCGCGCACACCTGCGCAGCACCGACTCGACCAACGAGCGAGCGCGCCAGCTCGCGCTCGCAGGCGCGCCGCACGGGACGCTCGTGACCGCCTCCGAGCAGACCGCCGGACGCGGGCGCCAGGGCCGTCGCTGGTCCGCGCCTGCTGGCAGCTCGCTGCTTGCGTCGTTGCTGCTGCGCTGGTCGGCCTCCGCGCAGCCGCCAACGCTGCTGCCGTTGATCGCCGCTGTGGCCCTGTGCGACGTCGCCGGTCCGGCGGCGCGGATCAAGTGGCCCAACGACATCGTGCTCGACAGCGGCACGGGGCTCGCGAAGCTCGCCGGGATCCTGATCGAGGGGCGCCCGCAGGAGCGTTGGATGGTGCTCGGCATCGGCCTCAACGTCGCCGTGCGCCTGGAGGAGCTGCCACCCGAGCTGCAGCCGCAGCGGCGCACGGCTGCAGCGGGACCTGAAGCGGGCGGGCACGGCGCGGCGGTCGCGACCGCCGGCCTGCCCGCCGCTACGCTCGGGCTCAGCGCCGCCGACGTGGAGCCGCTGCTCGCGCAACTGCTCGACGCGCTGACCACGCGGCTGCAGGAGCCGCCGCAGGCGACGCTCGACGCGTGGCGCGCGCGCGACGCGCTGGACGGCCGCGAGATCGCCTGGGGAACGCCCGGCGCGGAGGACCGGCTCGGACGCGGACACGCTCAGGGCATCGACGGCGAGGGCCGGCTGGTGGTCGCGCTCGCCGACGGCGGGCGCACGACGATCGGCGCCGGCGAGGTGCACCTGCGCGAGATCGCCTGAGCGCGCTCGATGCGCGTCAGGCCGGGTTGTGGTCGAGCGCTTCGCGCACGTCTCGACGCAGCTCGTGCTGCAGCTGCGCGCCGCTCTCTCCACCCGACTGCCCCTCAGACGCAGACGCGCCAACAACGCGCGTCGACGCCGCCTCGCCCCGGTCGCGCGTGACCCCGGCCGCCGCGATCGCCGCGTCGGGAGCGGCGCCGTTGCTCGCGCCCTTGGCGCCCTTGCGCCGACGGCGCGTGTTGCGCGCGCGGCGTTTCGGGAAGTTGCGCAGCAGCTCGCGGGCGAGCGCCGGCGGCTTTCTCGCCATGCGCGTACGCGCGCCCCGCAGCGCCTCCTCGGCCTCGGGCGTGTGCGCCAGCGCGGCCGCCAGCAGCGCCGCCGCCAGACGGCGGTCCTGCTTGCGCGCGGCGTGAATCAGGCGCCGCGCGTTGCGCGCGTGCGCGCCGCCGGCCGAGTTCACGAGCAGCCCCAGCAGGCGCTTGGTCTCCGGCCAGCGCTGCACCGCGTACTCCTCGTGCACGTCGCGCGTGTACTCTGCCAGCCGCCAGATCCACGCGTTGGCCTGGTCGCGGCGGCCGATGCGGCGCTCGACGAGCGCGCGCAGCATCACCTTCGTCGCCTCCTTGCGCTCTTCGCGCGGCCAGCCACCGATGATGTCGATCGCCTCGTCGAACGCGTCCGGATCGCGCAGCGCCGCCAGGTCGGTCAGCGCGCGCAGCCGCAGCTGCGCGTTCTTGTTGCGCTTGACCGCCGTGATCAGGAAGCGGCTCTTCAGCTCACCGGTGCGATCGAAGTGCAGCATCGCCCGCGCCCTGCGCCAACCGTTGGGCGCCACGCGCGCGCCGGCGAGCGCCGCCCACAAATGCTGCTCGCCGTAGTCGAGGTGCTCGACGGCAATCCGCCACAGCTCGCGCTCGAACACCTGAAAACGGCGCTCCTCCTCAGCGCACACCGGCAGCACGCGCCGCTCGACGCGCATCCTGCGCCCGCGTCCGCGGCGAACGGGGCCGACCACGATCGCGCCGCCGCGGTAGACGTCTCTGTCGAGCAGCGAGTGCAGCGTCACGACCGGATCGTCGTGCTTGGTCGCCGGGTGCACGAAGTCGACGACCAGGCCCGCCTCCTTGCCCGGGTGACGACGCGTGACGCGCCCGACGCGCTGCTGGTAGATGCGCTTGGACGCCGTCGGCGCGAGGTGCACGCAGACCGTCGCGCGCGGGCTATTCCAGCCCTCGGCGAGCAGCTGCGCGTTGATCAGCACGTCGATGTCGCCGCGCTCGTAGCGCGCGAGGATCTCGACCAGCTCGCGCTTGGGCGTCTCGCCGGAGACGCCTTCCGCCTTGATTCCCTCAGCCCGGAACGCTTCGGCGAGGTTGTACGCGTGGCGCACGCCGGCCGCGTACACGACGCCGGGCACGCCGTTGAAGCGCGTCTTGTAGAGGTTCGCGACGGCGAGGTTGAATGGCTGCTGATCGAGCAGTTTCGCCAGCTCGTCCTGATCGAACTCGGTGTCCACCTCGCCGCGGCGCAACGGCACCTTCGCGATCGTGCGCACGCCCACGCCAGGCGAGATGCGCACGCAGCGCAGCGGCGCGATCACGCCGCGGCGCGCCGCCTGCGCGAGGTCGAAGCGCGAAGTCTGCGTCGGGAACAGGTCGGTGACGTGGCGCGCGATCAGCGCACCCGTGGCCGTCATGCCGATGAAGATCGGCCCCGTCCATTCGCGGATCGCGCCGCTCGTCTTCTCGCCAAGCGCCGTGTGCGCCTCGTCGCAGATGACGATCGTGTACGCACTCGAGATCTTGCCCGCGTTGCGCACGAACCACTGGTAGGTCTCGACCGTCACCGGGCCGTTGACCGAGTCCTCGCCCTTCAGCAACGGCCGGCTGATGCGCTTGGAGTAGCCGCGATCGCGCAGCTCGCCGAGGAACTGGTCGACGAGGTTGCGCCGGTGCGTGAGGATCAGCACGCCCCCCGTGTGCGAGGCCTCGACGAAGCCCAGCGCCGCGACCGTCTTGCCGGCGCCGGTCGCGTGCTCGAACCAGAAGCGCTTGGCCGCGTTCGGGTCCTCCGGCTGGTCGGCCAACGACTCCTCGTCGTCGTCCTCGTCGACCCAGTCGCGGGGCTCCTCATCGGACTCGCTCTGCAGCTCCTCCTCGGCCTCCTCCTCATCCTCCTCTTCCTCAGCCTCCTCGAGGTCGTCGTCCTCGTCGTCTTCGTCCTCCTCGTCGGGGGCGGCACGCTGCACCGGACCGAGGTCGTCGTCCTCCTCGTCGTCCTCATCCAACTCGTCCTCGTCGTCCTCCTCGTCCTCGTCCTCGTCGGCATCGCGATCGCCGCCCGCGACCGCGCTCGCCGCGGCGCCGCCGTTGGCGCTGCCGCCCCCAGCGGAGGAGGCGCCGTCCGGGCCAAGAATGTCAGCGGAGGCGAGCAGCTCGGGCGAGGCCGACGCGGTGCGCCCGTTGCTGTCGGCGGCGTTGCGCTGCTGGGCCTCCGCCAGCAACGCCGTGAGCGTGCCCGACAGCGCGTCGACCTGGTGCGCGGAGAGCACCGTGCCGTCGACCAGCGTCGGCTCGTCCTCCGACATCAAGCGCTCGAGGCCGAGCAGCAGCGAGAACTCGCGGCGCCACGCGGTCGACGGGTTCTTCGTCTTCGGGTCCTCGTTCAGCTCCGCGAGCGCCTGGTCGAGCGCGCGCCTGCGCGGCGTGCCGGCAGCCAGCGCGACCAGCGGGTCCTCGCCCTCGTGCACAAAGCGCTCGCGCACGAACTTCTCCGCGCGAGCGATGTCGGCGGAACTTGGAATGGTCGCGGCCGCGAGGGCCACTGAGGTGGACTCGGCCATTGCAGGCTGTGGACTTCGAGACAGAGCCGCTACCCAAGCTGGGCTTCGGTGCGGCTCGAAAGCGGCGCCACGTGGCGCCCCTCGCCGGATGCCCTAAGCGATCCGGCCTGACGTAACAGCAGGATATAGCACGCGCAGGCGCAATTGCAGCGGGTCACGATCTGACACCCTTATCGGCGATGACGCCCAAGCGCATCTCGATCGCGCTCGCCGGCGCGGCCGTGCTCGCAGTGCTGGTCGTCGGCCTGCTGCAGCTGCCAGGCGCCGGACGAGCGCCCGCGACCTCGACGCTGACGCTCGCGCAGATGCGCGCGCAGCTCAGCGACTCGCCGCCCGCGCTCGCGACGCTGCACGCGCAGGCCAGCAAGATTGTCTCCGGCGGGCTGCCGGCTCTGCGCGCGCGCCTGACGGCGCTGCGCGGCACGCCGGTCGTGATCAACAAGTGGGCGTCCTGGTGCGAACCGTGCCGCGACGAGTTCGGCGTGTTCCAGCGCGTCTCCGTCTCGCGCGGTCGCGAAGTGGCTTTCCTCGGGATCGACTCGGGCGACAGCCGCGCCGGCGCGCTCGCGTTCCTGCACTCGTTCCCCGTCAGTTATCCGAGCTTCTACGATCCCAGCGGACAGGCCGGGCTGGCGATCACCGACTCGACCTTTACACCCGTAACCGTGTTCTACAACCGCCGCGGCGGCGAGTTCATCCACCAGGGGCCATATCTGAGCGTGGCCAAGCTCGAAGCGGCCGTCGAGCGCTACGCGCTGGACGCGTGAGGATGCGCGAGCTGCGGATCGACCCGCTGAGCGGGCACAGGACGATCGTCGCCGGCGAGCGCTCGCAGCGCCCCGGGGGCGAGCCGCGCTGCGAGCCACCCGCGCCGATCGATCCCGAGACCGACCCGTTCGCCGAGGGCCACGAGGACCGCACGCCGCCGGAGCTGTACGCCGTGCGCCCCGGCGGCGGCCCCCCGAACTCGCCCGGCTGGCAGGTGCGGGTCGTGCCGAACCTGTACCCCGCCCTGAGCCCCGCCGAGGCGGGGGCAGCGCCGGCGCCGGCGCTCGAGCCGCGCGGGCAACCGCAGCTGTTCGCCTCGCTGCCCGCGACCGGCGCGCACGAGGTCATCATCAACGGCCCGCAGCCGGTGCTGTCGCTGGCCGAGCTGCCGCTCGCGCAGGTCCAGGCGGCCGTCGAGGCCTGGCGCGAGCGGATGCGCGCGCACGCCGCCAGCTCCTACCTGCAGCTGATCGTCAACGAGCGCCGCGAGGCGGGCGCCTCGCTGCCGCACACGCACGCGCAGCTGTACGCGCTCGACTTCGTGCCCGCGGCGGTTGCCCGCGAGCGCGAGCGCGCGAGCGCCTACACGACGCGGACGATGGGCCAGAGTCTGCTCGGCGACCTCGTCGCCGAAGAGGTGCGCCGGCGCGAGCGGATCGTCGCGATCGACGACGAGGCCGTGCTGATCGCCCCGTACGCCTCGCGTCTGCCGTTCCAGCTGATGCTCGCGCCGCGAACGCCGCGGGCGCGCTTCGAGGACGCCGGCGCGTCCGGCGCCGCGCTCCTGCACGACGGCCTGCGCCGGCTCACGCGCCACCTCGGCTCGAGCCCGCCGCTGAACCTATGGGTGCGCACCGCACCGCTCGGCGCGGAGGACTTCTGCTGGCGCATCGACGTGCTGCCGCGCCTGACGCATCTGGCGGGCCTCGAGCTGTCGACCGACGTGAACCTCAACATCGTCGCGCCCGAGCACGCGGCGGCGGTGCTGCGAGACGCGTAGGCTGCCGAGCAGCCATGGCCCCCGAGGAACGCTTCGTGCCGCGCTTCGCGGCTGAGCCGCCGCAGGAGGAGCTCCCGTACGGTCGCTGGGAGGAGCGCCTGCGCCAGGAGTTCTTCGCGGCCGCGCTCGGCCTCGACGAGCAGGAGGAGGACCTCGGTGAGCCCGGCGCGATCGCCTGGTACCCCGACCGCAGCTGGCACGGACACACATACGTGCCCGCCACGACGTTGACCTCGACGGGCTACGAGCTATTCGGCTACGTGCGCTTTCTGCCGGGCGGCGACGACGACGAGCCGAGCGACTTCTCCGCGTCTGTCGACTACACCGACGAGACCGCCGCGCGCAACCCCGACTGGAAGCTCGACCTGTGCGACGAGGTCATCGGTAGCTGGCGCGGGGAGTCGGGGGCGACGGCGACGATGACGCTCGTGTGGGGGCGCCCGCTGGTCTCCGGTGGGCACGTCGTCACCGCCGAGCTCGCCGGTCTCGCGGTCGACCAGTGCCCGCTGATCGAGGAGCGCTTCACGCTGATCGCGCCCGACGACTACCGCCACGACCTGCTCGAGATCAAGCTGTTCGACGGCCGCGCACGCGAGCTCGCGTGCGAGTCGCTGTACGAGGGCGAGGACGACGAGGAGGACGAGCACGACGACGAGGACGAGAACGGCGCCGCGGCGGACTGAGCCACGGGCAACACAGGGGCGCGCGGCGGCCTAACATCCACGGTGCGCGCAAGCAGCCGCGTCCGAGCGGAACCGAGAGGAGCAGAGAAGTGCCTCAGATGGCTGGATACCGAAACGAAGGGATGTTTGGCTCGGTCGAGTCCGTCGGTACCGCCGGCGTCTTCGGCCAGGTCATGGGCCTCGTCGCCGTCACGCTGTGCTTTTTCACGCTCGGCGCCTACCTCGGACGCGAAATCACCGAGGGTGCATCGCTGATCTGCTTCTTCGCCGGCTTCTTCTGCATCATCGGCCTGAACCTCGCGCGCCGATCCGAGGGGCTGTCGATCACGCTGCTGTTCGCCGGCGGGCTGCTGCTAGGACTCGGACTCGGCGGCGTGCTCAATCGCTACGCCGAAGTCGAGCCCGACGCGGTCTGGCAAGCAGCGGCGTCGACCGCGCTGTTCGTCGGCGGGCTCGGCGCCACCGGCTACGCGATCCGCCGCGATCTCTCCGGCGGCTACCGGGCACTGTTCTTCCTGCTGCTCGCGCTGATCGTGTTCGGGCTCGTCACCGTGTTCGTCTCGATCCCCGGCGGCAACATCATCTACTCACTTGCCGGCCTCGGCATTTTCGGCGCCTACACCGTGCTCGACTTCAACCGCATGCGCCGCGCCGGCATGGGCGAAACGGTGCAGCTCGCCGCCGGGATCTTCCTTGATGTCGTGAACATCTTCCTGTTCTTCCTGCGGCTGTTCGGGGGCGGGCGGAACTAACCGCTACGCAGCGGCGGCGACGCCAGCGGGAACGTAGTGCTCAACCGTCAGGTCATCGCGCTCAAGCGCGAAACGAACGCCGTCCTCGGCGAGCTGGTGCGCCTCGGGATATGTATCGGCGCCCACGGTCCGGCGAGGCACGTCGGCTGACCTTCCAGACCCCGGATCAGCTTCTTGGCCTTCTGGGACGGGAACCGCGCCATGTCGGCGACTTTACGCGCCGCTCCGGCCGTGGACGCTCCTTCTGCTTTTGCGTGGAAGCGTCGCCATGCCCTCCAAGAGAACCGCTGTCTGGCAGTGGCACAGCTCTTCCGGGAGCAGACGAAAGAAGGACCCCGCCGCCGAGCGCCGGATATCAGGACCGACCAGCCTGCATCGTTCAACATGTCTATAGTTTTCCGGCCAGGGGGCGACTATGTCGATCGAGCAGGCAGAGGCGGGGCAGGTCCACTCGGAGAGTGCTTCGGCCTTGTCGGCTGTGCTGCGGCGTACGCGGCGCCTGGACGCCGCCATGATCGATGGCCGCATGAGCGCCGTGATGATCACGGCAACGCTACTGGTCATCCCTGTGCTCGTGTTGGAGGCACAGCCGCTTGGCGCGCCCTGGCACACCTTCGCGGTCGTTGGAGACTGGCTGATCTGGCTCATCTTCCTCGTCGAGTTTGCGGCGATCATCGTGCTCGCCGAAGACTGGCGATCGTGGCTGCGCGCCTACCCGCTGGCACCAGCGCTGATCGTCCTCACGCCGCCGTTCGCTCCGGCTGGACTCCAGACGCTGAGGCTATTCCGGTTGTTGCGCCTCATCCGTGTCGCCCGCGGCGCCCAGTTGCTCTCGAAGCTACTGACCCTTGACGGACTGAAGTTCGTCGTTGCCCTGGCAGTGTTCCTGGTCATAGGCGGTGGCGCCATCTTTGCCAGCGTCGAGAGTCACATCGGCCACCACGTCTCTACATGGGACGGGATCTGGTGGGCGCTCGGCACGGTCACGACCGAGGGAAGCAACGTCGAAGTCACGACCACCGCTGGGCGGGTCATCGCAATCGTGCTCATGCTCACCGGGATCGGCGTGTTCTCGATCATGACGGGAGCCATCGCGCAGCACTTCCTCGCCAGCGGCGCACAAGAACCAAGCCAAGGCGAGAGGGCGATCATGGACCGCCTCGATGAGCTTGCGGGTCACCTTCACCGGATCGAAAGGGCGCGGGTTGCGGAGCCTGCGGTGCCGGGACCCGGCCGAGTATCAAACGAGACGGCGATGACGGGAGGCAACGATGCACCTGGGTAAATACTTTCCAACGACGGTGATCGCGGCAGCAATTGCAGCGGCGCTTGCGGTGCCGGGAACGAGTCCTGCCCAGCCTGTCGCGCACATCGCGTGCAGTCATGACGTGTCGGCGACGATCCACGGGGAGCACAAGTGCCTGGGCCCCGGGGAGTACTGCTCCACGCGCTATGAGCGCGAATACGAACGCTATGGCTTTGAATGTAGTCGCCAGTATGACCCGCCCCGCCTACGCCGCCGCTAGCAAGGCGAACAGGCTGGAGCCTCGGCGCTCACTCGGCAGGCTGCTGCTCGTCGAAGTCCACCTGCTCCTGCCTAGCCGGGTCGAAGAGCGCTTCGCGGGCCGCACTACCAATCAGCTCGCCGAGCATCGGGAAACTTGAATAAGCGCTCAGCATACGACTTCGCGCCGGCGGCCAGGCCCGGGAGCTGCGGAAGATGCAGGGGATTCGCGCTTTTGAGGGGAGCGCAGAGATAGCCGAGTATTCGAGACGATCTGGCTGGGTTTAAGCAGCAGATCCAGCTGCTGCCTAAACGTTGAAGCACTCACGCTGCCATCGCAAGCGGGCCGTAGGCTGCTTCTGTGAGTCCAGAAAAAGCCGACCCGTCGAAGTCCCCACTTGGTCCGCTCTTTTCCAAGGGCCAGGTCAACCGGGCAGGCCGAGTGCTTCTGGTTCTAACGGAAGCAGCGGCTCACCGCGACTACACGAGCATCGGGAGAGTCGACGCGGCGGAGGTCATTGTGGCCTTCGATACTGTCAGGTGGTGGCGAACGCTGCACGCTCGTCCGCTCTCCAACGTGGCTGCGAACCTTCGCTACCACGTCGACAACGAGAACGGGCGCATTGGCGAGCGTGTGGACGTCACGCAGCGGCTGAAGCGGTGGACGACGATCATCGACAAGCTCGCGCGCGAGCCGCGCATGCAGGTCACTCAGATGCAGGACATCGGTGGCGTCCGTGCGCTACTGCCGAGCGTGTCCCATGTCTATGCCGTGAGCCGCCGTCTGCGGAAGACATGGACGATCGTCCGCGTGCGCGACTACATCGCCGAACCAAAGCCATCGGGCTACCGCGCACTGCACCTGATCGTCCGTCGCGGCGGCTACCCGGTCGAGGTGCAGTTGCGCACCGTCCTGCAGGATGCCTGGGCAAACCAGGTCGAGGAGGATGGCCGGCAGATCGGCGTGGGGCTCAAGTTCGGCGCTGGTGCCGCCGAGATCCATGCGTACTACCTCACAGTCTCCAACGCCTTCGCGTTCCTTGATCGAGGGGAGGCAATCCCCGACGAGCTGGCGACTGCGCTCAACGCACGGTATGCCAAGATCAGAGAGACCCTGAACCGCAGGGAGTAACGAGAACGTGAGCCCGGACGACATCAAGCACTTCCTAATTGTCTACGACATCGCGTCGGCGAACACCGATGTCCGGCCTTATGGCACGGACTACGACGCCGCGCTGAAGGCGTACGAGCGCGCCGAGCAGGAGGCCCGCGATCACGCCGACGTAGAGGTCGTGCTGCTGAGCGCAGACTCGCTAGAGACGATCAAGCGCACCCACTCAAGCTACTTCCACAAGCCCGAGTCCTTCGAGACGCTCCTCCCGGCCGGTCTACTCCACACCTAAAATCGCCGTGCCTTTGGCCAGTCCCTGGGCGAGAGTGTCCGCCGGGCTGATGGCGACGTGCTCGGGGACGCTGGCGATCACCGCATGCCCGAGGACGCGGACAGGTAGATGAGTATCGCCACCTTGTCTGCCATTGGGCCGGTTCGGGTGACTCGCTGACAGTCCCGCTCCAAGACATCGCGGGCGCGTACTTGCGAGGCGACGAGGCTAGGATCTTTCTTTTCCGCCCTTGCTCCAAAGACTCGGCCCAGAGCCCTAGCGTGAGGAAGCCGAACTCCTGCACGGGCTTCCTACAAGTGCCCCCGCCAGGAGTCGAACCTGGATCTACCGCTTAGGAGGCGGTCGTCTTATCCATTGGACTACGAGGGCGTCGCCCCGCGCAAGTGCAGGGTCCTTGAGAAGGCTACCGGCGCTGGACGCCGGGATCGTGCACGGATTCGGCGGCCAGGCGCTCGAGCGGCTCGCCGATGAGCCGGTGGGTGATCCACTCGTTCATCGTCTGCGCGCCGATGCGCCGGTAGAAGCCAAGCGCCAGCTCGTTCCAGTCGAGCGCCGCCCATTCCAGGCGCTCGCCCTCGCGCACGTGCGCGGCGACCGCCGCGAGCAGCGCCTTGCCGACACCAGCGCCGCGGTGCGCGGGACGCACGAACAGGTCCTCGAGCCAAACCCCAGGCAGCGCCAGGAAGCTGGAGAAGGTGGGAAAGAACACCGCGTAGCCGGCGGTCTGCGAGCCCAGCTCGGCGATCAGCGCCGCGGCCGCCGGGCGCTCGGAGAACAGCGCCGCGTGCAGGCGCTTCTCGGTCGCTTCCATCGCGTGCTCGAGGTGCTCGTACTCGGCCAGCTCCCAGAACAGCTCCAGCAGCACCGGCACGTCCTGCGGGACCGCCGCGCGCACGCGCAGCGCACCGTCGTCGTGTTGCTCCTCGCTCACGCGCGTCAGCCGGCCTCGCGGTCGGGGCGGTCGGGGTAGACGTCGTCGATCGTGCTCAGCGCCACGTACGGCGCGCCGGCGGCCTGCTCGATCGCGTCACCGCCGCCCGCGAGCCGGTCGAGCACGCTGACGACACCGCAGATCCGGTGGCCGGCCTCTTGCAGTGCAGCGATCGCCGCCAGCGTCGAGCCGCCGGTCGTGACGACGTCCTCGACGACCACGCAGCGCTCCTCGGCATCCAGCAGCGGACCCTCGATGCGCCGCTGCAGGCCGTGCGCCTTGGCGTCCTTGCGCACGAAGAAGCCCTTCACCCGGGCGCCGCCGGCGAGCGCAGCGCACGCGACTGCGTCCGCGCCCATCGTCATGCCACCGACCGCCGTGCCCTGCCAGTCCTCGACCCGCTCGGCGAGCAGCTCGGCGAGTGCGGAGAAGCCCTGCGGGCGCAGGATCGCGCGCTTGGCATCGACGTAGTACTGGGCGCGAGCGCCGCTCGTGAGCGTCACCTCGCCGATCACCAGCGCGTGCTCGTGCAGCTCCGCGATCAGGCGCTCGCGGGCCGTACGCCCGCCTGTATATCCGTCGATGGCGTCCACCTGGCCACCTAATCTAGCGTTGTGACTAGCTTGATCGTGCGATTGCTGCGGTTGGCTTCGCTTGTGATCTGCACGATCGTGATCGTCTCGTTTGCGATCTTCGCGATCGACCAGACCAAAAGCGCCTCGGCCCACCAGACGGCTGCGATTTCCGAACGCGACAATGGCGGCTCGACCGGCAAGCCGGCGCGTGAGAGCAGCACGCACAAAGACATCGACGAAGCCGCCGAACAGCTCACCTCGCCGTTCGCCGGCGTGGTCTCGGGCTCGAGCAGCGAATGGCTGATCCGCGGCGTCAAGCTGCTGCTCGCGCTGGTCGTCTACGGCTTCGGGCTGAGCTTCCTGGCGCGGGTGCTGCGCGTCAGGGCGTAGGAGCAGCTACGGGCCGGCGTCGGCGCGGACGCGTGCGCTACCGCCACCGTATTCGTTGTACACGTCCACCGGCGTGCCTTCCCTGACCCACGCGTAGATCGCGGGAGCATCGGGAATCGGCACGCGCAGGCAGCCGTGGCTGGCCGCGTACGTGGGCACTTCGGCGTAGCCGTGGATCGCGTAGCCGCGGATGAAGTAGTTGGAGTCGACCATGCCCTCGCTGTTTTCTCCAGGGGTCTTCTCGTACACCCGGAAGCGCCCGATCACCGTCGGCGTCGAGGGCTTGCCCGAGCTGGTCGTGTAGATCTTGTAGACGCGGCCGCCGGGTTCGATCTCCGCCAGCACCTGTTTCGTGAGGTTGGCCTCGACGTGGCGCCCGTCGCCGCGGTAGCGCACGGGGAAGCCGCCGGAACGGCGCGCCAGCAGCTCGAACACCTGCCTGCCGGCGTAGGGGATCCGTTCCAGCCCCGTCATCTTGCGGTAGGCGACCAGCGCCTGCCCGGTGCCTTCGTCGAGCACACCCGTCAGCGGCACCGCGTAGTGCAGCGCGTTCAACTCCGACTGCAGGAGCCGCACCGACTGCCCCTTCGCGCCGAGCCCGAGGTTCGGGTTGACGTAGCGCAGGGCGGGGGCGATACCGCCGAAGGCGACCTGCTGAGCGGTCGCGGCGTGCGCCGCGCGCACCTGCAACAGCCCGCCATAGTGGCTCGTGAAGTCGACGCGGAGCAGTCCCTCATCGTTACCGAGCGCCAGCACGCTCGCCGCGCTCGCGGCCACTTTGCGCCCGTCGAGATAGAAGCTCACGGCGACGGTCTGCCCGGCCACGTATGGCGTGACGACACCGCGCACGACGATGCCGCGGCCGACCAGCGCGAACGGCGGGCTGCCGCCGGCCTTCCGCAGCGTCAGCCTGATCGCGCCCGCGGCCGGCGCCGCCGTGGGCGACGACGCGACGGTCGGTGACGCGGCGGCCGGGGGCGCCGGCGGGGTGGGGGTCGGCGACGCAGCGGCCGCGACGGACGCCGGCGCGACGGCGAGCGCACACGCGAGCAGCGCGCACGCCAGGACCGCACCCAGCGCGCCGGCGCGCGGCACCCAGCGGGCCGAGGCGGAGCGACGCTCGCTGCTGTGGATGTCGCGAACGCCCGCTCTGGTCATGCTCAGATCCTATGCACCAGGCCGGGCACGGCCGGCTCGACGGCGATCAGCCCGGCGCGCCTGAACGCGAACGCCACCGCAGCGATCGCGGCCAGCGAGCAGACGATCAGCACCGGCGCCTGCCAGCCCCAGCTCTCGAGGCTGGAGAACGCCAGCGAGTTGTTGAGCGAGTGCGCGACGATCGACGGGTACAGCGAGCCCGTGTAGCGGTACAGCAGACACAGCCCGAAGCCGAGCGCCGCGAGCGGCACGAGGTCAAGCGCCGGCGCCGAGCCGTAGTGCACGCCGCCGAACACCAGGCCCGTGATCAGCGCCGCCGGCAGCGTCCCGCGCCAGTTGCGCAGCGCCGTGAAGATGAAGCCGCGGAACAGGAACTCCTCGCAGATCGGCGCCACCACACACGTGAGCGCGGCGCTCAGCAGCAGCAGCACCGTGCCTTCGTGCGAGCCCAGCGATTCGAGCACCTTGGTGTCTTCTGGTGGGTGCACCGCCGCCGACCAGGCCGCGCTGAGCAGGATAAACGCGACGATCAGCAGTGCCACCAGCCCAATCGCTCGGCGCCAGCCACCGCGCGGACGGCGCAGCCCGAACTGCCAGGAGTGCACCGCGCGCCCGCCGATGTGCGCGCAGTAGACCGCCGCGAGCACGAAGCCGATGTCCTGAACGATCGTGTCGGCGAGCGTGATCCCGGGCGGCGTGTGCGAGCTCGAGATCTTGACGCCGAGCGCCAGCGCGGGAACGTCCACGAGCAGGCCTCCTACCAGCGCTAGCGCCAAGCCGCCCACGAGCGCGATCGGCGCGCTCCACGGCGGCCAGCCGGGCGGCGCCGAGCCGGAGCCGTTGGCCGCCGGTGCGGGCACCGGCGGCTCCCACGCCGCTTGAGCGTCGCCGCCGGCCACCTATGCGACCCAGTGCCAGGTGGCGAACTGGCCGAGGAAGAACACCATCAGAGCGCTCGAGAGCGCGAGCGTCGGACGCTGCAGCCGCGGGCGTTCGGCCAGCCACGCGCCGAGCCAGATGCCGAGCGGGAACAGCACCACCAGGAAGCGCGGCAGCGACATCAGCGGCTGCGCGCTGACCGGGTAGGTCAGCGGCATCGCCAGCGCTACGAGCACGTACGCGCCGTAGGCAAGCGGCAGCCGCCGCAGCACCCCAACGATCGCCGGTATCGCCGCGAGCAGGAACGCGAACAGCACCAGGTTGTGGCTGGCGTTGATCAGCGGGTCGCCCACCGTGCCCGGGTAGTAAGCGTGGTGGCGCTGGAACGACAGCAGCTGGCGAGCGCCGTCGAACGCCGCGCGCACGGCATCCCACACGCCCAGGTAGGGGCCGGCGAAGTGCCTGCCCCACGCTTCCTGGGCGTGGAAGGGCGCGAACGCGTTGCCGCCGGCGAGCCCCAGATAGGCGCCGTACGCGACCAGCCCCGCCGGCAGCAGCCACAGCCACAGCACGTCGCGTCGCAGCCGATAGCGCGGCTGCAGGCGCCACGCGAGCTCGGCGGCCGGGCGGTCCGGCGAGCGGTCCTCGCGCGGCCCGTACAGGTAGATCATCAGCGCCGGCACCACCAGCACGAGGCCGGCGCTGCGCGTCGCGCCGGCGAGCGCGCCGAGCACGCCCACCCACGTCCAGCGTCCGTTGCGCGCGCTCCAGAACAGCCCCACGGACAGCGCGAGGTACAACGACTCGGAGTACACCGCCGAGAAGAAGAACGCCATCGGCGCGAACGCCGTCAGCAGCACCGCCAGGCGCGCGGCGTCCGCGACACGCTCGGCGCCGGGCGCGCCGGCACGCGACAGCTCGAGCGTGGTCAGGCGATGGATGCCGTACAGCGCGAGCGCGAGCGCCGCCACCGACAGCAGCACGCCGGCGACGATCGGCGGCGGGCCGAGGTATGTGAGCGCGCGCAGGCCGAGCGGGTACAGCGGGAAGAACGCCGTGCGCGGGTAGATGCCGAGATCGGGGCGGTAGCCGTAGCGTGCAATCACCAGGTACCACGCTGCGTCCCAGCGCGCGGCGGGCGCCGCCAGCAGGTTCCCGAGCGAGCCGAAGCCGCGGGTCACTCCCGGCGGGTCGAAGGCTTTGCGCTGCGGGCCGAAGCCCAGCGCCAGCACCGTGGCGACGCCGGCCGTCCACACGAGCAGGCGCGAGCTCCACAGCGCGCGCCAGCTGTCGCGCAGCGCGGTCATTCGCGCAGGGTCCGCGCGCAGACGCGCCAGCCTCGTGGCGGCCGGGGGCACGGCCGTGGACGCCGGGGGCACGGCGGTAACAGCCGATGACACGGCGGTGCCGGCCGGGGATACGGCACGGACGGCCGTCTCTGCGGTGTTGGAGCTCATAGGTTGGCGTCGAGCCTAGAGATCGCTGCAATCTCAAGCGGCAGGAAATCACAAGGCGCCCGGTAACCTCAAATCCGGCAATGTCAAGACAAGCACGAAAGCGTCGTCACGGTCGCGGCGGCGGCGCGCGAATCCTGGTCGTGAGCGCCGCCGTGCTCGCCACGACGCTCGCGGTCGGCGCGCTCGCCGCGGTCGCCTACGTCGTGCACGTCGCACAGTCCGCGCCATCCCCCAGCAGACTGCGCCTCCGCGTGAGCGGCGGCAACACGCAGGTGTTCGCCGCGGACGGCACGCGCCTGGGCTTCATTCAGTCCGACGAACTGCGCAGCCCCGTCGGCTGGAGTGAAATCCCGGCCGACGTCAAGAACGCCACGGTCGCGATCGAGGACCAGCGCTTCTACAAGAACAACGGCGTCGACATGACCGGCATCTTCCGCGCGGCGATCAAGGACCTCAGCAACGGCGCCGCTCTGCAGGGCGGCTCGACGATCACGATGCAGCTGATGCGCAACCTCTACCTGGGCGGCGACGAGCACACGTTCAAGCAGAAGATCATCGAGGCGGCAATGGCGCTCGAATACAACAAAGAACACAGCAAGCACTCGATCCTCACCAGCTATCTCAACAGCGTGCCCTACGGGACGATCGGTGGCCAGACCGCGGTCGGCGTGCAGGCCGCGGCGCGGATCTTCTTCGACAAGCCCGTCTCGCAGCTCGACCTGGAGCAGTCGGCGCTGCTCGCCGGGCTGCCACAGGCGCCCTCGCAGTACAACCCACTGCTGTACCCGGCCGCCGCCAAGGAACGGCGCAACGAGGTGCTCGCGAAGATGGCCGAACTTCACTACATCAGCCAAGCGCTGGCGAGGGAAACCGAGACGGCGCCGCTGGAGGTGCACGAAGGCCACTACTACTCAGAACGCAAAGAGCAGTTCTTCTTTGAATACGTGCGCCAGCAGCTGCTCGAACGCTACGGCGCCAAGACCGTCGAACAGGGCGGCCTGAAGGTGTACACGACGATCGACCTGAACATGCAGCGGCTGGCGCGCAAAGCGATCGCCGAAGTGCTCGACGAGCCGGGCGACCCGGCCGCGGCGATCGTGACGATCGACCCGCACAACGGCGACATCGAGGCGATGGCCGAGTCCAAGAGCTACGAGCAGTCGCAGTACAACCTCGCCGCCGACGGGCACCGCCAGCCGGGCTCGACGTTCAAGGCAATCGACCTCGCCGACGCGCTCAGCCGCGGCATCGACCCGTACACCACCGAGTACTTCTCGCACACGCTGGAGCCCGGCTGGCTGGCCGCGGAACCGAACTACAAAGTGGAGACGTTCGAGGGCACCTCACTCAACAAGTCGATCAACCTCGTGCAGGCGACGCTCACCTCCGACAACACCGTGTACGCACAGCTGGCGGCCGACCTCGGTGAGGAAACCGTCACCAACACGGCGTACGCGATGGGTGTCAAAACACATCTCTCGAGCTATCCCGCGGAAGCGCTCGGCGGCCTCACGCTCGGCGTCACGCCGCTGGAAATGGCCGACGTCTATGCGACGCTCGCCGACGGCGGCTACCGCAACACGCCGATCGCGATCACCAAGGTCGTGTTCCCCGACGGCGTGGTCGATGAGAACTGGGGCAAGCCGCAGCGGGTGAAAGTGCTGGGCGAAGCCGTCACCGGGGTGGAGACGAGCATCCTCCACGAAAACGTCGAGGCCGGCACCGCCACGCGCTCGGCGATCAACTGCCCGACGGCCGCCAAGACCGGCACCACCAGCGAACTCGTGGACGCCTGGCTGGACGGCTACACGCCCGACTACTCGACGGTCGTGTGGATGGGCTACCCGAACAAGCGCGTGTCGATGACCGACGTGCACGGCGAGCCCCAGCAGGGCGGCTACCTGCCCGCGGAAATCTGGCACGCGTACATGGCCGCCGTCACCGAAGGCCAGCCGTGCGTCGAATTCCCACCCTCCAAAGAAGCGATCGTCTACAAGCCGTTCTACGGCAAATACGCGAGCACCGGCCTCGCGCTCGCCGCCCAGGAAGCCGCACAGGCGCCGGAACACAAAGCCAAGTCCAAGCCCCACCCACACGCCGAACCCGGCCAATCGACGGAACCGACCGAACCCGGCTCCGACCACCGTCCGAGCCAGCCCGAAGACTCCACTCCGACCCCACCCAGCACGCCGCCCGCACAGCACATCGCCGAAGAACCGGTCGACAAGCAGACGGGTGGCTCGGGTGGAGCGGGGCCCGGCTGACAAGCGTCGACGAGGGCGCGGAGGAGGGCGGGCGGTCCCGGTCAAAGGGTGCCGGGGCACGCGGCAGGACCCCCGATCGCCGCAGCGCTGGTAGTTTGAGTCTCGATAGGAACAGCTAACGGTCTGCTCGCGCTGTGCGAGCGCCAGATGGGGACGGGTTGTGGCGAAGGAGGACAAGGTTGAATTCGAGGGCGAGGTGATCGAGGCGCTGCCGAACGCGATGTTCCGCGTGAAGCTCGACAACGACCACATCGTGCTCGGGCACGTCGCAGGCAAGATGCGGCGCTTTCGGATCCGCATCCTTCCCGGCGATCGCGTCCGCTGCGAGCTCTCGCCGTACGACCTGGACCGCGCGCGCATCGTCTACCGGCACCGCTGAGCGGCGGGCTCACGCACACGAGCATCGCTGAGCGCTCCCTGATCGAAGCGATCGCGGCCGAGCTGGCGGGCTCGCCGGTGACGGACAGGGTGTTGCGGGGCACGGGGGACGACGCGGCGGTGGTACGCGCGCGCGCAGTCTGCGTGACGTCCGTCGACGCGATGGTCGACGGCGTCCACTTCCGCCTGCGCGACGGCTGGGCGACACCCGCGGAGATCGGCCACCGCGCGCTTGCCGGCGCGCTCTCGGACCTCGCCGCGATGGGCGCCGACACGGGCGAGGCCTACATCGTGCTGGGCCTGCCGGCGGGCTTCGGCCACGAGCGCGCGCTCGAGCTGGTGCGCGGCGCGCGCGCGCTCGCCGAGCTGACCGGCACGGCGCTGCTCGGCGGCGACGTCGTCGCCGCGCCGGCGCTGACCGTGGCGGTCACGGTCGTCGGCTGGGCCGACGATGCGGACGTGCTCGTCGGACGCGACGGCGCGCGGGCGGGCGACCTCGTCGGCGTCACCGGGCAGCTCGGCGCCGCCGGCGGCGCACTCGCCGTGCTCGAAGGCCGCGCCGCGCGCACGCACGCCGTCGAGGCGGCCCTCGCGCGCGCACGCAGCCCGCTGCCGCGGCTGGCGGAGGGCCGGGCGCTGGCGCGCGCGGGAGCCCACGCGATGATCGACCTGTCCGACGGCCTCGCGAGCGACGCTGCGCACATCGGGCACGCGAGCGGCGTGGACGTGCGCGTGGAGCTGGGCGCGCTGCCGTTGCACGCCGGCGTCGCGGCCGTCGCCGACGCGCTCGGCGTGCCCCCGTGGCGTCTCGCGGCCGGCGGCGGCGAAGACTACGAGCTGTGCTTCTGCGCCGCGGCCGCCGATCGCGCGCGCGTCGAGCACGCCGTCGCGGCGCTCGGCGCGGTGCGGGTAAGCTGGATCGGCGAGGTGCGCGCGGGCGCGCCCGGCGTCACGCTCTCAGACGAGCGGGGCGACGCGGTGCGCGTCGAGGGATACGAGCATCGCTGGTAGGTGCGGGCGCACGGCCGCACGGGCCGAAGACGCTTCGATCGAGCGCGGGATCGCGCCGCCGGGCAGCACGCGCGCGGCGCCGACCGGCACCGTGCGCGTCAGCCGCGCGTACACGAGCAGGCGCTTTTCGGCGGTGAACACGGGCGTGCACGCCGACAGCACCAGGCGGCTGTAGCCGACCTGCGCGACGGCGGCATCAACGTCGGTCGGCCACACGACGCGCTGGCCGGTGACGGTGTAGGTGAAGTGCGCGTACGGCATGTAAAGCAGGATGTGGTTCCCCGGCTTCAGGAAGTTGATTTCGCGAAACGGCGCCAGGTAGGTCGTACGGTGCCCGGCGATCGCGGTCGTCCCGGGGACCCCCGGGAAGTGCGTTTCCTTGTAGATGCCCGGTCCGCTGATGAGGTCGTCGGTGTCGGTGCCGTCGACGACCACGTAGCTCGCGCCAATCCGCGGGATCACGATGCGCCCGACCGCCGCGCCGTCGTGCGAGTGCTGTTCAAACTCGCTCGCCAGAAACGCGATGCGGGCGCGTTGATCTGGCAAGCTCGCGAGCGTGCGGCGCTCACGCGGCGTCGGCGCGGCCCGTTCGGCGGCGCGCAGATCGCCGCTGAGATGATCCTGCCTGATCGTCGCGATCAACGCCGAGATCGGCTCCTGCCAGACGAGCGTCACCAGCGCGTCGAGCAGCGCCAGCGCGCCGAGCACGATCAGCAGCAGCGCAAACGCGTGCAGTGCGCGCGCCGAACGCGAACGACCACCGCCCGTCGACGCTAGCTCGGCGACGGGCGCGGTGCTGGCAAACGACTCCGACATTCGCCCCCTATCGTCGCAGAGCCGACTCCGTACCTCCGAGAGATCCCGGGCCCGCATAGGACAACGGGCCACGAATGCGCACCTCGCCGCGCTCCGTCGCGGGCACGCGTGCGGACCCCGGCAGCGCCCACACCGCCAGCAGCACAGCCGCCGCGACAGCCCCGAAGGCGATGCTCCACAGCAGCGCCGCGCCCAGCCCGACGTAGCCGCCGGCGAGCAGCAGCACGCCCGCCCACGCCACGTCCCCGAGTCCGAGGTCGAGCTGGCGAGCGTAGAAAGCGATCAGCAGCGCCAGCGGCGCGAGCCCGAGCGCGACGAGGCCGAGCGCGGGCGCGCGGCGCGGGCGCAGCTCCGGCGCCGCCAGCAGCAGCCACAGGTGCAGCGCCGGCAGCGCCAGCAGCGCCGCGAACGGGTTGACCAGCCAGACCGCCACATCGACCGCCAGTCCCACGAGCAGCAGCGACAGCCCCGCCACCGCCGGATCCGGGCGCGCGCCCCAGCCCAGGCGCCGCACCAGCGAAGCCCACAGCAGCCACGCCAGCGCGAACGTCAGCGCAATCGCCACGAGCGCCGTCGCGCCACGCCCGCCGAGCGGCAGCGCGCTCGCCAGCACCGGTGTCGCCGGCGCCGCCCCCAGCACCCCGAGCCAGCCGAGCACGTAGGCGAGCAGCGCGCAGCTGAGGAAAGGCAAGGCGCAGCTGAGCGTCCACAGCGCCCAGCGCCCAGGCTCGAGCCGTCGCCGCCGCGCACGCGCGAGCCCGTCCACCGCCGCCGCCAGCGGCGGCAGCAGCAGCGTCAGCACCAGCAGGCGCAGCGCCCATTCCGGCATCGTCTTGTGCTGCAACAGCACGCTCGTCTGCATCGCGGAGGAGACGTTCGGCGAAGTGTCGAGCGCGTCGACCGCGCTCAGGACCGCACGGCCGAGCACTTCCATGCGTCCCGCGCTGACCGCGTCAACGCGCGCGGCGCCGGCGCTCCCCGCGTGCGCGCCCGTCATCCGAGCGGCCCGGACGGGCGACGCGGCCGATGTCGTCGGGCCGCGTTCTCCGGAGACCTGCACGAGCACGGCCGGGATGCCCGCCGCATCCAGCACCCCCTGTTCGCCGACGGCCAGCGGGAACGCCAGGTGCGCGAGCTGCCCGAGGGTGCTGGGCACGCCGGCCTGGATGCCGGCCTCCTGCGCGATCGCGTTCGTGAGCGTCAGCTGCAGCTGCAGCGGCGCCGAGCCGAGGCCGTCGGAGTAGGGCACCACCAGCGGCGAGCGCAGCTGCGCCCCGGCAAGGTCGCCAAGCACGATCGCCGCGTCGAACGGCCCGTGCAGGCCGAGCTTCGACAGATCCGACAGCAACTGCGTCGCGCCGGCGTCGCCGCCGCTGCCACCGCTGGTCGAGGCGAGCACGATCGTGCGCTTGGTCTCGCGCGCGGCGAACACATGCGCCAGCTCCAGCAGCGCCGCCGTACCCGACAGTTCCGCCTCCGCGCCCGACGCCGCGGCGTCGCGGTGCGCAAGGATCAGGATCGGCGGCGCGTCGGTCGAGCCTGGGCGCTCCGCGACGACCGTGCTGAGCGCGCGTTCGCCCGCGATCGTCTGCGCGTGAAAGCGATACGTGCGCACCGAGAAGCCGCCGCCGGCACTGCCGCCGAGCCCTTCGAGCACGCTCGCCACATGCCCCGCGAGCGCTTCGTCGCCGGCGCTGCCGGGGCGCCGCCCCGGGTAGCCGGCGGCCAGGCTCTGCAGTTCTGCATAGGCGGGCGCGCCTTCAAACGCGTCCGGCGCGAGCGAAGAGCTCAGCGCCGGCGGGCGCGAGCCAAGCGAGAACGCCGCGATCGCAAGCGCGAACAGGAACGGCACGAATGCCGCTCGGTACAAGCGCCCGTTGAGCATCCCTAGACCATAGTCCGCAGCCCGGCCTGCCGTTCGTCCGCGACCCCGCCTGCCGCCCAGCAACGCGTTCGCGCGGGAGCGACGGCGTCCCCGCGATGCGGGGCCGAGGATCGGCGCCCGCCGGTTAGGTATCGTGCCGCCGCGTGCTGCAGCCCGTCGCCGTCGCCAACAAGACGCTCACCGACTACACGCACATCTGCGGCCGGGAGCTGATCGCGGAAATCCGCGAGCTGGCCGAGCCGCTGCAGGGCCAGCGTGTGGTGCACATCTCGGCGACCGCGTTCGGCGGCGGCGTCTCGGAGATCCTGTACACGCTCGTGCCGCTGATGCGCGACGTGGGCCTGGACTGCGAGTGGCACGTGATCTACGGCCGCGAAGAGTTCTTCAACGCGACCAAGCTGATGCACAATGCACTGCAGGGCGCGCCGCAGGACCTCGACGAGGAGCAGTGGGCGACGTGGCGCCACTACAACGAGATCAACGCGCGCGAGCTGAGCGGCGGCTGGGACGTGTGCCTCGTCCACGACCCGCAGCCGGCGGCGCTGTGCCAGCTGGTGCCGGAGAAGGCCAAGGGCTGGGTGTGGCGCTGCCACATCGACGTCTCGACGCCCAACCCCGCCACGATCGCCCAGCTGCTGCCCTACATTCAGGAGTACCCCCAGTCGCTGTTCCACATGCGCGAGTACGTGCCCGACGGCATGCGCGGCAAAGTCAACGTCGTGCCGCCGGCGATCGACCCGCTGACGCCGAAGAACATGGCGCTCTCGCCTGAGGACGGCGCGTTCGTGTGCGGGCAGTTCGGGATCGACCTCGACCGGCCGCTGATCTGCCAGGTGTCGCGCTTTGATCCGTGGAAGGACCCGCTGGGTGTGATCGACGCCTACCGCCAGGTCAAGGAGACGATGCCCGAGGTGCAGCTCGCGCTGGTCGGCTCGATGGCCAGCGACGACCCCGAGGGCTGGGACTTCTTCAACTCGACGATCGCACACGCCGACGGCGACCCCGACATTCACATCCTCAACAACTTCAACAACGTCGGCGCGATTGAGGTCAACGCGTTCCAGTCGCACGCCGACGTGCTGATCCAGAAGTCCACGCGCGAGGGTTTCGGCCTGACGGTGTCGGAGGCGATCTGGAAGGCGCGCCCGTTCATCGGCGGCAACGTCGGCGGCATCCCCCTGCAGATCGAGGACGGCGTCACCGGCTATCTCGTGTCCAGCGTCGATCAGTGCGCGCAGCGCACGATCGAGTTCCTGCGCGATCCCGAGCTCGGCCGCACCCTCGGCAGGCGCGGCAAGGAGCACGTCCGCCAGCACTTCCTCACGCCGCGCTACCTGCGCGACTATCTAAAGATCTTCAACGAGCTGCGAGAAGCATGAGCGTGCGTTCGGTCCCGTGGGGGCGTCTGGCATGACCGGCGAGCCGGCACAGCGTCCTGCGCTGGTGCTGGTGAGCAACCGCGGGCCGGTCACGTTCCACGCGGGCGGCGAGGTGCAGCGCGGCTCCGGCGGGCTGGTCACGGCCTTGACCGGCCTTGCCTCGCACCGCGAAGCGATCTGGATCGCATCGGCGATGAGCGAGTACGACGTGGCGGTCTCGCGCGAGCACGGCGGGCGCGCGTTCCCGGTGCGCTCGCCGGCCGGCGGCGAGTACCAGGTGCGTCTGGTCGTCAGCGACGCCGACGCGTACGACCGCTTCTACAACGTGTTCGCCAACCCGATGCTGTGGTTCATCCAGCACTACCTGTGGGACCTGTCGAACGCGCCGGACATCCGTCGCGAGGAGGTCGAAGCGTTCGAGTTCGGCTACAACGTCGTCAACGAGGACCTCGCGCGCGCGGTCGTCGAGCAGCTCGAGGGCACCGACGAGCCGGTCGTGATGGTCCACGACTACCACCTGTACACGCTCCCGGACCTCGTGCGGCGCGCGCGCCCGGACGTGTTCCTGCACCACTTCATCCACATCCCGTGGACGCAGCCGGACGCGTGGCGGGTGCTGCCGACGCGGATCCGCGAGGAGATCTTCACGGGCCTGTTGGCGAACGACATCATCGGCTTTCACACGCGCTCCTACAGGCACAACTTCCTGCAGTGCTGCCGCGACCTGATGAACCTCGAGGTCGACTTCGAGCGCGGGCTCGTGCGCACCGGCGAGCGCGAGGTGTGGGTGCGCGCGTACCCGCTGCCGATCGACCACCGCGCAACACGCCAGATCGCGCAGAGCGCGCGCGTGCGTGAGTTCGAGGAGCAGCTGCTGCGCCGCCGCAGGGACTTCCTGATCCTGAGGGTAGACCGCGCGGACCTTTCGAAGAACGTGCTGCGCGGGTTCTCCGCGTTCGACCTGTTCCTCGAGCAGCATCCCGAGTTCACCGAGCGCATCACGTTCATGGCGCAGCTGATGCCATCGCGCACCGACGTGCCGCAGTACGCGGAGTACCTCGAGCGGATCGAGGCGCTCGTGGCGGTCGTCAACCACCGCCACGGCACGCCCGACTGGATGCCGATCCAGCTGAAGCTGCGCGACGACCTGGAGGAGGCGATGGCCGCCTACAAGCACTACGACGTGCTGCTCGTAAACGCGATGTTCGACGGCATGAACCTGGTCGCCAAGGAGGGGCCGATCGTCAACGAGCGCGAGGGCGTTTCGATCCTCTCGGAGAACACCGGCGCGCACGAGGAGCTCGGCGAGTACGCGCTGTCGGTCAACCCGTTCGACATCCAAGAGCTCGCCAACTCGATCTACGCCGCGCTGACGATGGACCCGCGCGAGCGCGCCCGCCGCGCCGCCGGGCTCGCGCAGATCGTCACTTCGCGCGACCCCGGTGACTGGATCGACGAGCAGCTCGCGGACATCCGCGCCAAGGCTCGCGCGCGATAAACCGCTACTCTTTGCGGCCGACGCGCATGACGCTGCCCGCACCCACATACGATCTCGTGCTGATGCTCGACCCGCAGGCCGACGAGGCCGTGCGCGCGAAGATCGTCGCCGACACCCGCGCCGCGATCGAGGCGGACGGCGAGCTGCTGCGCCAAGACGAGTGGGGCGAGCGGCCGCTGACCTACCCGATCGACAAAAAAGCTTCGGCCGAGTACCACCTGCTGCAGTTCCACAGGGGCGGCACCGAGCTGCTCAGCGGCCTCGATCGGACGCTGCGGCTCACCGACGGCGTCGTGCGCTTCCGCATCATCAAGCTGAAGCCTGGAGTGCCGGACGCACCCGACATGCGCTCCAGCGCTGCGCCGGCACGTCGCGTCGAGACCGAGGTGCAGCCCACGGCGCCGGTCGACGTGGAGGTCGAGGCCGAGATCGTCGTCGCCGAGCCGGCCTAGCGCCGAGCTCGCCGCACCCCGAGCACGACCGCGCGCCGCACTAGCGCCGAAGCGGCGCCACTGGGCCTTATGCACTGGCCGTTTGCGTAATAACATCGGCCCGTGGGCTGGGCCGAGACCGAGGACATGACAGATCGCTCCGTCACCAGGACCGACGTGCTGCGCGCGTCGCCGCCGATGTTCGACTCGCGCGTGCTCGACGCGCTCTCGCGCGTGCACCCGACGGTCCCCGTGGTCATCTTCCTGCCCGCGATCGTCGCGCTCGCAGCGTGGGGGCTCGCGAGCGTCAGCGTGCTCGCGCTGGTCGGGTTGGTCCTCGGCGGCTATGCGCTGTGGACGCTGTTCGAGTACTGGCTGCACCGGCTGGTGTTCCATTTCGAGCCGCAGGAGGGGCTGGGCGCGCGCCTGCACTGGATCATCCACGGCGTCCACCACGACCACCCGAACGACCCGATGCGGCTGGTGATGCCGCCGGCCGTCAGCGTGCCGCTCGGCGTGGGCGTGTTCGCCGTGCTGTACGCGCTGTTCGGCGCTGGCTACGCGCCTGGGATCGGCGCCGGCTTCTTCGCCGGCTACCTGGTGTACGACATGACCCACTACTACCTGCACCACTTCCGTCCGCGCGGGCGGCTCAGCAGAATGCTGCGCGAGCGCCACATGCGCCACCACTTTCAGGACCACACCCGCGGCTTTGGCATCAGCGCGCCCTACTGGGACGAGGTGTTCCGCACCTCCCCGCGCGCCAAGCGATCCTCGCAATGAGCGACATCGGCGAGCGCCCCCGAGCGACCCGCCCGCGCACCCCGCTCTAGACTCGACATCGATCTCGACGACAGACCCACTCCTCCGCGGACCGGACGAGGGACAAGCCGAAAGGAAGAGCACACAGTGGCCGCCACCAACATCAACCGGGTCGTGCTGACCGGGAACCTGACCGCCGACCCGGAGCTGCGCTCGCTGCCCAGCGGCAACTCGGTGTGCAAGCTGCGCGTCGCGTGCAACACGCGCCGCAAGAACGCCAGCACCGGCGAATGGGAGGACAAGCCCAACTACTTCGACGTCACGGTGTGGGGCGCACAGGGCGAGAACGCCGCGCGCTACCTGTCCAAGGGGCGACCGCTCGCGATCGACGGGCGCCTGGAATGGCGCGAGTGGGAGACCCAGGAGGGGACAAAACGGCAGGCAATCGATATCATTGCCGACTCGGTGCAGTTCCTGGGCTCGCGCGACGAGACCTCGGGTGGGGGCGGATTTGCCGGCAACGGCGCCTCCAGGGGTAGCGATGTCCCAGTCGACGAAGGGGACTTCCAGCCCGCACCTGTCGCCGGCAGCGCCGGTGACGACGACATTCCGTTTTAGTTCCAGCCCAGACAACGAGGTGCCAGTGCCTTCAAGCCCAATCACGACCGACCAGCGCCGCAGCCGCGGCGGAGCGCGCTGATGGCCAAAGCACGCGGTCGCGGCAAGCCGGTGCGTCGGCGCGACAAGAAGGGCGGCCCCGGAAGCGGCCGCCGCAAGCCGTGCCAGCACTGCCGCGACAAGGTCGAGCAGGTCGACTACAAGGACGTCGCGTCGCTGCGCAAGTTCATCTCCGAGAAGGGCAAGATCCGCTCGCGGCGGATCACCGGCTCCTGCCGGCGCCACCAGGTACAGATCGCGCGCGCGGTCAAGCGCGCCCGCGAGCTCGCGCTGCTGCCCTACGTCAACGAGGGCGGCCGCGACGACGCCCCCGGTGGTCGCCGTGAGCGCGGCGACCGCGACCGCGAACGCTAGGAACGGCGATGCCCGAAGCGATCCTCCTCCAGGATGTCGACACCCTTGGTGAGCAGGGCAACGTCGTCGACGTCTCCAAGGGCTACCTGCGCAACTACCTGATCCCGCGCAAGCTCGCACAGCCGGCGACCAAGGGCGCGATCGAGACCGTCCGCCAGCGCCAGGCGGCGGCCGAGCGGGCGGCACGCGAGGCGATCGAGAAGGCGCAGGAGAACGTCAACCTGCTCAACCGCACGGTGCTGACGATCCCGCAGCAGGCGGGCGCCGACGGACGCCTGTTCGGGTCGGTCACCGCGCAGGACATCGCCAGCGCGATCCGCGAAGCGCGCGGGCTGAAACTGGACAAACGCGGTGTGCACCTGGCCGAGCCGATCAAGAACGTCGGCACGTACATGGTTGTCGTCGATGTCGTGGACGGCGTCCAGGCCACGATCAAGACGATGGTCGTCGCCAAGAAATAGGCCGTCCGTCACGCGAGCCTGCGAACATGTGTTCGTGGGGCTTGAAATCTTCCGAGATAGCGGGGAGCCCGTCGGGGCGGCGAGCGGTCGCGACCTAGACTCGAGACGCTCATGGCAATAACCGCCGTCTCCGAAGCCAACGGCAGCGCGAACCCGTCCGCGGGCGTGATCGCGCCCCCGCACAACCTCGACGCCGAGCAGTCCGTGCTCGGCGCGATCCTGCTGTCGGATCGCTCGCTGTACGCGCTGGTGATCGAGGAGGGTCTGCGCGCGGAGGACTTCTACCGCGAGCGCCACAGCATGGTTTACGAGGCGATGCTCGCGCTGTACAACGAAAGCGAGCCCGTGGACGTGCTGACGGTTACCGACCGCCTGCGCCAGCTCGGCCGGCTCGAGCAAGTCGGAGGCGCCGCCACGGTCGACGAGCTGACCGGCGTGGTGCCGGCCGCGGGGCACGCGCGCCGCTACGCGCAGATCGTGCGCGAGAACGCGCTGCTGCGCCGCCTGCTGAAGAGCACCTACGAGATTCAGGAGAGCGTGCTCGGCCACGACGCGCCGCCGCGCGAGCTCGTCGAGCAGGCGGAGAAGGCGATGCTCGAGGTCGCCCGCGACGACCGCCAGCAGGACTTCCGCGCGATCGAGGAGGTGCTCCACGAGGAGCTCGACAAGCTGCACCGGCTGTCGCTCGAGGGCACCTCGCTGACGGGCACGCCGTCCGGCTTCAAGGACCTCGACGAGATCACCGGCGGCTTCCAGGGCGGCAACCTGATCATCATCGCCGCGCGCCCGGCAATGGGCAAGAGCGCGCTCGTGTGCAACATCGCCGAGAACGCGGCCGTCGAGCACGGCAAGCCGGTGGCGCTGTTCTCGCTGGAGATGGCCGAGGCGGAGCTCGCACAGCGGTTCGTGGCCTCGCAGGCGCGCATCAAGGGCGAGGAGCTGCGCAAGGGGCGTGTCGCCGAGCAGCGCTGGCCGAAGATCCTGCAGGCCAGCCAGCGTCTGGCGCGCGCGCCACTGTGGGTAGACGACTCCAGCGACGTCGGCATGCTCGAGATCCGCGCGAAGGCGCGCCGCCTCCACAGCCAGTGCGAGGGCGGGCTCGGGCTGATCATCATCGACTACCTGCAGCTGATGCGCACCGACAGCCGCTACGACAGCCGCGTGACCGCCGTCGGCGAGATCAGCCGCGGCCTGAAGATCCTCGCGCGCGAGCTCGGCGTGCCGGTGATCGCGCTCTCGCAGCTGAGCCGCGCGGTCGAGACACGCCCCGACAAGAAGCCGCAGCTGTCGGATCTTCGCGAGAGTGGAAACCTCGAGCAGGACTCCGACCTTGTCATGTTCATCTACCGCGACGAGTACTACAACGAGGACTCCGAACGCCCGGGCGAGGCCGACCTGCTGATCGCCAAGCACCGCAACGGCGCCGTCGGCAAAGTCACGCTCACGTTCCAGAAGGAGTACCCGAAGTTCATGAACTACGCCGGCGAGCGCTACGAATGATCAGGGTGGTGAGCCCTAGCGGCGCGCGATGAGTCCTGGCGAGCAGCTATTCGAGGCCGGCGAGGCGGTGCAGACACCGGAGCTGCGCGCGCGGCGCGGTGGCGGACGCGACGGCGCCTGCCCGCTAGGCGTGTGCGACGGCAGCGGCTTTGTGATCGACGAGGCGACGAACACCGCCAGCGACTGCGGCTGCCGGCGCGCGCGCATCTCCGCCAGGCGCGCAGCCAGTCTCGAGGGGCGGATCCCGAACCTGTACCGCGGCGTGTCGTTCGATCGCCCACCGGTGCTCGGCATGCCCGAGGCGATCGTCTCGGAGGTTCGCCGCTACGTGCGCAACCTCGACGCCAGGCTGGCTGACGGCCGCGGGCTGTGGCTGACGGGGGACGTCGGCACCGGCAAGACCAGCCTCGCGATGATCGTCTCCAAGGCCGCGATCGACGCGGGCTACTCGGTCGCGATCTACTCGCTGCCGCGGCTGCTCAACCTGATCCGCGACGAGATCGGCGCGGAAAACAGCCTGCTCGCGCTGCTCGACAGCCTCTCCTCGGTCGACCTGCTGCACATCGACGACCTGGGCGCACAGCACACGACGCCGTGGCGCCTGGAGCAGCTGTACTCGATCGTCGATGCGCGCTACCAGGCCGGGCGGGCGATCGTCGCGACGACAAACCTGATGCCAGACCAACTGGCCGAGCAGATGGGCCGGCGCATCATGACGACAGTCTCAGAGGGAGACGGCGGACAGGCCAGCAGGGAGCGCAAGGTCGTCTCCGACGACTCCAGCGAGGTCGTCGGCAAGCGCATCGTCTCGCGCCTGGTGGAGATGTGCGGCGACCCGCTGCCGCTGTACGGCGAGGACAGGCGACAAGAGTTCCGGGCCGAGCCGAGCCCCGCTCGCCCCTAAACTGCACTGCTCATGCCAGGCATAGTGATAGTTGGCGCCCAGTGGGGCGACGAGGGCAAGGGCAAGATCACCGACCTGCTCGCCGAGCACGCCGACGCTGTCGTGCGCTTTCAGGGCGGCAACAACGCCGGGCACACGATTGTCCGCGGCGAACAGGAGTGGAAGCTGCACCTGATTCCCTCGGGCATCCTCTACCCGGGCAAGCGCTGCGTGATCGGAAACGGCGTCGTGATCGACCCGAAGGTGCTGATCGACGAGCTCGACGCGCTGCGCGCGCGGCGCGTGGACGTCAGCGGACTGCGCATCTCGGCGAACGCGCACCTGATCATGCCCTACCACCTGCTGCTCGACTCCGCTGGCGAGGCCAAGCTCGGCAGCCTGCAGATCGGCACCACCCGCCGGGGCATCGGCCCGTGCTACGCGGACAAGGCCGCGCGCCTGGGGATCCGCGTGCAGGACCTGCTCGACGAGAAGATCTTGAAGAAGAAGATCGTCGCCGCGATGGAGCCCAAGCGCCTGTCGCTGCGCCCGTTCGAGAAGGACCCAGCGCTCGACCTGCACACGATGACCGAGGAGTACCTCACCTACGGCCACCGCCTGGAGCAGCACATCGCCGACACCGCCAAGCTGATGTGGGAAATGCTCGACGACGACGAGAACGTGATCCTCGAGGGCGCGCAGGGGGCGATGCTGGATATCGACCACGGCACCTATCCGTTCGTCACGTCCTCCAACCCGCTCGCCGGCGCCGCCTGCGTGGGCAGCGGCATCGGGCCGAAGGCGATCGACGAAGTCTGGGGCATCTCCAAGGCCTACACGACGCGCGTCGGCGCGGGACCGTTCCCGAGCGAGCTGCACGATGAGATGGGCGAGACGATCCGCCAGCGCGGCGGCGAGTTCGGCACCACCACCGGACGCCCACGACGCACCGGCTGGCTGGACCTGGTGGCGCTGCGCTACGCGGCGCGCCTGAACACGCTGACGGCGCTCGCCGTGACCAAGCTCGACGTGCTCTCGGGGCTCGACCGCATCCAGGTGTGCACCCGCTATCGCGGCGCCGACGGCGCCGAGTTCGAGGACTTCCCCTACCACCAGACGGTGCTGCATCACACGACCGCCGAGCTAACCGAGCTGCGCGGCTGGAAGGAGGACCTCGGCGAGTGCCGCACGATCTCCGACCTGCCCGACGGCGCGCGCGAGTACCTCGACTACATCGCCGAGCACACCGGCGCGCCCGTCACGCTGATCGGCGTCGGCCCGGGCCGCGAGCAGACCGTCTGGACGGACGCCGGGCTCGAGACGATCATCGGCGCCGGCGCGCGGCTGGCTCAGACCTGAGCCCCCCGCCGACAAGGCACCAAATGCCCTGACGCGGCCCGCCTGGGAACGCGCCGGAGCGCATTCCCAGGTCGAGCCGCGTGGTGCACCAGGGCCGCCGGCCAGTCCTACTCTTACTGGCCGAAGAACCCGCCGAAGCCGCGGTTTGGCGGCCACGGGAACTGGTAGGCGCGGTAGGTGTTCACACCAGCCGGGAACTCAGCGTTGAAGATGAGGTTGCCCGACGGGCTGAACTCCGAGAAGTACGGCAGCGCGCCCCAGCCGACGACGACGTTGCCCTGCGGCGTCGTTTGCGCGTTGCCCTGCGACGGCGCCGAAAGGCCCTCGGGCTGGTTGTCCGAGGCCACCAGCGTCGCGACTTTCGCCCACGGGTTCAGCTTGACCGTGACCTCGCGGCTGTACGGCAGCAGCGGCGCCCCGGTCGAGTCGTTGTCGAAGAACGTGTACGTGTTGTTCCCCAGCGCCTGCGGGTCATGCTGCCAGGCGAAGATCTCGCCCGCGCTGTCGAGCGTCTGGCCGGGAGCAGCCGCGAGCTTGAAGCTCGAGTCCTTGCCGCCGAGCTGCCAGAGGATGTTCCCCGAGAACGGGTTGACCTCGTACGTCGTCCATGTGTCGCGCGCGTCGATCAGCAGGTTGCCGTTGGTGTCGACCTTGACGGCGTTGATGTGGAACCAGTCCCACGGGGTGCTTGGCGAGGCCGGCAGCGGCTGCTCGCTCTGGCTGAACGGCACGTGGTCCTCGCTGTTCCACTGGAACAGCACCCTGCCCGTGGCGATGTCGATCTCCTGCACAACGCCGTTGATCACCGTCTGATCGGCCGCACCGCCGATCGAGGTGAGGTTGGCGGTCGCCGTCGTGTAGGACAGGATCAGCGCCGTGTTCCACGGCGTGATCAGGAACTCGTGGCCGTCCGCGCTGAGGCCATTGCCCGCGTTGACGGTCGCGATCTGCTGGAAGTGGTCGTTGTAGATGTAGTCGGTGCCGCTCGCGAGCCCACCAAGGCCCGTGCCCTGCCACCACGTCAGGACCGGTTGGCCGTTGTAGGTCTGGACGCGGAAGTCGCTTGCCTCCTGGCCCGCCGGCACGGGCTGGAACCAGACGACGTTGCCCTGGCTGTTGACGATCTCAGGGCCGTTGGCGTAGGTGCTGGTGTCTCCGAACGGCGAGATGAAGAAGTCGCCGCCCTGAGCGACGAACGGCGAGGACGTGAGGATCGAGAGCGGCGGCGGGCTGCTGGGTGCGGCGAGCGCAGCGCTCGCGCCTGCCAGCGCGATCACCGCCGCCCCGACGACGATCGTGACAGCGCCGATCAGCATCTGCAGCCGGCGCTGCAAGCCGCTGCGCGGCGCGCTCGAGGAGGTTAGCTGGAGCATTTCGTTCTTCCTTTTTCGAGGTTGGGCTTGTCGGTTGAGGCCCGCGAGCCGACGTGACTCTCAGACCTGAGGCGCACCGTAGAGCACAATCTCGATAATTTCAACCCGAATTGTGATGTTTAGTCACGCCCATCACCAGGCAGGGGTTGAGAGGCCCTGCCTGACGCCTGTTTGGGCGAGCGTGTGACCAACGGCGCGCGCCCGCGCGAGATCCACCTGCTCGGCGGCGACTGCACCACCGAGATCTTCCAGTAGGGCAGTCCCCAGCTTTCAGTGGACCTGACCCAAGTTCTATCGAACCATGATCTACAGGGGTCGCTGGCGCGGCTGACCAAGAAACTAGAGTCCGTGCGGGCCATCGAGCCTCGACGGCAGCCTGTCGCCCGCCGAACGCGGCTTCATCGTCATGGCTGGGTGCTCAAGGCCGTCGTCCAGGTGCTGACCGAGCGAGAGGAGCCCATGCGAGCGAAGGACATACATGCAGCCGTTGAGGCGTTGCTAGGCGAGCCGGTGGGCTGGTCTTCGGTCAAGACGGCCTTGGCGTCCAATGCCTCGGGTTCGTCGCCGCGATTCGTGCGGATAGCGAGGGGACGGTACGTGTTGGCGAACGTTGCGTAGGTCACCGGCTGACCCCGTTCATGGCCTCAGTGTCCTGCCCGAGGTCGGCGTTGCGATGTCGAGAACGGTCTGGAACTCGGGACTGACCACAGGTTCCTCCCAATAGTCAGGCACCAGCCAGAGCCAGTACGCGACATCCTTGCGGGCCTCGGGGTCGCCTCGATGCAGTTGCAGCAGCGTCTCGAAGGCAAACAGCGCCTCTTTGATCGCTGCCTGCCGAAGTTGGCGGGCGATGTCGCTGTCGATCGTCTCGACTCCCGCGAACTCGTCAACCGCCTTGGCGACTGCCCCTTGAACGGCCGCCCTGGCAAGATCGCGCTGGTGATCGCCAGCGAGTTTCCACAGATAGTCCGTGAATAGATCATCGTCCCGGCTCAGGTCGCCACGGCGCACGGCGATCAGCACCTCGTAGATCCTGCCCCGCACTCGTCGGTTCAACGCGGGCGCCTGCTGATCCGAGAAGGCACCGTCGGTGTGTAGATCCTCTACGCCGTTGCGGGCTGCAACGGCGATCATCTTCGCAAAGATGGCGTCGGCGTCTTGCTCCGATGGCATCTCGGGGTCTGGTGTCCGATCATCACGTCGGGCTGGTTTCGTCATACAACCACCATGCAACAGTGCGGGGTGTGGTGTCAAGTAGTAGCTCGGAGGCACACATCGGCTACGCGATGTACTTGACAATCCGCGCCTGATACCTTTCCTTGTTCTCGTCAAGGCCGCCCGTTGTCGTGTCGATGACATGCGCAGTTGACACGCCAACTGTTGGGAGCATCCTATGGCAGGCTATTGGACCAAAGTCGTATGCCCCGTATGCCACGGATCGGGAAAAGTCAAGCACGCTCTGTGTAATGGGAATGGCTACAAGGGATGGGGTGGCCCACGATGTTCTGGCTGTCAAGGAACGGGATGGCTCACATGCAAACGCTGCAAAGGCTTCGGCGAAGTTGACAAGTTCGTACGGAACTAGGTTTGCAGAGGCGCAAGATCAACGGAACGAGACGCGATTCCCGACAATCGAGGACATCTGACATGAGCATTACACAGAACGCCATTTGCACAGTCGTTGTTCTTACCGTAGCGCTCGTGGCTCCGCGCGTTGCTGGCGCTGCGGTTCACAGTGGTCGCGTTGTCTTTCCAGAACCGAGAAACCCGCCTAGCATTGGCGTACCGCCTCCTCCTGCGGATCAGGCCCGTGAGTATGACCGTGAAGTTGTTATCCACTACAACGCGAGCGTCGGCAGCGTCACGTTTTCCGCTGAAGTCTGGGACCCGGGTTACTGGGGCGAAAAGTACGGTGAAGGCTTCTCGCTCGGCTCCAAATGCAAAGAAGGCCCCCTCTCCCTTTTCGGCCCAAGTGATTTCGAAGGGCACGTCGAAGCTCGGCCAAGGGAACACGGGCTAGGCGGGACGGAACGCGGCGGAGTCGCGGGCAACGCCACCCTGCGCGGCTACACCGGCCATGTCGAAGGCACGGGCACGTTCAACGGCAAACGGTTTGAAATCACGTTTCGCAGCCCCTCATTTCGCAACCGGAACTGGCGCTGCGTCGGGGTTCACGAACCCAGCATAAGCAACCCAACAACGTTTCATCTCGACAACTGGCCCAAGCCGAGACCGAAGGCATGACACGCAGGAAGCCTCATTACGCAGGTTCTCGCGCCACGGTCCCGTAGGTGGCGTCGCACAATCGGCGGTGTTCGGCTCGGACAGGCGCCGGCTCTCCAAAGAGAGAACCGACGCCATGTGCTACTTGCTCTTAATGATAACTATAAGCAGAACTAGAAAGATAATTATAAAACTATCGTTCATGGTTCCTTTCACTCCAGTGGAGCGACACTCGGTCCTAGGATTCCGTTCCTGGGATTCAGACCGATGAGTAGGTTTGCGGCGAAGCCTACAGCAGTGGCCATCCCGGCGACAGCACCAGATGTCAGAAGTGATGCCGGCCGTACGCGGCGAGAACGGCGTCTATGCCCGTCGTGCTCTCTGTATCGCTCAGAGTTTGGCTCGCCCGAATAGCTCGCACGCCGTCATCTCCAAGGCAGTGGCAATCTTGAGGACCGTATCGACGCTGAGGTTGAACTCGCCGCGCTCGATAGCCCCGTAGTAGGAGCGATCCATGCTCGCTCTCCTGGCGAATCCTTCCTGTGTATAGCCGCGACGCTCGCGGGCAGAGCGAATAGCTTTGCCGAGCGTTTGGTTTGCAAGTGATTTCTTAGCGGGCAAGGCGCTCTCAAATCAGCCGGTAGCCGACGTTGTGGACGTTGATGATCCAGCGTTCGCCATTGTCGGTGAGCTTGCGTCGGAGGCGGCTGGCGTGGGTCTCGAGCGTGCGGGTCGTGCCGGGTGTCGAGTAGCCCCAGAGGTTGATCAGGAGCTCGTGCTTGTGGAATACCCGGTGGGGCTCGCTGGCGAGGTAGGCGAGCAGGTCGTACTCCAGGCGTCGCAGGTGGATGGCTCTGCCGTTGATCGTGACCTCGCGCGAGCTGGTGTCGATCATCAGCGAGCGGACGCGTAGGCGGTTGTCTGCGCGGCTGGTCGTGGTCCTGCGCAGGATGGCGCGGAGGCGCGCTCGAAGCTCAAGGTAGGTCGGTGGCCTGGCGATGATGTCGTCGACGCCGGCCTCGAACGCTCGCAGCAGATCGGCCTGGTGGCTGCTGGAGCTGAGGATGATCACCGGGACGTCCGCCTGCCAGTGGTGTGCGTGATCGGGGTCGCTGCGGCGGATGTGCCGAAGGAGCATGAGTGGGGCGTGCGGCGCGTCAAGCTCCCCGATCACCACCAGCGATGGTGGATGCCGCTCGGCGAAGAGCACGGCGTGCCGGGCACTCTGGACATGCCTTGCTGGATGGTTGTCGGCGATCAGCTGCTCGACGATGCCTTGTCCGAGGTCGAGGTCGGCCTCGACGACGAGGATCGGCGACCGAGCGGGCGTCATCCCTCTTCGCTTGCTCCCTGCCGCTGGCGCGCTGTGGCGGCCGGCAGTGTGCTGACGCCGAAGTCCTTGTGCAGGATCTGATCGGCGCGTGAGCGGCTGACGCCGAACCGGCGTCCTGTCTCGGGCAGTGTGAGGCCCTCGATGAAGCGCAGGCGGAACATCTCAATGCTGCGCTCGTTCGGGAGGTGCACCCAGCCCCACTCGTTCGGGAGCGCCAGGCCACGCTTGTGCAGTCGCCGGATGACCTCATAGACCTTGGTTGGGCCGATGTTGGGGTGCCGCATCAGCTCGACAGTGGAATGGCTGGTCAGCTGCGTGACGTTGACGATGCCCGCCATGTGCAGGCTGTCGAGCGTCGCGGGCCGGAGACCCAGCTTCTCGACGCGCATGACGCCGGCGTGTCAGGTGCCGATTTCTATTTCGGCACCACGCCGAGCTGCGCGCGTGGGGAACACGAGGTCGCCGAGCCGATGGACCAAGCCACTCCCGGCGAGTCTGCATACGGCGTTGCTGGCCTCGATTTGGTCCTCGATCTCGCGGCCGATCTCCTCGACGCTCCAGGGCCACTCTTCACGGAATATGAGGGCAAGCACGATGTTGTCGGTCTGCCGCTCGGTCTCGCCAAGGTCCTGCGGGACCACCTCGTCTTGATTACCCTGATGGGGCATGGGAGTGTCTACCTCCTGTGCTTGGCCCGGGCGGCGTTCCAGCGTCGCTCGGGCTGCTTTGGTCATGGACGCCCGGCAGGCTACGGCCGAGGGCGACGAGCGCGCAAGCTGTCGAGACGACGCTCATCGCCGGCGCTGCCAAACCTGCCCTGAGCGATCAGCCCGGCTACGGGCCGGGTGTCTCGGAGCTCGGCTGGAGCAGCGCCAGTGGGTCCAGCTCGAGCTTGTCGGCAATGCGCTCCAGGCTCTTGAGCGTCAGGTTGCGCTCGCCGCGCTCGATGCCACCCATGTAGGTGCGGTGAACGCCGAGTTCGTCAGCGAACGCCTCCTGGCTGAGCCCCTTGCCTTCTCGATACGCCCGGAGATTGCGGCCGACCGCTCGTTGGAGATCGCCTTCCACAACCGGGAACAGTCCCGGTCTGCTACTTGACAGTCTACAGACTTATAAGTAGCGTGCCGCTGCCAAAAGGCTGAGGGCAGCCGCTGCGGAGCTGCCCCCGGCTCGACCACCGGAGGCAAGATATGTCGCGGAGCTCAGGACGATCACGGATGGCTCTTTGCGCCGCACTGGCAGCCTGCATACGCAGGTTGCCGCGTCGCTGGGCGCCGACCGTCCCACCGTTCGTCCTCGCCGTCGTGTGCGCCTTTGCGGCGACTGCCGACCTAGCTCACGCTGTTACGAGAGGGTCGTCCTGGCGCGCTGAACCGCTCTCCGCTCCAAGGGGTGCTCTCAGCGATGTGTCTTGCACGTCGGGCACGCAATGCGTCGCTGTTGGCGAGTCGTTCTCGGGACCGAGCACCGTAGACGGGCTGGTCGAGTCTTGGAACGGCGAATCGTGGACACTCACGACAATTCCAGGGCTTACCTTTTACGGCGACTCATGCCTCTCGGCGACAGATTGCCTCGCCGTGGGAGGCTCAGATATCCTCGGCACGGGCATTCGGGCTGAGATATATCACTGGACAGGTGCGAGCTGGGAACAGCAAAGCGCACCGCTGAGGCCAGTGGCCTCGGCTCTCACAAGCGTGTCCTGCGTGACCAAAAACGATTGCGTAGCTGTCGGGACGGCTGACACCGCGGATGGTCTGGGCAGCTATGGGATCTTGGATGCGTGGAACGGTACGGAATGGTCACATCAGATCACGCTGCCGGGAGGGGCTGGTGCCTTGAGCAGGGTGTCATGTACACCAACGGGCTTTTGCGTGGCCGTGGGTTACGGTATCGGACGCAACGGTTGGCGTCAGGTGATTTTTACCCGAGCAGTTCCCGACGGTCGCTGGCATGAACCGAGCCCAAGAACCGAAGTGCGAGACACGCTGTACGGCGTATCATGCGTCAGCTCAAGCTTCTGTATCGCGGTGGGAGCCGGTGATACGGTGCATGGTGGCCTCCGCACTAGGGCCGTGATCGAGTCATGGAATGGGCAGAGCTGGCATAGGCAGCAGGTGTCGGTCCCACCGCGCTCAAGTCTGAGCAGTGTGTCGTGCGCTTCGACCACGAGTTGCGTAGCCACGGGACAAGTCTTCGCCCCTGGTCCCGTCGGTAAACCACAGGAGTTGCTAGTTGAGAGATGGAATGGCCGCAACTGGAGTGGCGAACGAGTACCGAGTCGGAGCGGCTTTGAATTGCTGGGCGTCGCCTGCGTAGTCGGAGCCGGCTGTGTGGCAGTTGGCGCTCAAGGCAATGTGGCTGGACTGCGCGAGCTGGTTGAGCGATCCCCGGAAGGTTGACCTCGAGCAGCGGCGCGTGGCCTCGACAGCCTTGTCAACACCGACGGCTACGACAGACCAGAACACCGCAGCCGCACGAATGCGAGCGACCTACCATTGGTGAAGTAAGCGGCGAAAGGGCTACGAGTCCCGCGCACTCATGATCGTGCCGATTATGACTCCCAACACGCCGGACAGGATGAAGTAAAACTTGAAATTGAAGCCGGCTGAACCGCCAACGACAATCGCTCTGATCCAGACTGATATCCAGATGTCGGGGATTAGCATAAAGACCGAGCACATTATGCAGCCGCCGACCCATCCAACGAAGTCGAACGAGGACGGGTGAGAAGGTGCGGCCGGGGATGGTGGCTGCGCGGGCGGTTCGTGAGCTGGTTGCGATTCTCGGGTAGCCTGCCGGACTTCCTCGGCTGTGGGCATAGGGTTGGTCGCCCGGCCTTCACGGATTGCTCGACGCACACTCTCAAGCGAGCGGTCAGTCATGTCACTCTTGACATGGTGACGTATTCGACGTTAACTATATGTGACAAAGGAGAACCAATTGGATGGAGACGCCTTCCGAGCAAGATCCAGCTCGAACACCTGAGCCTGATACTGGAGCTGAGGTTGATCTCAACGCGCTACGTGATCGCTTGCGCCCAGGTAAGGGTGGAGTCGATCTCAACGCGTTACGCGACGCCAGGCGTGCAGGCGCGCTTGACCCCGCTCCGTTACCTACTAGCCGCGATGGCGAGACACAACCGCTAGCGGACTCTGGGATTACCCCTTCCCTTGAGAGTGTGCGTCGAGCAATCCGCGAAGGCCGGGCGACCAACCCTATGCCCAGCGCCGAGGAAGTCCGAGACAATTCCGTAGAGCGTGGCCGACAAGTCGATGACACTAAGGGAGCGCCCGAGGAGCATACCGACGACGGCTCGTCAGAACGGGAATGAACCTGTCATTTGCAGTATGGTCAATCCCGTGGCAAACAGCATACTCCTTGCGTACGCATCGTCCAACTTGGGATACCCGATACTCTTATTGAGGCAAATGATACCCTCTGCAAGATAGTGGGTCTTATGAATGTCATCCGGAAGCTGCCCAGGATCAGGATAGATCAACTGTACCTTGTACAGCGCCCCATCCCAATATAGAAACATCGTATACGGCCGACCCAACTCGCACGGTATGTCATAGAGCCAACCTTCGAGTCCATCCACGTTTAGGTGTCGCGTGTTTTTGGGCAGCTTGCGACGAACGATCACACGCTCGCGCTCGATGCGGGTGGTACTCACTTAGGCAAATGTGTCTTGATTGACCACCGAGAGGTCTTCGGCAGTTCCGTCGATGACTTCTCCCTCTACGAGCAAAGCGCCTTTGGAATTGACGTAAACCTCCCTTGAGGGAGTCGTGAGCGCAGAATCTCTGGTCGCACGATTTCGCTGGATTGTCGTGCGCAGTAGGTTTAGGTCTTCGGCCATGTCGTAACCTCCTGTATTCGCTGTCCGCGACCGGCGTCCGCGACAAGCGGGCGCGGTTGAGATATGTGCTTTGCGAGCCAGCGGAGCTATTGCTCGCTCGCACGAGCAGCATCCTCGCTGTCGGGCGCAATTCTAGCAGATGGGAGCGCCCTGGTGGCCTCTCGGAGCGCCTCCAAAGACGGGCCATGATCGTCCCAGGGCCTACGAGCGCTTGGCAGGCCACAAACGGGGCAGTCGTCCTGGCGGGTTGGGACGATCCATACGGATTGGTAGGCGTACTGGCCCGGTACTGCCCCGAAGACGGCCGGGTAGAACCAGAACTGTGGCGTCATGCTCATGGTAAGGTACGTGATCGCTCTGTCGAGGGCGGCATCTGTGAACTCGGATGCTGGCGAGCCGTCTTGCGCCAGGATGCCCAAGGCGACCTTAGCTGCTGCTGTGGTTAGACGGTGAATGTCTGCTGCTAGGGCGACTTGGGCGACGAGCCGCCCGGTGCCGTAGTCGTGCGCTGGATCGGGGTCGGACTCTTCAAGCGCATAGCGGGCGGCCTTGGCGCACAGATAACACGCAGACCTCTCGGGCACTGTGAAGATGACCTCCCCTCCCTCGGCACGTTCATAGAGACCGGCAAATACTGCCGGGATGCCATGCGCATACGCTAGCGCGTTCAGGCTACGCTGGGCCTCGGGATCATCGGAAGCAGCGACGAGCAACTGAGTATCCGCGATCTGCGCAGGGAGGGTGTCCGTGATCTGTTGCAGTGAGTAGGGGAGGACATTTATCTGGACAGTAGGATCAATCTGGAGAAGAAGTCGCCTGAGCGCTATCACCTTCGAGTTGCCGACATCCTGCATCTCATAGACTGTACGTGAGAGATTTGCAGCGTCAACGTCGTCAGGATCGCAGACAGTGAGTCGACTCACGCCGCTTCGCACCAGTATCTCGGCGAGTACCGAACCAACTGAACCAGCTCCCATCAGGAAAACGTGAGGGCTGCCAAGCGGCGCAAGGGCTGCCTGACGCTGGATACGCTCATCACGCTCTATCGTTGCCGGATTGCCTACGACGCGAGCCCATCCTGCGGCGTGACTGCGTGATGTGTCGGTGGTGCAGGTCTTTAGGCTGCCCCACGGGCCGTAGCCGTGCGTCCACGGCTGCGCTGCTGGCAGCACGCCGCGGAGTGCCGTCACAAGACGAGTCTCGGGCTGCACGTCGAGCTGCCACGATGGCTGTAGCTGCTCAGTGTCTCCCGCGATGCCGAGCAACAGGAGTGGTGCCGTGAGTGGATACTGCTCTGTGACGAGGACGACCAACTCGATGTCGTTGGGGAATACCACCCGGCCAGCCAACATCAGCTCTGGTCCGGGCCGCGTAACGAAGACCTCTGAGGCGCTGCCATCAAAGGCAATTTGTGCGGCTTCAAGGTCACGAGCAAGAGGGATTTCAGCACAAGGCACGCGAGAAGCTTTCGCTCCGGCGTCCGAGCGCCGAGCCATGAAGCTAGATAGCTTGCCATCAGCGAGAGCGAGCTCATGCGCTTCGATGCTCGTGACGTCACCGCAAGTAAGGATGGGTAGCGCGTAATCTACGAGATGCGGATTGAGTTCAAGCCCCTTCTCTGCTGCTTGGTGGTCCTGTGCGGAAGGACGATCAAAGCCGCCGGGATGTGAGTGGGCGATCCCCTTGAACTGGAGACCGTGAAGGCGCTCAAGGTCGCGGACTCGATCGCCCAACTTGCTTGACGGTCGAAACGATGATGCCGACACGTCAGCGTCGGAATCAAATAGGAAATCGGTGACGACGCGTCGGTGCGGCAATCCCAGGAGAGCACCCCCGCGCTCCGGCGGCTCGGCTAGGACAAGACGCTCAAGGTCGCGGACTACGGCATCAACGAAGTAGTACACACGGGCAAAGAGTAGCGATCGGATTGCGCGGCCGTCTGATATCACCGCCATGTGGATCGATTGGCCGGGGAACTACCGTTCGTCTCGTAGCTCGCGCACGTCCACCCCGCTCGCGTCAAAGTCGGTTGCTCGGTAGTAGTCCGCAACCCGATACCAGTCCTCGTCAATCAGCCGGATGAACTGCTCGGCTGCGTGGAACCAAGCATGGAGCGGACAGGTGCAGTCGCTTGGCTCGCTGTGGTCGTCACAGCCGCCGGCCCAGGCGATCCAGGTGGCCATCAGCTCGCGGCGTCGATCGCCGGCTGCGATGAGACGATCGCCGAAGCCGTCCAGCTCCCCATGCGGTGTATCGGCAAGCAGGGTGCGCAGCCACGAGCAATCGGCTTCGCCCAGCGGCACGTAGAACTGGATCTTGTAGATGGCATCGGCTGCGGCGATCTCGCTGTCAGCGTCGGCCAGCAGCCAGAGTCCGCCCTGCTCGTGCACGAAGCGCTCGAGTGCCGCCAGGAATCGCGTCCACTGCCAGGTGATGTTGCAGAGCCGGTCAGCGATGGCCGGCTGGTCTTGTTGCTCAGCAGCCAGATAGCGCCTGAGCACATGAAGGTCGTTGCGCATCCCTGAGAGTGGTGTCCAGATGCGGCGGTAGCTGCGGTGCTGCGCCAGCCAATCGACGCCGAGCGCTGATCGCTCGGGCAAGCGTTCCGGTGTCGAGCGGTGGCGGTGCCGCAGCCGGTAGGCGCTGTCGGCGGCGTACAGCTCATCGGCCACGGCTTCCAGTAGCAGCGGCTCGCGGTCCTTCCGCAAGTGCTCGGCTGAGACGTGGATGGCCTCGGCTGCCCAGCGTCGCCGGTCCTTGAGCAGGCTTCCACGAGTGCCGGCAGCCAAGCCGAGCAGCATGGCAACAGGACCGTTCGCTCCGTCATCAACTCGGGTGGTCGCTTCTCGTATGAGCGTGATGGCGGCGACCGCCAAATCGTCGGTTTGCTCGGTGGCGGCCTTGGCGCGGGTCAGCGCCAGGCTGAGTAGGGCTTCGCAGTCTCGTAGGCGCTCGGTCGTGACGCCGGTACGCAGCAGGCGGCTGAGCTCGGCGGCCAGCTCAGCGGGCGATGGGATGGGCGGAGTGCGCATGAACTCCCCCAGTACAGCACCCAAAACCCTCCAGCGGCGGCTCCCATCATGGAGGCCATGAACGGTAGCCATCAGCCGTCGTGGGAGCGCGTTGTTGCCTGGCTCGTGGTCGGTGCCATCAGTCTGCAAGTTCTGGCGAATGTCCTTCCCCGGCTGCTGGTGCCGCTCATAGCGCTCGCGGCGGTTATCGGTGTGCTGCGTCTTATCTGGTGGTACACACAATTGTGAAAAAGACTGTTGACATATTTCACATTCTGTTGCAGGCTGGTTCGTGACGTCGCGTCACAAATAATGAATAAGTGAAGGGAGGTGTGAGCGATGGGACGGCGTAAAGAGCGCAATATCAAGATCCGTGAGGATCGGTTGAGTAGGCTGGATGGGACCAAGATGGAGGTCGCTATCTGGCTGCTGGCTAAAGGTACAGTTGAGGATCGCACCAAGCGTTCACAGTCTGCCCCGCCAACAAGTGACGGGGTGAATATCCCTTCGGTCGATGACGTGGATGCGGGCGAGTGCTCTGATCCGCCGGAGGCCGCGTAATGGCAGCGGCGATCCTCGGCAGTGTCGTGCTGCTGCTCGGGGGAGCGATCTGTGCACTGTTCATCGATCACAGGCGGCAGGGTCCGGTGCTGGAGGCCGTCGAGCTGCGCTTTGGGCCGGATGTCAGCGAGAACGCGGTGTGGGGGGTGTTGGGTGGTATCTCGGGGTTGCCGACGCGGACGCAGGTGGTGTTGGAGCTTGTCGGTGACGCCGATGGTATTCGCCACTATCTGCGTGCGGAGCCGGCCACGATCGAGATCTTGCGTGCTCACTTGCGTGGTCTGTTGCCGGGGGTGCGGCTGGAGCCGGTAGAGCCGGAGGGGCCGCGTGTGTGGCGGGCGGCGGTGCGGCTGCGCTGGGGTGGTCGTCACCCGCTGCTGCGCGGCGATCGGAATGGCGAAACAGCAGCGGCGCTGCTTGGGGCGCTGTCGGGTCTGCGGGCTGGTGAGCGGGTGATGGTGCGTTGGACGCTTCGTCCGGTGCGCGGCCCGTATCGGTATGAGCGTCAGTCCCGGTCGCAGGCGCGGGGTGATGGGCTGCTCGCGTGGCTGTGGCCCGAGCAGCCGATCGACCCGGCGCATCTGCCGGCGCTGCGCTCCAAGTACGGCGGGCCGGTGCTGGCTGCGCGCGCAGCCATCGCGGTGAGCGCCAATAGCTATGGACAGAGCGTGAATCTGCTGACGCGGGTAGCGGCGGTGTTTCGAGCGCGAACGGGTCTGCGAGGACAACCCGTGATTCGGTATTGCCGCTCGACCCATGTGCAGCGGTTCGTGGAGCGGGTGCCGCTCATTGGCGGCAGTCGATTCTCGCCGGCAGAGCTTTTGGGCTTGGTCGGGTGGCCGATTGATGCGCCTCGGGTGCCTGGCTTGGTGCTCGGTGTGGCTCCCCTGCTGCTTCCCTCGGCGCGGATTCCGCGCTCAGGCCGGGTGTGGGCGTACTCCACCTGGCCGGGCATGGAGCAGCGGGCGCTGGCTCAGCCGGTGGTTGGTGGCCTGTCGCACAGCCTTATTTGCTCTCCCTCGGGCGGCGGGAAGTCAGTGTTGATGGCCTCGCTCGTCGCCCAGGATTTGGCGGCCGGTCGCGGCTGCCTGGTTCTCGACGGCAAGGGAGACCTCGCGGAGGAGATCCTGCGGATGGTGCCTGACCAGCGCCGTGATGGGGTGATCGTGCTTGATCCTGCTCGTCCGGGTCCGGTGCCGGGGCTGCGGGTGTTCAGCGGTGGTGATCCAGAGCTGGCGGGCGATCTGGTGCTTGGCATGTTCCGCTCGATCTTCATCGACTCGTGGGGGGTGCGCTCGGATAAGTGGCTGCGGGCGGGGCTGGTGACGCTGGCGCATGACCGTACGGCCACGCTCGCTGATCTGCCGTTCGTGTTCTCGTCGGACGTGTTCCGCAGGCGCCTGACAAGCCGTCTGAAAGACCCGCTCTTGAAAGCGACCTGGGCGCAGTTTGAGGCGCATACGCCCGAGGGCCGCGCCCAGCAGCTCGGCAGTCCGCTGAACAAGGTCAACGAGCTGGTCGGCCGGCGGGTGGTGCGCTCGGTGCTGGCGCAGGCTGAGCCGAAGTGGGACATGCGCGAGGTGCTGCGCCGCGGGCGGGTGGTGATCGTGTCGTTGTCACCGGGGGTGATCGGTGCGCCGGCCTCGAGATTGCTCGCGGCGCTCGTCATCAACGAACTGTTCCAGGGTGTGCAGGCGCGCTCACAGGTGCCGGCTGACAAGCGCCGTCCGTTCTATGTGTATGTCGATGAGCCGAAGGTTTTCACGGACATTCCGGTGCCGTTGGACTCGCTGTTTGAGTTGGCCCGTGGCCTCGGCGTCGGGCTGACACTGGCCGCGCAAAGTCTGTCGCAGTTGCCCGCTGGTCTTTCACAAGCGGCGCTGACGAACGCGGCGACGCTCGTCGCGTTCAGGCAGAACGCCGATGATGCGAGGCTGCTGGCGCGGGAACTTCCGGGCGTGAGCGCGGAGGAGCTGCAAGCGCTCGGGCGCTTTGAGATCGCGGCGCGTATCGGGCTTGGTCCGGGTGATGTCAGCTCGCCGGTCACCGGCCGCACCGTGGCGCCGCCTGAGCCGATCAGCGACCCCGAGGCAGTGCGCCGGGAGTCGGCTGCTCGCTACGGCCGCGACCCCGCGGAGGTTGACGCGGCGCTGCTGGAACGCCACGGCCTGAGCGACGAGGCGACAGCGGATGTCAGGGACGATGAAACGCCGCTACGCCGCCGCAGGAGACAGGCACCGTGAGCCGCTGTGTGCTGGTTGGTGGTGCGCCGGTCGCTGCGCCGGTCGCATCGAGTCGGGAGCGCCAAGCGTCCCTATGAGGTCCGCGATCAACTGCTGTGGCTCTACGCTCAGGGTGTCCCCAAATCCCGTGTACGCCCCGGCGGCCTGGGGGTCTGTCTGAAACCTGCCTATGAGCCGGTGCTGCTGGCCCGCAAACCACTGGCGGGAACGCTCGACGCCAACCTGGCGGCGCACGGCACGGGAGCGCTCCAGATCGATGCCGCACGCGTCCCGCGTCGCGATGGTGGCCGGGGGTTCTGGCCGGCGAACGTGGCGCTGGCGCACAGTGCGCACTGCCGGCGCGGAGGCTGCCTGCCCGATTGTCCGGTCGCGCTGATCGACACCGAGCCGCGTCCGGGCCGAGAGGTCAGCCGCCTGTTCTTCGCCTCCAAGGCCAGTCGCGCGGAGCGCGAGGCCGGCTGCGAGGCGCTGCCGCTGCACCAGGTGCCGATCTATGCACGCGAGCGAGGCTCGGTGCGGCTGGTGCGCAACACACACCCCACGGTCAAGCCGCTGGAGCTGATGCGCTGGTTGACGCGGCTGGTCTGCCCACCCGGCGGGACGGTACTCGATCCGTTCACCGGCAGCGGCTCGACCGGCGCAGCGGTGGTGTTGGAGGGCCGGCGCTTTGTCGGCATCGAACGCGACGGCCGGTACGTGCAGAAGGCAGCCGAGTACGGCGCTGTGGTCGTTGATGAGTACATCGAGCGGGCCGAGTCGGCCAAGACCAACCAGCGCCCCGAGCTGAACGTCATGCTCAGGCGCATCAAAGAAGAGCGCGACATCGACTACGTGATCCTCTGGAAGGTCGATCGCTTCGCCCGCAACCGCCGCGACGACGCCAACATGCTGTTCGAGATCGAGCTGGCCGGCGCACGGCTGATCAGCGCCACCGAGAACATCGACCAAACACCAGCCGGCCGGCTGATGCACGGCATGCTGGCGAGCTTCGCCGAGTACTACAGCCGCAACCTCGCCAACGAGGTGCTCAAGGGCATGACCGAGAAGGCCAAGCGAGGCGGCACACCTGGGCGCACTCGCCTGGGCTACCTGAACATCCGCGAGCAGCTACCACAGGGAGGCGAGGTACGCACCGTGATCATCGATCCGGAGCGTGGCCGGATCATCACCTGGGCGTTTGAGACCTACGCCACCGGCCTCTACAGCCTCAGCGACATCGCAATCCTGCTGGAGGCGCGTGGCCTGCGCTCGCGCGGAACTCGCCGCCGCGACCCGCAGCCGCTGAGCCTCAACGGCGTCCACAACCTGCTCTGCTGCCCCTACTACGCCGGGATCGTCAGCTACGCCGGCAAGCAGTACCCCGGCCGCCACGAGCCGCTCGTCAGCCAAGAGCTGTTCGATCAGGTCCAGGCCGTCCTTGCGGCCCACCGCCTCTCCGGCGAGCGCGACCGCAAGCACCAGCACTACCTCAAGGGCACGATCCGCTGCGGCACCTGCGGCTGCCGCCTGGTCTACTCCCGCAACAAAGGCAACGGCGGCATCTACGAATACTTCGTCTGCCCGCGCAACCAGCGCGGCGAATGCCCACAGCGCTGCCAGCCCGTCGACCTCGTCGAGGCCGCCATCGAGGACCACTACGCCGGTGTCCCGTTCAGCGACGCCGAACGCGAGGAGATCCGCCAGGCGATCGCCAAAGACCTCAGCGAGCGGGTCGCCACCGCCCAGCAGGAGATCGACCGCTGCCAAGGCGTCCTACAAGCAATCAAAGACCAGGAGCGCAAGCTCCTGAACATGCACTACGAAGACCGCATCAGCGGCGAACTCTTCGACGACGAGCAGGCCCGCCTACGACGCGAGCGCCAAGACGCCGAAGGGCTCATCGCCCGCCTGAGCCTCCGCTACGACGACATCGTCGCCACCCTCGACCTCGCGCTGAAGATCCTCGACGAAGACCTCCACGACCTCTACCTACGAGCCGACGACACCATCCGGCGCCTGATCAACCAGGCCATCTTCAACGCCCTCTTCGTCTGCGACGAGACGATCACCGCCGCCGAACTGGCAGGCCCATTCGCCGAGCTACGTGCTCTGCACAACGCCATCCGCGCCACCACCAGCAGCACCCCAATCCCCGCGCCAGCCGAGATCGCCGCCACTACAGCCTTCCAACACGCCGAAGCTCCCGTCCCCTGGCGGGAACGGGAGCCTTTGGACGTTGGTTCGATTTACGACGTAATGGTGGGCCGTGTAGGAATCGAACCTACAACCTTGGGCTTAAGAGGCCCCTGCTCTGCCGGTTGAGCTAACGGCCCGAGAGCAATCCGGCGAGAGTGGCCGGCTCGCGTTGATTCTATCCAAGCGCGCCTGGCGTGCGCCCTCGGCGCCGGGCCCTACTGCCCACGGCGGCGCCACACCTCTTAGCCGCCGCTACTTGCTCTTGGTCGTCGTCGACTTCCCGGCGGGCGTCGTCGTAGTCGTCTTTGTCGCCGTCGAAGCCGATTTGACTTCAGTGCCCTGGAATTCTTTTTTGGCGTTCAGTGTGCCCGCGTAGGTTTTGCCGTTCGTGACCGTCGTGTAGGTCTTTTCGCCGGACGGGTTGGCCTTGAGTTCGGCGAGCTCGGTCTTGACGCGCTTGCGATCCACGGCCGGCGACAGCGCGACGGCCTTTGCGGACGCCAGATCGCCGAGGCTGGTGTTGTGGGCCTTGTATCCCGCTTGGGCGAGCGCCGCGAACAGCGCCGCGTCCGTGGGCCTGGCGGCGACGGCGATCTGCAGGACTTCGATCTCCTTGGTGGGTTCGCTCAGCCCGGTTTCGCCATACACCCCCTCCATCAGCTGCGCCAATTCGGCGTTTGGCTTGCCCGCGGCCAACGCCACGTACCGATCCCATGAACTGGACGCTTCTTTGAAGAGCTGCTTGCCCTTGGCCGTGACTTCGCCCGCGCTCGTCACGTACTTTTCGCTGCCGCCCGATTCGTGCAGCAGGTTCTTGGTCAGGTTTTCCCAGGCGCTGGCGTTGTTCGGCTGCTTTTCGGTCAGCTTCCGGTACTTGCTGATCTGGCCTGAGAAGCTCGCGTTGTTGCTGCCTTCAGCGCCCGTGAAGGCGCTGAGAATGCCGCCGCTGCCGAAGCCGCCGCCGACGCCCAGACCCACGAACCCCAGTAGGAAGATCAGCGCCAGACCGATGTAGATGACGCGCACCGCGCGGCGGCGGTGACGACCGCGGACGTCGAACAGCATCTCTAGCCCTGCAGCCTTGGATCGATGTGGTCTATGAGGTCCTGCACTGTTGGCTCTCCTGAGTCCTGCGATGGTGACGATGCCGGACCCTCCGAGGAATCCCCGGCATCTGTGGTGCTCGCGCTGCCCTCCGGCCGACTTCGCTCGGCCCGCCCCACAAGCGCTGCCACCAGGATACTGACCTCGTACAGCAGGTACAGCGGCACGGTCTCGAGGATCAGCGTGATCACATCGCCGGGCAGGAACGCGGCGACCGCCGCGCAAGCCACGACCGCGTAGCGCCGGCCCTTGCGTAGCTGGCGCGGCGTGACGATCCCGAGGCGCGTGGCGCCGACGATCACCACCGGCACCTGGAACACGAGGCCCATCGCAAGTAGGATCGTCGCGGCAAAGCTGTAGTACGGACTGGCCTGCACGAGCACGTTGAACTCGCTGGAGTTGAAGTTCACGAAGAAGTGGATCGCCGCAGGCAGCACCACGAAGTACCCGAACGCGACGCCCGCGGCGAACAGGAACGGGACAGCCGTCAGCAGCGGCATCGCCACCCGCCGCTCGTGCGGCTGTAGCGCCGGCAGCACGAAGCCGTACAGCTCGAACAGGATCACCGGCAGCGACACGATCAACGCGAAGTACAGCGTCACCGTGACCGTCGTCGTGAACGGTTCGCCGATGCCGAGCGTCGCCGGGTTGTCGCCGACGGGGTTGCGCGGGATCGCCGCCACGTCGGCCTTCAGCTGCGCAATCAGCGGCGCGAGTTCGCCTCGCGCGGTGGCCGAGAGGCCGCTGCTGGGCTTGGTCAAGACACCGAGCGCGTGCTGGGTGCTGGCCGCGAGGTTCAGCAGACCACGCTGGGCGAGCACCGTTTGCCCGGGCGTACCCTCGCCCTTGGCTACCTGCTTCTTCGTCTCCGTCTTCAGCGGTTCGTTGATGACGCGCAGCAGCGCGTGGTTCTGCCAAAGGCAGATTCCGAACGCCACGGCAAGCACCAGCACGCTGACGATCAGGCGTGTGCGCAGCTCTTCGAGGTGGTCCACGAGCGAGAGGCGCTCGTCGTGGGCGATCGTGCGAATCGCGCTGGCCATGGCCCACTGAACCTACCACCGCGCGAGCAACGGGCCGCTTTGCTAAAGGCTCTCGCCTCTGGCGTCGATGACGACTCAGAGCCGGCATGGAACCTGAGAACAACCCTGACATCAAGTCCCACCCGCAGTCGCACAGGGGCAACCCCGTGGGCGCGGTCTACGGCGTCGACGGACAGCAAGCGGACAGCGCATGCGCACCCGCGCAGCTACACATCTGCTTCCACTGCTCCGGCGAGCTCGTGTACCCGCTGGACTGGTCGGAGGAGGGTCCACGCCACTGGCGCATCGTGCTGCGCTGCCCGGAGTGCGAGTCAAGGCGGGAAGGCGTGTTCGACCAAACCGCCGTCGAACGCCTCGACGACGAGCTCGACCGCGGCTCAAGCGCCTTGCTGGGCGATCTCAGGCGCATGACGCACGCGAACATGTCAGAGGAAATCGAGTTCTTCTCGCGCGCGCTCGACGCCGACCTGATCCTCCCCAGCGACTTTTAGCTTCAACCAGCGGGCCGCTACTAGCGGGCCGCTGGCCAAGTCAGGCCAGGACGCAGAGAGCGAAGTGTGCGAGAGCACATGAGCGAACGAGGACGCCGCCTGACGCCGCGCCAGCGGGCCGCTAGCGGTAGCGCTCGACGACGGCGTCGGCTACCAGGCTCAGTAGCGCCGAACGTCCGTCGGGCAGGATCGCCGGCAGCGCCTCCTTGGCCTCGGCCACGACGGCCAGCGCCTGCTCGCGCGCCTCGTCCAGCGCGCCGGTCGCGGCGATGCGCTCGCACAGCGCCTCGGCCTGCTCCGGTCCTCCGAGTGAGGCGAGATCGAAGGCGGCCAGCTCAGGCTCACGTTCGCGGGCGAGGATGAACGGCAGCGTCACGGTGCCGTCGAGCAGGTCGGTGCCGCGCGACTTGCCGGTGCGCTCGACCGGACCCGATACGTCGAGCACGTCGTCGAGCATCTGAAACGCCAAGCCAATCCGGCGCGCGAACGCGCCGAGCGCGTCCGCCAGCTCCGGTGAGCCGTCGACCGCGGTCAGCGCGCCGAGCCGGCAGGCCGCCTCGAACAGCGCCGCGGTCTTCAGCTCGCAGCGCCTGAGGTAGCGCTCGACGGCCACGTGCGCGGTGTAGGCATCCTCGCGCTGCAGCAGCTCGCCTTCGGCAAGCGCCGAGCTGGCCTCCGAGAGCGCGCGCAGCTGCGCCGGGTCCTCGTTGCGTGCCAACTCCGCGAACGCCCGCGAGAACAGCAGGTCGCCGGTGGCGATCGCCATCTGGCGGCCTGCCACCGCGGCCACCGTGGGATGACCGCGCCGCAGCAGCGCGCCGTCGATCAGGTCGTCGTGGACGAGCGTCGCCGAGTGCACCAGCTCAACCGCGACGGCCGCGCGCACCAGACGTTCCTCGCCATCGGCCGTGTCCGGTGGACCGCCCGCCGACTCCGACGCCAGCACGACGAGCAGCGGGCGCAGGCGCTTGCCGCCAGCGAGCACGGTGGCGTTGGCGTGCGATGCCAGCGGCGTGCCGGCCTGCGCCGTCACCTGTCCGAGATAGCGCTCCGTGCGCTGCATCCGTGCGCGCAGCGCGTCGCCGCCACGGCGCATGATCGCGTCGAGTCCGTCCACTCCCGCTGCGGGGATACTGGCCGCCGTGCTACCCACTGTGCTCATGATGCCGCGCCGGCGCCCGCTTCAGTGGCGTCCTCTGGAACAGTGCCGGCGTGGATCGCGACGATCCCACCGGCGGTGATCACGTAGCTGATGTCGGACAGACCCGCTCGGTGCAGCTCGGCGGCGAGTGCCTCGGGCGCGGGAAAGCGCTTGACCGAGTTGGGCAGATAGCTGTACGCCTGCGCGATCGTGCCCGGCTCGGCGCCGGCACGCCAGCGGGCGGCGAGCGCACCGGTCACGCTTCCCAGCGCGGGAACGACGCGGTCGAACCACAGCGCGTAGAACAGCGACAGCGGCGCGCGCGTTGGCGTCGTGATCTCGAGCACGACCACACGGCCCCCCGGGCGTACCACCCGGACCATCTCCGCCAGGCCGCGTTCGAGGTCGTCGAAGTTGCGTGCGCCGAAGCCGACGGTGGCGGCGTCGAAGCAGTCCTCGTCGTAGGGCAGCTCCATCGCATCGGCCCATTCGAAGCGCGGGCGCACGGCACGGGGATCGGCCGCCATGGCCTTGGCGCGGGCTCGATCGAGCATCGCCTCGGCGAAGTCGCTGCCGACAACCTCGCCGCCCGGCGAGACGCGGCGCGCGAGCGCGAGCGCGAGGTCGCCGGTGCCGGTGGCGATATCGAGCACACGGCTGCCAGGGCCGATCCACGCCAGCTCGGCAGCACGCTCGCGCCAGCGATGGTGCAGTCCGGCGGTCATGACGGTGTTCAGCAGGTCATAGACCCCGGCGATGCGGTCGAACATCGCCCGCACCTCGCCGGCCTCGAGCCTGCCGGCGCCGTCGCGAAGGCGAGCTGGCACCGCGCCGGCTACTTGAGCTGCGAGAGGAAGTTGACGATCGCTTCGAACTTCTTCGCCGGCAGGTTCTTGAAGGACGGCATCGGCGCCGTGGGGTTCACGAGCGTGCGCGCGATCGCCTGGCGAGGAATGCGGTCAGCGATGTTCGTCAGGTTCGGACCAGGCCCGGCGTTGCCGTTGTCGCCAAGCTTGTGGCACGCCAGGCAGCCCGACTGGGCGACGACCTTGCGGCCTTCTTCGTACTCCGCGAGCAGCTTGCCGCCAGCCTGTCTGACCGCCGCCGGCGTCGCCATTTCGATCGACGTCGGCGCTCCGGCGTTGGCTCCAGAGTAGGTCAGGTAGGCCATCGCGCAGATCACCGTGATGCCGGTGATCGTCGCGATCGGGCGCCGCTCGGGACGCCGCTCGGGACCGCGGTCATAGAACGGCAGCAGGAACAGCAGGATCATGCCGAGCGTCGGTACCCCGATCGTCGCCAGCGGCACGAGGCTGGGCGTGCGGATGATGCGCAGGACCTCGAACAGGAAGAAGAAGTACCACTCCGGCCGCGGCACGTAGGTGGTGGTGGTCGGGTTCGCCTTGGAGCCGAGCTCGGCGCCCAGCACCAGCGACATCGTGATGATCACCGCCATCACGACGCAGGCCATGATCGAGTCCTTGGCCACCGCGTAGGGGAAGAACGGCTTGCCCTGCGCCTTCAGCGCCGCGTACTCGCGGAGGTATTCCTCCTTCTCGCGCTGGTTCATCGCGTGACCCCCGCGAGATGACGGTCACCGGCGGCTGCTGTCTGTGCCATCGGTCCTATACCTCGGTCTCGCGCAGCTCGTGGCGTTTCTCGGCTTTGGTCCACGGCGGCGCGGTCGTGCCCAGCTTCGCGACCAGGTACAGGTGGGCGCCGAGCAGTGCCGCTATCAGCCCAGGTACAAGCAGCATGTGGATCGCATAGAAGCGCGACAGCGTGGTCGCGCCAAATTCAGAGCCGCCGCGCAGGAAGTCGCTGAGATAGGGGCCGACCAGCGGGCCGGTGCCGTTGATGTTGACGCCGACGATCGTCGCCCAGTACGCGCGCTGGTCGAACGGCAGCAGGTAGCCGGTGAACGACATCACCATCGTCAGGATCAACAACACGACGCCGATCACCCAGTTGAGCTCGCGCGGGTACTTGTAGGCGCCGAAGAAGAACGTGCGCGCCATGTGCAGGAACACCAGCACCACCATCACGCTCGAGCCCCACTTGTGCATGCCGCGGACGAACTGGCCGAGGAAAACGTCGTTGGTGACGTAACGGATCGATTCGTATGCACCGCCGGCCGGGTCCGGACGGTAGTACATCGCCAGGAACACGCCGGTAACGGCCTGGCTGAGGAACGCGAACATCGTCGCCGAGCCCAAGGTGTAGAACCAGTTGGTGCCCTTGGGCACCTTGCGGAACATCATCCAGCGCGCCGCCCCGCTCAGCGACGTGCGCTCGTCGACCCAGTCGACGACCGTGATGCCCGCCTGCTTGGCGTCCTCCAGCGGACCGCCGTTGCCGCCCTGTCCAGGGCGCGGCGGCGGCGTCTTCAGCGAGGCTGGAAGCGGAGGGGCGGGGAGCTTGGGCATACGATGTACGGTGGTTAGGGAGCGGCTGCGGACTAGAGTTTCTGAGCGCCGGGACGCGACGGATACAGGTACTGGCCGATGCCGTCGAGTGTCTCGCCGGGGTCGCGCGGCGAGAAGCGCCGCAGCTGGCTGTTGACGCTGAAGCGCGGGCCGACTTCGACGTTTTCGCCGTTGACGCGCGTGTAGAAGCGGTCGAGCGGTCTAACGGGGGGCCCACCCACTCGCCGGCCAAGAAGGTCGTAGACGCCGCCGTGGCACGGGCAGATGAAGCGCTCGGAGGCGTCGACCCAGCGGACCGGGCAGCCGACATGCGCGCAGCGGCTGGAGATCGCGATGTACGGCGTGTGCGAGTCCACATCGGCGGCGTCGGTGTCGATTTCCGGGTTGAACTTGCGCATGTACACGGTCGACTTGCCCGCCTCGCCGATGCTCGGCTGCAGCGTGATCACCACAGGCACGTAGTTGTTGTCGGGGAACTGGTAGATGTTGCCCACGACTTCCCAGCGGTGCGGGTTGCTTTTGAAGATCGGACCGAATGCGAAGCCGAGCGCGGGCAATGCGAACGAGGCTGCAGCGACCGCGCCGGCGCCATGCGCCGTACCGGTCATGAACCTGCGACGAGTGATCGTCTCACCCTCAAACGCGCCCGGCATCCCCCGGTCGAGCGTGTATTTGGATTTGTGTTTGTCGCGCTTGCTTGGCACCGGGCGCAAAGAATACCGAGGCGGGATTCAGGGCGTTGCTATGGCCCCTGCGGAGCTTGTGCGCATCGCCTCGATCGCCTTTGGAGAGCCGGCGAGCACGAGCTCCTTGGCGCGCGCGTGCTCGTCGCTGGCACCCCAGCCGACGGCGCGCGCGCCGGCCTCCCACACGGCGTCCGCGAGCTCGCGGCTGCCAGCGCCCTGAGCGAGCGCGCTGAGCGTGATCGTGTCGGCCAGCTCCGCCACCGCCGCGGTGTCGCCGAGCGCGACCAGGCGCGCGAGGCCGATCGCGTACAGGCGGTCGCCGGCAAGCAGACCCATGTCCGCCTCGGGCACGCTGACCACGCGCGGCACCCCGTAGTGCAAGAGGTAGCCCTCGTAGATCGCCTCGACGAGCAGCTCGTACTGCTCACGCCTGCCGGCCGCGCGCGGACCGCTGGAGGCGATCCCTGCGGGACTCTCCGCCGAGGACGGGGATACATCGGCGGCCACCAGCGTCGCCATCAACCCGCCTTCCCCGAGCAGCATCTCGTGCAAGCGCGCCAGCGCGCTCTCCGCCACCGGCTCGTCGCCGCCCGCGCGCGCGCCGCTCATGCCGCCGCCGGCTGCGGCAGGCAGGCGAAGGCCGCGGCGGCCGCCTCGAGCGTGCGTTCGATCTGCTCGGGCGTGTGCGCGAGCGACGGGAACCAGGCCTCGAACTGCGACGGCGGCGAATAGACGCCGCGCGCGAGCAGCTCGCGGCACCACGCGGCATGCGCGTCCAGGTCACACGCCTGGGCGTCCGCGAACGAAGACACGGGACCTTCGCTGAAGAAGACGGTCAGCAGACCGGGCATGTTGACGATCTGCACCGGATAGGAGCCAGCTGCCGCGCGCAGACCGTCGGCGAGGCGCTCGGTGAGCGCCGCCAGACGCAGATAGGCGGGTTCGTCGAGCAGCTCGAGCGTCGCCAGCCCGGCGGCGACCGCGAGCGGGTTGCCCGACAGCGTCCCCGCCTGGTAGACCTCGCCGCTGGGCGCCAGCTTGCGCATCAGCTCAGCGCGACCGCCGAGCGCCGCGGCGGGCAGGCCACCGCCGATGACCTTGCCCATGATCGTCAGGTCCCCGCGTACGCCGAGCAGTTCCTGCGCGCCGCCGCGCGCGACGCGAAAGCCGCTGATCACCTCGTCGAGCACGAGCAGCGCGCCGTTGGCATCGGCTCGCTCGCGCAGCAGCGCCAGGAAGCCGTCGGCGCCCGGGACGAGCCCCATGTTGGCCGGCAGCGGCTCGGCGAGGATCGCAGCCAGCTCGTAGCGCTCGGTCGCCGCGGCGAGCGCCTCGGGATCGTTCCAGGGCACGACGATCGTCGTCGCCGCCGCGCTGTCCGGCACGCCCGGGCTCGTAGGCAGGCCCTGCGTGGCCAGGCCCGAGCCGGCCTGCGCGAGCAGCCCGTCAGAGTGCCCGTGGTAGGCGCCGGCGAACTTCAGCACGTGCTCGCGGCCGGTCGCCGCGCGCGCGAGCCGCACGGCGGTCATCGCGGCCTCGGTGCCGGAGGAGGTCAGGCGCAGCATCTCCACGCTCTCGACGCGCCGCGCGACCTCGCTCGCGAGCGTGACCTCGGCCTCGGTCGGCGCGCCGAAGCTGGTGCCGCGCGCGGCAGCCGCGGCGATCGCGGCGAGCACGTGCGGGTGGGCGTGGCCGTGGATCAGCGGCCCCCACGAGCAGACGTAGTCGACGAACCTGTTGCCGTCGACGTCCGTCAGCTCGGCGCCCGCGCCACGCGCGATGAACAGCGGCTCGCGCCCGATCGCGCCCATCGCGCGCACCGGCGAGTTGACACCGCCTGGGATCAGCTCGAGGGCGCGTCGGTACAGCTCGGCCGAGCGCGTGTCGGTCAGCGAGGCGGTCAACTCAGGCGCCGTGCGCGCGCTCCCAGTCCTTGAAGTCCTCGGTGAAGTACAGCAGCCGGATCTTCTTGAACTCGGTCGACGAATACAGCGTGGCGCGCTCCTCGATGCCCGTCATCTCCGCGATCGCGTCGAGCACCGCGTCGCACTCCTGCTTCGAGCGCCCGTGCGCCATCGTGAACACCGAGTACGGCCAGTCCTCATAGGTCGGACGCTGGTAGCAGTGGGAGACGCCGCGCACCGCGGCCATGCGGCAGCCGACGTCGAAGATCTGCGCGTCGGGCACCTTCCACACGCCCATGCCGTTGGCGGAGAAGCCGGCGCGGCGGTGATAGAGGATCGCGGCGACGCGACGCAGGATGCCCCGCTCCTGCATGCCCGCGAGGTGGTCGAGGAAGCGCTCCTGGGTCATGCCGAGAGCGGTGGCGGCGGGCGCGTAGGGCTCCTCGGTCACGGGCATGTCGCCCTGCAGCGCGCGGATCACGGCGACGTCACGCTCGTCGTAGGGCTGCGGCTCCAGCTCGATCGGCTCTTTGACCTCGGCGGCGCTCGCTAGCGCATCGGTTCCGCCCTCCATCTCCAGGTCCATGCGGATCTTGAACAGCCGCAGCGTCGGCAGCTGACGCACCGACTCGGCGCCGGCCTCGCGCGCGAGCAGCTCGAGCGTGCCCTCCAACCCAAACGCTGAGTCGGGCTCGGTGGCGATCGTGAACCACAGGTTGAACTCGTGGTTGCGCAGGTAGTTGTGCGAGACACCGGGGTGCGCGTTGATCACCTGCGCCGCGCGGTGCGGGTGATCGGGGTCAACCTTGGCGGCGACCAGCATCGAGGAGTAGCCGAGCGCGCGCGTGTCGAAGATCGGCGTGACCTGGCGGACGATGCGCTTGTCCAGCAGGTGCTGCACGCGCCGCATCGCCTCGGCCTCCGTGATCTCGCCCAGCTGCGCCACGTGCTGGTAGGGCCGCGGCGCGATCGGGAAGCTGCCCTGCATCAGGTTGAGCAGCTTGCGGTCGATGTCGTCGAGCGCGATCGCGGCGCCGTCCTTGCGGCTGCGCAGCTTCGGCGTCGCGGTCGTGGGCCGCGCCGGGTCCGCGACGTCGGCGAGCGGCGCCGCGACCGCGTCGTGGGGCTCGGTGCTCACGTCTGCTCTGCTAGCCATCTGGCTGCGTCCTTTGCGTGGTAGGTGATGATCGTGTCGGCGCCGGCGCGGCGCAGCGAGGTCAAGATCTCGAGCACTGTCGCGCGCTCGTCGAGGTAGCCGGCCGCGGCCGCGGCCTTGACCATCGCATACTCGCCGCTGACGTTGTACGCCGCGACGGGCAGGCGCGTCGCGCGCTTGACCGCGCGGATCAGGTCGCCGTAGGCAAGTGCGGGCTTGACCATGACCATGTCGGCGCCCTCCTGCACGTCGAGCAGCGCCTCGCGCACCGCCTCACGCCCGTTGGCCGGATCCATCTGGTAGCCGCGGCGGTCGCCGAACGCGGGGGCCGAGCCGGCGGCCTCGCGGAACGGCCCGTAGAAGGCGGAGGCGAACTTGGCGGAGTAGGCGAGGATCGGCGTATCGGCGAAGCCCTCGCCGTCGAGCCCCTCGCGGATCGCGCCGACGCGGCCGTCCATCATGTCCGAAGGCGCGATCATGTCGGCGCCTGCCTGCGCGTGGCTGAGCGCCGTGCGCACCAGCAGCTCGAGCGTCGCATCGTTGTCAACCGCGGCGTCTTCGCGGAGCACGCCGCAGTGACCATGGGAGGTGTACTCGCACAGGCACACGTCGGTGATCACGAGCAGCTCAGGCAGCGCGTGCTTGAGCGCGCGTGTTGCCAGCTGCACGACACCGTCCGGATCCCAGGCGCTGGAGCCCTGCTCGTCCTTCTCGGCGGGCAAGCCGAACAGCATCACCGCGGCAATCCCCAGCGCCGCTGCCTCCTGCGCCTCGGCGACGAGCGCCGACAGCGACAGGCGCTCTACTCCCGGCATCGTCGCGATCGGCTCGCGGCCATCGGTGGGTGGGCTTTGGGTGGGTGGGCTCCCATCAATAGCCTCGGTCACGAACAGCGGCAGCACGAGTTGCCCCGCGTGCACGTCGGTCTCGCGTACGAGCCCGCGCAACCCCGCGCTCGCCCGCAGCCTGCGCATGCGCGTCTGTGGAAAGGCCATCGCTTCCGAGGATACCCCGCTGCCAATGATCAGACGACCTTCCGCCCAGGCCCGCGGCGCCGATGCGGACCTCCGTGACGGAGCTACTCGACCTCGCGCAGACCGACACGAGCGAGCACGCCAAACACGCCGGCGAGGACGGCGAGATGCACGAGCGACAGACCAATCGCGGGCGACGCGCCGTTGACGGCCGCGTCGAGCGCCTGCAGCGCAGCCTTGAACGGGAACAGGAACGAGATCGCGCCGATCGCGTCGTAGAGACCGACGGACACCGATCCGCTCGGTACCAGCGCCAGCAGGGCGAGCGGCAGCGACAGCAAGAACGCGAGCAGCGAGGCGGCCCGCACCTCGCGCGCGAGCGCGCCGATCGCGGTCCCGAGCGCGCCGAACGCCAGCGCGCCGAACGCCAGCGCCGCGAGCCACAACCCCACACGGCTCCAGTCGAGCGACACGAACGCGCCGATCCCCGCGAGCATCGCGAAGGCGATCACGAACGCGCAGCCGGCCGCGAGCAGCGTCTTCTCGGCGAGCAGCGTCGCGCGCGTGACCAGGGGCCCGCCCGCGCCGAGCGGGCTCCTCAGCAGGCGCTGAAGCGCGCCCTCCTCGCGCTCCAGCGCGACGCCGCCGGCCGCCAGCAGCACGCACACGAACATCAGCGACACCGCCACGGCAACGACCACCGCGAACGTGTTCAGCGGCGTACGCCGTCCGTGCAGCAGCACGCTGTCGACGCGAATCGGCTGGCCGATGATCGACAGCACGCGTCCGGATAGCGACAGGTTCTGCGCGGCGAAGCCGGCGAACGCGGCGACCCGTTCGAGTTCCGTGCGCGTGTGTCCGCGCGGCTGGCGCGCGATGATCGACGCCAGCGTCGGCTGGATCTGCGTCAACCCGATCAGGTCTTCGGGCGCGCCGATCGCGCCGAGGCGCCCGCCCTTCAACAGCGAGGCGATGACAGCACCCGCGGCCTGCTGGATCTGCGCGGAGAAGCCGAGGTTGGCCTGCGCGAGCGCGGAGTTGAGCGTCGACTGCACGAGCGACTGCTCGAGCGCGTCGCCGTCGTAGAGCACTTCCACGTGCGCCGGCTCGGCGTCGGAGGCGACGCGCGCGGCGATGTCCGGCGGGATCACCACGGCCGCCAGCACCGCGCCGGATTTGACCTTCGCGATCGCCTGCGCGCGCGTGCCCACTTCGACGGCCTGCACCTGGTCGAGCAGCTTGTGCACATACGCGCCGACTTCGACGCGCTGGCCACCGACCTTCACCGTTTCGCCCGGTGCCGTCTGGTCGACGATCGCCACAAGCGGATGGGAGGGGCTGCGCGAGATCGCCAGCCCGATCAGCAACGCGATCGCGACCGGATAGACGATCAGCAGCGTGAGCAACAGGCGCGAGCGGCCCAGGATCAGCAGGTCCTTGCGCAGCAGCCAGCTCACGGCGTGCCCGCTGGGTATGCGCCGCCGGCGCCGGAAGAGAGGGAGGCGGAGCGTTCGTCGAGAAAGCGCACGAGCGCGCGCTCGAGGTCGCCGGCGGCGGGCTCACCACCGCACTCGAGCAGCTCCGCGTCGGTGCCGTCGAACAGCAGCCGCCCGTCCGCGAGCACGAGCACGCGGGTGGCGTGGCGCTGCGCCTCGCTGACGTTGTGGGTCGAGAACAGAACCGTGGTGCCACCCGCGGCGCGCGCGGCGACAAACTCCCACAGCCGTTCGCGCTGGCCCGGATCGAGCGACGCGGACGGCTCGTCGAGTGCCAGCACGGGTGGGTCGCCGATCAGCCCAAGGGCGACGTTGACGCGCTGGCGGTTGCCACCGGAGAGTCGTGCGACAGGCTCCCCGGCGCGCTCGCGCAGACCCGTTTGCTCGAGCATCCGCGCCACGGTGGCACGCGGGTCGGCCACGTGCTCCAGGCGCGCGAACAGCTCCAGGTTCTCAGCGACCGACAGCTTCGAGTAGAGCGCCGGCTGCTGCGGCGCCCAACCGACGCGCCGGCCCGCCTCGCCGCGTCCGCCGTCGACGCTGCCGGCACTCGGCGTCTGGATCCCGGCGATGATCGAAAGCAGCGTCGTCTTGCCGGCACCGTTGGGTCCGACCACCGCGATCAGCTCGCCGGCGTCCGCGTCGAAGCTGACGTCCCGCAGCGCCTCCAGCTCGCCGTAGCGCTTGGCGAGCGCACGGACGCTGAGCGCCGTGCTCACAGGATGCTGCCGCCGCCGCGATCCCAGCGTTCGAGCGTGAGGTGGCGGTTGAGGTAGACGACCGTCTCGCGCAGCACCGCGAGGATCGGCAGCGCCAGCAGCGCACCCAAAATCCCGTAGAACTGCAGTCCGAGCAGCAGCGCGAGAATCACCAGCAGCGGGTTGATGCGCAGCGTGTGCCCGAAGATCTGGGGCGCCACGATGTGCCCCTCGAGCTGCTGCAGGCCGATGAACAGCAGCGCCACCCACAACGCGGTTATCGGTTTGGTGAACAGCGCGACGAGCACCGGCGGGATCGCGCCGAGGATCGGGCCCACGTAGGGGACCAGCTCCATCGTGCCGTAGAACACCGCGAAGGCGATCGCGTACGTGCGTCCGTCGGGAAATATCCCGGCCACGCCGAACAGATACAGCGCGAGGCCGGTGGAGGTGCCCATCGCGGTGCTGAACAGCAGCTGGCCGCCGACGTAGCGCGAGACCGCGCGCTGCACCAGGTGCGGATAGTCGTCGGCCTTGGAGCCGTCGCCGTCGGGCATCGCGCTGCGCACCAGCGCCCCAATCTTCTCGCCGTACAGCAGCATGTACACCGACAACACGAACACCAGCACCAGATCGAAGATCGCGCCCGCGATTTCGGTCGCGAGCGCACCACCGAAGGAAGCGAGTTTGTCAGCGCTCTTGGCAACTTTGCCCTCGATGCTCTGCAACGCCGTTTTGCCCTGTTTGACGAGTTCGATGTGGACGCCGTGCTGGTCGAGTTCGTGCTGGAAGTTTTCGATCGAGCGGTTTGCTTCTTTGACCAGCTCCGGCAGGTTGTTCGCGAACGTGCGCACCTGATCGGAGATAGGGTTGGCCACAAGGAAGCCAATGCCGGCAAGCGCGAGAAAAAACCCGAGGTACACCGCAAGCACCGCAAGCCCGCGCGGCAGGCGCGAGCGGTGCAGGAGCGACACCGCCGGGTTGAGGATCAGCGCGATCAGGCCGGCGACGATGAAGATCGCCAGCACCTTGCCGGCGGCTTTCGCCAGCGCCCACACGGCCAGCAGCGCCAGCGGCAGCAGCACCAGCTGGACCCAGCGCGGCACCACCACACGTGGCGGCTCGGGCGTCGCGACCTGCGGCGCCGGGGAGTCGGTCAACTCCCGCTCCTGCTCGCTCGGCGGATCGACCGCGGGCGCTGACGAAGCTTTCCTCACCGGCCTCCCACCATCGCCAGAGTATGGCTGAGCCCGAGGCGGTCGCCGCCGGCGCGCGAGCAGACGCGACAGGCACCGCCGAGCGCGCCGTGCGCATCCTGTTCGTCGGCGACGTCGTCGGCGGCATCGGGCGGCACACGCTGCTCGACTGCCTGCCGATCCTGCGCGAGCGCCACGCGCTGACGTTCGTCGTCGTCAACGGCGAGAACGCCGCCGGCGGCCTCGGCATCACCCCGAAGATCGCCGAGCAGATGTTCGCCGGCGGCGTCGATGCGATCACGCTGGGCAACCACAGCTACCACCGGCGTGAGATCTACCCCTACCTGGACAGTCACGAGCGCATCCTGCGCCCGGCCAACTTCCTGCGCAGCCAGCCCGGACACGGCGTCTGCGTGCTCGAGCGCGACGGCGTGCGCCTGGGCGTGGTCAACCTCAGCGGCAACCTGTACCTGCGCGCCGGGCGCTCGGCGTTTACCGAGGTCGAGGTCGCGCTCGGTGAGCTGGACGACGTACAGCACATCCTCGTCGACATGCACGCCGAGGCGACCTCCGAGAAGGTCGCGATGGGCTGGCACCTCGACGGACGCGTGACGGCGGTTGTGGGCACGCACACGCACGTGCCGACCGCCGACGCACGGGTGCTGCCGGGCGGCACCGCCTACATCACCGACGTCGGCATGACCGGCGCGCGTGGCGGCGTGATCGGCGTCAAACGCGAGCAGGCGATCGAGTCGCTGCTGAGCATGATGCCGATTCGCTTCGAGACCTCAGAAGAGGACCCGTGGCTGATGGGGGCACTGATCAGCTGCTCAAGGCCGCTGCGCGCAGACTCGATTGAGCCGGTGCTGATGCCGCGACCGGGGGCAAGGACGCAGACGGATCGCTGAGGCTCCCGAGCAGCGCGACGATCGCGACCGGGAAGAACCACGGTATGTACAGGTAGAACCAGTGTTCGATGCCCAGCTGCTCGGCAATGATCACCGCCGCGCACGCCGCCGCCAGGCCAACCATGTCGGGGCGACGCGGGAGCACGGCCAACAGCAGCGCGAGCGCCACCGCGGCGACCTCGACCACCTGCTCGAGCCCGTGCAGCCCGTATAGGCCCCAGACCGAGAACGGCGAGCCGCGATTCGACTGGTAGACGAGCGTGCGCTCGTAGATCGTGTGCAGCGAGTCGTGGCTGAACGCCGGGATCGACACCAGCGCGACGGTCCCCGCGAAGGCCAGCGCGTACAGCGCGAGCGCCCGTGCACGCCGCGCGAGCGACAGCTCCGACAGGCCGTGCGTGGCCAGCAGCGGCGCCAGCGCAAGCGGCGCGAACTTGGTCAGCCCCGCGAGCGCCGCGAGCACGCCGCGGCCGGCACGCGCGACCGAGGCGCGATATCCGGCGAGGAGCACGGCGGCGAGCACCAGCGCACCGACGACGCTGTCGTTGGAGTTGCTCTCCAACGCAAACAGCGAGAACGGATAGGCGACCCACGCGTAGGCGAGCGCGACCCCCAACGTCGGACCGCGCATGCGCCGTCCGATCAGGAACAGCAGCGCCGTGGCCAACAGGTCGAAGAAGATCGCCGCGCCGTGCGCGGCCGGCAGGTCATCCCACGTGCCGCTCCAGCCGAACACCTGCTCGAACGGCACGTACAGCTCGTAGTTGACGGGGCCGTAGGTGTCTCCGTGTTCGTTGTCCGCCGGGTAGTTGCCGTACAGCGGCTTGCCGTGCGCGATCCGCTGCGCGCCGATGACACCCGCGTAGCCAACGTCGATGACGTTCGAGTCGGTGACGTTCAGCGCGATGCGAAAGCCGAGCAGGAAGACCACGCCGAGTGCCAGCCACGGCGCCGGCACGAGCAGCTTCAGCGGCCGCGCGCGGCGCGCGGCGCGCGCGGGATCGGAGTCTGACCCGCCGCGTCGCAGCAGCGCGAGCATGCGCGCCAGCAGGTACAGCAGCGGCGGGTACGCGAGCGGCACCGACGCGTAGATGTGGGCGTGGTTGAAGAACGCGAGCGACACCGAGAACGACAGCAGCATCAGCAGGTCGAGGTGCAGCAGCGAGAAGAGCCGGCGGAAGTCGATGAACGGCAGCACGAACAGCACGCACAGCGGCAGCCAGACGTACAGCGCATTGACGTGCCTTCCGAACGCCCCTGGATAGCCACGCGCCATCGTCCACGCGACCTGAAAGCCGGTCCACTGTTCGATCACGCGCCCGCCGAGATCGTTGACGATCACCAGGCCGATCTCCTTCTTGCCACCGCGCGTGAAGTAGCTGACCTGCCACTGGAAGGCGCCCTTTAGATACACGTCGCCGAACGAGCCGGGATACTCGCGGCGCAGCGCGCGCATCTTCGGCAGGCGGTTCGCGATCGCCAGGACCTTTTCGGAGGACAGCGCGTGCGCCGCCGGCGGCACGTTCGAGAGCGTCACCGGCACCGGTGTTTCCGAGCTCGTCGCGGCTGTGGTCGTAGCACCGTGCGCGCTCGTCGTGTGGGCGCCAGCGCTGGGCGTGCTGGTCTTCTGGGCGCCTGCACTGGCGCTGCCTGCCGACGCGAAGCTCACCGAGGCCGCGTGCGCGGGGAGCGACCACGGTCCCAACATGGCGAACGCGGCGAGTGCGGCTGCGAGGAAGACACGCATGCCGCGAGCGTAACGACGTCAGCGCGCTGGATCGAGCCCGAAGTGACGCAACACCAGCGGCGCGACGTCGCGGAGCGTCCACTGCGCCGGCTCGGGATCGGGCAGGGCGACGCCGCTGAGCACGAGCGCGCCGAGCGAGTCCGACGCGTGCAGCGAGCCGTGGCTGCCGCCGCCGACGTGCGCCTGGCGGCCCCAGTCGATGAACTCGAAGCCGGGCGCCGCCGACAGCAGCACCTCGCCGGAGCTGGGGCACGTGAGCGCCGCCCACACGCGCGCCAGCGCGTCCGGATATGAGGGGGTCAACAGACGCCCATCCCGCAGCTCCCCGCCGAGCGCCGCCAGCGCGCCCTCGACGTTCCACGCGACGCCGCGTGCGTCGAGCACGTCCCCGCGCTCGCGCGCGTGCGTCCCGCCCGCCCCAGGGCGGAAACGCAGCTCCGCGTGCGAACGGCTCGCTATGACCGCCTCGCGCGGCACGTCGTCGGCATCGCGCTCGAGCCACATGACGAGGTCCACGCCGTCGATCGCTAGCGCCAGCGCGACGACCGAAGCGCGCATCGCGTCGCGCTCTGACTCCTGCAGCGCGTAGACCATCGCGGCACGCTGCGAGGGGCACACGGCGATCCGCGGTGTGCCGTCCGTCGCGTCGCCCTCCGACGCGCGCACCGGACGACTGGGAGATTGGTGGGGGGGACTCAGGACCCCCAGCTCGGCGAGCTCGTCCTGCAGCGCGATCGTGGCGGTCACCGGCGCCTGCGAGTGGTCGGCCATGACGATCACCGCGTGCTCGTCGAGGAACTCCTCGACACCGCCCGCAGCGTTCATCACACGCGCCAGCTGCACGTCCGCCTGACCGATCGACTGCACCTGCGCGTCCGGCCCGCGCTTGTGCGAGTGCCAGTCGTTGTCTGGCAGCGACAGCAGCAGGAAGTCGAACAGGTCGTGCTCGACCATGTAGGCGGACACGCAGCCGGAGTGGCGGTCGCGCATGCCGGGCATGCCGAGACCGGACCGGCAGCCGGTGCGCTGCGAGGCGAAGATGTCCGCGTAGAACAGCTCGCGCGGGCCCATCACCGGGTGGCGCATGAGCGCCGAGGCCACCCGTGTCAGCGCGGTGTCGCGCTGGGGCTCGTGCCGGTAGCGGCCGCGATACATCAGGTAGGTCGTGCCGGCCGTGCGCACGTCGGCGTCGTCTAGCGACTCGAACACCGTCGGCGTACGCGCGGACAGATGCGCCCGGTTCATGTTGTAGACCGTGTCGGTGAGCTGGCGCGCGATGCCAAAGCGCTGCGCCGCGCGGAAGCTGGAGCCGTACTCGACATAGCGGTGCTCCTCGCGATGGAACCAGTTCATGCCGGGGATCTCGTGAGCGTCCTGAGCGACGCCGGTGACGATCGACGCCGCGCACACAGGCGTCACGGACGGAAACGCGGCGACGCAGTCCGGCACGTAGCGCCCCCCGCGCACGAGCCGCTCGAGCACCGGCGCGGCGCCAGCGTCGATCGCGCGCTCGAGCATCGCCGGCGCCATCGCGTCGATCACGCACAGCACGAGCTTGGGCGGGGAGGAGCTTACGAGCCGCCGGATCAGCGGCGCAGGATGCGCAGCCCCGCGTACTTTTCATCGCCGCGGGTGCGCCCGCGCCACAGGAACCAGACGAGCAGCGCGATCGCCACATAGCCGAGCGGGTGCAGGAGTGCCACCAGCGCCGCGAGCACGAGCGCCGCCGCGTCCAGGTAGATCGTCAGCGCCGCGCGCGCGGCGTTGTCGCTGAGACGCGAGCGCGCGCGCATGATCACCGGCCACGACGCGCGCTGCGCGAGCCCAGCCACGAGAATCCCGCCGATCACGCCCGGCCACGACGAGTCGCCGTGCGCGGCGAGCGTCCCCGCGAACAGCACCGCGCCCGCGCCGAGCCCGAGCCCGGCGAGCGACGCCGCCAGCGGGTCGCTCGGCGCCTTGCGCGAGGCCGTGTCGAGGATCGGCGCCAGCCGCAGCAGCAGTTGCAGCGCATATGCGAGCACCAGCGCCACGACGACCACGAGCAGCCAGACGTCCGAACGCAGGAAGTGAAAGCCACCGCGGCCGAAGTCGACGCCGAGCGCGGAGCTGGAGGCAAGCGCTCCGGCAAGCAGCAACGGCAGGAATGGGCGCAGCCCGCAGGCCGCCGCGAGGCCGGCGCCGAGACCGATGTAGAAGAAGATGCCGTTCATGCAGGATGCCCCTGACGGTGCGCTACCTTGCGGTAATGCGCGGGCAGGACGATAGAGGACGAACCCGGCCGGCAGCGCACGAGCTCTCGCGCTACGAAGCGCTGTTCGCGTCGCGCACGCGCGGCATGAAGAGCTCGGCGATGCGCGAGATGATGGCGCTGACCGAACGCACGGACGTGATCTCGCTGGCCGGCGGCCTGCCTGACACGAGTACCTTCGCGCCCGAGCTTTACGCGAAGCTGATGGCACAGGTGGCCGCCGAGTCGACCGCGCGCGCGCTGCAGTACGGGCCGACGGAAGGGATGGCCGCAACGGTCGACTGCATCGTCGAGGTGATGGCCCAGGAGGGCACGCTGGTCGATCACTCCGACGTGATCGTCACCACCGGCGGCCAGCAGGTGATCGACCTCGTCTGCAAGACGCTGATCGACCCCGGCGACGTGATCGTCGCCGAGGCGCCCACCTACCCCGGCGCGGTGCCAACGTTCAGCGCCTACCAGGCAGACGTCGAGCAGATCGAGATCGACGCCGACGGCATGCCGATCGACGCGCTCGAGGAGAAGCTCGACCACCTGCAAGCGCAGGGCCGGCGCCCGAAGTTCATCTACACGATCCCCAACTTCCAGAACCCCGGCGGCGTGACGATGTCGCTCGCGCGCCGCCGGCGCCTGGTCGAGGTCGCCCGCGAGCGCGAGCTGCTCGTGCTCGAGGACAACCCCTACGGCATGCTGCGCTACGAGGGCGAGCCGCTGCCGACGCTCTACTCGCTCGACGCCGAGAACCGGCGCTCGCCCGCCGCTGGCGGCGCGGCAGACCTCGTGATCTACCTCGGCACGTTCTCCAAGATCATCTCGCCCGGCCTGCGTCTCGGCTGGGCGGTGGCGCCGCGCCCGGTGCTCGAAAAGCTGAACCTCGGCAAACAGGGCGCCGACCTGTGCTCCTCACCGGTCACGCAGATGTTCGTCGCCGCCTACTTCCACGAGCGCGGAAGCGCATCCCAGCCGGCCTGGCTCGAGTACGTGCAACGACTTCGCGACCTGTACCGCACGCGCCGAGACGTGATGCTGGAGGCGCTCGAGGAACACCTCAGCGGACGTGCCAGCTGGACGCATCCAGGGGGCGGCCTGTTCGTGTGGGCGACGCTCGACGGCGACGTCGACACGACCGACCTGCTCGCGCGCAGCGAGGGGGTCGCGTTCGTGCCCGGCCGCGCCGCCTACGTCGATGGCCGCAGCGGCTCCTCCTCGATGCGCCTGAACTTCGCGGGTGTGCCCGAGGCGAACATCCGCGAGGGCGTGCGGCGGATCGGGCAGGCGATGGGCGGGCAGGCAGGCCTGTTCGGGGCGTTGACCGGCGCTTCCAGCGCGAGCGCGGGCAGCACCGGCGCGGGTGCGGGGCAGCGAGGTGCAGCGGGGCCACAGGCGCACACAGGGCAGGCCGGCGAGGAGTCGGACGTGACGCCAGCAGCACCGCTGGCCGACGTGGTGCAGCTGCCGCGGCGCGGCGACGAGGGCGACACGCGCCGACGCCACGATCGATGAGCGGCGCAGGCTCCGCGAGCACCCAGGCGTCACGCTCCGGCAAGCGCATCGCCGTTCTCAGTGGTGGCTCCTCGCTCGAGCGCAACGTCTCGCTGCGCTCGGGCGCCTATGCGCAGGACGCGCTGCGGCGTCTAGGGCACGACGCGGTGGCGATCGACCCCGGCCCGGAGCTGGTCGCGCAACTGCACGACGCGGCGCCCGACGCCGCCTTCATCGCGCTGCACGGCGGCGATGGCGAGGACGGCACCGTGCAGGAGCTGCTGGAGTCGATCGCGCTCCCGTACACCGGCTCGGGGCCGGCAGCCTGCATGCGCTGCGCCGACAAGGCGCTCGCCAAGTACCTGATGCAGGAGGCCGGCATCCCGACACCAGCGTTTGCTGTGTTTCGCGAGTCCGCCGTCAAGGAGCTGGGCGCAGGTGGCGCACGTGAGCGTGTCGAGCGGGCGCTCGGCTTTCCGCTCGTGGTCAAGCCCGCAGTCGGCGGCTCGGCGTTGGGGATCAAGTTCGCGGACTCGAGCTCCGAGCTTCCAGGGGCGATGGTCGGCGCGTTCTCCTACAACCGCAAGATCCTGATCGAGCGAAACGTCTCAGGACGCGACCTCGCGGTCTCCGTGCTCGACGGCGAGGACACCGGCGAGCCGCTGGCCCTGCCCGTCGTCGAGGCGATTCCGCGCGAGGAGGAGTTCTACAACTACGAGTCCCGCTACGAGATCGGCATGACCACGTTCGTGTGCCCTGCCGACCTGCCCGCCGACGCAAGCGCCCGCGCGCAGGAGCTCGCCGTGCGCGTGTACAAGCTGCTCGGCTGCCACGGCGTCGCGCGCGTGGATCTGATGCTCGACGGCGACAGCGGCGAGCTGTCGGTGCTCGAGACGAACACCGTGCCCGGCCTCACCGAAACGAGCCTCTTGCCGCTAGCCGCCGATGCCGCCGGGATCGGCTTCGAGCAGTTGATCGCCCGCGTGCTCAGCAGCGCGTTTACGCGCTGACGATTTCAGCTGGCCGCTGACCAAGCAGCTCAAGGACGCAGGGAGCGTGGCGTACTTCGTACGCGAGCGACCGAGGACGCAGAGATGCGCCGTGTCAGCGGTCAGCTGTCGCCTGCGGCGAAGTCCTCGGGGGATACCTGGTCGAGGAACTCCTTGAACTTTTCGACCACGTCCTCGGACTCCTCGACGTCGTGCTCGAACTCGATCGCCGACTCGGAGATGACCTCCTCGGCGGCGTAGATCGGCGCGCCCGAGCGCACCGCCAGCGCGATCGCGTCGCTCGGACGCGAGTCGATCTCGAGCTCGCGGCCGCCGACGCTGAGCGTGATCGAGGCGAAGAACGTGTTCTCGCGCAGCTCCGTGACCGACACCTGCGTGCACTTGACGTCGAGCTCGCCGAGGATGTCGCACAGCAGGTCATGGGTCATCGGCCGGGGCGTGCCGGCGCCCTGCAGCTTCATCAGGATCGACGCCGCCTCCGGATGCCCGATCCAGATAGGCAGGAACTTGTTGCCGTCGACTGTCTTCAGAAGCACGATCGGCTGCTTGCCAACCATGTCGAAGCTGACGCCGTAGATCACCATCTCCTGCACAGGGGTCCTCCGAGAGGGGGGGAATCAAAGTATAGGTAGCGGCTGGCGCTCCGGCCAGCGGCTCGCGGGCACCTGTTGGGGCTCAACGGGACGCGGCGCGCGAGCTTCTCAGCGGAAGCTCCACAGCTTGTTTCCAAGGAAGTTCAGCGGCATCGATGCGGCTACCGCCAGCGCCTGCGCCGGCACCTTCGCGAAGCCGGCGTCCGTTACGAACAGCGTCAGCAGCAGCAGGCTGAACGCCTCGGCCACGAGGCTGACGATCAGGAAGCGCATCGCCTGGAAGTGAGCCCTGCCCTCGCGCGCCTCGAACGTCCACTGGCGATTGAGCACGAAGTTGTTGATCACCGCCACCAGCCATGCCGCAACCGACGCGGCCCGGTAGTCGAGCCCCGCCGAATGCACGAACAGCGCATACACGGCCACGTTGACGACGAAGCCGACGCCACCCACGAGACCGAAGCGCACCAACTGCAGCCAGTTGGCAGGCCGGCGCATCCCGTGGAGCAGGCGAACGTGCGGCCTGATCGCCACGGCCGAAGCTTCCTCGCGCATTGCATCTAGGTTAGCGGCACGTCCCGGCGGACGTGGTCGCTAGCCTAAGCGCATGACGCTCACGCGGAAGGCAGCCGCGGCGCTTGGTTGTGTGCTGACAGCAGGCACGCTCGCGGCATGCGGCGAAGCCACGGTCGGCACCAGCACCAGCGCATCCAAACCCGCCGCCAAGGCCGACCCCCCGCCCGGCGCAAACAGCGACGCGGTGGCGACATCGAGCACCAAGGGCGATCCGCCCGGCGTCGTCAAGGAGGTCGCCGATCCGCTTGAAGCGGACAGCTATCCGGCCCCCGCGAGCGTCAGCCACGCCAGCGCCGCGACCCCGACCAAGGCCGGGGAAATCGTCGCCGCCGGCGCGCAGTCCACCGCCGAAGTGCGCAGGGAGCTGCAGCAGATGCAGGCGGTCGAACGCAGTGCCCGCAAGGCGCAGCACCTGAGCCTCACACCCGTTCCCGGCGGCGAGTCGATCGGCGGCAACGGCACGATCCCGATCCCGCCGAACGTGCCCGAAGTCGTGCAGAAGGTGATCGCCGGCGCCAACGAGATCGCCGACTTCCCCTACGTCTACGGTGGCGGGCACGCGTCCTTCGTCGACAACGCCTACGACTGCTCGGGCTCGGTCAGCTACGCGCTCGCCGCCGGCGGACTGCTGAGCGCACCGGAGACCTCCGGGCAGCTCGAGAGCTGGGGCGCCGCCGGCCCGGGCAAGTACATCACCGTGTATGCAAACGCGGGTCACACCTACATGTACGTCGACGGCATCCTCTACGACACCGCCGGGCGCAGCGGCGTGTACGCGTCGCGCTGGCAGGTGGAGCCGACCGACAACGAAGGCTACGTCGTACGCCACTGGCCGGGCCTGTAGCGATGTCGGCCACGCTCGCAACGCTCGCGAGCCTGCACCTGTCGCTGCCGATCGCGCTCGGCGGCGAAGCCGAAACGTCGAACAACACCGGGCTCGGGATCATCTCCGCGGTGTCGATCGCGCTTGGCTACATCGGGCTGTTCGCGCTGTGGTACTTCGTCTTCCGCGACAAGTCGCGACGCAAGCGCAAGAAGGACTCCTCAGAGCGCTAGCGCGCGTGGTCAGCTGCCGAGCGAGATGCTGCTGAGCACCGTCGTCGTCTGCGGCTCGCCGGCGTTGGCGTTGCGCACCGTCAGGCGCAACATCAGCGGCAGCTTGTGTATGTGCGCAAGGCGTGTCGCCGTGCGCTTGGAGAAGACGATGTGCACGGCGCTGTGCCCGCCCTTGGTCGTGACCAGGATCGCTTTCGCGATCACCAGCTGCGACGCCGAGCCGGCGGGCAGGCCCGTCGCCGGCGTACCGCTGATGCCGAGGCGGTGCGCGATCGTGCTGCTCAACAGCACTTCGAAGTGCCCGGCCACTTGCTCGTTGACCGAGTAGCTGACCACGAGGCCCTTGTGCAGCGCCGTGCGCAGCGACTGGCGGACGATCGCGGCGACGACGACGGGCGCCGGGAAGATCGTCGGCCCGCCTTTGCCCTGCGTGCCGGAGCCCGAGGAGCTGCCCGAGCCTGAGCCACCACCCGCGCTCGACGGCGCCGCTGGTCCGTTGACGACGATTTCGTGGCTGATGCTGGTCTTGTTGCCACCGATGTCGGTGACCGTCAGCGTGATCTTGTACTTGCCGCCGTACTGGTAGGTGTGAAACGCGCTGGCGGCGCAGGGGCTGAGCCACGGTGCTTCACACAGCGGCGCGCCGGGGGCAAAGCCGGCCACTTCCGGAGTGCCGTCGCCGAAGTTCCAGCTGAAGGTCGAGAACGTGGGGGTCGGCGGGCCGGAGGCACCGAAGCTGAGCCCTTCGAGCAGGCTGACCGAGGACTCCATGCCATCGACGGCGATGATTTCGCCCGCGTTGATCGGGTTGGGGGCGGTGAAACGCGCGATCAGGCCGAGACCGCCGGAGCAGTGCCTGTCGGCCTTGCTGTAGACGTTGTTGACGTAGTAGCGGTTGGGACCGACCGCTACGTTCGAGAGCGTGCCCGCGTCCGTCTCCATGTTGGCGACCACCGTACCGGCGACTTCCCCGCCGCTGCCGTCTTCGCCCGCGGTGTTACCGAAGACGTCGCGGCAAATGTCGGTCGCCTCTTTGCCTTTGGCGGTCTGCCATGAGTCGAGCAGCGGGTCGGTGACGGTGTTCATCTCCTCCTCGCTGATCTGGTTCACCAGCACATCAGGCAGGCCAGCCGAGTAGGTGCCGCGTTCGCCCTTGCCTTCCTGGTTCGGCTCCTCGATGTGGGGGCCTTCGAGCGCGATCTTCAGTTCTTCTTCTTCGCGCTTCTTCGGAGGATCTTCTTTGAGCGCCTTTTCGAGGGCTTCCTGTTCCTTCGTGGTCAGTTCCTTTGGCGCCTCGCGCGTCTCTTTGCCTTCTGCCGGGCTCCAGCCACCGTCCTGGCAATCCCAAGCGTTCACGTATGCAACCCACGGAATCGTGGCGTACAGAACGGTGTTGGCGTCGCCCTCTGGCGCACCATCCGGGTTGATGTCACTGTGATAGCTGCAGAAGCTTTCTTTGTAGCTGGTGCTTTTGCGTTCTCCGGCTTTTTCTTCCGCGTTCGAGAGGCTGTAGTCCGAGCAGCCAGTTGCCGCTTCGTTGAGACACACCGCGACATTCGGCGGCGTCAGCAGGTAGTAGACCGTGGTCATGCCCTTCGGCAGATCGTGCGTCGCGATGAACGACAACAGCTGTTCGCGTAGCTGCGCATCGGTCAGACAGACTTCGAGGTGAGCCGGGTCCGAGCATTTCGAGGTCGGGAATTTGGTGGTGTCCGAGTAAGAGCCCTTGAACAGCGCGAGGAACGGCGCCACCGCGTTGCTGCGGTCGCGGTACTGGTTGAGCACGCCGAACGGGGTATCCGAGTGGGTTTCGCCGAGTGCCTGGAAGAACCCGTCGAGGTGAACGAGCCATTCGCTGGTGAGTTCCGTCGGGTCTTTCGGATCCCAGTAGATCACGTAGTCGTTGCTGCCGTGCAACACGACGTTGCCGCTTTCGTTCGCGAACGATCCCGCTTCTTCTCCTTCGATCAGTTCCGAGCTGCGCGGCTGCAGCCCAACCTTGACGCCCGCGACTTCGGTCACGACCGCGCTCGCGCTCGCCGGCATCAGCAGCAGCGCCAGCCACAACGCGGCAGCGAGCGCGCCGGTCACGGGCCAAGTCCGGGTTCGGGTGGCACGCGGGCGCAAGAGCGAGTGGAGCAGCCGGGCAGAGATCTTCACGAGCCCCTCATCGGCACGTAGTCGGGCATGCCTTAGCCCGCTGGACGGCCTTTTCCATACGGACGGCCTTTCCGTCCAGGCGAACGTGCAGCCCGACAGCAGCGCGAACGCCAACCCGATCACTCTCGGGCAAGGGCACGGTGCCCATTTGCGCAACACCAGCAAGCCAGATTCAGACGCATGACCGCCCGCTCAACCCCCCACCACAGATATACGCTCGTCGCGGCGTTCGTGCTCGCGGCGCTGGTGCTTGGGGGGATCGTCGCGACCGTGCTCGGCGCACACGCCGTGGCCCGCTCGGATGCCGACAAACAGCGGCTCGCGTTTCACCTGGACTCCGCGGAGATCGCCTCGACGCTGCGGCTCGCGATCCAGCACGAGGAAGACCTGATCGTCAGCGCAAGCGCGTTCGTCACCGGGAGTCCCAAGGCCTCGCCCGCGGACTTCGACCGTTGGGCCGAATCGGTGCGCGCGATGCAGCGTTATCCCGAGCTGCGAAACATCGGCCTCGTCGAGCTGGTGCCCGCGTCGCAGCTAGCGCACTTCGAGGCGCGCCTGGCAGCCGACCCAGTGCGGCCGCTCGGGCCCAATTCGGTCGGGCTCAGCGGTGGCCTGGAGATCCTGCCGCCTGGCAGCCGGCCGTTCTACTGCCTCGCCGTCGCCGGGCTGGCCCGAGACGCGGCGAGCTACATCCCCGCTGGCATGGACTACTGCGCGATCGCGCCCACGCTCGCGAGCGCGCGCGACACGGGGCTCGCCACGTACGCACCCGTGCCGGGGCGACAGGCGACCGAGCTGGGGATCGAGACGCCGGTGTATCGCGGCGGATCGACGCCCATGACCGTCGCCGCGCGGCAGCGGACGTTCGTGGGCTGGGTCGGCGAGCTGATCGTCCCCGGCGTGCTGCTGACACGCGCACGCGAAGGCCACCCCAACCTCGCTGTCGAGTTCAGCTACGCGGAGGGGGACTCACACGCGACGTTCGCCAGCGGCCGCGTCCCTGCGGGCGCACAGAGCACGAAGATCCGGCTCGGCAACGGCTGGACGATGCAGAGCTTCGGCGCTCACGTCTCGGACAGCGTCTTCGCCAGCTCGCACGCGCTGATGCTCCTGCTCGGCGGGATCCTGCTGAGCGCACTGCTGGGGCTGCTCGTGCTCGTGCTCACGACCTCGCGCACGCGCGCACTCGCACTCGTGCGCGAGAAGACCCGCGAGCTCTCGCACCTGGCGTTGCACGATCCCCTCACCGGACTGCCCAACCGAGCGCTCGTGCGCGACCGCGCCGAGCAGATGCTCGCCCGGACCGCGCGCCAACCCGGAACCGCCGCCGGGGCCCTCTACATCGACATCGACGGCTTCAAGCACGTCAACGACAACCTCGGCCACGCCGCCGGCGACAGGCTGCTGACCGTGTTCGGAGAGCGGCTGCAGAACGCTGTGCGCCAACAGGACACCGTCGGGCGCCTCGGCGGCGACGAGTTCGTCGTGCTCGTCGAGACAAACGCTGACGAGCTCGCACCCGACGTGCTTGCCGACCGCCTGACCGAGGCCCTGCGCGAGCCGCTCGAGCTGGGCGACGACGGCAAGCTGTACTCCGTGACGGCCAGCATCGGCGTCGCGAGCGGCAGCTACGCCACGCCCGACGACCTGCTGCGCGACGCGGACCTCGCGCTGTACGCGGCGAAGGCCGCCGGCAAGGACCGTTTCGCGCTGTTCGACGTCGGCCTGTACGCCGACGCCGAAGGGCGACTCGCGCTCGAGGCGGATCTTGGCGCAGCGGTCAACGAGGAACAGCTGTTCCTGCACTACCAGCCGATCTTCGACCTGGGCAGCCAGCGCATGGTCGGCGTCGAGGCGCTCGTGCGCTGGCGCCATCCCTCACGCGGCGTCGTCGCGCCCGACTGCTTCATCCCGCTGGCCGAGGAGAGCCGGTTGATCGTGCCGATCGGGCGCTGGGTACTCGAAGAGGCCTGCCGCCAGGCCGCCGCCTGGGCCGCCGAAGATCTCGCGCTCGGTATCTCCGTGAACGTCTCCGCGTATCAGCTGAACCGCCGGGAATTCGCCGAGGACGTCCAGCGCGCGCTGGAGCGCTCAGGGATCGAGCCCTCGTCGCTGACGCTCGAGATCACCGAGACGACGCTGGTGCGCGATGTGCCGGCCGCGTGCGAGCGCCTGCAGGAAGTCAAGGCGCTCGGCGTGCGTATCGCGATCGACGACTTCGGCACCGGCTACGCGTCGCTGTCGCACCTGCAGCGCATGCCCGTCGACATCCTCAAGATCGATCGCAGCTTCGTCGCTGCGCTGAACGACGGCGGCCAGAGCCGCGAGCTGCTCGCCGCGATTCTCGGAGTCGGCCAGTCGCTGTCGCTGAGCGTCGTTGCCGAGGGCATCGAGGAGCAGCAGCAGCGGGTCACGCTCGAAGCGATGGGCTGCCAGATGGCGCAGGGTTTCCTGCTCGGCCACCCCGGCCCGGCATGCGACATCGAAGGCATGCTCGGGCACGACGCGCGCGAGCGTGGCGTCACCGCCCCAACCGGCTGACGGGACTCGCGCGACACGCCGCCTGCACGCGCGGGCGCCGGCCACGGACGCGGGCCTATACTTCGCGGCCTTGGGCCTGTGGGGGGTCACATGTCAACTCGATTGAGGAGGATTCGATGAGCAAGCTGGTCGCCCGCATCGGGGTACCCGCGCTCACCGTCCTCGTGCTGGCCGGCTGCGGCAGCAGCAGTGGCACGAGCTCGACGGCGACAACGACGAGCACGGCGAGCACCGCCAGCACGTCATCCAACGCCGCGATCGCGGCGGAAGTGCCAGCCGCGATCAAAGCCAAAGGCACGCTGGACGTAGCGACCGAAGCGCAGTACGCACCGAACGAGTTCATCGCACCCGACGGTCACACCGTGATCGGCATGGACGCGGACATGATGCAGGCGCTCGGAGCCGTCATGGGGCTGAAGGTCGACATGATCAACTCCAACTTCGAAACGATCATCCCCGGCCTCGCCGCGGGCAGGTACGACATCGGTGCCTCCTCTTTCACTGACACCAAGGAACGTGAGAAGACGGTCGACTTCGTCGACTACTTCAGCGCAGGCATCTCCTTCTATGCAAAGAGCGACGCCAATCCCGGCGTGAACGTCGTCGGTGACCTGTGCGGCAAGAGCGTCGCCGTCGAGAAGGGCACGGTCGAGCAGGAAGAAGCCGAAAAACAAGACAAGCTCTGCGGCAAAGAAGGCAAGAAGTCCGTCAGCGTGTTGATCTTCGCCGGGCAGAACGCGGTCAACCTCGCCGTTTCCGGCGGCCGTGCCGAAGTCGGGATGGCCGACTCACCGGTCGTCGCTTACCAGATCAAACTCTCAGATGGCGCTTTCAAGCTGGTTGGCAAAAGCTACGAGTTTGCCCCGTACGGGCTGGCCGTACCGAAGACCAGCGGCATGACCAAACCATTGCTGGCCGCGCTGAAGCTGATCATCGCCAACGGCACCTACCACGCGATCCTCGCCAAGTGGGGCCTGGTGGAAGGGGCGATCACGACACCCAAGATCAACGGGGCGATCAGCTGAGCGTGAGCTGGTGTCCTCGCACGAGGTCACCAGCGCGACGGGGCGGCCCGATGACATAAGGGCCGTCCCGGTGCGCCGGCCGGGACGCTGGATCGCCGCGGCGATCGTGCTGGTGCTCGCCGCGGCGCTGGTGCGCTCAGTGGTCACCAGCGCAGGTTTCCAATGGGGCGTCGTCGGCGAATACCTGTTCGACCATCGCGTCCTCGCCGGCGTCGTCGTGACGATCGAGCTGACCGTGATCGCGATGGCGATCGGGATCGTGCTCGGCGTGATTCTCGCGGTGATGCGGCTCTCGCCCAACCCGCTGCTCTCGCGCGCAAGCTGGCTGTACATCTTCTGCTTCCGCGGCACACCCGTGCTCGTGCAGCTGCTGTTCTGGTACAACCTCGCCGCGCTGTACCCGAAGCTGGGGCTGGGGATCCCGTTCGGCCCAGCGCTCGTGCACCCGGACGTCAACACGCTGATCACAGCGTTCCGGGCGGCCGTGCTCGGGCTCAGCCTCAACGAGGGCGCCTACATGGCCGAGATCGTGCGTGCGGGGATCATCTCGGTCGAGCAGGGACAGACCGACGCGGCCCAGTCGCTCGGCATGACCCGCGTGCAAACGCTGCGGCGAATCGTGCTGCCACAGGCGATGCGCGTGATCATCCCGCCCACCGGCAACGAGACGATCTCGATGCTGAAGACGACCTCGCTGGCGAGCGTCATCACCGTCACCGAGCTGCTGTACGCGGTGCAGCTGATCTACTCGGTCAACTTCAAACCGATCCCGCTGCTGATCGTGTGCAGCATCTGGTATCTGGTGTGCACCAGCGTTCTGTACGTGGGTCAGTACTACCTCGAGCGCTACTACGGTCGCGGCGCCGCGCGCGAGCTGTCGCCGACGGCGCTGACGCGCTGGCGGGGAGCGCTGCTGTCGCCGAAGCACGAGTGGTCATGAGCGCCGCGATGGTGCAAGCCGAGGCGGTGCGCAAGCGCTTCGGCCGGCTGGAGGTGCTCAAGGGCATCACGCTCGAGGTGCAGCCCGGCGAGGTGATGTGCCTGCTCGGCCCGTCGGGCTCGGGCAAGTCGACGTTCCTGCGCTGCATCAACCACCTCGAGAAGATCCACTCCGGGCGCCTGTCGGTCGACGGTGAGCTGGTCGGCTACCGCCAGGTCGACGACCGGCTGCACGAGCTGCGCGAATCCGAGGTCGCGCGCAAGCGCGCCGCGATCGGCATGGTCTTCCAGCACTTCAACCTGTTCCCGCACATGACGGTGCTGGAGAACGTCACTTGCGCGCCGATCAAGGTCAAGCGAGTGGCGCGCGAGCAGGCGCTCGCGCGCGGACGCGAGCTGCTCGACAGCGTCGGCCTGGCGGACAAGCTCGACGCTTACCCCGTGCAGCTCTCCGGCGGTCAGCAGCAACGCGTCGCGATCGCGCGCGCGCTGGCGATGGAGCCGAAGCTGATGCTGTTCGACGAGCCGACCTCGGCGCTCGATCCTGAGCTGGTCGGCGAGGTGCTCGGCGTGATGAAGCAGCTCGCCCGCGCCGGCATGACGATGATCGTCGTCACCCACGAGATCGGGTTCGCGCGCGAGGTCGCCGACACCGTCGTGTTCATGGACGCCGGCGTGGTCGTCGAGAGCGGCAGCCCGGCGGACGTGCTCGAGCACGCGCGCCACGAGCGCACCCGCGCGTTCCTGTCGCGGGTGCTTTGAGCCCTCAGCCGAGGTATTCGTCGAGGCGCGCGATCGCCTGCGCGAGGTTCGCGCGGCCGAAGCCGACCCGTACGTTGCGCGGCTGCTCGTAGGCGCTGCCCGGCAGCAGCAGCACGCCGGCGCGCTCGGCGATCTCCTCGCACCACGCGTGCACGTCGCGCTCACCGGCCACGCGGGGGAAGCCAATCGGCCCGGCCGTCGGGCGCACCCACTCGAACAGCTCGCGCCGGCGCACGAGCAGGTCGTCGATCAGCGGCAGGTTGGCGAGCACCAGCTCCCTGCTGCGACCAACCAGCTCCTCGCCGTGGCGCAGCGCCAGCGCCACCAGCAGCTCGCTGGGGGCGCTGGAGCAGATCGTCGTGTAGAGCTTCAGCTGCCTGATGCGCTCCAGCAGCCCGCCGTCGCGGCAGACGAGCCAGCCGATGCGCAGGCCCGGCAGCCCGTATGACTTGGAGACGCTGTTCAGTGAGATCGCCCGCTCGTAAAGGTCGCACGCGGCCGGCAGGCGATCGGCCACGTCGTGCTCCAGTCCCTGGTAGACCTCGTCGCTGAGAAGCGCGATCGAGCGCTCGGCCGCAAGCTCGACGAGCCGCGCGAGGACCGCGCGGGGCATCTGCGTACCGGTCGGGTTGTGCGGGCTGTTGACGTAGATCAGCTTCGTCTGCGGGCGCAGCAGGCGTTCGAGCGCGTCGAGGTCATACGCCCAGCCGTCCTCGTAGCGGCGCTGCCACAGGCTCACGCTGGCGCCCGTGCTGCGCGCGACCGCGACCGCTGACCCGTAGCACGGCGAGTCGACGATCGCGTGATCGCCGGGTGCGAGCAGCGCGTGGTTGACGATGAAGATGCCCTCCTCGGCGGCGGCCAGCGTCAGCGTGTCCTCGGGCGCCGCGCGCTCGTAGCGACCCGCCACCGCGTCGCGCAGCTCGGGTGACCCGGGCACCTCGGTGTAGCCAAGGCGCAGCCCGAGCAGGCGCTCGCGCACCTCCGGCTCGTACGCGAGCAGCTCAGCGACCGTCTGGGACTCGCAGTCGCTGCTCGACAGCATCAGCTCCGCGCGGAACTCCCAGCGCTCGTAGTAGCGCTCAATCGCAAACGGCTCGATCTGCACGGGGGTGATGCTATGCGCTGGCGGTGAGATAATCCCACCGGGGACACATGGCGAGCGTCACTGACCACGAGACCGAGCAGATCGCGAGCGCCAATGCGAGCGGACGCACGCCGGTTGTGTTCGTGCACGGTCTATGGCTGTTGGCTGATAGCTGGGCGCGCTGGGCGGAGCTGTTCGAGCAAGCCGGCTACGCGGCCGTGCTGCCCGGTTGGCCCGACGACCCCGAGACGGTCGCGGAGGCGCGTGAGCATCCCCGTGCGCTTGCCGGCAAGACCGTCGGACAGGTGCTCGCGCATCTCGACGAGGTGCTCGGCAGGCTGGAGCGCAAGCCGGCGCTCGTCGGGCACTCCTTCGGCGGTCTGCTCGTGCAGATGCTCGCCGGTCAAGGTCTCGCCGAGGTCACCGTCGCAATCGACCCGGCGCCGTTTCGGGGCGTGTTGGCGCTGCCGATCTCCGCGCTGCGAGCCGCCGCGCCGGTGCTCGCCAACCCGCTCAACCGCACACGCGCGGTATCGCTCTCCTACCGGCAGTTCCGCTTTGCGTTCGCCAATGCCGTCAGCGAGCAGGAGGCCCGGGAGCTACACGACAAGTTCGCCATACCCGCACCCGGCGCGCCGCTCTTTCAGGCGGCGTTCGCCAACCTCAACCCGTGGACGGAGCTGCGGCCCGACTGCGAGAACGCCGCGCGCGGGCCGTTGCTGATCACCGCCGGCGAAAGCGATCACATCGTGCCGCCCGCGGTCTCGCGCGGCGCCTACAAGCGCCAGTCCCACAACGACGGTGTCACCGAGCTGGTGGAACTTCAAGGTCGCGGCCACGCGCTGACGATCGACAGCGGCTGGCGCGAGGTGGCAGACACCGCGCTCGAGTTCACCAAGCGCTTCACCTAGCCGGCGTCATGGCTGCCACCGACGCTCAGGTAGCTGTCATCGGCGGTGGCGTGGTCGGCTGCGCCGTCCTCCACGCGCTCACACGGCGCGGCGTGCCGTCGCTGCTACTCGAGGGCGAGCACGAGCTGGCGCTGGGCGCGAGCGGCGCCAACTCGGGCATCCTGCACACGGGCTTCGACTCCACGCCCGGGGCGCTCGAGACGCGGCTGATCCTGCGCGCGGCGCGGCTGCGCGAGGAACTGCTGCAGGAGCTGGGTGTGAGCGTGTGGCGCTGCGGCGCAAGGCTCGCGCCCACGGGAGCGGACGAGCACACGGCGGTCGCGCGGCTGGCCGAGAACGCGCGCGCCAACGGCGTCGCGGTCCAGCTCGGCGAGGACGGCGCGCTCACCGTTCCGGGCGAGTCGGTGACAGACCCGGTGGCGTTTGTCATGGCTCTGGCAGCCGCTGCGCAGGCAGGTGGCGCGCGGATCGAGCTGACGGCACGGGTGACGAGGGTAAGCGCAGCACACGGCGGCGCGGCGGGGGCAAAAACAGGGCCCAGCGGGTTGACGATCACGCTCGCGACGGGGGAGCAGTTGCACGCGGGCGCAATCGTCAACTGCGCGGGGCTGCACGCCGACGAGCTGGCGCGCAGCGCGGGTGACGAGTTGCCCGACGTCTACCCGCGCAAGGGCGAGTTCCTCGTGTTCGCGGCCACGCAGACGCCCGCGCTGCAACAGATCCTGTTGCCGGTGCCGACCGCGCTCGGCAAGGGCGTGCTCGTGTTCCCGACGCTCGATCGCCGCGCGGTCATCGCCGGGCCGACCGCGCGCGAGCGCACGGACAAGCAGGACTGGTCGGTCGAGCCCGACGCCGCCGAGCTGGTCCTCGCGAAGGCGCGAAGCGCCTATCCCGCGCTGGGCGAGGGCGCTCCGATCGCCGCCTACGCAGGTCTGCGCCCGGCCGGACGCGACGCCAACTACGTGATCGAGCGCTCGCGCTCGATCGCCGGCCTGTTCCACGTCGCCGCGATCCGCTCCACCGGGCTGTCCGCGTCGCTGGCGATCGGTGAGCACGTCGTCGCGATGCTCGCCGAGGACGGCGCGATCGCGCCGGAGCCCGTGCACGCGCTGCCGACGCCTGTACAGCGACGATCGTCCCCGACCTGGTGGGAGCGCGCCGCACGGCGCAGCCAGGGCTCATGAGCCCTGGGTTGCTGCTTGGGATCGACGAGGGCACGACCGCCGTCAAGGCGGCGCTGTTCGACCTCGAGCTGCGGGCCGTGGCCGAGGCGCGGCGGCCGGTGCCGGTCACGCACCCGCGGCCCGGCTGGGTCCAGCAGGACCCCGAGCTGGTCCTGCAGGCGGTCGTCGAGGCGGTCGCCGAGGTGCTCGAACACGCCGATGGGAGCGAGGTCGTGGCCGCCGGGCTCGACCATCAGGGCGAGTCGGTGCTCGCTTGGGACGGCGCCAGCGGCCGCGCGCTGACACCGATCGTCGTCTGGCAGGACAAGCGCCAGGTCGCGCTGCTCGCGGCACTCGAGCACGGGGGAGAGGCGGACCGGATCACGGAGCTTTCCGGCCTGCCGCTCGACCCGTACTTCTCGGCCGGCAAGCTCGCCTGGCTACTCGCCAACGACGACGCGGTGCAGCGCGCCCGAGACGCCGGCACGCTGCGCCTCGGCACGGTTGACGCGTTTCTGCTGCAGCGCCTCGGCGGGCGCTTTGCCACAGACCTCTCGACAGCATCCCGCACGCAGCTGCTCGCCGGCGGCGGGCACGACTGGGACGAGCGGCTGCTGGCAACGTTTGGCCTGCGCCGCGAGTGGCTGCCAGCGCTCGGTCCGAGCTTTGGAACGTTGGGAGAGCTGCGCCACGAGCGCTGGCCCGTGGCGCTGGCACTGACCGCGCAGCTCGTCGATCAGCAGGCCGCCCTCGCGGGATCGGGCGCGGTCCGCGCCGGTGAGCTGAAGGCGACGTACGGGACCGGCGTGTTCGTGCTCGGCCGCACCCACGAGCCGGTGCTCGCGAGCGGGCTGCTGCCGACGGTCGCGTGGGCCACACCCGTCCCGGACGCCGCCGCCAACCGCGTCGAGGGATCCACAGAGCCTCGCGCGCAGGGCATCGGCGAGGTTGCCCATGCCCTCGACGGCGGCGTGTTCGCCGCCGGCTCGCTGCTCGACTGGCTCGCCTCGGGTCTCGGCCTGGCAGCCGATGCGCCCGCCCTCGCGGCGATGGCGGCGACGGTGCCCGACAGCGCGGGCGTGATGGTGCTGCCGGCGCTTGCCGGGCTCGGCGCTCCCTGGTGGCGCCCCGAGGCCCACGGTGTGATCGCCGGGCTGCATCCGGCCGTGCGCCCCGCGCACGTCGCCCGCGCGGCGCTCGAGGCGATCGCCTGGCGCGTCGCCGACATCGTCGCCGCGATCACCGGCGTGGCCCCGGTCGAGCTGGTGCGTGTCGACGGCGGGCTCACCAACGACGAGACGCTGCTGCAACTCCAAGCCGACGCGCTCGGCCTGCCGCTGAGCGTCGGCCGCGCCGATACGACCGTGCTCGGCGCCGCGATGCTCGCGGGCGTCGGCGCGGGCGTGTTCGCGAATCTGGAGGAGGCCGCGCGGCACCTGCCACCGGGGCGGGCCGTCGAGCCGCGCGCGCCCGCGCGTGAGCGTGCCGCCGCGCACCTGCGCTGGCGTGCGTTCGTACAGGCCAGCGCGGATCTGTGAGAGGCGCACGCGTGAGCGTGCACCCTCGCCGCTACTCGCTGCTGACCTCGTAGCCCGCGCCGCGAAGCTCGGCGAGCAGCGCTTCGGTGTGAGTGCGCCCGCGCGTCTCGAGCGTCAGCTCGACGCCCGTCTCGCGGACGTGCAGAGGCACCGCTTCGCGCACGTGGGCGACCGTCACCAGGTTCGCGCGGGCGCGAGCGACCAGCTCGAGCAGCTCCGCCAAGCCGCCGGGGCGATCGGGCACACGCGTGAAGATCCGCACGCGTCGGCCCTCCTCGGTTTCGTGGCGCAGCAGCAGCCCCGCCAGCAGGCCGCTGTCGACGTTGCCGCCCGAGACGATCGCGACGGTCGTTCCCGCGCGCGGCGGCAGGCGGCCCGCCAGGATCGCCGCAACCGCAACCGCGCCCGCGCCCTCGGCGACGAGCTTCGCGTGTTCGGCCAGGAACACCATCGCACCGGCGATCTCCTCCTCGCTGACCGTCTCCAGGCGATCAAGCAGCTCGCGCAGCAGCGGCAGCGTCAACACGCCCGGCCGCTTGATCGCGATGCCGTCGGCGATCGTCGCGCCGGCCGCAAGGTCGAGCGCGTCAACCGGGCCGCCGTCCGCGAGCGCGCGCGCATACGGCGCGCACGCGCGTGCCTGCACCCCCACCAGCTCCACATCCGCGCCGGCACGGCGCAGCGCGATCCCGATCCCGCTGGCGAGACCGCCGCCGCCGACCGGCACGACCACGCGCGCGAGGTCAGGGACGTCCTCGAGCAGCTCCAGCGCGAGCGTCGCCTGGCCGGCGATCACATCGAGGTCGTCGAACGGGTGCACGAGCGCGGCGCCCGTGCGCTGCGCTCGCTCGCGCGCCAAACCCAGTGCCTCCTCGACCGAGGCGCCGTCCAGCACGACGCTCGCTCCCAGTCGCTCGACCGCCGCGACCTTCGACACCGCTGCGTCGCGCGGCATGAACACCTCACAGCCGACGCCCGTCAGGCGCGCGGCTTGCGCGACGGCCCGCGCGTGGTTGCCGGCGCTGGCCGTGACCAACCCCGCCGCCGCGCGCTCGCCAAGCGCCGCCACCTTGCTCAACGCGCCGCGCAGCTTGAACGAGCCGGTCCCCTGCAGGCACTCGGCCTTCAGCGCGACGGGCGCGCCGAGCGCCGCCGCCAGCTCCGCGCTCGCGAGCACAGGGGTGCGCACCACCGCACCGGCGAGCGCGGCGCGCGCGCCGTCCACGTCGGCGGCCGCGATCAGATCGGCGGCCGAGCGTGCGGCAGGCGGAGGGTCTGCCCGGGTATCGCCGGCGGTCATGCTGTTGAAGGTATAGGTTGCATGCCTTATGACGCAACGCTACGTTGCAGGAGTGGCTGGATTGGGGGAGATCGTGGCGCGGCTGGAGCCCAGGCTCGGGCCGCTCACGGGCGAGCCGGCACCGCTTTCGGGCGGCATCACCAACCATAACTTCCATGTGACGCTTGGCGGCCAGGGCTATGTCGTACGCGTGCACGGCAAGGACACCGACGTGCTCGGCATCGACCGACGAGCCGAGCAGCTCGCCGGCGAAACCGCCGCTGGGCTCGGGATCGCCCCCGAGCTGATCGACGCATTCGAGGACTGCCTCGTGACGCGCTTCATCGTCAGCGACCCCGTCAGCTCGCGGGAGCTGGCCGAGCGTGCGCCCGAGATCGCGCGCGCGCTGCGCCGTTTCCATGACTCGCACGTCGCGCTGCCCACGCGCTTCTGGGTTCCCGACCTGCTCGCCGACTACGCCGCGCGCGTCCACGAGCGCGGCGTGCGCCCGCCTGCAGAGCTCGGCCGCGCCGCCGCGATTGCCGCACGCATCGCCACCGCGCTGCCGCTCCGCGCGGCACGACCCTGCCACAACGACCTGCTCGCGAGCAACATCATCCGTGCGCGCGCAGGCGGCGGCAGCGGCGACGGCGAGCTGCTGATCGTCGACTGGGAGTACGCCGGCATGGGCCATCCGTACTTCGACCTCGGCAACCTGTCGGTCAACAACGACTTCGACGCGGCCGCCGACGAGCGTCTGCTCAGCGCCTACCAAGGCGAACCGCCCACGGATGCGCGACGCGCGGCGCTCGCGCTGATGCGCGTCCTCTCCGACGCGCGCGAGGCCGCGTGGGGCGTCGTGCAGGCCGAGATCTCCGAGCTGGACTTCGATTTCGGCCGCTACGCGCGCACGCACTTCGAGCGCCTGGACGCGGCCGCCGAGGAACCGCTGATGCGGGAATGGCTCGCGGCCGCCAGTAACAGCGGACAGGCTGGCTCCCACACGAACACACAGGAGGAGACCGATGGTCAGGCCACGTGAGCTTCCCGACCGCGCACGCGTGGTCATCGTCGGCGGCGGCGTCGGCGGCGCGTCGATCGCCCACCATCTAGCCAAGCTCGGGGAGCGCGACGTCGTGCTGCTCGATCGCAACGAGCTGACCAGCGGCTCCACGTTCCACTCGGCCGGGCTCGTCGGCCAGCTGCGCTCGAGCGTATCGCTGACGCGCATGATGATGGACTCGGTCGAGCTGTACCGCACGCTCGACTGTGGCTGGGTGCAGTGCGGCGGCATCCGTCTCGCGTGCACTCCCGAGCGCGAGCAGGAGGTCATGCGCCAGGTCGCCTGGGCCAAGACGTTCGGCCTGCCGCTGGAGCTGATCTCCGCCGATGAGGCGCGCGAGCTGTTCCCGCTGATGAGCGTCGACGGCGTGCGCTGTGCCTCCTACCTGCCGAGCGACGGCTACCTCGACCCGTCGCTGCTCACGACCGCGCTCGCCGACGGGGCGCGCGCCGGCGGCTGCCGCATCTTCACGCACACGCGCGTCACCGGGATCGACGTCGATCACACGGGCGGCAACCACCGCGTGCGCGGCGTGCAGACCGAGTGGGGTCCGATCGAGGCCGAGGTCGTGGTCAACGCCGGCGGCATGTTTGCGGCCGAGCTCGGGCGCCTGGCCGGCGTGCGCGTGCCGATCGTGCCGTTCGCCCACGAGTACCTCGTCACGCAGCCGTTCCGCGAGATCGCGGCCGGCGAGGATCGGGTGCACCTGCCGACGCTGCGCGACCCGGACCTGTTGATCTACTTCCGCGAGGAGGGCGGCGGCTTGATCATGGGCGGCTACGAGCGCGACTCGGCGCCGTGGGCGCTCGACGAGCACCTGCTCGACGCGATCCCAGCGGACTTCAACGGCCGCCTGCTCGAAGAGGACTGGCCGCGCTTCGAGGAGATCGCGGTCAACTCCCGCAAGCGCGTGCCCGTGATGGACGAGATCACCGTCACGAAGCTGATCAACGGGCCCGAGGCGTTCACACCCGACAACGAGTTCTGCCTGGGCGAGAGCGAGGTGCGCGGCTTCTTCGTCGCGGCCGGCTTCTGCGCGCACGGCCTCGCCGGCGCCGGCGGCATCGGCAAGGTGATGGCCGAGTGGATCCTCGAGGGCGAGCCCTCGATCGACGTGTGGGAGATGGACATCCGTCGCTTCGGCCCTCACTTTCGCTCGCCGAGCTACACGCTGAAGCGCGCCAAGGAGGTCTATGAGACCTACTACGACATCCGCTATCCCGGTCACGAGCGCCTCGCCGGGCGCCCGCTGCGGACCTCGAGCGCCTACCCGTGGCACGCCGAGCACGGCGCCGCATTCGGCGAGAAGTCCGGTTGGGAGCGCGTGAACTGGTATGAGAGCAATGCAGCCGAGGGCGAAGAGTCGCTGCGCCCACGCGGCTGGGCGGGGATGCACTGGTCTCCGGCGATCGGCGCCGAGCACCGCGCCACGCGCGAGCGCGCGGGACTGTTCGACGAGTCCTCGTTCGCCAAGCTCGAGGTCGCCGGGCCGGGCGCCGGGGAGTTCCTGCAGCGGCTGTGCGACAACGACGTCGCGCGCGACGTCGGCGCGATCACCTACACGCAGATGCTCAACCGCCGCGGCGGCATCGAGTGCGACTTCACCGTCACGCGCGTCGAGGAGGAGCTGTTCTCGATCGTCACCGGCACCGCCTTCGGCAACCACGACCTCAGCTGGATCCGCCGGCACGCGCCGCACGACGGCAGCGTGCGCTGCTCTGACGTGACGGCGCGCTGGGCGTGCTTTGCGCTGTGGGGCCCGCGGGCGCGCGACATCCTCGCGCCGCTGACCGACGACCCGCTGGACTTCCCGTACATGCACATGCGCGAGCTGGCCGTGGGCGACGTGCCCGTGCGCGCCCTGCGGGTGACGTTCGTGGGCGAGCTCGGCTGGGAGCTGTACTGCCCGACCGAGTACGGCGCCGGGCTGTGGCGGACGCTGTGGCAGGCCGGGCGCGAGCACGGGCTCACGGCGGGCGGATACCGCGCGATCGACTCGCTGCGCCTGGAGAAGGGCTACCGCGTGTGGGCCGCTGACATTACGCCGGACGAGACCCCCTACGAGGCCGGGCTCGGCTTCTGCGTGCGCAAGGACGGCGGCTTCATCGGCGCCGCCGCGCTCGGCGTCGGCGCGAGCGAGAAGCCCGCGTCAGGCGCAGCCGCCGCGCGGCGGCTGCGCTGCCTGGTGCTCGAGGATCCCCGCTCGGTCGCCCTCGGCAACGAGCCCGTGCGCATCGACGGCGAGGTGCTCGGGCGCGTGACGAGCGGCGGCTACGGCTACACCGTTGAGCGCTCGATCGCCTACGCGTACGTGCCCGCCGAGATCGAGATCAGCGCCAAGGTCGAGGTCGACATCTTCGGCGAGTGGGTCCGCGGCGAGGTCGCGCGCGAGCCGCTGTTCGACCCGAAGGGCGAGCGCGTCAGGCAGTAGCAACGCAGCCTGCGCTCGCGGGTCGCCTGAGCCAGCGCTGGCGGGTCGGCCCGAGCCAGCGGCCACGGCCTGAGCCAACGGCTCAGCCGGGCGCACGGGCGTCGCCCGCGCCCAACGGCGCCTGCGAAGCCTTCGCTCGCGAACCGAGATCGTCGATGCTCAGAGCATGCGCGGGCGGCTCCGGGAGGATCAGCCGCGTGCTTGTTTGCAGCGTCTCGCTGACGTGCAGCAGCCTGCCCGAGTCGAGCATCTGCCAGCCGCGGTCAGCGTCCATACGCTCGCTCGCGAGCACCACGAGCGGCTGCGTCGCGGCGTCCTCGGCGTGCACAGCGCTACCGAGGCTGCTCGCGTGTGCGAGCGGCTCACCCGGCGCGCGCTCGAGCAGGTACAGCGGGTGCGTGTGCGGGTAGCGCAACGCCCACAGCTCGCCTGCAACGGCGAGCACGAAGTTGATCGCGAACACCGGCAGGCTCTCCGCAACCCACGTGCACGCAGCCTCGATCCCCGCGCCGACGTCGCCGCCGCGAGCCGCGATCTCGCGCGTGATCAGCGCGAACAAGCGCTCGGAGTCGGTGTCACCTTTGACGAGATCGAGGTCAGGGCCGAGGTGCGCCTCCAGCGCCGGCAGATCCTCGATCACACCGTTGTGCGCGAACAGCCTGCCGTGCTGCTCGAACGGGTGCGTGTTGCGCCGTTCGAGCGCGCCGGTCGAGGCAAAGCGGATATGCGCGATGAACGTCGTCGCGGACAGCTCACGCGCCTTGCGCGCGAACTGCCTGTCGCTGTAGGCGGCATGCGCCTGCTTGCTGACGTGCGGCGCACCCGCGGCATCGAACCAGCCGAGGCCGGTGCCGTCGGGCTCGCGGTGACTCTGCACCGACAGGCTGTCGGGGGCATCCAGCAGCCAGAACGTCGCCTGGGCGGGCTCTTTGCCGGCGTTCATTCCGAACAGGCGACACACTGTGCGACGATGTTGCCATGAATCCGATGGAGTCGAAGCTTGTATCGCTCCACGGAAGACCGCTGCGTTACGTGGAAGCGGGCAGCGGCCCGGTGCTGCTGATGATCCACGGCATGGCGGGGACGTGCGAGAGCTGGGAGGCCGTGCTTGAGCCGCTCGCACAGCGCCACACGGTGATCGCGCCCGATCTGCCTGGACACGGCGAGTCCGACCCCGGCGGCGGCGACTATTCGCTCGGGTCGCTCGCCGCTGTCCTGCGCGATCTGCTCGTCGCGCGCGGCCACGAGCACGCAACGCTCGTCGGGCATTCGCTGGGCGGCGGCATCGCCATGCAGTTCGCCTACCAGTTCCCTGAGCTCGCCGAGCGGCTCGCGCTCGTCTGCAGCGGCGGCCTCGGCCCAGAGGTGAACCCCGTCCTGCGCGCGGCGGCGCTTCCGGGCGCCAACCTGTTCATCGCCGCGACCGCAGGGCCTGGGCGCGTGGCCGGGTCGGCGCTCGCGCGTGGCCTCGCGAGTATCGGGCTGCGGCCGAGCGCCGACGTCGCCGAGGTCGCCCGCGGCTACGCGTCCCTGGCTGACTCTGGGCGTCGCAGCGCGTTCCTGGCGACGCTGCGATCGGTCGTCGGCACCGAAGGCCAGCGAGTCGAGGCCGGCGACAGGCTGTATCTGGCCGATGGGATACCGGTGCTGATCGTCTGGGGCAGGCGCGACCGGATCATCCCGGTCGCACACGGGGAGCATGCACACGAGACGATCGCCGGCAGCCGTCTGGAGATCTTCGACGACGCCGGGCACATGCCACAGCTGGAGGCGCCGGGGCGCTTTGTGGCGGTGCTCGAGAGCTTTCTCGAGGAGACCGAGCCGGCGCAGTGGAGCTCCGCGCAGTGGCGCTCGCGCCTGACTACGCCGTCGTAACGCCCGGCGCGAGGTCCGGCGCGGCGGCAGCGAAGAAGGCCTCGATCGCGGCGGGGTCAAGCGGGCGCGCGAACAGGAAACCCTGCCCGTGATCGCAGTCCTCGTCCTTCAGCAGCGACAGCTCGTGCTCCTCCTCGATGCCCTCGGCGAACGTCTCGATCGAGAGCGCCTTGCCGAGCTGCACGAGCGTGCGGATCAGGGTCTCGCCCTCCTTGTTGTGGCGCAGGCTGGCGATGAATGAGCGGTCGATCTTGAGCGCGTCGACGGGGAACTTCTGGAGGTGCGCGAGCGAGGAATAGCCGGTGCCAAAATCGTCGATCGCGATGCGCACACCCAGCCGCTTGATCTCGCCCAGGCGCCTGATCGTGTCCTCGATGTTGCGCATCAGCGTCGTCTCGGTGATCTCGATCGTCAAGGCGCTGGCCTCGAGACCGCTGTCCGCGAGCGCAGCTTCGACGTCAGCGACCAGCTCGTCGCTGTCGAGCTGGCGGCCGGAGACGTTGACGGCCATCGCGATCGCGTGCCCCGACTGACGCCACGCCGCCGCCTGCCGGCAGGCCTCGCGCAGCACCCAGCCGCCGACCTGCACGATCAGACCCGTCTCCTCGAGCACCGGGATGAAGGCGTCAGGCTGCACGAGACCGCGCGTCGGATGCCGCCAGCGGATCAGCGCCTCGACGCCGGTCGGCGTCATCTCGGTGAGCGCGAACGTCGGCTGGTAGGCGAGCACGAACTCTTCCCGCGCGAGCGCGTCGCGCAGATCCATGTCCAGCTCCATGCGTGTCTGCATCGTGTCCTGCATGCCGCTCTCGAACACCGCGTAGCGATTCTTGCCATCCCACTTGGCGCGGTACATCGCGATGTCGGCGTCGCGCAGCAGTTCCTCAGCGGAGGTCCGCTGGCCAACGGCGATGCCGATGCTGGCCGTCACCGTCAGGCGGATCTCGCCACCCTCGCCGAGCTTGAAGGGATGCCCGAGCGCGTCCAGCAGGCGCTCGGCGACTAGCTCCGGGCCGGCCGCCAACGACAGCTCCTCGGCGATCACGACGAACTCGTCGCCGCCGAGACGCCCCAGCGCATCAGCGTGGCGCACGACGCCCTCCAAGCGCGCCGCGACCGCGCGCAGCAGCTCGTCGCCGACGCCGTGACCGAGCGTGTCGTTGATCCCCTTGAAGTTGTCAACGTCGATGAACAGCGCCGCAACGGGCGTCTGGTTGCGTACCGAGCGCGCGAGCATCTGCTCGACGCGGTCGAGGATCAGCGTGCGGTTCGGCAGGCCAGTGAGCGGGTCGTGCGTGGCCAGGAACGCGAGCTCGTCCTCGCGGCGTGTGAGCTCCTCGTCCACCCGCCGGCGCTCAGCCTCGAAGCACTCGCACATGCGCAGCAAGCTGAACTCGACGCTCAGCTGCACCATGTTCAGCGCCTCCGTCAACACCTCCGCCGAGACCGGCAGCTGTGCGGCGCACTCGCGCAGGACCTGCGCCATCACGTTGCGCCACCACAGCGAGCGTCGGGTGACCTCGTTGAGCGAGGCCGCGCGGCGAGCCGCCAGCTCACCGAAGATCTGGGAGGTCTCACGCGCGGCGGCGCTGGTCACCTCGATGCCCTCGCCCGCGATCCAGCGGGCGACCGCGTCGGTCGAGCCGACGCAGATCCGCTCGAAGCGGTCCTGCACCTGCGCGTCGAGCAGCTCACCTGACTCCGCGGTCTGCGCGATCGTCTCCGTGAGGACGTCCGCCGCACGAGCCTTCAGCGCCTCACCCAGCAGCCGCAACTGATGCTCCGGTGTCGCACCTGGTGGGACCGGGACGGGCCTCTCGCCGTGTCCCGAGTTCGTGCTTGGAAGCGCCATGTCGGGGCAATTCATCGGTCGTCACAGCGCCCGGCTGAAGCGGCGGGCCCGATCGTGCGGACAGTCGTCTGCCCTGCGGGCTGTGCCAGCGGGCCGCATGCCCGGCCCACCACCTCGCTTTTACAAGGTGAAGATCCCGTGATTGCAGTCACCGGGCCGCATCGCAGGTGGTAGAAGGCCCTACCCCACAGTCCAAGGATCGGAGATTCCGTGCGTCGTTTCAGTGCCCTGCTCGTCATCGTGCTCTCGCTGGTAGGAGTAAGCGTGGCCGCCCTTGCGGTGTCCGCGACAGCCCTTGCGTCATCAGGGGCAACGACCTACACGCCGGAAACCCCGGTGCTGGACACGATCGCCGGGGGGCCGTGGAACACCTCTCAGGGCGACGCGTCCGCCGGCGGCCTCTACCAGGAAGCAGACCTGCTGCCGACGTTCACACCCGGCGGCAACGAAACGACGCTCGGTGGCCTGGGCGAGCCGAACGTCGCCGTCTACCCGGCCGCCAGCGGCACCGCACCCTACCCGAGCGGCGTCGTGGGAACTCCCGGACCGCTGGACGGCTACTGCAGCAGCCTCGGCGCCAATCCCGAGACCGGCACGCCCGTGCCGCAGCCCGCCGGTAGCGTGCTCCCCTTCTCCCCCTACTACTTCCCCGACGTCGTGCGCAACGCCGACGGCTCGCTGACCGGCTACTTCGACTACCGGCCGAAGGACGCCGACGAGGCGATCACCGTGGCGCGCTCGACCGACAACGGCAAGACCTGGATCAGCGAGGGCGAGGCGCTCGAGCAGAACAACGGCTACTGCCCGACCGCCGACACCAACGACGACGGCCAGGGACATCCCTACGTGGCCCCGATCGGCGGCTCCACCAAGCTGTACACGCTCAACCGGCCGGCCGGCGACTACGAAGGCGTAGGCCTGATCGTGCACAACGTCGAACCGTCCGCGAGCGATCCGCTCGGGACGTTGCCTTTCAGCGAATCGGTCGGCATCGACCCGAACACCTACGCACAGGCCGAAATCGAAATCCCGACCAGCGGCGGCGTCAACATCCCGGTCTCGACGCTCGGCAGTGAAAACTCGCCCGAGCACATCGTCGCCGGGCCTTACGAGGACTACAACGCGGTCTCACCGTCGAAAGCAATTGTCACCTGCACCGCCACCAACAGCTCGCCGGCCGAACTGAGGGGCTGCACCGTCAGCGGCGGCTCACCGTTGACGGTCAAGGCCAACGACGACCTCGTGCAGGTAATCGCCACCGCTAACCCCGAAGAAGTCGGCGGCAAAAAACCAGAAAAAGGCGCGACCTACACGATCCCGGCGGGACCGAACAAGACCAACGGCGAAGGCGGCCTCGAAAAGCTGAGCTTCCTCAACGGCAACTCGGTCGTCTCACCGCTCACCACCTTCATCCTCAACGAAAACGCTCCCAACCGCGTGTACATCGACGGCGACACCGTCTACTGCACGCAGTCCAACGCCAACCCGACGACCAAAATCGAGGACTGCACCAACACCAGCGGCTCGCCACTGGTGGTTCACCAGGGTGACGCAATCACCGCGGACCCGATCCTGCCGCCGCACGCGGCGGTGACCACCGGCTTGAAAGCACCCGACGGGATCGTCGGCACGCTGCCCAAGTACCCGGGCGCCCCTGCTGGTTCTACCGTCGTGCTGTACACGGAAAAGGAGCTCGCGTACTTCATTGTGGGCACCACCGACGGCTCGGTCAGCGGCTCCACTTTCACCAAGGGAGCGGTGAAGCTCCCAGCGAGCACGATCACCTACACGCCCTCCGTTCACCCGAGCGAGCCGCTGCCGACGGGTAGCTCGTTCAAAATCTACCTCGGTACCGAAACCGGCAAACCGATTCAGGAAGTCACTTGCACAGGCTTCACCGCGGCGACGCAGAGCGGTGTGCCGGCCGGCAGCTTCAATCTGACCGGCTGCTCCGGTGGGACCGGCTCCGTCGCCGAAGGTAACTGGGTGGGTGGCCCGAACGCGGCCATTGCCCCGATCTCAACGCTGGAACAGATCGGCGAGGGCAAAGACACCGCCAAGGGGCCCGAGAAGCTGTTCAGCAACAACGAGGACCTGTCGGTGCTGCGCGCGGCGTACACCACTAACGGGGTGAACTTCACCGACCTCGGCCCGATCTCCGGCTCGACGTCGGGGACCGGCAACGACAGCGGCTCCTACAACGACGTTTCCAACCCCGACCAGCAGACGAGCCCGTCGAGCACCAGTCCGACCAACCTCAAACCCGGTGAAACCGACACCACGGAGCTCCGCTACATCGGCTCGCGCGGGACGATCATCACCAATCCCGACGGCAGCTACGGCATGTTCCTGTCAGGAGCATGGGCCACCGACGGTGACAGCGACGCGTTCAACCAGATCTTCTACACAACCTCCACCAACGGCAAGGAATGGTCGGTGCCGAGGGTGGTGCTGAGCACCGACTACACCTTCTCGGCCTCCGCCGCCCAGGACAAGGCGCTGGCCGAAGGCAAGGACGAACCTCTGGGGATCAGCGCGTATTACTCGGGCCGCGCGTACGGCCCCACCGTCGTGCAGAACCCAGACGGGTCGCTGACAATGGTGTTCTCCGGCTATCGGCTGCCGAAACCGATTGAAAAGGTCGGGGCCGTCTACGGAACCAACCCGTCGGCGCGCTACACGATCGGCGCGAAGGACCCGGCGTTGTACAGGGACATCCTGACGATGCGCCTGACGTCAGCCACGACGCCGGGCGTCAGCACGACGACCTCCGTGAATGCCTCCGACGAAGGCACAGGTGTGGTTGGCGCAGCTGTCACGTACACAGCGACCGTCACCCCGACGCCGCCTGGGACGGGCACGCCGACGGGGACGCTCGCGTTCTCCGACAGCTCCGGGCCGATCGCCGGTTGTGGCGCACAGCCGCTGAGCCTCGGCTCTCCCGACACCGCCACGTGCAGGACCACGCACGAGCACCCGGCGGGGAGCCTCGAAGTCACCGCCAGCTACTCCGGTGACTCCAACTACGCGGGCTCGTCGGGAGCGACCACGGAGAACGTGGAGGAAGCACCGGCGATCACGTCGGGTGAAAGCGCGACGTTCACCGAGAGCGCAGCGGGAAGCTTCACGGTCGAAGCGACCGGCACACCGGCGCCGACGTTCTCGGAGTCCGGGACGCTCCCCGAAGGCGTGCGCCTCGACGCCACCACGGGCGTGCTGTCCGGCACGCCGACCCAGGAAGGCGTGTTCCACATCACGATCACCGCCAGCAACGGCGTCGGTACAGAAGCCGCACAGTCGTTCACGCTCACCGTCGACGCGCCGCCCGTCATCACCTCCGAAGACAGCACGACGTTCGTCAAGGGGTCGGCGGGCAGCTTCCCCGTGACGGCTACCGGCACACCGGCGCCGACGTTCTCGGAGTCCGGGACGCTGCCCGCGGGAGTCGAACTAATCGACGGGGTGCTGATCGGCACGCCGACCCAGGAAGGCGTGTTCCACATCACGATCACCGCCAGCAACGGCGTCGGTACAGAAGCCGTGCAGCCGTTTACACTCACCGTCGACGCATCGCCCGTGATCACCTCGGCCGACGGTGCGACGTTCAAGGAGGGCTCAGCCGGGAGCTTCACGGTCGAAGCGACCGGCACACCGGCGCCGAGCTACTCGGAGTCCGGCACCCTCCCCGAAGGCGTGCGCCTCAACGCGACCACGGGCGTGCTGTCCGGCACACCGGCCCAGGAAGGCGTGTTCCACATCACGATCACCGCCAGCAACGGCGTCGGTACAGAAGCCGCACAGTCGTTCACGCTCACCGTCGACGCGCCGCCCGTCATCACCTCTCCCAACAGCGCCACCTTCAGCTACGGCGTGCACGGGACGTTCGCGGTGACAGCCAGCGGCACGCCGGCACCGACGATCGAGCGCTGGGGCAACCTGCCGACGGGTGTGACCTACACGGATGGGGTGCTGTCCGGAACACCGACGCAGACGGGGACGTTCGAGATCACGTTCACCGCTGAAAACGGTGTCGGCGAGGCCAGCCTCCAGCACTTCACGTTGACCGTGCTCGGACTGCACGTGACGACGAAAGCGCTGCGCGAGGCGACGCCCGGCGAGCCCTACTCGGTCCAGCCCGAAGCTGTCGGTGGTGTCACCCCGTACAAGTGGAAGATCACGACGGGCAAACTGCCCAAGGGGCTGCACCTGGGCGCTGGCGGACTGCTGTCGGGGACCGTCAGCGCCAAGGCCGACCCGCACGGCGGCTCATTCCCGATCACGGTCACGGTCACCGATCACACCAAGAAGGTCCACCAGACGGCGACCGCGACGTACACGTTGCTGGTCTCTTAGGGGCAGTAAGTCGAGGCCGCCGCTCGGTCCCAGAGCGGCGGCCTCGATGGCAGGGCTGGCCCTTCGCCGGAGCTACGCGCGGAGACCGAGGGCCCGTTGGCGCTGCTAGCCGGCGATCGCGAGTGATCGCTAGAGGCCGCCTACAGCCCGTCCTCGAACACCGGCTCGGCGGTGCTGAGATCGCGGTCGAGCGCGATGTGCGGCAGGCGTTTCTCCATCCAAGCCGGCAGCATCCAAGTACGGCGGCCGAGCAGCTGCAGCACCGATGGCAGCAACAGGCTGCGCACGACGAACGCGTCGAGAAAGACGGCGCTCGCAAGGCTCAGGCCGAACAACTTCAGGATCCGTTCATCGCCAACGGCGAATGAGGTGAAGACGCAGATCATGATCGTGGCCGCTGCTGTGACGACGCGTCCGGTTGACGCGAGGCCGTTGCGGACTGCCTGGCGCGGGTCGCTGGAGCGCGTCCACTCCTCATGGATGCGCGACACCAGGAACACCTCGTAGTCCATCGACAGGCCGAACACGATCGCGAACAGCAGCACCGGGATGAATGCCTGAATCGGGGCGCCCTTGACGCCGAAGATGCCGCCGAGCCAGCCCCACTGGAAGATCGCGACGACGACGCCGAGCGAGCCGCCGATCGAGAGCAGGTTCATGACGGCCGCTTGCAGCGGGATCACCAGCGATCTGAACACAACAAACAGGAGCAGCGCGGACAGCAGCACGACGACGCCCACGAACAGTGGCAGCTTGCTCGCGAGCACGTGGGTGAAGTCGATCTCGGTGGCGTTCGCGCCTCCTACCAGCAGCGTCGTGCCGGTGGCCGATGCCAGCGGTGGGAGCGTACGGTCGCGCAGCGTCGTGACCAGTTCGGTGGTGGCAAGCGCCTGCGGCGCAGAGCGCGGATAGATGTTGAAGACGGCGGTCGAGCCTCCTGGGCTGGTGCGCGCGGCGGACACCGAGGCAACATCGCCTGTTTCGCGGACGGCGTTTGCAATGTGCGCGAGCGTCGTCGCGTCATTCGCGCGCGGCGCGCTCGCGACGAGCAGCAGCGGGCCGTTGACGCCGGCGCCGAAGCCCTTCGCCAGCAGGTCGTACGCCTGGCGAGTGGTCTGGCCGGACGGGTTGTTGCCAGCGTCGCTGTTGCCTAGCCTGAGCGCCAGCGCAGGCGAGGCGAGCACGAGCATGATCGCCATGCCGGCGATCGCGCCCTGCCAGGGGTGGCGTTCGATCAACGCCGACCAGCGGGCCCAGAAACCGCTTGGCTCACCGCCGCCGGGCAGTCGATCGGTGCTGGCTGCGCGCGCCGCCCTGCGCCCGACGCGGCGGCGCACGATGCGCTCGCCAAAGCGCGAGAGCAGCGCCGGCAACACCGTCAGCGCGGCGAGCATCGTCATCAGCACGGCAAGCGACGAGGCGACGGCGAGGCCGTAGAGGAAGTCGACGCCGAGGGCGAACTGGCCGAGCAGCGCGATGATCACGGTCGCACCAGCGAACAGCACGGCGCGCCCAGCCGTGTCCATCGCGCCGGCGATCGCGCCGTCCACATCGCCGGTGCGCAGATAGTTCTCGCGAAAGCGCGTCACGATGAACAGCGCGTAGTCGATGCCGACGCCGAGGCCGATCATCGCCGCGAGCTCGGTCGCGAAGCTCGGCATCCCGATCACGCGCGAAGCCAGACCGGCGATGCCGATGCCGGTGCCGAGCCCGAGCAGCGCCGTGATGATCGGCAGACCCATCGCGATCATCGAGCCGAAGGTGACAAGCAGCACGATGATCGCGGCGAGCAGGCCGATGGCTGTGGCGGCGCCAAGCGAGGGCTTCTGCACCTGTTCGATCGCCTGGCCGCCGAGCGCCACCTGCAGCTGCATCGAGGCGGCGCCTTTGGCGACGTCGATCACGCGTTCGGTGGCGGCCGGGGGGATCAGGTTCGCGCGCTGGTCGAAGGTGACCGTCGCAAACGCGATCTTGCCGTTGGCAGAGATCGCGCGGGCGCCCCTGGCCGTGTATGGGCTGACCACGCCGGTCACGTGCGGCAACTTGGCGACGGCGGCGAGCATCGGCGCGACACGCGAGCGCACGGCGGCTTCGGTGATCAAGCCCGTGCGCGCGGCGATCACGATCTGGTCGGCATCGCCCGCCTGAGCCGGGAAGTCGCGCTTCAACAGGTCAGCGGCACGCTGCGATTCGGTGCCTGGGAGCGAGAAGTTGTTGGAGTATTCGGTGCCGATCGCGGCGGAGATCCCGAGCGCGCCGATCAGAAGCACTAGCCAGCCGATGACCACCGTCCGGCGGTGCTGCACCGCCCACTGGGCGACCCGTGCGACGCTGCCGTACTGCTGCGAGGAGGTTTCAGTCTGACTCATGAGCTGGTCTCACTTTCGCGATATACTCTTGTGCGAACTGTTGCGAATACAAACAATTTGACCTTGAAAGTAGCAGAGGAAGCGAGCCATGCCCGCCAGCACCGCAGGGACCGGCCTTGAAGCATCGATCGACGAGGACCTCGACGAGCTGTCCTCACTGCTCTGGGAGACACTCCGCGGCCTCAAGCAGTCGAGCCCGGCGCCGCAGGAGCTGCGAGACGCGGCGGAGCGCGGAGCGCTCGGCCCGCGGCACATGCCGGCGCTGCTCGCGGTCGCAGCGGCGGGGCCGTTGAGCGTCAGCGAGCTGGCGCGGCGCCTTGGGCTCGGCCTGTCGACGACGAGCGCGATCGTCGGGCAGCTCAGTCGCGCGGGCCTGCTCGAGCGTGCCGAGGACGAGGCTGACCGCAGGCGCACGATCGTGCGCCTGCATGAGGACTATGGCGCGGCGATCGGAGACTGGGTGGTGCAAGCACACGCGCCACTGCGCCGCACGCTCGAGCGACTCCCACAGGCTGCGCGCGCGCAGTTCATGGAAGGCTGGCGCATCCTCCACGAAGAAGCGATGCGCACCTCGAGCGCGACGGCGGCCGGCGACTGCTAGCGGGGCACGCCCCGCCTCAGCAGCCGCCGACAACCTGTTGCTTCTACTCGACCTGGGCGCCGTCGTCGCTCGCGAGGCGGAGCACGAACGCCAGCGTGCACCCGCCGACGACAACCATCGCGAGCACCGCGAGGATGAGCACGATCACGCTGCCGCCAACGGCGGCAACCGCGAGCAGGGACACGGGGATCGAGATCCCAAGGATCCCGATCACCAACGGCGAGGTCTCGGCCGCGCCCGCAGGCGCGATCGAGTTACTTTCAGATTGCTGCATTTGGACCTCCTGGGCGTCAACGGTTGGGGGACGTCGGCGTCACTTGCGCTGTCATTAAGCCTACTAGCCAACGGGCTCGGGGGGCCTCAGCTTTCGCGTTTGTGACATTTGCTGCGAGATCGGCCGGTGCTTGATGGCCGGTCGTTGCTCACGACTAGTCGTACGTGAACACGTCGGCGCTCGTCTTCGCCGTGTTGACTTCGTTGACCGTCGCTCGCACCTGCACCTTGCCTGCCGCGTGCGCCGGGGCAACTACGACGCACGTCGTCGAGGAAGTGCAGTCGACGCTGTGCGCCGCGGTTTCACCGAACTCAAAGCTCGTAGCGCTGGCGCCAACGGCAAAGCCCGAGCCGGAGACCGTCACTTTAGTCCCACCCGCCGAGGTGCCGGCACTCGGCGCCAGGCCCGTGATCGCCGGCTTGTAACCGAAGCGGTCATGCGCGGAGACAACGCTGGTGGCAATCGGCGAGGTGACGGTGACATCGACGCCACCGACCAACTCCGGCGGTGCCACCGCGACGATCGTCGTCGGCGAGGTGACCGTGAAGCTCGTGGCGTTTGTCGAGCCGAACTTCACAGAAGTCACCGCCGTGAGGTTCGTGCCGGTAACCGTCACTGCAACACCGCCGGCGACGAGCCCGTCTTTGGGTGACAGTTCAGCGACCGCCGGTGCCGGCAACGTCTGCGCCGACGGACCATAGGCGAAGCTGTCATGTCCGTCGATCGCGGCGATACCCGCGACTTCGCTGAGGCCGCTGACGGCAACTGGGGTGGTGCTGTTGGTGGTCGTGCCGTCGCCGAGCTGACCGAAGGTGTTTTTGCCCCAGCTCATGACCCTACCCGTGCCCAGCAGCGCGAGACCGAATCCCGCGCCGGCCGAGACCGCGGTCGCGCGCGCGAGGCTGCTCACCGGCACCGGCACGACACTCTTGCCAACGCTTCCGTTACCCAGCTGCCCATAGCGGTTGTTGCCCCAGGCCATCACCGTGCCGTTGCGCAACAGAGCGAGACTCGATTCACCGCCGGCCGAGATAGATGTCACTTCAGTGAGACCGCTTACCGGTACGGGCACGTCGCTGTCGCTCGTAGTGCCGTCGCCGAGCTGGCCGAGCTTGTTTTCACCCCAAGCCACCACCGTGCCATTGCTCAACAACGCGAGCGCGAATTTGTGGCCCACCGAGATCGCGGTGACACTGCTCAAGCCCTGTACCGCGACAGGCACGTCGCTGTTGACTATCCCGCCGTTACCCAACTGGCCAGCGTCGCCTTTTCCCCAGGCCATCACGGTGCCGTTGCTCAACAACGCGAGGCTCGTGTCGCCCTTGGCCGAAATCGCGGTAACGCCGCTTAGGCCGCTGACGGTTACCGGCACGGCGCTGCCGCTACCGTGACCGGAGCTACCGTCGCCGAGTTGTCCAAAGAAGTTTGCGCCACAGGCGGCAACGGAACCGTTGCTCATGAGGACCACGGTGTGATACGAGCCCGCCGCCACCGCTGTGGCTTCATCGACGCCGGTCATCGCTACCGGCACGTCGGTTTTCGTTTGCGTTCCGTTGCAGAGCTGGCCGAACCCATTCAGGCCCCAGCCCATCACCGTGCCGTTGCTCAGTACCGCCATGTCGTTGTAGCCACCGCCCGCGACCGACACGACGCCTTTCAAGCCGCTCACCTGCACAGGCACGTCGCTAGTGGCTTTGTTTTCATCACCAAGCTCGCCGTAGCGGTTTTCACCCCACGCCATGGCGTCATAGGACGTGGCTCGCGCGGGTAGTGCTGCCGCCGCGCTCAGCAGCAACAGGCTGAGGCTGGTGAGCGCCAAGAGCAGCATCACGGTAGGCGCGATCGCTCTGTCCGATGGTCGGCTCGCGCGAGGCATGTGCGTCTCTCCCTTCGTCGGGCGGTGGCCCCGGTGGGAACGGGGTCCCTCTCAGTGGGTGAGGGCCACCAAGCGGCTCGCGCCCTCCCTTTGCTAAGCGGCAGTCACGCGGCTTGGCATGCGTTTGGGAGAGCGCGGTGCGCGTATGTACGACGGGTCTGCGCGGCGCGGTGGACGGATGATGGACTGTTGCTCGTAGGCGCGAGCGTGTCTCACCGGCGCACCGTCACGATCCAGCCGCGCCAGGACAACAGAGGTGTTGCGGTCCAGGCGCCGACATGCCGCAACGGATTCCGAATATCGGATTATTTGATAACCTCGCGCAGCTCACAAATCCAGCGAAGAGGAGAGGCCATGCGTCGCGCGACGGCAATCGTTTTCATCACTACGTCGATGCTGGTGGCGCTGAGCGTAGGCTCAGTCAGCCAATCGTTTGCGCGCGGCAGGCTGCTCACCTTCTACGCAAACGGGGAAGCGGTTGCCCTTGGCTCGCCCTTTGACACAGGCGTCGAACTCACGACGACAGACCCAGTGAAGATCTCAATCCCCTCAACGGGGCTGTCTCTGTCATGTGCTGCCGAACCTGAATTCGCCATCTTTGGGTGGTTTGAATCAGATGGCCTGAACACCGACGTAATCGGCACCAACGGCTACAACACCGGACCCGTGAGGGAATGCTCAGGTCACCAGTTCGGGGGCCTTCTGTTCGATGGCACGCTGCACATACGAAGCAACGGCCGTGTGGTTGACGGTACGAACGAATATCTCGACTACCTGCCGCAACTAGATGTTGACAGCTGTTCCTTCTTTGGCAAGCTCAACGCGGCAATCTCATTGCCCGGGCCGTTTACCGTGACCCTTCGCGGCGTCATGAAGAGTCATCATCCGGGATGCCCGCCTGTCGCCGACGTCGAAGTCGGACCGCTGAACGGCTTCTACGAATCCCACCTCGTAGAAGGGCGCGTCTCCTCGTAGTCCGGAGTCGAAGCCGCCACGGTTGGCGGCAGGCACCGCGCTTTCGCGACCACGCCTAGTCGTCTTCGGCCGAGTGGGCGATCCAGATTCGAACCTGGGACCTCTTCCTTATCAGGCGTGCAGACAGCCACACACAAAGCCCCAGATTCTCAGCGTGTGTCGGGAATTTAGACGCCCGGCCGCGGCATCAATACGGCTGGATTAGGTGCGATCCGGCAGCAGAAAACCGCCGCTGCCCAAACCGCGAAGCATCGCCGCACGCAAGTAGCCTGCGAGCGATGCCCCGAATCAGTGCCTTCTACGGGATAGTGATCTGGATGTACTACGACGAGGCCCATCACCGGGGACGTCCGCACTTTCACGCTACCTACGGCGATGATGAGGCCACGATCGACTTCGGAAGCTGGGCGATCATCGCTGGCGAATTGCTGCCTCGTGCTCGGCGACTCGTCGTCGAATGGGCGCAAGCGCACGAGTCGGAGCTGCACGAGAATTGGGCACGCGCGCGGCGTAGCGAGCCGCTTCTGCCGATCGATCCACTGCGCTGAACGCTCTACCATTGTCGCAATGCGCAGCACGCCGCTACTCATCGAGGCACAGCCGCTCAAAGGCCACGCCGTACACGTGCGCTTTGCGGATGGCACCACGGCCGACGTTGACCTCGCCTACCTACTCGACTATGGCGGTGTATTCGAGCCGCTCCGCGACCCGGCCTACTTCTCCCGCCTTCAAGCCGATGCCGAAGCAGGCACGATCGTCTGGCCCAATGGTGCAGACGTCGCGCCCGAGACGCTGTACAGCCACGCCCAACAACGCGCCATCACAACGGCATAGGCCCACCAGTGGGGCCACTGAGCGTAGATCCGGGAGGAACCATGATCCCTAGCGTGGAAAGGCTGCCCCCGGACTTCCGGCAAAGTGCTTCGTAGAGCCAGATTCCGTCAATGGGCGATCCAGGATTCGAACCTGGGACCTCTTCCTTATCAGAGAAGCGCTCTAACCAACTGAGCTAATCGCCCGCGGCCGCCGATTCTAGCGAGCGCGGGCTGAGGCGCTGCGCGAGCGCGAGCGCCTCTGCGGCACTCGCGAACGACAGCTGCGCGTTGTAGCGGCCGTCGCTCGTGGGCTTGACGTTGACCTCGGCCCCCAACGCAGCGCCGAGCGTCTGTGCGATCTCGCGGGCGGCGTGCTCCTGATCGGGGTGCACGCGCGAGACGGCAGCGCGTTTGGGAGCGCCGTCCTGAGCAGCCTCGTTGCTGTCGCGGGCGCGCTCTTCGGTCACGCGCACCGTCCAGCCCTGCTCCGCGGCCTCACGGGCGAGCGTGCGGCGCGCAGTGTGATCGTGCGCGAGCAGGAGCGCGCGGCCGTGGCCCTCGCTCAGCGCACCACCCTCCAGCAGCTCGATCGCCTCGTCAGGTAGGTCGAGCAGGCGCACAAGGTTGCTGACGGCCACGCGACTGCGGCCCACGCGCCGGCCCACGTTCTCGCGCGTCAGTCCCAGCTCCTCCACGAGCGCGGCACACGCGCGCGCCTCCTCGATCGGGTTGAGGTCCTCGCGCGCCATGTTCTCGACCAGCGCGGCTTCCAGCGCCTGCGCGTCCTCGCGCTCACGGACGATCGCCGGGATGCGCTCCAGGCCCGCGATCTGCGCAGCGCGCCAGCGGCGCTCGCCGGCCACCAGCTCGTACTTGCCGCCGGGGCGCGGGCGCACCAACACCGGCTGCAGCACGCCGCGCTCGCCCAGCGAGCCAGCGAGCGCCTCGAGCGCGTCCTGGTCGAAGTGCCGGCGCGGCTGCTGCGGGTTGGGAGAGATCAGCTCGATCGGCAGCTCGCGCAGCTGCTCGCCGTTTTGCGGCGCGCTCTCCGCCGACACCGACAGGATCGCTCCCAGGCCCCTGCCCATACCCGGTCTGGGCTTAGCCACGCGCAGCCACCTCCCGTGCCAGCTCGAAGTACGCCGCGGCGCCGGCGCTGTGGGGGTCGTGGTGCGTCACGGGAAGACCGTAGCTTGGCGCCTCGCCGACGCGCACGTTGCGTGGGATCACGGTGTCGAACACCAGGTCCGGAAAGTGCGCGCGCACTTCACGCTCGACGTCCTGGCCCAGGCGCGTACGACTGTCGTGCATCGTCAGCAGCATCCCCGCGACCGTCAGGCCCGGGTTCAGCTCGCGGCGCACCAGCTCCAGCGTCTCCAGCAGCCCCGCCAGACCCTCCAGCGCGAAGTACTCCGTCTGCACCGGCACGATCACCCGATCGGCGGCCGCCAGCGCGCTGACAGTCAGCGGTCCCAGCGACGGCGGGCAGTCCAGCAGCACGTAGCGAAAGCTTTCGCGCACCGGCGCCAAGCACTCGCGCAGTCGGTACTCGTAGCGATCCAGGCGCGGCAGCTCGATGTTCGCGCCCGCGAGGTCAGGGCCCGCCGGCAGTGCGCGCAGGCCCGGTATCGGCGTGTCCACGAATGCTTCCTGCGGCGTGGCCGTGCCTGACAACACCTCGTACAGACCGGGGGTCTGTGAGCGCGCGATGCCCAGGCCGACAGTTGCGTTCGCCTGGGGGTCGACGTCCACCAGCAACGTCTCGTAGCCGGCCTCCGCGATACACGCAGCGACGTTCACGGCAGTCGTCGTCTTCCCGACACCGCCCTTCTGGTTGGCGACCGCGTACACCGTGCCCATCGTGCCCACGCTAGCGCCGATCGCTTCCGCGTGGCTGCTCATAGCCACCGGTTGGGCGCGAGCTTGCCGATGAGCGGTCCTTCAAGCACCCAATGGCCGCTTGCGCGCGATCCCTGCTCGCCGCGGAAACCGCGGCGGCGTCTCGCTCACCTTCGCGAACACGTGCAGATGATGATTCGTAGCGCCAGCGAACGGTACGACCCTGTGTATCGCCTCCCTGCGCAGCCCCAACTCCTGCGCTGCGTGCGACGCCTGCGCCTCAGCCTCGGGGCTGCGCCTGCCGCGCCAGTCAACCAACGCACCGCCAAGGCGCAGCAGCGGCGCCGCGTACTCGAGCACGACGGCCTGCGGCGCGAGCGCCCTCGCCACGACCACGTCGTTGCGCGACGCGCCCTCGCGCCACTCCTCCGCCCGCGAGCAGACCACGCTCGCGTTCTCGATGGCCGTGGCAGTGCAGACGCGCGCGAGGAACTCGCACTTGCGTCGCTGGCTCTCGACGAGGCTCACATGCGCGTCCGGCAGCGCCACAGCGAGCGCCAGACCCGGGAAGCCAGCGCCGCTGCCGAGGTCAGCGATCTGACGCGCATCAAGAACGACGTCAAGCCCGAGCGCCGCCAGTGAGTCGGCGACGTGCGTGCGTGCCGCCTCCTCGGGCGCCCGGACCGTCGTCGGCGCATGCTCGTCGCGCTCCAACAGCTCGAGCACCCCCGTCAGCTGCTGCTGCTGGGCGGCGCTGAGCGCAGCTGGGAGGGGCAGGTCTCGACGCGCGGAGGCCACCGTCAGTACCCCTGCGCCTGCGGGCAGATGTTTCCCGTGAAACGCTTGCGCGTCAATTCGCGAGGGGCGTGACGACGAGATACCGCTCGGGCTCGTTGCCCTCGCTGTGCGTCTCGACGTCGCCGCGCTCGCGCAGATACTCATGCACGATGCGCCGCTCGAACGGCGGCAGCGGCTCCAGCTCGACAGGCTTACCCGAGCTCAACGCCTCCTCGGCCGCATCGTCGGCCTCTGCGTACAGCGCCGCGGTTCGCCGCTCACGGTAGCCATTGGCGTCGATCACGACACGCACCGAGGACGGGCCCTCGGGAAACACGATTCTCTGCGCCAGATGCTGGACCGCATCGATCGTCTGGCCGTGGCGACCTATGAACAGCCCCACGTCCTCGCCCTCGAGCCGACCCGCGAGGATCCCGTCGCGCTCCTCGACATGGATCTCAGCCTCCAATCCCAGGCTCTCGGTGATCTCCTCGAGTAGCTCCTCGAGTGCCTCCGCGGGCTCGAGCTCACCGGATGGGCCGTCTCCGTTGCGCTCTTCGTCAAGATCGCTCATCGTCTTCTACCCGAGCGTTTCTTCTTCTTGCGCGGTGGACGCGGTGGCGGACCCGACGACAGGCCTCCGCCTGCGCCCGCGACCTCGGCTCGAGGCTGCGGTGCCGCACCACCGGCTGCGTCGGCAATCGCCTGGCGGAAGGAGCGCGTCGGCTTGCCGTTGGAGGTACCGACAGGCCGCTCGGGCGGCGGTAGACGACGGCGGATCAGGTACTGCTGCGCGACCGTCCAGAGGTTGGTCGTGATCCAGTACACCAACAGACCGGCTGGGTAGCGGTACAGGATCACGACGAACACGACCGGCAGCAGCAGCATCAGGCGCCGCTGGTTGGGGTCGGCTGTCGCTGTAGCGATGAACGTCGACGCCAGCTGCGAGCCGACGTAAAGGGCGATCAGAACGACCAGCACGACGCCGGTCGCCTTCGAGGTGATGTCCGGAATGAACAGGAACTTGGCCGAGTGCTGAGCGACGGTGTTGCAAGTCGTCTGTTCGAGGAACTTCGAAGGCAGGCGCGCGACGGTCGCGATGTGCGAGGCGGCTTTGTATGTGGTCGCGAGGTGCGGGTTCGCGTTGTAGTAGGAGATCAGCTGCGACCCGCAGATGTGCTTCTTCAGATCCGTCCGCAGCATGTAGAACAAGGACACGAACACGGGCAGTTGCAGCAGCAACGGCAGGCAGGATGCCAGGGGATTGATTTTGTGCTCCTGGTAGAACTTCATGATCTCCTGCTGCTGGCGCTGTTTGTCCTCCTTGTACTTGTCTTTGATCTTGCTGATCTCGGGCGCCAGCCTCTGCATCTCCTGCATCGACTTGAGCTGTCTGTAGGTCAGGGGCACGAGAATCGCCCTGATCAGGACCGTCAAGCCGACGATCGAGAGGCCCCAACTGCCACCCACGACGTTGCCGTGGATGAAGACCATGATTTCTTCGAAGACGCTGATCAGGGGCGAGAACGCGTCCTGAATCACGTTTGCGAGGATTGGCATGCTCTAGCTCTCGGCGGTCTCTGTGTTGGGCACGGGGTAGGCCTACTGCGCTGCGACTGGGCCGGCTGTGGGCTGCGCGCCCAGCGCCCGCTCAGCCGCCGGTGTCGGAACCGATCCTGAACACTCGCTGGGCCTCCACCGGATCGTATCCGCCGTGGCTCCACGGGTTGCACCTCAGCAGACGCCACCCCGCGAGCACCAGGCCCCTAAGTATGCCGTACTCGCGGATCGCCTCGACCGCATAGCGTGAACACGTGGGCTCGTACTTGCAACGCCTCGGTATCGCCGGCGAGATCCAGCGCTGATAGACGACAATCGGTGCGACGACGAGCACGCGCAGCGCATACGCCAAGCCGCGCGGTTGCCCGGAGCCGTGCGCGGTCGCCGAGCTCACCGGCCGGCCGCCGGCGCGTCCATCTCAGACGCGGCGCTCGCCCGCAGCCCAGCCTTTGCGATCAGCTCGGCCAGTGCCGCATCGACGCCGGCCAAACCCTCCTGCTCCGCCAGCTCGCCAGCGGGAGGGCGAGCCACGACGACCACGTCTTGTCCGGCGAGCAGTTCGCCGGACGCGCCGGCGAACGCCTCGCGAAGTAGCCGCTTGACCTTGTTGCGCTGGACCGCGCCGCCAACCTTGCGCGACACCGACAAGCCCAAACGCGGACCCTCCGCGGAGCTGTTCGGGAACGTGTAAAGCACCAAATGGCGGTTAGCGATCGACCGGCCCTGTCGGTAGACCCGCTCGAACTCGGCGCTGCGTGACAGACGACCGCGCGACGCGGGTCTTGCGCTCATCGCGCGGGCACCGGCCACAGGGTCCTAGCCACCACGACCCTCAGGTTGACAGGCGCTTGCGCCCCTTGTCGCGGCGGCGCTTCAACGTCAGTCGTCCCGCGCGTGAGGCCATCCGGGCACGAAACCCATGCGCTCTGGCCCGCTTGCGCTTCTTTGGCTGATAAGTCCGCTTCATGACCGCTGCAGTATAGGACTGTCGCGGCCTCGCGCGATTTTTCCCGCCAAATGCGGGCACCCTCCAAGGCCGCCCACAGGCGTTGGGTATAGTCGCCAGACCGGCCCCCCGGGGCCCCTCTCGAATAATTCCCAGCACTGTCTCTTGGAAAGGAGCGGACTAGCGCTGCCGTGAGTCGCGAGCTAGAGCACATATGGTCACGGGTGCAGTCCCAGCTTGCGCTGATCGTCGACGAGCCCACCTACCGCATCTGGCTCGAGCCGCTCCGCCCCTTGGAGCTGGACGGCGAGCAGCTTGTGCTTCTAGCCCCAACGCACGCCCGTAGCTGGGTCAGCGAACGCTTCGGGCGCGCGATCCAAGCGAGCGTCGAGCTGGTCCTGGGGCCGACCGCAAGCGTCGAGATCGTCACCGCAGCCGACGAGCACGGCAGCCAGGGACACCCAAGACGGCCAGCAGACGAGTCTCCTCGCGCCTCACGCGCGACCAAGTCCAGCAGCGCGATCTCACGCGAGCGACCGGGCGCACTCGCCCCCAGCGGCCCCCTCGGCAATCCCAAGCTCACGTTCGAGCAGTTCGTCATCGGCGACTCCAATCGTCTCGCGCACGCCGCCGCCCTGACCGTCGCCGAGATGCCGGCGCAGGCCTACAACCCGCTGTTCATCTGCGGTCCACCAGGCGTCGGCAAGACCCACCTGCTGAGCGCGATCGCGATCCTCCTGCTTGCGCACAACCCCAGCCTGACGGTCCGCTGCACCACCGGCGAGGCCTTCACGAACGAGTTCCTCGGAGCGCTCTCCAGCCGAGACACCGAGCGCTTCAAGCTGCGTTTCCGCGACGTCGACGTCCTGCTCGTCGACGACGTCCAGTTCCTCGAGCGCAAGACCAAGACCGAGGAGGAGTTCTTCCACACGTTCAACGCGCTGCACGACGGCGCACGCCAGATCGTCCTCACCTCCGATCGGCCACCGCACGACCTCCAAGCGCTCGAGGACCGCCTGCGCGAGCGCTTCGAGGCCGGGCTCGTCGCCGACGTCAAACCTCCCGATCTCCCCACCCGCCTGGCGATCCTGCGTAAGCGAGCTCAGCACGATCACATCGAGCTGAGCGACGCACACGCGCTCGATGTGATCGCAGAACGCATCGACAGCAACGTGCGAGCGCTCGAGGGAGCGCTGATACGCGTCGTCGCCTACAGCTCGCTCACCGGCAAACGACTCACCGCGGAGCTTGCCGACGAAGTGCTGGACAGCCTCTATCCACAGACTCTGCAACCGCGCCGGCGCGAGCGCACAGTCCTCGACATCCAGACCGCGGCCTGCAAGCACTTCGGCATCTCAACCGAGGAGCTGCTCTCCCCAGTACGCACAGCACGCATCGCCTGGCCCAGACAGGTAGCCATGTACCTCGCCCGCGAGCTGACCGAAGAATCGCTGCCAGCTATCGGCCGGCAGTTCGGAGGACGCGACCACACAACCGTGATGCACGCCTGTAGGCGTGCCGATGCGCGCCTACACGACGACGATGCCGCGCGCGAGGCTGTGGACAAGCTCCGCCAGGCGCTCGAGAACACACAGCCCTAACACTGCCGACCCCGCCGACCGGCCATCCTGAGAGACTTCTGACAAACCGCCCACAGGTTCTTCCACAGCCAGACCGGCTCCTTCCCACCAGCCCTGGCCGAAATCCACAACTCCACAGCCCCTACTACAACTCTAACTTCCTCATCATCTTCGCCATGAAGCTATCTCTCTCGTCAGCAAACCTACTTTCTCAGCTACAGACGACGACCCGCGTCGCCTCGGCGCGCAGCGCGGTCCAGGCTCTGTCCGGCGTGATGATCTCGGCCTCGGGAGACACTGCGCCCGAGCTGCTTGCGACCGACATGGAGATTGGCCTGCGCGTCCCGCTCGAGGCCGAGGTCTTGCGCCCCGGCTCCGTGGTGTTGCCGGCTCGGCTGCTCCTCGACGTAGCGCGCTCGCTGCCGACGGACACGCTCACGCTGGAGCTGCGCAGCGCCGAGCAGGACGTAGAGTTGATCTGCGGCCCGACGACGTTCCACCTGCGCACGCTTCGCAGCGAGGACTTTCCGTCGCTGCCGTCGCCCTCGCCGGACACGCGCGTCGCGCTGCCAACTGAGGCCTTCGTGCAGACCGTGTCCCGCGTCGCGCGCTCGGCGTCACGTGACGAGACCCGCCCTGTATTGACCGGAATCTTGATGTCCGCATCGGGGCAAGAGCTGCGTATGGTCGCTACCGACTCCTACAGGCTGAGCGTCAAGGAGACGGCGCTCGAGTCACCGCTGCAGGGGAGCCTCGAGGCGAACGTGCCGGCACGGGCCCTGCAAGAGCTGGTGCGCATCGCGCAGCAGGCGCCGAGCGAGACGATTGCCGTCAGCGTCGGCCAGAACCAGGCGATCTTCGAGCTTGGCGACGTGGTGCTCTCCTCACGCCTGATCGACGGCCAGTTTCCGAACTACCGCCAGCTGCTGCCGGAGACCGTCGAGCACGAGCTGCGCCTCTCGAGCCCAGAGCTGACGGATGTCGTCCGCCGCATCAGCCTGCTCGCGCAGAAGAACGCGCCGCTGCGGCTCAGCTTCAGCGAGGGCACGCTGACCGTCTCGGCCCAGACCCCCGATGTCGGCGAGGCCAGCGAGGCGATCCCGGTCCCCTTTCACGGCGAGGCCTTCGAGATCGGCTTCAACCCCGAGTTCCTGCGCGACGGCCTCGAGAGCATCGAGTCCGACGAGCTGGTGCTGAAGCTGATCAGCCCGCTGCGGCCGGGCCTGATCGAATCACCAGACACCGGCGACTTCGTCTACCTGATCATGCCGATTCGGCTCAACGTGTGACCACGTGGCCTGCGCATCTCTGCGTCCTCGCTCGCTCGCTCGCGTGCACAGCACGCCACGCTCGCTGCGTCCTTGATCTGCTTGACCATGAGGTCACACGAGGCGTAGTGGATAACTGACGTGCGCGTCCTCAGCGTCGAGCTGCGCGACTTTCGCACGTACACGCGCGCTGAGGCCGCGATCGGCGCGGGCCTGACCGTCGTCCACGGCCCCAACGGGGTCGGCAAGTCGAACCTGCTGGAGGCGTTGTACTACGGCTGTACGGCACGCTCGCCGCGGACGCGAAACGAGCGCGAGCTGGTGCGCTTCGGCGCTAAGGCTGCGCGCGTGTCCGTGCGCCTGCGCGACGACGACGCTCACGGCCATGAGCTGAGCGTCGGCTTCGGCACCGTGCCCGACAGCTCCCAGCCGGTCAAGCGCATGACCGCCGACGGCGCGCCCGTGGAGCGCCTGCTCGACGTCGCGTCGCGACCGCTGCTGAGCGTGTTCCTCCCCGACCGCCTGGAGCTGGTGAAGGGCCCGCCGGCGGTGCGCCGCGCGCACCTCGACCAGGTGGTCGCGGCGATCTGGCCCGCCCGCGCGGATGCTCGCAGGCAGTACTCGCGCGTGCTCGCGCAGCGCAACGCGCTGCTCGGGCGCATCCGCTCGGGGCGCGCGTCGGATGCCACGCTGTCGACCTGGGACCGCGAGCTGGCCGCGCACGCGCTACAGCTGCGCGCTCATCGCGCCGAGGCTGTGGCGCTGCTCGCCGAGCCGTTCGCCGCCCGCGCGGCACAGCTCGGGTGCAGCGGCGAGGTCGCGCTCGAGTATCGCCCACGCACGCGCGCCGCCGGCGAGGAGGAGTACCTAGCGGAGCTACGTGAGCGCCTGGCGAGCGACCTGGAGCGCGGGTTCTCCGGCCACGGGCCGCACCGCGACGAGCTCGCGCTCGTGCGCGACGGGCGCGAGCTGCGCGTGTATGGCTCGCAGGGCGAGCAGCGTCTGGCATTGCTCGCTCTGCTGCTCGCCGAGCGTGCGGTGCTCGCCGACGCGCGACGCCAGACGCCGCTGATGCTGCTCGATGACGTGATGAGCGAGCTCGACGCGGATCGGCGCGAGCTGCTCGCCGGCGAGCTGCGCGCCGATGGGCAGAGCGTGATCGCCACGACTGATCTCGGCCACGTTCCGGGGGCCATGGACGCGTCCGTCACGCGCCTGCGCATATCGCCCGGCGCGATCCTGCAGGAGGCGGTCGCCGCGTGAGCAGATCAGCTCCGCGCCTGCTGGCGACGGCCCTCGCGGAGCTCACCGGCACGCTCGCGCCGGCGAGCACGCTCGCGCGCGTACAGGAGGTCTGGGAGAGCGCGGTCGGCGCCGCGATCGCCGGCGCGTCGCGTCCCACGGCCGAGCACGAAGGCGTCCTCACGATCACGTGCGAGGCGTCGGTGTGGGCGCAGGAGCTCGACCTGATGGCCGTGGATCTGATCCCGCGGCTGAACCGGGCGCTGGGCTCAGAGCAGATCCGCGAGCTGCGCTGCCGCACCGCCTGAGCCCGATGCGCCTCCTCAGCGTGAGGCCCGCGCGTCCAGGCTAAGCCAAACGCACCCCGTTTCCCCATATTTTGCAGGGATTTAGCGGCGTTTAGGGGCCTGATCAGGGAGGTCGTCGTGCTATCATTTAGAGCACATCGAACCCGCCCCGGTCACGGTCTTCGCGCCGTGTGTTCCGGGGCGTTCTCACGTCATCGGAGGGCCATTTGGCGGCAGGCAGCGATAGCTCTGAAGAGAGCACGGGCAAGGGCGGCGTAAACGACCCCTCTATGGGCGGCGGCTCGGCCGACTACGACGCGCAGGACATCACCGTCCTCGAGGGCCTGGAGGCAGTACGCAAGCGCCCCGGCATGTACATCGGCTCGACCGGCGTGATGGGCCTGCACCACCTCGTCTACGAGCTCGTCGACAACTCCGTCGACGAGGCGCTCGCCGGCTTCTGCAGCGAGGTCTCGGTCACGATTCACCCCGACAACTCGGTCACGGAGGTCGACAACGGGCGCGGGATCCCGGTCGCGCGGATGGACAAGGAGGGCCTGCCGGCAGTGCAGGTCGTGCTCACCGTCCTGCACTCCGGAGGCAAGTTCGGAGAGGGCGGCGGCTACAAGGTGTCGGGCGGTCTGCATGGGGTCGGCGTGTCGGTCGTCAATGCCCTGTCTGAGCGGCTCGCCGTCGAGGTGCGCCGCGACGGCCACGTCTTCTCGCAGGAGTACTCGCGCGGTGCGCCGCAGTCCGAGCTGGTCAAGGGCGACGCGCTCGCCGCCGGCGCCGGCACCGGCACGTCCATCACGTTCCTCCCGGACGCTGACATCTTCGAGACGCTCGACTTCGACTTCCACACGCTGGAGGAGCGTCTGCGCGAGACCGCCTTCCTGACGCGTGGCCTGAAGATCTCGATCGTCGATGAGCGCGGCGACGGCCACGCGGCCGACTTCCAGTACGAGGGCGGCATCGAGGACTTCGTCTCCTATCTCAACGAGAACAAGGACACGGTGCACCGCAAGGTGATCTTCTTCACCGGCGAGTCCGAGGAAGGCGCCGCCGAGGTGGCAATGCAGTGGAACTCCTCCTACCAAGAGTCGATCCACTCGTTTGCCAACAACATCAACACCCGCGAGGGTGGCTCGCACATGAGCGGCTTCCGCTCCGCGATCACGCGCACGCTCAACAAGTACGCGCGCGACCACAACCTGCTGAAGGAGAAAGAGGACAACCTCTCGGGCGATGACGTACGCGAGGGTCTGACGGCCGTGGTCTCGGTCAAGCTCCGCGACCCGCAGTTCGAGGGTCAGACCAAGACCAAGCTCGGCAACCCAGGCATGGCCGGCTTCGTCGAGTCGATCGTCAACGCCGGTCTTGGAGAGTTCCTCGAGGAGAACCCGAGCGAGGCGCGCGCCGTGATCATGAAGTCCGTCCAGGCGCAGCGTGCCCGTGAGGCCGCGCGCAAGGCACGCGATCTCACGCGGCGCAAGTCAGCGCTCGAGAACTCGACGCTGCCGGGCAAGCTCGCAGACTGCTCGATCAAGGACCCGTCGCTGGCCGAGCTGTTCGTGGTCGAGGGCGACTCCGCGGGCGGCTCCGCCAAGCAGGGGCGCGACCGCGAAACCCAGGCCGTGCTGCCGCTGCGCGGGAAGATCCTCAACGTCGAGAAGTCGCGTATCGACAAGGTCCTGCAGAACACGGAGATCCAGGCGCTGATCACCGCGATCGGCACCGGCGTGCGCGACGAATTCAACATCGAGAACGCGCGGTACCACAAGGTTGTGCTGATGACGGACGCGGATGTCGACGGCGCCCACATCCGCACGCTCGTGCTGACCCTGCTGTTCCGTGAGATGCAGGAGCTGATCGAGGCCGGCTACGTGTACATCGCCAAGCCGCCGCTGTACAAGCTCAAACAGGGCTCGCGCGAGCGCTACATCGAGAAGGACTCAGAAGCTCGAGGAGATCCTGCTGTCGGACAAGTGGGACAAGATCGAGGTCTTCGACCGCCACGGCACGCAGCTGAAGCTCACCGAGACGCGCTGGCAGCGCTTCTCACGGCTGCTGAAGCAGTACGAGGGCTGGTCGCTTTCCCTACGCGGGCACTACGGACACGACGTCGTGCAGTTCCTCGAGGAGTCCTCGCTGCTCGGCGAGCAGGTGATGAGCGTCGACGCCGCGATCGCGTGGCTGGCAAGAGCCGCCGACGCCGGCGACGCGCATCTCGCCGAAGTCGTCGATCAGGACCCGCTCGCGATCCGCGTCAAGGCCGTCGAAACCAAGACGGGCTTCGCGCGCACGCACACGATCAAACGTGACCTGTTCGACTCTCAGGAGTACCGGCAGCTGGCGCGCGTGCACGCCCAGCTGATCGAGCTCGTTGGCAGTCCCCCGTTCGACATCCGCCTCGGCGATGCGCGCGAGAGCGCCGCAACCTTCGACGGGCTCCACGAAGCCGTGCTCGCGGTCGCGCAGAAAGGCATCAAGCTGCAGCGCTTCAAGGGGCTCGGCGAGATGAACGCCGACCAGCTCGGCGAAACCACGATGTCGCCGACGACACGCACGCTCGCGCAGGTGACGCTGGAGGACGCCTTCGCCGCCGACCGCATCTTCTCGATGCTGATGGGCGACCAGGTCGAGCCGCGCCGCGCATTCATCGAGGACAACGCCCGCGCCGTCGCCAACTTGGATGTTTAGGGAGGTGAGCAGCCATCGCTAGCGCCGATGTCATAGGCGGCGGCAACATCGAACCGCGCGCGCTCGAGGAGGAGATGCGCACCGCGTACCTCGACTACGCGATGTCGGTGATCGTCGGGCGCGCGCTGCCGGACGTGCGCGATGGCTTGAAGCCCGTGCATCGGCGTGTGCTGTACGCGATGAACGAGTTGGGGCTCAGCCCCAACCGCGCGTACTCGAAGTGCGCGCTGATCGTCGGCGAGGTGATGGGCAAGTACCACCCGCACGGCGACTCCGCGATCTACGACACGCTCGTGCGCATGGCGCAGGAGTTCTCGATGCGCTACCAGCTCGTCGATGGCCAGGGCAACTTCGGCTCGATCGACGACGACCCGGCGGCCGCGATGCGCTACACCGAGGCGCGCCTCGCTCGCATCGCCACCGAGATGCTGCGCGATCTCGACATGGACACGGTCGACTTCGTGCCCAACTACGACGGCTCCAAGCGCGAACCGCTGGTGCTGCCGTCGCGCTTCCCGAACCTGCTCGTCAACGGCTCCTCGGGCATCGCGGTGGGCATGGCGACGAACATCCCGCCGCACAACCTGCGTGAGGTGATCGACGCGACGGTCGCCTACATCGACGACCCCGACATGGAGGTCGAGGGCCTGATGCGCCATGTAAAGGGCCCCGACTTCCCCACCGGCGGGATCATCCTCGGCCGCGCGGGCATCAAAGATGCTTACGAGACCGGCCGCGGGCGCGTGCGCATCCAGGCGCGTGTGCACGTCGAGCCGCTCAAACAGGGCAAGGAGGCGCTGGTCGTCACCGAGCTTCCGTTCATGGTCAAGAAGGGAGGCCAGGGCGGGCTGATCGAAAAGATCGCCGACCTGGTGCGCGACAAAAAGATCTCCGAGATCGCGAACCTGGAGGACCACTCCGACAAGCGCGGCATGCGCCTGGTGATCGAGCTGAAGCGTGACGCGATCCCGAAGGTGGTGCTCAACAAGCTCTACAAGCACACGCCGATGCAGAGCACGTTCGGGGTGAACATGGTGGCGCTCGTCGACAACGTGCCGCGCACGCTCGACCTGCGGGCGATGATCCACAACTACGTCGCGCACCAGCGCGAAGTGATCGTGCGCCGCACCAAGCACGAGCTGTCTGAGAAGGAGGCGCGCGCGCATGTCCTCGAGGGCCTGCTGACAGCGCTTGAACACCTCGACGCGATCATCGAACTGATCCGCGCGTCGCGCGACCGCGACACCGCGCGTGAGCAACTGATCGCGCGCTTCGATCTGAGCGCGATCCAGGCGACGGCGATCCTCGACCTGCGCCTGTCCCAGCTGACGGCGCTGGAGGCCGACGGGATCAAACAGGAGCACGCCGACGTGACCGAGCGGATCGCCGAGCTGCGCGCGATCCTCGGCGACGAGAGCCGCGTGCTGGCCGTCATCAAGGAGGAGCTGGCGGAGATCGCCGAGCGCTTCGGCGACGAGCGCCGCACCGAGATCAGCCACTCCGAGGACGAGATCGACATCGAGGACCTGATCGCCGACCAGCAGATGGTGATCACGATCACCCAAACCGGCTACATCAAGTCGCTGCCGCTGGCCACCTACCGCCAGCAGCAGCGCGGCGGCCGCGGCGTCACCGGCATGGACATGAAGGACGGCGACTTCATCGAGCACCTGTTCGTGTGCTCCTCGCACGACTACCTGCTGTTCTTCTCCAACCGCGGCAAGGTGTACCGCTCGAAGGTCTACGAGCTGCCCGAGGCGCAGCGCACCGCCAAGGGCCGCGCGCTGGTCAACATCCTGCCGCTGCGCGAGGGCGAGCGGATCCAGGCGGTCGTCTCCACGCGCGACTTCACCGAGACCCAGTTCCTCGTGTTCGCCACCCGCAACGGCACGGTCAAGAAGACCGAGCTACAGGCGTACAACACGCCGATCAAAGCGGACGGCATCATCGCCATCAACATCCGCGACGACGACGAGCTGCTGGCCGTGCGCCCGGTCGATCCCGGCGACGAGGTGATCATGGTCTCGCGTGCCGGCCTGACCGTGCGCTTCGCCGAGTCCGACGCACGGGCGATGGGCCGCGACACGACCGGCGTGCGCGGCATGGACGTCGGTAAAGACGGGCGCGTGATCGCGATGGACGTCGCGCGCGACGACATGGACCTGCTGGTCGTCACCGAGAACGGCTACGGCAAGCGCACCCAGATCGCGCAGTACCGCAAAACCAACCGCGGCGCCAAAGGCGTCAAGACGATCGGCCTGACCGAGCAGAAGGGCGCGCTCGGCGGCGCGCTGGTCGTGCGCGAGCACCAGGAACTGGTGTTCATCAGCGTCGGCGGCATGGTCCAGCGGACCTCAGCCGCAGGCATCTCCCAGCAGGGTCGCTCCGCCACGGGTGTGCGCGTGATGAACCTCAAGGACGACGATCTCGTCAGCGCCGTCGCGCTCGTGGTGGACGCCGGCGATGACGCGACCGCCGCCGGCGATGACGCGACCGCCGCCGGCGACGATGCGACCGCCGCCGGTGCCCCCGCGGAGATCGCCGCGGGCGGCGTCGAGGACGACAGCACAGGCGGCTCAGTCGACGCGCCGGACGACGAGTAGTCCGGCCGCGCGAGAAGTAGCCGGCGCTGGCGCGTCCCGCGCTTTGCACGAGTAGCCCACCAGCACCAGCAATCACCGACGCTGACGCACGGATTCGTGCGTCCAGGTCCCAAGCGTCCAGATTCGGGGCCTGCGCTCAGAGCGATCGGATGAGCGGCCGAAACCCTGAGGGTGCCCGCCCGCCCCCGCCGCCTGGCAACCGCCATATCGATCCTCAGCTGCGCTCTCGCCCCGGCGATCCTCGGCGCAGCTCCGGCCGCCGCTCACGGCAGCTCCCGGCGCGAGGACTGCGCCAGGTCCGGTGCGCGCGGCCCGAGTAGGGCCTCGCACATTTGTCGGCCGCGCACGGCGAAGCTGAAGCCGAGCAAGCAAAAGACCGCGAAGTTGCACGCCGTCAAGTCCCACGCCGTCAAGTCACGGCCGGCCAAGACGAGGCTCGAGAACCAGCCCGCCGTTACGCCCGAACCCGCGGGCGAACCGGTCAGTGCTGCCACGCAGCAGGCGGCCGTCGAGCACGACGCCGCGACAATCGCCGCCGTGCTGGCCACGCCCTGCCAGAACACCGAACTCACGCCCGAAGCGGGAAACATCGCGCTCGTGCGCGCCGCGGTGCTGTGCTTGATCAACCGCAAGCGCGCCGAAAACGGCGAGGGCCCGCTGCTCGCCAACGCCCAGCTCGAACAGGCCGCCGAAGGCCACGCCCAGGAATTGATCGCCGATGACTACTTCGCGCACGTCTCTCCCAGCGGTGAGACCCCGGTGGATCGGATCCGTGACACCGGCTACATCCCGAGCGCGAGCGACGGCTACGTGATCGGCGAGAACCTCGCGTGGGGCACGTATCAGCTCTCGACGCCACAGGCGATCGTCGCCGCGTGGATCGCCTCGCCCGGGCATCTCGCCAACATCCTCGAAGCCCAGTACCGCGAAACCGGCATCGCGATCACGCCAGCCGTGCCGGAATCGCTGGCCGCCGGTGCGCCCGGCGCGACCTACGCGCAGGAGTTCGGCGTGATCATCCCGGCCTAGCCTGCGCTCGCCGGTAACGGACTCGCCCCGGTTGGCGCATCTCGCCGCCAATCCGCGCGCTTGCGCCCCGCACGTCACCTCCGTTCGCTACCCTGGCTAGACCAGAGAAAGGAGGTGGTCCAAACGTTGAGTGACAGTTTTTACGGGACCCTGGAGGTGACCGGCCGTTAGGTCGGGAGGCTGGTCCGCCTAGCGGAATCCAACCCGGGACACCCCGAGACGACTGCCGGCGCTGGTCCCTCCGGCCTTGTCTGGTCGCTCTCGGTCTTTCCAGTCAGAGCAGTACGCCAGAGGGCGCCGTCGTTGTAGGCGCCCTCTGCGCGTCTCTCAGGGAAGACCATGCCGCATGCGGCATGGTCCGGGCCGCACATGTGCGGCCCGCCGGTCGGCACATGTGCCGACCGAACAGCAGACCCCGCCGGACTGCGTCAGGCAGCCTGAGGCAGGTACGCGAGCCAGGCCGCCGGGATCGTCGGGCTGGCGACGTGGATGAAGATCTCCGCGCGCGGCGTGCTCGGCGTGTGGCGTGGGTGCATGTTGGCCTGGCGCGGCAGCCGGTCGCCCTTGCGCCTGTTGCACGGCGCGCACGACGCGACGATGTTCTCCCAGCTGGACGTGCCTCCCTTGGAGCGCGGGATCACGTGGTCGACCGTGAGGTTGGAGCGCGAGCCGCAGTACTGGCAGGTCCAGCTGTCGCGCGCGAACACCGCGCGCCGCGTGATCTTGCGCCGGTGCGCGTCGCGCGGGACCTTCACGTAGTTGACCAGGCGGATCACCACCGGGCGTGCCAGCGTCGAGCTTCTCCGAGTGCAGCGCCCAGCGGCCGCGCTCCAGCAGCTCGGCCTTTTGCTTGAGCAGCAGCACCACCGCGCGCCGTACGGTGCACACGTTGATCGGCTCATACGTGGCGTTCAAAACGAGCACCCGACCGCTCATCGCCGTTGCGGGCGACGTGCCAGGTCCGTGCCGCTGGTGCTCTGAGGGCGACACGGACCCCACCGGCTCGGGTGGGACTGTGCACTCCATCTTCTGCGGCGCAGTCTAGCGGCGGCGAGCGTCGAGCGCGCCATTGTGGTCTCGCTGGCCGCGATTCGCCGGCTGCGCTCGCGCGCGCTTGCCGTATACCCGTGACCTCAGGCCGGTCGTGCGGCAGGTAGCACGGCCGCCCGGTAGGAGCCCAGCACACGCAGCTCCTCGCACATCGTCCCAAGCTCCGCCAGGGCCTCCAGCACCGGAGCGTCCGTCGCCTGTGCGGCGAGGTCCGCGAAGAACATGTAGCTGCCGAGGCCCTGCCGCCGCGGGCGCGACTCGATCTTCGTCAGGTTGATCCCGCGCCGCGCGAACGCGTCCAGGCAGCGCACCAGCCAGCCCGGATGCTCGGCGCCCGCGCCCCAGAACACCAACGATGTCTTCCACTGTCCGCCTGCGCCAGTGCGCAGCGGCGGCTGCACGACGGGCTCACCGACGCTCGCACCGGCGCCAAGCCTCGCCACACCCGCCCCCGCACCACCGCTCGCGCTGGCCGTCGCGCCCGCCTGTACCCGTGCGAGCCACGCGAATCGCGTTTCGTTGTCGGCGCGGTCCTCGATGTGCTCGCGGATCACGCTCGCGCCGTAGATGCTTGCCGCGAGCGTCGTCCCGATCGCCGCCCGGCCGCTGCGGGGCTCCGCCGCCACCACGCGCACCGCCTCGGCCGTCGAGCTCGCCGGGACGATTCGCGCGTGCGCCAGCTCGCTGCGCAGAAAGCGCGTGCACTGTCCCGGAACGTGCGGGTGCGTGAGCACCGTGTCGATCTGCGTCAGCTCCACGCCCTCGGCGGCGATCAGCGCGTGCTCCACGCGCAGCAGCGCCTCGCCCACGATCCGCAGGTCGCTCGCCTCGTCCGCGAGCAGGTCGAGCGTCACGTTGATCGAGCCCTCCAGCGAGTTCTCGATCGGTACGATCGCCCAGCCCACCTCCCCGCGGCGCAGCGCCGTGACCGTGTCGTAGATGCTCGCCAGCGCCAGCGGTGCCACCGCGTCCACCTCTGCGCTCGCGAGCAGCGCCTGCTCGCTGAACGTCCCCGCCGGACCGAGATAGCCGACGGCCGCGCGCGCGCGCGGCGTGTCAGCCTGGCTGCTCATCCCCCGCCGCCCAGGCCGCGCCGTCCACGTGACCCGTACCGCCGGGCGCGCCAGCTTCGGCCACCGCGGCGCTGGCACCAGGGGCGCCCACGCCGCCCGCGAGCGCCAGGCGCACGGCTTCGGCCTCCTCCGGCGAGAACTCCAGTTCGCCGCGGCCGCCATGCACCTGCTTGCCGTACACGCGCGCCTGATCGCGATGGTGGATGCACGTCAACACGATGCCCGAGCGCTCGTCGTCGAGCAGCGCGATCGACATCGACTGCTGCCCCGACAGCTCGTTGTACGCGTCGTAGCGCACCAGCGCGCGATGGGCGATTCGGCCGCGCAGCGCCGACTCGGCGGCCGCCAGACGCTCGTCCAGGCGCGCGGCAGTGCTCTGCACGTAGGCGTGCAGGTCCGTGAACCCGTCCTGCAGCGCCGCCGCGTGCGCGATCACGTCCTGCTCGCGCCCCTCGCCCAGTACCAGCCGCTGCGCGCGCCGCAGCCGCCGCAGGCTGACGCTCAGCGCCGCGCAGCCCGCGATCGCCGCAAGCGCGATCGCCCCCGCGGCGATCGCCACGATTCCGTCAGTGCCGGTGACCGCTGCGACCATCGCCACAAGTTAGCCGCTGGCGGCGTCGCCCGGCTCGCACCCGCCGCGTGCTCCGCGTCGTCCGCGCGCGTCGCTGGCGTTCCCGCGTGAACCGTGGACGACTATTCGCCGAGGATCACCGAGTAGACGCCCTTGGTGCCTTCGTGGTTGGTTTCGCCGGGCACCGGCTCGACCTGGACTTCGACCCTCGCGGGCTGTCCCAGCGGCAGGCCTTTGACGGGGATTTCAACGTTCGCCTGCTTGCCCGGTTCGGTCTTGTCGATGAGCTGCGAAGCCTTGTACTGCTTGTCCGTCACGGTCACCGTGACGTCGACCTTGACGTCGGTCTCGTTGAATTCGCCGGCATCTTCGACGGTCGCCGTGAACGTCGGGCTGGCACCGCCGCCGATGTGGTTGATCGCCGGTTCGGCTTCGAGTTTGGTCGCGCCCACGCTGACGCCGAGCAGCGCGCTGCCGTGGTGGCCGCTGAGCGTCTGCGTGCTCTGCGTCGAGCTGGTCGCTTCGCCGGCGATGCGCGCGGCGACCGTGCTCGCTTCCAGCCAGCCGATGTTCGGTAGGAAGCGCGTGCTCGCGGTGCTCAAACCCGTGATCCCGTCGCCCGCCAGCGCCTGCTGGATCAGCGGCACCACACGCTGGGAGTAGACGACGTCGGAGGCCAGGAAGATCTCCATGTCGCCTGCGATCTTCGCGCTCGCCTGCTTGGCCTGGACGCTGAGCGCGGCCGGCACGAGCGCCGCCAGCTTGGTCATGCCTTCGACGCGCAGGTCGAGCGCCAGCAGCAGGTCCCGCTGTGCTGCGGCCATTTCGCCGGGCACGTTCAGGCTCTTGGCGTGCGCGGCGATCGTCTGCGTCTGCGTGAGCAGTTCATCGACCTTCTGCTCGACGTCGAGCGCTGACCTGGCCCCCGCCCCGGTCAGCTCCCCGAACAGCGGGTGCGCCACCTGCGTGTCGGATTCCTGCGCGAGCGCGCTGACTTCGCGGTTGTAGGTCTTGAGCGACTGCTGCTTTTCGCTTTTCAGGCAGCCGTTGATCAGCAGCACGATCGCGATCAGCACCACCACCGCCACACCGGCGGCCACGCGTCGGCGCATCATCAGCGTGTGCTGGTCGCCCCCCGGCCCGCCCGCCTGTGGCCGTCGCGGCCGCGGCCGTCGCGGCGCGGCGGAGCCCGCCGGGCGATCTGCGCTCGGACGGCGCCGCGGTGCTCGAGGTGACGGCCGAGATGCAGTCTCCTCGTCATCGTCGAAGAACGACAAAAGCCAACCGCTCCTTTGCAGGGACTTTACGAAGGGGGCCAGTATGACTAGCGCTCGCCCTCCCCGCGAGATTGCAACTTCTCGGTCAATGCGGGTTTTCCTGCCAGCTTCGGCAGGTACGGGGGTCGCGCGCGGCGAACGCGGGAGCCGGTGGAGTCGCAACGAACCCTCATTCAGCCCGCGCGCGCCGATGGCCCGCCGTCGCGGCCTGCCGGCGACTCGCCGCCGCGCGACGGCGAGCCTCCCATGCGTCAGCGCATCTCCCGGCGCGTCGAGGAACCCGCCGCCGAGGAGCGGGTGCTCGGCCGCTACCGCCTGCTCGAGCGGCTCGGCACCGGCGGCTTTGGCGTCGTCTGGCGCGCGCACGACGAGCTGCTGCACCGCGAGGTCGCCGTCAAGCGCGTGTGGCTGGGGGCAGGTGAGGGTCCGATCGACAGCGAGCGCGCCACCCGCGAGGCGCACGCCGCCGCGCGGCTCGCGCACCCCGCGATCGTCGCGCTGTACGAGGCGTGCGCGGAGGACGACGCCTTCTACCTGATCTCCGAGCTGGTCGACGGCGCCACGCTCGCGCAGCTGATCGACGAAGACGCGCTCGCGGACGAGGAGGTGCTGGAGATCGGCGCCGCGCTCGCGAGCGCGCTCGCGCACGCGCACGAGCGCGGCGTCATCCACCGCGACATCAAGCCACAGAACGTGCTCGTGCCGAACCCACCGGATGAGCGCACACCCTCCCCCCACGCGCTGCTGGTGGCCGCCAAGCTCACGGACTTCGGCGGTGCGAGCCTCGTCGGCGAGGACGCGCTCACGCGCACCGGCGACGTGCTCGGCACGCTCGCCTATATGGCGCCCGAGCAGAGCGAGGGCCGCGAGGTCGGCGAGCCCGCTGATCTGTACTCGCTCGCGCTCGTCGTCTATGAGGCGCTCTGCGGCGAGAACCCCGTGCGCGGCGCCACCCCGGCCGCGACCGTTCGGCGCATCGGCCGGCCGCTACCGCCGCTCGCGCGCTCGCGCCGCGATCTGCCCGGCGGGCTCACCCGTGCGCTGGACCGCGCGCTCGCGCCTGACCCGCATGAGCGGGGGTCGCTCGAGGACCTGCGCGCCGCCTTCGAGCAGGCGCTCGCGGACGGGCTGCGCCGCTCGCGCTGGCGCCGCGCGCACCCCGTTGGCGCGCCAGAGCGCGCGTTCGCCGTCGCGCCGAGCGTCCCGGCAGTCCAGCGTCCATCTGAGCCGCGACGTAGCTCCGATCCACGCCGTCGCACTGCGCGCGACGCGGACCTCGCCGCGCGCGACTCGCTTGCGCCAGAGCAGGCCGCGGGCGAGGCGGAGATCGCTTCGCGTCGAGGTCTGCGCCTGCCCCGCGGCGTGTGGCTCGCTGCGGCCCTCGCGCTGGTGCTGTGGCAGGCGTTCGCGGGCCGCGACGGCCTCGCGCTGCTGCTGTTCGCCGCGCTCGCGCCGTTGGCGCTGCTGCCGAGCGAGCGCGCGGACCACCGCCTGGGGACTGGCTGGATGACCGCGGCCCTCGCGCCGCTGCTCGGTCTCGCCGGCCTCGCCGGCGCGTTCCCGGCGTTGGCCGGGCAGCCCGCGCGCTGGCGCGAGCGCGCGGCGGTGGGGGCGCTCGGATACTGGTGGCTGACGCTCGCGGCGCCGTTGCTGGATCGCAGGCTGTGGCTCGCCGCGCCGGCCCGAACGCCGACGCGAGGCGCGTGGGAGGGCTCGCTGAGCCTCGCCGCGACGCACGTCGTCGGCCCGCGGCTCGCGCTCGGCGTGCTGCTGGGGGCGCTCCTGTGGGCGGTCGCGGCGGTGGCGCTGGCGTGGCTCGTGCGCGGGCGCAGCGCCGTGTTGGACGTCGTCGCGGTCACCGTCTGGTCGGCGGCGCTCGTCTCCTGCGCTCCGGCGTTGGACGCCGGCCTGGCCGGCGCCGCACCGCACCCCGATCCGCGCGGCGCCGTGCTCGGGGCCGTGCTCAGCGCGCTCGCGGCCGTCGCCGCGCGCGCCCTGCGCGGACCCGTCTGAGCGCCTCGCGGGACAGGTTGTGAGCGTTGGTGCGTAGCATGGCTCCCGGCCGCACCCCGATCCGCGCGGGTCGCCGCCGGCCAGATCCGCCTGCCCGCCGATGAACCCGCTCAAGAGCGTCGAGACAATGATCGCCAGCCTCGTCGAGGGCACCTTCGGACGGCTGTTCCGCACGGAGGTGCGGCCGATGGAGCTTGCGCGCAAGCTCGCACGCGAGATGGACGCACACCGCACCGTGTCGGTCTCACGCGTGTACGTGCCCAACGAGTACTCGGTGTGGCTGTCGCCCGCCGACCGCGAACGCTACGAAGGCGTCGAGCACGAGGTCATCGACGAGCTGTGCGCATACCTGCTCGAGCACGCGCGCCGCGAGGATCTGATCATGGCCTCGCCGCCGTCGATCGCCTTTCACACCGACGAGCGGCTCGCGCTGGGCGAATTCGGCATCCAGGCGCGCCTCGTGCGCCCCGACGAGGACGACCACGAGCCGCACGCGGCGCCGCGTGCGCCGCACGCGTCCGCCGCGCGCGAGGAACACGGCCAGACGATGATCTACAGCAACGCCGAACGGCTCGGCGGGGCGGGTGCGGATCGTCCCGACGCTGGGTCGCGCCGGCCGTCGCCGCGGGCGCTGCTGGTCGTCGGCGGGCGGCGGCTGATCGTGCCCCCCGGCGGCGGCACGATCGGGCGCAGCCACGACTGCGACGTGGTGCTCGATGACGCCGGCATCTCGCGCCGCCACGCCGAGCTTCGCCCCGGACCCGACGGTTGGACCGTCGCGGACCTCGGCTCGACCAACGGCGTGCGCGTCAACGGCGCGCAGGTTCGCGGCGTGCAGCTGCTGCAAGCCGGGGATCTGGTCGAGCTGGGCTCGACCGAGATCGTGTTCGAGCTGCCATGAACTCGCTCGCCCCCGTATCCGTTGCGCTGAAGTTCGGCTTCCTCGCGGCCATGTACCTGTTCCTGCTGTGGATCGCCCGCAGCGCCCGCCGCGACCTGCGCCGGGGTGCCGGGGGCGCCGACGGCGGTTACCAGGGCCCCGCCCACGCGGCGCCCGGCGCGATCCCACCGGACGCGACCGGCATGTACTCCGCGTCGACGCTCGGCAGCGCCGACATCGCACACCGCGCGCCGCGTCTGGTGATCGAGCGCGCGCCTGGGCACGAGCCCGGGATGATCTACGACCTCGACGGCGACCTCGTGCTCGGGCGCGGCGACCGTGCCGAGATCAGGCTCGAGGACCCGTTCGCCTCCTCACGCCACACGCGCGTCTACGAGCAGGGCAACATTGTCGTCATCGAAGACCTCGACTCGACCAACGGCACTTACCTCAACGAGGAGCTGCTGCAGACACCCAGGCCGCTTCACCCCGGCGACCGGGTGCGCATCGGCGACAGCGAATTCACGTTCGAGGTCGACTGATGAAAAGGCCGGTCGATCCGTGATGCTGCGCGTCGCCGAGCAGTACGCCGGCACAGACACCGGGCGTCAGCGCCGGGCCAACGAGGACTCGCTGCTCGCGCGCGCGCCGCTGTTCGTGGTCGCCGACGGCATGGGCGGCGCGCAGGCTGGCGAGGTCGCCTCGCGGATCGCCGTCGAGTCCTTCGAGCCGGGCCTGCCCGAGACCTCGCACCCGGAGCTCGAGTTGGCGGCGCTCGCGCGCGCCGCCAACGCGCGCATCCACGAGCTGTCGCATGCCAACGCCGAGCAGGCCGGCATGGGCACCACGCTGACGGCCGTCTACGTCGGCGAGCAGGAGGTCGCGATCGCGCACGTCGGCGACAGTCGCGCCTACTGCCTGCGCGACCGGCAGCTGCTGCGCTTGACCGACGACCACTCGCTCGTCGATGAGCTGATTCGCCAGGGACGGCTGACGCCCGAGGAAGCGATTGAGCACCCGCAGCGCTCGGTGATCACGCGCGCGCTCGGGCCGGAAGGGGTCGTGGAGGTCGACACGCGCTCCTTCCGGGCCCGCGCGGGCGACGTGTACCTGCTGTGCAGCGACGGGCTCACGACGATGATCTCCGAGGAGGAGATCGCGGCGGCGCTGCTCGCTCACGAACGGCTGCGCGACGCCGGCGAGGCGCTGATCGCCGCCGCCAACCGCGCGGGCGGGCGCGACAACATCACCGTCGTGCTGATTCGCCTAGAGGACGTGCAGCCCGGCGGCGAGTCTCCGTTCGCGGGAGACACGACGATGGTCGGCATGCCAGCCGTCGCGGCGACGGCGACCGCCCCGCCGGCGCCTCGGGATGAAGGCACTGGCGCGCGCGCGCCCGCCGAACGGGGCGCGTCGCCGCCCGCCCAACACGGTGCGCTTCCCCCTGCCGGGCGCACGAGGCCGGCGCGCGCGCCGCGGCTGCCACGAGCAGCGGCGTCTGAGCGGACGGCGGGTGCTCGCCGGCGGCTGCGCATACGGCACGCGGGCGCACTCGCGTTTCTGCTCGCGGTGCTCGTGCTGATCGGCTCCGCCGGCTACCTGGCGCTGCAGTCGGTGTACTTCATCGGCACCAACAACCGCGGCCTGGTGACGCTGTTCAACGGTCTGCCGTACAAGCTCCCTGGCAACCTCGACCTGTACAGCAGCACGTACGTCTCCGGCGTCAGTGCCTCCACGCTCAGCCCCGAAAAACGCCACACGCTGCTCAATCATTCGCTGCGCTCGGAAGGCGACGCCGGTGGGCTGATCCACAGCCTCGAACTGGAACAGCTCGAATGAGGCGCGCGCGATGAACCGCCCGATCGTCCGTCTGTACGGCCTCGTCGCCGTGCTGTTCGCGCTGCTTGTCGCTTTCACGTCGCGCTGGACGATCTTCGAAGCCTCCTCGCTGCGGGACAACAAGCTCAACGTGCGCACGCTGCTCGAGCAACAGCGGGTCGATCGCGGTCCGATCGTGGCAGCTGACGGCACCGTGCTCGCGCGCAGCGTACGTCTGTCTGGTGGCACATATCGGCGTGTCTACCCGACAGGCGAACTGTTCGCTGCGCCGATCGGCTACGACTACGTCGAACCCGATCTCGGCAACGCCGGCCTCGAGCGCTTCCGCGACAAGGAACTGGGCGCACAGACGGGCACCAACCTGCAGAGCGTGCTCGACCAGCTGCAGGGCAAGGAACCGCAGGGCGAGAAGGTCGTCACGACGCTCGACCCGAGCGCGCAGCGAGTCGCGATGACGGAGTTGGGCGAACACGAAGGCGCCGTCGTCGCGCTGGAACCGCGCAGCGGCGCCGTCGAGGTGATGGCCTCGAAACCCAGCTACGACCCCAACGCGCTGCGCTCGCCAGCGGCCAAAGCCAAGCAGGAACGCGAAATGAGCACGACCCCACCGTCCAAGTCGGAGGTCAACCGCGCCGTGCAGTTCGGCTACGCCCCCGGCTCGACGTTCAAGGTGCTCACCGCCACGGCCGCGATCGACACCGGCGCCTACACGCCCGAATCGACCGTCAACGGCGCCAACGGCCTCCTCGTCTCGGGCCGGACGCTGGACAACGACGACAACGAGAGCTTCGGGCCGATCACGCTCACCTACGCGCTCGCGCACTCGGTCAACACGGTCTGGGCGCAGGTCGCCGAGCACCTCGGCAAGCGCACGCTCGAGCGCTACATGGAACGCTTTGGCTTCGACCGCAAGCCGCGGCTGGACTATCCCGCCGGCGAAATGTCCGCCAGCGGCGAGCACGTCGGAGAACGCGTGCTCGCGCCGACCAGCCCGCTGGTCGACGTCGGGCGCCTGGGCATCGGTCAGGACAAACTCGAAGTCACGCCGCTGCAGATGGCCGAGGTCGCGGCGGCGGTCGCCAACCACGGCACGCTGATGGTGCCGCACCTGACGCAGCGCATCGTCAGCGCCGAAGGCAGCACCGTGCAGCGCGTCGACCCGCGCGTGCAGTCGGTCGTGATGAAGCCGTCGACCGCCACAGCCGTGAGGTCGATGATGGAAGCGGTCGTGCAGGAAGGCACCGGCACCGCCGCGCAGATTCCCGGCATCCAGGTGGCGGGCAAGACGGGCACCGCGCAGACGCAGTTCGGCGACGCGATCAACAACGTCTGGTTCATCGCCTTCGCGCCGGCGGCCAACCCGAGGGTCGCGGTCGCGGTGACGCTGAAGGCGGTGCCTGGGGAAGGCGCCACGTTCGCGGCGCCCGTCGCCAGAGCCGTGATCGAAAGCCTGCTGAGGCCGCGATGATCGACCCCGAGACGATCATCGACGGCCGCTATCGGGTGATCTCGCGCCTGGGCTCCGGCGGCATGGCCGACGTCTACCTCGCCCAGGACCAGCTGCTCGGCCGCGACGTCGCGGTCAAGGTGCTGCACCACCACTTCGCCGAAGACCAGGAGTTCGTCGAGCGCTTCCGCCGCGAGGCCTCCAGCGCCGCCGCGCTGTCGCACCCGAACATCGTCGCGATCTTCGACCGCGGCGAGTGGAACGACACGTACTACATCGCGATGGAGTACGTCGCCGGGCGCACGCTGAAGGCGATCGTGCGCGAAGGCGGCGCGCTCGACCCGGCGACCGCGATCGAGATCGTCGTGCAGATCCTGCGCGCCGCGCGCTTCGCGCACCGCCGCGGCGTGATCCACCGCGACCTGAAGCCCCACAACGTGATCCTCGACGAGGAGGGGCGCGCGCGCGTCACCGACTTCGGGATCGCGCGCGCCGGTGCCTCCGACATGACGCTGACGGGCTCGATCATGGGCACCGCGCAGTACCTCTCCCCGGAGCAGGCGCAGGGGCTCGCCGTCAGCGCCGCCTCGGATCTGTACTCGGTCGGCGTGATCCTCTATGAGCTGCTCACCGGCGTGGTCCCGTTCGAGGGCGAGACCGCGGTCGCGATCGCCTTCAAGCAGGTCTCCGCGGAGCCGCTGCCGCCAAGCGCGCTGAACCCGGCGCTGCCGCCGGCGCTCGACGCGGTCGTGCTGCGCGCGCTCGCCAAGGACCCCGCGCAGCGCTACGCCGACGCCGACGAGCTGATCGCCGCGCTCGAACACGTGCGCCAGACGCTGCCCGCCAATGCCGACGCCGCATCTACGACCGTCTTCGATAGCCACGCCCAGCAGGCGGCCGCGCGTGCATACGCCGGCGCCGGCTCGATGCTGCTGGCCGAGCCCGGAACCGGGCAGCATGAGCTGGGCGCCGGCGCGCAGCACCCGGACCGCCGCCGGCGCCTGTGGTGGGGGCTCGCGGTCGTGCTCGTGATCGCGGCGGCCGTGATCGCGGCGCTGCTGCTGACGCGCCCGGCGCCATCGGTGCTCGTGCCGAGCGTGACCGGCAAGAGCGAACAGGAAGCGGGCGGCGCTCTGCGCGCGGCTGGCTTCAACCCCGTGCCGTCGCTGCACACGAGCACCACCGTGCCCACCGGCCTCGTGATCAGCCAGACGCCGACGGCCGGCAGCTCGGCGCAGAAGGGATCGCGTGTCGGCATCGTGGTCTCGGGTGGGCCGGCGACGGTGCCGCTGATGGACGTCTCCGGGCTCACCGCGGCGAAGGCGGTGGCGGCGCTGCGCCATGCGCACTTCAAGACCAGGACCAAGATGGAGTCGAGCAAGACCGTCGAAGCGGGCGTCGTGATCGGCACCGAACCGTCGGCCGAAACCGACGTCGAGGAAGGTCGCCTGATCACCGTGCTCGTCTCCAGCGGACCCGCGCCCGTGCATGTCCCCGACGTCACCGGCCAAACGCTGGAAGCCGCCGAAGCGACGCTCACCAACGCCGAACTGGAGCTCGGCACCGTCACCAAGAAGGTCTCGAGCACGCAGGCCGCCGGCACCGTGCTCCTGCAGTCGCCGAGCACCGGCACGCCGGTGCGCACGGGCACCAAGGTCAACCTGACGGTCGCGCAGGCGCCCAAGGAAGTGGAAGTGCCGGAAGTCGTCGGCGCGGCCGAAGCGGCCGCCACGGCGGCGCTCAAACGCGCCGGCTTCAAGGCCAAGGTCGAACAGCGTGCCACGACCGAACAGGCGCAGGTCGGCGTCGTGCTCGAACAGAGCCCTGCCGGCAGCGCGCCCGCGCGCAAGGGCACGACCGTGACGATCGTCGTCGGCATGCTCGGCACGACCACGACGACGCCGACGACCACGACCACCACGACGACGACCGCGACCACGCCGCCGCCGGCGCCCACGGGCGAATGAGCCACACGATCGAGCTGCACGACAGCGGGCCGCACACACCGCTCACCGTGGCGGTGCTCGCCGGCGGTCGCTCCTCCGAGCACGACGTCTCGCTGTCCTCCGGCGCCGCCGTCAGCGCCGGCCTGCGCGAGGCCGGACACGAGGTCGTGGCGGTCGAGATCGGGCGCGACGGTGTCTGGCGGTGCGACGACCGGCCGCTGAGCGTGACGCCGGCTGGCGGCCTGCTCGACGTCGACGTCGCCTTCCCGGTGCTGCACGGGCCCTTCGGCGAGGACGGGACGGTGCAGGGGTTGCTGGAGACGCTCGACGTCGCCTACGTCGGCGCCGGTGTCGCCGCGTCGGCGGTGTGTCTCGACAAGGTGCTGTTCAAACAGCAGATGACGGCGTTGGGGATAGCGCAGGTCGACTTCCGTGGTGTACGCGCTGAGCGTTTCGCGCGAGCGCGCGAGCGGGTGCTCGCTGAGCTCGCGCCGCTCGGCCTGCCGGTGTTCGTGAAGCCGGCCCAGCTGGGCTCCTCGGTCGGCATCGTCAAGGTCGACCGCGCGGACGCGCTCAGCGCGGCGCTCGAGCAGGCCTTCGCGCACGACGAGCTGGCGATCGTCGAGGCGATGGCGAGCGGCGCGGAGGTCGAGTGCGGGGTGCTCGGCCGCGTCCACGCCGAAGCCGACGCGGACGTGCCCGCGCTCGCGTCCGAGCCCGGCGAGATCGTGTTCGCCGGCGAGTTCTACGACTACGGCGCCAAGTACACGCCCGGCGCGATGGAGCTGCTGATCCCCGCGCGGATCTCATCGAGCGCGCGCGAGCAGGTCAGGCGGCTCGCGCTTGACGCGTTCCAGGCGTGCGGCTGCGAGGGTCTCGCACGCGTCGACTTCTTCGTCGATGGCGAGCGCGTGCTGCTCAACGAGCTCAACACGATGCCCGGCTTTACGCCGACGAGCGTGTACGCAAAGCTGCTCAGCGCCTCGGGCGTCCCCTACGCGCGCCTGCTCGATCGCCTCTGCCGGCTGGCGCGCGAGCGCCACGCCCGGCGCGCGACGTTGCTCACTTGAACAACGCCAGTTCCGCGATCGACGCCTGCTCCATGTCCGGCGGCAGCGTCGTCAGCCAAACCAGGTAGTAGCGGTGCGGGTGTCCCGCGAGCGCCAGCGGGATGCGTTCGCCGTTGCGCACGTCCGTGCTCGCGCCCACCGGCCCCTGCCAGCCACGCCCGCTCAGCGGCGTGGAGTTGCCGTACGGCAGTTCCTGTTCGATCCGGTCGGCGACGTAGACCTGCACCGCGAAACCGGGCGTCGGCGTCTGGATCTCCAGTGCCTTCGCGAGCACCCGCGGCGCCGCGTCGAGGTAGATGCCGAGGCCGACGCCGCCCGGCTTGTGCAGCGTGCCGTCGTAGTACTGCTCGGTGCTCCACGTCGTGTTGGGATCGCCGTCGACGACGTTGCCGACGAGGTCGCGATTTTCCGGGCCGGTTCCAAACGGGTTGTAGTCGTGGGCGGCGGTCTGGCTCAGCTGCACCGGCACGAGCCCCGCGTGCGCGCTGATGTCCGGCGCGACGCCGGCGCCGCGATGCGCTTTGCCGGCGATGAGCACGAGCGCCAGTGCGACGATCGCGCCCAGCAACGCGAGCGAGACGAGCCAGCGCGCGGGGTGGCGCATGCGCCACGGCAGTCGCCGCCGCGCGGCGCCGGGCAGCGTGCGCAGCACGGTAGTGACCTCGCCCGTGGCCTGGCCCGTGCGCGCGGTCTCGATCGCGAGCACCTCCTCGAGGTCGGCGACCATGCTCGCCGCGTCGGGGTAGCGGCGCGTGAGGTCCTTGTCGAGCGCGCGCTCGAGCACCGCCGCCGTGGCCGCCGACAGCCCGGGGCGTAGCCGCTGCACGTCGGGGACGTCCTCGCGCACGTGCTTCATGGCCACCGCCACCGGCGAGCTGCCGTGAAACGGCACCTGGCCGGTGAGCATCTCGAACAACACCACCCCCAGCGAGTACAGGTCCGACTGCCCCGTGACGGGCTGGCCGAGCGCCTGCTCGGGCGAGACGTAGTCGGTCGTGCCGAGCACGCGCCCGGCCATCGTCAAGCCTTCCTCGGTGAGCGTGCGCGCGATCCCGAAGTCGGTGATCTTGGCGCCGCCTTCCGCGCTGATCAGCACGTTGTGGGGCTTGACGTCGCGGTGCACGATCTGGTGCTCGTGCGCCGCCCCGAGCGCCCGCGCGATCTCGATCGCATAGGCGATCGCCTGCGGGATCGCGAGCGGCCCTTCGCGACGGATGACGTCCTTGAGCGTCTCGCCATCGACGTACTCGAGCACGATGTACGGCGTCTCCGCCACTGCGGCGACGCCCGTGCGTGCCCCCTCTGGCGAGGGCTCCTCACCGGCGTCGATCACGGTCACGACGTGCGGGTGGTTGAGCTGCGCGACAGATCGCGCCTCGCGGCGGAAGCGCTCGAGCTGGTCGGAGTCGGCGGCGATGTCGCGGTGCATCAGCTTGATCGCCACAGGCCGCTCGAGCACCGTGTCGAAGGCGCGGTACACGCTCGACATGCCCCCGCGCCCGATCTCGACGTCGAGTCGGTAGCGCCCGCCGATAACGGTTCCCAGAGCAGCCATCGGCTCCTATTGTGCGCGCCAGCTAGGCGTCGTCGCGCAGGCGCGCCACCACGAGCGCCGCGAGCGCGCAGCGGTAGAGCGCGTACGGCAGCGCCGGCTGCCCCCCGCGCAGCGGCTCGGAGAGCAGCCGCAGGCTCACGAACGTCGAGACGAACGCCGCCCCGCCGCCCGCCGCGAGCCGCGCGCGCTGCCCGCGTTCGAGCCCGCCGCGATGCAGGCGCAGGCCCTTCAGCGCGCTCGCCCCGAGCAGCACCGGCAGCCCCGCGTGCCACGACAGCGTCTGCGCCGCGCCGCGCCCGAAGCGGCGCGCGCGCGCCGCCGTCAACGTCGCGCCGCTGCGTGAGACCCCCGGGATCAGTGCGAGGGCCTGCGCGAGGCCGAGCGCGAGACCGTCGCCGGCGCGAGCATCCTCGGCCTCGCGTGCGCCGCTGGTCGTGTCCGCCGGTGCGCGCCGGTCGGCGAGCGCCAGCGCCAGCGCCCCGGCGACCAAACCGGCTGCGGTCACGCGGGGACCGCCCGCGCGGCGTTCGATCAACGGCCCGAGTGCGTAGCCGGCAAGCGCGCCAGGCGCCAGCGACAGCGCGACCACCGCCGCCCGCCGGCGGTCCAGCCGCGCGGCGTCGGCGAGCAGCTCGCGGCGCATGTGCAGCGCCAGCGCCGCGCCCGCGCCCGCGTGCAGCGCGACCTCGAAGGCCTTGCGCTGCTCGCCGTCCAGCCGCGCGTATGGCCAGTCGGCCAGCCACGGCAGCAGCGTCGTGTGCGCCGAGGAGGAGATCGGCAGCAGCTCTGTCGGGCCCTGCAGCAGGCCCAGCGCGATCGCGTGGCGGAGCGCTGGCGCTCCGCCCGGGCCTATCTCAGCCGGCGGCATCGGCCGCCGGGTCGCGCCGTGCGCGGCGCCGACGCACGAGCGCGTAGCCGACGCCCGCGATCACCGCCGCGACGACCACATAGTCGACGTACTCGAAGGCCTTACGCACGCTCGTCCAATCGTGGCCGAGCGCGTGCCCGGCGACCGCCAGTCCGAGCACCCACGGGATCGATCCGATCAGCGAGAACACGGTGAAGCGGCCGAGCGGCATCCTGGCGACGCCGGCGGGCAGCGACACGAACGCGCGCACGACCGGGATCAGGCGCCCGACCAGTACGGCGGCCTCACCGTGGCGCTGGAACCATTGATCGCCGCGCTCGATCTGCTTCGGGCCCATGTGCAGCTTTGCGCCGTGGCGTTCAAACAGCTCCAGACGCCCGCCGCGTCCGACCGCGTAGGCGACCCACGAGCCGACCATCGTGCCAAGCAACCCCGCGAGCACGACGCCGAGCAGCGTCAGGTGGTGATGCGAGGCGCTCTGCCCAGGATCGGCGACGGCGAAGCCGGCGAACAGCATCACGACCTCTGACGGCAGCGGGATGCAGGCGCTGCCGATCGCCATCAGCACGAACACCGTCGGCAGGCCGCCGTCACGAACGAGGTGCGAAGTTTCGTTGACCAGCGTTTCGGATATCGAGGCGAGGACGAGCAAGGCCGGCCAACCATAGCGGCCCACTCTCGTAGCGTCGCGTTACGGACGCGTCGTGCTCGTGCGGTCGAGTCCGCGGCGGCGCAGACCGCTACCGTGGCGCCGATGCGTGTCTGGATCGATCTGACCAACAGCCCGCACGTGCTGGTGATGCGCCCGGTGATCGAGCAGCTGCGTGCGGACGGCCACGACGTGCGTGTGACCGCGCGCGACTTCGCGCAGACGCTCGAGCTGTGCGAGCGCCTCGGCGTCGCGCACACCGCGATCGGCCACCATCGCGGCGGGCGCCTGGGCGCCAAGGCCGCGGGGCTCGCGTCGCGCTCGGCCGCGCTCGTGCGCTGGGCGCGCGCCGAGCAGCGGGGACACGGAGCCCAGCCATCCGGACGTTTCGACTTGGCGCTCGGCCATGGCTCCAACGACGTGACCGTCGCGGCCGCGCTGCTGCGCATCCCCAGCGCGACGATGTTCGACTACGAGTGGGCGACGGTCCAGCACAATGTCAACTGCCGGCTCGCGCGCGCGGTGGTGGTACCCGACGCGATCCCGCCGCAGCGGCTGTATCGCTATGGGGCCAGGGGCAAGCTGCGGGCGTATGAGGGTCTCAAGGAGGAGTACTACCTGGCGGACTTCGAGCCCGACGACGCGGTCCTCGGCGAGCTGGGCCTCGATCGCGATCGCGCGATCGTGGTCGTGCGCACGCCACCAGAGGTCTCGCTGTACCACCGCTTCGAGAACGACCTGTTCGCGCGCGTGCTGCGGCGTCTGAGCGCGGCGGCGGCCGAGCAGGGCACGCAGCCGGTGGTGCTGCCGCGTGTCGCCTCCCAGCGCGCGGAGCTGCGCAGCGTCCCCGGCTTTGTCGTGCCCGAGCACGCGATCGACGCGCAGTCGCTGATCGCGCACGCCGACCTCGTGATCTCCGCCGGCGGAACCATGAACCGCGAGGCGGTGGCGCTCGGCACGCCTGTCTACACGACCTTTCAGGGCCGCCTCGGCGCCGTCGATGAGCGCCTGATCGACGAAGGCCGTCTGCGCATGCTCGAGCAGGTCGAGGAGCTGGACCTTGGCAAGCGGGAGCGGGAGAGCGCCTCTGTGCGCGTGCGCCGCGACCCGCGCGAGCTCGTCGAGCTGCTGCTCACCGCTGTCTCCGACTAGCGCGGGCGGTGCGGTCGCGCCGCCCCAGTCGGGGGCCGCGCTTACAATCTTCACAATGCGCCGACGGATCCGCTCGGCGGCCCTACCCCTCCACCGTCACTCGCTGCCGCAACTCGCAGTGGACGGGGCGCTGGTCGCGTTCTCGTACTACCTCGCCTTTTCGCTGCGCTTCACCACGAAGCTGCAGGTGCACTACGCCGACCTGCGCGCCGACACGATCTGGTGGGTGCTCGCGGGGAGCTTGCCGGTCCTGGTGCTGACGCGTGTCTACGAGCGTCGCTGGCGCTACGCGGGCCAGCGCGACTACGAGGCGGTGGTGCTCGCGGTCGCGTTGATCGTGCTGCTGACGGTGGCCGGCGTGGAGATCCTGCGCCCAGTGCACTACTACATCGAGACCGGCCACCTGCAGGCCCGCGAGGTGTCGGTCGCGGTCGTGCTTCCGAACACGGTGATCGTGCTGTTCGCGCTGCTGTCGCTCGTGTTCCTCGTTGGCGTGCGCGCGCTCGCGCGCACGCTGTACGAGCGGCGGCCGCTGGCCGCGTTTCGCACGCTGCGCCGCGACCAGCGCACGGTTCTGATCGCCGGCGCCGGCGAGGGCGGGCGGCTGGTTGCGCGCGAGATCATGCGCAATCGCGACCTCGGCCTCGCGCCGTTGGGCTTCGTCGACGACGACCCCGCCAAGCGCCGGCTGCGCATCGAAGGGCTGCGCGTGCGCGGCAACACCGAAGGCGATCTGCCGCGGATCCTCGACGACGCCGAGCCCGACGAAGTGATCATCGCGATCCCCTCCGCGCCCGGCTCGATGCGTGCGCGGATCGTGCGCGAGTGCCGCGCACGCGCGATCCCGGTGCGCACGCTGCCGACGGTGTTCGAGCTGTTGCAGACACGCGGTGCGCTCGCGCGGCAAATGCGCGAGGTGCGCGTCGAGGACGTGCTCGGCCGCGAGCCGGTGCACATGGAGCTAGAGCAGGTCGGCGCGTACCTCGCCGGCGCGACCGTGCTCGTGACCGGCGCCGGCGGCTCGATCGGCTCGGAGCTGTGCCGCCAGATCGCGCGTGTGGAGCCGCACCGGATCGTGCTGCTGGACCACGCCGAGGACAACCTGTTCTCGATTCAGCGCGAACTGCAGGACGAGCGACATGTGCCCGCATCGATGCTCGCGGCGGTGCTCGCCGACTGCAAGGAGGAGGAGCGCATGCGCGAGGTCTTCGCCGAGCACCGCCCGACGATCGTGTTCCACGCCGCCGCCTACAAGCACGTCGGCCTGATGGAGGCCAACCCGGTCGAGGCGGTGCGCAACAACGCGATCGGCACGCGCGTCGTCGCGCACGTTGCCGGCGAGACCGGCGTGGGGCGCTTCGTGCTCGTCTCGACCGACAAGGCGGTCGCCCCGGCGACCGTGATGGGAGCCTCCAAGGCGCTCGCCGAGTTCGCGCTCGAGGCCGCCGCCGCGCGCTGGCCGGCGAGCGTGTTCAGCGCCGTGCGCTTCGGCAACGTGCTCGGCTCCTCCGGCAGCGTCGTGCCGATCTTCCGCCGTCAGATCGAGCGCGGCGGCCCCGTGACCGTCACCGACGAGCGCATGACCCGCTACTTCATGACGATCCCCGAGGCTGTGCAGCTGATCATCCGTGCCGGCTCGCTCGCATCGGTGCGCGCGCCGCTCGCCGACGGGGTGCGTCCGGCCGGCGAGCGCATCCTCGCGCCCGCGCGCGACTCGCGCGGCGCCAAGGTGTTCGTACTCGACATGGGCGAGCCCGTCTGCATCATCGATCTCGCACGGGCCATGATCGAGCTCTCGGGGCTGGACCCCGAGCGCGACATCGACATCGAGGTCGTCGGCCGGCGTCCGGGCGAGAAGCTCCACGAGGAGCTGTTCAACAGCTACGAGCGCCGCTGCGCGACCGCCGCGGAGAAGATCCTGCTCGCCGATCGCGAGCCGCTGGGCAGCGACGCGGTCGAGTCGATGTTCGCGGAGATCGGGCTGCTGGTGCTCGAGGGTGACGCGGCGGGCCTCGCCGCGAAGGTGTCCGAGCTGGCGGCCGCGCGCAGGGAGGCGCAGGCGTCCGAGTCACCGCAACATGCCCCTGCCGCGCATGCGGCGCCTGAGTCGGACGAGGCGCCGGCGCGGGAGCCCGGCGCGGACGCCGCGCGCGCCGGCAACGTCCAGCAGCAGCAGGCCGCGCAGCACCTTGGCGGTCGCGATGCGCCTGCGCCCCTCGTACACTCCCCGCATTCATGAGCTTCCTGCCGGTCGCGCTCTCGCTTTCGAGCACGTTCACCAAGATTGGCGCGATCGCCGCGTTTGCCGCGCTGGTCGGCATCGCAGCGCTGTCGCTGCTCGTGTTCTCCCAGGCGCGCGAGCTGAAGCGCCTGCGTGAGTGGGCCGGGCGTGCGCCCGAGCGCGCCGCCGACCTCGAGCAGCGCGTCACTTCCGCGGCGGCCGTGCGCGTCCAGCAGCAGCCTGCGCAGCCGGTGCGCCCGATCCCTCGTGCGGCGCCGGTCCCGGTCGCGGCGGCAACGGCCGCGGGACCGGCTACGCGTGTCGCGGGCACGCCCGTAGCTCCGCCCGGCGTGCCCGTGCCCGGCATGCCCTCGCCTGGCACGCCCATACCTGCCGGACAACCGCTGACGGCCACCGGCGCTCCTGTCGGGACGCCCGCCATTCCGCCGCCCGCGGTCCCGCTGACAGGTGCAGCTGCGCCCGCCGCGCCGACGTCCCCTCAGCCGGCGACCGCGATACCTGGGATGCCCGCCGCGCCGGCGCCATTCGGACAGCCGCAGGCACCGATGCGGCCCGCGACGGCGGCAGCTACGGGAGCCCCGACGAGCGCGGCGCCGGTCACGACGCCGGCTGGCGGCTCGCCCGTCAGCGTACCGTCCAGATTGGTGTCGCCAGCAGCGGCGCCGCCGGGTATGCCCGCGTCCACGGCCGGCGCGGCGCAGAGTCGCCCGATCGTCCCCGGCGCGCCGCTGCCCGAGCTCGCCGATCCACGCCCGGTGTCTCCCCCGGCATCCCCCGGCGGCTCGCCGATGTCGGCGCCCGCGACGGCAGCCGCGGCTGCCTCAGCCGCCGCTCGTGCCCCGAGCCCGCCGCGCCCGCCTGCCCCGCCGGCGCCCGTCCCGCCGGCGCAGCCTGCCCAGCGCGCCGTCGCTGGCGAGCAACCCGCGCGTGCAGCCGCGGCGGCGGCCACGATGCCGCCGCCGTTGACGGACAGGTCGGTGTACGCGGCGAAGCGCTCGCGCGGCAAGGTCGCGGCCGCGGTCGCCGGCGTGGTGGTGCTCGCGGCGGCGGCCGTGATCGTGCTGAGCACGCTCGGCGGGTCCTCGAGCCCGAAGCTCAAAACGGGCTCGGTCAGCACCGGCACGACCGTGCCCAGCAGCTCGACGAAAGCCAAGAAGCGCGTCCACAAGCCCGCCACCAAAGCGGCGCCGTCCGCGCCGACGGTGAGCCCGGCGGAAACGAACGTGGCGGTGCTGAACGCGACCGAAGCCGAAGGTCTGGCTCACCGCACCGCCAGCGAACTGCAGCAGGGCGGCTACTCGCAGGCGACAGCGCTGAACGGCAAACCGCCCGGCTCTGGCCAGGTCAGCGTCGTCGAGTACGCGAGCGGTCACCAGGCCGAAGCCGAAGCGGTCGCGCGCTCCGCGTCGATCACGCACGTGCTGCCGATCGAAGCGGCCGTGACCGCGCTCGCGAGCTCCGCGAGCGTGGTGGTGATCGTCGGTCAGGACAAGGTCGCGCAGGGCCAATAGCCGGCTTCCTCGACATCCCGGCGCGGTCGGCCAAGCCGCGTGAGCAAGGCATCACCCACGTCATCGACAGGGGGCTGTCGGTGGCCGAGGCGGCTGGCATGCTGGAGGTGGCCGGCGACAGCGTCGACATCGTCAAGCTGGGCTGGGGCACGGCGCTCGTGACCGCCAACCTCGAGCCCAAGCTTGCGCTCTACGCCGAGCACGGCATCCCGGTGGTGCTCGGCGGCACGCTCACGGAGGTCGCGATCCGCCAAGGGCGGGTCGACGGGCTCGTCGCCTGGCTGCGCGAGCTGGGCCTGCGCCACGTCGAGATCTCCGACGGCACGATCACGCTGGAGGCCGCCGTCAAGCGCGAGCTGATCGAACGCCTGTCGCGCGAGTTCGTCGTGCTTGCGGAGGTCGGCAGCAAGGACGCCGACTTCATCATGGCTCCATACGTTTGGGTCGAGCAGATCGAACGCGACCTTGCGGCGGGCGCCTGGAAGGTGATCGCGGAGGCGCGCGAGTCCGGCACGGCCGGGATCTACCGCGCCAACGGTGAAGTGCGCACCGGCTTGATCGACGAGATCGCGCATGCGATCGACCCCGCGTGCTTGATCTTCGACGCGCCGCTGCAACGCCAGCAGGTGTGGCTGCTGAAACGCTTCGGCACCGAGTGCAGCCTCGGCAACATCGCGCCGGCCGACGTGCTCTCGCTGGAGACGCTGCGGCTCGGCTTGCGCTCGGACACGGTCGAGGCGTTCGCGCTGGGCGGCGAGGATTGAACGACGCCGGCGCTGGGGTGCAGGGCGCTGACGGTGGCGCCCAGGAGGCGTCGCCGGGCAGCGATCCGCGTGCGCGCATCGTGTTCGCGCTGCTCGTGCTCGCCTGCTTCGCGGCTTTTCTGATCACACAGCGGCTCAAGCACACACCAACCGCGGTGCACAGCTTCATGCTGGCGTACGCCTTTTCGCCGTACCCGGGCAGCCACACGCCGCTGGAGGCGATCGCGATCAAGCTCGCCAACGCGGAAGAGGTGACGGTGACGATCGTCAACTCCGCCGGCGACAGCGTCGCGACGCTCGTCAAGAATTACCCCGCGCCGCGCTACAAAGACTTCTCGCTGCGTTGGAACGGACGCCGCGGGACGGCGCGCCGCTACGGCCACGTCGTGACCCCGGACGGGCGCAGCATCCTCGTTCCCGAAACCGAGGGCAGGATCGCGCCCGCGGGCGAATACCGCGTCGGCGTGTTCCTGCGCCACCGCAGACAGCAGGTGCTGCTGCCGCGCAGCTTCGCGCTGGTGAAGCCGTGAGCGCGACCGTCATCGGCACGTCCGGCGCCGACGTCGCCATCGTGACACGCCTGCCGAGTGCCGCAGCGCTCGCGACGCGCCTGCCCAGCGCCGGCACGCTCGCTGCCGGCCTCGCGGTAGCGCTGGTCGCGATCGCGCTGCTGGCTGTCGTGATGCGCCGCCACCGTGACGCGTTCCCGCTGCTGGCCGTGTTCGCGCTGCCGTTCAGGGTGCCGATCTCGGCCGACGGCCGCACCGTGAACCTGCTCGTGCCGCTGTACCTGGTTGTCGGCGCCGGGGTAGTCGTGCACCTGCTGCCGCGACTGCTCGGCCTGCGTGCGGCGAGCGGGACCGGCGCGGGCCTCGAGGCCGATGAGCGCGCGGCGGCGGACGGCGAGCTTGCGTCGGCTTCGAGCGGTGGCGATGACGGGTTCGCCCCGGCTCGCCTGCGCTCCTGGGCCTCGCCGCGCGGCGTCGAATGGCTGCTGCTGATCACGGTCGCGCTGTATGCGCTACAGACGCTCTATTCGAGCGATCGCGCCAAGGCGGCGGAGAACCTCGCGTTCTTCTACGTGCCGTTCGCGCTGCTGTTCCTGATCCTGCGCGACGTGCGCTGGACACGCGCACTGCTCGTGCGCTGTCTCGGCGTGGCAGCGACGCTCGCGGTGCTGTTCGCCGGCGTCGGCTTCGTCGAGTACTACCGCAAGTCGCTGTTTCTGAACCCCAAGGTGGTGGCGGCCGACCAGTACGACAACTACTTCCGCGTCAACTCGGTGTTCTTCGACCCCAGCATCTACGGGCGCTTCCTGGCGCTGGTGATGATCGCGGTGATGACCGTCGTGCTCGCCGTCGGCCGCGCGCCGTCCGGCGGCCGCATCGAGGGCGATCCACGGCGCCGGCGCCAGCTGCTCGCCGGCGCCGCGGTGCTCGCCTGGCTGCTCGCTGGTCTCGTGACGAGCTTCTCGCAGTCGAGCATCGCCGCGCTGCTGCTGGGGCTGGCGGTGCTCGCCGCGTGGTGCTGGGGCGTGCGCCCGACGCTGTACGTCGCCGGCGGCCTGCTGGCGCTCGCCGCCGCGGTCGTGCTGCTCGCCCCGGCCAGCCTGCACTTCGGCTTGAAGGGCTCGAGCGGCTCGGCCAGCAACGCCACCAGCGGGCGCACGACGCTCGTCAGCGGCGGCCTCGAGCTGTTCGCCAAACGCCCGCTCGAGGGCTACGGCTCGGGGTCGTTCGAAAGCGAGTACAAACGCCACAGCAAGGCCTCCGCGGCAAGCGCCGAGAACGCGACGTCGGCCTCGCACACGATCCCCGTGACGATCGCCGCCGAGCAGGGGATCGTCGGGCTAGTGGCATACGCGGCGCTGCTGCTGTGCGCGTTCGCGGTGCTGTTCCGCGGCGCCGGCCGCTCGCCGCCGCGGATCGCGGTCGCGGCGTGCTTCGCCGCGCTCGTGCTGCACACCTGGACCTACGCGGACTTCCTCGAGGACCCGTTCACATGGACGCTCCTGGCGATGGGTGTGGGTCTTGCCCGCCAGGACGGTCGATGGGCAAGCGAGACACGGACGCAAGGAGTGTGGCGTGCTGCGCACGCGAGCGACTGAGGACACCGTCTCGTGCCGCCCAGCGATCGTCCTGGCTAGCGTCTGAGCTTGTGCGCGCCTATCTGAAGCGCCTGGTCACGACGGGGGCGGCCTACCAGTTCGGGGACATCCTCGCCAAGGGCCTCGCGCTGCTGACGGTGCCGCTGTACACGCGCCACCTGAACCCGGAAGCGTACGGCGCCGCGGAAACGCTGCTGACGGCGGTGATCCTGGCGAGCATCCTGCTGCGCGTCGGCATCGGCGAAGCGTTCATCCGTTTCTACTTCGACGACGAAGACCAGGAGCGCCGCACGCGGATCGCACGCTCGGCGACCGCCGCGGTCGCATGGACGACGACGCTCGCCGCGCTGCTCGCGCTCGCGTTCGCCGGCCCGCTCTCGCGTCTGGTGCTGAAAATGGACGACCCACTGCTGTTCGACTGCGCGGTGCTGGGGCTGTGGGCGTTCACGAACCTGGAGATGGTCTACGCACAGCTGCGGGTCGACGAACGCAAGCGCACGTACGTGTACGCGTCGGGCGCCAACGTGGCGATAACCGTGATCCTCACGGTGGCGCTGGTCGTGTTCGCCAACCAGGGCGCGCGCGGCCTGCTGCTCGGCAACTTCGGCGCCTCGGCCGTGGTGGTGCTCGGGCTCTGGTGGGTGCTGCGCCGCCGCGTCTCGCTGCGCTTCAAGCTCGCCGACCTGCGCGCGATGCTGCGCTTCGGGCTGCCGACGGTGCCCGCGGACGCGAGCGTCTACGCGCTACAGGTCGCCGACCGCTTCTACCTCTACCAGGTGTTCTCAAAGGGCGCCGCAGGCCAGTACGCGATCGCGATCAAACTGGCGACCGTCGTGTTCGTGGCGGTACGCGGCTTTCAATACGCATGGCCGCCGCTCGCGTATTCGATCGAGAGCGACGAGGAAGCCTCGCAGCTGTACTCGCTGGTGACCACCTACTACACGCTCGCGACCGGGGTCGTCGTGTGCGCGGTGGCGCTGCTCGGGCGTTGGATGGTGCGGTTGCTGGCGGCGCACGAATACTTCGGCGCCTATCGCGCGCTGCCGTGGCTCGCGCTCGGGTGGGCGCTGTACGGCCTGTACCTGGTGTTCGTCGCGATCTCCGGACGCGCGCGCGTGACCTCGCGCAACTTCCCCGCCGCCGCCGCCGGTCTCGCGGTCAACGTCGCGCTGCTGCTGGTGCTGGTACCGCGTGGCGGCGCCGGGCTGGGCATCGCGGGCGCCGGCATCGCGTTGTGCGGCGCATACGCGGCGATGCTGGTCGTCATGTACGCGCTCACGCGCAGCCTGTTCAAGGTCGGCTTCGAATGGCGGCGTCTCGCACAGCTGGCGGCGATCCTCGCCGGGGTCGCCGTCTCGGGCGAGCTGCTGCTCCCGAGCCACGGGCTCGCGGGCCTCGCGCTGCGTGTTGTGTGGCTGGCGCTGGTGCCGGCCGCGCTGCTGCTGACGCGCTTCTTCCACCCCCACGAGCGCGAGCAGGCGCGGGCGCTGGTGACCGACGCGCGCCGACGCGTGACGGCCTTCCGCGCGGGACACGGCGAAGTCGAGGAGTACGCGGAGGACCCCCTGAAGGACATCTGACCTGACGGCCGTGGACACTTCGCGGAGCGGCGTCCTCGATCGCTTGCGTGCACAGCACGCGGCGCTCACTGCGTCCTTGCTCCACTCGGTCCACGGCCGTCAGGCGCGCGGACGGGTGTCTTAGTCGGGCAATTCTTGGCTCAAGAATGCGGGATTTTCGGCCGATGGACGAATTGTTGTGGCCGAGCTGACCACCAAGCCTGCGCACCTCGCGGGTGCCAAGGAGCGTCGTCGTCGCGCCGAGGCGCTGCGCCGCCACCGCGCCGACGCGCGGGTCAAGAGCGTCGCCGCCACCGGCGAGGTCGCCTATCTGCGCGAGCAGCTGCGGCTCGCAGCGCGCCTGACCGCGCGCCTCGCGACCACAAACGAAGTCGAGCAGCTCGCACAGATGGTCGTCGACGAGCTACATGAGACGTTCGCCTTCTACCTCGCCGCGATCCAGCGCCTGGATCAGGACGGCGTGCTGCGACTGGTCGTCGGCCGCGGCCCGCTGGCCGAGGTGATGACGGAGTTCCTGCTGACCGAGCAGCCGGCATCGGAGGGCGTCAACGGCAAGGTCGCGAGGTCCGGACACACGCAACTAGTGCCCGATACGCGCATCGACCCCGACTACATCGTGCGCGACCCCAAGACCGACCCTCGCTCCGAGCTCGCGGTCCCGGTGCTCGTCGATGGCTCGGTGTGGGGTGTGCTGAACATCGAGGCGATCGACGCGGGCGCACTCGCTGAGGCCGACGCGGTGCTGGTCGAGGCAGTTGCGACGAGCTTCGGTGTGGCCGTGCACCGCGCGCGCCTGGTGGAGGACCTCGAGGGTGCGTTCACGACCGCGCTGGCGGCGCTCACGAGCACGGTCGAGGCCAAGGACGACTACACCGCCTGCCACGGCGAGGACGTGGCGGTGCTCGCCGAGCGCATCGCGCTACGGATGTCGCTGTCGAGCGCAGAGGCGCGCGACGTGCGCTACGCGGCGATGCTGCACGACATCGGCAAGGTGGCGGTGCCGAGCGAGATCCTGTTGAAGCCCGGCCCGCTGAACGACGAGGAGTGGGTGATCATGCGCGGCCACGCGGCGGTGGGCGGCGAGCTGGTCGGCCGCATCGACGCCTTCGCGCACCTCGCCCCGGCAGTGCGCGCCAGCCATGAGCGCTGGGACGGCGGCGGCTATCCGGACGGTCTCGCCGGAGCGGCGATCCCGCTCGCCGCGCGCATCATCGCGGCGTGCGACACCTACGACGCGATCGTCACCGATCGCCCTTACCGCGCCGCGCGCTCGTCCGCGGAGGCCTGCGAGGAGCTGCTTCGCGTCGCCGGCACACAGCTAGACGCGGATGTCGTGGCGGCCGTCGTGGCCGAGCTCGACGAGGGCTGAGCGCGGGAGCGGCGCGCGAGCCAGAGTTCGTTCTGCTGCTGCCGCTCGCCCATTGGTGCTCACGCACGCGTTGTGTCGCGGTTGTATTCCGCCGCTGCCTCGCGCAGACCCTCGCCGCGCTCGGGGTGTAGCGCGGCGATGACGTGGAGCCAGTAGCGCCGCGCGTCGTGTCCGGGCAGCACGAGCGCCGCGCCCGCGCGCAGCGCGTAGCTCCACGCGGTCAGCCAGCGCACGGCGTGTGCGGTGGCAGCAGAGTGGTGCTTGCGCATGTACAGGTCGCGCCCGCGTGAAAGTTCGACGATGCGCCGCTCGGGCAACGCGCCCGTCGCAAGCTGCTCGTGATGCACGGCCAGCGCCTGCGGCACGAACACGCTGCGCCAGCCGGCGTCGCGCAACCGCCGCGCGAAGTCGACCTCGTCGGAGTAGACGAAGAAGTCGGGGTCGAGATAGTCGACCTGTGCGGCTGCTTCGCGACGCACGAGCAGCGCCGATGACTGGCACCAGTCGACCTCGCGCACGCGCGTGCCCTTGCTCTGCACGGTGTACGCGCGGTGCAACATCAGCGCCCCGGCGAGCGCGGTCACGAGCGTGGGGAAGCGCCACGCGCACGGCTGCTCGCGCCCGTCCGGGCGCAGCAGCCTGGCACCTGCGCACGCCGCCTCGGGGCGCTCCTGCAGCGCCCGCCACAACGCGAGCGTGGCTCCTGGACGCAGCTCGGAGTCCTCGTTGAGCAGCAGCGCGAAGCGTCCGCGCGCGCGGCGCAGCAGCTCGGAGTCGTTGGCCGCCTTGCCGCGGCGCTCCGGCAGCGCGATCGTCTCGTCGACCGCGGGGTGCGTGCGCGCGGCCGCGGCCGAGCCATCGCGCGAGCCGTTGTCGAGCACGAGCAGCTCGGTCGCGAACGGCACGCTCGCGCGCTCGCGCGCGATCGCATCGAGCCCCCGCACCAACAGCTCTCGCTGAGATGTGTTCACGACGCAGTAGCTGAGCTCGACTTCGGGCACCTTCCGACGGACCCTACTTTCAACGTGATCCGACCTGGGTTTCAGCGTTTCGTGCAAAGCGCATACCCTCTAGCCCGTGCAAGCACTGGAGCAACTGCGCGGCCGCTTGGCGGAGCTGTCGGATCTCGGCGAGGTGCAGATGCTCGCCGGTTGGGATCAGCTGGTGATGATGCCCGCCGACGGCGCGGCGGCGCGGGCGTTGCAGCTGGGCACGCTCGCGCGCCTGAGCCACGAACGCGCCACCTCTGAGGATCTCGGCGAGTGGCTCGCGGAGATCGACGCGGCCGGCGAGGCGGCGGGACTCGACGATCTCGACCGTGACCTCGTGCGTTTGGCGCGGCGCGACTGGACGCGCGCGCGACGCGTGCCGGACGAGCTGGCCGTGGAACGCGCCCGCGCCGAGGCCGACGGCCAGGAGAGCTGGCAGCAGGCGCGCGCCGCGGACGACTTCAAGGCGTTCATCCCGGCGCTGCAGCGCAACGTGGACCTCGCACGCGCGTACGGCGAGTGCGTCGCGCAAGACGGCGAGAGTCGCTACGAGGGGTTGCTGGGCGACTTCGACTTCGGGCTGCGCACGGATGAGCTGCGGCGCGTGTTCGGGGCGCTAGCGCGGGAGCTGCCGCCGCTTGCCGAGCGGGCACGCGTGCACTCGCCCAAGCGCACGCTCGAGGTGCCCGTCGCCGCGCAGCAGACGGCGGTCGCCGGCACGCTGCGGCGCCTGGGAGTCGACGAGCAGAGCTGGCGCGTGGACGTGTCCGCGCACCCGTTCACCGCGTGGATCGGCCGCGGCGACTCGCGCCTGACGACGCGTTACGGCGACGGCGACGTCGAGTCGCTGCTCAGCTCGCTGCACGAGTACGGCCACGCACTCTACGAGCGCCAGGTCGACGCCGCGCTGGATCGCACCAGCCTCGGCACCGGCACCTCGATGTCGATCCACGAGTCCCAGAGCAAGCTGTGGGAGAACCACGTGGCGCGCAGTCCCGCGTTCGCTGAGGTGCTCGCCGCCGAGCTGGGGGCCGGCGGCTTCGCGGTGTCCGCACGCGACCTCTACGCGACGCTGGTCGGCGTCGAACCGTCGCTCGTGCGCGTGTCCGCCGATCCGCTCACCTACCCGCTGCACATCGTCGTGCGCTTCGAGCTGGAGCTCGCGCTGATCGACGGCGACCTCGCCGTCGCCGACCTGCCCGCCGCCTGGAACGAGCAGATGCAACGCCTGCTCGGTATCGATGTCCCCTCCGACGCGCTCGGCTGTCTGCAGGACGTGCACTGGGGCGCCGGCGCGTTCGGATACTTCCCCAGCTACGCGCTCGGCTGCCTGATCGCGGCGCAGCTGTGGGAGGCGATGGAGGCCGAGCTGGGACCGCGCGAGGATGACCTGCGCGCCGGCGAGGTCGCGCCGATTCAAGGCTGGCTCGCCGAGCACGTCCACCGCTTCGGCCGCAGGCTCGACACGATGCCGCTGGTCGAACAAGCGACCGGGCGCACGCTCGAGATCGAGCCGTTCCTGCGCTACGTGGCGCCGCTCGCCGGGTGATCGTCCTCGCGGGCTGATCCTGTTCGTGGACCGACCCTGTTTCGCGGTCGAGGACGCCATCCGACTGTGGGTTCGCGAGTGGTAGATTCATGCCATGGTGACGACCATCGACGCGGCGGGGCGGATCGTGGTGCCGAAGCGGCTGCGTGAGGAGCTGGGGTTCACGCCGGGGCAACAGCTGGAGCTGAGCGTCGTGGACGGCAGGCTCGAGGTCGAGCACCCCACGACGCCGATGCGACTGGAGAAGCGCAAAGGGCGACTGGTCGCCGTCGCCGATCGTCCGATGCCCGAGCTGACGCCCGAGCTCGTTCGAGAGACGCTCGAACAAACCCGCAGGTGACGCCCGACAGCAGCGTCGTGATCGCGGCGTTCGCGAGCTGGAATCGACATCACGAGGCCGCGATCCAGGCGCTGGCCGACAACGACGTCCACGACCTGATCGCACACGCGGAGCTGGAGTCCTACTCGGTGCTGACTCGCCTGCCCGAGCCGTTCAGGGCTGAGCCGGGGCTCGTCGCCGACTATCTGCACGGAGATTTTCCCGGGAGGCGCATGGTCCTGCCGGAGCGTGAGCGTCGCAACCTGCTCCGGCGCTTCGCCTCGCTGTCGATCGCGGGTGGCGCTGTCTATGACGCGATGGTCGCCGCCACGGCGAGCCACCATGGTCACCGCCTGCTCAGCTGCGATCGTCGGGCGGCCTCGGTGTACAGCCGGCTCGACGCGGAGGTCGTCTATCTCTAGGCCGATGCGCGTCCACGTCGTCGACCCCTCGGCCTACACACCGCCGTACGATCACGCGCTGTGCAGCGCGCTCGGCGGCGCCGGCGCGGACGTCGCGCTTTACACCAGCCGCTTCGCCCACGGCGCGGTCGCGCGCCCGGACGGCTACGAGCGCCGCGAGTACTTCTACCGGCTCGCCGCGCACGTCCCAGACGCCCGCGCTCGCCGCGCCGCCAAGCTCGCCGAGCATGTGCCGGACATGCTGCGCTATCGCCGCGCCGCCCGTGCGGCCGACGTCGTGCACTTCCAGTGGCTCGCCGTGCAGCACGTCGATGGGCGACTGCTGCCCAGAGGACGGCCACTGGTGCTGACGGCGCACGACGTGCTGCCGCGCGAGGCCAGGCCGGGCCAGCGCGCCGCGCAGCGCCGCCTGTACGAGCACTTCGACGCGGTCGTCGTGCACTCCGAGCACGGCCAGCGCCGGTTGACGGAGGAGCTGGGGGTGGACCCACAGCGGGTGCACGTCATCCCGCACGGGGTCTTCGAGCACCTGGCGGCAGATCCCGCTCCGGGTGCCGGTGGCGCCGTTGTGTCCACCGGCGGCGCCGCGGGCGCCGCGGCAGGGCGATCGCCAGCGGGGTCGCCGATCGAGACCGACAAGCCGGTCGTCCTGTGCTTCGGCCTGATGCGCCCGTACAAGGGCATCGACCTGTTGCTCCAGGCGTGGCGCGGGATCGAGGACGCGGAGCTGTGGATCGTGGGAGCACCGCGCATGGACGTCTCAGCGCTGGCTGCCGCTGCGCCGCCGGGCGTGCGCTTCGTCGCGCGTTTCATCGGCGACGACGAGCTGCCCGCGTACTTCCGCCGCGCCGAGCTGGTCGTGCTCCCCTACCGCGAGATCGACCAGTCAGGGGTGCTGTTCACGGCGCTCGCGTTCGGCAAGCCGTTGCTGCTGAGCGACGTCGGCGGCTTCCCCGAGATCGCCGCAACCGGCGCGGCGCGCACGTTTCCCGCGGGCGACGCAGGGGCGCTGCACGTCGCCCTGCGCGGGCTGCTCGATGACGAGCGCACGCGCACCGCCCTAGGCCTGAGCGCTCGTGAACTGGCACACGGCGAGTACTCGTGGAAGGCAGTCGTGCAGCGTACGATCTTGCTCTACGAGCAGCTGCTGGCGGGTCCCACTCGCGCACGGTAGCTTCTCCGCGTGGCGTGTACTCTGCGGGCAAAGCTGTTGTTCGCGCTCTTCGTTGGGCTTTGCCCAATCCTCGCGGCGTGTGGCGCTTCCGCGGACAAGGTTGCAGGGCGCGTGACGCGTCTGTCGTCATCCTGCATACCGCCTGCACTCAGGATCTTTGCATCCCGCTCAGATCTTCCCAGAGCGCTCCCGGGCCCGTTGGACGCCGGGGTCTTGTCCAGTTTCGCGATCTTTCGTCGCTCAGCGCTGCCGCGCGACGAGCCATCTCGGCTCAACTCAGGAGGCGGCGGACTGGATCAGGAACTGGCCAAGATCTACGAGCTCTCGGGGTACTACCCGGCCTATGTGCGACAGCTAACAAGTGGCCCCGACGGCCGCCGCTATTTCGTGGTCCCGGCGTACGGACGCTCGGAAGCGGTCGTCGCGGCTCATTGTCTGGCGGCCGGGAAGCATGAGCGTCGCGCGCTGGTGGAGGAGCAGCGCCGTCGCCTAACCGAGCCGGTCGACTGCATCATCGAGATGAGGGGCGAGGGGTGCGCACCATCTCAGGGATGTGAGCCGTTCGCGGCAATCGACGAAGGCGGTCGGGTCTTCGAGGCGGACGCCTTGACCAGAGAACCCACCATCGAACTTGCTCCCGACGGTGTCGAGTCGGTGCGGATCACCTATCGGGAAACACCCGCGATCACCGTGCCTGTCAGGGAAAACGCTTTCGTGTTCACGTCCCCGCCACCGACGCCTCATGTTGCGGCTGAGCTGAAGCGGCTGCTCCCGGGAGTTGTCGCGCAGCAACATCGTGTCATCTTGCGGTGGGACACGATCGTGGAGGAAACCAGTCCGACGAAGCTCGAATGGCGCGACAGCTCCGGCAGAGCGATAAGCGTCATCAGTGCTCCAGCCGCCGGGGCCGGCTCCGCGACCTCAGTGGGCAGTCTTCGCGCCCCAATCGGCGGATGACCAGCCTCGAGGTGCTCTTCTGGCTGTGCTGCGGGCTGATCGTGTGGACGCAGGTCGGCTACGCCGCGGCGCTCGCGCTGCTCGCCCGTGTGCTGCCGTCCGCGGCGTCTCGATCACGCGAACGCACCCCGCGGAGCCCGGAGGGCGGAGCCCCTAAAAATTCGTCGCCCTCGTTGACGCTGCCCGAGCTGTCCTTGATTATCGCCGCCCACGACGAGCAGGCGGTGATCGCCGCGAAGGTCGAGAACGCGCTCGGCCTCGACTACCCGCGCGAGCTGCTGCAGGTGATCGTCGCGTGCGACGGCTGCGCCGACGGGACCGCCGATCGCGCTCGCGACGCCGGCGCCGACATCGTGCTCGAGCTCCAGCGCGGCGGCAAGATCCGTGCGCAGGACGCAGCCGTGCGCGCGTCGCGCGGCGCGATCGTCGCGTTCTCAGACGCGAACGCGCTGTGGGAGCCCGACGCCGCGCGCGCGCTCGTAGGTGCGTTCGCGGACCCGCGCGTCGGCTACGCCTGCGGCCAGGTCCGCTTCGTGCAGGCCGCCGCCGGCGGCGGCAACCAGGAGGGCGTGTACTGGCGCTACGAGCTCGCCGTGCGCGGGCTGGAGTCGCGCCTGTCCTCGATCACCGCCGGCAACGGCGCGATCTACGCCACGCGGCGCGAGACCTACATCGAGGTCGACCCGATCATGGGCCACGACCTGTCGCTGCCGTTCAACATCGTCAAGCGCGGGTTGCGCGCCGTGTACGTGCCGCAGGCGCGCGCCGGCGAGAAGATGGTCCCCTCGCTCGGCGGCGAGTTCGCGCGCAAGCGGCGCATGATGAGCCACACCTGGCCGATCGTGCTGCGCGGCGGCATGCTCTCCCCGCGCGGCTACCCGCCGGGCTACGCGCTGATGATCCTCTCCCACCGGCTGCTGCGCTACGCGAGCGCCGGGCTGCACCTGCTCGCGCTCGCCGTCAACGTCGCGCTCGTGGCCGCCGGCGCCGGCGCGCTGTACTCGGTCACGCTTGCGCTGCAGCTCGCGCTGCTGCTCGGCGCCGCGCTCGCTGGTGTGCTGCCGCTGCGCCCGTTGCTGATCGCGCGCTACTACGTGCTGACCACCGCGTCGCTCGCCGCCGGGATGTGGGACTGGCTGCGCCACGGGACGGCCGCCTCGTGGGAAGCCGCCGAGGGAACGCGCTGACCGAGCCGCTTCGAGCGCCGGGTCGCTGCCACAATCCCGCCGGTGCTTCGCCGGCTCTTCGACATCGTCGTCTCTGCGCTCGTGCTCGTCGCCAGCGCGCCGGTGCTGGTTATCGCGGCGATCGCGATCCGCCTGGAGAGCCCCGGCCCGGTGATCTACCGTCAGCGTCGCAGCGGCCTGCGCGGTCATGAGTTCGACGTGCTGAAGCTGCGCACGATGGTCGACGGCGCCGAGCGCAAAGGCGCGGGCCTCGCGGTCGACGCGAACGACGCGCGCATCACGCGCGTCGGCGCGCTCCTGCGCAGGACGTCGCTGGACGAGCTGCCGAACCTAGTGAACGTGCTGCGCGGGGAGATGTCGCTGATCGGCCCGCGCCCGACGCTGCCGGTGCAGGTCGCGCAGTACAGCGAGCGCCAGCGCGGGCGCCTGCAAGTCAAGCCGGGCCTCACCGGCTGGGCGCAGGTCAACGGCCGCACGTCGCTGCCGTGGGCGCAGCGCATCGAGCTCGACCTCTACTACATCGAGCACCGCTCGCTCGCGCTCGACCTGCGGATCCTGTGGCGCACCGTAGCGATCGTGTTCGGCGGCGCCGGCCTGTACAAGGGCCCCGCGGGCGGCTGGGAGGGCGAGCTGTGAGCGAGCGTGATTCGGGTGGCGCCGCGCCGCTTGCCGCCGCCGATCGCCCAGCGATCCTGTTGACGGGCGCGGGCAAGCGCTACGACATCGTCTCGTGCTTCGCCGCGCTGACGCGCACGCTCGTCGCCGATCCGTCGCCGCTCGCGCCCGCGCAGTACGCGGCGCAAGTGCGCGTGGCGGTGCCGCGCATGGACGACCCCGAGTACGTCCCCGCGCTCGCCGAGCTGTGCGAGCGCCACGGCGTCGGTGCGGTGCTGCCGCTGACCGACCTCGACATCGAGATCCTCGCTCGCGCGCGCGAGCGAGGGCTGCTGCCCGCGCTGGTGCCGGCGGCGGAGGTCGCGCGCGCGACCTACGACAAGTACGAGACGCACCTGCTGCTGCAACGGCTGGGGTTGCCCTCACCGCCAACCGTGCTGCCCGAGGAGGATCTCGCCTCGCTCTCCTACCCAGTGATGATCAAGCCCCGCCGCGGCTCGGGCGCGCGCTCGATCCATCTCGCGCGCGACGCCGCGCAGGCGCGCTTCTTCATCGACTACGTCGAACACGCCCAGGCCGTGAGCAGGCCGAAAGGCGCGCCCGCTCCCGAGCCGGTGATGGTGCAACGCGCGATGGGCGGCGAGGAGTTCTCGATCGACTGCCTCGGCGACCGCGACGGGCGCTGCCTGAACGCGATCCCCCGCACGATGCTCGAGTCGCGCGGCGGCGAGTCGATCAAGGGCCAGGTGATCGACGACCCGGAGCTGATCGAGCTGGGCAGGCGCGCGATGGAGTCGCTGAGCGTGCGCGGTCCGGCGACGATCCAGGTGTTCCGCGACCCCGAGGTCGGCCTCGGCATCACCGACGTCAACACCCGTTTCGGCGGCGCCTTCCCGGCGCCCGCATACGCGGCGCTGCCGGGCCGCACCTATCCCGAGCTGATCGTACGCATGGCCGCCGGCGAGACCGTCGAGCCGCACGTGGGCGAGTTCCGCGCCGGCGTGACGTTCACGCGCTACTACTGGCAGCTCGAGCTCGACGCCGAGCTGGCGCCCACCAGGCGTGAGATCGTCGCCGGTGGCCCGCCCTCACCGCGCTGAGCCTGCCGTTGCGCTGAGCCCACCGCCCTTTCGTAGCGTTCGCCGGCTAGCGCCGCTGCTGCCCTATCAAACGTGCCGTAAAGCTAGAATCGGAGGCGATGGCCACGTTGCTAGCCGACTCGCCGCCGGCGCCGAGCGCCGAGCAGGCGCCGCCTGAGGGCTCCGGCGCTCCTTCCGCCGAGCCGCCCGTCGCGCCGTCAGGGGCGCTGACCGCGCCGCGCGGTTGTGCGCGCTGCGGGACCGCGATGGCACCGGGACAGGACTGGTGCGTGCAGTGCGGCGCCGGCGCTCCGGGCAGTCTCGGCGCGCCCAGCTGGCGCACGGCCGCCACGGTCATCGCCGCGGTGGCGATCCTCGTGCTGGGCGCAGCCGCAGCCGCCGTCGCGGCGCTGAGCAAGAGCAGCGCCAAGACGCCCGTCGTGACGAAGACCGTGGCACAGACGCTCGCGCCCAGCACCACGACTCCGTCGACCACGCCGACCACCCCCGGAGGGCTGGCGGGCGCGCCGGCCGCGAAAACGCCGCTGCCGTCGGGGACGATCAAACCGCCGAAGATCCCGCTGACAGCGGTGACCCCGAAAGCGTCCGAAAAAGCCGCCACGACGCCGTCCTCGAAAACCACCGCCACCACGCCGACGACCACCACGCCTGCGAGCACCACGACCACCCCGACGAGCACCAACGGCGAAGCCGGCGGCGAAGAATCCCAGCAGTCGGCGATCCTGCTCGACACGAACGCCGCGAGCACCTACAACCCCTACGGCTACCCCGCGAGCCAGTTCGGCGACCCGAGCCTCGCGATCGACGGCGACACGAGCACGGCGTGGACCGCGCAGGTCAACCCGGAAACCGCGCCGAAGCTGGCGGAGGGCCTGCTGATCGACCTGAAGGCCAAGCAGAAGGTGGCGGTGCTCGAGCTGATCACCTCCACGCCCGGCATGACGGTGCAGGTGTACGGCGCCAACGGCCACACCGCACCGGCCTCGATCACCGACCCGGCGTGGATCCCGCTGAGCGCTCCCAAGGTCGTCAAGAAGAAGCACCTGCGCCTGTCGCTGCGCGACGCCGGCAAGCAGTTCACGTTCATCACGCTGTGGATCAGCGCCGCACCGCAGGCAGCTGTCGGCACCGCCGCCGAACCCGGCCACGTCGACGTCAACGAACTGGAACTGTTCCCCCCGAAGACCTAGCCGCGCCGCGTTTGGAAGATCCAGCCGCGCCGCGTTTGCCGCCGCGTTTCGCCGGGCGTTTGGCGCGCTTGCCCCAGACCTCATCGACGAACGCCGCGATCTCCTCCGTCAGGCGCTCGGGTGAGACGCGCAGCTCGACCAGCGAGTTGGCCTGCAGCAACCTCGCGTTGGGCATCTCCTTGGCGAGCATGCCGGCGTCCGAGAACGGGTGCACGGGGTCGCGCGAGTGGCCGAGCACGAGCGTGGGCGTCGTAAACGTGGCGCGCTCGCTGCGCGGCGGCGCGATGCGCCCGAAGAACAGGCCCTGCAGCAGCGCGCCGCCCGGTCCGGGCTCCTGGCGCACGACGTCCAACATCACGTTGCCGTAGTGCGGCAGCAGCCGGCGCGGCAGCGCCCGTGTCGCCCGCGCCACCAGCTTCATCAGCGGCTCGCCGAACGTCAGCGCGACGAGCAGCGGCGTGAACGCGAGCGCGCTGCCCATCAGCCCGTTGTCGAGCACCGGCATCTCGATCACGAGCCCGCGCAGGCGCTCGGGATGGTGCGCGGCGACCTCGAGCGCGGCGTTGGCGCCGAGCGAGGTGCCCATCACGACGGCCTGCTCGATCTGCAGGTGGTCCATCAGCGCGACCACCTGCTCGCCGTAGGTGGCCATCGAGTAACGCCACATGTCGCGCGGGCGATCCGAGTGCCCGTGGCCCAGCAGGTCGAGCGTGATCACGCGGTTGCCGCGCGCCGCCAGCGCCTGCGCCAGCGGCTGGTGCATCTCCTGCGACAGCAGCAGCCCGTGCAGCAGGATCAGCGGCCGCGTGTTCGCCGGCGCACTCCTGGCCGTGCGCCCGCGAGTGCCGCCGGCGGTCATCGCCGCGGGCCCGCCGCCGAACTCGGTGTAGGCCAGACGCTGCCCCTCGAACTTGAAGAACGGCATGCCTGTAACCCTACTAGGGAGAAGCTGGCTGGCTGGCCAAAGCGCTAGCTTTGGCGGAGGACCTCATCGGCCAGCCACCCACAGGAGGAGATCATGGCCAAGCAGCCCCGCATCCTCGCGGGCCAGACAGCGGCAATCACGGGCGCGGCGCGCGGCATCGGGCGCGCCACAGCGGCGGCCTTCATGCGCCAGGGCATGCGCGTCGCGATCGGCGACCTCGACCTGGAGGCGGCGCGTCGAACGGCGGCGGAGCTGGGGCCGAGCGCCGTCGCGCTCCCGCTCGACGTCACCGACCGCGACTCCTTCAGCGCGTTTCTGGACGGCACCGAAGAACAGCTGGGGCCGCTCGACGTGCTCGTCAACAACGCCGGGATCATGCAGGTCGGGCGCTTCATCGACGAGGACGACCTGACGGCGCGTCGGATGGTCGACATCAACCTGCACGGCGTGATCCTCGGCAGCAAGCTCGCGCTCGATCGCATGCTCCCGCGCGACCGCGGCCACATCGTCAACATCTCCTCGCAGGCGGGCAAGTTCGGCGCGCCGGGCGGCGCGACCTACTCGGCGACCAAGCACGCCGTCGTCGGCCTCACCGAGGCGATGCGCGGCGAGCTGCGGCTGATGGACGCGCACATCGACGTCAGCTACGTGATGCCGGCCGTCGTCAACACCGAGCTGGGCTCCGGCCTCGGCGACGTGCGCGGCGTCAGCAACCTGGAGCCCGGCGAAGTCGCCGACGCGATCGTCGAGGCGCTGCAGCTCGGCGCGGTCGACGTGTGGGTGCCGAAGTCGGTCAAGCGCACGAGCATGCTCGTGTCGCTGCTGCCGCGCCGGTTGGGCGAGGGCATCGGCCACGCGATCAAGGCCGACCGCGTGCTCGCCGGCGCCGACGCGAACGTGCGCCGCGAGTACGAGCTGCGCGCCGCTCACTCCGAGCCGGGGCTTGAGCCGGCGCCCGAGCGCCAGCGGATCACGCAGGGCGGTGGCGACTGACCGCGCCCGACACCGCGCGCGGGCGGCTGAGCCTCACGCGCCCCGCAACCGCGCGGCTGCGGCATGCGCTGCGCGGTCAGCCCGCGTCGAGCCAGTCCGCGATCAGCGAGCCGATCAGCGGCCCCTGGTCCTCCTGCAGGAAGTGGCTGGCGTCGGGCACCGTGCGCGGCGACTCGCGGCCGATCGACTCCGCGAAGCGCTCACCGGTTGACAGCGGCAGCACAGGATCGGAGTCGGCCCACAGGATCAGCGTCGGACGCCGGTCCTCGCGCAGCGCGGCGTGCACGCGCTGGCCGGCCGCGGCGCCGGGGCCGTCTGGCGTCTGTGGGATCAGCAGCGGGAACGCACGCGCGCCGGCCTTCGAGGGAACGTCGGGAAAGGGCGCGTCGTACGCGGCGATGACCTCGTCGCCGGGGTCGGTCTTACAGGCGCCGCGCACGAGAAAGCCGACGGGCAGGTCCTCGGTGCGCGCGACGAAGTCGCGAAACGCGATCCACGCGTCGCTCATCTTCTGGTGCCCGGTGAACAGCCCCGTGTCGAGGATCACCAGGCGCTCGATGCGCTCGCGCTGCTCGATCGCCAGCCGCAGCCCGATCGGCCCGCCCCAGTCGTGCACGACGACGGTCGCGCCGCGCACGTCGAGGTCCTCGAGCAGGGTTGCGGCCAGCGCGCAGTGGCGGTCGTAGGAGTAGAAGTCGATGTCGGTGGGCTTGTCTGAGCGCCCGAAGCCGACGAGGTCGGGAGCCAGGCAGCGATAGCCGGCGTCGCGCACGGGCGGGATCACCTTGCGCCACAGGTAGGACCAGGTCGGCTCGCCGTGAAAGAAGATCACCGGCGCCCCTTCGCCCTCGTCGAGGTGCGCCAAGCGCAGCCCGTCGACCTCGCGATAGTGAGACTCGAAGGGGAAGTCCGGCAACCCCTCCAGCGCCTGCGCGGGCGTCCGTAGCACCTCGCTCATCTCGCCCTAGCATACCGCTGGCCCATCGGTTAGGCTCGCAACAATGCACACGTTCGCGTTGCAGCTGGCGCCGATCGTCGCCGCCGAGAAGAGCAAGGTCCCGTTCTACATCGCGGGCGGATTGCTCGTGGTGTGGGCGCTGACGCTGTCGCTCGTGCTGGGCATGCGCAAACCGGACTTCCCCGGCAGCCTCGCCGGTCAGCGCGCGGTGACCGCGATCACCGCGGTGCTGGTGCTGGCGGCCGTCTCCACCGCGGTACTGACCTCCGGCTCGCCCGCCAAGAGCGCGGTGGCGCCGACGCAGACCCAGGAACAGGCGCCGATCCCGGTCGTCTCCGCGCCGGTGCCGGCGAGTGCCACCAGCAGCTCGAGCGCGAGCGCAGAAGCGCCGGCGAGCACGACGAGCGGCGCGGCCACGCCGCCGGCATCCTCGACGTCCGGCGCGGCGGGCACGACGCTGGCGCTCGCGGCCAACACGAGCGGGCTGCTGGCCTACAACACCAAGCAGATGAGCGCGAAGGCGGGCAAGGTCACGATCACGTTCGCGAACGAATCGCCGCTGGAACACAACGTGACGATCGCCGAAGGCAGCAAGGTGCTGGGCGCTACGCCGACGTTCAAAGGCGGCAGCAAGACGCTGACGCTGACGCTGAAGCCGGGCACCTACACCTTCTACTGCTCGGTTCCAGGGCACCGCCAGGCCGGCATGGAAGGCACGCTGACGGTCTCGTGAAGCTGTACGTGTGTTGGGGCACGTTCCCGACACCGCGCCCCGGCGGACACCCGTGCGCAAACGCCTACCACGCGTTGAAGGACGCGGGCCACGACCCGGAGGTGATCAGGGCCTACGGGTTGGGGATTCTGCCCGGCGCCTTCAACCAGACCCGCGGCCGCCGTGAAGTCCAAGAGCTGACCGGCAACCGCTGGGTGCCGACGCTCGTGCTCGACGACGGCACCGCGATCGACGATTCGCGCGCGATCGTCGAGTGGGCGCGCGCGAACCCCGCGTAGCTCTGGCGATAGCCGACGATCGCCGGTTTTGCGCGGTGTTCCGCGAGCATCCGCTCGGCGTCTTCGTCGGCGGCGCCCGCGGCGCGCCCAAGCGCCAGCACGACGATCGCCGCAAACCCCATTGCGCCGAGTGCGGAAGCGACGATGATGGTCATGCAACCACCTCCTCCTGCTCCTCCGAATCAACTCCCACGACGACCCTCGCACACCATGCGGACGATGGTTCGGCCCCCGGCGCACGAAGACGTCGCCAACTACCGTAGGTTTCTGCGCTGAGGGGCCAGTTTCCTCTTCCGCTCACCCACTCCGACAGAAGGGAACGTGCAAATGGACGTCCTGAGAAGGCTCGACGAGGTACGCGCCGAGATCAACGTGCTCGAGCACCCGTTCTACCAGCGCTGGAGCGCCGGCGAGCTGCGCGCCGGCGAGCTGGACCTGTACGCGGGCGAGTACCGGCACGCGGTGCTCGCGCTCGCGCAGGCCTCGGCGGACGCCGCCGAGTGCGCGGCCGCGGACGCCGCCACTGCGTCGCACGCGCCGGGGCTGCGCCGCCACGCCGAGGAGGAGGCCGCCCACGTCGCCCTGTGGGACCAGTTCGAGCGTGCGTGCGCGCCTGCGACCGCCGGATCGGCGCCAGCGGAGGAGCAGTCGCGCGCGCAGCGCGAGGGGCTCGAGCAGACGCGTGCGTGCGTGCACGCGTGGACGGCCGGCGAGAGCCTGCTCGAGCACCTGGCGGTCCTGTACGCGATCGAGGCCGGCCAGCCGCAGATCTCGGCGACGAAGCTCGAGGGGCTGACGGCCCACTACGGCCTCAGCGAGGAGGGGCCGGCGACGGAGTACTTCCGGGTGCACGAGCTGCTCGACGTGGAGCACGCGCGCGAGGCGCGCGCGTTGATCGCGCGGCTGCTGGCGGAGGTCGAGGACGCGGACGCGCAGGCCGAGCGGATGGTGGCGTGCGCGAGCGAGGCGCTGCGCGGCAACTGGCTGCTGCTGGATGGTGTCGAAGCCAACCTCTAGCGATGCCAGCCGCCGGCTAGCGCGCGGCTAGACGCCACGCGAACAGCACGGCGGCGACCGACGTGGCGAGGTTGAGGCTCGAGACGCCCGCGCGCATGGGAATGCTGACGCGGGCGTCCGCGCTGTCCAGCAGCTCGCGGCTGAGGCCGTGGCGCTCGGTGCCGAAGGCGAGCACCGCGCGCGCTGGCAGCGCGGCGGGGTCGAGCGCCGCACCGTCGGGGTCGAGCGCGAGCAGCGGCCGGCCACCCGCGCGCAGCTGCTCCAGCGACTCCAAGCGCGCGACCGGCAGCGCGTAGTGCAGCCCGGCGGCGCCGCGCAGCGCGTCGGGATGCCAGGGGTCGTGGCTGCCGGTGGTCAGCACGCCGGCCGCGTCGGCGGCGGCGGCGACGCGTACGCAGGCCCCGAGGTTGCCCAGGTCGCGCGGGTCCTCGAGCACGACCACGGGCGCCGCGCGCTGCTCAGACAGCACCGCGGCCGGGTCCGCCGTCCGCCGCTCCGCCAGCGCCATCACCCCGGTGGCGGGCGCGAGCGGCGCGAGCTGGTCGAACACGCCCGGGTCGATCTCGCGCGCGAGCGCGCTCAGCCGCGCGCCGATGTCCGGCGCGAGCGCGTCGCTCAGGCGCCGCAGCTCGGCGGCGTCGCGGGTGAGCACCTCGAGCACGCGCGCGTCGAAGCGCAGGGCGTGCTTCAGCGGGTGCAGGCCTTCGAGTACCGCGAGCTCGGGATCGCGCCGTGCGCGCCCAAAGCGCGGGATTAGCGATCCATCTTGCACGCGGGCGATAATGGCAGCCTGATGCAGCTCGAGGGGATCCACCACATCAGCGCGATCACCGGCGACGCGCGCGCGAACGTCGAGTTCTACACGGGCGTGCTCGGCCTGAGGATGGTCAAGCGGACCGTCAACCAGGACGAACCGAACATGTACCACCTGTTCTACGGCGACGAGCACGGCTCGCCGGGGATGGACCTGACGTTCTTCGAGTACCCCGGTGCGGCGCGCGGCGTGGCGGGCGCCGGCATGGTGCATCGGATCGTGTGGCGGGTCGGCGCGCGCGAGGCGCTCGAGTTCTGGCGCGAGCGCCTGACGGCGAGCGGCGCGAGCGCCGAACTGGTCGGCGACAGCCTGCTGTTCGAGGACCCGGAGGGCCTCGAACACGAGCTGGTGCTGAACGCCACCGAGGACGAGCCGCTGCGCGCCGAGGACCCGGAGATCCCGCGCGAGCACGCGCTGCAGGGCTTCGAGGGGGTGCGCGCGTACAGCAACGCGCCGGTGCGCAGCGAGCGCCTGCTCGGCGAGGCGATGGGCTTCAAACGAGGAGAGGGGGAGCACTGGGAAGTGCGCGGCGCGCGGCGCGGCAGCTTCTACGCGTATGACCCGGCGCCGCCCGAGATCAACCGCACGCAGGGCGCGGGCACCGTCCATCACGTCGCGTTCGCCTCGGTCATGGACGAGCTGGAGGCATGGCGCGAGCGCGTGGCCGAGGTGGGCGCGCGCCCGACGCCGGTGATCGACCGCTTCTATTTCAAATCGGTGTACTTCCTGGAGCCGAGCGGCGTGCTGTTCGAGCTGGCCAGCATCGGCCCCGGCTTCGCGGTCGACGAGGACGCGCGCCATCTCGGCGAGGGCCTGTCGTTGCCGCCACCGCTGGAGCCTTTGCGCGCACAGCTCGAGCAGACGCTCAGCCCGCTGCCGTACCCGCCCGCGTGGCGCGCGGCCAGCGTCGATTGACGCGACGTCCAACCCCTGTTCTCAAAACTCAGGTCTGGCCGTCGCGGCCCGATGTACTCGTATGAGAGGCGACGAGGACCGCGGCATTGTCGACCAGTCGACGGTGCGCATGCGCGTGGCGACGTTCGCGGCGGGCATCTGGCTGAGCTACGTCGTCTGTGGCGCGAGCGCGGCGTATCTGGCGGTGACGTGGCAGCGGCCGCACCGGGCGCTGATCGCGGTGCTGTTCGGGGCGGGCTTCGCGGGCGCGGCGATCGTCTCGCGCCTGCCGCGCGAACGGATCGTGCGCAGCCGCGTGCGCGAGGTGTTCTTCCTCGGCTGGAGCCTGATCGACCTGACGCTGATCATCCTCGGCGTGCTCGAGGACGGCGGCACGAGCAGCCCGCTGACGCTGATCTTCTTCATCCCGGTGGTGTTCGCGGCGATGTCCTATCCGCTCGGCTCGGTGCTCGTGGTGGGCGGTCTCAGCGTCACCGCGTACCTGGGGCTGGCGATCGCGGTCGGCGGCGAGGCCTGGGCCTACCAGGCGCAGTTCGCGGTGATGCTCGCCTGCACCGGCGCGATGAGCGGGTGGCAGGCGCGCAACCACGATCGCCAGCACGCCGCGCTGATGGCCGTCTCGCGCGCGGACCCGCTGACCGGGTGCCTGAACAGGCGCGGCTTCGAGGAGCGGGCGGCGGCGGTCCTCGCGACGGCTGCGCGCCAGGGCGGCGAAGGCGCCGTACTGGTGCTCGACGTCGATCACTTCAAGCAGGTCAACGACCGCCACGGACACGCCGCCGGGGACGAGCTGCTGCGTTGGGTCGTGCAGACGCTGAAAGCGTCGGTCAGGCCGGGCGACGCGATCGGGCGCATCGGCGGCGACGAGCTGGCGGTGGTGTTCGCCGATATGAGTCAGGTGGACGCGCTGGAAAGCACGGCGCGACTCACGCGCGCGCTCGGCGAGCGCGCCCCGTGCTCGGTCGGCATGGCGGCGTTCCCGATCGACGGGACGGAGCTGGAGGAGCTGATGCGCAGGGCGGACATGCGGCTGTACGCGTCGCGCGACGGGCGTCCAGATCGCGCGAGCGCGAGCGTGAGCGAGCGCCTGAGCTGGGCGGCAACGCTCGCGCAGGCGGTCGACATGCGCATGCACGCAGAGCACGAGCACTCACGCGTCGTCGCCGAGCTGGCGGTCTCGATCGCAACGCGCCTGGGCTGGCAGGAGGAGATGCTGGGCATGCTGCGGATCGCGGCGACGCTGCACGACATCGGCAAGATGACCGTTCCGGAGCGGATCCTGTGCAAGCCGGACCGGCTGACGCCGGAGGAGTTCGAGCTGATCAAGGGCCACAGCAGCGCCGGCGCCGAGCTCGTGAGCCGGGTGGAGGGCCTGGAGTTGATCGTGCCGTGGATCCGCCACGCGCACGAGAGCTTCGACGGCTCCGGCTACCCGGACGGCCTGCGCGGCGCGGCGATCCCGCAGGCGTCGCGGATCATGCTCGTCGCGGACGCGTTCGACGCGATCACCAGCACACGTCCATACCGCGTGGGGGTCTCGGACGCGCAGGCGCGCGAGGAGCTGCTGCGCCACGCGGGCACCCAGTTCGATCCGCGCTGCGTGGACGCGCTGCTCGAATGCCTCGACGCCGGGCCGGCGATCATGGCCTCACGTCTGACGCTGGCGTAGCCGCCGCACTCGCAGGCGTCGATTCGACGCCTCAGGCGTCGGCGTTTGCGTCAATCTGTGGTCTCAGGCGGCCGCGTTGCGCAGCAGCCGCGTGCGCGGCGATCGGCGCGCGAGCAGGGCACCCCAGTCGGCATCCTCGATCAGGCCTGGCTCGGTCGCGCCCAGGAACTCGCGCAGCACCCGCGCAAGCGCGGCGGGATCTTCCAGGTGCGGGAAGTGCGCGGCGCCCGGCAGCGTCTGGAAGAAGCTGTTGGGGATCGCCTCGTGTGCGCGGCGCCCGTGCGCGAGCGGGATCGTGTTGTCGCGCTCGCCCCACACGATCAGCGTCGGCATCGTCTCGAGCAGGTACAGGCGGTCGGTGGCGCTGACGCGCTGGCCGTGGCTGTCGATGACCGAGCGCAGCGTGGTCAGGAAGGCCTGGCGCGCGTCCGCGTTCTCCAGCGGGCGCAGGGCGCGCGCGATCGCCTGCACGTGCACGCCGCCAGCGAGCCCGCGCTCGCGCATCCGTCGCCCCGTGCCAGCGAGCGCGGCGAGCAGCCGCGGCTGGATCGTCAGCGACAGCGCCGCGGCGACGCCCGGCAGCGCCGCGCTGCGCAACAGCGGGCTGACCTCGTGGCCGAGGCCGCCGCTCGAGACGAGCACGAGCCGTTCGACGCGCTGGGGGAACTGGTAGAAGAACTGCATCGCCACGCCGCCGCCGAGCGAGTGCCCGACGATGCTCGCGCGCTCGATGCCGATCGCGGCGAGCAGATCACGGATGCTGGCGGCGTGCGCGCCCAACGAGTAGTCGCCGCGCGGCGCCGCGGAGTCGCCGTGCCCGATCAGGTCGGGTGCGACCACGGTGTGCTCGCGCGCCAGCTCGAGCGCCACCGACTGCCAGTGGCTCGACGAGTTGAGCATGCCGTGGATCAGCACCACGGGCGGCCCGCTGCCGGCGATGCGGTAGACGGCGCGCCGCCCATGCAACGCGATCTGCCACTCCTCGAACGGCCCGCTCATAGAACCTGATCGTTCCACAGTCGGACGTTGCGCCGCCCCGCGCGTCGCGCGCGGCGCACCGCGCGCGCTCCGGGCTCTAGCTGCGCGTCGCCGGGCTCGAGGTGCCGGTCGACGTCCGCACGGGCGTCATCGGGCTCGGGCCACTCGTACAGGCAGTGGCTGGCCGAGGCCAGCCGGCGGCAGGCGCGCTGCAGCTCCTCGGCCAGCTCGAGCCAGACGTCGGAGTGCGGCGGCGGCTCGGCGTCGAGCAGCAGTGCGGCCCGGGCGATGCGCTCGGCCAGGCCGGCGCGGAAGCGCTGGATCTCGTGCGCGGCGACGGTGCGCGCGCCGCGCCACGCGCGATGCTGCGGGGACTCTCCCAGCGCCGCCAGCTCGCCGCCGCGCTGGGCCCGGCGCAGGCGGCGCAGGCCGCTCGCGGTGAGCGACCAAGTGGGCGTGCTGTGGCGGCGCGAGCGCTCCAGCCAGCCACTCGCCTCCATCGCCGTGAGCCGGGCGCGCAGATACCGCGCGGCGCCAGAGCGGGGCGCCAGCGCGAGCTGCTCGAGGATCGCCCACGCGGGCACGCCTCGCTGCGCGCGCGGTTGATGGCGCTCGCCGCGATCGACGGCGGCGAGCACCAGCTCGTCGGACGGGCGGGCCGGGCGTTCGGGGCTGGCGTGGGGGTCTGGGGCTGGCATCTGGCCTCCTCTTGATTCGAGGCGCCGAGCGCGCGGACGATCGACTCCTGTCGCGTGCCCTGCGCGGCGCGGTAGGCGACGCTGGGGGACAATCGACGAGCATCGAGGCTGAGCAACTCGGTGCCGGGCCCGGGGTGTTGGCGCACCGCCGGGCCGCTTACGTTGTGGACGCCTGCGACGGTATCCCGCGTCCGCGGTCCGCGCAAGCGAAGCTGCTAGAAAGACTCAGTGTTGTCACACCCCGGTATGCAAGTGGGCACGAAGGTGAGCGGCGGGTGACAAACGAGCGCCAGCGGCAGACGCCCTACCTGGATGCGCTGTGCGAGTACGCAGAGCGCCAGCCAGCGCGTCTGCACGTGCCCGGCCACAAGGGCGGTGCCGGCGCCGACCCAGGGATGCTGCAAGCGTTCGGCGAGCGCGCCCTCAGCCTCGACATCCCGGCGCTGACGCACGGGATCGACGTCGGCGTCGAGCCGACGCCGTTCGAGCAGGCACAACGGCTGGCAGCGGAGGCGTGGGGAGCCAAGCGCGCGTGGTTCCTGATCAACGGCGCCTCGCAGGGCAACCTCGCGGCGGGACTCGCGCTCGCGCACTACGGCGACGAGGTCGTGATCCAGCGCAACGCGCACTCCAGCGCGATCGACGCGCTGGTGCTGTCGGGTCTGCGTCCGACGTTCGCCGCGCCGGAGGTCGACCCGGAGCTAGGGATCGCGCACTGCCTGACGCCGCAGACGCTCGAGCGGGCGCTGGACGCGACGCCGGCCGCGGTCGCTGCGTGGGTGATCTCGCCGACGTACTTCGGGGCGGTGGCCGACGTCGCGGCGCTGGCCGCGGTTGCGCACGCGCGCGGCATCCCGCTGGTGGTGGACGAGGCGTGGGGCGCGCACATGGCGTTCCACGAGGCGCTGCCCGATCACGCGCTGTCGCTCGGCGCGGACCTCGTGATCTCGAGCACCCACAAGATCGTCGGCAGCATGACGCAGTCGGCGATGCTGCACCTGGGCTACGGCGCGGGCGGACGTGACGGGGGCGGACGTGGCGCGCCTGGCAACGGCGCGGACGGCGTCGGCGCCGACAGCGACGGTCCAGGTGCCGGGCTGATCGGCGCGGACACGGTCGATCGCGCGGTCACGCTGACGGAGTCGACGAGCCCGAACTCGCTGCTGTGCGGGTCGCTGGACGCGGCACGCCGCCAGGCGGCGGTGCACGGACGCGAGCTGCTGGAGAAAACGATGGCAGCGCTGGCGCTGGCGCGCGAGCAGATCTGCGAGATCGACGGCCTCGACGTGCTGGACGATCGCCTGGCGGGCCGCCCGGGGGTGTTCGCGTACGACCCGCTGCGCCTGGCGGTGGACGTGCGCGGCGTCGCTGCGAGCGGCTACGAGCTGGCGCCGATGCTGCGCGAGATCGACGACATCAACCTGGAGCTGTACGGCCAGAACGTGCTGGTGGCGGTGTTCGGGCTCGGCGAGCGCAGCCTGCCCGAGGCCGACCGGCTGGTGCGGGCGCTGCGCACCGCGGCGGAGCGAGTCGGCGTCGACCCGCTGGGGGCGAGCGCCAGCTTCGCGGCGCCGCCGCCGTGGGGCGAGCTGGCGATGACGCCGCGCGATGCCTATCTCGGTGCGCAGGAGGTCGTGCCGGCGGCGCAGGCGGCCGGCCGGATCGCAGCTGAGTCGCTGGCGACGTATCCGCCGGGGATCCCCAACGTGCTGCCGGGTGAGCGCCTGACCGTCGAGACGCTGGCATACGTGCAGAGCACGCTGGAGCAGGGCGGCAGCGTGCGCGGCGCGAGCGACAGGCTGCTGCGCACGGTGCGCGTGGTGGTCGAGCCCACCCGCGTTTAGGGCTCAGCGCGGCGGCTGCTCGCCGTCGTGGTAGTCGACCGCGTCGCTGAGGCGGAACAGCGTGCGCAGGACGCTGCCGTCCGGTAGCGGCACGAAGGCGCCGAGCTTGCCGGAGTCGGGGTAGCTGACGACGGCGGGCTCGCCGGCGTTGCTGAAAGCAAGGAAGCGGACGGCCGCGTCGGTACGGTTGACGAGCTGGTGCCCGCCGCGCTCCCCACGCGGGAACGCGACCACCTCGCCCTCGCTCAGCTCGCGCCACCCGTCTGGGGTGCGCAGGCTGGGCGTGCCCGCGAGCACGACCAGCAGCTCCTCTTCGGAGTAGTGGAAGTGGTATGGGTAGGCGGCTTCGCCGGGCGGCAGCTCCCACAGGCTGAGCCCGACGCGCTCGCTGCCGGCCTGACGGCCCAGGCGCGCGCGTTTGCAACTAAAGCCAGGCTGCCCGCGCGGCTCGTCGAACAGCGGCTCGTTGATGTTGGTCACGCGCGCAACTATAAGACGTCCAAAACGTCCGCGAGGCAGTCAGGGTTCTTCGATTTTGCCCGTCGCGTAGCTGTAGGTCTGACCGCCTTCTTCCTGCGCGCCGCGGTTCGTGTTGAGCAGCCCGAACTGCCTCGGTTCCTCCTGCAGCCAGCCTTCCGTGTTGCACTTTTCGCAGTTGATCTTGGTCGTTTCAGGGGAGGGCAGTTCTTTCAGATGGCGGGTGTGGGTGGCCCAGTCGGTCGGTTCGTTGGAGTAGTTCCCCCACGGCTGGTCCTGCGTGCTGCTGACGTTTTCGTGGAAGAACGGCTGGTAGATGCGGGTCGCGCTGGTGCGGGCCGCAAAGGTCGTGTTCGTGAGCCAGTACTTTTCGCCCTTCGTCACTTTGACGGGGCTTTTCAGTTTGAACTCGGTCCACGCGTCGTTGTTGATCTTGCGCTCGGCGACTTTGCCGGAGTGACCGAGCAGCGCGCCGGGGTCTTCCGGCGGGATTTCCGCTTCGTACTCTTCAAACCGAGCGGGCGTCCAGGTTTCATCGACGCCGTGTTCTTCTTTGCCGGTGTATTTGATTTCCGTGTAGTGGTAACGGCGGTTGGCGTAGATGCCGATTTCGACGCCCGTGTCGTGGCTGGTGCCAAGCGCGGCGAAGATCGCTTCGACGGTGCCGGTGTGTTCGGCGACGAACGGCCACGCGACGAACTGGCCCTGTGAGATTTCATCGGCGCAGTGCTGCGCTTTTACTTTCGGGCATTCCGGTGCTCCGCTCTGCCAGTTGGCCTTCTGCGTCGCGCCCATCAGCACGCTGAGTTCTTCTTCGGCAGGTTTTTTCTTGGCGTGTGGCGGCCGGCTGCGAACACCTGCGGAGACTGCTCGCGAGGTGCCTCTGGCTTGGCGAGTGCGCGAAAGTGCCTGGACGCTGACGGCAGCCAGCGCACCGATCGTGAAGAACACCAACACGGAAAAGACGAGCATCCTGGCGCGCCTCATCGATCAAACCCCCGGGTTCAATTGGTTAGCCATACCTAGCCGTACACTGCCCGCCGGGGGACCCCTCCATCCGCGACAGGGCTCGGCGAGTCTAGCGCAGTTGATTTACGCAAACAAGGTGCTCATGTGGGAGGCGTCGAGGTGACAGAGGACGTGCAGCTGGCGATCTTCGATTGCGACGGCGTGCTGGTCGACAGCGAGGTGATCTCCAACGGCGTGCTCGCGCGACTGCTCACCGAGGAGGGTCTGGCGACGACGCTCACACAGGCCCGCGCCGCCTACCAGGGGTTGGTGCTAGACGAGGTCTTGCTGGCGGCGGAGGCAAAGCTCGGCCGCTCGCTGCCGTCGGGCTGGCTCGCGGGCTACGAGCGCGAGCGCACCGAGGCGTTTCGCAGGGAACTGCAGCCGGTGCCGTGCGCGGCGCGGGCCGTCGCGCGGATCGCCGCAGCGGGCGTGGCGGTGTGCGTCGCCTCGCAGGGCAAGCTCGAGAAGACGCGGCTGTCGCTCGAGCTGACGGGTCTGCGCGCGCTGTTCGCGCCCGACGCGCTGTTCTCCGCGCACTCGGTGGCGCGCGGCAAGCCGTATCCGGACCTGTTCCTGCACGCGGCGAGCGCGATGGGCGCCGCGCCCGCGCGCTGCGTGGTGATCGAGGACACGCCGTCGGGGGTGCGCGCGGCCGTGGCGGCGGGGATGCGCGTGCTCGGATACAGCGCCGACAGCGACGAGGCCGCGCTCAGGGAGGCGGGCGCGGAGCTCGTCGCGTCGCTGGCTGACGTGCCTGGGTTGCTGGGGGTCTAGGCGGCGGGCTGCGTGGCCTGTGAGTAGCGCAGCGAGCCGGGCGTGGTGAGCAGCTCGCCGGTCTCCAGCAGCGTCTTCAGGCCCGAGAGGATCATCGGCCAGCCGCCGTAGAGTTCGCTGTTGGCGTTCTCGCGCAGCTGGTCGTGCGTCAGCGTCAGCCGGCACGAGTCGCCGACCGGCTCGATCTCCCAGGTGACGCGCGAGCTGCCTTCGTCCTTGACGTCGTCGCTCCAAAGCGCCCTGAAGCTGTGCACGAGCAGCAGCGGCGGCTCGACCTCGAGGATCTTGCCCTCGCCGATCGCGACGCCGGCCTGCGGGTGGAACGTCTCGATCGCCGAGCCGGGCTTCCAGTCTGATCTGACGCCCACGCCAAACGAGTACTTGCGCCGCAGCTCGTCGTCGGTAATCGCCTGCCACAGGCGCTCGGGCGTGGTCTTGATGTAGATCTCGAACACCTTGTCGCTCGGCGCCGCCGTCCACGGTCGCTTGCCCGCGGCGCGTGTCTCGCTGTCGGTCTGCGTATCCATCCGGACTTCCTCCTCGATTCGTTGCTTTAGCCCGCTGAGCGTCGCCGCCCAGGGCTCGGCGTACTTGCTCACCCAGCGGTCGTGGACGAGCCGGATCGGCACGGGGTTCAGGAAGTGCAGCTTCTCCCGGCCGCGCCTCCTGGTGGTCACGAGCCCCGCCTGCTCGAGCAGCTTCAGGTGCTTCATCACGCCAAAGCGCGTCATTGGCAGTCGTTGCTCGAGCTCGCCCAGCGTCTGTCCGTCACGCTTGAACAGCTCGTCGAGCAAGCTCCGGCGTGTCGGGTCGGCGAGGGCTTTGAACACCGCGTCCACGGTGGAGGAGTATAGGTGACTATTTGGTCACATGTCAAGCAAGGCTGATCTTAGGCGTCAGCCGTCAGCCGTCGTCGTCGAGCACGCGGCGATGCGCATGTTGCACGCCAGCGCCTGGCGTCGCGTCGCTAGCTGACCCAGCGCGCGAGCAGCGGGTCCTGCGCGGCGGCGGTGCGCAGGCGCGCGGTGGTCGCGCCGCGCAGGTCCCGCTTCGTCCGCGCGTACACCTCGGACGGGAACGCCGCCAGCTCCACCGCACGCTCGAGCGCCCGCGGCAGCACGTCGTCGGGATCGCAGATCTCGTCGAACACGCCGAGGCGCAGACACTCCTCAGCGTCAACCAGGCGGTTGGCGAACGCCAGCATGCGTGCGGCGTGCGGCGCGAGCTCCGCCGCCACCACTCCGAGCGCCGCCTGCGGGTATGGCACGCCGACCTTCACCTCTGTCAGCCCGTAGCGCCCCGCGCTGGAGGCAACGCGGATGTCGGTGCACAGGGCGAGCACCAGCCCGCCCGCGATCGCGTGCCCGGTGATCGCGCCGACGACCGGACACGGCAGCTCATACACGCCGAGCGCCATCGCGTTGATGTCCTCGATCATCTGGCGCTGCTCCGGTGGAGCGTATCCGGGGACCAGCTTGAGGTCGGCGCCTGCGGAGAAGAACCCGGGCCGTCCGCTCAGCACGAGCGCGCGCGGCGGGTCGTTGGCGAGCTGCCCGACCGTCGCGACCGGCTCGCCCATCAGCACCACGTCCATCGCGTTGGCTGGCGGTCGCTGGAGGCTCAGCACGACGACGCCGGTGTCGTGTGCTTGCAGGGATACATGCTGCATAGCCATCGACCCTACAAGGCAGGCGCGTCGTGATCCCCTGAACCAGCCAGCCGTTGCCATCGGGATCGCTGGACCGGCAAGCGCCGGCGGGCGGCGGTGCGTACCGCCGCCCGCGGTCCGACGCTCTGCTGCTCGCCGAGCCGAGCGGCCCGACTCCCTACCGACCGGGCGCCGGCAGCAGATACAGCGACTTGAGCGTGCTCCGCTCGCTCGTACCCGAGCACACGTGGTAGACGCGCGTTCCCGTGTACCGTTTGCCGGACCCGGTGACGCCGACGATTTCGAGCGTCACCGTGCCGGCGGTCCGGCCGGCGAAGCTGATGGTCGTCTGCCGTGCGTTCCCCGGAAGCTGGGAGAAGGGTGCCCCATCGACCGTCAGCGAGATCGTCGCGAGGTGCACGCGGCGCCCGAGCTTCCAGTGAATCTCCTCGGTGCGGTCGCTCTTGCAGATCGGCGGCGATGAGGGACCACCTTTGCGCGGTTTGCTCATCGGTTCGCTCGGCGTGCTCGCGGGTTCGCTCGGCGTGCTGGCCCGCGTATCCGATGTGACCGTCGCCGTCGCGGCGGCGCTGTTGTTCGCAGCGCTTGGGTCCGGTGTTTCGCTGGTGACGCTCGCCGCGTCGCTCGCCGTGCCCGCCGCCGTCGCCTTCACGGTGATCGTGACCGTGACTGTGGCGCCGCTTGCGAGGATTCCGAGTTCACAGGTGACGGTGCTGGAGCCCGAGCAGCTCCCCACTGTGGTTTGGGCCGATTCGACGCTGACGTTCGCGGGGAGCGCGTCGGTCAGCTTCGTGTTGACGGCTTCGTCTGGCCCCGTGTTTGCGACCGCAAGCGTGTAGGTGAGGCTTTCACCGACCTTCACGCTCGCTGGGCTGGCCGTGTCGGTGAGCGACAGGTCGGCCGATGGTTCCCTGGTGACGTAGCGGACGAAGCCCGTGGCTTCCTGGCCCTGAATCGCGTAGATGCCGCGCCATCCGGGCTGTGACACGTACGCCATGCCACCGTCGTTGACGCTGTAGGGCAGTTCCGTGAGCGTCCATTCGGCGGTGGCGATTTCGTAGCGGAACATGGTGTGGCCGTAGTACCCACCCTGTGCAAAGTAGGCGCCGGCGACCGGATCGAGCGCGCTCCCGGCGACCGCACCCTGGCCTTCCGCCAGCGGCAGTGCCTGGCCTTCGGTCCACGTGTTGGACGCCACGTCATAGATCGCAAACCCGTTGCAGCCGTTGCCCTGGTCCGCGTACAGCTTGCCCTGGTAGTACTGCAAGCCTCCCCACGGTTCGAGCTCGCGGCCGATGCAACGCCCAGTTGCGAAAGCCGGCGGGGCCGCGAGCGGGGTGGTTTCTTCGGTGACGGTGTCGTACTCCACGAAGGATGAGCGAACCGCCATGTACAGCTCGTCGCCGACCGCCGTAATGTCGACGGTGCCTTCGCCGAGGGGGTTGGGGATCGTCGTCCAGCTATTGGTCGCGATGTCGTAGACGCCCAGGACCGACCCGTTCTGTGTGTAGTCGGTGTAGATCTTGCCGTCGGCGTATGCCGCTCCACCGTTGTTCCCACTGGATGTGGGGGCTGCGGCGAGTTCCGTCCAGGTGGCGCCGCTGGCGTTGTACACAAAGAAGCGGCTCCCCTCGTTTTCCTGTGCGTAGATGTCCCCCGAGGTGGGGTCAGCCGCGACGCTCGTCAGTTGCACTGGGCTCGATTCGAGGGTTTCGAGTTCCCCGGGCAGCGCGGCCTGCGCGACGGACGCAAAGGCGCTGCCGACAAGGCAGGCGAGCACGCAGGCAATGGCCGCGAGATGCATTCGCGGCGTCGAGGTGTTGTTGCATCCGACGTCTGTAACGGGTGACATGTTGTACTCCTCCGTCGATCTGGATTGTCGCGGGCGTTGACCTCGGTCAAAGCTCGCTCCCGATCAGGCCCCCAGCGGGTACCTGCAGGGGTCCAGTTGCCCCTAGGAAGGATGCGAACACAGAAATCTAGACAGATGATCGAGTCCGACTATCTGACTTTTATGGATGCGCGCGATCGGACTCCGCGCCCCGCACGCCGGCGTTCGGGTGCTGCATAGGGCCGGCCGCGGGTCGTGCATCCTGCGATCGGAGTAGGCTCGTCCGGCATGTCCGCCGTACTCGCCACCTACACCTTCGGGGACTCGCTGCTGGCCGTTCTCGAGCTCGCGATCTTGTTCCTGTGGATCTGGGTCGCGGTCGGCGTGGTGTTCGACATCTTCCGCAGCGCTGACCTGTCCAACTGGGGCAAGGCCCTGTGGATGCTGTTCATCATCATCGTCCCGTACATCGGCGTGCTTGCCTACCTGATCGTTCGAGGTCACACGATGCACGAACACCGCGAACACGACAGGACTGAGGCTGAGGACTTCAGGCGCTTCGAGGCGAGCGGGGGCGCATCGCGCAGTCACGTGGATGAGCTGGCCAAGCTGGCCGAGCTGCACGATCGCGGGAAGCTGAGCGACGACCAGTTCGAGCAGGCAAAGGCCAAGCTGCTCGGTTGAGGGTTCCGGCCGGCTGCGGGTTGCGGCCGGTGCGCACGGGTCGAGGGCTCGACGAAGTGCCGCCTACCCGCGGTGCTCGGGGTTGGGGTGGTCGGGGTGCCCCAGTTCCCAGTCGCGCGTCGAGTTCCCATACGCCGGGATGCCGTTCGCGTCGGCGAGCATGCGCGCGATGTGCAGCACGTTCCAGGCCAGGAAGACCGTATTGCGGGTTGCCCAGGCGTTGTGCTCGCCACCCCCCACGGCGTCGAGGTAGGAGGGACCTGGACCAGCCTCGCCCGTCCAGTAGGTGTCGGATTGGGGAGGGATCGTGAGCCCGATGTGCTGGAGCGCGTAGAGAACCTGGGCGCCGACGTGCTTGCCGCCGTCGTCGTTGCCGGTGGTGATTGCCCCGCCGACTTTGCCGTAGTAGGACCATTGGCCAGCCGCGTTGACGTCTGAGGAGTAGGCATACAGGCGCTCGATGACCTTGCGCGTGAGCGAGCTCTGATCGCCCAGCCACACGGGTCCCGCGATGATCACGATCCGTGCGGGCACGACCAGGCGCTCGTAGATGTCGGGGAACTCGTCGCTGTCGTAGCCGTGTTCGCGCATATCCGGCCACAGCCCGGGGGGAATGTCGCGGTCGACCGTGCGGATCTCCTCGACGCTCACGCCGACGCGCTCAAAGATCCCGCGGACGATCGCCACCAAGCCATCGGTGTTGCTGACCTCGGGCGAGCGCTTGGTCGTGCCGTTGAACACGACGGCGCTCAGGTCGTCGTAGCGCGTGCTCGCGCGTTCGGCCTGCTCATCGATGAAGCGCTGAATGTTGCTCGGCAGGGCCATGCACGTCCTCTCGGTCGCTAACACACGATCGCTGCGATCGAAGTATCTCGCACGAATGGCAAATCAGGCTGTGGCGGCTCAGCTTGTCAAGCCGGTGAGCAGGCGCGCGGTGCTCAAGCTTGCTTCAGCGCGAGCTTTGTCGGCGTCGGAGGCCGTGGCGATCATGATTCCTGCCTCCTTGAGCGCGGCGGCGAGCATGCGCGCGGTCGCATGGATCGGGATGTCACGGTCGATCTCGCCGTTGGCCTGGGCGGCGGTGAGATTGTCCGCGATCAGCTTCTGGGTGTCGTCGAGGATTGCGTCCCATCCGATGACGCTGGGTGCGTCTGCGGTGATGCGAAAGAACGTCGGATCCGAGCACGCGTCGAGGTAGACCTCGCAGTCGGCGACCAGGCTGGGGGCGGAACTTGCACGCCGGGCGGCTGCGATGCGAGCGACTGTGCTCGCGACCAGCTCGTCGTACACGGCGCGGAACAGCCCGGACTTGCTCTCGAAGTGGTGGTACAGAGCGCCGCTCGTGACGTCCGCGCGGCGGCAGATCTGATCCACGCCGACATTCGCGTGGCCGTGCTCCGCGAACAGGGCGCGGCCAGCGTCCAGTAGCGCTCGCCGGGTCGTTTCGGTGCGTTCAGCTTGGGTGGGCACTTGACATACGTAACGACTCTATGCAAGATACATAGTCACGTTACGTAAGCTCATGATAGGGGAGGCGGCGTTGATATGAAAGCTCTCTACTGGGACGGATCGGGGTCCTTGGGGTGGCGCGAGGAGCCGGAGCCGACGATCACCGCTGCAACGGACGCGCTGGTACGTCCGATCGCGGTCTCCACCTGTGACCTCGACCAGGCGATCGTCCATGCGGACACGCCCGTTCCCGGCTCCGAGCAGCCGTTCGCGATCGGGCACGAGGGAGTCGGCGAGGTGTTGGAGGTGGGCCCTGGCGTGACCGGGATACGCCCAGGCGACATCGTGGCGATCGCGTATCACATCTCCTGCGGAGCGTGCGATCGCTGTCACGAACAGCGCCCGCTGTTTTGCCGGGTCAGCTACGACGGAACGATCGCTACCTACGGCGTGCCGATCGGCAGGGACTACGGCGGGCTCTTCTCCGATCTCGTCCGGGTCCCGTTTGCTGATCAGGCCCTCGTGCGCCTGCCGCCGAATGTGTCTGCCTTGGAGGCTGTGTCTGTGGGTGACAACCTGACGGACGCCTGGCGTACGGTCGCCCCCCATCTCGCCGCGCGCCCCGGCTCCGACGTGCTGATTCTCGGCAGCGGCTCGATCGGCCTGTATGCGGCCAACATCGCAGCCGCGCTCGGTGCCCGCGACGTGCTCTACGTCGATGCCGATCAGTACCGCTGTGAGCTGGCTGAACGACTAGGCGCTCGGACCTGCGAGCTTTCCGGCTTCGATCCGCATCAGCATCGCTACCCGATAACGGTGAACGCCGCAGCTGACGCCAGCGGCGGAGCGCTTCGCGCATGCCTGTTCGCGACCGAGCCAGACGGCGTCTGTGTCAACACCTCGCTTCACTTCAGCGACCCCGAGGTGCCGCTGCTGTATATGTTCCTCAACTGCCTCACGCTCACCGGTGGGCTGTCACACGCGCGCGCCAACATGCCCGCCGTACTGGCCCAGATCGCCGGCGGGCGCATCAGCCCTGGACTTGTCGCCACCGACGTCCTCGACTTCGAGACGTCGGCCGAGACGATGGTCGGCGCAGGGTTCAAGCCGGTGTTCGTTCGGGCGCCTGTCTTGGCTGAGCCGGGGCGCTTGCTCGGCGGTAAGCGCTCGGGGACATCCCGACCTCACGCTTGAATGCCTTGCTGAAGGCGAACTCGTTCGCGTAGCCGACGCGCCCGGCGAGGGTGGCAATCGGAGCCGTTTCCTCCTGGAGCATGGCCATCGCCTTCGTCATTCGCCACCAAGTGAGGTGTCTCATCGGCGAGCAGTCGATCAGGGAGGAGAAGCGCCGCGTGAGCGTAGCGCGGGAAAGCCCGATCTCGTGGGCGAGGGTGGTCAGCGTCCATGGCTCGGACCATCGTGTTTGGATCAGCTCGAGCGCTCGCAGGGTCGGGCCGTCGCGGAGCGCCCGGCTCCAGCCGGTGGAGCGGTCGAGCTCGACGAACCAGGTTCGAAGTGAGAAGACCAACAGCAGGTCGAGCAACGCCGGGATCGCAGCGCCCGTCCCCGGCCGGTCCTGGTCGAGCTCCTCGCCAAGCAGGTCCACTACCGCGCGAACGCGCGAGCGATCTACAACCTCCGACGGCAGCTTGAGCGCGGGCGGCAGCCCGGCGAACAGAGGATGTGGACGGGCTGAACGGAGGTAGTACGTACCGCCGATCAGGATCGTGCCATCGCCAACGTTCGCCGTGGTTCCTGGCGGCCACGCGGCGGCCCGGTCGTAGTCGTCCGCTGAGGCTCGCACCAGAGGCGTGGAGGGGTGGTCAGCGAGGCCGTGCTCGACGTCGCGGCGGACAACCGCAACATCGCCTGCCGCCAGCTCGAGCGGCTCGGCATCAGGTAGCAGCAGCCATGCCGATCCGCGCAGCAAGACATGGACGCCGGCGCCTCCCGCGGCGATGAATTGCAGCCCCCATGGAGGCCTGAGAACAGCGCGCGCGGCCCGCGGGTCGCCGGCGCGCATGGCGGTGATCGCCGAAGCCAGAACATCCACGGCTCAGATACTACATGCGTCAAATGGATATGTAAAAGCGCTATCTAGGTATGGAAATACTCAAAATAGATGAATAAGGTCTTCTTACAACCAGCTGTCACACCAACGAGAGGAGCCCACGAATGAGCACCCAGGTCGTCAACGAGTTCCACGCAAAGCCCGGCCGCGGCGACGACGTCCTCGCGCTTCTGCTGCGGCTCTCACCAGAGAGTGCGACTCGCCCGGGATGCGAGGCGATCTCGATCAGGCGCAACCTCGACGACCCGGACAACCTCGTGGGGGACACGCGCTGGAGCACCCGCCAGCACTACGACGACTACCTCGCGTGGCGGACCGAGCATGGGTTTACCGCGCAGTTCGACGAGATGCTCGACCGCCCGATGGAGATCCGCTACTTCGAAGAGCTCTCCAGCGCGACCGGCAAGCAAACAGATCTTGACGGGGTCGTGGCCGAGCACATCGCAGCCGTCAACGCCTGCGACCAAGACGCGATCATGGCCACGTTCGCCGACGACGCGCTTGTCAACGACGCGCGACGCGAGTTCTGGGGAACCGACGCGATCGCTGCCTGGGTAGCGAAGGAGCTGGTAGGAGACAACGTGAAAATCGAGGTGACCGAAGCGCTCAAGCACCGCGACCAGATCATCGTCCGGGGACGCTACGACGGTACCTTCGACAAGAGCCAACTCCCGGCAGAGATCATCCTCACCAACTACTTCACCGTCAGGGATGGCAAGATCGTCGGGCTGATCGTGATCCGCAACGCCAACTGACGAGACCAGGGCCGTGCGTAGAACCGATCGCTGGAACGCTAGCAATCCTGCAATGCCTGCTCGCTTCGCGGTAGGCAAATGGCTGGATCCAGCGCAGCCCGGTCGACAAGTTCGACGCTGACGAGCGTCCGCATCCGGATTGCCTGGCGCATGGAGCGGTCGCGGGCGCCCGGGAGATAGCAGGATCGTCCTTGACTCGCTCCCTAGGCGCCAACCACAACGATGGATGCTCTACATTCTGTATCTCCGAATCGCCGTGGTGACCGGATCCAGGGGGTGTGATGATCGATCGAGTCGTACAGCGGCCGTTCCTGTTCTGGCAGGCGGAGGCGATGGTCGCCGAGCCGCCCGCGTGGCCCGAGAACCCACTCCCTGACGAGCTGGCGACTGAGCCTCCACCAACGGCTGTCGAGATCAAAGCAGCTCAGCGTGCTGTCGCGGAGGCCCTGACGGTCGAGCGTAGAATCCCGCTCTCGCTCTCTGACAGCGAAGGGGTACCACCTGTCGAGCTACGAGCCTACTTTCCGCGCAACCCGGCACTCAGCATCGTCCAGTCCGCGGTTGAGCAGTATCTGATGGAGTTCTCTCCCGCCGGTCAGCTCACGGCGATCGACGACGCCGAGGACAGCTTTCGTGACGATGCCGATGTCGTGATCGCCGACTATGTCCTCCAGGTCACCGATGAGGACATACCCCCTGAAGAGGACGACGAGCGTCGGCTGGCCGGTGCTATGGAGTTCACCGATCCGCGTTGGGTGAGCTCGCTGGTGGCCATGGGGTGGCGTAAGTTGGCGAAACGTAAGCCGTTTCCACCGCGACCCGCCCAGCCGCACAGCCTCGCGGACGACGCACGAATCGTCGTGGTCGGAGATTGGGCGTCCGGCAATCGATCATGCCGGAGGGTCGCGAAGGAGATGCGTACCTACATCGACGATGCGATCTCAGAAGGACGGGAATGCCACATAGTCCATCTTGGCGATACATACTACGCCGGCTGGGGGCGAGAGTATCGAGAGAACTTCCTCGCCCACTGGCCGGTGGAGCTTGCCGAGGCCGGGATAGTCCGCTCGTGGTCGCTCGCTGGCAACCACGACATGCAGACAGGCGGGCACGGCTACTACACGGTGCTGCTCGATGACCCTCGGTTCAAGCCTTACCAGGCGGGCTCGAGCTGGTTCAGCCTTGAGAACAGCCACTGGCAGCTGCTCGGGCTGGACACCGCCTGGCAGGATCACGCGATCGGCCGCCTTCAGCAGGACTGGGTCGAAGGGAAGGTAGGCGACCATCCGAAGCGGCGCACGATGCTGCTCAGTCATCATCAACCATTCAGCGCGTACAACGACGGCGGCTGTGCGCTGAAAGCGGAACTCCAACGCCCTATCGGCGAAGGTCGGATCGACGCGTGGCTATGGGGACATGAGCATCGCTGCGCCATCTACGCCCCCCACGAGATCCATGCGCCGCGCCTGATCGGCCACGGCGGAGTCCCTGCCCGCCCGCCCGCGCACAAGCCACCGGGGGTCGTGTGGCACCTCGATCGCTCCTATTCATCGACGTTCGAGTCCTGGGCGTTTCGCGGGTTCGCGGTGCTTGACTTCGCCGATCGGAGCGTCGCCGTCGCCTACGTTAACGAGTTTGGCGAAACCGACGAACAAGAGACGATCTGAGATGGACTGGTTTGGGCTGTCGGCAAATCTCGGGCTTCCCCTACAGGAAGATCCACGTGAAGCTGTCGCCACGCTAAGAGGAGAGGCTGACTTCCTGAGGGGCAGTCGCGGCGCCAACGACGAAGCAACCGTCGCCGCCGACCTGAGGCTCGGAACAGCGCTGCGCTTGGCTGGCGCCCTAGGCGCAGCAGCGGAGCGGCTTCGCTCCACGCTGGAGAGGGTGTTGGCGATGCCGGGACTCCCCGACTCTCTCAAGTTCGAAGCCTATACGCAGGTGGGTCTCTCCGAGCTGGCCGCGAGTCGAGTCCCCGCTGCCCGGGAGTCACTCACACGAGCATTCGAGATCAGCCGCGCGACATTCGGCGCGGGGAGCGTCGAAGCCGCGCGCGCTGGTGCGAACCTCGCGCTGGCCGTTTGGGCCGGTGGCGATACACAAAGGGCTCTGGAGCTCCAGCGCGAGAGCCTCACATGGCTGCGGCTGCAGCTCGGCGAGAGTGACCCGAGGACACTGCGGACGGAGGCCAATCTGGCATCGGTGCTGGGCGCCCGGGGCGAATGGGCGAGGGCGACGCAGATCCTGCACAAAGCCGCGGCGCAGGGTCGGGAGTCCGGGGGATACCTATGGATTGTCCTAGAGGCCGGACTCGGCGCGGCGCGGCGCGAAGGCGGCGAGATCGGTGAGTCGCGGAGGGATTTGAGCCTTGCCTACATTCGTGCTCTGGGGATAGATCCGCACTCGCCCGAGACGATCTGGGTTCAAGGACATCTCGCTCAATCGCTGGCGCTCAGCAAGGATCGCAACGACTGGCGCCTCGCCATGGGTCTGGCGGGCAGCGTGGTGGAGCGCAACCTCACTTGGCTCGGAGAGACGCATCCGCAGACGCTCTTCTCGATGCGGATGAACGCTCGGGCCGCCTTGCCTCACGATCCCGACTTGGCCCTCATGCGTGGCATCGAGGCGGCGGGTCTGAGCGATCGAGTCCTGGGACGACAGCATTTCGACACGATCGAAGCGTGGAACGAAGTGGCCACGGGGCTTGTGCGCCAAGGACAGCATGGACGCGCACGGGAGATTCATGCCGAGAACGCGCATCTACTAGCCGCCGACGCCGGCGCACAGGGGGCGACTCATCCCCCGATTGGCAATTTGGGCGTGCTGCTCACCTCGCTTGCTGTGGGCGATCAAGTGCTGGAGCACGCAGTCAGCGAGACACCCTCACGTGCCGCGCAATTCGAGTCGACGACCCTCCTCCCCGTCGCGCCTCCGGCGCGGACCGACATCGCGGACCCCGACGGGCTGGTACGACGCACAGCGCACGCCGAGATCGACAACTCCGAGGAGATCAAGCCCGGCGAGACCTTCACGCTGGCCGTTTGGGTCGACACAGAGGCGCTCGGGGGGGCGGCGAGCGGCGAATTGACCGTGACGCCATCCCCCGATGTCGATGAGCTAGAGCTGCGCGTCTGGGTGGTTCCCACACGCCACTTCAGGATCGCGCGTGAGGCGACCCAGATCCTGGCGCTCGATCTGAGAGGGCAAAGCACCAGGCGCCTGGCGTTTGTCGTCGAGACATCGCTTGAGATAGACATCTTCGAAGATGAGCCGCGACTGCGAGTTCTGTTCAGCCACCAAAGCTGGCCTTGCGGCGAAGTTTCGCTACCGGTGCGCCTTGCCCAAGCCGCAGGAGTCACACTATGATAAACGCCACCAGCGACATCGGTGTCGACCACACGCACGCACGGCGCCCCGACCTCGATGTCACGATCGTCGCGCGCGATTCTGGCTTGCAGAGCTTTCAATGCAAGGTCGCGACACAGCTGCTCGATGAGCAGCCCGGCGGCGCGGTCGAAGACTGGGATACGCCAACCAGCACCGCCCACATGGTGGGGGTATGCATGAGCGACTTCACCGACCCAGCCAGCGACCCGCTCTCACGTTTGCTAGCTCTCACCGGAGCTGGGCTAGAACTCTGGGAAAAGGCGCCCGCAAACTTCAAGGAAGCCTATACCCAGCTAGCCGAAGCAGATGCTCGCATCGAGACAATCCAAATCACCTCCGATGAGCCGTTCATCCCGTGGGAGCTGATGATCCCGGACGACGGAGATCTGAGGCCGCTCGGGGTGCGCCACACCATGGCACGCTGGTTCGTGGGCAAATTGCCCCTGCGCAGTACCGGTGTCCCCGCAAAAAACGCGGGCATCGCGGTGCCCGTCAACAGCCCGCCGCCAAAGCCGCTCGCTCACGGTCCCGAAGAGGCGGCGATGGTGCGGAATGCGCTGGGAGGGGAAGACCTTCGGACCACCAGCGCCGCAGTGCTGGGTGATGAGCTGCGAGCGTGGACGGGTAACGTTCTGCACTTCGCTTGCCACGGCACCGGGGGCACGACCCAGCAGCTCAGGCTGGACGGTAAGGCGCGACTGACGGCCCGTCACGTCCGCGGGATGACGTTTCTGCGCGATTTGTGGCAGACGCGCGCGCCTGTCGTGTTCTTGAATGCGTGTCAAGCAGGCGCGCTAGCGCCGTCGCTGCAGGGCGCGGGAGGTATCACGAAGTCGTGGACCACGGTGGGGGCGGCGGCGGTAGTGGCCCCGCTGTGGAGCGTCAAGGATGAGATTGGACGCGACGTGGCACGAGAGTTCTATATGAGGATTCGAGATAAACCCAGCCCGACGTATGCCGAGGTCGTTCGCGACATCAGGGCCCTGGCAACAGAGCGCAAACACGACAGCTACGCTGCGTACTGTTACTACGGCAGCCTTTGGGCTAGAGCCACCTAGGTTACCCAGGGGACGGGTGATGCGACGGCGACAGGCGTGTCCTATGAGACGCGTTCCTTAGGCAGCAACCCCAACACCGGAGACAGCCAAGCCGGTCCGGCCGCCAGAGAGTATCGGCCGTGAAGCGAGCAGCACCATCGCTAGTTCTACCGTACGAGTGGAGGCGAATGGAGAGTGTTCACCATCATGGGTAATGTCAGCGGCAACCCCGATGTCGCTAGCGGCTCGACGCCGATCGTGACATCAAGCGGGGAACTGCTCGACTTCGCGGGTGACACGAACAACGAACTCTTCTCCTTTTACCGGACGACCGGGGGCGAATGGGAAGTGTTCGACGTCACGGCATATGTGAACGAAAATCCGTGATCCTCGGCTCCTGTACTCCTGGGGCAGGCGCCGAGGCCTAGCGGCTGGCTGGTCGGTGCGGGGCGCTTTGAAGCGTCCCACATTGCGGTCATATCGCGTATAGTGGCCGGCAATGGCTCTTGAGGTTGCCGTCGTCTGCGACTCGTACAGCATGGGGGGCACGGCAAAGGCGGCCGTCACCTACGCTCTACATCACGATAGAACTCGAGTGCGTCCGCGCGCAATTGCCTTGACAACCGCTGGCGTGCGTGCGAGTGAGCTGGAGGTGGCGGGCATCGAGGTCCTTTGCGCTGACAGCGACCCCGAGCGGCTGGCTCAGCAGCTACGTGGAGTTGACGTGGTACACGTCCATAGGCCGGGACTGGCTGAGCCGCTGGTACCGGCAGCTTGCCGCAAAGCCGGGGTAGAAGCACTGGTTGAGACTAACGTCTTCGGCTTCCGTGACAGTAGTCAAGATGAGGCACAGTTCGCTGTGCACCTGTTCATTAGTCAAATGTGCGCGATGCGTCATCGAGCACAAGCCGGTATGGACTTGAACGAGTTTCACGAGCGCCACCGTACCCTCTACTACCCGGTCGACATCGACGGACTGGCAGGTAGTGCGATCTCGCGATCGGACTCCCACGCGATATTGGGGCTCGATCCAGATCGGCCGACAGTGATTCGCGTCGGGCGAGACGATGACCGCAAGTGGGGCGACATCCTAGTGGCGATGGTTCCGCACCTCGTGCGACTCATTCCAGACGTGCAAATCGCACTAGTCGGCGCGACCGCGCGTCGGCGTGCCCAACTGCGGCGGCTAGGCGTCAGTGAGTCAGTGTCCTACATCGACCCGACAAGCGACCCGCTACGACTTGCTGCGCTTTACTGCGCGGCGGACGTATTCGCGAGCGCATCATCGATCGGTGAGTCCTTCGGCTTAGCGATTGCCGAGGCGATGGCGTTTGGCGTGCCGGTCGTCACGAGTTCCACGCCGTGGACGGACAACGCCCAGGTAGAGGTCGTGGACAACGGCGTGAATGGTTGGATCGCAAACCATCCCCGCGTCTTTGCCGAGGCCGTCGCTGACCTACTCGAGAACGACGAGCGTCGGAGGGCATTCGGCGCTGCTGGAGTAGAAAAGGTAAGGGCTAAGTGGCATCCTTCGGTGCTGACTCGAGAGCTTGAGCGCCTATTTGAGACGGTTGTGGCTACGGATGCGCCACCGGCGAACTGGACACCAGGTGTTGCTGAGCAGGCGACGTTCGAGGCTGAATACGTTGAGCGGGCGAGTGCGCAGTTTCACGAGCTGTCGTCGCCTGAGCGGCGTGAGGCGACCTGGGAAGTGAGGCGCGAGCGTATCGACTGGGCCTTGCGAGATCTGCGATCGAATCCGGTGCAAGGCGGGCGGATGCTCGCACAGCTTGGAATCGCGCGTCTAGCGCGCGCATCAAGCCGGTAGAGCAACCCCAATGGGATCGACACCTCGCATTCAATGCGCGGTGTCAGGACAGGGTTCGACCCTCATCGCCATCGCACTCGCAACTCCTCACCGAGCCGCCTCCAAGCACGCGCCGAAGCGCCCTACGCGCGCCTGAAGCTGCTGTCGTCCGTTCCTTCCTTGGCAGTCTGCTTCGTCCCTGCTTTGTCCCTACGGGTACGTGGTCACCGCCGTGAGCGCCAAAGCATCTCGATTAGCAGGGAGTTCTTGAAGAATGGAGCCAGCCGGGATCGAACCGGCGACCTCCTGCTTGCAAAGCAGGCGCTCTCCCAGCTGAGCTATGGCCCCTCAGCTTCGGAGTTTAGGGGACCTCGTGGCGCTGGTGGGCGTCGCGGCGCCCGCAACACGCCGCCTTACTCGAACGTCAGGCGCTCCTGTCCCAACGCGTCCTCCGGCGCAGGCTCGCCTGTTGCCTCCTCGGGGAAACGCCAGTCCAGATCCGACCCGTGCGCCCCGCCGGTGGGCTCGCCTGCAGTCGCCCCGGCGTCGATCGAGCCGATCGCCGTGTCGGCGTCTGGCTCTTCGTTCAGAACCGCGCGCATGTCCAGCTCGGCCGTCGCCTGGTCCAGCGCGGAGAAGCTCGCGAGCCGCGGATCCTCGGTGGATGACGGCGGCAGGGCGCTCGTATCGACTGGTGTCATTTGATCAAGTCCCAGCGCGTCCTCGTGCCCATCGGCGACCGTGCTGTTGGCCTCGTCGGGGAACACCGGCGCCAGTGCCTCCTGCTCGGCACGCGCCACCGAGCTTGGATCAGCACCGCTGCGGCGCTTCAGCTCCAGGTGTTCGCGTATGGCGTCGTCGAGCAATCCCATCGCGCCTCCAAACCATACTGCGCGCGCCCCAAGTCGTTCTGCGACTACACTTCTCGGGCCGTACGCGTGGTGCCCCACGCCCGCGCACGGGGCTATAGCTCAGTTGGGAGAGCGCCTGGATCGCACCCAGGAGGTCGGGGGTTCGAGTCCCCCTAGCTCCATCGACTCCGATGGTGGCCCTGTGCTCGCCGCCCTCGGGCTCCCGCCCACACGCTGATCCGCCGGATAGCGTACGCGCGGTGCGCATCGCCACCTGGAACGTGAACTCGGTCAAGCAGCGCCTGCCGCGGCTATTGGCGTGGCTTGACGAACGCCAGCCGGACGTCGTCTGCCTGCAGGAGACCAAGCTCGCTGACGATGCGTTCGACGACCTGCTCGGCGCGGAGCTGGGCAGTCGCGGATACGCCTACGCTCGTCAGGGCGAGCCGCAGTGGAACGGCGTCGCGATCCTCTCGCGCGCCGGGCTCGAGGACATCATCACCGGGATCGCCGATGCGCCGGGCTTCCCCGACCCGGAGGCACGGGCCGTCGCCGCGACCTGCGGCGGTGTGCGCGTGCACTCGTTGTACGTGCCCAACGGGCGCGAGCCTGACTCCGAGCACTACCGCTACAAGCTCGCGTGGCTGGGGGCGCTGCGCGCGGCGGTCGCGAGCGGGCCAAAGGACGCCATGTTGTGTGGCGACATGAACATCGCGCCGGCGGACATCGACGTGTTCGATCCCGCCGCGTATGTCGGCCACACGCACGTCACAGCGCCCGAGCGAGCTGCGCTCGCCGAGCTGCTGCAACTGGGCTTCCACGACGTCGTGCGCGATCATTGGCCCGGCAAACGCGTGTTCACCTACTGGGACTACCGCGCCGGCATGTTCCACCAGGACCTCGGCATGCGCATCGACCTGGCGCTCGCGAGCACCGCGGTCGCGAGCAGGGTGGCGGCCGCGTGGGTCGATCGCCAGGCGCGCAAGGGCACCAAGCCGAGCGACCATGCTCCCGTGATCGTCGATCTCGACGTCGCTCCCGACGGAGACATCGGGCCGGTCGTACCGCCGCCGTCGGCGGGTACCCGCCGCGGCTCCGTAAAGCTGCCTCAATCGCGATGACCTGCGCCGCGCTCCGACACGGCTCGTCGAGCGCTCACAGCTCGCGCTCGTAGAAGTAGTTGATCGGCCGTCCCGCTTGCCTTCGCGGTTGTCGAAGCCGAGGCTCTCATACAGAGCCCGCGCTGCCACGTCCTGCTCGCCCGTGCCGAGGTCCATGTGATCGGCGCCGCGGCCGCGAGCCAGCTCGAGCGCCGCCTGCAGCAGCGCTCGCCCCAAGCCCTGACCTCGCATCGCCGGCGCGACATACAGCTCGGCCAGGTAGCACTCGAGCGCCTGCGACCAGATCGCCGGACGGAAGCGCAATACCGCGAGCCCATCCGGTCCGCCGCCGGCGAGCAGCGCCGCCGTCTGCCCTCCCGCAAGCAACTCGGCCATCCGTGCGGCGAGCCAGTCAGGCCCCGGCGTGGGCTCATCGAACTCCGTGTTGAAATCGTGCAGCAGCCGTCCGACGCTCCGTGCGTCGGATACGCCCGCGAGGCGCACACCGTCGTTGCCGGCGGCGCTCACCGTCGCTCGCCATGGGTGCCATGCTGCATGACCTCCACGTTACCCGGCGGTGGTGCTCACGCCGCCCACGCCGATCGCTGGAAGGACTAGCAAGCCTCCGCTCGAATCCTTTCAGCGATGATCTCCTCGGAGGTTCAGCGGACGCTGGTCAAGTCGCCGCCCGAGCTATGGGCCGAGTTGAGCGATCCCGCCTCGCTCGCGCGACATCTCGGCGAGCTCGGCGAGATCCGCATCGTCCGCACCGAGCCCGAAAGCACCGTTGAGTGGGTATCCGAGAACACATCCGGTGTCGTCTCGATCAAGCCATCGGGTTGGGGCACTAAGGTCACGCTCAGCGTCACCCGCCAGCTCAGCGAGCCGGAGCAAGCGGACACGACCGCGGAATCGGTCCCGGCCGTGGAGGGGACGGACGCAGCTCCGAAGGCGACAGACCCGCCCCTGTCGGGAGAGTCGGAATCTTCCCCGGAGGTGCAGCCCGACTCATCCGCTGAGCCAGAGTCGGAGTCATCGGCTGACGTGGGGTCGGAGTCGTCGGTCGAGGCAGCGTTGACGTCGTCGGCCGGCGTGGGGTCGGAGTCGTCGGTCGAGGCAGAGCTGAAAGGCGAGACGCCGGCCGTGTCGCACACCGAGACGGCCGCGGCCGCGCCCACCAATGAGCCCAAGCCGCGCCGCGGCTTCTTCGCGCGACTCTTTTCCCGCCGGCGCTCGTCCGTCCCCGCCGCTGAGGCGCCGGCCGCCGATCACACCGCCGCCGATAATCCCGTCGCCGGGCCCGATGCGTTCGCGGCGGTCACGCAGGCGCTTGCGCCCGACTCGATCGCGGCGACCCATCCGTTTGCCGCGCCAGCCGCATCTGCAGCCGGTCCACTGAGACAGGCTCCGTCTCCTCCCGATGCCTCCGCTGCTGGCGCCCCTGGCCCAGCCGCAGATGCCTCAGCGGACGCGATGCCTGAGCCGGAGGCGCCTGCGGCGGACGCGCCTGTCGACATCTCCGCCGAGCTGATGGCCGCCGAGGAGGTGTCCTCCGCGGAAGTCACGGCGGAGGAGGTCACGGCGATGCTCACCGCCGTGCTCGACCGGCTCGGCGCCGCGCACCACCGGCCGTTCTCGCGCGCCTGAAGAGGCGAGCGCGCGGGATCGTGTCCACGAGCGCGTGGCGCCCGGCCTCGCGCTGGCCTATCTCGCCGCCTGCGCAGCGAACAGCGTCGCCCCCAACGGGCGTGCAAGACCCGATTCGCCCGCCAGCTGGCCTGCCGTCCCGATCTGCCACGAGAACGCCAGCATCGAGGAGGCGGTCAGGTCGATCGCCGGCTCGGTCGTCGTGAACGACTGCACGTTGTCCTCGTACTTGGCCGCGTTGTCGAAGCGCGCAAACGCGTTGCCGCCGCCCGCCGGGCACCGCCGCATGCCTTCGAGCACGCCCTTGCTCGTTTCGTTGCTCGGGCCCTCGACCACCGCACCGGCGAGCACCGGCGGCGCGCCGTCGAGCGATCCGACGATGTTCGCCACCTGGTGTTGGATGCAGTGCGGGAAGGTCGAGCCGTCGCCGACGATGAACGACGAGCCCCAGGCGTTGGCGCCAAGGACGTTGCCCAGCCAGCGCGCGGCGTACGTGCCGTAGGTGGGTTCGCCGACCAGGTCGTCGTACTCAGAGGCCATCACCGACAGCCCGTCGCCGTGCGAGGCGGTGTCCGCTTCCGCCCACGGAAAGCCGAAGCCGAACGGTTCGCTCTGCGACTGTGCCACCGCCGCTTCCAGTTTCTGGCCGAGGCCCGCGATCACCTGCGCTTCGCTCAGCGCCAGGCCGGCCGCGTCGCCGGCAGCGCGCATCGCCCGCGCCAGCTCGAAGTCGGCGAGGCCGCTCACGTCGTACAGGTTCAGCCCTTCGCCGCCTTCCGCGTTGTGGGCGATGTATTCGCTCGCCCAGTGTGCCGCGTCTTCGAGGTAGTACTGCGATTGCGTGTGCGGTAGGCCTTCCGGAAGGTTCGCGCCCGCCGCACCCGCGGAGGGGGAGCCGAGCGCGATCGCAAGCTCGGTGGCGCCCAGCTCTAGGTCGTCGCGCCATTCGCTCTCCGGGTAGAAGTCGAACGGGATCGCCGTCAGCAGGTTGCCGTGCGGGTCGGTGTCAGCCAGTTCGAAGATGTGCTCCGCTGCGGTCAGGCAGTGGTCGGCGAGTTCGGGGCGCGTGCCCGCAAACAGCTGGAAGCACTCCGCGAACGCCGCCGCGTCGCGTCCCGCCAGGTTCGGGCTGATCGGTGAGCCGGGCGCGCCGGCGCGGAACACCGGGCGATGACGAATGAAGCGGTAGACAGGGTTGCTGCCACCGAAAGTGTCGTCTTCCTGGGGCAGACGCCAGATGTCGTGATCGCCGATCGTGCTCGTGTTGCCCTCGCCGATGCCCACCTGGTAGTAGAGCGTGCGCGTGCTGTCGTTCCACATGCGCAGCAGCCATTCCACCCCGAAGCGCGCCTCTTCGGTGAAGTTCGAGCGCGCTGCCGACGCGCCCATCTGGGCCGGGAAGTCGCGCACGCCGAGCTCAATCAAATCCACCGCGTAGCTCGTTGTCTGCACGAACTTCAGGTAGTCGCCCGCGTCCCACCAGCCACCGGAGGCGTTGATCGTTTCGCCCAGGCTCGTCAGTTCGCCCTTGAACTCGCCTTCCGCGTTCACCGTCGGCGTCAGGTACGTCATCGCGTCCTCGTCGTTCAGGTGCGCCGGTGCGCTGCGCAGCGCCGACGGGATGTATTCCGGGCCGTCGCGCTCGTTCTCGTAGAACGACAACGTGTTGGCCAACGGCGTCGCAAACACGCTCTGCGCCGGCCCGACCGCAAACGGCGGCGAGGACACCGGCTTGCGTCCTGTCAGTTCCAGCGTGTACGTGCCCGGCGTCTGCACGGCGTCGAAGTCGAGCGCGTACACGCGCGGGAAGCGCGCGCTCCACGAGCCCAGCGACGCGCCGACCATGCCGCTGAACACGACCGCGCCTTCCGTTGAACGCACCACGAACGCCGCCCCCGTCTCCGCGCGGTGCGACATCAGATAGCCGCGCTTGGCGGCCGTCGTCGCGTAGCCGACCTGGTTCACACGGATGAACGTCGAGCCCGCGGACGCCGCCGCCGTGCTCGCCGTGACGGCGCCGAACGCCATCAGCGCGCCAGCCGTCAACGCCGCGAGCGCACCCCGCGCTCCACACCCTCCCCGATGCCGCATGCGCTCACAGTAGCCGGGCGCGCCGGTTTGCGCGGCGCTTGCTGAGTCACAGCGCCGCCGCGCGGTGTTGCGCCCCGCTTGCTGAGGCGGCGAGCGGTGGCGGCGCAGCTTGCTCAGCCCGAGCGCGCCAGCGCTGCCATGCCTTCGAACGCCGCCAGCGGGTTCGGCGGCTCCTGCTCGCCGGACAGCTCAGCGAAGATGTTCGCGACGTTGATCACCAGTCGCTCGGACTCGCCCCAGTGCGCCCAGCGGTCGAGCGACAGCGAGCGCGCTGCCTCGAGCGCGGTCATCCCCTGTGCATGGCGCTCGCCGGCCTCCGCGTACAGGTATTCGAAATACGCCTGCAGCTCGCGCACCTCCGCCAGCCCCGCCAACGGCCCGTGGCCCGGCACGATCACCTCGATGTCCATCGCCGCGATCCGCTCGCACGCCGCGATCCAGTTGGACACCGGCCCCGCCCACGCGATCGGGTGCGCCCCCGAGAACAGGATGTCGCCGGTGAACAGCACGCGCTCGGCCGGCAGGTGCACGAGCGTGTCGCCGCGCGTGTGCGCCGGGCCGACCTCGATCAACCGCAGCTCGCGCGCGCCCACGCGCATGCTCAGCTCGCCGTCGAACGTCTCGTGCGGCAGCGCCAGCTCGATGCCCTTGAAGTCGAACGCGCCGAAGCACTCCAGAAAGAACGCGCCCAGCTCGCCCATCGCCGGCGCCTGCTCCAGCAGCGCCGCCATCGCCGCCGGCGGCAGCTCGGTCATCTCCGCGGCGGTCCGAGCGGAAGCGACGATGCGCGCACCCTCGACGAGCTGGTTGCCGTAGCAGTGATCGCCGTTCGCGTGTGTGTTGACCAGCGTGTCGATCCGCGCCGCCGCCGGCACCGCACGGCGCATCGCCTGCAACATCTCCTCCGTCAGCGCCAGGTCGTACAGCGTGTCCACGAGCAGCGTGCTCTCGCCGTCCACGATCAGCCCCGCGTTGCTCCAGCCCCAGCCGCCGTCCGGCTGCAGGTAGGCGTACAGCCCGTCGCCCACCTCCTGCAAGCCCTTGACGTAGCTCACGCCGAGGCCCCGTGTTCATCCAAGCCCGCGACGCGCCACCGGTATCGCTCGAGCGCGCGCCGGGTCACTGCTCCTCCGCTCGCCAGCGGCGGTATAGGTCGGTGAACTCCTCGCGCATCGCCGGCGTCATGTCCTCGTCGCGCAGCTCGCCGGTCAGTTTTATCGTGACGCGCATCTGCTCGAGGTACTCGGTGCAGTGCTCACACGCCGCCAGGTGAGCCTCGAAACGCCGCCGCTGCGAGCGCGACAGCACGCCTTCCAGGTAGTCGGTGATCAGCTCCACCATCTCCTGACAGACCAGCTCGTGCTTGGACCAGAACATCGCTACGCGCCCCCCAGCTCGCTTTCCAAGGCCTGACGCAGGTGGCTGCGCCCGCGGTGCAGCAGCACGCGCTGATTGGCCTCGCTGATCTCTAGCACCGCGCACACCTCGTGGCCGCTGAGACCATCGACGTCGCGCAACACCACGACCTCGCGCTGGCGCGCCGGCAGCCCGTCTAGCGCCGTCTGGATCTGCTCGGTCAGTCCCTGCGCGAGCAGGCGATCGTCGCTGTCCTCGATCCAGTGCGTCGGCGGCGACATCCACGCGCCGGTCGCGTCGAAGCGCGCGCGGTCGACGACCGGGCCAGCATCGCCGACCGCGACGCTACGCCGCTCACGCATGCCCGTGCTCGTGGCGCGGTTGACGAGGATCCGCAGCATCCACGTCCGAAAAGTCGAACGTCCCTCGAAGCTGTCGATCCCGCGCAGCACGCCGACCCAGGTGTCCTGCACGACCTCCTCCGCCACCGCCGTACTCGACACGAACGAGCACGCCAGCCGCAGCATCGCCGCGTGGTGCCGCGCGACCAGCTGCACAAACGCCTGCTCCTCGCCCGCGCGCAGGCGTGTCACCAAGTCCAGGTCCTCGTCGATCCTCGGTGCCGCGTCGCGCTTGCGGCGCGGAACACCGATCGCGGCGATCAACCCCACGCGCGCAGCCGGGGATCGAATGCAGGGTCAGGAGCACAGTCCATGCCGTTCATTTGCCGCTGCGCAGGCTACGGCGCCCAGATCGGCGCCGCAACCCGCATAGCGCGGCTCACCTAGCCGGCGGCGATGCCCTCGCCGCCGATCGCGCCCGGCACCGTGATCGCGCCGATTTCGCTCAGTTCGCCCTTCGCGCCGACCGCGAACTCGTCGACGACACCTTCCGCGCCCGTCTGCACGTACAGGAAGTGGCCGTCCGGGGTCGCGGTCGCGTCGACCGTGCCGCCGTTGGTTTTCGTGTCTCCCAGCAGCGTCAAGAGCTGGCCGTGTGCGCCCTCGGCGAACGTGCTCAGCGACGCGCTGCCAGGGTTCGACGTGTAGAAGTGCCCGCGCGCTTCAACCACCCAGCACGTCGCGATCTGGCCCGATTCGACCGCGTCCAGCTGGGCGATCAGGCCGTTTTCCTTGAGTTCGAAGTCAGCCAGCGAGCCCGCGCTCTCGGCGAGGATCAGGTGGCCCTGCTTGTCGAACACGATCGCAAACGGAACCGTGCCCGGCAGCGGGTTCACGACCGGCGCCGATGAGATGTTGCCACCCGGCAGCACTTCGAACACCTCGACGTCGTTGCCGTTGGCCTTCGTCGTGACGATCAGCTGCGTGCCGTTCGGCGAGAACACCACCGTCCCCGGCGTGTGCGTGAACTGCGGGCCTTCCGCGTCGAGGCCCAGCGCGCGGTTGGAGCCCGCGATCGGCACCAGGCGCCCCGCGACCACCGCGAAGCCCTGCACCGATCCGCCTTCGAGCCCGTTCAGGACGTACACGATGCCCTCGCGCACGGCGATGCTAACTGGGTAGGTGCCGCCCGAGCCGATCACCTGGCGCAGCGCGAGCTTGTCGCCGAGCACCGCGAACACCGACACCGTGTTGCTGGCGGCGTTGACCGCGAACAGCAGCCCGTCCTCGCTGTCGTAGGAGAGCGAGCCCTGCGAGGCGAGATGGTCGACCACCGAGCCTTCGAGCTGGCCGCCGAGGCCGCCGGTGTTGTAGACGCCCGCCTGAGTGAGCGTGCCGCCGGAGGCGCGGTCGTACACGACCACCTGGTTGCCTTTGACGTTGTCCGTCTGCACGAACACCGCATGGCCGGTGCCGGCCGCGAGCGCGGGCGCGCTGACGGCGCCCAGCGTCGCGGCTGTGGCGATCGCCGCGACGCCGATACGTGTGAATGCTTTCATCGCGAAGCTCCTTGCGTTGGGGATGAGTCCAACGTTCAGTCCGCCCATCCGAAGATGTGTTACAGCGCGGCTCGCGGCACGTGTGCAACCTGGGTCCGTGTGACGGCGCCCGTGCCCATGGTCGGCCGCCGCGTCGGCGTCGCCGCAGCGCGCGAGGAGTATCGTGACCTGCAAGGAGGGAGTGAACATGTACGACTACGTAATCGTGGGCGCAGGATCGGCGGGCTGCGTGCTCGCCAACCGTCTCAGCGAGGACCCCGACGTGCAGGTGCTGCTGCTCGAGGCCGGGCCGCCTGACACCAACGAAAACATCCACGTACCGCTCGGTTATCTAAAACTCGGCGGCACCGAGGTCGACTGGGATTACCATTCCGCGCCCGAGCACCAGTGCAACGGGCGCCGCATCACGCTGCCGCGCGGCAGGGTGCTCGGCGGCTCCTCCTCGGTCAACGCGATGGTCTACATCCGTGGCAACCGCCTCGACTACGACGAATGGGGCGTGCCCGGCTGGTCCGCCGCCGACCTGATCCCGTACTTCATCAAGGCCGAGGACAACGAGCGCGGCGCCTCGCGCTGGCACGGCTCAGGCGGGCCGCTGGCGGTCAGCGAGGAGCGCTCCGGCAACCGCATCTCGCACGCGTTCGTCGACGCCGGCGCGCAGGCGGGCCTTGCGCGCAACGAGGACTTCAACGGCGAGCAGCAGGACGGCGTCGGCATGTACCAGGTGACCCAGCGCGGCGGCATGCGCGCGAGCGCCGCCGTCGCCTACCTGCACCCGGCAGCCGAGCGCCCCAACCTCACCGTGATGCCCTACATGCTCGTTCAGCGCGTGCTGTTCGACGGCACGCGCGCCGTCGGCGTGCAGGCGAGCCAGCTCGGCCAGACGCAGGAGCTGCGCGCCGAGCGCGAGGTGATCCTGTGCGGCGGCGCCTACAACTCGCCGCAGCTGCTGATGCTCTCCGGCGTCGGGCCCGCCGAGCACCTGACGATGCGCGAGATCGAGGTGCTGCTCGACCAGCCCGCGATCGGCGACAACTTGTCGGACCACCCTGCCGCGCAGCTCGTCTGGACGACGCCCGAGCCCGAGAGCCTGCTGCTAGCACTCGAGCCGGCCGCGCTCGAGCAGTACGAAGCCACGCAGACCGGGCCCTTCGCCTCGAACCTCGCCGAGGCCGGCGGCTTTGCGCGCGTCGGCGCAGGTGCGCCCGCGCCCGACATCCAGTTCCACGTCGCGCCCGTGCACATCGTCGAGGAGGGCATGCGCGACCCACAGGCGCACGGCGTCTGGGTCTCTCCGTGCCTGCTCACAGAGCGCAGCAGGGGCTCGGTGCGCCTGGCGTCAAACGACCCCACCGCCAAGCCGATCGTGCACAACGCCTTCTACACCGCCGGCGACGACATGCAGCGCATGATCGCCGGCCTGCGCCTCGCGCTCGACATCTGCGCGCAGCCCGCCATGCAGCCTTACTGCGCGACGCCGTTCAACACCCCCGACGGAGACAGCGACGAGCAGCTGCGCGCGCACGTCGCGCGTACGACCTTCGCCATCTACCACCCGGTCGGCACCTGCCGTATGGGCGAGGACGCGGGCGCCGCCGTTGACGCGCAACTGCGCGTCAACGGCCTCGACGGCCTGCGCGTCGTCGACGCCTCCGTGATGCCCACGGTGCCACGCGGCAACACAAACGCGCCGACGATCGCGCTCGCCGAGCGCGCCGCCGACCTGATCCGCCACGGCCGCGCGCTCGCGGGGTCCGGCGCGCCGCTTGAGTCCGAGAATGGCGGTGCGTCCGTCAACGGCGTCGCCGCGCAGCACGCATCCGCGTAGGCGAGCACGTACGCTGAGCGCTCGGTGAACACCGCACCGCGCGCCATCCACCACCTCAGCTGCGGCACCATGTGCCCGCGCGGCGCCCGCATGCTCACCGGCGCCGGCGGCCTGCTCGCGCCCGCGCGCCTCATCTGCCACTGCCTGCTGATCGAGGGCGCCGAAGGCCTCGTGCTCGTCGACACCGGCTTCGGGCTCGACGACGTCCTGAAGCCGCGTCAGCTCGGACGGTTGTTCAACGCCGTCGTCCAGCCACGCCTACGCGCCGCCGATGCCGCCATCACCCAGATCCGTGAACTCGGCCTCGACCCGCACGACGTACGCCACATAATCACTACTCATCTCGACCTCGACCACGCGGGCGGACTTCCTGACTTCCCGGATGCGGAGGTACATCTCCTCGGCCGCGAGCTGCGCGCCGCCCTGGCGCCCAGCTGGCGCGATCGCACGCGCTACGTCGCCGCGCACTGGGCGCACGGGCCGCGCTGGGTCGAGCACGACGCCGGCGGCGAGCAATGGCACGGGTTCGACAGCGTGCGCATCCTGCCCGGCAGCGACGCCGAGATCCTGCTGATCCCGCTGCACGGCCACACGCACGGGCACACCGGCGTCGCCGTCAGAGACGGAGACGGCTGGCTGCTGCACTGCGGTGACGCCTACTTCCACCACGGCGAGGTCGCAACGCCGCCGCACTGCCCGCCCGGGCTCGCCGCGTTCGCCGCCCTCGACCAGGTCGACGGCGACGCCCGCCGCGGCAACGTCGAGCGCCTACGCGAGCTGGCCCAGCGCGAGCCCGGAGAGGTCGAGCTGATCTGCTCGCACGACCCCTTGTATCTCGACGGGCGTTAGGGCGCCCCAGGCGCGAGGTCGGCGGAGGCTGGAGGCTAGGCGTCTGAGGCGGAGCGAGCGTTGCTCACGAGGCGGCGCATACCCCTGATCCAGCGTTCCGGGTCCGCGCCCTTGCGCGCCATGAACTCCGCCACGTTCTCGTGCGGCAAGATCAGGAAACGCTCGTCGTGGATACCCGCCACGACCGCGTCCGCCACGTCCTCCGGCTCGATCAGGCCGCCGGCGGACAGCGCCGCTGCGGCGGCCGCCTCCTGCATGCCCTGTTCGAGCATCGGCGTGCGCACGCCCTGCGGGCAGATGCACGACACGCGCACGCCACGTTCGGCGTATTCGATCGCCAGCCACTCCGCGAGCGACACCGCCGCGTGCTTGGTCACGCTGTACACCAGCGATGAGACCTGCGTCAGCAGGCCCGCCGCCGAGGCCGTGTTGATCAGGTAGCCCTCGCCGCGCTCGAGCATCTCCGGCAGCAGCGCGCGCGATGCCCACACGTGCGCCATCACGTTGATCCGCCACGCTTCGTCCCAGCACTCATTCGGAACCTCCGGGCCGCCGCCCATGCCGCCGATGCCCGCGTTCGAGACGAAGATGTCGATCGAGCCGTTGGCCTCGCTCGCGGTCGCGATCAGCTCGCGCACGCTGTTCTCCTCGCCCGCGTCGAAGCCCACCGCCAGCACCGTCTCGCCCAGCTCCCGTGCCAGCGCCTGCGCGCCCTCCAGCTCCCGGTCCGCGGCCACCACCGCGCGTGCGCCCTCCGCGACGAAGCGCCGCACCAGCGCGCGGCCGATGCCGCCCGCCGCGCCGGTCACCACGATGTGCTTGTCAGTCAGGTCCACGATCCGTACCCTATGTCAACCATGAGTGCCGATGCCAGGATGGCGGGCTCGCAGGTCGCATCCGTGTGGGGAGAGCTGCGCTACAGCGCGGAGCTTACGCGGCTGCTGAGCGATGCGCGCGTGCGCGCTCCCGAACGGCGCGAGGACGCGCCGCCGGTGATGTTGATCCCCGGCTTCATGGCCGGCGACGCCTCGCTGGCGGTGATGCGCGCGTGGCTGCGCCGGCGCGGGCATCGGGTCGCGATGAGCGGCATGCTCGCCAACGTCGACTGCGCCGGACGCGCCGTCAGCCGCCTGGAGGCGCACCTGCAGGACTTCGCCGCCGACTGCGGCCGCCCCGTCGCGCTGATCGGTCAGAGCCGCGGCGGCACGTTCGCGCGCGTGCTCGCCGTGCGCCACCCCGAGCTGGTCTGCGGCCTGGCGATGCTCGGCTCGCCCGTCGGCGACGGCCTCGCGGTCTCGCCACGCGTGCTCGGCGCCGTACGCTGGATCGCGCGGCTCGGCGACCTCGGCCTCCCCGGCGTGTTCTCCAGTAGCTGCCAAGACGGCGCCTGCTGCGAGCAGTTCAACGCCGACCTCGCCGCGCCGCTTGACCCGCACATCGAGGCTGTCGCCGTGTACTCGCGCAGCGACGCCGTCGTCGATTGGCACGCCTGCGTCGATGCGCACGCGCAGTCGGTCGAGATCGACTCAAGCCACTGTGGCATGTCCGTGCACCCCAGCGTCTATCGCGTGCTCGAGCAGGCACTCGACGGCGCCGCGCTAGCGCGCTGAGCCGCGCCGGATCGATAGGCTGGCGCGCGTCATGCGAGCGGTCACCTTCCAGGCCCCAGGCGTCGTCAGCGTCGAGGAGCGCCCCGAGCCGGAGCTGATCGACCCCGAAGACGCGATCGTGCGGATCGAGGCCACCGGCGTGTGCGGCTCCGATCTGCACATCTACCACGGCCGCGTGCAGATCGAACCCGGCTTCACGATCGGGCACGAGTACGTCGGCACCGTCGTCGCGGTCGGAGACGCCGTCACGCGCGTCGCCGTCGGCGATCGCGTGCTCGGCTGCTTCCACACCGCCTGCGGCACCTGCTTCTTCTGCCGCCGCGGCGACTACCACCGCTGCGTGCAGTCGCGCACGTTCGGCCACGGCGCCACGCTCGGCTCGCTGCAGGGCACGCAGGCCGACATGGCGCTCGTACCGCGCGCCAACATCGTGCTGCGGCGTGTGCCCGATGGCATGAGCAGCGACGTCGCGCTGTTCGCCGGCGACGTCATGGGCACCGGCTTCCACGCCGTCGTCGAGAGCGACTTCGAGCCCGGCGACGTCGTCGCCGTGCTCGGCCTCGGCCCCGTCGGCCTGTGTGCCGTGCAGGCCGCCCGCGCGCTCGGCGCCGCGCACGTGCTCGCGATCGACTCCGTCCCCGAGCGCCTCGACGTGGCCGCGTCCTACGGCGCCGAGGCCGTGCACCTGGCCGAGCAGGACGTCCGCGCGATCGCGCGCGGCGCCACCGAAGGCCGCGGCGTCGACGTCTGCATCGATGCCGTCGGCGATCCCAAGGCGCTCGACAGCGCGATCCGCCTCACGCGCGCCTGCGGCAGCATCCAGTGCGTCGGCGTGTACGCCGAGCGCGCCGACGTGCACATGGGGCTGTTGTGGCTGAAGACGCTCACGCTGCGCGGCGGCCAGGCCAACGTGATCGCCCACGTCGACCGCGTGCTCGCGCTGCTGGCCGCCGGCGTGCTCGACCCGACCGCGCTCGTCACGCGCCACATGAAGCTCGAAGACGCACCCGAGGCCTACGCCGTGTACGACCGGCGCGAGGCACTCAAGATCGTGCTCACCCCCTGACGCCGCGCGTGCGGCGCGGGCGCGCTTAGAATATGGTGCTCGACCGAAACGTCGAGCAGCACAGAAGCACAGACATCCATAGCGCGCGCCCGTAGCTCAGTGGTCAACGGTTCTCCTCGGGGAGCCAAAGAGCAGCGGTCTTTCAAGCCGCAGGCCGAGGGTTCGATTCCCTCCGGGCGCACTTCGACGGTTGACACTGCGGTTTTCATGTGTGCGCGGGCGACGCGCCTCAAGGCGCTGAGGGCAGTTGGTCCTCTACCAGCTCGATAAACGAGTCGAAGTTGCGCATGGCGCCGCGCACGAGCCGGTTGAACTCCGTCTGCTCATCGGAGTCCTTTTCGAGCTTCCTTAGGCGTTCTGCGAACTCCACGAGGACCGGGTGGGATGCAAGCTCGGCAAGTTGGCCTCGCATGGCAACGAACGCGCGTGCGATCGCGACGCTCACCTCGGCAGCGCGCTCGCTTCTGAGCACCCCAGCAGCCGCAAGGGCTCCCTGCTCGGTGAAGACAACAGGTAGATGACGGCGGCCTCCGTGCCCGGAACTTGAGCCTGCATTTTGCAAGATCAAGCCCGCGAACTCGTCGCCTGTGAGCTGGAAGCAGAAATCCTCTGGGAATCGGGCCGGATTCCGACGAACCTGCTGCAGTACCCGCTCGGTCTTCACCCCGTAGAATTCTGCGAGGTCGCTATCGAGAACCACCCGCTGTCCGCGCACCGTGAAGCTGCGGCTTGCCTCCTCGACCTCGACCTTTGCGACTGGCATCAGCTCGATCTTCTTCGGGGCGGCCGGGCTCACGCTCGCGTCATCTCCTCGTGCAGGCGTTCGATCTGCGCGAGGTTCGCGCGGAACCCGGCGATGGCCTCGGAGGCCCTGTTGTTGCTGCCTTCGGTTCGTTCGAGGAGCCGGCCAAGCCGCTGAGATCGCATGAGAGCGTCGGCTCTGACAGCGGATGGAGCTGCGGGGAGAGCGTCCGCTATGGCGACCAGCGCCTCCTGCGTCTCGCGCTCGGTCACCACCAGGGCTGTCACTTGATCCTGCAACCCGGATAGCCGCCTGTTTAGCTGATCGAGGCTTTCTGCGCCCGAGTTAGCGATCGCCACGGCTCTCTCCCAATCCCACGAGAAGCCGAGACCGCTCATCTTGGTCGGCGGACCTCCGGCTCGCACCGTCACCGTCAGGAGCGCTGCGAGCGCGTACAGCATCACGAAGATGAACACGCCAAACGCGACGTGGAAGAACCAGCCTGTGCCGAGCCTTAGCCCTCCCGGGAGGCCGGAGCGATGGGCGACTCGGTTGTTTGGCCGTTTCGCATGCTCGCCTAGTGTGGGCAGCCAGAACTCTTCAAACGGGCAGCTGCTTAGGGCGGGAGCTTGCGCATGTAGGCGATGGCGATGGCCGCCGACGTGAGGACGGTCTCCGCCATCACTGGCGGGGCATCTCATGGCCCGCTTTCGTGCGGCCGCCCAGTGCGCTCGTGACGTCCCCAGCGCCCCTGTGTGACGGCCTGACACAGCGATTTACTCGACTTTTCAGAAATGGTCCGCGTGGGGCCCAATTCCGCATGGCACAGCCATATATCGGTGCTTATGCGAGCCGAATATCGGCCTATCGACCATTGGTCCAGTTGTCAATCGAAGCGCTCAAGTTGACAAGCTGCGTAAGACCTGATTTATATGTCCCCAGACGGGGATGTTCCCGCCGACCGAGGGGAAGGAATGGAGTGATGGGATCGGGGTCAAGCAGGAGGCGCGACCAATGGAGGTGAGAGTGTTTCCGTGTCATGAGCACCGGATGCTGCGAGCACTGCACGGACGCTGGCCTTACCGGCGGTCGCACTGCCGACACGATCTGCACTGGCTAGTACGAGTGCAGGCGCAGGGCTGCTGGTGCACGAGTGCAAGGACGCACTCCGTGCTCGGGCTGCGAGTGTGCAGCCGTAGGCCGCAGGGACGCTGACCGGGGGGCAGGCGCAGGCGAGGGGCGCTGCTACCTACCGGCTCGCGACGGGGGGCGGGCCGGTAGGGGTAAGTGTCTCGTTGGCAGCCGCGTCCGCGCGCCGCGCCAGCGCGGAGATCGCGTCGATCAGCCGCGGCCACACCGCGCGTGGCAGGTCGTGGCCCATGCCCTCGATCATCATCAGCTCCGAGCCGCGGATCGCGCGTGCGGTCGCGCGCCCGCCCGAAGGCGCCACCAGGGGGTCGGCGGTGCCGTGGATCACGACCGTCGGCGCCGTGATGCGCGCGACTTCCGCAGTGCGGTCGCCGGCGGCGATGATCGCGGCGAGCTGGCGCCCAGGTCCTTCGGGATCGTGGTCGCGTTCGTAGCTGACGGTGGCGATCGCGTGCAGTTCCGCGGGGTCGCGCGGCAGCGCCGAGGACCCGATCACCCTGAACAGGCTTTCGATCTGCGCGATGCGCGCCTCGCGGCCTCGCGCCGGTCGGCGCAGAAACGTCGGATACACGCGCAGCGACGGCTGCCCGCTGCGCATGCTGCCGGTGTTGGACATGATCGAGACCAGCGAGCGCACCGCATGGGGGTGGCGCGCCGCGAGCGTCTGGGCGATCATGCCGCCCATCGACGCACCGATCACGTGCGCCGGCCCCAATTCCAGCTCCGCCAGCAGCCCCGCGCTGTCCTCGGCCATGTCGGCGAGCGTGTAGCGCGCCGCGCGTCGCGAGCGCGTCAGCAGTTGCGCGACCGTCGGCGGGCGCCCGCTCAGGTGCGTCGAATGCCCGATGTCGCGGTTGTCGAAGCGCACCACGTGCAGGTCGTGTGCGGCCAGCTCCTGGCAGAAGTCATCCTGCCACGCGATCATCTGCGTGCCCAGGCCCATGATCAGCAGCGCCGTCGGGTGCGAGGGCTCGCCGAAGGTCTCGTAGCAGAGCGTGATGCCCCTGCCGACGTCGCAGAACTGCTCAGACATGATCCAGCGACTTTAGCGGCCGCGGATCGGGGTAGGATCGTCCGCAATGGCTGCGTCATCCGTATCGGCTGCCTCGGGAGCAGCCGCGCCCGCCGATCCTGAGCTGCGCAAGCTGTCGATCGACACGATCCGCGGCCTGGCGATGGACGGCGTGCAGAAGGCCAACGCCGGGCACCCCGGAACGGCGATGGCGCTCGCGCCGCTTGGCTACACGATCTTCAAGCGTTTCCTGCGCGCCAACCCCACCGACACGCAGTGGGCCGACCGCGACCGCTTCATCCTCAGCGCCGGTCACGCGTGCATCCTGCAGTACTCGCTGCTGCACCTGTGCGGCTACGACCTCGGCATCGCTGACCTCGAACAGTTCCGCCAGTGGGGGTCGCGCACACCTGGGCACCCCGAGCGCGGCCACACCGCCGGGATCGAGGTCACGACCGGGCCGCTCGGGCAGGGTCTCGCCAACGCGGTCGGCATGGCGATCGCCGAGCGCTTCCTGGCCGACCGCTTCAACCGCCCTGGCCACACGGTCGTCGATCACCACGTCTACACGATCTGCTCCGACGGCGACATGATGGAGGGGATCAGCCAGGAAGCGGCGTCGGTCGCCGGCAACTTCGCGCTCGGCAAGCTGATCGCCTGCTACGACGACAACCACATCACGATCGACGGCTCGACCTCGATCTCCTTCGACGCCGAGAACCACGTCGCGCGGCTAGAGGCCAGCGGCTGGCACGTGCAGCGCGTCGAGGACTCCGAGGACGTCGTCGCGCTCGAAGATGCGCTCGTCGCCGCGCGCGAGGAAACCGAGCGCCCCTCCTTCATCGCCGTGCGCTCGCACATCGCCTACCCGGCGCCGCACGCCACCGACACCTCCGGGGCCCACGGCGCGCCGCTCGGCGAAGACGAGGTCAAGGCGACCAAGCGCGTGATGGGCTTCGACCCCGAGCGCAAGTTCTGGGTCGACGAGCGCGTCTACGAGCACATGTCGCTGAAGCAAAGCGGCGCCGCCGTGCAGCAGGAGTGGGAGCAGCGCTTCACGCCGTGGCGCGAGGCCTTTCCCGAGGCTGCCGCCGACTGGGATCTCGCCTGGAGCGGCAAGCTGCGCGACGGCTGGCGCGAGGCGCTGCCGACGTTCGCCGCGGGCGAAGCGGTCGCTACGCGCTCGGCGGGCCAGAAGACGATGGCGGCGTTCGCGGCGTTCGCGCCGACGATGATCGGCGGCGCCGCCGATCTCGTCGAGTCGACCAAGACGGTGTTCGAGGGCGGCGGGCTGTTCTCGCGTGTGCACGCCGGGCGCAACATCCCATTCGGGATCCGCGAGCACGGGATGGGCGCGATCGTCAATGCGCTCGCCGCGCACGGCGGCATCGTCAAACCGTACGGCTCGACGTTCCTGATCTTCTCCGACTACATGCGCGGTGCGGTGCGGCTGTCGGCGCTGATGGAACTGCCGGTGCTGTGGGTGTGGACACACGACTCGATCGCCGTCGGCGAGGACGGCCCCACGCACGAGCCGGTCGAGCACTACACGGCGCTGCGCGCGATCCCGCACCTGTGGGTGATCCGCCCAGGCGACCCCAACGAGACCGCCGAGGCGTGGCGCGTCGCGCTCGAACGCGACGACGGTCCTGTCGCGCTGCTGCTCTCGCGCCAGGCCGTGCCCACGCTCGACCGCTCGGTGGTCGCTCCGGCGCGGCTGCTGGAGCGCGGGGCCTACGTGCTGTGGGACTCGAACCCCGACGCCGGCGACCCCGAGATCATCTTGATCGCCACCGGCGCGGAGGTGCCGCTGACGTTGTCCGCCGGGCAGACGCTCGCCGCCGAGGGCACGCGCGTGCGTGTCGTCTCGATGCCCTGCATGGAGCTGTTCGAAGCTCAGCCCCAGGAGTACCGCGACGAGGTCCTGGCGCGCGCGGTCAGCGCGCGCCTGTCGGTCGAGCCGGGGGCCACGATCGGCTGGTGGAAGTGGGTCGGCAGCGACGGCGACGTGCTCGGTCTCGACCGCTTCGGCGCGTCCGCGCCCGGCGCCACGGTGCTCAAGGAACTGGGCTTCAGCGCCGAGAACATCATCGCGCGTGCTCGCCGCGTGCTTCAATCGAAACACTGACGCGCTAACAACGGGAGACACCATGACCTCCGACGCAAACTCGCCCCTCCAGCGCCTCTCGGCCCTCGGGCAGAGCGTCTGGGTCGACTATCTCTCGCGTGAATCGATCCACGGCGGGCACCTGCAGGAGCTGATCGACAACGACGCCGTCGTCGGCGCCACCTCCAACCCGTCGATCTTCGAAAAGGCGATGAGCACAGGCGACGCCTACGACGCGCAGATCCACGCGCTGGCAGCGGAAGGCAAGGACGTCGAGCAGACCTTCTGGGCGCTGGCCGAGCAGGACATCAGCGACGCCTGCGACCTGTTCAAGCCGGTGTGGGAGTCGAGCGAGCATCGCGACGGCTACGTCTCGCTGGAGGTCGACCCGCGCCTGGCCTACGACACGCTCGAGACCTTCCGCGAGGCGATGCGCCTGCACACGACCCTTGCCAAGCCCAACCTGATGGTCAAGATCCCAGCCACCAAGCCGGGGCTCGCCGCGATCGAGGACGTGATCGCCAAGGGCCACTCGATCAACGTCACGCTGATCTTCTCGCTGGAGCGCTACGCGGAGGTCGCGGAGTCCTACGTGCGCGGCCTGGAGCGGCTCGTCGCCGAGGGCGGCGACCCCGCCAAGCTCGCGTCCGTCGCGAGCTTCTTCGTCTCGCGCATCGACACCGAGGGCGACAAACGCCTCGACGCGCTCGACCCGGCGCACCGCAAGGACGGGTTGGAGGGCAAGCTCGCGATCGCCAACGCGAGGCTCGCCTACGCCCACTACCTGGAGGTGTTCTCCGGGCCGCGCTGGGAGTACCTGGTGAGCAAGGGCGCCACGCCGCAGCGCGTGCTGTGGGCCTCGACCTCGACCAAGAACCCCGCCTACCCCGACACCCTGTACGTCGATGAGCTGATCGGCCCGGACACCGTCAACACGATGCCCGAGGAGACGATCGAGGCCTACCAGGACCACGGCGCTCCGCAGCCGCGCCTGCAGAGCGGCCTCGAGGAGGCGCACAGGCTGTTCGCGGACCTGCGCGAGGCGGGTGTCGACTACGACGATCTAACCGACACGCTCGAGCGCGAGGGCGTCGAGAAATTCTCGAGCGCGTTCGAGGACCTGCTGCAGACGCTCAGCGGCAAGCGCGAGTCGCTCGCGCCAGCCTGATCACAGCGCCCGCCCGATCACAGGTACGGGATCGGCACCATTACACGGACCGTCAGCGGTCCGGAGGGAAACGCTTCGGCGTGAACCGTGAACACGCGGAAGCTGCGGCCTTCGTAGCGATAGGGACCGCTGGCGGGGACCGCTGCGAGCGCCGGGCCGGGCATCCGCCCGAGGCTGTCCTTGACCAGCTCGGCTTCGGCGCCCATGTACATCAGCACGTCGAGCCCTGCCAGCCGCCTGCTCAGCCGCAGGTAGCCTTCGTCGTCCTGAATCGACAGCACGAAGCTGCCGATGCTGCGCCTGTGCAGCCGCAGCGGCGCGCTCACCGGCGCCAGCACGTAGGGCCCGCCGACGTCCGACAGCAACTGTCCGCCGGCCGACACGCGCAGACGCACGATGTGCTGGTTCAAGAGCGTCTTGATCGCCGCTTCGGTCGCCGCCGGTTCGCGGTGGGCGACGGCTTGAAGCAGTGCCGAGTTGCGCTGCACGCGTCGCACCTGCTTCTGCGCGGCCGGCCCGCTCTCCTCGTTGTAGATCAGCTCGGCGACGTGGCGCAGCGTGTTCACCATCGTGTCCTGTGGTGTCGCTCCACACAGCGCGTCGCTCGCGTGCATCGGGATCAGCAAGTACACGCGTAGCGCGCCCGATGGATACGCCTCCCCCGGAAACGACGTGTAGCCGTAGGCGACGTGTTCGAGCGTCAGCGAGCCTTCGTTCGCGAGCGCGCCCGAGCCCAACGAGCGCGAGCCGCCGAGGCTGTGGTCGTTCGCGCGCAGCACGACGACGCCCTGAGTGATGCCGCCGGCCTCGATCAGGAAACCGTTGTCGGCCCACACGCTCGCCTTGTAGCTGGCGATCGGGGCGCCGTTCGCGCCGATGAGCGTGCCCTGCAACGGGGTCAGCGCCGGGCCATCGACGTTTACGAGCGTCTGTGTGCCGCGCGTGATGGTCAGGTCGGTCAGGTGTCCCGTCTTGAGCAGCGCATGTGCGGCCGCGCGCGCGGCCGCGGGGTTGTCTTCTTCGACGGCCGCGCGCAGTGCTCCGGAGTGCGTGATCAGGTACTCGGCGCTGCCGATCCGCTGGCCGTGCACGCCCTCGCGGTAGACGCGCTCGAGGACGCTCGAGAGCGTTGCGAGTACCGTCGCGGCGCAGCTCCCGTGGGCCGGCGGGCCCGAGGCGGAGACGACCGCCGCGACCCCCGCCGTCGGCGCGACCTTGACCGTCGAGCCGCAGCCGCAGACGGCGATGGTTGCAAGCAGGCCGGCTGCAGACGCCGCCAGCAGCCGCGTTGGTCGCCGTGCACGGACGCGCGAGGAGCGACCCGTCGAAGGCCCTCCAGCAGCTTGCTGCTCGTTCACGCGCGACACGATCGCCGCGAATCTTAAGCCCCTGCTAATCGCGGGGTGAGGCCCTTCACACGTCCGCGTCGGGTAACGTCGTGCGGGTGCCGCTCGCACTGATCACCGGCGCTTCCACCGGCATCGGGCGCGCCACGGCGCTACGGCTGGCCGCGAGCGGCTGGACGGTGCTGGCCGGTGTGCGCGAGCCGGCCGCCGGCGAGCGCTTGGCCGCGGACGCGGACGCTGCGCCGGCGGGCTCCACAGGGGTGGGCTCGCGCGGGCGGTTGTTGCCGCTGCAGCTCGAGGTCACCGACGCTACGCAGATCGTGGCAGCGCGCGAGCGCGTGGAGGAACTGGCCGCGGACGCGGGCGTCTCCTCAGCTACCTGGCCGCGCTCCGGCTTGGACGCGCTCGTCAACAACGCCGGCATCGGCATCGGCGGTCCGCTGGAGCTGGTCTCCGCCGAGGACCTGCGCAAGCAGTTCGAGGTCAACGTGTTCGCGCAGATCGCCGTCACGCAGGCGCTGCTGCCGGCGCTGCGCCGGTCGCGCGGGCGGATCGTGTTCGTGTCCTCGGTCGGCGGGCGCGTGGCGATGCCGTTCACCGCTCCATACGCTGCGTCCAAGCACGCGATCGAGGCGTTCGGCGACACGCTGCGCGTGGAACTGCGCAGCTCCGGTGTGACGGTCGCGCTGATCGAGCCGGGGTCCGTCGCGACGCCGATCTGGGACAAGAGCCGCGCGGAAGCCGAACGCGTGGTCATCCCGCCGGAGCTCAAGGACGCCTACGGCGACGTGCCGGCGGCGATGGGCAAGGCGCTCGAAGACACCGCGCGGCGCGGCGTGCCCCCAGAGCAGGTTGCCGCGACGATCGAGCGCGCGCTCAGCGCGCCGCGCATGAAGGCGCGCTACGTCGTCGGCAGGGATGCGCGCGCGATGCTGATCGCCAGGCGCCTGCTGCCCGACCACGTGTTCGACCGCGTCGCGCGCCGCGCGCTCGGTGTCTGAGATGGGCGCGATGGAGCTGGAGTTCCAGACGATCTCGGCCGGGGGACAGCCGTTCGTCGTGCACACCGCCGGGGAGGGGCCGGACGTCGTGCTCCTGCATGGCTTCCCCGACACGCCGCACTCCTGGTCACAGGCTGCGCAGGCGCTTGTGGACGCCGGCTGGCGTGTGCACGTGCCGTGGCTGCGTGGCTACCAGGAGGAAACGCTCGTCGCCGGGCGCGGCTATGACCCGGAGACGCTCGGCCGCGACGTGCTCGCGCTGCTCGACGCTCTCGGCCTCACCAGCGCCGTGCTCGTCGGACACGACTGGGGCGCGCTCGAGGCATACGTGGCGGCGACGCTCGCGCCCGAGCGGGTGCGGGCGATCGTTGCGATCGCCATCCCACATCCCAGCTTGCTTGAGCGCACACCCGCGTCGCTGTGGTCGGCCCGCCACTTCCTCGCGCTGAAGCTCCCCTGGGCGGCGCGCAGCTGCCGGCGCGATGACTTCGCCTACCTCGACGAGCTGTACCGGCGCTGGGCGCCTGCGTGGTCCGGCGCCGAGCGAGAGGAGAGCCTGCGCCTGGTCAAGCAGGCGCTCACGCCGGACGCGACGCTCGCCGGCGCGATCGCCTACTACCGTGACCTGCCGCTCGGCGGTGCGCCCGTGCTCGCGCGTGTGCCCGCGGTGCCTGGGCTGGTCGTCGGCGGCACTGAAGATCTAGTCGACGCGGCGCTGTTCACGCGCACCGCTGAGTTGCTGCCGGAGCCCAGCAGCAGGGCGCTGATTGTTGAGGGTGCTGGGCACTGGCCGCATCGGGAGAAGGCGGCGGTGGTCGTGCCGGAGGTTGTCGAGTTCTTGGGGGGTTTGGCGCCTAGCTCGTAGCTCGCGAGCACTCCAGCCTGACGGCCAGGTGTTTGCCGGCGGCGCGTATTCGTCTGCTGCCGCAGCTGTACCCGGCGGCGCGCGCCGTGATGCGGTAGGTGCCCGCCTTGAGCTTGAACTGCCGCTGGCGCGTCCTCATCACGGTCGAGCGTCCCTGAGTGACGATCACCGTCGCGTGTCTGACCGGCAATCGTCCGCTGACCACGACCGGTTCGATCGTCGCGGGTTCTTCGTCTTCTGGGGCGGTTGGGCCGGGGTGGGATTTGGGGTGGAAGGCGGTTGCCGGACTGCCTTTGAGCGAGTCATATTCGCTTTCAGTTTCCGGGCAGTCTTCGTTGAATTGAGCGCATGCTTCGTATTCTGTGCAGCCTTCGTGGTAAAAGTCGCATTCTTCCCGTTTTTCACAATGAGCATGGTAGTAAAGACATTCTTCTTCGCGATCACATTGTTCGTGCCATATTGGACAGGATTCACCCGTTAGGCACTCGTGGTAATAGATGCAATCTTCGCGGAACGTCTTGCATTTGTTGCGGTCTTTTGCGCAGCGTTCTTCTTGTACTTCGCGTGCAGTGATCTCGCGGGGTGTTTCCTGGTCGGTCCAGACGCGTCGCATCAGGGCGCCGGTAACGGCATCGTAGACCAGGTTCTCGTGGGTGAACGCGGCGTCTATTCCGCTTTCGATATCACGGACGACGTCGCCGGCATCGCTGAAGTGCCCCACCATTTCCGCGACGTCTACCTTGGTTTTGCGGTATGCCTTGTAGCCAGGGCTCATGCCGGCAGTGCTGATCGCAACTTCGGCCGGAGCGGGCTGGGCTGTTTCGAATTTCTTGGAGGGGACGACCTTAATCGATTCGACTGTGCCCCCTTGAGCGGCCGCGAGTTCACGGCCTTTTGCTTCCACTGATTCATCTGTGAGATCGGTACCTGCTGCGGCCTCGTAACCCGCCCACGCTTCGACGTCGGACGTCGGTCCAGGTTCGGTGTCGCTTGGCCCTTCATTGCCTTCGTCGGCGGGTGCGACGCCTTCCTTGGCCTTGCCGTCTCCTTCTTCGTCTTGTTTGAACGCTGTGCCTTTCTCGGCGATAGGGCAGGCGCCGCCGCCGGTGAACGACACATCCCCAATGCCATCATTTGTCTCGCATGTCGCGTCTGTGAAGAACTCGCCCTGCGCTTTGGCTAGGCCGTCCCAGCGGTCATCGACACCACCGACGGCAAACGATTCGGTGAAGCCCTTGATTCCCGTGGGATAGTTGAAAAGCGACTCCTCGTTGCCGGATTGCAGCTCGGTAAATGGTCCAGTCGGCAGATCCGCCGCGGGCGTGCACGCCTCCAGTTCCTCGTCGTAATAGCCACACACTTCGCCACTCGTCGGGCTTTTGACGAATTTTACGAGCTGATGGGCGACGGATGGGCAGAGCGTCTCGCTGATGTATTCTTCGCCGCCAAGTTCTTCCCGCTCCTTGTTCTTCCCAAATTCGGCGGCCCAGAAGGGGTGGCACTGTTGGGCCCGTTCGGCGGAGACGTGTTCGCCGTACACCTCGCCCGCCTCAACCCATTTCTCTGGGTTGACCTCGGGCTCTTCAACTCTGGTGCCTGGAATCGCCCATCCAGCCCATGTCTCGATCGTCGTAAATTCCTCGAAAGCCTCGGGCCGTTCGCCAAAGTCGACGTCTTCGGCCGTGAGATAGCTCCACACGTCGCGGATATCTTTGTGCTCGTTTGGCTCCCAGTTCGTAAGCGCGTAGCAGTGTTCGAGGATCGGTTCGACTTTCCACCCGCAGTTGCTCCTGCCGCCCCAATTGGCTTCCGCCACGGACGGCATGAACGCAAGGGCTACGACCGATAGGAGGGCAGCTGATGCCCAAGCAATAGCAGCACGATACTTCAAGATGATGAGATTATACAGATGAACGGGACCAATGAATGCGACTGAGATGCGCCAGACCGCATCTCAGTGCGAAATACGCCGCTAGCCAAGCGAGGCTCTTGGTAGCTCCTCAGCCGCCCTCGCCGAGCGTCCCGTCGGCGTTCCAGGTGTCGGGGATCGCGTCGTCCATGCCGAGCGCATGGGCGCGCTCGATGATGTGCCGCCGGATCGTGTCGTGGCTGTCGTGGCGGCCGCGTCCGACGGCGCGGATCGCGTGGTGGAGGTCTTCGGCGTCGGCCACGGGATAGGACCCGTCTGGCAGCGCGACGCCCGCGTCGGCCAACTCGCGGCGGTGGGCTGCGTCGTACTTCTCGGAAGCTGTGTCGTAGTCGGGGTGCGCTGGGTTCTCGGAGCTTGCCATCGTTAGAGCATCCTCTCGCTGATCGACCTGGACTGAAACGGCATGACCGCTGCGCCGGCAACGATACGACTGCATCGCTCGGACCCGAGCGCGCCTGGGTACACGCGCGTGCGCGGTGCGCACGGCTTTGCCTACCTGGACGTGAGCGGCTCACCGCTCGCCGATCCGCAGACGCTGGCGCGGATCGCGGCGCTCGTGATCCCCCCGGCGTGGCGAGACGTATGGATCTGCCCTGATCCGCTCGGCCATCTGCAGGCGACTGGCGTCGACGCGGCCGGGCGGCGCCAGTACCTGTATCACGAGCTCTGGCGCGAGCAGCAGGACCACCTGAAGTTCGAGCACATGGAGCACTTCGCGCGAGCCCTGCCGGAGATGCGCGAGTCGCTGCTCGCGACCATGGGCCACGGTCGTGCGCTCGACCGGGGGCGGGTTCTGGCCTGCTCGATTCGCTTGCTGGACGTGGGTATGTTCCGGATCGGCGGCGACGTCTATGAGAAGGAGGACGGCCATCTCGGCCTGGCCACGATCGCCAAGCGCAACGTCTCGATCACGGCGGACGGCATCGTGTTCGACTACGTTGCGAAGGAGGGGGTGCGCCAGGTCCATCTCGTTCGAGACCGGCCTTGCGTGGAGGTGGTTTCAGCGCTGAAGCGCCGCCACGGCGGCGGTCCTCACCTGCTCGCGTTCCGCGAGCGCGGCGCCTGGCATCAGGTCCACGCGCACCTGATCAACGAACAACTGAAGGCTCTGATCGGCGCTTCGTTCAGCGCCAAGAACTTCCGTACCTGGAACGGCACGCTGCTGGCCGCCGTGTCGCTGGCGAGAAAGGGCGAGACGGCACGCGACGAGCGCGCGCGCCTGCACGCGATCACCCAGGCGGCGAGCGACGTAGCAGAAGTGCTCGGGAACACGCCGGCGGTGGCGCGCTCCTCCTACATCGATCCGCGCGTGTTCGACCGCTACCTGGCCGGCTCTACGATCGCCGGCGAGCTCGAGACGATCGAGCGGCGGGGGTTGGATGAGGAGCGGCGCTGGGCGGAGGTCGAGCGGGCGGTGCTGGAGCTGCTCGCGCCTGGCTGACGTTGGCGTGTGGGTCTCGAGCCGGCCGCTCACGATGCCGGCGGCGAATACACCGCCAGCCATGCAAACAGGCTCGTGGTCGCCGCCTGCGTCTGCAGCATCCCCGGTTCCGCGTCGAAAGCCGGCAACGTTTGCCCCGCCCACGACAGCAAGTACAGCCCTTCACCATTGGCCGCGTGGGCCTGCGCGTCGTGTGCGTTCTGCGCTGCGAGCCGGTACAGGTTGCGGTCGCCGTCGAGCGCGTACAGCGCGAGCATCCACTGCAGGTAGATGGCGTCGTACTGCGGCGAGAAGTCGAGCGTTTCGCCGAAGCGCTTCAGCGCGGTGGCCTTGAGCTGTTCGGCGCGCTGGCAGCCGCCGCTCGTGCCGGTCAGCTGGCACAGCAGCGCCTGGGCGTAGATCAGCGGCCCCTCGATGTAGTCGACCGGCGTGCTGCTGACGCTGCTGTCGGCGTACAGCCCGTCGGCGTTGCTGAAGCCACTGGCGTTCGCCCACGCGATGAACTTCTGCGCCTGTTCCAGCGCGAACGCCGAATGGTTCTGTTGGTAGATCAGCGTCGCGAGCAGCGTGTCTGAGGCGAGCGCGGGACCGGATTTGTACGGGTGCTCTGTGTCCCACCAGATGCCGCCGCCGTTGGCGTCCCAGCCGGCGGCCGCGACGTAGCGCAGCGCGCGTTCGGCGTCTTTGAGATAGCGCCGCGCGCCGGTGGCGTGAAACGCCTCGACAAATGCGATGCCCCACCAGCCATTGTCATCGAACCACGTCTCGGTGTTCGCTTCGCGGTCGCCCGGATAGGGGGAGTAGCCAGGGAGCGGGTGCAGGCCGCGGTTCAGGTAGCGCTCGGCGCCCGTCGCGAAGCGGGTGAGCGCGCGCCGGTTGGCGCTGCTCGGCTGTGCGATGTCGATCGCGTCAAGCGACTCGAACAGCGGCACGATGTCCCAGATCGTCGCCAACGGATAGCGTTCGCGGTCGCCCAAGCGCGCGTCGTACCAGCCGCGGCGGCGATCCGCCCAGCGGCTCTGCGTGTGCGCGACGCCCGCCTTGGCGAGCGCCAGATAGCCCTGTTGGGCAGGGCTGAGGGCGGCCCGCGCGGTGCCCGCGAGGCACAACGTGGCCACGAGCGTGGACAGAATCAGCGTTGGCTTGCGCATGTCAGTGCTAACCCGACACGGCCATGATCGGCGCGGCGCCCGCGTAGGATGAGTTGCAATGCCGCAGGAGAGCCGCTTTGCCTCGCCGCCGTCGCCGCCCTCCGAACGCGGTGCGTGGCTCCTCGCCTGCACGATCGCCGTTGTCGGTGTCGCCGTGCTCGCGGCGGCGCTCAGCGGCGTGTTCGGACGCGCCAGTGCGCCCGTCGCGCCGCCGCCGGTGCTTGCGGCGGTGATGACCCCCGCGCCAGCGCCCGCTTCGGGCTCCGTGGCCAGCACCGCGGCTGTCGGCCGTGCGAGCGCGCACGCGGCGATCGTCGCGCGCCCGTCGCCCGAGCAGCAGCGCTTGCAGGCCAGCAGCTTCCTCGACGCCACGCAGACGCACATCTCCAAGCGCTGGATGGAAGGCTTCTACCCGATCTACGCGGTCGCACAGAGCACGTTTGGCGTCAACTGGCTGCTGCTGGCGTCGATCCACAGGCAGGAGAGCGCGTTCTCGACCGCGCCGGGCATCTACCACGGCCTGAACTTCGCCGGCTGCTGCGGCGGTCCGATGCAGTTCAACGTCACCAACGGCGGCAAGGGTGGTGCGGGCGGGCTCTCAACCTGGGATCTCGTCGCGGACTCGTACACGTACGGCAAGCGGCCCGTCCGCTACGACCACATGACCACCACACACCCGTCGATCTACGACGACTTCGACGCGATCATGGCCGCCGCCCATCTGCTCTCAGCGGACGGCGCCGAATACACGCTCGGCGAATCGGCGTGGGACGCGGCGTATGACTACTACGGCCACGACGCCACCGGCGTCACCTACGCCGATCAGGTGCTCGCCCGCGCGATCGGCTGGTCTCAGCACGGCTTCTGCATCAACTGCGGGATCGAAGCGAAGATGGTCGAAGCCGTGCAGGCCGCCTACGGCGCACCGGTGCTGGCCGCGCTTGAAGCGGAAGCGAAGCCGAAGGCGCTCGCCGCCTCACGCGGCGGGCGCAGCTCGTCGAAGCACACCTAGCGAGCTGCGCGCCGCGATCGGTTTCAGGCGGCCTGTGCGATCAGCTCGCCGGCGACGCGGTCGGTCGCCTGCGCGGTGCCGCCGAGCAGCCGCCGCGAGAGCTGCGCGCGGCGGAAGTACAGCGGCGCATCGTGCTCCCAGGTGGCACCGATGCCGCCGTGCACGGAGATCATCGTGCGTGCGGCCGTGTCGAGCGCGCGCCCGCCGACGGAGCGCGCGGCGCTGGCTGCGAGCGCAAACTCTGCAGGCGCACCGTTGCGTGCCCAGCCGGCGTAGTACAGCAGCGAACGGCCGTTCTCCAGCTGGCGCAGCACCTCGGTGAGCGCGTGCTTGACGGCCTGGTAGGAGCCGATCGCGCGCCCGAACGTAAAGCGCTCCTTGGCGTAGGCGACGGACACGTCGAGCGCGGTTTCAACGCTGCCAAGCGACTCAGCGGCGATCAACGACTGCGCGAGGTACCACGCGGACACGAGCGCCTCCTCGGGCGCGTCGAGCACGAGGCCGAGCGCATCCGCGAACGTGACGTGCGCGAGCGAGCGCGTGGAGTCGTAGCGCGTCGTCGGCTCGACCTGGACGCCCGCAGACTCGCTGAGGATCGCCACGCCGGTCGGCTTGCCGTCGATCAACGCGACGCCCACGAAGCCGCTGGCGCCGGGCGCGTCGGGGACGAACGCGAAGCTGCCGCTGACCTTGGTCTGGCCGTTCTCATCAGGCGTCGTGGCGACGGGCAGCTCGCCACGCGCGAGGCCACTGCGGGGGTCGCTGCTCCAGCCGTCGCTGACGTCGCTGGGCGGGCAGCTAGGCAGATACGCGGCGCGCTTCTCGCCGCTGGCGAGCTCGCCGATCCAGCTGGCGGCGTTGGGCGAGACGTTGACGATCGCCGTGGCCGGCAGGTGACCCAGCAGCGGCACACCGGCGAGCACGCGGCCGCACTCGCCGAGCACGAGCATCGCGTCGAATGCATCCAGCCCGGCGCCGCCGTGGTCTTCGTCGATCAACAGACCGGGCCAGCCGGCCTCCTTGGCCATCGGCCACAGGTCGGGCAGCGCGTCGGCGTTGCCGTCGAGCGCCTCGCGCGCGGCTTCGAGGGTCTTGAAGCGCGAGAGCGCGCCGCGCGCAGCCTCGCGCAGGAACACCTGCTCGTCTGAGAGTGCGAGGTTCATGCCGCTGCTCCTTCCTTGGAGCGCAGCTCCGAGAATGGGATGCCCTTGTCCAAGCGCGGCTCGGGCGGCAGCCCGAGCACGCGCTCGCCGACGGTGTTCTTGAGGATCTCTTCGGTTCCGCCGGCGGACTTGAGGCCGGGGAGGAAGGAGATCATGTACGCCCACTCGCTGTCCTCGGCGAGCGCGTCGGGCCCGATCACGTCGGCGATCAGGTCGCCGGCCTTGATCGCGCCGGCGACGATCGTGACCTTCGCGAGGCCCGCCTCGGGGCCCGGGATCTGGCCCTTCTGCAGCGCGGTCAGCGTGCGGTAGCCGGTGAAGCGCACGGCGAGCAGTTCGCTTGCGATCTCGCCGAGCCGGTGGCGCACCTCGGGGTCGTGGCGGGCGTGCGCGTCGGCGCCGATCGCGCCGGCGAAGCGCGTGGAGTTGTAGCCCATGCCCTCGCTGCCGAGGCCGATCGTGACGCGCTCGAACATGAGCGTCGTCAGGCCGGTGCCCCAGCCGTTGCCGACGCCGCCGACGACGGCGCTCTCGTCGATCGCGACGTCGTCGAAGAAGACCTCGTTGAACTCGGCCTCGCCGGAGATCTGGCGCAAGCCGCGCACGGTCACGCCCTCGGCGTTTATCGGCACGATGAACATCGTCAGGCCCTTGTGCTTGGGCACGTCCGGATCGGTGCGCGCGAGCAGCAGCCCGTAGGAGGCGAACTGCGCGTTGGTGGTCCACACCTTCTGCCCGGAGAGGCGCCAGCTGCCGTCGTCCTGCTGGCGAGCGCGCGTCTGCACTGCCGCCAGGTCGGAGCCCGCGGCGGGCTCTGAGAACAGCTGGCACCAGACCTCGTCGCCGTGCAGCATCGGCCCGAGATAGCGCGACTTCTGCTCCTCAGTGCCGTGGGCGATGATCGTCGGGCCGAGCATGCCGACGCCGATCGCGTCGAGGATGCCGGGAACTTTTGCGCGGCCGATCTCCTGGTTGCAGATGACCTGCTCGATCGGGCCGAGCCCCTGGCCGCCGTACTCCTTCGGCCAGGTCACGCCAGCGAGCCCGCCCTCGGCGAGCTTGCCCTGCCAGACGCGGCGGGCGGCGATGATCTCGTCCTCGTCCTCGAGCGCGCCCGGACCGGTGAGGACCGGTGCTTCGGCCTTGTGCGCGTCGAGCCAGCTGCGCACCTGCGCGCGGTAGGCGGCCTGCTCGGGTGTGTCGTCGAGATCCACGGCGTCTCCTTTGGCTGACTGACCAGTCAATCTATGTCAGGAAAAGGTACCACTACGCGTGCGCGCGCCGGCGCGGCGGCACGGACATCGACGTGGCGCCGGCGGAACGGCCGGGCGCCGTGTTTGTAGCTCAGACGCCCGGCGGAATCAGACGCCCGGCGGAATCAGACGCCCGGCGGAATCAGACGCCCGGCGGAATCAGACGCCCGGCGGAAACGGCTGCTCGGGCACGATCGGCTGGTGGTAGACCTGCTCGAAGCCGAGATCGAGCAGCTGGCGGTCCTGGGTGCCGGGGTCTTCGGAGTTGAGCACGATCGCGCCGAGGCGTACGCCGTGGCGTTCGGCGGTCGCCACCAGGCAGCGCCCCGCGGCTTCGGTCTGGCCGGTCTTCATGCCGGTGACGCCGGGGTATTTGTAGATCAGCAGCGGGTTGTTGTTGTACAGGTAGAGCTTGCCGCCCTTGATCGGGAACGGCAGGATCGCTTCGTAGGTCCCCGTGACCTTGGCGATGCGCGGCTGCTGCATGTCCACGTGCGCGAGCACGGCGAGATCGGCGGCGCAGGAGAAGTTGCCGCCGTCGTAGAAGCCGGACGGTGAGGAGTAGCGGGTACAGCCGAGCCCGAGCTTGGCGGCCTCTTCGTTCATGCGCACGACGAATTTGTTGACGGTGCCGGCGACGTGCTGGGCGAGCGCGACGGCGGCGTCGTTGCCGGACGGCAGCAGCAGGCCGTAGAGCAGGCTCTGCAGCCGCACGTGCCTACCCAGCGGCAGCACGCCGACCTTCGAGCCGGGCATGTCGATCGCCTGCTTGGTGATCAACACGGGCGCGTCGGGCGGCGCCGACTGCACGGTCAACAGCGCGGTCATCATCTTCGTGAGGCTGGCGATCGGCAGACGCACGTAGGCGTTGTGCTGCCAGAGCACCTGCCCGGTGGTGAGGTTGAACAGCAGCCCAGCGCGCGGCGGGTTGCTGAAGTTGACCTGCACGGGGTCTTTCTGGGGCGTTGAGATGCCGGCGAGTGCGAGCGCGGGCTTGGCCAGCGGGAAGCCGTAGGGCGAGCGCGCTGCCGCTGCGGGCGGGCGCGTGTGGCCGGCACCGCGCACGCCTGAGCGCGCGGCGGTGGCGGTGTGCCGATGTCGGCTGGAGCCGCCGGCGATGCCGAGCTCGACGGACAGCACCACAGCCACGGCAAGGACGAGCACGACGAGTGCGCCGAGGCGGCGCCGGCGTCTGCGCCTGGCGAGGACGTTGCGGCGGTTGCGGCTGGCGCCGGGCGTCAGGAACGGTGAGCTCATCGACGAGGAGGATTGCGCAGCGCGCCGACGATGCCGACCGCGAGCAGCACGACGATGAAGACCGACAGGACCGTGTCGAGCGTGACCCCCTCCTTGACGATCGCGGCGAACGTGAGGAAGGCGAAGCCGGAGATGAACACGAGCGCGGCGGCGAGCACGGCCAGGCGGGTCATGCGGGTGCGTCGGCCATGGGGGCCGTGGGCGCTGCGGGTGGGAGCATGGGCACTAGTACACAGGAAGCTACTGGGCTTCGCCGGCACCAGCGGCCACTAGCGGTGTCCTACGTATCGGACATGCCCGGCATCATCTTGCTCGGTCACCGTGAACGGGAAGTCCCGATCGGCGACGGTCGCCGTGCAGCCGAACTGGACGCCTGCGCGCTGGATCACCTCGCTCGGACAGATCACGGAGGAACGTAGATGGCGCTGATCGAGAATCGTCGCGCTGATCGCGGACTGTACCCTCGCGATGTCCAAGACGGTCAGCCGCGACCTGTTTTGATACCGCACATGACCTTTGTCGTTTGTCTCGACCACCCCTACCGGATATGTGCCCACTTCGAGCTTGGCTGTGCATACAAAGGTGACTCCTGCCCTGCGTTCGACTCGAGAAGGACACTCCACTTTCGTACGCAAGTTGTGCTGAGCCAGAATCGACGCGGCGATGGCGCGCTCGATCGCGATCGTGCTGAGCGTGGGTGCGCTCGACCCGCAGCCGGAGAGTGACAGCGCAAAGACGCCGGCTGCGAGCAGCCCAAAAAAAGGAACGCGCCAGGACATCACGTACCCCCTCCGCCTTGATCGGCGTGTCGCGGACTAAAGCTTTCCCGCCAGTCGTCCGATTGTTCAATATACTGGAACCTAGCGCGACTGAAGGGGGAAAGCTTTGTCCGCACTTGATGCGACGTCTGCGTGGCGAGGCCCTAGTGGTCGGGTGCCCTGAGGAGCTGAATGCTCCGCGTAATGCTGTGTTCGGCTCTGATCGCGCTTGCGGTCGCTCTCGCTCTGGCCGTCGGGACGCTGCTCAACCCCAAAGAGCGGAAGCTCGTCCCTCGGGTGCGCGCGAGCCTGCACACAAGTGAAATCGCCGCCGCCAGCGCGGCGAAGGCATCTCGAAGGTCGGACGCTCGCGTCGTGGACAGCAGCTCGCCGAGGGCGCTGTCTACCGCACTCGCTGGGACTGGGCGTGACGTCAAGCACGGCGCCAGGGGTACAGCCGGGGTCGCCGGAGTGGGCCACATGGGCCCCGTCGGCGCCGCGGGAAGGCGAGGTTCCACAGGCGCAAGGGGCGCGCCTGGACGCGCGGGCAAGCACGGCTCTCGGGGTGAAACAGGCACTGCGGGTGCAATTGGCGCGACGGGTGCCGCAGGTGCAGCGGGTTCGACAGGCGCAACTGGTGCTGCAGGCGTAGTGGGTCCAGCGGGCGCGACCGGTATCGAGGGTCCACGCGGACTGAATGGGTCGCCTGGTCCGCAGGGGTCGCCTGGTCCGCAGGGCGCGACTGGCCATGAAGGCAAGGAGGGTCCCGAGGGGCAGGCGGGTGTCAAAGGCGCGCCCGGCGCGGCTGGCGTTGAAGGCAAAGAAGGGAAGGAAGGAAGGCAGGGGCTGCAGGGGATGGCGGGTGTCAGCGGCGAAACGGGTGCGGCGGGGCCGGAAGGCCAGGCGGGCCCGGAAGGTAGAGCGGGGCCGGAAGGCCAGGCGGGCTCGGAAGGTAGAGCGGGCGCGGAAGGCAAGGAAGGACGCGAAGGGACTCAGGGCGCAACGGGTGCTGAAGGCAGGGAAGGCCCTGGGGGGCAGGCGGGTGTGAAAGGCGCGGCGGGTGCGACAGGTGCGGAAGGCAAAGAAGGGAAGGAAGGAAGAGAAGGGGCTCAGGGCGTGACGGGCGCTGAAGGAAAAGAAGGAAGGCAGGGCCTTCAGGGTGTGGCGGGCGTTGAGGGCGAAGTCGGTCCGGAAGGCAAAGCGGGGGCGGCAGGGAAGACCGGTCCGGAAGGCCAGGCGGGGCCGGAAGGCAAGAGCGGCGTGGAAGGCAAAGCCGGCCTAGAAGGCAAGACGGGGCCGGAAGGCAAGAGCGGCGCGGAAGGCAAAGCCGGCCTAGAAGGCCAGGCGGGCCCGGAAGGTAGAGCGGGCGTGGAAGGCAAGGAAGGACGCGAAGGGGCTCAGGGCGCGACGGGTGCCGAAGGCAAGGAAGGGCGTGAAGGTGTTCGGGGAGCAATGGGTGCCGAAGGCAGGGAAGGTCCTCAGGGGCAGGCGGGTGTGAAAGGCGCGACGGGTGCGCCTGGCGCGGAAGGCAAAGAAGGGAGGGAAGGAAGAGAAGGGCAGCAGGGCTTGGCGGGTGTGAGAGGTGAAACGGGTGCAGCCGGCCAGGAAGGCAAAGCAGGAGTGGAAGGGAAGGTTGGGCCGGAAGGAAAGGCGGGGCCAGAAGGCAAAACCGGCGCTGAAGGCAAAGCGGGGGTTGAAGGGAAAGCCGGACCGGAAGGCAAAGAAGGGCGTGAAGGCGTTCGGGGGGCTACGGGTGCCGAAGGCAAGGAAGGTCTTCAGGGGCAGGCGGGCGTAAAAGGTGCGGCCGGTGCGGCTGGTGTGGAAGGCAAAGAAGGGAGGGAAGGAAGAGAAGGGCAGCAGGGCTTGGCGGGTGTGAGAGGTGAAACTGGCGCAGCCGGCGCGGAAGGCAAAGCCGGCCCAGAAGGCAAAGAAGGTCCTCAGGGGCACGCGGGCCCCAAAGGTGCGAATGGCGCAACCGGCCCGGAAGGTAAAGAAGGACCCGCGGGCGCGACCGGCTCGGAAGGGAAAATTGGGGTCGAAACGGTTCAGACGGAAGACGTGAAGAAAGAAGCGGTGACCGAATCGCGGCTGTCGAGCGCGCTGAGGAAACTCATACCTCTGGCGGTGGGTCGGTCGGCGGAAATGGTGCTGGGCAAAGTGACGATCGCGAGCACGGCGGTAACGGCCAATGGCCCGATCATCGTGTCTGCCGAAGGAGGTGCTGCTCTGGGGGTCTCGGTGACGTCGCGCAAAGTTGGCGAAAGCTTCACCGTCGAAGCGACGCTGATCACCAGCAACGACAGGGTCGATTGGGCGATCTACCCGGAATGACGGCGAGCGCCGCGCGTTTGGTGGCCGGCGGTCTAAGCGCGCGTGGCGGCGAGCGGTCCGACACCGGGCAGCGCCTGTGGCACGTGCTGGTCGGCGTGGTACGAGGAGCGCACGAGCGGGCCGGCGGCGACGTGGTCGAAGCCGAGCTCGTAGGCGGCTTGCTCGAGCGCGGTGAACTCGTCGGGGTGCCAGTAGCGCACGACCGGAAGATGGCGCTCGGACGGGCGCAGGTACTGCCCGACGGTGAGCACCTGTACGCCGTGCGCGCGCAGTGCGCCGAACGTGTCGACCAACTCCTCGTGCGTCTCGCCGAGCCCGACCATCAGCCCGGACTTGGTCACGACCTCGCCTTCGCCCAGCTCGTGCGCGAGGCGCAGCACGCGGCACGAGCGCGTGAATTCCGAGCCGCGGCGCGCGATGGAGTAGAGCCGCGGGACGACCTCGACGTTGTGGTTGAAGACGTCGGGGCGCTCGGCGATGACCTTGGCGAGCGGCATCTCCTGTCCCTGGAAGTCTGGCGTGAGCACCTCGATCTGGCAGTCGGGCGCCTGGCGGCGGACCTGGCGGATGACGCCGACGAACGCGGAGGCGCCCTTGTCGGGCAGGTCGTCGCGGTCGACGGATGTGACGACGGCGTGGCGCAGGCCCATGCGCGCGATCGAGCGCGCGACGCGCGCGGGCTCGAGCGGGTCGTTCCAGGTGGGCTTGCCGGTCTTGACGTTGCAGAAGCCGCAGCGGCGGGTGCAGGTGTCGCCGAGGATCATGAACGTGGCGGTGCCGCGCTCCCAGCACTCGCCGACGTTGGGGCAGGCTGCCTCCTGGCAGACGGTGTGCAGGTTCTCGTCGCGGATCAGCTGCGTCAGCTCGCGGTAGCGCTGGCCGCCGGGAGGCGGCACCTTGAACCACGGCGGCTTGCGCTCGCGCAGCGGCCGCACGTCCGGCCCGAGCACGCGCAGCACGTCCATACCGCCGGGGTTTGAGCGAGAGCGTGTGGCGCTCATGCGAGCACCGGTTCGACTTGGGGGAATGGAAGGGTTTTTATGGGGGCTCGCTCCGCTCGCTGGGGGGCGTTCGCGGTGTCGATGCCGAGTCGCGCGGGTGACACGAGCCGCTGGCGCCGCCCGTGCGCTTGACAGAACGCGTGGGCGATGCGCTTGCGCATGCAGGCGAGCGAGCTGCGATCTGGGCTCGGCCGGCAGCCGTCGAGCGCGGTCGCGCCCTTCTCTGTTGCCGCGGCGCTCGTCTCCCAGGTCACCAGCTCACGCGCGAGTGAGGTCATGGCGACGTCGGGGAGCCCGCAGGCGATGACCCAGGAGAACGGCTCGAGGTCGTTGTCGACGTTGACGGCGAAGCCGTGCGTGGTGACGCCGCGCGAGACGTGCACGCCGATCGAGGCGATCTTGCGGTCCTTGACCCACACGCCGGTGTAGTCGATGCCCTCGTCACGGCGCGAGCGCGCGTACACGCTGGTGCCGGCGAGCGCGTCGATGATCGTGTCTTCGATCGTGCGCAGGTGGCGGTGCACGTCGTCGATGCGCATGATCGGATAGCCGACGAGCTGGCCGGGGCCGTGATAGGTGACCTTGCCGCCGCGATCGACGTCGATCACGTCGATGTCTTTGGCGCGGTAGAGGCTCTCGCCGAGCTGCAGGTCCTCGCTGCCGGAGCGCCGGCCGCGGGTGTAGGTGGGCGGGTGCTCGAGCAGCAGCAGCGTGTCGGGCAGCTCGTCGGCCTGCCGGCGCGCGCGGATCTGCTCCTGAAGGGCGAGCGCGTCGCGGTAGGCGACGACGCCGAGGTGGCACACCCACAGCTCATCGGGCGATCGATCGACGACGTTCATCTGTTGCATCCAGCCTAGCGCCGCTGCCTCTGTCTACGGCGTTTCCCAGCGCGCGTGTAACGCTTGACGGGCAACCGGCCATTACATGGATATGGAGAAGCGAGTCAGGTTCGAGCTGCTGTACGCGCGGCACGCGCCGGCGGTGAAGGCGTACGTGCTGCGGCGATCGGACGCGTCGAGCGCCGATGACGTGGTCGCGGAGGTGTTCGTCGTGTGCTGGCGGCGCTTTCACGAGCTGCCGCCAGATGCGCTTCCCTGGCTGCTCGGCGTGGCCCGACGCGTGCTCAGCACGCAGCGGCGCTCGGAGCGCCGGCGTACGGCGCTGGAGGAACGTCTGGCTGGGGCCGCTGTCGAGTCGATCGAAGAGACCGCTGGGGAGGAGCTGATCCTGCCGGCGGCGCTGGCTCGGCTGAGCGACGCCGACCGCGAGCTGCTGTTGCTGATCGCGTGGGAGGGGCTGTTGCCCACCCAGGCGGCTGCCGTGCTCGGCGTGAAGCCGGCAACCGCGCGTGTGCGCCTGCTGCGCGCCCGGCGGCGCCTGTCGCACGCGCTTGCACGCGAGGAGCTGGCTTGCACCGCATCCGTCTCGATCGCAATGGAGGTGTCTTCATGAGCGTCGATGTGATGGCGCGCCTTGCCCGCGCCAACCCCGTACCCGAGCTGCCATCTGTGCCGGCCCCCGAGGGGCTGCGCCATCTGCTCGAGGATGAGGACGCTGGTCAGGGGCGTCAACGAGAAGATCGACGCGATCACCACGACGCGCCCTCGGCGTCGCCGAGGCGCCCGCGTGTACGTAACCGCGCACTTGTGGTTGTCACCTCGATCGCATGCGTGAGCGTCGGTGTGGTGCTGCTGCTCGCCGGCTCGTCGGGCTCGGGCTCGAACGTGCTCGCGGCGGTCTACGCCGCGACTGCGCCGAAGCCGGGCATCGTCGAAGCGGTCACCTTGACCCGCACCTTCGGCGGTGCCGCGCACGCCGACGTCGCGCGCCTGCGCGAATGGAGCGAGGCGTCGACCGGTCGCCGGCGCGGCATGACGAGCTTCACCGGGTCGCGCTTTCGGGCGAGCGCGGCGCAGATCGACGTCGTGTACAAGCTGCGGGAATGGGAACTGTGGGGCAACGCTCGCGGCGTCAAACTGCTCTCCCAGAGCATCGACGGCGAGCCGAACGTCGTCGATCGCATCCGCTGGTCCGGCTCCTTTGCGCCCAACGACGAACACCTCGGCTTTCTCGGCGGAGGTCTGGTCGGCGCTGAATGGGCGCGGCTGTTCCGCACGCTCTACAGCAAGGGGCAGATGCGCGTCGTCGGTCGGGAGCGCCACGCCGGCCGCCTGCTGTGGAAGCTGGAAGCGAGCCCGGCGCGCGCCGCGGCGCGTGCGCGCGAAGACCACACGCAGTTCGTCGTGCTCGTCGATCCGCACACGTTCCTGCCCGTCTACACGCGCCTGATCAACCTCGCGCTGCCGGGACATCCGACCGAGTACGAAAGCGAACAGCTCAGCTACCGCGTGCTGCCCTCGACGACCGCCAACGAGCAGCTGTTCGATCTCGCTGTGCAGCACCCCGACGCGCGGGTGGTGACGCAGGCGGGCCCCAGCCCTGCTCTGCCGCAAAAGCGCTGAGTGTCGCTTCGCATCCCATGGGCGAGGAGCAGAGCTCGGCTCCGACGCTGTATGCATCATGACAGCAAAGACATTGATGCTAAGATGTCTGCATGCGGACGACGGTCACGCTCGATTCGGACGTGGAGGCGAAGCTGCGTGAGGTGATGCGCGAGCGCGGGGTGTCGTTCAAGGTCGCCATCAACGACGCCGTCAGGTCCGGTCTCAATGGCTCCGCTCCGGCTGCGGGCCGCTACCGCATGCCCACGGCATCGTTGGGGGTGCGCCCGGGGATCAATCTCGACAAGGCGCTGACGCTTGCCGGCGAATTGGAGGACGCGGAGATCTTGCGGAAGCTTGAACTCGGCAAGTGAAGCTGCCCGACGTCAACCTGCTTATTTATGCCGCAGACGACACGGCTATACACCATGTCCGTGCGCGAGAATGGGTCGAGGCGACGCTATCTGGCAACGAGACCGTAGCGTTCGGGTGGTTGACGCTGGTCGGGTTTATCCGGCTCAGCACGAATCCCAGGAGCTTCCAGCGCCCGTGGGGCGTCGATGAGGCACTCGATGTGGTTGACGGCTGGCTTGCTCGCCCTGCAGTCACGGTCGTCCATCCCACCAATCGGCATGCGGCCGTGCTGCGCGATCTCCTGACGCCGCTAGGCGCTGCCGGCAACCTCACCAGCGACGCCCACCTCGCGGCGCTCGCGATCGAGCACGGCGCGACGCTCTACTCCTCCGACAACGACTTCTCTCGCTTCGCCGGTCTGCGCTGGGTCGATCCGCTCCGCGAGCGGGGGCGGTGATGCGCGCTCGCGCGCTCGTGTGGGTCTGCGCGCTTAGCGCACGGCTCGCCGTCGCTCTGGCGGTGCTCGGGTCAGCGCTGGCTGTGGGCTCGGCCGCGACCGCCGCCTCGTGGCATCTGCAGTCCTCGTTTGGCAAGCACGGCGTGCTCGCGCTGCCAAGCCGCTACACGTGGTCGCTGCTCGCACCTGGGGCTGAGGGCTCGCTGTTCGCCGCCGGCGGCGTGACGTGCAAGGCGCCGCCGTCGATGAATCCCGGCAGGTGCGCGGGAACCGACCAGGCGCTGTTCGTGGCGCACGTAGACGCTGACGGCGGGCTCGTGACCGGCTTTGGGCGAGGCGGGATCGCGAGCGTCGCGGCGATCGACGCCGCGGGATCGACGCGGCTGTTCGCGCTCCCCGGCGGGGACTTGCTAGTCGCCGGCGAAGATCGCGACGGCGAACTGGTGTTGACGCGCCTGACCGCCGATGGGAAGACCGATCGCACGTTCGGCCGCGGCGGCGACGTGCGCTACAAGCTGGCCGGTCGCGAACACCAAAGGGTCGCGGTCGCCGTCGAGCCCGACGGTGACATCCTCGCGGTCTACCAGCAGACGATCAGTCCGACCGAGGTCGGCCGCACGGTGCTCGTCGAGCTGTCGCCCTCGGGCGCGCTGGACGAGTCGTTCGGCAAGGGTGGCTCGCTCGACGCCAGCGGGGGGCCGTCGGCGACGATCGGGCCGACAGGCGCGCTCGCCGGGGTGGCGCTCGCGTCCGATGGCTCGATCCTGCTCGCCGAGGAAAGCCTGGGGCTTTCGAACGGGAGGCTCGAGTGGGGTGTCGAGCAGCTCAGCGCCGCTGGCGCCGCGATCTCCGGATTCGGGGCCGGCGGGCTGGCCGTTGCGCAGCCGGGCTCGGTCGAACTGTTTCCCGAAGCGGCGTTCCAAGGGCTGTACGCCCTGCCGGACGGCGGCGTCGAGGTGGCGTTCGCCGGCACCGCGCTGGTCGACAATCCGCACGCCTTCCTCGGGCAGGAATTTCGCAACGAGGTCGAGCTGTTCCGTTTCACCTCGAGCGGTGCGCCCGACCCGACGTTCGGCCGCGCGGGGAAGCTCACGATCGGTCCTCAATACCAGACGGTCGTGCTCGCCCCAGACGGGGAGACGCTGACGGCCGGCGACGCCGGCGGTGAGCTGGCGCTCGGGGGCGTGCTCGCGAGCGGTGCGCCCGATCCCGCCATGGGTGGCGCACGAGGGGTTAGCGTCGCGCTGCATCTCGGTGGCGTGAGCGTTGACGCGCCTGTGGTGCTGCAGGGCGCTGGCGGCATCAGCGTGCTCGTCAACGCTGCGGATGTCGTGCGTGTCGCTGACTGAGCCACGCTGTCAGGCGGCGCGCCGATGACCGGGCGCGCGGACAGACAAGCGTCAGAGCGTGAGCGCTGCCGGCGCCTCCAGCAGCTCGCGGATACGCGCCAGGAACCGCGCCGCTTCAACGCCGTAGAGGATGCGGTGGTCGCACGCGAGCGTCAGCGTCATCGTGTTACGTGCGGTCAACTCCCCGTCGCGCACGACCGCGCGTGGCGCCAGCGCGCCGACCGACAGAATGCCCGCCTGTGGCGGGTTGATGATCGCGGTGAAGCTCTTGACGCCGTACATGCCGAGGTTGGACACGGTGAAAGTGCCGCCGCCGAGCTCCGGCGGCGTGATCGCGGCTGTGCGCACGCGCTCGGCGAGCGTGCGCGTCTCACGCGCGATCTCCCCCAGCGACTTCTCGTCGGCGTCGAACACCGTCGGCACCACCAGTGTGTTCTCCCCCTGAGAGGACGATACGGCGGCCACCGCCACGCCGACGTTGACGCGCGAGTGCAGCTGTAGGCGACCGTCGCGATAGCTGCCATTCGCGGTCGGGTGCTCGCGCAGCGCAAGCGCAGCAGCCTTGACCACCATGTCGTTGTACGTGGGCGTCTGCAGCTGCTCCCGGCGCGGTGCGACAGGCGCGTCGGGCTCCGGGCCGTGCTCGTGATGGGACAGCAGCTGCAGCTGCGCGCGCAGCGTCACGCACTCCTGCATGTCGACGTCGATCTGCAGCGTGAAGTCTGGGATCGTCGCCTTCGACTCGGCCATGCGCCGCGCGATCGTCTGCTGCGTGCGCGACAGCTCGACCGTCGTCGTCTCGCCCTTGGCCGTCATCACGCCCTCGAGCGCCGACGCGGATGCTGCCGTGTGGGCCGGCGCTGTCGCTGGTACCGCCGCCGCGGGGCCTGTTTGCAAGGCGGCCGCCCCGGCCGTGCGCGCGGTTGAAGTCGCAGCGTCGCCGCTCGCGTCGGCGAGCACGTCCGCCTTGACGATCCGCCCGCCGGGGCCGCTGCCGCTGACGCCGTGCAGATCGATGCCGCGCTCGCCCGCGATGCGCTTGGCGAGCGGCGACGCCTTGACGCGTCGGCCGGCATCATCGTCGGCAGCGGGCGTCGAGGCTGGCGCGTGCGTGTTCCCGGACTCATCACCCGCGCTCGCATCAGCGCGCGTCGGTGTTGGCGCCGGCGTCGCGGCGGTCGCGCGGCCTGTCTCGCTCGCGGAGGGGGAGGCGTCCGCCCCGACGTCCGCCCCGACGCGCGCGATCGGCTCGCCGACGGGCAGCGTGGTGCCCTCGCCGGCGAGGATCTTGAGCACGCCTGCCTGATCCGACTCGTAGGTCATGGTCGCCTTGTCGGTCTCGATCTCGACCAGCTCCTCGCCGCGTGCGACCTGTTCGCCGTCGGCCTTCAGCCAGCGCAGGATCGTGCCCTCCTCCATCGTGTCGGACAGGCGCGGCATCACGATCTCGGCCATCACGCGCCTCCTGCCGATGCCGCCCGCGCTGCTGCGGCCGCTGCGCCACCCGCCGCCGGTGTGCGCTCGAGGATCGCGAGCACGGCCGCGACGACCTGCGGCTCGTGCGGATAGGCCAGGTCCTCCAGCGGCTTTGAGTACGGCATCGGCACGTCGGCGCCGGTCACGCGCTGCACGGGCGCGTCGAGGTCGTCGAAGGCCTGTTCTGAGATCAAGGCCGCGAGGTTCGCGCCGACGCCGCCGTGCGGCCAGCCCTCCTCGACGATCACGCAGCGGTTGGTCTTGCGCACCGACGCGAGGATCGTGTCGAGGTCGAGCGGGCGCAGGGTGCGCGGGTCGATCACCTCGACGTGCACGTCGTGCTCGTCGGCGAGCGTCTGCGCGGCGCGCTCGGCGGTGAGCGCCATGCGCGAGATGCCGACGACGGTCACGTCCGCGCCCTCGCGCGCGACGCGTGCCTGGCCGAAGTGCACGAGCTGCTCCTCGTCGTCGGGCACCTCGCCGCGCACCCCGTACAGCGACTCGTGCTCGATGAAGATCACGGGGTTCTCGTCGCGGATGGCGGTCTTGAGCAGGCCCTTGGCGTCGGCCGCGGTTGCGGGCACGGCGACGAGCAGGCCGGGGATGTGCAGGAACAGCGCCTCCAGGCAGTGCGAGTGCGTCGGCCCGAGCTGGTGTCCGGCGCCCTGCGGCATGCGCACCACGAGCGGCACGTTGGCCTGGCCGCCGAACATGTAGTGGATGTGCGCGGCGTGGTTGACGATCTGGTCGAACGCGAGCAGCGCGAAGTTGATCGTCATCAGCTCGACGACCGGGCGCAGGCCGGTCATCGCGGCGCCGACGCCAACGCCGACGATCGTGTTCTCGGAGATCGGCGTGTCGCGCACGCGGCGCTCGCCGAACTGCTCGAGCAGCCCCTCGGTGACCTTGAAGGCGCCGCCGAAGACGCCGATGTCCTCGCCCATCAGCACCACGCGCTCGTCACGCGCAAGCTCCTCGCGCAGGGCGGCGTTGAGCGCCTCGCGGTAGCGCATCTGGGCCATCAGCGCTCGGTCTCCGAGCCGTCCGCCGTGGCGCCGTCCGCGATGGCTGGGCGCTCGCCGGTCGCATAGCCGACCGCCGGCGCGCTCTCGCGGCTGTCCTCGCCGGCAGCGAGCGCGTCGGTCAGCTGCTGGGAGATCTCGTCGTTGGCCGACTGCGGCTCGGCGTCCGCGGGCGCGCCCTCGACGGCGTCGGTCGTCTGCACCGAGTACCAGCCGCGCACCTCCGAGCCGAGCACGTACACGTCGTCGTACAGCGACTCCGGCGTCGGGAACGGCGAGGCCTCGGCGAACGCGACGGCCGCGTCGACGCGCTCGATCGCGCGCGCGTCGATCAGCTCGCGCTCGGACTGGTCGATCACGCCCTCGCGCACGAGCAGCTCGGCGAACGCCGGCAGCGGGTCGCGCTCGCGCCAGCGCGCGACCTCCTCCTTCGTGCGGTACTGCTCGGGGTCGGCCATCGAGTGGCCGCGGAAGCGGTAGGTGATCGCCTCGACGAGCACCGGCTGGCGGTCTTCGCGCACGCGTCGCACGGCCTCGGTGAGCACCGCGTGCGTGTCGAGCACGTCCATCCCGTCGCAGCGCATGCCGGGCACACCGAGGCTCTCGCCCTTGCGCTGCAGGTCGGTGACGGCCGAATGGCGGCGCAGCGCGGTGCCCATGCCGAACTGGTTGTTGGTGACCATGAACACCACCGGCAGCTTCCACAGCGCGGCGATGTTGAGCGTCTCGCCGAACGTGCCCTGGTTGGAGGCGCCGTCGCCGAACGTGCACAGCGTGACCTCCTCGGTGTCCTTGTAGTCGCTCGCGAGCGCGATGCCCGCGGCGATCGGCAGGTTCCCGCCGACGATCCCGTAGCCGCCCATGAAGCGCCGCGCGAGGTCGAACATGTGCATCGAGCCGCCGCGTCCTTTCGAGCAGCCGTCGACCCGCCCGAACAGCTCGGCCATGACGTTCTCCGGCGGTGTGCCGCGCACCAGCGCGTGGCCGTGCGAGCGGTAGGTGGAGATCAGGTAGTCCGCGTCGCGCAGGGCGCGCGCGCTGCCAACGATCGTGGCCTCCTCGCCGATCGACAGGTGCAGGAAGCCGCCGACCTTCGCGCGCGCGTACATCTCGCCCGCGCGCTCCTCGAAGCGGCGGATCAGCGTCATCGTCTCGAGCCACTCGCGGGCGCTGTCCGGCTCGGGCAGGCTCCGAGCGGACGGGCTTGGCGCGGTCGGGCTCGGCATCAGTCCTCCACGGTACTCCAGCGCGCGATGAACTCCTCGGCGTCGAGCCCGGCGAGCTGCTCGCGCAATGCTCGCGCGAGCTTCGACGCCGCCTGCGGCGAGCGATCCCAGAACAGCACCACTTCGCCGCTGTCGATCTCGACCACCTCGATGTGATCGACGCGCGCGGCGTCCGCGAACAGCGCCGGTGCGAGGCCGCCGCGTGTGACGATCAGGCGATACGCCTGGCTGGCCTTCATCGCGTGCGCGGCCCCCAGTGCTCGATCGCGAGGCTGGCCGGCTGCTCTCCGGCTGGCTGCTCTCTGGCCGGCTGCTCTCTGGCCGGCACTCCTCCGGCCGGCTGCTCGCGCACGTGCCTATCGCCGGGCTGCTCGCGCGCGTGCCCTGCGGTCGGCTGCTCGCGCATGTGCGCGGCGGCGCGCTCGAGCAAGTCATCGCCCTGGAAGACGCGCTCATCGACGACGACAGCGGGCACGCAGGTGACGCCGGCCTCGGCCGCTGCCGCCCCGCTCGCGTCGAGCCGCTCCCGTGTCGCGCGCAGCTCGGCGCCGCGCAGCACCGCGGTTGGGTGCATCTCGCAGGCCGCCGCCGCGATGAACACGAAGTCGGGGTCTTCGAGCGAGTGCCCGCCGGCGAACGCCTGGCGAAAGGCGGCCTGCGCGAACGGCACCGCGCGCCCGATCGACGCGGCGTACGTCGCCACGCGCATCGCCAGCGAGCTGTCGAACGGGAACGGCTCGGGCCAGCGCAGCGGCTGTAGCCCCAGCTCGCGCGCGCGACGCTCGATCTCCGCGCGCTCCACGTCCAGGTGCCGTCCTGCGCCCGAGATCGCGGACGCCTCGGCGCCCGCGAGCCCACCGGCGAGCACCGGCCGCCACTCGGCCGGGCCGGGAAGCGCCTGCAGCACGCGCTCCGCCGCCAGGTAGGCGAGCGGGCTTGCCAGGTCGAAGTAGAACGCGGCCACGGCGGGCACCGGCTTGAGCCTAACTTGCCGCCCGATCGATCGAGGCGGCCCGGCGGCGTCAGCCGTGTATGAGCCAGCCGTCCGCGGCGCGTCCCGCTTCCATGACGGCCTCCGACAGCGTCGGGTGTCCGTGGATGATGCGCGCCAGCTCGGGGAAGCCGCCCTCGAGCGCGCGCACGTTGACCAGCTCCTGAATCAACTCGGTCGCGCGCGCGCCGACGATGTGCCCGCCGAGCAGCTCGCCGTACTTGCGCTCGCCGACGACCTTGACGAGGCCGGTGCGGTCGCCGTACACGGTGCCCCCGCCGACGGCTCCGTAGGGCACCTTGCCGACGACCACGTCGTAGCCCTGCTCGCGCGCCTGCTCCTCGGTCAGCCCGAACGAGCCGACGTTGGGGGTGCAGAACGTCGCGCGTGGGATGTCGGTGTAGGCGATCGGGTGCGTGTCGCGCCCGGCGATCGTCTCGGCGGCGATGATGCCCTCGTCGGACGCCTTGTGCGCGAGCGCCGGTCCAGGCACGAGGTCGCCGATCGCGTAGACGCCCGCGCGGCTCGTGCGCAGCGCGCCGTCCACCTGCACGAGGCCGCGCTCGTCGAGCAGCACGCCCGCCTCCGCGAGACCCAGTCCGTCGACGTCAGCGGCGCGCCCGGCGCAGATCACGAGGTAGTCGACCTCGGTGGACTCCGAGCCATAGGAGAACGTCACGCCTGCCTCGCCCCCGGCGACATCGGCGACGGGCGTGCTCGTGTGCACGCCGATGCCCTGGCGCTTCAGGCCGCGCTCGACCAGCCGCGAGATGTCGGCGTCCTCGGTTGGCAGCAGGCGCTGGAGCGCCTCCAGCAGCAGCACCTCGCTGCCCAGGCGCGCATACGCGGAGGCGATCTCCGCGCCCGATGCGCCGGCGCCCACCACCGCCAGTCGCTTGGGCAGCTCAGGCAGCGCCCACGCCTCCTCTGTGCCGATCACCCGCCCGCCGTACTCCACGCCCGGAATCGGCCTTGGCACCGAGCCGGTGGCGAGGATCACGTTGCCCGCCGCGATCGTCTGCGGCTCGGCGTCGAAGATCTCCACCAGCACGTCGCCGTCGGCGGTCAGCCTGGCGCTGCCCTCGATCACGTCGATGCCGTCTTTCTTGAACAAGCCGCCGACGCCGGAGGTGAGCGTCGTGACGACCTTCTCGCGCCGCGCCTGCACCGCCGCGTAGTCGACCTCCACGCCGCTGACCCGCAGACCGAACTCCTCGGACTCGCGGATCTCCGACAGCAGGTCGGCCGAGCGCAGCACCGCCTTGGCGGGGATGCACGCGTAGTTCAAGCAGCGCCCGCCGAGCTTGTCGCGCTCCACGACCGCCGTCTTCAGGCCAAGCTGCGCGGCGCGGATCGCGGCCACGTAGCCCCCCGGCCCAGAGCCGATAACAACACAGTCATAAGAGCTAGCGGCCATCGGCCAGCACACTATCGAAAGGTTTCGTAGGACCAGGGTGGTCGAAGTGCTAGCGGCCGTCCCGGTGTTCGCCCGCCTGAATCCTTCCCATGACACGCACCAGCTTCCAGAACAGCCAGCCGCCGAGGCCGATCAGCACCAGGCACGCGCCGGCGGCGAGCAGCGTCTCGGCGACGACCAGCGCGAGCGAGGTGACGATGATCTGGAACGCGAGCAGCGCCTCGAAGCCGAGCACCGCGAAGTAACGGCCGCGGTACATGCCGAGCGCCAGCACCGCGAAGATCGCCGCCAGGAAGATCGCCCCCGGCAGCGAGCCGCCGTGGCTCGAGAGGTCGTGGATCGTGAGGCCGCCGATCAGCACCGCGACGCCCAGCACCACGCACACGGCGATCGCGACGAGCAACGCCGGCGGACGCTCGCCGGGCGCCAACGGCACGAGCTCCGCGCGCGCCAGCTCCTCGCGTTCGCGACGCGCGCGCCCCGGCTGCCCGGCGTCGTCGCTCACCGTGTTCACGACTCCAACGTCGTCGGGCCGAGCTGCTCCCGCAGCGCGCTGGCCGCGGCCGCGGGGTCGGCCGCGTCGGCGATCGCGCGCAGCACGCACACACGCGTCGCGCCGGCGCCGAGCGCGGGCCCGAGGTTGTCCGCGTCCAAGCCGCCGATCGCGAAGAACGGCACCGGCGCGTGTGTGGCCGCGTGGCCGATCAGCTCCAGTCCCACCGCCGCGCGCCCTGGCTTTGTGGGCGTCGCGTGGATCGGGCCGACGCCGATGTAGTCGACGACGCCCGCGTCGACCGCGTCGATCTGCGCCGGCGAGTGCGTCGAGAGGCCGATCAGCAGCTCCGGCCCCACCAGCTCGCGCACTTCAGCCGGCGGGATGTCGTCCTGCCCGACGTGAACGCCGTCGGCGCGCGCTTCGCGCGCCACCCATGGGCGGTCGTTGACGATCAGCAGCGCGCCCAACTCCGCGCATAGCAGTCGCGCGGCGCTGGCCACCGACGCGAAGCTCCTCGTCGGGCATGTGCTTCTCGCGCAGCTGCACGACGTCGACGCCGCCGGCGATCGCCGAGCGCAGCAGCGTCGGCAGCTCTCGCCCGTTTGGATTGGCGGCGCACACGAGGTATAGGCGCGCGGCGGCTAGGCGCGCGCGACGCTCCGCGTGGGCGCCGCCGACGGCGAGATCGTTGGTCGACATCGGTGTTGGAGTGTGGCAGGCGCGCTCGCGAACCACGGCCGTGGGCCGACGTCGCACCATCACTCCGCGACCCCTGGACGGATGACGTACAACCCGCCAGCGGCCGCGGGTCGCTTTGCTAGCGTCGATTCGGTGTTGCTGTCAAGCGTGCCTCGCGGCTTGCGTGTCGCGCTGCTGAGCGCGATCTGCTGCGCCGGCGGGCTGCTGTTGCTCGCCGCGAGCGCGAGCTCATCGACGTCCGACGCGCCCGCCGCCGGTGTCTCCGCTCACGAAGCGGCCGAACTCCGCCACTACGATCGCGGCGTCTATGTCGCCTTCTGCCCACACGGCCAGGAAATCGCGAGCATTGCCTCGAGTCGTCCGCCGAGCCGCGCGCGGGCGCGCGTCGCGGAGGCCAACCACACGGGCTGGCCGGCCGATGAATGCCTGAAGATGGACAAGGGCGGGACCGGGCTGAGCCACACGCTGCTCGGCCTCAAGCACGTGCACAACTGGCTGCTCGGCGGCTACGGCAACGACGCGATCTACGCGGGTGAAGCCGGCGATGTGATCTGGGGCGACTACCACCCCGAAGGGCAGCCGGAAAACCAGAGCGACTATCTGCACGGGGGCGCGGGCAACGACTGGATCTACTCCAGTCACGGCTACAACGAGATCTGGACGGGCGCCGGTGACGACCATCTCGCGCTCGTGTACGGCCACGGCACCGTGATCTGCAACGGCCCGGGCGTGAAGACGTTCGTGATGCGATACCTGCCGCAGAATCGTCCCTGGACGCTGATCGGCTGCGCGCACAAAGTGCTCGTGCGCTACCGCGCCTGAGGCAGCGAGCGCTCGCGAGCAACGGGCCACGGTCGCGGGCTAGCATCACTGCATGTCTAACGCGAACCGGCCAGTCGACGTGGCGATCGTCGGTGCCGGCATCATCGGCCTCGCGATCGCGTGGCGCGCGCGTCAGGCGGGGATGACGGTGACGGTGCTCGAGCGAGACCTCGCTGGTCGCGCGACCTCGCACGTCGCCGCCGGCATGCTCGCGCCGGTCGCCGAGGTGGAGTTCGGCGAGGCCGGCGGACGCGTGCTCGAGCTGGGCCTGCACTCGGCGCGCATGTGGCCCGGGTTCGCCGCCGAGCTGGAGGCGAGCAGCGGCTCGTCGGTCGGCCTGATGCGCACGGGCACGCTGCTGGTCGCGCGCGACGACGACGACGCACGAGAGCTCGAACGCCAGCTCGAGTTCCGCAGCTCGCTGGGACTCGCCGTGCGGCGTCTGCGTCCCAGCCAGGCGCGCGAGCTGGAGCCGGCGCTGGCGCCGACGCTGCGACTCGCGCTTGAGGCCGGCGACGATCACTCCGTGGACCCCCGGCTGGTACTCGCGGCGCTGCTGGCCGCATGCCGCGCGGCCGGCGTCACGCTGCGCGAGCGCGCGCCGGTGGCGCGCGTCGAGGTGGAAGAGGCCGCTCCGCGGGCCGCGGGCGCGGACGGCGCGGGTGCAGATGACGTAGGCGCAGACGACGCAGGTGTAGGTGGCAAGCGCGGTCGCGTCACGGGTGTGGTTCTCGCCGACGGCGAGCGGCTGGCGGCCGACCAGGTCGTGCTGGCGGCTGGTCCTTGGAGCGAGCGCATCGCCGGCCTGCCCGCCGGGACCGGCGTGCCGGTGCGGCCGGTCAAGGGCCAGACGCTGCGGCTGCGCGACCCGGCCGGAGCGGGGCTGCTGCGGCGCGTGCTGCGCTTTCGCGGCGGCTACCTGGTCCCGCGCACGGACGGCCGCTACGTGCTGGGCGCGACGGTCGAGGAGCAGGGCTTCGGGCTCGCGCCGACCGCCGGCGCCGTCTACGAGCTGCTGCGCGACGCGCGTGAGCTGGTGCCCGGCATCAGCGAGCTGGAGATCGAGGAGCTGTCGGTCGGCCTGCGGCCCGGCACCCCCGACAACGCACCCGCGATCGGCGCCGGCGCCGTCGCTGGTTTGGTGTGGGCGACCGGGCATTACCGCAACGGCGTGCTGCTGGCGCCGCTCACCGCCGCGCTCGTCACCGGCGTGCTCGCAGGCCCGCCTGTGCTGGATCACGAGCCGCTGCTCGCTGCGTGTGCGCCGGCGCGCTTCGCCGTGAGTGCCAACGCAGGGGCCGTCGCGGGCTCTGGCGCCGTCGCCTCGGCTGGAATCGTCGCGGGCGCTGAGGCCATCGCATGATCGTGCTCAACGGCGAGCGCTGCGATCTCGGCGCGGGTGCAACCGTCGCGGCGGTCCTCGCGCGGCTTGGTCTCGATCTCGACGCGCGCGGCGTCGCGGTGGCCGTTGACGGCGAGGTCGTGCCGCGCGCCGCCTGGGGCTCGTTCGCCGTCGGCGAGGACGCCCGCGTGGAGGTGCTGACGGCGATGCAGGGAGGATGATCGGGGTATGCGCGACACGCTCACCGTGAGCACCGAGCAGCTGACGATCGCCGGCACGACGCTGCGCTCGCGCCTGCTGCTCGGCACGGGCGGCTTCCCGTCGCTTGAGCTGCTCGCCGAGACGATCGCCGCCAGCGGCAGCGAGCTGGTGACGGTTGCGCTGCGGCGGGTCGATCCACACGCGCGCGGATCGCTGATCGACGTGCTCGCCGGCGCCGGCGTGCGGCTGCTGCCGAACACCGCCGGCTGCCATACAGCGCGCGACGCCGTGCTCACCGCGCGGATGGCGCGCGAGGCGTTTGACACCAACTGGATCAAGCTCGAGGTGATCGGCGACGAGGACACGCTGCTGCCCGACGCCCCGGAGCTGCTGTTGGCGGCCGAGCAGCTCGTCGACGACGGCTTCGTCGTGCTTCCCTACACGACCGACGACCCGGTGCTCGCGCGGCGTCTCGCTGACCTCGGCTGCGCGGCCGTGATGCCGCTGGGCTCGCCGATCGGCAGCGGCATGGGCATCCGCAACCCCTACAACATCGCGCTGATCCGCGAGGCGGTCGACGTGCCGGTGGTGCTCGACGCTGGTATCGGCACCGCGTCCGACGCGGCGCTCGCGATGGAGCTGGGCTGCGACGCGGTGATGGCCGCGTCCGCGATCGCCCGCGCGCAGGACCCCGTGGCGATGGCGCACGCGATGCGCGCGGCGGTGCAGGCCGGCCAGCTCGCGCGCGGTGCCGGGCGGATTCCCAGACGTCTGTACGCGACGGCTTCAACGCCGAACGCCGGCCTGCCCGACTTCGGTTGAGCGCGGCCGGCGCGGTGCTCTCCACCTGACGGTTGCGATCGCGCCGCGCGAGCGCCCTCGCCGCTTCTAGGCCACGACTTCGATCGTGCCGTTCATCGTCACTGGGTAGAGCGTGCTCTCGTAGTGGATCAGCCCCGGCTTCTGGAGCTTGACTTCAAACGTTTTGCCTTCGCCGAAGTTCTTGGAGGCAATCCGCTGCGGACTGCTGCCGACGCTTGTGACGTTGGCCTGCGTGGAGTCGTAGTTGGTCCACCTGACGGTGGTGCCGACCTTGACGCGGATCGTGTCGGGCTCGATCGCGATGTTGCGGTAGGCGATCTGCACGATGCCGCTCTGCACGGGTGCGGACGCAGCCGGAGCGGCGAACTTGGGCGTGGTGTCGACCCGCACCGACTCGGCACTCGATCCAGCCGCCGTGCTCGTGCCGCCGTGAGTTGCGCTCGCGCCCGCGGTTGTGCTCGTGCTCGTGGCTGCAGCGGCGGTCGTGCTGGTGCCGGCGTTTGAGCTGCCCGACGATCCGCAGCCCGCGGCAAGCAGCAGCGTGCAGCAGGCTGTGATCGCGGCAAAGGTCGGTCTCATTCCTGTGGATCCTTCTACACTGGCCGATTCCATGACGCCACGACACTTTCTCACCGGGGCGGAGCTGAGCGCCGCCGAGCTGAGCGCGCTGATCGAGCGCGCGCTGGAGTTGAAGCGCGCGCCGCTGTCCTCACGCGCGCTCGCCGACCGCAGCGTGGCGCTGATCTTCGAGAAGCCCTCGACTCGCACCCGCGTGTCCTTCGAGGTGGGCATTCAGGAGCTGGGCGGACATGCGGTGGTGCTGCGCTCGGACGAGCTGCAGCTGTCGCGCGGCGAGGCGCCCCGCGACACGGCGCTGGTGCTCTCGCGCCACGTCGCCGCGGTGGGCCTGCGCACAGGGGCGGACGCGATTCTCGAGGAGCTGGCCGCATACAGCGCGGTGCCGATCGTGAACATGCTCAGCGCGCGCCATCATCCCTGCCAGGCGCTCGCCGACCTGCTGACGCTGCGCGAGGCATGCGGAACGCTCGCGGGCGTGCGCCTCGCCTACGTTGGCGACGGCAACAACATCGCGCGCTCACTCGCGGTGCTGGGGGCGCTGGCGGGCATGCACATCGCGTTCGCCTCGCCCGCGGGCTACGCGCTCGAGGACGACCTCGAGCTGCCGGCTGACGCCGCCGGCACGGTCACGCTGCACACCGACCCGCGCGAGGCGGTGCAGGGCGCCGCCGCGGTGTACACGGACGTGTGGGTGAGCATGGGCGACGAGGACACCGCGGAGCAGCGCCGCCGCGATCTGACCGATTATCGCGTCGATGACGCGCTGCTGGACGCGGCGGCACCGGGCGCGTTCGCGATGCACGACCTGCCCGCGCACCCGGGCGAGGAGATCTCCGCCGAGGTCCTGTACGGCGCGCGCGAGCGCATCTGGGATCAGGCCGAGAACCGCCGGCACGCTCAGAAGGCGCTGCTGGAGTTGCTGGTGGCGCCGGCGTGAGCGTCGAGGCTCCCGCGCTGCCCGAGGGCACGCCGCGGCCGCAGCGGGGCGACGAGCTGGAGCTGACGATCGAGTCGCTGGCGTTCGGCGGCGAGGGCGTCGCGCGGCTCGGCGACGGCGGCTACGTGGTGTTCGTCGCGGGCGCGATCCCCGGCGACCGCGTGCGCGCGGTCGTGCACAAGCGCAAGCGCAGCTACGCGCACGCACGCACGCTCGAGGTGCTCGAGCCGAGCCCCGAGCGGATCGCGCCGACGGCCCTGCACCCCGGCGTGCCGTGGCAGGTGATCCCCTACGAGCGCCAGCTGCAGATCAAGCGCGATCAGGTCGACGACGCGCTGCGTCGGATCGGTCGCCTGGACGGCTTCGAGCTGCAGGAGATCGTGCCCGCGCTGCAGCCGTGGCGCTATCGCAACAAGCTCGAGTACTCCTTCGGCGAAGACGAAGGTCGCGATGGTGCGCGGCTGGCGTGCGGTTTTCACGCACCCGCCGGCGGCAACAGCGTGACGCCGATCGACGACTGCCTGCTGGCGTCCGAGCCGGGCAACCTGGCGCGCACGGTCGCGCTCGAGTGGTGCCGCGCCGAGGGCCTGACCGCGTGGGAGCGAAGCCGCGGCGAGCGCGCGCAGGCGCAGGGCGGCAAGGACGATGAGGATGCCGAGGCGCAGCCGGACGGCCGCGCCCCCCGCGGCAGACGCCGTGGTCACGACCAGCGGACGGGGCCCGCGCCGGACGGGCGCGTGCGCCTGCGCAACCTGGTCGTGCGCGAAGGGCGGCACACCGGCAAGCTGCAGGTACGGATCGTGACCACCGCGGGCGAGCTGGAGGCTGGGGCACTCGCGGCCGCGCTCAGCGAGGCGCTCGGCGAGCGCCTCGCCGGCGTGCTGTGGACGCGCTCGCGCAGCGTCGCCGAGACGACCGCGGGCGGTGAGACCGAGCTGGTGTGGGGCGAGGCCGAGCTGCCCGAGCGCCTGGGCGAGCTGGAGCTGCGGATCTCCGCCGAGGCGTTCTTCCAGACGAACACCGAGATGGCCGAGCTGCTGTACGGAATCGTCGGCGAGTACGCGGCGCTGGAGGGCTGGGAGCGCGTGTACGACCTGTACTCGGGGATCGGCACGATCGCGTTGACGCTCGCGCCGCGCGCGGGCGAGCTGTGGGGCATCGAGCTGGTCGAGCAGGCGGTCGCCGACGCGATCGCCGGCGCGCAGCGCAACGAGGTCACCAACGCGCACTTCTTCGCGGGCGACAGCCGCACGGCGCTGCCCGCGCTGCTCGAGCGCGCCGGGCGCCCCGACGTGCTCGTCGTCGACCCGCCCCGCGCCGGACTTTCCAAGAAGGTCGTGCACCGCATCATCGACGCCTCGCCCAAGCGCATCGTCTACGTCTCCTGCAATCCCACCACGCTCGCACCCAACGCCGCCGAACTGGTCGAGGCCGGCTGGGTACTGCGCAAAGTGTGCCCGGTCGACATGTTTCCGCAGACGCACCACATCGAGTGCGTCGCTTTGCTCGAGCGGGCCTGACCACGCTCACATCGAGCCGTGGTCCGCGCCGTGTAATACGGTGGCGCGCGGCTTGTCAACACGATCACAGGGAGTCCGCACGTGAACCCAGTCGCAGAGATCGGACGCTTGCAGGTTCGCCGCTTGGCGCTGGCCGTGGCGCTCGCGAGCGCCTGCCTCGCTGTGGTCGCGCCGCACAGCGCGTCGGCGCTGTTGAGCTTCGCGTCGCCCGTGAAGCCCAACGGCGAACGTGTCCGGGACATGGACTGCACCTCCCCGACGTTCTGTGCCTACAGCGATGACGCCGGCCACGTGATCAGCTCCACGAACCCGACCGGCGGCGTGGCCGCGTGGACGGTCGTCGGCGCGGCGCCGGGCGATGACCTCTACGCGATCTCGTGCTCTGGCACGGCGTTCTGCATCACGGGCGGGCTCGACGGCAAGATCTATGCGTCGAGTAGCCCCGCAAGCCCCGGCAGCTGGAGCCTCGTCTACAAAGACTCGTCTTCCGCACCGGAAGTCGAGGCGCTGTCGTGCCCGAGCGCGAGCCTGTGCGTCGCGGTCGATCACTCGGGCAACGTGATCACCTCGACGACCCCGACGGTCGCGAATACCTGGGCGCCAGTGACGCTCGAAAGCGGCCACAGCATCCGCGGGCTCTCGTGTGCCCCCGCGACGAGCTTCTGCGTGGCCGCAACCGGAGCCACGGGCAACGCGTGGGTGTCGTCGAACCCGACCGGCGGCGCCGGAGCGTGGAGCAAGGTCGCGATCGACGCTGGCGTGGACAACGAATCCGTGTCGTGCGCGTCGAGCGCATTCTGCGGCGTGCTGAACACGAACGAGGAATTCATCTCCGACACAGACAACGTTTGGGCGACCGGCTTCCTGATCCGCTCGCCGGCCGTGAGCGTGGATCGCTTGAGCTGTCCGACCAGCTCGTTCTGTGCGATCACCGACGCCGGGCACTTCGCCTCCTCAACCAACCCGACCGGCGGCAAAAGCGCCTGGAGCTCGCAGGAAATCGACGGCTCGACCGAACTGGAAGGGATGAGCTGTACCTCGGCGTACTTCTGCGTCGCCGGTGACAACAACGGGAACGTGCTCTACGGCACGGAAGCGCCGCCCCTGACCACGACGATCGTCGGCGAGGGCACGATCGCAGGCGGCGGCATCGCGTGCCCGGGCACCTGCTCCAAGTCCTTTGTCTTCAACACGGCCGTCGTGCTCACCGCCACGGCGGCGACCGGCTCGACGTTCGCCGGCTGGGGTGGCGCCTGCTCGGGAACGGCAACGTGCAACCTCACGGTCAACGGCCCCCAGAACGTCACGGCGACGTTCACCGTCACACCGCCTGCGGGTGGCGGTCAGGCGAGCAACAACGCGACGAGCAACACGTCGGTCGCTGGTAACGCGACGAAAGCTCCCACCGACACGCACATCACGAAGGCGACGATCAGCTCGCGCAAACGTACGGCCAGATTCACGTTCAGCGCGAGCGGGACCGTCACGAGCTTTCAATGCGAGCTGAAGCGCCCGCGGGCACCCCATCACAAGAAGCCGCCCGTCGCGAAGTTCGCCAGCTGTAAGTCGCCGACGGTCTACGGCGGGCTGCGCAATGGGAGCTATGAATTTCTCGTGCGTGCGGTCGGGCCAGGCGGCGCCGACGTCAAGCCGGCTCGCAAGATGTTCAAGGTCATCTAGCCCCCGGTCCTGGCTTCTCGGTCGAGTGCGTCGCTCTGCACGCGCGCACGTAGGGGATACGTCAGAGCCAGCTGCGAAGATCCGGCCACGGTCCGGCGGGTTGCGCGTGCCGGAAGGCCAACACATGGGAGGGATGGGATGGCCAAGGACTTCAAGGCGTTCCTGCTCAGGGGCAATGTCGTCGATCTCGCCGTCGGGATCGTCATCGGGACCGCGTTCGGGGTGGTCGTCACAGCGCTCGTGCGTGACCTGCTGACGCCGATCGTGGCGGCGATCATCGGCAAACCCAACTTCTCCTCGCTCGCGTTCACGATCAACCACAGCACCTTCGCTTACGGCGACTTCATCAACGCGCTGGTCGCGTTCGTCACGATCGCCGCGGCGGTGTTCTTCTTCGTGGTCAAGCCGGTCAACGCGTTGATGGCGCGACGCAAGACCGGCGCGGACACCGAGTCGGATACGAGGCCGTGCAGCGAATGCCTCTCGGAGATCCCCCGCGAGGCGCGCAAGTGCGCGTTTTGCGCATCGCCGCAAACGGGTAAGGCCTAGAGATGCACGTTCAGAGCCTTGCGCACGTGCAGAGCCTCGCCGAGGCGACGATCCCGGTGGGCGCCGCGACGACAACGCACCTGCATCACACCAGCCAGGAGCTGTACTTGGTCACCGACGGCAGAGGCCGGCTGATCGTCGACGGGGAGGAGCTGGTGATCGATCGCGGCGACTGTGCGCTGATCCCGCCCGGCGCCGTGCACAAGGTGTTCAACATCGGCCAGGAGCCGCTACGGATCGTTTGCACCTGCTCGCCGGCCTACTCCGACGAGGACACCCAGCTGCTCGAGTAGCAGGCGCCGTGCTCACGGCTTGCGCAGGGCCGCGCCGGGCGCCCGGACCGTTTCCGCGATGAGTAGGCTCTCGCGTCATGCGCGCCGCCACCATCCGCGAGCAGCAGATCGTGATCGAGGAGCACCCCGACCCGGTCGCGCAGGCCGGCGAGGTGCTCGTGCGCGTGCACGCGGCGGGCCTCAACGGGGCTGACATGATGCAGCGGCGTGGCTTGTATCCGGCGCCGCCGGGTTCGCCGCAGGACATTCCGGGGATGGAGCTCGCCGGCGAGGTCGTTGCTCTCGGTCCCCACGTACCCGGTACCGAGCGCTTCGCGCTGGGCGCGAAGGTCATGGGGATCGTCGGCGGTGGCGCACAGGCAGAGCTGGTCACGATCCACGAGCGCGTGGCGATGCCGGTGCCGGAGGGGCTGGACTGGGTGGCCGCCGGCGGGCTGCCGGAGGTCTTCATGACCGCACACGACGCGATCTTCGTACAGGCCGGGCTGCGCTCCGGCGAGCGTCTGCTCGTGCACGGCGGCGCTGGCGGCGTGGGCACCGCGGCGATCCAGCTCGGGCGCGCGGTCGGCGCGCGGGTCACGGCGACCGTACGCAGCGAGCGCTCGCGCGCACAGGTCGCCGCGCTGGGCGCGGAGGCGATCGCGCCGGAGGGCTTCGCCGAGCATGGGCCGTTCGACGTGATCCTCGAGCTCGTCGGCGCTCCGAACCTGGCCGAGAACCTGCAGGCGCTTGCCACCGGCGGGCGGATCGCTGTCATCGGCGTGTCCGCCGGCGCCAAGGCCGAGCTGAACCTGCTGGCGCTGATGGGCAAGCGTGCGCGCATCTTCGGCTCGACGCTGCGCGCACGTCCGCTGGAGGAGAAAGCGCTGTCCGCGCGCCAGCTCGAGCACGAGGTGCTGCCGCTGTTCAACACGAGCCCGTCCACCCTGAGCGTGCTGATCGCCGACACCTTCCCGCTGGAGCAGGCGGCGGCTGCCTACGAGCGCTTCGCCGCCGGCGGCAAGCTCGGCAAGATCGTGCTCACGCTCTGACGGGACGCCGTCGCACGATGTCGCTGCGCTCAACGCGAGTTGATGTGCGCGAGCAGGCGCTCAGTACGGCGGCTGCGCCGCGTACCAGTCGCCGAGCACGCGAAACGCCGCCCAGAACGAGCGCTTGGCGTCCTGCTCGTCGAGCGAGTCGTCGATGCTGGGGACGTACAGCGCGTCGATCGTCGGCGTCAGCTGCTGGACCTCGCCGATCTGCTCGCGCAGCGGCCGCGCCAGCGGGATGTCCATGTCGCCGAGCGCGCTGAGCGCTTCGGCGCCCATCACGACGACGATCTTCGGCTGCACGATCGCGATCTCCTCGACCACCCGCGAGATGCACGCGAAGTCAGCGAGCGCGGCGTCGCTCAGCGGGCACTTCACGCACAGCGTGCCGTAGACGGCCAGCGGATCGATCGACAGGCGCTTCAGTGACTTCATCAGCGCGCCGCCGGCGCGCCCGTAGAAGGCCACCCCCTCCTCGATCTCCGAAGGCAGCGCCGAGTACTTGAGCAGCATGATGTCCGCCTGCGGGTGTCCCGAGCCGAGCACCGGCATCAGGTTGCCCCGCGGGCAGTGCGGGCACGCCTGCAGCTCGCGCGTGAGCGTGTTCAGCTCACGGATGGCACGCTCCAGATACTTCTCGCGGATCTCGTCATCGGTCACGGGCATCGACCCCGAGAGATTTGACGGGGCGTCGTCTTGTCCTTGACCGTGCATCAGTCCTTGCGCTTTCGCTGCGCCTGCGGCGGGCGCAGATCGCCTATCTGCGCCCGCCGCCGTGGGTACGGTTCAAGCGCTTCAGCCGCCGCGCCTTGCTTGCGCGCCGCGCCGAGCGGGGCGTCGCGCGCGTCTGCAGGAACTTCAACGCCTGCACGTACAGCAGCGAGGACGGCCGCGTGAGGATCTCCGCATCGCGCAGCGACTGCAAGAACTCTGCCGGGCCGTCGAACTCGCGCATGCGAATTCGCACCGAGCCGAGGCCCTGAGCGACGTGCGAGTCCGAGCCGGCGCCCGCGGGGATGCGGTACTTGGCGGCAAAGCGCGCCGCCTCTTCGTTGAATCCCGGGATCGCCACGCGCGGGTTGAACACCTCGATCGCGTCGACCTCGTCGAGGATCTCCAGCAGGTGCTCGTAGTCGGGCACCGAGTGCATGCGGTCGAACGGGTGCGGGACGTACACGATCCCGCCCTGACGCTTGATCTCGGCGACCGTCTCGCGCAGGCTCATGCCGCGCGGGATCTTCTCCTTGATGAACAGCCCGATCACCTCGCCCTCGCCGGCTGTCTTGACCTCCTCGCCGACGATCACTTTCAGATTCGATCCCGACCCAAGTGAGTGGGGGCCGGATCGAGCGGCCTCGTCCGCCTGCGCGGCGGCCTCCAGCGCGCCGGAGATCTCGTTGTGGTCGGTCACCGCGATCGCCCCCAGGCCCTGCTCGCGCGCGCTCGCCAGCAGCACCTCCACGGGCGTGGCACAGTCGTATGAGTGATCGGTGTGCATGTGCAGGTCGACCTCGATCAGCGCTCGCTCGGAGAGGCGCCGCGAGAGCGCCGCGTCGCCGTCGCGCGAGTGCCGGCGCGCGGCCAGCGCACGGTAGATCGCCTCGAGCTCGTCCGTGGCGCTGCTGTCGTCGCGCACCAGGCGGTAGTCGCCTGGGAAGTGGCGCGCCATCAGCTCGGCGGTCGCCGGCAGGCTCGCCGTGCGCGCGTCCAGGCGCCCGAAGAAGCTCTCGACGAAACGGCGCGCAAGAAGCGTCGAAAGCAGGCGCTCGGTCGAGGCGTGGAACGAGCCGACGTTGAGCGCGCGCGAGTGGCGCAGCGCGGCGTTGGAAGTGCTCGGTGCGAACGGCTCGTGCACGTGCACGAAGTCGAGCTCGATCGTCCTCAGCAGTTCCTCGATCGTCCTCGCCACGTCGATCGGCAGCGCCGCCGTGCGACGGCTGCCGGCGCTCGCCGAGCCGCGCAGGTCGAGCACCTCGCCGACGGCGATTACACGCGGGGTGCCGCCGTCGGTTCCGTCGAGCAGCGAGGAGCTGCCACCGGACGCGCCGCGCGCGGCGCGCAGCGCCTTGCGCGAGGTCCGCACGCGCTCCTGCGAGCGCGACGGCGCTAGCACCAGCACGCGGTGGCCGCGCCGCGAGAGCTCCGTCGCGACGCGCGCCACGTGGGCGTTGACCTCGTTGCCCTCCGCCTCCCACGGATACGGCGTCACGTGGGCGATCGAGAACAGGTCGGTCATCTACGGCTCAATTATCCCGCTTGCCGTCCAGCGGGTGAGGCACCGCCGCCGTGGGCTACTTCGCGGCCGGCGCCTTGACCGGCCGTGCTTTGGCGCCCTTCGCCCGCGTGCCGGGCGGGGCGGGCGGGCCTCCATACCTCGCGATGAACGCCTCGGTGTCCGCCCTCGCCAGCTCGTCCGGACGCTGGTTGTGCGGCGACTTCATCAGGTACGACGACGGCCCGTCGAGCTGTCCGCTGACGCCGTGGTTGAGCGCGAGCTTGCAGCAGCGCACCGCGTCGATCACGATGCCGGCCGAGTTCGGTGAGTCCCACACCTCGAGCTTCAGCTCCAGGTTCAGCGGCACGTCACCGAACGCCTGGCCCTCGACACGGATGTGCGCCCACTTGCGATCCGTCAGCCACGGCACGTAGTCCGACGGCCCGACGTGGATGTCGCTGGCGGGGAAGCTCGTGGTCCATGATCGAGGTCACGGCGTTGGTCTTGGAGATCTTCTTCGACTCCAGGCGCTCGCGCTCCAGCATGTTGTAGAAGTCCATGTTGCCGCCCACGTTCAGCTGCGAAGTGCGCTCGATCTCGACGCCGCGATCGGCGAACAGGCGCGCGAGCGTACGGTGCACGATCGTCGCGCCGACCTGCGACTTGATGTCGTCGCCGACGATTGGCAGCCCCGCCTTCTGGAAGCGCTTGTCCCAGTAGTCCTCGCGGGCGATGAACACGGGGATGCAGTTGACGAAGCCGCAGCCTGCCTCGAGCACCTGCTCGACGTACCACTTGGTCGCCTCCTCGGAGCCGACCGGCAGATAGGAGACGACGACGTCGGTGTGCGTGTCCTTGAGGATCTTGACGATGTCCGCCGTCTCGCCGGGGGCCTTGGTGATCTTCTCTTTGAGGTATTTGCCAAGGCCGTCGTGGGTCATGCCGCGGTAGACAGGCACGCCGAGCTTCTTCGGGACCGCGTGCGTGCCCGTGGCGAACTTGATCGTGTTGTTCTGCCCCGACCAGATCGCCTGGCCGAGGTCCTTGCCGACCTTCGCCGCGTCGATGTCGAACGCGGCCGTGAACTCGATGTCGCGTACGTGGTAGCCACCGAGGTCGACGTGCATCAGGCCCGGAACCCGCTGGGTGGGGTCGGCGTCGCGGTAGTAATGGACGCCCTGCACGAACGACGAGGCGCAGTTGCCGACGCCGACGATCGCGACTCGTACCTTCTCAGACTGATAGCGCGAGGCGCCGTTTTGTGAGGCGGCGCCGTTGCTGTGGGCGCGGCCGTTCTTGTTGTCGTTGGTCACGGGATGAGACTACTCCGCGAGGCCGCCGAGGTCACACCGACAGCTCGCGGCGCACGTGCCAAATGCGTTGCCAGACCGTGATCACGCTGAGCGCCGCGAGCACGTACACGGCCGGCTGCAGCAGCTCGAAGTTGCCGAGCGAGGCGCCTCTGGCGAAGATCAGGCCGATCGCGAGGATCACGACGCGCACGGGGCGCGTGGCGATGCCGACCTTGCACTCGACGCCGAGCGCCTCGGCGCGCGCGCGGGTGTAGCTGACCATCAGCGACGCCAGCACCGCCACGACCACGGCGGCGGCAGCTACGCGGTTGCCATGCAGCGCGAAGTAGCCGGCGACCGCGGTCAGCACGATGCCCTCCTCGATGCGGTCGAGCGTCGAGTCCAGGAACGCGCCGAACGGCGTGCCCTTGCCCGACATGCGCGAGTAGCGCCCGTCGAGCGTGTCCATGATCGAGCCGAGCACGAACGCGATGCCGCCGAGGAAGAACAGCCGTTCCCAAACGAGCACAGCTGCGATCAGGTTGCCGACGAAGCCCGTCAGCGAGATCGCGTTGGGGGTCAGGCGCGACTCGATCAGGCGGTTGCGCACGAGCTCGCGTCGCTGCCCGGCGCCGATCGGCGCGCGTGTCCGCGGCCGCCCCGAGCGGTAGGACGTGCGCCGGGTGCGGCGCGGGGGGGTGTGCTGCCTGGGCGCAGGCACGCGCTACACGCCCGTGCTCAGCTGCGGGCTGGTGACGGCCGAGAAGCGCCACGCTTGCGGGCGCGCACGCGCCATCCAGGTCGCCGCGTACGCCGAGGCGCCGGCGGTCAGCGCGCCGAGCACGGCGTCGAAGATGAAGTGGTTGGCGGTGACCACGATCACGAACGCCATCAGGAAGGGATAGAGCAGCCACAGGACGCGCACCACGCGCCAGCGCACCAGGCGCGCCAGCGTCCAGCCGATCATCAGCGCGAACGCGACGTGCATCGACGGCACCGCCGCGTACAGGTTCGTCAGCGCGTTGAGCGTCGCGCTCGCGTGTGAGACGTGCACGCCGGTGAAGTCGGCGACGCTGTCGATGAAGCCCCATTCGGGCATGAAGCGCGGCGGCGCGGTCGGATAGACCGTGTAGCCCACGAGCGCGATTGCCATCGCGACCATGAACATGTTGCGCACGAAGTAGAAGCTGCGGTTGTGGCGCAGGTACAGGTACACGAGCGCCGCGACCGTCACGGTTGTCTGCGCGTTCACGTACAGCCAGCTGGAGGCCACCATCAGGAAGTGGCTGCTGGAGCCCCAGGCCTGAACGGACGGCTCGACGAACACGTGCAGCGTGCGCTCCAACGCGATCACGTTGCGCGCGTGCGCAAACGCGGCGTTGGCATCGCCCTCGACCAGCCCCCGCACGAGCCGGTAGGCAAGGTAGGCGGCGCCGAAGAGGGAGACCTGGCGCAGCACGTCCAGCCAGCCGTGCGGCAGGACGCGCGCCTGCAGGACACGAGCACGGGCGAGCATCAACCGCTACAGCCTAACCCATGGTCAATCGCAGCGAGGTGCCTGGCTGAACACGCGCGCGAGCGCGAAGCTGATCACGACGTGAAAGCTGCCGGCCGCGTGCGCCTGCACGCTGGTCCAGCCGCCCGGCGCGCGCGCGACGCAGCCGTCGCCGCTCGCCAGCGCCCAGTACGGGGTGAAGCGCACGCGCACCGTGTAGTCGCCCGCGCGTGGCGCGTACAGCGCCAGCGAGTCGCTGCCGACGCTCGAAAGCACGCCAGGCGGGCTGACCAGCGGGCTCGCGCCGCCGACTGCGAACAGGCGCCAGTGCGCCGAGTGCCAGATCTCGCGCAGGTAGGAGGCGCGGCCGCCGCGCAGCAGCCGCGCCTCAGCACGCGCCGAGTAGTCCAGCGGCGCGTCCGGCAGCGCGACGTAGGCGATCGCGTTCTGGGATAGCCAGGCGCGGTAGCGCGCCGCCGTCAGCGGCTTGGATTCTTCATAGAAGATGCCGTTGCGGTAGGTGTCCAGCTGGCGCTCCCAGCCGCGCGCGAGCATCACGTGCGGCGCCATCCAACGCGCCTCCCAGTGGTCGGCCGTGGCGACGACCTCGATGCGGGTCGGGCGTGCGCCGTAGCCGACGCCCAGCGCGCGCAGCTCGCCGAGCAGCGGCGCATAGTAGGACGCGCTGGTCGACGCATTCGAGAGCGTCGACAGCCAGTCCGCGACGGGCGCGTTCGCCTGCCAGTAGAACAGGAACGGAGCGAGCACGATCAGCGCACGACGGTGCAGGCTGCCGCGCGCGGCGCCCGCGAGCACGCACGCGGCGAGCGGTCCCGCGACCAGTGCGCCGAGACGGTCGGCGTTGCCGCCGACCGCGGTCGGGATCAGAAACGAGCCGATCAGCGCGAGCGCGTACAGCAGCGCGCCGATCCGCAGCACGCGCAGGGCGCTCGTAGACTCCCCGCTTAGAGGATTTCCCGACGGCATCAGCGCGCCGACGACGACCACGCCCGCCAACGCCGGGTAGAAGGCCGAGCCGACGAACGGCTGCGCGCCGCCTTCGGGGAACGCGAGCACCAGCAGCGCGATCGGCGCGAGCGCCCCCGCCGTCAGCGTCAGCGGCCACGCGCGCGCGGGACCGGCAACCGCCCAGGCAAGGAACGCGAGCGCGAGGAACGCACCGGCGACGGGGCTCGCCAGCGCGCACACGATCGCCAGCGCGAACGCCGAGCGCGGTCGGCCGCGAGCGGCGGCGAGCGCCGCGCCGAGACCGATCGCGAGGCCGAGGTCGAACGGCACGCGGCTCGACAGCAACGCGACCGACGCGCCGAGCGCGAACCAGATCGCGGCGACGCGCGCGGCGCCGGCCGGAAAGCGACCGTCGATCAGCCGCGCGAACAGCGCCGTGGCGATCGCCATCGAGATCGCCGCCAGCGGTTGCGGTCCGATCAGTGCGCCCAGCGCAGGTGCAAGCACCGAGTAGGCGAGCAGATGATGGCCGCCGTACCAGGAGTTGTCCCACAGCGTGAAGCCCGCCGTCGAGAACAGATTGCTGCGGTAGCTGGCGGCGGCAAGATCAGGGCTCGCCGGGGCCAGGATCAGGTACACGACGCCGAGCGCCGCGGTGATCGTCCACGCCGACGGCGCGCGTGCCGTCCGCTCGGCGCGCGTGCCCGCGGCCGAGTCGGCGCCCGGGCTCGGCGGCGCCGCGCCTGGTGCGGGAGCGGCTGTGCTCACCCGGCGCTCAGGAACTCCACCACGCGGTCGATCACGTCCGGGCGGTCCAGCCACGGCCAGTGGCCCGCGTCGGGTAGCTCGAGCAGCTCCGCGTGTGGCAACGCCTGCGCGTAGTCGCGCCCGAAGCGCGCCGGGATGTAGGGGTCGTGCGCGCCCCACACGACCAGCGCGGGCACGTCGAGCGTCCCCAGCCGCGCGCCCGCTGCCTCCAGGACCTCGGGCGGTGAGCTGCGGTACAGGCGCAGGATCGCGCGCTGCGTGCCGTCGTCGAAGTGCTCGAGCACGCTGTCGTGCCACGCTCCCGGCATCGGTCCAGGGGTCACGTTGGACTCCTTCGACAGCAGCTCCAGCACGAAGCGGTGCGTCGTGCCCATCGCCAGCTCGCCCAGCCCGAGCGTGCGCCAAATGCGCGCGGTGCGATGCCACCGATACCCCGGCAAGAACGGCACCGCGTCGATGACCACCACCCGCTCCACGCGCTCGGGCAGCCGCTGTGCGAACGCGAGACCGACCGCGCCCCAGTCGTGCACCACGAGCTGCACGCGCTCGACCCCGACCTCATCCAGAAAGCGCTCGATGAAGTGGTCGTACTCGTCGATCGTGAAGCGCAGATAGCCCGGCTTGCCGGAGCGTCCGAAGCCCGGCAGGTCGAGCGCCAGCCCGCCGCTGCGCTCCAGAAACCCGAGCTCATAGGCCGGCGGCTCGACCCATTCGTCCTGCGCGCGCTGTTTGCGCCACCAGCGTCGCCAGCGAGGGCGCCGGCCGCGGTGCTCGCGGGGAGCGATCCACGCGTCGGAGCTATCGGGGACGCCGTGCAGGTACAGCGGCGTCGCGGCCTGCGCACGACCCGGCGGCGCCGGCGCGCTGCGCCAGAACACCGGCCGCCCGTCGATCTCGCCGTTGTGGTCGCTCACCTCGGATATGCGGCGAGGATATACGGGCGCCGATCGCGGCGGGCCTCTTCGCGGGCGCCCCGGCGGCTACCGTTGGCCGGTGCCACGCAGCGCCTCCGCCGCCACTTCGCGCCGTCCGGCGAAGCCATCTGCAGCCACTTCGCGCAGCCCGGCCAAGTCATCCGTCACCGCCTGGAAGCCGCCCACGCACGCGCGTGTCGTGCGGGTCCGCGAACGCCTGCGCGAGGTCTACGGCGTGCCGCTGATGCGCCCGCACGGCGACCCGATCGCGGAGCTGGTGCTGACGGTGCTCTCGCAGTCCACCAACGACCGCAACCGCGACGTCGCCTACCTGCGCCTGCGCGAGCGCTTCGCGAGCTGGGAGCAGGTGCGCGACGCGCCGACCGCCGAGGTCGAGGAGGCGATCCGCCCCGGCGGTATCTCGAAGGTGAAGTCCGTGCGCATCCAGGCGATCCTGCAGGCGATCTCGGACGCACCCGGTCCGCCCGGCGGTGCCGCCCACGCATGCGGAGCGCGGGACGCGGAGCGAGGCGCTCGCGCCGGAGGGTCCGCGTCGGCGCTCTCGCTCGACTGGCTGCCCGACGTGCCGATCGAGCAAGCGCGCGACTATCTCGTGGCGCTGCCCGGCGTCGGGCGCAAGACCGCCGCGTGCGTGCTGCTGTTCGCCTACGGCCTGCACGACGTGCCCGTCGACACGCACGTCTCGCGTGTGGGCTCGCGCCTGCACCTGCTGGAGACGGGCGCGCCGTTCGAGCGCCTGCACGACCAGATGCTCGCGCTGACGCCTCCCGGACAGGAGCTCGAGCTGCACGTCAACCTGTTGCGCCACGGCCGGCGCACGTGCCACGCTCGCTCGCCGGCTTGCGGCGAGTGCGCGCTGGCGCGGATGTGCCCGAGTCGTAAGCTCTTTATCTGACGGGCTCGGTCAGCGCTTGGCGAACGATCGACGCCGAATCGTGTCGCGACCCCCCGACATCAGGTTCGAGTTCCCCCGCCATGTCGTAAATATGTCCGACTTTCCGACGGAGATACGCTATGATGGCGGAACCATGCCTATAGAGCACGACAGCATTACGACAAAGGGAGGACAGTTGTCGGGACTAGTTCTTGATCAAAACCCAGAGCAGCAAGAACTCGCCGACCTTGAGCGACGGATTAGTGATGGCCTCAGAAAGCTCCGCGAGGCGATTGAGGCGGCCGGACCGGCTGCCTCGGAGGCAGTCGATGCTGAGTACGCGAGGCGATGGATTGAGACGGCTCGGCGACTGTCCGTGCAGCTCAGCAACGATCTTCCGCCGCAACTCGAGCCAGAGGCCGTGGCCGAGATCCGGAAGATCATCATCAACCTACTCGCTGCCCTTCAAGAGTCCGACGAGGCTCGACCGCTTGATGCACTTGACCGGTTCTTCGTCGACTCCGAGGCCATTCGCCACATAGTGCGCGATGCGCTTGACGAGCACGCCGGGTGCCGCGATGACGACGCTCGGCCCCTTGTCGCATACCTGCAGCAGGCGCTCCCACGCGTCACTCAGGCGGATCAAGCGCGCCTCGCCGGCGTCTCGACCCGTCATCTACAGCGTCTTGGGAAAGAGGGCGGCACACCTCCGTACCAACTGGTCTTGGCGGTCCGCCTAGTGCGACTACTTCGGCATGTATGGAACCCGGAGGGAGTCGTTGCCTGGTTCCACCGGGAGCGAGCGGAACTCGATGGTCACGCACCAATCGACCTTGCGGGCGAGCCGGGCTTTGAAAGGGCCCTTGTGCGTCTCGCGAGGCAAGGGAGAGCAGGGCATGGCGCCTGAACCAGAAAACTTCCCAATCGAACGACGGATAGCGCACCGCTATTCCAGCTACGACACCCCATTCTGGGTGCGTGAGAACAGCCAGTCGGGCCGCTGGCATCGTCGAGGTGACGGACCGACTCAGTATCTCTCGCTGAGCACCGATGGCGCGTGGGCCGAGTTGATACGCAACGAGGAGTTGCGTGCCGAGGACGAGGTCGCGATGGTCAGCGTTTCCATGTGGGCTGTCCTCATTGAGGGTGGGGTGATAGCGGACTACTCGAGTTTTGAGCGGGCGGAACGATCTGGTTTCGAGCCTGCCGCGCTCGTTTCTGAGAACCACGAGCAATGCCAGAACGAGGGCGCCAGGCTTCGCAACGAAGGCTTCTCTGGGGTAATTGCTCCGAGCGCGGCGCTGCCGGGCACATTGAATGTGACGTTGTTTGGCGCCCGGATGATGTCGACCTGGGATCGGCCAAGTTTTCTCGCGTCGTCTATCCCCGCGACGATTATCACGAAGGGCGCACCGCCACCCGGCCTGCTCTCGCGGGTGCGGCACCTCGGCGCCCCGCACAGTGGACTGGTTGAGCATCTGGCGAACCGAGTCCAGAACCCCATGGCAACCGATCCCAACCAAGGGGGTAGTGCGGCCGGTACCTGATGAGCTTGTAGCCATAGCTCGGGGTTCGTCCAATGGCAGGACGCGCGGCCGTTCAACCGTGTTATCTCGGTTCGATTCCGAGGCCCCGAGCTATGGTTATTCGCCCTTTCTTCCGATACAGTCTCGGTTGAACGGCCGTGCGTCTTGCCAGCCTTTGGGCTAGCAAGATTGCTTTGGCGAGGGGTCCGTCGAGAGGCGGGCCCCTCATCATTAAGGGCCTCCAGCCATTCGCCTGTAGCTTCGCGCCTACGATTATACGGACGTCTCTTGGCCTCCCGGTCGCTGCCAAGCACGCGGGTAACTGCCTGTTTTACCCCCGCGGAATCACCGCGAACGCGATCACCGCGTACTGTAGCGCGGCGGCGACCAGCACCAGGGTGTGGAACACCTCGTGGTAGCCGAACACCTTGGGCCACGGGTTGGGGCGGCCGCTGGCGTAGACGATCGCGCCGACCACGTACAGCAGCCCGCCGCCGGCGAGCCCGGCGACGCCGAGCCAGCCGATCGCCGCGGGCAGCTCGCCGAAGACCGCGAAGGTGACGAGCCCCAGCGCCACGTACACGGCTGCAAACAGCCACTTCGGCGCGTCGATCCACAGCAGCTTGAAGATCACGCCGCCAAGCGCACCCGCCCACATCACGATCAGGATCGTGGTCGCGAGCGAGCCCTTCAGCGCGAGCAGCGCCACCGGCGTGTAGGTGCCGGCGATCAGCACGAAGATCATCGAGTGATCCAGCCGCCGCATCCAGCGCCGCGCGCGCGGGCGCCAGGTGACGCGGTGGTACAGCGCGCTCGTGCCCAGCAGGCCGGACACTGCGCCGGCGTAGACGGCGGCCGCGAGGCGGGCGCGCCCGCTGGAGGCCGCCAGGATCAGCACGACGCCGCAGACGAGCGACACGAAGAACCCGTACTCGTGGAGCACCCCCCGCAGTCGCGGCTTGATAGGCCCCGACGGGACCATGTTCATACGCAAAAGGTAGCGCGCGCGGGCACGGCCGGCGCTGCTGTCAGCGCGGCGCGGACGCGGTGTCGGCCGGTGCCGGGGAGGCTGCGCCTTGGACGGAGGCGGCGACGCCCTGCACCGACGCGGCGGCGCCCTGCAACTTCGCGCGAGCGCGCTCCGGCGTGACCGTGACGACGTCCCACGCGAGCCCTATGCGTGCCAGCGCGAGGATCAGCCAGCCGGACGGGTCGAGCTCGTACCAGCGCAGGCCGTGGAACGCGGACTGCGGAAACGCGTGGTGGTTGTGGTGCCAGGCCTCGCCGAGCGACGGCAGCGCCAGCCAGAACACGTTCGTGGACTGGTCGTCGGTGTCGAAGCGGCGGCTGCCGAAGAAGTGGCAGATCGAGTTGATGCTCCAGGTGATGTGGTGCACGAGGAAGATCCGCACGAGCCCCGCCCACAACAGCGCCGACAGGCCGCCGTCGACGAGCGAGCCGCCGCTGAGCGCGACGCCGAGCACGAACGGCAGCACCAGGCTGCCGAGCGCGATCAGCGGGAAGCTGCGGTTGATGCGGCGCATCGTCGCGTCCTCGACGAGGTCGCGCGCGTAGCGTTTCGAGGACGCCTGCCCGTGCGTCTCGAACAGCCAGCCGACGTGCGCGTGCCACAGGCCCGCGACCATCCCGCGCAGGCCCGCTCCGTGCCCCGCGTGTGGGCTGTGCGGGTCGCCCTCTTCGTCGGTGAACGTGTGGTGCTTGCGGTGGTCGGCGACCCAGTCGATGACGCCGCCCTGCAGCGACATCGAGCCGAGGATCGCGAGCGTGTAGCGCAGCCACGGACGCGTCTGGAACGCGCGGTGCGTGAGCAGGCGGTGGAAGCCGACGGTGATGCCCAGCGCGCTCAGCAGGTACATGACCGCGAAGATCGCCAGATCGCGCGGGCCGAGGAAGTGATTCCACAGCACCACCGCCGCCGCGATCACGCCCAGGAACGGGATCACCACCGCGGCGATGTTGGCGTTGCGCTCCAGCCGTGTCACTGTCGCGAGCCTACTCAGCGGTCTGCGCCCGGTTACGCCGCAACTGTCAAACCACCCCCATTTGGGGGGTGCGGGCGTGGGGTTGAGCTGTTCCGGGTGGCGCATGCGCCACCCGGCCCGAGGGTGCATGCACCCTCGGGAACAACCGGCGCATGCGCCGGTTGGCGGGCCCGCACATGTGCGGGCCCGAACTGCACGACACCGGAGGTCCGCGAACCACTTGACGTCCCACAGAAAATCTGCCACAATGCCACTTAGATTTGTAAAGCGTCTTAGAAGGAGCACAACTACATGGCCAAGACCATAGGCATCGACCTCGGCACGACCAACTCGTGCATGGCGGTGCTCGAGGGCGGCGAGCCGACCGTCATCGAGAACTCCGAGGGCGGTCGCACGACCCCGTCGGTCGTCGCGTTCACCGCGTCCGGCGAGCGTCTCGTCGGCACCGTCGCCAAGCGCCAGGCTGTCACCAACCCGCAGAACACCGTCTTCTCGATCAAGCGCTTCATGGGCCGCAAGGAGGGCGAAGTCAAGGAGGAGGAGTCGATCGTCCCGTACAAGGTCGTCTCAGGTCCCAACGGCGACGCACGCGTTGAAGCCGGCGGCGAGCAGCACTCCCCGCCGGAGATCTCAGCGATGATCCTGCAGAAGCTGAAGACCGACGCGGAAGCGTATTTGGGCGAGACGGTCGACGGCGCGGTGATCACCGTCCCCGCGTACTTCAACGACGACCAGCGCCAGGCGACCAAGGACGCCGGCAAGATCGCCGGGCTCGACGTCAAGCGCATCATCAACGAGCCGACCGCCGCGTCGCTGGCGTACGGGCTCGACAAGGAGTCCGACCAGACGATCCTCGTGTTCGACCTCGGCGGCGGCACCTTCGACGTGTCCGTGCTCGAGATCGGCGACGGCGTGTTCGAGGTCAAGTCCACCGCCGGCGACAACCACCTCGGCGGCGACAACTTCGACAAGGCGATCGTCGACTGGCTCGTGTCCGAGTTCAAGAAGTCGCAGGCCATCGACCTGTCGGCCGACCCGATGGCGCTGCAGCGTCTGTACGAGGCCTCCGAGAAGGCCAAGATCGAGCTGTCGACCACGCAGGAGACGCAGATCAACCTGCCGTTCATCACCGCCGACGCCTCCGGGCCCAAGCACCTCGACACGCGCCTCACCCGCGCGAAGCTCGCCGAGCTGACGGCTGACCTGCTCGATCGCGTCGTCGCTCCCGTGCGCCAGGCGATGGACGACGCCAAAGCCAAGGGCGTCAAGGAGATCGAACACGTTGTGCTCGTCGGCGGCATGACGCGCTCCCCGGCGGTACAGGAGAAGGTCAAAGAGCTGACCGGCAAAGAGCCGCACCGGGGCGTCAACCCCGATGAGGTCGTCGCCGTCGGCGCAGCGATCCAGGCCGGCGTGCTCGCCGGCGACGTCAAGGACGTGCTGCTGCTCGACGTCACGCCGCTGACCCTCGGCATCGAGACCAAGGGCGGCGTCATGACCAAGCTGATCGAGCGCAACACCACGATCCCCACGCGCAAGGGCGAGGTCTTCTCCACAGCCGAGGACAACCAGCCGTCGGTCGAGATCCACGTGCTGCAGGGCGAGCGCGAGATGGCTCAGTACAACAAGTCGCTCGGCAAGTTCCAGCTCACCGGCATCCCGCCGGCGCCGCGAGGAATCCCGCAGATCGAGGTCGCGTTCGACATCGACGCCAACGGCATCCTCAACGTGTCCGCCAAGGATCTCGGCACCGGCAAGGAGCAGAAGATCGAGATCAAGTCCGGCTCCGGGCTGTCCGACGACGAGATCAAGAACATGGTCGCCGACGCCGAGTCCCACGCCGAGGACGACCGCAAGGCGCGCGAGCTCGCAGAGGCGCGCAACAACGGCGAGAACGCCGCCTACCAGGCCGAGCGCCAGCTCGCCGATCTCGGTGACCAGGTCGACGCCGACTCCAAAGGTCGCATCGAGGAGGCCATCAAGGAGCTGCGCGAGGTGCTCGAGTCAGAGGACCCGGCGACGATCAACGCCAAGGCAGAGACGCTGCAGACCGCCTTCCACGCGGTCTCAGAGGCGATGTACCAGCGCGCGCAGGAGCAGGCGGCGGCCTCCGGCAACGGCGCGGCCGCAGACGGCGGCGGCGACTCTTCCTCGGATGAAGAGGATGTAGTCGACGCTGAGGTCGTCGAAGAGCCGCAGGCATAGGGCTCACGATGACTGAGATCAACATCACCGGCACCCCCGACGCTTCACAGGCGTCGGGGGGCGAGCCATCCACGGCGGGCCAGCCAGTTACGCCCGAGGAGAGATCGCGCCCTGATGGGGCGGGAGCATCATCGGTGGGCGCGAGAGCGCACGACGAGGATGCGCACGCCCATGACATCACCGAGGTCCAGATCGAGGGTGAGCTCGACGAGCTGGTCAAGACGGCCAAGCAGCGGGACGACTATCTCGCGCTTGCGCAGCGGACTCAGGCCGACTTCGAGAACTACCGCAAGCGGATGGCTCGCGAGGCCAGTGCTGCGCGTGACCGTGGTGTGAGCTCGCTGGCGAAGGAGCTTTTGCCGGCGCTCGACAACCTCGACCGGGCGCTGGACGGCGCCGCCGATGACGACCCGCTGCTGCAGGGGGTGCGGCTCGTGCGCAACGAGCTGAAGGCCGCGCTCGCGCGGGCGGGGATCGAGTCGTTCTGCCCGCTCGGCGAGGTGTTCGATCCCGAGGTGCACGAGGCCGTTGCCACCGCCGCGCAGGCTCCCGGCGGTGCCTCCAGCGGCACCGTTGTCGAGGTCTACCAGGACGGCTACCGGCTGGGCGAGGGCATCCTGCGCCCGGCGCGCGTGGTCGTGGCCGCGTAGGAGGAGGCTCAGGTCAATGGCCACGCGACCCGACTACTACAAGACGCTCGGCGTCGACAAGAAAGCGACGCCCGAGGAGATCAAGAAGGCCTACCGCAAGCTTGCGCGCAAGTACCACCCGGACCAAAACCCGGACGACAAGCAGGCGGAGGCGCGCTTCAAGGAGCTGTCCCAGGCACACGATGTGCTCGGTGATCCCGACAAGCGCAAGCAGTACGACAGCGGCTCCGGCCCGTTTGCCACCGGCGCAGGTCCGGGCGGCGGCTTCGGCGGCTTCGGCAACTTCGACTTCGACGGCAACTCGATGGGCGACATCCTGTCGAACCTGTTCGGCGGCTCGACCAGCGGACGCCGCGTGCGCACCAAGCCGCGCGCCGAAAAGGGCGCCGACCTGGAGGCTCAGGTGACGATCAGCTTCGACCAGGCGGTCGCCGGCGCGCAGGTGCCGCTGCAGGTGCCGATGCACGCCGCCTGCCCGAGCTGCCACGGCACCGGCGCCAAGCCCGGCACCGCGCCGTCGGTGTGCCCGAGCTGCGAGGGCCGCGGCATCGAGACGCAGGGACAGGGGATGTTCTCGATCTCACAGCCGTGCTCGCGCTGCGGCGGCACCGGCACCGTGATCGAGGACCCGTGCCCGACGTGCAGCGGCGCCGGCGCCGTGCGCACCGTCAAGCGCCTGCGCGTCAACATCCCCGCCGGCGTCAAGGACGGCAGCCGCATCCGCCTCGCCGGCAAGGGCGAGGCCGGACGCAACGGCGGACCGCCCGGCGACCTGTACCTGATCACGCACGTCGAGTCCTCACCGCTGTTCACCCGCAAGGGCGACAACCTCGAGGTCGAGGTGCCGTTGACGATTCCCGAGGCGCTGCAGGGAGCAGAGGTGCAGGTGCCGACGCTGGGCGGCACCAAGACCCTGCGCGTCAAACCAGGCACCGCGCACGGCACCGTGCAGCGACTGCGCGGCGAGGGCCCGCCGAAGCTCGGCGGGAAAGACAAAGGCGACATCCACTACCGCTTCGTGATCGACGTCCCGCAGACGCTCAGCAAGGAGCAGCAGAGCGCCGTCGAACAACTGTCAAAGACACTCGGCGGCGACCCGCGCGCGGGTTTGTTCCCGAACGGCGCGGGCGCGGCGGGCGCTGGCAAGGCGAGCGGTGCCGGCAAGGCGAGCGGTGCCGGCAAGGCGAGCAGCGACGGCGCGGCCAAGGCGTCAGGCGACACCGCCGGCGCGAGCGCCAAGGGAGCCGACGATGGCTCGTAAGGCGACGCGCGTCGAAGTCGAGACCAGCCGCGGCGTGTTCATGATCTCGATCGCCGCGCAGCTCGCGAACATGCACCCGCAGACGCTGCGCGTGTACGAGTCGCGCGGGCTGATCGAGCCGCAGCGCTCGCCCAAGGGCACGCGGCTGTACTCGCAGGAGGACGTCGAGAAGCTCAGGCGCATCCAGGAGATGACCGCGGAGCTGGGCCTCAACCTCGCCGGCGTCGAGCGCGTGCTGCGCCTGGAGCAGGAGATCGACAGCATGCACGCGCGCATCGAGCAGATCGAGCTTGAAGCGTTCCAGGCGCAGGTGCGCCTCGCCAACGAGCTGGAGGAGGTGCGCCGCTCGTTCCGCGCGGAGCTGACCGTGCCCTATCGCGGCGGTCTCGAGCTGGTGCGCGCCGCCGACGCCCGCTCCCCATTCCGAGCACCACCCAAGCGAACACCACCCAAGAGGTCTTAGCGATGCAACCCGACCGTTTCACGATCAAGTCACAGGAAGCGCTGGCGGCGGCCGCGCGGCTCGCGCAGCAGCGCGCCAACCCGCAGGCCGTGCCCGTGCACCTGCTCAGCGCGCTGCTCGACGGCGACGGCTCGACAGGCGGCGCAGCAGCCGGAGCTGGCGGCCGCGGCGGCGAGAGCGCGGCCAGCGCCCCCGGCGGCGTCGTGCTGCCGGTGCTGAACAAGCTCGGCGTCGAGCTGCCGGCGCTGCGCGCCGAGGTCGCACGCGCGCTCGATGACCTGCCGCGGCTGTCGGCCTCCAGCTCGCCGCCCGCCACCGTGCCCTCCAGCGAGCTGACCGCCGTGATCCAGGCGGCGGAGGGCGAGGCCCAGTCGCTGTCCGACCAGTACGTCTCGACCGAGCACCTGTTGCTCGCGCTCGCGGCAGATCAAGGCCGCGCCGGCGCCGCGCTGCGCTCCGTGGGCGCCAGCCGCGAGCGGCTGCTGCAGGCGCTCGCCGAGGTGCGCGGCTCGCACCGCGTCACCGACCAGGCGCCCGAGGAGAAGCTCGAAGCGCTGGAGCGCTTCGGCACCGACCTGACCGCCGCCGCCGAGCAGGGCAAGCTCGACCCCGTGATCGGCCGCGACGAGGAGATTCGCCGCGTGATCCAGGTGCTCTCGCGGCGCACCAAGAACAACCCCGTGCTGATCGGCGAGCCCGGCGTCGGCAAGACCGCGATCGTCGAGGGCCTGGCGCAGCGGATCGTCTCCGGCGACATCCCCGACTCGCTGCGCGAACGGCGCGTGATCGCGCTGGACATCGGCTCGCTGATCGCCGGCGCGAAGTACCGGGGCGAGTTCGAGGACCGCCTGAAGGCGGTGCTGAACGAGGTCTCCGAAGCGCACGGCAACGTGATCCTGTTCCTCGACGAGCTGCACACGATCGTCGGCGCCGGCGCCGCGGAAGGCGCCGTCGACGCCGCCAACCTGCTGAAGCCGATGCTCGCGCGCGGCGAACTGCGCGCGGTCGGCGCGACCACGCTCGACGAGTACCGCAAGTACATCGAGAAGGACGCCGCGTTGGAGCGTCGCTTCCAGCCGGTGATGGTCGGCGAGCCGTCGGTCGCCGACGCGATCGCGATCCTGCGCGGCCTGAAGGAGCGCTACGAGGTGCACCACGGCGTGCGCATCCAGGACAGCGCGCTGATCGCCGCCGCGACGCTGTCCGATCGCTACATCGCCGACCGCTTCCTGCCCGACAAGGCGATCGACCTGATCGACGAGGCCGCCTCGCGGCTGCGCATCGAGATCGACTCGCTGCCCACCGAGATCGACGAGGTCGACCGGCGCGTGATGCAGCTGGAGATCGAGCTGACGTCGCTCAGCAAGGAGACCGACGAGGCCTCCGCCGAGCGCCGCGAGGCGATCGAACGCGAGCTGGCGGAGTTGCGCGAGCAGTCGGCCGGCATGAAGGCCCAGTGGCAGAGCGAGAAGCAGGCGATCCAGGGCATCTCGGAGCTGAAGGAACAGCTCGAGCAGGCGCGCATCGAGGCCGAGCGCGCGCAGCGCGACGCCGACCTGGAGCGCGCGTCGAAGCTGCTCTACCAAGACATCCCCGAGCTGGAACGCCAGCTCTCCGAGCGCGAATCCAGCGAGGACGAAGCCACCGCGGGCGCGACGGCCGACGGCGCCGGCGCCGGGAGCGCCACGGTCGGGCCGGTGTTCCTGAAAGAGGAGGTCGACGCCGACGACGTCGGTGAGGTCGTGGCGCGTTGGACCGGCATCCCCGTCAGCCGCCTGCTCGAGGGCGAAACCGAGAAGCTGATCCACATGGAGGAGCGCCTGCACGAACGCGTCGTCGGCCAGGACGAGGCGATCGAGGCGGTCGCCACCGCGCTGCGGCGCTCGCGCGCCGGCCTGCAGGACCCCGACCGTCCGATCGGCTCGTTCCTGTTCCTCGGCCCCACCGGCGTCGGCAAGACCGAGCTGGCGCGCGCGCTCGCCGAGTTCATGTTCGACTCGCAGGACGCGATGATCCGCATCGACATGTCCGAGTACGGGGAGAAACACTCCGTCTCGCGGCTCGTCGGCGCGCCCCCCGGCTACGTCGGCTACGAAGAGGGCGGCCAGCTGACCGAGGCCGTCCGCCGCCGCCCCTACGCGGTCGTGCTGCTCGACGAGATCGAGAAGGCGCACCCGGACGTGTTCAACGCGCTGCTGCAGGTGATGGACGACGGGCGCCTGACCGACGGCCAGGGACGCACCGTCGACTTCAAGAACACGGTGCTGATCATGACCTCGAACCTCGCGGTTGGGGGGGTGGGGTCCGGTTCAACCGATGACACCGAGCTGCGCATGGCGCTGATCCAGCATTTCAAGCCGGAGTTCATCAACCGCCTCGACGACATCGTGCGCTTCGAAGCGCTCACCCGCGAGCAGCTGTCTGAGATCGTCGAGCTGCAGGTCGCGCGCGTGGTCGCGCGCGTCGCCGAGCGCGGCGTGCAGGTCACGCTCACGGACAGGGCGCGCGAGCTGCTGGGCGACCTCGGCTACGACCCCACCTACGGCGCGCGGCCGCTGCGGCGCGTGATCCAGAAGCAGCTCACCGACCGGCTGGCGCTGGCGCTGCTGTCGGGGGAGATCCGGGCCGGGGACGCGGTCACGGTGGACGCCGTCGACGGGGCGCTGGCGTTGGAGAAGGCGACCGTGGTCGCGCCGGTCGCGGCGGCCTGAGCCGTCGCGCTACTTGCGCTTGCGCCTGGGCCTGGTGCCCAGGAGTTGGATCGTTCCCGTGGTGCTTGCGTGGGCGCTGCCGGTGGTCGTGTAGCTGATGCTGGTGTTGGCGTTGAGCTTGTAGCCGTGCGCCTGCAGCTGGCTCAAGCCGTGACCGTTCAGCTTCAGCGGGATCTTGTCGGCTCCGAGCGCGAGTGCTGTGAACGTGCCGCTGGCGATCGTGACGGTCTCGCTCTTCGTGCGTCTGTGCTTGCCCCTGCCGGTCGTGACCTTGATCTTCACCGTCAGCTCGATCGTGCCCGAACACGGCGCGCGGGAGCAGTCGAGCGTCGCGTGCAGTGAGCCCTTGCTCGTGACCGTGTCGGTCTGGTGTGGGAGCGTGAGCACGGAAGCGATCGGTGCCGGTGAGGAGATGGGCGCAGGCCCGATCAACGCTCCTGCGCTCGCGGCCGAGACCGTGACGTTCAGCAGCTGGTAGCTGGCTGTCACCGTGCACGAGATCTGGTGCCCGAGGTAGGCGGCGCTTATCGGCAGCGACTGCGAGGTCTGCCCGGCGATCGCGTGACCGTCGAGCGACCACGTGAAGCCGTCGAAGCCGTGCAGGCTCGTCGACGGCTGCTGGCCCGCCCACGTCGACCAGGCGGCGCCGTCGCAGGAGAGCTGGCCGCCGACCTGCTCGGCGCCGGTGACGGTCGGAGGGGCCTGCGAGGCGGCGGGCGCGCCGGTGCCGATCGCGCGGACTTCCCTGCCCGTTTTGCCCTCGAGGATGAACCACATGCTCCCATCCGGCCCCGGCGTGATCGTCTCGCCCTCGGTTTCGGTGCCGAGGCTCGCCACGTCTTCTTCGAGGGCTCCCGCAGGGGTGAGGCGTCCGATCACGTTGGGCTTCAGCGGTTCGGTGTGCAACCCCGTGAACCACACGCTGCCTTCCGGTCCAGTGCTCAGGTCGAGGACTTCGCTGTAGTTCAGGCGCTTGACGATCCTTGCTTCGCCGGCCGGCGTGATTTCCCCGATCACGCTTTCTGCTTCCGCCGTTTTCGGGTTTTCGCCGGATGCGCCAAAGAAGACGTTGCCGTTCACGCCCGCGGCGATGCCGCTCGGCTTCAGCCACGGGTACCCGGTGATCGCGAATTCCTTGATTTCGCCGTTCGGCGTGATGCGCCCGATCGCGAAGTGGGGTTCGGCGCTGTTGACGAACCACAGGTTCCCATCGGGCCCCGTCACGATCTTGCCCAGCAGCGCTTTCGACTCCAGGCCGACGCTGAATTCGGTCACCTGCCCGGACGGCGTGATGCGCCCGATCGCCGAGGGTTCACCTTCTTTGCTGATGAGTTTTAGGCCCGGAAGCCCGGCGGTGAACCAGACGTCGCCGTCAGGGCCGAGCGTCAGCCGATGCGCCTTGTACGTCCCGTCTTCATCGAATTCGGTGATTCCCCCCAACGCCGTCAGTGGCCCGAGGACCGTCGAGTTCGCGTCGCTCTCGTCGAACCAGATGTTGCCGTCGGAGCCGGCGACGAGGTCGCTGACCGGCGCCTGGGAGGTGTTGAGCGTCGTGAGCTCGCCTTCCGTGGTCAGGCGCCCGACAAGCGCGCCGCTAGCGACCCACATGTCGCCTTCGGGCCCGGCGGTGATGGTCCCGGGGAACGGGATGCCGGGGGTCGGGAACGATCGCACCACACCCAGCGGGGCACCGCTTGCCGGCAGCGTGCCGGCCCACAGCAGCGCGACTGCGGGTGCGGTCAGCAGCGCGACGCGGGTGAGATATCTGGTCACGAGCGATGCTTTCATCTAGAGGACCCCTTGTGCTTGGGCTTGGTGCCCAAGAGTTGGATGGCGCCCGTGGCGCTTGCACGTGAGGCGCCGGTGGTGGCGTAGGCGATGCTGACGTTGGCGGCAAGCTTGTAGTGATGGGCCGCGAGCAGGTCGAGCCCCCGAGGCGTGAGCTTCAGCGCGACCTTGTCCACCCCGAGCGCGAGCGTTGAGAAGCTGCCGGCAGCGATCGTGACCGGCATGGCTCTTCTCTTCCTGCGCTTGCCCTCGCCGGTCGTCACCTCGACCCTGTAGATCAGCTTGACGGTGCCCGAGCACGGCGCGCCCGAGCAGTCGAGCGTCAGGCGCAGCGAGCCGCGGCCGCTGACCGCGTCGGCCTGATGGGGAAGCGCGAGCACCGACGACGTCGTCTTGGGCCCAGGCGCGCCCGAGACGAGTTCGATGACCTTCACCGGGGGGCTGGTCGCGCTCACAGTGACGGAGATCAGGGGGTAGGTGGCTCTGACCGAGCAGGAGATGTCGTGTCCGGCATCGGCCGCCGTCGGGCTGAAGGACTGCGATGTCTGGCCCGCGATCGGGTTTCCTTCCAGCAGCCAGGTGTAGCCATCGAAGCCAAACGCGCTCAGCGAAGGCTGTTGGCCGGCCCAGCTGCTCCAGGCTGGGCTCTCACAGGTGAGCGTGCCGCCGACCTCGCCCGGCCCGGACACCAACGGTGATTCCTCTGCGGCCGCCGGGGCGTTGGTGCCGATCCAGCGGATCGCCGGGATTTTCCCTTTGTTCGTGAACCACATGCTGCCTTCTGGCCCCGGCGCGATCGCTTCCGGTTCGATTTCCGGCCCCAGGCCGGACGTGAAGTCAGACGGCGTGTCAGCGGGGAACTGTTCAGGCGTGGCATTGCCGTTGGCGCGGCCGATCGCGCTCGACTTGCCCGGTTCATTGCCTTCGCCGGCGAACCACAGCTCGCCATCCGGCCCCGAGGCGATGCCCGAGGGGATCGCCTCGAGCTCCCTGAAGTACATCGTGCCATCGGGCTTGACCAGCCCGATGAAGTATTCGTATTCACCGCCTTTGCCGTCGCCGCCCGCGGTGAAGGCCACGGCGCCGTCGGCGGCCTGTGCGATCGCGAACGGCTGGCGCCACGTTTCTTCGATCGGGAATTCGGTGATTTCGCCCCCCGGCGTGACGCGGTCGATCGCTGGGCTTTTCCCTTTGGTCGTGAACCACAGGTTGCCGTCCGCGCCCGCGGTGATCGCGCCGGGAGTTTCGAACAGGTCTTTTTTGAATTCCGTGATCTGTCCAGCCGGCGTGATCCGGCCAACCGAATGGGGCGTCGTGAACCACATGTTGCCTTCTGGGCCGCGGGCGATCTCGGAGGGGTCGTTGTTGAGCCCTTCGTTGAATTCCGTGATCTGCCCGGCCGGTGTGATCCGCCCGATCGCCATGTGCGGGCCGAACTCGGCGAACCACATGTCGCCTTCGAGACCCAGAGTAATCCCACCTGGCACCGCCTTCAGGCCGGTGAATTCAGTGATCGTCCCAGCAGACGTGATCCGCCCAATGGTCATGCTTTCGGGCTCGGTGAACCACATGTCGCCTTCGGGGCCCGCGGCGATCGACGTCGCGACCACGCCGGCGGGCAGCGGGAACGCGCGGACTTCGCCGAGCGGCGCGGCCAGCGTGGGCGCGGCAGCAGCCGTGAGCATCACGGCGGCTGAGGTCGCGAGCACCAGCAGCGTGCCAACGGCGGATCGTCTCGCGGGACTGCTCAACTCGGCCACCCCCATAGGTCTCTGCGGATGCGTCGATGCTATCCGTTCGCGTCGCCGGTCGGTCTTCGTTCGCGCGGCCCGTGCGTCCAGTTCCACGTGAGCCTGCGGGCCGCTGGCCGATGCGGTACAAACGCCGTACCCGCGCAGCGCGCTGAGCGCGGCGTCCGGCCAAAACACCCCCGGGAGGAGTAGACCGCCATGCCCACCTACATCTTGCTCACGACGCTCACCCCCGACGGCGTGCAGACCGTCAAGAACAACCCGCAGCGGATCAAGGAGGTCAGCAAGGAGGTCGAAAACCTCGGCGCGACCGTCAAGGGCCAGTGGGCGACGCTCGGGCACGTCGACTTCATCTCCGTCGTGGAGGCGCCCGACGACGGCACGATGGCGCGCGTGTCGCTCGAGCTCGGATCGCGCGGCACCGCCCGCTACGAGACGCTGTCGGCAATCCCGATCGACGACTTCATCGCGTCGCTGTAACGTGCCGGAGATCTCCGACATGCACACAGACGAGCCCTCCGCGCGTGAGGGCAGGCCCACCGGCTCGCACGGGATCTCGCTGGTGCCGACGCCGATGGAGGAGGCGGAGGTGCAGGCGCAGCTCGACGACATCGATGTCGACGCCCCGCGCGTCGGCATCGTGATGGGCTCCAAGAGCGACATGGAGACGATGGAGAAGGCCGCCAAGGAGCTGGAAGAGCGCGGCATCCTGCACGAGGTGCGGGTCATGTCCGCGCACCGCGAGCCCGATCTGGTCGCCGAATACGCCAAGAACGCGCGCATGCGCGGCCTACGCGTGATCATCGCCGGCGCCGGCATCTCCGCGGCGCTGCCGGGAGCCGTAGCCGCGCACACCGACCTGCCCGTGATCGGCGTGCCGCTGTCAGGCCGCCTGACCGCCGCGGGCGGGCTCGACGCGATCCTCTCGATCGTGCAGATGCCGCCAGGCGTGCCCGTCGCGTGCGTCGGTCTCGACAACCCGCGCAACGCCGCCGTTCTCGCGGCTCAGATCCTCGCCTCCTGAACGACACCCGCGCGGTGGAGAATGGCGAAGCCGTGCCCGCGGGGGCGCGGGTCGTCAATCGACCAGCGGAGGCAGAGCCATGTCAAGTCGTGTACGTGCAGCGCGTCCCATCACATTCATCGGCGCGACGGGAGCGATCGTGCTGCTCGCGCTCGCGGCGGCGCCCGCGGCCAGCGCCGCGACGATCTACGCCTGCGTGAGCAACAAGGGCGGAGCGGCGCGGATCGTCAGCGCGAGGGCGAAGTGCCATCGGGGCGAGCGCAAGCTCTCGTGGAACGCTGCGGGGCCGGCCGGGGCTCCAGGCGCCCCAGGCGCTGCGGGCGCACCCGGTAGTCCTGGCGCCAACGGGGCCGGCGTCGACTATGGGAGCGCCAACTTCGGCCCCGTCGACCTCGCAGAAGGCAGTACAGGCAACGTCGTCGTCAGCAAGACGATCCCCGCCGGCACCTACTTCGTGAACGCGAAGACCGTCATCGGCGCCGGCGAGGCCACGAAAGCGGTCTATGTGGCTGTCATCTGCGAGCTCGTCGACGGCACGGGCACCGTCAGCTTCGTCGAACCCCCCAAGGCGTTGGACCTCGGCGAGTGGGTGCAGCAGCTCTCGTACTCAGGGACCGAATACGCGGGCGCAGGCACGGTGGCGATGCAGGCGCAGCTGACGACGACTGAGCCGACGACCCTGGCGATGGTTTGCGCGCCCCTCGACGGCGGCAAAGAATCGGACGTCCTTGCCATCGCATCGCAGCTGAGCGCGCTGCAGACGACGGCCAACAAGTAGTCGCGAGAGCTTCGGGGCGGGCGGGCGGCGATAATCAAGGCCGTGATCGCCCGCTACACCCGCCCCGAGCTCGGCCGCCTGTGGAGCGACGAGGCGCGCATGGACAGCTGGCGCCAGGTCGAGCTGGCGGCGTGCGAGGAGCTGCCCGGCCTGCTCGGGCAGGACGGGCCGAGCGCCGTGGAGCTGCAGGCGATCCGCGGCGCCGCCTTCACCGTGGCCGAGGTCAACGAGCGCGAGCTGGTCACCGAGCACGACGTCGCCGCGTTCGTGGACGTGCTCGCCGCGTCGGTCGGTGAGGCCGGGCGCTGGATCCACTTCGGGCTGACCTCCTCGGACGTGCTCGACACGGCGCTCGCGCTGCAACTGCGCGCGGCCGGCGAGGTGATCGTCGCGGGCGCGCGCGAGCTGGTGGCGGCGCTCGCGACACGCGCGCGCGAGCACGCCGACACGTTGACCGTCGGGCGCACCCACGGCGTGCACGCCGAGCCGACGAGCTTCGGGCTGAAGCTCGCGGGCTTCGCGTTCGAGGCCGAGCGCAACGCCGGGCGTCTGCAGCGCGCGTTTGCGCAGGTGTCCGTCGGCGCGCTGTCGGGCGCCGTCGGCACGTACGCCGCCACCAGCCCCGAGTACGAGGCGCGCGTGCTCGCGCGGCTGGGGCTCGCGCGCGAGGACGTCTCCACGCAGGTCGTGCCGCGCGACCGCCACGCCGAGCTGCTGAGCGCGATCGCGCTCGCCGGCGCCGGGCTCGAGCGCTTCGCCACCGAGCTGCGCCACCTGCAGCGCACCGAGGTGCGCGAGGCCCAAGAGCCGTTTCGCGCCGGCCAGAAGGGCTCCTCGGCGATGCCGCACAAGCGCAACCCGATCAAGAGCGAGCAGATCTCGGGGCTCGCGCGCGTGCTGCGCGGCAACGCCCAGGCGGGGCTCGAGAACGTCGCGCTGTGGCACGAGCGCGACATCTCGCACTCCTCCGTCGAGCGCGTGATCCTGCCCGACTCGACGATCCTGCTCGACTACCTGCAGCACCGCACGATCGCGCTCGTGCGCGGCATGACCGTCGATGCCGAGCGCATGCGCGCCAACCTCGAGCTGACGCACGGCGCGCTGTTCTCACAGCGGGTGCTGCTCGCGCTGATCGAGGCTGGGTCCTCGCGCGACGAGGCATACCGCGTCGTGCAGGAGCTGGCGCAGCGCGCTTGGGATCGAGGCATCCCGCTGCGCGAGCTGCTCGAAGCCGACGCGCGCGCGGGCGGCCTCGACCTCGACGCGATCTTCGACTACTCGCACTACCTGCGCCACGCCGGCGAGATCCTCGCGCGGCTCGATCGCATCGCCTGAACGTCCTGGCGGGCGCATCGCGATGCCGTACGGTCGTCAGATAGCATCGCGGCGGTGACCGATCTCGCCGACCTGCCCCTTCTGACCAGCGGCAAGGTGCGCGAGATGTACGACCTCGGCGAGGTCGGCAGCTCCGCCGATCACCCCGGCGGCGCGCTGCTGATGGTCGCGAGCGACCGCATCTCGACGTACGACGCGGTGCACCCGACGCCGATCCCCGACAAGGGCAAGGTGTTGACGGGGCTGTCGGTGTTCTGGTTTGAACGCACCAAGGGAATCGTCGCCAACCACCTGATCTCGACGGTCGACGGCGTGCCCGACGAGGTGCGCGGGCGCGCGCTGGCGGTGCGCAAGCTCGAGATGCTGCCGGTCGAGTGCGTCGTGCGCGGCTACATCACCGGCTCGGGCTGGAAGGACTACCAGGCCACCGGCTCGGTGTCGGGGATCGCGCTGCCGGCGGGTCTGCGCGAGTCAGAGCGCCTGCCGGAGCCGATTTTCACCCCGAGCACCAAGGCCGACGTCGGCCACGACGAGGCGATCGACTTCGAGGGTGCGGTCGCGCTCGTCGGCGACCGTGCGCTGATGGAGCGCGTCAGGGACGTGTCGATCGAGCTGTACTCGTTCGCCGCCGAGCACGCGCGCGCCCACGGCGTGATCCTTGCCGACACCAAGTTCGAGTTCGGCATGGCCGTGAGCGATGAGGACAGCGGCGCGCAGACGCTGGTGCTCGGCGACGAGGTGCTGACGCCCGACTCCTCGCGCTACTGGCCGGCCGACGGCTACGAGGTCGGCCACGGTCAGCCGAGCTTCGACAAGCAGTACGTGCGCGATTGGGCCTCCGCCAGCGGCTGGGACAAGAAGCCGCCCGCGCCGGCGATCCCCGACGACGTCGTCGCCGGTACCCGTGCGCGCTACGTCGAGGCGTACGAGCTGATCACCGGCGAGCCGTTCCAGGCGTGGCTGGAGCGCACGGGCGCCGCGTGAGGGCGCGCGTCCTGATCCGGCCCAAGGCCGGCATCCTCGACCCGCAGGGAGTTGCCGTCGAGCGGGCGCTGCCCGCGCTCGGCTTCGCCGGCGTCGGCAACGTCCACGTCGGGCGCCTCGTGGAGCTGGACGTCGAGGACCCCGAGCAGCTGCGGCCGATGTGCGAGAAGCTGCTCGCGAACCCGCTCGTCGAGGACTACGAGGTCGAGCTGCTCGACGGCAGCGCCTGACGCGACGTGAAGTTCGGGGTACTTCAGTTTCCTGGCTCCTGCGATGAGGTGGACGCGCTGGGGGCCGCGCGTCGCGTCGGCGACGCGGAGCTGATCTGGCACGCCGAGCGCGACCTCAAAGGCGCCGACGCGATCGTCGTGCCCGGCGGCTTCTCCTACGGTGACTACCTGCGCGCCGGCGCGATCGCGCGCTTCTCGCCGGCGATGGAGTCGGTGATCGCGTTCGCGCGCGACGGCGGCCTCGTGTTGGGCATCTGCAACGGCTTTCAGGTGCTGTGCGAGGCGCGGCTGCTGCCGGGGGCGCTGTTGGTGAACGCGAACCTGCGCTTCACGTTCCGCCAGCTGCAGCTCGAGGTGCTGAACAGCGGCGGCTCGTTCACGCGCGCTTGCGCGCTCGACGAACGGCTCAGCATTCCCGCCAAGCACGCGTGGGGCCGCTACCACGCCGATCCCGACACGCTCGCCGCGATGGACAGCGCCGGCCAGATCGTGCTGCGCTACGCCCCCGGCCAGAACTTCAACGGCTCGCTGCACGACATCGCCGGCGTCTGCAACGAGGCCGGCAACGTGTTCGGCATGATGCCCCACCCCGAGCACGCCGTCGACGAGCTGATCGGCGGCTCCGCCGACGGGCTCAAGATCTTCGAGTCGATGCGGCTGGCGGTCGAGGGGGTCGCGGCATGAGCGCGGCCACGACGCCGAGCGTCGAGGACGCGCTCGCGCTCGGGCTGACGCGCGCGGAGTACGCGCTCGTGTGCGAGAAGCAGGGCGGCCCGCCGAACGAGGTCGAGCTGGCGATGTACTCGCTGCTGTGGAGCGAGCACTGCGCCTACAAGCACTCCAAGAAGCTGCTGCGCACGCTGCCGACGGAAGGCGAGCACGTCGTCATGGGGCCGGGCGAGAACGCGGGCGCGGTCGACGCGGGCGGTGGGTTGGTGTGCGCGTTCAAGGTCGAGTCGCACAACCACCCGAGTGCGGTCGAGCCGTTCCAGGGCGCGGCCACCGGCGTTGGCGGCATCCTGCGCGACATCTTCGCGATCGGCGCGCGCCCGATCGCGGTGCTCGACTCGCTGCGCTTCGGCGAGCCGAGCAGCGCTCGCTCGCGCTACCTGCTCGATGGCGCGGTCTCCGGCATCGGCCACTACGGCAACTCGATCGGCGTGCCGACGGTCGGCGGCGAGGTGTACTTCGAGGGCCCCTACGAGCACAACTGCCTGGTCAACGCGATGGCGCTCGGCCTGGCCCCGCGCGAGCGCCTGGTGCGCAGCGCCGCCGCCGGCCCGGGCAACCTGCTGGTGCTGTTCGGCGCGAGCACCGGGCGCGACGGCATCGGCGGCGCCTCGGTGCTGGCCTCCGCGGAGCTGGGCGAGGGCGAGCAGGACAAGCGTCCGACCGTCCAGGTCGGCGACCCGTTCGAGGAGAAGAAGCTGCTGGAGTGCTCGCTGGAGCTGCTCGAGCGCGGGCTGATCGTCTCGCTGCAGGACCTCGGCGCCGCCGGTCTGACCTCCTCGGCATCGGAGATGGCTTCCAAGGGCGGGGTCGGGATCGACCTAGACGTCGCCAGGGTGCCGTTGCGCGAGCCCGGCATGGCGCCGTTCGAGGTGATGGTCAGCGAGTCCCAAGAGCGGATGCTGTGCGTGGTCGAGCCGGCGAGCGTCGCGGCGGTGCTGGAGCTGTGCGCGAAGTGGGAGGTAGGCGGCGCGGTGATCGGCGCGGTCACCGACACGGGCCGCATGCGCGTGCTCAGCGACGGCCAGCTCGTCGGCGACATGCCCGTGGCGGCGCTGGTCGACGACTGCCCGCTGTACGACCTGCAGCCGCAGAAGCCCAGCGAGCCGCTCTACGCGCCGCCGCCGGCCGCCGCCGGTCTCACGCGCGCCTCCTCGCCGCGCGAGCTGCTGCTGGCGCTGCTCTCGAGCGCCAATCTGTCCTCGCGGCGCGCGCTGTTCGAGCAGTACGACGCGATCGTGCAGTCGCGCACGGTGCGCCGCCCCGAGCAGGCCGACGCAGCCGTGCTGGCGCTGCCGGCGGACGCTGCCGGTGCGTCGTCCGCAGCCCTCGCCGGCGCGAGCGTGGTCGCCGCCGGCGCGAGCGGCCCTGACGCCGCCGCGATCCCGGCGCTGGCGGTGAGCATCGACTGCAACGGTCGCCGCGTCGCCGCGGACCCTTACACGGGCACGATCGAGGCGGTGCTCGAGTGCGCGGCGAACCTTGCGTGCGTGGGCGCGCAGCCGCTCGGCACGACCAACAACCTCAACTTCGGCAACCCGGAGAAGCCGCACATCGCGTGGCAGCTGAGCGAGTCGGTGCGCGGCCTCGGCGACGCCTGCCGCGCGCTCGACGCGCCGATCGTCGGCGGCAACGTGTCGCTGTACAACGAGGGCGCCACCGGGCCGATCTACCCGACGCCCGTGATCGGCATGGTCGGGCGGCTGCCCGACGCGCGCCGCGCGGGGCGCCTCGGCTTCCAGCGTCCGGGCGACCACATCGCGCTCGTCGGCGGGCGGCGTCCGTCGCTTGCCGCGAGCGAGCTGGCGAAGCTGCTGGGCGAGCCGCTCCCAGACGGGTTGGCGGCGCTCGATATCGACGCGCTACGCGCGACCCAGATGGCCGTTCGCGACGCGGTGCGCGAGGGCCTCGTGGCGAGCGCGCACGACGTCGCCGAGGGCGGCATCGCGGTGGCGCTCGCCGAGTGCTGCCTGGCGGGCGGCCTCGGCGCGCAGGTCGAGCTGGGCGAGGACTTCTGGGAGGCGACGGCCGGCGCGGCGGCGGACCCCGCCGTGGCGGTCGCGGCGGCCGAGCCCGCGCTGACAAGCGCGCCGGTTGCCGAGCAGGTGCTCGCGGCGCTGTTCGGCGAGGGCCCCGGCGGCTTCCTCGTCAGCGGCGAGGCAGACGCGCTGCGCGCGCTCGCCGAGCGCGCGCCGACGCGCGTCATCGGCAGGGTCGCGGACGACGTGCTGACGATCGTCGAGGCCGGCAGCGCGGGCGGCGAGATGCTGTCGCTGACGCTCGCGGAGCTGGCCGGCGCGCACGCGTCGCTCGCGGAGCTGTTCGCGTGAGAAGCCCGCGAAGCCACCCTGCTAGCTTGTGAACGTGATGCGTGAGGGACCGCGCGACGAGTGCGGAGTGTTCGGACTGTATGCACCCGGTCACGAGGTGTCCAGGCTGTCGTACTTCGCGCTGTACGCGCTCCAGCACCGTGGCCAGGAGTCGGCGGGCATCGCCGCGGCGGACCGCGGCGGGCACATCATCACGCGGCGCGAGCTGGGCCTGGTCAACCAGGTGTTCACCGAGAACGACCTGCGCACGCTCGCCGGGGAGCTGGCGATCGGGCACGTGCGCTACTCGACGACCGGCTCGAACGCGTGGGAGAACTCGCAGCCGGTGCAGCGCTCGGAGGGCACCAACGGCTCGCGGCGCGAGGTCGCGCTCGCGCACAACGGCAACCTGATCAACGCGCTGGAGCTGCACGAGGAGCTGCTCGAGCGCGGCGTCACGTTCAGCTCGACGTCGGACTCGGAGATCATCGCCGCGATGATCGCCACACACCCCGCGGAGCTAGTCGAGGACGCGATCGCCGACGTGCTGCCGCGCCTGCGCGGCGCGTTCTCGATCGTCGCGATGACCAAGGACCGCGTGGTCGCGTTCCGCGACCCGCACGGCCTGCGCCCGCTCGCGCTGGGCGTGCTGGAGGGCGCCGCCGGCGCTCAGGGCGGCGCGAACGGAGTCGGTGGAACGGACGGGGCGGGCGGCAGCGGCGGTGCGGACGGCGCCAGCGGGCCGAGGTACTGCGTCGCCAGCGAGTCGTGCGCGTTCGACATCATCGGCGCGAAGTTCGTGCGCGACGTCGAGCCCGGCGAGCTGGTCACGCTCGGCCCCGAGGGCCTGCAGAGCCGGATGGTCGTGGCTGACGGCAGGCGCGCGCTGTGCGTGTTCGAGTACATCTACTTCGCGCGCCCGGACTCGCGCATGAACGAGCAGGTGCTGCAGGTGGCGCGCGGGCGCATGGGCGAGATCCTGTGGCGCGAGGCGCCCGTCGAGGCCGACCTCGTGGTGGCGGTGCCCGACTCCGGCAACCCCGCCGCCCGCGGCCTCTCGCGCGCGTCCGGGCTGCCGCAGGACGACGGCTTCGTCAAGAACCGCTACGTCGCGCGCACGTTCATCCAGCCCGGCCAGGAGCTGCGCAAGCACGGCCTGCGGCTGAAGTTCAACCCGCTGCCCGAGGTGATCGCCGGCAAGCGCCTGGTGGTGGTCGACGACTCGATCGTGCGCGGCAACACCACCCGCCAGATCGTGCAGATGCTGCGCGACGCCGGCGCGGCGGAGATCCACATGCGCATCTCCGCGCCGCCGATCAAGCACCCGTGTCACTACGGGATCGACATGTCCACGCGCGAGGAGATGATCGCGCACGGGCGCAGCACCGAGGAGGTCGCCGCCGAGCTCGGCTGCGACTCGCTGCACTACCTGTCGCTCGAAGGCGTCTACGAGGCGATTCGCGGCACGCGCGCGTCGCACTGCGACGCGTGCTTCAGCGGTGAGTACCCGCTCGAGGGCAGCGACGGGGCCGGTGGCAAGTATGCGCTGGAGGGCGACGGCCAGGGTGAGGGAGAGGGCCAGGCCCTCCCCCTCGTGCAGGCTTAGACGCTCAGCACTTGCTCTGCGTCGGAGCGAGCGTCAGCGACATGCTCGCGACGGTCTTGCCGCCGATGATCATCGAGAACTTGTAGGCGCCGCCGGCGATCACGTGCTTTTGGAACGACGGCAGGGCGAAGGTCAGTTCGAGCTTCCCGCTGGCCTTTTTGAGCTTGGTCTTGACCCCGGCTGGGATCGAGCCCGAGGCCGCCGGCGCGGCGAGCTTTATCTGGTAGCTCTTGCCGACGGGCGCGTGCGAGTAGGCGATCACTGGCGTCAGTGCCGCGACCGCTTCTGCTTCGCAGTATTCGAACTTGCCACCGGAGGCCACATCGTGGATGTTGTTGGCCTGCGCGATCTCCCACACGCGCTTGCTCACGCTCAGGTTCGCGGCGGCGGCGGCGCGCGCGCTCGCCGTCGTGCCCGACGCCTGCGCGACCGCGGTCGCGAGCAGGGCGCTCACGGCGACGGCAACTGCGAGGGTACGGCGAAGCTGTCTGCTCATCGGGTCTCCTTTGCGTCGCTCCGTCGCCGCGGCGGCGGAACTATCTGCCGAGGAGCAGGAATCTAGCCGACGTTGTCCTCGCGCGGTAGCCGACAGCGCGACTAGCCGAGGTGATCCTCACGCGCGCCGGCGGCGTCGTTGTAGCGGTTGTTGTACGGACGGCGCGCGATCAGCGCGCCGCTGCCCTCGGAGCGCAGGCCGAAGCCGAGTGCTGAGACGAGGAGCAGGGTGATGGCGATGGCTGTGAACATGGGCTCATCCTGTGGTCGTGTTGTTGACCCCTCTCCACCTTTCAACTAATTGAAGACGACCGCATGAGCAAGATCTGTGAGCTTGCGCACGGATCGCTATAGCTCGGCGCGTGCGAGCAGCTCGGCGGCGGGCACCTCGAGCGCGTTCGCGATCTTGATCATCGTCTCGAGCGTCACGTTGAACTCGCCTCGCTCGATCGCACCGTAGTAGCTGCGATCGATGCCGGCGTGCATCGCGAGGGATTCCTGTGGGAGTCCTCGCTCAGCACGCATCGACCTGATCGCGGCGCCGAACGCCACGCTGGAGGCTGATCTTCTGGTTGGCATGAGATGGCGATTTGCAGGGAAGAGCGTCGGGGGCTTGCGAGATGTTTCCCCACGGCGTATTGTTTCCGGTGATGCTGACTTTTGTCTGCAATGATACGCCTCCGATCGATCGAAGGATCCTCGGCAGTGCCCGCCCTTGAAGTGCTCGGGCTGATGCTCGCGCTGCCGGAGGCGCTGGTGGCGTTACGCGAGCTGTGGGCGCGCTGTCGCGTCGCCGCTCCCGCGGCACGCTCAAGCACGGAGCTGGAGATCCGCTTCCGTCTCAGCATCCACCGCGGCTGACCCGAGCTATCGTCACCGGCGCGTGAGCGAACCGCTTCCCATCGCTGTGCTGGTGTCAGGCACCGGCACCAACCTGCAGGCGCTGCTCGACAGCGTGCACGGGCGCGAGGCGCAGGTGGTGGCGGTCGCGGCGAACGTCGCGGGCGCGCCGGCGCTACAGCGTGCCGAGCGGCTGGGCGTGCCGACGGCGGTGTTCGCGCGCTCGGACCACGCCGACCGCCACGCCCGCGACGCGGCGCTCGCCGACTGGCTGACGGCGCGCGGCGCGCGGCTGGTGGTGCTGGCCGGCTACATGGAGCTGCTCGGCGAGCGGTTCCTGTCGCGCTTTCCTGGGGCGGTCATCAACGTGCACCCGTCGCTGCTGCCGGCGTTTCCGGGTCTCGCGGCGATCGAGCAGGCGCTCTCCTACGGCGTCAAGGTGTTTGGCGTGACCGTGCACTTCGTCGACGCCGGCGTCGACACGGGGGCCGTGATCCTGCAGGGTGCCGTCGCGCTGCCCGACGCGCGCGAGCCCGAGCAGGTGCTCGCGGCGCTGCGCCCGCTCGAGCACGAGCTGCTGCCGCGCGCGGTCGCGCTGTTCGCGCGCGGGGCGGTCGCGGTCGACCCGGAGAACCCGCGCAGGACGCTGATCGCTCCGGTCGGCGCTTCGGTGGCCGCCGAGGCCGGCGCCGCGCCCGCTGCCGGCGAGACGATCCGCGCGGGCGAGGGATAGGCTGCAAGGCGTGGCCGCGGAAGGCGATCTGATGACCGAACGAGCGTCCGGGATGGAGCGCGCGGCGGCGGGCGAGGTGCGCGTGCGCAGGGCGCTGCTGTCGGTTTCGGACAAGCATGGCGTCGTTGCGTTCGCACGCGGGCTCGTGGAGCTGGGCGTGGAGCTGGTGTCGACCGGCGGCACCGCGCGCGAGCTGGCCGCGGCGGATGTGCCGGTGCGCGCGATCGAGGACTTCACGGGCTTCCCCGAGATGATGGACGGGCGGGTGAAGACGCTGAACTCGCGTCTGTACGCCGGCCTGCTGGCGCGGCGCGACGAGGACGAGCACCTGCGCGCGGCGGCCGACCACCAGATCGAGCAGGTGGACCTGGTGTGCGTGAACCTGTACCCGTTCGAGCAGACGGTCGCGCGCGGCGACGCCTCCGAGGAGGAGGCGATCGAGAACATCGACATCGGCGGCCCGACGATGATCAGGGCGGCGGCCAAGAACAGCGCGTTCGCGGCCGTGGTGGTGGACCCGAGCGACTACGAGCACCTGCTGCACGAGCTGCGCGAGTCCGAGGGGCGCCTGTCGCTGGCCACGCGCAAAGCGCTCGCGGGCAAGGCGTTCGCGTGCACCGCACGCTACGACGCGGCGATCGCGACGTGGTTCGCGACGCGCGGCGCGGAGGCTGGCTTCCCGCAGAGCCGGCGCGAGGCCTACGAGAAGGTCACGGACTTGCGCTATGGCGAGAACCCGCACCAGCAGGCCGCGTACTACGCGCGCGCGGGCTCGCCCACGCATCTGCTCGCGGGTGTCGAGCAGCTGCACGGCAAGGAGCTGTCGTTCAACAACCTGCTCGACCTCAGCTCGGCGCGCGAGCTGGTCGAGGAGTTCGCCGAGCCGGCGTGCGCGATCGTCAAGCACAACAACCCGTGCGGTTGCGCGATCGGCGCGAGTGGTCAAGAGGCATATGAACGCGCCTTCGCGTGCGACCCCGAAAGCGCGTACGGCGGCGTGATCGCCGTCAACCGCCCCGTCGACTTGGCGTTCGCGGACGCGCTGGGCAAGCAGTTCATCGAGGTGCTGCTCGCGCCCGGCTACGACGCCGCCGCGCTCGAGGCGCTGCAGGTGAAGAAGAACGTGCGCCTGCTGGAGCTGGGCGACTGGCCGGCGCCGCTGCGCGAGATCGAAGCCAAGCCCGTGCTCGGCGGCCAGCTCGTGCAGACCCACGACGTCGTTTCGGAGACGCGCGAGCAGATGCGCACGATCAGCGCGCGCGGGCCCAGCGAGGAGCAGTGGCGGGACATGCTGTTCGCGTGGACCGTCTGCCGGCACGTGCGCTCGAACGCGATCGTGCTCACGTCGGGCGGCGCCACGATCGGCATCGGCGCGGGCCAGATGAGCCGCGTGGACGCGGTGCGCATCGCGGTCCAGAAGGCGCAGAAATTCCTGCCGGACGCGCTGGCGGGCGCGTCGCTCGCCTCAGATGCCTTCTTCCCCTTCGCCGACGGCCCGCAGATCGCGCTCGACGCAGGTATCGCCGCGATCATCCAGCCCGGCGGCTCGGTGCGCGACGAGGACGTCATCGCCGCCGTCGACTCGGCAGGCGCCGCGATGGTCGCCACCGGCGTGCGGCACTTCAGGCACTAGCGCGCTCTGCCGGGCGCATGCTTGTTTCTTGAGCTGATGTTCAGCCGGCGCATGCGCCGGCTGACGGAGGGCGCATGCGCCCTCCGGTTGCCCGCACATGTGCGGGCAAGGACCTGGCCGCATGCGGCCAGGTCAACTGCACGTGTTCACGGTGGTGGACTCGAGGGTCGCGGGTGTACGATCGGGGCATGTGCAGAAACATCCGCAACCTCCACAACTTCGAGCCGCCGGCGAGCGACGAGGAGATCCGCGCTTCGGCGCTGCAGTACGTGCGCAAGATCAGCGGCTTCACCAAGCCGTCGCAGGCGAACGCCGAGGCGTTCGAGCGGGCGGTCGACGCCGTCAACGAGATCTCCGCACGGCTGCTCGACGAGCTGGTGACGAACGCGCCGCCGAAGGACCGCGAGGTCGAGGCCGCCAAGGCCCGCGCTCGCGCCGCCCAGCGCTACGCCGCGTAGAAGCACGCGGCGCTGAGAAGGCCGCCGGTCGCGCAGCGGAGAGGTATTCTCGTCTCCGATGCTCGGCATCTGGGGGCTCCACCGGCTCGTGCCCACCCGCTATGGCGTGGGCGCGTTGCTGATCGCGTTCGCTGTCGGCTGCCTCGCTTGCAGCGAGGTCGCTCGTGCGGAGCCGCTCGCGCACGTGCAATACGAAGGGCACTACTCCGAGTCGGCGATCGAAGAAGAACCGAGGACGAAAGGCTTTTTCAGCGTCATCATCGAATTCGACTTCCACGAGGAGGGCAGCCTCGCGATCTACGATCCCGCCTATGCCCGTGACTATCAGCCGGCCGCCCACGCGCAGACGCTGACGATCACCCACGGCAGCTATGACATCGTCGGCGCGGCGAGCCAGTCGGAGGGCTGCAAGCTCCTCGCCTCGCCGACGTTCGACGTTCGCCAGGATCTCTCGATCTGGGCGCAGACCCTGCTAGACGGCGAAGTTCGCCTGCGCGCTCAGGGGGTGTTGCCGACCGAGGCGAGCGCCGGGGGCCTCGTCACCGAAGGCCGCGACTGTCCGACCGTCGATCCTCCTACCTCGATGATCGAAGGCCAGCTCGTTCCCTATGACAAACTGCCCGCTGAAGCCGACAGCCATTGGCGCGAAGTCAACCCGAGCGTCGACATCTCCGCCAAGCACCTGCCCGCAGACGGGACCATCACCAGACCGGTCGACTTCCACTTCGCGGATCCGAGCAGCCTGCTTGGCCCCGCATGGGTGGGCACACGCGACACCATCGACGTGACCGGCACCTTCACGGCCAGCTTCCCGCGCCGCCCGAAGCACCCTCCGCGGCGCTGACTCTGCGCGCGCGCACCGAGCCCTCGCGGCCGCACTGACATGCGGCCGGTGCTGTGAGCCGCGCGGACCCGTAATGACCATGTGCGTCGGTGCTGACATGTGGGGGACTTGACGCGAGTGCTGTTACGATATATCGTGTAAGTACTTTGATAGCTCACGATAGGAAGTAGATATGTTTGGAGATGCTTATTACTCAACGGGCGCGAAGCCTGGTTGCAGGACCCGCCACGACGGCGACGAGGGCCACGGTCCTCACGGTCACGGCCGTCACGGACACCGCGGTGGCCGCGGCCCCGAGGCTCGCGGCGACTTCGGCGGTCAGTTCGGAGGCCCGTTTGGCTTCGGCCGCGGCGGCGGCGGCGGTGCGGGCGGGGGACCGCGCGGACGCGGGCGCAGGGCCAGGCGCGGCGACATTCGCACGGCGGCGCTGCTGCTGCTGGCGGAGGAGCCACGCAACGGCTACCAGATCATGCAGGAGGTTCAGGAGCGCAGCGGCGGCATCTGGAGCCCGAGCCCCGGCTCGGTCTACCCGGCGCTGGCGCAGCTCGAGGACGAGGGCCTGATCCGCACCGAGGAGAGCGACGGGCGCAAGCTGTTCGCGATCACCGACGCGGGCCGCGCGCTGGTGGCCGAGCGCGGTGACGAGCGCCCGGCGCCGTGGGAGCAGACGGGCGACGGCGCCGGCGGCAGGCACGAACTCGGCCGGCTGATGCGCGAGGTCGCCTCGGCGTTCATGCAGGTGATGCACACGGGCAGCGAGGGGCAGATCGCGAAGGCCGCCGGCGTGCTCACGGCGACGCGCCGCGACCTGTACCGGATCCTGGCTGACGGAGACAGCGCCGGCGAGCCCGCTGGCGAGAGCGCCGAGCGCGCCGAGGGCGGCGCGGCCAGCGACGGCGGCCACATCTCGGACGAGGCCGCCGATGGCGGTACGGTGGACGAGAACAGGTGACCGAGACGGCGACGACAACAGCCAGCCACGCAACCGAGACGGCGCCCGGCCCCGCCGTCTCGGTCGAAGGCTTGGTCAAGCGCTACGACGACCTCGAAGCGGTGCGCGGCATCGACTTCGAGGTCCGGGGCGGCGAGATCTTCGGCTTCCTGGGCCCGAACGGCGCGGGCAAGTCGACGACGATCAACATGCTGTGCACGCTCGTGCGGCCGAGCGACGGCGCGGCGCGGGTCGCCGGCTATGACGTCGTCGACGAGCGCGACGACGTCAGGCGCAACATCGGGCTGGTATTTCAGGACACGACGCTCGACGGCTACCTGACCGCCGAGCAGAACCTGCGCCTGCACGCCGAGCTGTACGGCGTTCCGCGCGAGCTGGTGGCCGAGCGCATGCGCCAGGTGATGGAGATGGTCGCACTATGGGAGCGCCGCGACAGCCTCGTCAACACCTTCTCCGGCGGCATGAAGCGGCGCCTGGAGATCGCGCGTGGCCTCCTGCACTCGCCGCGCGTGCTGTTTCTGGACGAGCCGACCGTCGGCCTCGACCCGCAGACGCGCAGCTCGATCTGGCGCTACATCCGCGAGCTGAAGACGCGCGAGGACATCACGATCTTCCTGACGACGCACTACATGGACGAGGCCGAGTACTGCGATCGCATCGCGATCATGGACCACGGCCGCATCATCGTGCTCGACACGCCCGCGGCGCTGAAGGCGCAGGTCGGCAGGGACCGCGTGCAGATCCACACCGACGACGACGACGCGGCGATCGCGGCGCTGCGGGAGCGCTTCGAGATCGAGGCGACGGTCGTCGAGGGCGCGGTCACGTTCGGCGTGCCGGAGGGCGAGCAGTTCCTGCCGCGCCTGTTCGAGGCTTGGGATCCCGCGCACCCCGCGATCCGCACCGTGAGCGTCTCGCGCCCGTCGCTCGACGACGTGTTCATGGCGCACACCGGCACGACGATTCGCGACGCCGAGTCCACGAGCACCGACAAGATGCGCAACGTCGCGCGGATGATGGCGCGCTGATGAGCACGGAGGCGAGCAGCTGATGGCGACCGAGACGACAGCCCCGCGCGGCGGCGCGCCGGTCGCGCCCGGGCAGGCGCGCCAGCCACACGAGATCGCGCGCGTGCGCGTGCCGACGCGCAGCGCGCGATCCGAGCTGCGCGCGATCAAGGTCGTGTGGAAGCGTGAGCTGATCCGCTTCAGCCGCGACCGGCTGCGCATCCTCACGTCGCTGATCCAGCCGTTCCTGTTCCTGTTCGTGCTCGGCACCGGGCTCTCCTCGCTGGTCTCGGCGGGCACGCACGGCGTCAACTTCAAAACCTTCATCTATCCCGGGGTGCTGTGCATGGCGGTGATGTTCACCGCGATGTTCTCGGCGGCGTCGATCGTCTGGGACCGCGAGTTCGGCTTCCTGCGCGAGATGATGGTCGCGCCCGTCAGGCGCTCGTCGATCGTGCTCGGCAAGTGCTGCGGCGGGGCGACCGTCGCGGCCTTCCAGGGCGTGATCGTGCTCGCGATCGCCGGCCTCGTCCACGTTCCATACTCGCTCGGGCTGTTCGCCGAGCTGTTCGCGCTGCAGGTGCTGCTCGCCTTCTCGATCACCGCCTTCGGCATGATGGCCGCCGCCCGCATCAAGCAGATGCAGTCGTTCATGGCGCTGATGCAGATGGCGATCATGCCCCTGTTCTTCATCTCCGGGGCGATGTTCTCCGTCGCGCACCTCGAACGCTGGTTGGCGATCCTCAACCGCATCGACCCGCTCACCTACGCCGTCGACCCGATGCGCCGCGCGATCTTCGCCCACCTGCACGTCAGCGCCGCCACGCGCCACGCGCTCGCTCCCGGCGTGACGTGGTGGGGCTGGCACGTGCCGAGCCTGCTGGAGGCGGCGGTCGTCGCGCTGCTCGGGGTAGTGATGCTGGCGATCGCGATCGTGGAGTTCTCGCGAGCGGAGTAGCTGCGGGTGGTAGGGTCGCGCAATGTCCTCACTTGACCCGTTCTCACCGGCGCTCGAGCTCGCCGCCGCGCTGCGCCGCCGCGAGCTGTCCGCCACGGAGCTGCTCGACGCGTGCACCGCCGCGGTCGACGCGCGCAACCCAGAGCTGAACGCCGTGATCTGGCGCAACGACGAGGCCGCGCGCGCTGCCGCGGCAGAGGCCGATCGTCGCCTGGCGGCGGGCTCGGAGGAGTCGGCGCAGTCGCCGTTCCTGGGCGTGCCGCTGCCGATCAAGGACCTGACGCCGGTGGCCGGCTGGCCGGTGACGTACGGGTCCAACGGCGCGCCGGAGGGTGCGAGCGAGGAGAGCGAGCTGGTCGTCGAAGCGCTCGAGCGCGCCGGCTTCGTGCTGTGCGGGCGCACGAACACGCCGGCGTTCGGCGTGATCACGGCGGCGGAGAACAGCCGCTACGGCATCAGCCGCAACCCGTGGAACCCCGAGCGCTCGCCCGGTGGCTCCAGCGGCGGCGCGGCGGCTGCGGTCGCCGCGGGCATGTTCCCGATCGCGCACGCCAACGACGGCGGCGGCTCGATTCGCATCCCCGCCTCCTACTGCGGGCTGGTCGGCTTCAAGCCGAGCCGCGGGCGCGTGCCGCGCCTGGCGCAGAGCTGGCTCGGCGCGGTCGTCGAGGGCGTGGTCGCGCGCACGGTCGCGGACTCCGCGACGGTGCTCGACGCGATCGCCGGTCCGGACCCGCTCGCCTGGTACAACGCGCCGGTCCCCGCGCGCCCGTTCGCGCAGGAGCCGGGCACGGCGCCCGGCACGCTGCGGGTGGGTCTGATGGCGCAGGCGCCGCTCGGCATTCCCACCGACCCGGCGTGCGTCGCGGGCGCGCGCGCGGCGGCCGCGCTGCTGGAGGGTCTCGGCCACTCCGTCGCGGAGGTCGAGGTGCCGACGATCTCCGAGGAGATGGTGGCGCCGTTCATCGCGTTGACGCAGGGCGGCCTGGCCGACTACGAGGGCGTCGACTGGTCTGCCGTGGAGCCGCACATCGCGCACCAGCGCAAAGCCAGCGGCGAGCTGGGCGCGTATGACTACGTGCTGGCGGCGCGCCAGCTCGAGCTGCTGAGCAGGCGCGAGGTCGCGCGCTGGGGCCGCGACTTCGACGTGCTGCTGACGCCGACCTCGGCGATCCTGCCGCCGGTCGCGGGAGCGATCCTCGAGGCCCAGCACGCCGCACCCGACCAGCCGGTGCTCGACGTCGTCGCGAGCGTGTCGTTCACGGCGTTCGGCAACGTCAGCGGTCTGCCGGCCGTGAGCCTGCCGCTGCACTGGAGCGAGGACGGCCTGCCAGTTGGAGTTCAGCTGGTCGCGGGGCCGTGGCAGGACGGGCCGCTGCTGGCGCTGGCGGCGCAGCTGGAGCAGGCGCATCCGTGGGCAGAGCGCCGCCCGCCCGTTCGCTGACGATCCTGCAGAACACCTCCACGAGCTGCGGGTCGAACTGCGTGCCGGCGCAGCGGCGCAGCTCCCACAGCGCGTCGTGGATCGACATCGCCGGCTTGTAGGAGCGCTCGTCGAGCATCGCGCGGAACGAGTCGCAGATCGTGATGATGCGCGCGCCGAGCGGGATCTCCTCGCCGGCGAGGCCGTCGGGGTAGCCGTTGCCGTCCCAGCGCTCGTGGCTGGCGCGCACGAGCGGGCCGATGCGGTCCAGCGACGGCCCGGCGGCGGCGATGATCTGCTCGCCCATCACCGTGTGCTGCTTCATGAACGTCCACTCCTCGTTGCTGAGCGCGCCCGGCTTTGTGAGGATCTCATCGGGGATGCCGAGCTTGCCGACGTCGTGCAGGTCGCCGGCCTTGATGATCAGCCCGATCAGCTCCTCGTCGAGGCCGATCGTGCGCGCGAGCAGCTCGACATCGCCGGCGACATCGTCTGAGTGCTCGCCGAGGTCGGGGTGGCGCTGCGCGAGCGCAGCGTGCAGCACCGACGTGATCAGTTCCGCGGCGCCGCCACGGCCGGTCGCCTTCTCCCGATACATGTGCTGGTCGGCGAGCCGCAGCGCGTGCATCGGCTCGCTGGTTTCACGGGGGATCTCGACCGCGCCGGCAGCGGCGGAGACGGCGAACGCGCCGCCCTCTTCGCCCAGCGCCTCGCGCGCCCGCACGAACAGCGCGTGCGGGTCCTCGGTCGGGGCGGTGACGAGCGCGCAGAACTCGTCGCCGCCGAGCCTGTACACGTCGCCATACGGCTCGACCACACGGCGCAGCCGGCGGCCGAGCCGCGCAAGCAGGCTGTCGCCCGCGAGATGGCCGAAGGAGTCGTTGTAGTGCTTGAAGCCGTTGAGGTCGAAGAACCACAGGTACGCCGGCCGCTCCTCGCTCGCGCGCTGGCACACGCGCGGCAGCTCCTCCAGCAGCGCACGGCGGTTGCGCAGGCCGGTGAGCGCATCGGTGGACAGCTCGCGCTCGACCCTGCGGTTGGAGACCATCAGGCCGGCGATCGAGCCGAGCAGGCCGAGGATCGCGGTGATCAACACGGTCAGCAGCCCGGGGCTCCACGAGTTCAGCAGGTCAGGGTTGGGATGTGTGTCGGTGGCCACCACGGCGAGCTGCCGCCGCGACCCGCCGACCGGAATCGGCAGCGCCGCGACCATCGCGCGGTGGCCGGCGTTGATCGCGGGCTGCGGGTGCCCGCCGAGGTGCCGGTCGCTGACCAGCACCGTGCGAACGCGAGCGCGCGCCGAGGCGGCAGACACGGCGCCGCGCGGCGACGCCGAGGTGATCCGCAGACGTCCGCCCGCGTAGCTGCCGAGCTGGACCGTCACCGTCGGAACGTCGCTCACGACCATCGCCGGTCCGCGCGTCGTGAGCGGGCTCATGTCGAGGTGCACGAGGCCGAGCGAGCGCCCGTCGAGGCGCAACGGCGCGATGAAAGCGATCGACGGGCGTCCGTCGACCGGCGAGCGAAACGGCGCGCTGCCCATGCCGCCGCCCGCCGTGGAACGGGCGGCGAGCGCGGCGAAGCTACGCGTGAGCGCGAGCGGGAACACGGCGGAACGCGCGCGCGGCACACACACGAGCTGGCGCCCGGCGGCGTCGTCGAGGCACGCAGCGATCAGCGGCACGCTGGAGGTGCGTTGCACGGTCGCGAGGCTCTGCGCCGCGTTTTCGAGGTCGCCGCGGCGCGCACCGGCTGACAGCGAGCGCGCGCTCAGCAGCTGGCGCACGGCTGGATCGACGAGCATCATCGACAGCGCCGCGAGCGTCTGGCGCTGGCTGCCCGCGAGCATCATCACCTCGTTGCCCACCGCCGCCTGCAGCGAGTTGTCCTGCACGCGCTGGTGCGCGTTGACGCTGTCGCTGGCCTCGAACACGGCCACGCTGCCAAGCAGCAACGACGCGACCAGTCCAAAGATGGCGAGCTGCCGCATGCTCACTGTTTCGTCGTAAGGCCCGCGAGCTTGAATCTTGGATATACCGGCCGGCAGATGTTTGCCCGCGACAATCCTCATGGCGACGCCGCTGGCGCTGCGGTAACGCGGCCTGCGCTCGCGGGCGGGCTGAGCCCAGGGGTGTCGCGGCGCCCGCGGGCCGCGGCGTCCCGCTAGCGAGCGGCGGCGAAGCGCGCGAGCGCTTCGCGTCGCGCCTGGCTGTGCTCGACGATCGGAGCCGGGTAGTCCAGGCCGATCTCGCAGCCGACCTCGTGTTGGAGCTCGAGCGGCATGCGCCACGGCTCAGCGAGGTACTCGTCGGGCACGCTCGCCAGCTCGGGAACGTGGCGACGCACGTACACACCGTCGGGGTCGAAGCGACGCTGTTGCAGGATCGGGTTGTACAGGCGCCGCGCCGGCGGCTGTGGATCGACGCCAACCGAGGCGATCCACTGCCAGTTGCCGTTGTTGCTCGCCTCGTCGCCGTCGAGCAGCAGGCGCATGAACCAGCGCTCTCCCCAGCGCCAGTCGATGCCGAGGTGTTTCGTCAGGAACGAGGCCGCGATCAGCCGTCCCCGGTTGGGTATCCAGCCCTCGCGCAGCAGCTGGCGCATCGAGGCGTCGACGATCGGATAGCCGGTACGGCCCTCGCACCACGCCTCGAAGGGCCTGTGGGCGTGACTCCAGCGCAGCGTCCCGCGCAGGCGCGGCTGGTGCTCGCTGCGCGCGTTGCGCGGGAACGAGCGCAGCACCTGTGCGAAGAACTCGCGCCAGCACAGCTGACGGCGAAACTCCGCCGCGCCGTCTCCCGGCGGAAGCAGCTCCTCGACCTCGCGCGGGGAGAGGCAGCCGAAGTGCAGGTACGGCGAGAGCGAGGACGAGCTTCCGCCGGAGAGGACATCGCGGCGCTCGGCGTAGCCCTCGACGCCGGACGCGAGGAAGGCGCGGAGCAGCCTTCGCCCAGCCCGCTCGCCGCCCCGTGGCGGGGTGGCCAACGATTGCGCGAGGCCAAGCTCGGCGAGGCTCGGTATCTGTCCCGGATCGACGTCCAAGGGCAGGCGCGGCATCGCGCGGGGCGTGGACGCCGGCTGCCGCCGCGGCTCGCGCAGCCAGGCGCGGTAGTACGGGGTGAAGACGGTCTGCGGGCGACCCGCGCGCGTGCGGATCGTCGTCGGGTCGTCGACTGCAAACAGCCCCGGGTGCAGACACAGCTCGACCTTCGTCGCGCGCAGCGCCCGCCGCACGCGCGTGTCCCGACGGCGCGCGAACGGCCCTACGTCGGCGCTCGCGTGGACCTCGCGGGCGCCGAGCCGGCGCGCGAGGCTCGCGAGCTCTCGCTCGGGCGGCCCGTCGAGGATCACCAGGCCGCTGCCGCGCCGGTGCAGCGAGCGCTCGAGATCGCGCAGGCAGTCGAGCATGAACTGCGTGCGCGGTCCGGAGCCGTGCCGGCCGCACAGCAGCCGGCGCTCCAGACAGAACACCGGAACGACCTCGTCAGCGCTCGCGAGCGCGGACGCCAGCGCCGGGTGGTCGTGCACGCGCAGGTCGCGCCGCAGCCATACCAGCGCTGTGCTGCCCACCGCTAGCCGCAGATCTTTTCGGCGAGTGCGCCCGCCTCCTGGTTGACCAGGTTCACGACTTCTTCGTCGGTGGGTCCCGTTTCGAGCTGGGGCCCGTTGATGTTGACTTCCCCGCTGGCTTCCAAATCGGAGAAGTCGGTCTCGGTGTCGCCCGGCTTGTGCACGGACAGCCCAAACATGATCCCTCCGCGGTCCAGCTCGTTGCTGGTGACTTCGATCCGGTACTGGGGAGCGATCGGCCGATAGTCGAACGGCGTCGCCAGGCGGCCCGCGCGCGAGAGCGCGAGCTCCTGCTGGGCGAACTTGCGAAACGCTTCGGACGTGTCGATGAACCTGATTCCTCGCGACGCGCAGTGGGCGAAGAGATCGTTCGTCACCAGGCCGGTGTATTCAGGCTTGAGGTTGAAGACAGGGCCGCGTTCGTCGGTCAAGAAGATTGGGGCCACCGCGACCACCGAACCCGCTGGCAGCCCACGCTTGACCGCCGCGGCGATCGCTTTCAAGTGCGCTTGCGGGCCGCGCGTTCTGTGATGCGCTCGCACTTGCACCGGGGGGCTGAGAGCGGTCAGGGCGCTATCACCAGACAGTGCGCTGCCCGTGACGAGCCATGCGCCGGGCGCGAGCGCCAACGTGTATGTACCGGCAGCGTTGACCGTGCCGACAGCCCCGATCACTCCCTGTGGATTCACCGCCTGCACGACCTCGGCGGAGGCGCCGCTGGGAATGCCTCCCACGCTTCCGGTCAGCGTGCCGGTCGCTGCCTGGGCTGATCCCAGCTGGACTGATCCCACCAAGCAGAGCACGCAGGCCACAGTGGTGAGAAGCCCTCGCGTAGTACGCACGCGCGGGAGCATATGGTCGATCAGCAACCTCGTCAAGATCTTGCGTGCTGAGGGCGAGGACGCAACTGCTGCCACGCGCGGTGAAGGCGCTCTGCCGGCTCTCCGCTCGACAAGCACCTGTCAGCTATGACCGAGTAGATCCTTGAGGGGCGTTTCGTCGATAGCCGCGAGCTGCACGGTGCCGCCAAAGTTGGGTCGACGAGGCAACTCTCTCAGAGCTGCTGCGACCCCGAGAACCATCAAACAGCGGGTGAGTTCGATCTGCTCTGGGCGAATCGGATCGACCCCGCCGGTGAAGTTGATCGGGAAGCCGCTATTCAGAACATAAGCATTGCCTCCCTTTACAGGTACGGCCACAATTGAGTGGAGCCAGTCGAAGCTACTTGCTCGCCTGGCTCTGTTCACCTCAGGGTTGATTCGGCTGACCCGCGGCTTCCGTGCCGTGATAAAGGCTCTCGCAAACTCGTAGTTGCCGGATGATGCCGAAGCCAGGATGGTCCCAGGTCGAAGCGCGTCTGCGTCAATCGCGATTCCGTCGCGTGCCCCTGTGCACCCGATGATGACAGAGCATTCTGCCGCAAGCGCTGAGGCCGATGACGCGACCCTATAGCCAAAGGATCTCGCAATGCTACTGTGACTCACGGACTCATCAAACACGAGAATCTGGTGCTTTAGCTCCTCGCGCTGGAGTGCTCGACAGATCCATGCGCCAACGACGCCGAAGCCAACCACGCCAATTCGTGCGTCGCTCAGGTTGTCGGCATGTTCGCCGCGAGCGTGGCTGCTGCGGATCCATTCGCGAAGCTCATTCACGACAGACTGCGCAATAAGCTCGCACTCCTTTTCGAGCTTGAGTCTCGTCTGGGCGACGTTAGCAACCGGCACGCGCGTCATATGCCTTGGCTGCGTCTGTTTCGACGAGTCGAGCGAACCGACCAGTCGGCGGCCGAAGGTAGTCTGCTCGACCCCGACCACTTCTAGTCGACCTAGATCACTCATTTCCGCTTGAGTAAAAAGGTCGCTGTCGAACGCACGGTTCAGCCAAGACAGGATCAGGCCACCGTCGTCCAGAACGATAAGTCGCCTGACATTCTCCTGCGGCAGGGACCGGACGACACGTGCGAAGAAATAGCCAAGAGCGTCGTAGCGATCCGCCTGGTACCAGTCTGGCGCGTCTCTGGCCTCTCGATCAAAAGCCTCAAAGCCAGATCTAACCGAGTATCCTTGAGCGGAGAGATGTGCAGCTACGAGTCGGTTCGTCGAGTAGGGCTTACCGACTATATAGGTGCGTCGAGGTGCCAGGCCGAGCTGTCGCAAAGCGCTGAACTGACTGGCCACGCTGCCCAATAGATGCTGATGCGCTACCAGCACCGCGTCACTAAGATCGACTTCGTCTCGCAGGCTGTCGACAAGCTCTTGGAGTCGGTTCATTCGAGGCGCTACCTCGTACAATTTTGATAGCTCGCGGAGCGGAAACTTGTCGATGCGATCACCGTTTGACCCGCTCCGGTCGAGGACGTCGCGGAACACGAAATCGTCAAGGCGTGCAGAGCTAATGGAGGTCTGTTGCGGCCGGGAAAGTTGCGGAAGCATCCGATCCATGCACTGAACGAGTCGTAGCCTTGCGAGTTCGCCATGGCTCCAGGTTTTTGTGTTCGCGTGGTCAGGGGAATCGTCGAGATAGCCGTCCGGGAAGAGTTGGGTCAGCCGCAACAAGCCTGGCATTGCGCCATATTCGCTTAAACATTTCTGTACATCCCGTGGGCTATCTCGCGCGCAGGTACGGACTACCTTGGTGGCCTCGCCGGGCGCTAGGGCCGCTAGTCGTCTCAAGAGGTCGCGCAGCGCGACCCCCGAGCTGGACGAGCGAGTCGTCGGCACTAGAGGGCTCCAACCAGGTCAGGCATTTTGACTCGCGCTGCTGGCAAGTGCTTGAGCGAACTCTCGCATTGCTTTCTGGAGCACTTCGGCTCGGCGGAGGATTTTCCCCTTCGCGGCCCAGGATTCACACACCCACAGAACACGAACACGTAGAGGTAGTCGGAAGTCAATTGTGACCACAGCGGCATCTCCAGGTTCTACATCCGCCACGGTTTTACAAACGGGAATCGCGAGAATGTGAGTGGTACCAAGCCGGCGCTCTTCGTCGCTCACCGCATTACCGATAGCGGCAAATTCTATTCGGTCGCGAAATGCGGCTAGGCCAGCGATCGTGGCAGTGGATTGTTCACTTACAGGCATGTCACGATAATTATACACTGGATTCTCGGTGCGGAGTGTTGTGAGCTGCGCGATAGGGAACCCTCCGACAAACTGCTTGGCGCGAAGGGTCACGACCCGGCTACCGTTAACATTGGTGACATCGTTGACAACGAAAAGGTTCGCCTTTCCTTGGCTATATCGAGAGATGTCGGACGCCGAGGTAAGCATCACACTTCGGCCCCAGGCGCGTATGTCTTCATCTGTAATCGACCTAGTCGATGGTTCGGATGACACGTGTGCGTGAGCGGAGGTGTACTCGCCGAGATAGTGCAAGCCTTGCTCAAACGCACGACGTCGCCACCGACGTGCGCTGTGTACGACGGTCTTCGTCTCGCGCGGCAACGTTTTGAGATGTTTGAGATGCCTGCTGCCGAGCCATACGGCGACGACACCGAGCAGAAAGCCGGCGAGCGTGAGGAGGTCCCAAAGGGAGGTAGCGAGTGAAAGCATGGCGGGCGCAGACTATCTGGTAGGCGGCCGTATGCGCAAGAAGAAATCAAGAAACCAGAATAATACGGAATAATGGGCTCTCGACGGACAGGCGAGCGGATCGCGTCGATAGCGGAGCATCGCAAGACCATTGTGCGTCAGTTCGCTAGTGCCGGCGCTGAAGGTCAGGCGGCACGCTGGCGCTTGCGGCAAACGCCGTCCAGTCAGGACGGAAGGCCTCGACCCTTCGAGGACCGGGGCCTTCCGCATGACTTCGACCACCGAACATTTGGTGCGAGAGGCGGGACGCGACCAAGCCCGCAATACGATGTCGAGACTCTGGTGCAACTGCTGCTCGAGCCGTTGGGACGGGAGCTACGGCGGCGACTTTTCGACGCTGTTGATCGTTGACGCCCGATCGCTGCGGATCAGCCGATCGACCTAGGCTCAGCGATCCACACGCTCTCGATCCCGAGCACTCGACAGAGAGGCTCGAAGTGATGGTCATAGTGCAGCACCCCCGCGCCGCGGCCGGCGGCGGCCGCGGCGATCAGGTAGTCAGCCGCGGGGATGCGTCGCTCGCCTCGCAGCTCGCGCGAGGCGCTGAGGGCCGCGGCGCTCGCGCTGCGTGTGACGTGAGCCGCAGGCAGAGCGGCCAGGGTTTGGTCAAGATCGGCGAACCTTCGCTCGTCGCGAGCACTCGCGAGTAGCTCGAGCGCGACCACAGGACAGACAGCCAGGCAATCGGCTTCTGCAGTCGCCAACCAGCGTGGGAGCACGACCGGGTCGCGCTGGCGGTTCCACGCCGAGGTATCGAATACAAGCAATCCGGCGGAGCCGTAGGGCTCAGCGATCGGCATGCAGCTGCTCTGAGACGGCGAAATCGTAACCGTCATCATCACCTACTGCGATCCGCAGCAGATGATCGCGAGCCTTGCCTCTGTCTGCGCGCTCCGCACGGATCGCCTCTGCACCACGCAGCGCAAGGTCACGCACGGCGCGCGAGCGTGGCTCCATGCCGCCGAACTCAGCTACAGCAGCAGCAAGCTCGGGGTCGAGCGTGACCTGGACCCGCAGCGTGGTCGGTGGCACATCCACAGTGTACCGGAGTACTGGTACACCATCTTCTGGCCGCGAATGCGGGCGGGCGAACAGGAACCCCTGCGCCAGGTCACAGCCCTCGCGCTGCAGCTCGCGAACTTGATTGTGGTGCTCGACGCCCTCGGCGAGCGTTTGCAGACCGAGGGCCTTGCCGAGCTGGATCAGCGTGTGCGTGAGCGCATGCGCCTCTCTGGAGAGCGACAGGCCGGTGATGAACGTGCGGTCTATCTTCAGCGAGTCGACCGGGAACTGGCGCAGGTACGCCAGCGAGCTGTACCCGGTGCCGAAGTCATCGACCGCGATCCGCACGCCGAGAGCCTTGAGCTCACTGAGCAGCCGCGCGGTCGCATCGGGCTTGCGCATCAGCACCGTCTCGGTGATCTCGATCGTCAGGCTCGTCGGCGCCAGGGCGCTGCGCTGCAGCGCCGCGCGGACCTCGTCGACGAACTCCGGGCGCTCGAGCTGGCGAGCAGAGGCGTTGACGGAGATGTTCAGCGGATACCCGTTGCGATGCCAGGCGGCGCCCTGAGTGCAGGCACGGTCGAGCACCCAGCGGCCGATCTGCACGATCAGCCCGTTGTCCTCGGCGATCGGGATGAACACGTCAGGCGGGATCACGCCGCTGACGGGATGCCGCCAGCGCAACAGCGCCTCGACGCCGACGACCCGCTCGCTCTCGAGATCCAGCATCGGCTGATAGACGAGGAAGAACTGGCTCGAGTCCAGCGCCCCCGCGAGATCCATCTCCAGGTGGATGCGATCCTGCGCGGCGACCTGCATCGCGGACTCGAACTTGACGTAGCCGTTCTTGCCGATCGCTTTGGCCTTGTGCAGCGCGAGGTCGGCGTCCTGCATCAGGTATTCGGCCGACATGGGACGGCCGGTGGCGATGCCGATGCTCGCTGTTATGGAGACCGACGCGGGCTCTCGCTCAGAGAGGCCGATCGGCTGGCGCAGCACGTCCAGGACGCGCTCGGCCACCAGCTCCGGCGCCGTGTAGAGCCCCGTGGCGTCAATCAGGATCACGAACTCGTCACCGCCGAGATGACCGACCGTGTCGTTCTCGCGCATGCTGGCCCTGAGTCGTGCCGCGACCTGACGCAGGACCTCGTCACCGGCGTCGTGGCCGTGACGGTCGTTGATCTGCTTCAAGCCGTCGATGTCGACGAACAGCGCCGTCACCGGGACGTCCAGACGTCGCGCTCGCTGCAGGATCTGTTCGGCGCGATCGAGCACCAGGACGCGGTTCGGGAGCTCCGTCAGCGAATCGTGTAGCGCGCGGTGCTCGAGCTCGCCGGTCCTCAGCCCGACCAGGCTCCAAGCGCGCTGGCGCGAGCCCGACATCACGCGATGAAGCAGGAACAGGAGAATCGTGACAAGCAGGCCGAGGCCCAACGCGATCACCCCCTTGGCGTCGGGTGAGGCGAACGGCTCCGCCGTCCCGCTCGTCTCGAGCAGCCAGCCTTCACCCAGGTTTCGAGCGGAGAGGTAGCCCGGCGAGCGCCCCGCCGGATTGGCGCCCGCCCGGCCGATCAGCTGCAGCGGGCCGCCGACGTTCCTGTGGTAGAGCGCCAGCGTCACCGATCGATGGTCGCTGAGCACGGAGCGAATCGTGCTTACGCTGTCAAACGTCGTCCCGATCATTCCCGTCAACGCCGCGCGACGCGCGGACAGCGTGGCGGTCGAGATGCCACGCCTGTACACGGCCGCGCCGATCGCGACCAGCGAGCGCTTGCCGGTGGCTGGCAGCGGCAACACGATGAACGTGCCCGTGTTCGTCGCGGTGCTGACCAGGGCCGGGTATGGCGAGCGGCCGATGCCGGGAACCACCGGCGCGCAGTAGTCCAGCAGCCCTGGATACGCACTGGCCGGCAGATCGCTGCCGACGATCGCCCTGGTCAGGCAGTACGTCCGACGCCCACCGCCTGGGAAGACCTGCAGCTTGGCGCCGAGCAGCCTGCGAAAGGCGGGGTCGAGCCCGACCTGTCGTTGAAATGCCGACAGCTTCGAGGCGGGGACAACCTGGATGAACGTCGCGACGACGCCTGGGGAAGCGCTCGCGCCGCGCTGCAGTTCCCCGTACCACTGCAGGAACTGCGTCTCGCTCTCCTGAGTTTCCATCGCCGCGCGCGCACGCATCGTGCGTGTCAGCGCGAGGTTCGTGCTCAGCTTCGCCGCCAGCGCGCTGCTGAGATCGGCGGCCGTCGAGTCGAATGATCTCCTGTTCGCTTCCCGCACATTGGAGCGCCGGTCAGCGGCCACGTACGTCGAGACGGCAAGGCCAAGGACGAGGATCAGCGCCCCAGCCATGGTCGTGCGCGCGCGACCCGACAGTCCCCCGCCTGCTTCATCCGCCGATACCGGCGAGCTGTCCGAGGTGCTGTACGCCGACGTACTGTCCGCGTCTCGCGCGGCGATAGGCGGCTCGGACCGCCGTGCGCTCATCAGCTTGCCAACATCATGAAGATTTCGTATCGAACAATCGATCGAATATCTTGAGTAGCGGGGAGCATAGTCCACTACCAGCTCAGCGCGTCGTCCCAGAGCTTCATACAGGTCGGACTTGTGCGGACGTTCGGACGTCGCGCTGCGGGGCTTCGAGCGCTAAACCGCAGGCCTTCGGGCGTCAACCCCACTAGACGAATGTTCGAGCTACTGGCAAGCGACTAAGGCGAAGCCAGAAAAGCGTCGGGTAGTAGGCAGGTCGACGAAGGCCGGGGAGCCATTCCCTTTCTATCGCGGTGCTCGACACCGCAGTCAGGAGACGCCCATGAACGGTGGCGTCCCACAACCGTGCGGGTCCTGCGACGGCGGCCCCCTCCTCAGCGGCAGGCCCCTCGCGGCAAGCTGGCCCCCTCTGCATCAGAGGAGCATGAATCTCTTCCGCGTAGCGCTGGCGCTCCTCGTCTCGCTGTCCAGCCTGATCTTCGCGAGCAGCGCCCTCGCGGCGAGCGCACCGGTCGGCTTGGGCACAGCTGCCAGCTTCTCGGTGCTCGGCGGCTCCACGGTCACCAACACAGGCCCCACGACGATGTTCGGCGACCTCGGGCTGAGCCCCGGCTCGTCGGTGACGGGCGCTCCGCAGGTACTCGGCAAGACCCACGTCGACGATGCCGTCTCGATCGCAGCCAAGAACGCGCTCACGACGGCCTATAACGACGCCGCCTCTCGGCCCAGCAACGGCTCCGCCGGGACGGACCTCAGCGGCCAGGTGTTCCTGCCTGGAGTTCGCACGGCCAGCAGCTCGCTGCTGCTGTCATCCGGCTCCGTGACACTCGACGCACAGGGCAACCCCAACGCGGTGTTCATCTTCCAGATCGCGACGACGCTGATCACAGGCTCAAACACGAGCGTCCTGCTCATCAACGGCGCCCAGGCGTGCAACGTCTTCTGGCAGGTCGGCTCCTCGGCGACGCTGGGGACGGGCACAAGCTTCGTCGGCACGATCATGGCTTCGGCGACGATCACCGCTAACACCGCGGCGACGATCCACGGCAGGCTGCTGGCGAGCACCGGCGCCGTGAACCTGGACACGAACACGCTCACCACCTCGAACTGTCCCTCCAGCGAAAGCGGCTCGGGCGGCGGGACCGAAACGGCGAGCACCGCGACGCCCGGCGCCGGCGGCTCAGGGGTCGGCGCGGGTGCGGGCAGCGGAGCGACCGGCACCAACACACCGGGCACGTCTACGGCCTCCGGCACGCCCCGGACATCGACCGGCGCGGACAAGTCGGGCAAACACGGTCGCCGGCGCCACTCGCACAGGAAAGCCGCGCCCAGCACGCACGCACGGCCGGCGCTGCCTCACCACCACGCCGGCTTCACCGGATGACCGCGCCGCGCTTCACGCGTCGTATACGCCACCTCGCGCTCGGCATCGTCGCGGCGACCATTACCGGCTTGGCCGCCTCGTCGATCGCGGTCGCCACGATCGATGCCGCCGCAGCACCACGGGTGCAGGCGACACAGGAACTGGTGGTGTTGATAAGTGCTCACGGCGCGCACCGAGCGCCCGAAGCCAGCTCACCGCGGGTCGCGCTCGTGGCTGCCAGCCGGCCGATAACGGGCGAGCCGACCACGCTGCCTGTGATCGCACGCTCGATCGCACCCGACGGCCAACGCTGGCTGCTGGTGCTGCTCCCTGGTCGTCCCAATGGAGCCAGCGGCTGGATCTCAGAACAGGGCACACGCCCGTCGCTGACCGCTTGGAGCATCGTCGTCGATCTGGCGGCTCGCCGTGTGCGCGTGTACAGCAACGGCCACCTCGTGAAGAGCATTCAGGCGGTCGTCGGCAAGCCGTCCACGCCGACGCCGACCGGCGACTTCTTCGTCGAAGAGACCCTGCAGATGCAAGCCGGCGAGCCCGGCGGTCCGTTCGCGCTAGCGCTGAGCGCTCGTTCGAACGTCCTGCAGGAATTCGAAGGTGGCCCGGGCCAGATCGCGATCCACGGACGCGAGAACCTCGGAGGAACCTTGGGCACCGCCGCCTCGCACGGCTGCATCCGGCTGGCGACCGCGAGCATCGACTGGCTGGCCTCGCGCATCGGCTCAGGGACCCCGGTGACGATCGACTCGTAGTCGAATGAGACGAACGCCCGCACGGCGTCCTAGGATCTAGGAATGTCGAGCGTGTCGGCCCCTAGCGGCGCCGTGGCGGACTGGTCCTCTCGCAAGCGCGTCCTGCTGGGCCTGTTGGCTGGTGTTGTCTCAGTGATCGTGCTCGTGGTGGTGGCCGCGCTGACGCTGACGGGCGTGAGCTTGGCGAGCACGTCGACGGCGCTCGCGCGCGTCTCGGTGGGGCCGCTGGGCGGCACGATCGAGCACGTACAGGCGTACGGCCCGGACGGCAAGCGACTGGCGCTCACGGTCGTCGGCGGGCGCCTGACGCCGCTACAGCGACTGACGCCCGGCGAGCAGGTGACGGTCGACGTGCAGGTGCGCCGGCCGGGATGGCTCGGTTGGGCGCTGGGCGCCAAGCGCAGCGAGCAGCTAACGCTGCGGGCGCCGGTCGCACAGGTGTCAGAGCGCTGGATGACGGTGACGCCCGGCGGGACGGTGCAGGTCAGCTTCGCGCAGCCCGTCAGCGCGGTCAACTACCGGATCGCCGGCAAGACCACCTACCGCGGCTTCGGCGCCGCGCGCAGCTCGGTTTCGCTCGGCAGGCAGCCGGCGACCGGGGCCGTCGAGATCGCCGCGGCGGCGCGCCCATGGGAGACCACCGGCGCGCCCACGCTGGTGAGCTGGTTCCCGCCGTCGGACTCGCCGGTGATGGTCAGCCTCCCGGCCGCTGGCTCGCACATCGGTCCCTCGACGCCGATCCAGCTGACGTTCTCCAAGCCGGTCAGCGAAGTGCTCGGCTCGAGCCGGCCGCGGCTTTCACCGAGCGTGTCCGGCAGCTGGAGCGAAGCGGACAGCCACACGCTGGTGTTCACGCCGTCGGGCTTCGGCGCGGCGCTCGGCTCACAGCTTCATCTCGTACTCCCGCATGCGGTTGCGATGACGGCGGGGGCGGGCAACGTCCTGCACAGCAGCAACCAGATCGAATGGACGGTGCCGCCCGGCTCGACGCTGCGCCTGCAGCAGCTGCTCGCCGAGACCGGCTACCTGCCGGTCTCGTGGCACCCGTCGGGCGCGCGCGTGGCGCACACGCCGAGTGCGCAGGCACAGGCGGCGGTGGAACCGCCGGGCGGCAGCTTCACCTGGCGCTATGCAAACACCCCGCAACAGCTGCAGGCGCTGTGGAGCCCGGGGCAGTGGAGCATCGTGATGAAGGGCGCGGTGATGAAGTTCGAGAACGAAAACGACCTCACCGTCGATGGTGAAGCCGGCCCCTCGGTGTGGCACGCGCTGCTCGGCTACGTGCTCGCGGACAAGCGCCTGCACGAACCGTACAGCTACGTGTACGTGCACCGTGAAGTCCCGGAGACGATGACGCTGTGGAGCGCCGGGCGCACGGTCGAGACCTCGCCCGCCAACACCGGCATCTCCGGCGCGGAAACCGAACTCGGCTCGTTTGCCGTGTTCGAGCACCTGCCCGAAACGACGATGAGCGGCACCAACCCCGACGGCTCTCACTACGAAGACCACGGCATCAAATGGGTCAGCTACTTCAACGGCGGCGACGCACTGCACAACTTCGACCGCTCGTCGTTTGGCACGCCGCAGAGCCTCGGCTGCGTCGAGCTGCCGCTGGAAGCCGCCGCCGAGGAGTGGCCCTACACAACGATCGGCACGCTTGTCACGATCGAAACCTGAGCGCGGTCGGCGCGCGGGACCAGAGAAAGAGGACCGAGCAAGATGAAGATCCACGCGCTCCAAACCGGTGCCGTGCGCGTCAAGCACAGCTTCCTGTATCCCCGCGCGGGCGCCCGCCGGCAGCTCGACCTGTTCCTGCCGGGCACGTGGTCGGAGCCGCTGCCGATCCATTGCTGGGCGATCGAGCACGAAGGCGTGCTGCGACTCGTGGACACCGGCGAGAGCGCGACCGCTCACAACGCGCCGTTCGCGCGTTTCGAGGTCGCGCCCGAGCAGGAGCTGCCAGGAGCGATGAGCGCCGCGGGCCTGCGTCTCGACGACATCGCCGAGGTGTTCCTCACGCACGCTCACGGCGATCACATCGACGGGCTGGTGCACGTGCGCGCGCCGGTCAGCGCCAACGAGGTCGAGCTGCGCTACTCGGCGGCGCCGTTCGCGCGTGTCATGCGCCGCGTCCTGCGCCAGCCCCTGCCCCCCGGATTCGCGCCCGCTCCGTTCGCGCTGGACGGCGGCGCGTTCGGCGCGTTCGCGCGCAGCCGCCCGCTCAGCGACGACTGGCGCATCGTCGCGGTCGACACGCCAGGGCACACGCCCGGGCACGTGTCGGTGATCTGCGTCGATGACGACGGCCGCCACGTGATGCTCGCGGGCGACGCGACCGACTCGCTGGAGCAGCTGCAGGCGCTGCGGGTCGATGCGATCGCGCCGGACCCCGGCGTGCACCTGGCGACGATGCGGACGATCCTGGCGCACTGCGCGCGGCACCCGACGGTCTACCTGCCGTCGCACGATCCCGAGTCGGCGGCGCGGCTGGCGGACGGGGTGACGGTCTAGCGCGCCGGGAGACAGCGCGACGGTTCAGCCCCAACGGGCGCCCGGCCGCAGACGACAGGCGCGACCGTCAGGCGCGCCGCGCGAGCAGCACGAACGCACCGCCGCGCGTGTGGACGCTGCCGCCGACCGCCTCGATCGCAGCGGCGAGCTCCTGCTGCAGCTCAACGAGGCGCTCCGGCTGCATGCGCTGGTGGTCGCTGAAGGTGCTGACCATCCCCGCCCATTCCTCTGCACTGAGCGTGCGGCCCCACTCGTAGGTTCGCGTCGCGGCCGCGGTGAAGTCGTCGCTCGCCGCCAGCGGGTCCTCCCAGCCGCCGGCGATCGGGGCGGGGACGTAGCGGGTCGCCTGCGGCGCCAACCTGGCGTAGACGGCCTCCAGCGCGGAGATCGCCGGCTCGTCGGGCACCTCGTAGTTCCAGAAACGGGCGATCGTGGCGCCCGGCCGCAGCACGCGCGCGGCCTTGGCGGTCCCCCGCGTCGGGTCGATCCAGTGCCAGGCAGCGCCGCAGGTGAGCAGATCGAACTGGCGTCCCGCGTCCTCCCAGGTCTCAAAACCGGATACCTCGACTGGGACGCCGTGGCCACGAGCGACGGTGGCCATCTGCGGGTCCGGCTCCACGCCGAGCACCGTCAGGCCGCGACTTGCGAGCGCCGCCGCGACGATGCCGGTGCCGCAGCCGACGTCGAGCGCCTGCGCCGGGCGCAACGCCGCCAGGTCGTCGATCAGGGCGTCCGGGTAGGTCGGGCGGTAGCTGTCGTACTGCGCCGCCACCGCGCCAAACGACTCGGCCCGCGCACGATCGAGATGCGGTTCAGACATGACAGCGCAGGAGGATAGTGCGAACCCCAAGCCCCCCACGACGCAGCCCCACGGAGGAAGACATGCAGATCACGAAGAGCTCGATCGAGACCGCGACCGGACCGAACGACTGGCTCCTCGGGGTCGCGATCAGCCGCTGACGTAGTCGGCCAGATGCTCGCCGGTGAGCGTGGACCGCGCGGCGATGAGATCGGTGGGTGTGCCCTCGAACACGATTCGGCCGCCGTCGTGGCCGGCGCCGGGCCCGAGGTCGACGATCCAGTCGGCGTGCGCCATGACCGCCTGGTGGTGCTCGATGACGATCACCGACTTGCCGGAGTCGACGAGCTGGTCGAGCAGGCCGAGCAGCTGCTCGACGTCGGCGAGGTGCAGGCCGGTGGTCGGCTCGTCGAGGACGTAGACGGAGTTGGTCCCGCCCGCCCCGGACCGTTTCTCCCCCATGCGGGTCGCGAGCTTGAGCCGCTGGCGCTCGCCGCCGGAAAGCGTGGTGAGCGGCTGGCCCAGGCTGAGGTAGCCGAGCCCGACGTCAGCCAGCCGCTGGAGGATCGCGTGCGCCGGCGGGGTCTTCGCCTTGCCGGCGCCGAAGAACTGCTCTGCCTCGTCCACGGACATCGCGAGCACCTCGCTGATGTCCTTGCCGCCGAGCTTGTACTCGAGCACCTCGGCCTGGAAGCGCTTGCCCGCGCAGTCCTCGCAGGTGGTGGCGACGCCTGCCATCATCCCCAGGTCGGTGTAGATGACACCGGCGCCGTTGCAGGTGGGGCATGCGCCCTCGGAGTTCGCGCTGAACAGCGCCGGCTTGACGCCTCCAGCCTTCGCGAACGCGCTGCGGATCGGGTCGAGCAACCCGGTGTACGTCGCCGGATTGCTGCGACGCGAGCCCTTGACAGGAGCTTGGTCGACCGCGACGACCTCCGGCCGAGGCGCGATCGACCCGTGGATCAGTGAGCTCTTGCCCGAGCCAGCCACGCCGGTGACGACGACCAGCACTCCGAGCGGGATGTCGACGTTGACGTCTTTCAGGTTGTGGGTGCTAGCGCCGCGTACCTCGATCGCACCCGAGGGCTTGCGCACCGACGGCTTCAGCGAGGCGCGGTCGTCGAAGTGGCGCCCGGTCAGCGTGCCGCTGGCCCGCAGCTCCTCGACGCTGCCCTCGAAGCAGACGCTGCCGCCGGCGGCTCCCGCGCCGGGGCCGAGGTCGACGACGTGGTCGGCGATCGCGATCGTCTCCGGCTTGTGCTCCACGACCAGCACGGTGTTGCCCTTGTCGCGCAGCGCCAGCAGCAGCTCGTTCATGCGCTGGATGTCGTGCGGGTGCAACCCGATCGTGGGCTCATCGAAGACGTAGGTGACGTCGGTGAGCGAGGAGCCGAGGTGGCGGACCATCTTGACGCGCTGCGCCTCGCCGCCGGACAGCGTGCCCGAGGGGCGCTCCAGCGACAGGTAGCCGAGCCCGATGTCGACGAACGAGTCGAGGGCCTGCGACAACGATGCCAGCAGCGGCGCGACGGCCGGCTCGCTCAGAGCCCCCACCCAATTGGCGAGGTCGCTGATCTGCATCGCGCAGGCGTCGGCGATGTTGATGCCCTCGATCTTCGAGGACCGGGCCGCCTCGCTGAGCCGGGTGCCGGCGCACTCGGGGCAGGTGGTGAACGTCACGGCCCGCTCGACGAAGGCGCGAACGTGCGGCTGCAGCGCGTCGAGGTCCTTGGACAGCATCGACTTCTGGACCCGCGGGATCAGACCTTCATAGGTCATGTTGATGCCCGCGATCTTCATCCTGGTGGGCTCGTGGTGGAGGAAGTCGTGGAGCTCCTTCTTGGTGTACTTGCGGATCGGCTTGTCCGGGTCGAAGAAGCCCGAAGCGCTGTACAGCCGGTAGTTCCAGCCGCCCGCCTTGTAGCCGGGGACCGTGATCGCGCCGTCGTTCAGCGACTTGGAGTCGTCGAACAGCTCGGCCAGGTCGATGTCGGAGACCGCGCCCCGCCCCTCGCAGCGCGGGCACATGCCACCGAGCCGGTTGAACGTCGCGCGGACGGTCTTCTTGCTGCCGCGTTCGACCGTGATCGCACCGCTGGCCCGAACCGAGGGGACGTTGAACGAGTACGCGTTGGGCGGGCCGATGTGCGGCTTCCCGAGCCGGCTGAAGAGAATCCGGAGCATCGCGCCGGAGTCGGTCGCGGTGCCGACCGTGGAGCGAACGTCGGCGCCCATCCGCTGCTGATCGACGGTGATCGCGGTGGTGAGCCCTTCGAGCACGTCCACCTCGGGGCGGGACAGCGACGGCATGAAGCCCTGCACGAAGGCGCTGTAGGTCTCGTTGATCAGCCGCTGGGACTCTGCGGCGATCGTGCCGAACACGAGCGAGCTCTTGCCCGAGCCAGAGACTCCGGTGAACGCGGTGAGCCGCCGCTTGGGCAGCTCGACGCTGATGTCCTTGAGGTTGTTCACGCGCGCGCCGTGCACGCGGATCAGGTCGTGGCTGTCGGCGTCTTGCGTCGAGGCTGACCGCGCGGGACCGCCGGCGCCACGCGCCGCAGGCCGCCTCCCGTTGTCGTCGACACCGCGCGCTGCGGCTGCCCGTACTTTCGCCGCCTTGGCCATGCTCAGCTAGTACCCAATCCCTCAGACGAGCCGTTCACCGGTCCTGCATCAGCCCGAGGACGTTGCCGTCGGGGTCGGTGACGGCGGCCACCAGGCGGCCGCCGCCGACATCGCGCGGCGACTCCTTCACGGTGGCGCCTGCGGCCGTCACCTCAGCAAGCTTGGCCTCGATGTCCGCCACGTGCCAGTACGCCACCGGCGAGGTCATGCCCTGCGGGCCGCCGCCGGGCACCAGCCCGATGTGCTGGCCCTCGGCCTCGTAGCCGACGTAGTAGGGAGAGTCGGCCGTCGGCGCGACGCCGAGCAGGGCCGTGTACACCGCCTTGGCGCTCTCCAGGTCGGACACGGGGTGCAGCACGGTTTTGATTCCCTGGGTGGCAGAGCCGGCCATGGTCGCTCCTGAGGTCGTGGGCCACGTTGACCCTGTGTCTGGTCGAGCCCAATTTGTGCAACTGGAAGCTCGATGTCGTTGCGGTCACTCTAGCCGCGGCTCAGCGGCCGGGCTTCTCGATTCCTGATCGATTTGGTCAGCCGGCTCGGCACCCGATCGCACAGCGCGTGGTCGGCCTGTGGAAGCGTTGCGTCAGCGACGGCTTGCTCAACGGGTCGGCCAGTGCGCTGGCGCGATCTGTAGCTTGCCGAGCATGATCGACGTACGTGAGCGCCCACCTTCTGGAACGGTGAGCTACTGATGTCGAGGTGGGCAGTTCTGCAGCACGTCCCGTTCGAGGGCCCGGGCCTGATCGAGACGCAGGCGCAGGCGCATGGCGTGCAACTCGATCGCCGCCACCTCTATCGCGGGGACGCCGTGCCGCGTCTCGATGAGCTTGCCGGCCTCGTCGTGATGGGTGGGCCGATGGGCGTCGGCGACACCGAGCAGCACCCGCATCTGGTTGACGAGATCGAGTTGATGGCCGCGGCTGCAGCGGCGGGCATGCCGGTCCTGGGGGTGTGTCTTGGCGCGCAACTGCTCGCGTGCGCGCTTGGCGGCGAGGTCGGTCCCGCGGGAACGGCCGAGGTCGGCATCGGCAGCGTCGCGTTGACGCCCGCGGGCGAGCGCGACGACGTGCTGGGACCGGCCGGCCGATCGGTTCCGGTGCTCCATTGGCACGAAGACACGTTTACGATCCCGCCAGGGGCGGAGCTGCTTGCAAGCAGCGACCACTGCGTCAACCAAGCGTTCCGCGCGGGCCGCGCGCTCGGCCTGCAGTTCCATATCGAGCTGGACGCCGAGCTGGCGGCGAGCCTGCGACCTCATCTGCCAGCTGACATCACGCTCGAGGACGACGATGTCGCAGCCATCGAACGCACCGGGATCGCGGTCCTCGGGCGGTTCTTCGATGTCGCACAGTGAGAGAGCCGGGCTCGGAGAATTCGCTGCTCGGAGCGAACGTCAACTGCCCTGGCCCTCACCGCTCGGCGAATCTGAACCGGGATACACGCCCTTGAGAACGAACAAGAGATTACGAAGCCACGTCACACTATGTTCCTCGAGACCGGTGGCGTTCGCCCTGACCCAAAGGTCCACGTTGACGATCGGCGGGTGCTCGAGACAGAGCGTCGGATCGACAGTGACCGCCTGATACGGGTCTGCCATGGCTAGTGAACTACGCTCGAAGCGTCCACGAGAGTGATCCGCCTGGAGAGCCGACATCAGCTTTTCGAGCCATTGCGCGGCTCCCACTTCCCTGGCTGCTCTCTCGTTCGAGGCAATCCAGCGCGCCTCGGTCAACACGTGTCCGTGTGACCTACTGAAAGACTTATGGATTTCAATCGCGTAGAACGGATTGGTGAGAAGCGCGGCAACGTCCCCGGGCTCCCAGTTGCTCACGTGCTTATAGCTCGTTCGAGCAGGGCACCAACGTCAATGGCATCGACCTCGATCCGCCGATATGGCGTCGATACAACGAGCGCGCCGTCCCGATCGGCGAGCCAGCGGGCGTTGACGATCGTCATTCCAACAATGTCCCCAGCCTCATCCATTCGCACCGCATGCCCCTCTGGGGTCGCGTAGGTGGTCAACGAGGCCCCCGGCTGCTCTGTGTTCCGCAGGTAGAGCACGTCGCCGATGTCGTCGTAACTCGCCTGCTCGAACTCGTGCCCAGCGATCCGCACGCTCATCTAGACCTCCAGCGTTCAGGCGGATTCACCTGAGGGAAGGCGGTCACGACACGGTCGATCAGCCCGTCGGTCTGCACAACCACGCGCATCCAGCCCTCCGGCCCTCCACGCCTGAAGAAACGTTCGCGCCCAACGCGTGAGTCCGGCTCACGATGCTCTGGCTGTCGCAAGGTCTCGACCACGGTGTCCAAGTGATGCTCGACCTCAGGATGGCCATCCACTATGTGCTGCCAGGCACTGGCAAAGAGAAGCACGAGACGGCCCTCTGGGCTGCGTGCCTCGGCGATCGGCGACTCATCGATCTCACTTGCGGCGTTCGGGCCTCCCCATGCTTGCGAGCCGCCGATCAGGCCGCGTGCGTGTTGCGCCAGCTTGGACATTCGCGCTAGATCCTCATGGTCCATCAGTGTGTGACCAGCCATCTCGTGCAGCGTGTGGCGTGTGCGCTGCAGCGCCTCGTGTGTCCTCGCGGCGACCCAGCCGTGGAACTGAGGTGGGATCCTGGCCAGCACCTCCGACGGAGTCAGGTACTTGCCCCCATCGTCAGGAGACTCCGGCTTTGTCCACCGCCACTCGGTCACTTCGTCAGGGGGCAGGAACGCCCGAGCGGACCTGTCGTCAGACTCTTCCGCCGGACGAACGATCAATGCCTCAACTCCATCGGCGGCTAGATCCAAGCGCCAATAGAGTTCGGCGTCGGGAGCGAAGTCATAGAGGTGGAGCTGACCATAGAAGCGTTCCCTTCGCCTGCGTAGTTCATTGCTGCGCTCTCGGCCCTCCGCGAGCTGAGAGCGCAAGGTGGAGATCCCAGCAAGCATCGCAGCACCATCGTCGATGAGCAGGTCACCATCAGGCGACCCAAGCTGCGGCACGAGCTCCTCTAGTGTTCTAAGCGCCTCCTCTGTGGTCCCCATCACCCAGTCATGGAATCGGCCTGGCACCACGTCGAGGATGTCCTTTAGCGCGATCGCGGCCCGCGCACGGTCTGTCTGACCACCATCTGGCACCTCGCGCCACTGCAGCACCTGCCAGTCGGTCGCGATCCACCCGGATGCAAACCCCGAAATCTCCTCAAGGTCATCGTCAAGCGGCAGCGGTGGCTGAAAGATCGTGACCCAGCCACCGAAGCCCGTCGCGACAAGGCGCGTCGCATCCAACGCCCATTCCTCATCCAGTTCCACAGACAGCATCCAGCGGACCTCCTCGAGCTGCTCGAGGTTTGGATGCCTCCCGACGCCTCTTGTTACGACCATGCCGTAATTGAAGCGTAGATGTTGAGGATCGGTCCGGGGCTCATCTGGCATGGGATGCCATGGGCTCAGTCCACGGCTGCGTCCTCGGGTGCGACCGGCTCCTCCGCAACTTCAACGATTCCGCGAGCCCACGCGACGGCGGATGTGGCCCAGCGCAACGCCGTCTCGCGCTCGACCAGCTCCGGATCCTCAGCGTCGTATCGCAGGGTGCCCGCGTAGGGGGTGAGTTGGTCGGCTTCACGCAAGCTGTCGGGCAGCGAATGCCCGGCGTTTATACAAAGAACGGTCAATTCGTCGATGTCGTGAACAAACGGAAAGCTCACAGCACTGAAGGAGAGAATCGCCTTTAGCGACTTCTCGACTGCCTGCTGAGCGAGCATCCCGACGATTACGTCTGTGACGGACTCGATCGGCAGCATCGCTTTGGCCGCGGCCTCATCGTCACGGGCACGCTGCAGCAGTCGCTTGGCGAGGTCGATTCGGGTGGCCATCAGGCCGCCAGCTCGCGTCCCTCGGACATCGCCGAGTGGATCACGTGGCCATATACGTCGCACCACTCGCGGACGCTCTCCTCGCTGACAACGATGATGTCAGCGAACACGTTGAGGCCTCTCAACGTTCTGCGCAACCGCACAGACTCGCGTCCCCAGCCTTCGACCGACGGCTCGATCACCAGAAAGTCAAGGTCGCTGTGCTCCCCGGCTTCGCCTCGGGCGTGAGACCCGAACAGAATCACTCGGCTGTTCGGCGGGGCGGCCTCACGTATGCGGCGACCTGCCTCCTCTATTACGGCATTGTCAAACACTGCCCAGGAGTCTAGCGAGCAGCATCAAACGAAATCCCTGCAAAACGCGGGGGTAATTACGGGAGCGACGGGACTCGAACCCGCGACCTCTGCCGTGACAGGGCAGCGCTCTAACCTGCTGAGCTACGCCCCCGCGATGCTCGGGGCGCCGGACGCGGCACACCTCGCCTCATCAGTATGCCAAGGCCGGGCCGTCGGCCCCATGCTCGCCGAAAGTTGGCCAGCCGGCCAGCTTCGCTAGTCTTGCGCTGTGGCGCTCGTCGGTCCTCCTCCACTGCTGAACTCGAGACCGCTGGCGGTGATGCTGGAAGACATCCGCGACGAGCGCGCGGCGGCGGTGCCGTTCCCGCCGGGCGAGACGCGCCTGTCGCTGGCGCGCACGCGCAGTTTCGCGGCGGACCCGCTGCCGATGCTGCTCGACGCGTACGAGCGCTTCGGCCCGATCTTCACGCTGCGGATCTTCCACAGCAACGTGGTGTTCATGCTGGGGCCGGCGGCCAACCACTACATCACGGTCTCGCACGCGTCGAACTTCACGTGGCGCGACTCGCACTTCCGCGACCTGATCGGCCTGATGGGCGACGGTCTGCTGACGATCGACGGCGAGTTCCATCGCCGCTCGCGGCTGATCATGCTGCCGACGTTCCACCGCGAGCACATCGCGGCGTCGGCCGAGGCGGTGATCGACGAGACTACGCACGCGCTCGACGAGCTGACGCCGGGCACACGCGTCGACCTCTACACGTGGACGAGGCACCTGGCGGTGCGTGTGGCGATGCGCGCGCTGTTCGGCATCGACCCCGACGGCCCGCGGGCGCGCGCGATCGACGCCGCGGGCCTGTTCGAGGACGCGCTGTCGTTCTACACGGCCGACTACTTCCTGCGCGTGCTGCGCGGGCGTCGCTCGCCGTGGGCACGCATGCAGCGCGCCGCGCGCAAGCTCGACACGCTGATCTACTCGGAGATCTCGCGCCGGCGCGCCACCGGCGAGCGCGGCGAGGACATCCTCAGCCTGCTGCTCGACGCGCACGACGAGGACGGCAACACGCTCACCGACACGCAGATCCGCGACGAGGCGATGACGCTGCTGTTCGCGGGCCACGACACGACGACCTCGACCGTGTCGTTCATGTTCTATGAGCTGGCGCGCCAGCCGCGCATCGTCGCGCGTCTGCTGGCCGAGCAGGACGCCGAGCTGTCGGACGGGCGGCCGACGGCCTCCCAGCTGATGTCCGGCGAGCTGACCGAGCTGGAGATGGTCCTCGACGAGACGCTGCGCAAGTATCCGCCAGCGTGGGTGGGACCGCGACGCGCGGTCGAGTCGTTCGAGTTCGAAGGCCACACGGTGCCAGCACGCGCGTTCGTCAACTACTGCTCGTGGGCTTCGCACCACCTGCCGGACGTGTTCCCGGAGCCCGAGGAGTTCCGCCCCGAGCGCTTCAGCGAAGCGGCCCGGGCGACGCTGCCCAAGGGCGCCTACGTGCCGTTCGGCGGCGGCTCGCGCACGTGCATCGGCATGCGCTTCGGGCAGCTCGAGGTGCGCACGATCGCGACGCTGATCCTCTCCCGTTGCACGCTGTCGCTGCCCGCGGACTTCCAGCTGGGCATCCGTCAGATGCCGACGATCAGCCCGAAGGACGGGCTGCCGATGCTGGTGCGGCCGCGGGACGCGATCGCCACCGCGGATCTGCGCGCGGCGGCGTGAGCGCGCGGCGGACGACGTGAGCGATCAGCGCAGCGCAGCGCTCATCGTCAGGCGATAGCTCAGCGGCTGCTCGCTCTGCACGCTCGCGCCGACGCCCTCGACGTACACGTGCGGATCGGAGTACAGCGTCAGCCGCAGTCCCCCGATCAGGAAGCCGACGGGATGCGCGACCAGCTTGCCGTCGCTGGCGCCCGCGACCGCGTTGACGGACGCGCCGATGCCGAACAGCCCGCCGGTTGCCTGCACTTCCACCTGCCCGCCTTCGCTGCGCAGCAGGCGCACGCTGAATCCCGACGGCAGCGCGGCCGCGACGTCCGCTTCGCTTGCCAGCGCCTGCGCGCTCAGCGCGTCGCCGCGCTTGCGCAGGCTGGCGTCGCTGACCCGCAGCTGTCCCAGCTGCACGCTTTCGGCGCTCACGTCCATGTCTGACACGCCGTGCGATTCCCACAGCAGGCCCCCCACCTGTGACGGGCTGAGCGCGAGGCTCTTGGCGCGCACGCGCACAGAGCCCGCGTGACCCCACAGCAGCTCGATCGCCGGCCACGCGCTGACGCTGACGCTCAGCACCTTGCCGTAGCGGCCGACCCGCGAGCTGACCCGCTTGGCTGCCAACCACGGCAGCAGCAGCTGGGCGAGCACGAGCACCAGCAGCACCGCGCCCGCCAGCCCCAGCCCGATCCGCGCTCCTCTGCCCACCGCAACAGCTTTGCAGGGCGCGCTCGTCAACTCACGCTAGCCTTATGAGCCCAACGAGGGCGCGTAGCTCAGTTGGCTAGAGCACCTCGCTTACACCGAGGGGGTCGCCCGTTCGAGTCGGGCCGCGCCCATCCTCTCCCGTGCCAGCATCCGAACTCCGACCACAGACCGGCCGATGACCGACGAGCAGCCCATCCGTGTCGCGGTCGTCGGCTCGGGCCCAGCCGGCTTCTACGCTGCGGGGCACCTGCTGAAGCACGCGAGCGAACGCTTCGAGGTCGACATGCTCGAGCGCCTGCCGACGCCGTGGGGGCTGGTCCGCTCGGGCGTCGCCCCGGACCATCCGAAGATCAAGTCGGTGACGCGCATCTACGAGAAGACCGCGGCGCACCCGCGCTTTCGCTACTTCGGAAACGTCACGCTCGGCGAGCATGTCTCCAGGGAGGACCTGCTGGCGCACTACCACGCGGTCGTGTACGCCACCGGCTCACCGTCTGACCGGCCGCTCGGCATTCCCGGCGAAGACCTGCCCGGCTCGCACGCGGCGACCGAGTTCGTCGGCTGGTACAACGGCCACCCCGACCATACGCACCTCGAGTTCGACCTCACCACCGCCTCCGGCGGCGGTGCCGCGGCCGAGCGCGCGGTAGTCGTAGGCAACGGCAACGTCGCGCTGGACGTCGCGCGCATGCTCGTGCTCGCGCCGCAGGAGCTGGCGCCGACCGACACAGCCGACCATGCGCTCGAGGTGCTCGCCGATAGCCGCGTGCGCGAGGTCGTGATCCTCGGTCGCCGCGGCCCCGCGCAGGCGGCCTTCACGAACCCCGAGCTGCTGGAGCTGGGCGAGCTTGCGGACGCCGACGTGATCGTCGACGCCGACGAGCTGGAGCGCGCGCTAGCCGTCACCGACAGCGCCGCCGAGGAGGACATCACCTGCCGTCGCAACATCGAGATCCTGCGCGGCTACGCCGCACAGCCGCCCAAGGGTCACGACAAGCGCATCGTGCTGCGTTTCCTGCTCTCGCCGGCCGCGTTCCTCCCCGACGAGCACGGCCGCATGGGATCGGTCGAGCTGATCCGCAACGAGCTGGTGCCCGCTCCCGACGGCGCCCTGCGCGCGACGCCCACCGGCGAGCGCGAGACGATCCCCGCCGGGCTCGCGTTCCGCGCGATCGGATACCGCGGCGTTCCCCTGCCGGGCGTTCCGTTCGATGATCGCGCGGCGGTCATCCCCAACGACGGCGGCCGCGTGCTCGACCCCACCAGCGGCGCACCGTTGCCCGGCGAGTACGTCGTCGGCTGGATAAAGCGCGGCCCGTCGGGCGTGATCGGCACCAACAAGAAGGATGCACAGGAGACCGTCGACGCGATGCTCGCCGACCTCACACCGCCGGGCGACGAAACCGCGCCGCGACCCGGGCCGACGCACACCCCGACCAGTCCCGATCCCGCGACCGTCGAGCAGCTCTTGCGGGCGCGCCAGCCCGAGCTGGTCACGTACTCCGGCTGGGAGGCGATCGACCGGCACGAGCGGGCGCTCGGCGAGCCCGCCGGGCGCCCCCGCGTCAAGCTCACGCGCATCGAGGAGCTTCTGCGTGTGGCCGCGGCCGAAGGGCCGTAGACTGTTCGGCCGCAGGCCCCGTTAGCTCATCTGGTAGAGCGCCGGACTTTTAATCCGGTGGGGCGGGTTCGAGTCCCGCACGGGGCACCATATCTTCCGTACTAGAACCACCCCCATAAGAAAAGGCGGTGGTTGAGGCACCCACGGAAAGCGGCTCCGCTGGCTCCCGTGGGTGTTCCTCGTTTTCGAGGCTGGTGCCGTCGTCCGTTCGGTGGCGCAGCTCGCGTGCTACGGCATCATTCAGCGCCTCGCTAGCTCGGACTGCCACGGCTCGCCGCAGCTCAGGCCCAAGCAGGCTGTCGAACGGCTCGGTCAGCTCGCCCGAGACGTTGTAGTCATCATCAATGTGCAGATGCCGGAAGAACGCGAGGTTGAACTGTCGGCGAAGCGGCCCGGATGCCTCCCGATACGCCGTCTCGCAGTCGCCGGCCCGCGTCAGCGCCTTTCGGAGGTTCGTCTCGGCCTTTCGGAAATCGCCCTCGACGGCTGCTAGGCGGCCCTCGGCCGTCTCAATCTCGCGTGTCAGACGCTCTTGCTCGCTCTTGAGCAGATCGAGCGGGATGGCGTCGGCGTAGTGGGCATCTAGGAGCTTCTTGCGCTCGGCCTGCAATCCAATGAGCCGGCGATCCTGCACGCGGCGTTCGCGCTCGGCATCGAGCCGAAGATTGGTCAGTTCTTCATGGAGGAAGGCCCGAAGGTCGGTTAGCTCCTGCTCTGCGAGTTGGATGGTCGCGTAGTACCGCGTAACAGCGGCTTCGACTCGCTCAATTCGTAGCGCTCGCTGCGAGCAACTGTGTTTGTCTCGCTGCCGGCCAATGCAGATGAAGTACGGATAGCGTCCGTTCCGACCGTTGGCGTGGCAGACGATCAGGCGCGAGCCACACTGGCCGCAGAAGATCGAGCCCTTGAGGTAGTGCGGGTGCTCGCGGTGGCGCTCGCCCGTGAGGTACTTGGCCGTCAGCAACTCTTGGACCCGCTGCCACGTCTCCGGGGTTGTCAGCGGCTCATGCTTGCCCTCGTAGACCACGCCCCGGTAGCGAACCACTCCGACGTAGTACGGGTGGCGCAGCAGCCGGTGCAGGTGCGAGACGGTCAGCGGCCGACTTGGCGTATTGGGACCGGGAACCGTCGTCAGTCCTTTGGCGGTCAGCTCAGCCAGCAGACGACGGATCGTCCAGTCGCCCGTCGCATACGCGTCGAACGCCCAGGTCACTAGCTGCCCACGCTCCCGATCAATCTCGACCGTGCGTCCCTCCCGTCCGTTGATGACCTGCCGCACGTTGAGGTAGCCGATTTGGGCCTTGCCGGGCGTGCCGCCGTTCTTGGCCTTCTGCACGCTGCCCTTGATGACCTCCGTCGCCAGGTTGCGACTGTAGAACTCGCTGATCGACGCCATAATGCCGTGCAGCAGTAGGCCCGATGGTGTCTGGTCGATGTTCTCGGACACCGACACCAGTTCGGCACCGGCCTGTCGGATCGCCAAGTTGATCGCCACGTCATCGGCGCGGTTGCGCGCCAGGCGATCAACCTTGTGCACGATCACGTAGCGGACTGGATGCTCGGCAATGAACTGGAGCATCCGCTGTAGTTCCGGCCGATCGGCAGTCTTGGCCGACTCGCCCCGCTCCACGAACTGCTCAATCAGCGCAGCTTGGAGGCTAGCGGCCTTCCGTTTGCACGCCTCACGCTGAGCCGGAATCGAGAAGCCCTCCGCTTCGCCGCCCTTCTCGGCCTGCTCCTTGCTCGACACACGGATGTAGGCCACGGCGGGAGCGCCGTCTAGCTCGACGACCTCACCTTGTTTCACCAATATTGCCTCCTGCTCCATCGCGGTCTATATTCACTCCTAATGTTGTTAAGTATACTACATTTAGTCAATACTATTTCTCTCATATTGCTACCCCCTTTCGTGTTCATAGTTAGTCTGTCACTTGATCGAACAGAGCGTGATTACGGCCCGTTCGCTTGTCGTCACGACGAATAGCTGGGCCGGCAACTGGCGGTCGTGCTCGATAGCCTCGCGTAGCCGCTCAGCCCGCGTTTCATCTGGTGTTATCCAGCAGACGCGGGGAAAGACGCCGCCCTCGGCCTGCTCACGACCTGTTTGCCGATAGGCCACATAGAGCCGGCACTTGCCGAGCACGGTCACGATGCTCTCCGTTGCCTGATCGACCTCGCAGAACCAGCGCAGCTCATAGCCACCGACGCCGAGCACTAGGAAGGCATCGGGTCGCAGCCAACGCCGCCCGTGCAGGTCGGCCGCCCGTCGCCAACAGGCCGGTTCGGCTTGCAGGCTCAGTAGCTCCAGCGTCCCGGCTTGTGCTGCCACGCTCACGTCTACGGCGAGCTGGCTCGCGGCCAACGTGTGCTCGAAGAAGTGCAGGCCCGGCTCGTGCAATCGGCGACGACCGCTGAGTCCAAGGACTCGCTGGCCGAGCGGCCCGAGCATGAGCACCAGGCCCGTCGAGCCGGCCCGGACTCCACCGACCCGCCGTTGGAGTGCCGCCAGCAGTTGGTCGCGGCACAGTCTCGTCAGCACTCGTTGGCGAGCGCGGGTGGCGGCCAGCTCGTTCTCGTGGCGGGCGAGCGGGAAGTGCATGGCTTGAATCTGGCGGGCACTCATCAGCCGCAGTTCGGCCACCTGCCGGATTACGTCCAAGTCGCGCTCGCTCAAGCGTTCACGCAGTTGTGCCACCCCCCTCGCCGACGTGTATGACCGCGCAGTGTTGCCCGTCATGCCGGCTCCTTGAGCGTCTTTTCTTTCGTTGCCAAAGAGGAAGGAATAGACAGGGGTAGGACCGCCGGGAAACCCGACACGACACGACGAGCACCCCCGCGCGACGGAGAAGGCCGCACCCCCGCTGCACTGGCCCCGTGCCGACGATCGCCGACCGTTGGCTCTAGCTTGCCCGGCACAAGCCACGCCCGGGCCGCCACCCGACGAACGGGAAAGAACTGCACTCGGTAGTGCATATCTTTCGTTGCCAAAGTTTCACCGCTTTCTGCATCAACGCAGGTGTTTTGGTGACACCTGCTCAACGCGATACGACGGGCGATGCGACGGCTAGTCATTGCTGCCTCCGTCGCCAAGTCGGCGGGGTGTCAGGTCGCTGTAGTCACCCTCAGCCCGGCCGACGAACAGCTCGCGTAGCTCTGCCTCGACGCTCGCGCGATCGACACCGTAGGCCGCACGGGACGCTGCCCGAACAACGCCCGGATCGCTCAGTGACTCGCCGGCCGGCAAGGTACGCGCGCTGCACCACGGCTGCACAGCCTTCTTAGCGACAAGCTGGGCGTAGCACTCAAAGGCACCGAGACTCTGGAAGTCCTCGGGTGCCAGGGTGCTGCCGCTGGCGAGCACGCGAGCATCCTCGGCTGGCAGCCGGAAGGCGATCCGCGACTGTGCGTTAGCGAGCACCGCTGAGCGCATCCCCGCGTCGAGCTGGTGCAGGTATTGGTGTGCCAGCGCGAAGCCAACGCCAAGACCACGCGCCTGCGCCAGTGCGTCCGCAAGGTCTACCGGCAGATGTAGGTAGTCCTGAAACTCATCGAGCACCACAAACACCGGATGCCGACGCTCGCGGGGCACGGCTGACCGACCGAGTACCGCCTGCCAGAGCTGCGAGACGATGAGACTGCCGAGTAGCGCCGCCGTCTCTGGCCCGAGCTGTCCTCGGCTGAGATTGACGAGCAGAATCTTGCGCTCTGTGAAAACCTGCTGGAGCCCGAAGCGCGGGCGAGCTTGCCCGATGATGGCCCGCATTTCCGGCCTGAGCAGCAACGGCCGTAGCTTGTTCATAACCGGCGCGATGGCCGTGACCCGTTCCTGATCGCTCCACGCCTCGAAAGCACTCCAGAACGGCCCGAGCCCGATGGGATCGACAACTTGCCCGACCACCTGCCGCCGAAATGCGGCATCGGTGAGCAGCGGCACAAGCGCCGCCAAGGTCATGCCCGGTATCCGCGCCAGTGTCAGCAGCGACGACCCGAGAATGTCATGCGTGCGCGGTCCCCAATATGCGGCATAGAGCACGTGGAACATGCCGAGCAACTGATCGGCCACCAGCTCCGGGGAGCGCCCCTGCGCCGCCAGCGGATTCAGGCCCACCGGCTGTCCGAGGTCAGTCGGATCGAGCAGCACCACGTCGGCCACGCGCTCCGCTGGAACGCGCGCCAACACATCAGCAATGAGGTCTCCCCTCGGCTCAATCACGACAACCGCACGACCAGCCCTCATGTCCTGGGCGATGAGGTTCAACAGCAGCGTGGACTTACCGACGCCGGTTGGCCCCAAGGCGTGCAAGTGCCGTAGTGAATCGGTAGCGGCCAGCGCCAGCGGTCGCTCTCGGTTCGGATACGTCGCCTGAGCCAGCACCCGCCCGGTGCGCCCGATCGACCGGGGCGGCGGCAACAGACGGCTACCGATCTTCGACACCGGCAGATCACGAGTCGGACCAACGGGCAGGGCAGCCACACTGGCGAACTCGTGCACGTTCAGACGCAAGGGAAACCGCCAGCCGACCGTCGCTGACGCCACGCGGCTCGCTCTTGTCGGGCGCACCCAAAAGCTGACACCCGGCGCGCCGGTACTACCGAGCGCCCCGACGACTTGGCGCACGAGCTGGCGTTCACGACCGACTGTCTTCGCCATCACGCCGATACGGCCGACCGCTCGCCAGCCCGGCTCGCCTTGCTTGGCGCGCAGCGCGTTTCGGACTTCCGCGTCCACCGGCTGCGGCGGACTGAACGGTGCCGCCAGCAGAGCACCGAGCCAGGTCTCTCGGTCGATGCCTACCAGTCGGTTCGGCACGACCATCGCCGGCAACGTCCGACCGAGTACCCATTGCAGCGTTAGGTACTCGCCCCGGCCCAGGTGCGCGAGCGCCGTCAACAGCGCCCGGCTGCTACTCACTACGTCCTCAATCCGCAGTGATCGCCGCCGCGTGGTTAGGCGCAACTCGACGGCATGAGTCGCCACCACCGTTCGCTCTTTCAGGGTCTCGATCGCTAGGCCGGGGATTGCCGCGCGGAGCTGATCGACAGTGCTACCCGCTCGTACTATGGGCAATGCCAGCCGATGCTCCACTTGGCCCGGCCGACCACCAACCTCAAGGATTACCGGCTCACCCGCCGCCGTCGCCAGCAGCCGGCATACCTGCGTGACCTGCTCAGCCTCAACCTCGCGCGGCCAGCGCAACCGATACCACACCAGCTCGGAGTTTTCACGAGCGCCCCTCTCGACCGTTGCCCCGACGTTTGCTTTGCTTGCCTTTCTTGGCTTGGTGTTCGGCTTCGGCTGCCGCTTCGGCCTGCGCCTCCTGATACTCCAGCTCGATCAAGGCACGGGCAAGGCGCTTGACGTCCGTCGGCCGCCTCACCCCTCTCACTCTAATTTTGCGTTCTCCGTGATGATATGTCCTACTCATCGCTGTACCTCCTTTCCGTTCCACACCGGGCCGAAAAAAGGACACAAAGAGCACCACCCCCTTTTGATAGGGCTACTTACTGTGATTCAGGTGCGTTCGTCTCCCAGGCGGGCCGTGTACTACTTACGGCAGTAACGGGAACCTTCTAGCTAACAACACATAGCCGTGTTATGTCAATACTGCTGTGTGCATTTCACTACACCGATACGACGGGCGCGAACGTCAGTCGATACCTCACCACCGGGACTTCCGAAACTGATAAATCGACCAGCCCGCACAGCCCACGAGCACCACTGCGCCGGCCACGATCAGAACCGGCAGCACTGCGATGATGAGACGAGCCGCAAGATACAACAGCAGCGCAATGGCAAAAATAGTCAGAGCCTTGTGCAATAGCCCGTCCAACCAGTGAGACGGCGGCGTGGTCATTGCTGCCTCTGATCGTCTTCGGCGTGCCGTATCGCTGCGGCGTAGATGTGCTGTTCTGCCTCCCACGCGGCGTGCTGAATGCGAAAGGCCACGTCCAGCGCTTCTACGTAGGGTGTAGCCGCGTCTTCGTAGGCATCCAGCTCTGACGGTCGTGGTTCAGCGCCGAGCGAGAGAAACCACAGAATCAGCAGGATCACACCAGCGAGCGCCAGCAGAGCCAGCAGAGCGGCGACCATCAGCGCTCTCCGTCGTGGAAGCGGAGTCCTTCTATCTCGGCTCTAGCGAAGTTGCCGAACGCCATGACGACCATCCGATAGGTGTCCTCGCCGAGGGGACTAATACGAAAGGCCGTGTCTGCCGCCTGAGAGACCATCGCGGCGTGGTGGACGGCGCTTGAGGCTGCAAAAGCTCCGCTCTGGATGCGGACAGCAGCGACGACGCCAGCTCGCCTCGCTGCGGACACCTGCGCATTCAGGACGGGGTCAGCCTGTATTGATCGTCCCTGTAGCACGGGCTGGAGCGATTCAGGGGGGCGACGGGCTAGCTTAGACATGCGTTGCTCCTTCCTTTTGAGATTGCTTCATCAGCCAGAGCAGCCTAAGCGCGCAAACCCCCCTAAATGCAGCCAAAAACGTCGGAATACACCCCAGGTTTCCCCCGATAACATCCCAAGGCGACCGGCCTATGGAGACGAGCCAACAGACCACTAACCTCGATCCAAGCGTCCTCGCCGCCGAGCTGGCGAAGGTCCGACGCTACGTGTGCGCCGCCGGGGGAAGGAGCCCACGCCGACATTGGAGGCCGCCGCACGCATTCTCAATGAGAACCCCGACGAGGCACTGATCGATCAGATCGTGTCGGCGCTTGAGACAGCCGCCAAACACATGCCAGAGAATGATCGCGAAGCTGTCACCGCGGTCCTGGACCTCGGCCCAGTCAAGCCCGTGCGATTTCTCAAGCTGCACGCCCACACGCCGCAGAACGGCTTCAATGCAGTGTGAAATATTTCGAGGAAAAGATCGAGAAGAGCTACTCAAAAACTTGCTGGCCATCTCGTTCGGTTGGCCGAAGAAGAACAACCACCATCCGCCAGTCGCCCGGTCGCGTCTACACAGCCCAGCGTACCGCCGCGAGACGAGCAGGACGACAGTGCTACTCCAAAGCTGGCGATGACCGCTATTGCCACCACGGCGGCCGTAAAGATGATCGCCGACGAGCTGCGGGAAGTGCGCAATGAGAGTCTTGCACGAGCCATCAGCACAAACAGAGTGCCGCTACTGACAAAATTGGCAGAAGCTGTCATGTCTGATGCTGATATACCCGCTCAACAGACCCGCGACTCCTCGTACAGGTTATTGGCGAAGTCGAGCAGGACACTGTAATCCAAGCCGGTCTGGTGGAATTGCTTGAACTTAGTGGAGCAGCTTATTTTTCGCTGAATGAGCGTCGCCAACGAAGTCGCCGGAATCTATTTTCCAGAGAGAACGAACTTCACGACCCACGCTCCAAGCCTCATCGTCAAGAGGAAAAAGAGGAGCGTATCTGTAAGACCTTAGCACAGCCCCTTGCGGCAATGGCTATGCGGCATGGAATAATCCAGTAAGAGCCAAGTTGACAGCTCATGGTTGCATTATGTAGTAAATGATGTTATACTTACCTTATTAGGTAAGGAGTAGTCACTGTTATGGGTGCTGAGCACGGAGGCGAGATATCAAGACGAGGACTGCCGCTGCTGTTGAACGACTTAGGCAATTATGCCGGTATGTTGCATTCGGGCATCATAAAAAGGCGTGAAGAAACAATGCCTTTTGAGCCAGACGGGGACCCATCCTGGAAAGAGGACCCATTCTGGGGAGACAGCGATATCCGGGCGTTTGGTGCGCTGGTTGATTTCCTGCGGTGCCCATGCCCTTGATGAGCGGATGGAAAGACCTATCGACAAGCGCTATCGGCGAGTCGGGCAGCTCTACAAACTTCTACCGTTCACCGATGTCGAGCGCGGGTGGATTTATCGCGCCTGGTCACATGACTCGTACAGACAGCCAGGCGACGACGATGCTATGGAGTCAGCGCGAATATGGGACGGTAAATCCTTGATAGCGATCGACCATCAGGTTATTACTATTGGAGAGCGCAGGGCGACGATAAGCGTGACTTCGTGCGACGATGGGCAGCATGGCGGCGTCACAGAGACGAGTTCACCGATATCAGGCCATTCCAAAACGCAATGGCCGCCCTCATGGATATTCAACATACGATGACTCCTGATGGGCCAGACTTAGAATACTGGGATAGCCCACTGCGCGGAAGTCTCGACCCGCTCGGGACAAGCACGCCGACACATCCAAGACACCGTGCCGAACCTCGCACCTAGAGTCATGCTAGCGGACACAGACGCTATCCCAGCTGTCCCGAGCATCAGCGCAGATAACACGGCGCAAACAGTGAGACGAGACTTTTCGGCAACCTGATCGGTGCATGCGCTACCGCCAGCTCAACAACTTCTTTGGCCTGCGCATTGACTGGTGCCAAGGCACTCGCCGGCAGGGGATTGTCACACGTAGCAGGGTCTATGCCGTAGTTGGTAGTGCCGATCCCGACACTCTCCCCATCCATGTATTCAGTGGTCACGTTCCAGTAGAGCGGCCACTCGTGCCGTTCAAGGGGCGCATGATGCGCAGCTTCAAGCAGCACTGAATAGAAGTGCGCCCGGAGGTCGTGCCAAAGTGGTTCCGTAGGGATGTGTAGCCGCTCTGAGAGACGCACATTGGTCACACGCGCCAGGCTGATCGTGTGTCGCTCGTTCTCCGCGTAGTCTGCCTGCAAGATGTACCCGGAGTGCTTGCCGCTGTAGTAGACCACCGTAAGTTCCGTCGCCAACGGAGTCCCGTAGAAGCTGTCCCCGAAGCTGCCAACGGTTCGACGTTCTCGGTCTCGTGACGGCACGCTCTCATAGCTGCGCAGTATTTCGCCGCTAAGAGCTTCGGCGTCCTTCGTTGCTTCACGCGACAACGGCGTCTCTGCCAGCGTGTCAGTCCGTGCGCTGGCCCCGCGTTGCTCGACCATCAGGCACAGAGCCACAGCCACCAAGACGACCAGCGGAGCGCACCGAACAAGCCATCGGCACCGTGCGAGCTGAGACGCCATCTACGTCCGCACCGGCACCACGTCAACGATGCAGGGGCTGCCGCTGTCCACAGCCTCCACCACCAGCTCGTAGATGGCCTGCCAGTAGTGCCACAGCACAGGGTCGGATGAGGCAACCGTGTCAGGCAGGGGCACCAAACGGCCGTTTACGCGCAACAGCACTTCAACGCCCACCACCTGCCTTGCTTGAGCTGTCGGTGTCTTTCGATCGTCGCGCGGCCTGTGCATGAGGTCGCTCTCAGCACCACGCCGGCGCGTCGGCTCGCCAACTATGGAGCGGTAGCCGCGCGGTCGCATCAGATGCCGATAAATCGCAACTTGTCCAGGCGCATGAGCGCTGGTGCCGAGCGAATCGTCTCGCCCTCCACTCGAAGCACCTCGGCCGCATCGAGCGCGCTGATCGCCGCCGCAAACCGCTCAGCTCCGATATCGCCGCGTTCGGCGCACAACTCGTCTCGACTGACGGGACGGTCGTGATCCTCCAGCAGACGCAGAACCACGGCACGTTCGGCAGCATCGTCCGACTCGCCGGTAGTGTTGGCGGGCATGGGCAGAGGTAACCTCTCTGTCGATGTAGGGTCGGACTGGCGTCTAATCCACGTCAGCCCGACCCGTGTATTGATGCGGTAGCAGACTACCATATTCCACCTCTCAGGCGGAGTTTTGTTTTCCACTTCTCAGATGGAGTCCGAAAGACCGTGACCGATCCCGCCGATGACTACGCCGAGCTGGGCCGCGCCCTTGCCGCTCTGCGCCGTAAAGCCGGCGTCACGCAGGCCCAGGCTGGAGCCAGCATCGAAGTCAGCAGCAAGCATCTGTCGGCCGTCGAGACCGGCAATCGCGGCATCAGTTGGCCGAGCATCGTGGCCCTGCTACGCGCCTACCGCGCCACCCTGCGCGACCTTGCCGAAGTCATGGAACGCGGCCAGAGCTAGGGCATCCGAGCGCCGGTAAGCTCCGCAGCCGGCCCGATGACCGTAGATCAGGACTACCTAGCCCTCGGCAGCGCCCTGCGGGTGCTGCGCCGAAAAGCCGGCCTGACCCAAGAGCAGGCCGGCAAAGCCGTCGGCGTAGGCCACAAGCACATCTCAGCGGCCGAGCTCGGCGAGCGTGGCCTGAGCTACAAGACGATCGTCGCCCTCACCAAAGCCTACGGCTCGACGCTGCGCCAGCTCGCCCGCGAGATAGAACGCTAGCCGCGCAGCAGCGATACGCAGCTCGCGTAGACTGGCCTTCACGCGCATGATCCGTCTGGTAGCAGAGATCAAGCCACTGGACATTTTGGGTCCGATCGTGGCTCTAGCGATTGGGGCTGCCATCGTAGGTCTTGGGCTCGGGATGGTCGGCAGGTTCCTCTACTTGCTGGTGCAGCCGTTCTACGCGATAGCGACCGGCGGCGACATCGAGGAAGACTCGAAGTTCGCGTGGGCAGCGGTCGTCGTGGCTGGGCTGGTGTACTGGCAGCTCTCGTGAAAGTGCATTGCGGCGCCGCCCAATGGCACTTATGCGACGTGCGCCACGCGTAGCGGCAGCCAAGATTGATAACTACCGCTGGCTTCGTTTATAGGCAGTCATCCCCGCGCATTCTTGACGGCACTAAGCTGCTGGGCGCAAAATGCCTATATGAGAGAACATCATGGCCGTAGCACATACTGATACCAGCTCGCCCGGCGCGACCTTTATAAGGGCCGATCTCCACGTCCATACTCACGCCGACGGAGATGCTGATCCGAAGCCGGATTTGGACAGCTATGTCAAAGCCGCGATCGACAGTGGCATCAGCATCATGGCAATTACGGACCATAACTCCGTCCAGTTTGTACGTGAAGCAATGCTTACTGCCGAAGGCAAGAATCTCGTCATCATCCCAGGAATCGAGATATCCACCCACGATGGTCACCTACTCGCTCTCTTTTCGCCCGAGCAAATTGATGATCTAGAGGCGTTTGCAGCGTCGGAGAATCTAAAACTCAAGAAGCTGTCTGACACCGATAAGCGATCGGACCGCTCTATCCTTGATCTAGTCGGCGAAATCGGTGCACGCGGCGGGCTTGCAATCCCTGCGCATGTTGACGCGTCGCATGGCATCTGCGAGACATTGCACCACAATGAGCTTGTTGAATTGCTTTCTAGTCCAGCTCTAGCGGGCCTTGAGTTTCTAAAGAGCGACGCGCTGGAGACGTGGTTTACTGACGCCGACGATGACCCCGCGCGACTTGCTGCTTGGAAGGCGCGTCAGGGAAGTCCCCTGCTGAAAGACCGTGGACTGGCTCGACTGATGTCTTCCGATGCGCACAGCGTCAAGATGATCGGCCAAGACCGCGCTTCACGGACACTTACCCGTGTGAAGCTAGACGACCCCAATTTTGCGGCACTTCGGAATGCCATCCAGTTCAATCCCAAGGCACGCTGCAAGGCTGAGGCGATCCTCCCTGCCACCTACCCCCGGATCGTGAGCGCAAGTTTCGTCGGCGGATTCCTCGATGGTGTGTCGATGGACTTCACGGGCAACCTCAACTGTCTGATCGGCGGTCGGGGTTCCGGGAAGTCAACGGCGCTTCTAAGCATACGTGCAGCCCTTGGCGCTGACTCATTTTCTGACGAAGACCCGAACGATCCCGATCGGATGCCCGAGATCACGACGGTCACTTTCATCGACAAGGCAGGAAGCGAACGAGTAGCGGTTCGCCACAGGGATAAAGAGCCGCGAGACGCGGATGGCTCTCCGATACGCCTGCGGCTCGCTGACCTCGGGCAGGATGAGTCGGGGCGCCTGGCGCGGGAATACAACGAGAACCCCTCTGTTCTGCTCGACTTCCTCGACGGCTTTCTGGTCCTGCATAGCTTTGACGAGCGAGAGACGGAGCTAACTGCGCGACTTGCAGAGAACAGCACAGAAGTTCAGAACACCGCCGTAGTAGGCGATCAAATCAAGAAACTTGAGGACGAGCAGGCCCGCTTGCAAGCATCAATCAAAGCGGCTACCGAGTCTTGCTCGCGTCGCAGAAGCCTCTCCTTGAAGACCTCGATTCACGACTCGAAGCGGCGCTACCGGAGCCCATCACGACACCCCTAGTTGATCTCGATGCGCTTGCCGACGAGTTTGGCGTAGACCTTGCAGCTAAACCGGCGAACGAGTTCGTTGGGGGTGAGGGTGGCATTCGTGAAAGGCTGGCAGCCTTTGACACCAAGCGTGCGTCAATCTCAAAGCAGGCGGCTACTGATATTGAGAAGGCCGCGAAAGAAGTAGAGGCTGGTCTTGCGCGTTGGAAGGACAACCAAGCCGAACTAGAGAAGCGCCTCAACGCGAAGAAAGCCGAACTCGAACAGCAAGGACTCAAAGTCCAAGCTGGCGCACTTGTCACGATGGCGAATCGCCTCAACGAAGCAAAGAAGCAGCTAACCGCTTTGCGCAAGAAGCAGGACAAGCATAAAGCCGCCCGAGCGGCGCGGCTAGAACTGCTGAGCGAACTACATACTAATCGTGAGAACCTGTACCAGTGCCGCGTAGCGGGGCTAAAACGCATCGCAGAAGACGCTACGAACTACTCTGATGGCCTTGCGATACGGGTGTTCTACGATCGCTGTGGAATCGATGGCGAATGGGTGAGTTGGCTAACGTCGCATTTTACGCTTCGTCAGCCGCGCGTCTCTCGCCTCGCCAGCAAGATCGGGCCGCATGACTTCGCCGTAAAGCTCTTGACGGATCGGAAAGCATTGCTTGCGCTCAAGGACCAGGACGGCTCAGCCTTTCTAACTGAGGAAGCGATCAATAAGGCGGCCACATGGCCGAAGGTGTTTGAGCTAGAGGTAATGTGCCGAGACGATCGCCCGCGCATTGAGGTGCAGAGGGACGGACATCCCGACCGCCGACCCTTTGACAAACTATCAGCCGGACAGCAACGCTCAGTGCTGCTCAGCCTCCTGCTGTGCGCTGAGCGCAGCGACCCGCTCGTGCTCGATCAGCCCGAGGATCATCTCGATGGTCAGTACATCGCGACAGCCGTGGTGAGGCACCTGGAGGCAGCAAAGGAGCGGCGGCAGGTGCTTATTGCGACCCATAGCGCGAACCTCGTGGTTCTTGGAGATTCGGAGCTGGTCATCCCGATGGACGGTACAGATGGGCACGGGACACCGTACGCGGTCGGAGCGGTTGACCGACCCGAGACACGGGACGAGGTTTGTGCGCTGCTTGAGGGAGGCGCGCAGGCGTATAAGAAGCGAGGCGAGCGATACGGCTTCCGCTTTGCGGCAGACCCAGACGAGAGCTAGCGCCTGGACGTTCGCTTACTGGCACACGGCAGGTTGCACGCGATGCCGCCTGTGCGACATGGCCGCACCTATGGCTGGATGAGTCGATAGCAGCCCTCTCCCACCCGCTCAAACCGCGCCGCTTTCCCGCGAGCGCCTTTGGACAGGCACGCGTACACCGAGTCCTTTGGCACGCTCCGGCCTAGTAGCTGCTTGACCGCCAAGTAGATGTCTACGGCCCGCATCGGCCCGTCAGCCGCAGCCAGCAGCTTGACGATGCTGCGCTTGACCTCCCCATTGGCGAGCCGGCCAGTGGGCACAGGCTCCGGCCCAAGAGGCTCGGTCGGCTTGATTGGCTCATCTGGCAGCGCCTCGAACACCGCTTGCAGGGGAGCAGGCACGCTTGAGTAGCGTTCTAGGATGTGCATTTCGCTTGGCCCGGGGTTGCAGGGTGCGGGGTGGGAACGGGATGGGCTGTGTTCCCTTTGTGTTTCAGTGCCCAAGCTAGTTGTTGACGCAGCCTGTTGGGTAACCGATTCGACCGGCCAACGTAGAGGCGGCAGTTAGTTAGTGTCCAGCTCCCGAGTCGACCCGCGCAGCATAGGACCGGCATCGCTCGACCTGCAAGCCTTTGCGCATCCGAATGCATTCTAGGTTGCACGGAGTCGGCTCCAGGCGCTTTTGGTCGGCTACTGGAGCCGTGCTCTCGGTGTTTGCGACGCTGTGGGCGACGCTGGTCGGCCAGACCGTCCCCCAGATCCTCGCGTCGTCCCCATCCCCCCAGGCACGCTTTTTTCATGCGACGTCGCGTGCGTGCTCGCGGCTGCCAGCGGCACCAGGCATGGCCGTGCCCGGGCCGGGCGGTCGAGCCGAACTGCCGCGCAATGTCGAGATGAAGTCACCCGACGCGATCCTTCGTAGTCAGAACGACTTCAGCGCACGAGCGTATGAACCGCTTGTGCTCGCTGCGCGTGACCTGCTGACGCTTACCGCCCCCGCGCCGTACGCAACCGAATACCGCACCTTCGAGGAACTGCTCGGCGAAACGGTCTTTGCGTTCGACGGGCTACGACGACAGACCATGGACCTGCTCAAGGGGCCAGCCACGGAGCGAAACATCGGCGCCTATCGCAGAGCCCTTGCGAGTGTCCTTGACGCAAACATGGCCGTCTTTGACAAAGTCACGCGATTGATTTCCCGTGGCGATCTACTGCAGCTGAACGAATGCGTCCTAGGCCTGAACGGCATTGCAACCCAATTGGAGCTCCTAAACGACTCCCTCATCGACTAGGCAACCCGAACCGAAGTGTTCGGCAAGTAGCGTCGAATCGCCTCCAGAGCACGCCGTTCGTCGTGCCTCCCCGCCGGCTCCATGAGATGATCCAGGAGGACTGCCTCAGCGTGCATTCGGCGGTGCCGGAACGCCGAGCTGCTGACATATGGCTCGCGTCAGACCCGGCCCAATCTCCTTGTGGCGCGGAAGGGCCGAGACCTTTCCGGTCGGCCCGCGCCACTTGGCATGCTTGGCACCGCCCACTTCGCGGCAATCATGCTCACGTAGATGGCGTTCTAGGTCGCGACGCTTCACGCCGCCGCGACGAACCGCAGATGCTCAAGATCATCGCTTGAGAGTCGTCCGGAGAACTCGTCATCTGGCGTGAGCACAGTCTGAAGGGCATCGAGTACGTTTCCGCGTGCCTCCGCTCGTGTCCGACCCTGACTGAGGGCTCCCGGAACCTCAAGCACGCGAGCAACGATCCATCCCTCCTCGTCGGGCTCATCGAAGGCGATCGTGAAGTCGATTGAGGGTCCCATCTCGACTACACGGTAGCGCTTGCCCTGCGACCGGCGCCTAATCCAAAACACCGCTGAGTCCGAACCGGCTATAAGCGACCGGTCATCGGGAAGGTGAGAAGCGCCGCCCCTCACCGCCTATCCACAGGCCGCGCGTTCCCACTGCACGGGCTAGCTCGACCAATCGTCGGGCAAGTCCAGAATGGATTGAAGCCTCGGCGATGGGTTTGAGAGCTGTCCTACCAAGTGCTTGCGCCCGATGTCGTCGAAAGCTTCCTGTCCGACAGCAACGGGCTGGCCGACACATTCGCCGACGAGCCGTCGCTGCTGGCAGGCAGGCCGTGAGCTAGAGCCAGCCGCGCTCGCTGGCTACGAGCACCGCCTGCGCACGGTCGGGCACGTCGAGCTTGCGGTAGATGTGGTGAAGGTGGGAGCGAATGGTGCTCGCAGTAAGTGCTAGGTCGTGGGCGATCTGGTTGTAGACGCTCCCTTTGGCCAGCCGTTGCAGCACCGCGTGCTCCTGGCGCGTTAGTGGGCTGGGCGCGACGGCGCGCCGTCGCTGGGCCTGGCCTGCCGGTTCGTGCATCAGCCGCCGCAGCTGCTTGGGGCCGATGCCGATGGCGCGGGCGCTCTGGAGCAGCGCGCTTGGCGAGACGCGTGCGCCCAGCTCGTAGTTGGCGAGCATGTCGGCCAGGCGGACGATCTGTGCCTCGCCTTCGGCCTCGGGGCTGTGGTGGCGTTCGACGGTCGTGGCGAGCGACGCCGGCAGCCCCCAGCGCGTGATCAGCACGCCCCCCGCAAGCGCGTGGTCGATGCCGAGCTCCGTGAGCTCCCGACCGGCGCGTTGCTCGGGTGTCGGTTCACCGTGATCGATCAGTGACCGGTAGCCCGGATAGGCGTTGATCAACACGAGCTTGCCGACGTCGTGCATGAGGCTCGTTACGGCGAGGTGGTTCCGGTTTGCGTAGTCAGTGGCGCAGGCGATCCTGTCAGCGGCACGCTGGGTGGCTAGCGCGTGCAGTCTGAAACGCTCCGGTACGCCTCCCCAGATGTCGGCTCGCCCGAAGAAGTCGAACGCCGGCACACGGTTGGCAATGGTCTGGATTGCCTGGGGACGAAGCAGCTCGACCGCGCGAGCGACGGTGTCGACACGGCCGCGCGCCGGCTGTTCCTGGTTGGCGAGGCGTAGCACCCGCCATCGTCAGGGCCACGTCGGACTCGATGGCCGAGACGACATCCGCGGTGGCATGGTGCTCCTTGGCGATCACCGATAGCAGGCGTGTGCGCGCCTCGGCCAGGGCCGGGAACGTGTCGACGGCTTCGAACGCCATCGTCAGAGGTCCGGGAGGGGCCGGGTGCCGGCGAGGCTTCCTAGCTCCGCATACTGCGCGGCTCGCGGGATGTCCCACCGCGCTTGTCTTTGAGCTATTCGGACACGCCACCGCCACGCCCGGCGCCTTGAGCGCTGGCGGCGCAGGGTCCTTCCGCGCATGCGCGGAGCGCCTGCCGACGCTTGATCGGGGCTCGGGTCGAGCCACAGGACGTCGGCCTACTGCGAGGTGGTCGCCGCGGGGCGACGCTTGCTTGCTTGGGACGCCGTGGTTCATGGGCGTCTCCTGACTGCGGTGTTCAGCACCGCGATAGATGGGGAATGGCTCCCCGGTCTCGTCGACCTACCTCAATGATCGACGGTTGGCGCCCCAAGCCTTAGGCGTTGTCTACTGATGCTCGAGCTGAATCCTGACCGTCACGGGCTGGCTTTCCAGCGCGCGGAACATCGCGCCCGTGATCGCCCCGCCGATACGACTGCTCGAGAACGTCGCGACCCGTGCCTTGACGTCGTCGTCGGGCAGCAGCTCCGCGGTGCCGCTGCGCCAGCTGCGACCGAGCCGCACGCGCACGTGGGGTTCGGCCTCGAAGTTGCGCACCCAGCCCGCGTGGCGGCCGTGCTGGGCGATCAGCCACAGCGTGTCGCCCTCGGGTGAGCAGGTGATCGGCGTGTGGCGCAGCGCGCCCGAGCGCCTGCCGACGGTCTCCACCAACGCCATCCCCGGCGGCGTGATCCCGAGCTTGAACATCGCGCGCATCATCGGATTGGCGGTGTAGCGCCCGATCAGGATCTCCCAGCGTCGCTTCACGGGCCTGTCGATCTTGCTCGCCATCAGTTCACCTTTCGTTGCCTCGCTCGCACGGTCCCCCAAGGGTAGACTGCGCGCCCACCGATGAGGATCGAGAGAGGGGCACGATGACCACCGTCCGCGACGCCGCGTTTGAACTGTTCCGCGCACGCGGGATGACGACGATCTTCGGCAACCCCGGTTCGACGGAGCTGCCGATGCTTGGGCAGTACCCGTCGGACTTTCGCTACGTGCTCGGCCTGCAGGAGGCGGTCGCGGTGGGCATGGCCGACGGCTTCGCGCAGGCGAGCGGCAACGTCGCGCACGTCAACCTGCACACCGCCCCCGGCGTCGGCAACGGCGTCGGCGCGATCTTCAACGCGCGCGCCAACAAGGCGCCGCTGCTCGTCACCGCCGGCCAGCAGGTGCGCTCGCTGATGACGCTGCAGGCAAATTTGACAAACCGCGACGCGGTCGAGGTGCCCAAGCCCTATGTGAAGTTCAGCGTCGAGCCGCCGCGCGCCGCCGACGTGCCGTTCGCGCTCGCGCAGGCGATCCACCACGCCTCGCTGTCGCCGCGCGGGCCCGCGTTCGTGTCGATCCCGATGGACGACTGGGCGGCGGAGCTCGCGCCCGTCGACTACGCCGCGCAGATCGCCCGCGACGTCAGCGGCCGCGCGCAGGCCGACCCCGCGCAGGTGGCCGCGCTCGCCAAGCGCCTGCGCACGGCCGCGCGCCCGGTGTTCGTCGCCGGCCCCGAGATCGACGCGAGCGGCGGCTGGGACGCCGCGGTCGAGCTGGCCGAGTCACAGCGGCTGCCCGTGTGGGCCTCGCCCGCCACCGGCGGCGGGCGCATCGGCTTCCCCGAGGATCACCCGGCCTTCCAGGGCGTGCTGCCGCCGGCCGTGGGGCCGCTGGCGCAGGCGCTAGCCGGCTATGACCTGGTGCTCGTCGCTGGCTCCTCGGTGTTCCCCTACTACCCCAACATCCCCGGCGACTTCCTCCCAGAGGGCACCGAGCTGGTCGCGATCACGAGCGACCCCGACGAGGCCGCGCGCGCGCCGATCGGCGACGCGATCGTCGCCGACGTCGCGCTGACGCTGCGCGCGCTTGTCGCCGAGCTGGCTGCGCGCGCCGGCGGTGGACGGCCCGACAGCGACCCCGCCGAGCGTGAGCCCGCCGACCGCGAGCAGCCGCCCGCGCGCTTCGAGCTGGAGACGCCGCCGCCCGGTGACCAGCTCAGCGGCGGCGAGGTGCACACGGTGCTGGCGGAGCTGTTTCCCGACGACGGCATCGTCGTGCTCGAGTCGCCGTCGAGCACCGCCGCGCTGCGCAACAACCTGCGCCTGTCGCGCCCCGGCTCCTACTACTTCAGCGCCGGCGGCGGGCTCGGCTTCGGGCTTTCGGCCTCACTTGGCGTGCAGCTCGCGCAGCCCGAGCGCCAGGTCGTGTGCGTGCTCGGCGAGGGCTCCGCGCAGTACGCGATCACCGCCTTCTGGACCGCCGCCGCCTACGACATCCCCGTCAAGTTCCTGGTGCTGCGCAACAACGACTACTCGATCCTGAAGTGGTTCGCGATGCTCGAGAGCGTCGAGGGCGCGCCGGGCCTCGACCTGCCGAAGCTCGACGTCGCCGCCACCGCCGCCAGCTATGGCGTGCCGTCGAGCACCGTCAGCGGGCGCGACGAGCTGCACGCGAGCCTCGTCGATGCGCTCGCCAAGGACGGCCCGCAGCTCGTGCAGGTCGACGTCGCTCCCGGGATGGCGCTCGCGTGAGCGACACGGCGAGCCGCGCGCGCTCGTGAGCGCCCCCGCGAAGCACGCCGCCGGCGCCCCGCGCCCGCGCGCGCAGGGCGCTCGCCCGCTGCTCGCGCCCGACACCAGCCGCATCGGCCGCCCGCCGGGGCCGTCGCACGCCGACGCCGCGCCCGACAGCCTCGCGTCCGGCACGCCGGAGCCGCTGCGCTCGGAGCTGATCGCGCTGCTGGGCGCCGAGCGCGTGCTCGCGCGCGCGATCGACCTCGTCGCCTACGCCTCCGACGCGTCCCCCTACCGGCGCCTGCCGGCGGCGGTCGTGATGGCGCACGACGCCGCTGACGTCGGCAAGGTGCTCGCGTACGCGCGCCGCACCGGCACGCCGGTGAACTTCCGCGGCGGCGGCACCAGCCTCAGCGGCCAGGGCGGCACCGATGGCATCCTGATCGACGTGCGGCGCTGGTTCTCGGGCGTCAAGATCGAACACGGCGGCGCCCGCGCGCGGATCAAGGCCGGCACGCTGCTGGGCCTCGCCAACCGCCTGCTCGCGCGCCACGGCTACAAGCTCGGCCCGGACCCCGCGAGCAAAGACATCGCCACGCTCGGCGGCGTGATCGCCAACAACTCCGGTGGCATGCGCTGCGGCGTCACCTGGGACCCGTACTCGACGGTCGAGTCGATGACGCTGGTGCTGGCGTCGGGCACCGTCATCGACACCGCCGCCCCCGACGCCGACGCGAAGTTCGTAGAGGCCGAGCCGGAGCTCGCGCAGGGCCTGCTGGAGCTGCGCGCGGAGCTGCTCGCGGACGACGAGCTGGCGCAGCGCGTGCGGCGCAAGTACGAGATCAAGAACGTCACCGGCTATCGCCTGTGCGCGCTGCTCGACGCGGAGCAGCCGCTCGAGATCTTCCGCCGCCTGGTCGTCGGCTCGGAGGGCACGCTCGCGTTCATCGCCGAGGCCGTCATGCGCACGCGCCCGGAGCCGAAGCTGACGTCGCTTGCGTGGCTGTACTTCGAGGACATCGACGCGGCGGCCGCGGCGGTGCCCGCGCTCGTCGCTGCCGGCGCGCGCGCGACCGAGCTGATGGTCGCGCCGGCGCTGATCGCCGCCGCGTGGAACCTGCCGGGCACGCCGCAAGAGTGGCGCGAGCTGCCGCCGACGTCCGCGGCGCTGATCGTCGAGCTGGGCGGCGAGGACGACGCCGAGCTGGACCAGGGCGAGGCCGCGGTCAACGAGATCCTGGCTGCGCACGAGCTGATCCAGCCGCACCGCTTCACGCGCGATCACGCGGAGATCGAGCTTGCCTGGATGGTGCGCGAGGGCCTGTTCGGGCTCGTCGGGCGGCTGCGCCTGCCCGGTACCGCGCTGATCGTCGAGGACGTCTGCGTCAGGCCCGAGCGCATCGCCGAGTGCGCGCGCGACCTGCAGGAGCTGCTCGGCAAGCACCAGTTCCTCGTCGGCGTCGCCGGGCACGCCTCGGCCGGCAACCTGCACTTCCAGCTGACCCCCGACTTCACCAAGCCCGAGGACCTCGAGCGCTACGAGGCGTTCATGGGCGAGCTGGTCGAGCTGATCGTCGAGGAGTACGACGGCTCGCTGAAGGCCGAGCACGGCACCGGCGTGAACATGGCGCCGTACGTGCAACGCGAGTGGGGCGCCAAGGCGACGGCGATGATGTGGCGCGTCAAGCAGCTTGCGGACCCGCTCAACGTCTTGAATCCCGGCGCGGTCCTGAACCGCGATCCGGGCATCCATCTAAAAAACCTCAAGAGCCAGCCGGCGATCGAGGAGGTTGCCTCGCAGTGCGTCGAGTGCGGCTTCTGCGAGCCCGTCTGCCCGAGCCGCCACGCGACCACGACGCCGCGCCAGCGGATCGTGATTCGGCGCGAGATGGCACGGCAGGCGGAGGGCTCGCCCGTGTACGAGTCGCTGCTGCGCGACTTCGAGTACGACGCGCTGCAAACGTGCGCCGCCGACAGCAGCTGCCAGAGCGTGTGTCCCGTCGCGATCGACACCGGCAAGCTCGTCAAGGAGCTGCGCGCGCGCGAGCGCAGCGAGCGGGAGGAGACGGTCGCGCTGGCGATCGCCAAGCGCTACGGCGCGGTCGAGCGCGCGGTGCGTGCGGGTCTCGCGGCCACGGGCACGCTTGCCGTTGTGGTCGGCCAGCGGCCGCTCGCGCGTGTCCCCGAGCTGTTGCGCCGGCGTGTGTCGAGCGAGCTGGTGCCGACGCTGCCCGCGAACGTGCCGCGCGCCGCGCCCCCGCAGATGCCCGTCACACAGCGCGACGGAGCGGTCGCCGTGTACCTGCCCGCGTGCCTCAACCGCATCTTCGGCAACCCGCGCGGGGCAGAGCCGGCGGGGTCGCCGGGGACTGGGCCGGCGGGGTCGCTGCACGCCGGGTCGCCAGTCGGCGGCGAGCCCGCGCCGTCGCTGCCGCAGGCGCTCGTCAGCGTCTCCGCGCGCGCGGGGCTGCCGCTGTGGATCCCCGACGACGTCGCCGGTCACTGCTGCGCGACGCCGTGGTCCTCCAAGGGCTATCGCCGCGGCCACGAGCACATGGCCGCCAAGACCGCAGCGGCGCTGTGGCGCTGGAGCGACGGCGGCAAGCTGCCGGTCGTGATCGACGCCAGCTCGTGCGCGCTCGGGCTGCGCGAGGAGGTCGCACCGCACCTGGACGACGCCGAGCGCGAGCGCTTCGAGCAGATCGAGATCCTCGACTCGATCGCGTGGGCGCACGACCGCCTGCTCGCGCGGCTGCACGTGCGCGAGCGTGTAGCGCGCATCGCCGTGCACCCCACCTGCGCCGCCGGTCAGCTCGGCCTCGCCAGCAAGCTCCAGGCGCTCGCCGGCGCGCTCGCCGACGACGTGCTCGTGCCCGCCGCCACGAGCTGCTGCGGCATGGCCGGCGATCGCGGCCTGCTGCACCCCGAGCTGCCCGCCTCCGCGCTGCGCGACACCGCCGCCGAGCTGGCCCAACGCGAGGCCGGCGGCGAGCGCGTCGACGAGCACGTCTGCAGCAACCGCACCTGCGAGATCGCGCTGCAGCAGGTCACCGGCGCGCCCTACGCGTCGTTCGTGCTCGCGCTCGAGCGGCTGACGCGACCTTAGGCTGGCGTTGGCCATGGGCCGACGCGGGCCTGGGCTGATGCGGTCCCGCGCTCACGCCCGCTTAGACTCAAGCGATGCCCCAAAGCAACCGCGACCAGATTCTCGAGGGCGCGATCGAGTGCGTGCAGACGCGCGGCGTCGCCGCCACGACCACGCGCGACATCGCCGCCGCGTCCGGCGCGAGCCTCGCCTCGATCCCCTACCACTTCGGCTCCAAGGACGCGCTCATGGACGAGGCGCTGCTGCAGGCGATCCGTCGCTACTCCGAGCACGTGCGCCAGCAGGCGTTCGCCGGCGACGCGCCGCCGCTGCAGGCGCTCGCCAAATCGCTGATCGCGACGGTCGACTCCTTTGCGCAGGCAGGCCCGCTGCTGGCCTCGTTGATGGAGGCGCACGTCAAGGCGATCCACTCCGACGTGCTGCGCGAACGCGTCGCCACGAACCGCCGCGCGGCGGTCGCGCGCATCGCCGAAGGCGTCCGCGGCGGCCTCGAACTGGAAGGGCAGCTGTCCGACGCCGATATCCACGCCCTCTCCGTGCTGATCCTCGCGCTCATCGACGGCCTGATGCTGTCGTGGCTGATCGATCCCGAGTCGGTGCCCAGCGGGCAGGAGCTGCTCGACGCGGTCCAGGCGGCAGCCGGGCCGTTGGGCGCCGGCAGCCACTGACGGCGCCCGCTGCTTTTGCGCCGCCTGCCGCGGTTGACGCGCGGCACAAGCGCCCGCTAGCTCGCGTCAGGCCAGTTCGCCGGCCCCATCACGCCGTCGCCGTCCTCGGGCTTGGGGCCGCCGACGGCGATGATGTCGAGCCCGTCGGGACCGGCCTCGAATGAGCGCACGACCTCGGGCGCGACGCGCAGGACGTCCCACTGGCGCAGCTCGTGCACCTCGTCGTCGAGCAGCACGCGGCCGGAGCCGGCGACGATCACGTAGGCCTCCTCCTGCTCGCGGTGGCTGTGAGCCATCGGGCTGCGCAGGTTCGGTCCGTAACGGAAGTGGCTGACGCCGAGGTCGCGCGAGTCCAGGTGCTTGCGGCCGAAGCGGCCTTCGATCCCGGGCGCGCGCTCGCCGATGGAGTCCTCGACCTCGAGCAGGTTCACGACGGCGAAGCTGGACATGCGCTCTCCTTTGGCGTGCGGGCGGGTGGGTTGGCCAGCAACCTTACGCGTCCGCGAGAAAGCGCGCGATCGCCGGCCATGCCGCCGGGTCCTGCAGCAGCACCGCGTGACCGCCCTCGAACACGCGCAGCTGTGCGTTGGGGAGGGCACGCGCCAGCGCTTCGCTCGTGGCGGGCGTCGCGATCCCGTCGAAGCGCCCGACCGCGACGAGCGTCGGCATCTGCAGCGCCTGCAGGCGTGCGGACGTGTCGTGGTGGCGCCGGGCCTCGAGCTGGCGCAGGAGGCCCGGCGGGGGAGCTTCGTTGGCGGCGAGGCCGCCGCCGTCCACCGAGAGGTAGCCAGCGATCGCCGCGGCCAGCTGCGGCTCCGTGGCCGCGCGCGTGTCCAGCAGCTCCACCAGCGCCGCGATACGCGCCTGCGGCTGCAGCTCGTACAGCTCGTGCAGCGGATAGGACACGCAGCCCTCGCCGCCGCTCGAGGTCGAGACCAGGGCCATTCGCCGCACGCGATCGCCGGCCGCGAGCGCAAGCTCCTGCGCGACCATGCCCCCGAAGGAATGTCCGACGACATCGAAGCGCTCCCAGCCGAGCTGGTCGACGAGCCCGAGTGCATCATTCGCGAAGTCCGCCATCACCGGCTGCTTTGCCGTGCGTGACAGCGAGCGCCCCTGGTCGCGGTGGTCGAACGCCAGCAGCGAGAAGCGCTCGGCGCCGGGCCACGCGAACGGGCCCGGCGCGCGGCGCAGGTCGCCGCCGGTGCCAGCGATCAGCAGCACCGGCTGTCCAGCGCCGGCGGTCTCGTAGAACAGCCGGGCGTCGCTCAGCTCAGCGAGCGGCACGCGTGCCGCCTCTGCCGGTGGACGGCGGTCGTTCGCGGTTGCGCTCCTCCACGAGCGCCGCCTGGCGATCGTTGAACTCGCGGCCTTCGCGTACGAACTCGAGCAGCAGCTCGAGCTGCTCGCGGGTGTAGCGCCGATATAGCCGCTCCGACAGCGCGGCGTGCGACGCGTAGAAGCCGTTGGCGGCCTCGCGCGCGTGCGGCGTGATCTCCACGAGCACGCGGCGACGGTCCGACGGGTCGCTCACACGGCGCGCATAGCCGGCCCGTTCGAGGCGGTCGAGCGCGGTCGTGATCGCGCCGCTGGTCAAGCCCGTGACGTCGGCCAGCCGCCCGGCGGGCACGGGCCCTTCGCGCTCGATCACGTCCATGCAACGCATGTCCGTGCGGTTGAGGCCGAGCGCCTCGGCCACCGCCTGGTCGAAGCGGTCGGTGGCGTTCTGCGAGCGGCGCACCTCGTCGATCAACTTCTCGAAGACGCTGCGCTTATCGTTTGACATTCTGATCTCTTAGTTATTAAGATATTCTAGCGGTAAACAAATCGAGGAGGTGCGCTCAGGTGATCGCTTAGCCCGCGAGGTGTGCGGCCGCGTCCTCGAGGCGATCGTCGCCCCAGAACAGCTCGCCGTCGATCGCGAGCGTCGGCACGCCGATCACGCCCAGCGCGTGCGCGGCGTCGGTGGCCTCGCGCAGCGCCTGCTTGATGTGCGGGTCCTGCGTGGCCGCCTCGACCTCGGCGCGGTCGAGACCGGCGCGCGCGGCCGCGTCGAGCACACGCGCGGGGACGCTCAGGTCGTGGCCGTCCGCGAAAGCGTCGCGGAACGCCTGCAGCGTGAACTCATTCCCGCGTCCGGCCTCGAAGGCGAACGTCGCGGCGCGCATCGCCGTCAGGTAGTTGCCCGGCCACGGGTCCGGCCAGTGGATCGGCGGCAGCCCATAGTCGCGGGCACGGCGCTCGACCTCGGCCATCCCGGATCGCCGGCGCTCGTCGTCGCCGAGTGACCAGGAGCTTCTGCCGTTGAGCTTGAACAGCGCGCCGAGCGACAGCGGCTGCCATCGCACCGACTCCGCCAACACGTCTTCCAAGCGCTCTGCTGCCAGGTACGCGTACGGCGATCCGAGGTCGAAGTAGAACGTCAGTTGTGGCATCGATCGCCCCTGTATTGCCTGCGTTCGTTCGCGTGAACGATACAGCGGCGCATGTCGCATGACACGCGGGCGGCTACAATGCTTGCCGGCAAGCAAATAAATTGAGAGGCATACGAGTGGGCAGCGCAGCCAGGCCGGCGGCACAGACAGCACCACAGGTTGAGCCCGAGTCCCCACCCTCGGAGGTGGAGGCCCAGGCGGAGGCGAGCGAGCGCCTGCGCGCGGCGATCGGCAAGCTGTCGCGGCGCCTGCGCCCGACCGTGGCCGGCTCGGGCCTGACGCCGTCGCAGATCTCTGTGCTGTTCACGGCCGTGCGGCTGGGGCCGGTGCGGCTATCCGAGCTGGCCTCGATCGAGGGCCTGAACGCGACGATGCTCTCGCGCATCACCGCGCAGCTGAGCGACGCCGGGCTGATCGCGCGTGCGGCCGACCCCGAGGACCGGCGCTCCGCGTTCGTGGCCGCGACCGCCGCCGGCAGGCGCATGCGCGAGCGCATCCACCGCGAGCGCGCACGCGCGCTTGGCGCGCACGTCGAGCAGCTCGACGAGCGTCAGCGTGAGGCGCTGTGGAATGCGCTGCCGGTGCTCGAGGAGCTGGTCGAGCGGCTGCCCGACCCGCGGGCCGGGCGCGTCGCCAGCAGCGCTCGCGCCGCGCAGGGCGCCCCCGGCGCCGGACGGGGCGCGCGCCGATGATGCGCGCCAAGCGCGTCGGCCGTGTCACCTTCGCGGCGCTCGCGATCCCCAACTACCGCCGCTACATCGCCGGGCAGTCGGTGTCGCTGATCGGCACCTGGATGCAGATGGCGGCGCAGTCGTGGCTGGTGTTGAGCCTCACCGGCTCGGCCACGACGCTGGGCGTGATCGTCGCGCTGCAGACGCTGCCGGTGCTGCTGCTCGGCCCCTACGGCGGCGTCGTCGCCGACCGCGTCGACAAGCGCCGGCTGATGGTGGCGCTGCAGATCGCGATGGGCGTGCAGGCGCTGGTCCTCGGCCTGCTGACCGTGACGCACTCGGTCTGTCTCTGGGAGATCGGTGCGCTGGCGGCCCTGCTCGGCCTCAACAACGCGTTCGAGAGTCCCGCGCGCCAGTCGTTCATGCTCGAGCTCGTCGGCGGCGAGAGCTTGCGCAACGCGGTCACGCTCAACTCCGTGATCGTCAACGTCGCGCGCGTGATCGGCCCGGCGGTCGCGGGCGTGCTGATCGCCACCGTCGGCGAGGGCACCTGCTTCCTGCTGAACGCCGCGAGCTTCGCCGCGGTCGTCGCCTCGCTGGTCACGCTCGACCGCGGCGCGATCCGGCCCAGCCCGCCGAGCGGGCGCGAGCCGGGGCAGCTGCGCGCGGGCCTGCGCTACGTCAAGGGCACTCCCGAGCTGGGGGTGCCGCTGGCGATGATGGCGCTCGCCGGCGCGCTCGCGTACGAGTTCCAGGTGACGCTGCCGGTGATGGCGCGCCAGGGACTGCACGTCGGCGCGACCGGGTTCGGCTTCATGACCTCCGCGATGGGCGTCGGCGCCGTCATCGGCGGGCTGTTCGTCGCCAACAGGGGTAAGACTGGGCTGCCGACGCTGGTGCTCGCCGCCAGCGCGTTCGGTGTCGTGCTGCTGCTCGCCTGCGTCGCGCCGACGCTCCCGACGGAGCTGGTCGCGCTCGCGCTCGCCGGTGGTGCGAGCATCTCGTTCATGTCGACCGCCAACTCGACGTTGCAGCTGAACGCTGCGCCGAGCATGCGCGGCCGCGTGATGGCGCTGTGGTTCGTCGCCTTCCAGGGCTCGACGCCGATCGGCGGCCCGATCGTCGGCTGGGTGATGGCGCAGGCCGGCGCGCGCGCCGGGCTCGGGCTCGGCGGCGTCACCTGCCTGCTGACCGCGCTGCTCGGGCTCCTCGCCCTGCGTCGCCTGACACCCGGGGGCGTCCACGCCATGTTCGCCACGGGCGTCAGGTAGCAGCGAGATGAACGCGCGCGAGATCCCGATCCGCTGGGCGCGCGACCCGGGGGACGTGCGCGGCGCGCTCCTGGTCAGAGAGCGCGTGTTCTGCGGCGAGCAGGGCGTGTCGCGCGAGGAAGAGATCGACGGGCTCGACGAGCAGGCGCTGCATCTCGTGGCGCTCGACCCCGATCGCGACAGCGTGATCGGCACGCTGCGACTGCTGCTCGATGAGGAGAAAGCGAAAATCGGCCGCGTGGCGGTCGAACGTGACTGGCGCCGACGCGGGATCGCCGCGCGCATGCTCGCGCTGGCGGTCGATGCGGCGCGCTCGCGCGGCTGTGTGCAGGTGCGTCTGGCCGCGCAGCTCGCCGCCGCCGAGGTCTACCGCCAAGCGGGTTTTGTGATCGAATCGGACGAGTTCGAGGAAGCCGGCATCCAGCACGTCTGGATGGGGCAGCGGCTCTAGCCTGCGCTCGGCCGGTCCAGCTCCCGCAGCCGTTCGACCGCCGCGGCGACGTGGGTGAGATAGTGCTTGACCGCCGTTTGCACGGCTGGCTCGCTCGCGTGGTCGGGAAGCGCCTGCAGCAGGTTGAGTCGGCTCTGGGCCGACCACGACAACACGTCGGGCTCGCTCAACCACCGGCCTTCCGTTCGCCAAGTACGGCTGATCATGCGCGGCCAGTCCTCGATGCTGCTGGCGTACGGGTTGGGTGGGCAGAGCCGGTTCTTTTCGACATCGTCGTCTCGGTGTGCCTCGACGTAGCCGATGAGGGCTGCGTTGAAGCACGGTGAGAGGTGGCGCACCTGTTGAAGCGTGATCCGGTCAGGCTGAAAGATCGGTGTGGCGGGGGCGTTGTTCAGGCCAGCCGCTGTGCAGTCGACATGCAGGACGTCGGTGCCGGTCTTGGTCTCCCCGTGCTCGAGCACGATGCGGTCAACCTCGATCCGCCGTACCCGGCCGAGCCGCACGACATCGCCGATCTGTCGTAGGGCCGTGAGCTCGCGGGCGCTGAGCATCGTGCCGCGGTACATCGTTGCCGGATACGCCGGGTCGATACGCACAAGCCGCCCCGAGGCCTCGAGCCGCTCAAAGAGGTCATCGATGTCCGTGGCAGCGGCACCCGCCTCGGCATCGAGAGCGTTTCCCTCGATGATCGCGTCGACCTGCTCCAGGGGCTGAAAGTGCCGGCGGTCGTAAAACCACGCGTCGCGCGGCCGGATCCAGCGAATCCGATCCGGCGGCACGCCGTTGTCTAGAAGCCAGATGCACGCGTCCGCGGCCGTCTTGCCCGAACCAAGGACGGCGTAGGAGCAGTCCGATCGCGCGGCCGCCGGCAACGCGTTGACGGGAACGAGCTGTACGCGCGATGCCACCTCGAACGGGACGGTGTGGGTAGCCGGGATCGACGCCTCGAGATACCGAGCGTCGACGACCTTGCGACGTACCGCGACATCGTGAAGCGCTCCGGTGCTCAGATCTCTGATCTGCTCACCGTTGCTGCCGCCACCCAGGTGCTCATGGCCGGTCAACACACGACACCGGCCTGTATCCGTGAGCCGCGAAGCGGCCTCGACGAAGTACCTGGATACCTGATCCCCGGTCGCTCGCTCGTAGAACCCGGCATTCTCGCCAACCTGGTCAACGCGGTCCTCGCCGAGTGGCGCCGAGTCCACGCCGTAATACGCGGAGGGGGTGTGCAAGCGAACAAAGGGATACGCATCCATCCAGTGACCGCCCGCGGTCTCGCGACGGTCGATCACCGTCACCTCAACGGCTGCCTCGGCCAGCAGAGCGTCGGCGAAGGCGAGGCCGCTCGCGCCCGCGCCAACGACGAGATAGTCGGTATCGATGAGCATGCTCGTTCCCACTCCTTTCCACGCGACAGCGTGGGGCCGTTCCCAAACCAGGGGGACGATAATGGTCCCGGCAGGCATGCCGGCAGCTCGAAATCCCCGGCAGGCGGACGCGGGCGCACTAGACTGGATTACATGGTTACGCAGGCAGACCGCGCGGCCGAGAAGCGCCGCGCGAAACTCGAGGACGTCCAGCGGCAGGTGGACGAAGGCTCGCTGACGATCCGCAAGATGACGGCGGAGGAGCGCAAGCGCTTCCCGCCGAAGCCTGCCGCGTCGCCGCCGCGCAAGCGCCGCGCCGGCTGAAGCCAGGCGCTGTCGCGGCGGCCGGCCGCCGCGCGCCGGATCGGGCATGCTCACCGGCCGTCTGCGGGTTTTGGCACTGTCCCATGCTCATGAACTTCGGGACGCTGGTGCTGATCGTGCTCGCGGGTCTCGGCGGACCGCTGCTGGGGGTGCTGTCGAGGCGCTTCGTACCGGTTGTCGTCGGCGAGATCCTCGCGGGCATTCTCGTTGGGCCGGGGGTGCTGGGCACGGTGCATCCCGCCGACGCGACGACCGCGCTGCTCGGCGAAGTCGGGTTCGCGATGCTGATGCTGACGGTCGGCATGCACCTGCCGCTACGCGATCGGCGGCTTGCGTTTGCCGCGCGCAAAGGCACGCTGCTGGCGGTGATCGTGTCGCTGCTGGCGGTGCCCGCGGGGCTGCTCGCCGCAAGCGTTGCGGGCTCCGGCCACGCGGCGATCTACGCGGTCGTGCTCGCGTCCGGCTCCGCCGCAGTGCTGCTGCCCGCGATCCAGGAGACCGGCCTCGACGGCACCGAGGTGCTGATCGTGATGGCGCAGGTGACGGTCGCCGACGTGATCACGATCCTGGCGGTGCCGATCGTGTTGCAGCCGGCGCGTGTGGCTCACGTGGTCTTGGGTGGCGTGTTCGTAGCGGCGGCCGCGGTCGCGCTGTTCGGTCTTGCGCGGCTGCTCGCCGACCATGAGTGGGTGCACAGCCTGCGCGGCCGCTCCAAGCAGCGGCGCTGGGCGCTGGACCTGCGACTGTCGCTGCTGGTCCTGTTCACGCTCGCGTGGATCGCGCAGAAGGGCGGCACCAGCATCCTCATCGCGGGCTTTGCGGCGGGCGTGATGGTGGCGCTGATCGGCGGTCCCAAACGCCTCTCCACGCAGGTACGCGGCATCGCCGACGGCTTCTTCGTGCCGCTGTACTTCGTCGTGCTCGGCGCGCAGCTCGACCTGGCGGGCCTCGTGCGCCATCCGTCGATGCTCGCGCTGGTGGGCGCGCTGACGGTGCTCAACGTCGCGATCCACGTACTCGCGAGCGTGCTCGCGCGTCAGTCGCTGGCCGGCGCGCTGACAGCCAGCGCGCAGCTCGGCGTGCCGGCGGCGGTGGCCTCGCTGGGGCTCGCCGAGCACCTGCTCTCGCCGATCGTCGCGACCGCGATCGTCGTCTCAGCGCTCGTCAGCCTCGCGGTGTGCACCGCCGGCGTGGGGATGCTCAGGCAGGCGTCGACGCCGGCTCTTGCTTCTGTTCCTCCTCCTGCTCTGTGAGCGGCACGCCGGCTGCCGCGTAGGCGGCGGAGGCGTCGAGCGTCTCCGCCTTGAGCAGCGCCTGTGCAAGGCTCTCGAGCTGGTCGCGGTGCTGTTCGAGCAGCTGGGTGACCTCGTGGTGGGCGTCTTCGACGAGCTTGCGCACCTCCTCGTCGACGACGCGCTGGGTCTCCTGGGAGGTCTCGCTGGCGCCGGGCAGGAACGGGCCCTGGCTTTCCGAGGGCAGGACGGTGATCGGCCCGATCGCCTCGCTCATCCCCCAGCGCCCGACCATCTGGCGTGCGATCTGCGTCAGCTGCTGGATGTCGGACTCGGCGCCGGTCGTGATCTTCGCGTAGACGACCTCCTCGGCGACGCGGCCGCCGAGCGAGACACGGATCTTCGCCTGCAGCTCTTCGAGCGAGTAGGACACGCGGTCCGCGTCGGGCGTCGACAGCGTCACGCCCAGCGCCATCCCGCGCGGGATGATCGAGACCTTGCGCACCGGGTCGGCGCCCGGCGTGAGCATGCCCACGAGCGCGTGACCGGACTCGTGGTAGGCGGTGCGCTCGCGGTCGGCCGGTTCCAGCACGAGACCGCGGGGGGCGCCCAGCATGATCTTCTCCAGCGAGTCGGTGAGGTCGCTCATGTGGACCTTCTTGTGGCCGCGGCGCGCGGCCAGCAGCGCCGCCTCGTTGGCGAGGTTGGCGATGTCGGCGCCGACCATCCCGGGCATGCTCGCTGCGAGCGTGTCGAGGTCGACGTCTTTGTCGAGCGGAATCGAGCGCGTGTGCACCTTCAGGATTTCCACGCGGCCTTTGCGGTCGGGCGCCTGCACGGTCACGCGCCGGTCGAAGCGCCCGGCGCGCAGCAGCGCCGGGTCCAGCACGTCAGGGCGGTTGGTCGCCGCCAGCACGATCACGGCCTGCGACGATTCAAAGCCGTCGATTTCGGTGAGGATCTGATCGAGCGTCTGCTCGCGCTCGTCGTTGGCCCCCGACACCGACACCGAGCCCTGGCGCGAGCGCCCAATCGCGTCGAGCTCGTCGATGAAGATGATCGACGGTGCCGCCTCCTTGGCCTTGGCGAACAGGTCACGCACGCGCGCCGCGCCCACACCGACGATCGCCTCGATGAACTCCGAGGCGGAGATCGAGAAAAAGGCGGCGTGCGCCTCGCCGGCCACCGCGCGGGCCAGCAGCGTCTTGCCGGTCCCCGGCTCACCTGACAGCAGCACGCCGTGGGGCATGCGTCCGCCGAGGGCACCGTAGCGGTCGGGGTTGCGCAGGAAGTCCACGATCTCTGAAAGTTCGGCCTTGGCTTCGTCGATGCCGGCGACGTCGTCGAACGTCACGCGGATCTTTTCCGGGTCGACGCGGCGCGCCTGCGTTTTGCCGAAGGCGCCGAGCGCGCCCATGCCGCCGGCGCCTTTGGCGGCGCGTTTGGCGAGCAGCACGAACAGGCCGACGATCAGCAGCGTCGGCCCGAAGCCGAGCAGCAGCTCCTCCAGCAGCGACTCGCTGGTGGCCGTCGATTCGGCCTTGATCTCGACGCCCTTTTCCTGCAGCAGCGCGGACAGCTGCGAGCCGTTCCAGAAGGTCGGCACCTGCGTCGCAAACAGCTTCGTCGGCTTTGCCTTCTTGTCCGTTTCGGGGTAGCGCAGCTTGGTCTTGAACTTGCCCTGGATGGTGTCGCCCTTGGACGCGATCGAGCTGACCGCGCCGCCCTTGACTTGGCTCAGGAAGTACGGGCTGAACGGCACGGTCACACGTTCTTCGCCGGTCGACGGCTGGAAGAACAGCACCGACAGCCAGTTCAGCGCGATCAGCGCCAGCACGAAGTACCAGAAGCCGCGCATGCGGTGCGGCGGCGGACCGGGGTTGGCGTGCTCGGGCATGCCGCGCCCGTCGGGGGCCGGCGCGACCTGCCAGCCGCGCTTGTCGCGTGGGAGCGGCGGGTGCGCTTCGGAGCGCTCGCCGGCGACGCGTTCGGACCCGCTGGGCGGTTGCTCCGGCACGGGACGCATGCTACGCCTCCGCACAAGCGCCGGGCCGCGCGGAGATCATCGCGGCCGGCCGACCCCTCTATCGTGGACCCGTCGATGTCCTCCGCGGAGCCCTCAGCCCAGGTGAGCCAGGCGCCGGAGCCCAGGCGCTACCGCGGCCTGAGCGTGGCCGAGCGCCACGCGCAGCGGCGCGAGCGGCTGCTGGACGCGGGCCTCGAGCTGTTCGGCACGCAGGGCTACCCAGGTAGCTCGATCCGCGCCGTGAGCGCGGCCGCGTCGCTGAACTCGCGCTACTTCTACGAGTCGTTCAGCAGCCGCGAGGACCTGCTCTACCACGTCTACCAGCGCGCGGTCGCGGACGTGGCGGCGGCGGTCGTCGACGCGACCGCGCAGGCGGACACCGTCGAAGGGCAGGCGCGCGCGGGCCTCGAGGCGTCGTGGTTGGTGCTCACCGAAGATCGCCGCAAGGCGCGCGTGATCCTGCTCGAGGTCGTCGGTGTGAGCGAGCGCCTGGAACGGGTGCGTCGCGAGAACCGGCACGCGTTTGCCGACATCCTCGTGCACAACGCGATGTCGCTCGCGGGCGCGGACGTGAAGCTGCGCATGGACCCGGTGCTGACCGCACGCTCGCTGATGGGCGCCGCGATGGAGGTGCTGATCGACTGGATCCACGGCGACGTGCACGCCTCCAGGGAGGAGATCGTCGAGCACCTCACGCACATGTACACGGCGGTCGCGGAGGCGTCGGTCGTGCCGGCGGAGGAACCCGGGTGAGCGATGGTGCGCGTGTCGCGCGTGTGTTGCCGAGCGCGCCGCTCGCGGCCGGCTCGCTGCTCGCAGGCTGGGCGGTCGTCGCGGCCACAGGCTCACGCCCGCTCGGCGGTGTCGTGCTCGCGCTCGGCGGGCTCTGCTGCATCCGCATCTGGGCGCGCCGCCACGGGGCGGGCACCGCGGCGCGGCTCGGCGCGGTCGGCTTCGCGGCGTTCGTGCTCGCGCACGTGCTCGGGCTGCTGATCGGCGCGTGGCACGCGGTGCTGGTCGTTGCCGCGATCACGGCGGCCGTGACCTGGGCGCTGGCCGACGCGCAGCTGTACGCGCCGTCGCGAGCACTGGCGCTGCGCCCGCCGACGCGTTAGGAGGGCATGCGTTGTGCTCACCGTCGCGAGGGCTGGCGCTGCGCCCGCCGACGCGTTAGATTCACCTCGATGGCACAAGCCGCCGTTACCTCGTCGGGTGCCGCTGTCAGCGCGGGGCCGCCCGTGGCGCACGAGCCCCTGGACTTCCAGATCGTGCCCCGCGCGGGCCTGCCGATCGTCGCCGTTGTGCTCGCGCTGCTGATCGCCGGCATCGCCGTCAACGAACTGTGGCCGCTCGAGTTCCTGCACGTCGTCGCCGGCGCCGCGTGGACGATCATCGACCTGTTCCTCGGCTTCGTGCTCGGCCCGATCATGGGCAAGCTGTCGGTGCCCGCGCGCATCGAGTTCACGACGCGGCTGATGCCGAAGATGGTGCTGATCATGCCGACGGTCGTAACGGTCACGCTTGCGGCCGGCTGGCAGCTGTCGACGCACCTCGGCACGAACTTGACGGTCAACCCACTGCACAGCTGGGTCGTGGCGAGCTTCATCGTCGTCGGGATCATGGCCGTGATCGCGCTCGGCCTGCTCGAGCCGGCGAACATCGCGGTGCTGACCGAGCTGAAGAAGCCGCAGCCGAACCCAGCCGTGATCGAGCGACTGATGAAGCGCTTCATCTACTCGGCGGGTGCAACCGGTGCCCTGCAGGTGGCGACGCTCGTGATCATGACCAAGCTCGCAACCGGATGAGCGCATCGTCCCCGCAGGCGGAGCGTCGCCTGCCGCCGGTGACGCAGCTGGGGATGCTGTCGCTCGCGCTGGTGCTCGTCGCCGGCATCTACCTCTCGGCGCATCTTCCCGAGCACGTCTCGCTCGGCCCGGCGGTGGCGCTGCTGGCTGCCTCGGCGCTGGTGCTCCTCTGCAACGTGCTCGCGCTCGCACGCGTGCAGGGTTTCGCCTGGCCACGCTTCTTCGCGGTCGCCAGATGGGCGCTGCTCGCCTACCTGCTGATCGCGGCGATGATCGAGTACGTGTTCCTGCGCAACCACACCAGCGGCGGCCCGCTGGTCGTGTTGACGCTGTCGTTGCTCGTGTTCGCGGTCAACGTGCCCGTGCTGATCGGCTTCACCGTCGCGCGCTTTGACTGATAACTCCGCCTGAGTCTGTTATGCAGTTGTGCGGCGACTCAGTTCGCCCGGGCCGCATGCGGCCCGGCGCGGGGCCGCACATGTGCGGCCCCGACAGGAGGGCGCATGCGCCCGCCTGCTGGTCGGCGCATGCGCCGACCAGAACAGCATCAACACAAGGCGCATGCGCCGACCAGAACAGCATCGGCACGAGGCGCATGCGCCGACCGCAACAGCATCCCGACCGCGGTCTCAGCCGTTCGTAAAACGCGCGGCCTCCTCCGAGCCGCCGGTGGCGTCGCCCTCGCTGTAGGAGTGCGCGCCGGCGCCGGCGAGCTTGCCGCCGTCGACGATCAGGTACTCCTCGCGGATCGGGCGCCCCTCGAGGAAGCACTCCAGGATCTCGCGCGTCCCGGCCGCGTAGCGTGCCTGGGCGGACAGGCTCGTGCCGGAGGTGTGCGGCGTCATGCCGTGGTGGGGCATCGAGCGCCAGGGGTGATCCTGCGGCGGCGGCTGCGGGAACCACACGTCGCCCGCGTAGCCGGCTAGCTGCCCGCTCTCGCACGCCCGCGCGACCGCGTCGCGGTCGCAGATCTTGCCGCGCGCGGTGTTGATCAGGTAGGCGCCGCGTTTCATCTTCGCCAGCAGTTGCGCGTCGAACATGTTCTCCGTTTCGGGGTGTAGCGGCGCGTTGATCGTGACCACGTCGCACACCTCTACCAGCGACTCGACGTTCGCGTGGAAGGTGACGCCAAGCTCGCGCTCGACGTCCTCGGGCAGCCGGTGGCGGTCGGTGTAGTGCAGCCCGACCTCGAACGGCGCCAGCCGCCGCAGCACGGCCGAGCCGATGCGCCCGGCGGCGACGGTGCCGACCTGCATGCCCTCCAGGTCATACGAGCGCGAGGCGCAGTCGGCGATGTTCCAGCCGCCGTCGATCACCCATTTGTAGGAGGGGATGTAGTTGCGCACGAGCGCCAGGATCATCATCACCACGTGCTCGGCGACGCTGATGCTGTTGGAGTAGGTGACCTCGGCGACCGTCACGCCATGCTCGATCGCGGCTTGCAGGTCCACGTGGTCTGAGCCGATGCCAGCCGTCAGCGCGAGCTTCAGCTTCGGCGCCTTGGCGATCCGCTCGGCGGTCAGGTAGGCAGGCCAGAACGGCTGCGAGATCACGACGTCGGCCTCGGGAAGCTCGCGCTCGAAGGTCGAGTCAGGGCCGTCCTTGTCCGAGGTCACGATCAGCCGGTGCCCGCCGCTCTCCAGGAACTCGCGCAGCCCCAGCTCCCCGGAGACGCATCCGAGCAGCTCGCCGGGCGTGAAGCCGAGCCCCTCCGGCGTCGGGGCGCTTTGACCGTCGTAGTAGCGCTCGATCTTGGGGACGTCATCGCGGGCGTAGGCCGGCGGGTAGCCGTCGACCGGATCGTCGTAGAGCACGCACAGAACGTTTGCCATCGTCAAACCCCTTTGTAAGTGTTTTGGGAGATACTGCCACCATGAAGGCGATCCAGATAGTCGAGGAGTCCGGTCCGGACAGCGCGCTCGCGCTCGTCGAGGCACCGGAGCCCGAGGCCTCGCACATGCTGACGCCCGGCGCTGGGGTGCTCGTCGAGGTGCACGCCGCGGGCGTGTCGTTCCCGGAGCTGCTGCAGACGCGCGGCCAGTACCAGATGAAACCGCCGCTGCCGTTCGTGCCGGGCAGCGAGGTCGGCGGCGTCGTCATCAGCGCGCCCGAGGGGGCGTCGGTCAAGCCCGGCGATCGCGTGGCCGCGTTCTGCGCGCTCGGCGGCTTCGCCGAGACCGCCGTCGCACCCGAGTTCTTCACGTTCCCGCTCGCGCCCGAGCTGGACTTCGCGCAGGGCGCGGCGCTGATCCTCAACTACCACACCGCCTACTTCGCGCTGCTGTTGCGCGGGCGCCTCGCGCGCGGTGAGACCGTGCTCGTGCACGGCGCCGCCGGCGGCGTCGGCACCGCCTCGCTGCAGGTCGCCAAGGGCCTTGGCGCGAAAACGATCGCGCTGGTCTCGAGCGAGGCCAAGCGTGCGGTCGCCGAAGCGGCCGGCGCTGACCACACGCTGCTGCTGGGCGACGGCTGGAAGGACGAGGTGCTGGAGCTGTCCGGCGGTGGTGTCGACATGGTGCTCGACCCGGTCGGCGGCGATCGCTTCACCGACAGCCTGCGCTCGCTGCGCGAGGACGGGCGCCTGGTCGTCGTCGGCTTCACCGGCGGCTCGATCCCCGAGGTCCGCGTCAACCGCCTGCTGCTGCGCAACACCGAGGTCGTGGGCGCGGGCTGGGGCGCCTACGTGATGGGCAAGCCGGAGCTCAACCGCGAGATCGGCGCCGCCGTCAACGGCATGGTCGACGCCGGCTTCGTGCGCCCGATCGTCGGCGAGCGCTTCCCGCTGGAGCGCGCCGCCGAGGCGCTGAAGACGCTCGACGAGCGGCGCGCGACCGGCAAGATCGTGCTCGACGTACGCGCCGACTGACGCGGCAGCTCGCGGCCCGCGGAGCCAGCGTCCGGCTCTTGGCCAGCGGCCAGCTATGGCTTGCCCCAGGCCCGAGGCGGGGGATAACCCCCGCCCGCTCGGTGGTCGCCCGTATCGACAGACGCCGGCGCTGGGTTCACGATTCGAGGGCATGAGCGCCACCACGGGCCCAACGCCGGATGAGATCCAGGAGCCGGTGCTCGAGAGCCTCGACCGCACGGTCACCGGCCTGATCACGGTCGTGCCGCCGCTGCTCTTGGCGCTTGGGATCTGGCAGACGTGGAATCACGAGCTGCACTGGCGCGACGTCGCGATCTTCCTGATCATGTACATCCCGACCGGCCTCGGCGTGACTGTCGGCTTTCACCGGCTGCTCACGCACCGCAGCTTCAAGACCTCGCCGGCGCTACGCGGGCTGCTCGCGGTGCTGGGCACGATGGCCGTCGAGGGGCCGGTGATCTCCTGGGTCGCCGACCACCGCAAGCACCACGCCTACTCCGATCGCCTCGGCGATCCCCACAGCCCGCACGTCGACCACGGCGGCGGCTGGCGCGGCGCGCTGCGCGGCCTCGCGCACGCGCACGTGGGCTGGCTGTTCGACCACACCCAGCGCGGCTCGCGCGAGCGCTTCGCCCCCGACCTGCTCGCCGATCCGGTCGTGTCGTTCGTCGACAAGACGTTCGTGTTCTGGGCGTTGCTCGGCTTCGCGATCCCGTTCGGGCTCGGCGTGCTGTTCGGCGGCAGCATCGACGCGGGCCTCGAGGCCCTGCTGTGGGGTGGAGCGGTGCGGATGCTCGTGCTCCACCACGTCACCTACAGCATCAACTCGCTGTGTCACTTCTTCGGGCGCAGACGCTTCGACACCGAGGACCATTCGCACAACCTGATGTGGCTCGCGCCGTTTTCGCTCGGCGAGGCCTGGCACAACAACCATCACGCGTTCCCGACGTCGGCGTTCCATGGCATGGGGCGCCGCGAGCTCGACATCTCGGGCCTCGTGATCGCGGCGCTCGAGCGCGCCGGCCTGGTCTGGGACGTGCAACGCATCGGCGCCAGCAGGCTGGCGGCCAAGGCGCTCTGAGCGCGCCGGCTCCGTCCAGGCGGAGCCGTGCGACGATTCGGGGATGGCTGGGCGCGCTCGCTTCCCGATGGACCTCTCGCTCGCGCACGCGCCGCGTCGGCGGCGTGGGATGCCGGTGCTCGCGGCCGGGCTCTCGATCGGCGAGTATGCGCGCTCGCTCGTGCGCCGGCTGGCGTTCCTGATCGCGGTCCTCGTCGCGGCGATCTGGGCGCTCGACGGGCAGGGCTACTTCTGGCCGGCGTGGGCGTGGCTGGGTCTGGGCGACCTCGTGCTGCTCGACTTCGCGGCCGGCTGGGTATGGCGTCAGCCGGCGGGCGCGGTCCGGCGTGTGGCGTGCGTGTGGGCGCTGGTCGGCGCGGCGGCGGTGATCCTGGTGTTCACGTGGCTGCTCACGTGGCTGCTCGCGGGTGTGGAAACGTTCTGGCCGGCGTGGGCGTTGCTCGGGCTGGCGACCTCCGGCAGCGCCTACTCGCTCGTGGCGCTACACGACCGTGTGCTGGTCGCGCACGGCAGGCGCGCGCTGCGTGCGCGGATCGACATGCTCACGCGCACGCGCCGTCAGGCCGTCGATGCGCAGGCGGCGGAGCTGCGCCGGATCGAGCGCGACCTGCACGACGGCGCGCAGGCACGCTTGGTCGCGCTGACGCTGCAGCTCGGTCGCGCCGAGCTGCGCGTCCACGACCAGCCGGAGCTGCGCGGCCTGATCCTCGACGCGCAGCGCGAGGCGCATCATGCGATCGCCGAGCTGCGCGACCTCGCGCGCGGGATCGTGCCGCCGCTGCTCGCCGACCGCGGGCTGGTCGCGGCGGTCGAATCGCTGGCCGCTCGCTACGGCCTCGGCACGTCGATCGAGGTCGACACGCACCGTTATCTCGCGCCCGCCGTCGAGAGCGCCGCCTACTTCGTGATCGCGGAGGCGCTCACGAACACCGCCAAGCACGCTGGTGCTCAACGCAGCTGGGTGCTGCTCCGCGACGAGCAGCGGACGCTGGCGGTGATCGTCGGCGACGACGGCTGTGGCGGCGCGGACGCGCTCGGCTCGGGGCTCGCGGGGCTGCGCGCGCGGGTCGAGGCGCTCGACGGCAGCCTGGAGGTGCAGAGCCCCGCTGACGCCGGCACGCTGCTCGAGGTGCGACTTCCTTGCGGGTAGTGATCGCCGAGGACCTCGCGCTGCTGCGCGAGGGGCTGGTGGCGCTGCTGCGCGAGAACCAGATCGAGGTCGTCGCGCAGGTCGAGGACGGCCCCGCGCTGCTGCGCGCGATCGCCGGCCACCGGCCGGACCTGGCGATCGTCGACGTGCGGCTGCCGCCGACGTTCAGCGACGAGGGGCTGCTGGCGGCGATCGAGGCGCGCCGGCGCCAGCCGGCGCTGGGCGTGCTCGTCCTCTCCCAGTACGTGGAGACCGCCTACGCGAGCGAACTGATCGGCGAGGACACCGCCGGCATCGGCTACCTGCTCAAGGAGCGCGTCGGCGACGTGCGCGCGTTCCTCGACGCGCTGCACACCGTCGCCGCCGGCGGCACCGTGCTCGACCGCCAGGTCGTCGCCGAGCTGCTGGCCCCCCGCGACGGCGCAATGCAGGCCCTGTCGGGCCTCACCGCACGCGAGCGCGACGTGCTCGCGCTGATGGCCGAGGGCCGCTCCAACATGGCGATCGCCGAGAGCCTGGTGGTCACGCCGGGGGCGATCGAGAAGCACATCACCAACATCTTCGCCAAGCTCGACCTTCCCGCCTGCGATGACGACCACCGCCGCGTGCTGGCGGTGCTCGCTTACCTGCGCGTATCCAGATAGTCACGCCCGCCAGTTCCGGAGGAGCCGCGACTCGTGATAGAAAACCGGCATGGCCGCTGACGTGCTCGCGCGTGTGCGCGCCGAAATCGACGCGCGACTGCGCGAGCTGCGCCCCGCCGTCGCCGAGTACGAGCGGCTGTTGGGCGCCGACGGCGCGCTGGTCAAAACGCGAGCCGGAGCGGCTGGCGGAGCGGCCGCGGCCAGCGCCCCGCGTGCCGCGGCGAAACCGCGGGCTGCCGTGAAACCGCGGGTCGCGGCGAAACCGCGGCGTGCGGCCAAGCCCAAACGTGCGCGTGCCGCGCTTGGCCCGGCCGAGCAGTCGATCGTTGCGGCGCTGGAGCACGGCTCGCACACGGTCGGCGAGCTGGGGATGGTCACGGCGATGTCTGCCGGCGAGATCCGCGACGGCGCGCGGCGCCTGCTGGCGGCGGGCAAGATCGTGCGCGCCAAGCGCGAGGGCAAGGCCGCCTACGCGCTGCCGGACAAGGCGTAGGCCGCCGCGCGAGCGGGCCCGAGAAACGGCGTCAGCGCGAAGTACGTGAGCTGCGGCGCGACGCCTGGCAGCTCGGCGATGCAGTCGTTGTCCACGTAGTGGTGCAGCACCTGCCAGATGCCGCCGGCGATCGCCTCGCCGGCGATCGCCGGTACCTCGATGTCGTCGCCGACCAGCTCGTAGCCGGGGCGCAGGTAGACGGCGAACGCCTGCAGCGTCGCGTCGCGGATCTCGATCGCCTGTGGGCACGCGGCAAACGTGTCGACGACGCACAGGTGGGCGTGGGCGGGCTCTGAAGCGAGGTAGTCGAGCAGCGCACGGATGCCCGCACCGGCCGCGCGCGGCCAGTCGTCCAGCTCGGCTTCGTAGGCGGCGACGGCGATCGTCAGTGCCTGGTGCATGCCGACCTTCTGCGCGCCCAGGAAGGCGTCGTGCTTGGAGCTGTAGATGTCGTAGAAAGTCTGGTTGGAGACGTTCGCGCGGCGGGCGATCTCGGGGATCGTCAGCGCGGCGAGCCCTTTCTCGGCGACGATCGCGGCGGTCGCGTCGACGATCCGCTCGCGCTGGCTTTTGACGATGAACTGGCGCGGCAGGTCGCTGCGCCCGCTTGGCAGCCGGCCCTCGGCGCGTCGCGCGCGCTCTGAGGGAGGCGCCGCCTGGCTTCCGTCGCGCTCCCCAGCCGCGGTCGCCGGGGGAGCGTCCAGTCCGTCCGGCAGCCGCCGCGGGTAGCACGTCGCCCACGCCGTCAGCTCGTCGGCCAGCGCCGGCAGCTCATCGGCGCGACCCGTGCGCAAGCGCGTGGCCGTGACCTCGCGAATGCCGCCGAGGATCGCCTTGACCGTGAGGTCTCCGCCGGCGGCGGAGGGGCCGTCGTCGATGCGCGGGCCGCCCTCGCGACTCGCGTGGATGCTGTGCTCGAGCCCTTCGAGCACGCGCCGGCGTCGCGTGAGCGCCTGCGAGCCCGCGCCGAACGCGCCGAGCACGAGCAGCGAGGTCTCCTCCGGATCGGCGGCGGCCAGCTCGGTCCACGCGCGCATCGCCCCCGTCAAGCGCTGCTCGTGCGAGCTGTCGGCGTTGTAGGCCTCGAGCACCGTGTGCCCGACGCGCCCGAGGATCTTGTCGTAGGCGCTCAGGAACAGGTCTTCCTTGTCGGCGTAGAGGTTGTAGAACGTCGGTTGGGAGACGTGCGCGAGCTTCGCCAGGTCGACGATGCGCACCCCCGGATAGCCCTTGCTGGCGATCAACTCGACCATCGCATTCTGCAGGCGCTCGCGCTGGTCGCGCTTCACCAATTCCGGATCGAGACCGTGCGTGCCAGTAGGTAGCGGCCGGTAGCGGGCTACTTGCTCATCGCGTGTGGCGGGCACCGTGGTCTTGCTCCTCGTCGCGCGACCGACGGCCTTTGGTGGCTTCCTTCCGATATTGCGAGTGGCCATCCAGAGCAGCCCTCCATAGATCTCCGCAGAAAGTCGAGAGTATCAAACTGTGCATACAGCCTTAATCTGGTTATCGAGACTTACAGTCATCGATGTCTCAAAAGCTCAATGGCGGCGAATCCCTGTCTGGGAGCCGATAAATGGGCTTTCAACGAACCATTTAGCTGGCGTGGGCGCGCACGGGCGCCAGACCTTCGCCGGCGGCGTCAACCGGCGATCGTGCGCGAGGTCCCGAGGACTTCGCCGGCGGCGCCGAGCGCCTGCACCGCCACGTAAGGCTCCGCTGCCGGCGTGCTGATCTGGGTCTCGAAGCCGCCGCGCGTGGCGCTTGCCACCGGCGCTAGCTGCTGCGCGCTCGGTCCGCCCAGCACGCGCCAGCTGCTCGTGCGCGTGTCGCCGTTCCAGCTCGCGTAGACGACCGTCTGGCTGCCGGCCTTGGCGGCGGCGATCGCCGGCGGTTCGCTGGGCGCGCCGGTCCACGGGAAGCGGAAGCCGCGGTAGGACTGGTAGGAGCCGTGCATGTGCGCGTCGTAGACGAGCTGGCCGCCGGCGGTGTATTCCGAGAAGTACGGCTCCGCTCCCCAGCCGATGAACACGTTGCCGTCTTCGAGCGCCTGCACGTCGCCCTGGCTGCCAGCGGACAGCGTCGGGGCGTGGTGGTCGTATTCGGCGACGACCGTGTCGGTCTTCGCCTGCGGGTTGACCGCCAGGATCAGCCCGCGCGACTGCGCGTGGACCTTCGGCACGCCGCCGTTGTCGAACACGCTGATCGTGCCGTTGGGCAGCACGCGCGCGTCGTGCTGGTAGGCCGTGGCGGCCCCGGCGGTGAGCTTGACGCTCGAATGCCGGCCGCCGATCCGCGTGATCACCTGGCCGGTGACGGTGTTCAGTTCATACAGCGCCGAGGTGTTGCGAGCCGAGATCAGCGTCGTGCCGTCGGCCTGCTGGTCGATCGAGTTCAGGTGGAAGTAGTCGAACGGCCAGACCGTGTTGGCGGTCGTCGCGGAGCTATACGATTCGCTGAGCGCGACGTGGTCGAGGCTGTCCCATTCGCGGCGCACGAGCCCCGTCTTCAGGTCGATTTCCTGAAAGCCGCTGTCGGTCACCGCGGCGCCGCTCGGCCCGCCCAGCGAGGACAGGTTGCAGTCGATCGGGTCGAACACGGTCAGGATCGCCGCGCCCTGCGGGGTGAGGTGGAATTCGTGCAGGTCGGCGAGGTAGCCGTTGCCGGCGTGCACGCGGCCGATTTCCCTGTAGGAGCCGTTGTCGATGACCTCTTCGCCCTGGCCGAAGCCCTGCGGCGGGATGCGCCCCTGCCACCAGGTCAGCACCGGCTGGCCGCCGAGTTCCTGCACCTGCAGGTCGGTGGCTTCGGTCCCGCTCGGCAGCGGGTGAAACCAGACGAGGTTGCCCGACTGTTCAAAGATCATCGGTCCGCTCGGGCCGGGGCCGGAGTAGGGCGCGACGAAGATGTCGCCGGGCGCGCTCTGCGCGCTCTGCGCGGTCACGACGACGACCGGCGGCTGCAGTTCCGGGCGCGAGTGGAAGTGCTGCATCTCGTTGAAGTCGCGCGGCTGCGTGGTCGCGGCCGCGTAGTCGATCGGGTCCTGGTGGGCGGTGACGAAGTGGTAGGCGAAGCGCTGCTCGCGCGCGCCGACCTTGACGGTCCCGCGCACGGTCACGGTCTCGCCTGGGACGAACGGCTTGGCGGGCAGGAAGCTGGCGCCGTCGCCCTGCGAGTAGGCGAGCAGGTGACCGCTGTGGGCCCCGGTCTGCGAGCCCTCGACGTGGACGGCGCCGAGCGCGCTCGGCGCCGCGCCCAGCAGGCTGATCTGCGTGTCGGTCGAGGCGTCGTAGGAGTCCGGCAGCGGTGAGACGGAGATCGTCGTGCCGGGCAGCACCGCCGAGGTGTTGAGCGTGCTCGGCGTGCAACGTCCCGCGCTCGGCAGGCTGTAGGCGGCCTGCTCGGCGCCAATCCGTTTCGAGGCCAGCGCGAGCGTCGTGGCGCTGGCGAGAACGACGAGCACGGCACCGCCGATCAGCGAGGCGTGCAGGCGGCTGTGCAGCCGCATAATCTTCATGACGGTCCGTGGGCCTCCTGCGGGGCGGGCGCGATACCTGAGCGGGCGCAATGCTAAGCGGTGGACACGTCGGCGCATGAAGAAGTTGCGAAGACGGCCGCTAAGAGCTTATGAAGAGCGGACCCCCTGTTTGGGGGGGTTGCGGTCGCGGTTGCGTCCACGCAACCCCCATTCGTGGGATTCTGCGTGCATGCCAGGCGCCACTTCGCTCAGCGCAGGCTCCGCTGCTGGCGTGGGATCCGAGCGGCTCCAGACGCTCGCCGGCCAGCACCCCCGTGCCGGGCACATCGAGGTGCTCGAGGTGATGTCCGACCTGCTCTCGGGCGTCGGCGAGGGCTCGCCGCCGGATGCGTTCTTCAGCAGCCTGTGCGAGGCGATCTGCCGCCTGGCGTCGATGAAGCGGGCGGTGCTCGTGCGCTACGACAGCGCGCGCCGGCGCGTGCGCGCCGTCGGCGCGCACGGCATCGAGCTGGAGCCGTTCGCCGAGCTGTTCGTGACGATCGACTCGGTGCCGGTGGCGCGCCGCGCGCTGGAAGCCGACAGCGTGCTCGAGGTGCTCGGCGCGGAGGACTTCCAGGTGCCGCCGCCGGTGCGCGAGCTGCTCGAGGGCGTGCGCATCGTGTGCACGCCGATGGCCGCCGCCGGTCGCTACGTGGGCGTCGTGCTGTCCGAGCGCGAAAGCGGCCTGCCGGCGATGGACGAGGACGAGCGCCACCTGCTGTGGACGCTCGGCAAGGCGATCGCGATGGCCTCCGTCGCGCGCGAGGTCACCGCCTACGACGAGCAGAGCCGCCAGCTGCAGCAGCGCATCGATCTCGCGCGCGAGATCCACGAGGGTGTCGTCCAGCGCCTGTTCGGGATCTCGCTCGCGCTATCGCGCGAGGAGCTGCTCGACGCCGGCAGCCAGCGGCGCTGCGCGAGCGAGGTGCAGGCCGCGCTGGCCGATCTGCGCACCGCGCTCACGCGCCCGCTCGGCCACGCTTCGCGGCCGACCGCCGTGACGTTCGCGGAAGAGCTGGAACGGGTGCGGGCGCTGTATCCCGACCTGCAGATCGCGCTCGACGGCCAGGGCGAGGACGTGCCCGCCAACCTCGAGGCGCTCGCCCAGTCGATCCTGGTCGAGGCGGTGCGCAACGCGCGCAAGCACGCGCAGGCGAGCCGTGTCGAGGTGCTGCTGCGCAACGACGGCGGCACGCTCGTGCTCGAGGTGCGCAACGACGGCGCGCCAGCCCGCGGCGACGGCCAGGGAGGCGTCGGGCTGCGGCTGGGCACGCTCGAGGCGCTGCAGCACGGCGGCGTGCTCGAGTACGGCGAGTCCGAGCCGGGCGCCTGGCAGGTGCGCCTCGTGGTCCCGACAGGCCAGTAGGCGCACGACCGTGGAATCGATCATCTAGCGTGGCGGCCGCGATGCCACAGCAAGAGCCGGCTGAGGACAGCGACGGCCGGGCCGGCGACGAGTCCGCCGACCAGCATCCGCAGAAGCGCCTGCGCGTGCTGGTGGTCGACGACCACGACGTCGTGCACTGGGGCTTTCGGCTGATGCTCGGCCAGCTGCCGTGGGTCGATCGCTGCCTCAGCGCGCGTACGGGCGCCGAGGCGCTGGCGGTGTGCCGCCGCTACGAGCCGCACGTCGCGCTGGTCGACCTGTTCCTCGGCAGCGAGTCCGGGCCCGAGGTCTGCGAGCGACTGCGGGCGGAGGCGCCGGCGCCGCGCGTGCTGCTGATGTCCGGCGCGGGCGGCATCTCGCCGCGCGCCGCCCGCGCCGCTGGTGCGGCCGGCTTCATCTCCAAGGACTGGCCCGCGCCCGAGATCGCCAAGCTGGTGCGCATGGTCGGGGACGGGCAGGAGGTGTTCAGGGACACCGGGCGCCCGACGCCGACGCTGACCGACCGCGAGAGCGAAATCCTCGGCCTGATCGCGGGCGGCGCCACCAACCGCGAGATCGCGGCGGCGCTGTTCCTCTCGCCTCACACCGTCAAGGAGCACACGAGCACGCTCTACCGCAAGCTCGGCGCGCGCAACCGCGCCGACGCGGTACAGCGCGCACAACGCCTCGGGCTGCACCGCTATTAGGAAGGCATTTCCACGGGTGCTTTCCGTCACAAGAGCGTAGTCTCAGCCGTCATGTCAACCGTCGCCTCGCTGCGGGTCCTCGTGTGTGAGGACGAACCCCTGATTCGCCGCGGGATCGTCGACGTGCTCGAGGAGCAGGGCTTCGAGGTGGTGGCCGTCGCGGGCGACGCCGAGGATCTCCTTCGCAAGGCGCGAGCGCACAAGCCGGATGTGATCGTGACCGACATCCGGATGCCTCCGGACAACACCGATGACGGCCTGCGGGCCGTGCACGAGATACGGGCCGCGCAACCCGGCGTCGGGGTGCTGGTCCTCTCGCAGTACCTCGAAGAGGGCTATGTCCTGGAGCTCGTTGGAGACCGAGCAGAGGGCGTCGGGTACCTGCTGAAGCATCGTGTGGGCGATCTCTCGGTCTTTGTCGACGCAGTGCGCAGGGTGGCCGGCGGCGGCTCGGCGCTCGACCCCGATGTCGTCCAGCAGATGGTCAGCCGGCCGCGAGCCGCCAGCCCGCTCGATGCGCTCACCTCACGTGAGCGCGAGGTCCTGGGCCTGATGGCCGAGGGGCGCTCGAACCGAGGCATCGCTGAGACGCTCGTGGTGACCGTTGCCGCAATCGAGCGCCACGTGACCAGCATCATGACCAAGCTCGAGCTGCCCCCTGTGCCGGGCGACCACAGGCGCGTCCTCGCCGTCCTGCGCTACCTGAGCGAGTAGGCGATGGACCCAGCGACGGGAGCTGACCGCGACGGGCAGGGGTTGCCGGCGGCTCGCGAGGTCGACGCGATCCTCGCCTCGATCGCCCAGCCGGTCTACGTGGCGACGAGCGAGGGCGTCATCACCTACGCCAACCAGGCGGCGGTCGACATGCTCGGCTTCGACGACGTCTCGGAGATGATCGGGCAGAACAGCCATTGGCTCGTCCACTACAAGCGCAGAGACGGCTCGCGCTTCCCGATCGAGGACTGCCCCGTGACGAAGTGCCGCGAGGGCGGGGAGCCGGTCAGGGTCGACGACGACTGGTGGGTCCGCAAGGACGGGACGATGGTCCCGGTTGCCTACGCCGTCACGCCGATCGCTACGCCCGAGGGGTTCGGAGTGGCGATCGCCTTCTCCGACATCAGCGGGCACCTCGCGATGGAGCAGGCGGTGCGCGAACGCGCCATCGAGCGCGCCCGCGCCAACACGCTCGCCGCGGGCGAGGCGCGGCACCGGGCGACGCTCGAAGCGGCACTCGACTGCGTGGTCACGATGGACGCCGGCGGACTGGTGACCTTCTTCAACGCTGCCGCCGAGCGCACCTTCGGCTACCGCACCGCGGATGTCGTCGGTCGCTCCCTCGCCGAGACGATCATTCCGCCCGCGCTCCGCGACGCCCACCGTGCCGGCCTCGCTCGCTACCTCGCAACCGAGGCCCCCCACGTCCTCGATCGCCGGCTCGAGATGACCGCCATGCGGGCCGACGGCAGCGAGTTCCCGGTGGAGTTGACGGTGACGCGGGCCAACCTCGCGGGCGAGATCCTCTTCACCGGCTACATAAGGGACATCACCGAGCGCCAGCAGGCACAGGCGGATCTGATCGCGGCGCGCCGCAGGGTGATCGAGGCGGCGGACGCCGCCCGCCGGCAGGTGACGCGCGACCTGCACGACGGCGCTCAACAGCAGTTCGTCAACGCCCTGATCAATCTCCAGCTCGCCCAACAGGTGTCCCCGACGGAGCCCGATCGCGCCGCGAGCCTGCTCGAAGCGGCCACGAGGGAGGCTTCGCGCGGCATCGTCTCGCTACGGGAGCTGGCCGCGGGCATCCACCCAGCGATCCTCACCGACGGCGGTCTCGCCGATGCGCTTGGCTCGCTCACCGCTTCCTTGCCGATGCCCGTCACCCTCGAGGTCCAGCGTGTGCGGCTCCAGCCCGCGATGGAGGCGAGCCTCTTCTTCTTCTGCTCCGAGGCGCTCACGAACGTCGCCAAGCACGCGCAGGCGAGCGCCGCGCAAGTCCGCGTCCACGCACACCGACAGCGACTGACGGCCGAGGTCTCCGACGACGGCGTCGGCGGCGCCGATCCGGCCGCCGGCGGCAGCGGCCTGCTCGGGCTCAAAGATCGGATCGCCGCACTGGATGGAACGCTCGAGATCATCAGCCGGCCGGCGGCCGGCACAACGCTTCGGGCGGAGATCCCGCTCGACGAGGACGCGGTCCTTCCCGGCTAGGCGTCGCCTCTCAGGTAGCCGTCGAGGTCCGCTTGGGCAAGCTCCGTCTTGGCGAGGAAGCCGCAGGCCGCGTTGCCGGCGAGCACGTGCCCCGGAACCGCGTGCGGGTCGGACGAGGTGAGCAGCGTGACCGGGCGGCCCCCGCGACCGCCTCCCAGCTCAGCTGCGAGCTCCACCCCGTTTCCATCCGGGAGAGAGACGTCCATCAGGATCACGTCGGGGTCGAGCGTGCTCGCGCGCTCGCGCGCCTCCTCGACTCCGGCCGCGCAGCCGATGACCTTGTAGCCCCGGTGTTCGAGCAGCTGCCTGGCAACGCGCCGGAAGCCCGCGTCGTCGTCCACGATCAGAACCGTCTTTTCCACGCAAGCAGCATGCCTCGACGCGATGCCGAGTTGCAATGGGGTAATCCCCACAATCAGCTCGACGTTCAGGATCGCGGCGCCTCCCGGCGTGACCGTGCGCCAACGGGCCTAGGGTTTTCCCGAGTGGACAACTGAGGATTACCCCGACCCCGCTTGGAGCTGTCTCCCCTTGCGGGCCGAAGTCTCGCAAGCGAGGTTGTGCACGTGCACCGAACCTCCTCTCCCAACGGCCGTCACCGACTCAGGCTGATAGACCGGAGGGCCGAGCGGGACGTTCTGGAGGCGCTGCCGGCGAGCTTGTGGGGCGGGCGCAGCGAGGCGCTCGTCCTGCGCGGCGAGGCGGGAATCGGCAAGAGCGCCTTGCTGGCCTGTCTCGAGGCGTGTGCGTCGGGCTGCCGCATCGCGCGGGCGGTCGGAGTGGAGTCCGAGATGGGGCTCGCGTTCGCCGGGCTGCATCAGCTGTGCGCGCCCTTTCTGGAGCGGATGGAGCAGCTTCCCGTCCCGCAGCGCGATGCCCTCTCCGCCGCGCTCGGCCTGAGCGTCGCGGAGCCGCCCGATCGGTTCATGGTCGGCCTGGCGGTGCTCGGCCTGCTCGCCGACGTGGCGGAGGAAGCGCCGCTGGTCTGCCTCCTCGACGACGCCCACTGGCTCGACAGGATCTCTATCCAGACGCTCGCGTTCGTCGCACGCCGTCTCCTGGCTGAGCGGATCGCGCTCGTTTTCGCGACGCGCGATCACCGTGAAGACGAGCTGGAGGGACTCCCCGAGCTCGAGGTCCGAGGTCTGAGCCACGCTGATGCGCGATTGCTGCTGGACTCGGTCATCACCGGGCCGGTCGACGAGCAGGTGCGCGACCGGATCGTCGCCGAGACCCGCGGCAACCCGCTCGCGCTGCTGGAGCTCCCACGCGGGCTCACGCCCGCCGAGCTGGCTTTCGGATTCGGGTTGCCCGAGACGATGCCGACGGTCAGCCGCATAGAAGCGGGGTTCCTGCGGCGACTCGAGCCGCTACCGCTCGCGACCCGCCGCCTCCTGCTCGTCGCCGCAGTCGAGCCGACCGGCGACATCCGCTTGCTCTGGCGGGCGGGCACGCTGCTCGGGATCGGGCCCGGCTCCGCGGTCGCGGCCGGAGCGGCGGGACTGCTCGAGCTCGGCGGACGCGTTCGCTTCCGCCACCCGCTGGTGCGCTCGGCGATCTACCGCGCCGCCGACCCACACGACCTGCGAGAGGTGCATCACGCGCTGGCCGAGGTCGTCGATCCCGACCTCGATCCCGACCGCCGTGCCTGGCACCGCGCGCACGCGGCAAATGGGCCCGACGAGGCAGTGGCACGCGAACTGGAGAGCTCAGCCGACCGTGCGCAGATGCGCGGCGGCCGCTCCGCGGCCGCCGCCCTGCTCGAGCGAGCGGCGCGGCTGACCCGTGACCCGGCGCTGCGAGCCCGACGCGCTCTCGCGGCGGCGCAGGCCACTCATGAAGCCGGTGCGCCAGACGCCGCGCTCGCGCTGCTGGCGATCGCCGAGGCGGAGCCCTCCGACGCGCTGGAGCGAGCCCGGATCGAGCTTCTGCGAGCGCAGATCAGCTTCACCTCGAGACGTGGCGTGGACGCGCCTGCGCTGCTGCTCGAAGCCGCCCGGAAGCTCGAGCCGCTCGACATGCGGCTCGCACGCGAGACCCACCTCGAAGCGCTCACCGCCGCCCTGATCGTCGGTCGGCTCGCCACCGGCACGGGTGCCGTGGAGGTGGCGCAGGCGGCCCGCCGGCTGCCCGCGTCGTCGACCTCCTCGCGCGCCCCCGACCTGCTCCTCGACGGCCTCGCGCTGCTGATCACCGACGGGCGCGCCGTCGCCACGCCGCTGCTGAGACGGGCGCTGGGCGCCTTCCGCGACCTCCCCATGGAGGAGCGGCTGCGCTGGCTTTGGCTTGCCGGCTGGGTCTCCCAAGACCTCTGGGACGACGAGAGCTGGAAGCTGCTGAGCGAGAGTCACGTGCGTCTCGCGAAGCAGGCGGGCGCCCTCAGCAGGCTGCCGCTCGCCCTTCGATCTCTCACCGCAGTGCACGCATGGCAGGGTGAGCTGGAGGCCGGCGCCGCGCTCGCCATCCAGATGCAGTCGGTCAACGAAGCGACCGGCATCCAGCTGGCACCCTACGGCGCGATCGCGCTGGCCGCCTGGCGCGGGGACGAGACCGAGGCGAGGGAGCTGATCGCAGCCACCGTCGCCGAGGTGACCGAGCGCGGCGAGGGCGTCGGGCTGGGTTTCAGCCACTTCGCGGGAGCGCTGCTCTACAACGGGCTCTGCCGGTACCGCGAGGCGCTGGAGGAGGCTAGGGCGGCGTGCGAGCACGACGACTTCGGGGTGTCCGCCCGGGCGCTCCCCGAGCTGATCGAGGCAGCCACCCGCAACGATCAGCCCGACCTGGCAGCGGCCGCCTTCGAGCGGCTCTCGGCCACCACCGCCGTGGCCGGGACCGACTGGGCGCTGGGGATCGAGGCACGTTCGCACGCGCTCGTCAGCGCGGACGAGGCTGCCGAGCCCCTTTACCGCGAGGCGGTCGCGCGGCTCGAGTGCACCCGGCTGCAGACTGAGCTGGCTCGCGCTCGCCTGCTCTATGGCGAATGGCTGCGACGCGCCGGTCGCCGAGTGGACGCACGCATGCAACTGCGTCCCGCCCACGAGATGTTCAGCCGCATCGGCGCTCAGGGCTTCGCCCAGCGCGCCCGCCGCGAGCTGACAGCGACCGGCGAGACGGTCCGCAAGCGATCGGTCGAGACACGCGACGAGCTCACCGCACATGAGGCAGAGATCGCTCGCCTCGCTGCGGAGGGCGGCACGAACCCGGAGATCGGAGCGGAGCTGTTCATCAGCCCGCGCACGGTCGAGTGGCACCTGCGCAAGGTCTTCGCAAAGCTCGACATCGCCTCCCGCAAGGAGCTCCCGGTGGCTCTGGGCGGCGGCAGAGGTCAGCGACCCAACGCCCTCCAGCTCGCCGGCGAGAGCACCAGGCACCTGTCTGTCCCGCGCGCGGCCGGTATCGCCAGGGGCCTCACCAGTAGCCGCCACGGACGCGAGCCCGACGTCGAGAGTCGAGTATCACCGCGTCACCTCAGCGGAGGAAAGCGATGAGACCGAATCGACGGGCGACGTGACCAGCATCGAGATTGGCGGAGGAGAGGCTCCACGCGACATGCTCGCGCTGGACCGGGATCTTCCAGACGGCGCCCGCCGGGACGCGGCGGCTGTGCAGCGACGCCGCCAGGTGTCGGACCGCGTCTTCCTCGGCATCGTCAGCGCCGAGATCAGCCGGCTGGCAAACGAGGCAAGCGCGGACCGCGACGTCCGAGGGGCGGCCCACCGCAGACGAGCGTCGGCCTGATCGCGGTGCGACGGGCGCGCCGGCCCACCACCATGCACTCAAATCCAACAAGGGAGGTCAGCATGAGCACTATCGACCAGGAGATGGTCGTGGCCCATTTCATCGTCGTGGAGGACGTGGAGCGATCGCGCCGCTTCTACAGCGACGTGCTCGGCGGCGAGACGGTCATCGGCGGCGAGGCGGGCGACCAGGTGACCTACGTGTCGCTCGCCAACAGCTGGGTGATCATCAACGTCGGCGGCGGCCCCACCGACGACAAGCCGACCGTCACGCTCGAGACGCAACCCGACCCAGACCGGGTGAGCAGCTTCCTCAACATCCGTGTCAAGGACATCCAGGCCTGCTACTCGGAGTGGAGCGCGCGCGGTGCCGAGTTCCTGACGCCGCCCAAGCAGCACGAGACGGAGATCCGCTGCTACATCCGAGACCCCGACGGGTACATCATCGAGGTCGGCCAGACGACGCTCGCACGGGGCTGGCGCCCACCGTCCTGATCAGCCTCCGCACACGGCGAGCGGCTGCCCTCACGAAGGGGTCAGGGCAGCCCCGCTCGTGGGCTCGGGAGCCTGCGGGACGATACGCGGCGCCGCGCGCTGCTCGTTCGAGACGAACACCGCGCTGACCAGGGCGGCCACCAGACACAGGGCGGCCATGACCAGCATCGCGGGCTGGAAGCCGCCGCCCAACGCCTTGGCGAGCGTCTGGCCGCCGGTGGCACCGATCAGCGCCGGAACCAGGGCGATCACGAGCAGCCCGCCGACGCGCGCGGACGCATCGTTGACCGCCGATCCCTCGCCCAGATCTTCATCGGCGACCGCTGCCAGCACGGCGGCGGTGAGCGGAGTGACGGCAATCCCGATGCCGATGCCCCACAGCACCGCACCGGGCAGGATCCCCGCGACATAGGGATCGCCCGCGTGGACCTGCGAGAGCCAGATCAGGCCGGCGGCGACGAGCAGGATGCCGCCGACCATCAGCCAGCGTGGCCCGATCTTGGCAACCAGCGCGCCGCTGACGGGCGCCAGCACGAGGAAGATCGCCGTCTCGGGGATCAGGGCGGCGCCCGCCTGCGCTGCCGAGTATCCGAGGTGGAGCTCGCACTCGAGGAACACCAGATAGGAGGCGGCGCTGAGCGCCCCGTAGAGCACGAACGTCCCGACGTTGATCGCATCGAACTGACGCGAGGCGAACAACGACAGGCGCAGCATCGGGGCGCGGCGGCGGCCCTCGAGGATCACGAGCGCGGTCAGAGAGCCGACGCCGACAACCGCGGTCGCGATCACCCGGCCCGCGAGCCAGCCGGCTTCGGGACCGGCGGTCAACGCGTAGACGAGGCCCCCGAGACCGAGCACGGCGAGCGCGCCGCCGACCGCGTCCACGGGCTCCTTGCCGCGCCCGGACCTGATCTCGGGCACCCGGCGCAGGACGGCGAGCGCGGTGACGATCAACGGCGCGCTGAGCAGGTACACGACCCGCCAGGTCACGTTGTCGACCAGCCAGCCGCTCGCGTAGGGACCGACGCTGATGGCGAGCGTCTCCAGACCGGCCCAGATCCCGATCCCGCGAGCGCGGTCCTCGGGGCGCAACGTCGCGTTGAGCATCGCCAGGCTGCTCGGCACCACCATTGCGCCGCCGGCCCCCTGAGCGATGCGAGCCGCGATCAGGATCCCGATCGAGGGCGCGAGCGCACAGCAGACCTCTGCGACGAGCATCGTGCACAGCCCCACCGTCACGAGACGACGGCGGCCGAAGCGGTCAGCGAGCGCCCCGGAGAGCAGCAGCAGCGCCGCGACCGTGAGCAGGTAGCCGGTGAGCGTCCATTGCAGCCCGGCGACCCCCGCGTGCAGGCTGCGCCCGATCGCCGGCACCGCGACTTGGCTTGCGGTGGCGTCGAGCGAGCCCGCTGCGGACGCCAGCACGGTCGCGGCAATCAGCGCCGTGCCCGTGCGACTGCGCAGCGCGACGAGGTTCGGCTCGGGCGTGGATGACGTGGCCGCGCTCATCTCAGGGGCGCTTGCTCAGCGCGGCGACGTCTACGACAGCCGCGACAAACGCTGTCGGCGCCTCCTGGGGGAGGTTGTGACCGATGCCGCCGGTCACCGTCCGATGCTCATACGGTCCCGCGAACTTTGCTGCGTAGGCGCTCGGCTCCGGGTGGGGTGCGCCGTTGGCGTCGCCCTCGAGCGTGATCGTGGGCACGGTGATCGCCGGCGCCTGCGCGAGCTGCGCCTCGATTGCGCTGCAGTCCGGCTCACCCGCGGAGAGCGCCAGGCGCCAGCGGTAGTTGTCGATCACGATCGCGACCTGGTCCGGGTTCTCGAGGGAAGCCGCGCTGCGGTCGAAGGTCGAGTCGTCGAAGTCCCATCGCGGAGACGCGAGCTTCCAGATCAGCTTCGCGAGCTCGCGGCGGTACTTCTCGTATCCGGCAAGGCCTTTGTCGGTGGCGAAGTAGTACTGGTACCACCACTGCAGCTCGGCCTCGGGTGGTAGTGGCACGTTCGCGCCCGCCTGGCTGCCGATCAGGTATCCGCTCACCGAGACGAGGCCGCTGACCCGCTCCGGCCAGATCGCGGCGAGTATCGCGGCGCTGCGCGCTCCCCAATCGAAGCCGGCGACGACGGCCTGCTCGACCCCGAGGGCGTCCAGCAGGGCGATCGCATCGAGCGCCAGCGCAGCCTGCTCCCCGCTGCGCGGCGTCTCCTGGGAGAGGAAGCGCGTGCTGCCGTAGCCTCGCAGGTAGGGCACGATCACACGGCGACCCGCACGAGCCAGGAGCGGAGCCACCTCCTCGTAGCTGTGAATGTCATATGGCCAGCCGTGCAGGAGCAGCACGGCCGGGCCGTCAGCCGGCCCGGCCTCGACGTAGCCAACGTCGAGGAGCCCCGCTTCGATCTGCTGAACCGGGCCGAAGGATGTGACAGGTGTCTCGGTAGCTTGCTGTGTCATGAATTGCCCTCCTTCTTGGTTGCGTGAGAGACGGCACCGGCAACGGTGCTAGGCAGCGAGCGGAGTCGAGCTGACGGCGGCGAGCGCCGTCAGGATCACGTCGGTGACCGCCTGCGGCTGGGAGATCATGACCACGTGGGAGCCCTCGATCTCGGTGATCGCAGAGCCCGCCCGCTTGGCCATCGAGCGGATCACGTCGGCGCCGGCTGCCTTGTCGCCCGTCGCGACGACCGTCCACGAGGGCAGCCGCTTCCAGGCGGCCGCTCGGGTTGGCTCTGTGAACCCCAGTTCCGCCAGCGGTCGCTGCGTTGCCGCCATCAGCGCTGTCTGAGCGGCCGGCAGGTCCGCCGCGACCGCCTCGCGGAACTTCGCGGGGTCGACGGCGAGCTCGACGCCGCCATCGCCGCCGTCCGTGCCTGGGTAGCGCTGCGGGACGAGCGCGCTGCCGAGGATGCTGTCCTTGGACTCTCCGTCGGCAGCACCCAGCGCCTCGCCCTCCTCGGTCGCGAACGCTGCCACGTACACGAGACCGACCACGTTCTTGGCCTGCGCGGCCGCGTTCGTCACCACGACCCCGCCGTATGAGTGCGACACGGCCAGAACCGGCCCCTGCGTCTGCTCGAAGACGCCGGCGACGTAGGCGGAGTCGATCGTGACCCCGCGCAGAGGGTTCGCCAGCGCGGAGACCCTCACACCCTTCGCTTGCAGCCGCTCGATCACCCCGTTCCAGCTCGACCCGTCGGCGAACGCTCCATGAACGAGCAACACCGTCGGCGTCTTATCCTTGTCAGTCAGCTCAGACATCGGTTCTCCTTTAATGGTTGTAAGACGGCCCCGTCAGCGTGTAAGACGGCCCCGTCAGCGCAGCGATCTGAACGCCGCGCGCAGCTCCTCGGAGAAAAGCTGTGGCTGTTCCCACGCCGCGAAATGACCCCCCCGGTCGAGCCGGTTGTAGTGGATGAGGTTCTCCGGATATGCCTGTTCGGCCCAGCTCCGCGGCGCCTGATAGAGCTCGTCGGGAAAGACGCTGATGGCGAACGGGATCGTGATCGGCTTGGCGTCGAAGAAGTCCGCCTTGTTCTCCCAGTAGAGGCGAGCCGCGGAGACCCCGGTGTTGGTCAACCAGTAGAGCGTGATGTTGTCGAGGAGATCGTCGCGGGTGAGATCGCCGTCGGGGCGCCCTTCGAGGATCGGCTGCACGAGGCCGGGCTGGCCGCTGCCGTCGCCGTGGTCGAGCATGAACGCGGCGAGATCGATCGGTGAGTCGGCGAGCCCGTAGAGCGTCTGCGGGCGAGTCGCCATGATCTGCGCGTAGGCCACGTGCTTGGCGTAGAAGTTGGTCAGCTGCTCGTACGCTTGCGCCTCTTCCGCGGTCAGATCGCTTGGCGGCGGGTCACCCTGCTCGAATCCCTTGACGAGGCTCGCCGGAGCGGTGCCGGGCATGTTGGAGTGAATTCCGAGCAGCTCGGGCGCTGCCTGGATACCCATCGTCTGAGTCACCGCGGCGCCCCAGTCGCCGCCCTGGGCGACGAAGCGGTCGTAACCCAGACGCTTCATCAACAGCACCCACGCACGGGCGATGCGGACAGGGTCCCAACCCGTGGTGGTCGGCTTCGCGGAGAACCCGTGGCCGGGGAGTGAGGGGATCACGAGATGGAACGCGTCGGCGGCGCTGCCGCCGTGGCCGGTCGGGTCCGTCAGCGGCCCGATGAGCTTCAGCTGTTCGATGATCGAGCCGGGCCAGCCATGCGTGACGACCAGGGGCAGGGCATCCTCGTGCTTGGAGCGTACGTGGACGAAGTGGATGTCGAGGCCGTCGATCTCGGTGACGAACTGCGGCAGGGCGTTGAGCCGCTCCTCGCACCTGCTCCAGTCGTAGTCCCGCTGCCAGTGCCCTGCGAGGTCCCGCATCAAGGCGAGCGGCACTCCTTGCGAGTCGTCTTTCACGGTCTCTTGCTCGGGCCACCGCGTCGCGCGCACACGACGGCGCAGCTCCTCGAGCTCGACCTGTGGAAAGCCCGCCCTGAACGGCAGGACGTCGTTCGCGCTGCGCGGCTGTGAAACAGAAGTCGTGGCCGACATAGGCTTCTCCGATCGCGTGTTCCCACCCACCTGACGGTCGGTGGCTCGTTTTCATGGTCGGACGATCCTCTGTCGGGTAGGCGGTCGCGTCCGTCGAACACCCTGGTCGGCTCACTGGCCGCCACGCCAGCGCCGCCACGCCAGCCCACGAGGCCGTGGCGCGCCCGTCAGCGCGCGGGTCGCCGCTGTGGTCGACCCCCGCACGCGCACGGACCGGACCCCCCATTTGGGTGGTTCGCGTGCCGTGGCGTGCCCTTGACCGCAGATACCCGCAAAGCTGACCCTAGTGTCAACCGGCGTGACAGCGGGCCTGTTCCCCGGGCAGGGGAGCCAGACGAACGCTCTGCGTGACCAGGTGGCGCGCGCCGACCCGGCGCTGCTCGAAGAATGCCTCGCGCTCGTCGGCGAGGACCCGTTTGCGCGCGTCGGCGATAGCACGAGGTTTGCGCAGCCGGCGATCTTCTGCGCGAGCGTCGCCGGCTGGAGGCAGCGCCCGCCGTTCCTGCGCCCGGTGGCGCTCGCCGGCCATTCGCTCGGAGAGCTGAGCGCGCTGGTCGCCGCCGGAGCGCTCGGGCAAGCCGACGGCCTGCGCCTGGCGGTCCGCCGCGGCGAGCTGATGGCGGCGGCGTCGAGCGGGCGCGAGGAGGGCATGCTCGCCGTGCTCGGCGCCTCCGAGGAGCAGGTCGCGGCGCTGGCGCGCGAGCACGGGCTGGTGCTCGCCAACGACAACGCCCCTGGGCAGGTGGTGCTGGCGGGCGCGACCGAGCGCCTGCGCGCGGCCTCGCGCGAAGCGCGCGAGCGGCGAGTGCGCGCGATCCTGCTGGATGTCGCGGGCGCGTTTCACTCGCCGTCGATGGCCGCCGCCGTCGAGCCGTTGCGCGCCGAGCTGGACCAGATCGAGCTGGCACCGCCGCGGATCACGGTGATCTCGGGCGCCAGCGGGCAGCCGTTCGCGGACGTGCGCGCGGAGCTGGCGCAGGCGATCGTACGACCCGTTCGCTGGCGCGCGAGCATGCTCGCGCTGGCCGCGCTCGGAGCCGACACGTTCGTCGACTTCGGGCCCGGCGAGGTGCTCGCGCGGCTGGTGACGCGCAACCTGCCGGACGCGCGCGTGCTCGACCCATCGCAGCCGCGCACGGCCGGCGTCGTCGGGCTCGGCGTGGCGCTGCCCGAGCGCCGGGTTGCGAACGCTGAGGTCGCCGCGCGGCTGGGCGTGAGCGAGCAGTGGATCGAGCGGCGCACCGGCATCGCCGAGCGCCGCTACGCGGCGCCGGGGCAGCGCGTCAGCGAGCTGGCGAGTGCTGCGGGACGCGCGGCGCTGGCGGACGCGGGTCTCGACGCGGGCGAGCTGGACATGGTGTTGGTGGCGACGCTTGCGCCCGACGAGATCACCCCCGCGACGGCGCCGATCGTCGCGCACGAGCTGGGCGTCGCGGGCGTGGCGGCGATCGACGTGGGCGCGGCGTGCGCCGGTGCGCTCGCGGCGCTCGCGCACGCGACCGCGTGGATCGAGTCGGGCCGCGCGCGCAACGTGCTCGTGATCGGCGCGGAGGTGCTGACGCGCTTCCTCGACTTCGACGATCAGCGCACCGCGCCGCTGTTCGCCGACGGCGCCGGCGCGCTCGTCGTCTCGGCCGGCGCCGCCGGGCAGATCGGGCCGTTCGTGCTCGGCAGCGACGGCGCGGCCGCGCACGCGATCCGCGCGACGCGCGCCAGGGGCGTGCTCGAGATGGAAGGCCACGAGACGTTCCTGATGGCCGTCGAGAAGCTTTCGAGCAGCACGCGCGAAGTGCTCGAGCTGGCGGACCTGGCGCTGGAGGACGTTGCGCTGTTCGTGTTCCACCAAGCCAACTCGCGCATCCTCACGGCGGTCGCCGAGCGCCTGGAGCTGCCGCGCGAGCGCGTGTTCGACTGCATCGCCGAGTACGGCAACACGAGCGCCGCGAGCATTCCGATCGCGCTCAGCGAGGCCGTCCGTCGCGGCGAGCTGGAGCCGGGAGCGCGGGTCGTGCTGGGTGCTGTTGGCGCCGGGCTCGTGTGGGGAGCGACGGTGCTCACCTGGGGCGGGGCGCAGGCCGCGCCCGCGGGCGCGCTGGCCGGCGCCGCGGACGCACGTGTCTGGAGCGGCGCGTGAGCATCGGCTCGCAGCGCGACGGGTGCGCGCTGGTGACGGGTGGCTCGCGCGGCATCGGCGCGGCGATCGCCTGTGCGCTGGCCGCGGACGGCTGGCCGGTGGGCGTCAACTTCCGCAGCGGCGAGGATGCCGCCGCGGCGACCGTCGCGCGCATCGAGGATGACGGTGGGCAGGCGCTTGCGCTGGGCGCCGACGTGACCGTGCCAGACGAGCTGGAGCGCATGTTCGACACGCTGGAGCAGCGCTTCGGACGGGTGCTGGTGTTGGTCAACAACGCCGGCGTGCGCGCCGACGAGCTGTCGCTGTCGCTGACCGACGCCGACTGGAGCTGCGTGCTCGACACGAACCTGACGGCCGCGTTTCGCGCGACCAGGTGGGCGCTGCGCGGCATGATCCGCGAGCGCTTCGGGCGCGTGATCAGCCTCGCGTCGGTCGTCGGGCCGCGCGCGAACGCCGGGCAGGCCAACTACGCGGCCGCGAAGGCCGGGCTGATCGGCATGACCAAGACGATCGCCGTCGAGGTCGCGCGCCGCGGCGTGACCGTCAACGCGATCGCGCCCGGGCTGATCGACACCGACATGACGGCCGGCCTCGACGGTGAGCTGCTGCGCGCGGTGCCCGCGCGCCGCGCCGGCACGCCCGAGGAGGTGGCCGCGTGCGCGCGCTTTCTCGCCTCTGATGAGGCCAGCTACGTGACCGGCTCCACCCTGTACGTCGACGGTGGTCTGGCGGCCTGAGCCAGCTGCCGCCGAGCACCACCGACGAACCACCGCAGAACGCCACCAACCAACCGAAAGGAACGCAGATGAGCACAGCAGTGACCACCGAGCAGGTCGAAAAGGTCGTGATCGAGTCGCTGGTGACGTTCGGCGCGAACGCCGATGAGATCAGCCCTGACGCGACGTTCGAGGCGCTCGACATCGACTCGCTGGACCTCGCGGAGCTGTCGCAGATCGTGCACGAGCAGTTCGGCGTCGAGCTGAAGGGCTCCGACGTGGCCGAGGTCAAGACCGTCGAAGACGCCGTGCAGCTGATCGCGTCGCGGCTGTAGGCGTGGCGGCGATGGCTCACAGCACGCGGACGGAGGCGGTGGTGGTGACCGGCGTCGGCGCCGTGACGCCGCTGGGCGTCGGCGCGCGCACGCTGCACGAGCGCTGGTGCGCGGGTGAGTGTGGGATCGCGGACGGCGAGGGCGCGTGCGCGGACTTCGATCCCACGGACTTCATGTCGGCGAAGGAAGCGCGCCGCGCCGACCGCTTCACGCAGCTCGCGATCGCCGCGTGCGCCGAGGCGCTCGCGGACGCCGGCTGGCCGGACGGCGGCGGCGCTGACGAGCTGGCTTACGCGCCCGAGCGTGTGGGCTGCGTGCTGGGCACCGGCATCGGCGGCATCCAGACGCTCGTCGATGGCCAGGACACGCTGCGCGAACGCGGCGGCCAGTACGTCTCGCCGCTGTCGGTGCCGCTGATGATGAGCAACGCCGGCGCGGGCGCGCTGTCGATGCGCCACGACCTGCGCGGGCCGTCGTTCGCTGTCAGCTCGGCGTGCGCGTCGGGCGCCCACGCGATCGGCGCGGCGCTGCGGATGCTGCAGGTGGGCGAAGCCGACGCGGTCGTGGCCGGCGGCTCGGAGGCGGGCCTGGCGCCGCTCTCGCGCGCGGCGTTCGGTGCGCTGGACGCGCTCTCGCAGACGGGTGTCTCGCGACCGTTCGACGTGCGCCGCGACGGCTTCGTGATGGGCGAGGGAGCGGCGGTGATGGTGCTCGAGCGCGAGGGCGCGGCACGCGCGCGCGGCGCGCGTGTGCTCGGCACGATCAGAGGCTACGGCGCCAGCTCCGACGCGCACCACCTGACCGCGCCGCGCGAGGACGGCCACGGGCAGGCCGCGGCGATGCACGCGGCGCTCCGGGACGCCGGCGTGGTCGCGACACAGATCGACTACGTCAACGCTCACGGCACCTCGACGCCGCTGAACGACCGCGCCGAGACGCAGGCGATCAAGCTCGCGCTCGGCGAGCACGCTGGGCGCATCCCGGTGTCCTCGACGAAGTCGGCGATCGGGCACCTGCTCGGCGCCGCCGGCGCGGTCGAGGCGGTGGCGACGCTGCTGGCGCTGCGCGACGCCGTAGCGCCGCCGACGCTCGGCCTGTCGGAGCCGGAGGACGGCCTCGACCTCGACTACGTGCCCGGCGACGCGCGGGCGCTGGTGCGCGGCGGGCAGCGGCAGGACGGCAAGCCCGCACCGAGTCCTGGCCCCGGCGACGAGCACCGCGCGCCCGCGGTCGAGCGGCCGTTGCTGGCGCTTTCGAACTCGTTCGGCTTTGGCGGCCACAACGCGGTGCTGTGCCTGGAGGCCGCGTGAGCCTCGCGCTGCTCGAGCGTCCGGACGAGCGACTGAGCCCGCTGGAGCGCCTGGAGGTGCTGGCCGACCCTGGTTCGCTGCAGCCGCTGCGCACACAGGTGCGCTCGCGGCGCATGGGCGAGCGCGCGCGTGCAGGCGACGGCGTGCTGGCGGCGCACGCGCGCGTCGACGGACGCCAGGTGTACTGCTACGCGCAGGACGCGTCGTTCGCCGGCGGCTCGCTCGGCGAGGCGCACGCGCAGACGATCGTCGAGGTGCTGCGGCTCGCCGGCCGCGCGCGCGTGCCGGTGCTGGGGTTCGTGGAGTCGGCAGGTGCGCGCATGCAGGAGGGCCTGGCGGCGCTGTCGGGGTACGGCGCGATCTTCCGCGAGCACGTGCGCCTGTCGGGCCTCGTGCCGCAGATCTCGATCGTCTGCGGGCCGGCGGCGGGCGGCTCCTCCTACGGCCCGGCGCTGAACGACTTCGTGATCATGACCGGGGGCGCGTCGATGTTCCTGACGGGGCCGGCGGTCGTCGCGGAGGTCACCGGCGAGGACATCGACATGGCGGCGCTGGGCGGCGCGCGCGTGCACGAGCGCAACGGCGTGTGCCACTTCACCGCCCCGACCGAGGTCGACGGCGCGCTGTTGGCGCGCGACCTGCTCGACTACCTGCCCCAGCACAGCGGCGTGGCGCCGCAGCTGTGGCCGAGCGTGGCGGCGCCCGAGGGCGCGCCCGATCGCGTCGTGCCGCAGCACGCGCGCAAGGTCTACGACGTCCGTCATGTGGCGGCCGCGCTGGTCGACGGCGGGCGCCTGATGGAGGTCAGCGCGCGCTGGGCGCGCAACGTCGTCTGCGCGTTCGCGCGCCTGGACGGCCGCGCGATCGGGATCGTCGCCAACCAGCCGAAGCACCTGGGCGGCGTGCTCGACACGCACGCCGCGCAGAAGGCCGCGCGCTTCGTGCGCGCGTGCAACGCCTTCGGGCTGCCGCTGCTCGTGCTCGTCGACACGCCGGGCTTCCTGCCGGGGTCGCGCCAGGAGCAGGAGGGCGTGATCCGCCACGGCGCCAAGCTCGTGCACGCGTTTGCGGAGGCGACCGTGCCGAGCGTGACGGTGATCCTGCGCAAGGCGTTCGGCGGCGCGTTCATCGCGATGAACTCGAAGGCGCTGGGGGCGGACTACGTGTTCGCGTGGCCGGGCGTCGAGGCCGGCGTGATGGGCGCCGAGCAAGCCGTGGGGATTCTCAACCGCCGCGAGATCGCCGCAGCCGAGGATCCGGGCGCGCACCGGCGGCGGCTGGCGGGCGCGTACGCGTCTGAGCAGCTGCAGGTGGAGGGGGCGAGCGCGGATGGCTACGTCGATGAGGTGATCGCGCCGGAGGCGACCCGCACGCGGGTCGCGTCGTGCCTGGAGGCGCTCGCCGGTGTGCACCGATCGGAAACGCGTGCGAGCAACATTCCTTTGTAAGGGGGGGCTATGAACTGGTCAGATCCATTCGGGCAGCTCGCGGTGGGAGCGCGATTCGAGTCGGGCCATCGCACCGTGCGCGACACCGACGTGATCGTCTTCAGCGCGCTAACCGGCGATTGGCATCCGCAGCACTGCGATCCCGAGTGGGCTGCGCGCAGCGCTTTCGGCGAGCGCATCGCGCACGGGATGCTGGTGCTGTCGCTGGCGGTCGGGCTCGTGCCGCTGGACCCCGAGCGCGTGCTCGCGCTGCGGCGCGTCGGCGACGTGGTGTTCAAGCGCCCGGTGCGCCTCAACGAGGTGATCTCGGTGGCGGGCGAGATCACGGCGCTGCGCGCGATCGACGAGCACGCGGGGCTGGTCGACTTCAGCTGGCAGATCCGTAACCAGGACGACGCGCTCATCGCGCGCGCGAGCGTGCAGGTGCTGTGGCGCACGGACGCCGGGGTCGCTCACGGCGCCGGCTCCGGCGCGGTGGACGCGGCGGCAGAGTCGTGGTATGCGCCAATCGTCGGCGGTGCCGCCCCCGGCGAGTTCACGCCGCTACCGCTGTGATGCGCGGGGACAAGGCACTGACGCGCGAGGCCGCGATCGTGACGCGCAGCTCGATCGTGACGCGCAGGGTACCGTCGTGATGCTCACGGGCAAGCGGATTCTCGTGACGGGCGTGCTCGACCGCCACTCGATCGCGTTCGCGACGGCGGCGCGCGCGCAGGAGCTGGGCGCGGAGGTGCTGCTGACGGGCTTCGGGCGCACGAAGCGCATGACCGAGCGCGCCGCCGGGCAGCTGGCTCAGCCCGTCGAGGTGCTCGAGCTGGACGTCAACAGCGAAGCCGACATCGAGCGCCTGCGCACGGACTTGCGGGCGCGCTGGGGCGCGCTCGACGGGCTGCTGCACGCGGTCGCGTACGCGCCGCCGGACGCGCTCGGCGGTGGCTTTCTGGAGACGCCGGCGCAGAGCGCCGTGACCGCCTTTCAGACGAGCGCGTTCTCGCTGAAGGCGCTCGCGGCCGGTCTGTCGGAGCTGCTGGAGGCAGCGCCCTACGGCGCGAGCGTCGTCGGGCTGGACTTCGACGCGAGCGTGGCGTGGCCGTCGTATGACTGGATGGGCGTCGCCAAGGCAGCGCTGGAGGCGGTCGCGCGCTACCTCGCGCGTGAGCTGGGGCCGCGCGCGGTGCGCGTCAACCTCGTCTCGGCGGGGCCGATCGAGACGCTCGCCGCGGGCGGCATTCCCGGCTTCTCGCGGCTCGCGGAGACGTGGTCGCAGACGGCACCGCTGGCGTGGGACAGCGAGGACGCGGGGCCGGTGGCGGACGCGGCGTGCTTCCTGCTGTCGCCGCTCGCGCGCGCGATCACGGCGGAGATCGTGCACGTCGACGGCGGCTACCACGCCATGGGCTGCGCGTCGCCCGAGACGCGCGACGCGCAGGCCGTCGGCGCGCCGGACGCGGGCGGCGCATGAGCGGCGCGATCCTGCTGACGGGAGCGACGGGCTTTCTGGGCATGGACGCGCTCGCGCGTCTGATCGAGCGTGAGGAAGAGGACGAGGCCCGGGGTGCTTGCGGGACTCAGCGGATCGCGGTGCTGGTGCGCGCGCGTGACACGGAGGGCGCGCGCGAGCGGTTGCGGGAGCTGCTGGCGCGGCTGTATGACGAGCCGCCGCCCGCGGCGGCGCGGGTGCGGGCGATTCGCGGGGACCTGCTGGAGCCTGGTCTGGGGCTGTCGAGCGCTGAGCGCGAGTGGCTGGTCGGCGCGGTCGATCGGATCGTGCACTGTGCGGCGTCGATCTCGTTCGAGCTGCCGCTGCGCGAGGCGCGCGCGATCAACGTGCGCGGCGTCGAGCGGGTGCTCGCGCTCGCGCGCGAGATCGCGGCGGGCGGCACGCTGCGGCGCGTGGTGCACGTGTCGACGGCGTTCGTCAGCGGGCGCCACGCGGGCGAGTTCGGAGAGGACGACCTGGACGTGGGGCAGCGGTTCCGCAACACGTATGAGCACTCCAAGTACGAGGCCGAGCGGCTGCTGCGCGGAGCCGATGAGTTGCCGCTGGCGGTGGCACGGCCGAGCATCGTCGTCGGGCACAGCGTCAGCGGCTGGACGTCGGCGTTCAACGTTCTGTACTGGCCGATGCGCGCATTCGAGCGCGGCCTGCTCGAGGAGGTGCCGGCGCGCGCGGACTCGATCGTTGACTTCGTGCCGGTCGACTACGTGACCGACGGCATCCTCGCGCTGCTCGACGACGAGTCGGCGCACGGCACATACAACCTCGTGGCGGGCGAGCGCGCGCTGAGCGCGGGCGAGCTGGTGGCGCTGCACTCCGCGATCACGGGACGCCCGCCGGTGCGCTTCGCGGCCGCTGGCGACGGCGTGCCGGCGGGTGGCGAGGCGTTCGTGCCGTACTTCGACGTGCGCTGCCGCTTCGGCGACGAGCGCGCACGCGAGCTGCTCGCGCGGGCGGGCGTGGAGCGGCCCGAGCCGAGCGACTACCTGGAGCGGCTGCTCGCGTACGCGCGCCTGGCCGGCTGGGGCAAGCGGCCGCTCACGCGGCAGGCGTCGTTCGCGGCGGCGGGCGAGGCTACGGCGCGCGCCCAGGTTCGTACCGTCTGATAGTGGGCGAACCGGGCGGGGCCGGTGACGCGGACGACTCGTGCGGCGCCGGTGGCGGCGGTTTATAGTCGCCCGATGGGGGATGGACGACTGGAGGGGAAGGTTGCGCTGGTCACGGGCGCGGCCGGCGGCATCGGCGCGGCGGCCGCGCGGCTGATGGTGCAGGAGGGCGCAAGGCTGCTGCTGACGGACGCCGACGCGGACGGCGCGCGTCGCGTGGCGCAGGAGCTTGGCGGCGAGCGCGCGGACGCGCTCGGCCACGACGTCACCAGCGAGGAGCAGTGGCAGGCGGTGCTCGCGCACGCGCTCGACGCGCACGGGCGCGTCGACGTGCTGCTCAACAACGCCGGCGTGTTCTTGGCGAAGCCGCTGACGCAGACGGGCGTCGAGGAGTTTCGCCGGGTGCTTGACGTGAACGTCACCGGCGTGTTCCTGGGGATGCGCACGGTGGCGCCGGCGATGGTCGAGCGCCAGGCCGGCTCGGTGGTCAACATCTCCTCGGTCGCCGGGCTGATGGGGCCGCCGCTCCTGACGGCGTACGCGGCCAGCAAGTGGGCGGTGCGCGGCATGACCAAGGTCGCGGCCAAGGAGTTCGCGCACGCGGGTGTGCGCGTCAACTCGCTGCACCCCGGCCAGATCGACACCGACATGAACACGCGCCAGCGCGAACAGACCCCCGAGCTGATCGACAAGCTGATCAGGGGTATCCCGCTGCGGCGCATCGGTCAGCCCGAGGAGGTCGCCGCGGCGATCGTGTACCTGGCGAGCGACGAGAGCGTGTACGTCACGGGTTCGGAGCTTGCGATCGATGGCGGCGTGACAGCTTGAACTACAAACACCACGGCGGGGAGAGGCAATGAGCGAGATCAACCATCAGGTGCGATTGGCGGCACGGCCGGTCGGCCTGCCCAAGGACAGCGACTGGAGCATCACCGAGGAGCCCGTGCCGACGCCCGGCGCGGGCGCGTTCGTGGTCGCGATCTCCTACGTGTCGCTGGACCCGGCGATGCGCGGCTGGATGAACGCCGGCGCTTCCTACATCGACCCGGTGGAAGTCGGCGACGTGATGCGCGCCGGAGCGGTCGGGCGGATCGTCGCCTCCGAGCACCCCGGCTTCGCGGTCGGCGAGCACGTCTACAGCGCCTTCGGCGTACAGGAGTACGCGCTGTCAGACGGCGTCGGCGTGCTCAAGGTCGACCCGTCGCTCGCGCCGCTGCCGACGTATCTCGGCACGCTCGGCATGACCGGCATGACCGCCTACTTCGGGCTGTTCGACACGGGCAAGATGCAGGAGGGCGACACCGTCGTCGTGTCCGGCGCCGCCGGCGCCGTCGGCATGGCGGTCGGGCAGATGGCCAAGATCAACGGCGCCGCGCGCGTCATCGGCATCGCCGGCGGCGAGGAGAAGTGCGGCTGGCTGCTCGACGACCTCGGCTTCGACGTGGCGATCGACTACAAGCGCGAGGACGTGCGCGCTGCATTGCGCGAGGCCGCGCCGAAGGGCGTGGACGTGTACTTCGACAACGTCGGCGGCGAGATCCTCGACGCGGTGCTCACACGCCTGGCGCGCGGCGCTCGCATCGTGATCTGCGGCGCGGTCTCGCAGTACAACGCCACCGACAGCGTGCGTGGACCTTCCAACTACCTGTCGCTGCTGGTCGCGCGCGCGTCGATGACCGGCATGGTCGTGTTCGACTACGCGTCGCGCTTCCCGCAGGCGATGGCCGAGATCGCCGGTTGGATGCGGGAAGGGCGGTTGATCTCACGCGAGCACATCGTCGAGGGTGGCGTCAGCGCGTTCCCCGAGACGCTGCTCAAGCTGTTCACCGGCGAGAACGTCGGCAAGCTCGTGTTGCGCGTCGGCTCGGACTGAGCAGTCGCGGGCCTGCCGGTGTCAGGCCCGCGGGAGTCAAGCACGCAACTCGGTGAAGCCGGCGGCGGAGAAGTCGCCGTCGAACGCGAGCGCTTCGTTTGCGTTGAGCTCGCGCATGGTGGCGAAGCTGGTCGCGTCGATCCACGAGAACTCCCTGTCATCCCTGCGGCGCAGCCACTGCTCCGCCTGCGTCTCCGCTGACTCGGAGACCCGCAGCAGCTCGACGCGCGGTGAGTTGGCGAGGGTGTCCAGAAAGTGCACCGCGGTCGCGTGCCCGGCGCGTCGCCGCAGGAACGTCCAAGTCTCGCCGCGCACCTCGTTGGTCGTCACCAGCCGATCGCCGTCGTGTGCTTCCAGAAGGTCGGTGGCTTCTGCGTGACGCGCGTCGCGCCTGTTCGTGAGCGCCACCCAGAACGAGGTATCGACGAAGATCAACGGCCGTAGACGGTCTCGTCGATGTCGGCCGGCTCGAAATCGGCGCTACCCGTCAGCGACGCTAGCGGGTCCTCCGACAGCGAAGGCAGAGGCTGTAGGCCGAGCCGCACATAGTGCCGGATCAGCGATGCCTTGGAGACGTGCGCCTTGGCGGCCTGGATGCCCAGCGCCTCGTACGCATCCTCATCGAGCATGATCTGCAACCGTCTCATGCCAGCATCTTACCTCACATCCGCAATCTTACGTCACTAAGTCTGTTGCGCGTCGGCTCGGACTGAGCGAGGTTCGCGCTCCAGCCACGCGCTCGCGGCGCCGCGGCCGTGTCGCCCTAGAAGACCGGAGTCTCCGAGTAGTCGCCGAAGACCTGCTGCAGCGACTCGATGATCTCGCCCTCGCTGGCGTGCGCGCGGGCGCAGTCGAGCAGCGGCTCCATCAGGTTGCGGTCCGCGTGCGCTGCGTGCTCGCGCAGCACCGCCAGCGTGCGCTCGACCGCCGCGCCGTCGCGCTTGGCGCGTGCCGCCTGCAGGCGCCCGATCTGCTTGCGCTCCAGCGCCGGATCCACGCGCAGCGTCGGGATCGGCTGCTCGTCGCTGGCCACGAAGCTGTTGACGCCCACCACGATCCGCTCCTGGCTGTCGATCTGCTGCTGCAGCGCGAACGCCGCGTCCGCGATCTCGCGCTGCGGGTAGTTCAGCTTGACCGCCTCCACCATCCCGCCCAGCTCGTCGATCTTCGCGAAGTACTCATACGCTCGCGCTTCCATCTCGTTCGTCAACGCCTCCACGAAGTACGAGCCGCCGAGCGGGTCCACCGTGTTCGTCACGCCCGTCTCATGCGCCAGCATCTGCTGTGTGCGCAACGCGATCGTCACCGCCTCCTCCGTCGGCAGCGCCAGCGCCTCGTCGTAGGAGTTCGTGTGCAGCGACTGCGTGCCGCCCAGCACCGCCGCCAGCGCCTCGACCGCCGTGCGCACGATGTTGTTCAGCGGCTGCTGCGCCGTCAGGCTGACCCCCGCCGTCTGCGCGTGAAAACGCATCTGCCACGAGCGCGGGCTCTTCGCGCCGAACGTCTCGCGCAGCTCTTTCGCCCAGATGCGCCGCGCCGCGCGGTACTTCGCGATCTCCTCGAAGAAGTCAATCTGCGCGTTGAAGAAGAACGACAGCCGCGGCGCGAACTCGTCCACGTCCAGGCCGCGCGCGACCGCCTGCTCGACGTACGTCAGCCCGTCCTTCAGCGTGAACGCCAGCTCCTGCTGCGCCGTCGAGCCCGCCTCGCGGATGTGATAGCCGGAGATCGAGATCGGGTGCCAGCGCGGCATCCGCCGCGTGCACCACTCGATCATGTCGCCGCACAGGCGCATCGCCGGGTCGATCGGGAAGCACCACTCCTTCTGCGCGATGTACTCCTTCAGGATGTCCGCCTGGATCGTCCCCGACAGGCGCTCCGCCGGCACCGGCCCCACACCCGTCGCCTCGCCGTCAGGCGTTTCGCCCGATTCCGCCGCCGCCACGTAGAACGCCAGCATGATCGCCGCCGGCGCGTTGATCGTCATCGACACCGACACCGCGCCCAGGTCGATGCCGCCGAACAGCGTCTGCATGTCGTCCAGCGTGTCCACCGCCACGCCCTCGCGCCCCACCTCGCCCAGCGAGCGCGCATGGTCGGAGTCGTGTCCCATCAGCGACGGCATGTCAAACGCCGTCGACAGTCCTGTCTGGCCGTGCTCGAGCAAATAGTGAAAACGCTCGTTCGTCTCCTCGCTCGTGCCGAAGCCCGCGAACTGGCGCATCGTCCACAGCCGCCCGCGGTACATCGTCGGGTGGATGCCGCGCGTGAACGGGTACTCGCCGGGGAGGCCGATTGGATCTGTGGCCGGCGCGTCGGCGCTCGGCCCCGCAGCGGGCCTGCCGGCGCTTGACGCCCCGGCGGGCTGCACGTCGGCGGCCGTGTACAGCTCGCGCACCGGCTCGTCGGACAGCGTGCGGAAGCTGCGGGGCTGCTCGCCGCTCGCGCCCGGCGCGCGCGCGTCGCCCTGCGTGTCCCCCTCCCCAGGCGGCTTCGTGCTGATCGCCATTACGACCATCAATGCTACCCGCCGCGCTAGCCTCGCCCTCAGCGATGTCCAGCAACAGCCGCGCGATCGTCAGCGACCTCGGCCGCGTGCTCGGTGCCGAGCACGTGCTCGCGGCGCCACCGGCGCAGTCCCCATACAACCGCGACAGCTCGAACCGCCGCGGCGTTCAGGGACACGCGGACGCGGTTGCGCTTCCAGGCAGCGCCGAGGAGGTTGCGGCCGTGGTCGCGTGGTGTTACGCGCACGACGTCGCGATCGTGCCGCGCGGCGGCGGCACCGGGCTGACCGGCGGGGCCGTCGCCGTGCACGGCGGCGTCGTCTGCTCGCTGGAGCGCCTGCGCCGCGTGCGCGAGCTGGCGCCGGAGCTGTGGCGGATGCTCCCCGAGGCGGGCGTCAGCACACACGACGTGCAGCGCCTCGCGCGCGAGAACGGGCTGATGTTCGCCCCCGACCCCGGCGCCGGCGAGCAGTCGCAGATCGGCGGCAACGTCGCCACCAACGCCGGCGGGCCGCACGCGCTCAAGTACGGCGTCACCGGCGCTTGGGTCGCAGGCCTTGAGGCCGTGCTCGCGCCCGGCGAGCTCGTGCGCGTCGGCGGCTGGGCCGGCAAGGACGTCGCCGGCTACGACCTCAAGAGCCTGCTCGTCGGCTCCGAGGGCACGCTCGGCGTCATCACCGCCGTGCGCCTGCGGCTGCTGCCCGCGCCCGAGACCGCAATTCCGCTGGTCGTGTTCCTGGCCACGCGCGAAGACGGCTGCGCTGCGATCTGCGCCGTGCTCGCGGCCGGGCTGCAGCCGTCGGTGCTCGACTTCATGGACGGCGAGACGCTGCGAATCCTCAGCGCCGCCTACGCGGGCATCGGTGCCGGCGCGGTGCCCGAGGGCGCCGGCTTCGCGCTCATCTGCGAGCTCGACGGCTCGCGTGCGGAGGCGCGCGCGCAGCGCGCGGTGCTGCTCGAGCTGCTCGGCGGCGGCGCGCTCGACGTGCACCAGCCGACCGACGCCAGGGCGCTGTGGCGCTGGCGCGACGGCGCCAACCCCGCGGTCACAGCGGTGCGCGGCGCCAAGGTCAGCGAGGACGTCGTGTTCCCGCTCGAGCGCCTCGCCGAGGGCCTCGAGCGCTTTGAGCGGATCGCCTCCGCGCACGGGCTGCGCTCGTGTGCGTGGGGTCACGGAGGCGACGGCAACGTGCACGCCACGGTGCTCGTCGACCCCTCCAGCGACGCCGAGCTTGACCGCGCCGAAGCGGTCGGCGACGAGCTGTTCGCGCTCGTCGTCGAGCTTGGCGGCTCCGTCGCCGGCGAGCACGGCATAGGCTGGCTGAAGCGCGGGCGCCTGGAGTCCCAATGGGACTGCCGGGCGCTGGACATTCACGAACAGATCAAGAGCGTTTTTGACCCGAAGGGTCTGCTCAACCCGGGGAAGAAGCTGGCGCGGTACCCTGCGCGCTCGCTGAGCACAACTACTTGAAAGGAACACCAGCATGAACAAGTCGCAACTGATCGACGCGATCGCCGCCGACAGCGGTCTGTCGAAGGCCGACTCGCAGCGCGCCGTCGAGTCGCTGCTCGCCACCGTCACCAAGACGCTCAAAAAAGGCGACGAGGTCAGCATCACCGGCTTCGGCAAGTTCTCCGTCGTCAAACGCGCCGCCCGCCAGGGCGTCAACCCGCGCACCGGCGAGCGCGTCAAAATCAAAGCCTCCAAGGCGCCCAAGTTCTCCGCCGGCGCCGGGCTGAAGCAGGCCGTCAGCCCGAAGAAATAATCGGCACCACCCGAGCACGCTCACGGCGATGACGCTCGTCAGCGACCTGGAGCTCCCCGCGTTCGACTACGCCGACCCGTCGCTGCGCGGGGAACGCTTCCACGCCGCCATGAACGAGCTGCGCGCCGAGGGCTGGCTGGCGCAGGGGCCGTTCGGGTACATCGTGCTGGACCGCGACGCGGCCGAGTTCTTCCTGCGCACCCGCTCGGCGACGTTCCCAGGGATGAAGATCGCGGAGATCTTCGGCGTCAGCGAGGGGCCGCTGTACGAGCAGATGCTGCGCAACATCCTGCACGTCAACGGACCCGATCACGCGCGGCTGCGCAGCCTCGTCAACCCCGCGCTATCGCCGCGCGCCGTCGAGCGCTACGCGCCCGCCATGCGCGGCTTCCTAGAGGGCCTGCTCGAGCAGGCGATTGCCGCTGCACCCGCAGGCGAGGGCATCGAATGTGAGTTCGTCGACGCGTTCGCCAAGCCCTACCCGTCGCAGACGATCGCCACCGTCATGGGCGCGCCGCTCGCCGACGCACCCAAGCTGCACCACTGGTCCAACTGGATCCAAAAGCAGTTCGACGCCGCCAGCATGGCCAGCGAGCGCGACCTCATCGAACGCGCCGTCGACGAGTTCTACGGCTACGCCGAAGCGCTCATCTCAGCGCGCCGCCAGGACCCGCGCGACGACCTCGTCTCGATGCTGATCGAAGCCGAAGAGGACGGACAGCGGCTGTCTGACGTGGAGTGCATCAACCTCGTCTTCAACATCCTCGCCGGCGGCGTCGACACCACCCAGAGCCAGCTCGCGCACACCGTCAGGCTGCTCGCCCAGCACCCCGAGCAGTGGGCGCTGCTCGTCGAGGACCCGCAGCTCGCGCAAGACGCCATCGACGAGGCGCTGCGCTTCGAGCCGATCACGCCGTTCACCGCGCGCATCACCACCGAGGAGCTCGTCTACCGCGACGTCAGCTTCCCCGAGGGCACGATCGTGATGGTCTGCGCGTTCACCGGCAACCGCGACCTCGGCGACGAGCAGCGCGGGGACGGCGAGCCAGACCGCTTCGACATCACCGCCGACCGCGGCCGCGCGCGAGCGCTCACGTTCGGCGCCGGCGTGCACTACTGCGTCGGCGCCAACCTCGCACGCCTGGAGCTGCGCGAAGCGATCGCGTTCCTGGCGCAGCGCGTGCGCTCGCTCGAGCTGGCCGGCGAGCCCCAGTTCGAGAGCATCACCGGCATCTACGGCCTCGCCGAGCTGCCCGTCCGCATGTCGCTCTGACCTCCGCGAGCTGGAACAATTTCGCAGGGGGGCCATGACGCGCTCCCAGGCGACACGAGGTTGGGATGCCCGCCGGACACAAACGCACGTCGAAGACAGCGCAGCCAGCGGTGCGGTTCGCCGCGCTCGTCGCGGCGGTCGCGGGCTTGGTCGCAGCAGCGGGCGCCGTAACCGCCACTAGCGCGCTCGCCGGGCAGTACCACGTCTACTCGTGCCGCACGCCCGCGGGTGAAAGCGCGCCTGTGGATGGGTGGAGTGGGAGTGCGGTTGGGACGGAGTCGTTCGCTCTCGACACATGCGCTCAGCCCGGAGGTGCACTAATCGCGGCGCTACGCGGGGACAGGAAGCGGACTACAAACTCGGACGTCGCGACATGGGCGTTTGAAGCGCCTGCTGGCGAGTCACTCGCGGGTGCGACATTGTGGCGAGCGGGGGACGCTGATGGCGGCGCCACGGTGAGCGCCTTCTACCAGTTCTGGTTTTCCGGACCGAATAACCTGAACGAACCGGCAACTATCTTCGGCGTGTGCCTCGCCGGCTCGCCTTGCCCCACCGGTGTGGGGGACATCGGTGAGCCTCAAGCGAACGAAAACCGGCTGGTTGTCCCTGGTCCGAACTTGGGACCGGATCTTTATATGGATGCGTCCTGCGTTGGGGGGACTGGATATGAATGCAACGAAGGTGAACAGGACCCCAACGGCTACGCCGCCGTCGTCTACCTCTACGCGGCCGACCTGACGCTCGAACAGAGCGCGCCTCCGAGCGCCGCGAACGTGAGTGGGGAACTGGCGAGCGCGGGGACGGTGGCGGGCACGAGCGACGTTGCGTTCGACGCGAGCGATCCGGGCTCGGGCGTGTACGAGGCGGTGTTCAGCGTTGACGGCAACGTGGTGCAGCGGACGGTCATCGACGAAGACGGCGGGCATTGCAGGGACGTCGGGCAGACGACGGATGGGCTGCCGGCGTTCCTGTACGTGCAGCCGTGCCCGGCTTCGGTGAGCGCCGACGTGGGCTTCGACACGACGGCGGTGGCCAACGGCGAGCACCATCTCGTGGTGAGCGTGATCGACGCGGCGGGCAACGCGGCGACGGTGCTGGACAGGAACATCACGATCGACAATCCGCCGACGCCCGGCGGCGCGCTCGCGCAGGGCGAAGCGGGCGGCCCAAACGGCACGAACGCCTCCGCGAGGGCGACGCTGGCGGTGGGCTGGCTGGGCACGGCGAGCGCGCGCCTGGCGAGCGGCTACGGCCGCGCGCACACGATCGTCGGGCGCCTGACCGCAGCCGACGGAGCGCCGATCGAAGCGGCGCAGGTGGACCTGCTCTCGACGCTCGACTACGCCGGCGCGAGCACCGCGGCGATGCCAAGCATGCGCACCGGCGCCGGTGGGCGCTTCGCGCTGCGCCTACCCGCCGACTCGTCTTCGCGCACGCTGCGCTTCGCGTACAGCGACCGGCTCGGCGCGCCCGCGGTCGTCACGCGCACGCTCGCGCTCAGCGTGCGCGCGGGTGTCAGCCTCGCGATCGCTCCACGTACCGCGAGCGTCGGGCGCAGCATCTACTTCTCCGGTCGCCTTCGCGGCGGGCCCGTCCCGAGCGGCGGCAAGCTGTTGGTGCTCGAGGCCCGTTCGCCGGGCGGCGCTTGGCTTGAGTTCGACGTGATTCGCAGCGACGCGCGCGGGCGCTTCGATGCGAGCTATCGCTTCAAGTTCCCTGGCCCCGCCGAGTATCAGTTCCGTGTGCTGTGCGAAACGGAGGCCGACTATCCGTTTGCGACCGGCGCGTCGCCGGTGGTTGGGGTGTTCGAGCGGTGAGGACTGCCTGAGCAGGGCTCAGCTGTAGTCGACTAGGCCCGTTCCGCTCCAGTGGCCGAACGACGTGAGGTCCAGCTTGGGGCGATCCAGGTCATGCCAAAAAGCCAGCATTCCCCAGACGCGGATGTCATCGAACAGCACGATTGGGCCGCCAGCGAGCCCAACCTCGTCGAAGCCGCGGACGAACTCGCGCTCCTGCACCCCATCGTGCTTTGCGTCGACGAAGATCAGCTCGGCTTGTCGCAGCAGCTCGGCGTTGGCGCGCCAGCCGACCGGCGTCGATAGATCGTCGGGACGCTGTTGGAGTCGACCGTCAGCGAAGTCCTCGTCGCGGAGCACGGTCTCCGGGTGCTCGCGCCACGGCAGCAGATCGAAGGTGGTGATCTTGCCGTCCTGCGGTAGGGCGGCCTTCATGGCCAGCGCCGACATTCCGGTGGCGGTGCCGATCTCGATGACCGTCTTGGGGGAGAGCACCTCCACGAGCGCGCTCAACAGCTTGTAGTGCTCGCCCGGCCAGACGTCCGGGTAGCGGTGGGACGCTCGATCCGATAGCCAGTCGAGGTCGACCGACCTGGCCGACTGTGCCGCCTGGAGCCCAACGTCGAGCAGCCGTGGCGATGGCGCTCCGGTGACGGGCACGATTAGAGAGGACTCGACGTGTCCGGCCGAGATGGGCCACCGGCCGTAGAGCGAGAGTCGTCGCCGGGCGGCGATGAGCAGCGGGCTGGGTGCCATCGGCCGGAGATACTAGACGAGGGCTTTGTGCCCCCTATCCGGGGGCACCAGCGCCTAGGTGACCGCTGCCTTTGCCGTGCCGCCGATGCTGAAGCTGTTGCACACGACGGCGAGCTCGAGCGGCATCGGCGGGGCAGGGTACAGTGAGCGCTACGTCGGCCCGTGGAACGGAGATGTACCAGCGTGTGTCCATATCAAGGTCGCTCGAGTACCGGCCAAGGGCTTCACGGCGATGTCGACCTCGTGGTCAACGTGTTCGAGCGAACTTACCGTCGCGCGCTCGAGCCCGGTGCGATCGATGCCATTCGGCTCGCCAACTGTCGCTCCTTCGCTCGCAGCGTGGTGCTGGTCAACAACGTCGTCGATCGCGCAGACGCCGCATCGCGCGCCCAGCGGTTGCTGGACGACGGTGAGATCGACGAGTTCCACTTCGTTGAGGATCGTCTCGATGAGGCCCTGCGTGTGGTCGGGCTACGCCGTGACGAGCTCGAGCCGCTGTTGCACTACAGCGACGCGCCGTTGGTGGCGGCGCTACTCGCCGGCAGCCCATGGATGCTCTACTGGGACCCTGAGGCGCACCTAGCAGAGCCGCGGGATTGGATCACTCCTGCGATCGAACTGATGGAGCGCGACGCGCGGGTGATGGTCGCCAACCCAAGCTGGGAGCTGCCGAACGGCGATGGTCGGCGTCCCGGCCTCGAACGCGAGACGGTGGAGCTTGACGATGGCTTCGCGCTCGGCCACGGCTTCAGCGACCAACTGTTCCTGGTCCGTCGTGCCACCCTCGCGGCGCCGATCTATCGGCAGCGCTGCATCGTCAGCATCGTCTATCCGGCGGCGCATAAGGCGAAGGTGTTCGAGGCGCGCGTCAGCGCTCACATGCGCCACCACGCCTGTCTTCGCGCGACCTCGCTAGCGGCGAGCTACGTGATCGACTCCTCCGCAGGCTCATCCTCATATCCGCCGAACGGTGCACGCGAGACCCTCCGCTACGTGCGCAACTCGCTCGCGCTGGTGGGCCTACGCGCGTCCCCGTGGCGGCCGCGTTGTCTCGAGCACACATGGCTATGACTGCTGTGGGTGCCACCGGCGGCCGACTTGGCAGCGGGTGTAGCGGGGGCGCCGCGATCAGCGCCGCAGCAGCTCGTCGCGTGCCATGAACGCGGTGCGCACCTTTAGCGAGTAACCCGGGTAGTGGCGAATGCGCGGGTGCGGCGCGGGCGCGTCACGGATCGAGTTCCAGCGAGGCGAGATCAGCTTTGTGTGCTCGCTCAACAGCGGGGTCGGCGAGTCCAGCCTGACGGGGTCGAGTCGGTAGCCGAGCAGGCGGCAGATCGCTGCGTTCTCCCACCACTGATGTTCGATCAGATCTTCCTGCGCGTACACCTCGTCGAGGAACGCGATCGTCTCGGCGCCGCCGCGCAGCAGCATGACACCGGAGTTCGGCATGCTGGCGGTCGCCGTGTGGTGCTCGACCAGGTAGAGGAAGCGCTGCTCTTCGAGTTCGACGGCGATGTCTAGCGACTCGTCCACGATCACCAGGTCGGCGTCGAGCCACAGGATCAGGTCGTGGCTGGCGGCCAGCCGGCGCAGCAGCACCACCTTTGACCACGGAGCCGGGCGCGTTGGGTCGACGGTCTCGGTGTGCAGCTCCAGCTCGTAGTCGTGGCGCGCGGCGTAGCGCCGAAACGAGCGCGAGGCAATCCGCAGCAGCGCCGACTGCCGTCCGGCTCCGAGCGAGACGATCACCTTGCTCATACGGCGCTTACGGGAAGGGCGGCGATCGGGTGGCCGGACCACTTGGCGAGGAAGTGCGCGCGGTTACGGCGGTGGATCGAGCGCCAGGTCTCCGAGCGCCCGTCCCAGCGCGCCCGCGCCCACGGCGGCTGGCGGCGTGAGACGCCCCACTCATGCGCGCACCGTACTCCGGCGACCGCGTAGCAGCGCTTGCCGCTTGCGCGCACTGCGGTGCAGAAGTCGACCTCCTCCCATGATGCGGGTGCGTAGTACTCGTCAAACCCGCCCACCGCCTCCCAGGTGGAGCGCCGGCACGCGAACATGAAGCCAGAGACGACCTCGCATGCGGCCAGCTCGCTGTCCGTATCCTCTGCGTGGACCCACGCTAGGTGCCTGCCGCTTGCCACGTCCCAGCGCGAGCCGACTGGTCCGACCACGCCTGCGTCCTCGTGGGCGTAGAGCACCTCGGCGAGTCGCGTTACGGACCTCTCGCCCAGCTCGACGTCGTCGTTGCAGAACACCAACACGTCACCCCCGCTGGCGCGGGCGGCCGCGTTCCAGCCAGGCGCGACCCCGCGGTTGACCTGCAGGTCAACGCTGAGCGCATCGTCGGGGACGTCAGCCGCGTCTGCCTGTACTCCGTTCAGCGCGACCACCAGCTGCCCCTCGTGGCCGTCGAAGGCGTCCGGCAGCGCGGCGGCGATCCCCGCGAGGTTGGGCGCCTCGTGCACACGGTAGACGGCGACGCATACGGAGATCATGCGCGCCACGGCAAGGCGTCGATCAGCTCGGGGGGGATCGCCTCGAGCAGCCACAGTGTGCCGAAGTACACGACGCTACCGACGAACACGCCGAGCACGGCGTTGATGTCCAACAACAGCACGCCGATCCCCATGCCGAGCGCGATCGCCAGTGCGAAGCACGCGATAAAGCGCTTCGGGGCGAGGATCCCATGTTTGGAGAGGAAGGCCATATAGGAGCCGGCCAGAACCAGCTCGAGCGCGGCCGTGGTGATCGCGCCTCCGCGCGCATGGAGCGTTGGGATCAGGACCACGCTCAAGGCGATCGCCAATGCGAGCGCGCTGAGATTGGCGATCACCAGCTGGCGGTACTGGCGCATGGACAGCAGCACAAAGCCCCACGAGGACACCACGAAGGTGGCGGTCACGCCGACGCCCATGATGCGCAGCACGGCGATCGAGGGATGCCCTTTGGCGCCGGCGACGATGTCGATGCCGAAGCCGGCGCCGACGATCAAAATCACCGCGACCCAGCCACCCGCGACGACCGCGCCTTCGAACACGCGTCCGGCGACGAAGCGCAGTCGTTCGCGATCGTTGGCTGCTGCCAACGCAAGCACTGGCAGCACCGAGCCGGCGAGCAGCCAGGGGATGCTGTTGACGATTTCGACGATACGGAAGGCGATTGCGTAGAAGCCGGTCTGCGGCCCGGGATCGAGCAGCGACATGGTGATCAGCGCGACCTGAAAGTAGATGACCCCGATCGTGGCCGCGAGCGCATACAGCGCTGTCTCGCGCGCCAACTCGAGCCAGTTGGCCCGATTGAAAGCGGGTAGCAGCGGCACGTCGTGGCGCACGAGCGCCGCGGTCACGACCAGCGCGAGTGCCTGCACAACGACGGTGATGGCGTAGAAGCCGGTCAGCCCGCTGCCGCCGAGCACGAGCGCGATCAGCAGCAGCGAGGTGCTCAGCGAGCGCAGCATGTCGATGCCGGCGAGCGCGCTCAGGCGTAGCGTGCCGTTGAGCGCCACCGAGTAAGAGCCCTGCACGCCGGCGATGACGTAGCCGACCGCACCGAGCACGAGGCCGATGACGATCACGTGTGGGTAGGCGGCGAGCAGCCCGAAGCCGATCGCGACGGCCGCGCCGATCACACCGAGTGCCAGGCGCAGCCCCGCGAGGTTGGCGATCAGTGCGCGTCGCTGTGCGGTATCGCCGACGCTGTACTGGCGTACGGCGACGTTCGCGAGGCCCCCCTCGGTCAGGGCGGTCACGATGAAGATGATGCTGGTGACAGTCAGGTAGTGCCCAAAGCCGGTGGCGCCGAGATGGCGCACGACGAGCGGCGCGCTGACAGCCCCGGCGAGTACCCCGGCGAGCGCACCTGCCGCCCGCAGCGTGCCACCGCGGATCACCCGCCCGCCGGCCTCGCCTACCTCGAACTGGCCCTCGGGGGTGGGCACCGACACGACCTGCACCGGCTGGACCTCGCTGGTCACGCTCCCTCGCCAGCGCTGACGCGCACGCCGCACGCGTTCAGCAGCTCGCGCGCGCGCACCACGGTCGTGCTTGCCCGCGCCCACGCAAGCGCACCGTCTTGCAGCGCCCGATACTCCTCCTCATCGAGGGCGTCAACCCGCGCTAGCAGCTCGTTGGCGTCGCGATAGTCGATGCAGTTGCTCGCGTCGAGCCCAAACGGCGCGCACGTCGCGGGCTTACGGTCGAGCTCGCGAAAGCACGGCACGGCGCCGTTGGCGGCGATCTCGTAGTGGCGCAGCGCGTCCCAGCCCTCGCGCTTGGTGGTGATGCCGAAGCGGGATCGCTGCAGGTCGGCGCGGTAGTCGGACTCGCTGGCGAACGCATGCTGCTCCTGGCCGCCGACGCGCGCGGCGAGCTCCGCGTCGACTATGTGTCGCGGAAAGTCCTTGTCCTTTGCCGGGGGGTTGACCAAGATCTTCTCGGCCGGGATCGAGAATGAGATGGGTTGCAGGCTGAGCGTTCGCCCGAGCGCCGGTGGCAGCATCAGGTAGGAGGCGAACCAGCGGGTCAGCGGCGTGATCTCACGCTTGAAGTATGGCGCTCGGTTGTGCGCGCGCGGCAAAAGCCACCAGCAGCGCCGCCGCCACCACACGCCAGCGTAAGGGTAGGGCTCGACACGGTCCGAGCCGTCCACCACGGCCATCGCTACGCCGGCGGCGTGCAGCTGTGGTCCCCATTCCGCCCACAAGCCGAACGTGCGCCAGATGTCGCCGAAGATCACCAGGTCGAACTCGCCCGCGAGTGCTCGTGGCAGCAGATGGTCGCGATCGACTGCCAGGTCGGGTAGCAGTCCGTACAGCGTGAAGCCGCCGCCGCGCACGCGTCCGAGCGCGCCCGCGGTGGCCGTGTCATACAGATACTCGGCCTTTGGGTAGTCGATCGCGTCAACGCCCAGCAGCGTGCGCAGCCCGTGGAACAGACCGTCGCTGAGGTAGTCCTCGTGGTTGGCTGTCAGAAGCAGGATTCGCGGCACGCGTCACGGTGGTGGCGTCGGCACGGGCGCTGCCCGGGGGACATCAAAGGAGCGTGCCAGGCTGCTCCAGGGCGCCGATCATCTCGGGCTCCAGGCTCGTCCCGGCGGCTTCGTCGAGCACCCCGAGCACGATTGTCGCAAAGCGGCTCCAGGAGAACTCGCGGGCGCGCTCGGACCCGCGCTTGGCCAGCTCGGCGCGGTGCGCGTCGTTCTCGAGCAGCGCGCGCAGGCCGCTGGCGATGCTGCTTACGTCGTGCGGATCCACGTACGCGACAGCATCGCCACCGACCTCCGGCAGAGAGGAGATCTGCGAGGTCAGCACCGCCGCCCCGGCTGCCATCGCCTCGAGCACCGGTAGCCCGAAACCCTCGCCAAGCGACGGGTAGCAGAACACCGCGCAGCGTCGGTACAGCTCAGCGAGGACCGTGTCGGAGACGTAGCCGAGCATCGTGCAGCGGTCGCCGAGCCCGCGCAGCGCCTCGAGCGTCTCGCCCGTCCGCCAACCGAGCGCTCCCACGACGACCAGCGGGTGGCGGGCCTGCAGCTCGCGATCGAGCGTGCTGTACGCGGCGACCAGCCGCGGTAGGTTCTTGCGCGGCTCGAGCGTCCCGACAGCCAGCACGAAGCCAGGGTCTGGTAGCGGCGCGTCGTCGGCGTCGGGCTCGTCGGACAGAGCCGGCGAGACGCCCAGAGGCGCCACCACGGTGCGACCACGCGCCGCCGGGAAGCGCTCGCCGAGCGCGTCGGCGGTTGCCTGCGAGATCGCCAGCAGGCGCTTTGAGCGGTGAACCGCACGCCCTAGAGTCAGCCGCTCGATCACGCTCGAGCGGCGATTCGGGCGCATCGAGCGTTCGAACGTGGTCAGGTCGTAGACGATCGTCACCGTCGGTATGCGGTTCAGGAGCGAGCTCAGGTAGGAGTTGGATGCCAGGAAGGCGTCGCACTCGCGTCCGGCCTCGCGTCCGGCTAGCGAGTGCCAGCGCGGATCGCGCGCCCCGATCAACCGCCAGCTGAAGCGCTCGTCGAGCTCTAGCTCGGGGCAGCTGTGGCGCGCATAGAGCAGGTAGCGGTGGCGGTCGTGCGGCAGCGCTGAAAGGGCGCGCAGCAACTCGCGCACCACCCTGCCGCGGCCAGCCGGCACCTCGGCGGCGGCACGTGCGTCGATACCGATTCTCAGAGGCTCCAGGATGAGAAACATAGCGACTGAACAGGCGCGCTCCAATAGCCTGCGCGCGATGCATGTCGGACTAAATCTGATCTTTCTCGTGCCTGGCGAGACCGGCGGCATGGAGGTGGCCGCGCGCGAAGTGATCCCCGCACTGCTCGCCGCGGCGCCCGCCGGCATGCGCTTCACCGCCTTCATCAACCGCGAGGCCGCCACCGGCGACGGGCCTTGGGGCGAGCTGCTGCCTGCCGTGACCGTGCCCGTCAACGCCCGCGATCGCAAGCAGTGGGTGCTCGGTGAGCAGACGCTGCTGCCGCTCCTGGCCGCCCGCGCCGGCGTCGAGCTGCTGCACAGCATGGCCAGCACCGCGCCGTTGTGGGGGCGCTTTCGCCGTGTGGTCACCGTCCACGACCTGATCTACGCGCGCTTCCCCGACGCGCATGCCGGGCTGCGCGACAAGGGCATGCGCGTGCTCGTGCCCGGCGCCGTGCGCCGCTCGCAGCGTGTGATCGCCGACTCGCACAGCACGCGCGATGACCTCGTGGCGCTGTTGGGCGTCGCGCCCGAGCGAATCGACGTGGTGCCGCTCGGCCTCGGCAGCGCGCGCCGCGAGCAGCCGCTCGACGAGCGCGAGCTGCGCGAGCGCCTAGCGCTCGGCGAGCGCAGCGTCGTGCTCAGCCTGTCGGCCAAGCGCCCGCACAAGAACCTGCTCGCGCTGATCGGCGCGCTCGCACAAATCGCTCCCGCGGAGCGCCCCGTGCTCGTGCTTCCCGGCTATGCCACCGAGCACGAGCAGGAGCTGCGAGCGCGCGCGAGCGCGCTGGGGGTCGCGGACGACGTGCGCTTTCCGGCGTGGGTGTCGAGCGCCGAGCTGGAGGGCCTGTGGTCGATTGCGCGCGCGTTCGTGTTCCCGTCGCTGTACGAGGGCTTCGGCCTGCCCGTGCTCGAGGCGATGGCGCGCGGCGTGCCGGTGGCGTGCTCGAACGTCTCCTCGCTGCCAGAGGTCGCCGGCGACGCCGCGCTGCAGTTCGACCCGCGCGACGAGGCCGCGATCGCCACCGCGATCTCCCGCCTGCTCGCCGATGACGCTCTGCGCGCGCAGCTGCGGGAGCGCGGCGCCGCGCAGGCAAGGCGCTTCACGTGGGAGCACACCGCGCGGCTGACGCTCGACAGCTATGCGCGGGCGATGACGTCATGATGTCGCACGCCAACCCGCGCGGCGATCAGGAGCGCGGCACATCGACCGCGTAGCTCGCCAGCACCCTACGCAGCGAGGACTCGAGCGACAGCGACTCGGCGTTCTCTGAGAACCAGCGCGCGGTGCTCTCGCGCAGCGCGCTGCCAGCTTCGTGGACGCGCACGATCGCGTCGGCGATCTGCGCCGGCTCGGCGCTGGGCGCGACGAAGCCGTTGACGCCCTCCTCGATCAGCTCGGTCGCTGCGTTGTCCTCGCCCGCGACGACCACGCTCGGCGTGCCGCGCGCGGCCGCCTCGACGACGACCAGGCCGTAGCCCTCGCGCCGTGAGGTCAGCAGCAGGCACATCGCGCGGCGCATCTCCGCGTCGACGACCTCGGTCTCCGTGAACCCCCGCGCGGTGACGATCCCCTGCAGCCCGTGCTCGGCGATCGCCGCGTCGAGCGCCGCGCGTTCGGGGCCGTCGCCAAGGAACTCTCCTCGCAGGCCGTCGATTCGCGTCACGGCGAGCGCCATTGCCGCCACCGCCAGCGTGACCTGCTTCTCGGGGATCAGGCGCCCCGCGAACATCACCATCGGCGCCGGATCGGCGGCTGGGCTGGGCGTGGGCTCCGGTGTGACCGTCAGCGGCGCGGGCGCTGGCAGCGACTCGTCTGCTCCCGTTGCCCGCGCCGGCGCGGCGCTGCCCGCGTAGAGACCGCGCAGAACCGTCACGGGCCCGCGCAGCCCAGCCGCGCGGAGGCGCTCGGCGTGCAGCTCCGAGAAGCAGAACGCGCGCTGGGGCACGAGCGCGCACAGGCGCTGCACCAGCTCGCCGACGCGCCCGCCGACGCCGCCGAGGTAGTCGCGCCAGTAGGAATGGCTCCAGACCTCGAACCAGTCGACGACCAGCCCGAAGCGCGCCAGCGGTTGCGCGAGCGCGGCGGCGAGCAGCGAGAAGTACGGGAACGCGCACGTGTGCACGACGTCGTAGCGGCGGCCGTGGCGCAGCAGATGCGCGAGCACGCCCGCCCCGAACACCAGTGGTGGCAGGATGCGCCGGCGCCCGTCGGTCGTGTACAGCGCCATGCGCGGGCCGGCGCACACGACGCGCACGCGCTCGTCGATCTGCGCGCGCTCACCCCGCGGCCACTGGCGCAAAGTCAGGTAGGTGACCTCGTGGCCCTCGGCCGCCAGGCGCTCGGCGAGGTCGCGATACCAGCGCTCGGCGCCGCCTACCGTATGGGGAAACAGGCAGTCGTAGACAAGGCACACGCGCATGCCGCTAGCATTCCATCTCACAGGCGTGTCCGCCGGCGTGCGCCACTTTCCGCCCTCTCAGGCGTTATAACCGCAACGCCAGCAGCCTGACTCTCCGAGCAAGGGCCGCAAGCTTTCGCCAATGAGCACACTCGCCCCGACAAGCGCCCCGCCTTCGATGCCCGGTTCCGAGGACGAGCTGCCGCTTGTCTCTGTCGTGATCCCCTGCCTGAACGAGTCCGAGAACATCGAGTCGTGCGTGACGGCAGCGCTGGAAGCGATCGTGCGCATGGGCGTGCACGGCGAGGTCGTGGTCGCCGACAACAACTCCGAGGACGACTCCGCACGCCTGGCCGAGCAGGCCGGCGCGCGCGTGGTGGTCGAGAAGCGGCGCGGCTACGGCAGCGCCTACCTGGCTGGGTTCGAGGCCTCGCGTGGGCGCTACATCGTGATGGCCGACGCCGACCTGACGTACGACTTCGACGAGATCCCGCGCTTCGTGGCGGCGCTCGAAGAGGGCGCCGAGATGGTGATCGGCGACCGCATGGACAACATCCAGCCGGGCGCGATGCCGTGGCTGCACCAGTACATCGGCAACCCGATCCTCACGGGGCTGCTCAACCTCTTCTTCCGCACGGGCATCAGCGACGCGCACTGCGGGATGCGCGCGGTGCGCCGCGAAGTGCTGCCGCGCCTGGACCTGCGCACGACCGGCATGGAGTTCGCCTCCGAGATGGTGATCAGGGCGGCCAAGGAGAACCTCAAGATCTCCGAGTTCCCGATCGAATACCACCCGCGCGGCGGCGAGAGCAAACTGTCGAGCTTCCGCGACGGCTGGCGGCACCTGCGTTTCCTCCTGGTGCACAGCCCCAACCATCTGTTCATCCTGCCCGGCGCGGTGCTCGCCGGCGTCGGCACGTTGATCGTGGCGTTCGTAGCGGCTGGCCTTGACTTCTTCGGACGCGCCTGGGGTGTGCACGCGCTGATCGGCGGCGCGTTGCTGATGATCGTCGGCACGCAGGTGCTCGCGCTGGGGCTGTGCGCGCACGCTTACGGCACATACTTCATGGGCGAGCAGGATCCTTGGTTCGATCGCATGCGCGCGCGCTTTCGGCTCGAGCACGGCCTGCTGTTGGGCGGCGCGTTCATGCTCGTGGGCGTCGTCATGGGCGGCCTGATCCTGGCCACGTGGATCTCGCATGGGTTCGGCTCGCTGGCCGACGAACACCTCGCGGTGATTGCCGCGACGTTCGTGATCGTCGGCATCCAGATCTTCTTCTCCGCCTTCCTGCTGAGCATCCTCGGCTTGCGTCGCCGCTAGCCGCCGCATGCCGTCCCCCAGCCTGTGGGAAAACACAGAGGGGTTCCTGCTGGCCCCGGTGGCCGTCTGGATCACCACCGTAGGGCTGGGGCTGCTCGTCGAGCGTCTGGCGCGCGCGCGGGTCACGAACGCGCTGCTGATACCGCTCGGCTACTGCGCGGCGGTGATCCTGTGCCTCGCCGTGTACACGCTCGGGCTCGGCAACACGGTGCTGCTGCCGATCTTCTGCGTGCTGGTGGTCGCCGGGCTGCTGCTCGCACGCCACGAGCTTCCCGGGCGTCTGAACGCGGGCTGGCCGCTTGCGGCCGGGCTCGCTGCGTATCTGCTGTTCGACCTCAGCGTGATCGCCACCGGGCACTGGACGTTCACCGGCTACCGGCTCGAGGACGACGTCGCCTTTGAGCTGCTGCTGACGCGGCATCTGCAGACGTACGGCACGACGATCGGGCCGCTTGCGCCCAGCACCGCGAAGTCGTTCATCGAATCGTTCTTCTCAACCGGCTACCCGCTCGGAGCGCAGTCCTACCTGGGCGCGATCGGGGGGCTCCTGCACGCCGAACTGGCGTCGATCTGGCAGGGCTACCTGAGCGCGCTCGCGGGCGTCGGTGCGATTGCCGCCGCGACCCTGTCGGGCCGCATGATGGACAGGCGCCTGGCAGCGCTCGCGGGCCTGCTGACGATGGCCGCGGCGCTGACCTACCAGTACGCGATGCAAGGCAGCGTCAAGGAGGTCGGCACGGCTGTCGCGGTGCTCTGCGCGCTGGCGCTGATCCGCTTCGCGATGCTCGAGCTACGCGGCGTAGCCGCAGCCGTGCTCGTGGCGGTTCCGCTCGCGGCGATTCTGGCCACGTACAACGCCGCCGGTCTGCCGTACACGCTGGCGCTCGCCGGCACCGCGCTCGTGGCGAGCGTGCTCGTGCACCGGCGCCTGCCGACCCGCGCGTGGCTGCGCCCGGCTGGCGTGGGCATCGTCGTGTTCGTCGTGCTGGCGGCACCCGCGCTGAAGACGCTCGCCAAATTCTTCGAAGTGGCGACGGGCGGTTTCACCGGCTCGAGCGCGGCTGCGCCGCCGCTGGGGCAGCTGCTGCGGCCGCTGCCGCTGAGCGAGGTCGTGGGCGTGTGGCTACAGGGCGACTACCGCATCGCGGTGGCCCATGGCTTCTCAGGCGCCGCCGAGGTGTTCGCCACCGTCGCGATCCTCTTGCTGTTCGCGCTCGGCCTCGTGCACGCGGTACGAAAGCGCGAGCCGGCCTTGCCGATGGGCGCGGTGACGATGGCGCTGGTGCTGCTGATCGTCTACCCAAAGGCGATCCCCTATGTGCAGGCGAAGCTGCTGGCGATCGCGAGCCCGGTCGTCGTCTTGGGTGCGGCACAGGGGCTGGCCGCAATCCGCGCCAAGCGCCTACTGCCGGTCGCGCTGCTCGCCGGCGCGGGTCTCGCCGTAGGCGTGCTGCTATCCGATGCGCTTGCCTATCACCACGATCCGGTCGCGCCGACCAGCCGCTTCATCGCAATGCGCGACGTCGGTCATTTTCTCGGCAAGCGCGGTCCGGTGCTGGTCAGCGAGTTCGACGAGTTCGCAGACTATTTCGCCTGGCCCACGCCGCTGTGGCTCGGCACCCAGTACCCGACCCCCGAGAACCTCGTGCTGCGCAGCCCTGGCGGGCTGTACGGGCAGTCGTTCGATCTCGACGCCGAGACGCTGCCGTTCATCGAGTCCTTCCCCTACATCCTCGTCCGTCGCTCACCCGCCGAGAGCCGTCCGCCCGCCAACTTCCGCCTCGTCTACGCCAACTCGTTCTACGAAGTGTGGAAGCGCACCGCCTCACCGCAGGTGCTCGCGCACCTTCCGGAGCAGCAGCTGTACAGCGCCTACGCGCCCGTGTCCTGTGCGCAACTGCAGACGATCGTGCACGGAGCACCCTCCGGCAGCAGCCTGCTGTTGGCGCAGAGCCCGGAAGCGATTGGCTACGACGTGCTGCACGCCACCGTGCGCTCCTCGGGCTGGATCGAAGATCCCGAACCGTATACGTCGGATGCCGTCACACCCTTGACTCCCGGCTCGGCTGGAAAGATCGTGCACGTGCCGCGCGCGGGTCGCTACCAGGTGTGGGTACAGGGCAGCTTTCCGCGCGCGCTGCGCGTGACGCTCGATGGTCGCAGCGTCGGCTCCGTGAGCGGCTGGAACACCCCGGATGAGTGGCTGCAGGCAGGGACCGTGAACGTCGGCGCGGGCAAGCACGCACTCGACATCTTCCGCGGCGGCGGCGGCTTTGCTCCCGGCGACGGCGGCACCGGCAGCGACGGTGGTAAGGGCGAGATCGGCTACGTCGAGCTGGTAGCCGATCAGCCAGAGCGCCTGAGCACGCTGCCGCCGAGGGCGTGGCGGCGACTGTGCGGCGTGCAAGCGGACTGGGTCGAGCTCGTCAAACCGTAAGCGCGCACGCCGCTTCGCGCGCCCGCAGCGCGCCGCGCAACGCCTGCTCCACCTGCTCGGCGGCGTGATCCCACGAGCGTCCCGCGACGAACTCGATCCCCGCCTGGGAACGGCGCTCCCACAGCTCGCGGTCCTCGAGCATGCGCTCGACGTGGTCCGCCAACGCGATCGTGTCAAACGGGCTCAACTCGACCGGGCCGTTGGCCCCGAACACCGACTCCGCGCTCGCCCCCAGCAGGTCGACGCACGGCAGCCCGCAGGCGAGCATCTCCTGCGGGATCAGCGAGTAGTTGGTCATCGATAGGCACAGCCCCACCGTCGCCTCGGAGAACAGCCACGAAAGCTGCTCGGCGCTGGCGACGCCCAGGTGCTCATAAGGAAACGGCGTCGGCAGCGGATAACGCTCGCCGAACATCACGATGCGCACGTCGGGACGGCGCCGATACAGCTCATGCAGCGCCATCACGCCGAGCGCGACCGCTCGCCGTGGGGTCGTCGAGCGGCAGTAGTACACGACCGTGTCGCGGCGCCGTTTGACCGCGCGCGGGTGGTAGACGGCGTGGTCGACGCCGTAGTCGAAGACCTCTGCTGTGCCGCCGTAGCGCTCGACGTACAGCTCGCGCAGCCACGGGCTGCCGCAGATCCCATACAGGCCAAGGCGGTAGGTCTCGGCCGCCCATACCGACTCGACCGACGTCGGGTAGAACTCGGGCTCGTGGTCGTTGACGAGGTAGGCGCGCGCACGCACGTTCGGTAGGGCGAGCGCCGGGTACACGGTCTGCCAGCCGGTCGCCACGACCACGTCGGCGCCATACCAGTGATCGAAGTCCTTGTGGACGGGCGCGCGCACGCTGGCGAAGTGTTCGTTGATGGCGGCGCGCACGACCGCCGGCCACTCGTGGCGGCGCTGACCGAACGGGTCATCCACCCACACCGAGCACGTGTGCCCGGCGCGCTCGAGTCGGTGGATCAACTGGAAGATGATGTTGTGCCCGCCGCTGCCCTCCGTGAACGGCGGGATCACGAACGCAAGATGTAGCGGTGTGCGCTCAGCCATCCCCGGGATCGGCTCCGCCAGCGCCGCCGGTCCGTCGGCGAGGATGCGCGCGATCGGTGCGTACTCATGAGCGGCGATGCGCGGGGCCTGCGGTGAGGTTGCGAGCACGAGCGCGCTGCCGTCGCCCTCGTTTGCGGTGCCTTCGCTGGCAGACGTGCGCATCGGTTCGGGAGCGTAGTCGCTGCCCTCGAAGGACAGGCGCGCGCGCAGGCCGCGCGGCAGCCGATCCGAGCGCGAGCCCAGCGCCGAGAACACCTTGCGTCCGCCGTGGTGGGTCAGCGAGCGTGCCGTCCAACGCGCACGCTCGCGAGCGCTGTAGTCACGTTCTGCCATCCAGCGCACGTCGCCGCCGACAAGCCCGCGCACGTCGCGGAGCAGTGCGCGCGGGCCGATCTGCTCGACGTGGCCGAGCGAGGAGCGCAGGCCGCGGTACTCATCAAAATAACGCTGCATGAACTCCAGCGGGCCGTAGTCGTGCGCGTGCAGCACCGCAGCGCCGGGGTGGTAGACCTTGCTCCAGCCGGCCGCCAGCAGGTCCACGCCGAAAGCCTGGTCCTCGGAGTAGGACAGCTCGCGAAAACGCAGCTCCTGCCAGCAGGCGCGGGCGTAGCAGGCGTTGACGTTCGACAGGAACGACGGGTCTCCGGGGTGCTGCACGACGGGTCCCTCGTCCGGCGAGAACGTGGCGAAGAACTCGGTCAGCTCACGCGCGATCATCGGGCTCGTGTCGGCGCGCGGCAGGTGCGGGCCGTACGCGGCGCCGACGCGCGCATCGAGCGTGAACGCCTCGCGGTAGGCGGCGAGCCAGCCGGGTACCGGAGTGGCGTCCTGGGTGAGGAAGCAGATCAGCTCGCCGCTGGTGCGTTCGGCGCCGAGGTTGCGGGTGCGCCCGTGGCCGAACTCAGCAGGGTCGATCTCAAGCAGTCCGACCCCCGCCGCACGCGCGATCTCACGTGAACGATCGCTCGAGCCGGAGTCGATCACGAGCACCTCGTCGGGTGCCTCGAGCGCGAGCGCGGCGAGCAGCTCCTGCAGGTAGCGCTCCCCGTCCTTGACGGGGATAACCACCGACACGCGCGGGCGCTCATGGGAGTCCATGTCGATCGTCAAAGTGGCTGGCGCTCTACTCGCGGACGGCGCGAAGCGCTCGCCTGAGCAGGCGCACCGGCGAGCGGATCGCGCGCAGCGCCGCACGCACCCGCGCCGTCACAGGCCGGCGCATCAGCGCGTTCAGGTCCAGGTGCCAGCGGTCCAGCCAGTAGGCACGGTCCTGCCACGCGGCGACCGCGTCGTTGGCGTGCGCCTGCACCTGCACGAGCTCGGACTCGAGCGCCGCGACATGCGCGCGCAGGCGCTCAACCTCGGCTTGGAGCTGCTGCTCGGTCGATGTCTCAGCGGTCGTCATCGTCAGAGCCTCTCGGAGATCAGCGGTGCCTCGCGATTGAAATACCACAGGCCCAGCGCGAACAGCCCGGCGATGATGCCGAGCGGAATCGCCAGACGCGGGGCGCCGCCGATCGCCTTGGCGGCAGAGGGCGCGCCCGGCGTGAGCAATGCCTGGCGGGCTTGAGTGATGATCGCCCCGAGCGGGTTGATCACGAGGATGCGCGCGAAGGAGATGCCGAAGAGATGTTTGTTCTTCTGAGCGGCGACCTGGATCGTGTAGAGGATCGGCGAACCGTAGTACAGCAACTGTGCGAACACTTCCCAGATCGGCTGGATGTCGCGGAAGCGCACGTACAGCGCCGAGAGCAGCATGCCGACTCCCGTGGAGAGGATTACCAGCAGCAGCATGAACACCGGCAGCTCGAGCCAGCTCAGGCGCGGTTCGATGCCGCTGGCGAGAATGAAGATGAACACGACGATCAGGTTCATACAGAGGTTGAACAGGCACGTGAGCGCCACCGACATCGGCACCACCAGGCGCGGGAAGCGGACCTTGCGCAACAGGTTCTCGCGTGCTACCAGACTTGGCACGGCGCCGATCGTCGTTTCCTGGAAGTAGGTGAAGAGGATGATCGACTCGAGCAGATACTCGGCGTAATGCGGCGTCGGGTTGCCCTTGTTGACGTTGAGGATGTCGGTAAACACGAACAGCGTCACCCCGAACAGCATCAGCGGGCGCATCAGCGTCCACACGTAGCCGAGCACCGAGCCGAAGAAGCGCAGCTTGAATTCGGTGCGGGCGAGCATCAAGGTCAGCGACCAGAAGCGCTGCGCGCCGCCGCCGAGCGCCGAGGGCCCGTACACGCGATGGCTCACCGGCGCCTGTCGGCGTGGGGTGGGAAGGCCGATGTCGGGCGTCGTGCTCATGTGCGCTCGAGCCTCACGTCGAGCGGTAGCTCGAGGACGCCGCCACTGGAGTTGCCGTGGACGACTACCGAGACCATGTCCTCGACGATCGCCAGCGCGTCGTCGCCGGTGCCCTCGCGGGCGAGCGACGGCGTGAGCGTGTAGCGGCTGGGGCTGAGCCAGTTGGGAATCGCGAACCTGGCCAGCACGGATTCGCCGGCTCGGTAGGAGCCGCTGGTGCCCGCGTCCTGGTCGGAACGCGCGACGACGATCGTGTGCCCGAGCTCGTTGCGTAGGGTCGCGGTGAACACGGGGTCGAGTAGGTCCTCGGCGAGGCGCACCTCGAAGCACATCGTCAGCGGCGCTTCGCGGCTTACGCTTGTGACGCGCGCGCCGTCCGCGCTCTCGAACCAGGCGTCGGCGATGATCGTGCCACTGCTCGCCTCGACCTCCTCGGGGGCCTCGTGGGGGAGCTGGCCGAAGTTGAGCTTGTGGTAGGCGCGTGCGATGTCGGCGGGTGCTCCGAGCTCGAGCATGCGGCCGCGCTCGATCAGCATCGCGCGGTCGCAGAAGCGTTCCATCGAGAACATGTCGTGCGAGACGAACACGATCGTCTTGCCTTCGCGCTTCAGGCGGAAGAACTCCTCGAAGCACTTCTGCTGGAAGGCCGCGTCGCCGACCGCGAGCACCTCGTCGATGAGCAGGATCTCCGCGTCGACCTGGATCGCGGTGGCGAACGCCAAGCGTACGAGCATCCCCGAGGAATAGTTCTTCAGGCGCAGGTCCATGAAGCCCTCGAGTTCCGCAAAGGCGACTACGTGCTCGAAGCGCTGCATCGCCTGCTTGCGGCTCATCCCGAGCATGATCGCGTTGATGATCACGTTGTCGCGAGCGTTGAGGTCGGGGTTGAAGCCGACGCCGAGCTCGATGAACGGCGACAGCCGCCCGGCGATCGAGATCTGCCCCGTGTCGACGCGATAGATGCCGGCTATGCACTTGAGCAGCGTGCTCTTGCCGCTGCCGTTGCGCCCTACGATGCCAAAGAATTCGCCCTCGGCGATCTGGAGCGATACGTCCTGGACCGCCTTCAACTCGTCGTAGGTGGTCGTGCGCAGTGGATGCAGCAGGCGCTCCTTGAGCGTCGAGTAGTGGTGGTGAGGTAGCCGGAACGTCTTGCTGACGCCGTCGATCGAGACCGCTGTCGAGCCTGTGCGCTCGGCGGTTGGCGGTTCGGCGGTCGTCTCTACCACGGTGCTGGACACTGCCCATGAACGCTAGCAACCGCAGTTCTCGCCCTCACTTGCAGCCGCCGGTCGAGCTGTGGGATGGCCTGATGTATTGTGCCCCGACGTGAGTCCCAGGCGTCGAGCCGCCGCACCGCGGCTGATCGAGTGGACGGGTGAGCGCTGTGTGCCGTGGGCGCCGGACGTCCAGGTCGTATACGAGCACTTCCACCGGTATCTGTGGGCCGCGCGTCTGATCGGATCGCGGCGCGTGCTCGACCTCGGCAGCGGCGAGGGCTTCGGTGCGGCAATCTTGGCCGAGACCGCCGAGCGCGTACTGGGCGTGGACGTCGATCAGCGGACCGTCGAACACAGCAGGCTCAACTACGCCGGGCCGAACCTGGACTTCGAGCTGGGCAGCGCGCTCGACCTGTCCGCCCATGCGGACGGCTCGTTCGACGCGATCGTCGCCTTCGAGATCATCGAGCACGTGCGCGAGCACGAGCAGGTACTCGCGGAAGTCACGCGGCTGCTCAGCGACGACGGCATCCTCGTGATCTCAACGCCAGACCGACGCATCTACAGCGAGGCGAATGGACAGGTCAACCCGTTCCACGAGCACGAGCTGTCGCTCGACGAGTTCCTGCAGCTGCTCGAAGGCAGCTTCTCGCACGTCGCCGCATGGGGGCAGCGCACGATCACGGGCTCATATCTAAACGCTCTCAGCCATGCGTCTAGTAGTGCTGGTGCTTCCGGCGATGCCGGCGAGTCCACAGGCGGCGAGTCCACTGGCGCCGACCGCGCTCGCGACGCATCCGAGGCGGGCTTCTTCATCGAGCGCAGCGGCGATGAATGGCGCCGCGCCGGCGACCCAGCTGCGCTCTACTGCGTTGCCGTTGCGTCGAAGCTGCCGCTGCCAGCGATCGGTGGTGACTCGACGCTCGCGGACTGCGGCTTGGAGCTGATGCGCACGCGAGAACGCGAGGTGGCGACCGCGGCCGCAGAGCAGGTGCTCGAGCGGGAGCGAGGCCTGCACACGCAGGTAGTGAACAGGGTCCGCGGGGAATACGAGCGTGTGCTGCGCGCCCGCGCCGCGGAGCTCGGTGAAGCGGTTGCGCAGCGCGACCGCGACATCCAGCGCAGGGGGGAGGACATCCTCGCCATGCGCGCAGATCGCGAGCTGCTCGATGAGCGCATGGCGGCACTCGAGGTAGAACTCGCGGCGTCGCGACAACTGAATCGACGCACCGAGGAGTCCGTCACATGGCAGGCGTTCCAGAAGCTAAGCGGGCGCCTCTACGGAGCGATCGGCGAAGGCTCCCTGCCCGCGAGAGCGCTGCGGATGTCACTGCGGCTGATCGGGCGGGTACTGATCAAACGCCGCCCGCAGGTGTCAGCTCCCGCCGAGGCGGATACCTCACCGCAGCAGCCTTTGGAGTCGAACGCAGCATGGATCTCGATGCCCGCGTGTGAGACACCCAAGGTCTCACTGGTCATGCCGGTTTATGCGCACGCGGAGCTCACGCGCGCTTGCTTGGAGTCGATCAGGTACCACACGACCCACGTCGACTATGAGCTGATCATCGTCGACGATGCGGCCGACCTCGAGTCGCGGCGCCTGCTCGAAGGTGTGCAAGGCGCGAAGGTTGTGCACAACGGCGAGAATCAGGGGTACCTGCGTAGCGTAAATCGCGGTGCTGGCCTGGCGCGCGGGGAGTGGATCGTGCTGCTCAACAACGACACGGAGATGACCGCCGGCTGGCTGCGTGCGATGCTCGCTTGCGCCGAGTCGGCTGACGACGTAGGCGTGGTGACGCCGAAGTACGTCTATCCCGACGGCAGCCTCAACGAGGCGGGGGGCATCATCTGGCGTGACGGCACCGGGGTAAACTTCGGACGCGGCGACCGCGCCGATCTATATCAGTACGAATATCGACGCGAGACCGACTACGGTTCGGCCGCCGCATTGATGGTGAAGGCGACGCTCTGGCAAGCCGTGGGTGGCTACGACGAGCGCTATCTGCCCATGTACTACGAGGACGCTGATCTGTGCTTCCAGGCACGCGAGCAGGGTCTGCGTGTGCTGTATGAGCCGCGTGCGACGGTGGTTCACATCGAGGGCGCGACCGCGGGCTCTGATCCCAATAACAGCCACAAGCGCCACCAAGAGGAGAACCGCCCGAAGTTCGTCGCGAAGTGGGCCGAGCGTCTGGAGCGCGAGCACCTGCGCGCGGCGCCGGCGCATGTGCGGGTTGCCGCGGACCGGCATCGAGGGCCGCACGTGCTGGTGATCGATCACCACGTCCCGATGTGGGATCGTGACGCTGGCTCGCTGCGCATGCTGCGCATCATGGAGGCGCTGCTCGACCTTGGCGCGCATGTGACGTTCATGCCAGACAACTTCGCCGCGATCGAGCCGTACACCTCGTTGCTCCAGGAGAAAGGCATCAAAGTGATGTACGGCGCGCTTGACGTCAACGCCGAGATCGCCACGATCGGGCCGAAGCTCAGCCTGGCGATTCTCTCCCGGCCCCATCAGGCGAGCCGCTGGCTCGACGCGGTGCGAGAGTTCGCCCCGTCGGCGACGGTCGTGTACGACACCGTTGACCTGCACTGGCTGCGCGAGACTAGAAAGGGTGCCGCTGGCTTCCGCGACCGGGTGGGCTCAGGCTCCCTTGACGGGGCGAGCGTCAGCGCTAGTAACGGCAGCGTCGACTTCGAGCTGCTGCCACCAAAGGCCAGGGCCTTGCGTGAGCTCGAGCTGGCCTTGATTCGCGCTAGCGACATTACCTGCGTTGTCAGCGATGCAGAGGGTCTCCAGATCCTCGATGACATACCCGACGCGGAGCTGCTCGTGATCCCGACCGTGTACGAGGTGGAGTCCTACGTTCCGCCGGCTGAAGCTCGTTCCGGGATCTTGTTCGTCGGCAGCTTCGAGCACCCGCCCAACATCGATGCCGCTGTACGCCTAGTAAAGGGAGTCATGCCTTCGGTGTGGCGTGAGCTGGGGGACGTGGCAGTGACAATCGTGGGGTCCAAGCCGCCACCCGAGGTGCAGGGGCTCGCCGCGCCGCTCGTCGATGTGCTCGGCTGGGTGGACGATCTCGACCCGCTGCTGCAACAGACGAGGCTGATGGTCGTCCCGCTCGACTACGGGGCTGGGCTGAAGGGGAAAATCACTCAAGCGCTCGCAGTTGGCTTGCCGGTCGTCACGACTCCGATCGGTGCCGAGGGATTCGAGAACGCGGCTGACTGCATGCTCGTTGCGGATACTTCACGTGCGCTCGCAGAGCATGTGATCCGCGCTTACACCGATGAGTCACTGTGGCAGGGTCTCTCGAGCGCCGGGCAGGCGCTCGTCGCCGAGCAATGTTCACCAGAGGTGATCTCAAAGCGACTCGGCCAGCTGCTCGAGCGCACACGGCTTGCGGTGTGATGGACCGCGCTGTCGTTGTCGGAAACTGTCAGGCGCAGGCCCTCGAGATGATCCTCGCCACCAGCGAGGACTTCACCAGCAGGTTCGAGTTCGTGAGCTTCCCCGCGGTGCACGAGATCCCCGAGGCGATGGTCCCCGAGTTGCATCAGGCGGTAGCTGCTGCGAGCCTGGTGATCCTGCAGCGTGTCGGTGACGACTACCGTGACGGGCTCGGTCTCGGTACCGAGACGCTCGCCCAGATCGCCGACGGTGCCACGGTTGTGCGCTGGCCGAGCATCTACTGGGCTGGATACTTTCCCGATCTCTTCTACCTCCGCGATGCGACCGGCCAGCCGGTCGTCGAGGGCCCCTTCGACTATCACGACCGCTCGATCCTGCGTGCCTACCGTGCCGGCGCCGATGTCGCCGCGACCTGCCGTCTGCTCGAGGACGCAGAGCTGCCGTCCGACGCAGATGCGTGGGCGACACAGGCCACCGCCGAGCTCGACGTCCGCGGACGAGACTGCGATATCGCGCTGACGCCGTTCATCGCTGCGCACTTCAGGGAGGAGCTGCTGTTCTTCACGATGAACCATCCGTCGAACAGGCTGCTTGCACGCCTCGCGCGGGAGATAGCCAAGCTGATCGGCATCGGCGGTGGCCTGGAAGCCGGGTCGATCCTCGACGAGATCCTCGGCTCGACGTTCTATCCGCTGCATGCGAACCATGTGCGTGCGCTGGGATTGGAGTTCGGTGCTGGCTACGTCGCGGGAAAAACGCCCTTCAAGATCCGCGGCGCGACGTACTCGAGTAGCCAAGCGGTGACGGCGTTCTTCGATTACTACAAGCTGCACCCCGATCTGGTCGAGCTGAACCTCGATGCGCCTGCATCGTGAAGCCGCAGGGTAAGCTTCGCCGATCGCCACGATGAGCTTCTCCTCGAGCCAGGTCCGCAGGACCGCCCTGAGCCTGCTCCGCCCGACGCCGAGCCAGGGATGGCTTGCACTGCCGGCCGATCGCCCAACAGAAGCGGCCGTCAAGCCGGCGCCGTACCTGCCGATCTACGAGCAACTGCTGGCACCGCTGCGGCGGCGTTCGTTCACGCTGCTCGAGCTGGGCGTGTGGAACGGCCACTCGCTTGAGATGTGGCGCGACGCGTTCCCGCGGGCGACCGTCGTCGGCATCGACCTGCAGCCGCCCGACATGGATCTCGGCCCGCGGGTGCACATCGTGTCTGGAGACCAGAGCGACGCGGCGCTGATGCAGCGCGTGCGCGAGGAACATGCGCCCGCTGGCTTCGACGTCATCATCGACGACGCATCGCACTTCGGGGTGCTGACCGCGCGCTCGCTGCAGATCCTCTACTCACAGCATCTGCGCCGAGGTGGCCTCTACTGCATCGAGGATTGGGGCACCGGTTATCTGCTCGACTGGCACGATGGCGGCCCGCTCAACGATGCACTCGACGTTCAGGGCCTCGACGCGTCGAGCGTATCCACCGAGGCTGAGACGGCGGCCCCAGTTCCGATGCCGAGCCACGAGCTCGGCGTCGTTGGCCTCGTCAAGCGCCTGATCGATCACACCGCGAGCGGTACCGTCGGCTTCGCTCAGCCCGAGATGGTGGCCGACGCACTGCCGATCGAGTCGATGTGCGTGTGGGACGGAATCGTGGCACTGCGCAAGCCCTTGTAGTGCTGGAGCGGATCGATTGACGATCACCGCCGCGATCACCACCGCGACTGAGCCGATCGGGAGCTAGCCGGCGCGCGACTGCGCGGGGCAGGCGTGCCCAAGCCAGCCGATCCTGGCGGCGGTGATGCGTGCGCCCGGGCTTGGGCCGATGATGACGCTGGCGCTGCTCGCTCCAGCGGGGACCGTCGCGTAGGTCGTCTGCTCGCTGCCGGCGATCGCGCTCCCTGTCTGCAGCCGGTAGCTGGGGTTGCCTCCCGGGAACTGAACGAGGACGGCTGACGGGCCGGCGCCCGCAGCCTCGGTCAGGCTGACGGCGAGGATCTGGCCCGGACAAGTGTGAACGACACGAGTCACGCTCACGGTCAAAGCCTTCGTTCGTGCGACACCCCAGCAGGACGGGACTTCGGTGAGGGTCTTGTCACAGGCGCTCACGGGGGTCGGCGTGGGCGGTCGCGCGACGAGGCGGTAGAGGTCCCAGCCGCGCCCGCCGTATTCGATCTTGCCGTGCGTGGTGATGACCTGTGAGATGTAGCCCGGCTCGTTCTGCGGGAGGTCGGGTTCAGTCACCATCATCCAGTCGATGCCGAGCCTGCGCAGATCTTCGAACACCTGGGTCCCGGTCGTGGGCGTGTGGTTCGGCCCGTGGATCTCCATCAGCGGAGTGATTTCGTAGTGAAGGTTGTAGATGTCGCGTTCTCCGGTCAGCCACACCCGCTCGTAGGCGTCTGATCCGACCCGTGCGCGTCTCGGCGCGAGCCGATTGAAGGCAAGGATCGCCGGTCGCTCGGCGAACCCGGCGTTGAGGTAGCTAGCTTCCTTCCAGTGGCCGATGGCGGCGCTGATGGGCGGTTTATGGAGCGGCACGTTCCAGAACTGGGCGACGGCTACCGGGAAAGAGGCGGCTACCGCGATCGTCGCCGCGATCACCGACAGCAGCCGACCGCGACTGCCGAGACGCACGCCGGCGGTGATCATCAGCAGCAATGCGACCGACACGAAGTCGATCGCCAGCAGGTAGCGGAGGTAGCGGAAGCTGATCCACCAGTAGATGACAGACGGGATCAGCGCGATCCATACAACGCGGGCGGCGCGGGTGCGATCGCGTCCGAGCCAGCCTACGAGCAGGGCGATCACGGTCGCGCCGATGAGCAGGCCGAAAGCTCCGGGCGGAGCGATCTCGGCCATCAGCTGCGGTTCGACCACCGCCTTCCAGATCGCGACGATCGGTCCGAACGGGCCTGGATGCGCCCAGAAGGGGAAGTTCAGGGTTTCGTTGATCGGGAGCCAGTACGGGCTGCGAAAGACGTTGTTGTACGCCGGCAGCACTGGATTACCCGTTTCGATCCAGCGGATCACCAACGGTGGTAGCGCGGTGATCGCAGCTCCGAGCGTCGCGTAGAGGAGGCGCCGCACAACGGATCTCGACGAACGGCCCATCACCACCCAGCCGAGCATCAGGAACGTGAACAGCGGTACCAGGTGAAGCTTCAGCGATGGTCCCGAGCCAGCCAGCAGACCCAACGCGAACGCGAGCCCGCGGACCTCGCGTCCGGGGTCCTTGCGGATGGACTCGACGATCGCCACGCAGAACGCAAAAGCGCTGAACGCGAGCAGCAGGTCGTCGTCGGCGGTGCTCGCTTGCCAGAACAGGTGCGGGGTGACAACCACCGCCACGGCCGCCAGTGGCCCGAAAACGCCATGGCGACGGCCCCACCACCAGATCGTCGCGGCGGTGAACATCAGCCCCAGCAACTGCATGTAACGCCCGATCGCGCTCGCGTCGAACAGGTGGCCAGAGATCGCGAGCGTCTGAAACCAGCCTGTCACCGAGTCTTGAACGTGCTGCACGATCGCCGTGATCTGGCCGGTTCTCGCCCACAGTTCGGGCAGGTAGACCTTGCCGTACAGCGCGTCGTACTGGATCTCCGGGGCGGCCGTGTAGATCGCGGCCCAGCCGAACGTGAGCAGGATCAAGCCGGCACAGGCCGCGCTCACGGAGGAGCCGCCGACCTCGGTCGCGATCGCGCGGCGCTGAGCCCTGACACGGATGAGCAGGCGCCAGCATCCGATCGCACCGAACACGATCACGAGCACGCCCAGCGTCCACCATCTGATCAGCGATACGTGACCCAGCGCGACCGCTGCAAGGCTCCAGGGGCCGATGCCGGCAAGCCACGCCACCGGCGCGATGCTGGCGAGTGAGTCGGCGCCGAGGACGTGAAGCAGGCGCTCACCGATATCCCAAAGCGCCGCCATCGTCAGGATCGCCATCACCATCGCCAGCAGCTGGCCGCCGAGGATCGCCGTCGCCAGCAGGATCGCCGCGAGGAAGATCCCCGGTCCGATCACGGCCAGCCAGCGCCAGCGACCGCGAGCAACGACGGCCACAGCTGCCACGAGCAGTGCGGTCGCGGCGTTCGCCCATACGTACTTGTGCGCCGCAAGCGCGCTGTAGACGTCCGTCGTCGCGTGCAGGACGTGCCAGCCCGAGGCGACCTGTGCAGCAATCAGCAGGACGCACGTGGCGGCCACTAGGAGCGCGAGCACGCGGCGGCGCGTCATGTCGACGCTGGGTGTGGGTCCCGCCGCCGTATGCGGCGCGCTGTCGGCAAGCACGTGCACGCCGCGGCGGCTACCCGGGAAGGTGCCCTACGGCGATGCTACGTCCGATTGTTGGAACGACGCTGCAGCCATCGACGATGCGCATCGGGGCAGGCTAGCGTATGGCCCGTGACCGTGACGGTGACATTCGACCTCGAGGACAACCGCAGCTCGGCGGCGCAGGAAGAGCGCTTCGTCAGGATGAGCCATCGCTTCCTGGACTTTGTGGAGGAACGCGGAATCAGCGCCACGGTCTTCATCGTCGGCGAGATCGCAAGGACCCATCCGGAACTGGTGCGCCGTGTCGCCGAAGGCGGCCATGAGATCGGCTTGCACGGGCTCCGGCACGTCACGCTCGGTGATGTCGGCCGCGAGCGGCTGCTGCGCGAGCTAAGGGAAGGCCGAGAGCTGCTCGAGACCGCTGCACAGGTCGCTGTGCACGGCTTTCGGGCGCCGATCTTCTCGCTGACCCCGACCACCGCTTGGGCGCTCGATGACATTCTCGCAGCAGGCTTCGCCTACTCCTCCAGCGTGTTGCCTGCCGCGAATCCCCTGCACGGATGGCCGGACGCGCCACGCCAGGCGTTCCGCTGGCCCAACGGCCTGATCGAGCTGCCCTGTCCGGTGATCGGCGTTGGGCGGATCTCGATCCCGTTCTTGGGCGGTATCTACCTGCGTTACGTCCCCGCCGTGTTGACTCGCCGCTTCGCCCGTCGATCTGACGAGCTGACGGTGCTCTGGAGCTACTCGCACCCGTACGACCTGGATCCAGATGAGCCGTTCTTGGTGATGCCTCACGCCGGCTGGCTCACGAGTCGGATCCTGCACACGCGTCGGGGGGCCACGCTCGACCGGCTGGCGACGGCCGTCGCGGCGGCTGGAGGAGCCGGGCCTCCGCTCGGCGAGGTGATCGCGCGCCTGGCTCTGCAGGAACTGCCGTCGATATCCTCGACCCGATGTCCAGCATAGCCGAGGGCCGCTCTGGAATGAGGCGGCTACGACAGGTCGCAGAGTCGTTGCCGACACGGATCGTGGTCACGCTGGCGCTCCTGGGCGTGGTCGCATCGCAGATCGACTGGAGTCGGATGGCCGGGCGGGTACGCCACGGGCATCCGCTGGACTTCTTCCTGGCCGTGGCGCTCGTGCTGGCGGCGCTCGTGATTGGCGCCTGTCGCTGGTGGCTGCTGCTGAGGCGCGCAGACGTTCACCTAGGCGCCCGACGGCTTGTGCGTGTTTATGCCGTGTCGACGTTCTCGGGGACCTTCTTGCCGACGACGCTCGGCAGCGACGTCACGCGCGCGCTGCTCGTGGCGCGTCGCGGCTCGCTGCTGGCGCGGGTAGCAGTCACGATCGTCGTCGATCGCACCGGTGGTCTGTTCGGGCTTATCGGCATGGCTTGGATAGCGTTGGCGATTCACTCCGCCGGCGTTCCACACAGCGCTTGTGTGTTCCTCGCATGGGTCAGTGCAGCTACCGTCGTGGGCGCGTTGCTGGTCGTGATCGCGGTGTTTCGTGGATCACGCCTCTTGCGTGCGCTGATACCGAGCAGGCTCGCGCTTGTAGCTGGGCAGTCACGCTCGCAGGTCGCTGACTACGTTCGCGATCCCTCGGTGCTGGTTGTGCTGGTGCTCTCGAGCCTGCTGTTCCAGGCGTTGATCTCACTGCAGCTGGTGATGCTTGCGGATGCGATCGACGTGCGCTTGCCGTTCGCCACCGCCGCGGTCGTCCTGGCGCTCGTGACGGTCGTCACGCTGATCCCGATCTCGATCGGAGGCTTCGGCGTGCGCGAGGGAACTTACGTGCTCCTGCTCGGCAGCGTTCCAATCGCCGCAACCGACGCGACGCTGATATCGCTGCTGTCCGTCGCCACGCTGTTCATGGCCAGCCTGCCAGGTGCGCTTGTGCTAGCGCGCAGCGGTATAACCCCGGCTCTGCAGACGGCGCCCCAGTGAGTAGAGAGGCCGTCTTCGTAATGGCCGGCGCGGCGGGCCTGATGCTCTCCACGATCGTGCTCGTGCGGCGCCGCTTGCTGTCGATCCGCTACGGCCTGGGATGGATCATGGTGTCGATCATCGGGTTTCTAGGAACCCCGCTGCTGAGCTTCCTCGCCACCAAGGTCAGACATATAGGGTTCACAGCGACTGGGTTCTCGCTGGGCGTTTTGGTTTGTTTTCTCGGGCTCATCTGTCTGCAGCTTTCGATCTCGCTGTCGGGGCTGCACCGCGCTATCCAGGATCTCAGCGAGCACGCTGCCCTGGTTGAGCAGCGTGTGCGTGAGCTCGAGTCAGAAGCTCACCGCGACCGTGCTGAGGTCGTTGGCAGCGAGACAGGCTGGCGAGCGTGATCGAGACGGGACGAGTGCTGCTGGTGGTCCCTGCGTTCAACGAGGAGCGCAGTGTCGGCAGCGTTGTCGAGAAGGCCCGCAGCTTGCACTACGAAGTGTGTGTCATCGACGACGGCTCTGGCGACCGCACCGCTGACCGCGCAGCCGCTGCCGGGGCCAGCGTGCTGCGCTTGCCCGTCAATCTGGGCGTCGGCGGTGCGTTGCGGTGTGGTTTTCGCTGGGCGCTCGAGAACGGTTTCGATACCGTCGTGCAGGTCGATGGCGATGGGCAGCACGATCCGGCGGAAGTGGCGACGCTGCTCGACGCGATGTCCGACTCCGCGGCCGACATGGTAATTGGCTCGCGCTTCGTCGACGGTGCCCCGGCCTACCCGGTTCGCGGCCTGCGGCGAATCGCGATGAGGATCCTCTCGGCACGCGTCAGGCGCGTCAGCGGCATCCGCGTACACGATTCGAGCTCCGGGTTTCGTGCGATCCGCCGCCCGTTGCTCGATCAATTCGCCGCTCACTATCCGGTCGAGTATCTGGGCGACACGGTCGAGGCGCTGATCGAGGCCGGCCGCGCGGGCGCCACGATCATCGAGCATCCGATCGGCATGACGCCGAGAGTCCACGGGCAGCGGAGCGCCGGCTCGATTGCGAGCCTCTGGTACGTGCTGCGGCTGCTCGTCGCGATCGAGCTGCAGCACAAGCGGCGCGCGGCTCCTCCCAAACTGCTCGACTATGGTGTCTAGGGTGGCGCTCGCAGCCGACAGAACGGTCCTGCTGACAGGCGCGAGCGGAGGCATCGGCGCCGCGCTTGCCGACTACCTGCTGGCCAATGGTGTGACGCGACTGGCGCTGCAATACCGCAACAGCTCGGCCGCACTGTTCGATGTCGTGCGTAAGCACGGTCTCGATCCAGACACCCACTGCTTTCGCGCTGATCTGTCCAGCGAGGCGGATGCCGGGGTGCTTGCCGAAAAGGTGGGCGCTCGCTTCGGTCCGGTGTGGGGCCTGATCAACCTGGCCGGCTCGACCTCCAACGGGATGAGCTGGAAGCTCTCTCTGGATGAGTTCGAAACCGTGCTCTCAAATAGCTTGACGACGACGTTCCTCAGCTGTCGCGAGTTCATTCCCGCGATGCGCGAGGCCGGTGGTGGCAGGATCGTCAACATCTCCAGCGTCGTCGCGTTCAGCGGGGTCGCAGGCGCGTCCCACTACTGTGCCGCGAAGGCTGGTGTGGTTGGCTTCACCAAGGCGATCGCTCGTGAGCTTGCTTCGCGCGCCATCACCGCGAACGTTCTGGCGCTCGGCTACTTCGACTACGGAATGCTCTACACCGTGCCGGAGGAACTGCGGGAGGCGATTCGTCAGCAGATACCGGCCGGCCGTTTTGGGCGCGCGGCTGAGATCGGCGCCACGATCTTGCATCTGCTGAGCGCGGATAGCGCTTACACCACGGGGCAGGTGCTGCACATCAACGGCGGCATGTACGGGTGAGCATCGAGTTCGGCGAGTTCGATCATGGTGTCGCGTTGACGCCACAGCGAGAGCTGTTCGAAAATGCTTTCCCGGAACATATAGGGCAGCCCACAGCATCGATCGAGCACTACCTCTGGAAGTTTCACGGTTCACCCTTTACCCCGAAGGCGTACGAGTACGACGCGCTCGAAGGCACGAAGATGTTGGGCTATTACGCTGCGATCCCATACCCGTACAGGCTCGGAGATCGCGACGTCCTCGCCGGCATGGTCTGCGACGTCATGACCCATTCGGACGCGCGCGGTAAGGGTGTATTCACCGAGCTCGGCAGGTATGCGTTGACCAATATGGCGGCTACCGAGCTTGGCTTCGTGACGGGCTATCCGGTGCGTCCAGAGGTCATGGGTGGGCACCTGAAGGTAGGCTGGAAAGTGGCGTTCGAGTTGCCCATGTACCTCCGTCCGCTTCGCGCGAACGCGATCCTGAGCGCACGTGGGCTCGCGTGGCTGGCGCCGGCCGTGAACGTGGGTGTTTCGGTGCATCGATGGTTGTTCTCGCCGCGGCGCACGCCGCCGGGCTATCGGGTGGTGGTTGGAGCGCCTGAGGAACTGCTCAGCTCGGCAGCATTCAGCACGTTCACCAGCAGCTGGGCTGCTTCGATCAAGAACCACCTCGTGAAGAGCCCGGAGTTCTACCGATGGCGCCTGGGGGCCCCAGGGGTCGAGTACCGGGCGTTCCTGGCCTATCGAGACGATACGGTCCTCGCCGCGGCAATCGGTCGGCAGGCAACGCTGCAGGGGATCCCGTCGTTTGCGTTGCTGGATCTGATGACGACCGGAACGGACCCGGGTGCCCTAGCTGTGCTCTACCGTGAGATCGAGCGCGAGGCGCGACGCCTGGACGCGGAGGCGATCGTGACGATGATGTCGAGACATCGAGCGCGCGAGTACCGCCTCACGCGGTCCGGCTTCCTGAAAAGCCCGTTCACGTTCAAGCTGATCATCCGGTCCGTGGACGAGACGGTCGCGGCCGAGCGACTCACGGGCGAAGCGGACTGGCATCTGATGTGGATCGACTCTGATGATCTCTGAGCAGACCAGCGTGCTCGACCAAGCGTCTAGGCGGGCCTCCGTTGGTTGAGTCCTCACACGACTTGGTCGATGCTGTCCCATTCCCGTCGTAGCTAAAGCACGCCGTCGTTCCTCGGAGCTCCACTTGCGGGGCACGCTCGTCAAGGCGGTTCTTGCCGTCCTGGTGGTTGCTGCCCTCGTTGCGGTCACGGCGCAGATGGCGTCGGCCGCCGAACCTGGCGTCGTCCTGGCCAACCAGAGCGCCCCCGAGAACTCGCAGGTTGCCACGCTTGGCACGCACTGGGTGCGGCTGTTCGCTACTTGGTCTGATCTCGAGCCAGAACGCGGCGGCGGCCTCGCGGCGAACTGGGTCGCCAACTACGAACAGACCTTCCGCTCGCTGCCCGCTGGCACAAAAGTGGTCCTCGACGTAGTCGGCACGCCACAGTGGGAGACCGGCTCCAGCAACGAACACACGCCACCGGCCAACCCGCACGAATATGCGGCGTTCGTCGGCGCGCTCGCGGAGCGCTTCGGCTCGCGCGTCAGCGCTTATGAGATCTGGAACGAGGAGGACTCGTCCGGCTGGTGGGCCGGCGGCCCCAACCCGGCGGCCTATGCGCAGCTGCTGGAGGCCGCCTACCCCGCGATCAAGGCCGCCAACCCAAACGCGACCGTGGTCCTCGGTGGGCTAACCGGCAACGACTACGAATACCTCGAAGGCGTCTACCAAGCCGGCGCCAAGGGCTACTTCGATGCAGTCGGGGTGCACACCGACACCGCCTGCAACAAACTCTCGCCCTACGAATTCCTACGCGGCACCGGGAACCGGCTGATCGCGGACTCGTTCCTGGCCTATCGCGAAGTGCACGCAGTGATGCTCGCCAACGGCGACAACAAGCCGATCTGGATGACCGAGCTGAGCTGGCGCACGACCAACGCGACCTGCTCGGAAGGCGCCTGGGCAGGCCAGACGGCTGCCGGCGTCAGCGAAGAACAACAGGCCACCTACCTCGAGCAGGCATATCACTGTCTCGCCGAAGACCCCTACGTGCAGGTGGCGCTGTGGTTCCCGCTGACAGATGAAGGCGCGGTCACGTCGGGCCTGCTGCGAGCCAACGGCTCGCGCAAGCCGTCGTTCGCGGCGATGCGCGCATACGCGCACGAAGGTGACTCGCTGCACGAACCGTGCGGCAACTTCTCCGGGCCGAAGATCACCCTGTCCTCGCCCACCAACCACGTCAGCTACAGCGGCCCGCTGCCGATCCACGTGACGGCCAGCAGCTCAGCCGGCGTGTTCCGCATCCGCCTGGAGTGGGACGGGAAACTGATTCGCAACTACGACGGCAGCGGCTTCCCGACGACGCTGTTCGGTGCGCTCGACTGGCAGGGCGCCAAGCACATCCCGTATGGCTGGCACACGCTGACGATCCTTGCTTACGACAAGGAGAAAAACGTCTCAGAAGCCAGCATCCGGATTTACCACGCGCGGCCGAAGCCCAAGAAGCACCGCAGCCACCACCACTAGTCACGGTCGAGGCCGAGACCCGATGTCGTACCCTCGCTAGAGATCCCTAGAAGCCCTCGTTGGCGGCCCCCAGCCTTGTCTCGTCGGGCGGCCCCTCGTACCGCCACTCCCAACAGCGCAACTCGCGCGCTGCTCGCTCGGTCGCCACCGCGCCGCCCGTCTGGGTACCCAGCGCGAGCTCCCCTCGTCACCGGCGCGGGAGTGTTTTTGGCGGGCTCGCCGCCGATGCCGAGACCTCGGCACTTTAGCTCGGCCTCATAGCGTGTCCACAGGCGCAGGAACTCGCGCCGGCGCGCCCGCGGCGCGAGGCTCTGCAGGCGTTGCGCGTCGGCTTCGCGGAACAGACGTGCGGCGATCGCCACCTCGTCGATCGGCCGGCGCGCTGTCTCCAGGTCGACGCCGACGGCGCCGGCGGTGCTGAACGCGTAGAGCGCTAGCTCTCCAGAGTGCGACATGTTGAACGCCAGCCGTGAACGGGGCTCATCGGCAAGCGCGGGCTTGCCGTGCTCGTCGACGGCGAAGCGCAGCGAGCGCGGATCGCTTCGCAGATAGCGGCCGAGTAGCTCTCGCAGCAGTCCGCGTGAGCGCCGCCACAGCACGCCGTCGCGATCGCTTACAAAGCGCGCGGCTCGCTCGCGCTCGTCACCGCACAGCAGCTCGTCGAGTTGCTCTCCCGCGGTCGCCAGGTCCGCTCGCCACACGTGCACGGCGTCCTCGGCGAGCAACGGATGCAGCGGGCCGGGCCTCCACACGTCCTCGCTGCTCGCTGGCATCTCGCGTCCAATCTAATCCACGCTGGCCGCGCCGTCGGCTTCGCTGCGGCTACCCTCTTGCGCTGATGCGCACGCTGTCCGCCACGCTCCCCGGTCTCGTTGTGATCGAACCCGACGTCTATCCCGACGAGCGCGGCTTCTTCTGCGAGACCTACCGGCACTCGTGGCACGCCGAGGCCGGCATCCAAGAGGGTGAGCTGTTCATCCAGGACAACCACTCGCGCTCCACGCGCGGCGTGCTGCGCGGCCTGCACTTCCACATCGGCGATGGTGTCGCCAAGCTCGTGCGCTGTGCCCGCGGTCGCATTCTCGATGTGGCAGTCGATCTCCGCCGAGGCTCGCCCACGTACGGGCGCTGGGAGGCGGTCGAGCTGGACGAGCACAGTATGCGCGAGCTGTACGTGCCGGTTGGCTTCGCGCACGGCTTCTGCGTGCTCAGCGACGTCGCCGACGTGCTCTACAAGCAGAGCGCCTACTACGACCCGGCGGTCGAGCGCGGCATCGCGTGGAACGACCCGGACATCGGTATCGAGTGGCCGCTGCCCGTGGCGGAGCTGACGGTCTCAGAGCGCGACGCACAGGCTCCCCGCCTGTGCGAGATCGCCGACGAACTGCCGTTCGAGTGGCATCCTTAGGGACGATGGCCGGCCGCCTACAGCAGTTGCGCAAGCGCACCAACGGCTACACCGTCACCCCCGAGCAGTACGTGTACTTCGCCTACGTCGCGCTGGGCGCGCTGACCTTGATCGTGCTCACGGGCGCCGCCGTGCGCCTGACCGGCTCAGGGCTCGGCTGCCCGACGTGGCCGAAGTGCTACGGCAACGTGTACCCGCCGCTGAAAACGCACGCGTTGATCGAGTTCTCGAACCGGTTGATCACCGTGCCCGTCTCGCTCGCGGCCGGCTTCGCGTGGTTGGCCGCGCTCCGCCGCCGCCCCTACCGCCGCGACCTAGTGTGGTTGGGCGCGCTGCTGCCGCTCGGCGTGGTCGCGCAGGCGGTGCTCGGCGGCTTCACGGTCAGGGGCGAGCTCGACTACGGCTGGGTGATGGGCCACTTCGCGCTCTCGATGCTGATCCTCGTGGCGGCCGTCGTGCTCGTCTGGCGTGCCTCGCACGAGCCCGCGCCGGCTCACGCGATGGCTGGCGGAACGGCTGGCGGGAGAGCGGGCGAAGTCGCTGGCGCGACGGCCGACGAGGATGCCGGGGCAACCGCGGCGCAGATCGACGGCGGAGCCGTTGCTGCCACCGATCCGGCGATCGTGCGTGGGCTGCGCTGGCTGGTCGCGCTCGGCGCGCTGACGATCTTCGCGGGCACCGCTGCTACCGCCGCCGGCCCGCACGCCGGCGGCTCACCGGGCCAGAAGATCAACCGCCTGAGCTTCGACGGCAAGGGCACGATGGACTTCGTCATCCACCGCCACGCCGAGATCGCGTTCGTGTTCAGCGTCGCGACCGTGTTGATCTGGTGGCTGGCCCGCCGCCGCGAGGCCGCGGCGGCGGTGCGGCGGCCGCTGACGGCCCTGTGCGTGCTGCTCGCGCTGCAGGGCGCCGTGGGGCTCGATCAGTACGAGACGCACCTGCCGACCGAGCTCGTGTGGGTGCACGTCGCGCTTGCCAGCGGTGTGTGGGTGGGCCTGCTGTGGGCGGCCTGCGTTGCCGGTGCGCTCGCCCCGTTTCGCGCTCGCAAGAGCGCCGAGCGACATGCTGATGGGCCGCTGCGGTCCGTCCGGCCGCTGAAGCTCCCCGGAAATTAGGGCTTCTGCGCCGCGCCGCAGGGCGCATTTCCGGTCTCGTCGTCCTCACCAGCGGTTAGCCTGCTCGCAGAAACGACACTCGAGAAGGGAGTGGCATGACAAAGAACGAGCTGGGCGAGCAGGTCGCCGAGCGCACTGGGCTGTCCGCCAGCCAGGCACGTCAGGTGGTCGAGGCGGCGCTCGAGGTGGTCTCCGACGAGCTTGCCGCCGGAGGTGAGGTCGCGCTTGCCGGCTTCGGCAAGTTCAGCGTCAGCCACCGAGCGGCTCGCCAGGGGCGCAACCCCTCGACCGGCGAGACGATCAACATCGCTGCCTCCAAAGCGGCGAAGTTCTCCGCCGCGAGCGCATTGAAGAAACGCCTCAACGGCTGACGGCGGTTGAGGCAGCAGCTGGCGTCACCGGCCCGTCACGGGCCGGTGACAGTCGCTGGCGGCCGTGCGGCGACATAGCCGAAGCCGCCCGATAGGACGCGCGGGACGCCGATAAGGTCGCTGCGAGCGCCCTCCTTACTAATCCTTACGGCTTGGTAACCAGTCGTTTAGGCGCATGCAAGAGGCTTGGGCACGACCTCTCCCGCAAGCGAAAGCTGGTGTTGCCGCATGAGCCCGACAGACGTCGCCCCCGAGGTTTCGCCCCACGAGCACTACGACTCGCTGGCGCGCTTCTACAACGCCGACGAGCGTCGCGTGCGCTCGCGCGAGCTCGACGTCGGGCTGTGGTGGCGCGAGGACGCCGATGGTCCGCTGCACCGCGCCGCGTGGGTCAGCGACACGGGCGAGCTGTACGTCGTGCGCCTCGGTCCCATCGACGATGGCGGCGGGCTCGTTGAGGTGCTGGCGAGGATCGAGAACCGGGCGCTGCTGGACAGCGTTCTGGATGGCTGGCGCGAGCGCTGCGGCGAGCCGTGCTCGCTCGCGTGGCTGCGCGCGCGAGCGACGCTCACTGATCCCGTGAGCGTGGATGGCGCACGAGCCCGTCCTCGGGAAGCGGCTCCCAGGACGCGGCCGACGCGACGAACTGCCGGAACTGCGGTCGTATGCCCGGATCGCGGTCGAGCGTTCCCAGCCGCACCGCGACCTGTGGATCTGCGAATGGGTCGCCGCTGAACAGCGCCGATCCGCAGGTCTCGCAGAACAGCTTAGGTACCCCAGTCGGGGGCTTGAACGAGCGCAGGCGCTCGCGCCCCGCAAGCAGCCGGAAACCCTCGCGTGGCACGCGTCCGTTGGCCGAGGAGCCCGTGCCGGTGCGCCGCTGGCAGCGTGTGCAGTGGCAGTAGCCGGCGAACAGGAACGGCGCCGTCAGCTCGTAGCGCACCGCCCCGCACAGGCAGCCGCCCTGCAGGGGCGCCGCAGCGGAGGGAGGCTCGCCGATCGGGGCCATCTCGACACGATAGCCCGGCGTGGGTAGCTCGGCGCAGGCGGCGCCGGGTACTGCGGCGGAGCCGGCCGTGGGCCGGCGCGGGGCACGCCCGCGGCCCGGATCGATAGGATGCCGCAGGCATGACCGGCGCTCTGCACGCCCATTCCGACAGCACCAACCCCAGCGCGCGCGGGAGGATCGGATGACCCAATACCCAGGCTGGGGCTCGTGGACCTTCCAGCCGGTCGTCGTGATCGCGCTGCTGGCAGCGGCCGTCATCTACGCCCGTGTCTACCGCCGCGCCTGCGCGCGCTCCTCGACGTCGGCGCCGAACGCCGGCCACTGGGTTCCATACGCGGCCGGCCTGCTGACGATCGCCGTGGCGCTGCTCTCGCCGCTCGACCCGATCGGCGACAGGTACCTGCTCTCGGCGCACATGCTGCAGCACGTACTGCTGTCGGACATCGCGCCGGCACTCCTGATCCTCGGTCTGCGCTCGCCGATCCTGCCGCTCGGCCTCTCGCGCGAGGCCCTGCTCGCGGTGGCGCCGGCTGGGGGCAAATCCGGCCGCTTGCTCGCACGTCTGACATCGCCATGGCTCGCGGTGCCGCTGTGGGCGCTCGCAACCTGGATCTGGGCGGTGCCGAGCGTGTTCGACTACGCCGCGCAGCACCAGCTCGTACACGCGCTCGAGCACGCCACGCTGTTCTACACGGGGCTTGCGATGTGGTGGCTGATCATCGACCCGCTCCCGCGCGCACGCTTGCGTCCCAACAGCCAGCGCTTGGCGCTGCTTGGCTTCACGCGGATTGCCAGCGCCTGCGTATGTCTGCCGCTGACGTGGCTGTCGAGCACCGAGTACCCGCTCTACGCCAGCGCCGCGCGCGGCTACGGGCTGTCGGCGCTCAGCGACCAGCGCCTCGCCGGCGCGAGCATGTGCTTCATCGAGGCGCTCGTCTTCGGCATCGCCTTCGCCGCCGTCTTCATCAGCATCCTCGGGCGCTCCGACTCGCGTGTGGCGCTCGGCGAATACGCCGCAGGCGCTCGCGGCGAGCATCTGCCGACCTGATCGCATTCCTCAGATCTTCGTTCTCGCGACGAAGATGGTGTGGTTCCTCCACTCGGTTTGCAGTGGGCGCGCCTCAAGTTGCTTGCCAAGTGCATCCAGGATTGCCCCGAACTCGCCGTGGCCGATACCCACGACGATCGCGCACCCAGTGTGTTCCTTGGTGGCTTCGGCCCATCTTCGTACGATCACCGGGAAGTCCTTGACGTCGAACGTCACGAAGATTCGGTCCTCTGCTGTCGCGAGCGAGAGCAGTTCCTCGTCAGAGGTGCCATCCAGCTCTCGCTCCTCATCAGCCGCCCGCACGTCATGCCCGCCGTCGCGCAGAGCACTGGCGATGCGTGGGCCAGATATATGGGCATCCAGAAAGAGCCGCACGGCGCGTCCCTTGCAGCCCTTAGCGGTCGGTCGCGCTTACCGCAATAAACGGGAACTGCTCTTGAAGCTGCTCGAGTGGACGACGGTTCTCGGTGATCGCTGCGTCTATCTCCTCTGGGAAGCGCTCGTAGTAAGCCAGTGCGAGGTTGATGCTTCGCTCGCTTGCGCTACCTCCTGCGACCATCTGCTCAACTGAGCCGATGTCACGATAGGCGTCGACGATCTGCCAAACGTCGAGCGCGGTCCCGAGGACCCATGCTCGACGATCCCAATCGACTCCTCTAAATGCAATGCCGGGGAAGAGCCGCATGCGTAGCGCCTCTTCTGCGAGTGCCTCCACGACCGCTCCCTTGCTGCGACCGGTGCGCGCTGCCTCCAGCTCGACGAGTGTCTCCATGCTTTTCGACAGACGCATGCTGAAGGGCGCTGACTTAGCACTCATGGCAGCAATGTAGCACGAAAATTACAGTGTAATACGGAGTTGCACACGAGCGGGGGAGGACGTGATGGCGCGCCGGCTGTCATGCGCCTCTGACCTGCGACGGCCAAGCAGGTCAAGGACGCAGGGAGCGGCCCGCGAATCTGACGGCGAGAGCCAAGCGATACAAGGACGCAGTGAGCGAAGTGTGCAGGCGCACACGAGCGATCGAGGACGCCGTAGCGCGCCGGCTATCGCCCGTCAGATCAGCCGCAGCCGGTGTTATTGCCGCAGCTGCTGCACGTGTAGCAGCTGCCCGTGCGCTGCATCATGCCGCCGCACTGGTTGCACGCTGGTCCGAGGTCAAGACCCTGCAGTCGTGCGGGCACGACCGGCGGGGAGTCGGTCAGCGCCGCCGCTGCAGGCGTGCCATTGCCGGCAACTGCCTGTGGAGGCTCGCTTGCTGGCGTTCCACCGCCGTTGCCGTTGCCTGGGCTGGCGGTGTCGGTGGTCATCTCGGCGGCCGGTCCGGCAGTGTCCGAGGAGCCCAGCGACTGCGCCGTCTCCTGCGCGAGTTTGCGTGCGCGCACCGCGGGGGTGAGGATGCCCAGTTCCTCCTGGGCGTCGACGTCGAGGAAGCGCGAGGCCAGCCAGCGCATGATGTAGTCCGGCATCGACTTCGCGAACGGGATCTCCGGGTTGCCGGTCACGCCCTCCGGCTCGAAGCGCATGTAGCTGAACTTCTGTACAAGCGTTTCCAGCGGCACGCCGTACTGCAACGCGATCGAGATCGCCGTCGCGAACGAGTTCATCATGCCGCGCAGCGTCGAGCCCTCCTTGCCGATGTCGGTCAGGAAGATCTCGCCGACGGAGCCGTCGTCGTACATGCCGGCCGTGATGTAGCCCTCGTGGCCGGCGATCGAGAACTTGTGCGTGATCGACTGGCGCTCGCGCGGCATCCGCTTGCGCCGCGGCCCGACCTCGGCGCGCGCCTCTTGGCGAGCCTGCTCCAGCAGCGCGTCGATGTCGACCGGCACCGGCGCGTCCTTCTGTGCGTCGGTGCGCAGCGCCTGTGCCGTCTTCGAGCCGTCGCGGTAGATCGCGAGCGCCTTAACCCCCAGGTGCCACGCCTGCGTGTACGCGTCGGCGATGTCCTCGACGGTGGACTCCTGCGGCATGTTGACCGTCTTTGAGATCGCGCCCGAGATGAACGGCTGCACCGCGCCCATCATCTTGATGTGGCCCATGTGCGTGATCGCGCGTGCGCCGACGGCCACGTCGAACACCGGCAGGTGCTCCTCGCTCAGGCCCGGCGCGCCGATGATCGTGCCGTGCTCGGCCAGGTGCGCCTCGATCTGCTCGACCTGCTGCTCGGAGTAGCCGAGCGTCTCGAGCGCCAGCGGCACCGTTTTGTTGACGATCGTCATCTGCCCGCCGCCGACCAGCTCCTTGAACTTGACCAGCGAGAAGTCCGGCTCGACGCCGGTCGTGTCGCAATCCATCAGGAACGAGATCGTGCCGGTCGGCGCGAGCACCGTCGCCTGCGCGTTGCGGTAGCCGTACAGCTCGCCCAGCTCGACGGCCTCGTCCCACGAGCGCCGTGCCGCCGCGAGCAGCTCGCTGTCGCCGTCGCTCGTGTCCGGGATCACGTACGAGGCGTCGCGGTGCATGCGCATCACGTTGTTGTGCGCATCGCGGTTCTCCGTGTAGTGCTCGTACGGCCCGAGCACCGCCGCGACCTCGGCTGAGCGGCGGTAGGCGCGGCCGGTCATCAGCGCTGTGATCGCCGCGGCCGCTTCGCGTCCGTGGTCGGAGTCGTAGGGCATGCCGTTGCTCATCAGGTACGCGCCCAGGTTGGCGTAGCCGAGGCCGAGCTGGCGGAACGCGCGCGCGTTGACGCCGATCTCCTCGGTCGGGTAGCTCGACGGCCCGACGATGATCTCCTGTGCAAGCAGCATGATGTCGACCGCGTGCTCGAACGAGCGCACGTCCAGCGTGCCGTCGGGGCGGCGGAACTTCATCAGGTTCAGCGATGCGAGGTTGCACGCGGAGTTGTCGATGTGCATGTACTCCGAGCACGGGTTCGACGCGTTGATGCGCCCGCTGTTGGGCGAGGTGTGCCACTGGTTGATCGTCGTGTCGTACTGCACGCCCGGGTCCGCGCAGCGCCACGCCGCCTCCGCGATCTCGCGCATCAGCTCGCGCGCGGAGACCGCCTCTCCGATCGGCTCGCCGGTCGTGCGCGACAGCAGCCGCCACTCGCGGTCCTCCTCGACAGCGCGCATGAACTCGTCGGTCACCCGCACCGAGTTGTTCGCGTTCTGGTACTGGATCGACTTGAAGCCGTCGCCGTCGATCGACATGTCGAAGCCCGCGTCGCGCAGCGCTTCGGCCTTGTCCTCCTCCTTGGCCTTGCACCAGATGAACTCGCGGATGTCCGGGTGGTCGACGTTCAGCACGACCATCTTCGCCGCGCGGCGGGTCTTGCCGCCGGACTTGATCGTGCCCGCCCACGAGTCGGCACCGCGCATGAACGACACCGGGCCGGAGGCCGTGCCGCCCTTGGCCAGCGGCTCCATCGAGCCACGGATGTTCGAGAGGTTGATGCCCGAGCCGGAGCCGCCCCTGAAGATCATCCCCTCCTTGGTGTTCCAGTCGAGGATCGACTCCATCGTGTCATCGACGCTGAGAATGAAGCACGCCGAGCACTGCGGGCTCTCCTCGAAGCCGACGTTGAACCACACCGGCGAGTTGAACGCCGCCAGTTGGTTCAGCAGGATGTAGGTCAGCTCGTGGTTGAACGTGCGCGCGTCCTCTTCGTCGGCGAAGTAGCCGCCCGCGCGGCCCCAGCCGGTGATCGTGCCGGCGACGCGGCTGATCATCTCCTTGACCGAGCTCTCGCGCTCGGGCGCGCCGAGCTGCCCGCGGAAGTACTTCTGCGCGACGATGTTGGTCGCGTTCTGCGACCAGCTCGTGGGGAACTCGACGCCCAGCTGCTCAAACGCGACGCGGTCGCCGTGGCCGATGCGCGCGTCGCGCAGCTCCCACTCGACGGTCTCGAACGGATGTGTCCCCGGGGTCGTGAAGAGACGTTCGATCGTCAACGCCCTACCGGAGCGGACGACTTCAGCTACTGAGCTCTGCGGGGCGCCATCCATCTAACCGTTCTCCTCATCTTGGGCCGCGCGAAAACCCCATTTTGCGGCGCGAATACAGTGTTTTTGGGGGTAACAGAGGATGATCCGCCTCCGGTCGGACGGACTTTTTCAAGGCCGTCCGGAGACCCAACTCACCCCCCTCAGGATAGCGGCGAGGACCGCTCGCGCCGGTCGCGCAAAGGCCCAAACAGCGGGGTAAAGGCGCGGCGGATGCCTCTCATTTGAGCTGCGGCGCCAACGCCAGCCCGACCTTCGGGAGCGCGCGTCGAACCCGCCGGTCGAACGATGCCAGGTGGCGTCGTGTGCCTGCGCCGTAGCTAGTGCGAGCCCGTCAGCGAGGCTGATATTCAGCCCGCGATGCCGAGCCGCGTCTACCGCGATTCGGGGCGTCGGAGCGATCAGCCGTACCCCCAAAGCAGCCAGAGCATCTCTCGCCGTTCGCAGGGTGCGCTCGTCTTCGGCGGGCCTGACCAGCGTCTCGGCGTAGTTGACGAGCGACAGCAGCAGCGACACGCCATCCTCGGACGTCCGCTTGATTGCCGCCGCAGCCGCGGAATGGTGCGGGTCGCGCCGGTCGAGTGCGGCGATCACCACGTCGGTGTCCAGAACGCAGCCGCCCAAGCTCGCTCGCCCGAGCGAAGTCGCTCCAGATAGCCAGGCTCGTACAGCCCATCAAACACGCCCAGCACTCGGTCCGCATCGCGCGACACGCGCCGGACGACGATGCGATCTGCTCCGTCGGCTTCGATCGCGACCTCATCGCCGACGCTGAACCCGGCTTGCTTCAGCGACTCGACCGGCAGCGTGACCTGGTGCTTGCTGGAGATCCGCGCCATGCCTTTACAAGATCGTAAAGGTAGATGTGCTCGGTCCGGCGCTTGGCGCCGAGCAAGTGCCGAAGCCATGGCCACCTAATCGCCATTGCATCACCAGCCTAGAAGGGCGGTGCGCACCGCTACTCAGCTAACGCCCCAGCCGCGCCCAGTCGCTGAATTCAGCCCACGTGGCCGACGCTCTGAAGCCAGCCTCGGCAAGCGCGTGGCGCAGCGACAGCGTCCAGTGCGGCTCGTACGTCAGCACGCGCGCGACGCCCCACGCCACGCACAGCAGCGCCACTACGGCGGCGACCGCGGCGATCGCCACGGCGTCGTGCGAGAGCCCGTGGGCGTGGGACAGGCGTTGGGCGCTCGTGTGCGGCATCGGGGCGCATGCTAGTGGTCGGCGTGCGCGCCGCCGCGAGCGCAGGAGCGGCGCCGCGAGCAGGCAGCGCGCGAGCCGCCGTCTCTACGATGGCCGACGTGACAGCCGCCGATCTCCTCGAGCTGCCGCCCGGCGTCGAGCTGCCGGGTATCGACGCGCACCCGCACGCGCGCGCGGTGCTCACGCCCGCGCTCGCGCCTGGCGGGCGCGCGTCGCACGCGTACCTGTTCCACGGACCGCCCGGCACCGGCAAGCGCGCCGTCGCGCGCGCGTTCGCCGCGGCGCTGCTGCTCGACGGCGCGCGCAGTCCCGGCACGGTTGCCGAGCGCGTGGCGCGCGACAGCCATCCGGACCTGACGTGGGTGACGCCGTCGGGCGCCGCCGAGATGCTCGTCGCCGACATCGAGGAGCCGGTCGTCGCCGCCGCCACGCGCACGCCGTTCGAGTCCGCGCGGCGCGTGTTCGTGATCGAGCGCGCGGAGACGATGAACGACCAGGCCGCCAACCGCATGCTCAAGACGCTCGAGGAACCGCCGTCGTTCACGCACCTGCTGCTGCTGGCCGACCGCCGCGAGGACGTGCTCGCGACGATCGCCTCGCGCTGCCAGCCCGTGCGCTTCGACCCGCTGCCCTCGACGCTGATCGCGCGCCGCCTGACGGGCGATGAGGCCCGTGCGCAGGCGTGCGCACGCCTATCGCTCGGAGACGCGGACCTCGCGGCGCAGCTCGCGAGCGACGCGGGCGAGGCGCTGCGCGCGCGCGCCGAGGACTACGTGCGCTCGGCGCTCGCCGGCGCCACCGACAGGCGCATGTGGCTGGGGCTATTGGAGGTCGCGAAGACCGCCGGCACGGCCGCCGGCGACCAGGCGCAGGAGCTGCTGGAGCGCGAGCTGGAGCTGCTGCCGAGCAAGGAACGCAAACGCCACGAGCGCGAGGGCGCGGAGGCGCGCCGCCGTGGCGAGCGGCGCGTGCGCACGCGCACGCTCGACCTCGGGCTGCGCCTCGGCGAGTTGTGGCTGCGCGACGTGCTGTGCGTGTGCGAAGGCGCGCCCGAGCTGGTGTACGCGGTCGACCGCCGCGAGCAGCTCGAACAGGACGCGCGCGGCGGCGACACCGCGGGGCGGCGCGCGGCGCCGGCGCTCAGACGCGGCGTCGAGCTGGTCGCCGACACGCGCCTCAGCCTCGCGGTCAACGTCTCCGAGGAGCTCGCCCTGGAGGCGCTCGCTTATCGCCTGGAAGCGATCTTGATTACTTAGAAAGCGGCCCGAGGTTTGGCTCGATGCCGTACGTGTCGAACGCCATGAACTCGGAGAACTGGCGGTTTTCGGGGCCGTGGAAGTCGGCCGAGCCGGTCGTCAGCAGCCCCAGCTCCGCGCAGCGCGCGGCGATCAGCTCGGTGTTCTCGCGCGTGTGCGTGATGTAGAACGCCTCGACGCCGTCCATGCCGAGCGCGTGGAAGCGGTCGATCGTCGCGAGCACTTCGTCGGGGTCGGAGATGTCCCAGAACGGGTGCGCCCAGATCGCCACGCCGCCGGCCTCGTGGATCGCATCGACCGCCTCCGCCACCGTCGGCGTCTCGCGCAGGCGAAACGCGGGCTTGCCCTCGATCAGGTAGCCGCGGATCAGCGAGCCGACGTCGTCGATCTGCTCGCTGGCCAGACGCTCGGCGTTGGCCGGCGCGCGCAGTACCGCGCCCGCCAGGTGCGGGCGGCCGATCGGTTTGCCCTCCGCGATGCGCGCTTCGAGCTCCGCTTCGTCCAGCTCGAAACCGACCTCGCGCAGCGCGTCGCGCATGCGCAGCGTGCGCTTCTCGCGGTCCGCCAGGAAGTCCGTCAGGCTTGCCGTCATTGCCGGGCCCGTGTAGTCGATGTCGTAGCCGAGGATGTGCAGTTCGCGTGGCACCGAGGAGCCCGCATCGACGGCCGAGATCTCGACCGCGGGGACCACGCGCACGCCCACGCGCTCGCCCGTCGCGACTGCCTCCGCGACGCCGCTGATCGTGTCGTGGTCGGACAGCGCCAGCAGCTCCACGCCGGCGTCAGCCGCGCGCTCCACGACCTCCGCGGCGGACAGCACGCCGTCGGAGTGGGTCGAGTGCGACTGCAGATCGAAGCGTGGCGTCACGAAGCGCAGCGTATGTGATCGCCTCAAAAGCCGGCGTGCTCGTGCGTCAGCATCTCCGCGTCGATGCGCGTCAGCGCGCTCACCCGGCGTCCGACCGCCAGGCGCAGACGGCGCACCGCAGAGTGGTAGCGGCGCGCCTTGTCGTGCAGCACGCGATCGTGCTCGCCGCGCGCGCCGTCGAGCGCCGCGCGCGCCGCGTCCGTCTCGTGTGCCCGCTGAGAAGCGTCGATCCACAGTACCTCCAGATACGCGAGCGCCGCTCCGATTTGGTCCTCGGGGATCGCGTCGCGCTGCTCCAGCTGGCGCACCAGCGGCACCACCTCCGAGGTCAGCCAGCGCTGCTCGGCGTGCGCGCGCAGCAGCAGGCAGATGTCGGGAGGGTGGAGGATGAGGGGGTCGTTCGTCACGGTGTCAGATTCTGTCTATTCGAGTCTCGCCGGCTCGATCGCGAGGCGTTCGCTGCTCGTGCCGCTCTGGTTTGGGCTTCGGCGGGCCGCAAACGCTGCTTTAGATTCCACGCTTCCTCTCCACGCTTCTCCGTGCGCCGCACCGGGGTTTACACAAGCTTTATGCGCCGCGCTCGGTCGGGCTCAAGCCCCATGCGAGATCGCGCCGATGACTGCATAGGAGACCAGCCTCCCGAGCCGACCGGAAAGGGGCCCGAGCGAGACGTGCACGCAGTCCACACCGACCCGACCGGCCGCACAGCCGGACAGTACGCGCGGGCCGCCGTGACGCGCTTGCGCCTGCGCACGCTCGTGACGCTCGGCGTGCTCGCGGTCGCCACGGCGCTCTTGGGCCGGACCTTCGGCCTACACAGCGTGCTGTTCCTCGCCTCCGAGATCGCGCTGCTGGTGAGCATCTTCGTGATCTCGCGCTACGTGATGCCGCTCGTCGAACGCCGCGACCGTGGCGCCACCGGCGAGGAGCAGGTCGGGGAGCTACTCGACGCGATGCCAGGCGACGGCTGGCGGGTGATCCACGACGCGAGCCTCGGTCGCGGCAACGTCGACCACATCCTCATCGGTCCGCCGGGGATCTTCACGATTGAGACCAAGAGCCACCCCGGGCCGGTGCGCGTCACGCGCGTGCACGGCGACACGCTCAGCCAGGCGCAGGCGCAGCGACGCGCGATCGAGCGCGTCACCGGCCTCACCGTCGAGCCGCTGGTCGTGTTCAGCCGCGCCTGGGTGGATCGGCCGATGGCGCGTCGCAAGGGCGTGCGTGTCGTGCCTGCGCGCATGCTGCGTGGCTACATGTCGAAGCTCGAGCCGACGCTCTCGCCGGCACAGATCGAGCGCGCGCACGCGCTCGTCGCGCAGGCGCTGCTCGCGCACCACTCGAGCGGTCGTCACCGCGCCGGTACTTGGCAGCGCGTGCGCTCCCGCCCGCTGTCGGTCGTGCGCGGGCGCGGCGGGCGCTAGCGTTTGTAACAAGCATGGCGATCTCCCCATTTACTGCGCGGCCCGCCTCGCCAGAGGGTGAGCGCCGGCGTGCGCGGCTGGCGCTGCTGATCGCAACCGTGGGAATCGTCGCGATCCTGCTCGCATACGCGATCTCGCCCAGCGTGCGCCACGCGGTCGGCCACGCCGCGCACAGCGTCAAACACGCTGTCGGACACGTATTCGATCACCACCACAAAGCTGCCGCGCAGCGGCTGCATCTGGTCCAACCGCTGCACACCTCGCACTTCGCGCATCGCCACACGCCCGCCACAAGCCACAGCGCTAGCGTCACACGCCCGCCAAGCCACAGCGCTAGCGTGTAGCGCGTGGCAAGCACAACCGCGAGACAGGCGATCGCGTTCGAGCCGGCCGCCGCGGCCGGCCCGTCGCTGCCTCCCGGCCCCGGCCTGCCGGCGCCGCTGCAAACGCTCGTGTGGGCGTTCGCGCCGACGTGGCTGATGGGCCGCTGCGCGCGGCGACTGGGAGACGCGTTCACGCTGACGTTCGCCCCCAGCGGCCTGCAGCTCGTGATGTTCAGCGACCCCGACGCCGTCAAGACGATCTTCACCGCGCCGCCCGACGTGGCGCCGTCCGCGACCGGCCTGTCGCCGATCGCGCCGGTCGTCGGCGCCAGCTCCGTGCTCGTGCTCACCGGCCCTGAGCACATGCGCCAGCGCAAGCTGCTGCTGCCGCCGTTCCATGGCGAGCGCATGCGCGAGTACGAGGACGCGATCGTGCAGGCGACGCGGCGCGACATGGCGGCCTGGCCGCTCGGCAGGACGATGCGCATGCAGCCGCACACGCGGCTGATCACGCTAGAGGTGATCCTGCAGGCGGTGTTCGGCGTCGAGGCCGAGCGCATGGAGCCGCTGAAGCGCGCGATCACCGACCTGTTCGAGCCGGTGCACCTGCTGACCGTGCTGCGCGTGCTCGCGCGCCGCCCCAGCGGCGAGCGCCCCGGCGGCGCCGTCGGGCGGGCGCTCGCGCACCTCGACACGCTGATCTACGCCGAGATCGAGCGCCGGCGCGCGCAGAGCGACGTCGAGCAGCGCGCCGACATCCTCTCGCTGCTGCTGCTCGCGCGCGACGAGGACGGCCAGGCGATGACCGACCGCGAGCTGCGCGACGAGCTCGTCACGCTGCTGCTCGCCGGGCACGAGACGACCGCCACCTCGGTCGCCTGGGCGCTCGAGCGGCTCGTGCGCCACCCCGACAAGCTCGCGCGGCTCGTTGCCGAGATCGACGCCGGCGGCGAGGAGTACATGACCGCGGTCGTCAACGAGACGCTGCGCGTGCGCCCGGTCGTGCCGCTCGTCGTGCGCAGCCTCACCGAGCCGCTGCAGGTCGGCCGGCACCTGCTGCCCGCCGGCACCCGCGTGGTGCCGTCGATCTACCTCACCAACCGCAACCCGCGCGTGTACGAGCAGCCGCGCGAGTTTCGCCCCGAGCGCTTCCTCGGAGGGGGGCCGGAGACGTTCTCGTGGATCCCGTTCGGCGGCGGTATTCGCCGCTGCATCGGCGCCTCGTTCGCGCTGCTGGAGATGAAGGTGATGCTCAGGACGATGCTCGAAGAGCTGGAGCCGCGCGCGCCCGGCACGCGCAGGTGGCGCCGTGGCGAGTTCGCGCGCAGGCGTGCGATCACGCTCGTGCCCGCCGCCGGCGGGCAGGTCGTGTGGCAGCGCCGGACAGCGCGTCCCAGCCGCAGCGCGGGGTAGCTTCTAGAGGGTGAGCACGGTCACCGCGACGCCCGCGCACGCAAGCGCGGAACACGAAACACCGACGGCGGCTCCCGCGGCCGCCACGCCCGAGCAGCTGCTCGCGCGTTTCGACCTGCGGCGGTTCAGGCCCGGCCAGCGCGAGGCGGTGCAGGCCGCGCTCGACGGCCGCGACAGCCTCGTCGTGATGCCGACCGGCGGCGGCAAGTCGCTGTGCTACCAGCTCCCGGCGCTCGCCGGCGAGCACGGCGGCGGCCTGGTCGTCGTCGTCAGCCCGCTGATCGCGCTGATGTCCGACCAGTGGCGCCGGCTCGAGGAAGCGGGCGTGCGTGCGAGCATGCTCGCGTCGGGCATGCAGGACGGCCACAACGCGCAGGCGCTGCGCGATATCGAGACCGGCGCCACGCAGTTGGTTCTGGCCGCGCCCGAGCGCTTCGCCTCAGGCGCGTTCAGAGCGGCGCTCGCGAGCAGGCGGGTCTCGCTGTTCGTCGTCGACGAGGCGCATTGCGTGGCTGAGTGGGGCCACGACTTCCGCCCCGACTACCTGCGCCTGCACGACGCCATCGCCGCGCTCGGCCGTCCTGCCGTGATGGCCGCCACCGCGACCGCCACGCCGCGCGTCGCGCAAGAGATCGCGCAGCGGCTAGGCCTGCGCGAGTGGGTCTCGATCCGCTCCGGCTTCGATCGGCCAAACCTCGCCTTCGACGTCGTCAGCGTCGAGGGCAAGGGCGCGGTCGCGCGCAAGCGCGCTGCGCTGATGCATGCACTCGGCGGCGAGCGCGCGCTGCCCGCGATCGTCTACTGCGGCACGCGCAAAGACACCGACGAGCTGCGCCAGGACATCGCCGCGCAGGGTATCGCCGCCGTCGCCTACCACGCCGGCATGACCCCGGAGAAGCGCCGCGAGAGCCAGACCGCGTTCATGGAGGGGCGCGCGCAGGTGGTCGTCGCGACAAACGCCTTCGGCATGGGCGTCGACAAGGCCGACGTGCGCACCGTCGCGCACTGGGCGCTGCCGACCAGCCTCGAGGCCTACTACCAGGAGGCCGGCAGGGGCGGGCGCGATGGCGAGCCCGCGCGTGCGCTGTTGCTCGCCTCGCGCATGGACCTCGGCCGGCTGATCAGGTTCATCAAAGAGCGCGACATGACCGTCGAGGACGTCAAGCGCTTCGTCGGCGGCCTGCGCGGCCTCGCTGACCAGGACACTGTCACGATCGGGCACGGCGACCTCGGCGAGCGCCAGCGCGTGCTGCTGTCGGTGGCCGAGCGCGCCGGCGCCGTGCGGCTCAGCCCCGGCGGCCACGACGGGCTGCTGGTCGAGCTCACCGGCCGCGGCAGCCCGCGTCTCGCGCAGACCGCGATCCAGTCCGCGCGCAACCGCGGCTGGGAGGCCTACCGCTCGATCGAGCGCTTCAGCTCGCAGGCGCAGACGTGCCGCCGGCGTCAGATCCTCGACCATTTCGGTGACGACGCGCAGGGCGCACCGACGGGTCGCTGCTGCGACGTGTGCGACCCCGACCTCGCGCTCGAGCAGGCGCTGCGCGACGCGCCCACGAGCACGCGGCGCGCGCGGGGAGGTGGCGGCGGTGCGCGGGGCGCCGCGGGCGGGGGTCGCTCCGCGGCGGACGCCGAGGAGGGGCTCGACCCGGTCGACGAGCACGAGTTCGACGCGTTGCGCGCATGGCGGCTGGAGCGCTCGGAAGGCAAGCCCGCGTACACGGTCGCGACCGACGCCGCGCTCAGGGCGCTGCTGCGCCAGCGGCCGCGCGGCGTGGAGGCGCTGCTCGAGGTCCGTGGGATCGGGCCCGCTTTCTGCGAGAAGCATGGGGAGTCGCTGCTGGAGGCGCTTGGTGGGCTGGGCGCGGGGGCGACGGCGGGCGCGTAGGGGCCGCCGCTCGTTGCGTTGGCCCTAGCGGAGAGACGGACAGCTGTACGGTTTCTACGTCAGCCAGACGGGCTCGACGATCACGGTCGAAACCCCTCCGGAGCCGGCTGGAACGGTCGCGATCTATGTCACGACCCCTAGTGGCACGAACTCTGCCGCCAACATCGTGCATCAACTCGCGGCGGCTCGCTCGCGGAGTTGTGGGTCGCGCCGCAATCGTGGTACGATGACAGCATGGCCCACACGGAAAGACGCGTTACCGTCGGCGACCGCGGCCGACTTGTCTTGCCATCCACGGTACGCCGTGAGCTGGACTTGAAACCCGGTACTCACATGCTGCTGAGCACCGAGGACGACGGCTCGTTGCGGCTACGCCCATATCGCGCCGTGGCTGAGCAGAGTCGCGGACTGCTCCGTGGTCTCCCCGGAGGGTCGATGGTGGACGAGCTGCACGCCGAGCGGCGCGCAGAAGCCGCACGCGAGGACACCGAGTAGTTGGCGCCCGTACTCGACGCCTCAGCGCTTCTCGCGCATCTTCAAGACGAGCCCGGCGGCGACGCTGTAGCCGAGGCAATCGCCAGCGGTGCGGTCATCTCGACCGTCAATCTTGCCGAGGTATTCAGCCGCGTCGCCGATCGCGGAGCCGACCCGGCGAAGCTCGCGGCTGAACTCACGCAAATCGGACTACTCGACGGCGCGATCACCGTCGAGCCGTTCACGGCCGCTGACGCCATCGACGCGGGACGCCTACGACCGTTGACCCGCGATGCAGGGCTCTCGCTTGGCGACCGGGCGTGCCTAGCACTGGCGCGACGGCTGGACGCTCCAGCTCTGACAGCCGACACCGAATGGCAACTCGTAGATCACGGTGTCGAACTGCGTCCTATCCGCTGAGCACTTGTGGGATCGGTGTGGCAAGAGTAGCCGGTCGATTGAGCGAAGCCGACGCGGGGACTCGAACCCCGGACCCCTTCATTACGAGTGAAGTGCTCTACCAGCTGAGCTACGTCGGCGCAGCACGGATCGTAGCGGCTGACGATGGCTGTCTTGCTCGATCCCTCGGTCCGTAACGCGCGCCTGGGCGCCCGCCAGCGCCTGGACATCCCACCCACCCAGAGGTATGTTCCTGCCCATGCCCGCTAACGGTGCGCGCAGGCGCTCAGCGCTGTGGCTGTTCGCGATCGTCCTCGCGACGATCGCGCTCGTTGCCGTCGCTGGCATAGCCGCCGCCTTGTTCATCGCGCCGGCGGTCCTGCTCGTGCTGCCGCTGCTGTTCGGGCGCTACCTGGGCGAGCGCGCGATCCATCGTCTCGCCGGTAGGCGCAACGGGTCGGCGCGAGCCGTTCACTGTGTGCGCCTGCCGCGCGCCCCGCGCCTGCTCGGCCTGCGTATCTCCGCGCTGGCAGCTCCCGGCGCCGGTCGTGCGCCTCCTGCTGTGGCCGTGATCTGAGCCCGCGCCCGCCTGGGCGCTCTCTACGTCTCGCGGAGCGCTCCGCAGACATGCCACAGCCAAGGAGGACATCAACGATGGGTGCAACAGCCACGATGGCCCACATGGGGCCGGCCGCTGCCGCGAACACGGGCGGCGGGGCGGCGAACATGGGCAGCGCTGCCTCGAACATCGGCCGCACCGCCTCGCGTATGAGCGGCATGCACGCGATGTCGATGGGCAGCATGGCGATGCGCGCCGGCGGCCACGCGACGAACATCCTGCCGAGCTGGCTCGCGGTGCTCTGGACGCTCGCGTTCCTGGCGATCATCGTGATCCACGGGCGCCACGTGCTCGAAAGCGAGGGCCAGCGCCGCATCTGGCACTCCGGGCACGTGGTCATGGCGATCGGCATGGCGTTCATGTATGCGCCGCCGTCGATCGACCACTTCGACATCCCGACGGGCTTCTGGTCGCTGCTGTTCGCCAACGGCGCGATCGCGATCCTGTTGTGGGTCCTGATGCAGGCGCTCGCGGGGCGCGGCACCAACGTGCTGTGGATCGTGATGGCGTTCGACCTCGGCGCGATGGCGTACATGTGGTCGCCGACCGGCTTCCAGGCGCCGATCACGTGGCTGCTCGTCGCCTACTTCGCGGCGCAGTCCGCGCTGTGGGCCAGCGATCGCATGCGCGGCATCGACGAGCGCACGATCCTGGGCGGTAGCTTGTCGGTGACGCCCGAGGGGGCGCTGACAGCCGGCGTCGCCGAGCCGCTGATCTGCTTCAAAGACCTACGCCTGTCGATGGCCGCGATGACGCTCGGTATGGCCTATATGTTCGCCGCGATGCAGCTGGTGATGTCGTGAGCGCCGCGGCCACAGCTGCTCGCGCCGGTCGGCGCTCGTTCGGTCGGCGCTCCGGCGGACGGCCGCTGATCACCACGCGCGGCATCCAGATAGCGCTTGGCGTCCTCTGGCTGCTCGCTGGCCTGCTGCAGTTTCAGAGCTTCATGTACACCCACGGCTTCGTCACCGAAGTCTTCGGGCCTGCGGCGGAAAGACAGTGGTCGATCGTCGGCGGCCCGATGAAAACGATCGACGCCTTCTACGGCCGCGACCTGACGCTGTGGAACACGCTTGCCGCCGAGATCCAGTGCGCGATCGGCCTCGGGCTGATCCTCAGTCGGAAGACAGTGAAGGCCGCACTGGCCCTCTCGTTCCTCTGGGCGCCAGCCGTGTGGTGGTTCGGCGAGGGCTTCGGTGGGTTGACCTCGAACACGCTGCCCTCGCCGCTGATGGGCGCGCCTGGCGGCGTGATCCTGTACGCGATCATCGGCCTGCTCGTATGGCCGGCGGGCAAGCGCGAGGGTCGCTCGCCCGTCGACATGGGACCGCTCGGCGATCGCGGCGCTCTGTGCGCGTGGTCGGGGCTATGGCTGTTGTCGGCCGGCCTGTGGCTCGCGAACGTCAACCGCGCCAGGGAAGCCACCCACGACATGATCAAGGAAATGGCGGAAGACTCGCCGCACTGGCTCGCCAGGTTGCAGAACTCGGTGGGTGCTCACACGCAGGTCCACGGCGCCGAGATCGCGATCGTGCTCGCGGTCATCTCGGTCGCGGTCGCGGTCGGCGTGTGGACGCGGCTGCGCCGTCCCGTGCTTGCCCTCGGCGTCGTCGTGTCGCTTGCTTACTGGGTGTTCGGCCAGAGCCTCGGCGGCCCGTTCTGGATCGGCGACCAGACCGACGTCAACGCCGCGCCGCTGTTCGTGCTGCTCGCGGCCGCGCTGTTCCCGGTCGCGCAGCTCGCTAGGCGCAGCGAGGGTCCGCGCGAAACAGTGAGCGCGCCAGCGCCTGCACTCCAGGGGCCTTCTCGGTGACGCGATCGAGTCGTTCGCGCAGGGCGTACTCGTGGACGTAGGCCTCCGAGGTGACGACGATCGCCGCGTAGGCCGCCTCGCCCGGATCGATCTCGACGCCGGCTCTCTGCGCGAGCACCGCGACGCCCTCGATCGTGCGCATCCACTTCCGTAGCGCGCGGCTGCGCGCCTCCAGCGCCTTGCGGCCGGCGGCGTGGATCTCGACGACGGTCGTCAGCGCCATCTCGGGGTGCTCGGCCATCCAGCGGAAGTATGTGTCGATGCCGACGTCGAGCTTTTCGCGCCAGTCGGACACCTGTTCGGCGGCTTCCAGCGACGCTCTTATGCGGATTCCGGTCATCTGCTTGTAGGTCTCCAGGAAGCACTCCTCCTTGTCGTTGAAGTGCTTGTAGAAGACCGAGCGCGAGGTCCGTGCAGTGCGCACGATGTCGGCAATCGTCGTCTCCGCATAGCCGCGGCTGGCGACGCAGCTGCCCATCGCGCGCAGCAGCCGCTCGCGCTGGCGCGCGCTGACCTCGTGCGGCAGCAGCGTGTGACGCCCAGCGGGGATCAGCAGTTCATCGTTGATCTTGACGGAATCCATGGGGCTAGTATAGAGTGTACGATCACGTACTCGGAGGGGTACTGGTGCGTACTCGCGACGCACCCAAACATCAAGGGATCACGGGGTAGAGATGTCTACGGCACGAAGGCTGTTCCTCTTGGCAGGTCTGATCGTGGGCTTGGTGGCGCCAGCATCCGCCGGTGCCACGATCACGCAGGTATTCGGCAGCGTTACCTGCACGACGCAGGCCACCGGCGCGACCGCCGGTCAGCGCTGGTGCGGCAACACCGCCGGCACGACCGTCCCGACCTGGGACGGCACGCCGATCGACGTGTCCGTCGCCTTCCCACCGGCGAGCGGCTCGGATAACAACTATCCGGTCGTCGGCGTCTACCATCCTTGGGGCAGCACCAAGATTCTGCCGTCGAGCGCCGCCGCCCAGCGCTGGCTGGCGCTCGGGTACGCGGTGTTCAGCATGAGCGACCGCGGCTGGGGCTCCTCGTGCGGAAGCCCGTCGAAACCCGCGAACACACTCAAGGCCGCGCCGTGTGAAGCCGGCTACATCCACCTGATCAGCAGGAAGTACGAAGTGCGCGACGCGCAGTACCTGCTCGGGTTGCTCGCCGAAGAAGGCCTGATCAACCCGCAGGAGATCGGCGCCACCGGCGGTAGCTACGGCGGCGGCATGTCCGCGCAGCTCGGCTCGATGAACAACCGTGTCGAGATGCTCAATGGTGAACTCGTGCCGTGGACGACCAAAAACGGCACGCCCATGAAAATCGCGGCGACGGCGCCGGAATACCCGTGGACCGACCTCGCACAGGCGCTCGAGCCCAACGGCAGCTGGCTCGACTATGTCACCAACGCGCCGTACTCGGGCATCCTTGGCAACCACGAATTCGGGATCGAGAAGCGTTTCTGGAACGAAGAGCTGTATCTCGCGGGCGCAGCGCTTGGTTACTACGCGCCCACGTCACTCGGCGAACCCGAAGCGAACAACACCGAATGGTACAACTTCAACCAGACCGGCGGCCCGTACAACGGCAAAGCGCTGGCGATCCAGCAGGAAGAACAGCTGCCCAACCACGGCGCCTACTACACCAACCTGTCAGTGCCGCCGGCGCCGACGATCATGGAGAACGGCTGGAACGACGACCTGTTCCCCGTCAACCAGAGCGTCGACTACTACAACAAGGTTCGCGCGGCCTACCCCAACCAGCCGATCGAGCTGTTCGACTTCGATCTCGGCCACAACCCGCGCTCGGCGAGCACGCCGTCGGCCTCAGACGACGCCAAGCTGACCGCAGCGCAAAACGAATGGTTCAAGTACTTCGTCAAGGGCGAAGGCAGCGAACCGGCGAACGCGCACGGTGGCGTGACCGCGATCTCGAGCCACTGCCCGGCCACCACGGCCAGTGCAGGGACCGAATACAAAGCGGCCAACTGGGCGAGCCTCGCACCCGGTGAAATTCACCTACAAGGCGCGGCCGAACAGACGATTCAGGCACCTGGGGTGGCGCCGAAAACGACGTTCACCTCGGGCACCGTCTGCACGACGGAAGTGGCCGGCGAAAACAGCTCGGCTGCGACCTACAAGCTCGCGCCCGCGCCCAGCGGCGGCTACACGATCGCCGGTGCCTCGACCGTGGTCAGCGAATTCTCGACGCCCGGCACCAACGATCAGGTGATCGCGCGCCTGATGGACGTCAACGAAGCCGAAGGCGGCACCCAGCAGTTGGTCGGGCGCGCCATCTACCGGCCGATCAACCCGGGCGGCGGCTTCACCAAGCAGGTGTTCCAGCTCTACCCGCAGGTGTGGAACGTTGCGGCCGGGCATGTGCTCAAGCTGCAGCTGATGGTCCAGGACTCGACCTACGCGCGCAGCTCGACCTCGCCGCAATCGATCCAGGTGAGGAACCTCGAACTGCGGGTACCGACGACCGAAATGCCGGGCAGCGACGGCGGGCTTGTGCAGAAGCCACTGCCCAAGTACCTGCCGCCGGGCTACACGCTCGCGCGCAACGTCACCCCGGCGACGCCGGGTACGCCGCACCTCTCGAGCGGTGCCAGCCCGAACGCGAGCGGTGTCTTCACGCTGGCGTGGGAAGCCTCACAGGCAGCTGCCGAACTGACGTACACGCTGCAGGGCAAGAACGCGAGCGGCGGCTGGGAAACGGTCGCAAGCGGCCTCACGAGCCCCGAATACGCTTTCACCTCGGGAAGCCCTGAGGCGGAAGGCACGTGGACGTATCGGGTCGCCGCGAGCAACGAAGGCCCCGCCAGCGAATACTCGGCTGCCTCAGCCGAAGTCAAGGTCGACAAGACTCAGCCGTTCGCGCCGTCGGCTGTGGCCTCGCGTGTGCCCGACTACGCGGGTGGCGGCGGTTGGTACAAGGACAGCGTGGAAGTCGCCTTCACCGCGAACGGCGACCCGAGCCTGTCGGATGGGAGCGTGGGCAGCGGCGTGAACCTGGCGACGTTGTCCTCGCCGCAGGCGTTCAACGCCAGCGGTTCGCACACGGCGTGCGGGACGGTCGCGGACAACGTCGGCAACGTCTCCGCCTTGGGGTGTGTGACGGTGCAGGTCGACGCGACGCCGCCGAGCCTGGAAATCACGTGCCCGGCATCGGCGCCCGTCGGGAGCCCGGTGAGCGCTTCGTTCACCGCCTCAGATGGGCAGTCCGGCCTTGCCAGCGAATCCAGCGGCACGGTGCCGATCGACACGAACACAGCCGGAGAGGCGACCGTGAGCACCACCGCGGTCGACAACGTCGGCAACGAAACGACCGAGTCGTGCTCGACGGAGGTCGGTTATGCCAATCCAGGCACACCGACGTTGAGCGTCGGCTCCTCGCCGAACGCGAGCGGCCAGTTCACGCTCGCTTGGACGGGCTCGAACCCGCTGCAGTACCTGGGGCTGAGCTACACGCTGCAGCACCACGACGCGGCCACCAACGTGTGGTCGACCGTCGCGACGGGCATCGAAGCCCTCACCTACGAATTCGCCGGTGCAGGCGAGCAAGAAGGTACGTGGGTCTACCGCGTACAGGGCACCGACCCATCGCGCGGCCTGACGACCGAATGGTCGCCGGTGTCAGCACCCGTGGTCGTCGACAAGACGCCGCCGAACGCGCCGTTGGCCGTGGCCTCGCGCACGCCCGACTACGCCGGTGGCGGCGGTTGGTACAAGGACAGCGTCGAAGTCGGCTTCTTCGAAAACGGAGACCCGGTGCTGTCCGACGGCAGTCTCGGCAGCGGCGTCGATCTGCTGACGCTGTCCTCGCCGCAGACGTTCGACACGAGCGGCTCGCACACAGCGTGCGGGACGGTTGCCGACAACGCTGGCAACGTCTCGACATCGGGCTGTCTGACGGTACGAGTCGATGCGACACCGCCGAGCGTCGAAATCACGTGCCCGGCAACGGCCGTGATCGGCTCGGTCGCAAACGCGACGTTCAACGCCTCAGACGGCCAGTCCGGCTTGGCGAGCGCGGCGAGCGGCACGATCGCGATCGACACTGGCTCCGGTGGCATGAAGACCGTCAGCACGACGGCGATCGACAACGTCGGGCACGAAACGACCAGCTCGTGCACGACCGACGTCGGCTACACGAAAGTCATCTCGAGCAACGTCAAAGGCAAGCTGCTCGTGAAGGCCGGTGAAGCGGTCGAGCTGACCGCGGCCGCGAAAGTCAGCGGCACGGTGACGGTCAAGGCCGGCGGCAAGCTCGACATCGAGGGCGCCACGCTGTCGGGCTCGCTGAGCACCAGCAAAGCCGCGCTCGTGCGGATCTGCGGTGCCAGCGTCTCCGGTCCGCTCAAGGTGAGCGCCAGCACCGGGCCGGTGGTGATCGGCCAGGGCAGCTCCGGTTGTGCCGCCAGCACGTTCTACGGAACGGCCGCTGTCAAAGGCAACACGGCCGGTGTAACGATCGAAGGCGACATGTTCCACGCGTCGGTCAAGGTGACCGGCAACGCGGGTGGCACGACCGTCACGGGCAACATGATCGCCGGCTCGCTCACCGCGACCGGCAACTCGGCTCCGCTGGTCGACCGGCCGAACGAAGTCGAAGGACGCGCGAAGCTGCAGTAGCAGCTTCGTAGGCCATCGCTCGGGGGCGGCGTCCGTAACAGGACGTCGCCCCCGAGGTGGTTAAAGGCGCTCCCCGGGGTCAGGCGCCGCTTACGTGCCCGCGGCTACCGCCGCTTACGTCACGAAGTCCCGCCGCTCACGTTCGTGAGGTCCCGTGAGCTCGAGATCTCGTGGAATCTGACGTCCGGCGGAGCCACGAGCGTCGCCGGGATCGCCTGCATGAACTCGGCGATGTGCGCGGTTTTGAAGTGTGACTGCAACGCCTCGTCGTTCTCCCACTCCTCGACGAACACGAACTCGTCGCTGCTCTCGGTGCTCTCGTAGAGGCTGTAGCTGATGCAGCCGGCCTCGGTGCGAGACGCCGCCGCGACCGCCTGCCCGACGCGGATCAGCTCTGCGCGTTTGCTTGCGTCCGTCTGCACTCTTCCAACCACGACGATCATCGCGTACCCCCAGTTGTGCTTGGCGTTCGTGACCGCAGCCTAGCCGGAGGTGTGCGCTAGCCCCAAACGCGCAGATGGGCGCGAAGCACGCACTCCGCGCGGCCGATGCGGCTCACGGCACGCGCACGGAGAAGCGCCCGACGATGTGCTCGACTGTGCCGGGGCCTTCTTCCAGGTTGCCTGGGCCGGTCGCGTCCATGAACACCACCTCGCCGCTCGTGACGCCAGGCCGCAGGCCCCCGCCGATCCGCGCGCTCACCGTCTGCCCGGCCGCCGGCGAGCTGGGCGTCAGCGGCCCGCCCGCGGAGATACCGGCATGCATCCCCGGTTCGCGCCACGTGGCTTTGTACGTCAGGCGCGCGTTGTCGATCGCGATGCGCGAGCGGAAGCTGAGCGCGATTTCATAGCCGCCGCGGCGATTGCGCAGCAGCAGCGCGCGCAGCGGCGCGGCGACCTGCGCGGCGGTCGGCGTCGGCGCACGCGGCGGCGCCCACCCGACGGGCTCCTGCAGCGCGGGCTTACATGCTTCCCTACCGCCGATCCAGCTGCGCGAGGTGATGTGGCAGGTGGCGCCGTTTCGGTAGTGAAGTTCGGTGATCGGCCCGTCGACCGGGACGACGTCCTGGGTACCGCCGGCGTTGAAGTTGAACAACTGCGTGGGCGAGGCGGTCGTGACGAGCAGGTAGGCGCCCTCGGGGCCGACCGTCGCCTGCGTGTGCGTCTGGCCGTCGAGCTTGTAGGTGATGCTTTCGGCGTCCGGGCCCAGCAGGCCGTAGTAGAGGTTGCGCTCGTCGGCCTGCGGGCACAGCGCGCGCGGCTGGCCGTGTTCGTCGAAGCGTTCCGCGTGCGTCGCCGTTCTCGGCACGCAGCCGCCGCCGTAGCCGACCCACGCGCTGGCCGGCATGTCGCCGACGGTCGCGTTGAGGAAGATCCGGCCGTTGCCGTCGAGCAGCGTGCAGGCGCTCTTCGCAAACGTGCTGTCGAGCGCGAACGCGTGGAACAGGCCGTCGTCGTGGAAGGCGCTGTCCTGCCCGATCGCGCCGAGCTTGCCGTCGAGCAGGCGGCCGACCTGCACGCAGCCTTCGCCGGCCTTGGTGCTGAGCACGCGCATGGCCCACGGCGGGCCGCCGCCGGGGTCGGGCGCCGTGAGCGCGAGCAGCCGGTCGGTTCCCGCGACGACGCCACCGCCGCGCGGGGAAGTCGTGAAGCCCTTGATCGGTTCCGCGGGTGTGCCGATGCGGATCACGCCGCCGGCGGCGAGTGCGCCCGCGCTCAGCACGAGCAGCGCCGGAATCAGGACCGTCAGCCGCAGCAGGCGCGGACGCCTGCGCGCGCGCGTCGCCTCGCCGGCGGGCGTGCTCGTCAGCCGCCGCCACAGCTCGTCGCGCTCGCGCTCTGAGATCGGCAGCTCGCGCGCCGGGTCGGCGGCGCTGAGCCTGGCCATCGCGTCGGTTGGGTGTGGGTTCATGGCAACGACCTCGCCTCTCTGGTCACGTCGATCGGATTGCTCTGCGCGCTTGCCAGCGCGCGCTCCAGCTTGCGTCGCGCGCGGTGCACACGCACGGTGAACGCGCCGGTGCTGCAGCCCATCACCGACGCGGCGACGCGATGCTCGAGCCCGTCCCACGCGACCAGCGTCAGCGCTTCGCGGTCGCGCTCGCTGAGCGTCGCGAGCGCCGTGGCTAGGTCCGGGTCGCTGTCGCCGCTGGCCCAGGCGCCAAACCCCGAGAGCTCCGTGGGCTCGCTGCTGAGGCGCGCGCGCAGCGCGTCGCGCCGTGCGCCGCCACGCCGGTGGTTCGCCGCGGTGCGCCGCGCGATGCCCAGCAGCCACGGCAGCGGCTCGCCCCGCAGCGCGCCGTAGCGACGCCACGCCGTCAGGAACGTGTCCGCGACGACGTCCTGCACGGCCTCCGACGCCACGCGCCGCGCGACATAGCGCTGTACGGGCGCGTAACAGTCGAGGTACACCTGTTCGAACTGGCCGTGGAAGTCGCTCACACGTCCTTATTGTCCGGGGCGCGCGCAGACATTACATACGTCGCGTACATCCGCTGCCCATACGCCGCGTACCTCCGCTGCCGGCGGTGCTCTGTCGCCGGACGTGCGCGCCCACCGGTCACAAACTGACGGTGTGGCACGTTATGGCTGAGATGCGATCTGGCCGGACAACGAGCGACGGTGAGCTTCTGCGGCGCACGCGCGCCGGCGACCGCGAGGCCTTCGGGGTGCTCTACGAGCGCCGTCGCGGGTTGGTGCTCGCGTTCCTGATGAAGCGCACCGGCAGCCCCGAGCTGGCGAGGGACCTGGCGGCTGAGACGTTCGCCTCGGCGCTGCTCGCGCTTGGCGAGCGCCCGCCCTTGATCTCGGACTCGGCGGCGCCGTGGCTGCTCGCGATCGCGCGCAATCGCCTGGTCGACAGCTACCGGCGCGGACGTGTCGAGAGCGCGGCGCGCGTGCGCCTGGCGTCCGGGGCGGCGCAGGTGGACGAGAGCGACGTCGAGCGTGTACTGCGACTCGCCGATGAGCGCGAGCTGCTGTCGGGCCTCGCGCGCGAGCTGCCGCCCGACCAGTACGAGGCGCTGCGCGCGCGGGTGCTGGACGAGCGTGACTACGAGGAGATCGCGCGTGAGCTCGAGTGCTCCCCGGCGGTCGTGCGCAAGCGTGTGAGCCGCGCGCTCGCGGTGCTGCGCCAGACGCACCTGTCCACGCTTGCGGTGGTCGCGGTCGGTGTACTTCTGCTGGCTGCCGCCGCGTTCGCGGCCACGCGGCTGATCGGCTTCGGCGCGCCGGTGCGCCCGGTCGGTGAACAGCGCCAGCGCACGCCGTCGCGGGGAATCGGCGTTCCCGTCGGCGGCGCTCGCAGCGCGCACGGCGCGGTACGGCTGCTGAGCATCGCCGTTCCCGATCCCGACGGCGGGTTGCCGTGGGGCATGCGGATCGTGCGCACCACGCGTGGGCTCGTGTGCGTGCAGGTCGGGCGCTTGCTGGACGGGCGGCTCGGGGTCGTGGGCGAGGACGGCGCCTTCGACGACGACGGCCTGTTTCACGAACTGCCCGTAGGCGTGCTCAACGGCTTCGCGTGCAGCGAGCCGATCGACTCCACGGTGTACGGGGCGACGGCGCTGCCGGCGAGCGGCGCGATGCCCGGTCCGCATCCGTCGTGCCTATATCCGGGTACGGTCCGCGGCGATGGCGTCGAGGGGCCGACGTGCCCCGCGCGCGACGAGCGCTACGTCGCCTTCGGTGTGCTCGGCCCCCACGCCGTCAGCGTCAGCTACCGCGTGCGCGGAGGGCTGCGCACGGTGCCCGTCACGAGCGGCTACGGCGCCTACCTGATCGTGCTTCGCCAGCAGCCGTTGAAGACGCCGTTGAACGGCAGCCTCTCGACCTCGTCGTTCCCGCTTGACCGCTTCCCGTTGGAGTATCAGTCCTCGCCCCTCACCGCGCTCGCGTTCCGTTTCGGCGGGCATATGTGCCAGACGGGTGATGAACCGGCGCCTGGCGGGCCGCCGCCGTGCAGGACCGCGATCACGCGTGGGATCCCGTCGGTGAGGCAGCGGACAGCGGTCCGGGTGCGGGCGCGCAAGGTGTCTCACGGCTATGAGCTGACGCTCGCGTTCGTGGCGCCGGTCGCGGTGCGTAACGCTGCCACTGCCTACGCGGTCGAACAGGCGCCGCCGCAGACGGCGGCGTGCGGCGAGCACGGGACCTCCGGCCTGCCGATCGAGCGCGATGTCGCGCGCGGGCAGTTGATCCGCGTGAGCATGTTTGTCGAACAGCCACCCGGCTGCCACGGCGCCGTACGCGGCACGGTCATCTACGGCCGCCAGTCAGGCCCGCTGTCGGGCCCGGCGCCAGGTGACACGGTCGGCCGTTTCGCGTTCTTGCTGCCATAGCCGGCGATAGCCGGCGGTCCCGTGAACCCGCACCGTTGGCTGGTGCGCGTCGGCTCGCGTCCCCCCGCGCGTCGGCTCCCGTCCTCCGCTCCGCGCGCACGACGTTTCCACGATGTGACGATCTTGTTAGGACGTGTACACACTGGTACTGTTGGCTGCGGCTGAGGGGCTAATGCGGAGAGGAGAAGGGTGGCACGGATGACCAGACGGGCCCGGTGGTCGAGCGCGATGAGCGTTGCGCTGGCGTTGCTGCTCGTGGGGATGCTCAGCGCTTCGGCGTCGGCTCGCGTGGCGGGCGCGGCGAGCCCCGCGGCCGAAAGCAACAAAGCCCCGAAGGTCACCAAAGGCCCGGTGAACGTGACCGTCGAAGAAGGCCAGAGCGCGGTCTTTGAAGCGGCGGCGTCGGGCGTGCCGACGCCGGCGGTGCAGTGGGAACTGTCGACCAACGGCGGCGGCACCTGGGGCGCGGTCGCGGGTGGCAGCGAAGACCGGCTGACGATCCCGAACACCAAGACCTCGGAAAGCGGCGACGAGTACCGCGTCACGTTCAGCAACGTCGCGGGCAGCGTCACGACCAAAGGCGTGACGCTAAGCGTGCAGCTCGCGCCGGCGATCACCAAACAGCCGGTGAACGTGACCGTGGAAGAAGGTCAGCCCGCGGTCTTCGAAGCAACCGCGTCTGGTTTTCCGACGCCGAGCGTGCAGTGGGAAGTCTCGATCGACAGCGGCGCGATCTGGAAAAAAATCCTGCCTGCGACGAGCGACAAGCTGACGGTCACGGCCACCCAGCCGAGTGCGAACGGCAACGAATATCGCGCTGTGTTCAGCAACGCCGCGGGCGAAGTCACGACCCGCGTGGTGACGCTGACCGTGCAGAAGCTGCCGGCGATCACCAAACAGCCGACGAGCGTGACGGTAGAAGCCGGCCAGAGCGCGTCCTTTGAAGCGCTCGCGTCTGGCTTCCCGACACCGACGGTGCAGTGGGAACTCTCGACCAACGGCGGCGGCAGCTGGAGCCAGATCTCCGGGGCAACCGAAGATCGGCTGCCGATCGCCAGCGCCCAGATCTCTGAAAACGGTGACGAGTACCGCGCCGTGTTCAGCAACTCGGCGGGCAGCACGGACACGGCGGTCGTGACGCTTGCGGTCCACGACCTGCCGGTCGTCACCCAGCAGCCCGCGAGCGTGACGATCGAACTGGGTCAGAACACCACGTTTGAAACGTCGGCGACGGGTTTCCCGACGCCGACGGTGCAGTGGGAAATCTCGAGCAACGGCGGCGGCAGCTGGAGCGCGATCGCGGGCGCCACCACAGATCAGCTGACGCTCGCGGACGTGCAGGCTTCCGTGAACGGTGACGAGTACCGCGCCGCGTTCACCAACGCCGCCGGCAAAGCGCTCAGCGAAGCGGCGACGCTGACGGTCGCCACACACCACTATCGCGTGCTCGACTGGGGCCAGGACTCGTTCGGGCAGCTCGGCGTTGGCAGCTTCGCTCAGCACGACACGCCGGTCGCGGCGATCGGCCTGAACTTCGTCACGGCGGTCGCTGCCGGCATGCGCCACAGCCTCGCGCTGTTGAGCAACGGCACCGTCGTGGCGTGGGGTGCGGGCGCCTCCGGGCAGCTCGGCGACAACAGCGAAGCGGGCAGCAGCGTGCCCGTGGCGGTGGAAGAACTGAAAGGCGTCAAGGCGATCGCCGCCGGCTCCAACTACAGCCTGGCGCTGCTCGAAAACGGCACCGTGATGGCCTGGGGCGGCAACGAATCCGGGCAGCTGGGCGACGGCAACTTCGCGGGGACCGAGCTGCCGGTCGCGGTCAAAGGACTGACGGGCGTGACCGCGATCGCGGCCGGTGGCGAACACAACCTCGCGCTGCTCAGCGACGGTCAGGTGATGGCTTGGGGACAGAATGAATCGGGGCAACTCGGCAACGGCGATGCCAAGAACAGCAACGTCCCGGTGGCGGTGAAAGACCTGAGCGGTGTGACCGCGATCGCGGCCGGCGGCGAACACTCGCTGGCGCTGCTGTCCGATGGCACGGTGATGGCGTGGGGCGATGACGAATACGGTCAGCTCGGCAACAGCACGGTTGAAGAAAGCGAACACGAAGAAATCGAAGTGCGCCGCAGCGAAGTGCCGGTGGCGGTCGAAGGCTTGAGCGGCGTGACGGCGATCGCGGCCGGCGGGCACGACAGCCTCGCGCTGCTCGCCAACCAGACGGTGATGGGGTGGGGTGAAAACGAATACGGCGAGCTGGGCGATGGCAGCATCGTGCGCCGCCAGGAAACGCCGGCAGCGGTGAGCGGGCTCAGCGGCGTGACGGCGATCGCGGCCGGCGGCATGCACAGCATGGCGCTGCTGGGCAACGGCAGCGTGATGACCTGGGGCGAAAACAAGTCGGGGGAGCTGGGCGATGGCGTCATGGGCGAACCCAGCGACACGCCGGTGCTCGTCAGCGACCTCGCGGAGGTGAAGGGCATCGCCGCCGGCGGCGCGCACGACATCGTGCTGAGCGAACCGCCGCCGAGCGTCACCAGCGTGAACCCGACGAGCGGCCCGGAGGCGGGTGGCATCTCCGTGAAGATCACCGGCGCGAACCTCAACGGCGCGACGTCGGTCGCGTTCGGCGCCCACAGCGCGACACAGTTCACGATCGACTCCGCGAGCACGATCACGGCGACCGCGCCGGCGGGCGCCGCAGGCACGGTTGACATCACGGTCACGACGCCGGCTGGCACGAGCGGGACGAGCACGAGCGACCACTTCACCTACCTGCCGCCGCCGAGCGTCAAGAAGCTCGCGGCCAAGAGCGGCCCCGGCGACGGCGGCACGACGGTGACGATCAGCGGCGCGAACCTCGAAGGCGCCACCTCGGTGACGTTCGGCACGGTCAGCACGACCGACTTCACGGTGGTCTCGGCGAAGGCGATCACGGTCGTTACGCCGGCGGGCGCGGGGACGGCTCCGGTCAGCGTGACGACGCCGGGCGGGACCAGCGCGGCGTCGGCCAAAGCGGTGTTCGAGTACACGCCGCTGATCGAAGCGATCGCGCCGAGCAGCGGCCCGCTGGCGGGCGGTACGCGGGTCACGCTCAGCGGCGCCGGCTTCGCACTGGGCGCGGGCGCGACGACGTTCAAGTTCGGCTCCAAGGCGGCCACCGAAGTCGACTGCAGCTCACAGACCAGCTGCACGGTCACGGCGCCCGCAGGCAAGGCCGGCAGCGTCGAAGTGATCGCGGCGGTCGGCAAGGGCAAGAGCCCGGCTGTTGCCGCCGACGATCGTTTTACCTACGAATAGTCGGCTGCCCGCGCGCGCGTTGATTGGCCGCGTGCAGGCTAAGGACGCGGCGACGCTGCGTACGCGTCGCCGCTGCGTGCGTCAGCGCTCCGCCACAGACGGGCGATGCGATCGAACAGCTCGTAGGCGCGCGCGGGCGCGCCGGGCGCCGCGATTGCCACCTGGCGGCGCAGCTCGGCCTCGTCGACCGCGCGCTCGATCAGCTTACGCTTGAAGCCTTCGATCCACGCGTCGGCGAGCGCGGCGTCGACCTCCGGGTGAAATTGCAGGCCGACGCTGCGCCCGTGCGCGAACGCGAGCGGGACGCCGTCGGCGCGGGCGATTTCGCGGGCGCCCGGTGGCACCGTCAGCACGTCTTCATGCCAGCGCAGCCACGGGCCGGGTGCGATCAGCTCGCGGTCGTCGCTTTCCAGCTGCGACCACTCCAGCGCGATCCGCGGCGCGTGCGCGACCTCGCCGCCGAGGGCCTTGGCGAGCGCCTGGGAGCCGAAGCAGATGCCGAGGATCGGCACGCCGGCTTCGTGCGTGTCGCGCAGGAACCGCAGCTCCGGTGCGATCCAGTCCTCGGTCGCGTCGGCGATCGAGGCGTCCGAGCCGAGGCTCACGACCAGCTCGGCCTCGTGCGGCTCGGGCCAGCGCGTCAGCTCGGGGACGCTGACGGTGCGCATGGTGTGGCCGCGCTCGTGCGCCCACTGACCGAACAGTGCGGCGGGAACCTCACGCTCGTGCTCGAGCACCAGGATCTGCATGACAGTAGTTTGACGTGCGCGTCTCAGTTGACGTGCGCACCTCAGTTGGCGCGCGCGTCTCAGTTTGACGCGCGCGTGATGCGGTAGATCGTGCCGGTGCTCCAGTCGCCGACGAGCAGCGAGCGGTCGGGTGCGACCGCGATCGCGAGCGGGTTCTGGATACCGGTCAAAAACGGCGTCACGGCGCCGCTGTAGCCCGAGCCGCTGCGCGTGAGCGCGACGCGCTGCACCTTCGCGACGTTCCACTCGGGCACGATCGCCGCGGTGCCGACGCTCGCGCCGAGCTGGCCGGTGACGATCGCGACGCCGCCGACGGCTGCGTGTTTGTCGAGCGCCGCGACCGGCGCCGGCACGCCCGTGCAGGCAGCGCCGCCCTGCCCGTGGCATTCCGGGAAACGCCAGTCCTGGCCTTCGCCGACGAGCGCGAGCCAGTCTCCGGGGGTGGCGGTGCCGAGGTTGTCCTGCTGGTTCATCGTCACGAACAGGTCGCTCGTGCCCGGGAAGTAGGCGAGCCCGAACGGCGCGCGGATCCGGCTGGCGTACAGGCGCAGGCCGCTGCCATCAGGGCGGAACGAGACGATCGAGCCGGCGTACTTGGAGCTGGGCGTGCAGTGGTCGCAGGTGGCGGTGATGCCCAGCAGGAAGCGGCCGTCGGGAGCCATCACGAGCAGGTTGTTCTCGGCGCCGGTGGCCGGGCCGGTGAGGATTCGCGTGTGCCGTGTGAAGCGGCGGCCGTCGAAGCCACCGTAGGCGTCCACGCGCCCGACCGAGGCGACGTACAGGCGGCCGCCGTACCAGGCCATGCCGAGCGGGTCGTCGAGCCCGGAGATGACCTTCAACGCGCGTGCGCCGGGCGCGGCGATCAGGTACACGCCGTCCTCGGCGTGCGCTTCGAGCCCCGCGGCCGCGACCCACAGCCGTCCCCGCGTGTCGAACGCGAACGCGGCGGTCGTCCGCGGACCCTTTGCGTAGACACTCGCGCGCAGGCCCGCGGGGCCCTGCAGGTCGGCGCCGATAGCGACCAGCGAGGAGCTGCTCGAGGTCGGGGGCGAGCTGCCGGTGGCCTTCGTGGAGGCGGTGCCTTTGGCGTGCGAGCCGCAGCCCGCGAGCGCGAAGCAGGCTGCGGATGCGAGACAGGTCGCGAACGCGAGACGGGCCGCGAGCGCGAGCGCGCTGGGGCGCGGAAAGGTGGTGGTGGCGCGTCGGATGCGAGCGAGGATGTTCACGATCTTGTGTGCCGAAGCTAAGCACGGGCGCTGGTCGCCCGTCGGGGCTGTATAAGAGCGGACCAGTGTCGAACCTCGACCGCCTGCTGCACCGCGTGCCAGACCGCTCCGACGCGGTCACGGATCGCCAGCTGGCGATCTTCGGTCGGCGCCTGGCGCGGCTTGGAGTGACGGTCGCGTGGCTGCTGTTCCTCGGCGCGATCGGCCTCGCGTTGACCGAGCACGTGACGCTGTGGTACGGCTTTCGCTGGGCGCTGGACACCGCCGCGACGGTCGGCGGCTTTCCGCAGCCGCGCAGCACCGGCGGGCAGATCATCGACGTGCTGCTGATCGTGTTGGGCGTCGGTACGCTCTTCTACGCGCTCGCGACGGTCACGGAGTTCTTCGTGGCGGGCCACGTCGGCGACCTGCTGGCGGCGCGGCGCATGCAGAAGATGATCGACTCGCTCACCGACCACCACATCATCTGCGGCTTCGGCCGCGTCGGTCGCCAGGTCGAGCGTGACCTGCGCGCGGCGCGCGCCCGCTACGTGGTCGTGGACGCCGACAATCGCAACCGCCATCGCGCGGAGGGGCTCGGCATCAGCTTCATCGAGGGCGATGCCTCCGACGATGTGGTGCTGCTGCGGGCGGGCATCGAGCGCGCCTGCTCGATCATTGCGTGTGCGGACTCCGACGCGAACAACGTGTTCATCACGCTGACCGCGCGCGAGCTGCGCGCCGACATCCCGATCGTCGCGCGCGCGGCGATCGAGGACACCGAGAAGAAGCTGAAGCGAGCGGGCGCCGATCGCGTGATCTCGCCGTACAAGGCAAGCGGCACCGAGATGGCGCGGCTGGCGCTGCACCCGCAGCTGAGCGGCGTCGTCGACGTCGACGCGGAATACCGTATGGCGGAGATCCCCGTGGGCGAGGGCTCCGACGGCGTGGGGCAGATGGTCGGGGACATCCGTGGCGGCGCGATGATCGTCGGGCTGCGTCGCGGCGCCGACTTCCAGCCCCAGCCCGCGGCCGAGACGGCGCTGGTCTCGGGCGACGTGATCCTCGCGATGGGCACGCCGAGCACGCTCGAGCGGCTCGAGGGGCTGCTGCAGGCCGCCTCCCAATAGGCTGTCGGGTGGATGCGCGCCCACCACGTCCACATCGAGCACGAGTTCGCCAAGTCACCGCCGCTGGTGTTCGCCTACCTGGCCGAGCACGAGAACCTGGCGGAGGTGTTCGGCGCGAAGGTCACGCGCCTGCGCGACGGCGAGGACGGACAGCGAAACGGCGTGGGCTCGGTCAGGCGCCTGCAGATCGGGCCGCTGCCGCCGTTCGAGGAGACCGTCACCGAGTTCGTGCCGGACGAGCGCATCGTCTACCGCATCACCAAGGGCAGCCCGCTGCGTGGCCATCTCGGCGTGATGGAGTTCGCGCCCGCCGCCTCGGGCGGCACGCGCTTCGTGTACGACATTCGTCTCGCCGCGCCGGTCCCCGGTCTCGCGCTGCTCGTGCGCGCGGCGCTGACGCGCTCGATCGAGCGCTCACTGGACACAGTCGAGCGCAACGCCTGAGCGCCGCGGCCCGCGGGATGCCGCGCGTGGGCGGGCGGGTGCTGCGCAGGCCACCGCGCTGCAGTCGGCGCCGGATGGCGCGGCACGTCGTATCCCCGCCGGCGCATATCGTGGTCGGCTGATGGCAGCCGCTCCCTTCTCAGCCACGCTGGCCCGCGACGAGGCCGTGCTGCGCTTCCCCTACGACGAGGGGTTGCGCCAGCTCCTGCGCGCGATCCCGGGCCGCCGCTGGGACCCCCTGGAGCGCGCGTGGTGCATCCCGCTCGCGCCCGATCAGGCCGAGGCGCTGGCGCGGCTGTTCGGGGCGCTCGAGTGCGAGCCGGACATCAGCGAGGAGCTTGAGCGCGTGCTCCGCCGCCGTCGCGCGCGCCGCCGTCGCGACGAATGCCTCGTCGACCTCGTGCGCCCCGACGCCGACTGGTGGCTGAGCTTCGCCACCGACGGCGCGGCCGCGCCGGTGGCGAGCCTGCTCGCGCACCCCGACGCGCGTGAGCTGCCCGTGATCGGGCGTGCGCTGGTGCCGCTCGACGACCACGCGGCGGAGCTGCTCGAGCAACTCGACCGGCCGGGCGGTGGGCTACAGCCGAGCGCCGGGCTGCGGCTGAGCGAGGAGGCGCGGCGCGCGCTGCGCGCCCGCAGCGAGCCCGAGTCCCAGCGTGTGGCCGGCGGCGGCGGGACGCGCGCGGAGCGTGCCGCAAGTGCGCGCTACGACGTCGAGTTCCGCCGCGACCGCCGCGGCGAGCACTGGATCCTGATCGCGCCGGAGCGCGCGGATCTGGCACGCGTGCTCGCCGCCCGCATGGAGCTGCGCGCGGGCGAGGGGCCGGCCGGCACGCTCGGCCTGGCGGCGGTGGAGAGCGACGCCGAGCGTCTGGCGGAGCTGCTGTCGCACCTCGAGGACGTGAGCGTCGATCAGCGTGTTGGCGCGTGGCTGAAGCGCGCCACGACGTGGCGCGGGAACGTCGAGGTAGGAGGCCCGTCTCACGCGCCCGAGTTCCTGCTGCTCGGCGAGGAGCGGCGTCTCCCGCGCGCGCTGCGCGAGCGCGCGACCAGTTTGCCCGGCGGCGTGGCGGTGCCGTTGACGCTTGCATCGTGGCGGCTGATGGACGGGCTGGACGCGTGGGTCAGCCCTGCGTCGCGGCGCTGCGTCGCGGCGCTCGAGGACGGCCGCCCGGCGCCGGCGGCGGTGCTCGAACGCTCGAGTGCGCACGACGAGGACACGTTCGTGCTGGCCCCGGGCCACGATCCCGCGCGGCTGGCCGAGTTCGGGGCGCTGCGCGGTGCGCTCGCACCGCTCGCTCGCCGCGGCGGCGCGCGCGAGCACGCGCAGCTCGCGGCGATTCGCGCCGATCCTTTCTGCGTGCCGCAGTTGGACGCGTTCCTGGCGGACGGCGCCGTGCGGGTCGAGCCGACGGCGCTGGAGCTGCTGCAGGAGATCCGCGAGCAGCACGCGCGCGCCGCAGGGCTGGTGGCGCTGTCGAGCGCGACCGACGCGGCCCTGCGCGTCACCGGCCTCGGCGGCGAGCTGAAGCCGTTCCAGCGCGCGGGCGTCAGCTACCTATTGGAGCGCCGGCGCGCGTTCCTGGCCGACGAGCAGGGCCTCGGCAAGACGATCGAGGCGCTCGCCACGATCGAGGCGGCCGGCGCGTACCCGGCGGTGATCGTGTGTCCGGCGAGCCTGAAGCTGAACTGGCTGCGGGAGCTGGAGCGCTGGCTGCCCCAGCGCAGCGCCCGCGCGCTGGCGGGCAACGGCGCGCGCGCGGGCGCTGGTGCGGGGGTTGGCGATGGCGCGCGGGTTGGCGATGGCGCACGTGTTGGCGACGGTGCGCGGGTCGGCGACGGTGCGCGGGTCGGCGGCAGCGGCGTCGCGCAAGCGAGCGACGGCAGCGCGGATGGCGTCGCGGACATCACGATCGTCAACTACGACATCGTCGCGGCGCGCCTGGAGGAGCTGGGCGGGCTGGGCCCCCGCGCGCTGGTGCTCGACGAGTCGCACTACTGCAAGAACGCCGCCGCCAAGCGCACGCAGGCCGTGCAGCGGCTCGCGAGCGCGGTGCCGCACGACGGTCTCGTGCTCGCGCTCAGCGGCACGCCCGTGACGAACCGCCCGGCGGAGCTGATCTCGCAGCTGCGCATCCTCGGGCGGCTCGATGACTTTGGCTCTGGCGCTCGCTTTGGCCAGCGCTTTCGCGGCGCCGACGCGCATCTGCGCCTGCACTGGCACCTGCGCGCGCGCTGCTTCGTGCGCCGCCTGAAGGCAGACGTGCTGCCGCAGCTGCCGGCCAAGACGCGCGCGATCGTGCCGGTCGAGCTGGACAACGAAACCGAGTATCGGCTCGCCGAGCGCGACCTGATCGCGTGGCTGCGCAGCCAGCCGCTCGATCTGGGCGAGCTGGACGCGAAGGTCGCGGCGGCGCTGCGGGCGGAGCGGCTGGTGCGCTGCAACGCGCTGAAGCTGCTGGCGGCGCGCGGCAAGCTGACCGCGGCGCTCGCGTGGATCCACGACTTCTGCACATCCGGCGAGCGGCTGGTCGTGTTCGCCCGTCACCAGGAGGTCCAGCGTGCCGTGCTCGAGCGTTTCCCGCAGGCGCTGCACATCCTCGGTCGCGACAGCGCCACCGCGAGGGACGCCGCGCTGCGGGCGTTCCAGGACCCCGAAGCGCGCGCGGACAACCAGCTGATCGTGTGCTCGATCGAGGTCGCGGGCCACGGGCTGACGCTGACGCGCGCGTCGAGCGTCGCCTTCTTGGAGCTGGACTGGACGCCCGCCAAGCACGACCAGGCGGAGGATCGCTGCCATCGCATCGGCCAGCAGGACGCCGTCAACGCCTACTACCTGCTGGCGGCGGGCACGATCGACGAGACGATCTCAGAGCTGCTCGAGCGCAAGCGCGCGGTCATCGGCGCGGTCACCGACGGTTTGCACGAGGACGAGCAGGGCGTGCTCGACGGGCTCGTGCGCGAGCTGCGCGGCACGCCCTACCGGCACCTGCGCGCGGTCGCCTGAGCGGGCGCGACCCGACGCCAGCCGGCTGGCCGCGCCTCGTGCGCTAGTGGCGAGCGCTCGACGCGCAGCCGCGTCTACGGCTCGACTTCGAGCGCGTTCATGATCTCGCCGTAGCGCGCGACGGCTCTGGCTTCGGCTTCTGTGATCAGCTGTTCGAGCGGTTCGCAGCTCCGCGCCAGCGCCCTTGCGCCAGCGCTCTCATCGTGCGACAGCCCGGCGGGCAGGGATCCGAGCGCCACCCACGCTGGCATGAACTTGGCGACGAACGCGACCGTGCTCGCCGGCAACGTGCGAAACCCGCTGGCCGCCCAGGCCTTCACTTCACCGCACACGTTCGGCGCGCCCAGGCCGATCAACGTCCTCAGGTCGCTTGCGTAGGAGCGCACGGCGTTCGTCAGCGAGCGGCTGCTCCAGCTCAGGTGCGACACGCTGGCGACGAACGCCCTGATCGCCTGCAGGTCCGGCTGTGCCGCGGCGATCACCATCGCGCCGATGATCTCGTCGCTCATCTGCGTCGATTCCGCGTCCTGCGGGGAGCTCGCGGCCGCGCGCGGGCATTCTCGCTGCACCTGGGCGAGCACGCGCAGCGGCGCGTCTTCGGAGGTGACGAGGTGGGAGCGAGCGACGCGCACGAGCGCGTAGTTCGCCTGCAGGTAAGCCTGCGTCGCGCCCGCGTTGCCGCCGGCGGCGCTCGCGGCCGGCGGCGCGATCGCAAGGCTCGCCGCCGCCACAGCCGGCAGCGCGAGTAGCGCCCTCATCCCCATGTTGGAAAGAGTACGCCATGCGGCTGGCGCCGGTGCCGGGTCAGGGCTGTAGCACCAGCGCGTTCATGACGTTGCCGTACGTCGAGACTTCATACGCTTCGAATTCCTCCCACTGTTCTTCGAGTCGGACCGTGCGCTGGGCGAGCGCCCTGTCTGCCGCGGTCTCGTAGGCGGACAGCGCCGCGGGCAGATAGCCGGGCGCCACCCACACGGACATGAAGCGCGGGGCAAAGCTCGTGTTGCTCGCTGGCAGCGTTTGGTAGTCCCCAGCAACCCAGGCCTTTACGTCTGCGCACAGATGCGGCACCGCGAGGGAGGCGAGGGCTTTGCCCTTGGCCACATACGCCTGAACCGCCCTGGTGAGTGCGCCGTTGCTCCAGCGCAGGTGCTCGGCCGCCCGGATCGCCGTTTGGATCGGCGGCAGGTTGCGTTGAGCCACGGTCGTCACCAACGTCCCGATCACCTCGTTGCTGAGCTGTTCGGAGTCGGCATTCTGCGGAGAGCCGGTGGCCACGCCTGGGCATTCGCGACGAACCCCGGCGAGGACGCCGGCAAGCTCTGCTCGCGCGGCCGGGATGTGCGACGCGAAGTAGCGCATGAGCGTGTAGTTCGCCTGCAGGTAGGACTGCGTCGCCGTGGCGTTCGCCGCGTCGGCCAGTGCGCTTGCCGGCGCGATCGCCGACCCCGCGAACACCAGGATCGCCGCCACCACAGCCGGCAACGCAAGAAGCGCCTTCACCCTCATGTTCGAAAGAGTAGGTCAAAGGGGTGACGCCGGCACCGCGAAGCGGTGAGGCCGGCGCCGCGAAGAAGTGCGTAAGGATGCCTCCGCACCGCGCAACCCCGCGGGCGCGTGCGGGGTTCCTCGGTATTGTCTGGCCCTGGCAAAGCCTTCCCGGGCGGACCTCCGGAGGGTCCGCCGGCGGAGGTGGGAATCGCTCGATTTCGAGACGACGCAGCGGCGTCTCTCATTTGGTTCACAAGCGCACATGAGACGCAACGGCTACATCGTCCTGCTGGTCGCGGTCCTCGGCTGGGCCGTGGCCGCGATCGCCACGGGCTCCGCCGGCCTCGGCGTCGGCGGCAGCGCGACCGGCAAGCAGGCGGCGAGCGCGCCGGCATGCCTGCCGGCGACGCTTGAACACAGCGCAAGCCTGGCCGGCACCGATGTCGACGTGTCGCCCGAGCCGGGCACCGACACCGCCAACCCCGACACCCAGATCAGCTTCCTCGGCACCAGTGCCGCTGACATCCTGCAGGTCTCGGTGCGCGGCTCGGAGTCCGGGTATCACGCTGGGCGCGTGCGCGGCTACTACCAGGGCGACGGCGCCAGCTTCGTGCCGGACAAGCCGCTCGATCCGGGCGAGAGCGTGCTCGTGCGCGCCGTCATCGGCGCTGCCGGCGCTGCCAAGCACGTCGAGTTCGGCTTTCGCGTCGACACTCCATATCCGACCGCGACCGTGGCGCCGTTCGGCAACCCCGCGGCGGCGCCCGCCGACTACCAGAGCTTCGACACGATGCCCGGCGTCGAGGCTCCGGTGCTCGACGTCACGGTGCCGGATCGCGATCCGGGTGCGGGCGACATTTTCACGACCAACGGCCCCGGCCCGGGGCAGTACGGCCCGTTGATCTACACGCCGGGCGGGCAGCTCGTGTGGTTCGACCGGCTCGCGCGCGGCGAAACGGCCGAGGACCTCAACGAGCAGGCCTACGAAGGCCAGCGCGACCTCACCTGGTGGAAGGGCCGCGTGCTCTCGCTTGGCTTCGGCCAGGGCGAAGACATCGTCATGAACTCCAGGTACCAGACGGTCGCGCGGATCGTCGGCGGCAACGGCCTGCACGCCGATCTGCACGATTTCCAGCTCGCGCCGCACGATGTCGCGTTCATCACCGCGTTCAACCCGATCCGCTGCAATCTCGCCGCCGTCAAAGGCGCCCGCGACGGCGTCATCACCGACACCGCGATTCAGGAGGTCGACATCAAGACCGGCCTCGTGCGCTGGGAATGGCACAGCCTCGACCACGTTCCGGTCGAACAGTCAGAGGTCGAAGTGCCGACCGGCCCGACGCCGTGGGATTGGTTTCACCTCAACTCGATCGATGTGGAGGGCGGGGGCTCCAATCGATCCGGCGACATCTTCATCTCCGCGCGCAGCACCTGGGCCGGCTATCAGCTGCAGGGCGGCACCGGCAGGATCCTGTGGCGGCTCGGTGGCCTCAAGAGCTCCTTCAAGATGGGGCCCGGCACGGAAACCGCGTGGCAGCACGATGGGCGCGTCCTGGCCGACGGGCAGATCACGTTCTTCGACGACGGCTCGAACCCGCCGATCCACTCGCAGTCGCGCGCCGTGCGAATTGCACTTGACTTCAAGACGCACGAAGCAAAGCTGATCTCAGCCTACGCGCACACGAACCCGCCGCTGCTCGCGGCCAGCCAGGGCAACACGCAGACGCTGCCCGACGGCAACACCGTCGTCGGCTACGGCGGCGTGCCGGCGATCAGCGAGTACGCCAAGGACGGCGCGCTGCTGTTCGATGCCAACCTGCCGTTCGACATGTCGTTCTACCGCGCCTACCGCTTCCCCTGGCGCGCGCGCCCCGCGAGCCCGCCGTCGCTGCTCGCGACGCTCAACGACACCGGCGAAGAGACGATCGTGCACGCGAGCTGGAACGGCGCGACCGAAGTCAGCGCCTGGCGCGTGCTGGCCGCCAAGCACGGCGGGTCGCTGACGGCGCAGGCCACGATCCCGGCCAACGGTTTCGAAAGCTCGACGACGCTGCCCGCGACCTACACGCAGGTGGAGGTGCAGGCGCTCGACGCCGCCGGCGGAGTGCTCGGCACCTCGCGGACGGTCAAAGCGATCAGCTACGCCGCCTCGCTCCCCAGTAGATGAGCCTCAGTACGCCGGCTTGGAACTGTGCTTGTGCGCGGTCGTCGTCGTGCTCGTGCTGCTCTTCGCGGGCGTGGTGGTCGCGGAGGAAGTCCCTCCTTTGCCGCCGCACCCAGCCAGCGCGGCACTGGCAGCCACGGCGGCCACTAGCGTTAGCATGGCTGTCAGTGGCGTTCTTCTCATCGGCCGGGCTCCGTTTGTCATCTTCGTGCGGGGTGTCGGGCGCTCACCTTAACAGGCGTATAGCAAGCCGGCGCCGCCGCGCGCGGCGGGCGTGTTCGATCTCGGCGCCGAAAGCGACGGCGACCCGGAAGCGGGCGTTGTGAGCGTCGGCACCGCCGCCGGCCCGCAGGCGATCGAGTCTCAGCCGGGCGACAGTCAGCGCGGCTCGCGCTCGTCGTGGCTTTTGATCGTGTGCTGCGCGGCGCAGTTCATGGTCATCCTCGACCTCAGCATCGTCAACGTTGCGCTGCCGTCGATCCAGTCGGCGCTCGGCTTCTCGGCGCCGGAACTGCAGTGGATCGTCGACGCCTACTCGATCACGTTCGCCGGCTTCTTGATGTTCGGCGGTCGCGCCGCCGATCACTTCGGACAGCGCCGGATGTTCGTGCTGGCGCTGTTGTTGTTCGCGCTCGCCTCGCTCGCCGGCGGGCTCGCGCCGGATCGCGGAACGCTTGTCGCCGCTCGTGCGGCACAGGGTCTCGGCGGTGCGCTGATGGCCGCGTGCTCGCTGGCGATCATCACCTCCTCGTTCGCTCCCGGCCCCGAGCTTCACCGCGCGATCGGTGCGTGGGCGTCGATGAACGGCCTCGGCGGCGCCGCGGGGATGCTGTTCGGCGGCATCATCACGCAGGAGCTGAGCTGGCGCTGGGTGCTGCTGATCAACCCGCCGATCGGGATCGCGGCCGCGCTCATCGCCTACGCCGTCGTCAGCGAGCGCCGCCGTGGATCGGAATCCCACCCACCCCGGAGCTTCGATCTCGCCGGCGCGCTGACGTTGACGATCGGCCAGATCGTGCTCGTGTTCGGGATCGTCGAAGCGGGCCTCGCGGGCCTCGACACGTTCGCCGCGCTTGGCCCGATCGTCGCCGGCCTGATCGTGCTCGCGGTGTTCGGCGTGATCGAGGTGCGCTTCGCGCGCGAACCGCTGATCCCGTTCAAGGAGCTGACCAAGCCGCTGCGCATCGCCAACAACATCGTGCTGCTGTTCAGCGCGTCGCTGTTCCCGCTGTGGTTCGTCAGCTCGCTGTACCTGCAGCAGGTGCTGTCGCTGTCGCCGTTTCACACCGGCCTGGTGTTCCTGCCGATGACGCTCGTGATCATGGCGGTGGCCTCGCGCACCGGCAAGCTCGTCAGCCATTTCGGCGTGCGCCCGGTGCTCGGCGGTGGCCTGGTGATGCTGACCGCCGGCCTGCTGCTGCTCGCGAAAATCGGATCGAGCGGCAGCCCGATCGTGTACATCATGGTCCCCGGGCTGCTGGTGGCGGCCGGCATCGCGATGTCGATCGTGCCCTCGACGATCGCCGCGACGCAGGGCGCCAAGGAGGGGCAGGCCGGGCTCGCCTCAGGCCTCGTCAACACCTCGCGCCAGGTCGGCGGTGGGCTCGGGCTGGCGATCCTCGTCACGCTCGCGACCTCGCGCAGCAGCCATCTGATCGGCGCCGGCCACGGGGTCGCGCAGTCCCTGACCGACGGCTTCCGCCTGGCCTACCTGATCGGCGGCGGCCTGGCGGCCGCGGCGGCGCTGGTCACGTTCACGGCGCTGCCCAAACCCGACGGGGTGAAGCTGCCGGCGGCGCGAGGACTCGCGGCGGTGGTCGGCGTCGTGGTCGCCGGCTTCGTCGCCGTCGACATCGCGCTCGCGGGCTCGCACGGCGCCCCCGTCGGCGCTTACACCACGCACGGCGCCTACAGCTTCGTCAGCGCGCCCTCGCTGCACCCGCCGAAGCTCCGCCAGGGCCACGCGATCGACACCGCCGAGCTGGCGTCCGGCTACATCTTCACGACCAACTTCTACAACCTCAACTATCCGCCGCTCGTCGGCCAGAGTGGGCCGCTGATCCTCGACGACAGGCTGCAGCCGGTGTGGTTCGAGCCGGTGCCCGAAAAGCTCGTGGCGTCCAACCTGAGCCTGCAGACCTACGAAGGCAAGCCCGCGCTCGCCTGGTGGCAGGGCGTCGTGACGAGCACCGGCGCGACCGAAAGCGGCGAAGACGTGGTCGTCAACCAGCACTACCAGACGGTTGCCAGGCTGAAGGGCAAGGACGGCTGGAAGCTGACGCTGCACGCGATGGTGATCTCGGGCGAAGACGCGTGGGTGACGGCGAACAAGAACATCGCCAAGAACCTGTCGAGCTACGGCGGCGCCTACAACGGCGCGCTGATCGACTCGGCGGTGCAGGAGTACAACCTCAAAACCGGCCAGCTGCTACACAATTGGGACGCGCTCGACCACATCCCGCTGGGCGACTCACGTGCCACCGTGCCCACCAACGGGTTCCCCTGGGACGCCTACCACGTCAACGCGATCGACCTCAGCGGCAACGGCAGCTTCCTCGTCTCGATGCGCAACACCTGGGCCGCGTACATGGTCAACATCGACACCGGCAAGATCGAATGGACGCTCGGCGGCAAGCACTCGAGCTTCAAGTTCGCTCCGGGGGCAGAATTTCAGTGGCAGCACGACGTCGCTCTGGCACCAGGTTCGACCGTCACGGTGTTCGACGATCACTGCTGCCAGCTCACAGGCGGCGGCACGTCCGTCGAACCCACCGGGCCGTCGCGCGGTCTCGTGCTGAAGCTGAGCCAGAGCACGCACGTCGCGACGCTCGTGGCCCAGTACGGAGACCGCGAAGGCTTCAAGTCCGAATACATGGGCGACACGCAGCCGCTGGCCAACAGCAACACGTTCGTCGGCTGGGGCTCGGCGCCGTACTTCACCGAGTACAACGCCGCCGGCAAGCTGCTGCTGGAAGCCGAATTTCCCGGCAGCGACCTGAGCTACCGAACGATGGTCGAGCAGTGGGTCGGTCTGCCGCTGACCGCACCGGCGCTCGCCGCGCGTGAAAGCGGTGGCAAGACCACGGTGTACGCGAGCTGGAACGGCGACACCCAGGTCGTCGCGTGGCGCGTTCTGGCCGCAGTCGGCAGCAGCCGGTTGGCTCCCGTGGCCACGAGCACCAAGTCCGGCTTCGAGACCGCGATCGCCGTGCCGGCCGGCGATCGGAGCTTCGAGGTGCAGGCGCTGGACGCAGGCGGCCACGTGATCGGAACTTCGCAGCGACTCTCGGGTTCGACGCAGTGATGCGCCGCGCACGCTCGATCACAGCGCCGGCGGCGCTGACAGCCCCCGCGCCGACGCGCGCGGCGCTCAGGCTGGTGCCTGCGGTGCCCATGCCGCTCGGGACGGTCGCTGCAGCGCTGGCGCCGCTGCTCGTCGCGCTCGCGCTCGCCGGCTGCGGCGCCACGACGCCCGCCAGCTCGGCCGTGCTCACCGACACCGCCGCGCGCACCGCGGCGAGCAACACGGTCGCCGTTTCGCCCGAGCCCGGCACCCCCGACGCCTCGCCGGTCACGCAGATCAGCTTCCTCGGCGGCGGCGCCACGACCGTCGCCGACGTGCACGTCGGCGGCTCGCAGAGCGGCAGCCATGCCGGTGTGCTGCGCGCCTACTCGACCGGAACCGGCGAGAGCTTCATACCAGCGCACCCGTTCATCGCCGGTGAGCACGTCACGGTCACGGCGCAGGTCACCTCTGCAGGTACGACCAGCACTGCGCGCTCCAGCTTCACGATCGCACACCAGGCGCCGGTCAGCCCAACAGAGTTCCCCAACAACCCCGGCAACCCGCAGTCGATCCAGCACTACTCGAGCGCGCCGTCGCTGACGCCGTCGACGGTCGACATCACCACGCCCGCCAAACCCGGCGCGGCGCCCGGCGACCTGCTGATGGCGCCCTACCAAGGCGCGGGCTCGCCCGGCCCAATGATCGTCGAACAGAACGGCGGCCTCGTGTGGTTTCACCCGCTGCCTGCCGGCGATGAGGCGACCAGCCTGCGCGTCCAGCAGCTCGACGGAAAACCCGTGCTCACCTGGTGGCAGGGCCGCATCCTCGAGGTCGGCTTCGGTCAGGGCGAAGACGTGATCGACAACACCGCCTATCAGCGCATCGGCGCCGTGCACGCCGGCAACGGCTACCACGCCGACCTGCACGAATTCCGGCTCACCTCCGAAGGTACCGCCTGGATCGACATGTTCGACCCGATCGACATGAACCTGTCCGCCTACGGCGGCCTGCGCGACGGCGTTATCACCGACTCCGTGATCCAGGAGATCGACGTCAAGACCGGCCTCGTGATGTGGGAGTGGCACGCGCTCGGGCACATCCCGATCGGTGAATCGCACAACCCCGCGCCCAAAGCCTCCTACCCGTGGGACTACGTGCACATCAACTCGATCTCACCCGGAGGGACCGGGCCCGGTCTCGCGGTCGGCACCGCCGGCGCCGACGAACCCGGCAACGTGCTGCTGTCCTCGCGCAACACCTGGACGCTGTACGACATCGACCTGCGTAGCGGCAGCATCCGCTGGCGTCTCGGCGGCGAACACTCCAGCTTCAAGCTCGGCTCCGGCACGCGCACGTACTGGCAGCACGACGCCGAATGGCAGCCCGGCGGGCTGATCTCGGTGTTCGACAACGGCTCCGACCCGCCCAAGGAGAAGCAGTCGCGCGGCCTGCTGCTCGACCCCAACCAGCAGACGCACACGGTCACGCTCGTCAAGCAGTTCACCAACCCGAGCAAAACACTGCTCGCCTCCAGTCAAGGCGACACGCTCAGCCTGCCCGGCGGCGACTGGCTGATGGGCTACGGCGGCCTGCCCAACTTCACCGAGTACGACTCCTCCGGACACGTGCTGCTCGACGGCACGCTCGGCAAGAACGTGCAGGACTTCAGGACCTACCTGTACCCGTGGAGCGGGCAGGCGCCCGGCGTGCCATCGGTGCTCGCGACGCCTGCTGCCGGCGGCACGATTGCGGTAGCCGTCAGCTGGAACGGCGCCACCGAAGTCGCCTCCTGGCAGGTGCTCGCGGGCGCCTCGCCCAGCTCGCTTGTGCCCGTCGCCAGCGCCGCCAAGAGCGGCTTTCAAACGAGCATCGCGGCACCCGACTCCGGCCCCTACGTAGCTGTGCGCGCGCTCAATCCCGCAGGCACCGTTCTCGCCACCTCGGCGACGGTCAAGGATTAGTGGGGCGCCCGGACGCCCGTCACGCGGCGGCCCGTCGCGGCGGTCCCGTTGGTAGCCGCGCGCGTGCCCCTCGCCGCGCGAGCGCTACTCGCCGCCCGCGCGCCGTGCTCGCCGGCCTGACCGCGCTCGCGGCGCTGGCTGTACTCATCGGGCTTGTCGTGCTTCCCTCAGCGCGCTCGGCCGCCGGCGGGCATGCTGCGGCGGCCTCGCCCAGCTGTGTGCCCCCGCGCCTGAACGTATCCGCGGCGCTCGCCGGCGAACGCGTCACCGTGTCCCCAGGCCCAGACACCAGGGACGCCTCCGCCGGCACCCAGATCAGCTTCCTCGGTGTGTCCGCGGACGAGCTGGTCGACGTCACCGTCAGCGGCTCGCGCAGCGGCGCGCACCGTGGGCGTCTGGCGGCGTACTCGCAGGGCGACGGTGCGAGCTTCCTGCCGGCGCGCTCGTTCATCGGCGGCGAGCGCGTGACCGTGCACGCGGCGCTGCGCCAAGGCTCGCGCACGATTCCCTTCGGGTGGGGCTTCACCGTGGCGGTGCGTGACACGCCGGGCTCCTCCAGCGCCGCGGTCGTGGGCGTCGCCAAAAACCCGCACGCGGTCCCGACCGCCGCGCCGACTGACTTTCAAAGCTTTCGCTCGCGCCCCGAGCTACGCCCGCCCGATGTCACCGTCTCAAGCGAAGCGCACGACGCCACCGGCGATCTGTTCATCGCCCCGTACGCCGGCATCGGCCAGTACGGGCCGATGATCCTCGGCCCTCACGGCGAACTGATTTGGTTCAAGGCGCTCGCACCGCCGGGAACGCGCGCGGGCAACTTCCGCGTGCAGAGCTACGAAGGCAAGCCCGTGCTCACCTGGTGGCAGGACCCGCTGATCGCCGACGGCAGCAGGACCGCCGGCGAGGTGATCGCGAACAGCGCCTACCGAAGCATCGCCTACGTGCGCGCCGGCAACGGCTACCAGCCCGACCTGCACGAATTCCAGATCACGCCGCAGGGCACCGGGCTGATCACCGTGTACGACGCGATCGACTGCAACCTCGCGAACGTCGGCGGCCCGCGGAATGGCGCCGTCGCCGACACGCTGCTGCAGGAGATCGATCTGAAGACGGGCCTTGTGATGTACGAGTGGCACAGCCTCGATCACGTGCCGCTGACCAACTCCTACTCCTCGCCCGCCCCCACGAGCAAACACGAACCGTTCGACTATTTTCACATCAACTCGATCGCAGTCGAGAACGACGGCGACCTGCTGGTCGACTCGCGCAACACCTGGGCCGCCTACGACGTCGACGCCAAGACCGGGCAGGTGCGCTGGCAGCTCGGCGGCAAGCGCTCGAGCTTCAAGCTCGGGCCCGGCGCTGCCACCGCCTGGCAGCACGACGCCGTGCAGCAGCCAAGCGGCGCGATCACGTTCTTCGACAACGGCGCCTTCCCGCAGGTGCACCCGCAGTCGCGCGCGATCGAGATCACGCTCGACACGGCCAACATGACAGCCACGCTCACGCGCCGCTACGAGCACCACGGCCGGCTCGTCGCGGGCAGCCAGGGCAACGTGCAGGCGCTGCCCGACGGCGACTGGATGGTCGGCTGGGGGCAGGCCGGCTACCTGTCTGAGGTCAACGCCAACGGACAGCTGCTGTTCGACGCGCACCTGCCGCCCAACTGGGAGTCCTACCGCGCGTTCGTGGCGCCGTGGCGCGGGCAACCGTCGAGTCCACCCGCCGTCTCGGCGGTGCCGTCCGGCGCCGGGCAGGGCGGCGCGAGCGCGGCGGGCGTCAGGCGGGGCGGGGCGACCGTCTACGCGAGCTGGAACGGCGCCACCGAAGTCGCCACCTGGAACGTGCTCGCGGGCGCCTCGCCGAGTGCGCTGAAGACCGCCTCGAGCGTGCCCAAGAATGGGTTCGAGACCGCGATCGCGCTCGCGCCGAGCGCCGGCGGCCCCTACGTCGCGGTGCAGGCGCTGAACGCCGCCGGCGCGATCATCGGCACCTCGGCGACGATCAAATACTGACGCGGCGGGTGTCGGTGCCGCCGCTGGGCAGGCCGCCTGCCCCGTTCGGCCCGCCGCTGCCGCCGGGAGTGCCCGGCCCGCCCCCTCGATGTTCACGCAGGCCCGGCTGCGGTTCCCCCGGCTGTTCGGCTTCGCGTTCGGAGCGGCGCTTGCGCCGGGCGGCGGCACTGATCGACGCCTTGCGCGCGGTCGAGAAGTAGTCGGCAAAGCCGCGCGCGTGGGCCGCGCCCAGCCGCGGCGGCAGCGGCTGGCGCAGCTCCTCGGCAAACGCGCGCTCGTATTCCTCGTGCAGCCCTTCTTCCAGCGGGCTTTCACCGGCGCTGTTGTGCAGCTCCAGGCGGCCGCTGTGGGTGCTGTAGTCATACAGCTCCGTTTCCTGGCCTTCGAGCTTCGGTGTGATCCCTTCATAAGGCCAGTTCGAGTACGTCACGAACTTGGCTTCGGGGGTGCGCAGCCCGACCACGTGCAGCGGCGCGTCCGCCGCATAGGGCTCGATCGCGAACTCGGTGACTGTCTCGTCGGTCGCGTGCAGGATGAACGGGCGTCCCGGCGCTGACGGGTCGGCTAGGATCGCCGCGAGGTCCAGGCGCCGGGCGATGTGCGAGTAGTGCGGGTCGCTGCGCCAGTCATCAGACCCGGTTCCAATCGTCAGCAGCAGCGGTGCGACGTCGACGCTCGAGGTCAGCTGTGTGCGCGGCGTTTCGGCGGCCGCCGTGAGCTTGCCGCGCGGGTCCTTGACCAGCAGCGGCACGCGCGTGCACTCCTCATACGCGCTCGCGCCCTTGCCACGCAGCCCGTGCGAGCCGCCGTACTCGCCGTGGTCGGAGGTGAACACGATCACCGTGTTCTCCGCAACCTCGGGCTGGCTTTCTAGCGTTCTCAACACGTAGCCGATGTGGCGGTCGACCTCGAGCTGGATCTTCATGTACAGGTCCAGGAACGACAGCCATTTTTCAGACGCTTCGGGGCCGCTGAACGGCACCGGCCCGAACGACGCGGCGGCCGTGTCCTGAAACGAGCGCTGCAGGCGCGGCTTGCGGCGCTCGAGCAGCAGCTCCGGCGTCTCGAAGTTCGGCGGCAGTCGTGGCACTCTCGGTGGTGCGCTGGCCTCGGCCGGCACGCGGTCGCTCCACTTGTACCACCAGGCGATGTCGTGCGGGTTGACGAACGACACGGTCGTGCACCACGGTTCCGAGCCACCCTCCTCGGCGAACCAGTCGGAGAAACGCCTGGCGATGTGCGGGTCCACGCGCCAGCCCTGGCCGGGGGCGCCGTCCGGCGACGGAAACACGCCGCCGTCGAAGCCGTAGCGCTCGAGCGCTTGTTCGCCCGTCAGCTCGTTCCAGCGGTTGTCGCCGTGCGTCACGTGCCACTTGCCCAGCCAGCGCGTCGCGTAGCCGTGCTCGCGCAGCATCGAGCCCCACGTCGGGAAGCCCGGGTCCAGCGTGCTGCCGCCCGTGATCATGCAGCCCGTCTGGTGCGTGTACAGGCCCGTCAGCAGCGCCGAGCGCGACGGCGAGCAGTCGTTGGAGGCGGTGTAGTGCCTCGCGAACGACACCGAGCCCTGGCTCAGGCGCTGCAGGTTCGGCGGCAGGCCGAGGCCGGCCGGGTTGGGGGAGAACCACTGCGGGAAACGCAGCTGGTCGACCATGATCACGAGGATGTTCGGTTTGCCGTGTCCGGTGCTCGGCGTCGTGCGCGCGATCGCCGGAGTCGGCGCGGTGCCCGCCGCCGTATCCGCGTCGTGGTCGCCGTCATCCATCAACGCCTTCGTCACCGCTCCCGCGCCCACGATCGCCCCGCCCGCGAGCAGACCGCGCTTCAGCAACGTACGTCTGTCGACTCTCCTATCCTGCTGCGAGTTGATGTTCTCCATGCGCCTGGTCATCCTAGGGGCGGGCGCAGCCCTCGGGCTGGCGCTCGCGGGGGGCTTCGCGGGGCCGAGCGTGGCGCACGCCGAAACAGCCGGGCGCGCGTGCGAACCGGCGACATTGAACAATTCCGCGCTGCAGGACGGCGCCGTAACCGTCTCGCCGCTGCCCGGCAGCCGCGACGCGACGCCGCAGACGCAGATCAGCTTTCTCGGTGTGCCCGCCGGCGCGCTCAGCGCGATCAGCGTCGTCGGCTCGCAAAGCGGCGCTCACAGCGGGCGCCTGGCCGCCTACTCTCAGGGAGACGGCGCGAGCTTCCTGCCGGCGCAGCCGTTCGCCGAAGGCGAGCGCGTGACCGTGCACGCCCGTGTGCGCGTCGGCGGGTCCGTGCGTGAGCTGCTCGACGTGTTCGCGATCGCGAGCCTCGATCACATCAGCACCACGCCGCGGATCAGCCAGCCGGGCAGCGCCGCCGAAGCGCAGAGCTTCCACTCGCGTCCCGAACTGCACCCGCCGGTCGTGACCGTCACCGCGCAGGCCCCCGCGCAGGCGCCCGGGGACGTGTTCGTTGCGCCGTACGGCGCAACCGGCCAAGCGGGCCCGATGATCCTCGAACCTGACGGCGGGCTCGTGTGGTTCAAGCCGCTGCCCACCAACACCGAGGCGACCAACCTAGAGGTCCAGGAATACGCCGGCAAGCCGGTGCTCACGTGGTGGCAGGGGAACATCAGCATCCATGGGTTCGGGCTGGGAGAAGACGTGATCGCCGACGACACCTACACCGACATCGCGCACGTGCGCGCCGGCAACGGGCTACAGGCCGACCTGCACGAGTTCCAGCTCACGCCGCAGGGTACCGCGCTAATCACCGCCTATGACCCGATCATGTGCGACCTCTCATCCGTCGGCGGGCCCGCCGACGGCGGCCTCACCGACAGCGTCTTCCAGGAGATCGACGTCAAGACGGGCCTCGTGATGTACGAATGGACCAGCGTCGACCACGTCGCGCTGGACGAATCCTACGAACCGGCGGTGCGCTCGAGCGCGCCCTATCCGTACGACTTCTTCCACCTCAACTCGATCAGCCTCGACCACGACGGCAGCCTGCTGATCTCCAGCCGCAACACCTGGACCGTTTACAAGCTCAACTCCCAAAGCGGCCAGATCGTCTGGCGTCTCGGCGGCAGGCATTCGAGCTTCAAGCTCGGGCCCGGCGTCGGCACCGCGTGGCAGCACGACCCGCGCGAACTGCCCGACGGCGCGATCAGCCTGTTCGACAACGGCGCCTCGCCCAAGGCGCACTCGCAGTCACGCGCGATCGTCGTCAGCCTCAACGGCGCCGCCAACACCGCCAGCCTCAGCGAGCGCCTGACGCACACGCCGCCGTTGGTCGCCGAAAGCCAGGGCAGCATGCAGGCGCTCGCAAACGGCGACTGGTTCGTCGGCTGGGGCCAGGAACCGTTCTTCTCCGAGTTCAGCCCCGAAGGCGCGCTGCTGTTCGACGCCCACTTCCCGGTGCACGACGAGTCCTACCGCGCCTACCGCTTCGCCTGGGCCGGCACGCCCGCACACCCCCCCACGTACGCCTTCGTCGGCGGTACGTCCGGTGGGACCGTCTACGCGAGCTGGAACGGCGCCACCTCGGTGGCCTCCTGGAGGGTGCTCGCGGGCGCCAGCACGTTGAGCCTCAGCGCCGTCGCGATCGCGCCGCGCAGCGGCTTTGAGACCGCGATCGCGATCCCCGCCGGCACCACCGGGCCGTATCTGGCGGTGCAGGCGCTCGAAGCCGACGGGCAGGTGCTCGGGACCTCGGCGACGGTCTCGCAGGCGTCGCTCGGCTAGTGCGGTCGGCGGTGCGACGCTCGGCCCAAAGCGCGAGTATGCGTCGGGAGGGGAGCTGTCTACGGAGCTGTCTGCTGACGCTGACGGAACGCTCGTCAGCGGCGCGGCGCCTCATCCCCGCCGGGTTATGCCGGTGACCTCCCATGCCCGGCCGAGGGCGCTGGCATAGAAAGCCACAAGGACGAGGACCAAGGCCCGTTGCAGCACGGCACTCCGGGTGTCCGCCACGAGCGCCACGCCGAGACCGAGCTGCACCGAGTAGCCCACAGTCGAGATCACCGCGAACGCCATGTTGAGCCTTCTGGCTCGAAAGCCGCGTGAGAAGTTCCCCGCCTGCCGTGCCCTCGGTATCAGCCGACGGGTGGCAAGCAGGCCGACGGCTGCCATCGCGATGCTCGACAGCCCGAAGACGACCGAGCCTCCGGTCAGCGCCACGATCGAGACGAAGAAGATGTCCACCAGGACGACAAACGCGCTCCCGGCGAGCACGGTCCGCAGCTCCCTGGTCTTGGGATCCGCGTCATCCGTGTTGACGACCGAGACAGCGACGACCAGCAAGCCCAAGATCGCGGCCGACGCGCTCGCGCTTGTGCCGAAGAAGCTCTCGTAGTGGCTCACCACGGGACCACCCTATAGTCCCCGGCCGTATGCTTTAGGCCGCGCCCGCGCCTTGGAAGGGTGGCAGAGCGGTTGAATGCAGCGGTCTTGAAAACCGCCAGGCGGGCAAACCCCGTCTCGGGGGTTCGAATCCCCCCCCTTCCGTTCTGTTCGTTAGCGTGGCGGTCGTATGTTCTCTATGGTCGATGTGTCGACGACCGTCGACTGGCGTCGGCAGCGAATCCAGGCCTTGAAGAACGTCTCGCTGAGCTTGGGCGCACGGGAAGTCGTCGGGATCATCGATCCTGGTCACGTGGGAATCATGGCCCTGCTCGACGTGGCCTCCGGACTCGAGAAACCCGATGCAGGGCGGATACTGTTGAAAGGCATCGATCTCACCGGACTCTCGAGGCGAAGACGCGAAAGGCTGCGGTCTCAGCAGATTCTCTGGGTGGACGATCGGGCACGAGAGTGCTGCCCCAACTGGCGAGTCGACAGATACGTTGAGTTGACCGTGCTGCGCTCAGGTGGCGTGAAACAAGCAATCCGCCGAGCTACCTACGGATTGGAACTGATGGGCGTCTCGGATTTGGCTCCGATCAAGGTGGGAGAGCTGTCGTCCTGGGAGCTGGTGCGCGTTGAACTCGCCCGCATGATCGCTGCTCAGATGCCGCTGGCGACGATTAGCGGGATTTTCAACGGCCTCGGGGCCTATGCTCAGGAGGCACGTCGGTTGCTGCGCTTGGCGATTGACGATGTGGGGTGCGGGGTGCTCTTAGCCTGTAATTCAACGTCTTTGTGGATGGCGGATCGCGCATGGAGGCTCGATCGAGGCGAGCTCAGCCTGCTGTTCGGAGCATCGACGGGAGATCGCAAGATCGTTGCTCTCAAGGGCTCCGTCGGTCGGTCAACTCCGCCCTCATTGACGGATGAGCAGATGCTTGCTCCGGCGAGCGGAGGAATGCCATCCCAGGCGGTCGCGAGAATCGACGAGATGCCCACCATAAGTAGGTTCTTCGGAATCACGATCTCGATGTACTTCGACGATCACGAGCCTCCGCACTTTCATGCACGCGCGGGAGAGTTCAACGCCAAGATCCGCGCAGACACGCTCGAGCTATTGGCAGGCGACTTGCCGCGTCGAGAGCTGCGACTCGTGCTTGCCTGGGCAGAGCTGCACGCCCCCGAGCTGATGGACGACTGGCAAAGGGCACGCGCAGGTGAGAGACTTTGGGCAATCGAGCCACTGTGATGATCGGTCTAACTCCAGACATCGTCGACGTCAAGGTTCCGCAGCACGGAACATTGCGGATCACGTTTGCGGACGGCCTCGAGGGCGAGGTCGAGGTTCTTAGTCGCATGCGTGGGCCAGTATTCGAGCGTGCTCGGACATCTGCCGGGTTCCTTGAGGTTCGTGTCGATGTCGAGCTCGGGACCGTCTGCTGGCCAGGGGGGGCTGATCTAGCGCCCGATACGCTCTACGAGCGCATTCGTACTGGGATCCGGGCGTCTCAGGGACACGCAGCCTGATGACGCGATAACTAGCGGCACACGCCTCGGTGAACGTGTCCCCTACCCGCTTTCGCGGTTTGGTGCTGTGCCCTGGAGTGAACCTCCGGGGTGTTCTCCTTCGCGTTCATTGCCCCGAACTTAGCCCGACAGGACGCAAAATGCTCGCTGAGATCGGACATCATCATCAGCTGGCCCGGGACGGTGTGTGGGGGATGGGCGACGTACGAACAGACCTGTCTGTCTGATATGCTCGGCAACGCAAGCAACAGGTGCCGTACGAAAGGACCCCGCTGATGACCGCTCACAGTCCCGTCGCACCGACGCTCTCCCCGCGTGTCCAGTTCGGGCTCCTGGCCTCGATCCTCGTGACCCTGCTTGCCGGCTCGAGCGCGCCGACGCCGCTGTACGCGACCTACCAGGCACGCTGGGGCTTCTCACCCGTCACGATCACGGTGATCTTCGGCGTGTATGCCGTCGCCGTGCTCGTCTCGCTGCTCGTCGCTGGCTCTCTGTCGGACCACGTCGGGCGCCGTCCGGTCCTGATCGGCGCGCTCGGCGCCCAGGCGATCGTGATGGCTCTGTTCGCGTTCGCGGGTGGACTCGACGTGCTGCTCATCGCCCGCGTGCTGCAGGGGCTGGCGACAGGCGCTGCCGTCGGCGCCATCGGCGCGGGGCTCGTCGACCTGTCGCCGGGGCGCGGGGCCGTCGCCAACGCGGCCGGCGCGATGAGCGGTACCGCGAGCGGTGCGCTCGGCTCAGCGCTGCTCGTGCAGTTTCTGCCCGCGCCGACCAAACTCGTCTACCTGGTGCTTCTGGCTCTGTTTCTGCTGCAGGCGACGGGAGTCGTGGCGATGGTCGAGACCTCGCCGCGCGCACCCGGTGCAAGAAGGGCGTTGCGCCCCACGCTCGCGGTCCCGGCGCAGGTGCGCGAGGTGCTGCTGATCGCTGCGCCGTCGCTGATTGCGGTCTGGGCGCTCGCGGGCTTCTATGGCTCGCTCGGCCCGTCGCTCGTCGCCCAGGTGGCCGGGTCCGATTCGACCGTTCTAGGCGGCTCGTCGCTGTTCGCGCTCGCAGCGAGCGGTGCGCTGACGCTCCTGCTGTTCCACCGGACCGAGCCGCGCCGCTTCGCGCTCGCCGGCAACGGGCTTGTGATCGTCGGCGTCGCGATCGTGTTGTGGTCGGTGACGGACGCGTCGATCGCAGGGTTCTTCGTGGGCACGGTCATCGCCGGCGCTGGCTTCGGCGCCGGGTTCCAGGGTGGCCTGCGCACGATCGTGAGCCTCGCCGGACCGGCCGAGCGCGCTGGCGTGATCTCGGTCGCCTACGTCATCTGCTACCTGGCGATGGGCCTCCCGGCGATCCTCGCCGGCGTTCTCGTCGTGCACAGCACGGTGACCCAAACGGCTCAGGAGTTCGGCCTGACCGTGATCGCGCTCGCGGCCATCACGGCCGTCAGCACGATCCTCAGCGCGCGCCGCACCGCGCGGCAGCGCTGCCTGTCACCAAGCCTCGCAAAATGAGCGAAGGAGCCGTCATGCCACCTGACACCAAGGTCAAGCGCTCGCCGCGGGAACGGCTGCTGCAGGCGGCGAGCGAGCTGTTCTACGCGGAGGGCGTCCAGTCCGTCGGCATCGACCGCGTGATCGAGCGCGCCGGCGTGGCCAAGGCTTCGCTCTACAGCACGTTCGGCAGCAAGGAGGAGCTGGTCTGCGCCTACCTCGACGCGCGGCACGCCCAGGTGCTGGGGAGGCTGCGTTCGGCGGCGGACGCCGTCGAGGACCCCGTCGAGCGGCTCTTGGCAGTGTTCGATGCCCAGGCTCGGCAGTTCCGCGCGCCCGACTACCGTGGCTGTGCTTTCGTGGCGGCGGCCTCCGAGGCGCCGACCGGCGGTCGCGTCGATGAGGTCGCCGAGTCCTACCGCAGCGACGTCCGTGTCATGTTCACCGAGCTTGCTGCCGAGGCAGGCGCCCCCGATCCCGCGCTCTTGGCCAGCCAGCTGCAACTCGTCTACGACGGCGGCGGGCTCGCCGCCAGAATGGACCGGAACCCTGGAATCGCCGCACCTGCGCGAGCCGCCGCATCGGCGCTGATCGCCGCAGCGCTCGTGTAGGGCATCAGGACCGCAGGCCAGGGTTTGCCACGGGCGCGACCGATGGGCGGGTACGCGAAAGCGCTCCACAACTCGACCGGGAAAGCGGGTGCGTGCGGTGCGCGCGCCAGGCTCTAAACTGCCGTGCCAACCTCGGGAGAGGTGGCCGAGAGGCTGAAGGCACTCGCCTGCTAAGCGAGTATGGGGGTTAAACTCCATCGCGGGTTCGAATCCCGCCCTCTCCGTTTCGCCGGATGTATGTCCGTTGTTCGAAACCCGTGCCCATGGTATTGGCGGCATATGCTTTGTTTGTGGCGAGCGGTGCGGAACTCCGTCGGTATGCTCTAGAGAGCGAGCAGCGGCTCGCTGCTGCGACACCCGAGATCAGTCGTGGTGCCGCGGCCCTGCTTCGGGAAGTGATGCCGCGGTTGTCGGGTGAGCGTCAACGCCAGCTCGCCGAGGAGATGGCGCTTCGCTTCGAGTTGCGGGCCGATGCGCATTCACAGGCTTCATCCGTCTGATCGTCCCCGGCCTCTCTCCCGGCGTGCTTGGTCTCTCAGCGCCGAGAGCTTGGACAGGGTCTCATTGAGCGCGGCACCGGCGTCTTGGTCGCCACTTGCGGCCAGCACTCCGAGCGCCTCGGCCTCGCTGAGTATCTCGATTGCGGCGATCGTGTAGACGGTCTGTACGTGCGTGAGGTCAGCGCCTGCGTGCAGCAATTCCCTCGCCAGCCTCACGACCTCATCGGCGAGGTCACGAGCGAGCCGCATGGTCTCATCTGGGTAGCTCATCGATCGAGCATCCTCAGAGCTGCAGTTGTTTTCGATAGCCGATCGGAGGGTTCAGCGGACCAAGGTCAGCGCCGATCGGATGAGCTAGGCGGCGCGCACCCTGGCTCAGTCAGCCTGCGGCCGGAATCGCTCCTCGTGAAGCGCTCAACCAAAGCGCTGCGTATGTAGTCGCCTGATGCGTTCCCAGGCAGGGTCGTGTTTCGACAGTCGTCCCTGCCCCCCGTTTTTGGCCAGCAGAAGCGCGTTGTTCGGATCTGCGCTTCTCGGCGGGCAGGCCCGTTATACTCACTAAGTATGACAGGTCGGATCGGCGCTAAGGGGCAGGTGGTTATTCCGAAGGCGTTGCGGGATCGCGTCCATTTGCAGCCGGGCGATGAGGTCGACTTCGAGTTGCGCGACGAGGAGATCGTGCTCTACGCCCGACGATCTCCTGTGCGGCTGGGTGGTCGGTTCGCAAAGACCGGCATGGCCGCCCGTCTGCTTGAAGATCGAGCACGCGAACCTCAGTGAGCGTCTGCCTGGACTCCTGGGCGATGCTTGACTGGCTGGACGGCGAGGAGCCGGCGTTCTCCAGGGTTGAGGGTCTGCTCCCGGCTCGCCCCGTCGTGAGTTGGATCAACCTCGTGGAGGTCTACTACCGGGTGGAGCGGGATCACGGGCGTGCCGAGGCTGATGAGACGCTGCGGGACCTACGGGCTGCTTTCGCGCTTGACCTTCCAGGGACCGCCCGGATGATTGAGGTCGCGCGTCTGAAGGCACGAGCTGCGATTGCGCTCGGGGATTGCTTCGCGGTTACGACCGCCGCGGCTCGCGATCTATCTCTCCTCACCGGGGACCCGGAGATCATCGATCTTGCTGATTGTCCCTGTCGGGTCGAGGATCTCCGGCCGCTGTAGGCGGACTCGAACCTCTCGCGGTGGAGCGTGTAATGGGTTCGATCTTCGTCTCTCGACACCCGCGTGATGCTCGGAGTCAGGGCAAGGCGGGAACAACTGCATAACCGCAGGCGACCGCTGCGTCTGCCAGGTCGCGATCCCAAGTGACCGTGACAAGTCCTGCGTCTTCGACGCTGATCGCCGAAGCGAGATGAAGCGCGTCGTACCCGCGCAAGCCGTGAAGCTCGGCGAGCTCGCCCGCGAATCGTGCCAGGGCACCGTCTATACCGATCACGCGCAGCTCGGCGTGCAGGTCGTCGATCGCGCGGACCGCGCTGCTCAGGGTGTTGGTGTCGATGCGGCCCATCCGACAGGCCAGCGCCGCCGCGGCGCGTGCCTCTGGATATATGAGTTGACTGGACGCCACGTGGTCAGCTCGGTCCCACAGCTCTCTGGCGAGGTCTGATCCCTGCTCGGCAAAGACAAGCTTGATCAGCGCCGACGTATCGAAGTAGGCGATCAGCGGCGCTGCTCGACGACGAGGTCGGATACCGGCCCGAGCGATCGAAGTTGCTTGTGGGCTGCGCTGGGTTGCTTGGGCTGGGTTGGCTCTCGCACGAGTCCGCGTGTGCGCAGGTCGGCGAGCGGATCCGCTTCGTTCACGGGCGAAAGTCGAGCGACTCGTCGACCGCGCATCGTCACGACCACCTCTCCGCCTTGGGCGGCGTGCTGCACGTACCGGCTCAGCTGGTCGTGTAGCTCACGGATGCCAACCTCAGACTTTGGCTCATGTAGCGTCATTAAAACGATGATAGACGCTACATCGAGTGACATCGGCCAGGCTGTCGCCGGCCGCTGTCGCGGCGCGTCAGCGCTCGTTCAGCATCGCGCTAACCGACTCCTGAAAGGCTCCCGTCGTGAAGCACTGCGGCTCGGCGAACTCCTCCATCGCCAGCGTGCTGTCCCAGCTGCCGTCCGCTGCGGCGCGCAACAGCGGCTTGGTCATCGCGAGCGCGTGCGCCGGCAGCGCCGCGATGCGCGTGCACCAGGCGTCCGCTGCCGCAAGCAGCTGCTCGTGCGGGACCACTTCGTGCACGAGCCCGAGCGCGAGCGCGCGCTGCGCGTCGAGTTGCTCGCCGCCGGCGTAGTACGCAAACGCGCCCTGGTAGCCGAGGCGGCGGGTTATCGCCCACGAGGTGCCGACCTCTGGCAGCAGGCCCAGCCGTCCGAAGGCGGGGATGATGCGTGCCCGCTCCGAGGCGATCGCGAGGTCGCAGGTGAGCGCCCACGCGAGGCCGACGCCGGCGGCCGGGCCGTTGATCGCGGCGATGAACGCAACGTCGCTGCGGGCGATCAGCCGCACGATCCCGCCGAACTCGTAGCGGATCCAGCGCCAGATGTCGGTGCTGCCCTCGGGCGAGGCGAGCGCCGCCGGCGCCTTGTCCATCATCCGTAGGTCGCCGCCGGCGGAGAACCCCGGATCGGCGCCGGTGAGCACGATCGAGCGCAGCGCGCGGTCGGCGAGCAGCTCCGTGAGCGTCGTCTTGAGCTGGAGCACGAGCGGTGCGCTCAACACGTTGAGCTTCGCCGGATCGTCGAGCGTGACGACGGCGCGGTCGGCGCCGCACTGCACCTGCACGAGCGCTTCGGCGTGCTCGCCGCGGTCGGACACCAGGTCGTCGTAGAACGTCATCAGGCCTCCTTGAGGTTCTGCCACGCGGCGTCGGCGAGCGCCTCGGCGATGGTGCCCGGAACGCGCTTGGCGCGCCCGGCGGCCCAGTGGCGGGTGTACTCGTGCGCTGGACCAAGCCACAGCGCGTTGATCAGATCGAACGGCAGGTCGCGCAGCGCGCCGTAGTGGACGTGCAGTTGCCACCACGCGGTCACCTCGGCGAAGAAGCGGCGGTTGTGCGCGCGCAGCTCGGCGTCATCAGCGGGGCGCTCCCCGAGCAGGAAGGCGGCGGCGCTGCGGTTGGCGCTCACCCAGCGCAGGTACACGCGCACGCCCGCCTTGATGCCGTCCTCGGCGCTCGCGTGTGAGCGCAGCTCGGTCAGGAAGCGGTCCTGAAAGTCGCGCGTCAGCTGGGCATACAGGGCGCCAGCGAGCCCCGCCTTGTCGGGGAAGTGATGGTAGAGAGCCCCCACGCTCACGCTTGCGTCGCGGCGAATGTCCTCGAGCGTCGCGCCGAGCGCGCCATCGGCATCGAAGCGCGCGAGCGCCGCCACCAATAGGCGCTCGCGGGGCAGTGGCTCCCCGCGCCCGCGAGGGCTTGACGCGCGGGGGGCCTGCGTCTGAGTCGAGGCCACCAAGAGATAATATCGTTTAATACAGAGAAAATCTCTGTCCGCCGCCATGGGCGCGATCGGCAGTCGAGGAGTAGCATGGCCTCGCGCCGGGGCACTCGGCGGCAGACGGCTCAAGACGACCCTCTCGAAAGGCGGCCATGGGACTCGCGGACAGGCTCAAGGACCTCAAGGACAAGGCCGTGGATGTGACCGCGGAGCACAGCGACAAGCTCCACGAGGTCGTGGAGAAGGTCGCCACCACCGCCGATGAGCGCACCGGCGGCAAGTACCGCGAGCGGATCCAAAGCGCCGGCGCCAAGGCCGGTAGTTTGGTCGACGGCCTCAAGGAGCAGGCGCAGGGGGGCGATGCGCCGAGTGCGCCGGCCGCTGCCGACGCGCCGTCGCCGCAGGCTGCCGCGGAGGACTCCCCGCCCGCTGCTTAGCAGGCGCGCTTCACGGCTCGGCGCAGGCAGCGCCCGGCTCGGCAGACGCCCACCGTCGTCGGCGCAAAATCCCGCATGTTGGGCTTGGGTGTGCGGTCGGTGACCGTATTCAATTGTCGACTTTTGTTGGGTGTGGCGGTACGATCCAGAGATGGGGATGGCTCGCTCGGGGGAGGCGCAGCAGCCGACACGTACGCTGGCACGGGTGGTGCCAGCGTTGCTCCTCGCATGCGCGCTGGCACTGGCAGGTGGCTCGAGCGTGGCGGTCGCGAGCGCGTCCGGCGCGCATGTCTCGCCGGCGGTCTCACCTTCGGGCTATCGGGTCAAGCGCCTGTGCGGCCCGCCGCGTCCGCTCGCGGCCGCGTGCGCGGCGATCAGGCTGCTGCCGAACTCGCTGGCCGCTGCTGAGCTGCGGGACAACGCCGCAAGGCAAGCCCGCGCGCGGGCGTTGGAGGTGCGCCCGGCGGTGGAAGTCACAACCCCGATCGCTGGGTTCCTGACGCCGGCGGAGCTGCACGCGGCGTACGCGCTGCCGAGCGAGGACGCGTCCTCCGCGACGCAGACGATCGCGGTGATCGACGCGTTCGACGATCCGACCGCGGAAGCGGACCTCGGCGTCTATGACCAGCAGTTCGGCCTGCCCGCTTGCACAAGCGCGAACGGCTGCTTTCGCAAGCTCGACGAGGAAGGCAAGGCGAGTCCGCTGCCGGCCGAAAGCGGCGAATGGGCTGGCGAGATATCGGTCGATGTGCAGATGGCGCACGCGATCTGCCAGAACTGCCACGTGCTGCTGGTGGAGGCCAACAGCGAAGAACTGACCGACCTCGGAGCTGCCGTCAACACCGCTGTGAGCGCGGGCGCGACCGAGATCAGCAACTCCTACGTGGGACCCGAGGAACCGGCCGTCGCGGGCTTCTACGAAGAACTGGCGGCGAGCGACTACGAACACCCAGGTCTGGTTGTGACCGCCAGCAGCGGCGACTGCGGCTATCTCAACCAGCTATGTCCCAAGGAACCGGCGACGGCCAACTTCCCCGCCGATTCCCCCGCGGTGGTTGCCGTGGGGGGCACGAGCCTCACCGAGAAGAAGGAAAACTGGAGCAGCACGGTATGGGCCGAAGGCGGCAGCGGTTGCAGCCAGATCTTTGCGGCGCCTGAGTGGCAGAACACGCTCGCGAGCTTCGCGGCCACCGCTTGTGGCAGCGGGCGCTCGGTGGCGGACGTCGCGGCCGTCGCCAACCCCAACACGGGCGTGGACATCTACGACAGCACTCCCGAAGGCAACGGCGACCCCACCGGCTGGACGGTGTTCGGGGGCACATCCGTCGCGTCGCCGATCATCGCCGGCGAGTTCGCCCTCGCGGGTGGTGCGCACGGTGTCGCGTTCCCCGCGTCGACCCTGTACACGCACCTGCAGCGCGAAGGCCTCTACGACGTCGTGTCCGGGTCCAACGGCTCGTGCGGGACCGCCACGTCCTGCAGGGCGGTCGCTGGCTATGACGGCCCGTCGGGCGTCGGAAGCCCGATCGGCCTGAGCGCCTTCTCGGTCGCAGAAGATCCGCAGATCGCGAGCTTCACGCCTGAATCCGGCATCACCGGCAGCACGGTGCTGATCCACGGTAGCGGTCTGGGCACGGTCGCCGACGTCGAGTTCGGGGCGCTCGCGGCCAGCTTCACGATCGTGTCCTCGAACGAGATCGAAGCGACCGTCCCCAACGGCGCGACCCACGCGCAGATCCTGCTGAGCAGCCCCAGCGGCAGCTCGAAGAGCAAGCACAAGTTCACGCCGACGCTGTCGATCACGAGCTTCGCGCCTGCTCTCGGCGCGCCCGGCACAGCGGTGACGCTAAAGGGGGTCGGCTTCAACAGCAGCTCGCAGGTCAGCTTCGACGGCGTAGCGGCCGTCGTCAAGTCGGCTACGGCGAAGAAGCTCAAGGTCAAGGTGCCGGTCGGGGCGAGCATCGGCGCGATCGTCGTGACCAACACCGCCGCACCGCTCGGCACGGTCTTGAGCGCCACCAGCTTCACGCCGTAAGCCGGTGCCGCGTGCAGCGCCAGCGGCTGGCGCCCGCGCTAGGCCGCCGTCTCGACGGCGACCGCGAAGACGATGTGCCGGCGCGCGAGGCTCAGATACGGGTGCAGCTCGACCGGGCCGCCGTCCAGGGGAGCGACGGTCACGTCGGTGAGCGTGATGAAGTCGCGCTCGGAGGCGTTCAGCACGTCGGAGACGCGGCTGCGATAGCCGTCGCGCGCGAGCGTCAGCGCGCCCTCGATACGGTGGCGCTCGGTCTCGACCCTGATGCGCTCGGTGCGGGTGTCGATGCCCGGCGCGTCGCTTTCCTCGAATGGCTTCTCGCTGGCGCTCATGCGCTCATTATGGGGGCTCGATGACCGGGCAACGGCGCTACTGGACAATGCTCTCGGGCTCGCGCGCGGGCAGCCCGGCGCGGCTGTCGGGTAGCGAGGCGATGCGCCCGTTGGACATGCTCGGGCGGTTGCGCTCCTCGCGCACGATGTACAGCGGCCGGTGCTTGACCTCGTCGTAGATGCGCCCGACGTACTCGCCGATGACGCCCAGCGCGATCAGCTGGATGCCGCCGAGCAGCAGGATCGCGATCGTGATCGAGCCGAAGCCCGGCAGGTAGGAGCCGGCGATGCGCAAGCCGATCACGACGGGGATCGCGACGAACGCGAGGCCCGCCGAGAGCATGCCGACGTAGGTGGCGAGCTGCAGCGGCAGGTGCGAGAAGGAGGCGATCGCGTCTAGCGAGAAACGCAGCATCTTGCGCAGCGTGTACTTGGTCTCGCCGGCGTGGCGCGCGTCGCGCTGGTAGGACACTGCGGTCTGCGTGAAGCCGACCCACACGGTCATGCCGCGCAGGAAGCGCGAGCGCTCGGTCATCGCCAGCAGCGCGTTCAGCGCGCGCCGGTCGAGCAGGCGGAAGTCGCCGGAGTTGGGCTCGAGGTCGACCTGCGCGAGCTTGTCGAACAGCTTGTAGAACCATGAGGCGGTGGCGAGCTTGAACGCGGTCTCGCCTTCGCGCTGCTTGCGCACGGCGTAGACCACGTCTGCCCCCTGGCTCCACTGCGCGATCATGTCCGGGATCAGCTCTGGCGGGTCCTGCAGATCGGCGTCGATCATCGCCACGACGTCGCCGACGGCGTGCTCGAGGCCGGCGGTCAACGCGGCCTGATGGCCGAAGTTGCGCGACAGGTGCACGACGCGCACGCGCGGGTCGGTGGCGGCGATGCGGTCCAGCAGCTCGGGCGTGCGGTCGGAGCTGCCGTCGTTGACGAGCACCAGCTCGAACTCATAGTCGGCGACGGCGGCGCAGGCGCGCGCGACGAACTGCTCGACGAGCTCCTCCTCGTCGTAGACTGGCGCAACTACGCTCAGCAGGGTTGGGATGCGAGGTTGTATATCCGGCATGATCGTTGGCTCCGGGCGGTGCTAGGGAGAACGGCGCCTGACGGTGATGTTCGACGAACGCCCTAAGCGGACGGTCAATTTATCGTTCATTCTGTCTCTGAATGCCTTCCGAGCGCACCGACACACAGAAGTCGCCCCCCAGCGTAGCGCGACGGTCGCGTCGTCTGAGCGCGCCGATGCTCGTCCAGTTCGTCAAGTTCGGCATCGTCGGGATCTCCAACACGCTGCTCACGCTGATCGTGTACACGCTGCTGCTGAAGGTCTTCGGCGTGTGGTACCTGGCCGCGTCGGCGATCGGCTTCATTGTCGGCGCGATCAACGGCTTCCTGCTCAATCGCCGCTGGACGTTCCGTGAGCACGTCGGCGACGCGCTCACGCCGGTTCGCTGGGGGATCGTGCAGACCTGTGGCCTTGGCATCAACGAGGCGCTGCTGTACGTGCTCGTCCACCACGCGCAGCTCGACAAGCTGCTCGCGCAGTTGTGCGCGACCGCGGTCGTGACGGTCACCACCTTCTTCGTCAACCGCGCTTGGACGTTCCGCGTGCACGCGCCGGCGGTGGCCGACGCGCCGCCGCTTTAGGCGAGCGAGGACGCCGCCTCGCGTCGGGGGCACTGCGGCGAAGCCGGTGGTCGGCGCTCTAGCCGAAGACGGCCAGCAGCGAGAGCCCGGCGGGGATGCGCGCGCCGCGCGCGATCAGCGCGGCCTCGAGCGCGAGTGGCCGCTCGAGCAGCCAGTTGAGCGGTTCGGGCGGAACCCACAGGTCGAGGCTCGACTCGGTCGTCTTGGCCCGGTTGACGCGGTCGAGCACGCGCAGCGAGATCGCCGCGGGCAGCAGCAGCGAGTTGAAGTACGTCGTGCGCAGCTGCCTCCATCCGGCCTGTTCGGCGACGCGCTGCAACGAGCGGCGGGTGTAGCGGCGATGGTGGTGGTTGATCACGTCGTGGCCGCTCCACAGCCACTGGTAGGCGGGCACGGTGACGAGCAGCACGCCGCCTGGGGCAACGGCTCGGCGCAACTCGCGCAGCGCCGCGAGGTCGTCCTCCAGGTGCTCGATCACGTCGAGGCTGACCGCCAGGTCGAAGCTGTCGTCCGCGAACGGCATCTCCAGCACCGAGCCGGCGACCACTTCGCCGGCGTCGCGCTCGCGCGCAAGCGCGACGCTCGTGTCGGACAGCTCGATGCCGGTGACCGCTCCCAGGTGGGCGAGCTCGACCATGTTGCGGCCGCTGCCGCAGCCGGCGTCGAGGATCCGCGCGGGCGCGGGCAGCCCGAGCTGTGCGATCACGCCGTCGAGCACTGTGCGCCGGCCCCGGTACCACCAGTGGCGGTCCTCCGCTTCGTGGGTCTGACGCTCGTAGTCCCTATCCATGCGCACGCATCTTTTCCTATAGGCCCGACTCCGCGCGGTGCGCTACCCGTTCCGGCGGCTCACGGAGTGCTGCTGCTGGTGCCGGTCGAGTAATAGATTGCGGCCGCTTCGCCTTGCCAGACCGCCACGGCGCGGCCGCTCGAGGGGTCGAGTGCGACGGTCGCGTCGGCGACGGGCGCCGGCGGCGCGACCTCCTCGGGTTCGCCGAAGCTCGTGCGCCCGCGGTAAGCATTGAAGCCGTGTGCGGCGAACAGCGCCTGGCGCTGCATGTCGGGCGGTCCGGCGGCGGTGGGTGACGGCTCCGTCCACAGCACGATCGCGTCGGCTTGCGGCCCCGGCGCGAGGTCGGCGAGCAGCGCGTCGGCGCCCGAGGCCGCGATCGTGCTCACCGCTCCCACCCCGCTGAGGGTCACCGGCGCGGTGCGTACGACCCAGTGTCCGCCAGCTGAGCCAGCCCACGCGAGCATCACGCTCTCCGAGCTCAAACGCACGAGGCGCGGCGAAGCGGCGGGGGGGAGCAGGCCGTCCGGATCGCGGAAGCGCTCGAGCAGCTGCGGCGCGCCGAAACGCACGCCGATTGCCGAGCGGTCGACGTATACCGCGGTTTCGTCACCGAGCTGTTCGCTCCACGCGACGATCGCGTGCTCGTCGTCGCTGATCACGGCCGCGAGCCGGGGGTGCAGGCCGACCAGCGCCAGCCGCTGCAGCGGGCGTGCGGCGCCACGGTTCGGCACCACGCGCGCGTAGATCGCGCCGTCCTGCGCCCACACGGCGAGTACTTCGCTGCGGTAGTCCATCGCAAGCGTGAGCGCTTGAATGCGGCCAGTGCCGGCGGTGGCAGCGGTGAGGTTGCGGACGAAGCCGTGCGCGAAGAAGCGCTCCACGTGAACGCTGAGCGTCTGCGTGTTGGGGCTTGCCGGGTCTGGTGCGGGCGGGATGGCTGTGGCGAAGCGGCCGGCGGTGCTGGTGGAGCGCTCCGCGCCGGTGGCGGCGTGGCCGGCGGCCCAGCTGGGGCGTCCGGGAGCGACGCAACGCCCGGCAGCCTTCGCGGAGCCGACGGTCGCGGTGGGGCCCGCGCTGCCGGCGGCCGGCGGTGCGATCAGAGCGACATCGCCGAGGTAGCCGGTTACGAGCGCCACCGGTGTCGTGGCACCGCCGCAAGTCCGGAGCGCCGCGAAGGGGCCCGCGGCGGTGCCCTGGATCAGGAGCTGTGCGTTCGGCGCCTGCGGCGAGGAGCCCGCGATCAGGATCTGTCCATGGGGGGCACCGCTGGCGAGCAGCGCGCCGCGTAGCACCAGCGGCGTGCCGGCGGCGGCGCGCGGGATCACCGCCGGTCCCGGCAGATCGCCTGAGCCGAGCGGCGCCACGCGCGCGCCTTCGCCGCCGGGGCAGCGCGAGGAGTCGCTCCACACGATTGCGCCCGCGCCGGTCGCCTGACTGGGGCCGTCGCTTGGGAACACCACTTCCGTGGCCGGCGCCGCGGGGCACGCGCTGAGCACGGCCGGCGCTGACCACGGCGTTTCGGGCTGCGCCGTCGGCGCTACGTCAGCGCTCAACGCCGCGCGCGCCGGCGGACCGCTGAGGGCGGTCGAGCCGGCGAGCAGCGCGGCGGCGAGCAGGGCGGCGAAGACGAGCGCGCCCGCCGTGGCAGGCGCGCTCGTCAGCCTTCGCGGACGCCCACCGGGGGCTCGACGACGCCGATGCCCCCTTCGGTGGTCACGCGGTTGCCGGGGGCGACGCCTCCGTGGCTCAGGACGCAAGCGCCGAACGCAGGAAGTCCACTGTGCGCTCCCAGGAAGCCTCCGCTAGGCCCTGGTCGTAGGTGCCGAGGCGGTTGGTGTCGTTGAAGAACGCGTGCCCGGCGCCGTCGTAATAGTGGAAGGTGGTCGCGACGCCCGCGTCGCGCAGCTCGGACTCCAATTTGTTGGTGTCCTCGGTCGGGATGAATTCGTCGGCGGTGCCGAAGTGGCCGAGCACCGGGCCGCTGATCGCGCTGAAGTCCGGCTTGCCGTGCGGCATCACGTAGTAGTAGGTGACAGCGGCGTCGATGTTGGAGCAGGTGGCGGCCGCCCAGATCGCGAGGCCGCCGCCGAGGCAGAAGCCGACCGCGCCCACGCCGGGGCCCTCGAAGCCGGGCTGTGCGGCGAGGTAGTCGGCCGCGCCGCACATGTCCTGCTCGACCTCATCCATCGACAGCGCCATCATCTTCTGCTGGGCCTCGCTGGGCTGCGTGGTGGTCTCGCCGCGGTACAGGTCGGGGGCCAGCGCGTAGAAGCCTGCGGCGGCGAGCCGGTCGCAGATCGAGCGGATGTGCTCGTCGAGGCCCCACCACTCCTGCAGGACGATCACGCCGGGGCCGTGCTCGCCGTTGGGCACAGCCAGGTATCCGGGGGCGCTGCCAGCGCTGGTGGGGAACTCGATGTCGGGCATGTGTGGCTCCTTGGTCCGTGAGAAGGGCGAGATACTACGGCGCGGGTATGGTGTCGTGCGCCGGCGCAGGGCCTCTGCGTGGTCGCTAAAGAAAGGCTTGACCATGGATCTCGTAAACCACCAGTTTCGCCTCGCCGCGCGCCCAGTCGGCCTGCCCAAGCCCAGCGACTGGAGCTACGGCGAGGAGCCCGTGAGCGAGCCGGGGGATGGCGAGCTGCTGGTCAAGGTCGCGTACGTGTCGCTGGATCCGGCGATGCGCGGCTGGATGAACGACGGGCGCTCCTACATCCCGCCGGTGGGCATCGGCGAGGTCATGCGCGCGTTCGCCGTTGGCGAGGTGATCGCCTCGAACGACCCCGACGTGGCGGTCGGCGAGCACGTCGGCGGGCTGCTCGGCGTGCAGGAGTACGCGATCGCCAACGGCAAAGGCGTGTTTAAGGTCGATCCGAGCCTCGCGCCGTTGCCGGTGTACTTGGGCGCGCTCGGGATGCCGGGGGTGACCGCGTACTTCGGCCTGCTCGACATCGGGCGTCCCGAGGCGGGAGACACGGTCGTGGTGTCGGGTGCGGCGGGCGCGGTCGGTGGGCTGGTGGGCCAGATCGCCAAGCTGAAGGGCTGTCGCGTCGTCGGGATCGCGGGTGGTCCCGAGAAGTGCAGTCATCTGCTCGCAGACCTCGGCTTCGACGCGACGATCGACTACAAGTCCGAGGATCTCGACGGTGCTCTGGCTCAGCACTGCCCCCAAGGCATCAACGTTTATTTCGACAACGTCGGCGGCGAGATCCTCGATGCGGCGCTCGCGCATCTCGCACGCGGTGCGCGCGTCGTGATCTGTGGTGCGATCAGCCAGTACAACAACACCACGCCGCTGCGCGGACCCGCCAACTACCTGTCGCTGCTCGTCAACCACGCGAGCATGACCGGCTTCACGATGGGCGACTACCTCGACCGCTACGGCGAGGCCGTGCGGGAGATGGCCGGCTGGCTGGCCGCCGGCACGTTGATCTCGCGCGAGGACATCGCCGTGGGGCTCGAGAACTTCCCGGCCACGCTGCTGCGGCTGTTCAGCGGCGAGAACACCGGCAAGCTGGTGCTCGAGCTCTAGAGCGAGAGCACGTGCGCGCTGGCCGGGTCGATGCGCCCGTCGAGCAGATCCAGGTAGGCGCTGCGCAAGGCGTCGGGGCCGTGGCCGTGGATCACCTCTAGCCAGCCGTCGGCCCACTCGACGTACGGATGCCAGGCGTCGGCCATGTGTTGCTCCAACCCGTCCGCGCCCCAGTCGGCGGCGCGCTTGGTCACGCGGTCGGGCGCGAAGAAGAACGTCGGGCGCGGGCCCGGCAGCGTGTCCGGTACCTGTCCCATGCGGTCGTGGTGGGTGGCGCCGACGACCGCCGAGTGCAACAGCTCGTCCGCGTAGTGCGCGTGCACGGCGGCGCGCAGCTCGGCATCGCCCGCGATGTCCACGTACACAGCGCGCCCGTCCGGCAGCGCGTCCAGTTGGTCATAGGGCACGATCTGGTCGTACACGCCGAGGGTGCTCGCGAACTCGGCGCTGCGCGCCGACGTCAGCCCGACGACCGCGATGCCCTCACGGAGCGATAGCTGGAACGCGAGTGCGCTGGCGGTCTTGCTCGAGCCGCTCGACAGCACGATCGTGTCGGCGCCGAAGAAGTCGCTGTCGGCGAGGAAGTCGTCGAGCAGGTATGAGGTCAGGAACAGCGGGCGCAGCAGCATCTGCTCATCCTCGTGCTCCGCGTCGTACAGCAGGTCGGCCTGCGTGTTCGCGTAGCGGTTGTACGCCGACGGCAGCGCGGCGCGGTGCGCCGAAGCGTCGGTGAAGCCGTGCGCGCTGACGTGCGCCGGCGCCACCAGCAGCTCGCGCGACGGCGGCAGGTAGCCGAACACGCGGGTGCCGACCGTCAGCTCGGGCACGTCGCTGGCGCTGACCTCGGCGAAGCCCCACACCGGCATTCGCCCCCAGCCGTCCTCGGCGGCCGGGAAGAAGCTCCAGTAGGACATCGCCTCGCCGAACATCGCGTAGGTGATGTTGTTCGTCGTCAGGCCGAACGCGTCGACCCGCAGCAGCGCTTCGCCGGGGCCGGGCTCGAGTGCGGGGGCGTCGTCGAAGCGGCAGCTGTGCAGATTTGTCTTGTCGAGGAGGAAGTCCATCTTGGAGGAGCTTACGGGCTGTCTGGCGCTGCGGGCAAGCAGCCTCAAGGCCGGTGCGCGAGCCCTCTCGGCGCGTCGTCGAGCTCGACCACCGTTGGCTCCTCGTCCAGACGTTCGAGCATGCGCGTTTCGCGCGGGAGCAGGCCGAGCGCGAACGCGACCGCGCCGATCGTCGCACCGCCCAGCAGCACGTTGACCGCGCCGAGCTGACCCGCGAGCGGCCCCATCACGGCGTAGCCGAGCGGCAAGAGCCCCAGCGAGACCATCCAGTCGAACGAGGTCACGCGCGAGAGCGCCCGCGGCGGGATGCGCTCGGCGAGTGCCGTCAGCCACCACACGTCGAACAGGGCCCAGGCCGCGCCGGCCAGCACCGATGCGGGCACGACGACCACCAGCGTGGTGCCGGTCGCGAAGAGGATCGCGTCCAGCGGCCACAGCAGCGTCGCGAGCATGCCCAGGCGCATCGGGTAGCGCGGACGCCAGCTGACGCCGGTGAGCGCGCCGATGACCGTGCCGAAGCCGAACGCCGACTCGATCACGCCGTAGACGGAGATGTGCCCGTACTGCTCGCGCGCGACGATTGGACCGAGCACGAACCACGAGGCAAGGCTGCAGAACAGCGCCACGCAGAACGACGCCAGCGTCGCCCACACCCACGCGCGCGAGCGCACCTCGCGCGCGCCTTCGCGGATCGAAGCCCACACGCTCGGGCGCCGCTCGCCGTCCTTCCTCACCTCGCCGCGGGCGCGTGGGCGCACGCGCGAGAGGAACGCCGCGCTGATGAGGAACGTCGCGGCGTCGAGCGCGAACGCCCAGCCCGCGCCGATGCCGAGCACGAGGGCCGTCGCAAGCGCCGGCCCGGCGAATTCGGCGAGGTTGTTGGAGATCGTGCTGACCGCGGTCGCCGGCTGGATGTCCGCCTCGGGGACCGTCTGCGGCAGCAGCCCGTTGGCGGCGGGGCGGAAGAACGCCTCGGCGCTGCCGAACAGCATCTCGATCGCGATCAGCTGCCAGATCGCCACGTGCCCAGCGAAGATCAGCGCGGCGAGCAGCGCGTGCAGCGCGAAGCGCACGAGATCTGTCGCGACCATCACGCGGTGGCGGGGCAGGCGGTCGGCCCAGACGCCGCCGATCAGCAGGAACGCGACCAGCGGTAGTGCCTGCGCGGCGAGCACCAGGCCGAGATCTGTCGGGCTGTCGGTGCGCTCGATCACGAACAGCGCCAGCGCGACCAGCACGATGTTGTCGCCGATCACGCTCGCCGACTGCGCGAGCCACAGCATGCGGAACTCGCGATGGCGCAGCACGCGCCGTATCTCCCCGAGGTTGGCCATGCGAACAACCAGCTTGACGCAGACCCCTGGGTCGGCGGTGTGTGCCGCGTCTGCACGCGGGTTGGCCGCCGCGTTAGAGCAGCAGAGCCGCGCTCAGCGAACTCAGGAGCGCGATCCGCGCGCGCTCCGCGTTGCGTCCCCCGCCCGCCACCACGATCCACGCGTTGCCCTGGCGCTTGGCGGTGAGCGGTTCCGCGAACCCGAGGTCGGGGGCGGTGTTGTAGAGGCCTGGCTCCCGCGGGATCTCGATCAGGCCGGGTATCGCCGCCGGCAGTCTCCGGGCGGGCTGCGCAGCGTCGAGCAGCACAGCGGCCTGGAGGGCGTGGCCGTCGAGCGCGTAGCCGGCGTCGAGACAGGGCACAAAGCCAGCTCCGACCAGCTGCCCAGACGTCCCTCGCATCGCGCTGACGACCCCGCCCCAGCTGCTGCCCAGGTCGTTGAGCGAGGTGCGCAGCTCGCACACGCCTCGCGGCGCGGCTTCCGGCTGCTTCCAGTAGCGAACCGGCATCGCCTCGCGCGTTTCGGCGCCTTCCCTCGACGCGCTGCCGTCAACCGTGATCGTCTGCGCGGGGAAGAACGCCCGGCGGCGGCCGATGGGCCTTTCGAGGACGGCCACACGCAGGTCGAAAGGTGCGCCCGCAACCGCGCGCGTCGGAACGGTCTCTCTGCCGACGCGGATCGACGTCACCTGCCGCGGCGTCAATATGAGCCTCGTCGCGTGCCCTGCTCCACGAGCCCACGCCCAACCTTCCCCCAGAAACGGATGCGCTCGCGTCAACAGGCTGGTGCAGCCGAAGCCGAGCGCCGCTTCGCGCACGGTCGCGGCTACGCACCAGCCTGGACGGCCCGGTTCAAGGTTGGGTGACAAAGCCACCCGCAACGACCCCTCATGGTGGTTGACGGCTCCGGGGCTGGGTTGCGGGTGCTTGTGCGCTCGCGAAAGGCTGCCGGCGCTCAGGAGGAGGGCGAGCAGCGTCCCGACCCCGGCCAGGAGCACGAAGCCCGCGCGCGAGCTGCGGGCGCGGCGGCTTCGGCGGTGTCGCCGCGCTTCCTCGATCACGCCGGCGTCGGTCTGCGCGGGAGCTCGTTCCGGAGTGCTGACGGCCATCATGACTCCCTTCCTCGAGGGCGGACGCTGGCTGTGGCGTGGTGCGCCACAGCGCCGTCGCCGTCCGCGACGGTTGCCGGATAGATTGATATGACGCTAGCTTACATAGCATCATATGGGGCGCGACCGCAAGCTGGCTTACGCGCCACGGCGGCGATCTCAGCGGTGGCATGTCGGCTGCGTCCACCGCACCCAACATCCACTTGCTAGGCCGGTCCCGCCAGTAGAGACAGTCAGGCTGCGGGCGAAGCTGCGATCATCCCTCCGTGCAGATCGCCGCCGACACCAAGGCAGTTCTGCTTGCGGACGCGCTGATGTTCTTCTGGTCGCTGCTGCTCGGGGTCTGGAAGTACCACGGGATCGCCACTTCGGAGGATCACCGCGCTCACATCTACGTCGACATCGCCCATCGCGTCGCGCTGCTCTACAGCTTCGGGCTGCTCCTGATCGCGACGTTCGTCCAGCTGAGCGGCTGGAGTGAACTGGTGAATCTGCTGGCGGCGGGGGCGATGGCTTTCTACTTCTTCGCGGCGGTCGGCGGCTATGTCCTGCACGGCTGGCGTCGCGACACCGATAACCAGTTCCGTGATCCTGCGCCCGGGACGCACCTCTTCATGATCACGCTGATCGTGGGTGAGATCGGCGGCTGGCTCGTGCTCGTGGCGGGTTTTCTGGACCGGCAGGTCTTCTGAGCCGCCGCGCCAACTGCCTACTTCGCCGCGCGCAGCCCGACCCGTGCCCGCGCCCCCGAGCGGCCGTTCAGGCGGGCTCTGAGATCACGAGCCTGAGCGAGCCGTCGTAGCTGTCCTGCTCGCGCAGATGGCCGTGCTCGCCGTCCCACGCGCCGGACTCGAGCGCAGCCGCCAGGCGCGCCACGATTCGCTCTTCCACGCCGGGCGCCAGCAGCGCCCACATCGACTGCGCGCTGCGCACGGCGGGGTCGAGCAGCGCCTCCGGTCGACGCCAGAATGCCTCGAAGAAGCCGTCGGTACAGTCGCCCGGTGTGGGCACGCGCTCGACGCGAGTGCGTCCGCCGAGCGCCGCGGCGACATCGGCGATCGTCCTGAACCGCGGTCGCTCGAGCGCGAGCCCCTCGGCGAGGAACTCCAGCTGCCACGCCGGCAGTGCGTCGAGCTGCACAGGTGAACACCACGACCGGGCCGCGGCAGACGCGGCGCAGCTCCGCGAGCCCGACCGGCGGCGACTCCCAATGGTGGATCGTCAAGCACGCCATGCCCGCCTCGACCGCGTCGTCGTCGAACGGCAGCGCTTCCGCGCGCGCCACGATCGCCGGCGCGAGATGCGCGGGGCGTTGCGCGCGCATGATCGCGCTTGGCTCGACCGCGAGCACGCGACGGTCGGTCGGCTCATACGAGCCCGTCCCGGCGCCGACGTTGAGCACCGTTCGCGCGCTGCCCAATGCACTGTGGATCCGCTCGGCGATGCGCGGATCAGGCTGCCGGTGGTGCACGTAGGTGCGCCCGTGCTGTTCGTAGTCGACCCGGGAAGCGCTCACGGCACGCTGAGACTAGCTGGCGCGAGCGCGCACGTTCGGGGTTCGCTCGTCCCGAGGGCTGGTAGCGTTCCCGTGGTGCTGATCTCGACGATGAACGACCTTCCGGGGTATGACATCGAAGAGGTGTTCGGCGAGGTGTTCGGGCTGACGGTGCGTTCGCGTAACGTCGGCTCGCAGATCGGCGCGAGCCTCAAGTCGCTCGTGGGCGGCGAGCTCAAGGGCATGACGAAGCTGCTCGCCGCGGGTCGCCAGGACGCGACCGACCGGCTCGTGGCGGAGGCTGAGGCCAAAGGCGCGAACGCGATCGTCGCGTTCCGCTTCGACACCTCCGAGCTCGGCTCCATCTGGACCGAGATCTGCGCGTACGGGACCGCGGTCCGCGCGCGCAAGCTCTGACGACGCGCGCAGCAGAACTTTCGAGGCTCAGGATTCGCGGCTAAGTTGCCGACGCTCCTGTGAACGTCCCCGCGAAAGAGGAGCAGAACGCAGATGGCCACATACACCGTCGAGAAGTGTCGCCTTGTCACCCGAAGCGACTTCGACGGGCTGGTTTGCGCCGCCCTGCTCAAGGAGTTGGGGATCCTCGACGAGATCAAGTTCGTCCACCCCAAGGACATGCAGGACGGGCTCGTGACGCTCACCGAGCGCGACATCACGACCAACCTTCCGTACGTCCCGGGCGTGCGGCTGGCGTTCGACCATCACGAGAGCGAGACGCTGCGCCTCGAGGAGACCGCCGAGAACCACATCATCGTCCCCGGTGCGCTGTCGGCCGCGCGCGTCGTGTACGAGTACTTCGGCGGCGCTGAGCGCTTCAGCCTCGTCACGCCGTCGCTGATGGAGGCCGTCGACAAGGCCGACAGCGCGCTGTTCTCGCTCGATGAGATCAAGGCGCCGAGCGGCTGGATTTTGCTCAGCTTCCTGATGGACCCGCGCACCGGCCTCGGTCGCTTCCGCGACTTCCGCATCTCCAACTACCAGCTGATGATGGACCTGATCGACGCGTGCCTGCACAGCACCGTCGAGGAAGTGCTCGAGCTGCCCGACGTGCGCGAGCGCGTGACGCTCTATCAGGAGCATGCGGCCGCCGCGCAGGCGCAGCTGCTCGAGCGCTCGACGGTCCACGGCAACCTCGTCGTGCTCGATTTGCGCGAGGAGGAGGTGATCCACCCGACTAACCGCTTCATGATCTACGCGCTGCACCCGCAGTGCAACATCTCGATCCACGTGCTCTGGGGCCTGGGGCGGCAGAACACGGTGTTCGCGATGGGCAAGTCGATCATCGACCGCTCGAGCAACACCGACGTCGGCACGTTGATGCTCTCCTACGGCGGTGGCGGGCACGAGGCGGCGGGCACCTGCCAGGTCGAGAACGCCGACGCCGAGCACGTCCTCGGCGAGCTGATCGAGCGCGTCAACGCCGACGGCTGAGCCGACGCGGCGGCACGGCGCGACTGCGTGCTGACCTAGCGGGACGGCGCGCTTGCCCAGCGCGACGGTACGCCGCGCGCGTGCGTGGCGAGGACGGCGGAACGCGCTGATAGATTCGCGCCGTGGTGGACGCCGACGGCGAGGACTGGCTACTGGGCTTCCTCTACGAGTTCGCGTCGATGTCCGAGGCGCAGCGCGACGCGGCGGTTGACGCGCTCTCGCCGGCGGATCGGCACGCGCTGGTGGCGCTCGCGGAGGCACGCGCTGCGACCGCCGACGCCGATCTGATCGAGGTGCTCGACGCGGGCCAGGGCGGGCTCGAAAAGCTGTACGAGCTGACGCAGCCGGCGGACCTGTATGCGGTGATCGACCTCGCCGCGAGGGAGCACCCGAGCCTCGTTGTCGAGGCACTGTTCGCCGCCGTGGTCCTGCATCGCGGCTGGGACCTGGAGGTCCCCCCGGCGATGGCGGCGCTACGCGAAGGCTGGCACTGGCACGTGCACGAGCAGCTCAAGGACGCTTGATGGGCCGTTAGGAGCGCGCTAGCCGCAGCAGCTCGCAGAAGGCGTCGACGACGCGCGGGTCGAACTGCGTTCCGGAGTACCGCTGCAGCTCGGAGAGCGCCTCCGTGACGGTGATCGCGTCGCTGAACGGCCGCTGTTTCATCATCGCGACGAACGCGGCGCACACCGCGATGATCGCCGCGCCGACCGGGATGTTCTCGCCGGCGAGTCGATCGGGGTAGCCGAAGCCGTCGTAGCGCTCGTGATGATGGCGCACGAGTTTTCCGGCGTGCGCAAGCGAGGGCGCGGCGGCAAGAATGCGCTGGCCGATTTCGGAGTGGGTGCGCATGATCGCCCACTCGTGGCTGTCGAGCTGCGCGGCCTTGTTCAGGATCGAGTCGGGGATTGCCAGCTTGCCGACGTCGTGCAGACGTCCGGCGATCTCGATGCGCTCCACCTCGGCTTGCGACAGGCCCATCGCTTCGGCGGTCGCGATCGCGAAGTGGGCGACCCGGTTGAGGTCCTCGAGCACGCCGGGGGTGTGCTCGTTGAGGATCTTCAGCAACAGGCCGAGGCTCTTGCGGTTGCCGAGGGCGTGGCCGGCGTTGTGGGGTGAGCCGGTGACCGTTCCCATTTATCGCAACTATCGTCTCGATCTGGAATCTGCTTGACAGTTTGGGCCTGGTCTAAACCGGCGTTCGGTACCTGCTGCAGATGTGCAATAGTTAAGTAGATGCTTAAGCATTACGAACCGGCCGCGCAGGAGATGGATCTGCTTTTCCAGGCGCTGGCCGATCCCAGCCGCCGGGCGATGGTCGAGCGCCTGACCCGCGGCCCGGCATCCGTCAGCGAGTTGGCGCGGCCGTTCGCGATGTCGTTGCCCGCGGTCGTGCAGCACCTGCGGGTGCTCGAGTCGAGCGGGCTCGTGCGCTCTGAGAAGCTGGGGCGCGTGCGCACGTGCGCCGTCGTGCCCAGCACGTTGCGGGCGGCCGAGCGCTGGATCTCCGATCGGCGCACCGCCTGGGAGCAGAGCCTCGACGGGCTCGGCAGGTATCTCGCCGAGAGTCAAGACCAACCACAGCAAGGGAGCCAGTAGTGAGCGACACCGAAGAGGCCGCCGTCGTGCGGTCGACCGAACATGCCACCTTCACGATCGAGCGGACCTACGCCGCCGCACCGCAGCGGGTGTTCGACGCGTGGGCCGATCCGACTGCCAAGGCGAAGTGGTTCGGGCCGCCGCAGAAGGGCGACTACACGCTCGACTTCCGCGTGGGCGGGAGCGAGCACTTCACCTCCGGGCCGCAAGGCACCGTCTACACCTACGACTCGCGCTACATGGACATCGTGCCGGGCTTGCGGATCGTGCAGTGCTACGACATGCTGCGCGACGACATGCGCATCTCCGCCTCACTTGCCACCATCGAGATCGAGCCGCACGGCGCCGGTACGCGCTTGACGCTGACCGAGTACGGCGTGTACCTCGATGGGCTAGACACGCGCGAGCAGCGCGAGCACGGCACGAACGCGCTGCTCGGGGCGCTCGGCGCGTACGTGGACGGCGACGGAGCGGGCCAGTGAGCGCAGCCCCCACCAGCGAGACAGCGCCGACGCGCGGGCCGGCAGGCGCCGAGCCGACACACGGGCCGGCAGGCAGTGAGACCGCGCCGACGCAGGAGCCGGCAGGCACGCCCATCCCCGGCGACGCGGCGAGCCCGCCAGAGCAGCGCTGGGTCGCGCTGTACGTGCTGTGCGTGGGGATGCTGATGATCGTGCTCGACGTGACGATCGTCAACGTCGCGCTGCCCTCGATCCAGACCGACCTGCGCTTCTCCACCGCGAGCCTCGCGTGGGTCGTCAACGCCTACCTGATCGCGTTTGGCGGGCTGCTGTTGCTGGCTGGGCGCTTCGGCGACCTGATCGGGCGCCGGCGCGTCTTCCTCGCTGGCGTCGGCCTGTTCACGACCGCGTCGCTCGCGTGCGGCCTCGCCGACAGCCAGTCGTTGCTGATCGTCGCGCGCTTCGTCCAGGGCGTCGGCGGCGCGATGACCTCGGCGGTGATCCTGGGCATGATCGTGACGATGTTCCCGGAGCCGCGCGAGCAGGCCAAGGCGATCGGCGTGTACGCGTTCGTCGCCTCCGCGGGCGGCTCCGTCGGGCTGCTCGCAGGCGGCGTGATCACGCAGTCGATCGACTGGCACTGGATCTTCTTCGTGAACATCCCGATCGGTATCGCCACCGCCGTGTTTGCGAGGCGCCTGCTCGAGCACGACGCCGGCATCGGCTTTGCGCAAGGCGCCGACGTGCCGGGCGCGCTGCTGATCACCTCGGCGTTGATGCTCGGCGTCTACACGATCGTCAAGCCGGCCGCAGAGGATGGCTGGGGAGCAGGGCGCACGCTCGTGCTCGGCGGCGTGTCGCTCGCGCTGCTGCTGGGCTTCCTCGCACGCGAGGCCACCGCGAAGATGCCGCTGGTGCCGCTGCGCATCTTCCGCTCGCGCAACGTCGCCTCCGCCAACCTGATCCAGGTGCTGTCGGTCGCCGGCATGTTCGGCGTGTTCTTCCTTGGCGCTCTTTACCTGCGCAGGGTGCTCGGCTACGACGCGCTCGAGATCGGGCTTGCGTTCCTGCCCGTGTCGCTGACGATGGGCACGCTCTCGATCCGCTACTCCGAGCGGCTGGTGACGCGCTTCGGCGCGCGCAACCTGCTCGTGCCGGGGCTCACGCTGATCGGCCTCGCGCTCGTGCTGCTCGCCCTGGCGCCCGTCCACGCGAGCTACGTCGTCCATGTGATGCCCTCGATGCTGCTGCTCGGGATCGGCGCCGGCGTGTGCTTCCCGGCGCTGATGAACGTCGCGATGTCAGGGGTCGCGCCGCAGGACGCGGGTCTCGCGTCGGGCCTCGTCAACACCACCGCCCAGGTCGGCGGTGCGCTCGGGCTGGCCGTGCTTGCGACGCTCTCGACCACGCGCAGCGGGCACCTGATCGCACGCGGCGAGAACACCACGGCGGCGCTCACCAGCGGCTATCACCTCGCCTTCTGGATCGCCGCCGCGCTGGTCGCCGCGGCGATCGCAATCGTGCCGGCGGTGCTGGGTGATTCGCAAGCGCCGCGCGAGTCCGGCGCTGCTTGATCGCGCGGCGCCGCTTGGTGCGGCGTGGTCGACGCGCTCGACGTTACGCGGCGGCTGCCGCACTAAGCGCGAAGGGCACGCCGGTCAGCGCCTCGGACGCGTCCCACAGCCGGCGCGCCACCTCGGCGTCCTTGGCGGCCTTGGAGCGCCCGACGAGCTTCGGCTTGCCACGTGTTTCCAGAAAGCCGTCAGGTCCGGCGAAGCTGTCGCCGGGAACATCCGCGACGGCAGCGTAGAGCGTCGGCAGTGCGCCCGCCTGCTCGTCCTGTGCGATCAGCCGGTTGCCGACGACGCTGAGCAGGTCGAGTGTGCGCTGGCCGCTGTGGAACTGCAGGTTGGTCGCGGCGTAGCCGGGGTGCGCGGCGGTTGCCAGCACGGAGGAGCCGGCGGCGCTGAGGCGCCGCTGCAGCTCGGCCGTGAACAGCAGGTTGGCGAGCTTGGACTGGCCGTAGGCGCGCCAGCGGCTGTAGGACTTGCGCTCCCAGTTGAGGTCGTCGAGGTCGATGCTGCCGATGCGGTGCGCGCCTGAGGACACATTCACGACGCGTCCGGTGATGTGCTCGAGCAGCAGGTTGGTGAGCGCGAAGTGCCCAAGATGATTGGTGCCGAGCTGCAGCTCGAAGCCCTCGGCAGTGCGGCTGAGCGGCGTCGCCATTACGCCGGCGTTGTTGATCAGCAGGTCGAGCTCGCCGTCCCATGCGGAGGCGAACTCGCGAACGGACGCGAGGCTCGCGAGGTCGAGCTGGCGGACCTCGGGCGCGCCGGGCATGCTCGCGGCAGCGGCCTGGCCCTTGTCGGTGTTGCGTACGGCGAGCACGACACGCGCGCCGGAGCCGGCGAGCGCGTGCGCGGCGGCGCGGCCGATGCCGCTGTTGGCGCCGGTCACGATCACGCTGCGGCCGGTCATGTCAGGGAGGAGAGAAGCACTTGAAGTAGTCATAGACAACAATGTAGACTATGACAACAATGATGTCAACGACAACTTCGTGCGTTAGCGTGCGCCCCGGTGTCTGAGCGTCCCTACCATCACGGCAACCTGCGTACGGCGCTGCTTGAGCAGGCCGAGCGCACCGTCCGCGAGCGCGGCGCGCAGGCGCTGTCGCTGCGCGAGCTGGCGCGCGATGTCGGCGTCAGCCACGGCGCGCCGCGCAGGCATTTCCCTGACCGCCAGGCTCTGCTGGATGCCCTCGCCGAGTCCGGCTTCGAACGCCTCGGCGCCGAGCTGCGCGCCGCGCGCGGACGCGCCGGCGGAGATTTCCGCGCGCGCCTGCAGGCGACGGCCGCGGCGTACATCCGCTTCGCCACGCGCGACGCCGCGCTGCTCGAGCTGATGTTCGCGGGCAAGCATCGGGAACAGGCGGGGGAGCTGCACGCGGCCGCCGAGCGGGCGTTCGCGGTGCTGCTCGAGTTGATCGAGCAGGGTCAGGCCGAGGGCGCGCTAGAGCCCGGCGAGCCAGAGCGCGTCGGGCTGGTCCTGTACGCCACCATTCAAGGCATCGCCGCGCTTGTCAGCGCCGGCATGGTCGAAGCCCAGCAGCTCGACGAGCTGCTCGCCGACGCGATCACGCACTTTCTGCGCGGCTCGCGCGCGGTCGCTTGAAGGACGCGCTACGCGTGCGACGGCACGTCGCCGGCCACTGCGCGCGCGACCGCGCGGTCGTAGTTGAGCCGTAGCAGCGCGATCACGTCGCGCACGTCGTTATCGTCCGCGATCCTGCGCGCTGCCGGTCCCTGCCGTTCTGGAAACACCGGATGGGGCGCGATCCGCCCTTGCGCTTTGAGTTCCTCCCAGAGCTGGCGCGGGAAGTTGAAGTGCGCGGCATGATCTCCGTGCAGGTGCCCGATCTCGCGGCGGTTGACGCGGAACGCGAACTCGCCGCGCCGGCCGAGGCCCGCCTCGACGCCAGGCCAGGCGGTGACCGCTTCGGTGATCTGGATGCTCGGGGTTTGCGTGGTGCTCATCGTGCCTCCTTTGGGGTGCGGGAGGGGGATCTCTTCAAACTAGTAGTTCAAGTTAGCTTGAAGTCAAGGGGCAGATGTGATTCGCTGTGCCCGATGGCCGACTTACTGACGATCGGCGAGGTCTCGCGACGCAGCGGTGTCGCCGCCTCGGCGCTGCGCTTCTACGAGCAGCGCGGCCTGATCAGCTCGGAGCGAGCCGGCTCGGGCCATCGCCGTTATCCGCGTCCCGTGCTGCGCCGGATCGCGTTCATCGTGTTCGCACAGCACGTCGGGCTGACGCTGGAGGAGATCGGCGTCGAGCTGGCCAAGCTGCCCTCGCGTCAGGCGCCGACACGCCGCGACTGGTCGCGTCTGTCGCGCGCGTGGAGCGCGAGGATCGACCGCAACATCGCCGAGCTGGAGCGCCTGAAGCTTGGGCTCACAGAGTGCATCGGCTGTGGCTGTCTGTCGCTCGAGCGCTGCAAGCTCGCGAATCCCCACGATCGCGCGGCGCGGCTCGGACCCGGCCCGCGCTACTGGATCGGCGACCGTCCGCTGAGCGAGAGCACGCGCCGCTGACCGCAGCGGTAGCCTCGCGGTCAGTGTCAGAGCCAGACTCCCACGGCGCGGAGCTGAGCGCGCGCGAGCCGAAGCTCCCGAGCGAGCGCGACTGGGAGCGCGCAGCGGTGCTGGAGCCATACCCCGGGCCGCGCGAGCCGGAGCTGATCAGCGACGGCGCTGGGCTCGCGTTCCAGCCGAGCGCGCTTGTCGGGCCGCCGGCGCCGCTCGATCCGCTGGACCCGGCGGCGGTTGCGCTGCTCGCGTACCTGAACGAGCGCGCGACCCCGAAGCGCGCCAAAGGCGCGCCTTGGAAGCGCGCCGTGCCGCCAGCGCCCGCGGCGCCCGTGAGCCTCGAGGGCTGGCGCGAGCTCGCGCGCACGGAGGACGAGGCGCTGTTCGCGCACGGCCTGCCGCCGCGGCTGACGATGGTGACGCTCGAGCGGAGGTCGCGCCGGCACGGGTGGACGGTTACTGGGTCGAGCGTGCCGCGGTCGCTGCGCGCGACGCGCGACGGCATCCGGGCGTCCTCGTGGCGCCCCGATCCCACGCGCGAGCTGACCGAAGCCGACACTCAGCTGCGCCTGCTGATCACCGAGCAGGCGTTCGCGAGCGGTCAGCGTGCCGACGGTCGCGTGCTCGCGCCAGACCTCTACGAAGACGACGGCGAGCTTGTGCTGAGGATCTTCGTGTCGCCGCGTCCGGGCGGCTTTCAGACCGCCACGCGCAATCCGGAGACGCCGGTGCGGATCGCGCTGACGCGGCCGCTCGGCCCGCGGCTGCTGCTCGACGGCGCGCTCGCGTATGCCGCGCCTGACGCGGACGAGCCGGACGCGGACTAGCGGCGCGGCTCAGCCAGGCGCGCACGGCGCGGGGTCGCCTTCAGCGAGACGCGGACGGCGCCTGCCGATCCACGCGCGCGGTCGCGAGGAACACCAGGATCGCGATCACGGCAAGCGCCGCGCCGAGGTCGCAGATCGCGCCCCAGCCGTCGGCCGCGTAGAGCGTGCTCGAGAGCGTCGAGCCGACGATGCCGCCGAGGAACATCGACACGATGTAAGCCGTGGTGAGGCGGCTGCGCGCCTCGTCGTGCAGGGCGTAGATGGCGGCCTGGTTGCTGATGTGCGCGCCCTGCACGCCGAGGTCGAGCACGATGATGCCGGCGATCAGCGCCACCACCGAGGAGTGCCCGAGCGCGAGCAGCGCCCAGCTCGCGAGCAGCACGAGCAGGAAGCCGCCGAGCGCGTGCCGGCCGTGGCCGCGGTCGGTGAGCTTGCCGGCGACTGGCGCGACCAGTGCGCCGGCCGCGCCGGCGAGGCCGAACAGTCCGATCACCAGCTCGTCGTAGCCGAACGGCGGCGCGCTCAGCAGGAACGCGATCGACGTCCACAGCACGGAGAAGCCGCCGAAGCCAAGCGCGCCGAGCGCCATGCGCTGGCGCAGCACCGGCTCGTGCGCGATCAGCGTGAGCACCGATCGCAACGCCTCGCGGTAGCGCACGGGGTCGGCGTGCGGCATCTTCGGCAGCATCCTCCAGAGCGTTGCCGACAGCGCCAGCATCGCGCCAGCGGCGAGCGCGAACACGAGCCGCCAGCCGCCGAGCTGCGCGATCAGTCCGCTCAGCGTGCGCGCCGAGAGGATGCCGACGAGCAGACCGCTCATGACCGTGCCGACGACCTGCCCGCGCTCCTCGGGGCCGGCGAGCGTGGAGGCCAGCGGCACGACGATCTGGGCGACGACCGACAGCGAGCCGACCGCCACCAGCGCCGCGGCGAGCACGGCGAAGCTGGGCGCGGCCGCGCACGCCGCGAGCGCGGCCGCGGTGCCGAGCAGGATCGTGCCGATCAGCCGCCGCCGTTCGAGGATGTCGCCGAGGGGCACCAGGAACGCGAGGCCCGCGACGTAGCCCGCCTGTGCGCACGTCACGAGCAGCCCGGCGGTCCCGTCGGAGACACGCAGGTCGTGCGCGACGGTGTTCAGCAGCGGCTGGATGTAGTACAGGTTCGCGACGGTCGCGCCGCTGGCAAGGGCCAGCAGCGCAACGAGTGTGCGGGGCATGCGCGCGGGCGCGACTGTCGCTGCATCGTGGGTCGGCATCATCGTCGTGATAGCAGCGAGGAGATTGGGCGATGCGCGACTGCTCCGCCGCTCGGTGCCCAATAATCGGACTTGTATGGACGACCGTCGGCCGGGGGTGTCCGATGTGCTGCAGGTGACCGTGGTGTCGGTTGCACTGCTCGGCTACGTGTACGCGATCGGATGGCTCGTGACGTGGGTGCGGCTGGCGGCGGTGCGGCTGCCGATTGCCGCCGCGCTGCCGCAGATCGACGGCCGGGTGATCCTCACGACGGGCGTGCGCTCGGTGCTCGTGATGGTGGTCGTGTTCGGCGTCATGTGCGCGTTCGCGTACGCCGTTCACCTCGGTCGCTGGGACAAGCACGCGGACGCCTGGGAAGCGATCGTCGAGACCGATCGCATCAGCGCCAAGGAGAAGTTTGAACGCGAGCAGCGCGAGGACATCCGCAGACCGTCACGCACGCACGCTGCACCGACGCCGCAGGAAGGCGTCGTGCGCGTGATCGCGGGCTTCAACGTCGGCGTGCTGGCCGCCGCGCTCGGCCTCGTCGCCGGCAGGTTCGCAAAGACGCTGATCGACCAGATCCACCCCGGCTACTGGTGGGCGCTGCTGGCGCCGTGGGCGCTGTTCACGATCTTCGCGGCGCTGGTGCTGCGCGAGCTGGACCCGTTGCGCGGCCGGCGCTTCGCGCACGGGCTGCTGTGGCTGGGCGTGATCGTGGTGGCGTCGGTGTCCTCGGCGCCGATCGGGTTGCTGGTGCTGACGTGGATGGGCGTTGGCACTTTCGGGCGCTGGTACGGCAAGCGCCCGCTGCCGTCCTCGACGCTCGACTTCCTGCGCTCGCCGCTGCCGTGGGTGCTGCTGACGATCTACGCGCTGGTGGCGTTCTCCTACGCGGCGATGCCGCCGGTGAGCTTCCCGCAGACGGTGCTCGAAACGACGAGCGGCAAGCGGCTGGGCGGCTACCTCGCGCGTAACGGCGACGGCGCGTACCTCGTCTCGTGCACGCCGCTCGCCGATGCGACCTCGCTGGACGATCGTGTCGAGTTCGTGCCGGCGCAGGCGATCAGGTCGCTGACGAGCACCGGCGCAGACTTCACGCTCGACACCGGCGCGCGGCCGTCGCTGCCGACGCTCGCGCTGCGCGCGTTCGGCGTCGATGCGCGCATCGACGCGTGGATCAGACCGGAACTGAAGGAACGGCGCGAGCCGTGCGCGGGGATCGCGCCGCCGCGGCCGAGCGGTGGCTATGAAGCGCCAGAGCTGGGCGCCGACGTGTTCGCGGGGCCGGCGCCGCCCGGCGGGCACGCGCACGACGGCGAGCCGCCGATCGAACAGACTTCGCCGGCGATCGCTGAACTGGCGAGGCGCTTCCAGCCGACGCTGCTCATGTCGGACACCGACCCGTTCTGGCCGGTGTCCGTCGGCGCGCTGCTCGAAGACGTCGGCAGCGACGGGCAGCCGACCTGCCTGCATCAGGGCGGCGCCGCGCGCTGCACGCTCAAGCACCCGACGCCCAGCCAGCTCGTGCCGCGGACAAGCAGCGTCAACGACTACCTTGAATTCCCGGCGGCGCCGGCGCTCGACCAGGATCCGACGGGGCAGCTCGAAGCGTTCGTGCGCGGCCAGCGCGGGCGCAGCGCGCCGATCCCGACGCTGCAAGAACGACTCGCCAACCCCGGCGTGCTCGACCCGTGGCAGACCGCGCAGATCTACTTCTTCTACGCGGGGCCCGCCAATCCCGCGAACTGGCCGGCGCGCAACCACACGATCGGCACCGGCCTGATCGGCCTGCAGTACTGGTTCTTCTACCAGTACAACTACTACCCGACGCTGGCGACGCCCGAGCTGATGAACGAAGCGCCGCTGGCGGGCGACGTCGCCAACACCGACCTGCATCAGGGCGACTGGGAGCACATCACCGTGCTGGTCGACCCCAGGACCAAACAGCCTGAGTGGATCTATATGGCCCACCACAGCAACGAGGGCGAATACTTCCCGTGGAACAGCCCGCTGCTGACGTTCGACGAAGGGCACCCGGTTGTGCAGGCCGCCTACGGCGGGCACCCCACGTATCCCGCCGGCTGCGGCGCGCGTCCGCGCTACGCCAACGGCTTGAAAGGCGTGGTCAGCGACTGGCTCGTGTGCGGCCCCGGTCGCCTCGCGTTCCGCGCGCGCACGACGCCGCTGATCGACATCGCAAAGACGCCGTGGGCGTGCTGGAAAGGCCACTTCGGCGTCGCCACGCCCAGCGAGGTGCAGGGCGCGACGCACAGCGAGAGCAGCGTGCAGCTAGCGATCGACAAGTACTACAAGGTCGCCGGCCCGGTGTCGCCGCTGTGGCAGGCGGAGAACGGAACGCTGCCGGCCGGTGCCAACCAGACGGGGTCGGGCTTCTGCGCAGACGGCGCCAACCCGGCGGTGCCGGAGGAAGCAGCAATTCGCGCGGGGATCGCGCGCCCACCCACCCGCGTTCCGGCACGCTGAGTTACCCGGCACCGGACGCTCGCTGAGACGCAAGCCGTCAGGCGCTCGCCGCCACACCGAGACGCACGCGCGTCGCGCGACCACCCCCAAGTCGGCGAAACTCCGTCGCCCCGTGGACGCCTCGCCCGATGACAACCCCACGCGCGCCGGCCGCGCCGCGCGCGCCGATCGCACGTGGCACCGCCTCGCCCCGCTGCTCGGCCCGGTCGCGCTCGCGGTCGTCCTCAACACGTGGGCGCTAGCGCAGAACGGGTACGCGAACGTCTACTACGCCGCGGGCGTCAAGTCGATGCTGGGGTCGTGGCACAACTTCTTCTTCCTCGCTGCCGACCCGGGCGGGTTGATCTCGATCGACAAGCCGCCGCTGGCGCTGTGGCTGCAGGCGGCCAGCGCTGAGCTGTTCGGGTTCTCGCCGCTGAGCCAGCTTTTGCCGCAGGCGCTCGCGGGAGTGGCCGCGGTGGCGGCGCTGTACCTGATTGTGCTGAAGCGCTACGGCACGTTCGCCGCGACGGCGAGCGCGTTCACGCTTGCGGTGTTCCCGGCGTTTGTGGCGGTCTCGCGCGACAACAACGTCGACACGCTGCTGATCCTGCTGATGACGCTCGCGTGCGGGGCGGCGCTGCGCGCGATCGAAAGCGGGCGGTTGCGCACGCTGCTGGGCGCGGCGGTGCTCGTTGCGCTGGCGTTCAACACGAAGGCGCTGGCCGCGTACCTCGTCGTTCCCGGCATCGCCGTCGGCTACCTGTGCTGCGCGCCCGGCACGGTCTGGCGGCGCGTCGGCCAACTGCTGCTCGCGGGCGTCGTCTGCGGGGCGCTGTCGCTGGCGTGGATGGTTGCGGTCGACCTCACTCCTGCGGCGCAGCGCCCGTTCGTCGGCAGCACGACCGACAACTCCGAGCTGGGCCTGACGTTCGGCTACAACGGCTTCGGCCGTGTGGGCGGTCAAAAAGGCGGCCCGGGGGCGCTGGCGAACCGCGAAGTGCGGCCCACGGCGCAGGTGGGAGCCGGCGCGGCGGCCGCCACGGCCGTACGCCTGCCCAAGTCCTCGCCGGACGTCGCGCCGAAGGTTGCGCGCACGATCACCAGGAGCCCGGTCGCGTTCGGCACGGCGCCGGGGCCGCTGCGCCTGTTCCGCAGCGGCTTCGGCGACCAGGACGCGTGGATGCTCGCGTTCGCGCTCGTCGGCCTCGTTGCGCTTGCGCTCACGCGCCCGGCTCGTCGAGATCCCCGGCTCGCGGGGCTGGTCGTGTTCGGCGGCTTCCTGCTATGCGAGGCCGGCTTCCTGTCGGTGTCCAAAGGCATCGTGCACCCGTACTACGTCTCTGCGCTCGCGCCGGGGACGGCGGTGATGGTCGGCGCTGGGCTGGCCGCGATGGTTGGTGCCGGGCAGGCCGCGACCGTCGGCGCCGGGGAGACCGTGGTGGTGGGCGTCGGGGAGGCGGCGGTGGTCGGCGCCGGGCAGGCCGCGACGTCCGGCGAGGGTGTCGGCCCGTCGCGCGGGCGGGGGCGGCTGCTGCTGATCCTCGCCGTGCTGGCCAGCGCCGCGGTGCAGGTCGCGCTGCTGCACCAGGCCCATTACCTGCGCGCGTGGCAGCTGCTGCTGATCCCCGTCGCGGCCGCCGCGACGCTGTTCGCGCTGACACGCCCGCGCCGCTCGCTGTCGGGCGCGGTCGCCGTGCTCACCGTGCTGCTGGTCGCGCCGACCGCGTACGCGGCGACGACCTGGCGCCAACCCGTCGAGGGCACGTTCCCGGCGGCCGGACCGCGTGTTGTTCCGGGCAACGGCGGCGCCGCGCTCAGCCGCGCGCAGCTATCCACCGACGAGGCGGTCATGCGCTACGTGCTTGGCCACGGCGGCGCGCACGCGCGCTTCCAGCTGTTGACGCTCGCGTCGCTGACCGCCGACAGCCCGATCCTGCTCGGCCTGCGCGCATCCGCGATCGGCGGCTACGGCGGCGTCGACCCAGCGCTCGACGGCCCCGGCCTCGCGCGGATGGTGGCCTCCGGGCAGGCGCGCTTCCTACTGCTCGGCGGCTCCTATGACTATCTCGGCGGCAACGCCGCCAGCCGCGCCGCCGCGCGCGTCTGTCCGCAGGTGCCGCTCGCCGCCTGGGACGGCACGCTCGCCTACGAACGCGAAGGGCTGTACCTGCTCGACTGCGCTGGGCGCGCGCGCGAGCTCGGCGAACAGCCCTGACAGCGGGGACACGCGCGCCGGCCGCCTGCCCGATCGCAACTGCCGCGTGGACCACCGTGCGCGGTGGCCACCCGCCCGATCGCAACTGTCGCCCGGACTACCGCGCGCAGTGGCCTCCTATATTCATCCCAAGATGGAGCGCGGGTGAACACACGACGACTGGGCGCCGACGGCCCCGGGGTCGCGGAGATCGGGCTCGGCTGCATGGGCATGTCCGGCATGTACGGGCCGGCCGACCGCGCCGAGGGCATCGCCACGATCCACGCCGCGCTGGCTGCTGGCGTCGACCTGCTCGACACCGGCGACTTCTACGGCATGGGCCACAACGAGCTGCTGATCGGCGAGGCGCTGCGCGGGCGCCCGCGCGAGGAGTACAAGCTGAGCGTCAAGTTCGGCGCGCAACGTGGTCCCGAAGGCGCATGGCTGGGGTATGACGCCAGCCCGCCCGCCGTCAAGACCGCGCTCACCTACTCGCTCACGCGGCTCGGCGTCGAGTACATCGACGTCTACCGGCCCGCGCGTCTGGACCCCGACGTGCCGATCGAGGAGACCGTCGGTGCGATCGCCGAGTTGGTGCAGGCCGGCTACGTGCGCCACGTCGGCCTGTCCGAGGTCGGGCCGGAGACGATCGCGCGCGCCGTCGCCACGCATCCGATCTGCGACCTGCAGATTGAGTACTCGCTGATCTCGCGCGGGATCGAGCACGCGATTTTGCCGGCGTGCCGCGAGCACGGCGTCGCGATCACCGCCTACGGTGTGCTCAGCCGGGGGCTCATCAGCGGCCACTTCGCCGCCGACCGCCAGTTCGCAGCCGGCGACTTCCGCGCGCACGCGCCGCGCTTCGCCGGCGAGAACCTCGCGCACAACCTCGCGCTCGTCGAGCAGCTGCGCGCGATCGCCGACGCCAGCGGCGCGAGCGCCGCGCAGGTCGCGATCGCGTGGGTGCTCGGCCGCGGCGAGGACATCGTCGCGCTCGTCGGCTCGCGCACGCGCGCGCAGCTCGACGAGGCGCTCGGCGCCACAGAGTTCGCCCTCAGCGTCGACGACCTCGCCGCGCTGGAGCGCGCGATCCCGCCCGACGCTGCCGCCGGCGATCGCTATCCACAGCACGGGATGGCGACGCTCGATAGCGAGCGGGGGTAGGGGTTCCCGAGCACCGCGCGCGAGCACGGTGAGCGGCGTCATCCGGAGGGCGCGGCGCGCTCCTCGGGGGTAATCAGCTTGACGCCGGGGATGTGCGTGGCGACGCGGCGCGGGTCTCGCGTGAGCAGACGGCGAGCGGTCACGGCAGCGTGTGCGCCGATCAGGAAGTCCGGCAGGATCGCTCCGCGGGCTCTGCCTGCGCGACGGTAGGAGGCGTGGGCGTGGCCGGCCAGGAATGCCGCGGCTGCGGGAATCTCCTCGACGACGGCCATCGACGGTAGCGCCGAGCGTAGGTCCTCGATACGAGCGAAACGTGGCGCGACCTCAGCGAGCACGACAGCGTTGACGACGATCGCGCCCCGCTGGGCGGCAAGAGTCAGTTGCGCCTGCGACCAGTCCAGCCACCGCCGATCCTCGGTAAAGACATCGAGCAGCACGCTGCTGTCGACAAAGACCCCGGACGCGTGGCTCACCTACGAGTCAGAGCCAGTATCTCGTCGGTGCTCAGCTCCATGTCGCCGGCGCCGCGCATCCTCGCGATCTCCTCGGCCGCGCGGTCTCGGTCCACGAGCAGCCGCGCGCCGTGCTCGTCGACCTCGAACTCAACATCGCTGCCAGGATGGATTCCCAGTGCTCGTCGCACCTCCAAGGGGATCGTCACCTGTCCCTTCTGCGTCACGCGCATGAGGTAAGACTAGCAAGTAATACTAGCCGCCTTCGGCGGCCGGGCTGGCGTAGAAGCCGGTCGCTCAGCGCGGGTCGTCGTCGACCTCACGGTCAAGCGCGGCCGTGCGCCGCTGGCCGAGCGCGTCGCTCTCGAGCTAGCCGCGCAGTGGCCAGGGATTCTGCGTCGGGCGCCACGGCTCCGTTCGCCAGTCGGCGTACGCCTCGGCTGGCTCGTCGGTCGCGCTCTCGACGGATGCGTCGTACTTCGCCGCCACTTCGTTGACCGGATAGTGCGCCTCGTCCTTGCGCCTCGAACCGATCATCAGCACGGCGCACGGGCCGTCTCCTGCCCCCACAAAGACGTGCTCGACGCCGGCCGGGCAGTGCAGGAAGTCCCACTGCCGCAGCGTGCGCTCCTCGCCTTCAAGGATGGCGATGCACTCGCCGTGCAGCACCAAGAAGTCCTCCTGCACTGGCTCTGAGTGGTAGCGGCAGTTCGGCTGACCCGGCTGCATGATCTGGATGTTGACGCCCGTGTCGGGCCACGGAGAGTCGTCGTCCTCGAAGTCGAGGATCGCCGCCCGGCGCGAGTGGCTCATCGCCGGCGCGTCGGCCACGTTCATCACGAACGGTTCATCCATGTGTCAAACCATAACCTCGTGCGGGTGCTGGAGTGCGGGGCGAGGACCCTTGCCGTAGCCGCATTCCGACGAAGTCAGCGCCGAGGAAGCTCGCGGAGGGAGCATCGGTGATCTTCGCAGGCCGATCGCTACAGCTCCAGCACAGTCTCCTCGGCCGCGACGCTGACGCGGGGCGCGTCCCCGTGCAAGCGCCGCGCCAGCCCGTCCAGCTCATCGTCGGTGCGCGTGTAGCGGTGATGGAACAGCACGACTTCGCGCGCGCCCGCGAGCCTGCCCAGCTCGACTGAGTAGTCGGCGACCGCGTGCCCGAAGTCGGCCTCCGCGGCGAGCTCCTCGGGGAACAGCTGCGCGTCGTGTACGAGCACGTCGGTGTCGTGCGCGAGCGCGAGCGCTGCCGGGTGGTACTCGCCGAAGCCGTGCTCGCCGGGGCCGAGCGAGGTCGGGCAGTGGTCGGGCATGTACGTGAGCGAGGAGTGCCCGTCGCTGATGCGGTAGCCGAACGTGCGCCCGCCCTTGTGCGGGATCTCGCGCGCGAGCACGTCGAAGCCCTCGATCCGATGCTCGCCCGGAGCGAGCGACGCGAACGTCCACTGTCCGCGCAACTGCGTCGGCTTGACCGGAAAGTACGGCGGCTGCATCACGCCGGTGAGCACGCTCGCGGCGTCCGCGCCGCTCTCCTGTTCAGGCAGCACCACCGTCGGGCGCGAGTCGGCGCGGTCGGCGGCGGCGAAGAACGGCAGCCCGAGCACGTGGTCCCAGTGCAGGTGGCTGAGCAGGATCGTGCCCGTGAACGGCGCGCCCGCGAGCATCGCGGTGACCCTGCGCAGGCCAGCGCCGGCGTCCAACACGAGCGACGGTGCGTCTGCGCCGTTGTGGCTCAGCGACAGGCACGAGGTGTGCCCGCCGTAGCGCACGAAATCTTTGCCAGGCGCTGGGGTGGAGCCCCGCACGCCGCAGAAGCAGATCCGCAAGTACGCGATTATCGCGCATTATGCGTGCCCGGCGCCGCGCGCGTCGTAGGATGAGCGCGCGATGAGAGCGACGATCCCGCACGAGCGATGAGAGCCGCGGTTCTGCACGAGTACGGCGTTCCGAGCGCCGATCAGTTCGAGGAGCCGGTGGCTGAGCCAGGGCAGGCGGTGGTCGAGGTGCTGGCCGCAGGCCTGAATCCGGTCGACGTGGCGATCTGCGCGGGGCGCTTCTACGCGGGCAAGCCGCCGTTGCCGTCTGTCGCTGGGCGCGAGGGCGTCGGCACGCTGGATGGCGTGCGTGTGTACTTCGACGGCCCGATCGTGCCCTTCGGCTCGATGGCCGAGCGCGCGCTCGTAGACCCCGCGCACACGTATGCGCTTCCGGACGGTGTGCCCGACGGCGTCGGCGTCGCGCTCGGCATCTCCGGCCTCGCCGCGTGGCTGGCGCTGACGTGGCGCGCGCAGCTGCAGCCGGGCGAGCATGTGTTGGTGCTGGCCGCGAGCGGCGTGCTCGGCCAGATCGCCGTGCAGGCGGCAAAGCTGCTGGGCGCGACGCGCGTCGTCGCCGCGGCGCGCTCGCCCGAGGGCCTCGCGCGCTGCCTGGAGCTGGGCGCCGACGCGAGCGTGCGCCTCGACGAGCCCGACCTATCCGCGGCGCTCGCCGACGCCGGCGACGGGCGCATCGATGTCGTGCTCGACCCGCTGTGGGGCGAGCCGCTGGTGGCCGCGCTCGGCGCCGCGAGCTTCGGCGCGCGAATCGTGCAGATCGGCGCCGGCGCTGGCGCCGAGGCGACGATCCCCTCGGCCGTGATCCGCGGCAAGATGCTCGTGCTGATGGGCCACACCAACTTCGCCGCGCCGCCCGAGGTCAAGCGCGAGGCCTACGCGCGCATGGCCGACGCCGCCGCCCGCGGTGAGATCAAGGTCGAGGTCGACGCGCTCGGCCTCGAGCAGGTCGAGGAGGCGTGGCGGCGCTTGGCGGCCGGCACGCACCGCAAGATCGTGCTCGTGCCGTAGCTCGCGTGCGTCGCGGCGTGCTGGGAGTGTCGCACCGCGCCGGAGAGGGCCGGCCCCATCAGCGGCGGCGGCTCGGATTGGAGATCGTGTCGCTAATGAGCGATCGCTGCCATCCGAGATGCTAAATAAACCTTTCGCCCGTATCGCTTAGTAAGCTTGGGTGATAGTAAGCGATCGTGGATCAACGCCCCCAGCACCCTCGTCGAGCCCTCGAGCTGGCGAATTCAGGCTAGCTGAGGGTGGGTCCGATGGCTATTGGGCGTTTTATCCACGGTCCCTACCTCCAAAGCCGCCCCTCGGCATCGATGCGTCAATGCAGAGCCTTCTGGATCGCACCAACCAGGCGCTTGGCCGGCTCGACGGAATCACGCTTCTGCTGCCCGATCCAGACCAGTTCATCTACACGTTCGTGCGCAAGGAGGCCGTACTCTCCTCGCAGATCGAGGGTACCCAGTCTTCGCTCTCGGACCTGCTCTTGTTCGAGCACGACGCCGCGCCGGGTGCGCTGCGCGAGGACGCCCGAGAAACAGCCAACTACATCGCGGCTCTCGACTTTGGCCTGGACCAGATCGCGCGGGCCGGCGCGCCGCCGCTCAGTGCCAGGCTGCTCCGCGAAGTCCACCGCCGGCTACTGCAGACCGGCCGCGGTGCAGACAAGAACCCGGGAGAGTTCCGGCGCGATCAGAACTGGCTAGGTGGTACGCGCCCCAGCGTCGCCCGTTTCGTGCCGCCGCCATGGCACGAGGTCGTACCGGCAATGGCAGCACTCGAGAAGTTCATCCACGACGACCCTGAGCCGACGCCCGTGCTCATCAAGGCGGCGCTCGCGCACGCCCAATTCGAGACGATCCATCCGTTCCTTGACGGCAACGGGCGCGTCGGGCGTCTGCTAATCACGCTGCTGCTCTGCTCGGAAGGTGTGCTCAGTCGGCCGCTGCTCTATCTCAGCCTGCACTTCAAGCGCAACCGCGACAGCTACTACGAGCACCTGCAGCGTGTGCGCACCGACGGGGCCTGGGAGGACTGGCTACGTTTCTTCTTGGAAGGCGTCATTGAGGTTGCTGAGTCGACCACGCAGACCACGCAGCGCGTCGTGGCAATGGTTGAGCGCGATCGCCAGAAGGTTCATTCCTTTGGGCGTGGTGCTGCCACTGCACACCGTGTCCACGACCTCGCAACCCGCTCGGTGGTGCTTGGGGCGAGCTTCGCGGCTCGCCAGCTCGGCTTGACCGGGCCACCTGTTTATGCGGCGATAGACAGGCTCGAGAAAGCTGGGATCCTGCGTGAGGCGACAGGGAGACGGCGAGGCAAGCTCTACGTCTACAGCGAGTACCTCACGATCCTCAACGAGGGCACCGAACCGGAGTAGCGTCGTTCTACTTGCGCTTGGCCTGGTGCTCGAGCACCTTGCCGAAGGCGTCCTCGAGCTGCGCGGTCATACGCTGCTTGAACAGCGCCAGCAGCGCCTCGGAGGCGAGCGGCCGCAGCGAGCTGACGCCCGCGATCAGCTCATCCCAGCCCTCGTCGGGCTGTCCGGCCGCGTCGAACGGCTGCCACAGCTCGCGCAGGAACAGTTTCGTGAACGCGCGCGAGATCGACTCGCAGTCGCGGCTGACCTTCTCGACCAGCACCAGCGCGGCGTGCAGCGGAATGCCAAGCTCCACGACCTGCTCGGCGGCCGCGAGCAGCGCCGGGCTGGGGACTTCAAAGCGATCGTCGCCCAGCGGCACGAGCAGCTTCAGCCGGCGCACGCGCTCGATGTCCCGGGGGTCGACGTCGCCGAAGCGCGCCGCGAGATCCTCGGCGGTGACGATCTCCGGCGACTCCGCCTCGAACGGCGTGGTGACCGCGAGGCGCAGCCCGAGCAGGCGCTCGGCCAGCCCGTGCGAGCCGCTCAGCAGCCGCTCGATCGCGGCCAGGTTGAAGCCGTCGGCCTGTAGGTCGAGGATCAGCCGCAGGCGCGCCACGTGCTCGGCGTTGTAGTAGCCCACCCGCGCTCTCACCTCCGGCGGCGGCAGCAGCCCGCGTGTGTGGTGGTTGCGGATGTTGCGCACCGACATGCCGACCTCGGCCGCGAGCTGCTCGACGGTCAGGTCGTAGGCGCCGGAGGTGCGGGTTGCGCTTGCCATCGCGCGTTTCAGGGTATCACCGGAAGCATCTCAAGGTACTTACGTTTATGTTCCCTCATTTGAGGTATCATCATCTCGCGTCATGAACTTTGGTCGCCCCATATACGAGCATGGCTGAACGCGGAGCTGCACCGCAGGTCTCCGCGCGCACGCGCGCGGCGCTCGGCTTCGTGCGCTCGTTCACGTCGCCGCTGCTGCCCGACGACTACCTGGAGCTGGTCAACCCGCTGTGGTCGACGCGCGAGCTGCGCGGTCGCATCGAACGCGTCGAGCGCGAGACGCCCGACGCGGTGACGATCACGATCAAGCCTGGCTGGGAATGGCCGGGCCACCGCCCAGGCCAGTACCTGCGCTTGGGCATCGAGGTCGACGGCATCCACCACTGGCGCGCGTACTCGCTGACGTCTAACCCAGATCGCGCGGACGGCTGCATCGCGATCACGCCCAAGCTGGTGCCCGGCGGCAAGGTCTCGCCGTTCCTGTTCGACCGTGTGCGACCCGGCGCGATCGTGCGGCTGGGCGGCGTCGAAGGGACGTTCGTGCTGCCCGAGCCGCTGCCCGAGCGCCTGCTGTTCGTCAGCGCCGGCAGCGGCATCACGCCGATCGCCAGCATGCTGCGCGCGCTGTCCGCGCGGCGGCAGCTGCGCGACGTCGTGCACATCCACAGCGCGCGCACCGCCGAGCAGGTGATCTTCTCGCGCGAGCTGCAGGAGCTTCACGACGGCGGCAGCGGCTACCGTCTGCACGCGCAGCTGACCGGTGAGCAGGGGCGCGTGACGCCCGCGCACCTTGACGAGCTGTGTGCGGACTGGCGCGAGCGCGAGACGTTCCTTTGCGGCCCCGCGGGCCTGCTCGAGGCGATGCGCGAGCACTGGGCGCGCGATGGCAAATCCGAGCGTCTGCACGTCGAGCACTTCCAGCCGGACGAGCACCTGCTGGACGAGCTAGCGCCCGAGCAGCGAGGCACGGGTGGCAGCATCCGTTTTCGCTCCAGCGGCGTCGAGGCCGAGAGCGACGGCAGTCAGTCGATCCTCGCGTGTGGCGAGAGCGCCGGCGCCGAGCTGCCGTTCGGCTGCCGCATGGGCATCTGCCATAGCTGCGTCGGGCGCCTGTGCGCCGGGCGCGTACGCGACCTGCGCACCGGCCGCGTCCACGGCCAGCCAGGGGAACTGCTGCAGACCTGCATCAACGCGCCCGAGGGCGCGGTCGAGATCGATCTATAGCCCGCCGCGACCGAAGAAGGAGAACCGCCATGTCCACGACCTACTCCGATCGCCCGACAAGCTTCGCCTCGCCCAACGGCGCGTCGCCGCAGTCGCCTCCCGCAGAGGACGAGAGCCCGCTGGCGCGCCTGACGCCTGAGCGGCTCGAGCAGCTGGGCCGCGAGTTCGACGCGATCCACGACGAGGTCTACGCGGACCTGGGCGAGCGCGACGCGCGCTACATCCGCGCCACGATCAGGCTGCACCGCCAGCTGGTGCTCGCGGCGCGCGCGCTGCTGCTCGGCTCGCGGAGCAAGCCGCTGTGGCTGGCGGGCAGCGCGTCGCTGTCGCTGGCGAAGATCCTCGAGAACATGGAGATCGGCCACAACGTGATGCACGGCCAGTGGGACTGGATGAACGACCCGGACATCAACTCTCAGAGCTGGGACTGGGACACGGCCTCGCCGGCCGACGCGTGGCGTCACTCGCACAACTACGAGCACCACACGTTCACCAACATTCGCGGTAAGGATCGCGACCTCGGCTACGAGATCATGCGCATCGATCCGCACCAGCGCTGGTACCCGGTGTATCTGCTGCAGCCGCTCTACAACCTGCTGCTGATGGGCTTCTTCGAGTGGGGGGTGGCGCTGCACGACCTCAACCGCGGCGCGATCCACTCCGGCGAGAAGACCAAGGAGCAGCTGCTCGAAGAGCTGAAGGCGATCGGCGTGAAGGCGCGCCGGCAAGTCGTCAAGGACTACGTCGCCTTTCCGGCGCTAGCCGCGCTGACGGCGCTGGCGCTCGACCGCGGCTCGCTGCAGTCTGCTCGACGCTCGTTCAAGTCGACGCTGGCGGCGAACTTCACCGCGAACATCGTGCGCAACGTGTGGGCGTACTCGATCATCTTCTGCGGGCACTTCCCCGACCAGACCTACACGTTCAGCGAGGAGGAGGTCGCGGATGAGACGCGCGGCGGTTGGTACGTGCGCCAGCTGCTCGGTGCCGCCAACATCGACGGCGGTTCGCTGTTTCATCTGCTCGCCGGCAACCTCAGCTTCCAGGTCGAGCACCACCTGTTCCCCGACATACCCTCGAGTCGCTACGCAGAGATCGCGCCGCGCGTGCGCGACATCTGCCGGCGCTACGGCCTCCCGTACAACACCGGGCCGCTGCACAAGCAGCTCGGCACGGTGCACCGCACGATCCTGCGGCTGGCGTTCCCCGGCGGCAAGGTCAGGCCGAAGCCGGGGCCGTATCGGGCCGAGGCTGCTTGACGGCCTGCGCGTGGCCGCATGCCGAGCCGAGCGAGTGCGGCTAGCTGCAGCCGGTGATGCCGCCGTCAAGCGGGATCACGGTGCCGGTCATGTACGCGCCGGCGCGCGAGGCTAGGAACAGCGTCAGGCCGGCGACGTCGTCCGGGCGCCCGACGCGCCCGAGCGGCACGCCGCCTTCGATCGCTTCGCGCGTCTCGGGGTCGTCGAGCGCGTAGGACATCATTTTGCTCGGAAAAGGCCCCGGCGCGATCGCGTTGACGGTGATGTGCTCGCCGGCGAGACGCTTGGCGAGGTGGCGTGTGAGCATGTGCACCGCGGCCTTGCTCGCGCTGTAGCTGTAGTTCTCGACCAGCGGCGGCTGCAGGCCGTTGATCGAGCCGATGTTGATCACGCGCGCCGGGTCCTCGACGTCGGCGGCGGCGCGCAGCTCGGGAAGCAGCGCGACCGTCAGGTAGAAGATGCCCTCGACGTTCGTGCTCAGAACCTTCTCCCAGCCGGCCGCGGGGAACTCCTCCAGCGGTGCGCCCCACGCGGCACCGGCGTTGTTGACGAGGATGTCGAGCGAGGGAAACCGCTCGCGCGCGGCCGCCGCGAGCGCCTGCGCGCCCTCCTGAGTTGAGATGTCGGCTGGGATCGCGTGACAGTCGCCCAGCGCGCTCAGCTCCTGCGCGGCGGCCTCCACGTCCGTGCTCTTGCGCGAGGACACGATCACGTTCGCGCCCGCCTGCACGAGGCCGCGCGCGATCATCAGGCCGATGCCGCGCGAGCCGCCCGTCACGAGCGCGGTCTTGCCGGATACGTCGAAGAGGTCGCTCATCGTCGGCGCATCCTATGCGTTGGTTGCGCATCGCGGGCGCGGCTGACGCGCGCCGTGTGTGAGACTGGCGCGCGTGTCCTCAGCTCATCTCCAGGTGGCGGTCGTGGGCCACGTCGAGTGGGTGCAGTTCGCGCGTGTCGCGCACGTTCCGCGCGGCGGCGAGGTCGTGCACGCGCGCGACCCCTTCGAGGAGCCAGCCGGCGGCGGTGCGGTCGCGGCGGTGCAGCTGGCGCGTCTGGCGGGCGCGGCGGTGCTGATCACGGAGCTGGGCGACGACGAACACGGCCGGCGCTCGGCCACACGACTGGGCGAGCTTGGCGTAGAGGTGCGCGCGTCGGTCCTCGCGGCGCCGAGCCGGCGGGCGGTGACGCTGGTGGACGACGACGGCGAGCGCACGATCACGACCTTCGGTCCACGTCTGGAACCGCGCGGCCGCGACGCGCAGGACCGCTGGGGGAGGCTGGAAGGGATCGACGCGACGTACTTCACCGCCGGCGACCTGGCGGAGCTGCGGATCGCGCGCGAGCGCTCGCGTGTGCTGGTCGCGAGCCCGCGCGCCAGGCACGCGCTCGGCCACGGCGTGGCGCTCGACGCGCTCGTGCTGAGCGACGACGACGAGATCGAGCTGCGCGCGGCGGCGCCGGTGCTCGAGGAAGCACAGCTTGTGGTGTGGACCGAGGGCGCGCGCGGTGGGCGCTACCGCCACCGCGACGGTGACACCGGCAGGTGGGAGGCGGTCGCGCCGCCCGGTGCGGTGGTCGACTCCTACGGCTGCGGCGACTCGTTCGCTGCGGGGCTCACCTACGGGCTCGCCGCCGGCCTGGACCTCGCGGACGCACTCGCGCTCGCCGCGCGCTGCGGCGCCGTGTGCCTGACCGGACGCGGACCCTACGAGCGGCAGCTGGGCTGGCGCGAACTATGATCCGGCAGCGTCATGGATTTTGAGCAGATCAAAACCGAGCAGGCCGACGGCGTGTTGACGATCACGCTCAACCGGCCAGAGCGGCTAAACGCGTGGACCGCCCAGATGGGCCACGAGCTGCGAACGGCGTTCGACGAGTCCGACGCTGACGACGACGTGCGCGCGGTGATCATCACGGGCGCGGGCCGTGGCTTCTGCGCCGGCGCCGACCTGGCGAGCGGCGGCGACACGTTCGACGCGCGCAAGCGCGAGGCCGTCGCGGGCGCCAGGCGCGACAACGGCGGCGAGCTGACGCTGCGGATCTTCGACTCAAAGAAGCCAGTGATCGCCGCGATCAACGGGCCGGCGGTCGGCGTCGGCGCGACGATGACGTTGCCGATGGACATTCGCCTGGCGGCGGACGACGCGCGCATGGGCTTCGTGTTCGCGCGCCGCGGCATCATCCCCGAGGCTTGCTCCAGCTGGTTCCTGCCGCGGGTCGTGGGCATCAACCAGGCGATGGAGTGGGTCGCCACCGGCCGCGTCTTCTCCGCGCAGGAGGCGCTCGCCGGCGGGCTCGTGCGCAGCCTGCACCCCAAAGACGAGCTGCTCGACGCGGCCCGCGCGCTCGGACGCGAGATCGCCGAGAACACAGCGCCCGTATCGGTCGCGCTCGCGCGCCAGCTGATGTGGCGGATGCTCGGCGCCGAGCACCCGATGCTCGCCCACCGCGCCGACTCGCGCGGGATGGTCGCCCGCGGCCAGTCAGCCGACGCGGTCGAGGGCATCACAGCTTTTCTAGAGAAGCGCGCGGCGCACTTCCCCGACCGCGTCAGCGAGGGGCTGCCTGACGTGATGCCGGGGTGGAGCGCGCCGGGGTTCGAGTAGGTCGAGGCGCCAGCTCAGCCGGTCTCTTCGCCGCTTGTCCGGCGGACTCGACGGAGGATAGTTTCCGGGATCGAGTCCCGCCACCGACCCAAGCCTGACCTGAGCTGTGACTCGAAGGCGCATACGCACCACATCAAGCCGGTGGTGGCAGACAGGGTCAGCGTGATGCTCGCCAGCTCGAGGGGTACAGCTGAGATGAGACTGAAATCCGCGATCACGGCGCCGAGCGCGGCCGCGGAGAGGGCGAACGGCACGTACAGAATCAGCATGACCAGCCAGCCGTAACGATTTACTCCATCGGCAAACGGCTCGAAGTGCGCAATCAGCGCATATGCGAGAAGAAAGTAGGACGCGCCCCGGAGCAGGTGGTCGGTTTCGGGGCTGACCTCTTTGTATAGGGAGATCCAAACAGCCCATGCTGCATAGCCGCCCATCACGAAGAAGAACCCGGTGGTCGCGCGTTCTGCCAGCAGGCGACGCGTGCGGTAACCGCGAGTTGCTTGCCTGAGCCAGCTCAGGCCCGGATGGGTAAGCGCCAGCGCCAGCATCGTGCCACCGATGATCGCGACGACTACCTCATGACCGTTGAGTCGATAGGCGGTTGCGACCAGCATCGGGACTCATTCGACATGGTGGATCACGGCTTTAGTTCGGCAGCTCCTGCCTCAACGACAACACCGGCGCAAACAGATCCCCCCGCTCGGCCACGCGCTCGAGCACCTGGTGTGCCTCGAACGCGAGGCTGTCGGCGTCGCCGGAGTCGCGTCCGGCGCGCACCTCGTCCCAGTCGAGCGGGGTGGAGACCGTCGGGCGCTCGCCCGCGCGCAGCGAGTACGCGCACACGGTCGTCTTCTTGGCGTCGTTCTGGCTCCAGTCGATCAGCACCTTGCCCGTGCGGCGCGCCTTGGTCATGCGCGAGACGACGGCGTCCGGTTCGGCGCTCTCGAGCAGCTCCGCGACCGCCTTGGCGAACGGCTTCGTGCGCTCGTAGGTGACGTCGGCGGAGTTCAGCGGCACGTACACCTGCAATCCCTTCGAGCCGGAGGTCTTGGCGTAGCTCTCGAGCCCCAGGTGCTCGAACATCCCCTGTAGCTGCAGGCCGACGTGGCAGCACTCGACGATTGTCGCCGGCGCGCCTGGGTCGAGGTCGAACACGAGCGCCGTTGGGGACTCGATCGCGTCGGCGCGCGCGAGCGGCACGTGCAGCTCGATCGCGGCGAGGTTCGCCAGCCATACGAGCGTCGGCAGGTCGTCGGCGAGCGTGTAGTCGATCGGCTTGCGCTCGCTAGCCACCGTCGCCGTGCGCACCCACTGCGGGCGGTGCGCAGGCGACTGCTTCTGGAAGAACGACTTGGCCTGCACGCCATCGGGCCAGCGGGTGACCGTCAGCGGTCTGCCCGCGAGATGCCCCAGCAATACCGGCGCGATCGCCGCGTAGTAGGAGATCACGTCCCCCTTCGTGAAGCCGGTCTGCGGGTACAGCACCTTGCCGAGGTTCGACAGCTTCAGCTCGCGGCCATCGACCGTCGTCTGCGCTGCCGCGGTGCTGTCAGCGGCCACGTCCTCGCGCACGACCTGGCTCGCCGGCTTGTCCGCGCGTAGGCCCTTGTAGATGGGCGCGCGCAGGCTGCCCCCGGCGGTCCAGCTCGCGAACTCGACCTCCACGACCAGCCGCGGCTCGCTGAAGTGCGCGCCGCGCGGCGGCTGCGGGGTGCCGACGAACGGCGACGCCGGCTGGGTCAGCGGCGCGAGCAGCCCGGCGAGGCGCTCGAGCTCGCTGTCGCTGAGCCCGCTGCCGACGCGGCCCACGTAGCGCAGCCGCTCGTCATCGCCATACACGCCCAGCAGCAGCGCGCCGATGCTCTGGCTGCGCTTGCCCTTTCCCGGCATCCAGCCGCCCACCACCAGCTCCTGGCGGGCAACTCGCTTGACCTTCACCCAGTCCCGCGTGCGCACGCCGGGCTGGTACACGGAGGTCAGGCGCTTGGCCACGACGCCCTCCAAGCCCTGCTCGGCGGCGGCGGCCAGCAGCGCTTTGCCCTCGCTGACGACGTGCTCGGGCGTCTTCCAGCTCGCGCCGTTCAGGCCCAGCTCGGCCAGACGCCGGCGGCGCTCGCCGTAGGGCTCGCGCATCAGCGAGTGGCCGTCCAGCCACAGCAGGTCGAAGATCACGTACGTCACCGGCGTGCCCTGTGCCAGCTTGCGCGCTCGCGTGCGGGTGGCGATGTGCATGCGCTGCTGCAGCGCCTCGAAGCTGGGGCGCCCGTCGTCGCCAAACGCCACGATCTCGCCGTCGAGCACGGCGGCGTGCGATCCCAGCGCCGCGTTCACGCCGGACAGCTCGGGGTAGGCGTCGGTGACGTCGTTGAGATTGCGGCTCTCGACACGCAGCTCGCCCGGTGTCGAGTAGACGATCGCGCGCACGCCGTCCCACTTGATCTCGTACGCCCAGCTGCCGTCCTCACGGGGCAGCGAGTCGGCGCGCGCAAGCATCGGTGCGATCCGTGCCGGCAGTGGCTCGCGCTCGGGGTCCGCCGCCGGGTCCATGCGATGGATCAGCCAGTTCTTCGGCCGCTGCCCGTCGTCGATCGGGAACAGCGCATAGCGCGCGTCCACGCGCTCGCCGTGCAGCGCCACCTCGATCTTGCGGGGCTCCCACTTCAGGCACTCGTAGGTGCCGCGGTCCCAGATCGTGATTGTGCCGGCGCCATACTGGCCCTTAGGGATCTCCGCCTCGAAGTCCAGGTACTCCAGCGGGTGGTCCTCCACGGATACCGCCAGGTGGTTTTCTCCAGGAGCCTGCGGCAGCCCCTTCGGCACCGCCCACGAAGCCAGCGTGCCATCGCGCTCGAGGCGCAGGTCCCAGTGCAGCCGCGTCGCGTGATGCTCGTGGATCACGAAGCGCGGTCTCGTGCCCGCCAGCGCGTCGCCACCTGGTGGCTCGGGCGTCGCTTCGAAGTCGCGTTTGGCGCTGTAGCGCTTGAGCCGGGTCGCAGGCGGAGAGGCGCCCTTCGACTTCTGTATAGCCATGGCTATACGGTCTTGTCAGCCCGTCGCTATCGCTTGCCGGCGGGCTTTTTCGCGGCGGCTTTCACCGCCGGCTTCTTCGCCACAACTTTCGCGGCGGCGACTTTCTTGGCCGCCGGTTTCTTCGCGGCTCTGCGCGGTTTGTCGCTGCTTTCGCGTGCGCGCACCGCGTCGAGGCTCGCCTTCAGCGCGCTCATCAGGTCGGGCGCCGGCGCTGCCGTCTCTTCGGGCGCGGGCTGCACCGCGATCGCCTTGCCCTGCGCCTTGCGCTCGATCAGCTCCAGCACCTGCTGGCGATAGGTGTCGTGGAACGCGTCTGCATCGAAGTCACCGGCGAGCGATTCGACGAGCTGCTTGGCGACATCCAGCTCGCGCTTGGTCGTCTTCACCTGCGCCGCCTCCGCCACCTCGTCGAGGCGGTCGGGCGAGAGCACTTCGTCGGCGAACAGCATCGTCGCCATCCCCAGCGCGTCGCCGAGCGGGCGCACCGCCACCAGCTGCTCCTTCGAGCGGATCACGATGCGCGCGATCGCCACCTTGCCGGTCTCGCGCATCGCCTCCAATAGCAGTCGATAGGGCTTGGCGCCGCCAGCGCCCGGCGCGAGGTAATAGGGATGGTCGTAGTAGACCGGGTCGATCTGAGCGAGATCCACGAACTCCTCGATCTCGATTGTTTTCGTCTTCTGCGGCTCGAGCGCGTCCAGCTCGCCCGGCTCGATCACCACGTAGCGGTCTGGAGCCAGCTCGTAGCCCTTGACGATCTCCGCATACGGGACCTCCTCGCCGGTCGACGGGTCGATGCGCTTTTGCGTTACGCGCACGCCTGACCTGCCGGCAAGCTGGTGGAAGCGCACCGTCTTGCGGTCCACTGCGCTGTACAGCTTCACCGGGACGGTCACCATCCCGAAGCCGATCGTGCCGGTCCACATTGCGCGGGGCATACGGGAGTAGTACCAGCAATTGGCGCTCGCACACAGCCCTGCAAAACGAGTGGCGCTGGGATTGTCAGGCCGCCGGCGTTTGCGGCGGGTGCGCGGCATCTCCGCCGGCGAGACCGGCGGTGCGGGTCGCCCACCAGCTAAGCGGCACGATCGCGTACGCGAGTTCGCGCGAGCGGTAGTCGAGCTCGGTCGCGAGGTTGATCACCGCGAGGATCTGATCGTGCAGCCACTCGTCGTCGCCGAACTCCTCCGCGTGCTCGCTGGCGACGTTGCTGCGCACGAGCAGGCGGTCGCGCACGCTCTGCCCCTCAGGTGGCTCGTTGTGCGTGAGCACGCTGCTCAGCCAGTCGAGCCTCCCAGCCAGCTCCACGTGTCGGTTGAGTACCGCTGCGTACGGGCTCGCGCTGACCATCACCGACGCCCAGCGCGCGATCACCTGCGAGGCGTAGTCGGCCAGGTTGGCGGTCACGCGTTGCAAGACGCCGCGACGTTCTTCGTCGGCCAGCAGCTCGCGGATGGCCTTCGACACGCGCTCGCTGTCGCGCGCGAGCGCCGCGCCTTCCAGCAGCGGCTTGACGGCGCCGCTCTGCACCTCGCCCAGCCGCAGCACCTCCACGAAACCGCTCCAGGTGGCGCGCGCGCTCTGGGTCAGAGCGAACAGCACGCTCTGCGCGAGCAGGTTCCAACGTCGTCGGTCGCGCCGTTCGACGAACTCGTTGACGACCGCCAGCGTGATCGCCACCACCAGCACGTTCGCAACCAGCGACGTCAGCAGCGCGTGGTGCTCCCAGAAAGAGCCCACGACGAAGTCCGAGATACCGGCAGCAAGCATCAGCGCGAGCCCGACGCCTGTTGCCAGCATGAGACGGCGCTCGTTGATCTTGATCATCGACCCAGGTTATGGGGATCGCGCACGAGGCGGCGGCGGGTGCGCTCAGGGCTGGGGTCCGTGCATCGTGATCGGCAGCAGATCGCTGGGTGCGAGCATCTTGTTCTCGGCGGTCTTCGCATCCAGTTCGTCGTAGGCGTCGCGCGAGGTGGCCGCGTGCACCTCCGCGGGCAACGCGGACAGACGCGCGGAGTAGATCGACGGCGCTCCGCGGATACGCGCGAGCACCGTCGCCTCGACCACCGCGATCAGGATCGGCACCATCAGCGCGTCGGCGTGGTGTGTCAACTCGAGCAGCAGCACCACTGCCGCCAGCGGACCCTGCATCGAGGCTCCGAGCACGGCGGCGCCGCCGATGATCGCGTAGCTCCCGAGCGGCGCGCCAGGCCAGATCTGCGCCCAGCCCTCGCCGAGCAGGCCGCCGAGCAGAACGCCGTAGGCGAGCGTTGGCGTAAACAACCCGCCCGGTGCGCCGCTGCCCAGGCACGCGGCCGTCACCAGTGGCTTCAACACCAGCAGCACCGCCAGCAGCGCCACGCTCAGCTTTGCCACGAGCGCGAGCTGCACGACAGGTTTGCCGTTGCCGAGCAGCTCCGGGTAGGCGATCGCGAGCGCACCGAGCGCCGTGAACACGACGATCGGCGCGACCAGTCGCAGCCACGTGGATGGCCGCAGCGAGTGCGCCAACGCAATCAGCCGGATCCAGCCGATCGCCGCCAGCCCGGCGATCGGCCCCACGATCACGGCCCACACGATCTGAGAGCCGCTGACCGGATAGCTCGGGATCTTGTACGTCGGGGCCGTTGGTAGCGCCACCCAGGCGACGGCGGTGGCGATCAACGACGTCGCGAGCGCCGGCAGCACGAGCGGCAGCGTCAGCGTCCCCAGCAGCACCTCGAGCGCGAACAACGCGCCGCCCAGCGGCACGTTGTACACCGCCGCCATGCCCGCGCCCGCGCCGCACGCCACCAGCAGGCGCCGCTGCCAGTGCGGCAGTTGGGCCCACTCGCTGAGCGCGCTCGCGATCGCCGCGCCCACCTGTTGCGGCGCCGCCTCGCGGCCCAGCGATGCCCCCAGAGCGACGATCAGGATCGAGTGCACCGCGCGCGCGATGCTCGACCAGAAGGGCACGCGCGCACCGCGCAGCCACAGCGACTCGGACACCTCACCTGGGCTGCGGCGGGCCATCGTCAGCGCGCCGGCGCCCGCCACGATGCCGCCGACGAGCAGCACGAGCACGCGCCTCGACGAGGACGAGCGCTTGACCGCGTCCAGGAAATCGCCCGAGTGATAGGACCACGCCAGATGTTGAACCGCGCGCAGCAGCTCGATCAACGCCGCGCCGCCGAGGCCTGCGCCGGCGCCGATGAGCACTACCAGCAGCCAGAACCTGACGCCGTAGGAGGCCACGATCCCGCGGCCGGGCACGTTCGGTTGAGGCGTCGGTCGCGTCACTGCACGCAGCAGTCTGACGGCGGCGGCAGTTGGCACGGCAAAGCGGCTGTTACCGCACCGAGCACATCGGGGCGCTGAGCTTTTGGGTTCCGCAGCCAGGCGCGCCGCCGCCGCAAACTGGCCAGCCAGCCAGTATTATCCGGACCCACCATCCGGCGGGCAAATCTTGGAGGTCTGAAATGGCGACGGTCGGGCGTGACATCGAGACGGTCGAACTCACCGAGGAAGATCTGTGGACGGACGGACCGCCGTACGCGACGTTCAAGGAGATGCGCGGCAAGTGCCCGATCCATTGGACGGAGAGCTTTGAACTGTTCCCCGAGGAGGCCGGTTTCTGGTCGGTCACGACGGCTGACGACGTGCACACGGTCAGCCGCGACTGGCAGACCTACTCCTCGGAACTCGGCGGCGTGCTGGTCGCGGCCGCCGGCTTCCCGATTGAGCTTGCGCGCGCGATGTTCATCGGCATGGACCCGCCCAAGCACGATCGTCTGAAGGCGCTGTTCCAGAAGGGCTTCACGCCCAAGCGCATCGCCGCGCACGAGGACGCCATCAGGGCGATCACGATCGGGGTGCTCGACCGCCTCGACGGCCGCGAGACCTGCGATCTGGTCGGCGACGTCGCCCAGCCGGTCGTCTCGCGCGTGATCGGCAGCTTCATGGGCATCGCCGAGGAGGACGACGCGATCTGGGCGCGGCTGATGAACTCGACGCTCGGCGCCGCCGACCCGGATCTGAACCCCGACGGCTTCGAGGGTGCGATCGAGAAGGACCTGCCGGAGATCTTCGAGCGCTGCCGCCAGCTGATCGCCGCGCGCCAGGAGCGCCCGACCGACGACCTCACGAGCGTGCTCGTGCACGCCGAGGTCGACGGCGAGAAGCTCGAGGAACACGAGATCGTGATGGGCTTCTTCCTGCTGATGGCCGCCGGCAACGACAGCACCAAGGCGACCTTTTGCAGCGGTATGCGCGCGCTGATGGAAGACCGCGAGCAGATGCAACTGCTGCTCGAGGACCCGTCGCTGATCCCCGACGCGGTCGAGGAGTCGCTGCGGATGTTCCCCGCGTTCGCGCACTTCCGCCGCACCGCGACCTGCGACACCGAGCTGCACGGGCAGAAGATCCGCGAGGGCGAGAAGGTCGTCATGTGGTACGTCTCGTCCAACCGCGACGAGACGCGCTATGAGGACCCCGATCACTTCGACCTGCGTCGCAAAGCCGAGCACCAGGCGTTCGGCGCCGGCGGCCGGCACTTCTGTCTCGGCACCGCGCTCGCGCGCCTGGAGCTGAAGGTGATGCTCGAGGAGACGCTGAGGCGCTACCCCGCGATCCAGCTCGACGGCAGGCCGGCTGCGGTCGAATCGCTGTTCATCAACCAGCTAAAGTCATTGCCGGTGCGTCTGTGAACGACTTCAACAGCAAAGTCATCGAGGAGTTCCGCGCGAACGAAGGCAGGGTCGGCGGCCAGTTCGAGGGCGCGCCCGTGTTGCTGTTGACCACGACGGGAGCAAAGAGCGGCCAGCAGCGCACGACGCCGGTCGTCTATCAGCAGGACGGCGACCGCTTCGTGATCTTCGCGTCGAAGGCCGGCGCGCCTGAGAACCCTGCCTGGTTCCACAACCTGCGCGCCAACCCGACGGCGACCGTCGAGGTCGGCCCCGACACGCTCCAGGTCGAGGCGATCGTGACCGACGGGGACGAGCGCGAGCGCCTGTTTCGCAGGCAGATCGAGCTGATGCCGCAGTTCGGCGAGTACGAGCAGAAGACGACGCGGCAGATCCCGGTCGTCGCGTTGCAGCCGAAGCGCTGAGCTGCGTCGGGCGTCCTACCCGTGCCCGAGCACGGGGTGGGGCACGTACGGCTCCTCCAGGCGCGCGATCTCCTGCTCGCTGAGCGTCAGCTGCTCGGCGGCGAGCGCGTCCTCGAGATGTGAGGGCTTCGTCGCGCCGACGATCGGTGCGCTCACGCCGGGCTTGTGCAGCAGCCACGCAAGCGCGACCTGCGCCGGCGGGACGCCGCGCTCGCCGGCAACCTCGACGACGCGCTCGACGACGTCGAAGTCGGTCGGCTGGTCGTACAGATAGTCGCCGAACGGGTCGCTGCCTGCGCGCGTCGTCAGACGCTCGCCGCCGCGGGTGCGGTTGCCGGCGAGCATGCCCCGCGCGAGCGGGCTCCACGGGATCACGCCGATGCCCTCATCGACACACAGCGGGATCATCTCGCGCTCCTCCTCGCGGTAGACGAGGTTGTAGTGGTTCTGCATCGAGACGAAGCGCGTCGTGCCGGCGCGCTCGGCCACGCGCTGGGCCTTGGAGAGCTGCCACGCGAACATGCTGCTGGCGCCGATGTAGCGCGCCTTGCCGGCGCGCACGACGTCGTGCAGCGCCTGCATCGTCTCCTCGATCGGTGTGCGCGGGTCCCAGCGGTGGATCTGGTACAGGTCGACATAGTCGGTGCCCAGGCGCTCGAGCGACGCGTCGATCGCGCTGAGGATGTGCTTGCGCGAGAGCCCGCCGCCGTTCTCGCCGGGCGTCATCGGCATGAACACCTTGGTTGCGATCACGAGCTCCTCGCGGGTGAGCAGCTTGCCGAGCAGGCGTCCCGTGGTGACCTCGCTGGCGCCCTGCGAGTAGGTGTCGGCGGTGTCGAAGAAGTTGATGCCGCCGTCGATGGCGGCGCGCACGATCGGCTCAGCGGCCTGCTCGTCGATCACCCACGGTTTGTCGCTGTCGTTGCCGAAGCTCATCATGCCGAGGCACACGCGCGAGACCCGCAGGCCAGTCGCGCCAAGGTTGACGTACTCCATGCGCTACCTCCAGGTGTTGGTTGCCGCGGACGCTCGCTTCACGCGCTGCAGGTTAGCCGCGCAAGCGGTCTTGACGTGCGCGACAGCGCCAACACAGGGGGCTAAATGGCAGCAAATGCCGGGCGCTGAATAGAACTAACGTCCAGCGGCCTCAGGAAGCGCCCGAACATGCGCGATATTTTCCATAGATTGGAAAGTTAGGGTTTGAAGCGCTGCTGCGCGGGTACCGAGTTAGGGCTTTGCACGGCCGTTGAAACGTCAAGCGTCGGAGGCCCAATGAGCTTTTTCTACATCAAAGATGACGCCCCGGTTGGCAGTCCGCATGGTGAGGACATCGCAATGCTCAGCGCCGGCGGCGAGATCGACTACGAGGCGAGCCCACAGCTCAGAGAGCGTCTCGCGGATTGCATCAGCGCCGGCGGCAGGCGTCTGGTGCTCGATCTGTCGGCGGTGACGTTCATCGACTCGACGGCCCTTGGGGCGCTCGTCGGGGCTGTCGTGCGCCTGCACGAAGCCGGCGGCGGCTCGCTGGCGGTGGTCTGCGCGGAGGAGAACAGGCGGGTGCTGCGGATCTTCGAGATCGCGGGCGTGGACAGCCTGATCGCGCTGCACAGCTCGCGCGAGGAAGCCCTCATGGAACTGGCGATGGCGGATTGACGTGCGCGCATCGCTCCACCCAGCGAGCCCGTCCGTAAGCGAGCTGCGCCTGCCGGCGCGCGTCTCGAAGCTCGGTCTCGCGCGCGAGTACGTGCACAAAGTAGCCGCCGCGTTCGGCTTCGACGCGGATGGAAGCTACGAGCTTGCGTTCGCCGTCAACGAGGCGGTGACCAACGCGATTCGACATGGACAGCCGGATGCGCACGGCGACATTCGCCTCAGCGTTCGCGCCGACGGCGACGTGCTGACCGTCGTGGTGCGCGACTACGGGACGTTCGCGGCATCCGCGCTCAGCCGATCCGAGACGGCGGAGGGCGGTCGCGGCTTCGCGCTGATGGGCCTGATGATGGATGCTGTGCAGCTGTGTGTTTCGCCTGGAAGCACGACCGTACGTCTCTCAAAGGCGCGTCCGTGAGCGTTCGCTCGCCAGCGGGACGCGGTGACTGACGGTGCTGTCGCGGCGCCTCAGGGGTGTGTCGGTCGCGGCATGTCTGTCGATGGCGTTCGCGGGCGCGATGGCGTCGGGCGGGGGGTACGCGTCCGCGCAGGGCCTATCGCTGCCCAGCCTCGGCGTGACCGTTGCGGGCATCGGCGTGACGGTGCCGAGCGTGGGCATCTCCGTGCCCAGCGTCGGCGTGACGGTCCCGAGCGTCGGTGTAACCGTCCCGAGCGTGGGCATCACCGTCCCGAGCGTCGGCGTGACGCTGCCCGGTGGGACTGTGTCGACGCCCGAAGTCAGCGTGAGCACGCCGGCGGTCTCCGTATCCACGCCAGAAGCCGGCGTGAGCACGTCCGGCTCGGGTTCCGGCGAAGCCTCCGGCGGTGGCGGCAGCTCGACCGGCGGGGGGGCCGGGACATCCGGCGGTGGGACGTCGTCTGGCGGCGGCGGTTCCACGGGCAGTGGCGGCGGTAGCGGAACGAGTGGTGGCAGCGGCGAGGGCGGGTCGGCGGGCGCGTCCCCATCCTCTGGTGGCGCCGATACCGCGACCGCCGCGTCGGTGTCCAATCGTGCCGCGGTGCCCGGGATCTCCTCGCCGGCTACGACCGGCGACCTGGCGCAAGACAAGGGCCGGCGCCGGCGCTCGGCGACGCGGCATGCGTCCGCGACGGTGGGCCACGAGCAAGCCGGTAGCGAGGACGCTCCAGGCGCCGGCACGGTCGGGCCGGCAGGCTCCGCGGGCGTCGCGCGTCGCGTATCGCGGTCCGCCGCGCCCAAGCACCACGCGAGCAACCCGCTGGACGCGCTCGGCAAGCACATCCCGCTGCCGCTGCCGGTGCCGGACTGGAGCAAGCCGATCATTCTCGCGCTGCTTCTGCTGGCGATCTTCCTCGGTGTGCGCTCGCGTGCCGCCACCCGCCGCGCCACGCGGCTCGAGCGCCAGCGTGTGACGCTGCTGCGTGACGTGGACGTGATGCAGTCGGCGCTCGTTCCCGAGATCCCGGCCCGCGTCGGCGGCCTGGGCGTGTCCGTCGCCTACAGGCCGGCCGAAGGACCAGCCGCTGGCGGGGACTTCTACGACGTGTTCGTGCCCGCGCGGGGCAGGGTGGCGATGATCCTCGGCGACGTTGCCGGGCACGGGCCGCATGCGCTCAAGCGAGCGGCGCTCACGCGCTACACGCTGCGCGCTTACTTGCAGGCAGGACTCGAGCCGCGTGCGGCGCTGGCGCTCGCTGGCCGCGTTCTGGCGGACCCAACGGCCGAGCACTTCGCGACGGTTGCCCTGGCCGTCTACGACCAGCGCGAGGGGCTGCTGACGTACGCAAGCGCCGGCCACCCGCCGCCGATCCTGCAGGGCATGCAGACACGCGAGCCGCTGAGTGTCTGCGCCGCGCCGCCGGTCGGCTGGACCGTGCCGACAGGCCGGCGCCAGACGCGCGTATCGCTCGTTCCCGGCGCGGTCGTGTGCTTCTTCAGCGACGGTCTGATCGAGGCTCGTTGCGACAAGGAGCTGCTCGGGCGCGAGCGCCTTGGCGAGATCCTGGCTTCGCTGGGGCAGCGGCCTGACGCGACGAGGCTGCTGGCGGCGGTGCGGGCGGCGACGCGCGCCACGCCGGACGACATGGCCGCGTGCGTGCTCGTGCCGGAGCTGGCGGTGATCGGCGCGCCAACGCACGTCGAGGAACTCGAGGCGGACCTCAAGGCGCTGGACACGGGACAGGTCCGGCGCTTTCTGGAGGTTTGCCAGGTCCCCGCCGCGGAGATCGACCCGACGATCGAGCTGGTGGGCGAGATCGCCACGATCTCGGGCACGGCGTTGCTGAGCGTGGAGCTCGACAGCACCGGCGCCGGCGGCGTCACCGTGAGTGTGCCGGACGCCGAGCAGGACGTCGCCGTGCTCTGATGGCGCGCTGAACTGCCGATGGGCGCGGCGGGTTTCGAACCTGCGACCTCTCGCGTGTGAAGCGAGCGCTCTCCCACTGAGCTACGCGCCCTGAGCCGCTGATTCTATTGGGGTTGCGGTTGATCTGTCAGCAGCGACCTACTGTCGAGCTCGGAAGCGGCGACGGCGCCGAGGCCCGGGGGCGGGCCGGCGATGTGTCGTTTGATCACATGCGCTAGCATCGAGCCTAGAGCAGTTCCATATATCTGGCTTAGCGACTTAATTGGAATGGTGCCCTCTGCGCGGAAGTGGGTCCGCGGTCACCTGCTGGCCTCGGTATCCGGTCCGTCGCACGCAGGGCCTTAGTGGACGGAGGAGCCCATGATTCAGCGGCGAGCGGTCGCGTGCATGCGCCGGCCGGCGACTGGCTACGCACGGCTTCGCGTCAGGGCGGTCGGCTTCGCGCCACGGCGGGCGCTCATCGCTCGGCGCTGCGCACAGGGCTGCGCTCGCTCCTGTTGCGAGCCTGAGTGGCGTGAACGTCGACGCAGGCCCTACTAGCCAGCCCACCAACGGATCGGAAGGCATCGTGTCACCCATGAAGACGCTTCTGTATTCCTCGCGAGGGCCCGCGGCCGAGCCCTACGCGACCTCGCTGGATGGCAGCCGTCGCGGGGCGTCCGTGCCGAGGTTCGACCGGCCTCCGCTGCCGGCCGAGATCATCGAGCTGACCGCTGAGCAGCTCGAGCGCATCGTGTCGCTGTCGGAGGGTTGCGCGGTGGTTGGCGTCGAGGCTGGCTGTCCGCTCGTGCGCATGGTTGGCGGGCACGTGGCGCTGCTGACGAGCAACGGACGCCTGGTGCCGGCGCAGCCTGGAGCGCGTGCCGTGACGCCGTACATGGGAGACGCGCGCGCGTAGCGCGGCTTGGTCCGCGGTGGCAGGCGCCGCGCCCGCCGTGCCGACGCACGATGGTTGTCGATCGCAGAGCTGGGCGTCCACTAATCACTACCCCCGGTTCATCTCAGGCGCGATCTTGTCGATCATGGCTCTGGCTGTTCCAAATGACTCCAATCAGCCGCAAGGCCTGCGTCGACCGCAGGCTCGCGGCGATCAGCCGTCTCAATGTCAAACGATGCCGCCCGCCGACACCTCATCTCCACCAGCCGACCCGTCGTCCAAGCTCGCCCAATCCGTAGATGAGGTCTTCGAGACCGAGCACCTGGAGCACCTCGACGCCGAGACCTTGGAGGCGGTGCTCGGCTCGCTGTTGAGTCGCTACCCGCAGGCGCCGGTCGCGGCGCTCAAGCCGGACGGCGTCCTGGTGCCTGTGCCGGAGTCGATCACCTTGCAGGAGAACCCCGTGCTCGAGGCGCGCTCTGGTCTCGACCTGGTTGTGCACGAGGATCGTGTGCGATTGCTGGCGGCCTGGGACCAGGTGCTGGCGAAAGGCTCCGCACGGTGGCTCACGCACAGCGTCGAGCAGCCGGAGGTCACGGTCGCCGTCTATGGCCTCGATCTGCGCGAGATCCACGGCGTGGTGCTCGTGATGCTGACTCCGGCAGATGCGTTGAGCGGCGGTGAAGCGGTGCCGGTGCCTCGCGCACCAAAGCCGCCGCCGCGTTTCGCGACGATCGTCAAGGACGAGCGCAGCTTCATCCTCGAGATCGACGACGCGCTGACGCAGATTCTGGGCTGGAGCGCCGAGGAGATCGTGGGCCATCGCTCGATCGAGTTCATGCACCCAGACGACCATGCGCTCGCGATCGACAACTGGATGGAGATGCTCGCCTCGCCAGGTCCGGGGCGTCGCGTGCGGTTGCGCCATCGCCGCCGCGACGGCTCGTGGGTGTGGTTCGAGGTCACCAACCACAACCTGCTCGACGACCCCGATCGCGCGTGCGTGGTGGCGGAGATCGTCGACATCTCCGATGAGATGGCCGCACAGGAGGAGCTCAGGGCGCGCGAGCAACTGCTGGACCGTCTCGCCGAGGCGATCCCGATGGGCCTCTTCCAGATCGACGCCGAGGGTGTGATCGTCTACACCAACGATCGCCTGCACGAGATCGTCGGCGTCAAGCGCGTCACCACCGTGTCCGAGCAGCTGGCCGCCGTCGTGGAGGCCGACCGCGCCGTGCTGCAGAGTGCCCTCGACGACGTGCTCGGCTTTGGTCGTCACGCCGATGTCGAGGTCGAGCTGCGACTGCCGCGGGGGGGCGAGCTGCGTTTCTGCAGCATCAGCCTGCGCGCCCTCACGCACGAGGACGGAACGATCAGCGGCGCGATCGCGTGTGTCGCCGACGTGACCGACAGCGCTCGAATGCGCGACGAGTTGAAGCGGCGCGCGACCTTCGATGAGCTCACCGGCTGTCACAACCGCACCTCGTTCATGTGCGCGCTGGACGCGAACGTCGCCGCCGCGGCGCCGGGCAGGGAGCGAGCGGTGATGTTCGTCGACCTCGACCGTTTCAAGGAGATCAACGATCGCTACGGTCACGCGGCCGGCGATGAGCTGCTGCGCGTATGCGGCAGCAGGCTGCGTGAGGCGGTGCGAAGCGGCGACCTCGTGGGCCGAGTCGGTGGCGATGAGTTCCTCGTGATGTGTCCCGAAGCCGGCGGCGCGGCCGGTGCGATGGGGCTCGCCGAGCGCCTGGCGGAGACGCTGCGCGCGCAGGTCGAGTTGACCGTCGGCAGTGTCTGCCCGCAGGTCAGCATTGGGGTGGCGTGGTCAGACGGCGATCACGTTGACGCGGACGCGCTCGTGGCCCAGGCGGATGGCGCGATGTATCGATCCAAGCGCGAACGCGGCGGTCAGCCGCGGCTCGCGCCGGCGCTGCGCGAGCCGCGCATCGCCGCGTCTCGCATCACGCCACGAACGCCAGCTGTACCGCCAGCAGCGCGCTGATGGCGAGCACGCAGAATGCGTGCTCGCGGCAGATCGAGCGCGCACGCGCGCTTTGACGCTCGTTTGACTCCGCGCGCGTGCCGAGACGCACGGCGCTCGGCACCGTGCGGCCGCCGGCGAGCGCGATCGGCGGCACGGTCAGCGCAAGCGAAGCCCACGGCGCCCAGGTCGGGCCATCGCCGTGCGTGATCTCGACGACGATCGCCGCCAGCGTGGCGAGCATCGCGAGCGCGACCAGGCGGTTCATCGGCCGTGCGGCGGTGGTCACGCGGCGGTAGTAGCCGGCGATCGAAGCGAGCGTCTGCTCGGGCAGCTCGCGCTCGCCGTGGCCGAGCACCTGCACGTCGAACATCAGATCGAACCACAGCACCGCGAGCAGGAAGCCGGCGCCGGCGGTGACGGCGGAGCTGCACGAACCCAGCCGCACGCCGGCGTGAGGGTGCAGGCGGTCGTTGGCTTCCGAGAAGGTCGACGCGAGGGCATCGACTTCGGACGGCGTGAGCGAGCTGCCGAACGCTGCGCTGGCGCCGAGCGTCTTGTAGGCAGCGCGCAGTTTCTTGCCGATCTGCGCGAGGCTGAAGTGGGCGTCGTAGACGCTCTCTATGTACAGCGCCACGTTGGCGCGCGCGAAGCGCGCGGCTGCCGCGGAGCCGCGTTCGCTCTGTGCGAGCGCCGCTCCGATCAGCTGCCACCCGCGCGCGGTGAGGATGCTGTAGGAACGGAACAGGCCGGCGATCGGCGACCCCGGCCCTGTGAGCGTCGCGGCCTCGTGTTCTTCAAAAGGACCTGGCAGGCTGAGCGCGGCCGCGTGTTCTGTCGCGGCGCGAACCGCTTTGCGCAAGCCGGCGCCGGCATTTGCCGGCAAGCCGCGATCGATCAGCGGCCAGGCCGCCTTGGTGGCGGCAACCTCGCTGCGCACCGAGGGCTCCTGGTTGGCGAGCGCGCGCGCGACGGCGACCAGGTCCGCGCGCTCCAGGCGCTGCGCTTGGGGGCTGGCGCTGTGCCCGCCGCCGCAGCCAGCGAGGGCGAAGGCGGCGCCGCTCAGCGTGAGCAGCGCCGCGATGCGCAGGATCGACCGGGGCTGTCCGGGTCGAAGCGCTGCGGTCTTGCCTCGGGCTGCCGTCGCGGCTCGCCTAGACGCCCAGCAGGTCGACCACGAACACGAGCGGCGCGTTCGCCGGGATCGTCGGCGGGGAGCCGGTCTTCCCGTAGGCGAGTTCCGACGGGATGATCAGCTCACGCCGTCCGCCTACCTTCATGCCCGCGACGCCTTCGTCCCAGCCCTTGATGACCTGTCCCTTGCCGAGCGTGAAGCTGAACGGTTCGTTGCGTTTCCACGAGGCGTCGAATTCCTTGCCGCCTTTGTAGAGGACGCCGACGTAGTTGACGGTGACCGTGTCGCCGGCCTTGGCTTCTGCGCCGGTCCCGGCGATCAGTTCCTTGGTCACGAGCTTCGTGGGCGCCGCTCCTGATGGCGGCGTCACCTTCGGCTCTTTGGACAGCGGGCCCGTGGTCGGCGTCTTGGCGGTGGTCGTCGTCGGTGTCGTCGTCGAGGCGCTGGTGCTTTCGCCGGCCTTGATCAGCGCGTTGTCGGCGGTGTTCTCGTTGCCGACCGTGATCGTGCTGGAGCCGCCGGAGGAGCCACAGCCAGCGATCGCGATCGTGGCGGCGAGCGCGGTGGCGGCGAGCGTCGCGCGGAAGCGAATGGTGGAGGGGGAAGTCTTGAAGTTGGTCACGGCCGGGCAGCCTACCGGAACTCGGCGCGACAGTGGTGCGTTAGGATCGTCGGTGGACCGTGCTAGGCGGGGAGGTAGCGGTGCCCTGAATCCGCAATCCGCTCTAGCGGGGCTGAACTCCCCTCCGAGGGGTTCCGACCCCGGTTGCTCCGTTGCTCGGGGCGTCGATGGTTCGGGTCCCGCGCGGTGTCGGCTTGCGAACCAGGTCAGGTCCGGAAGGAAGCAGCCTTAAGCGATCACCGGCAGGCGCAGCGGGAGTTCCCGAACCGGAGTCGCGGGCGGCGATCGGCGCCGGGTGTCGAGAGTCTCGACGAGGGGTGCACGGTCCGCTACGCGCAGCGCTGGAAGAGCAGCCACGAACGGTTCGTGGCTGCCTCGCTGAACCCCGGTGGCACGCTGACCTTCTCAACGGGGTCGCGTGGGTCGAGCACGTAGTCTTCTTCGACCTCCCTGTTGGCGGGGTCGACGTAGATGCCCGAGCTGATGTGGCCGGCTTCGGGGCTGACGATGTTGCGCGGGCTGGTCTTCAAGTACAGCGCGAGCAGTGGCACGGGCGCGTGGTTGGGCACGCCGATCGGGCCGCAGCGCAGGTTGATCGCGTGGCTGCGCACGAGCGCGAGCAGGTCGCCTTCGATGCTCTGCTGGCGCGCGAGTTTGCCGAGTTCACGGTTGGCCGTGTGGTACTGCGAGGGGACGTAGGCGACAAGCGCGACGAGCACGAGCGCCCCCGCGGCCATCCACGGGCGCCGCCGCCGATCGCCCGACGGAAGGCGCGTCCAGCCGAACGCGCCGGCGCCGCAGAAGATGCACAGGATCGCGGCTGACAGGAACGCGTAGCGTTCGTCGATCGGCAGGCCGACCGACGCGAGCGCGGCGAACACGACGACCGCGATTACGCCGGCGATCGCGCCGAACAGCGCGCGGCGGCGCAGCCACAACAGCGACAGCACGCCGCCGATCGCGGCGCCGAACAGGACGGGCGGTCGCAGAACCGCACCGATCCGTCGCGGGATGTACTCGGGCACCTTGGCGATGCCGGTCTCGCGGCCGAGTGTTTCGGCGGTGTGCTGTGTGTTGGTCAGCGACCACAGCGGATCGCCGGTTATGAGCAGGTCGCTGAGCACCCAGACCAGCGGCGCGGCCGCCGCCAGCAGCGTCAGGCGCCAGAGCTGCTGGCGTGTAAGGGTGCGCCAGGTGGGGCCGTCGCCGAGGCGCGCTTGTAGGGAGCGCGGCATCAGGCCCATCAGGTAGAGCCAGTAGAGCGCCGAGAACGCCCACGCCTCGGGGCGCAGCAGCCCCGCCAGCGCGAACAGCGCGAGCACCGGCACGCCGGCCCGGCACCGGCGCGACTCGATGAGCAACGCGCACAGCACCAGCAGCACGTACGGCACATCGACGTACGCACGCACGCCGTAGGAGAGGACGGGGACGCGTGTCAGGAAGATCAGCGCCGCGAGCGCGCCGGCGGCCCAGCCGAACCACTGCTCGCCCAGGCGGTAGAGCACCCAGCCGCAGGCGGACAGCGCGAGGAAGCCGAGCGCGACGGTGACGACGGTGACGGCGTGCGGCCCGAGCGGCGCGAGCACGAGCCCGAGCAGCTCGATCAGCGGGTGCGGCGTGGGGGCGATCGGCACGCCATAGGCGGGCGTGCTGCCGCGCGAGAGCTGCCCGCCCCACGCGAGCGCGTACAGCGTGTCGTAGTTGGCAAAGCCGACCCCCGCGATCACGCGCAGCAGCACCGCGCCGACGACGATCGCGGGCACAGCGGCGAGGCGCCTGATCGAGGCGGTCATGGCGCGGACGCTATCCACTCGAACGGTCTTCGATCGCTCCGGCGGGCGTGGATAGACTCAGGCGACGGTGTCGGCAGAGGAGCAGCCACAGGATCAGCAGCGCTCGCTTTACCGCAGGCACAGGCCCCGCACGTTCGCCGAGGTGGTGGGCCAGGAGCCGGTGGTGCGCACGCTGCGCAACGCCGTCGAGCGCGGCAAGGTGCACCACGCGTACCTGTTCGTGGGCTCGCGCGGAACGGGCAAGACGTCGATGGCGAAGATCCTCGCGGCGTGCCTGAACTGCGAGCGCGCGCCGACGATCGAGCCGTGCGGCGAGTGCGACTCGTGCGTGTCGATCGCGCGGGCGACCTCGCTCGACGTGATCGAGATGGATGCGGCGTCGAACAACTCGGTGGACGACATCCGTGAGCTGCGCGACAGCGTCGCGTACGCGCCGGTGAGCGGGCGCCGCAAGGTGTACATCCTCGACGAGGCGCACATGCTCTCGACGGCGGCGTGGAACGCGTTCCTGAAGACGCTGGAGGAGCCGCCGCCGAACACGGTGTTCGTGCTGGCGACGACGGAGGCGAACAAGGTCCCGGCGACCGTGGTTGATCGCTGCCACCGCTTCGACTTCCACCGCCCGACCGTGGAGCAGATCGCGAGCGTCGTGCGTCGGGCGGCGCAGGCGGAGTCGATCGAGATACCGCCGGCGGCGGTGGCGGCGCTGGCGCGAGCGGCCACCGGCAGCTTTCGCGATGCGCTGGGCACGCTGGAGCAGATCGTCACCTACAGCGGCGCGGAAATCGCGCTCGAGGACGTGTTGGCGGTGCTCGGGGTGGCCGACGCGAGGTTGCTGGAAGCGACCGTCGATGCGGTCGCGGCGGGCGACGCTGCCGCCGCCTTGCGGACGCTGGAGGAGTGCGTCGAGCAGGGGCGCGACGGCGCGTCGTTCGCGGCGGACCTCGAGGTCCGCGTGCGCGAGCTGCTGGTCGTGCAGGTCCTCGGCGAGGTGCCGGGCGAGCTGTCGCTGACGCCGGAGGCAGACGCTGCTTTGAGCGCCCAGGCGCAGCGTGTCGATCACGCCACGGTGGTGCGCCTGCTGGAGCTGCTGGGCGCCGCGATGGAGGGCGTGCGGGCCGGCGCCGATGCGCGCACACGCCTGGAGCTTGCGCTGGTGAAGGCGGCGCGGCCCGAGACGGACAGCTCGATGCGCGCGCTGCTGGCGCGAATCGAGCGATTGGAAGGCGGGGCGCGCCCGGGGCCGGCGCACGCGTCGCCTGCGGCGTCCACCTCGCCCGCGACGGCGCTCGCCGCCACAAGCCCGGGGCCGCCGGCGTCGCCTGCCGCGGAGCCGCCGCCCGCGCCTGCCGTCACCGGCGGCGATGCCGCACGCGAGGAGCCGCGGGCCTCCACGCCCGCTCCCCCGCCGAGCGAGCCAGCGCGGGCTGAGCCGCCGCCACATGAGTCGCCTTCGAGCGAACAGTCGCCGACCGACGCGTCTTCGAGCGAGCAGGCGCCGACCGACGCGCCTTTGAGCGAGCCGTCGCTGAGCGAGCCCGCACCAAGCGCGCCGCCCTCGAGCGAGGAGTCCCCGTCCGGGTCGCCGCGGGCGCAGGTGCCGCGCGACATCGAGTCGGTGTACGCGCTGTGGCCGGCGGTGGTCGATCTGGTGCGCAGCGAGCACGCGTTGCTCGGGGCTGTGATCGGCGAAGCGCGCCCGGTTGCGGTCGATGGCGAGGAGCTGACGCTCGCCTATCCGTTCACGGCGGAGTTCTACAAGAAGAAGGCGGAAGACCCGGCGAACCGGGTGGCGGTCGGCGAGGCGCTGGGCACGCTTGCCGGTGGACGCTGGCGGCTGCGCTACGAGCTGCGCGAGACGCCCGCGGGCGAGGCGCACGAGGTCGTGCAGGAGCGCTCGGAGGAGGAATGGGTCGCGCGCTTTGTGGACGAGTTCGACGCCGAGGAGCTGACCGAGACCAACGAGAAAGGCGCGTGATGGCCAAGCAGCCACGGATGCCGAACATGCAGCAGATGATGCAGCAGGTCCAGAAGATGCAGAAGGACATGGAGCTGGCCCAGGAGCAGCTGCGCGACGAGATCGTGGAGTCCTCGGCGGGAGGCGGCATGGTGACGGTGAAGGTGAGCGGAGACCTGCAGGTGCGCGAGGTCAAGATCGACCCGTCGGCGGTTGACCCAGAGGACGTGGAGATCCTCGCCGACATGGTGCTGGCGGCGGTCAACGAGGCGCTGCGGATGGCACAGGAGCTGGCGGAGCGCAAGCTCGGCGGCGCGACGGCGGGGCTCGACCTGGGCAGCCTCGGTGGGCTGGGTCTGCCGGGCCTGTGATGAGCCCGATTCAAGGCGGTGCCGCGACCGCATCGCGGCTGTCGAAGTCGCTTCCGCACTCGTGAGTACCTCCTACGCGCCACCTGTGCAGCGGCTGGTGACGGAGCTGTCGAAGCTGCCCGGCATCGGCAACCGCACCGCGCAGCGCCTGGCGTTTCACATCCTGCGCGCGTCGGGCGAGGACGCGAGCGCGCTGGCGGAGGCGATCGTCGATGTGAAGGAGAAGATCGGCCTGTGCGAGGTGTGCTTCAACCTGACGGACGAGGCGCGCTGTCGTATCTGCGAGGACACGCGCCGCGACCACGCGCTGATCTGCGTGGTGGAGGAGCCGAGCGACGTGATCCCGATGGAGCGCACGCACGAATACCACGGCGTCTACCACGTGCTGGGCGGCGCGCTGTCGCCGATCGACGGCGTCGACCCTGAGGATCTGAAGCTGGCGGAGCTGTTCGCGCGGGTGAGTGCGTCGGAGGCTGGGGTCAGGGAAGTGGTGCTGGCGACGAACCCGACGACGACAGGCGAAGCGACGGCGCTGCACGTCGCCGAGGAGCTGCGCACGCGCGCGCCGGAGGTCAAGGTCACGCGCCTGGCGAGCGGCCTGCCGGTGGGCTCGGACCTGGAGTACGCGGATGAGGTGACGCTGGGCAAGGCGTTCGCCGGCCGGCGCGCAGTGTAGACAGCAAGGATTCGGCTGCGGCCCCCTATCCTCCGCTGAGATGTCTTCGGTAATCGTGATGAAGTTCGGCGGCACGTCTGTGGCTGACGCCGAGCGCGTCAAGCGCGCGGCGCGGCGCATCGTGGCCAAGCGCGAAGCGGGTCACCAGGTGGTGGCGGTGCTGTCGGCGCGCGGCAAGACGACGGATGAGCTGATCGCGATGGCGGAGGAGATCTCCTCGGCGCCGGACCCGCGCGAGATGGACATGCTGTTGTCAACCGGCGAGCGGATCTCGTGCGCGCTGTGCGCGATGGCGATCAACGACCTCGGCCACCGTGCGATCTCGCTGACGGGCTCGCAGGCGGGGATCCTGACGGACGAGTCGCACACGAAGGCGCTGATCGTGGACGTCCGCGCGGATCGCATTCGCGCGGCGCTGGAGGAGGATCACATCGTGCTGGTGGCGGGCTTCCAGGGGGTCTCCAGCAGCGCAAGGAACGTCACGACGCTCGGCCGCGGCGGCTCGGACACGAGCGCGGTGGCGGTGGCCGCGGCGCTCGGCGCCGAGGTGTGCGAGATCTACACGGACGTGGCGGGCGTGTACTCGGCCGACCCGCGGATCGTGCCGAACGCGCGCAAGCTCGAGACGGTGTCGTTCGAGGAGATGCTCGAGATGGCCGCGTCGGGCGCGGGCGTGCTGCAGTTGCGCTCGGTCGAGTACGCGCGCAACCACGGCGTGCGGATTCACTGCCGCTCCTCGTTTGATGAAGAGCCCGGTACCTTTGTCGTACCGGAAGGAGAGACGATGGAGCAACCACTGATCACATCTGTCACGCACTCGACCTCGGAAGCGCGGGTAACGATGACGGGCGTACCCGACACGCCGGGCGCGGCGGCGCGCATCTTCGACGCGATGGCGCAGGCGAACATCAACGTCGACATGATCGTGCAGAACGAGCCGGTCGCGGCGGGCGGGCAGGCGGAGATCTCGTTCACGGTGCCGCGCGAGGACCTGCGCACGGCGCGCGCGGCGCTGGAGCCGCTGACGGGCGAGGCGTTCGCGCAGATGACCACGCACGACGACATGGGCAAGGTGTCGATCATCGGCGCGGGCATGCGTTCGCATCCGGGCGTGGCGGCGAAGGTCTTCGGCGTCCTCGCGCGCGAGGACGTGAACATCGACATGATCTCGACCTCGCCGATCAAGATCTCGTGCGTGATCGACCGTGACCGGGTGGAGCACGCGGTCCGGGCGCTGCACAGCGCATTCGAGCTGTCGGGCGAGGGCACCGTCAGCGTTGAATAGGCTGTAGGCATGCGCACCGTCCCGAGACCGCGTCGATATGTCGCGCGCTACTGGCTGGCGCTGATGAGCCCGGCTCTCCGCTACAGCTCTTCCCGCGACGCCTACGTGCTGCGCGGCGTGGGCAACCGTACGGGGCCGGTCCTGCGCGCCGAGCGCCGGCGCGAACGGCGTGCGCTAGAGGGCGTCGACAGGCGCCGCGCGCACGCGGCTTAGCCGTCGGCGGTCGAGCCCGGCGCTGCGCCTACGCTGTCCGGCCCGTCGAGCGCGCGCCGCTCGCCTACGCTGCCTGACCGTCGAGCGAGCGCTGCAGCGCCTCGAGCACGCGCACCACGCGCAGGCCGCTGTGGCCGTCTGAGCGCGGCGTGGCGCCGGTGCGCACGCACTCGACGAAGTGCTCGCACTCGATGCGCAGCGGCTCGAGGTTGGGGATGCGCGGCGAGAACGTGTCGCCCGAACGCGTGATGTACTCGCCCCACGAGCGCGTGTCCTCGTCGAAGCCCTTGTCGTAGATCGTCAGCTTGCCCTCGATCAGCATGTCGTCGAAGGTGGCCATGCGGCCGGCGCCCACGACCGTGATGCGCCGCTCCTTGTGCGGGTCGAGCCACGACAGGTGCAGGTGCGCGACGACCCCGGAAGGGAAGCGCAGGTAGCAGAAGACGACGTCCTGCACGCCGTCGCGCACGTAGCTGGCGCCTTGCGCGACGCACTCGTACGGCTCTTCGCCGACCAGGTGCAGCGCGACCGACACGTCGTGGGCGCCGAGGCTCCACAGCGCGTTCTCGTCGGCGCGCAGCTTGCCGAGGTTGAGGCGGTTTCCGTATATGTAGAAGAGGCGGCCCAGCTCGCCGGAGTCGACCAGCGTCTTCAGCCGCGTGACCGCGGGGTGGTACTCCAGCAGATGCCCAACCATCAGGGTGGTGCCCGCCTGGGCGGCGGCGGCGACCGCGCGTTCGGCGTCTGCGGCGGTGGTCGCGAGCGGCTTCTCGACGAAGCAGTGCTTGCCGGCTTCGGCGACGGCGGTCGCGAGCTCGGCGTGCGTGGGCACGGGTGTCGCCAGCACGACCGCGTCGAGTCGCTCGTCGCCGAGCAGGTCCGCGAGCTTGGCGGTGGCGCGCGCGGCGGGGAACGAGCGCTCGAGCTCTGCGTGCTTGCTCTCGTCGGCGTCGCACAGCCACGTCAGCTCGCAGCCGGGGATCGCGGCGAAGTTGCGCGCGAGGTTGGGGCCCCAGTAGCCGAGGCCGACGACGCCGACGCGGACCGTCGCCTGCTCGTCGCCGCTGGGGTCGCTCATCGGCTCTGCATGCGTGGTCGGCTCATCGCGCCATAGTCTCCTCGATCGCCTTCACGCAGCGCTCGGCGGCGTGCCCGTCGCCATACAGCTCGGGGTGCTCGGCCGGCGCGCGGCGTTCGAGCGCCGCCAGCGCTGCGCCTGCGTCGAGGTCGACCAGGGTGTTCCAGCCGGCCTCGACGGTCTCGACCCACTCGGTGTTCGCGCGCAGGGTCACGCAGGGGACGCCAGCCAGGTAGGCCTCCTTCTGCACGCCGCCCGAGTCGGTGAGCACGGCGCGCGCCTGGCACAGCAGCGCGCTGAACTCGATGTAGCCGAGCGGCTCGCACAGGGTCAGCGCGGTGCTGTCCTGGAGCTCGGCGAGCAGGCCGGCGTCCTGCAAGCGCGCGCGGGTGCGCGGGTGCAGCGGAAACAGCACCGGCGCGGGCAGCGCGCGGATCAGCGCCACGAGCGCGCGCAGGCGCTCGGGGTCATCGACGTTGCCCGCGCGGTGGGCGGTCAGCAGCAGGTAGGAGCCGGGTGTCAGTCCGTGGGCGGCCGGGACCGTGGCGTCGGCCCGGGCGGCGGGCTGCCAGCGCAGGGCGACGTCGACCATCACGTCCCCCACCACGACCGCGCGCTCGGCCAGCGACTCCGCGCGGAGGTGCTCGACGGCGAGCTGCGAGGAACACAGCAGCAGCGACGCGAGATGGTCTGTCAGCACGCGGTTGAGCTCCTCGGGCATCGCGCGGTCGAACGAGCGCATCCCGGCCTCGACGTGCACCACGGGGATCCCTGCCTGCGCCGCGGCGAGCGCGCCGACGAGCGTCGAGTTGGTGTCGCCGTATACGAGCGCCGCGTCGGGCGCGACGTCGGAGAGCAGTGGCTCCAGGGCGGCGAGCATGCGTGCCGTCTGCGACGTGTTCGAGCCGCCGCCGATGTGCAGTTCGCGCTCGGGGCGCTCGAGCCCCAGCTCGGTGAAGAACACACGCGAGAGCGAGTCGTCGTAGTGCTGTCCGGTGTGCACGAGGATCTCCTCGTGACGCTCGCGCAGCGGCCCGGACACCGCCGCGGCCTTGATGAACTGCGGCCGGTTGCCGACGACGGTGAGGATCTTCACGCCGGTAGCCTAGTCACCGGCCCGGCCCGGCCCGGCCCGGCCCGGCCCTGGCGACCGCGCGTTGGCGGCAGACGGCGCAAGGCGAGCGCGGGTGTATGGTTGAGGCTGTGAGCACGGTGCAAGGCAAGGTGGCGTTGATCACAGGCGGTGCCCGCGGCATCGGCGCCGCGACAGCGACGCAGCTGGTTGCCGGCGGCGCCAAGGTCGTGCTCGTCGACCTCGACGCCGAGCCGTTGCAGGAGCTGGTGGCGCGTCTCGGCGATGGCAACGCGACGGCGATCGCCGGCGATGTCACCGAGCTGGCCGAGATGGAGGCGGCGGTCGCCCACGCGGTCGAGCGCTTCGGCGGTATCGACGTGGTGGTGGCGAACGCCGGCATCGCGAGCTACGGCTCGGTCGGCGCGGTCGATCCGGCGATCTTTCGCCGCGTGATCGACATCAACATCACCGGCGTGTTCCACACGGTGCGCGCGGCGCTCCCTGAGCTGGAACGCCGGCGCGGCTACGTGCTGGTGGTCTCATCGGAGGCGGCGTACGCGCCGGCGCCGGGTCTCGCGGCGTACAACGCCAGCAAGGCCGGCGTCGAGCACTTCGCCAACTCGCTGCGCCTGGAGCTGGGCTTCAAGGGCGTCGCGGTCGGCAGCGCGCACATGTCGTGGATCGACACGCCGATGGTGCAGGACGCCAAGCAGGACCTGGGCGCGTTCGGCGAGATGCTCGAGTCGCTGCCGGGTCCGCTCGGCGCGACGACCTCGGTGCAGGAGTGCGCCGAGGCGTTCGTCGCCGGCATCGAAAAGCGCGCGTTGCGCGTCAACGTGCCTGGCTGGGTCGGCCTGTTGCGTTGGCTGAAGCCGCTGCTGACCTCGCGCCTGTTCGCGCTGCAGGCTAGGCGCGAGGCCAAGCGCGTGGTGCCGATGATGGACGACGAGGTGGCCCGCCTCGGCCGCTCGGCGAGCGCGCGCGTGTGGAGCGCGGACGGAGCGCACGAGCAGCAGACGGCGAGCACCCGCTAACTCCCTGGCAGCGGTGAGTTCGATGCGCTGGCGGCTGTCGCTAGCGCTGACGGGCGTTGCTCAACGGGTCGTGCGACCGGCCTACGCCGCGGCGCCGACCACCGACGTCGACCAGTCGATCACCGACGTCGGCTTGACGACGTGGCGGGCGAGGCCGAGGTCCCGGGGGTCGAGCCCGAGCGCGAGGCCGACGAGCTGCGGCAGGTGCAGCACGGGCATGTTCAGCTCGCGCCCGACGACGCCCGCGGCGAGCGGCTGCTGCAGGTCGAGGTTCAGGTGGCACAGCGGGCAGGGCGTGACGAGGCAGTCGGCGTCGGCGTCGACGGCGTCGCCGAGGTGGCGTCCGGCCTGCTTGAGCGAGGCCTCCTTGTTCATCGTGATGATCGGGAAGCCGCAGCACTTGCGCATGCCGGCGTACTCGATCACGCTGCCGCCGAGCGCCTCGATCACCTGCTCCAGGTAGTGGTCGCGCGGGTGCTCTGAGTCGATGCCCAGGCGCTCGCGCGGGCGCACGATGTAGCAGCCGTAGAAGGGGCCGACCTTGAGGTTCGTGAGCGGCCGCTTGACCCGTGCGCGCAGGTTCTCCAGGCCGATCTCCTCGACCAGCAGCCATAGGAAGTTCTTGTTCGTCAGGCCCTTCTCATAGGTCAGGCCCTCGCCGGCTAGCGTCGAGTTGACGTGCGCGCGGTACTCAGCGTTGGCATCCAGGCGTTCCTGGCACTCGCTCTGCGCGCCCTGGCAGGTGGAGCAGATGTTCATCATCATCGCCGCACCGTCGACCTGCTGGGCGAGCGCGAACGTGCGCGCGTTGAGCGTGTCGGCCAGCTCCTGGTTGTGCTCGGCGATCACGCCCGCGCCGGTGCAGCAGGCGCGGTCGAGCTGCACCAGCTCGATGTCGAGCAGCGGCGCGACCTTTGCCATCGAGCCGTGCAGCTCGGGGGTGAAGCCGCGGCTGACGCAGCCGGGCCAGTAGGCGACCTTCATCAGTTGGCGCTCCCTTCGGGGCTGGTCGGGTCCGCGGCAGTCGCGCCGTCGGTGCCCGTGCCGGCAGCGACGGCGACCGGCGTCTGATCTTCGTCCTCGCCGACGATGTACAGATTCAGCTCGTAGCGCTCGGGGCGGCTCTCGATCTTGTCGTAGATCGCCTGCACGGCCTTGAGGTCCGCGCTGGGAATCTTGTGCGGTTTGAGCACGCCCATCGGCTTGACCTTGCCGCGCAGCAGCGCCTTCAGGATCGCGGGCAGCGAGCTGAGCAGCTCCTTGCCCGCGGGCGGCGCGAATTTGCCGAACCACGAGTTGCCGCCGTAGGAGCGCGGCAGCAGCTCGGCCTCCCACAGCAGCCCGTTGTTCTTGATCAGCGTCGTGAACGCGGCCTCGTGGCGCTCGCCGTTGTTCTGGTCGACGATGTGCTGGTCGCCGGTGGCGATCCGTCGCAGGCGCATGATCTGGCCCATCGGGTTGACGTCCTTGGGGCACGCCTGCACGCACTTGAAGCAGTGCGTGCAGTCGAACAGGCCCTGCGGGTCTTCGGCGAGATCGACGAGCCGCTCGCGCTGCTCGTCGTCGCGCGGGTCGCCGACGAAGCGGTAGGCCTTGGCGAGCGCCGCGGGGCCGATGAAGCCCGGGTCGACCTCCATCGCCAGGCAGTCCGAGACGCACGCGCCGCACTGAATGCAGGCCATCGTCTGCGTGACGTCGACCATCGACTCTTTCGAGACCAGGTACTCGCGCTCGGGCACCGGCTGCTTGGGCAGCAGCCACGGCGTCACACGCTGGATCTTCTTCCAGTGCACGGCGTCCATGTCGACGATCAGGTCCTTGATCACGGGCATGTTGCCCATCGGCTCGATCTCGATCACGCCGTCCTTGGCGCCGGCCCTGGCGGCGTCGAGGTGCGTGTGGCAGGCGAGCGCCGGCTCGCCGTTGACGCGGATCCCGCACGAGCCGCAGATCGCCTGCCGGCACGAGCAGCGCACGCCGATCGAGCCGTCGAAGCGGTCTTTCGCCTGCAGGACCGCCTCGAGCACCGAGCGGTGCGGCTCCAGCTCGATCGTGTGCTCGTCCCAGTAGGGCGCGTCGCCGGACTCCGGGTTGTACCGGCGCAGCCTCAGCTTGAACTGCTCCGGCGGGCGGTCATGCACTTCTGGCATCAGTATTTCCTCTCCTCAGGCTCCCACTGGGTGATGGTGACCGGCGAGTAGGTGATCTGCGGGGACCCATCGTCGCCGAGCGAGACGTCGATGTGCTTGAGCCACTCGCTGTCGTTGCGCTCGGGATAGTCGGTGCGGAACTGTGCACCGCGGGACTCCTTGCGCTCGAGTGCCGCCACGACGGTCGTCTCGGCACAGTCGATCATGTAGCCCAGCTCGATTGCGCCGAGCACGTCCTGGTTGAAGACGGTGCCGCGGTCGTCGATCCACGCGCTCTCGGACTCGTTGCGCAGGCGCCCGATCGTCTCCAGCGCCTCCGTCAGCCCGGCCTCATCGCGGAACACCGCCGCCTGGCGGTTCATCGTCTCGCCCAGCTCGCTCTTGATCTCCGAGACGCGGCGGCCGTCGCGCGGGCGCGCGATGATCGCATCGATGCGCGCGGCGTCGGCCAGCAGCTGTGCGCCCGTGTCGATCTCCGGCATGCCAATGCTGGCGGCACGTTTGGCCGCGTGTTCACCCGAGCGCCGGCCGAAGATCAGCGTGTCGAGCAGCGAGTTGGCGCCGAGTCGGTTGCCGCCGTGCACGGATACGCAGGCAACCTCGCCGGCCGCGTACAGGCCCTCGATCGGCGTGCGCCCATCGACGTCGGTCTTGACGCCGCCCATGATGTAGTGCTGGCCGGGGCGGATCATGATCGGTTCGCGCGTGATGTCCACGCCGGCGAAGTCTTTGCCGAGGTTGACGATCTCGCGCAGCGCCTCGAGCGTGCGCTTGCGCGGCACCACCGTGACGTCGAGGAAGATGCCCGCGCCGTCCGGGCCGACGCCGCGGCCCTCGTTGATCTCGATCTGCTCGGCGCGCGACACGACGTCGCGCGAGGCCAGCTCCATCTTGTTGGGCGCGGATTTCTCCATGAAGCGTTCGCCGTTGGCGTTGAGCAGGTGCGCGCCCTCGCCGCGCGCGCCCTCGGTGATCAGGATCCCGGTCTCGACCAGGCAGGTTGGGTGGTACTGGACCATCTCCATGTCCATCAGCGGCGCGCCCGCGCGGTAGGCCATCGCGATGCCGTCGCCGGTGACGATCAGGCCGTTGGTCGTCGGCTTGTACGCCTGCCCCGCGCCTCCGCACGCGAGGATCACGTTCTTGGCCGTGAACGCCTCCATGCGCCCGCTGCGCACGTCGCGCGCGATCGCGCCGCAGCAGTTGCCGGCCTCGTCGCGCAGCAGTGAGGTCGTGAACCACTCCTCGTAACGCGCGACCGTCTCATGGTGCTTGAGCAGCTGCTCGTAGAGCACATGCAGCAGCGCCTGGCCGGTGATGTCGGCGACGTAGGCGGTGCGCTTCATCGAGGCGCCGCCGAACGCGCGCAGGTCCATCTCGCCCTTGTCGTTGCGGTGGAACGTCACGCCCATGTGCTCCAGCTCCATGACCTCGGCGGGAGCTTCCGAGCACATCACTTCGATCGCGTCCTGGTCGCCGAGGAAGTCCGAGCCCTTGACCGTGTCGTACGCGTGCGAGTGCCAGTCGTCGTCGACGCTGATCGCCGCGTTGATGCCGCCCGCGGCGGCCACCGAGTGCGAGCGCACCGGGTGCACCTTGCTCATGATCGCCACGCTCGCCCCATCCTGTGCGGCCGCCAGCGCCGCGCGTTGGCCGGCTAGGCCGGCCCCGATGATCAAGACGTCGTGTGCTGGCATGGCTCCCTGAGGGTCGCTTTCGAGAAAGAGAAGGAGGGGACTGGAGACTGAGACGGGGAAGAACTGCGCCACGGACTCTATAACGAGCGGCCCGCCGCGCGGCTGGTCGCGTCCGCTCGCGCGGCTGCCGCGGCGCGGCGTGGCTCAGGCTGCGCGCTAGCCCGTTCAGGTCGTGCGTTTGTCCGGCTCAGGTCGCGGGTCGCGCGGGGCGCAGTGCGTTGCGCACCTGCGCGAGCGTGACCACGCCCTGCAGCACGCCGTCTTTGTCGACGGCGACCATCGCGCCGAGCCTGCCCATGCCTTCGGCTCCGAGCAGCGTTTCGAGCGGCGCCTCCTCGCCGATACGCACGGGCATGTCCTCCTCGAGCACGTCGATGATCGGCAGCGCGGGGCGCCCGGCGGCGATCTCGCTGTCGACACGCTGCTGGCGCACGACGCCGAGGAAGTGCCGGGCGGGGTCGACGACCGCGAACCACGCCCAGCGGTAGCGCAGGAAGAACTGTTCCTGCGCATCCAGCAGCGTCAGCTCAGCGGGGATCGTGACGGGCTCGCGGTCCATGATGTCGGCGACGGTGACGTTCTGGATGCGGCGCCCGAGCGTGCCCTGCAGCACGGCGGCGCCGGCGGCCTGGTAGAGGAAGAACGCGAGCACCATCGTCAGCAGCCCCAGGAACGACTCGTCGCTGGCGAACACCCACAGCCCGAAGAGCCCGACCAGCAGCGCGAACGCCTGCCCCGAACGTCCCGCCGCCTGCGTCGCGCGGTTGCGGTCGCCGCTGCTCCACCAGATCGCCGCGCGCGCGATGCGCCCGCCGTCGAGCGGGAACGCAGGGATGATGTTGAACACGAACAACAGCGCGTTGACGAAGCCAAGCCAGCCGAGCAGCGCGAGCCCGGGCGAGGTCTTGACGCCTTCACGCGCGAGCGCAACGTCGGAGACGGTGCCGCCGGTTGCGAGCAGCGCGATCGCCCCCAGACAGATCGCAAACAACGCAAGGGTCACCGCTGGGCCCGCGGCCGCAATCTTGAACTCCTCGCCCGCGCTGGCCGGCTCGCGGCGCATGTGCGAGAGCCCGCCGAAGGCCCACAGGTCGATGCTGACGACGGGGATGCCGAGGCGGCGCGCAGCGAGCGCGTGTCCGAGCTCGTGCAGGATCAGCGACGCGAAGTAGCCGAGCGCGCCTGCCACCGCGACCACGTACGCGGTCGTCCGCGAGCCGCTCATGACGTTCGGGAAGTATTCGTACCCGAGCCAGTAGATCAGCAGGAACAGCACCACGAACCAGCTGGCGCTGACGTTCACGCGGATGCCAAAGATGCGTGCAAGCTGCATGTTCCTGCGTAGAGGCATGATCTGAATGGTAGGCCCGCCGAAGGGCTGAGCCCGGGTGGGCGGGAACCTCAGGCGCTTGGTCGAGAGCGGGCGATGATGCCCTCGAAGTCGACGCCAGCCGGCAGCGTGCCGTACTCGAGGCCGCCTTCGTCGCCGAGGCGCGCGGCGCAGAACGCGTCGGCCACAGCCGCCGGCGCGCCGCGCACGAGCAGCGAGCCCTGCAGGCACAGCGCCATGCTTTCGACCACGCGCCGTGCGCGCTGCTCGAGCGTCGCGGGGTCGCTGAACTGCGCCTTCAGCTTGGCGACGCGCGCGTCGAGCTGCGCGTTTGCGCCGTGTGCCTGCTCGACCTCCTCGAAGAACACCTCCAGCGAGCGCGGCGAACGCATCAGCGCGCGCAGCACATCGAGGCTCATGACGTTGCCCGAGCCCTCCCAGATCGACGCCAACGGCGCCTCGCGGTACAGGCGCGGCATGCCCGACTCCTCGACGTAGCCGGCGCCGCCGAGGCACTCGAGCGACTCGAACGCGTGGTTGGGCGCGCGCTTGCAGCTCCAGAACTTGCCGACGGCGGTGGCCAGGCGCTTGAACAGCTGTGCGTCGCTTTGGTCCTCGCCGGCGAGGGCGTCGGCGTGCGCCTCGTCGTAGGCGCGCGATAGGCGCATCGCGAGCGCGGTCGTGGCCTCCGACTCCAGGCACAGGTCCGCGAGCACATTGCGCATCAGCGGCTGGTCGATCAGCGTCTTGCCGAAGGCGCTGCGGTGCGCGGTGTGGTGCAGTGCGTTCACGACGCCCACGCGCATGCCGGCGGCGGCGCCGATCACGCAGTCAAGGCGCGTGTGTCCGACCATCTCGATGATCGTCGGTACGCCGCGGCCGGGCTCGCCGAGCATGCGCGCCCAGGCGCCGTGCAGCTCGATCTCCGAGGAGGCGTTGGAGTGGTTGCCGAGCTTGTCCTTCAGGCGCTGGATGTGAAACGCGTTGCGGCTGCCGTCGGGCAGGATCCGCGGCAAAAGAAAACAGGAGAGACCGTCGTCGGTCTGCGCCAGAACCAGGAACAGGTCGGACATCGGCGCCGAGCAGAACCACTTGTGCCCGACGAGCGTGTACTCGGCTCCCGCGCCACCGCCGTTCACGGGCGTTGCAACGGTGGTGTTGGCGCGCACGTCGGAGCCACCCTGCTTCTCGGTCATCGCCATGCCCGCGATCGCCGAGCCCTTCTCCGATGCTGGGATCAGCCGCGGGTCGTACGTGGTGGCGGTGACCAGCGGCTCCCACTCGGCGGCCAGCTCGGCCTGCGCGCGCAGCGCCGGCACGACCGCAAACGTCATCGTGATCGGGCACGCGAAGCCGGCCTCGGCCTGCATCGCGGTCATGTACAGCGCCGCGCGCGCGGTGTGCCCGAACGGCTCCTCGCTCGTCCACGGCAGCGAGTGCAGCTCGTGCTCGACGCCCATCTGCATCAGTTGGTGCCACGCCGGGTGGAACTCGACCTCGTCGACGCGGTGCCCATAGCGGTCGAACGTGCGCAGGATCGGCTTGTTCTCGTTGGCCAGACGCCCCCACTCCTGCTGTGGCCCGCCGGCCGCGCCGACGAAGCGCCCGAGCGCGGACGCGCGCTCGTTGACCCAGCCGGCGCCCTCGCGTCGCACTGCCTCCACCAGCGGCAGGTTGCTCGCGAACACGTCCACGTCCACCAGCGGCGGCGCCTGGTTGAAGACCGTGTGCGTCTGCCAGGGTGCGCCCTCGCCCACCGATGCCGACATCGTGCTGGCCATCACATGACAGTGAAGCAGACGATAGCCTCAGGCGCGATGACCAAGCTCCTGAGCCGACTGTGCGCAACGCTTGTAGCGAGCGTCGTGTTCCTGTCGGTGAGCGCGAGCGGCGTCGCGGCGGAAGTCGTGCCCGACCTGAACCCCGAACCGCCGCGGCTGGCATACGACACCGAGACCGCCTCGGGCTCCTCGTATGTGTGGGTCAGCTCTGTGACGGGCGCCGAGCCAAAGCGGCTCGGAGGCGGGCAGCAGCCGCTGCTCGCGCCCAACGGGCAGTCGGTGGCGGCGTCGCTGTTCGGCGCCACGGTCGGCGTCGAGGAACAGGGCCCGTCACTCGGGATCTATCCCGCCGCCGGCGGCCCGAGCGTCAACTACCTAAGCCTCGAAACGGCCGTCGCCACCGCGCTCGCGTGGTCACCGGACTCGCGCTACCTGGCGGTCGCGCTGCAGTCGAACGGGACCAACGACATCGCCGACGACTCCGGCCTGGACGTGATCGACACGCAGACCGGCACCGTCAAGCGGATCGCCGCCGGCACGATCTACGGGGCGAGCTTCGCGCGCGACGGCAGCGACAAGCTGGTGTTCGCGCTGACACACTCGGAATCGTTCGCCGGTGGCGTCAACCTATACGTGAGTGAAGCCAACGGCGCGGGACTGCACCGCATCACCAACGAAGGGCGCAGCCTGCACCCCGTGTGGGGGCCCAAGTACATCGCCTACGACCGCGAGCGCGAGCGCCACGAGTCGCCCGAATACCAGATCTGGTTGTGCTCGCCGAGCGGCGTGCGCGTACGCAAGCTCACGCATGTAGCCGTGGGGCCGCTCCTGCAGGGGCTGGTGCCGCTGGCGTTCTCCGCCGCCGGCAACAGGCTGGTGGCTGAGTTCGAAGGCGAGGACACCAGCGAGGCGTACACGGTGAGCGTCGCCTCCGGTCGCGCTCGCGCCGTGAGCATCCACGATGACTCCGTGCAAGCTGCGGGCATCTCCAGCGACGGCAGCACGCTGCTGCTCAACGCGGGCGGCTTCGAGCAGTCGGCCTCACACGCGCGGATCGTGACGATGCCGTTCGGCGGCGGGCCGACGACGGTGCTGGTCGCAAACGGCTTGCAGGCCAGCTGGAACCGCTGACGCAGGGCCGTCCGCTCGCGATGCCGTCGGCCTGTGGGCCGTCTGCTTGCGGGGTCGGCCTGCCTGCGGGGGTCGTACGTTCGCGGAAGTCGTCTGTTTTTCCGCGGGCGATAGCATCGAGATCCCCGCAACGCAGATATATCTAAGGACCGCCCATGGCCAAGATCAAGGTGAAGAACCCAGTCGTCGAGCTGGACGGCGACGAGATGACACGGATCATCTGGTCGTTCATCAAGGAGCAGCTGATCCTCCCCTACCTGGATGTGCAGCTCGAGTATTACGACCTCGGCATCGAGCATCGTGACGCGACCGGCGATCGCGTCACGGTCGAAGCGGCGGAAGCGATCAAGCGCCACGGCGTGGGCGTGAAGTGCGCGACGATCACCCCCGACGAGGCGCGCGTGCAGGAGTTCGGCCTCAAAGAGATGTACCGCTCGCCGAACGGCACGATCCGCAACATCCTCGGTGGTGTGATCTTCCGTGAGCCGATCGTGATCGCCAACGTGCCGCGGCTGGTGCCCGGCTGGACCAAGCCGATCGTGATCGGTCGCCACGCCTTCGGCGACCAGTACCGCGCTACCGACACGCTGATCCCGGGCGAGGGGAAATTGACGCTCGCGTTCACGCCTGCCGACGGCTCCCAGCCGATCGAGCTGGACGTCTATGACTTCCCAAGCGCCGGCATCGCGATGGCGATGTACAACCTCGATGACTCGATCCGCGACTTCGCGCGCGCGTCATTGCGCTACGGCCTGGAGCGCGTCTACCCGGTGTATATGTCAACCAAGAACACGATCCTCAAACGCTATGACGGGCGCTTCAAAGACATCTTCGAAGAGGTCTACGAGAGCGAGTTCAAGCGCGACTTCGAGGCCGCCGGCATCACCTACGAACACCGCCTGATCGACGACATGGTCGCCTCGGCGCTGAAGTGGGAAGGCGGCTACGTGTGGGCGTGCAAGAACTACGACGGTGACGTGCAGTCAGACACGGTCGCTCAGGGCTTCGGCTCGCTTGGGCTGATGACCAGCGTGCTGATGACCGCTGACGGCAGGACCGTCGAGGCGGAGGCCGCGCACGGCACCGTCACCCGTCACTACCGCCTGCACCAGCAGGGCAAGCCGACGTCGACCAACCCGATCGCGTCAATCTTTGCGTGGACGCGCGGTCTGGCCGCGCGCGGGCGCATGGACGACACGCCGGAGGTCACGAGTTTTGCCGAGACACTCGAGCGTGTGTGTGTCGAGACCGTAGAAAGCGGCAAGATGACCAAGGACCTTGCCGTCCTCATCGGCCCGGACGAACCGTGGCAGACCACTCAGGAGTTTCTAGCGTCGATCGACGAGAACCTGCAGGCTGCGACGGCCTGAGGCCGGCACCGCGCGAACCCAGACCATTACCACCAACAGATCAGGAGATGAGCTTGTGAGCAAGCCAGTACGAGTGACAGTCACCGGCGCCGCCGGGCAGATCGGCTACAGCCTCTTGTTTCGCATCGCCAGCGGACAGCTGCTCGGCCCCGACCAGCCGGTCGACCTGCGCCTGCTGGAGATCCCGCAGGCGATGGGCGCGCTCGACGGCGTTGCGATGGAGCTGATCGACTGCGCGTTCCCGCTGCTCGCCGGCCTGGACCTGCACGACGATCCGGGTGCCGCGTTCGACGGCGTCAACATCGCGCTGCTGGTGGGCTCGCGGCCGCGCACCAAGGGCATGGAGCGCGCCGAACTGCTCTCGGAGAACGGCAAGATCTTCACCGTGCAGGGCAAGGCGCTCAACGACAACGCCGCGCCCGACGTGAAAGTGCTTGTGGTCGGTAACCCCGCCAACACCAACTGCCTGATCGCCATGAACAACGCGCCTGACATTCCGCAGCAGCGCTTCACCGCGATGCTGCGCCTCGACCACAACCGCGCGGTCGCGCAACTCGCCAACAAGCTCGGGGTGCCGGTCACCGACGTCTCGCAGATGGGCGTGTGGGGTAACCACTCGCCGACCATGTACCCCGACCTGTTCCACGCGCAGGTTCGCGGCGAGCAGGCCGCCAAGGTGGTCGACGATCAGGAATGGATCGAGAACGACTTCCTGCCCAACGTCGGCAAACGCGGCGCCGCCATCATCGAGGCGCGCGGCGCCTCCTCCGCGGCCTCCGCGGCCTCCGCAGCGGTCGATCACGTGTACGACTGGGTCACCGGCACCGACGGCCGCTGGGTCTCGATGGGGATCGCCTCAGACGGCTCCTACGACGTTCCGGAGGGCCTCATCAGCGGCTTCCCGTGCACGTGTGAGAACGGCGAGTACCGGATCGTCCCGGGCCTCGACCTCGACCCCTTCTCCCGCGAGAAGATCGACGCGTCGATCTCCGAGCTGGTCGGCGAGCGCGACACCGTCGCCGAGCAGGGCCTGATCTAGGCCGAAACAGCGATGTGCTGACGTGCGCCGGACGCGAGTGGTGTCCGGCGCACGCACCGGTGAGGGCGGCATGTGCCGGTGTGGCCAGCCGCAGGCCGGAAGCGAGATAGAGAAAGGGCGTGGTCGAAACGACCACGCCCTTTATATCTCAATTCAACTTACTGAAACTCAAGCGGAGACGAGAAGGAGTCCACCTGAGATTTCAGTGGTAAGGGCGACGGATCGGAGTTCCTGGCAAGGACGCAGGGAGCGTGGTGTGCTTATGCACACGAGCGACCGAGGACGCCGCCAGGGGCTCCGAGACTAGCCCTTCGGGTACCAGCCGCGGCCTTTCTTCTCTACCTTGTTTTCCTGCTCGAGCCCGGGCAGCACGCGGTACAGGTAGTTCTGCTTGATGCCCATCTTGGCGGCCAGCTCGGGGATCGTGATGCCGGGCTGTCCCTGCACGAACGAGCGCGCCTCGGCCGCGCGAGTGCCGCTGCCTTTGCGTCGTCCGGCACGCCTTTTGGCGGGGCGAGCAGCTTTGGCGGCTGCTTTCGGCGCCGCGGCTTTGGCGGCTGGCGCGGCGGCGGCTTTCGTCGCTTTTTTGCCGGCGCTCGAGCCGCGCGGACGACCCGGCCCACGCCGGCGCGTCACGACTGCGGTGGCGTCTGATGCGGCTGATCCGAGCACGCCCGCCAAGGCCGACGCTGCGGCCTCGAGGCGGTTGAACTCATCCACCAGGGGCTTCAGCTCCTTCAGGCGAGTTGTGATCTCTTGGCGCTTCTCGTCAAGGAAGTCGGTCACGATTTGGAGTCCTCTTCACTAGTGTCGGTGCGGGTAGTCACACCATTTGCCGGTTCACCTTACACTAGTTGTCGTCGCGATCCCGCTCCAGATGTGCACGAAGACGTTCAAGTGTGCGTGTCGCCTCTCGCTCAGGCATGCCGCCCACGAGCGCGCGGCTGACGAGGGCCCCGACCGGCCCTAGCGGTGGGCGGAATTCATTGCGGTAGTCAAAGCGTGTGCCGCCGTCCTCGGAGTGCAGGACGTACTCGCTGTGCGCGTGCGAACGCGCGGGCCCACGTCCCTCCCACACCGCGCGCTTGCCGGGATCGCAGTCGGTGAGCGTCCAGTGCACCTCCAGGCTCACCCCGCGCAGATGAATCTGCTGATCCATCGTGTATCCGATACGTGGCGGGCCATCGTCTGCATGCACGAGCTTGCGGTGAATCGTGACCCAATCACGCAGGCAGGCCGGGTTCATGACCAGCTTCCATACGTCCTGCGGCGACGCTGCGATGCGAATCGAGGCGGTGACCAGGCTCATCGGGCAGCCAGGGGCTCGGACTGCTCCCACTCCACCAGAGCGTGTTCGACGGCTGACCGAAATGAGTGCAAGCGCACGCCCAGAAGCTCCGCGGCATGGTGATCCGCGGGCAGCAGGTCGCCTTTGAGGCTCTCCATCAGCGGTAGCACCAACGCCGGGTCCTCGCCCGCGATCGCCGCGGCCAGGCGCGCTGTCACGCCTGTCAGTTTCACTCCCAACGGCAGCGTCGGACGGTTGACGAGCATCACCTCGGCGATCGCGCTCAGCATCTCGCCGTAGGTGAGCACGTCGGGACCGCCGACGTCGAGCGAGCGGCGCGGAAGCACCGCGGTGGCGCACGCGGCGAGCATCGCGGTGACGTCGCGCGCGTCGATCGGCTGCGTGCGCATGCTTTGCCAGGCCGGCAGCGCGAGCACCGGCAGGCGCTCGAGCAGGTGCACCAGCAGGCGGAACGAGCGCGAGCGCGCGCCGATCACGATCGACGCGCGCAGCGCCAGCGAGTCGGGGATCGCTCCAAGCAGCGTGCGCTCCACCTCCTGGCGACTGGCGAGGTGGCGAGAGATGGGCACGCGGCCGCTCGTGTCCGCTCTGGTTACGGATGCGCCGTCGCGTGCCGTCAAGCCGCCGAGATACACGATCCGGCGCACGTTCGCGCTTGCGGCCGCGGCGGCGAAGTTCTCGGCTGCGAGGCGGTCGCGCTTGGCGAAGGGCGTGCCGCCGGAAGGCAGGCTCTCCATCGAGTGGATCAGGTAATAAGCGACCTCCACGCCGCTCAGCGCCGCAGCGAGGTCGTCTGTGCTCAGCACGTCGGCGCGCATCACCTCGACGCCGTCGCACTGGCCGGGCTGGCACGTGTACGCGAGCGCGTCGTGCACGCGCTGCGGGTCGCGGCCGAGCGCGCGCACGGCGTGCCCGTCGGCACACAGCTTGGGGACGAGCAGCGAGCCTGCGAACCCGCTCGCACCGGTGACGAGGATGCGCATCTAGGAAGATGATGACGCGCTCGTCGCGATTGCCGCCGTGCCGCGGGCGCGGCCATCGCACGGCGCGCATCGGGAACTCTCGGAAAGTGCGGCGTGATCGCGTCGATTGTCACAGGAACGTGACGGCTTGCAGGCTATTTCCGGTTACGAGGGATTTGTCTGCGATTTGCGGGGTGGGCTCCTCGCGCCTCTTGAGCGGGCCGTCGAATGATGCTTTGATCGCGGCCGTCCCGTTCAACCTACTCGCCCGGGGGTCATGTGCTGGTGCAGGCAACGCAGGTCAAGCGAGCGCCCAAGCGCGCGTCGTGCAAAGTGAGCTGTGAGGAGTGCTACTTCCGAGTGAACCTGCTGTGCGCGCTCGAGCTCGCTGAGCCGTGTTCGACGTTCCGGCCGAACGACGCCCAGCTCAAACCGCCGCAGCAGCTGCGCTTCGTGTTCCGCCAGGAGCGGCGCACGCGTGCCGCGTGGGCGTTTCCCTCCGCCCAGGAGCAGGCCGCGCTGCACGCATAGGCCGCTCGACGCCGAGCGGCCGTCCAGGCGCGCATACAGCCGGGCTTGGAGGGGTATATTGGGCCCAAGACCTGCAAGCTTTCGGCAGAGGTGGTGGCCACATGGCAGCGAAGGGCAAAATTGGCAAGGCTGGCGACGCGGCGCGCGCGGCGCAGCAGAACCTGGATCTCGAACGGCTGCTGGAGGACGAGCAACTGCGTGGCAGCCTGGTGTCGGCCTACACCGCAGCGCGCAGCGCCTACGGGCGCATGAGCAACGGCACGCCCGCGGTGCAGGCGCTGTTCGAGGATCGCAAGCTCCAGCAGGAGTTGACGGACGCGGCGAGCGCTTTGCGCCAGGCGACCAGCTCGCTGCGCGAGCCACCGACAGCGCAGCGGCGGCGGCGGCGCGGCGGCGGGCTGGGACGATCGCTGCTGGTGCTCACGCTTGGCTCGGTGCTTGCGCTGGCGCTCAGCGAGGGCCTGCGCTCGAAGCTGCTCGACGTCCTGTTCGGGGCCGAGGAGGAGTTCGACTACAGCCCCACCACCGCTCCCGCGACGCCGGCACCCGCGCCTGTCGTGGGTAGCTGAGCCAGTTACGGCACCGAGAGGATGAGCATGGACGCCGCTGTCGTAGAGGATCGCAACGTCGCCCCGGAGGCTGGCGCTTCGACGCGCCAGAGCGAGCCCCGGGCTCGCTCGCTGTCGGGTGAGAAGGCGCGCAGGATCATCGACGCGATGCGGCGCAGCGTGGCACGGCGGGGGACGGCCGCCTCGACGTTCGACCACGTATCGCGCGAGGCCGGTGTCTCGCGAGGTCTCCTGCACTACTACTTCGGCACCAAGGAGCAGCTGCTGGCCGAGGCCGTTCGGCGCGACTGCGAGCTGCGCCTGGAGCGGCTCGAGCGCCAGCTGTCAACCGCGAAGAGCGCCGAGGACTTCATCGACCTGATGGCGCAGAACCTGCAGGAGACGGTGCGCGAGGACCCAGACTTCGTGACGCTGGTGTTCGAGCTGTTCACGCTCTCGCGCCGCAACGAGGACATCGCGGTCGAGTACGAAGGGCTGATGCGCAGCACTCGCGAACACGTCGCCGGCATGCTCGCGGCGGCGCAGAGCGAGGGTGTGCTGCGCTTGCACGCCGAGCCCGAGGCGGTCGCCGAGGTTCTATTTTCGCTGGCCGACGGACTCGCGCTGCGCCTGCTCACGGAGCCGACGCGCGACTTCACGCTGACGATTCACGCCGGCATCACCTGTGCGCGGGCGCTGCTCACCGATTAGCAGTGCCGTCGTGCGCTTGGTGGCCGATGGATCGACACTCCTATAATCGGCAACCCTGATGCCCATATACGAGTACAGACGGCCGGACGGCACGACGTTCGAACTGCAGCAGTCGTTCAGCGACGAGTCGCTGACGGTTGACCCCGACACGGGTGTGCCGGTCGAGCGCGTGCTGCACGCGCCGGCGGTTCACTTCAAGGGCAAAGGCTTCTACAACACCGACTACGGCACGCGCAACCGCCAGCGAGAGACCGCGGCGGCGGCGGAGAAGTCATCCACGGAGAAGTCTTCCACCGAGAAGTCCTCATCGGATAAGCCGGCTGCCGAGAAGCCATCCGCCGAGAAGCCTGCATCTGGCGGGTCGTCCTCGTCCTCGTCCTCTTCTTCGTCGTCGTCCTCCGACGGCAAGAGCGGCAAGAGCACGACCAAGCCGGTGGCCGCCAAGCCCTGAGCCTCAGCCGCTCATGAAGCGCGCGACGTCGGCCTTGCGCGCTGCTTCTGAGATCGTCAGGCCTTCTTCGCCGCTGGGCAGGATGACTTCTCCGGTCGGCAGCAGCACGTGCGTGGGCGGCGTGCCGGTCACGGCGAGCGCGGCGAACATTCCCAGCAGTTCCGTGCCGCTCATGTCCGAGATGATCGCCGGCGGGGCGTGCCATGCGATCCACGGCAGGCGAAAGAAGCTCGACGGTGACAGCAGCCGGTTCTTCATGTCCGTGAACAGCGCCTGCTGGTGTTCCTCGCGCTGGATGTCGGTCTCGTTGGGCGCGCACAGGTTTTTGCGTGTGCGCGCCAGCGCGAGCGCCTGCTTGCCGTCGAGCTGGTGCGTACCGGCGGGCAGCCGCAGCGTGAAGCCGCCGTCGGCGGAGCCGCCGTCGAGGTTGGAGATGATGCAGCCGCCGGTGTAGGTGACGCCGCCCATCGCTTCGATCAGCTGTGGGAAGTTTTCGAAGTTGACTTCGACCACGTGGTTGATCGGGATCCCGAGCCAGCTCTTGATCACGGACACCGACTCCGCCGGGCCGCCGTACTCGTGCGCGGCGTTGATCTTCTGCAGGCCGTGGCCGGGGATTTCGATCACGGTGTCGCGCGGGATCGACAGGCGCGCCGCGTGCCCGCCGCCGGTGCGGATCAGCATGATCGTGTCCGAGCGCCCGAAGCCGGTGGTTTCGGCCCCAGGTTCCTTGCTGTTCTTCTGACGTAGGTCGGAGCCGAGCACGAGGATGTTGTTGGCGGAGGTCAGCGGGTAGCCGGCGGGGTTGAGCACGCCGGCGACGTTCGCTGGCAGCGACGTGCGCTCGAAGTGCGAGCTGACGAGGAACAGGATCAGCGACAGCGCCAGCCAGCCGAGCACGAGCGCGACGAGGCCGAGCGCGATCCGCTTGGGTCGTGCCCAGCGTCGCCAGCGCCCGTGCGCGAGGACGTTGCCGGGGCTGCCGAGGTGGCTGGCGCGGGCGCGTGTGCCGCCCTTCTGTGGGCCGCCGCCGCGTTCGCGCGAGGGTGCCGCGGGCGCGCGGCCTCGTGCCTGCAGCTCATCCTCGCGCGGACGCGACAGGCGTGGGCGGGCGCGGTAGCGCGTGTAGCGCGGGGGCTCGTCGCGATCGTCGGCCATCGACAGGACCCTATATTTGCGAGATGACCACCACGGAGGCGCCGGTCGGCCGGCTGGTCGTGTGCCCGACCCCGATCGGCAACCTCGAAGATGTCACGCTGCGCGTGCTGACGACACTGCGCGAGGCCGACGTGGTCGCGTGCGAGGACACCCGCCACACGCGCGTGCTGTTGGATCGCCACGGCATCTCTGCGCGGCTCGTGAGCTTGCACGAGCACAACGAACGTGCTCGCGCGAGCGAGCTTGTGGCGCGCATGCTCGAGGGCGCGGTTGTAGCGCTGGTGTCCGACGCGGGCACACCGCTGGTGTCCGACCCGGGCTTCACGCTCGTGCGCGAGTGCCTCGCGGCCGGGGTCGCGCTGGAGGTGCTGCCGGGTCCGAGCGCGGTGCTCACCGCGCTCGTCGCCTCCGGTCTGCCGGCAAAGTGCTGGCGCTTCGTGGGGTTCCTGCCGCGTGTGCGCGGCGAGCTCACGGAGCTGCTGGCCAGCGCGGCTGAGACGACGGTCGCGTTCGAGTCGCCCCGACGCTTGGCAGCGACGCTCGGGTTGCTCGCCGCGCGGGACCCGGAACGGGCGGTGGTCGTATGCCGCGAGTTGACCAAGGTGCACGAGGAAGTCCGTCGCGGGTCGGCGGCAGAACTGGCTGAGCACTATCGACAGGCGCCCGCACGGGGAGAGGTGGTGCTCGTGGTCGGTGCTGCCGACGCTGCGCGGGCGTCACTGCAGGACGCGCTTGCGACGCTGCGCGAGCTGATCGACGCGGGTGCGAAGGCGCGACCGGCGGCCGCGGCGGTGGCGAAGCTGACCGGGCTACGGGCGAACGAGCTCTATGCGCAGATGATGAGTTGCGGGCGCGACGCCGGAGCTTAGGCTCAGATGACCTCTGATCGGCCCACCAGCAAAGACGCATCGGCCCGCTCCCGGTAGCGTGGAGACACCCGTGTCCTCCTTCTACGTCACCACCCCCATCTACTACGTCAACGCGGCGCCGCACCTCGGCCATGCGTACACGACGATCGCGGCGGACGTGATGGCGCGCCACCATCGCCAGCGTGGCGAGGCGGTGTTCTTCCTGACGGGCACGGATGAGCACGGCGAGCCGGTTGCGGACGCGGCGCACGCGCTGGGGATCGAGCCGCAGGAGCTGGCGGATCGCAACGCCGAGCGCTTCAAGGCGCTGGCGCCGCAGCTGCACGCGAGCAACGACTTCTTCATTCGCACGACCGACCGCCAGCACGAAGCGATGGTTCAGCAGGTGCTCGCGCGGGTGCGCGAGAACGGCTACGTGTACGAGGGCACCTACGAAGGCTGGTACTGCCCGCGCTGCGCGGACTTCAAGGCGGAGAACGAAATCGGCGAGGACCGGCGCTGCCCGATTCACCACATCGGGCTGACGCGCGAGCAGGAGGACAACTACTTCTTCAAGTTGTCCGCCTTTCAGGAGCGCCTGGAGGCGCTGTACGCCGAGCGCGAAGACTTTGTCGCGCCGCGCACTCGCTACAACGAGGCGCTGTCGTTCATCCGTTCGGGCCTGCGTGACGTGCCGTTGACGCGCCACAAGCTGACCTGGGGCGTGCAGGTGCCGTGGGACCCGGATCACGTGTTCTACGTGTGGTTTGACGCGCTTCTGAATTACTACTCGGCGCTGTCCTACGCGCCCACGCCGGCGGACAGCGCGCCGGGCGCGTCGACTGCGGGCGCGACGCCGTCCTCTGACACGGACCTGACGGCGCGCTTCTGGCCGGCGACGTACCACCTGATCGGCAAGGACATCCTGCGCTTTCACGCGGTGTACTGGCCGGCGCTACTGATGGCCGCCGAGCTGGAGCTGCCGGAGCACGTGTTCGTGCACGGCTTCCTGTTGATGGACGGCGAGAAGATGAGCAAGTCGCTGGGCAACGTGCTGGACCCGTTCGCGGTGATCGACCGCTACGGGCCGGACGCGCTGCGCTTCTACCTGCTGCGCGACGTTCCGTTCGGCCAGGACGGGTCGGTGTCGACGGCGTCGTTCGAGCTGCGCTACGAGAGCGAGCTCGCGAACGAGCTCGGCAACCTCGCCAGCCGCACGATCGCGATGGTGCATCGCTACCGTGACGGCGTGCCGCAGGCCCGCCCGCCGGACCGCGAGCTCGACGACGAATTCGCGGGCCTCGCGGACGAGGTGCGGGCGCTGGTCGACCGTGCTGAGCTGACCGCGGCGCTGGATGCGATCTGGCAGCGCGTGCGACGGCTGAACCGCTACGTCGAGGAGCACGCGCCGTGGCAGCTCGCGAAGGACGCGGCGCGTGCGGACGAGCTCGACGCTGTGCTCTCGACGCTGGTGGCGGGCCTGCGCGTGCTCGCGGTGTTGCTGCACCCGTACATCCCCGACAGCACCGACAAGCTGCTCGCCGCGCTCGGCTGCGAGGACCGCTCGCTGGCGGGCGCGCGCTGGGACTCCGCGCAGGCGCTCGGCGAGCCGATCGAGCGGCTCGAGTCGCTGTTCCCGAAGTCCTCATGAGCGGGCGCGTCCACGAGCTGAGCGGCGGCGCGCGCCGCCGATGATCGACTCTCACACTCATCTGCACCTGTGCGAGGAGCCGACCGCGCAGCTGGTCGCGGAGGCCGAGGCGGCGGGCGTGACGCGCATGCTGACGGTTGGCATCGACGGCGCTTCCTGTCGCGAGGCGCTGGCCGCGGCGGCGGAGTTCCCACAGGTGTATGCGGCGGTCGGCCGCCACCCGAACGCGGCGGAGGGCTTCGACGACGAGGACCTCGTGGAGCTGCGCGCGCTGGCGGCGCACGAGCGCTGCGCGGCGATCGGCGAGACTGGTCTTGACTTCTATCGCGACAGCGCGCCGCCGCGCGCCGACCAGGAGCGCGCGTTCGCGGCGCAGATCGAGCTCGCGCGCGAGCTCGGCAAGCCGCTCGTGATCCACACACGCGCGGCCGAGCGCGAAACGCTCGAGCAGCTCGCGTCCGAAGCCGACGGCGTGAGCGTCGTGATGCACTGCTTCTCGATGCCCGAGCAGCTCGAGGAGTGCGTGCGGCGCGGCTACGCGATCTCGTTTGCGGGCAACGTCACGTACAAGAGCGCGGCGTCGCTCGCGGACGCCGCGCGGCGTGTGCCCGAGGAGGCGCTGCTGGTGGAGACCGACGCTCCGTACCTGACGCCGCAGGCCGTGCGCAAGGAACGCAACCGCCCGGCGCTGGTGACGCACACGGCGGCGTTCATCGCCGCGCTGCGTGGCGTCGAGGTCGAGCAGCTCGACGCCGTCGTCACGAGCAACGCGGCGCGCGTGTTCGGCTGGGCATGAGCGTCGTGGCCGACCGTCGGGTGCAGTCGAGCAAGCGGCCGGAGGGCGACGCGCGAGGAGACGCGCCCGCGGCGCCAGGCGAGCCCGCGCGAGGAGACGGACCCGTGCAGCCGAGCCTGCGACGGATGCGGCGCTTCGGCGTGCGCCCGGACCGCGACCTCGGCCAGAACTTCCTGATCGACTCGAACATCCTCGGCGTGATCGATCGTGCGGCGGCGCTCGCTCCGAGCGACGTGGTGCTGGAGGTCGGCGGCGGCCTGGGCGTGCTGTCGGAGTACCTCGCCGAACGGGCTGCGCACGTGCACGTGGTCGAGATCGACGAGCGCCTGCGCGACGCGCTGCTCGACGCGACCGGCGCGCACGCGAACGTCAGCGTGCACTGGGCGGACGCGATGACGCTCGACCTCGCGGCGCTCGACCCCGCGCCCGGCAAGGTCGTCGCGAACCTGCCGTACGGCGTCGCCGCGAGCGTGCTGCTGCGCAGCGTCGAGCAGCTGCCGAGCGTGTCGACGTGGGTGGCGATGGTGCAGCGCGAGGTCGGCGAGCGGCTCGCGGCGCGGCCGGGTAGCGGCGCGTACGGCGTGCCGTCGGTGCTCGCGCAGCTGGCGTGCGAGGTGCAGGTGCTGCGGGCGATCCCGCGCACGGTGTTCCACCCGGTGCCGAACGTCGACTCGGTGCTCGTGGGTATGCGCCGGCGGACGCCGGGCGAGGGTCAGCTCGTGACCGGCGGCGAGGCGCAAGGCACAACGCCGGCGGACGCTGGCGCTGAGCCGGACGGCGTGTCGCCGGCGCTGCGCGCGCTGGTCCACGCGGCGTTCGCGCACCGGCGCAAGACCCTGTCGGCTTCGCTGGGGCTGGCTGGAGCGGGCGCCGGATCGTTGCCGCCGCGCTCGCGCGAGCAGGTGCGCGAAGCGCTGGTGCAGCTGGGCCACCCGGCTGATGCGCGCGCCGAGCGCCTCTCGCCCGAAGACTTCCGCGCGCTCGCGCGTCTGCTGCAGCTATGAGCAGGGATCGGCAGCTGTGAGCGGGGCTCGCGCCGGCGCGAGCGCTTCGCGCGCGGCGCTTGCGCCCGGCGTGCACCGCGCGCTGGCGCCGGCAAAGATCAACCTGGGGCTGTTCGTGGGGCCGGTCAGAGAGAGCGACGGCAGGCACGAGCTGGCGAGCGTGATGCAGTCGATCTCGCTGGCGGACGAGGTGACGCTCGAGGCGGCGCCGGCGGGCAGCGACGTGGACGAAGTGGTGTGCCCGGGGGTGTCGCTGGCGGACGGCGAGAACCTGGCGGCGACGGCTCTGCGCGCGTTTCGCGCGAGCACCGGCTGGCGCGCGCCGCCGCTGCGGCTGAGCATCGTCAAGCGTATCCCCGTGGCGGCGGGCCTCGGCGGCGGCTCGGCTGACGCGGCCGCCGCGCTGCGTCTGGCGAAGCACGCGTCGGGGCTCGGCGACGAGCAGTTGCTGCGCGCGCTCGCGGCGGAGCTGGGCGCGGACGTGCCCGCGCAGGTGACGCCGGGGCGCTGGCTGGCGAGCGGCGCGGGCGAGCTGCTGACGGAGCTCGAGCCGCCGCGATCGCGGTTCGGCGTGCTCGTGCTGCCAGCGGCGGCGTCGCTGTCGACGGCGGCGGTGTACGCCGAGGCTGACCGTTTGGCGCTGGGGCACACGGGCGCGGCGCTGGCGGAGCGGCGCAAGGAGCTGGCGGCGGCGTTCGCGCACGGCGCCCCGCTGCCGGCGGCGCGGGAGCTGCTGCACAACGACCTGCAGCGCGCGGCGGTGTCGCTGTGCCCGCGGATCGCCGACGCGCTCGGCGAAGTGCGCGCGGCGGGTGCGGAGCTGGCGCTCGTGAGCGGCTCAGGCCCGACCGTGCTGGGGCTGTTCGGGCCGACTGCGCTGGCGCACGCGGGGCGCGCGCCGGAGGGCGCGCTGGTGCTGGCGCAGGCGGCCGCCGCGAGCCTCGAGGGCCGGGAGCCGGCGCCGATCTTCGCCGCGCCGGTGGAGGGCACGTTTGCGCGCGCGGTGACGCTCGGCGTGAGCAAACGACCCCTGCGTGCGTAACAATTCCGGCGGCATCCGATGACTAGGGCGCAAATCAACGAGCTGGTGGCGGCAGGCGCCGGGGTGTTTAGCCTCGCGCTGTTCGCCGGGCTGATCCTGGTGCCGGTGTGGTCGTCCTACTCGCGCGTGTGGGAGCGTCTGGCCGCGACCGTGCTGTCGCTGTACGTGCTGGCGGTGCTCGTCGGCGCCGGGGTGGCCGGCGCGCTTGCCGCCGTCTACTTCTGGGGCTGACGGCGTGTCAGACCTCGCGGCGCTCGACGCGATCACCGAGGCGGTCGAGTCGGGGGCCGGCTTGCCGGAGGTCGTGCGCGCGGCGGCGAAAGCGCTCGACGCGAGCCTGGCGGTGACCGACGCGTGGGGCGCGACGCTGGCGGTCGCGGCGCGCTCGCCGGCGGAGGAGCGTTCGCTGCTGTCGCAGGGCGAGGGTGTGATCAGCGCGCCGCTGCGCGTCGCGGACACGGTCGTGGGCACGCTGCACATGCGCGTGAAGACCGAGCCGACGGACTCGATGCGACGCTTGCTGTTGACGATCATCGCCTCGGAGGTCGAGCGCGTGCGGGCGCCGGAGCGCGTCTCGGAAACGGCCACCGCGGACTTCCTGCGCGCAATCCTCAGCCGCGAGCTGAGCGACGGCGAGGAGCTGCTGGAGCGCGCCCGGGAGCTGTCGCTGGCGATCGACGACGGCGCGAGCATGCTGGTGGCGCGCGCGCATCCGCAGGCACCGACCGACGAAGGCTGGCGTGGGCGCGTGCGAGCGGTCGCCGAGCGCGGCGCGCGCGCGGTCGCGAGCCGCTCGATCGCGGCGCTGTCAGAACGCGAGGGCATCGCCGGCGCGGAGGTGCTGGTGCTGGTGCCGGGCGGCGAGGAGGCGACGGCGGCGCGCGCGGCGGAGGCGGTGCTGAACGAGATGGAAGCGAGCCTCGCGGGCTACACGTTCGCGTTGGGCCGCAGTCGCGTGACGTCTGAGCCGGCGGAGCTGCCGCGCGCGGCCAGCGAGGCGCTGCTGGCGGCGAACGTCGCGCAGGGCTCCGCCGACGGCGCCGCGCTGGCGTTCGACCAGACCGGCGCCTACCGGCTGCTGCTGTCGGCGATGAGCGAGAACCCGAGCGAGCTGCAGCGCTTCTACGCGGAGACCGTCGAGCCGCTGGTGGCCTACGACGAGCAGTACGAGACGGAGCTGGTGCGCACGCTGGAGACGTTCCTGGAGGCCGACGGCAACGTCGCCGGCACTGCACAACGGCTGTTCACGCACCGCCACACGATCTACTACCGCTTGGAGCGCGTGCGCGAGCTGTCCGGGCTGGACGTCAGCTCCAGTGACGGGCGCGAGAAGCTCAGCCTGGGCCTCAAGTCGATGCGCGTGCTGGGGATCGCCTCGGCCGGCGGGCCCGCGTCGGAGGCCGGCGCCGAAGCGGGGCGCGTGCCGAGGCGTTCGAGTAGGCGCACGTAGCGCGGCGCTGACGCGTGCGCTCGCCGCAGCGTCGCCGCTGCCCGGCGGGATCACCTGCCACGATATGGGCCGTTGGGGAGTGGGGTAATTGGCAGCCCGGAAGACTTTGGCTCTTCAAGTTCTGGTTCGAGTCCAGGCTCCCCAGTCGCGCCAGCCGTCGCCGTCGCGTGCGAACATCTGTTCGTGTCACGACGAGGTCCCAGATACTCCGAGCAGGAAGCGCGCAGCGCCGTGGCCGCATCGCATTGCTACGCGGACGCGCTCAGACGGTTGGGGATGCGTCCGGCTGGCGGTAATCACCAGACCCTGCGCAAGTACGTGGAGCAGGTGTGGCGGATACCAACCGATCATTTCGATCCCGATCGGCTTCGCAACGACGCGCTTCGGAAAGATCCGATCCCCCTGACCTGCGTCCTGGTTGAGGCGTCGAGCTACTCTCGCGCGCACCTCAAGGCGCGACTGTTCAAGGAGGGACTGAGGGCGCGCCAGTGCGAGCTTTGCGGCCAGGGTGAGATGTGGAGCGGGCGGGCGATGGCGCTGATCCTCGATCACATCAACGGCGTCGCTGACGACAACCGCCTCCAGAACCTGCGGATCGTGTGCCCTAACTGCGCGGCGACGCTGGATACCCATTGCGGACGGCAGAATCGCCTCGATCGCGACCCCCGTGACTGCCTGCGTTGTGGCGGTGACTTTCGACCGTCGTACGCATCGCAGCGCTACTGCTCGCGCTATTGCGCCGTCAGACGCAAGCGCGATGGCCGCGCGCGGCCCGAGCGGCGCAAGGTGACGCGCCCGCCGTACACCCACCTGATGCGAGAGATCGGGGCGCTTGGCTACGCGGGCACAGGTCGTCGTTACGGTGTGTCAGACAACGCCGTTCGCAAGTGGCTCCGACAGTACGAGCGGGAACATGCTCAGAGCTGACCGAGCGGGTACGGCAACGGCCGCGGCGCTGACGTCGTCCCTGGACACAAGTACCGTCGCCGCCAAGCGGCCGAATAGCATTGCTCGGGTGAGCGCTCCGATCGTTGTGATCCTCGCTGCGGGACGCGGTACGCGCATGCGCTCGAAGACCCCGAAGGTGCTGCACGACCTGTGCGGCCTGCCGCTGGTTATGTGGCCGGTGCGCGCGGCGCGGGCGGCTGGCGCGGGCAGGGTGGTGGTGGTGGACTCGCCGGCGCGGGCGCTGGAGTCGATCCTGCCGGAGGGCGTGGAGCTGGCGGTGCAGGAGCGCGCGGACGGCACGGGCGGGGCGATGCGCGCGGCGATGGCGACGCTGGAAGCGGCGGAGGACGTGGAGCTGGATGCGGCGGCGCCGGTGGTGGTGCTGAGCGGCGACGTGCCGCTGGTGAGCGCCGAGGCGATCGGCGAGCTGGTGGACGCGCACCGCGCGTCGGGCGCGCGGGCGACGATGGCGACGACGCTGCTGGATGACCCGCGCGGCTACGGGCGCGTGGTGCGCGACGCGGACGGCGCGGTGCTGCGGGTGGTGGAGACGAAGCAGCCGGGCGACGCGACGGCGGCGGAGCTTGAGATCCGCGAGGTCAACACGGGCATCTTCGTGTTCGCGGCGGGCGCGCTGAGCGCGGCGCTGCCGCGGCTGAGCGCTGAGAACGCGCAGGGCGAGCTTTACCTGCCGCAGGTGCTGGACCTGCTGCGCGCGGACGGCGCGGCGGTCGCGGCGCACGTGGTGCAGGACGAGGGCCTGGTGTTGGGCGTGAACGACCGCGTGGCGCTGGCGCGCGTGCGCGCGCTGGCGCAGGCGCAGGTCAACGAGCGGCACATGCGCGCGGGGGTCGACATCGTGGACCCGGCGGCGACGGTGATCGAGGTCGACGTGGAGATTGGGCAGGACACGACGATCGAGCCGTTCACGACGATCAAGGGCGCCACGAAGATCGGCCGCGACTGCACGATCCGCTGCTCTTACCTGGTCGACTGCGTGCTCGAGGACGGCGCCAGCGTGGGGCCGTTCGGCTACCTGCGCCCCGGCACGGTGCTGCGCGCGGGCGCCAAGGTGGGCACGTTCGTGGAGGTCAAGAACTCGGACGTGGGCGCCGGCGCGAAGATCCCGCACCTGTCCTACATCGGCGACGCGGACGTGGGCGCGCGCACGAACCTGGGCGCGGCGACGATCACGGCCAACTACGACGGGCGCGCCAAGCACCGCACGACGGTCGGCAGCGGCGTGCGCACGGGCGTGGACACGACGCTGGTGGCGCCGGTGAGCGTCGGCGACGGCGCGTACACGGGCGCCGGGTCGGTGATCACGGACGACGTGCCGGCGGACGCGCTGGGCATCGCGCGTGCGCGCCAGCAGAACGTCGAGGGCTACGCCGAGCGCAAGCGTGACTGATCGCAACGCGACGTCTACACTGCCTAAGTAGATGAGTGCGATCGACACGCGCACCCAGTATTCGCGGGCGAGCCTGCCGATCGATTACAACAAGCGGCTGATGCTGTTCAGCGGGCGCGCGAACCCGCAGCTGGCGGTCGACATCGCGGACAAGCTCGGCGTGGACCTGGGGCCGGTGGAGCTGAAGACGTTCTCGGGCGGCGAGGTTTACTGCCGCTACGAGGAGTCGATCCGCGGCGCGGACGTGTTCATCGTGCAGTCGACGTGCGGCAACGCGCAGACGGGCGTGACGGCGAACGACTCGCTGATGGAGCTGCTGTTCATGATCGACGCGGCGGTGGGCGCCTCGGCGCACCGGGTGATTGCGGTAACGCCGTGGTTCGGCTACTCGCGCCAGGACAAGAAGTCGGCGCCGCGCGAGCCGATCTCGGCGCGTCTGGTGGCGCGCATGCTGGAGTCGGCGGGCGCCGACAGGGTGCTGACGATGGACCTGCACGCGGGCCAGATCCAGGGCTTCTTCCAGAAGCCGGTCGACCACATGACGGCGCTGTTCATGCTGACGCAGTACTTCCAGGACCTCGGCCTGCCGGACCTGGTGGTGGTGGCTCCCGACGCCGGCAGGGTCAAGCTGAACAAGAACTTCGCGTCGAAGATCGGCGCCGAGCTGGCGATCCTGGACAAGGAGCGCCCGGCGCAGCAGGTCGCGGAGATCGGCTACGTGATCGGCGACGTCAAAGGCAAGACGGCGGTGATCGTCGACGACATGATCGACACCGCCGGCACGCTCAAGGCGGCCGCCAAAACGGTCAAGGAAGAAGGCGCCGCGCGCGTGTACGCGGCGGCGACGCACGCGGTGTTCGCGGGCGCCGCGTTCGAGAACCTGCGCGAGTCGGGGCTGGAGCAGATCGTCGTCACCGACACGATCCCCGTCCCGCCCGGCCGTCCGGACAACGTGCGCGTGCTGCCGTGCGCGGAGCTGCTGGCGGACTCGATCCGGCGGATCTTCGTGGACGACTCCGTCAGCGAGGTCTTCGGCGGCGAGAATCAGCTTTTCTGAAAGCTGGCGCGGCTCGGCGCTGATCGCGGGCGCGGCGATCGGAGCGGTCGCGGCGACGCACCTGCTGGACTTCGGCGCGTACGACCTGCGCTACAGGGTCCTGAACGCCAACCTGTCGGTCAGCTGGTCGCATGTGCTGGCGCACGCGGTGCTCGGGCTCGCGGTCGCGGTGTGCGCGGCCGGCGCGTGGCGTGCGCGACAGCGGCGCTCGGAGTGGATCGTCAGCTGCGTGCTGCTCGCGGCGTTCTTCCTCGACGAGGTCTCAGGGCTGCACGTGCAGGTCGACGCGCTGCACCACGGCAAGATCCTGTACGCGCCGGCGCTGCTCGCGCTCGTGTACTGCGTGTGGCGGCTGACGTACGCGCGCCTGCGTCTGACCGGCGCGCTCGCCGCCGGCCTGCTGCTGCTCGCGTCCTACGCGATCCACGTGCTCGAACCGCACAGCATCGCGCGAGTGCTCGGCCGGAGCACCAGCGGCTGGGCGTTCGAGGTCGTGGTCTCGCTCAAGGAGGGCATGGAGCTCGCGGGCCTGCTGCTCGTGCTGCTGGCGCTGAGCGCGGCGGCGTTCGCGCGCGACGAGGTATGAGCTGTTCCGGCCGGTACATGTGCCGGCGTGGCGGTGGCGCATGCGCTTTGGTCTTGAGCTGTTCCGGCCGGTGGCACACGCGCCTTGGTTATGAGCTGTTCTGGTCGGCACATGTGCCGACCAGCGGACCGCGCATGCGCGGTCCGGGATGGGGTCGCATGCGACCCCATCAGGGGTGGGCACATGTGCCCACCCGTCATCATCCCCACACGATGTCCTCTCACACTGCGACCCCTGTGGAGGGCGCGCGCGGTCCGCGCGAGTGGTGGCAGCGGCTGCCGCTGCGCCAGCGCCGGGTGTTGCGCGGGCTGTTCGCGGTTGCGGTGCTGGTGGTGCTCGTCGTCAGCGTGCTGCTGGCGCGATTCCTGACGGTGGAGAACGCCGAACGCAACGACGAGCTGGCGCTGGTGCAGGCCGAGGCGAAGGGGAATCTTGCGGGCATGCTCGCGCAGCTCGACGGCTGTCGCGCGAACCCGTCGTGCCTGGCGAGCGCGAAGGCCGACGCGAGCGATGCGAGGGTGCGCCGCGCGGGCGCGATCAAGATCCTGCAGCTGGAATCGCCGACCGCGTACTCGCTGTCCGGCGCGAGCGGCAGGACGCGGCTGGCGTGGACCGTGATCGGCACGCAGCCGGTGGTGCAGTGCGTGGACGTGCGCCGCACCGGCGACTTCTTCTCGGGCGTGCACGTGCACCTGCTCGCGATCGGCACGCCGATCTCCGGCGAAGGCCGCTGCACGAAGGCCTCGCTGGTCGAACGCGAAGAAGAAGTCGAAGCCAAAGAAGCCCAACAGTAGGCGGCCGCCGCTCGCGCGGGGCGGCGGTGCTCGCCGGGCACGCGGGCGGCGATCGGAGCGACGAGCGGCGATTGCTACAGTCTGCAGTCGCTCATGGCCGACACAACCACCAAGCTCAACGTCAACAGCCGCGCCGCCGAGGGCTCGCGCGCGGCGCGCCGCCTGCGCCGCAGCGGGCGCGTGCCGGGGGTGCTGTACGGCGGCGGCGGCGAGCCGCTCGGCTTCGACGCGGACGAGCGCGAGCTGCGCCACGCGCTCGCCGGCTCCGGCGCGGTGCTCGACCTGAGCATCGACGGCGGCAAAGCCACGCCGGTCGTGCTCAAGGAAGCCCAGCGCCACCCCGTGCGCGGCGAGACCGTGCACGTCGACCTGCTGCGCGTGAACCTCAAAGAGGCGATCGGCGCGGTCGTGCCGCTGGAACTGACGGGCGCCGACGACGCGCCGGGTGTCAAGCAGGGCGGCGTGCTCGAGCAGATCACGCGCGAGGTCAACGTCGAAGCGCTGCCCACCGCGATCCCCGAGTCGATCGTGTACGACGTCAGCGAGATGCAGATCAGCGACACGATCCTGCTCGCCGCGATCGCCGCGCCCGACGGCGTCACGCTGCTCGACGACCTCGAGGAGACCGTCGTCGCCACGCTGTCACCGCCGCGCCTGCAGAGCGACACCGCCGACGAGATCGAAGCCGAGACGGAGGTCGTCGGCGAGGGCGGTTCACAGGACGACGGCTCCTCCAGCGAGGAGTAACACCGCTGCGACGCCCGTTCGGCGGTAGCCGCGGCGGTGGAGGCGGCGGCGGCGCGGGAGCCGTCGACTGGCTGATCGTCGGATTGGGCAACCCTGGGCGGGAGTACGCGGGCACGCGGCACAACGTCGGTTTCGCGGTCGCCGAGGCGCTGGTCGAGCGCTGGGGGTTGGGAAAGGCCAAGGACCGCTTCCGCGGGCGCCTTGCGGAAGGTCGCGTGCGTGCGGGCGCGCCGGGCGCTTCGCTCGGACTCGGCGCGACGCCGAGCGGCGGGACGTCTGACGGGATGGCGAGCGCCGGCTCGCCGCCGCGCGTGGCGGTGTTGTGCCCGCAGACGTACATGAACGATGTGGGGCGCTCGGTGGGGCCGGCGCGCGGCGCGTTCAAGCTGCCGCTGGAGCGCGTGCTGGTGGTGCACGACGAGATCGACCTGCCGTTCGGCGACGTGCGCACGCGGCTGGGCGGCGGGCTCGCGGGGCACAACGGGCTGAAGTCGCTGAAGCGCGAGCTCGGCGGCGCGGACTTCATGCGCGTGCGCGTCGGCGTCGGGCGCCCCGACTCGACCGACCCCGAGATCGTGTCCGCGTACGTGCTCGGGCGCTTCCGCGAGAGCGGCGCGGAGGTCGCCGAGCTGGTCGAGCGAGCGGTCGCGGACGTGGAGCGCGTCGTGCTCGCACAGGACGACGCCGGAGCTGACGGGTCCGGGGATGCCGCGCCTCGCGGCCCCGCGCGCGAGGAGACGTCGTGATGGCCACCGGCACTGGGGCTCTGCGTTCGCTGCTGGGGCTCGTGCAGGAGGACGAGTCGGCGCTGGCGCTCGCGCGCGACGGCGGCCACGCGTTCGTGTCGGCGTCGCTGCGCGCGTACGTGATCGCGGCACTCGCGGAGATCGACGAGGAGGCGCGTGCGCGCCCGACGCTGGTGGTGGTCGGCGACGACCGCGCCGCACGCGACCTCGCGGGCGACCTCGGCGCGTGGCTGGCGCCGCGGCGCGTGCGCTACTACCCGTCCAGGGGCGTCGCGTACGAGTCGCACCTGGCGCCGCCCGCGCACCTCGTGGGCCTGCGCGTGGCGGCGCTCGACGCGCTGCTTGGCGCTGGCGACGCTGAGCCGCCGGTGGTGGTGGTGAGCGCGGTGGCGCTGTCGGAGAAGGTGCCCGACCCGCAGCTGCGCCCGCACTCGTTCACGCTGCGCGTGGGCGAGCTGCTGGACCTCGACGAGTGCGCGGCGGAGCTGGTGAGCGCTGGCTACGAGCGCACCGACCAGGTCGAGGAGCGCGGCCAGTTCGCGCTGCGCGGCGGGCTGCTGGACGTGTTTCCGGCGACCGAGGAGCGCGCCGTGCGCGTCGACATGTTCGACGTCGAGATCGAGTCGCTGCGGTGGTTCTCGACGTTCACGCAGCGCTCGCTCGGCGAGACCCAGGAAGTCGAGATCGCGCCGGCGGCGGAGCTGGCGCTCGAGCACCGCGAGTTGGCCGAGCTGGCGGCCGAACAGCTCCCCAGCGGTTTGCGCAAGGGCGCCAGCAGCGCAGGCGCTGATGGCGCTGATGGCGGTGACGGTGATAGCAACGCCGATGCGGGCGCGGAGGCCGAGCGCCCGGACATCGCGGAGCTGCTGCCGGTCGAGCGCTTCGGCGCGCTGCTCGACCTCGTCGGCGCGGACACCGAGCTGGTGGTCGCCGCCGAGGAGGACCTCGAGCCGGTGCTCGACGATCTGTGGAGCGACGTGTGCGCGGCGTTCGGCGACGAGGACGCGCACCACCTGTACGTCAGCCCGCAGAGCATTCGCGCCGCGCTCGCGCAGCGTGCGCGCATCTGGCTGTCGGCGCTGTCGAGCGGGCAGCAGATCGAGCTGCGCGCGCAGGCCGCCGACACGACCGCGCGCTCGCTCGGCGAAGCCGAGCCGGAGTTGGAGAAGCTCGTGCGCTCGGGCTACAGGACGGTCGTGGCGTTCCCTCGTCGCGGCGAGGGCGAGCGCGCCGCGTACAACCTCGGCAGGCTCAAAGCGACGTGGCTGGACGAGGGCGGCGCCGCGGACGCCGCGGGCCGCTCGGCGATCGGCTTCCAGCCGCTCGAGCCGTCGCTGCGCTTCGTCGCGGCGTCGCTGCGCGAGGGCTTCGTCGCGCCGCAGCTGAAGCTGGCGGTGTATCCCGAGCACCGGCTGCTGCGCCGGCGGCGCACCGACCGCAGAGGTGACCAGCGTCCGGGCGGTGGCACGCGGCGCGGCGCGCTGCGCTCGTTCACGGAACTGCGCACCGGCGACATCGTCGTGCACGAGGACCACGGCGTGGCGCGCTTCGCGGGCTTTGAGACGCGCACCGTCGCGGACGTCACGCGCGACTACCTGTACCTCGAATACCAGGGCGACGATCGCGTGTTCGTGCCCACCGACCAGCTCGCGAAGATCTCGCGCTACGTCGGCGCGGGCGCGGGAGCGCATCCGCCGCTGAGCAAGCTCGGCGGCACGCGCTGGGAGACGATGAAGGCGCGCGCGCGCCGCGCCGCGCAGGAGCTCGCGGGCGAGCTGCTGAGCCTGTACGCGGAGCGCAAACGCCGCAGTGGCCACGCGTTCGGCCCCGACTCCGACTGGCAGCGTGAGTTCGAGGAGCGCTTCCCGTTCACCGAGACGCCCGACCAGCGCGACGCGATCGAGCTGGTCAAGGCCGACATGGAAGCGCCGCGGCCGATGGACCGGCTGATCTGCGGCGACGTCGGCTACGGCAAGACCGAGGTGGCGCTGCGCGCGGCGTTCAAGTCCGCGGCGGAGGGCAAGCAGGTGCTGATGCTGGTGCCGACGACGATCCTTGCGCAGCAGCACTACGGCACGTTCGCCGAGCGCCTCGCCGACTACCCGTTCACGCTCGAGCACGTCTCGCGCTTTCGCAGCGCGGCCGAGCAGAAAGAAGCGATCAAGGGCTTCGCCGAGGGGCGCGTGGACATCCTCGTCGGCACCCACCGCGTGCTCTCGCGCGACGTGCGCGCCAAGGACCTCGGCCTGCTGATCGTGGACGAGGAGCAACGCTTCGGCGTCAAGCAGAAGGACCTGCTGCGCCAGCTCAAGCTGAAGGTCGACGTGATCTCGATGTCCGCCACGCCGATCCCGCGCACGCTGCAGATGTCGCTCGCGGGGCTGCGCGACATCTCCGTGATCGAGACGCCACCTGAGGGGCGCCGGCCGGTGCGCACGTACGTGGGCGAGTACGAGGAGGAGCTGGTCAAGCGCGCGATCACGCGCGAGCACGAGCGCGACGGGCAGGCGTTCTTCCTGCACAACCGCGTCGAGTCGATCGAGGAGACCGCCGAGCGGCTGCGCGCGCTGTGCCCGGGTGTGCGCTTCGTGGTGGCGCACGGCCAGATGGGCGAGGGGGAGCTTGAGGCGGTGATGATGGACTACCTGCGCGGCGGCGCCGACGTGCTCGTGTGCACCTCGATCATCGAGTCCGGCATCGACATCCCGCAGGCGAACACGCTGATCGTCGAGCACGCCGACAGCTTCGGGCTGGCGCAGCTCTACCAGATCCGCGGCCGCGTCGGGCGCAGCCGCGAGCGCGCGTACGCGTACCTGCTGTACGACGCGGCCGCCGCGCTCACGCCCGAAGCCGCGCAGCGGCTGTCGGCGCTGTCGGACTACACCGAGCTTGGCGCCGGCTTCAAGATCGCGATGCGCGACCTGGAGATTCGCGGCGCCGGCAACCTGCTCGGCGACGAGCAGTCCGGGCACGTCGCCGCGCTGGGCTTCGAGCTGTACATGCAGATGCTCGACGAAGCGGTCGCCGCGGCCGAGCCTGAGCAGGAGGGCGAGGCGCTGCCGGAGCCGGTGCGACTGGACGTCAACGTCGACGCGTACGTGCCCGCCGACTACGTCCCCTACGAGCAGGCCAAGATCGAGGTGCACCGGCGCGTGGCGGGGGCGCTCGAGGTGGCCGACGTCGAGCGCCTGCGCGAGGAGCTCGAGGACCGCTTCGGGCCGCTGCCGGAGCCCGTCGAGAACCTGCTGGCGCTACAGCGCGCGCGGATCAAGTTCGGCCAGGCCGGCGCGCGCACGGTCAGCTTCCACGGCGACCGCCTCGCGGTCGTGCCGATCGAGCTCGACTCGGTCCGTGCGCGACGCCTGCGCGAGGAGCTGCCCGGGGCGCTGTATGAAGCGGGCCGCTCGCAGGTCTCGGTACGCGTTCCGAAGGACGGTAATGAGCGATTCCCCAGCGTGGTGAAGGCGGCGGACGCGCTGCTCGCGCTCGTGCGCGAGGCCGCTTAGGAACTCATTAAGCGATCGTTATGCCCCGCTCAGCGCTTTTCCGCTAGAGTGCCCGCGTCGTGTCCAAGCCCCTCAGGTCCCTATCGGCGCTAGGCGCCGTTTTGTTTGCCCTCGTTGGCATCTCCGCGTGCGGCGGCATCTCCGGCGACGCGGTCGTGCAGGTCGGCGGCACGGCAATCACCAAAGACGCTTTCAACCACTGGATGGAAGTGGCGTCGGCATCGAACAAGGTCGCCGGCTCGTCCGAAAAGACGGTCGTGCCCGAACCGCCGGAATACACCGCCTGCATCGCGCACCTGAAAGCCACATCCGCGAAACCCGCCAAGGGCGAGTCGGTGCCGACTGCCGCGAAGCTGAAGACCGAGTGCCAGACGCAGTACAAGGCGCTGCAGAGCGAGGTCCTTGGCTTCCTGATCTCCTCGCAGTGGGTGCTCAGTGAAGCCTCCGCGATGAGCGTCAAGCTCAGCGACAAGGAAGTCCACAAGGAATTCACGAAAATCAAGAGCACGCAGTTCCCGAAGGCCTCTGAATTCGAAAAATTCCTGGCGACATCGGGGCAGACGGTGTCCGATCTGCTGTTGCGCGTCAAGCTGAACCTGCTGTCGCAAAAAATCCAGAAGCAGGTCATCAAGAGCAAGGGAACGGTAACCCAGGCTCAGGTTCAGAAGTACTACGAAGAAAACAAGTCCAAATTCGGCACGCCCGAAAAGCGCAACGTGAGGATCATTCTCACCAAGACCGAAGCGGCGGCCGCGAGCGCAAAGAAGGAAGTCGAATCGGGCAAGAGCTTCGCGAGCGTCGCCAGCAAGGTCTCGATCGACCCGACGAGCAAGGCCAACGGTGGGCTGCTCAAAGAAGTCGTCAAAGGCGAGGAGGAGAAAGCGCTCGACGAAGCCATCTTCTCGGCCAAGGCGAACGTGCTCGGGGGCCCCGTGAAGACTCCCTTCGGTTACTACGTCTACGAAGTCGTGAGTTCCACTGCGGGTACGCAGGAACCACTGTCCAAGGTGCAGTCCGAGGTCAAGCAGCAGCTGATCTCCACAGGACAGCAGACCGCGCTAAGCAAGTTCGTCAAGGAATTCAAAAAGAAGTGGCTGGCGAAGACCGAATGTCGCTCCGGCTTCGTGGTCGCCGACTGCAAGGGCTACAAAGCTCCCAAGAGCAGCGGCACGGCGAAATCCGCCGTCGAATAGACGCCGTGCTCGCATGAGCGAGATCGACAGCATCCACGCCCGCCAGATCCTCGACAGCCGTGGCAACCCCACGGTCGAGGTCGAGGTCGCGCTGCGCTCGGGCGCGCACGGGCACGCGGCGGTGCCTTCGGGCGCATCTACCGGCGAGTTCGAGGCGACGGAGCTGCGCGATGGCGGCGAGCAGTGGGGCGGCAAGGGCGTCTCGCGCGCCGTGGCGAACGTCGACGGCGAGATCGCGCAGGCGCTGGCCGGCGCCGACGCCGCCGATCAGGAGGCGCTCGACGCGGCGCTGATCGAGTTGGACGGTACGCCCAACAAGTCGCGCCTGGGGGCCAACGCGATCCTCGGCGTGTCGCTGGCCGCCGCGCACGCGCAGGCCGCCGAGCAGGGCCTGCCGCTGTGGCGGTATCTCGGCGGTGCGCAGGCGGCGGTGCTGCCGGTGCCGATGATGAACGTGCTCAACGGCGGCGCGCACGCGGACAACAAAGTCGACTTTCAGGAGTTCATGATCGTCCCGTGCGGCGCGAGCACGTTCTCGCAGTGCCTGCGCATGGGCACCGAGGTGTTCCACGCGCTGAAGCGCACGCTGCACGAGCGCGGCCTGGCGACGGCTGTCGGCGACGAGGGCGGCTTCGCGCCCGACCTCGGCTCCAACGAGGAGGCCCTGCAGATGCTCGTCGCGGGCATCGAAGCCGCCGGGTACCGGCCGGGCGAGGACGTCGCGATCGCGCTCGACCCCGCCTCCAGTGAGTTCTACCGCGACGGCTCCTACGTGCTCGAGCACGAGGGCCGCACGCTCAGCGCGGAGCAGTTCAGCGACTACTGGGCGGACCTCGTCGCGCGCTATCCGATCGTGTCGCTCGAGGACGGCATGGACGAGGAGGACTGGGACGGCTGGCGCACGCTGACAGAGCGCATCGGCGCGCGCGTGCAGCTCGTCGGCGACGACATCTTCGTGACCAACACCGAGCGGCTGCGCCGCGGCATCGACAGCGGCGTCGGCAACTCGATCCTGATCAAGGTCAACCAGATCGGCACGCTCACCGAGACCCTGCAGGCGGTCGCGATGGCCCGCGACGCCGGCTACACGGCGGTCATGAGCCATCGCTCCGGCGAGACCGAGGACGTGACCATCGCCGACCTCGCCGTTGCCACCGGCTGCGGGCAGATCAAGACCGGCGCGCCGTCGCGCTCGGACCGCGTCGCCAAGTACAACCAGCTGCTGCGCATCGAGGAGCAGCTGGGAGCAGCCGCGCGCTTCCCCGGGCGCAGCGCGTTTCGCGCAGGCTGAGGCGTCGCCCGGGCCGCGAGCTGCCCGCGTTCGCCGTGTAGCCACGGCTCACGTGACTGCGTGCGGTTGGCGGGTGTCAGCGGCAGGAGGTTGCTGGGTGGCCGCGAAACCGGGTAGTCATGCCTGCGATCTCGGCATCACGTCCAAGGCCGGGCCCGACGATTGCGAAGCGCGTGCGCTGGGATCGGCTGGGACGCGTGGCGATGTTGTGTGTGCTGGCGGCGCTCGTGTACCTGTACGCCAGCGGCGGCGTGCACGTGCTCTCGACCTGGCGCCAGTCGCGCCGCGACGCCGCCGTGGTGGCGAGCATGCAACGCGAACACAACGCGCTCGTGCGTCAACGCGCGGCGCTGACCGCCGCCGGCACGCTCGAAACCGAGGCGCGCCAGCTGGGGATGATGAAGAGCGGCGAGCAGCCATACGTGATCAGCGGCCTCCCCGGCAACTGAGCAGCGGCTCGCCCGGCAACCGAGCGTTCGGCCGCCGCGTACGCGCTGCTAGCCTCGGCGCGTGTCGTTCGAGACCTGCAACTACCAGTGGCAGCAGGGCGAGCGCCGGCTCGCGGTTGCGCCCGCCGAGCGGCGCGCGCTGCTGGAACGCGTGATCGACGGCCTCGTCGCGGAGCTGCGCAGGCGCCTCGGCGGGCGCTTCTCGGCGGACGAGCTGGTGGACCTGTACGAACAGGGCACCTCGTGGTGCCTGCAGATCGCGATGAAGCTCGCCCCCGAGGACCCGTGGGCGTGGGAGGCCGGCCTCGTCATCGACGCCGCCTTCGCCCATTACCTGCGCGAGGCCGCCGACTTCGCCGGCGGCCGCAGGACGCTGTCGGAGGCGTAGCAGCGCCGCTGCGTGCGGCGCAAACGGTCTACTCGTCGTCAGCCGTGCCGGCGCGGCGTATGACGATGCGGTCCTCCTCGACCTCGACCTCGACGGGTCGGTGGCCGGCCCAGTGCTCGGCGTAGATGGCGTTCTCCTGAATGGAGGCGTCGAGCCACAGGCCGTAGCCCTCCTCACCGTGGTCGAACGTGCCTTCCAGCGGGCCCGTGTTGCGCGCTCCCGAACGGCGGCCGCGTCCGCCGCGGCGGCTGCGCCGGCGCGTACGTGTGGCGCCCGAGGACTCCTCGCCGTCGTCCTCGCCGTCGTCGCCCGCGGCTTCAGCTTCCGCGCGGGCGCGCTCAGCCTCGGCTTCGGCCGCCTCCAGCTCGGCGGCGATCAACGCGTCGTCCTCAGCGCGGAGGTCGATCTCCTCCGGGTAGTCGCTGGCGCCCCCGACGCTCTCTGGGGACTCGTCGTCGCTGACCAGCTCGTTCTGACGCTTGAACTGCTCGATGTCGCGGACGGTGACCTCCAGCTGATGGGCGACCCATGCGTCTGTTCGGCCCTGACGCACCCAGGCACGGATCTGGTTGAGGTGCGGGCGCAGAGATTTCCGGGGCATGGACGGCCCGGGAGACTAGCGCAACAGGCCGCGCGACGCTGCGGGCACGCATCGCGACTCCCGTTGAAGGGGTTGCGGACGGGCCCGAGTAAATTGATATCGCGTTCCCCCGGCACTCTGACTATGCTTGGCATTCCGGCGGTTTGGGGTTGCGCCGGGTCGCCAATCGGCAAAGAGGAAGGTGCGCCCAAATGCTGGTTCTGACACGCAAGTCCAACCAGAGCATCATGATCGGGGACGAGATCGAGGTCTCGGTGCTGTCGGTCATGGGCGAGAAGGTGCGCATCGGTATCCAGGCACCCCAGCGTGTGCCTGTGTTCCGCAAGGAGATCTACCTCGAGATCCACCGCGAAGCGGGCGCGCCGGCGCCCGTCAAGGACGGGGTGGCACCCGAGCACACGGCCACTGCCGTTGATGAGTCGCTGCAGGAGCTGGGCGAGGGCGGTTAGCCCGCGACGGCGCGCGAGAGCGCTTCGCGCTCCGCGGCGAGCGCATGTCGGGCCGCGTCAACCGCGGCGCTCAACCCAGCAGCAGGTACAGCGTCCGAAACATCACGACCGTTACCACGGCCGCGGTGAGGATCAACGTCAGCACCAGCAGCACGAAGCGCACGGAGCCGCGCTTGTGCTGGCGCTCGAGGTCGCGCTTGAACGCGCGCTGCTCGGTCGTGCGGCGCAGCGAGTCGCGCCGACGGCGGTCGAGCGTCGCCTCCTTGACGAACGCTCGCTCCCACTCGGCGAGGCTCTGGCGCATTTTCATGGCGCTCACGCTCAGGCGGACGCCTTGGCGCGCTCGTACACCGAAACGAAGCGCAGGTAGTTCTCGGCGATCTTGCGGGCCCCGGCGGCGCGCTCGATCTTGCCGTCGACGTAGGCCTTGAGCGGGTCCCACCAGATCGAGCGGCCGATCGCGAAGCCGATGTAGCCATCGACCGGCGCGGCCGCGACGAGCCACTCGTCGACCTTCGCATCGTCGGCGCCGCGGCCGAGCACGACGCACTTGACGTCATCGCGTCCGCCGCTGCGGGCCTGCGCGACCAGCATTTCGCAGTCGGAGCGGAGGTCCACGCCCTCGATCTTCCAGATGTCCACGACGATGCCGGCGTCCTGAATCTCGGCGATCGCGCGGCGCATCAGCTCGGGGCGCAGCTCGGCGTCGTAGCGGTCGCCGTCGCCGCCGACCGACTGCAGCTGCGCGTCCTCGGCGGGCACCAGCAGCTCGAACAGGAACTTGCGCTGGTTCTGCTCGAGCCAGTCGCTGAGACGCAGCAGCTTGGCGAGCTGCTCGTCGTTGGCCTGCCTGTCGCCGTCGGGGTTGTAGCGGACGAGCACCTTCGTGTAGTCGGGGTTGAAGCGCTCGATGTGCTTGCCGAAGTCATCGCCGTACTGGAAGTCGAACATCGGCTGTCCCGAGCGCTCGGCTGGCATCGCGAGCTGCAGCCCGCGCTCGTGCGTCTCGGCGGGCACGGTGGAGCCGAACTGCTCGTCCACGAGCACGCCCGTGACGGATGGGTCGGCGCCGGCGCCGACCGCCTGCAGCATGCCCTCGAAGATCAGGTGCTTGGCGTCGGCGATGATGGCGGTCTGCTCGGAGTCCGGCTCGCCCTCGATCCCAAAGAACTTCTTCTGGAACGAGCCGCGATGATCGAACGCGAGGATGTAGAGCTTCGTGTCGGTTCCGGGGTTCATGCGTCTGAGTATTCCAGAGCCGTGCGGGCCGCGGTCGAGAGGTCCGGGCGAAACCGCGCGGGCCGCGGTCGAGAGGTCCTTAGAATGGGTTGGCAATGACCTCCGGTGCTGATCTGTTCGTGGTGTGCAAGCAATGCGGCTCGGAGGTGAGCCCGTACATCACCGAGTGTCCGTACTGCGGTACGCGCCTGCGCCGGCGCGCACCCAAGCTGCCGCCCGCGAACGCGCCCACGCGCACCACGCTGCGCGGGCGCGCGCTGTCGTTGCTGCGCGCCAAGCCGGCGCCCGTCGGCGGCCGCGCTCGGGCGAGCACGCGCCACCAATCCGGTCGCTGGGCCGCAGAACGGCCGTACGCGACGATCGCGCTGGTGGCGGCAAGCTGCGCCATGTGGGTCGTCGCGCACGCCGAACCGATGCTGTATCTGCACGCGGCGCTGTTCGGGCCGCTGCGCGGCGATTGGTGGAAGCTGTTCACCAACGGCTTCGCCTACGCCGATGGCATATACGCGTTCGTAGCGATCCTCACGATCGCGATCTTCGGCTGGCTGCTCGAGCGCCGTCACGGCCCCGCGGTCGTGCTGGCGCTGTTCTTCGGCGCCAGCCTCGCCGGTGCGCTGGTGGCGCTCGCGGTGTATCCGTATCCGCTGCTGAGCGGCGGCAACGCCGCCGCGTTGGCGCTGCTGGCGGCATGGGCAGCCCCCGACCTGGAGACGGCTCGCGCGGGCGGTTACCGCGAAGGTGACCTGCTGGGCGCGGGCGCGCTGGCGGCGCTGCTGCTGGCGCTGCCGTTCGCGCGCCCGGAAGCGAGCTGGCTGGCCGGTGTCGTCGGTGGGCTGCTCGGCCTCGCGTTCGGGCTCGGCGCGCGGCGGCTCGGCGGCGCCGAGGCGTAGCGCCGCGAGGCCTATCATGGGTTGCGCATGACGATGACCAACGCGGTGGTGCTGATCGAGGCTGAGCGCGATGCTTTGTCGAGCCTCGGCGGAGCGCTCGCGGACATCGACGGCGTTGCCGAGGCGTACTCGGTCACCGGCGAGTGGGACTTCGTGGCGATCGTGCGCGTGCCCGACCACGAGCAGCTCGCGGACGTCGTCACCGGTCAGATCGGCGGGCTGCCGGGGGTCTCGCGGACACAGACGATGGTCGCGTTTGCGGCTTACTCGCGCCACGACCTCGAATCGCTGTTCTCGATCGGGGAATGATCGCCTGAGCGCGATGGCGGCGGCGGCGATGAAGCCCGAGTACGGCCCGACGCTCGGGCGACTGCTGGCGCCTCGCTGGCACGCCGCGTCGAAGCTCGCGCGCGCCGCGGTGGTGGGCGCCGGCGTCGGCCTGGTCGCGTTGCTGGCGGCCGTCGGGCTGACGCTCGCGAACACGACCTACTCGCACGGCGGCCCGGTGCCGTTCAGCTTCAGCTACAGGGATCTGTACCGCGCGACGCCCGACCCGGGCGGGTACGTGAAGGTGCAGGCGCGCTGGCCCGACGGCGCGCTCAAGTACTCCTTCGCGGTGGACCCGCTGGCGCTGCCCGCGTACTCCGGCGAAGTGACCGCCGCGGAGCCGCTGTACGCCACGCGCTTGACCCAGGTTCTCAGCGGTCGCTACCGCGGCTTTGAACTGCGCGGTGAGGGCAAGACGCGCGTCAGCAACACGCTCACCGGCTATCAGGTGCTGTTCACGGCGGACGTCGAAGGCCAGCGCATGTACGGACGGGACGTGCTGCTGCTGCCGCAGCGTGCCGGCGCGCGCGAGGGCGTGATCGCGGCGATGCTGACCTCGCCGACGGCCTCCGCACAGGTCACCTCGCCGATGGAAGTCGGCGAGACCGGCGTGCTGCTACGGCCGCTGAAGTCGTTTACGTTCGACTAGCGCGCGCGACGCGCGTGGCGACGGCTGGCGTGTGCGAGAACGCGCTCGGCGTCTGCGTCAACGACGACGCTCGCCGGCGCTTCCGTGCCGCCCGCATCTGGCGTGCTGTCGGCGTCCGGTGTGCTGACGGTGGTCTGGGGCGCGGTGGCGGTTGCCTGGGGCGCGGTTGCTCCGGGTTCGCCTTCGCTGCCGGGCACCGTGTTCTGGGCCGGGGGGGAGGTTGTTTCGACGGGCGTCGTCGGCGTGGTCACCGGCGTCGTCGGCGAAGTGGTCGTGCCCGTCGTAGTGGTCGTCGTGCCAGTGGCGGTGGTCGTCGTGGTGGTCGGCACGGTGGTGGAGGTGGTGGTGGTCGGCGGCACCGTGGTCGCGGCGGCGGGCAGTTCGGTCGTCTCCGTGGTGACCTCGGTGACCGGTGCCGTGACGGTCGGCTTGGCAGCGGGGGCGGTCACGGCGCCCGTCATCGCGGGCGGCAGCGGGGCCGGCGGGAGCTTCGGGCCCTTGGCGTGGTGCGCGTGGCGGCGGCCGATCGCGATCTGCTTGGGGTCGGTCGTGGTTCCGGCGCTGACCGGCTGTAGCGCTCGGTGCACCACCAGCGGTTCGCTCGCGTAGTGGCTTGGGGGGACGCTCGCGGCGACCAGCAGGCGTGGGTGATGATGGTGCACGACGACGGCGTTGTCGGTGGCGACTGCGCCGGCGGTGACGATCGCGGCGACCGCGAGCCCGGCGACGGCCTTGGTTGCGAGCGCGCCGGCGCCGGCGGTCATGATGCCGCTGGCGACGCCGCCGCCGGCCGCGCCCGCTCCCGCGGTGGCCGTCGCTGTTGCCGTCGCCCCGGCGCCGACCGTGGCGCCGGCGCCGCCGGCCACGTGCGCGCCGCCCGCCGACGCGGTCGTACCGAGCTTGGCGAGCAGCAGCTTCTTGAACAGCAGCAGCGGGCCGACCGGCATGATCATCGCGAGCGCGTGGTTGTTGTCCTTGAGCTGCTTGCGGAACGACGCGCAGCGTTCGCAGTCGCGCACGTGGCGGCGCGCGGGCGTGCTCAGCTTGGTCAGACCCTCGGCGACCTCGCCGAGCTCCAGGCGCACTTCCTCGCAGTTGAGCTTGCGCGCCTCGGCGGCCTCCGCGAGCGAGATGCGCGCGCGCACCAGCAGCGACTTGACCGACGGCACGGTGGTTTCCATCGCGTGCGCGATCTGCTCGTAGGAGAGCGCGTCGATCTCGCGCAGCAGCAGCGCCGTGCGCTGCGTCTCGGGCAGGTGGTGTACGTCGTCGATCAGCTCGCGGAAGCTCTCGCGGCGCATCACCTTCTCGCCCGTGGAGATACCGCCCTCGGCGAAATGCACGTCCATCGAGTCGACGCCGATCGCGGACGCGCGGCGCAGGTGGTTGAGCGAGCGGTTGCGCGCGATCCGGTACAGCCACGGGCGCACGTTGATCTCGCGCTCGTCGGCGAGCACCGCGTTGAACGCAGCCGCGAAGACCTCCTGCAGGACGTCCTCGGCATCCTCCTTCGAGGCGAGCATGTGGCGGCAGAACGACAGCAGCCGCGACTGGTAGCGGGCACACAGGACCTCGAACGCCGCGTGCTGGCCGCGGCGAGTGAGCGCGATCAGGCGCTCGTCCGACTGCAGGCGCAGCAGTGCCGACGGGCCGCGTAGGCCCGGGATGCTGCTCGGATGTGTGAGAGCGGAGACCTCCATGGACAGTCCGATAGCTGCTGTCGCCTACAACGACACGGTAGCAGCGCGAAAGTTGCGCTTTGAGCCTAGATTGCCCACGTTTGCGGGCGATAAACCAGGCGCTACGGCCGCCGCGCGGGGGTGGGGACGGCTTCCATACACTGGCGCGGCCCGGGTGGCGAAATAGGTAGACGTAATCGACTTAAAATCGATGGCCCCTCATGAGGGGCGTTGCGGGTTCGAATCCCGCCCCGGGCATGTCCCGCGAGCCGGCAAAGCGGATAGAGTCGCGGCCGATGTCCACCCCCAGCGCGCAGGAGACCGGCACCTTCCACGGCGGACGCCTCGTGGCCAGGCGGCTGAAGGCGCACGGCGTCAGCAAGCTGTTCACGTTGTCCGGCGGGCACCTGTTCTCGATCTACGACGGCTGCCGCGAGGAGGGCATCGAGATCGTCGACGTGCGCCACGAGTCCACAGCGGCGTTCGCGGCGGAGGGCTGGGCGAAGGTCACGCGCGAACCTGGCGTGTGCGCGCTGACGGCCGGGCCGGGCGTCACCAACGGCATGAGCGCGATGGCCTCGGCACAGGCCAACCACTCGCCGATCGTCGTGCTCGGTGGGCGCGCGCCGGCGCTGCGCTGGGGCCAGGGCTCGCTGCAGGAGATCGACCACGTGCCGTTCGTGCGGCCGCTCACGCGGCTGGCGGCGACCGCGCAGAGCACCGAGGAGATTCCCGGTCTCGTGGACGACGCGTTCGCCGCCGCGTGCGCGCCGCACGGCGGTCCCACGTTCGTGGACTTCCCGCTGGACTACGTGTTCATGGAGGCCGTCGAGCCGGACGGTGAGCAGCGCTCGCCGCTCGCCGTCGCGAGTGCCGGCGGCAGGGGTGCGTCAGGCGAGGCGCTCGAGCGCGCCGCCGCGCTGCTGGCCGCGGCCGAACGCCCGGTGATCATGGCCGGCACCGATCTGTACTGGGGGCATGGCGAGCGCGCGCTGCTGGAGCTCGCGCACACGCTGCGCATCCCCGTCTTTTTGAACGGTCTCGCGCGCGGGTGCGTGGCGGCGGACGACGAGCTGTTCTTCTCGCGCGTGCGCTCGCAGGCGCTGAAGGGCGCCGACGTCGCGCTGGTGGTGGGCGTGCCGATGGACTTCCGCCTCGGCTTCGGCGCGTCGTTCGGCGAGGAAACCGAGATCGTCGTGGTCGACGCCGCCGAGCCCGAGCGCGATCACCCGCGCGCGGTCGCCGCTCAGTGCTACGGGTCGATCGCCGCGACGCTCGACGATCTGCGCGGCGGCGCCGGGGCGCGCGCGCTCGCCAGCGAGGATTGGATCGCGGAGCTGCGCGCGGCGGAGAGCGAGCGGCGCGAGGCGGAGCGCGCCGAGCGCGAGGACGAGCGCGCGCCGCTGCACCCGATGCGGCTGTACGCGGAGCTCGCGAGCGTGCTCGACCGCGACGCGATCGTGATCGGCGACGGCGGCGACTTCGTGTCCTACGCCGGGCGCGTCGTCGACAGCTACGAGCCCGGTTGCTGGCTCGACCCAGGACCGTTCGGCTGCCTCGGCACCGGCTGCGGCTACGCGCTCGCCGCGAAGCTCGCGCACCCCGATCGCCAGGTCGTGCTGATGGTCGGCGACGGCGCCTTCGGGTTCTCCGGCATGGAGTTCGACACGCTCGCCCGCCACGGCGTCAACGTCGTCGGCGTGATGGGCAACAACGGCATCTGGGCGCTCGAGAAGCACCCGATGGAGTTCCTCTACGGCTACTCCGTCGCCGCCGACCTGCGGCCCGGCACGCGCTACGACCAAGTGGTGCAGGCGCTCGGCTGCCACGGCGAGCTGGTCGAGCGGCCGGCCGACCTGCGCCCGGCGCTCGAGCGCGCGTTCGCGGCGAACGCGCCGGCGCTCGTCAACGTGCTCACCGACCCCACCGTCGTCTACCCGCGCAAGTCCAACCTCGCCTGAGAGCCGGATCCTGCCCGGGCGCGAGTCTAGCCCGAGTGTGCGTCTTGCCTGAGCGCGGCTGGCGCTAGCGGGCGCTCGCGAGCTGCAGCGCTCCCCCGTACAGGATGTCGTGCTCGGAGACCTCGACCTGCTCCAGCTCGAACGCGCGCATCGTCTCCTCCAGCAGGATCATGCCGGCGACGATCGTGGGCGCGCGGTCGGGGTGCAGGCCGACGACCTCGCGGCGCTCTCGTTCGTTCATGTCCGCGAGGCGCGCGAGCAGCATTTCGACGGTCGCGAGCTGCAGCCGGTAGCCGTGCACGCGCGCCGGGTCGTACGGGTCGAGCTCCAGGTCGATCGACGCGGCCGACGTCGCGGTGCCGGCGACCGCGATGCCGTGCCTGACCGGCGCGCGCTCCTCCGCGGGGAGGCCGTCGAGCAACGTCGCGCGAACGTCCTGCGCGAGCGCGTGCAGCTCGTCGGGCGCCGGCGGGTCGGCGTGGATGTGGCGCTCGCTCATGCGCACCACGCCCGCGTGCAGCGACGTGTGGAAGCCCGCGCTGCGGCCGCTGCCGACGACGAACTCCGTGGAGCCGCCGCCGATGTCGATCACCACGATCGGCGCTTTCGTGGCTGAGGCCGGGCGGCCGGACATCGCGCCCAGGAACGTCAGCTGCGCCTCTTCGTCGCCGCTCAGCACGCGCGCGTCCAGGCCGAAGTCCTCGCGCACGCGGGCCGCGAACGCGGGGCCGTTGGAGGCGTCACGCACAGCCGATGTGAGAACCGCCAGGTTCGCGCTCGCGTCGTGCTCGTCGATCAGCGCGCGGTATTCGATCAGCGTGTCGAACACGCGCTGCATGGCCTGCGCGTCGAGCGCTCCCGTCGCATCGACGCCCTGGCCCAGGCGCGTGACCGTCGAGCGGCGCTCCAGCTCATCGACGGACCCCGTTTGCGGGGCGACGTCGGCGACCAGCAGACGGGTCGAGTTGGTGCCGATGTCGACGACCGCTACGCGCATCGGCGGGATGCTAGAGGGGCGGGGGTGGGTGGGCGCTGTGGGCGGCACGCTGGGCGCGGGCGAGGATCGCTGGCCTGGCGCGCTGGCGCGGGCGACGTTGCGCCATCAGCCCTGCAGGGACGTCCGTTGGTCGTACTTGTGCGGTTCTTTGCTAGAACTTAGGTAGCGACGCGGGGTGGAGCAGTCTGGTAGCTCGTCGGGCTCATAACCCGAAGGTCGCAGGTTCGAATCCTGCCCCCGCTATGTGATCCTGCGACCGTCCTCTTGGGCGGTTCGTTGTTGTTGGGGCCTCTTTGGTCGTGGAAGCGCTTGTGGATCAGTTGCTCACGAGAGCCGGCAAGAGCAACTCAGGCACAGAAGAAAGGTCAGAAAAAGTCCCAAACGGGACAGGCGCTGCTAAATGAGTCCTCCGAGCGCTTCGAGATCCAGGTCTTGAATGACCCCGGAGGGCGGCCAGTGCCGGGCACGAATCGACGCCGGCCATAGGCCCAATAGGATCTTGCCCTCGGCGCGAGCAGCGAAGCTCAAGGGCTCAGCGGATGGATGGCATCGGCCAGAGCAGAGGATCACCAGATGCCCGACGGTGAGCACCGAGAGATAGCCTGGGTGCTTCGACGTGAACGTACTGAGATGCGCCCCCATCGTCGCCTCATGGACGACCAAGCCATCAACGGGGGTCGAGCCAAGCCATAGCCGAACGTCACTTGGAGGTCGCTTGTCCCGGTGGAGTTGCGAGTAGCGCTCGCGCGGGATGAACCGGAACTTGCCCGGCCGGACAAGCTGCATCAGGAGAACGGTCTTGTAGCACCACGTCGCCATCGCAGGCTGATCGTCTGAGAGCACGTCGGCCGGCTCGCCACGAACGATCTCTTCGAGCGTCGGCTTCACTCGGCTCTCAAGTTCGGCGAGCCAGCCGTTATTGCACTGGCCGCAGACTTCGGTCGTGACGAGATCGGGGCCGGCCATCGACCACTCGCGCGCCTCACCCTCGCGTCCAGCGGGCGGCGTGTAGCGATGCGTGAGGCCAATTCGGAGCTTCCCAGGAGCAACCGGGTGGGAGTCCTTTAGTGGCTCTCCGAGCCATTGCGGTATCACGTGCTCGCGGCTCTTGTGCTCTCTGTCGCAGAAAACGCAGTGCGTCACGAAGCAACCGTGCTCTGGTCCTCATCCGGCCACGGACTCCATCCGTCTACTCCCGTGGATGCGTCGAAAAGGTCTTGTAGGAGTTGCCGGGCAATCTCGGGCGCATCGAGTAGCTGCTTCGAGGCAACACGCTCGGTTCTCGAGTATTTGTCAGCGGGGTAGGTAGGCCCAGGACGAAACCCGCGCTGCTCAAGTTGGATCGACCTTGCTCCGTCGATCCCTGTGATGGCTAGGCCGACATCGACAGCGCCGTGATAGCCAGCGGCCTCGTAGAGCATCGCCATCACTGTGAAAAAGACCTCGACGTTGCCTGCGATCAGACCCTCAATAATGAGCGGCGGACCTTCCTCGCGCATTAGGTCGGTTGCCCGGCCGCAGAACAGGCGCCCGTACCCGTCGAGATAGATATTGAGGTCTACTAGGCTCGTCGCTTCCTCGACGCTGTGCTCGGCCTCACTGTGTGTCGAAAGCCGCCACTGATCCGCGCCATGCCGCGCCCAATACTGTGCCCGCTCAAGAGAGGGCGAGTAGGTGCCGGTGAGCTTCGCGCCATGAATGGCCCGTAGCAGTCGAACGTGCATCTCGGAGCTTCCGCCGAGCCGGTTGACTGCTCTAGCGAACAGACCTTGTTCGAGCACGACTGGCCGAGCGAAGACGTGCAAGTAGCCCTGCTCTCTCAGCACAGGCAGCGGGGCGTGAGAAATTGCCTCATTGAGCACTTGAAAGCGGTCAATTTCCCATCCTTTGCGACGCTCGTAGAGTCGCGCCACGTCACCCTCGTTCAAGCGGCGGTTGCCCTTCGCGGCTCGCCCGTAGAAGCGATTGTCGCCTTTGACGATGACCATGTGCGGCGCACGCGCGGACTGCGGAACCGCCACGACCAGGAAGCCGCGCGACGGGCCGTCTGAAAGCGGGAACGTCCGAACGTCGATGAACGGAACCTCTGCAATCGAGGTCGCGACGATCTCGCTCACGCGCTCGGGTGCGCCCATCAGGGCGATTGGCGCCGGCACCGTGGGATTCCCGGCCTCATCCTCGGCGACCCCGTAGAGCAGAACGCCACCATCCGTCGCCATCGCTGCTACGTCCGTAGCTAGGTCGATGTTCTTTTTCGCTGCCGGTAGGTCGGCCTTCGCGTCGAAGCTCGGTGTCTCAACTAGTCGTCCGCCACGAGCCGCATCTTCGATTTCAGGCGCGGTAATCGGAATCCACATGCTCGTCAGTATCGCTCAGTTTGTACTAGGTAGTCCTCGGAGAGGTCTTGGTATCGCTCGTACGGCTCGTTGGCGGCTGGGTCACAGATGCACACCTGCGGTGAGTGCTACTGCCTGGGATAGCCCGCGTCGCGGAGCTCAGCGAGCGTGACCATCAGCGTCAGCGGGGTCGTGGCGAGGGGATGGAATCCAAAGCGCTCATAGAACGAGGCGGCGTTGTCATCGAGTGCGTGAACGACCACTGCACGGACTGCGACTTGCTCGGATGCGCGGACGACGCGTATGAGCGCGTCGTTGAGAAGGTCTGCGCCCATCCCGTGACTCTGCTGGCTGGTATCGACGGCAAGACGAGCGAGGATCGCGACCGGAATCGGAAAGTGCAGCGAAAGTCCTCTGCTGGTCTCGGGTGTCGCTTCGTGTCGGCACCGCGCAGCGCATGAGCAACTGCGACCCGTGCTCGCCGTTGAGAAGGTATGCCAGCACGCCGGTATGGACGACCTCGTGCTGGTAGCCGACCGCTCGGTGAGCTTCGTGAGGTTCTCGATAGAGAGAAGTTTGCCGTCGCCGCTGGCAACGGTCGTGGTGAGGCGTTCGTTGCTGCAATCAGTGACTGTGCTTTCCACGTTCAAGACCCCGAAGCGTTGCTGTGGTGGTTAGCCAGGCTCTGAGATCGAGCGGCTACGGTAGACAGCCAGCATCCTCAAGCGAGCGAAGCCCGATCATCACGCTACAAGTCGCGCCGACGATAGTAGCGCGTATAATGCTACTCTAGCTAGCACAATGCTAGAGAGCATCAATCGCTCCGACCCCACGCCGCTGCACGACCAGGTCGCCGGGCAGATTCGTCGTGCGATCGCCGACGGCGAGGCCAAGCCGGGTGAGCGCCTGCCCCCTGCGCGCGATCTCGCGGCGGTCATGAGCGTCAACACCAACACGGTGCTGCGTGCCCTGCGCGCGCTGCGCGAGGAAGGCCTGCTTGAGTTCCGCCGCGGTCTCGGCGTGCGCGTCAGCGGAACCCCGCAGCGCAGCGCTGTGATCGCGCGCGCTCGTGACCTGGTTCGCTTCGCTCGGCAGCAGGGCTACCAGCCGGATGAGCTGATCGCGATCATTCAAGGCATGCGCTGAGGGACCGGGGGCGAGAGCCTCCGTGGGGCGCGCTTGTCGTCCGGCGGGCGGGCGCCTAGCGGCGTCCGAGCGCGATGCGGCTGACGTGTAGCGCGTTCAGGAACGCGATCCGCTGCGCGAGGCTGTTGCCGTAGCGCACGAGCAGCCACGCGGGCCCGACACGGCGCGCGACGGTGGCCGGTACGAGCACTTCCCAGTGCGTCTGCTCCTTGCCGGAGAGCGCGAGCATCTGTTGTACGTAGCGCTGCGCGTCAGCCCGAGCGTGTGCGCGACCGAGCGACCCCATCGTCTTGACGTCTTCGGCGAGCTGTCGTGCGACCTGCGCGCGGGCGAACTTCGGGAAGCGGAAGTGGACCTCGCGCTGTACGGGCGGGATCTGCACGATGCCGGGGTGGCCGGGCACGGGGAACGCACCCCACAACGGCGCCGGCGCGTCGCCTGGCGCTTTGGCGTTCAGCAGGATCGCGGTCTCGAAGGCTGCGCTGCCGGCGGAGTACCACACGTGCAGGCACGTCAGCCACGCGGGCACGGTGATGTCGTGGTCGGCGGCGATCTGCCGCGTCACCTGGCCCCAGATCGTGCGCGCGCTGGGGAACGACGAGCTCATCGCACAACGTCCACGAGCGGGCGGCGCTTCGGTGCCCTGCCAGTAGCTGTTGGGGAGCGTAAACGTCTGTGGGTAGCTCACGGGGATCGTGTGGCCGGAGGCATCGAGCAGCGTCTCGGTCAACGCCGGGCCCTGGCGCCCGTGCGCGAAGCTCCGTAGGATGCTGGCGCTGAGACCTGGGGGGATGATCGAGCCGCGTGCGCCGGGCGGGCGGTAGAACAGCACCTCCTTGGCGCCTGGCGGAAGGCCGGCGACGTGCTTCGCGGCGAACGTGCCGAGGTGCGCGATGTGCACGGCGGCGACGCGCTCGCCGGTGAACAGCGTGTTGACTTCTCCGCCCGGTCCGACCTTTTCCTGCACGGTGAACCCGCCTTCGCCGCCGTAGATGGGGTCGGTGGCTGTGGGCGGCGGCCCGTTGCAGCTACCGCCCTCGCCGCTGATGCGGATGCACACGCCGACGTTGCCGGCCTGCAGCGATGGTTCGACGCTGACAGGAGCGGGCTGACCGCCGATGAAGGCGCGCCCGTGCACGAGCGTCAGCCGCGCGGGTCGTCCGCTGAGCGCCGACTCGTCGCGTGCGCTCGCGCCGCTGCCACCGCCGTGGTCGCCACCGCCGACCCACAGCGCGACGGCGATGGCGGCGGCGAGGACGCTGAAGCCAATGCCGGCAGCGCGTCGCCGGCGCTGGCGCCTGCGAGCCTCTTCGATGACGCCGGCGTCGTGGTCGCCCGTGGGCTGCGGCGTGGTGGTCAGCGGCATCGAAACCTCGTCTTTGTACGGATCAGTGGTGCTACTGTAAATAGCACGATCGTGGTTGTCAAGATCGGCGCTCTGCCGCCCGGCGTTGCCGAGCCGGCGCGACGCGCGAGCAGCACCAGCGGCGCATGGAGCAACACCGCCGGGGTCCAGATCTGGACATCCGTTCGATTATTCGACGGCGCGCTGATCTGCTCGCGCGCGGCGGTCGAGGCCAGTGGTGGATGCCCGGACGCAGGCATCGTTCGCACCGATCTCACGTCGCGGCTGTGCGCGCGACGCAAGGAGGGAGCATGCTCAGGCAAGCCGGCAGCACGGACAGCTCGCAGCCGAGTCGGGTGGGCTTCGGGATTGCTCGGCGGGAGCTGGACGTGCGCACGAGCGTCATCGCAGTCGAAGGCGAGCTCGATATCGCGACGGCGCCGCAGCTCAAGTGGATGCTGGTCGATGCGATCGAGGAGGGTCGCGACCGGCTGATCCTCGACCTGTCCCGTGCGAGCTTCATGGACTCGACCGCGCTCGGTGTCCTCGTCGCCGTCAATCGCAGCCTCGGTGCCGGCGGCATGCTGGCGATCGTGTGCGCTCACGTCAGGCTGCTGAAGATCTTCGAGCTGTCCGGCGTGGACGGCGTGTTCGCGATCTCGCCGACGCTCGACGATGCGCTTGCGGGCACGCGTGCGCGCGCCGGCGAGATGCGCCCCGTAGCCGAAGCCGGATGAGCGGGGAGGTGCGCATGGTGACTGGTCAGACCCAGGATCACCGGCGAGCCCCAGGCCGCGCGCGACTACTTGTGACGGCGGCCACGCTCGTCTGCTGTGCGCTTGCGCTCGCGTTCGTCCCCGCGGCGTCGTCCGCCAAGCGCGACCGCTCGAAGCCGAGCAGCGGCGAATCGCCCGCCACGGCGAGCAGCGGCGAAGCCTCGACGCCGAGCCAGGCCACAACGTCGAGCGGCGAAACCGCCGCGCCGGTTGGCACGGCCGACCAGAGCAGTCCAGCCAAGCAGCGGCGCCGCGCCGCGCGCGAAGCCGCTGCTCGCCGCAGGGCGTCGTCGCCGCAGGAAGGCACGTCGGAAGCGCCGGAGCAGGAAGCTGCGAGCACTCAGGGCGCGGCGACGACAGACGCGGCTGCCACGGCCGGCGCGGCAGCGCGCGGCAAACAGAAAGGCACGGGCCATAAAGGCTCAGAACGCAAAGCATCGGAACACAAGAAGGGCACGGGAAAGGCCAAGGAAAAAGAAGCGGGCGAACAGCCGCGTGCGAAGGAAGAAGAAGCCGCCGGAGCGCCGGTCGCCAATGGTCCCGTGGGCGAAGCTACCTCTGCGCCGGTGCTCGCCGCGACGGCGCTCGCTGCCGCCGTCCCGTCCTCCGCACCCGCGACAGTCGCCACGCAGGGTGTCGCACCGGAAGCGGCTGCCGCAAAAGCTGGTCTCGGAGCATCGAGCCACGTCGTGCGACGCGCTGCGCGCGCACGCCGCACGGCCGCCGCACACCAACAGCCGGCCGGCGGCGTATCGACGGGGTCGCTTGCCGCCGCGAGCTTGGCTCGGGCGGCGACCGCGCGCGAGCCGCAGCACGCACGCGATGGCGCGCGTGCCCGTGCAGTCTCCGGGCGGTCCTCGCCGCTGGTGAGGACCATCACACGGATCGTCGACGTCGTGCCCGCCGCGGTGCGCGCCGCGATCCTCGGCCTGCTGGCGTTGGCGTTGGCGCTTGCCCTAGCGCTCGCCGTACGCTCGCGCCTGACCGTGCGACGCGTGCGGCGTTTGGAGCGCCAGCGCGCCGAGCTGCGCGAGGACGTCGGTCTGCTGCAGGCCGCGCTGCTGCCGGTCGTACCGGCGCGGCTCGGGATCGTGGACACGTCGACCGCCTACCAGCCGGCCGAGGGGCCCGGCGCGGGCGGCGACTTCTACGACGTGTTCGCGCTGGAGGACGGCCGGCTGGCGGTGATCGTCGGTGACGTCTGCGGACACGGGCGCAAGGCGCTGCCGCACACCGCGCTCGTGCGCTTCACGCTGCGCGCGTATCTCGAGGCCGGGCTGTCGCCGCGGGACACTTTGCAGACGGCGGGGGAAGTGCTCGAGCGCCAGCTCGGCGGTGTCCTCGCGACGGTCGTCGTGGCCATCTACAAGCCTCGTGAGCGCGTGCTCGTGTACGCATGCGCTGGCCACCCACCGCCAATCGTGATCGGCGCGGGCGTCGACTCTGGCACGGACGCGCGGGCGCTTGCGCCGATCACGGTCTGCGCGGCGCCGCCGCTCGGAGCGGGTATGCGAACTGGTACCCGCCAGACTGTGGTGGCGTTGCCTGGGCGCGCGCAGATCTGCTTCTACACCGACGGCCTCACCGAGGCGCGTGTTGGCTCGGAGCTGTTCGGCACGTCGCGTCTGATCGACGCCCTCGCCGAGCTCGGCCCTCGCGTGACTGCGCCGGCGCTGCTCGCTCGGGTGGCCGAGCGTGCGGACGCCCGTCCCGACGACATGGCGGCCTGCGTGCTGAGCGTCGCGGGCGATGCGCAGGCGCCGGTGGCGCTGCTCGAGCAGATCGAGCTTGACGGCGATGACGCCGCCAGCGAGCGCACCGAGCGTTTTCTGATGGCGTGCGGTGTCGAGCGGCGCGCGCTGGACGATGCGCTTGGCGCGGCGCGCACAGCCGCGGGAAGCGGCGGCACCGTCCTGCTCGAGCTGCGCGATGTCGGCGGCAGGTGCGAGGTCGCGCTGCAACGCGAGCAGCTCTCCTACATCCACGCGCGGCGCGCGAGCGTCGAGGTGGCGCTGTGAGCGCCGGGGCCGTGCTCGCGCCGGACGCGGCGATCGCGCTAGGCATCGCCGCGACGGCGATGCCGTTCGCGCGCACGTCCGCGGACGAGGTCGAGCGCTGGTTGCGCGTCCTGCGTCTGCACGGCCAGGTCGGCATCGCGCTGCAGGCGCTGGGCTTCAGCGAGGAGCCGCTGCGCAGCGAGGAGCCGCTGCGCGATCGCAGCCGTGCTCCCGACGCAGGTCCTGACCAGGGGGATGCGTGCATCGGTGGTGCGCGCGACGCGGACGGCGATCGTGACGGAGCTTGCACCGGCGGCGATCGCGATGCCGTGGCGCTGGTCACCGAGCGCGCCGTGCGCGTTGCGGCTGAGCGCGGCGTGCACGCGCTCGCCACCACGGACATCCTGATGGCGGTCATGCACGTGTACGGCCAGGACTTCGATCGCGCTCTGCAGGTGCACGGCACCGACCGCGACGAGGTGCTCGAGCGACTCGGTCTGACCACCGACGTGCGCTAGCTCGACCCCGGCCTGGTCCTGCCCGCCGGCCTGTGAACTCGGGTTCGGGCTGGCGTCCGGTTTGCCGTTCAGCCGGCGCCTTAGCCCGCTGAATCTGTGTTCGTACATCCGTCCACTGCGGTGCCGAGCTGCTTATTCGGACTGTGCCGCGGGCAAGACAGCAGCATGAGCGCGCATCGTTTGCGACCTGGTGTGTGGCCAAGGTTGGGCGTCGGGGCGACGCTCGTGCTCGCGGTCGTGCTGTTCACGGGCATCTTTGTGCTGCGCGCCAGCGACCCCAACGTTGGCGACGGCGAGAGCATGCTGTTTGTGGTGCCGATCGGGGCGCTCGCGCTGCGCTTCGGGCTGCGCGGCGGGCTTGCTGGTGCGTTGCTGGGGTTCGTGCTGGTGGTGTGGTGGGACGAGCAGCACAATCACGTCCCGCTGACGGTGCTGGGGTATGCGAATCGCGGCGTCTCGTTCCTGACGCTCGGCGTGCTGCTTGGTGTGTTCGTCGACCACCGCCACAAGCTGGAGGCCGAAGTCCTGCATTACTACGACGCCGCGCTCGAGGCCCAGGACAGGGCCCAGCAGCAGCTCGCCAGCAGCGCGCGATCGCTGGAGCGGAAGGTCGCCGAACGAACCTACGAGCTGGACGACGCCCGCGCGGAGACGCTGCAGCTGCTCGCCGTCGCCGCCGAGTACCGCGACGACGGCACCTTCGAGCACACCGAACGTGTGGGGCTGCTCGCAGCGGAGATCGGCGCCCACCTCGGAATGCGCGCGGAACAGGTCAGACGGCTGCGCGAGGCGGCGCCACTCCACGACGTCGGCAAGATCGCGATCCCCGATGAGATCCTGCTGAAGCGGGGAACCCTGAGCCCCGAGGAGCGAGAGGTGATGCGTGCCCACGCCGCGCTCGGAGCGCGCCTGTTGTACTGCAGCAGCTCCCCCGTGCTGCAGATGGCCGCCGTGATCGCGGCGACCCATCACGAGTGGTGGGACGGCAGTGGCTACCCGAGCGGCCTCGCCGGCGGGCGCATACCGCTCGTCGGGCGTGTGGTGGCCGTCGCGGACGTGTTCGACGCGCTCACCCACGATCGACCCTACAAGTCCGCGTGGCCCGTCGACCAGGCGATCGCCAGGATCGAGCGCGCATCCGGCCGCCAGTTCGATCCGCGTGTCGTCACGGCGTTCCTCGCCGTCCACGAGCACGCGCTGGCCTCCGCAGCTGGCCTCGAGCGGCCTGCCGCGAGCAGTGAGGCGGCGTTTGCGGGTATCCGTGAGCGACCTGCGGTTGCGCTCAGCGAGCCGGTGGTGGCGGACGAGGAGCTGGCCGTCGCGGGCGGCGAACTGATCGTCTCCGGCCGCGGTCGAGCTGATGCCGGTGGCGTGGCGGCCCTCGCCGGCACGCTCACGCTCATCCCCGCTCCGATAGCCGGGCATGAGCGTGAGCCGGTCCGCCCGATCAGCCCTTGAACGAGTGGAATTCGCCGAGCGGGCTCGGCAACGTCGGTGTGAACGGCACGAACGCGTACGGCTTGGTCGCGTCAAAGCCGGCCTTTTCGGCGGCTGCCTTTTCCGCGAACGGGAGCAGCGCTTCGACCGCCTGGCCGATGTCGGTCAGCTCGAGCGTGCGCTCGTAGCCGTTGTTGTTCGGTGGTTCGATCGACTCGGCGACCTTCTGAATGCCGGTTATCTCTGTGATTGGGCCTCCGTTCGCGGGGGTGACGTCGCCGCCGACCACGCGCGCGAGGGTGCGGTGGTCGGACTCGATGCCCATGATCCGCGCTGCCGTGACCCTCAGGTCCGGCGAGCTGAAGTGGCGCACTCCGACGAGGTACGCGGCGATGAAGGCGTCCTCCAGCGTGACGAGCGTGTTCAGCGTCGTCTGCGTGTCGGAGAACATGTTCGGCGGGTAGTAGAACGACGTGAACGGCGTCGGCTTCTTGGTCACGCTTTCCTCGAGCAGGTAGTGCGACATCTCCTCCTGCAGCGCGGCCTTCAGGTAACCCTGGTCGTCGGCGGGGATGTTCTTGAAGAACGGGGCGGTGTTGATGATGTTGGTGTACGTGGTCACCGCGAGCGCCTCGGCGATCTGGGCGGCTTTGAGGATTTCGAGATCGCCCTTGGTGACGCCGCCTTTTTTCTTGCTCGCAAATGCCGCCGCCGGCGCCAACGCGCTGACCCCGGCCGCGCCTGCGCCGGCGACGGCCGCGCTCTTCAGGAAGCCCTTACGGGTGCTCTGTGTGGTCCACTGGCCCGCGGGCGTCGCTGCGCTCGTGTCAGCAAGCTCGGGGCCGCCGTGTTGACTGTCCATTGGTGTGTCTCCTTATGTCGATTGGGGTTGTGAGCACGGCGCGGCGACGCTTTCGCGCGCAGCTCGCCGGCTCGGATTGACCCCGACCCCCGCAATGAATCGAGTCGGGAACAGCGCCTGCTGGAGTGACTTCGCACCGGCGCCGCAAACGGATCACTTTCGGTACGCCGAGCCGCTCTGTTGGGCGCCGGGAAAATTGCTAGACCATTTGGTCGAACAACGTGTATGATCCGCGGATCGTCCCGTGCGGACGATCGAGGAGGAGCAGTTCAGAGGGGCTGTCGGGGGCTATCGCTGGTGCATTCGCCGGTCGTGTCCGCCTGCGTGCGGGAGGCTGGTCTTGCGCCAATGGCGACTCCGGCAGCAAGCACGTTGTCCCTATAGATCGGAGTGTCTATGTCTCGCAAAAGAGCAGCATCAGCAGTTACCCGCGTGGGCCGTACGTTGGCCTGTTCGCTGATCGCGAGCATCGCGGTGGGCGGCGGCGTTGCCGCCGTGGAGGCGACGCCCGCACTGGCGGTCGCATCGTCCAACTCGCCGTGCGCGACCGTCGACATCATCGTCGCGCGCGCCTCCACGGAGGCGCAGGGCACCGGCGTGATCGGCGCGCTCGCAGAAGAAGTCCAGAAAGGCGTCAAAGCCACCGTCGGGATCCGCGCGGTCGTGTACCCGGCGGCGCTGACACCCTATGAACCGAGCGTCACGGCCGGTGACAAGGCGATCAAGGCGGAACTCGAAGAAGAGGTGACGAAATGTCCGGGCCAGAAGATCGTGTTGCTCGGCTATTCGCAGGGCGCGCAGATCGTCGGCGACGCGCTGGGCGGCGGTGGCGGCAACGCCAAGGATCTCGGTGAAGGCGACGGTCCTGCGACCCCGCCGGCAGCCGCGTTCGCGACTGAAAAAGTGGTCGGCGTGATCCAGTACGGCGACCCGCGTCGCATCCCGGGCCAGTCGTTCGACCTGGGCAGCGACAAAAACGCTGAAGGGATCTTCCCGCGCCTGAAAACGCAGCTGCTGACGCCGTTCGCGGAAGACATTCAGTCCTACTGCGACATCGGCGACCCGTTCTGCGCCAAAGGCCTCGACCTCGAGGCTCACCTCGACTACGTCGAAAAGTACGACAAGACAGCCGACAAGTTCATCATCGGCCGTCTCGCCGCCGTCGGCATCAGCTGACCTGAGCGGAGCTCACTGGCTTGTGGGCCCTTCCTCCGCGGAGGGCCCACTCGCCGGCGCGGCGTTCGGCGTTCTCGACGGCGATCTCGAAGGCCTCGTTGAGCCGCTCGCGGTCGCCTGTCGCCAGCAGTTCCACGACCAGGCCACGGATCGTGGCGAGCAGCAACGTGGCGAACGCGCGCGCCTCATCCTCCGGGCAGCCGAGGCTGATGACGTTGGTCGCGATCAGGTCGAGACGATGGGCGATCGAGCGCGAGACCGCCGGCGAGTAGCCGGTCTCGCCAAACAGGCTCTGGCCGAGAACCTCGATGAACAGACGGATGTCGCGCTGACCGGACTGCGACGTCAGATGCGCCCACAGCGCACGCAGGCGCGCCGGCAGGTCGAGGTTGGGGTCGGGAACGCCGTCGGTGTAGACCCCCTGCGGGATCAACGTTCGTTCCAGCAGGTGCTCGACGATCTCACCGACGAGCTGCTCCTTGCTGCCGAAGTGGTGCTGCAGCGTCACGTGGCTGACGCCGACCGCCTCGCCGACACGTCGCAGCGTCAGGCTGGCGACGCCCTTCTCGAGCACGTACTCGGCGACCGCGTCGAGCAGCTCACCGCGACGGTGCTGGTAGCGCAGGCTGCGTCCGTCGATGCGTGCCTCCATCCACGTTCAAGCATACGCGGCGCACGCGCTTCAGCTGCTGTGTGAGCGCGCGCGTTCGAGCAGCAGCGTGAACAGCTGTTCCTCGGCCTTCGCGGGCAGCGGCTCGGGGATGCCGGTGGCCAGCAGCGAGACGTCCGCCGAGCGCTCGACGAAGCCGAACATGTCGACGTACAGCGGGATCTGCAGGCCGTGCAGCGTCACCGTCGCTTTGAAGCGCAGCCCGTAGCTGCCGCTGGCGCCGGGCGCCGGCGGCGACCCCCGTCTGATCGACACCGGGCTGACGCGCGCTCCGTGCGCCCGCTGGCTTTCCAGCAGCTTGCCGAAGTAGCGCGACAGGCACTCGGGCAGGCGGCCGCTGCGGTAGGCGGCGAGCTGCTTCGCCGCCAGCGCCGGTGTGCGCGCGACGGTGACTTCCGAGCTGACGCTCACGCTCGCGATCGAGACATGGCGTTCGAAGTCGCCCGAGCCGGCTTCCGCGAGCGCCTTGGGCCCGTCGTGGGGGCCGACGCAACGCAGCAGTTCCACTTCGAGGTGACGCGTGCCCGTCACCTGTTCGTGCGCCGTGGACAGCCGGAAGCCGGGCAGGTCTTCCGCCCGCAGGTTCACCGCTCGCGCGTACGCCCGCGCCTGTGTCTGCGCTCGCGCGAGCGCGCCGCCGGTGAGCGTGTGCGGCGCCGCGGTGGCGGCGGGACCGCTCGCGGCTTTCGTGTCCTTGGCGTGTGTGCTTGCGCTCGGGCCGTGCGCGCTGCCTCCGCAGCCGGCGAGCACGCCGCTCGCGAGCAGCACGGAGATGGCGGCCGTGCGGCGCGTCACCGGCGCCATTGTGTCAGAGCCGCTCAGTTCGCAAGCCGCCGTCGCTGCGGGTGGATCGTCTCTTCGCGGCCCAGCATCGCCACGTACTGCTCGATGCGACGCGCGCGCGTGTCCGCGCGCTTGGCGGTTTCGACTCGGTACAGAATCGCGTAGCGGTTCTGGCTGGAGAGGATCTCGAACATCGCACGCGCCGTCGGCTCAGCGGCCAGCGCGGCGGCAAGATCGGCAGGGACCTGCATGCTCGCCTGGCCGGCATACGCGGCCGTCCAGCGTCCGTCGGACTTGGCGCGATGCACCTGCTCGAGGCCCGCCGGGTGCATCCTGTCTTCACCCGTCAGCCGCTCGACGATCGCCACGTTTCGCTTCGACCAAGCGCTGCGGTCCCGGCGCGGTGTGAAGCGCTGCACGAACGTGCGCTCGTCGCGAGCACCCACCTGACCATCGATCCAGCCGTGGCACAGCGCCTCCTCGAGCGCCGGATCGTGCGTCAGGCTCGTCGGCTCCGTCGTGCCCTTCTTGGCGAGCACCAGCCACACGCCCTGTGGATCGTCGTGGTGCTCGGCCAGCCACGTCCGCCATGCGGTGGCGTCGCCGACCGTCAGCTCGGGGAGGTCGTTGCCCACGCGGCTCAGGATCGCATCGCCGTGCGACGCTTGCTCCGCGGGGCCGTGCGCTACGAGCGCCGTCGCGTGCGTCTGCGCCCCGTCGCTAGTCCAACGAGATCGCGCGCATCGTGTGCTCGTCGGGGAGCTTCTCGAGGATCTCGCGCAGGATCTCGCGCTCCTCGGCCTGCTCGCGCTGCGTGTCGTTGAGCAGCAGCCGCAGCGCGCTGTGCGTGATCTTCATCTGCTTGGGCGCCAGCGTCACCGTCAGCACGCCCCGCGCATCGGCCTGCTGCTCCAGGCTCGCAAGCACCTCGCGCGCGAGCTGGCGGATCTCGGGCTCGTGGGCCTCGTCGGAGACCAGCAGCCGCAGCGCGCTCGCCGCCACCGGCACCTCGCGCTCGTCGAGGAACAGGTGGTAGGGGGGCTCCTGCTCGGAGGCGGTGTCGCTCATGAGCGCAGCCTACCCGAGCGTCACTCCACCGGGATGCTCGCGCGCGCCTGCTCGCGCTCGCGCAGCACGCGCGCTAGGTAGCCGCCCAGAGCGCTCAGCAGCATTCCGGCGATTGCCGTGATCACCGCCAGGAACGGCGGGAAGCTGCCGAGCGACACCTTCGCGCTCGTGCCCGCGATCAGGTGCGCGAGCAGTAGCCCGACGCCGTAGATCGCGCCCGCCACCAGACCCCGATCGGCGCCGCCCCAGCCGTCCAGGTGCTCGAAGCCAGCGAGCACGCTCGCGATCGCGATGAACGCGGCGTAGCCCCAGTAGGCGCCGCTGGAGACGCCGACCAGCACACCCGCGACCGCGCCCGCGAGTGCCGGGACCACGCCGCCCAGCACGATCTGCGCGGGCCGCCCACGGTCTCGGAACAGCGTTGGTTGATGCATGGGTCTCCTCCCCGAAGTTGCAGTCAAACCCTACCGCGTGTCTCAGCCTTGCGTTGCATCAACCCAACTCGCCGCCTCCCAGTTTGCGCCGCGCTGAGCCGGCGCTCGCCGCATCCGGCCTCGCGCTGTCGCTGATCGACGGCTCCCGCGTCCTAACCTTGCCTGCAGTGGCCAGCGCCCTCGCTCCCTTCCGCCTGTCGGTTCTCGACCAGTCCCCGATCTCGCAGGGGTCCTCCGGCGCGCAGGCGCTCGCGAACACCCTCGACCTCGCGCGCCTGGCCGACCGGCTCGGATACCACCGCTACTGGGTCGCCGAGCACCACGGCGGGCCGATGCTCGCCGGTCCCAGCCCCGAGGCGCTGATCGGTCCGATCGCCGCCGCCACCGAGCGCATCCGTGTCGGCAGCGGCGGCGTGATGCTGCCGCACTACAGCCCGCTGAAGGTCGCCGAGACGTTCAGCGTGCTCGCCGGCCTGTTCTCGGGGCGCATCGATCTCGGCCTCGGTCGCGCGGCAGGGACAGATCCCCTGACCACCTACGCTCTGCAGCGCGATCGCCGCCAGGCCGCACCCGATGACTTCCCCGAGCAACTCGTGGAGCTACTCGGGTACATCAACGGCCGCCTGCCTCCCGATCATCCATTTGCGCGCCTGGCTGGAACGCTGCCCGGGCGCCCGCACAAGCCCGAGCCGTGGCTGCTCGGCTCCTCGCCGCAGAGCGCCATCTGGGCCGCCGAGCTTGCGCTCCCGTACGCGTTCGCCGACTTCATCAACCCCGAGGGCGCCGAGATCGCGGCGCTGTATCGCGAGCGCTTCGCCGAACACGAACACGCCGACGTGCACCCACGCACGGCCGTCGGCGTGTGGGTGATCTGCGCCGAGACCGACGAGGAGGCGCAGCGGCTCGCGGCCAGCGGGCGCATGACCTTCACGCTGCTGCGCCGTGGCCAGCTGATCGCCGTGCCGCCGCCCGAGGAGGCGCTGCACTTCCTCGCCATCGACGAGCGCGATCCCACGCAGGCGAGCCCGCGCCGGCGCGCCGTCGTGGGCTCGCCCGAGACCGTGCGCGAGCAGCTCGCCGAGGTCGTCGCCAGCTACCGCGCGGAGGAGGCGATCGTCGTGTGCATCACCTACGACCACCAGGCGCGCCGGCGCTCCTATGAGCTGCTCGCTGAGGCATTCCCGGAATCGCTCGCCGGCGCTTTCCCGGAACCTTTCCGAGGATGAGTACTTTGTGTCGTTGTGAGCGAGTTGCCCGGACTGCGTCGTGCGAGGCCAGCCGATGTGCCGGCGCTCGCACGGATGCTCGCGCGCGCGTTCTTCGATGACCCGGTGGCCGCCTGGGCGTGGCGCCCGGACCACCTACGCGAACGCGCCTTCACGCGTTACCAGACGGTCCGCCTGCAGCATCTGATCCGCGACGAGGAGGTCTGGACGACCGCCGACCTCAGCGCTGCCGCGCTGTGGGCGCCGCCCAAGCGCTGGCGCATCGGCGCACGCGAGAACGCTCAGCTCGGACGTGCCTTTCGGCATCCTCGCCTGCTCGCGCGAATGCCGCTCGTGGCCTACGGCTGGCATCGGCTGGAGCAGGCGCACCCGCTGCGGCCGCCGCACTGGTACCTGGCGACGCTCGGCACCGAGCCCGCCGCGCAGGGACGCGGTCTCGGCTCGGCCGCGCTCGAGCCCGTGCTCGCGCAGTGCGATCGCGACGGCGTCGGCGCGTACCTGGAGTCCTCCAAGGAGCGCAACATCGACTTCTACGCACGTCACGGCTTCCGCGTGACACATGAGCTGCGCCTGCTGCGCGGACCGCGCATGTGGGCCATGTGGCGCGATCCGCGCTCCTAGCGGCATCCGCCGCGCAGTGATCCGTAGCACCCCCGCTTCCGTATTCACAGAAAACCAAGTCGAAGCGGAGGTGCAACGAGATGTCACATCCACCCACTGAGGAGTACGCGCCACAGCCGGCGGGGATCGTCGAGCGTCTCGTGCGCGACGACGTCGACCGCAAGCGATTCCTGAAGATGGCGGGAGTCACGGGGGCTGCAAGCTTCAGCGCGTTCGTGCTCGCCGCCTGCGGCAGCAGCAAAACGGGTTCGACCACGGTCGCCCCCGCGACCTCCGCATCCACGGCCACCACGGCGAGCGCCGGCAGCGGCGACATCGCGATCCTCAACTACGCGCTCACGCTCGAGTACCTCGAGACTGGGTTCTACGAAAAGGTCGTCGCATCGGGCCTCTTCACCGGCAAGGTCGGCGCGCTCATCAAGAGCTTCGGCGGCGAGGAGAAGACACACGTCGAAGCGCTCAAAGGCGCTGTCGAAAAGCTCGGCGGCACCCCCGCCGCCAACCCCAACGGCAAATTCCCGATCACCAGTGCCACCCAGGTCGCGCAGCTGGCGTACACGGTCGAGAACCTCGGCGCCGCCGCGTATCTGGGGCAGGCGGGAAACATCCAGAGCCCGGACATCCTGGCCACGGCGCTCGCGATCCACAGCGTCGAGGCGCGCCACGCGGCGACCCTCGGCACGCTCGTCAAGAAGTCACTCACCCCGGACGGCGCGTTCGCCAAGCCGGCCGACATGTCAACGGTGCTGGCGGCGGTCAAGCCGTTCCTGGCCTGAGCGCAGCGAAAGACAAGGAGCCACTAACAATGTTCAACGACACACACACCGATGTCGCACCCGATGCTCCCCTCGCCTCCAAGCTGGCCGATGTCGAGGTGCACGGCATCACTCGCTCGAGCTTCATCCTGCGCGGTGCACTTGCCGCGGGCGCCGTCTCCGGCCTCTCCGCGGTGACGCCGTTCGTCTCCCAGGCGCTGGCCGCGTCGAGCGCCGGCGATCTGGAAATCCTCAACTTTGCGCTCACGCTCGAGTACCTCGAGTCTGACTTCTACAACGTCAAGGGCAGGACGGTCGGCCTCAGCGGGCAGGCCAAGTCCTACGCGACGCTGTTCGGAGAAGAGGAGCAGGACCACGTGCAGGCGCTGACCACCGTGATCAAGCAGCTTGGCGGTACGCCCGTCAAGAAACCGACGTTCGCGTTCCCCGTCACCAGCCAAAGCTCGTTCCTTGCGCTTGCGTCGGTGCTCGAGAACACCGGCGTCGGCGCCTACAACGGCGCCGCGCCGTCGCTGCAGAGCAAGACCGTGCTCGCCGCCGCTGGCAGCATCGTCCAGGTCGAGGCGCGCCACGCCGCCGCGATCAACCTGCTGATCGGTCAGCGCCCGACGCCAAACGGCGGCTTCGACGTCCCGTTGACCAAGGCCGAAGTGCTGGCCAAGGCCGGGCCGCTGATCAAGGCGTAGGCGGCGAATGCCCGCCCACCCGGTCGCCATCAGGCGGCCGGGAGCGGTGACGCCGGTGGTGATCCGCGGGCGGGCTCGCTGCGTAGAAAGAGGCAAGTGCCCGCTGTCGGCGGGTCTCGCAAAGCCAGATCAATTCCGAGTCAAATCAACTCAGGAGGAACAAGAGCCATGGGGCTAGACAACCCGATCCACATTGCCTTTCTGCTGATCCTGCTGTTGCTCGTGTTCGGCGCCAAGCGGCTGCCCGAGATGGGGCGCTCGCTGGGTGACGGCATGCGCGGCTTCAAGGACGCGCTCAGCGGCGAGGGCAGCCACACGGCGGTCGCCCAAGCGGTGCAGCCAGTCGCACAGCCCGCGGCGCAGCCGCTCGCACAGCCCGTGCTCGCGGTCCAGCAGCAGGAGCCGGTCGCGGCCCCGATCGAGCTTCACGTCGGCACTCGCCAGCCCGCGGAGCAGATCCCCGCTTAGCGGAGGAGGGCGAGACCATGGCCGTCGCCGTCGGCAGCATCGGACACGAAGACCAGCTCAGCGTGGTCGACCACCTGGAGGAGCTGCGCACGCGGCTGATCGTCTCGCTCGCGGTCGTCGCGGTGGCGTTCGGCTTCTGCTTCTGGCAGAACCACGCGCTGCTGAACATCATCAACGCGCCGCTCGCGCACGAGACGCAGAAACAGGTCAAGGCGGGCAGCGGTCCGCTTGGCTCGACCTACACCGTGCAGCAGAGCGCGCGCACGGTGGCGACGCAGCTGCAGGTGGTGGTCGCGGCGCTCGAGCGCCCCGGGAGCGGCGCCTCGGCGGCGACCAGGGCGTCGCTGGCTGGCGTCGCGCCGCGGCTGCGCGGCGCGATCAGCCACCTGTCGGCGGCGCCGCAGGGCAACAAGCCCGTCACGCTCGGCATCGGCGAGCCCTTCACGACCACGCTCGGCATCTCGCTGATCTTCGCGCTGATCCTGTCGTTGCCGATCCTCCTCTACGAGGCATACGGCTTCCTGCTGCCCGCGTTCAGTCCCGAGCAGCGGCGCGTCGCGACGCCGCTGCTGTTCGCGATCCCGTTCCTGTTCGTCGCGGGCGTGCTGTTCGGCTACTTCGTCGTGCTGCCCGCCGCCGTGCGCTTCTTCCAGAACTTCAACAGCGCTCAGTTCAACGTGCTCGTGCAGGCCAGCCAGTACTACCACTTCGCGGCGCTGATCCTGCTCGCGATGGGCCTCGTCTTCCAGGTGCCGGTCGGCATCCTCGCCGCCACGCGCGCGGGCATCGTCACCACCAAGCAGCTGCGTCACAACCGCCGCTACGCGATCCTTGCGTGCGGAGCCGTCGCCGCGTTCCTGCCTGGCGACGTCATCACGCTGCTTCTGGAGACGGTGCCGCTGTATCTGCTGTTCGAGCTGAGCGTGCTGCTCGCAAGGGTCATCGACCACCGCGAGTCGCGGCGGGCGGCGCGGGCGTAGCGATGCGCGCGCGTTCTCGCCACCACTCGCGGTCGTCGGAGCTGGCGTCACAATGAGGCCGATGTTCAAACCGCTGCGCTCGGGAGGCGACAGCTCAGCCGCCGGCCTGAGCGTGCTGGCCGACGAGGAGCTCATGCAGCTCGTCTACCGGGGCCAGGCCGCTGCCTTCGAGGTGATCTACGACCGCCATGCCGATGCCGCCTTCTCGCTCGCGTACCGCATGTGCGGTCAGCGCGCGCTCGCGGAGGACGTCGTGCAGGAAGGCTTCCTGTCGCTATGGCGCAGCGGCGCACGTTATGACCGCGGCCGCGGCAGCGTGCGCACGTGGGTGCTTGGCATCGTGCACAACCGCGCGATCGACGCGCTGCGCCGGCGCACGGTGCGCGAGCGCGGGCGCGTCAGCGACGAGGGCATCGAGGAACGGCTCGCCGCGCCCGAGCGCACCGACGTCGAGGTCGGGCGCCGCGACGAGGCGCGCGAAGTACGTGACGCGCTCGAGCAGCTACCCGACGAGCAGAGCCGTGTGATCGAGCTCGCGTACTTCGGCGGCCTCACGCACGTCGAGATCGCGACGATGCTCGACGCGCCGGTCGGCACAATCAAGGGGCGCATGCGCCTCGGCCTGGCGAAGATGCGCATGACGCTGGGCGACCCAGCGGAGGTGGTGCAATGAGCACGGACGAGTCTCACTTCGATCCCGAGAGCTGCGGTGGCAACGCTGCGCCGTACGTGCTCGGCGCGCTCACCGACGAGGAGCACGAGGCCTTCCGCAGCCACCTCGAGTCCTGTTCCGTCTGCCGCGAGGAGGTCGCCGCGCTGCAGGTCGTCGCCGCAGCGCTGCCCGCGGCCGCGCCGCAGGTGAGCGCGCCGGCGCAGCTGAAGCGCCGCGTCATGGCGAGCGTGCGCGAGGACGCGCGCCGCCGCGCCGCCCAGGGCACAGAGCAGCTCGCCGAGGATCGTGGTGCGCGAGCGCGTATGCCTTTGCGCGGCTGGCGCTCGGGGGCGCTCGCGCGGTTGCAGTGGCGGCCGAGCCTCGCCACGGCGACGCTCGCCGCCGCGGTCATCGCGTTGGCCGTTGTCGCGCTCGTGCCGGGCGGCGGCGCCGGCACGCGCGTGTCTCGCGCGACCGTGTTGCCCCATGGCGCCAGCGCGTCGCTCAGTGTCAGCGACGGACACGCGCAGCTGGACATCGTCGACATGCCGCAGGCTGCGCCCGGCCGCGTCTACGAGCTGTGGCTCAAACGCTCCGCGTCTGCACAGCCGCAGCCCACCGACGCGCTGTTCACCGTCGCCGCCAACGGCGCCGCCAGCGTTGGCGTGCCCGGCAGCGTCAGCGGCGTCAGGGAAGTGATGGTCACCTCCGAGCCGCTCGGCGGCAGTCGTGTGCCAACGCTGCCCGCGCTGATCGTCGCGCGCGTCGCCTGAATCCGATTCAACGCTCCTCGCGCTGATCGTCGCCCCGCGCTGATCAGCGCGCGCGCCGTCTGGGTTCGATATTGTTAACCAGATGGCTAACAGTGGGGTCCTGGACCGGACGTTCGCCGCGTGCTCGCACCCGATTCGCCGCGGCATCTTGGAGCGCCTGAGTGGAGGCGAGCTGAGCGTCGGCGAGGCGACGCGCGACTTCGGTGTGTCGAAGCCGGCGATCAGCAAGCACCTGAAGGTGCTCGAGGAGGCGGGCGCGATCGTGCGCGTGATCGATGGGCGCACGCACAGGCTGCGCATTCAGGAGCACGCGCTGCTGGACGCCAGCGACTGGATGACGCGCCAGCGGCGGCTGTGGGAGCGCAAGCTGGACATCGTCGAGCAGTACCTGCAGGAGCAGCGCCAAACCACACCCAGAAAGGAGTCGAAGTGAGCGCAGCCGATTCAACGACCCTGCGCCTGGAGCGCACCTACGACGCGCCGGCGGAGGATGTGTTCGACGCGTGGACCAACCCTGAGGTGCTCAAACGCTGGTGGGTCGCCAACCCCGCCTGGAGCACGCCGGTCGCGGACGTCGACCTACGCGTCGGGGGCGCCTACCGGTTGTCGATGGAAGATCCCGACGCCGGCAAGTTCCACACCGTACGCGGCGAGTACCGCGAGGTGCGCCGGCCCGAGCGTCTCGTCTACAGCTGGTGCTGGGAGGAAGACGACGGGGGCACCGGGCACGTCAGCACCGTGACGGTCGACTTCCTTGGTGAGGGTGAGCGCACGACGGTCGTGCTCGAACACACCGGTCTCGTCTCGCCCGAATCGCGCGACGGTCACAGCCAGGGCTGGCAGGCGTGCCTGGAGATGCTCGAGACGCGGATCTTCGCGCCGGCGGGGCGCGCGGCGTAGCAATCACACGAACACACGACAACGGAGGATCACAATGGCGAACTACCTATTTGCGTACAAGGGCGGCAGCATGGCTGAGAGTGACGCCGAGCGCGAGGCCGTGATGGCGGCATGGGGAGGCTGGTTCGGGGCTCTGGGAAGCGCGATCGTAGATCCCGGCAACCCCTTCGGGCCCTCGGCCACGGTGGCCGACGGCGGCAGCGTCAGCGAGGGAGCGTCGTCGGCGTTGACCGGCTACTCGGTGCTCAGCGCCGACAGCCTCGCCGCGGCGAGCGAGCTCGCCAAGGGCTGCCCGGTGCTCGCTGCGGGCGGCAGCGTCGAGGTGTATGAGACGTTCCCGGTGACGTAGCCGGCGCGCGCTTGGCGCGACCGCATACAGCGACCACTAGGGCTGTACGACGCGCAGCTCCTCCTCGCCGACGCGCACGACGTCGCCGCGGTGCAGTTGGCGCCCGCGGCGCGTCTCGCGCTCACCGTTGACCGAGATCGGCTCGTTCGTCAGCAGGCCCTTGACCTCGCTGCCGCTATCGACGACTCCGGCCAGCTTGAGCAGTTGCCCGAGCCTGATCGTCTCGCCCTGGATCGGTATCTCGAGTGCCATTGGGTTGCGAATCTAGCTGGTAGCGCATCCAGCTGGTAACGCACCGACTGCTTGAACTTCGATACGCTCGCGACCGAATGGGCGAGCGCAACGCGTACAAACCGGGAACGTTCTGCTGGGCAGAGCTGACGACCAGTGACCAGGGCGCCGCGAAGGCGTTCTATGGCGCGCTGTTCGGCTGGGGCGCACGCGACATTCCTCTGGGCGGCGATGCGTACTACTCGATGCAGCTGCTCGACGACAAGCGCGTGGCGGCGATCGCTCCGCAGCCGCAGCAGCAACGCGACGCGGGTGTGCCGCCGCTGTGGAACTCGTACGTGTCGGTGCAGAGCGCGGACGCGGTTGCGGAGCGCGCAAAGGAGCTTGGGGCGCAAATGCACGCGCCGCCGTTCGACGTGATGACGGCTGGGCGCATGGCCGTAATTCAAGACCCGCAGGGCGCCTACTTCATGCTGTGGCAGCCAGGTGAGACGGTCGGCGCCGAGCTGGTCAACGCGCCGGGTGCACTTGTGTGGAACGAGCTGCAATCCCCCGACCTGGACGCGTCGGCGTCGTTCTACGGCGACCTGTTCGGCTGGCAGGTCGAGCAGTTTGCGGGCATGGAGGAACGCTATCTGTCGATCAAGAACGGCGACGCCAACAACGGCGGCATGCGCGAGCTGACGCCGCCGTCACCGCCGAACTGGCTCGTGTACTTCGGGACCGAGGAGATCGACGCCGCGCTCGCCAAGGTCGACGAGCTGGGCGGCTCCAAGCTGGCCGGTCCGATCGACATCGGGATCGCGAGGATAGCCGTCGTCGCCGACCCTCAGGGCGCGGTGTTCGCGCTCTACGCGGGCGAGCTCGAGCCCTAGGCCACTCGCCGATCGACTTCCTCTGGCGCCCAGAAGGGCCACCTCGAGGTGACCCGCGGGGTGTCGTCTGGATGTGCCCCGTGGGGTACCACCTCCACGGATCATGAACGATGGTTCATATTGTGTTTCTAGATGAGGAAGGACGCTGAACGCAACCGCGAGCGCATCACGACGGTGGCACGCGAGCTGATCGCGCTTCACGGGGGTGAAGTCTCGATGGAGGCGATCGGCGCCGGCGCCGGCGTAGCGGTTGGCACGCTCTACCGCCACTACCCGACGAAGGCCGACCTGATCGCGGCCGTGATCGAGGACTCCGTCGGGCAGATGGCCGCGCTGACGCTGGCGGCCGACGCGGCGATCACGGCCGGCGGCGATGCCCGCGAGGAGCTGGCGAAGTTGTTGCGAGCGATCGCCAGCCGCGGCTCGGCGAATCGCGCGCTGCGCGCGGCCGCGCTGTCGCTCGGCATCCCAAACTACCTGCGCCCCGACGAGAACCCGCCCGCGCCGGGGTCGTCGATGAGCACGCTGCTCGCGGCGCTCGACCGGGTCATCGACGACGCGCGTGCGGCTGGAGTGCTTCGGGATGACGCCACCCGTCTGGACATCACGGTCCTGTTGCGCGGCGTGCTCGACGTGCAGCTCGACGAGCCCGCGCGCGACCGCTACGTCGAGATCATCCTCGTGGGCCTGCAGCCGACGCGAAGCTGATGGCAGCCTGGCGCTGGCTGCGGGCGGACGTCGGTGAGGCGATCGCGATGCGGCCGCTCGCGGCGCGCGCGCACGCCGCGGCTGCGCCTGAGACGCCCCTGCGCGGCAGCCTCGCGGCGTGGGCATCGAGCGTGCGGCGCCGGCGGGCGTTGGTGATCGCGCGCCGGCATGTGATCGCCGCGCTCGGGCTGGGCATCTTCGCGGAGGTCTTCGTGGTGGCGCTCGGTGGCGATCGCCATGCGTGGTGGCTGCTCGCACCGCTCGCGCTCGCGTTCGTGGACGGAGCGATCGCTGTGCGCCAGCCGCTGCGGCTCGACAGCGTCGCGCACATGCTCGACCGCTGCCTCGGCCTGCACGACCTGCTCGTGACCGGCAACGCGATCTCGCGCGAGCAGGCGCGGCCGCTCGGGCTCGGCGCGCTGGTCGCCGAGGAGGCGCAGGCCGCGGCGGCGGACAGCTTCGCGACGGTGCGGCTGACCGCCACCCGCGGCCGCAGCGAATGGTCGTGGTTGGCTACCGCGGCAATCGTGCTCGCGGTGCTCGCCGCGGTGCCGGGTATCGGCACGCGGCACTCGACGCACGTGCACGCGTCGCCAGCGACGCGTGCCACGGCGGTCAACCCCGCGCGTGCTCACGCCAAGTCGACGAGCGCCGCCGCGCGTGGTGCCCGGCGCGCGCGGGCGACCGTCGCGCCACCCGGACAGCTCGAGCCCCCACCGCTGGCCGTGACACCGGGCAGTGGGCATGAAGCAAAGGGCACCGGCTACAGCCCGTATGGCCACGGCGCCGCAGCGCTCACGGCCAAGCAGCTTGCGCGTGAGGGCATCGCCAGCCCGACCGCGACGGCCGAGGCGAAGGCGCTCGGCGCGCTCGCCGTCGGCGAAGTCGGCGGCGGCGCCGCGGGGACCGGCGGCGCCAACGGCTCTAACCCAGGTGGAGGCGCCAGCGGTGGCAAGGGCAGCGCCAGCGCCAGCACGACGACGGCGACGCGGCAGGGCGGCGGCTCCGCGTCACAGGGCGGCGCGCTGACACCGGCGAGCGCGCGCGGCAACGGCGCGCTCGGAGGGGCCGGCACGAAGCAGGCGGGCGTCGGCGCGGGTGGGGCGGGCGGCGGCAGCTCGCCGCCTGGGGGCAACGCAGCTGGCTCCGCGCCGGGCAGCACCGCGCTGCGGAGTGGCCTCGTCCCAGAGCTTGGCGAAGGCGCGTCCGGGCTGCCGCTGCAGGCCGGCTACGCACCCGGCGGCGGTCCACGCTCGGCTTCGGGCGAGGGCATCTCCCAGACGCCCAACGGCGGCGGCAGCGGCGGTCGCTCTGCGCACGCGAACGGCGCCGTCGGGGCGTCCGTCAGCACGGGCCTCAGCGTGATCCCGCCGACGTCAAACGCGACCCCCACGCTTGATCAGGGGGTGCTGTCGAGCTACTTCGGAACCGCCAACCAGCTCACGCCGGGCAACTGGTGAGCGGCTCGTGACGTTCGCCGCCAGTTGGGTGTTCGCGGGGTTGGCGCTGCTGGTCCCGCTGGTGCTGCTGCACCTGCGCCGGCGCGGCCAGGTCGTTCGCGAGGTGCCGAGCCTGTTGCTGTGGGATCAGCTCGAGCTCCTCGACGCCAAGCGCTCGCGCGGGCTGCGACGGCCCTCGCTGCCGCTGCTGCTGTTCTTGCAGGCGCTCGCGCTGGTGCTGCTCGTGTGCGCGCTGGCGGAGCCGACCAGCCGCGGCTCGACGCCGAAGCCGGCGCAGGTGATCGTGCTCGACGACTCCTGGCGCATGCAGGTCCCCGGGCGCATCGCCGAAGCCAAGCAGGAGATCGAGAGGCTGGTGGCGGCGGACGCGCCCGCGACTCAGGTCCGGATCGTCCTCGCCGACGGCTCTCCCAGCGTGCTCTACCGCGGCGCCCGCACAGGCGTGGTGGCCGCGCTTGCGCGGGTGCGGGCGAGCGCCGCGCCACCCAACCTTGCCACCGCGCTGACGGTCGCGGGCGGCCTGCTCGACGGCGCGCGCGACACGGTCGTGCTCGTACACGCGCCCGACGACCCAGTGCCGACGATCAACGCGCGCGCGGGGGAGCTGAGCGTGCTGACGCTCGCCCCCGCCGCCGGCGACCAGGGGATCTTCGGCGCGGGCGCGCGCTGCGGGATCGGCCAGGCGAGCGCATGCGAGGTGTACGCGACCGTCCGCAACACCACGGGCCACAGCGTTGTCGACCGCGTCAGCGCCGACGCCGCCGGGCACCCGTCGCTGTCGCTGACGGTGCACGTCGCTGCCGGCGCGAGCGCTCCGCTCGCGCTGCTCGCCGAGCCGGGGCAGCAGGTGAGCATGCGGCTGCTCGGCGGCGATCCGCTGCCCGCCGACGACGCGGTGTGGGTGACGGTGCCCGCCGCCGGCGGCCTACCGGCGTCGATGCTGGTCACGCTCGTCGGAACCCCGTCGCAGGCGCTTGCCACCGCGCGTGCGTTCGCGGCGGTGCCGGGCGTCCTGTTGCGTCTGCGCACGCCCGCCACGTACCGCCCCAGCGACGCGACGCAGAGCGGGCTCGTGGTGCTCGATCACTGGGTCCCGCGCGCCGGCCTGCCGCAGGCGCCGGCCGTGCTGCTCGTCGACCCTCCGCGCGTGCCGGAAGGACACGTCGGCGGCGCGCTCGGCGAAGCCGCGCTCAGCGGCAGCGACACGGGCAGCGAACTGCTCGCCGGCGTCGAATTGTCGGGGCTGTCGATCGACCGCGGCGCGGCGTCGCGGCTGACGTTGCCGCCGTGGCTGGCCCCCGTGCTCTGGAGCCCCGACGGCACGCTGCTGGCCGCGGGCGATGACGGGCGCCAGCGCGTGGCCGCGCTGTCGTTCGAGCCTGGGCAATCGAACCTGCCGCAGCTTCCCGCGCTGCCGATCCTGGCCGCCAACATCGTGCGCTGGGCCTCGCGCTGGGCGCCCGCGACGGCAACCGCCGGCGTGCCGTTCGCGGTGGACGCGACGGCCGCGGTCCGCACGCTCACGCTCGTGCGCGGCGACACCGTCGCGCAGCGCATCGGGGTGACGCGCGCGCCGGTCGCGCTCGCGGCTGGTGCGCCCGGCGTGTACACGGTGCGCGAGACCGGGCAGGGGGTGTCGCGCACGGCGCTCGTCGCCGTCAACACGGCCGCGGCGGCGTCCGGTGTCCCACAGGCGGTCGACCTGAGCGCCGCCGGGATCGGCGGGCGCAGCGGCGGCTCGCCGACCAACCAGGCGTTCTGGTTCCTCGCCGCGGCGCTCGTCGTGCTGTGCCTGGAGTGGCTGTACTGGCGCTCGCGCCGGCAGGGCCTGTCGCGCCGGCGCGAGCGGCTCTGGGGCGGCGTGCACGGGCTGGCCGCCGTATCGCTCGCGCTGGCGCTGCTCGCGCCGCAGCTGCACAGTGGCTCACGGCGGCCGACGGTGCTCGCGGTCGACGAATCGGCGAGCATCGACCCGCCGATGCTCGCGGTCGAGCGCCGCTGGACGGCGCGCGCCGAACGGGACGGGTGCGTGTCGCCCTGCCGTGTGCTGCGCTTCGCCACGACGACCGCCGCGAGCACGCCGACGCACGGTGGCGTCGTGGGCCTCGGCCCCGGCGCGAGCAACCTGGAAAGCTCGATCACCGCTGCGATCGGGCTGGCGCCGCGGGGCGGACGTGTGGCCGTGCTGAGCGACGGCGGCCAGACGCAGGGCAGCCTGCTCGCCGCGGCGCCGTTGGCGCGCGCGCGTAACATCGAGCTGGACTGGGTCACGCTCGGCGATCCCGGCCGGCGCGACGCGGCGATCACGACGATCGCGGTGCCGCCGGTCGTGCACCTCGGCGACACGGTGCCGCTGGCGCTGACGGTCGACAGCAGCGTGGCGGCGCGCGCGACGCTCAGCGTTCGCGCCGGCTCCGCGCCGCCGGTCAGCCAGCCGCTCGAGCTGCGCGCGGGCGATAACCCGCTGCTGCTGCTCTACACCGCGACGCACATCGGTTCGCAGGCGTTCCAGGCGACGATCTCGCTGCCGGGGGACACGGTCAGCGCGAACAACTCGCTGGCCGCGGTCACGGACGTGGTCGCGGCGCCGCGCGTGCTGAGCGTCGGCGGCGCGGGCTCGCCGGTGCCCGGCCTGCTCGCCCGCGCTGGCCTCAGCGTGACGCAGGTCGAGCCCGCGGCGTTGCCGTCGAGCGCCAACGGGTACGCGGGGCAGGACGCGGTGGTGCTCAACGACGTGTCCGCGTCGCAGTTCAGCGCCGCGCAGCTCGCGGCTTTGAACAGCGCGGTGCGCGACGAAGCGCTGGGGCTGGTCGTGCTCGGCGGCTCTCACAGCTTCTCGCTCGGCGGTTACGCCCACTCCAGCCTGCAGCAGCTGCTGCCGGTGTCGAGCCTCGTGCCGGGGAACCTGCAGCGCCGCAACCTGGCGATCGAGCTGGTGCTCGACCACTCAGGCAGCATGGTCGAACTCGCGGGCGGCGTGCCGAAGATCGCGATGGCGCGCGCCGCCGCCGTGCAGAGCGCGGCGTTCCTGCGTGCCCACGACGACGCGCTCGGGGTCGTCGACTTCGACATCAAGGCGCACACGCTCGTGCCGCTGCAGCTGCTCACGAGCGCCGCCGACGAACGCCGGGTCGACCACACCGTCGCGGGGCTGCAGGCCGACGGCGGCACCAACATCTACCTCGGCCTGCAGGCGGGATTGACGCAGCTGCTCGCCAGCAACGCCAAGCAGCGCCACATGATCCTGATGACCGACGGCATCAGCCAGCCGGCGAACTACAAGCCGCTGCTTGCGCAGCTGCGCCGCGACCACATCTCGGTTGCCACGGTCGCGCTCGGGGCCGACGCCGATCGTGGCCTGCTCGCCGAAATCGCCGCGGGCACCGGCGGCAGGGCCTACGTGACCGAAAACGCCAAGGAACTGCCGCGCATCTTCGTCAAAGAGACGCAGCTGAGCGCGAAGCCCGTGCGCGTGACCGGTCACCTGTCGGTGCAGCTGGCAAGCAACAGCGCGGTCGTGCGCTCGCTGATCGGCAAGCGCCTGCCGAGCCTGCGCGGCAACGTCGTCACGCAGCTGCAGAACGGCGCGCAGGCCGACCTGCTGGCGAGCGACCAGAGCTCCCAGGTCGACCCGGCGCTGGCCGAGTGGCAGGTCGGCAGCGGTCGCGTCGTCGCCTGGACGCCTGGCCTGGATAGCTCCTGGGCGGGGGCATGGCCGGCGCAGACCTCGCTGTGGAACGACGCGGTGCGGTGGACCGAGCGCGGCGTCGCGCCGCCGCCGCTCGCCCCGCGCGCGCTGGGCGGCACGTCCGGCTCGCTGCAGATCGACCTCGCCAGCGCCGGCGCGGCGGCGCTCGGTGTCAGTGCGATCGATGGGACGCTCACCAGCGTGGGTGGCGTCGGGCGCTCGATCGAGTTCGAGCCGGTCGGCCCAAGCCTGTATGAAGCAAATGTCGCGTCCTGGCCCGCCGGTGTCTATCGCTTCGCGCTGCAGACGCTCGGCACTGTCCGCCAGGCCGCCACCGGCGAGGTCGCGATCGGCTATCCCGCCGAGTATTCGCCGGCTAGCGCACAGGTCTCGCCGATGGCGCAGCTCGTGGCACAGGGCGGTGGTCGCGTGCTCTCGAGCAGCCAGCTGGGGGCGCTCGCGAGCAACGTGCACGCGCTCTGGCGGCTGCTGGCGCTGGTAGCGCTCGTCCTGTTCCTTGCTGGCGTCGCGGGGCGCATGCTCGCCACGCGCTGAGCGCCGCGCGTCCGGTTCAGCCGGCCCGGCGGCCGCGCCTCTCGTCGTCAGCCCTCGATGCCGCGCGCCCGGCTCAGCTCGGCGGCGCCGCGCGCACGAGGCTCTGCGTACGCGCCGTGGCGATCAGCAGCTCGAGCGGGTCGCGGCTCGCGTCGGCGATCACGTAGCGCAGCTTGTGCGCTCGGCATTGCGCTTCGATCTGCGCGCACCAGCGCGCGTAGCGCGCGGCGTAGCTCTCCCACACGGCCGCAGTGACCGTCGCGTCCAGCTCGCGCCCCGTCTCGCTGTCCAGCAGCAGCGTGCTGCCGTCCCATCGATCGCGCGCGTCGGCCGGGTCGCGAACGTGCACGAGCGCGGCCGAGCGGGCGCTGCGGGCCAGCTCCGCGAGCGCCTCGGCGAGCTCATCGCTGGCCTGCAGGCCGTCGCTGATCAGCACCGCCACCTGCGGCTGCCAGCCGCTCCTGCCGGCGCGCCGGATGCTGCGAGCGAGCTGTGTCGTGCGCCCAGCCGGCATTCGTTCCAGCTCGTCCACCAGTGCGCCGAGCGCACCGGCGCCGGAATCGAAGCTGCCGCTGGAGACGCTGTCGCCGTCGCTCAGCAGGTTCACCTCCAGCGCGTCTCTGCGCAGCAGCGCCACGGCGCCCAGCAATGCCGCCAGGCGCCGGCCGTAGCGCAGCTTGCTCGGCTCGCCGCTGTCCATCGAGCGGCTCGCGTCGAGCAGCACCGACAGCCGCACGCCGGCCTCTTGCGGCGAGGTTCTGACGTACAGCTCGTGCAGGCGCGCGTAGATGCTCCAGTCGATGCGGCTGACGTTGTCCCCAGGTACGTAGCGACGGTAGTCGGTGAACTCGAAGCCTGCCGTTTGCCCAGTTCCCGCGCGCTCGCCGACGAGGCCGGCGAGGATCGAGTCGAGCGACGCGATGCTGAGGCGTTCGAGCGCCCGCATGTCCTCGCGCTCGAGCAGCGGTCGCGGCTCGGCGGGGGCGTGCGCGAGCGCGGGTACGGCGGCGCTTGCCATCAGCGCGAGGGTTCGCGCAGGCGCCCGAGCGCGTCCTCGATGATCGTCTCGGGTGCGATTGCTTCGCGCTCGGCGTCGAAGTTGAGCACCAGCCGATGCCGCAGCGCCGGCATCGCGACGGCGTCGACATCCTCCGTCGAGAGGTTGTGGCGCCCGTCCATCAGCGCGGTGATGCGACCGGCGAGGCTCAGCGCCTGGGCGGCGCGCGGGCTCGGCCCAAGCTGCACGTAGTCGCGCACCAACGCGGGCGCGTCGGGGCTCGGCTGCAGCGACAGCACGAGCTGGCTGATGTGCTCGAGCACGAGCGGCGCCGCGGGGACCTCGCGGGCCAGAGCACCCATGCCGAGCAGCTGCTCGGCGCTGGCGATGGCTTCGATGTCGGTGCCGGCGCCGGCGTTGGTCTGGGTGACGATCTCGACGAGCTCGGCGCCGGTCGGGTAGGTGAAGCGCAGCTTCAGCAGGAAGCGGTCGAGTTGGGCCTCGGGCAGCGGGTAGGTGCCCTGCATTTCGACGGGGTTCTGCGTCGCGAGCACGCAGAACGGGCTTGGCAGCGGATGGGTCGAGCCACCCGCCGTCACGGTTCCCTCTTGCATGGCCTCCAGCAGTGCGCTCTGGGTGCGGGGCGAGGCGCGGTTGATCTCGTCCGCGAGCAGCAGGTTGCAGAACACCGGACCCTGATGGAACTCGGAGCGTAGGCCCTTGCCCTGCTCCTCGCTAAAGATGGTCGTGCCGGTGATGTCGGCCGGCGTCAGATCGGGCGTGAACTGCACGCGGTTGTGCGACAAGCTGACGCTGGCGGCAAAGGCGCGCGCAAGCGTGGTCTTACCGACGCCGGGGATGCCCTCCAGCAGCGCATGCCCGCCGCCGATCAGGCACAGCAGCACGCCGCGTACCGCCTCGCTCTGACCGACGATCGCCCGCGCGACCTGTCGCTCGATCGAAACGGCGGTCTCGCGAAACGCGTCTGGGTCGGAGGCCTCCGCTTGCATAAGATGAACTAAGCTTCAGCTTGAACAATAGCGAACGGGTTGGTACCGCTCGATCCAGCGTGGCGGTCACGGGCGCCCTTGCCCTGCATCCCAGAGTAAGGGCGAGCTGCACGGGCTGGCCGCGCATAAGAGGTCCGAATTCCATCTGGAGGAAATATGAAAAGTGTGCATTTGCGGCGAGGCACGGGGGTCGGCTTGCTCGTCGCGATGAGCCTGCTTGTGGCTGCCTGCGGAAGCAGCAACAACAGCACGAGCAAAACCGCGAGCACCAGCACCGCGACGACCGCGGCTCTGCCGACGACGTGGGAACTGCCGGGTGGCAACCTGGCCAACTCGCGTGACGTCGGCGGCCCGATCAACGCGTCCAACGTGTCCACGCTTGGAGTTGCTTGGACAGTCCCGATTCAGGCTGCTGGACAGTTCGGCACGTATGCCACCACGCCGGTTGTTGCAAATGGCGTCCTCTACACGCAGGACCTCGCGTCGAACGTGTACGCGATCAACCTCGAAAGCGGCAAGTTGCTGTGGACGAAGAAATACAACTCACCGGACACCGGGCCAAACGGTGTGACGGTCGCCAACGGCACCGTCTTCGGTGCCACCGCCAGCTCGGCCTTTGCGCTGCAGGCGGCGACCGGCGAGCAGCTGTGGACGAAGAAGCTGACGCGCAATGGCAACGAGGGCATCGACATGGCACCGGGTTACAACAAGGGCACCGTCTACATCTCGACGGTACCGGGCAACCCGACGCACTTCTACGCTGGCTCAGGCCAGGCGATCCTGTGGGCGCTCAACGCCGAAACCGGCGCGACCAAGTGGAAGTTCGAACAGGTCCCGAAGAACCTGTGGTCCTCGAAGAACACGACGATCAACTCCGGCGGCGGCTTGTGGGACCCGCCATCGTTCGACAGCCAGGGCAACCTCTACATCGGTATTGCCAACCCGGCGCCGTTCCCCGGAACTCCCAAGTTCCCGTGGGGCTCGAGCCGGCCTGGGCCGGACCTCTACACCGACTCGATCGTCAAGCTCAACGGCGAAACGGGCAAGCTGATCTGGTACTACCAGCTGACGCCGCACGACATCCAGGACCACGACCTGGAGAACTCGCCGATCCTGTCCACCGACAACGGCACGCCGATCGTGATCGACGGCGGCAAGGCCGGGATTCTCGTGGCCGTCAACGCGGAAACCGGCAAGCTGCTGTGGAAGCGCCCGGTCGGGGTCCACAACGGCACCGACAACGACGGCCTGACCGCTGAAAAAGGCGAATACTCGAAGCTGCACATGCCGTATGAAGTCGAGCCCGGCGAGCTTGGCGGGATCGAGTCGCAGCTGGCATCGGATGGCACCACCGTGTATGCGGCGGTCAACAACCTGGCGACGAAGTACAAGGCCCAGGATTTTGAATCCTCCGAATTCGTAGGCGGCTTCGCCTCGGGCACGGGTGATCTGGTTGCTGTCAACGAGGACACGGGCAACATCGGCTGGGACGACAAGCTCTCGTCCTCGCCATACGGTGCGGTCACGCTCGCGAACAACGTCCTGTTCACGACGACGTTCAACGGCACGTTGTACGCGTTTGAAGCCAGCACCGGCAAGGAACTGTGGAAAACGATGCTCTCGGCGGGTACCAACTCACCCGTCGCGGTTGTCGGTGACACGGTCATAACCGCGGGCAGCTTCCCGCAGGCCGCGAGCCAGAAGGCGCTGATCATCGCCTACCGGCTCGGGGCGACGGGCAAACTACCGACGTCATCCGCCGCTCCGACGGCGACGACGACAACAAAGGCCAGTGCCCCAGCGGCCACGGCTTCGAGCACCGTGAAGATCGAAGCTGACCCCACGGGCTTGCTCAAATACACCGAAAGCTCGATCACGGCCAAGGCGGGGAAGGTGACGATCTCTTTCACCAATAACTCCCCACTCGAACACGACGTGGTTCTGATCAACTCGGCCAACAAGATCATCGGCCAGACGCCGATCTTCGATCACGGCTCGAAGAGCTTCCAGGCGACGCTCACGGCCGGGACTTACACCTACTACTGCTCTGTGCCCGGCCATCGTGAGGCCGGCATGCAGGGCACGTTGACGGTGAAGTCGACGGAAGGCTGACGTAAGGAAAGGCTGAAGTGAGCGGTGAGGGGCGGGCGCTTGATGCGCCCGCCCCTTCTGCGTTTTGCGTACGGCGCCGGCGATTCGGAGGTTGACGGCGCGGCGCTGAACCGCCGCGAGCGAGCGCGGCGCTGCGGTAAATTGAGATCGTGAGTGTGAGCGAGATCGGGGTCCGAGCGTCATCGGCGGCGATCGCGCCCGAGGAGTACGAGCGTCTCGAGTTCGACGTCTCGGGCATGACTTGCGGCTCGTGCGCGGCGCGCGTGCAGCGCACGCTCAGTCGCGAGCCCGGTGTGGCCGACGCGCTGGTCAACTACGCGACCGGACGCGCGACCGTCGAGTTGGAACCGGGAGCCTTCGACGACGAGCGCCTGCTCGCCGCGGTCAGGAAGGCCGGCTATGGCGCCGCCCGGGTCGGCCCGACGCCGAGCGAGCACGCGCAGGCGCTGGAGCAGCGTGCGGCGCATGAGCAGCGCGGCCTGGCGCGTCGGATCCTGCTTGCCGTTCCTCTGGCGGTCGCGATCGCGACCCTTACCTACGCCGATCCGCATGACACCGCCGCGCAGTGGCTGGCCGCGGCGCTAGCGGTGCCGGTGCAGTTCTGGTGCGGGCTTCCGTTCCTGCGCTCGGCGTGGGAGCGCGCGCGTGCGCGCACCACCAACATGGACACGCTGATCGCGATCAGCACGCTGGCGAGCTTCGGCTACTCGACGGTGATGCTGCTGACATCGAGCATGGCCTCTCAGGCCGCGGTCGGTGGCTCGGGGATGACGCTCGACTACGACATGGGCGCGACGATCATCGCCGCGCTGTTGATCGCGCGCTGGTGTGAGGCGAAGGCGCGCAGCAGCGCGGGCCGCGCGGTGCGCGAACTGGCGCAGCTCGGCGCGACCCGCGCGCGGCTGCTCGACCCCGACGATCCGGACGCGCCCGAGCGCTTGGTGGCGGTCGAGGAGGTGCGCCGCGGCGATCTGCTGCTCGTGCGCCCGGGCGACAAGATCCCCGTTGACGGCGTTGTCGTCGACGGCGCCTCGGCCGTCGATGAGTCGATGCTCAGCGGCGAGTCGCTGCCGGTCGAGAAGCGCGTTGGCGCGTCGGTGACCGGCGCGACGATCAACATCGACGGCGTGCTGCGGCTGCGCGCGAGCGCCGTCGGCGCCGACACGGCGCTGGCGCAGCTGGTGGCGCTCGTCGAGCGCGCGCAAGCGTCCAAGCCGCAGATCCAGCGGCTGGCCGACGAAGTCGCGCGCTTCTTCGTGCCGACGGTGCTCGTGCTCGCGGCGCTGACGGTGCTGGGGTGGGTTCTGACCGGGTCCTCCGAGCACGGGTTGAGCGCTTCGCTGCATCTCGAGCGCGGGATCGACGCGGCGATCGCGGTGCTGATCATCGCCTGCCCGTGCGCCCTTGGCCTGGCGACGCCGGTCGCGCTGCTGGTCGGCACGGGTCGCGGCGCGCGCCTCGGGTTGCTGATCCGCGGCGCTGAGATCCTCGAACGCAGCCAGGACCTCGACACGATCGTGTTCGACAAGACGGGCACGATCACGAGCGGCCGGCTGTCGCTGCTCGACTCGTGGGCTGCGGCTGGCGAGAGCGCCGACGGCGTGCTCGCGCTGGCGGCCGCGGCGGAGGCGGGCTCCGAGCATCCGGTTGCGGTCGCGGTGTGCGCTGCGGCGCGCGCGCGCGAGCTACCGCTCGCGACGGCGGCGGAGTTCCGCGCGAGCGCGGGCAGCGGCGTGCGCGCGCTCGTGGACGGCGCCGGCGTGTGGGTCGGGCGCCCGTCAGCGCTTGAGCGCTCCGAGCAGCTCGCTCGCGTGCTCGACGCCTGGGAGGCGAGCGGCGCGACCGCGGTCGTGGTCGAGCGCAACGAGCGCGTGATCGGTGCGATCGCGCTGTCTGACTCCGTCAAGCCGGAGGCGCGCGAGGCGGTGCAAACGCTGCGGCGGATGGGTATCGATGTCGAGCTGCTGACCGGCGACAACCCGCGCGCCGCGGCGGCCGTCGCCGCGGCAGCCGGCATCGAGCGCGTGCGCGCCTCGGTCAGCCCCGCCGGCAAGCTCGAGGAGATCGCGCGCTTGCAGCGCGAGGGCCATCGCGTCGGCATGGTCGGCGATGGCGTCAACGACGCTGCCGCGCTGGCGCAAGCCGACCTGGGGATCGCGATGGGCACCGGCGTTGGCGCTGCGATCGAAGCGGCGGACATCAGCGTGATCGGCGGCGACCTGCGCGGGGTGGCGCGCGCGCTGGGTCTCGCGCGCGAGACCTACACGATCATTCTGCAGAATCTCGGCTGGGCGCTCGGCTACAACCTGCTGGCGCTGCCGCTCGCGATGAGCGGGCTGCTCAGCCCGGCGCTGGCCGCGGTGGCGATGGGCGTGTCGAGCATCTCGGTCGTCGCCAACAGCCTGCGCCTGCGCCGTTTCGACGCATCCGGTCGCGGCGCGCCGGCGTTCGTGCGCTCACGCGGGCGCCGTCGCGTAAGCATCGCCGTGGCCGCGATGTTGCCGGTCGCGCTGCTGGCCGCGCTGATGTTCGCGGCGCCGGGGACGTTCACGGTCGCGAAGTCCGCGGCGCACGCGCTCGGGACGATGGCCGGCATGGACATGTCGGCAGCTGCGCCGGTCCGCGACCTGCGCTCGGGCGGGCGCTGCACGCTGTCGAGCTGCCCGATCCTCGAGCCCGCCGCGAACGAGCTGTCGGTGGCCGGGGAGCTGGGCTCGGCGCTCGCAGCCGTGTGGGTGACGCCGTCGGGTGGTGAGCTGGACGCACGACTGGAGCTGCTGAACGCGACGATGGGCCCGGTGGCGGAGCCGGTGATGATCGCCGGCGCCTCAGCACGGCAGGCGTGCGGTCCCGGCTGCTGGACGTTCACGCTGCGCGGCAGGCCCGCGGCCCTCGCGCTCAGCGCCAGCGAGCACGGCAGGCGCTATGCGCTGAGCCTGCCCGTGCGCTGGCAGCAGGGACAGAGCGGGACCGCGCGCCGCCTGTTGGAGCGGGCGGTGGACAGCATGCGCGCGCTCGCGGGCGTGCGCGTGTACGAGACGCTCACCAGCGGGCCGCCTGACCCGGTGGAGAGGATTCACTACCGCTTCAGCGCGCCCGAACGCATGGCCTACACGATGGCCAGCGGTGGCGGTGTGGTCGCGATCGGAGGCACGCTGTGGTCGCTGACGCCCGGGCACGGCTGGCAGCGCGGCAGCTACAACGGCGACGGCGGCAGGTTCGCCACCAGCAGTTGGTACGACTGGCAGGAATACGACCAGTCGGCGCAGCTGCTCGAAGAGCACGAGGTCGATGGGCGCACGACGGCGGAGATCGCGCTGATGAGCCCGACTCTGCCCGTGTGGTTTCAGCTCCGCGTGGACGTGTCGAGCGGGCGCGTGAGCCAGGTCGGCATGGTCGCCGGCGGGCACTTCATGAGCGACAGCTACTCCGAGTACGGCACGCCGCAGCGCATCCTGGCTCCGCGCTAGCCGCCGGCGCCAGGCGGCGCTGCCGCGAGCCAGGCGCCGCGGTCGGGCAGACGCTGCCACGCCGCCGCCGGGCAGACGCCGCGGTCGCGCTAGCCGTCGCCGTTACGCCGCTCGGCCATGTCGGCGCCGGTGGTTGTCGTCATCACCGCTGCGCCGCCGCCGGTGAGCGCGCGCCGCACGAGCCCGGGCGCGAGGATGCGCAGCACGGCGGCGAGCCAGTAGGCGCGCGGCACGTAGCGCTCAGCACGCCGCCCGATGCCGGCTTCGTAGATCGCCTCGGCGCCCTTCTCGGGTGTGGAGACGATCCAGCGGGTCCATGGCTTGGCGGTCAGCTCGCTCTGGGGGAAGCCCTCGGTCGAGATGAAGCCGGGCAACACCAGCCCGACGTGCACGCCGTGCGCGTGCTCCTCGGCGTACAGCGCGTCGGACCACCCGGCGAGCGCGAACTTCGACGCGCTGTAGGCGCCGGAGCCGGCGCGGGCGATCCTGCCGGCGGTGGAGGCGACGTTGACGATCGCGCTGGGCGCGGACTCGCGCAGCAGCGGCAGCAGCGCCTCGGTGAGCCGTAGCTGCGCGTCGAAGTTGATCGCCATCGTGCGGCGCACGTTCTCGTAGCCGCCGTCGGCGAAGCGCGCGCGCCAGGCGGCGCCGGCGTTGTTGACGAGCAGATCGAGCCTGCCGTAGCGCTCGTATACGTGCTCGAGGATGCGCGCGGGCGCGTCCTCGTCGAGCAGGTCGACGGCGAGGAAGCTCACGCGTGGGGAGCCGCCGATGGTGCCGGGACCGCCGAGTGCGGCGGCGAGGTCGCGCAGGCGCTCCTCGCGGCGGGCGACGAGCACGAGCGCGGCGTCGGGCTCGCGCGCGAGGCGGCGCGCGGTCGCCTCGCCGATGCCGCTGGACGCTCCGGTAATCAGCATGACTTTGGTCATGGCGCGTTAGCCTGTCAGATCGGCACACGATGAGCTGGCCCACACCCAGCGACGCCGACGGCGTCGCTTCCGCCGATCAGGCATCACCGCCGTCGTTCTATGCGCTCGGCGGGGGCCGTGTGGGCGAGCTGGTGACGCTGCTGCATCTGCCTTACACGTTGTGGCTGCTGGCGAACTTCTCGATCGGGGCGGCACTCGCGCCGCATCTGTACGTCGGTCGTTGGCTGTGGGGCATGGCGGCGTTCGCGCTGGCGGTGGGCGTGGCGGCGCACGCGCTGGATGAGCTGAACGGCAGGCCGATGCGGACGAGCATCAGCGACCGCTCGCTGCTGGCGGGTGCGGTGGTTGGGCTCGCGGGGGCGAGCGCGATCGGGGTGGCTGGGGCGCTGACCGTGACGGTGTGGCTCGTGCCGTTCGTGCTTGCGGGAGTGGCGTTCGTGGTGGCGTACAACCTCGAGCTGGCGGGCGGGCGCTTTCACTCGGAGCTGTGGCTGGCGCTCGGCTGGGCGGCGTTCCCGGTGCTGACGGGCTACTTCATCGAGGCGCAGCGGCTGCGACCGGCGGCGGTGCTGGCGGCGGGTGGGTGCATGGGCCTGAGCTTCGCGCAGCGGCGGTTGAGCGTCCGAGCGCGGGAGTTGCGCAGGCGCACGGTGGCGGTCGAGGGCAGCGTGAGGCTGCGCGACGGGCGCGTCGAAGAGCTGTCGGTGGAGGGAATGCTGGCGCCGTTGGAGGGGGCGCTGTCGGCGATGTCGGCGGCGGCGGTGCTGCTCGCGGCCGCGCTGGTGGCGGTCAAGCTTTAGATCGAGACGGCGTCGGCGGCTGCCTGCGCGGCCCCCTGGGCGACGAGCTGCTCGATGTAGGGCCCGAGCAGCGTGACGACGGATGCGGCGCTCATGCTGGAGGGGCCTTTGGGCAGCGCGGCGTAGCTGATGGCGAGGCGCACGAGGCACTGGCTGAGCAGCTCGGCGCCGTCGCGCGGGACGAGCGGCCAGCTGGTGTGGATCACGGCGGTCACGCGCTCGGCGGCGCGCTCGACGAGCGGCTCGCCGTGGGTGGTGAACAGCGCGAGCAGCTCCTCGCCGCCGGTGCCGTGGACGATCGCGCGCACGAGCGGGTTCTCGGCGGCGGCTTGCAGGAACACGTCGAAGGCGGCGGCCAGTGCCGCGGCGGGGTCCTCGAGCTGTGAGCCGAGCGCGCTTTCGACGGCGAGCAGGAAGCGATCGGCCTCGCGCATCACTAGGACCTGAGCAAACTCGTCACGCGAGCCGAACTCCTTGTAGAGCGTCTGGCGGCTGACACCGGCGGCGCGCGCAATGTCGGCCATCGTCACGTCGGCCCAGCGCTGACTGTCGAGCTGATGGCAGGCGGCGTCGAGCAGCGTATTGCGGAGGAGCTCGCGTGCGGCGACGGAGTAGGGGACGCGCTCGCGGGCGGCGCCCGCGGCGCCGGCGGTGGTGCTCGTTGCTGTGGTGGCACGCTCGGTCATGGCGGTCATTCCTCGAGCTCGAAGTCGACCTTATCGCGCACCCCGCAGTCCGGGCAGGCCCAGTCGTCGGGCACGTCGCTCCACGGCGTGCCGGGCGGGAAGCCCTCGCGCGCGTGCCCCTGGTCCTCGTCGTAGAGGTAGCCGCATGCGGGACAGCAGTAGCGGCTCATGCCGGCACCCGATAGCGCTCGAGCGCGCGACGGCGCAGGCGCGGCTTGAGGTTGGCGCGCTCGGACTGGCCCTGGTAGTGGGCGAGCACGCGGTGGTCCATGACGCGTCGCCAGACCGGCGGGATCACGGCGAGCAGGATCATGCCGGCGTATCCGGTGGGCAGCTGCGGCGCGTCTTGCACGTGGCGCAGCGCCTGGAAGCGGCGGATCGGGTTGGCGTGGTGGTCGGAGTGGCGCTGCAGGTGGTAGAGCAGCACGTTGGAGGCGACGTTGTTGCTGTTCCAGCTGTGCTCGGGGCGCGTGCGCTCGTAGCGCCCGTCGTCGGCGCGTTGGCGCAGCAGGCCGTAGTGCTCCAGGTAGTTGACGACCTCGAGCAGCGAGAAGCCGATGACGGCCTGGATCAGCAGGTAGGGCAGCACGACGAGGCCAAAGATGGCGGTGAGCGCGGCGAACAGCACGACGGTCATGGCCCACGCGCCGAGGATGTCGTTGTGCGGGGTCCACGTGGACTTGTTCATGCGGCGCAGGCGCACGCCCTCGAGCTCCCACGCCGAGCGCAGGCTGCCGAGCACGGTGCGCGGCAGGAACGCGTAGAAGCTCTCGCCGAGGCGTGCGCTGGCGGGGTCCTCTGGGGTGGCGACGCGAACGTGGTGTCCGCGGTTGTGCTCGATGAAGAAGTGGCCGTAGCCGCTCTGCGCGAGCGCGACCTTGCTCAGCCAGCGCTCGAGCGACGCGCGCTTGTGGCCGAGCTCGTGGGCGGTGTTGATCGCGATGCCGCTGACCATCGCGACGGTCAGCGCGAGGCCGACGCTGTCGAGCGTCGACAGGTGCCCGTATGCCCACAGCCAGCAGGCGAACACCAGGCCGGCGTACTGGATCGGCAGGTACGCGTACGTGCACCAACGGTAGTAGCGGTCCTGTTCGAGCCACTTGATGACCTCGTCGGGCGGGTTGCGCTGGTCCATGCCGAGCAGCAGGTCGAGCGGCGGGAAGACGCCGAACACGAGCATCGGCCCGTAGAACCAGAAGACGCCGAGGCCAGTGATGTGCACGAGCCCCCAGGCGAGAAACGGGAGCGTGGGAATCAGCAGCCCCAGCAGCCAGGCGTAGCGCTTGGGGTCGCGCCAGTGGACGGCGGCGGCGGTGGTCGAGTCGACAGACATGTGTGTGGATGCCTCCTTGGTTGTCGCGAAACCCCAGTTACGCACGCGCACTTTACACTCATGGCGGTGTTTGTCAACTTGTACGACAAAAACTGCGAATGAGTATGCGGCCCTGGCGCGTGGAGCGCTCGGCGTCGTGTGCGCTTAGCGCAAGGAGTTCGGCGTGAGCTGCGGCTGGGGGGTCGCCAGCCGTGGCGATCTCGGCGGCGATCTCTAGGCCTGGCGCCGTCGGTCTGGGGCGCGCGGCCTGGTGCTCAGGCGCCCGGTGGGCGGCGCGATTCCAGGTATTCCTGGTTCTGGCGGCGCTCTCCGCGAATCTGCACGGCGATGTAGACGAGGATGATGTTGACGACGACGCCGATGCCACCGAAGGTGACGGCGAGGCCGAAGGTTTTGACGAAAGCTTCGCTGGCTGCGAGCGGCATGCACGGAGCCTAGCAACGGAACGGGCGTCGGTGTCGTAGCCTTCCTGTGCCGCCGCCGAGCTGATCGGCGCATATGCACCCGGAGAGGTGCCGGAGCGGTTGAACGGGCGCGACTGGAAATCGCGTAACGGGGGCAACCTCGTTCGGGGGTTCGAATCCCCCCCTCTCCGTCCGTCTCTACTGGCCCCTACGGCGGTATCGTGTGGCCATGCCCGAGCAACTTGATCTGACGATCGTGTATGAGCCTGGCGAGGAAGGCTGGATTATCGCCTCGATTCCTGAGGTGGCTGGTGTGTTCAGCCAGGGACGCACGCGGGAGGAGGCGCGCACGAACGTCATAGACGCGCTGAGGCTGATGCTCTCGCCGGAGCCCAGCGATGCCGGTGACCGGCGTGAGCGTGAGGCGCTGCATCTGACGATAGCTGCATGAAGCGGCGCGATCTGGAGCGTCATCTCAGTACTCATGGCTGCCGCCAGGTGGACGAGGGCGGAAACCATGCTCGGTGGGTTGGTCCCGAGGGCGCACGATCGGTCGTGCCGCGCCATCGCGAGATCGACCCCGGACTGGCGCGCAAGATCTGCCGGCAATTGGCTGTGCCGCCGCCGACAGGTTCGCGCTGAGGTTGGTTCCGATGCCTGGGCGTGCGGATCGAGGGACTCAGGCGATGTAGGGCGTGACGCGCTGGTCACATAGACCGGACCCGCTCTGACCCGACTCGACCGCGCGAGGTCACGCTCACCGAACCGACTCTGATCCTCGCGCCCACGAGCGCCATCATCGCAACCAGCCATAGTTCCGTTAACGGGAATTGTCGTTCACGACGCGCTTGGCATGCAACTCGCGTATGCGCTCCCAGGCGAGGCCATGTTTCGAGAGTCGTCCCGTTAGCCCCGCCATTTGATGGATGTCCGAACCCCGTGGTCAAGAGGTCGAGCTCGTCCCTCCGCGTCCTGCCCTCTGTTGGCGCGCGGTCTCTTCTACGGTAGGTCGAGGACCAGTAGCAAAGCGTCTTCGATGCTGCGGAGCTCGTCGTGGGTCAGGTGACCGATGCTCTCACCGAGCGCGCGTACGTCGACAGCGCCGACCATCTCGCAGAGAACCTGGGTCGGCTGGTCAGCGACGATGACCTCCGGATGAAAGCTGGCTGTGAAGGCTGAACGCGACGTTGGGCAGATCACAACCGTGGACAGAGAAAGCAGATCGTCTGCCTGGACGATCACCGCGAATCGGCGACCTTCCTGAACGTGGCCGCGCTTGCCGGGCATGTTGATCCGGTGGACATCACCACGGACCACGAAGCGTCTCCATCAGGCCGGCGACGTCGCGGGCTTCTCGCATGTAGTTCTCGTTCTGCATGAGAGACCGCGCCTCGGCTGCAAGTCCGCTGCGTCGGCGCTCGCGCTCTGCTGTCTCGGTGATTGCTTGTCGCGCGGCCTCGGCGCGGCTCAAGCCTCGTCGCCTGGCGATCTCGTCGAGCGCGTTCAGCCCGTCTCGTCCGAGACGCAGAGAAAGCGGATGTGGGGCAGATGCCACATCCAGAAGCGTAGCGCGAAGCGCACTACAAAACACAACGCCCATCTCGCGTCGGAATCCGTCAGGGGCGCGGTGCTGTGCCCTGGAGTAGGACCTCCGGGGTGTCGCCGCCGAAGACTTGCAGCCAGCCGCCGCGCGTGTCCATGTACTCGCGAATCGCTGTCACGCGGCCGTCGGCGACGTCGTAGGCGAAGCAATAGTCATTGACGTAGGGGCGACCATTGGGGAGTGTCGCTGACATCCTGTGCTCGGTTAGCACCGTGTTGCCCTCGGCGATCATCGACCGCTGCTCGAATGTCACGTCGGTGAAGAACCTTGGGTAGTCGTGGGCCATGAATGCCACGATCGCATCACGGTCGAGGTTGTTGAGACCGCGCGGTGGGCCTGCATCGTTCGGATTTCCCATCCCTAGAGCGATTTGCGTGGCATTGCCTGCGGGAGCCACCCAGATCGCGTCGGGATGGAGCAGGGCCCTGATGCGATCCGGGTCTCCCGTTGCGTAGGCGGCGTAGAGCGCTAGCACGGTCTCCTTCGCGTTCATGCCCCGAACTTAGCCCGACAGGACGCAAAATGCTCGCTGAGATCGGACATCATCATCTGGCGAACGGTGAAGGCATGAGTGCGCCAGTAGAGTCAGCCGATGCTCACCGAAGTGGCCGACGGCGTCTGGGTTCGGCAGAGTGCGTGGGTCTGGACCAACACCACCGCGGTGCGCGGGGAGGATGGATTGATCCTGGTCGATCCAGGCATCGACGGTCCCGAGCTGAACCAGCTCGCCGACGACCTGGACCGGCTCGGCATTCCGGTGGTCGCAGGGTTCTCCACCCATCCGCACTGGGACCATCTGCTCTGGCATCCTCGGTTCGGCGACGTGCCGCGGTACGCCACCGCCGACGGCGCTCACGCTGCCGGTGAAGCGCGAGAGCGGGCGCAGGCGATGGCGGCGGGGAACGCGTCGGGCATCCCCCTCGAGCTGATCGCGCTGGTCACTCCGCTGCCCATGGACGGCGGACCCGTGCCGGGGGAGATCATCGAGCATCAGGCGCACGCCGTCGGTCACGCCGCGCTGCTCCTGGCGGATCGTGGCGTCCTGCTCGCCGGTGACATGCTCTCTGACGTGCTGATCCCGCTGCTCGACGCTCGCCGGCGCGATCAGGTAGGCGCATACGAGACGGCGCTCGAGCGGCTGGGAGAGGCCGCCAGGCACGTCGATGTCGTTGTCCCCGGCCACGGCGCCGTTGCCGAGGGCGCCGAGGTGACGGCCCGCCTCGCTGCCGATCGTGCCTACATCGATGCGCTGCGGCGAGGGGAGGAGCCGGTCGACGTGCGTCTGGGGACTGACGCGAACTGGCTCTCCGGTCCGCACCAGTCGAACCTGGAGCAGGCCCGAGTAGGTACGACGGCGAGCTAGCTGCGACTCGACCGGACCGCGGAGTGCCAGCCGCTACGGCTGTATTCCTGGCCACGCCGGCGAACAAAGGCGACTACCGGGCTGGTGTTCCCGTCGCGTCATTCCGACCCGAGGCAGCCCTTCATGCCGTATCCGGCGGCCGCGGCGCTGTTCTCGGAGACGCGCCGCTTGAGCCCCCGCTCGGCGCCTTCGGCGAGGTTGTTTTCCTCGTTGACGGCGGCGCCGGCGATCTCGGACACGTCCACCACCTCTTCGGAGAACGCCGTCAGCAGCGCTTCGATCGCGTGCGCGTCGGCGGCGGGGCGCGGCAGCGCGCGCAGCTTGCCCTCGGCGGCTCTGGACACCGTCACGACCTGGCGCGCGAGCGAGACGAAGACCTTGTCCGCAGTGCTGCTGGGGAGCTTCTTGAGGGTTTCCTGGCGGGCCTTCAAGGGCTGCTCCTGGGCGTTTAGCGCGCGGCAGATAGCTTCGGCCTGCGCGACGAAGTGAGCCTTGCTGACGCTCGCGCCGGATGCTGAGGAGGCGGTGCTTGCCCGCGCGGTCACCGTGCGCGCACTGGACCCGCCGCAGCTCGACAGCAGCATCGCGGCGGCGCCGGCGGCGAGACAGAGCACTCCTCTGGGCCGACCGTGCATCGCGTGCATGCTTCCACACGGAGTGCAGGCGGGTCGAACGATCGGACTTCGAGCACCTGCGCAGGTGGCTGCAGGCGTATCGTCTGCAGCGGGCGCGAGCCGGTCGTGGTCACCCCGAGAGGAGCGGCATGAACAGCAGTGGCGTTGCCGATGGGACACTGAGCGGACGGTCGCCTGACCCCGAGCGCCTCGGCGGGCTCGCGTGGACACGGCGCACGCACGGCCGGCTCAGCTCGCGTGAGCGTCGGCGATTGCTGGCGGCGATCGCGCTGGGCCAGTGGGAGAACGTGCTGGGACGGGCGCGTCTTGCCCTCGGGCGCCTGCCGGCGGGCGCCGCGGCGATCGACGTGAAGACGTTCGAGCCGCCGGACTCAGCGCTCGCGCGCGAGGCCGAGCTGGCGTGCGCCGAGCAGCCGCGGGGGATCGTCGGGCACTCCTACAGGACATGGCTGTTTGGCTGTGCGCTCGCGCTGCTCGACGGCGAGCAGCTTGACCCCGAGCTGTTCTACAGCGCGGCGCTGGTGCACGACTACGGCATCGCCCAGCCGACGCCCGAGCGCGACTTCACGCTCGCTAGCGCCGAGCGCATGCTCGCGTGTGCGACTGCGGCGGGCGTCCTCGACGAACGAGCCGAGCTGCTCGCGGACGCGATCTGCGTGCACACCACGCCCGGTGTCTCGCCCGCGCGCGACGGCGCGCTCGGCTGCTATCTGCAGTGGGGCGCGATGGTCGACGGCGCGGGCCTGCGCATGTGGGATGTCTCGCCCGCGAACGTCAGCGAGGTGCTGCGGCGCTACCCGCGCGGCGATTTCAAGCGTGAGCTGCTCGCGTTGGTACGCGCGGAGGCCGCCGCCGTTCCGGACGGGCGCTTCGGGCTGCTCGCGCGCTGCGGCCTGCCGCTGGCCGTGCGCATGGCGCCGTTCGCGGACTGAGTTCTTGATCGCGATACGTGCTGCCGACGATCGACACGGCGTTGGCTGGCGGCCGACAATCCGCCAGTCCAGGGCGATGCGCGGTACGCATCGCCCTGGATCTCCCAGTGCTACCCGCGCGCGCTCACTACTTGCGCGGGCACGGCGCCTTGTAGGTCTTGGTGACGGTCACGGGCTTTGATTCTTCGCCGTTTTCAGCGAAGATCACTTCGGTCTTGACCGGGAAGCCGCCCTTGGGGCAGGTCTTCGGAACCCTGCCGTAGTAGATCGTTTTACCTTTCGACTTGTAGGCGGAGCCGGCCTTGACGGTGATCGATTTGACCGATGCGAATGGCGCTCCGGGCACGCTCGGTACGAGCGGCACGATCGTCTTCAGCTCGGGGCCGTAGCCGCCGGCGCCGTTGAGGTTGACGTACTTGCCCTTGGAGAGGATTTCGAGCGACACGGGTGAGTGGCCGTCGGTGAAGAACTCGAGGCCGCCGCCGGGCGAGTAGAACGAATACAGTTCTGCGTCCTCGATGACGCGTTCGCCGCCGAACGTCACGTAGCCGACGACCTTGCCGACTGGCCCTGCTTTGGAGCCCTTCGGGCACTTGATCGGCCCGAACTGTTCGAGCGTCACCGTGGAGCACGTCGGGAATCCGGTTGTGTGCAGCTGGGTTCCCTTCGGCAGGTAGTAGTTGACGCCGATGACCGGTGGCGGGGAGCCCTGGTATTCGGTGCCGGAGATGTTGTATTCGGCCAAGTCCGCGGCGCCGGCGCCGAAGATGTTGCCCGTGCCCGCGAAGCCTGGGATCTGCACGGCAAGCGATTTGAACGTGACGGTTGGCGCCGCCGACGCGACACTTGTCAGGGCCAGCGAGACCAGGCCGAGGGTAGCTATACAGGTGAGCGCTCTGCGCATTGGAATCCTCCTCGTTTGACGGGCGGGTCGATCTGCATGGTCTGCGAGCTACCCGCAACCAGCTGTGACCAGTCCCATCTCATGAAACACGCTCCGCGAGAGCGAGTTGCGCGGATCCTGGGCGCTGGCGCGAGCGCTCAGGATGGTGCCTGCGGCAGCCCCGGGTCGGGGGCTCCGAGCTTGGTCACGTCGGGCGCCTCGTAGAGCTTGCCCGGGCAGCCGCCGAGCGCGAGCACGCGCATGCCCTCGTCGCCTGGCCAGATGGTGCGCTTGGGCTCCGGCCCGACGCGCACCATCGTGTCGGGGTCGATCGCGAGGCGCTCGCCGTCGATCTCGATCTCGCCGGAGCCGCGCAGCACGACGAACACCTCCTCCTGCCCGCTTTCGGCGTGATCGTGCTCTGGGTACAGCTCGGCGTTGGGCGGCAGGTCGATCACCTGCATGCCGAAGGACTCGACCCCGAGCACGGCGCGGGCTCGCTTGAACGATCCGAACACGACGGCCTCCATGTCGTCGATGGGGCTGGCGGTGAAGTCAGGCATCTCGCCTCCTGTCGCTGGTTGGGTGGCCGGTCGCCGGACCGGACGGGGCGCATTAATAGCACGAACGTTCGTGCGTTACAATCGAGACAGATGGCGACGAAGGCGGCCACGACCAGGACGGCGATCCTCGAACGCGCGGCCGATGTGGCTTCGGTCGAAGGCTTGGAGGGGCTGACGATCGGCAGGCTCGCGAGCGAGCTGCGCATGAGCAAGAGCGGCCTGTTCGCGCACTTCGGTTCCAAGGAGGAACTGCAGTTGGCGACGGTCGAGGCTGCGGCCACGCGCTTCTTCAGCGAGGTGATCGCGCCCGCTCAGCGCGAGCCCGAAGGCGCCGCGCGCTTGCGCGCTTACTGCGAGGGCTATCTCGGCTACCTGCAGCGCAAGGTGTTCGCCGGCGGCTGTTTCTGGGCGGCCGCTGCGGCGGAGTTCGACGACCGGCCGGGTCCCGTGCGCGACGCGGTTCGCGCGGGCGTCAGCGGTTGGCTGGGCGAGCTGGAGCATCAGGCGGCGCTCGCGGGTGTCGAGGACGCGTCCGGGCTCGCGTTCGAGGCCTACGCGCTCGGCCTCGGCGCGAACACCTGCTGGCGCCTGTTCGCGGACGAGCGCGGTTTCGCCCGCGCCCGCGCCGCGATCGAACGCCGGCTCGCGGGACTGCGTGAGTCCTGAGCGGCGCTCGGCTCTCCCGTGCTTGCCCGCCGACGCGCCCGTCTTGAACGGCGCTCGAGCATCTATCTTGGGTGCGTGGCACGGGCGCTGACATGTGGCTGCAACGCGAGCTGACGCTCGAGCCGCTGCCGCGCGGCTTCCACCTCGTGACGCGCGAGATCCTGGGAGCGCTGCCAGAGCTGCGTGACGTGCAGGTCGGCCTGCTGCACCTGCTGATCCGCCACACTTCCGCGTCGCTCACGCTCAACGAGAACGCCAGCCCGGAAGTGCGCCGGGACCTCGAGGCGTGGTTCAACGACGCCGTTCCCGAGCGCAGCCCGCTGTGGACGCACACGCTGGAGGGCAGCGATGACATGCCCGCGCACGTCAAGGCATCGCTGCTCGGACCGACGCTGACGCTGCCGGTGAGCGGCGGTGCGCTGGCGCTCGGGACCTGGCAGGGGATCTACGTATGCGAGCACCGCGACCGCGGTGGCCCGCGCTCGCTCGTGGCGACGCTCTGGGGGGAGACGGCGGAGCGTCGGTAGACTACGACGCTCTGCGCCCGTAGCTCAGCTGGATAGAGCGTCGGTCTACGGAACCGAAGGTCGGGAGTTCGAATCTCTCCGGGCGCGTCCGTTTTCTCGCGGTCACGTGGCGCGATGATCCGCGTCTATGCCAAGCCGAAGTCATTGACTTGGCGAGCCGAGCGCCGCGCATTCCTTCTTGCCTTCGTCCTTGAGTTTGTGCATTTCCTCTCTCGCGAGAGAGTTTCGCCTGATTGTCGCTGCGAGCAGAACGGCGTCGACCCCTATTGCACTCCAAAGTGGGGCTCCTGGGTGATGCCGATGCAGACGTTCCATGCCGACAGCCACACTCGGAATGGCTGTCGCGAACAGCGCCAATGGGATCGCCCAGTTAAACGCGTAGCTGCCCAGGTGTGTTCGCGTGTCGAGCATCTTGATCTCCCAGCCAAGTGGCTCTTCACCATCAACCTTGTCGAGCAACCGTCTGTTGATGCGCTTCTCGAGTACCGCGTTGTGAGCCCCTGCGCGGACGGCGCGTCCGAGCTCGAGCAGCCAAAGAATCCAGATAAGTGTCGCGACGAGCGGCGCGGCGACCGCGAGTGCGACGTCTTGGAGTGCCGCCGCGCTCGGGCTGGCAGTCGCTCCGAAGGCCGTAATCGCTGCGATGGCTGCGAGGCCGAGCTGAACCGAATGCTGGGCCTGCTCGATCGATTTCAAGGACTCATCGCGGAGGGACTTGTACTCCTCGATCGCAACGTCCACCCACTGCACGAGCAAATTCAATCACGGTTGGTCGCTGGCGACCGCCAGCCCTTGACCGATAGTCGGCCGCGTCCTGATCATTTGACGCCCGAACGCAGGCGACAACTGAGGACGAGCCGCTGGCGAATCATTGTTGCCGTGGACACGTGGACTGACGCGGAACGGGCGATGTGTGTCTAGCTACGCCGCGCGCGCGAGCGTCTCGGGAACGACCGGCCAGACCCTCTCGATGCGCTCGTTGCGTCCCTGAGCGCGGAAGTAGTCCTCGAGCGACGCCGCCTGCTCGGCCGCCCAGGAGATCTGCTCCCGGTGCAGGACGTCGAGGTCGATCGCCTGCAGCTCCGCGACTCTGGCTCCCAGCCTGTAGGCCAGCCGTGCGGCGGCGAGGGCGTCGGCGTTGGCGGTGTGCGCTTCGTCGAGGGCGATGCGATAGTGCTCGCAGACCGCGCTGAGGGTTCGCTTGCCTCGCCTGAAACGATCGAAGTGCTTGTCGAGGACGTGTGGATCGACGACCAGCATGCCGCTCGGCCCGCCGACTCTGTCGAGCAGGCAGCGCAGCCCGTGCCGCTTGGCTTCGCGATCCAGAATCGTCAGGTCGAAGCGCGCGTTGAACGCGATGATCGGCACGCGTCGCTGCAGTTGCTCTGCGAGCACAGCGGTGATGTCCTCCACGGCCTCGCGGGCGTCCCGTCCCTTGGCTCGCGCCAAGTCGGTGGTGATGCCGTGCACGGCGGTCGCGCCGGCCGGTATCTCGATGCCCGGATTCACCAGCCAGGAGTGATGCTCCGAGGCCTGGCCGTCACCTACGAGGCTCACGGCGGCAGTCACGATGCGATCGTGTTCGGGGTCGACGCCGGTCGTCTCGATGTCAAACGCCGCGAGGCGCCCTCTGTGCCAGACCATCCGGCAAAGCTAGGGCCACGCCCGGACGGCCTTACGTCCGGGCGGGCATACGTCCAGAGGACTTGCGCGTGGGGCTCAGTCGGGCAGAGCCGCCTCGATGGCGGCGGTCAGCTCGGCTGACTCGGGCTCGACCGTAGGGCGGAAGCGCGCCAGCGGACGCCCGTCGGGCGAGACCAGGAACTTCTCGAAGTTCCACTGGATGTCGCCGGCCTCGCCTGTCTGGTCGACGGTCTCGGTCAGCGTGTTGTAAAGCGGGTGTCGCTCGGGGCCGTTGACGTCGAGCTTCTCGGTCATCGGAAAGCTCACACCGTAGGTGGTCGAGCAGAACGTCTGGATCTCCTCGGCGCTGCCGGGCTCCTGGTCGCCGAATTGATTGCACGGCACGCCGAGCACGGTGAAGCCGCGCTCGCCGTAGCACTCCTGCAGCTGCTCCAAACCCGTGTACTGCGGGGTCAGGCCACAGCGGGAGGCGACGTTCACCACCAGCACCGCGCGCCCCTCCAGCTCGGTTGCGTCGAGCGGGGTGCCCGCCAGCGTGTTGAGCTGTCCGAAGATCGCCACGCGCAGATCCTACGCGAGCGCCGCTAGGCGAGCGCCGGCGCCGCGCCGTGGTTGGCCCACCCGCGCTGCAGCAGCTCGAGCAGCGCCTCCGGCGGCTGCGCGCCCGAGACACCCAGCGTGCGACCGACGACGAAGGTCGGCACGGCGCTGATCCCAAGTTGGCCGGCGGTGCGCTCGTCGTCGCGGACCTCGTCGGCGTAGCGCTCGCCGGCAAGCGTCTCGCGCGCCTCGTCCTCGGTGAGCCCGACCTCGACGGCGGCGCGAACCAGCGTGTCGTGGTCGCTGACGAGCTGGCCTTCGGTGAAGTAGGCGCGCAGCAGGCGCTCCTTCATCGCGTCCTGCAGCCGGTGCTCGCCCGCGAGGTGAACGAGTCGGTGCGCGTCGAAGGTCGAGCCGCTGCGGGCGATGTCGAAGCGGAAGTCCAGGCCCTCGCCGGCGGCGACCTCGACCAGCTGCTGCTCGGCGGCGCGCGCCTGCTCGACGCTCATGCCGTACTTTCGCGCGAGCCGCTCGGCGCGGTCGCCGCTGCGCTCGTGCGGCGCCTCGAGGTCCAGCTCAAAGCTCCGCCACACCACGCGCACCTCGTCGCGGTGCTCGAACTGGGCGAGCGCGGCCTCGAAGCGGCGCTTGCCGATATAGCACCACGGGCACGCAATGTCAGACCAGATCTCGACGTCCACGCGATTCCCTTCGTTGATCACGCAACTACCGTCACTATAGCCGTGACGGCGATCGCCCAAACGCCCTGCTGCCGGCGGGCGTGAGGCGGCCTGGCGACCGCTTCTACAGGGGTACTGGTCCGTTGGACGCCGAGCCAGAGAGCGCGACCGTGGTGTAGCTCTCGAGCTGCCCTTGGCCGATCCCCGCGAGGAACGTGCGGTGCAGCGTGGTGATCGCAACCGTCTGGATCGGAACGACGTTCGAAAGCTCGTTGGGGACTTTGACGATCGGGATCAGCAGGCTGAAGGTGGTCGACCCGAAGTCGGGCGTGTTGGCGATCGTCGCGCTGATGATTTCACCGAGAGCTGGGACGGACGTGATCTCCAGTTCGGCTTTGTCGAAGCGCAGGAACCTGGAGGCGTCCTGGTAGGCGAGGCAGGTGGGGCCGTGGCCGGCCGGGATCGGGCCGGCGCCGTCGGGGAAGTAGGTGACCTGCAGCCCGCCGCCAGACAGGTGGTACTGGTTTGGCGCCACGCCTCCCAGAGGGAGCAGTTTCTCGGTGATCGCGTTCTGGAGATCCTCGTGCTCGTTCATGTGTTGCTCCTAGCTGGTCGGTGGCGGACGCCCAGCCTAAAATGTGCAGTGATTCCAGTCAATCATCTTTACGGAATCGTCACTGACTGGCGATCTCTCGGGGTGCCACCGTTCCCAGAACGCCCGAAGCCCGGCTTGCGCCGGGCTTCCTAGCTTCTCTTCCAGGCCCGCCATCCTGGCGGGGATCGGGCGGCGGCGGCCGAGGAGAGGGGATCCGGCCGCCGCAACTATCCTTATATAGGGACAGATTCCACAAATTGTTACGACCCCGAGATTTGGGCATTGTTTCTGGCCTCGCCGGAAGCGGGCACGCCTTACGACCGGCCGCGGATACGCTGTCCGTTGGCGGTCGCTCACTCGCTCGCAGCCGCTGCGCGCTCCTTGCCGGACACGTCGTAAAGTCCGCCGGATGCCGCCGCTCTACTTCAGCCATCCGGTGTGCTTGGAGCATGACCCGCGCGCGCAGATGCCGACGCACCCTGACACGCCGCTTCGCCTTGTGGAGATCGAAAGCGCACTGGCGGCGAGCGATTGGCTGGGTTGGGAACGGCGCGAGGCGCCGGCCGCGCTCGAGGAGCAGCTGGAGCTGATCCATAGTGAGCGCCTTGTGCGGCAGATCCGAGAGCTGTCGTGCGCCGGTGGCGGCGCGATCGACGGCGACACGTTCGTCGGCGAGCCGTCCTATCGCGCGGCGCTGCACGCGGCCGGCGGCGCGTGTGAGATGACGCGCGCGCTGCTGGCGGGCGAGGCGACGCTGGGGTTCTCTGCTGGGCGGCCGTCGGGCCACCACGCCGAGCCCGATCGCGCGATGGGCTTCTGCCTGTTCAACAACGTGGCGGTGGCGGCGGAGTTCGCGATCCGCGAGCTGGGGCTGAGCAGGGTGTTCGTGCTCGACTGGGACGTGCACCACGGTAACGGCACCGCCGAGGCGTTCAGGCGCCGGCCGGACGTGCTGTTCGCGAGCATCCACCAATCGGGCATCTACCCGGGCAGCGGCTCGCTCGGCGACGTCGGCTCGGATGCGGGCGAGGGCTTCACGATCAACCTGCCGGTGCCGGCGGGCTCTGAAGAGGAGCTGTGGCTGTCGCTGATCGAGCACATCGTGGTGCCCGCGGCGCGGACGTTCGCGCCGCAGCTGGTGCTCGTGTCGGCTGGCTTCGACGCGCATCGCGAGGACCCGCTCGCTGGCTGTCGCCTGGAGACTTCGTCGTTCGCGGAGATGGCCCGCCGTGTGCGCGACCTGTGCGGAGGGCTCGGCGTGCCGCTCGGCGTAGTGCTGGAGGGCGGCTACCAGCCGCGGATCCTGGGGGAGTGCGTGCGGGAGACGCTGACGGCGCTGGCCGGCGCGGAGCCGCCCAGCTCGGCAGCGCCGGAGACGCCGCTGACATCGCGCGCGGCAGCGCGGATGGGCGACTACTGGCCGTTGTGAGCGAGCCCGGCGGGCGCGCGGGCATGACTCCTCGTACGATTTCGATCGCGACCGAGAGCGCGCATGAGCGCGCATCGGCTCGTCGCCAGACGCTCAGCTCCGCTGCACGATCAGCGAGCTGTTGCCGTCGGGGTCGCGGAAGAAGAACATCGGCGGCACGGGACCGCCCAGGCGCATGACGTCGTCGTCTACGTCCACGCCCTGTGCTTTGAGGCTCGCGTGGTCGGCATCGATGTCGTCTGTCGAGAACGCCACCCGCGTTTGCACGCCGATGGGTTCGCCTTCGCGTGGCGGCACGATCGCGATCGTGGTGTCGGCACCGGGCGGCGCGACTTCGACCCAGCGCATGGCCTCTCCCATTGGGACGTCGGCGCGCTTCTCGAAGCCGAGCTTGCCGGTGTAGAACTCGATCGCGCGGTCCTGGTCGCTGACGGGGACGATCACGGTGCCCACGTGGCTGATGCGGACGCTTGCGTCGCTGCTGGACATGTCGCTGCTCCTTCTGTTCGGTTGAAGTCGGATTGTTCAACTAATACGCGTGGCGTGCATGGAGATCATCGTCGTAGCGCAGACGAGCGCACGTGTCGGGCTCTGGGGCCGGCGGTTCCGCGCACGACGCGCTCTAATCTGATCGACGAATGGCAGCAGCCTTGACAAAAGCGCTTTGGCCTGGCGGCGGAGCTCGCTGGAGGTGAGTGGGGCACCGCGGGTCGCAGCCAGTGTGGGCGTCGTACGCGTACGTGCGCTCTCGCTGGCGGCGTTAGCGCTGACGGGGGCGCTGGCGTTGGTGGCTGATCCGGCGCCGTCGCGCGCTGCGCTGACGTCACGCGTCGCGAAGGACACGTCGGCACGCAGAGCGACGCATACGTCTGCCCCCAGCGCCAAGCACCCGTCTTCGTCCAGCGCGAAGCAATCGCCGGCCAGCAGTCCGTCGCGCCGGACGGGCACGAAGTCGAAGCGCAAGGCAAAGCCCAAACCGCCGCCGACGGCGAGTGTGTCGATCGACCCGGCCGCGCCGATCGGCCCGGTCGTGCCCTCGGATTTCCTGGGGCTGTCGTTCGAGGTCGGCAACCTGCCGAACGTCGCCGGCTACGCGAGCGGTGGCGATCTGGCCAACCTGCTGCGCTCGCTGGGAGGGGGGGTCCTGCGCTTTGGCGGCATCAGCGTCGACACGGAAGCTGCTTGGGTCGATGAAGACGCGGCCCCCGCGTGGGCGCACATGACGATCGCGCCGCAGGACCTGGAGGGCATTGCGGAACTGGCGCGTTCGACCGGCTGGCGCGTGCTGTTGGGGGTGACGTTCGGCCACTACGAACCGGCGGCGGCGGCGCAGGAGGCGCAGGTGGCACAGTCGTTGCTCGGCTCGAGCTTGGAAGGGATCGCGATCGGCAACGAGCCTGACCTGTATGTGCCGGACGGGCTGCGCGCGTCGCCGTGGTCGTTCGCCGATTACGTGGCCGAAGCGGCGGCGTACAGAGCTGCGGTCGAGGCCGCGGCTCCGGGGGTCGCGATCGTCGGTCCGGACGCATCGAGCGGCCAGGCAGTGTTGCTGTGGGCGAGCGAAGTGGCGGCGGCGGAGCACCCGGCGTTGTTGACGGCTCACTACTACCCGCTGACGAAATGCGAGGCGTACCAGCCGAAACTCGGCGATCTGGTGAGCCCCCTGACGCGCGAAAACGAGTCGGCGATCCTGTCGCAGCTGTCGGCGGTCGCGCAGGCGAGCGGGATCCCGCTGCGCGTGGATGAGACCAACAACGTCTCCTGTCGCGGGCAGCCTGGGGTGAGCAACGTGTTCGCGTCGGCGCTGTGGGCGGTCGACTACATCGCGCGCGCGATGGCGAGCGGCGTGGCGGGGTTGAACTTCCACGACCTGATCGCCGAACCGGAAAGCTACAGCCCGCTGGTGGCCGACAGCGCACAGGAACTGGCGAGCGGCGAGTTGCACGCCAACCCGGAGTGGTACGCGCTGCTGCTCGCTGACCATCTGCTGGGCGACCGGCCGGTACAGGCGCAGGTGACGGGCGGCGAACGCACGCTGACGGGCGCCGCGTTCGTCGATCCCGACGGCAATGTGCACGTCGTGCTGGTCGACTTCGCGCCAACGGGGGCGCGCGAGTTGCTGGTGCACGTGCGCGTGCCGTCGAACATCGGCGCCGGCACGATCATGCGTCTGGCCGCGCCTGGCCTGAGGGCGACCTCCGGGGTAACGCTCGGCGGCGGCGCGGTGAGCGCCGAAGGCACCTGGAGCCCGCTGGCGACGTTGCCGCAGGTGTCCGGCAAGCCTGGCGCGCTGGCGCTGGAGATGCCAGCGAGCAGCGCGGCACTGGTCACCCTGTATCCGACTCGCTGACGGGAGCGGTTGGCTGACGTGCGGGGGCCGGCTGACGCGGCGTCTTCCGCGGCTCAGCTATTGGCAGTCCACTCGAGCCCGGTGAACGACGCCACCGAGGCTCCGGCGGGGGTCAGGCCAGCGTCTGCCGCGTCCTTCGTCTGCCAGCCCGTGCGCTCATGCACAAGCGTGTCCGGGTCGCTGCCCCAAGCTTGATCCGCCAACGGCACCCAGCCGCCGTCGCTGCTCGACGCGGCCGCGGCCTGCTCGGGCATCGGCTGCCACTGCGGCGCCGCGAACGGTCCTGGGTGCTCGAGTTCTCCGACGAAGCCGGCGCGCGACGGCGACTCGGCGGCGTGCTCTTCGATCGTCCCCTCGTTCGTAGCCTGGTCCCAGCCAGGTGCGGAGACCTGACCGCTGTCCGACCATTCCGACGTCTGAATCTGGCCGCTCCACGACCAGTCCGCGGATGACGCCTCATCGATCTCGGGCGAGCCTCCGGCGAACACGGGGCCGACGTCCGACGATGCGGGCGCGGGTGTGGCGCCGTTGTCGAATGCCGCTGTGGCGGGCATCGGGTTCGCGTCAGACCATGCGGGCGCCGGTGTGTCGCCGTTGCCGCTCCCCGTGAACGCCGGTGTTGGGCCGACGTCGCCCTGTGCACGCTCCGGGGTGGAGATCTGCTCGTTCGCCGTCCAAATGAGGGTTGGGTCGAGGTGATCGTCTGTGGCTGTCGTCGCGGTCAGTTGGCCCGTCTCTGTCCATGCTGGCACTGCTTGGTCGCCTCCGGCCCACGCCGGCGCGACGACCCGCTCGCTATCCGTGGGGGTTGGTGTTGCCGCGTCGGTGTCGCTCACCTGGTTTGCGGGCTTGGCGATCTGATCGCCGGCTGGCTGCGGGGCGGCGCCCTGGCTGTTTGCCGCACGCGAAGCGACGGCCGGGCTGTTCGCCGACGGCGACGCCGCAACCTGATCGTTGGGCTTGTGCGGAGCGACGGCCGGACCGTCGGCTGGCTGTGCAGTGGGCGCGTGGGCGTTGTCAGGCTGCGGAGCGGTGGCCTGGCTGTTGGCTGGCTGTGACGTGGGGGCCTGGCCGTTGTGAGGCCGCGGAGCGGTGGCCTGGCCGTCGGCTGACGGTGACTTGGCGACCCATTCCTCGGTTGACGCAGGGACGGCGCTCGCGCCGTTCGTGCTCGCCGCCGGCGCGCCGATGGTGTAGCGGAACTGGCCGCTCTCATCGGCCACCCAGAAGGTGTCGCCCGCGCCGGTGGTCTCGTGCAGGATCGAGCGGTCGTAGTGGTCGGCGATCCGCGCCAGCGCGTCCATGTCCGCGACGTCGATCACCGGCACGCCGCGCAGCGGCGTGATGTGCGCGACCGGCACGATCATCCCGCGATAGCGCGCCCGGATGCTCGCCGCCTCGTCGCGCCGTGGCGTGATCAGCGCGAGCAGCGGCTTGATCAGCGCGAGCAGCGCGAGCGTGGCCGCGAGGATCATGCCGATCGCGATGAGCGCGACGGTTCGCGCTGTGGAGACCGACATGCGCCACGGGCCCAGCGAGAGGCTTTGGGGCTGTGACTGCTCGCCGGCGGCCGAGCCTGGCGTGCTCGGCGTCAGCGCGGGCGTGCTCTTGGCGCTATCACCGAGCGCTGCCCGGCTGCTTTCACCGCCCTGGAGGCTCACCTCGTCGTCGTCGACCGAGAATTGGATCATCGGCGCGAACGTGGCGTGAACCGGTACGCCTCCGACGTTGCCGCTGGTAACAACGGTGGGCACCACGGCGAACGCATAGCCGCTTTGGACGTGTGTCGCGGCTTCGATGCTGTGCGCCAGCGCGAGCAGTGAGCCGAGGCTGAGCGTGCTGGTGATGGTCGCGTGGTCGCCCTTGAAGTAGGTAGGTGATCCGAGCTGCAGTGTTCGGTGCCAGCCGTCGTTCTCGCTCAACAGCAGCTGGAACGAGCCCTTGCTGGTGAGCGCGTGTCGAGCTTTGGTCGCGAACTTGTAGTCGAACCTGAGGTTGACGTCGTTCACCAGTTGTGTGAACAGCGGTTCGCCGCTCTTGACGTTGCCCTCGGGATACACAGGATCCGGCGCTGGGTTGGCGGAGTAGGACAGCGTGCCGCTCTGGGTGTAGGGGATTTGCACGGCGTGACGCGTGGCGGGCGCGCGCGTAAACGCGAACAACGCGAGCAGCAAGAAGGGCAGCGACACGAAGATGGCGCCCGCAAGTACCGCGAGCACGGACCCGGAGGGGTTCCGCGGCAAGGCGCCGGACGGGTTCAGCGGCAACGTACGCGGTGCGCGTGGCGTGGCCGTGCCGGCACGTCTTTCCCTACCCCTGCGCCTGCGTCTGCGTGCGAACACGCCGCCGGTGAGGAGCAGCATGCCGATGGCGATCAGCAGCCCGGCGCGCGCCGGCGAGCCGAACGACTGCAGGATCTTGCCGCCGCCGTGTATGTGTATCCACAGCGCGCCTATCAGCTGGCTCGCACGCGGGTGTTCGGGATCGACGAAGTTGTTGTTGTCGCCCTTGAAGAGATAACGATCGCCTTCGCGCCCGACGATCCGGTGCAGCGCCACCACGTGCAGCATCTTGTTGTAGTAGGCGACGATTTCACCTACGTGATAGGTGTGCTGACTGCGCACGATCGCGAGGTCGCCGGTGTGGAAGCGGGGCTCCATGCTGATGCCGTGGGTGACGACATAATTCCTGGAGCCGCCGAGCGAGCTCGGGGCGAAGTAGAACCAAACGCACCCCAGGACGGTCAGCCCCAGGGCGTAGGCGAGAAGTTTTTTGAGTGGGTGGCGTCGCATGGCTTGAAGTCGGCGGGCGCCTCTACGTGGGGTAGTGGTGGGGCTGGGGGCGGCCGGCGTGCCGACCGCCCCCAAGTGCCCAACTAGCTGCTGCTTGCTATTCGACGATTACCTTGCCTTCGCTGACTGCAGAGATCGTCAACTCGTTACCGCCGTTGGTGGCGCTGGGGTTGCCGGGAACACCAGTGGCTTCGAACTTGTTCGTTTCCTGTTCGGTGGCGTTCTTCCACGCGCCTTTGCCGGCCTTGAATTTGCAGACCACTTCGGTTTCTTCTTCCGAGAGCGCCGTGTAGCCCGTTGACGGGCAGTCGATCCATTCTTCGGCCGCCGGCACTGCGGCGTCGCTCAGCGAGACTGCGACGTCACTCGGTTTGAGTTTTTCGGCGTTGGTGAGGACGAAGTGGCCTTCGGTGATGTATTCACCGGACAGCGACCAGGTGTAGCTGACGCCCTTCTCCGTGTAACCACTGACCTTCGCGGTACCACCACCGGCAGCCTGCGCCGGGACGGTGTTGCTGGCCGTGAACGCGTACGCGCCCAGACCCATCAGACCCGCGAGCACAAACGCGCACAGGCCGGCTATCTTTCGCTTACGGCTAGCGAAGGTTCGCTTGCCTTTACGCATAAACACTTCGGGCCCCCTTTTTGGGATCGTGGACACACATCTGTCCTTTGCCCGGGCATCGACCGCCGCTTACGCTCGCTTTATGGATGCAGTCCTCATTGCACCTATGGCCAAGACGTCAAGAACCGCATCGCAGTGCCGATCAACTGCCGCGTGGAGCTGCGCGCCGGCTCTTGCGGCAAACAGTGAGCTGTCGGGCGGCCGATCGCGGTCGCTGGCTGGGGAGTTGTGGCGTGGCTGACCGCGGGGCGCCGGCTGGGGGAGCTGTCGGCGCTGAGCCGCTGGCTAGGAGCCGTCGGTGCGGTGGACTTCGGCGCTCACACGCTGGCGCAGGCTCGCCAGCAGCGCGTCGGCGTTTGACTTCGTCAGCTTGCCGGCCGCGAGCGACGCTCTTAGCTTTGCTTCGCGTGAACGCACGCGCGCGTCGATCAGTCCTGCCGCAGAACGCCCGCGGGTTGCGTCGGCGATCTGCGCAAGACTGCGCCCTGACCGCAACTCGCGGGCGAGCCGCGCGACGCTCACGCCGAGATAGCGCGCGCTCTCTGGCAGCCCGATATACGGTCTGATCCCGCTGACCTGATCGGCGATTCGCCGGCGCAGAGCGATGATCCGCGCGCTGCGCGCTGTTCCCGAGCTGCCCGTCCGTATCCGCGCGACCTTGGCGGCGAGCAGCGCGTCCTCCAGGCCTGCCGCGGACCTGCCGGGCCGCGCGCCGGCGATCTCGGCGAGCGTTCGTCCCGAACGCAGCTCGCCGGCGAGCTGCTCGGTGCTCACGCCCAGATATGCAGCCGCACCGGTCAGCTCGGAGGGGGAAGGCGTGGAAGAAGCGCGCTCGGCGAGCTGCGCGCGCTCGGCGGCGCTCTTGCCGCTCGGCCCGCCACCGCCTGAACCGAGTCCGAGCGCGATCGCGCCCGCCACCACGGCTGCCGCCGCGATCGCGAGGAGCGCGCGCCGCCTGTGCCGGCGGTCGCTCCGCTTGACTGGTTCTAGTGTCCGCACGTTTCTTCCGATCTGGGGCCGCAGCGGCTGAGTGCGCCCTTCGCCGCGGGTGCCGCGCAGTCTCATGGCCGCTCCTAAGATGCTCCTAAGCGAGGCTACGCGGATTGCACGCTGCGGCGTGAGCCACACGCGCGGCGCTCCCCGCTCCGGTGGTCTCAGTGTGTGGAATGAGTGTGCGGCATGCGTGACCCGTGAATCCTGTCGCGCGCGGGGCCGCGTAGAGGCTTGACCTTGCGCTAGACTCGCGGCTGCCTTATCCGGCATTGCGCGCCTGCGATGCCGTGAGTCGACAGCTCGACGCTGACCTTGGGGCGGCGCCGCTACATAGCCATCGCGTCGGCATCGTTGCCGCGCGTTCTGCTGCTGTCAAGTGGCGTCATTTCGTGGTATGCTCCCGCCCCTCTATCACGGGGGTGGCGGGCGAGGGGACCGAAGCAGCCCACGGGTAGCAACGGAACGCTTACATGTAGCTAACAAGACGGTTACACGTGGCCAATCGACTCAATCGAGCCTCTCTCTGGGGCGAAAGCGAGGATCTAGGAGAATGAGACGCGTCAGGGTTGTACTGGGGCTTGCTGCGGTGGTGTGCGCGTTCGGCGCTCTCTCCGCCCCGGCATTCGCCGCGAAAGAAAAACCGAAAGCGGTGTTCGGCAAATTCGTCGCAAGCACCTCCGGTCCCCTCAAGGGCATCGGTTCGGTTGAAGCGCTCAAGCTTGGGCCCTACACGTTCACGGGCAAAGAAGAAACCGTTGGGCAAGGCACATTCGGACCGATCTGCGGGTCGTTGAAGGCCAAGGGCATGGTTGTGGCGGGCGAATCCGAAGACCTGCTGCAGAACCTCTCGTTCAAGAACTGCATCGCCTATCGCAAGATCGAACACAGCCAGGTCAAAGAAGAGGTCAAGGTCAACCTCAAACTGGCGCTCGAATTCCACTCGAACCACTCGGCCGTCGCCGGGCAGTCGGAAGCCTCCGAAGCGCACATCCTGCCTGGTAGCTCCGTCACCTTCAAAGGGCGCAAAAGCAGCTGCGTCGTCGTGATCCCAGCGCAGACGCTGCCGATCAAGGCGGAAGCGAAGCCAGAAGAGGAATTCGAAGCGGCCGGTTACGAAACCGAAGAAGAATCGCTTGCCGGCGAAAAACGCCTCGAAGCCAAATACGGTCCGGTGCGCAAGCGCCTTGACATCGAAATGGCGTTCAAGAAGATCAAAAGCCTGATGCAGGTCACGCCGGAATGCGCATACCCGAAGTCGGAAAACGGCCCCGGGGATGAAGGCAGCTACAACAAAGAAACGAACAATGTCGAATTCGACAACGGCATCCTCGAGGCCGAAGTCGAAGAAATCACGCTCAAGAACGGCAACATCGCGTTCGTACCGGCGGCACCCGAAGCCTGACGCGTCGCCGGCTGGAGGGGCCTTGAGCCCCTCCAGCCGCGCGTCAGTAGGCGGGCGCTGACTCTTCATTAGCTCAGGAGCCGCACACTGTGCGGCTGGCCTGCCGGGCAGTTCGCAAGCCGTGGTGGTGGTCTGCCCTCAGCTTGTGACTAGCCTGCGGGCGCGAGCACCGGCAGGCACTGTCCGTGCTCCTTTGACCGGTACATCGCAACGTCCGCGCGCTTGACCAGCTCTTCGCAGCTGACCGGCTCGCCGCCCGAGCAGGCAACGCCGACACTGGCGCCCAGCTCGGCGGTTCCGCATGAGAGCTCGAAGGTGCCGTGCAGCGACTCGCAGATCCTGTCGGCAGCGCGCATCGCCATCTCCGGTCCGGGGATGTCGCGCAGCACGATCAGGAACTCGTCGCCGCCGAGACGGCCGACGACGTCGCTGTCGCGGCTGACGTGTTTGAGCCGCTCGGCCACGAGCACCAGCAGCTCATCCCCCGCGGCGTGCCCGAGCTTGTCGTTGACCGGCTTGAACTTGTCGAGATCCACATACACGACGCCCGTGCTGTTCGAGTCCTCGCGCTCGAGCTCGCGCTCGAGCGTGCTGAGTACCGATGAGCGGTTGTGACAGTGGGTGAGCGTGTCGAACGTTGCGCGCCGCTCGAGCTCCTGGCGTGCGCGCGCGCTGTCGGTGACGTCGAGCACGCATGTGATCGCGCCGCTGACCTCGTCGTTCGGGCGCAGTAGCGCGCGCAGGCTCATCAGCGCGCGTCGCCACGCTCCGGACGGGAGCGTGATGTCCACCTCGACGTCGCGGTCGACGCCCTCGCCGAGCACTTCCGCGAGCGTCGTCTCGAGCTCGGCGAGGCTCTCCTGCGTGAGCGTGTGCAGGAGCGTCGCGGTCGAGGTGTCGGCTGTCGCCGGCTCCAGCGCGTCGGGTGTGGGCTCCTGCGCCTCGACCAGCTGCTCGCTCTCCGCCGCCGGCGCGTCGGAGCCGAACAGGATCTCCAGCAGGCGCGCGTTGTGGTAGACGACGTTGCGATCGGTGTCGACGTGCAGCAGCCCTACGGGCATCGCCGCGGTCAGCCGGCGCAGCAGCTCCTCGCGTTCCTGCAGCGCTTCCTGAGCCTGCATCTCGGCTGAGATGTCGATGATCTCGACCAGCACGTATTTGCGGTCGGGGTGGTTGAGCAGGTTGCGCAGCGTCGTGTCGACCCACATCCACGTTCCGTCCTTGCGCCTGCGGCGCAGGCGCGTCTGCTGGTCGCGGCCGGTTGACAGCACCGCCAGCCAGCCCTCGACCGCTCGCCCCTGATCGTCCTCGTGGATCTGGTCGAGGACCGAGTTGCCGAGCAGCTCCTCCTCGCTGTAGCCGAACATCTCCGTGAACGCCGGGTCGCACCCGAGCACGCGCGCGCCCTCGTCCTCCATCAGCGAGCAGAACCGCGGCGCCGCCGGCGCCAGCTCCTCGACCTCGCACTCGCCGTCGGCCTCCTCCTGGCTGGGGATGATCACGCCCAGCAGCACGCCGTGGATTTCGCGCAGGTCGATGAAGTGCAGCGTCGTCCACGTCGACGGTTTGCTCAGCAGGCGCACCTTGTCCGACGCCGCGCCTTCGTCCTGCGCGCGGTTCCACAGGCGCACCACCGCGGTGCGGTCGGCGGCCACCACTTTGTCCACCAGTGCGCGGCCCTCGACCAAACCCTGGCCCCACAGGCCGATCGACTGCGGCACCGGCACGATCAGCCCGTTGCCAGCAAGGCCACACACGAGCGCGTCGGGGTGCTCGCGCAGCAGTGCTTCAGCGCCTGCCGCGACCGCCTGGCCGTCCCGTGCGAGTGAGATGCCCATCTTGCACTCCGGATCGGCCTACGCGACGCGCGGCATGAGCGCTGAAACGGTGCTTGGACACCTGATGAGACATCGCTCAGCGTGTGTCGCGTCGGTCGTACTTGACATTCCCAAGAATCTTGATAAGGTTGATGAACATTGCACGTGAGCACCACCTCTCGGCCTCGGTCGGGGGCGGCCGAGCGGGTGATGCAGACCCACCTGACGTTTCTCTCCTCCCTGGGGGTGGCCGCAAGGCCGCTCCCAACCCTCCACGACTGGGCCGGCCTCCCCTCGCCGGCCCAGTCGATTTAACGACCGCTATCAGCCGTCCGCAAAGGGCGCGATCGGGACGCCGTGGTCGTGCTCGCGCATGCCGAGCTCATACACGCCACCGTGATCGCTGTGCAGGATTGTGACGGCACCGCCGGGCTGCGTGGCGGTCAGCTCGAGCGCCGCCACTGAGCAGTTGATCACGTCGTGCTCGCGCGCGGGTGCGCCCGCGCGGCGTCCGCCGGGGTCGGCATAGCGCCAGCCGGCCGCCGTTTGCGCGGGGACTTCGGCGCGCGCGAGGACCGTCAGGCCGTCGGCTCCCGCGAGCTGCACCGAGCAACCATCCGGGCTCTCGCTCACCCGTGTCCGGCGCGCGGCCACGCCGCCGAGGCGATGGCGCTTGCCGTCGAGTGTCAGCACGCCGCTCGCCGTCCACGGCGTCATCCTGCCGGCGACCGCCAGCCGACCGAGCGCGACGTCGAGCCACGTCTCGGGCGCGTCCGCGAACGCGACGCCGTGCAGCCAGATCCACCGCGCCGCGTGCTCGGAGCCCCAGTTGTGCCCGACCGTGCCCGGCCAGCCGCGCAGCTCGAGCGGCTCGCGCCCGTCGAGCTCGAGCACGCCGTCGAAGCTCGCCGCCGGCGCGGGGCTCGTGAGCTTCGTGCGCGGCAGCGGCGCGCGATACAGCCACGCGGGGGACAGATGGCGCAGCTCGCGCTCGCGCGAGGAGAAGCGCAGCGACCAGCGCGCCGCGCCGCAATCGCCGTGCGCATGTCCGGGGCCGATCGCGCTCTCGCCCAGCGCGATCCAGTCTCCGGCGGGTAGGCGCGGACGCTCGCCGCTGCGCTTGTGCATGTACGGGCGCCCGCGGCGCGCGTCGAACACGGTGCACCACACCGAGCCCGTCGGCTCGGCGCCCGCCGCCTTGCTCACCGTGTAGCGGAGCCACACGCCGATCGGCTCGGTGGGCGAGACCGCGCGCAGAAAGAACGACTCGTACATCCGCGCGCGCGGTCGCGCGCTCGCAAACATCGCCCGCGTCCCCATCTGACAGGTGATCCTAGATCCTGAGAGGATGCCGCGATGAAACACGACTCGCTCGTCCAGTTGCCGGCGCTGCTCAGCGCGCGCCAGCCGCACGTCGACACGCGCTACGTGATGGGCGTCGACGGCGGCGCCACCAAGACGCTTGCCGCCGTGCTCGACCTGCATGAGCGCACGCTGCACGTCGGGCACGGCGGCCCCAGCAACGAGGACGCCGTCGGCGCCGAGGCCGCCGTGCGTGAGCTGCTGCGCGCTGCCGACGACGCGCTCGCTCGCGCCTGCATCGATGCCGCCCAGCTCGGCGCTGCCGTGCTCGCGATCGCCGGCACCGACACGGAGGACGTCGCGCGCAACGTGCGAACCACGCGCACCGACGCGTGGCTCGTCGTCAACGACGTCGTCGCCGCCTGGGCGACCGCCACCGGCGGCGGACCTGGCGTCGCCGCAATCGCCGGCACCGGCTCGAACGTCTTCGGCGTCGGTCGCGAGGGCGCTCATGCGCGCGCCTGGCGAGCTGGCGGCTGGGGGCACCTGCTCGGTGACGAGGGCTCCGGCTACTGGCTCGGTGTGCAGTCGATCAAGGCGGCGCTCAGTGACCGCGAGGGATCCGGGCCGCAAACCGCGCTCAGCGACGCCGCCCCCGCGTTCTTCGCGCAACCCAGCGTCGAGGCGCTCGCCGCGCACGTCTACTCCAAGCCGCTCACCAAGGGCGAGATTGCCGCCTTCGCGATCGAAACCGCCAAGCTCGCCGAGCAGGGCGACGCCGTCGCCCGCGAGCTATACGAGCGCGGCGCGCGTGAGCTCGCGCAGCAGATCGCAGCGGTCATCCGGCAGACCGGGCTCGGCACCGGCGACGGCAGCAGCGACAGCGCTGGTAGCAACCGTAGCGGCGACGACGCCAGCAGCAGCGCGCAGGCTTTCCCCGTAGGTCTGATCGGCAGCGCGTTCAAGGCCGGCGCCGTGTTCGTCGAGCCGCTCACGCGCGCCGTCCACGAGTGCGCGCCGCACGCGCGCGTGGGCATCGTCGAGATGGCGCCCGTCGGCGGCAGCCTGCTGCTCGCCGCGCGCGCCTGCGGCAACGACGAGGCGATCGCCGCGGCAGAGCTGTCGCTGCTGATCGACCGCGCGCTGTACGACTGAGCGGCGCTCAGCCGCCAGCGCTCGCCAGCAGTCGCGCCTCGATCGCCTCGCGGTCGCCGATCGCCTCGGCGCCCATACCGTGCATGCGCACTGCGGCGGCGGCGTTCGCGAAGGCCGCCGCGTCGTGCGGCGAGCGACCTTCGCTGAGCGCGACGAACAACGCCGCCGCGAACACGTCGCCGGCGCCGAGGTCGTCGACAGGGTCCGCGAGCACCGGCACGTCCAGTGCGATCGCCTCGTCGCCCGGCACCAGGATCGTGTTCGGATGCGCGCCCGCGGTCACCGCCACGACCGCGCCGGCCGCGCTCGCCGCCGCGATCATCTCCGCGCAGCTATCGCGCTCCAGCTCGCTCACCACCAGCGCATCGCAGCGCGCCACGACCGCCGCCTCCGCGGCAGTCGGCGGCACCTGCTCGATCAGCCCGCCGTCCCCGCTCCAGCGCCGCGCCAGGCCCTGCGGGGTCAGGCCCACGAAGCGCGCCTGCCCGCTCCAGTCGGCGGGGGTCTCGCGTGCGACCGGCGCGAGGTGCGCGATCGCCGTGTCGAGCATCACGTCCTCCGCGGCGATCGCGCCCGCCCACGCGAGCACGCGCTGGCTGCGCGCGGCGTCCGAGCCCGCGGTGTGCAGCGTCGTCGTGTGCTCCGCCGGCAGCACGTGCAGCGTCAGCTCGCAGCGGTACGGCTCGAGCAGCGCTTCGATCTCCGCCGCTCGGCCCTGCGTCACGATCGCCGCGCGCAGGCCCAGGCGCGCGGCCTGCAGCGCGCTATAGAACGCTGTGCCGCCCGCCCGCCGCGAGCCGTCCGCGAACACGTCGATCGTCACATGCCCGATCGCTGTGTAGTCGAACTGCAAGTCGTGGTTCAAGCTTCACCCTCTCGGCGTGGCCTGTGGAACAATCGCGCACGACGCGACCGGCGGGCGGGCCAGCGGCGATCCGCCTCGATGCGAGCACTCGTGCGTCATACCAAATCGAACACGCCGGTCGTCTGTTGTGCCTGTTGAGCGGATGATTCCCGACCGTGAACACCGTCGTCAGCGCCGGACCGTGCGCGCCTCGTCGTGGCTGTGCGCCAGCGTGCTCGCGCTCGGCTTGACCGCGCCCGCCGCCGCCCGTGACGCCCACGCCGTCTACGGTGCACACGCCGCCACGACCACGCGCGCCGCCCGGGCATCCGGCTCAACAGTCTCTCCCTACCCAGCTGGCGCCACGCGCCCCAGCTACTGTCCGCGCGCCTCGGAATACGCGCACAGTGCCAGCTCCAGTGGCGGTGCTGCCGCCCCCGGCGCGCCCACCGCTACCAACGGCGCGCCCACTGCTTCGCCCAAGAGCACGAACACGACAGCGGGCTCCGCCAAGAAACCCGCCAAGCCAAAGAAGCCGAAGCTGCACGGCAACCCAGCACGTGCGCTCGTCGCCTTCGAAGCGATGCAGAAGTACTTCTACATCAAGGGCTCCGGACTGTACCTCGGCGAACCGTTCTCCTACCTGTGGCCGTTTTCGCAGGCGCTCGCCGCGACCGTCAGCGTCGCCAACATCCCGCACCTCGGCGTCTCGCTCGCGCACGAACTGCAGTCGCGCCTGACCGGGTTGAACTCCTACCTCGACATCAACAACTCAGGCGCCTCCGAAGGCACCTACACGAGCACGCTCGCGGCCTTCGACGGCACCGTCGCGCCGCCCACCGGACCCGGCGGGACCAAGTACTACGACGACAACGACTGGGTCGCGCTGGAGATGGTGCGCCTCTACCAGCTCACGCACAACGCCGCGCTGCTCGGCAGCGCCGAGGGCATCATGGCGTTCGAGATCGCCGGCTGGGAGGAAGGCCCCGAATACGTGTGCCCGGGCGGCATTCCATTCTCCAACGACGCCAACAACAACGAACGCAACACCGTTACCACCGCGCCCGCCGCCGAGCTGGCGACACTGCTGTACCGCTTCACCGGCAACGCCACCTACCTGCAGTTCGCCGAAAAAGCCTACGAATGGGTGCGCCGCTGTTTGCAGCAGCCCGCCAATCTCTACGCCGACCACATCGGCCACCACGGCACCGTCGAACCGAAGCTCTGGAGCTACAACCAGGGCTCGATGATCGGCGCCGGCACGCTGCTCTACCAGGCCACCGGCAACTCCGCCTACCTCTACCAGGCGCGCCAAACCGCCAAGGCCGCGCTCGAATACTTCAACAACGAACGCCTCGGCTCGGAAATCCCGTTCTTCGTCGCCGTCTACTTCCGCAACCTGCTGTATCTCGACTCCGTCACGCACGACCCGCCCGGGCAGTCGATCGCGCAGAACTACGTCAACTACGCCTGGCAGCACCTGCGCCTCAGCAACAACCTGTTCGTGTTCGGCTCGCCAGCCTCGCCGCAGCTGCTCGTGCAGGCCGCCATCGTGCAGGTCTACGCGCTGCTGTCGACGCCGCCGAGCACCTACTTCTGAGCCGCTTGCATCGAGGGTTCGCGGCGTGCTCGCAGGCGAGGTCCGGCTCGACGGCGGCGTGCTGAGGAGGCCGCGCGCCGCGGAAGAGTAGGCTAGGTGGCGATGAGCGACGGAGCCAACCTCACGACCGCCGACGGCCTGCGCGAGCTGGAAGCTGAGCTTGCCGTGCTCGAGGGCGACGGGCGCCGCGAAATCGCCGAGCGCATCAAGACCGCCCGCGAATGGGGCGATCTGAAGGAGAACAGCGAGTACCACGACGCCAAGAACGACCAGGCGCACCTCGAGACCAAGATCGCGCGCTTGCGCGAGAAGATCTCCGACGCCGTCGTCGTCGAGGAGGTGCCCGAGAAGGGTGGCGTCGTCGGCTTCGGCTGCACCGTCGTCGTGCGCGACGACGCCGGAGTCGAGCAGACCTGGCGCATCGTCAGCTCGCACGACGCCGCGCCGCGCGAGGGCCGGCTATCGGCCGAATCGCCCGTCGCCGTCGCGCTGCTCGGGCGCCAGCCCGGCGAGCAGGTCGCCGTGCTGCTGCCCAAAGGGCGGCGCACGCTGACGGTCGTCAGCGTCGACTGAGCTTGCCGGCGGCGTGGGCTGCGCGCACCCCGCGCACGAACCTCCTCGGCCGCTCCCGGTACAGGCGCCTGCCCCGGCGCAGCGCCAGCTTGCGCAGCGCACGCCTGCGCTTGGCGACCGAGCGCAGTAGCTGCTTGCGCGTGCCGCGCCCCGTGTGCCACGTCTGTCCGCGATCGCGCCGGCCGGCGCCGCGCACGTTCGCTGCGAAGATCGCGAGGTCGTGCTCCTCGCCGAGCGTTTCCGCCAGCTCATCCGCGCGACGCGCCAGCCGCCGCAGCGTGCCGTCGGGGCGCCCGGACGCGCCGACGGCGACGCAGTCGAGCATTTCCGCCGCGTAGCGCAGGTCCTTCACGCGTTTGCGCCACTGGTGAAACGCCACAACGCGCTTGTTCCCGCCCTTGCCTTCGCCCCTACCGCGTCCGAGGCGCCGTCCGCGCTTGCGCCCCTGTCGGTAAACGCGTTCGAGGTCCGCGCTCACCAGCTCGATGCCCTTGCGTTCGGGCAGTCGCCACGCGGCGATGCGCCAGCGCAGCGCCTGCAGCTCGCCGAGCACCTCCGCACGCACCGCCGGGTCGCTCAGCGCCTGCTCGCGCGCGCGCTCGTGCTCGGCGTACAGGCGCGCGCGCAGCTCGCGCACGCCGCGCCGGCGCCCGAGCTTGCGCGGCTGACGCTTGATCAGGTCGTCGAGCGTCGCCAGCATCACCGCCGCGTCGCGCGCGCCCGACAGGCGCTGTGCGATCTCGCGCAGCGCCGCTTGCTCGCGTGCGCACGCACGCTCGCCCAGCTCCTCACGCAGCAGCCCCAGCAGCGCGCGCAGGCGCTTGATCGCCTTGCGCGTCTCGTGCACGGCCCGCGCGTCCGGCGTGCGCGTCGCGCCCGGCGTGTGCGTCGCGCCCGCGTCGCCCGCGCCAAGCTGCTCCAGCGCCAGGTCGATCTGCCCGAGCGCCATCCGTCGCAGCGCCTCGCCCAGCGACTCGCCCGGCAGCACGCCCAGCCGCCGTTCGAGCTTGCGCTCGCGCCCGCGTACGCGCCTGCGGTCGCGCTCAGAGCGCGCGCGCGTCAGCCCGACCCCCAAGCCGACAGCCACCGTTGCCGCCAAGGTCGCGGCCAGCGGCGCCACAATGAGTCCATGCCCAGCCTTCCGCGCGCCCCATGGTGGACGGTGCGACCGGCCGCGAACCTGAAGCCGACGACGTATAGATGTCCGATCTGTGGTCATTCGCTCGCTGCTCTAAGCGAGCATATGCTGATCGCGCCCGAAGGCGACACGCGGCGGCGCCGCCACGCGCACACCGAGTGTGTGCTCGACGCGCGCTCGCGCGGGCAACTGCCGCTGCGGGAGGAGTGGCAACGCACGCAGCCTCGACCGCCGTCGCTGTGGTCGAGGCTGCTACGGCGCGGCTGAACGCTCAGCCGCCGCGTTGCGCCTACACGCGCTCAGCCGCCGGACACGCGCACGTGCTCGGGGTCCACGCGAATGATCACGCGCTGTTCGCCCGGCTGGCGGAACGGGTAGGAGTCGGCGTCCATGTACTTCTTCGCCAGCGAGTCGATGTGCTCGTCGGCGCCCTCGTGCGTGCGCTCGCCGACGCGGCCGCGGACCTCCAGATACTCGTACGGGTTCTCCATGTTCTGCACCGTCAGCGTCACGCGCGGATCGCGTTCCAGGTTGCGCACCCAGCTGCGCCCCTCGGCGCTGTTCACCACCGGATACCCGTCCTGCACGTCGACCCACACCGGCACGCCATGCACCGTGCCGTCTGCGCGCAGGCTCGCAACGTTGCAGAAGTTCTTCGCCCGCAGCAGCTCCTCGGCTCGCCCTTCGATCTTCACGCTCATCAGCTCAAGCCCTTTCTCGCGGTGTGTGCTCGTCCCACACCAAGATAGGGCCTTGCCGTGCGCCGTCGAGGAGGTCCGGTCGTGGGCTCGCACACACGCGTCGCGACGCGCCGGTCGGGGGGTGCGAGATGCTCAGCGCGCCGGCGCCAGCTGCGAGGCGTTCGCGCCGCGCCGGCTGTGCGCCTTGTCTTCGTACATCGCCGCGTCGGCGTGCCTGACCAGCTCGGACACCGTGCGCCCGTCGTCCGGCCAGATGCCGCCGCCGACGCTCGCGCCGACCGACAGCGAGACGTCCTCCAGCTGGAACGGCTCGGCGAACGCGTCCTTGACGCGCTGCTCGGCCGCGCGCAGCTGCTCCTCCTGGTGCACGTCCGCGAGCACCACGGCGAACTCGTCGCCACCGAGCCGCGCCACGTCGTCGCCCCCGCGACAGCAAGCGCTGAGGCGCGCCGCCGCTTGGCAGATCAGCTCGTCGCCCGCCTCGTGCCCGTGCAGGTCGTTGACGCGCTTGAACTCGTTGAGGTCGACGAACAGCAGTCCCAGGCACACGTCGTCCTCGGTGCCGGCAAGCGCTGCGTCGATGCGGTGGCGAAAGCCAACGCGATTGAGCAGGCCCGTGAGCCCGTCGTGGCTGGCTTTGTGGTGCAGCTGGTCGAACAGGTGGCCGCTCTGGATCGCCGGCGCCGCTAGCGCCGCCACGCCCGTCAGGCGTTCCAGCAGGTCGCTGTCCGGTCGCAGCCGCTCCGGCCGCTCGGTCACCGACACGGTCAGGATCCCGAGGAACACACCGCGGGCGACGATCGGCACGACCGTCAGCGCGACCACGTCGAGCCGCGCCATCAGCCCGCCGACGAACACGTCGTCGGTGTCCTCGCCGTAGAAGTGCGGCTCGGGGTCGGTGAGCATGTTCGCCAGGTTCGGGGTGTCCTGCGGCCCGATGCTCACCTCCTGCAGCGTCGTCTCGTATTCGGACATACGACCCCACGCCGCCACCTGGCGCAGGCAGCGTTCGCGCTCGTCCCACAGCCACACCGCCATGCGGTCGCAGTCGACCACCTCGGGGACCGCGACCGCCAGCCGCTCTGCCACCTCCAGGCTTGTGCCCGCGTTGGCGAGCGCGTGCGACAGCCGCAGCAGCGCGCTGACCTGTTCGTTGCGCCGCGCGGACTCGCGCAGCGCGAGCGTGATGTCGAGCACCGCCGCCGCGTGCTTGGCGTACAGGCTCAGCATCTCCCGATCCTGAGGCAAGAACTCGATCTCGTGTGGATAGCTCGCGAGCAGCTGACCGTAGGTGCGCCTGCTGGACACGACGTCGACGACCAGCGTTGAGCCGCGCGCCGGCGCCTCGCCCGCGAGCGTCGCGAGCGCGAGCGCCTGCGCCTCCTCGCTGGCGATGCCACGGCTGTAGACCTGCAGCTCCTCGTCGGTGTCGGCGCGCACGGCAAGGATGTGGCCGGGGGCGCGCACGGCATCCGAGGCACGCTCGACGATGCGGCGCAGGACCGTCTCGAGATCCTCGGTCGAGACGAGGTCGCCGGCGATCGCGTACACGCCCTGCAGTCGCTCTGAGGTGGCCAGCAGCTGCGCCTCCAGCGCCGTCACGCGCTGCTGCGGATCGGCCGCCGTCGCCGCCTGCTCGGCGTCCCACGTGATCGTGTACAGGCACTGGGCGTCTCCGCGCGCCTGGCATTCGCTCTCCGTCACACGGCCGGGCGGCAGCCCAAACAGGATCGGCGTCCCCGCGAGCAGCCCCGTCGTCCAGTCGCAGCTCACGGGCGGGCGCCTGAAGCCTTCGCGGGCCGCGGCCCTCACGACCGCTCGTCCGGCGCCCACCTCGAGCGGCTCCATCTCGGTCGCCGCGCTGAGCTTTGCGGCGGTCTGCGCCACCGTCTGCAGCACCAGCTCCACCGAGCCGAGCGAGCGCAGCAGCGTCGCGACCTGCTTGCCCGCGTGCTGAGCCACCATCTCCTGGCCCACGTGGCGCGCGAAGTCGGGGTCGCCGCTGATCTCCACGCCCGCGCTCAGCAGCGCGTTGGCTTCCTCCTGTGAGATCCAGTTGTCGAGGTTCTCCAGGTACGTCGCCTCATACCGGCTTCCGGCTTGACGCAAGATCTCCGCGACCGCCGACTCGCCGCCCTGGCTGCGCATCAGCCGCAGCAGCACGCCCGTCATCGAGCAGCTGATGTGCCGTCCGCTGTCCGCGGGCGCTGGCGGGTCGGTGGCCATGCAGGTGCGATCGGCGAAAAGCGCCTATCGCTTGAGCTTGACATCGCCGCTTCAGCTCGCTGGCCAGAGGACGGCGCCCGATCCAGGTTTGACAGCCCGGCTAGCGAACGTCTTAGTAGCGGCTGGTGCCTGTCGCCGAGCTGGCCGGCGGGATCGGGTCGAGCGCCGTCAGTTTGCCGTTGTTCAGCTGGAAGTGCACGATCGCCTGGCCGCCGCTGGGATTCGACAGCGGATCGCCATTGCGATACAGCGCGTAGCCGAGCGTCACTTCCGTGTCGCTCTGAGCGATGACCTTGATCGACGCACTCGGTTCCTTGGTGTCGGTGCCGATGTAGCGACCGCCGACGAAGAAGAACGCCTGCTGGCCGTATCCGTCGCCAGAGCCGGTGCGTGTGCCGACGAGCACGCGCAGCGTTTGATCGGCGTGGTACTGCGAGGGTTCCGCGGCGGTGTAGCCTCGTTCCCTGAGTGCCGCCTGCGCTTCACTCGCGCCTTCGGTGTGTGCTTCCTGCTGGGCGATTTCGGGCTCCGGCGCGGTGCGCGTGCCGCCCGGCGCCGCCGTGCCGCCCGCTGTGCTCGTCGGCGCCTGTTCGGTGCTCGTGCTCGTCGTCGTGGACGTGGTGGTGCTCGGCGTCGTCGCCGGCGTGCTCGCCGTGGGCGTGCTGCTCGCGCTTTCTGGTGCGTTGGCGACCGACAGCGTCTTCGTCTGCGAGCTGCCGCAGCCGCCGAGTGCGACGCCTGCGCTTGCGCCGAGACCCAACGCGACGCAGATCGCGAGCACGCTGTGTCTGGTCGTCGCCCGTCGGCTCATCGTCTCCATGGTATTCGCCGCCCGCGCGCTCCCCGCCTGCGCAACGCGCCGCCCACGACGCAGCCCGCGCGGCGTCGAGCGCTACGATCAGCAGCAGACGCGAATGTCCGCACCGCCCGCACCCAAGTCGCCGAAGGAAGCCCAGCGAAAGGCTGGCGGGGTGGTGTCGGGCGACAGGTCAGAGCTGGTGCGCGCGGGCACGATGTTCGTCCTCGCGGTGGTGGCGATCGTGTTCGCGGTGCTGAACCTGGACGAGGTCGAGGTGCACTGGGCGTTCGGCTCCGGCAAGGCGCCGCTGATCATCGTGATCGCGATCTCGCTGCTGGTGGGCAGCGTGCTTACGTACTCGGCTGAGCGCCTGTCGCGCAGGCGTCGCGGCTAGCCGCGACGGGCTCGCTCTCCTCGGTCACGATCTCGGCCGCCGCCTGCGCGCCGATGAACGGCGTCAGCGCGACGTACGCGAGGTGATCGGCCACCGCCGGCAGCAGCTCCACGCGCCCGACCGCGACCTGGCAGCGGATCGTGTGCCAGATCGCGCCCGCCACCGCCTCGGTGACGAAGCTGTCGCGCGCGTCGACCGGAGCACCCTCGGTGAGCAGCGTCGCGATGCTTTGCGACAGGTCCACGACCCGTTCGAGCGCGACGGTGTCAGCGAAGAACGCCTCCTGCACGAGCGTGCGCGCCTGCAGCGGGTGATCGGCCAGATAGCGCATCAGCTCGCCGAGCACGCGCCGGACGGCGCGGGGCCAGTCGTCGGAGACCAGCGCCGGGTCCGCGGCGATCATCAGCAGCTCGTCGCCGATCATGTCGAGCGCCGCCGTGAAGCAGTCGTCGCGATCTTTGAACAACTCGCAGAAGGCGTCGATCGAGACGTTGGCCTCGTCGGCGATCTGCGGCACGCTGAGCGTGCGGAACTCCTCGCGCGCGGCCAGGCGCAGGATGCTCTGCAGCATGCGCGTACGCTCGTTGCGGCTGACCGCTTCGGCGCCGCGCAGGCGATTGCCGTACGCGGAGGCGATCTCGCGCATGCGTGCGTTCACGCCGGCCGCCATGCGCTCGGCGATGCCCGCGGCGCCAGCGGTCTGGAACTGCAGCGTCCAGCGCACCAGCTCCTCGGTCAGCTCGACACCGCGTGCGCCGGGCTCTTCGCGCAGGAACGCCGAGGCGATGCCGTGCAGGCCGCCGGCGACACCGCGCACAAGCGGCATCGGCAGTCCCACGCCGCCGGGGGTTTCGGCGAAGCCGCGCGCGAGCATCTGCTCGCAGATGGTTGTCACCTTGCGCATGTGCAGCACGCCGGGCAGGCCTGCTCGCTGTGCCTCGAGCACGACCAGGATCGTCGCGTTGCGGTCCTGTCCGGCGATCTCCGTGAACTGCGCGAACGCCGCGCGCGCGCGCTGCTCGAACGGCCCATCGGTGGCGAGGAACGCGTGCCGCATCTGCTTGATGTCGCGCCGCGCGATCAGGTCGAACGTGACGAGGAACGCCGCCTCCTTGTTGGCGAACTGCTCGTAGAAAGAGCGGCGCGAGACGCCCGCCAGTTCGATCACTTCCTTGACGCTCGTGGCCTCGTAGCCATGGCGCGCGACCGCCTCGATCATCGCGCCGTGGATGCGGGTGCGCTGATGGAGGATGACCTCGTTTCTGTCTAGTCGATGCGGACCGTGCGGCAGGCGCTTGTACAACGGTGCGACTCTCGCGGAGTCGTTGCGGCTGGTCCCGGCGCGCGAGGATCCATTGGACCTGTTGCCGTGCTTTTCGCGCGCCGACAGTGGCGTTCTTCTACCGGCTCCCATGCTCCCTCTCCTTCAAACGATCTTTCGAACTCGCGGACTGCTGTCATGCGTCCGAGAATGTAGATCATCCCATGTCAGAGATTTTTTGTCTACAGAGAAGTGCCAAAAAGCGCTGGAGGTATCGGTCGAGCCATTGGGATGATCAATGCAGGATGATCTTCAGCGCGAGGATCGCGAGGCCCATGGCGGCGCCCGCGCAACCCTCCAGCGCCAGCTCGCGCGCGCTCGCGCGGGCGCGCACACCGGCGATCAGCTCGAACGCCACGAGGCTCGCGGCGCTGCTCCACAGCGCCGCTGTCACCGCCGTCTGCTGCGCCGCGCCCGCGGCGCACGCGATCGCCAACACCGCCAGCGGCACCGTCGCGCCGCGCACCATCGCCCAGTCGCGGCCGAGCGCCCGTGCGAGCGCGCCCAGCTCCAGGCGCTCATGCGTCTCCAGGCGGTGACCCAGCAGCTCGGCGTACGCGTGCGCGAACCAGTACAACGCCGTCGCCACCGCCGCCGAGGCAATCGTGTCGAGGTAGCTCTCGTGCTGTCCGCTCTCGGCCGCCAGCAGCGCGCCGATCACAAGGATCCCGTAGACGACTCCGGACGGATTCTCCTCGGGCACGACGCGGTCGGCCGCTCGCGTCAGCAGTGCACGCATCGAGCGATTATCCGCCCGGCCCGCGCGGAGCGCCGCCCGGGTGTGCCCAGCTGGTCTGAACGCGGCGCCGCGTTCAGGCCGCGCGTCCTCAGCGAATCAGCACCGGCGTGCTGTAGGCGGAGACGTGCGCTCCGTCGGAGACCTTCACGAGGGCCTTGTACAGGCCCCGGCGCACGCGGATCACGCGGCTGAAGCTCGATGTGGTCGCGGTGGCGGGCTTGACGATCGTGCCGCCGACGTTGCGCGACCTGCCCGGCGTCAGCAGCTGAAAGCCCACGAGCGCGCCCGCCTCCGCCGGGGACACGGTGCCGAACAGGCGCGCGAAGCCGCGCCGGCGCGTGGCGCGCGCGTGCAGCGTGACGCGCACGGCCACGCCCTCCAGCAGCACCGGACTGGAGACTTCGGGCTTGCCGACCGTCACGACGCGCAGCTGCGCGTTCTCGAGCAGGCCGAGGTACGGGAACGAGAAGCCGCCGGAGGCGTTCGTCAGCTCGGCGTTGCCGACCGTCTCGAAGCCGCCCACATACGGATACGGGTTGGCCTGCAGCGCGACCGCATGGCTGGCGGAGCCGGTGCCCGAGAGCGTGCCCTCGACGAACAGCGGGCTGCCGAACACGACCGGGTTGGGGACGCCGACGATCGCGAGCGACAGCGGCACAGGTCCCGTCGTGAACGTGTGGTCGCCACCAGCGCTCGCGCCGGCGGGGCTCGTGGCAAGGACCCTGTAGTGGTAGGTCGTCAGCGGCAAAAGGCCGGTCAGCGTTTGGCTGACCGTGATCGAGGTGCTGCCGCTGCCGGCCGGTGCCAGCGGGGTCTGCGATCCGTAGTCGCGCGTCGTGCCGTACTGAAACACGAACGTCGTCGGCTGTGCCTGCGGGTTGACGCTGGCGAACACGACAGCCGAGGAGTACGTGACGCTGGAGCTGCGCCCGGTGCTGGCGCTCGGCGCGGAGGCGGCGCCGGCCGCGGGCGCGCTGGCAAGGACGCACGCCCAGATCGCCAGCACAAGCGCGAGCGGCACGCCGAACGCGTGTCGCCATTGGAGCAGTCTGGTTTGGCCGTGTGTGCGCATGTGTTCAACCTAGCCGGGTTCTCGTGAGTGCAAACCCGGCAGAGCCCCGCAGAGTTGCGGCGCTGTACGTCTTCGAGTCGGCTTGCCGTGTGCTGGCGCCGCTGGCCGGAGCGACCGCGGCGAGCTCGGACGCACAGGCTTCCGCGCAAATTGCCCAGAAGTCGGCGCGTTGCTTGGGCATGCTCAGAACCGCCTCAGCCGCGGACCGCGGTTGCGCTCTTGACTGGCGGTCGCGATGACGAGTGTTGGTGTCATTGGGTTGGGTTATGTGGGTCTGCCGTTGGCTGTCGCGTTCGCCGAGGTGGGTTGCGACGTCGTGGCGGTGGATGTTGATGTGCGGAAGGTTGAGGCGGTGCGGGCGGGCGTGTCGTATATCGAGGATGTTTCGAGCGAGGCGCTCGCGGCGGTCTCGGATCGGTTGCTGGCGTCGTCGCGGTATGCGGATTTGGCGCGGGTGGATGCGGTGCTCATTTGTGTGCCGACGCCGTTGACGCGTAATCGTGAGCCTGATTTGGGGCCGTTGATCGACTCGACGCGGGCGCTTGCGGAGGTGTTGCAGGCGGGTCAGCTGGTGGTGTTGGAGTCGACGACGTATCCGGGGACGACGCGGGAGCGGGTCGCGCCGCTGCTGGAGGAGTCGGGGTTGGCTGCGGGCCGGGACTTCCAGCTTGCGTTTTCGCCTGAGCGTGTGGATCCGGGCCGCACTGATTTTACGTTGCGGAATACGCCGAAGGTGCTTGGGGGTTTGACGGAGGAGTGCGCGCGGAAGGCTCAGGAGGTCTATGGGCTGGTGTGCGATGAGATCGTGTTGGTGTCGAGCCCTGAGGCGGCGGAGTTGACGAAGCTGCTCGAGAACATCTTTCGGTCGGTGAACATCGCGCTTGTGAATGAGCTGGCGATGTTGACGGACCGGATGGGCATCGATATTTGGGAGGTCGTGGACGCGGCCGCGAGCAAGCCGTATGGGTTTATGCGGTTTGAGCCGGGTCCGGGGATGGGTGGGCATTGTTTGCCGGTGGACCCGTTTTATTTGAGTTGGCGTGCTCGTGAGTTCGATATGTCGACGGAGTTCATCGAGCTTGCAGGGAAGGTCAACCAGCAGATGCCCTATCACTGCGTCGCGAAGGCACAGCGCGCCCTGAATGATCGGGGGATGAGCGTGAAAGGCGCGCGGGTGGGGGTGCTCGGGGTCAGCTACAAGCCGGGTGTGGGGGATATCAGGGAGTCCCCGGCGTTGAAGATCATCAGCCTCCTCAAAGGCCTGGGAGCCGAGGTGGCCTACCACGACCCGCATGTCCCGGCCCTGACAGAGTTCGGCCTTGAGAGCGCGGAGCCGGAGGGGCTGGTCGCGGACAGCGACCTGGTGTTGATCGTGACCGCGCACCCGACGGTGGATCACGAGCTGGTCGCCCAGCGCGCCCGCCTCGTGCTCGACCTGCGCGGCACCACACGCACCAGCAACAGCGCGAACGTAGTCCGGCTCTAAGCGGCGGCCAGCAGGGCCGGGAGCAGGGCCGGAGGCGGCGGCAGTCGTCAGGACCGCCCGCACGATCGCGGCTCATCGCCCCTCGAGATGGTGTGCGCCGCCTTCGCAAGACGCCGTTCAGCGCAACAAATTCGTTGCAAAATGGGCGATTGGCGCTATATCATGCGGCCGGATCGCGTCAGCTCGCACGCGGGGGACCTCCATCGTCAGGTCCTCCTGCCGTTTCCGGGGCCACCAAGGAAGGCGAAGCACGAGGAATGATTTCCACTAGCAGCAGCCAGCAGCGGCGCACCGCGCCGACTGACGCGTTGGCGCAGGAGTGCCGCCGCATCGCGGCTGACGTGCACGACCTCGTCATGCAGGATCTTGCGCTCGCGGTTGCGACCGCGAGATCGCTCGCCGACGGCGCCACCGAAGGCGCGCTCGCCGACACCGTCGTCGCGGCGGCGGAGCGTGCGCTCGCCGGCGCGCACCAGATCGTCAACGATCTCGCCGCCAGGGATCGCGAGCCGGTCGTCGACACGCTCGAGACGAGCGTGCGGATCGCCGCCCGGCAGACCTCGCTGAGCTTCGACGCTACCGGGGTTCCCGCTGGCGCCGAGCCCGACCAGCCGACGCTCGACACGCTCGTGCACATCGGGCGCGAGGCCGTCACGAACGCCGTCAAGCACGCCAACCCGCCGGTGATCGAGGTCGTGCTCGAGTACGCCGACGAATGGCGATTGCGGGTCCGCGACGACGGCCGTGGCTTCGACGTGGCGGATAGCGCCGCGGGCTTCGGCATCGAGAGCATGACCCGCCATGCTCGGGGCCTCGGCGGGGCGCTTCGCGTGAACAGCTCGCCTGGAGCCGGCACGACGGTCGAGGCGATCCTGCCGTGAGCGACGTGGCTCACAGCGCTGGACACAGCAGCGCCACGCCGAGTGTCGTGATCGCCGACGACCACCCGGCGATCCGTTTGGGCGTGCGCATGTCGCTGATGCGCGGCGGTTTCTCCGTGGTCGCAGAGGCCGCGGATCGTGACGGCGCGGTCGGTGCAGTCGTGCGCGAGCGTCCGGATGTCTGCCTGCTCGACGTCCGCATGCCCGGCGGCGGCATCGAGGCCGCGAGACGTGTGGCAGCGCAGGCGCCCGCCACTGCCGTCGTCATGCTGACGGTCTCGAGCAGCGCTGAGGACGTGCTCGCGTCGATGCGTGCCGGAGCGGTCGGCTACCTGCCCAAGGACACACACCCGGACCGCCTGCCAGCCGCGCTGTGTGGCGTGCTCAAGGGCGAGATCGCGCTGCCGCGCGCGCTCGTCGGGCTGGTCCTGAGCCAGTTTCGCGACTTCACCGCTGCCGCTGCGGACCCGGTCCGCGTCGGCGAGGTCGAGCTGACGGCCAGGGAGTCGGAGATCCTGAGGATGCTCCGCTCGGGGCTCACCACCGCCGAGATCAGCGACCTCCTCTCGCTCTCGCCGATCACGATCCGCCGTCACATCTCCGCCGGCGTCGCCAAGCTCGGCGTCGCCGACCGCGGCGCTGCGGTCCGCGCGATCGCGTCGAGCGCCGTCGTCGCCTCCTAGACCCGGCTGTTCGCACGTTGGCCGTGCCGGAGCGCCCGCGGTCCGCGACGGTGCCTAGACGAGCCCCTCGCGCACCGCATACACGGCGGCCTGGACACGGCTCTGCACGCCGAGCTTCTCGAAGATGTTCGTCACGTACTGCTTGACGGTGTGCTTGCTGATCGACAGCTCGCGCCCGATCGTCGCGTTGTCGGCGCCGTCCGCGATCAGCCGGATCACCGACAGCTCGCGTGCCGTCAGCCCCAGCTCGTGACCGCTCGACCGTGCGATCGGCTGGTCACCCGCCTGCGCGCGGGCGACCAGCGCCCTGACGACGTCACGTGAGAGCACCGCGTGACCGCGCGCCGCGAGACGAACGCTGCCGACAAGCTCCTCGACCTGCGTGTCCTTGAGCAGGTAGCAACACGCCCCTGCGGCGAGCGCGGCGAGTGCATCGGCCTCGTCGGCTGACACGGTCAGGACGATCAGGTGGACGTCGGGGCTGGCCTGGGCGATCTGCCGTAGCGCCTCTACGCCGGAGGTCCCCGGCATGTTCAGGTCGATCACGATCACATCCGGCGCCAGGGTGTGCGCCAGGTTGATCGCGCCGTCACCGTCGGCTGCCTCGCCGATCACGGAGATCCCGTCGGAGGCGAGCATCCCGCGCAGTCCTTCCCGGAAGAAATGGTGGTCGTCCGCGAGCACAACCCGTAGTCCGCTATCCGGCATCGTCATCAGCCAAGAACATAAAGGACCTGGTTCTGGATGGCCGTCAGCCTCCCCAGCTTGGTTAGCGGGAGCGCGCTTGGGTAGTTGTGGTCACAGCGGTCCTACACACACGTCGTCCTCTTGGGACGACGCGTAAACCGAGTGTCTAGGAAGTCCGCGTACGGCTCTAAGGGCTGTGGCAAATCCCGATGTAGCCACAGGGACGGCCACGAGTCGCACCAAACCGGGTTGGAGGCTCTCATGCTTACGCACGTCACGCGCGTCACGCGCAGCACCGCCGCACTACTTATCTTGCTCCTCGCCGTCGCCGCTTCATCGGCGCTCGCCGCATACGTCATTCGTCCTGCAAGGGCACATGCAGCGGGTCACGCCAGAGCTCACAAGGCCAAGCGAGTCAAGCGCCATCGCGCTCACAGGAAAGTGCAAAAACCGCAGAAGCCGCAGAAGCCGCAGAAGTCAGGTAAGCGGACGCGCAAACAGCGGGTGACGCAGGCGGGCATTCAGGCGGAGGTCGCGACCGCCACGCCGTTGCTCGGTGTCACGACGATCGAAACCAATCACGATTCACTGATCGCGGGTCAGGCTGAAGTGTTCCGTCTCGTGGCCGGCTCCTCGGGGGTCGCCGGAACCGCGAGCCTGTACATCAGCGCGGGCAACGCCGCGAGATCGGTGGTCGTGGGCCTTTACAGCGACGCTGGCGGTCAGCCGGGGTCGCTCCTGAGCACGGGCTCCGCGCCGGCGTCCGCCGCCGGCGCCTGGACGACGGTCTCGCTCGGACAGGTCAACGTGGTTGCCGGGACCGCCTACTGGCTCGCGATCCTTGGGACGGGTGGCACGCTCGACTACCGCGATCGCGAACACGGGCCCTGTCCGGCCGAGACCAGCGTCCAAACCAACCTGCAGACCCTGCCGTCCGCTTGGCGGAGCTATCGCACGTACAGCACCTGCCCCGCATCGGCGTACGTGACGGCCGCGGCGGTGGAACCACCGACGTCACCACCACCACCACCACCACCCACGCCGCCGCCGGCCGCACCGACGAACAGTGTGGCTCCAGAAATCTCGGGGAACGCGGTCGAGGGGCAGGTGCTCAAGGCGAGCGCGGGGACGTGGTCTGGCGCGCCGACGTCCTACGCCTACCAGTGGCAGGACTGCGACGTGCTCGGCGAAGGCTGTCTGAGCATCGCCGGCGCCAACGCCGCGAGCTACACGCTGGCCGCGGGAGACATCGGCAGCAGCGTCCGCGTGGTCGTGACCGCGGCGAACGCCGGCGGCGCGACGTCCGCGTCCTCGGCCGCAACCGCGGCCGTAGCTATTCAGCTGCCGGTGCCGCCGATCGACATCGTGTTGCCCTCGGTCAGCGGCTCGGCGGTGGAAGGACAGACGTTGAGCGCGAGCACGGGCACGTGGTTGGGCAGCCCGACGTCGTATGCCTATCAGTGGCAGGACTGCAACGCCTCCGGTGGAGCGTGCGCGAGCATCGGCGGCGCGACGAGCGCCACCTACAGGCTCGCGGCCGGCGACGTTGGCCATACGGTGCGCGCGGTCGTGAGCGCGACGAACGAGGGCGGCACGACGGTCGCGTCCTCGGTCGCGACAGCGACAGTCGCGGCGCTGCCGGTCGCCCCTGTCAACGAAACGCTGCCGGCGATCACAGGCTCCCCCGTCGAAGGCCAGAAGCTGAGCGCCAGCACGGGCACCTGGTCCGGCAGCCCCACCTCATATGCCTACCAGTGGCAGGACTGCGGCACGTCCGGCGAATCGTGCACGAGCATCAGCGGTGCGACAGGCGCCACGTACCAACTGCAGGCCGCTGACGTGGGGCACACGATTCGCGTGGCGGTGACCGCGAGCAACGTCGGCGGCTCGACCGCGGCCGTCTCGATCGCGACGTCGACCGTGGCCACGCCGCCGCCGCCGGGGGCTCCAACCAACACGGCCGCCCCGTCGCTCACAGGCTCGGCTGTCGAAGGCCAGACCCTGAGCGCGAGCACGGGTACATGGTCGGGCAGCCCGACGTCCTACGCCTACCAGTGGGAGGACTGCAACTCCGTGGGTGCCAGCTGCGCGAACATCAGCGGCGCGGCTACGTCGAGCTACAGACTGGCCGCGAGCGATGTCGGTCACACGCTGCGCGTCGTCGTCACCGCGACGAACCTGGGTGGCTCGACCGCGGCCAGCTCGGCCGCGACGGCGGTGGTGACGCCGCCGGCTCCGGTCAACACCGCCCTGCCGTCGATCAGCGGCACCGCCGAAGAAGGCCAGACGCTGACCGCGAGCGCGGGCACGTGGTCGAACAGCCCTACCTACGCCTACCAGTGGGAGGACTGCAACTCTGCGGGCGCCAGCTGCGCGAACATCAGCGGCGCGACCGCGTCGACCTACAAACTGGCCGCGAGCGATGTTGGCCACACGGTCCGCGTGGTCGTCACGGCGACGAACGCCGGCGGCTCCGCGAAAGCGACCGCGGCGGCGACGGCGAGCGTCGTGGCGGTGTCGCCGGTCAACAAAACGCTGCCGAGCATTAGCGGCACCGCGGAAGAAAGCCGGACGCTGAGCATCAGCAAAGGCACCTGGTCGAACAGCCCGACCTCCTACGCATATCAATGGGAGGACTGCAACGCGTCGGGCGCAGAATGCTCGAACATCGCCGGCGCGACGAGCACGACATACAAGCTGGGCTCCGGCGATGTCGGTGACACGGTGGTCCTTGCCGAAACCGCGAGCAACAGCGGTGGCTCGACACGCGCGGTCTCCGCCGCGACGGGCGTCGTCAGGGTGGTGTCGGCTGGGGTGTGTTCGTCGACTGTGACTGCTGGTATGTCGGCGAGTGCGATTGTGGGTGTGGTTGCTGGGGCGGCTGGTGGTTCGACGGTGTGTATGGCTGAAGGCTCGTATGTGTTTGGGTCGGCGAGTGGGGAACGGATGACGAATATCTTGCCGTCGAGTACGGTGACGTTGCGTGCGGCGCCGGGTGCGTTTGTGTCGGTTTATGGGATGAAGCTGGTGAAGGTCGAAAACCTGGCGATCGAAGGTATTCATTTTGAGAGTGAGTTGGAGTCGGAACCGCCTGCGACGGTGGGGCATTTGACGATTAGTCATGACAGTTGGGGGACGGTCACGTCGGGGAACACCGAGGTTGGTACGGCGGTGACGAACATACCTTCGACTGTCGGGATGCACACGGGTGAGGGTGTGTTCGCGAGCGATATCGGCACGACGAACGCGAACATGGCGACGGTCACGGAAGTCAATGGTCTGCACGAAATCCATATTTCGCAGCCGGCGACGGCAGCGAAGACGGGCACGCGGATCGTGGTTGGCCCGGAAAACGGCTTCTACGCGCATGGTGCGCCGTCGGCGAGGTATTTGACGGCTGAATATGACTCGTTTGCGGGTGTTGGGCCGTGTATCGAAAAATCGCAGGCTGGCTATAACGATTGTGGTGCGTTTAAGGGTGGGCAGTGCATCACGGTGAGTGGGACTGGGGAATATGTGACGTTGCAGCACGATACGTGTGGCCCGTATGTGTCGGTGCATTATTTCCAGGTTGGGAATGGGAATCACATTACGATTGATCATGACTTGTTCTTGGGTCCGTCGGCTCGGCATGACTCGGAATCGCATCAGAACTATCTGCAGATCGCGGGTGCTTCGGAAGACGTTGAATTCTCGGATAACGTGATGTGGCATACGAATGCGGAAAACGGGTTGGAGATCGAGCGTTATTCGGCGGCTACGGAAGCGGAAACGTATAAGGACTTCACGGTCGATGACAATCTTGAAGTGCATAACGACAGTGGTCCGGAAGCGCCGGGTGGGATCGGGATGGATTTGTGCCCGATCAAGGGTTTGACGTTCGAACACAACACGATCATCGAACCGTCGAGCACCGGCGCGAACTTCCGCGCCGAGGGCACCGGCGTCACCGAATGCACCCCAGGCGGGAACAGCGCCAGCGAACAGTACAAGATCGAGCACAACCTGCTGACGCTGTCCTCCGGCAGCAACCAGCCGCTGCTGAGCGTTCACGAAGGCGCCTGCGCGATGTGCGAAGTCGGCTACAACGTCACGCAGGACTCCTCGGCGACGGGTGCGCACAGCGTCACGAGCTGGACCCCGAACTGGGTCACGACGACATGGAACCCGGAAGCGGAAGCGGAACCGAAGCCGCCGAGCGGCTACTACGTGCCAGCGTCGGGAAGCCTCGGCATCACGGCCGGCTACGAAGGCACCGTCGGGCCATAGCCCGGCGGAACGTTGCGCGTCGCGGCCCGCGCCAAGCCCGCGGGCCGCGACGCGTGCGTCGAGGTGTCGGGCATCGCCTGCCGGTGCTCGCCGCCGCCGCGCGCCCAGCAATCAAGCTCGCGCCGGCAGATGCCGACGCTATCGTGGACGGTTCCGGCGCTCGCCGGCGTGCTCCCGATGCGCAAGCTACGAACGAGTATCCACTTGCTGGCAGCCATTGTGCTGCTTCTGTGCGCCGTCGTGTGGGTGCCCGGAGCCGCCGCCTCGACGCCTGAAAGCAGCGTGCTCCTGGGCGCGGAAGCGGTCGGGCCGGCTCATGACAGCGCGCCGGCGCGGGTCGCCGAGGCGGTCCGGGTGCGCACTACTCGATCGGGTGTCGCGACCGCCGTGCACGTTTACATCGACGGGCGCAATCGCGCAAAGTCGCTGCTGGTGGGTCTGCTCGGCGACGTGCACGGTCATCCGGGCCGCCTGCTGAGCACCGGCTTGGTTCGCCCCGTCGCGCCGGGATCGTGGAATGTGGTCGCGCTCGCGCCGATACGGCTGACCGCGGGAACCGTCTACTGGCTGGCGGTGCTCGGGGAGGGCGGGAGGCTCAACTATCGCGGTCATCCAGGCCGGCGCTGTAGCTCCGAGACGAGTGGGTCTGAGACGAGTGGCTCCGAGACGGGCGGGCGCGCTGGTCTGCGGGCGCTGCGGAGCGCGTGGCGCGCTCGCGCAGCACGGTCGACCTGCTCGATCTCGGCTTTCGTCGCGGGCGCCAGCTCGACGCTGCCGATTGCGCCGATCACCTCCGCAGGCCTCGTGCCGGTCTTGGAGGGCGCGCCGGCGCTGCTGAGCGCCGAAGTGGCGCCGGCGCCTGAAGCTCCGGTCGGCGAAACCTCGCCGGCGCCGCCGGCGCTCTCGACAGCGCCGCCGGCCAACACGGCGCTGCCGGCTCTCAGCGGCACGGCCGAAGAAGGGCGGACGCTGACGGCCAGCGCGGGCGCATGGTCGAACGACCCGTCGTCCTTCGCCTATCGCTGGGAAGCGTGCAACGCCGCGGGTAAGGCGTGCTCGGACATTCAGGGCGCAACCGGCGCCAGCTACCAGCTCGGCTCCGCCGACGTAGGGCGCACGGTGCGCGTCGTTGTGACCGCCACCAACGCGATCGGCTCAACCAGTGCCTCCTCGCCCGTCTCGGCGCAAGTCAGGGTGGTGTCGGCTGGGGTGTGTTCGTCGACTGTGACTGCTGGTATGTCGGCGAGTGCGATTGTGGGTGTGGTTGCTGGGGCGGCTGGTGGTTCGACGGTGTGTATGGCTGAAGGCTCGTATGTGTTTGGGTCGGCGAGTGGGGAACGGATGACGAATATCTTGCCGTCGAGTACGGTGACGTTGCGTGCGGCGCCGGGTGCGTTTGTGTCGGTTTATGGGATGAAGCTGGTGAAGGTCGAAAACCTGGCGATCGAAGGTATTCATTTTGAGAGTGAGTTGGAGTCGGAACCGCCTGCGACGGTGGGGCATTTGACGATTAGTCATGACAGTTGGGGGACGGTCACGTCGGGGAACACCGAGGTTGGTACGGCGGTGACGAACATACCTTCGACTGTCGGGATGCACACGGGTGAGGGTGTGTTCGCGAGCGATATCGGCACGACGAACGCGAACATGGCGACGGTCACGGAAGTCAATGGTCTGCACGAAATCCATATTTCGCAGCCGGCGACGGCAGCGAAGACGGGCACGCGGATCGTGGTTGGCCCGGAAAACGGCTTCTACGCGCATGGTGCGCCGTCGGCGAGGTATTTGACGGCTGAATATGACTCGTTTGCGGGTGTTGGGCCGTGTATCGAAAAATCGCAGGCTGGCTATAACGATTGTGGTGCGTTTAAGGGTGGGCAGTGCATCACGGTGAGTGGGACTGGGGAATATGTGACGTTGCAGCACGATACGTGTGGCCCGTATGTGTCGGTGCATTATTTCCAGGTTGGGAATGGGAATCACATTACGATTGATCATGACTTGTTCTTGGGTCCGTCGGCTCGGCATGACTCGGAATCGCATCAGAACTATCTGCAGATCGCGGGTGCTTCGGAAGACGTTGAATTCTCGGATAACGTGATGTGGCATACGAATGCGGAAAACGGGTTGGAGATCGAGCGTTATTCGGCGGCTACGGAAGCGGAAACGTATAAGGACTTCACGGTCGATGACAATCTTGAAGTGCATAACGACAGTGGTCCGGAAGCGCCGGGTGGGATCGGGATGGATTTGTGCCCGATCAAGGGTTTGACGTTCGAACACAACACGATCATCGAACCGTCGAGCACCGGCGCGAACTTCCGCGCCGAGGGCACCGGCGTCACCGAATGCACCCCAGGCGATGACTACAAAATCGAGCACAACCTGCTGACGCTGGCGCCGAGCAGCAACCAGCCGCTGCTGAGCGTCGCCGAAGGGGCATGTGAAGCGCTTTGCGAAGTCGGCGAAAACGTGACGCAGGATGAATCCGCCGGCGGGGCGCGCAGCGTCACGGGCTGGACGCCTGACTGGGTCACGGCCGCGTGGAACCCGGAAGCGGAAGCGGAACCGAAGCCGCCTAGCGGCTACTACGTGCCGGCGCCTGGGAGCCTCGGCATCGCGGCCGGCTACGAAGGCACCGTCGGGCCCTAGATGGCCGGGCGTCTGGCTGTCGGGCTCGTATGCGGGCTCGTGGCGATGATCGCCGGCTGCGGCGGTAGCCGCGCTGCGCGAAGTGCGACCGCCGCGGGCCGAGTTGGCGGCGGGCTGTGCTCCGCGACCGTCACCCCGCGAACGCCCCCGGGCGCGATCGTGAGCACGATCGCCGCGGCACACGGCGGCGAGACGATCTGCATGACCGCGGGGCTATACGCCTTCGGCGAAGAGGAACGGCTCACGAATGTCACGCCGTCGAGCAAGGTCACGCTGCGCGCACGGCCCGGGGCGCTGGCGACGATCTACAACCTGAAGCTGGGGGACGTTGAAAACCTCGCGATCGAAGACCTCAACTTCGCCAGCGAGTTGGAGTCCGAACCGACGCCCGCAAGCAACGGCGGACACCTGACGATCAGCCATGACAGCTTTGGTGTGGTCACCACGGGCACCACCGAACGCGGCGCCGTGGTGAGCGACATCCCCTCAACGGCGGGGATGCACGCGGGCGAGGGCGTGTTTGCGAAGGACATCAGCGCCAGCGCCGCAAGCCAGGCGACGGTCACGGCGATCGAGGGCCCGCACCAGATCGAGATCTCGCATCCCGCGAGCAGGGCGCTCAGGGATACGCGCATCGTCGTCGGCCCAGCCAACGGGATCTACGCGCATCCGGGGGCCGCCGAAATGCCGTCGGCGAGGTATTTGACGGCTGAATATGACTCGTTTGCGGGTGTTGGGCCGTGTATCGAAAAATCGCAGGCTGGCTATAACGATTGTGGTGCGTTTAAGGGTGGGCAGTGCATCACGGTGAGTGGGACTGGGGAATATGTGACGTTGCAGCACGATACGTGTGGCCCGTATGTGTCGGTGCATTATTTCCAGGTTGGGAATGGGAATCACATTACGATTGATCATGACTTGTTCTTGGGTCCGTCGGCTCGGCATGACTCGGAATCGCATCAGAACTATCTGCAGATCGCGGGTGCTTCGGAAGACGTTGAATTCTCGGATAACGTGATGTGGCATACGAATGCGGAAAACGGGTTGGAGATCGAGCGTTATTCGGCGGCTACGGAAGCGGAAACGTATAAGGACTTCACGGTCGATGACAATCTTGAAGTGCATAACGACAGTGGTCCGGAAGCGCCGGGTGGGATCGGGATGGATTTGTGCCCGATCAAGGGTTTGACGTTCGAACACAACACGATCATCGAACCGTCGAGCACCGGCGCGAACTTCCGCGCCGAGGGCACCGGCGTCACCGAATGCCGGGCAGGTGAAAAATATAGGATCACGCACAACCTGCTGACGCTCTCCGCGGGCGCCACGCAGCCGTTGTTGAGCGTGCAGGAAGGGGCGTGCGTGGTCGTGTGCGAAGCCGACTACAACGTCACGCAGGACACCTCGGCGACGGGCGCGCACAGCCTCAGTGGCTGGGCGCCCGCCTGGATCACGACGAGATGGAACCCCGAACGCGAAGCGCAGCCGCCACGCGGCTACTACGTGCCGGCGCACGGCCGGCTCCCGATCGCGGCAGGCTACGCCGGCGATCTCGCGGGCGTCGGGGCTAGCCGCGGTCGCGGGCGGCGGCGCTAGGCGCGGCGTCGACCGCGGTGGGCGGTGGGACGCCGAAGGGCGGGTCGATCCGGCCGGCGAGCGTCCTCAGCGCCCGCAGCGAGGCCTCGCGCCGCACCGGGGCGTCTGCGTCGTTTGAGCGGGCGCCGAGCACGCGCAGGAGATGGCGGGCCCCCAGCGCAGAGAGATAGAGGGCGCGATACACCGGGCCGAAGTGCTTCTGCGCGTACTGCTTGCGCGCATACGCCTCCTGGGCGATCCGTCGCGGGCTCACGCCCGCCTTGCCCGCGTGGTGCACGATCGTCATCTGGGGCAGGTGACGGACCTGCCAGCCGGCGCGCTTGACGCGCAGGCACAGATCCGGCTCCTCGGAGAAGATGAAGTAGCGCTCGTCCAGCAAGCCCGTGCTGAGCAGCGTCTCGCGGCGGATCAACATGAACGAGCCCGAGGTCCAGTCGCACTCGCCCTCGCGCTCGTATGCCTCGGCGTCGAGGACTCGTTCCCCAGCCCATGCCGGGGTGACCGGCCAGCGCTCGGAGAGCATGGCTTCGCCGAAGGCGCGACTCGCGCTCGGAAAGCGGCGTATCGTCGGCCACACGGTGCCGTCAGCCGTGACCTGGCGCACACCGACGAGACCGATCTGCGGCCGCGACTCCAGCACCTCGATCAGCTCGCGGAACGTCCCCGAGAGGATTTCCGTGTCCGGGTTCAGCAGCAGCACGTAGCGCGCGTCGGTCTGCTCGATCCCGCGGTTGTTGCCGTAGGCGAAGCCGTGGTTGGGGGAGGACACGACACGCGCTCGAGGGAAGCGCGACTCCACCAGCTCACGCGTGCCGTCGGTTGACGCGTTGTCCACGACGATCACGTCGAGGGTTGCGCCGCCGGCATGGTCGAACACGGTCGACAGACAGCGCTCCAGCCAGCTGGCGTTGTTGGCTGAGACGATGATTACGGCAAGGTCGACGGCGGCCTCAGATGCCTCTGTCATGCCTTCCAGGCCCACAGCAGGCCGTTATCCTCGGTCTTCGCCGCCAGCCGCACGGTGTAGCCGGCACGCTCGAACAGCTGCTGGCTGAGCGTGTGAATGTCGGGATCGGGGTTGGCGATGCGGTGATACTCCACGATCCACGTGGTGGAGAGATCGGCGAAGCGGGGGTCGTTCATGATGTCCCACTCGCAGCCCTCGATGTTCATCTTCACGAGGTCCGCTTGCGCGATGCGCGGGATCACGTCGAGGAACGCGATGTCGGTGTCGCCGTCGTCGCTGACACGCGAGAAGTTCTTGCGGCCGGTGTTGAAGCGTGCGCGCCCATCGTGGTTTGAGGCGCACGCGCGCACGATCTCCCAGTTGCCGCCGTTTGCGGCCTTCACGCCTTCGAGCACGGCCGCGTTGGCGGGGTCGGGCTCGAAGCACACGACGCGGCCGACGTCGAGGCGGTCGCGGGTGAAGACCTCGAAGAAGCCGATGTTGGCGCCGAGGTCGAGAACGTTCAGCGGTCGTTCGAGCGCGCTGAGCCGCTCGGTCACCTCCGGCGGCAGGTCGTAGTAGCCGTAGGCGTAGAACTTCCGGAAGATGTCCACGTCGCCGCTGCGGTGGCGTACCGAGAAGCGGCCGCCCTCGCGCAGGGCGTAGTCCCCACGCCGCTTGCCGGTCAGCTCGCGTGCGGCGTAACGGACGGGGGTGCTCACGAGTTTGGCCTCGACCGCCGTCCAGGCGAGCTTCTTGGTAGCCGAGCGTACCCACTCGAGCTGCCGCGGCCAGCGAGCCGAGGCGATCCGCCGGCCGGCGCGGACGCTGCGCAGGGGCTCGGCCGCTCCCGTGCCCGTGTTCACGCCAGCGGCTCCCAGATATGGCTGTTCAACAGATTTGCTCATCCAAGGGACGAACGAGTGGGCGGGTGCAGTCCTTGCGCTCGGCGCCGCGGCCGCGAAGCGCGCTCAGCCCTCGCTCGGGGTGGCCGGGCGAGGCCCGCGACGAGGACTGAGGCGTTGCGTCAGTTCATGCCGGATCCGCTGGCGCAGCTCCTGATGCACGAACGAGCGGAACTCCGGGTCGTCGACTCTCGCCACGCGCTGGACCGCCGACCTCAAATAGCCGTACAGGAACGCGACGCCGGAGAGCCCGCGCGGCGGCATGCGCGCGACCTTGAACGAGCGCAGCGTCACCCACGGAAGCGTGAAGTGGACGATGTACGCGCACTGCCCGTGGCGCGCCCTGCCTCTGAGCGTGCCGTCGGCGCTGCCCGACGGCCGATGGTGGAGCGTGACCAGGTGCGCGAACGTACGCGTGCGGTAGCCGCGCATGCGCGCGTAGGTCTCATCGATCGTGTCCCAGCCGAGCCGCTCGTGGACGCCTCCGATCGCCTCGAAGCAGGCACGCGAGTAGCACTTCAAGGTGCCCTGGACGTGATGCTCGGGCGGCAGGCGGTTGACCTTCCAGCCGTCGCCGCCGCCGTGCGGGTCGGGATCGGCGCACACCCCCCCGGCGAGTCCCAGCTCGGGGTCGCGCTCGAACTCGCCCAGCAGCAGCTCGAAGTAGCGGGGCGGCAGCTCGGTATCGCCGTCGAGCTTCGCGATGTGCGTAAACGAGCTCCAGTCGATGTTGTTCAGGCCCACGTTGAACGCGCGCGGCGCGGCGGCTGTAGCCAGCCGATCCTTGACGGGGCGCTGCTGAACGGCGCCGTCGGTCGTGACCACCTGCAGGAAGTCGATCCGCTCGCTCAGCGCGGCCAGGATCTCGGGCGTACGGTCGGTCGAGCCATCGTCGACCACGACCCACAGGTCGGGGGGGCGCGTTTGACGCGCGAGCGCGTCCGCGATCAGCTCGATGTGAGCCTCCTCGTTGCGGACGGGTGAGATCAGTAGCAGTCGCTGGGTCATCGCCTCGGTAGTCCGTTTCCGTGGCCCGTCAGCATCCCCGGACCCTCACGCAAGCAACGCATCGGGCGGCGTTGCGCTTGCGGGCTGTGGTGCACCGGCGGCTGTCGCCACCGCCGCTCGGATGACGCGCTCGGCGACCGCGCCGGCGTCTGCCCAGGAGGCGTCCTGAACGCTGGCTGAGGCGGCCGTGGCGCGTGCCGCGCGTGCGGCGGCGGGAAGCTCGACCAGTGCGCTGAGCGTGTTGGCCAGATCGAAGGGCGTCGCCGGTGCGTAGGCGACCTCGGGGTTCTCGAGCACCACGCGGTTGTGCTCGGCGTCGTTGACCACGGGAACGCAGCCCGCGGCGAGCATCTCGTAGGGGACGAGCGAGATGTTGGTGGCCGAGAGGCACAGGCCCGCGATGCAGCGGTTGTAGAGGTCGTTGAGCGCGTCGGGTGTCAGCAGGCCGTGGTCGACGGCCGTGAACGGCAGGTCAGCGACGGACTCTCCATACAGGTGGATGTCGATCTCGGGGTGGCGCTCGGCGAACAGGTCGAGTGCCGCCACCGCAAGCTCGAACGCGCGGCGGGGCGTGGACGGGCGCGCGTACAGGCAGACTCCCGTGCGTTCCACGTTCTGCAGCCCGTACTGCTCGAGGTCGCAGCCGAAGTCGAACGAGTCCGCCGCCATGCCGTAGTCGCGTTGGAGGCGCTGCGCCAGCCAACGGCCGGCGGTGAGGCCGTGAAACCCGAAGCGATAGGTGGCCTCGGCGAGCAGCGCGTTGCTGCCGGCCGCGTAGAACAGCGGCTCGAAGTCCTGCACCAGGTACAGCCGCGCGCCCGTTGCCGGGGAGGTCAGGGCTGGATAGGCCGTTTCCCACGACGTCGCAACGATCGCGTGCGCGTCCTCGATCCCCTCGGCGGCGCTGCGGATCTCGGCGCCCAGCGACGGCCACCAGGAGCGGATCGTTCGCTGGTGCTGCTCCAGCGACCAGCCGTGACGGTCGTGCAGGTAGACGATGCAGTGGTGTCCAGCTCGTTCCAGCGACGACACGAGCCGGAACAGCGTGGTGAAGCCGCCGCCTCCTTCCGCCTGTGGGATGCACAGCCACGCAATCTCGAGCGGTTCCTCGGCGCGCAGCGGCAGCGGCGGTGGCAGTTTCCAGCCGGAGGCCGCGATCTCCGCCGCCCGCACCAGGTCCTCGCGAGCAACCGAGACGCGCGCGCTGCTCGGCGGCGAAAGCCAGCGCGAGGCGCGGCTGCGCAGGCGCGTCTGTACGCCGGTGCGCCCTTCGCGCCGCAGTAGGCGCCACGCCTGCTTGGTGCGCTCGAGCGCGCTCGGGCGACTCATCACCACAAGCAACGCGGCCCGGCGCGGTTTTTCGCGCGGAGTCATGGCCACCAGCTGGCCTGCGCGTTTGCACAGCGCCGAGCGGCCGCGGACGCCTCGCCACGGCTGCGGTGTGCCTGCGGGTCCGGCGTGCCCGTGAGCGCCCGTGATAGAAAGCCCTGCTCATGCGGCTGCGCCCACGCAACACGACCGCCGCATCGCGGGTTGCGCGGCGCCGCTGGGTCGTAATGCTGCTGGAGAACGCGTCCTACCCAGAGGACCCGCGGGTGCGCAACGAGGCCGAAGCGCTCGTGGCTGACGGATATCGCGTCACGGTCATCGCGCCGTACGGCGACGGCGACCAGCCCCGGCGCGAGGTGATCGACGGCGTCGAGGTCGCCCGCTTCTGGCTGCCGAACACAGGGCAGAACGCGATCGGCTTCATGCTCGAGTACGCGGTTGCGCACTTGCAGCTCGCGCGACTGGCGTTCTCCCACCTGCTCGCGGGCGCTGACGCGCTGCACGCCAACAACCCCCCGGACACGCTCGGCGTGTTGTTCCCGCTCGTGCGGCTGCTGGGCCGGCGATCGGTGTTCGACAACCACGACCTGTTTCCCGAGCTGTTCGCGCTTCGCTACGACGGCAGCTCGCGCGTGGTTCGCGTGCTGCGCTGGTTTCAGCATCTGGCCTTCCGGCAGGCCGATCTGGTCCTGACGACGAACGAGTCACAGCGCGAAGTCGTCCTCGCCGCGGTCGACCGCGACCCGCAGTCGGTCGTGGTCGTGCGCAACGGGCCGCGGGAGGACACGCTGCGACGAGCCTCCGCCGCGCTCGCGCAGAGCGCTTCGCCCGAGCCCGAGGCACCCGGCACGCGCGCGGAGCTGGAGCTGGTGTTCCTCGGTGCGCTCGAGCCGCAGGACGGGGTGGCGACGCTGGCGGACGTGCTGGCGGCCGTGGTCGATCGCCATCAGCTCGACGCGCGCCTGACGGTCGTCGGCGTCGGATCGTGCCGGGCCGAGCTGGAAGCCAAGTGCGCACAGCTCGGGCTCGCGGAGCGCGTCGTGTTCACCGGGTGGGTGGCCCACGCGGAGGTGCCGAGGCTGCTGCGCAGCGCCGACGTGTGCGTGGACCCCGCGGCGTGCAACGAGCTGAACCACCGCTCGACGATGATTAAGATCGCCGAGTACATGGCGGCGAGCAAGCCGATCGTCGCCTTCGACCTGCGCGAGACCAGGCGCACGGCTGCGGGCGCGGCGCTGTACGCGGGCTGCGGCGACGTCGCCGGCTTTGCTGCGCTCGTGGCTGAGCTTGCCCGCGATCCGCGGTTGCGCGGCGAGTTGACCGCGGAGGCCGAGCAGCGCCTGCCCGAGCTGGTCTGGGAGCGCGCGGCCGAAGAGCTGGTGGCGGCTTACGGCCGCCTGCTCTCACGCGGATAGACGGGTGTTCTAGGCGCACGGGTACTTGCGCCGCAAGAAGACCGGACGCGCTAGCGTTGCTTGAAGCGAACCCGTAAGAGAACCCAAGGGACGTCAGATTGCATGGACTTCGCGCTCGTCATACGTAGGCTGTTGCGGCATCGGCTGCTGTTGTTGCTGGGCGTGATCGTCGCTGCCGTCGCTGCGACCTTCAGCATTTACAAGCTTGACGGAGGCAAACTCAAGGCAAGGTCGCTGCAGTACTCGAGCGCCAGCACACAGTTGCTCGTCGATGCGCCATCGTCGGTTCTCGGCAACCTGACGCAACCGTTCGAACCACTCACCGAGCACGCGCTGGTGTACGCGAACTTCATGGCAAGTCCCACGGTACTCAACCTGATCGGCGAACAAGCCGGTATACCCGGCGATCAGATTTACGCGGCAGGGCCGGTCAACGCGAACCTGCCGCGCGTCGAACAGGAGCCGACGGCGCTCAAGCGCAACGTCGAGATCACGGGCGAAACTATGCCCTACCGTCTGAACTTCACCAGCGCGCCCAACCTCCCGACGATCGGCATCGACGCGCAGGCGCCCACGACGGCGCAGGCGATCGCGCTCGCCAATGGCGCGGTAGCTGCTCTGAAAACCTATGTCTCGACCGCGGAGCAGGCCGGTCACACCAAGCCCAAGGAACGCGTCACGATTCGTCAGCTGGGCGCTGCGAACGGGGCTGTGGTCGACAGCGGCATCAAAAAGCAGCTGGCGGTTATCGTGTTCGTCGCTGTGTTCGCATTCTGGTGCGTTCTCCTGCTGGCAGGAGAACGCTTCCGCGAGGGTTGGCGTGCAAGCGGCGCCCTGATCGTCGATGGGCACGTCTTGGATGGCGGGCGAGCCGAGGCCTCAGGTACCGATCCCGCGGCTGCACAACAGGTCCGCGAACACCCTTCCAGTCACGAGCGGTTCGATGCGCTCGAGACCGAGGATGGGGAGCATCTACCGATGCAGGGCGTGCGATGAAGTTCGCCCTCCCTTACAGCCGGTAGGCAGGTCGTGGCCCAAGCAGTCCTAGCGGCCCGGCCTGCAGTGGCTCGCGAGGCGCCGCTGCCGATGCGCGCTCCGGCGCGCCCGGATGCCTTTCCGCACACCAAACGGCCGCTGCCGTGGCTGCTGGCCGCGTTCCTGGCGATGTTGTTCCTGGTGCCGATCGCCTCGATCGAATTCAACATCCACCTGCCGGTCGACTCACGGCCAGACCGCTTCGCGATCATCGGGCTCGTGGTCGCGTGGTTCTGGTTCGGCGGCGATCAGCGAGCCTTCATACGCACGCCGCGCTCCAAGCTGTTCGTCACCGCCGCGTGCATCTTCCTTGCGCTGGCGGTCGCGAGCCTGCTGTTCGACGTTGGGCGGATCGTCAATATCGGCGACCTCAAACTCGCCGAGAAGCGCTTCGCGCTGCTGGGCTCGTTCCTGATCCTCTCCTGGTTCGTCCTTACTGCGCTTCGCTTCGAGGATCTGCGTGGCTTTGCGACTTATCTGATCGGGCTCGCGGCGATCATGTCGATCGGGATGCTGATCGAGCGTCAGACGGGTTACAACGTCTTCTACGAATGGAGTCGCGCGATCCTCGGTTCGATCGCCAAAGTCGCGCCCGCGCCGACCGGCATCCATCCCGCGTTCGGTAGCGAAGATCGCGTTGTCGTCGTCGGGCCGACCCAGCACGGGCTCGCGGCCACCGCGATGCTCGTGATGGTGATGTCGTTTGCGCTGGTCCGCGTCTTTGACGCGGTCACGCGCCGCTCATGGTGGATCAACGCCGGCGCCTTCGCGCTGATGCTGGCGGCCGCGATGGCAACGGACCGTAAGACGGCGCTGCTGGTGCCCGTCGCGATGATCATCTACATCGCCTGCTATCGACCGCGCGAGGTGCTGCGGCTCGCGCCGCTCGGGCTCGTGCTGCTCGTGGGCGTGGTGCACTTCGCCGCTCCGGGCGCGATCGGGCATCTGCTCAACGTGGAAAGCAACGTGAACAGCAACTCGACGACCCACCGCGCCGGCGACTTCACCGACATCGCCCCCGACGTCCTGGCACACCCGGCACTCGGCCGCGGCTACGGCACGCTCAACCCCGAACAGCCGGAACAGTTCCGAATCAACGATGACGAGTATCTCGACGAGATCTGGGAGGTAGGGGTCTTCGGCCTGCTGGCGTTCGCGTGGATGATCCTTGCCCCGGTGGTCTCCGCCCGCCGTGCGATCCGCTCACGCGCGCCGGCGAACGCCTCGCTCGCGCTCGCCGCTTCGAGTGGCTGTATCGCCTTTCTTATCGTCTGCGCGCTGTTCGATGCGCTTTCGTTCCCGCAGGCGCCGTACATGTTCTTTGTCGTCGCCGCGCTCACGACGATCGCTGCAGCTGGGCCTGAGGGGAACGTGGTGTCTACCCGCGAGCTGGTGCGCTCGCTCGCCAATAAGCCCCGCGCCGCCGTCGCCCGCGCGCGCGGCACTGCCGTCGCTTAACGTCCGCGCCCCAGCCCTTCTAGCGTGCGGCGCGCCAGTCGCCACGTCGGCCTGCGCACCCGCTCGACGGCCCTGGCGGTCTCGCCCAGGCGGCCGCGGCCCAGCCTGTCGGCGGGGATCGCGCCGATCATCGCGCGGCAGCGCCGCTCGCGTAGCGCCGCGACACAAGCCGCCACGCTCACGGTCGATGAGTCGATCTCCAGCTCCATCGCGAGTGGGAATGCCTGCCGGGCCTGATGCAGGTCAAGCGCCGCGATCCCGGCTAGGTTGTGCTCGTCGGCCCAGCGACAGGCACGCGCGTTGGGTGCCCAGCCGTCCCACTTGCGCGTCCAGATCTCGATGCCCGTGCAGTTCGCGAGCAGGTCCGGCTCGAACACCTCCCACGCCGATTTGCGCCTGGGGTGCGCCAGCACGGACACGCCGCCGTGCGCGGCGACTTCTTCCAGCAGCCGCGCGGTGGGTATGCCCTCGCCCAGAAACGGCACGTCTCCCCAAACCGGCACGTGCACCCGATCCTCCGGGTCGGCGTACTCGATCCCGGGGATCAACAGCGGCCCGGCGCTGCTCGCGCGCGCGCACGCCGCGACGTACTCGTCTAGGCGCTCGGGGCTGAAGCCGCGATCGTGCTCGCACATGAACACCGCGTCGTAGCGGTTGCGCCGGAACAGCACCGCCAGCTCGTCCAGCGGCAGCCGCGCGTCATATGACCACTCCGAGTGGACGTGGAAGGCAGCTCTGATGGTTCTCAACGGTCCCCCGGTCGCCGTCGTGCCACGGTCTGGCCGATCACGGTGCGCCACGCGTCCTCGATGAACACGCCGCGCATCCCCGGCCCGTGGTTGTACCACGCCGTCTTGCCCGGACCGCCTCGCAGCAGGGCGGCGACGGTCTCGCGGCGAGCCGGCCACGCCGCCACCGGCGAGGAGGGGCCGCGCAGCACGAACAGAAGGTGAACCAGCTCGCGGCCAAGATGGCGGCACAGCAGCTCGCGGTAGGCGGGCGGCTGCGGCAGCACGGCGGTTTCGTCGAGCAGGTGCGCGAGCGCCCACGCGGGGTACTCGAAGCCGAGCCGTCGCGCGAGCGCCATGCTGCCCCACGCTCGTCCGTTGAGCTCCATGAACCACCAGGTGTCGCCGGCGCGCAACAGCTCGACCATGAACATGCCCTGCCACTCCGCGCCGAGCAGCAGGCGCTCGATCGGAGCCACCAGCTCCGCGGGAACCGGGGTGCTCGCGCACGCGCTCGATCCCGACCCGGCCGGGTTCATCATCCGTACACGCCGGTGCGCGCTCAGGTGGCTGATGCCCTCCTTGCCCGCGAGCCCGAATACGCCGGCGCCGATGCCGCTCACCCACTGCTGTGCGACCGCCGGAACCGCTGGTCCCCAGCCGCGCCGCAGGACCTCCAGCTCAGTGGCCGTGGCGACGGCACGCGGCGAGCGGCGCCGCACGCGACCGTCGTGCACTTCGGCGGCGAGCGCCGGCTTGCAGATCGCGGGGAAGCGCCAATCATCGCCGAGCGCGCGCGCGTCGAGGTCCTCGGGAAGCTCCACCCAAGCGGGGACCGCGAGCCCAGCTGCTTCTGCGCCGCGCAGCTGCAGGCGCTTGTCGAGCGCGAAGCGCGCCTGTGCGCCGCGCGGTCCCGCCACCGGCGCGTCGGCAGGCAGTCCGGTGTCACACACCAGCACAGCGGGGTCATCGAGCGGCATCGTCACGTCGTGGCCGGCGGCGGCGCTCGCCACCTCTGCCGCGCACATCTCGAGGTTGTCCTCCGGAGCGGTCACGTCGATCAGCTCCACACCGCGCAGCCTGCGCAGGGCGGCCGCTCGCCCGCGGCGCTTGAAGCTCGCGACGCGATGGCCGGCCGCGAGCAGGCTGGCCGCGACCTCCGGGGCGGCGAGCGCGTCCGCGAACCCGATCAGGACGGATCGCGCCGGCTTGGGTTGCGCCGACCCGCTCACCTGAGGCGCTTGACGATCCGCTTGCCGAGCAGCAGCGGGTCGGGTCGTCCGCCGGCGCCGGCGGCGGTCAGCTCGAGCCAGTACTCGAGCGGGCGCTCGCGGTGGACGGTCGTCCGCGGCGCCAGCCATGAGCGCGTGAGGCTGGCCCCGCCGTCGCTCGTGTATGCCCGGCGATAGCCGGCCGTGCGCAGCGCGCGCAGCACGCGGCGGTCGTAGGAGCCGAACGGGCACGCCGCCTCTGTGACCTCGGCGCCGATCAGCTCCCTCAGCACGCGCCGCGAGTCCACGACCTCGGCGTGCAGCTCGCCGTCGCCAAGCGTGCGCCAGTCGCGATGGTGCAGCCCGTGGCTGCCGATGCTCATGCCCGCGGCGTGCAGCAGCGAGATCTCGCGTGCGCCCAGATAGCCGTCCGCGTCGATCCGCCCGGCAAGCGGGAAGAAGCGCGCGCGCCTGCCGCGCGCGGTCAGGGCCGGCAGCGCGTGCTCGGCGTCGGAGGCGTTGCCGTCATCGAACGCGATCTCGACGCCCTGGTCTGGCAGCGCGTCGAGGATCGCCTCGAACCAGGCCACCGGAACCCAGACCGGACGCTCGCTCGCGCCGATCTCCGCAGGGGGGTCGCCGAGCCCGTGAAAGGTCAGGATCAGCTCTTGCGCAGGAGCCCACATGACCACCGAACGCCCCGCAAGCGGAGGAATTTCCACGGCAGGGCGCCGCTCGTGGTTCGCGCAGCCGCGGTCTGCTGGCGCGAAAACGGGCCGCTGGATCTCGTTGCTGTAGCAGAGTGACCGTGGAGCAGTCCCCATCAATCTCAGCCGTCGTCGCCGCCTACCAGGCCGAGGACTTCATCGCCGAAGCGCTGGAGTCGATCCTTGGACAGACGCATCCACCGGATGAGGTGATCGTCGTCGACGATGGCTCGACCGACGGCACCGCGCGTGAGCTGGAGCGTTTCGCCGATCGCATCCGCGTCATCAAACAACCCAACGGCGGCTGTCCAGCGGCTTTCAACACCGCCTTTCGAGCAGCGCGAGGCGACTACGTCGCGATGTGCGGAGCCGACGATCTCTGGGAGCCGCAGAAGCTGCAATGGCAGCTGGAGGAGCTTCGCGCAAACCCCGAGATCGACGTGCTCTTCGGGCACGCGGTGGTCGTCGGACGCGTCGAGGGCGAGCACGCGCGCCCGCCGATCACGGGCCTGCTCGATCGCGATGTTTTTCGAGACGCCCTCTTTCGCCAGAACTGCGTGTGCGCTCCCTCGATCGTGATCCGCCGCTCGCTGTTCGAGCGCCTCGGCCCGTTCATCGAGGATTTCGGCGCCGACGACTACGAGTACTGGTTCCGCTGTCTGCGCGCTGGCGCGAACTTCTATTACGACCCGCGCCCGCTGATGTCCTGGCGTCAGCACGACAACAACCTCTCCGCGCGCGGCGCCTGGATGGATGAGTGCATGCACAAGGTGCTCTGCTGGTATGAGGCGGACATCGCGGATCGGGCGGTGGTGTGCCAGGGGCACTCGACCGTCCTGTTCAGGAGCGCGCGCCGCCTGATCGATGAAGGCGAGCCCGAGGAGGCACGGCGGCGGTTCCGCGAAGTTCTGCCGTACGCGCACCCCAGCACGGCGCAGGTCAGCGCCAGGGCGCTGGCGTGGGTGGCGGTCCTCGGCCTGCCAGCGGGCGTCCGCCGCCGGCTCGGCGACCGTCTGATCGGTGTCAGCCGCGCCGTCAAGGGCCTGCGCCATGAGGGACAGCCGGCGCAGCCATGAGCTCGCTCGCGATCAGCGCGGTCGTTCCCGTCTACAACGCCGAGCAGTACATCGGCCAGTGTCTGACGGGAATCCTCTCCCAGACGCGCCCGCCGGATGAGGTGATCGTCGTCGATGACGGCTCGAGCGACGGGACCGCAGAGGAGCTGGCGCGGTTCGGCAACGAGATTCGCGTCGTCAAGCAGGCCAACCGCGGGCATCCGGGGGCGTACACCCGCTGTTTCGAGGAGGCTCGCGGCGACTACGTCGCGAAGTGCGACGCCGACGACATCTGGGAGCCCGCCAAGCTCGAGCGCCAGCTGGCGGCGGTGCAAACGCACCCCGAGATCGACATCGCCTTCTGCGCCGCGCAGTCGTTCGGGCTCCACGAAGATGCGTTTGGCCCCGATCCCGACGCGGGCCTGCATCGAGGCGGCGATTTCGCCAGGCAGCTCTACCGCGGCAACTTCGTGTGCTCCCCCTCGACGCTGATCAGACGCCAGCTCTTCCATCGCCTGGGGCCGTTCGTGGAACGGCTTCCGTGCGAGGATTACGACTACTGGCTGCGCGCGCTGAAGGCCGGGGCGGTCTTCTTCTACGACCCAGCCGTGCTCGTGCGCTACCGGCGGCATGAGAGCAACGTCACCAACGGCGCGCTCGCGATGCACGAGGCGGAGTCGCTTGTGCACCGCTGGCATGCGGACCTCGTCGACAACCCAGCGTTGGTCGAGAAGGTGCTCGCGCACGACTTCTGCAACATCGGTCGAGCGCTCAACCGCCAGCGCCGCCGGGAGGAGGCGCGCGCGGCGTTCGTGACCTCGCTGCGCCACCGGCCGACGCCGCGAGCGCTCGCCTGGGTGGCTGTGCTGTCGACGCCGCAGCGCTACTCCGATGGGCTGATTCGCCTGAAGCGCAATCTGAGCCCAGGCTGAGGCCGTGAGCGAGGACGCGCCAGGGGAGGAGCAGCTTCGCGCGGCAGCCGTGAGCGAGGACACGCCGGAGGAAGACGAGCTTCGCGCGGCGGCCGTGAGCGAGGACACGCCGGAGGAAGACGAGCTTCGCGCGGCGGCCGTAAGCGGGGTCCGCTGGTCCTCGATCGCGCGCCCGCTGAACGAGGTGATGCTGCTCGGCTCGATCGTCGTCCTCGCGCGCCTGATCCCGCCCGCCGAATTCGGCCGCTTCGCGATCGCGCTGATCGCGCAGGAAGTCGCCTACATCATCGTCTCCGGTGGTCTCAGCGGCGCCCTCGTCCAGCAGAAGGAGATCACCCGCGAGCACCTGCAGGCGGGGATGGCGCTGGGGCTGGCGCTCGGCTTCGTGTTGGCGGCGGTCACGCTGGCCGTGATCGTCGTGGTCGTCAACCCGGTCTTCGGGGCGCGCACCGCCCTGTTCGTGCGGTTGATGGTGCCGCTGTGCTTCGTCTCCGCCGCCGGCACCGTGCCGATGGCGACGTTGCGCCGGCGCATGGCGTTCCGGCGCCTGAGCGAGATCGAAGTGCTCAACGCGTTCGTCCGGATCGCCGTCTCGATCGGCCTGGCGATCGCCGGCCTGGGCGGCGAGGCGCTGGTGCTCGGGGTCGTCGCCGGCTCGGTGCTCAGCACCGCCGTCGCGTGGGCCAGCGCACCGCCGCCGCTGCCACGCCTGCACCGCGCGGCTTCGCGCGAGCTGCTGGACTACGGCGTGCCGGCGTCGGTGGCCGCCGTCAGCTGGGTCGGCTTCAGCAACGTCGACTACGCGATCATCGGGGCGAGCCTCGGTCCGTTTCAGACCGGCCTGTACTTTCGCGCCTACACGGTCGCCGTCGAATACCAGGCGAAGGTCAGCGTGGTGATGTCGCAGGTGGGCTTCCCGGTGCTCGCGCGCACGCGCAACGACACCGAGCTCACCGTTCTGTACCGCCAGATGGTCCGCATGCTCACGATCGTGTTGTTCCCGCTGCTCGCGCTGCTGGCGATCGTGGCGCCGGTGATGGTGCCGTTCGTGTTCGGGCCGCGCTGGACGGGAGCGGTCGTGCCGGTGCAGATCCTCGCGCTCGGCGGGGCCTCGACGCTGGTCATCGACGCCGTCGGCACGGTGCTGATGGCGACCGGCCGCGCGCGGGCGCTGCTCGGCTACGGGACCGCGCACTTCATCGTCTACGGGCTCACCGTGCTGGCGATCGTGCACCTCGGCATCGTCGCGGTGGCGATCGACGCCGCCGTCGTGCACACGCTGTTCCTCGCGGTCGCCTACGTCGTGATGCTCGAGGGCTGGGCCGAGCGCCCGCTACGCCGGCTGTGGGACGACGTCGCGCCGGCGACCGTCTCCTGCCTCGGGCTCGTCGCGGTCGCCCTGCCGGCATACCTGGCGCTCAACGCCACGCAGCTGCCCGCGATCGTGCGGTTGGTCGCGGTCGGGCTCGTCGCCGTGCCGCCGTATCTGCTGGCGCTGCGCGTGTGCTTCCCGGCCGCGTGGCGCAGCCAGCGCGCGATCCTCGCGCGCATCCTGCCGGGGAACGCACGACTGCCGGGCGCGAAGCGGCGGCTGCGCGCGGCCGGTGCGCGGTCGGGTGCCTGAGCCGCTCAGTGCGGCAGATAGACAACATCTTGGGGACCGCAGGTGCCCCCGACCGAGCACGCGTTGTAGTCGGACTCTTCTGTGAAGGGCCCCTTCCAAGTGGTTCCGCCGCCGGTCCCTGAGACGTAGGCCGGACGATAGGGATAGCCGCAGAAGTAGAGCCCCATACGACCGCCGCACACCCACCAGCGGCCGCCAATGAGTACCGGCCCGGCGTCGCCGGTGGAGGCCCCGTCCGCGGTCAGTTCGATGTGCTTGGCGTGTGGGTTGATGGCGCCGGCAAGAACTGTCCGAGCCCGCGCGCATGACATGTGCCACGGATAGATCGCGTCCTTGCCGTAGATGCCTTTGGCCGCGTAGCCGCAGCGCTTGACCGTGACCGTCGTCAGGGCGGACGCTGCGCCGACGCCGATCACCAGTGAGGCGAGAGCGATCAAGATGCACCGCCATCCCCTGAACATGCGCGCGAGCCTAACACGAAATCGCTGTCGTTCGACAGCGGCTGCGGCGCGCGCCGCCTCACGGTTTGGGGGCGAAGTCCGGGGCAGACCCCGGTCTAGCCCTACAGCCGCGCCAGGGCGCTGGCAGCGAATTGGCGTCCGACGGCGCATGGGCCCGTCACGTTCAGGACGCGACCGTCGCTGAGCGGCACGAACACCGTCGGCTGTCCGTAGTCGCCGCAGTAGACGGTGTGCCCGGCGACGCTGTACTGCTTGCGGTTGCGGATCGAGCGGCTGATCGTCGCAAAGCTTCTCGGCTGGATGCTGACGGTGATGAACGACGAGCTGCCGGTGGGCTGGTAGATGCAGGTAGGCCCCAGCGGCGCGTCGTCCGGTGCCGCGACGTGCTTGTGCAGGATCGTTTCCGCCTGTGCTTGCGAGACGAGCGTGCACGGGTTGAGCTGCCCGGTGCTCGACCGGCTGCCGCTGTCGGCGTTGCCGGGGTTGTCGTCGTTGATTTCGCGTCCGCCGGTGCCGTGCAGCGGCTTGTGCACGACCACGCCCTTGCTCACCGGGTCAGGCGGAGCCTTGGCGATCGCCGGAGCGAGGCCCTTATAGCCTCTCGCCACGGTTGAGGTGTGGGTGCTGGAAGCAGCGTTGGTCGAACCGCCGGCGCTCGCGGCGCTGGCGTTCGCGGCGGCTGTTGCTGAGCCGGTGGAGTGGGTAGGCGAGGAGCTTCCCGCACGCCGAAAGGAGCATCACGCTGCCCAGCAGAGCGGTGCGGAGGGCCTTGGCGCGACCTGCGCGCCGACCGCTGGGCATCAAGGTGCGACGTGCGTGCCGACGTCCGCGCGTCATGGTTCGAAGTCTAGGTCCACCCAGTAGTTGGTCGCTTTGTAGGTGCTCGTCGGGAAGACGCTCGTCGAGCTGTAGGCGTAGACGCCGTTGACGCTGATCGTGTTCGACAGCGCGGACAGCGGCGAGTTCGTGAACCCGGCGGAGGTGAACTCGGCCGAGGTGTCGGAGTAGTGGCCTTTGGGCGCCAGGTAGGCCGCGACGTAGGTGGTGTTGGCGTTGATCGCGATCGGCGTCGCGAAGTTGACCTGCTGCCAGCCGGACGCGGTTTCCGAGGTGAAGGTGGCGGAGCCGAGCAGCGTGCCGCTTTCGCTCCAGAGGCTGCCGACGTGGGTGCCGGTGTTGGTCGTGGCCTTGTAGAAGCGGATGCCCGTCACGAAGCCGGCGATCGTCGAGGTGAACTTGATGCCGGCGACCGTCGCGTGGGTGTCGCCCGAGTCGATCGTCGCCGGGGTGGCGAAGTCGAAGATCGTGTTCTGCGGCACGGCCGCGCCCGAGTGTTCGGAGGCCGGGCCGCTGCCGGCGGCGTTGTTGGCCTTGACCGTGAACGTGTAGCTGCTGCCGTTCGTGAGGCCTTTGACGATCGCGGAGGTTGCGCTGGCGGCAGCTTCGCTGGGTGTCTGTGCGGTGGCGCCGATGTAGGGGGTGATCGTGTAGCCGGTGATGGGGCTGCCGCCGGTGCTGGACGGCGCGCTCCAGGCGATCTGCGCCTGGCTGGTGGCTGCGCTTGCCGTGATCGCGGTCGGTGCGGACGGCGTCGTGAACGGTGTGACTGCGCTCGAGTGTTCGGAGGCCGGCCCGGTCCCCGCGCTGTTCGTGGCGGTGACGGTGAAGGTGTAGCTGGTGCCCGCGGTGAGGCCGGTGATGGTGGTGCCGGTCGCGGGTGGTGTGCCGGTGATCGTCGTTGCGGTCTGTGCGGTCGCGCCGACGTAGGGGGTGATCGTGTAGCTGGTGATGGGGCTGCCGCCGTTGCTCGACGGCGCGGTCCATGTCAACGCCGCGCTCGAGCCGCCCGCGGTCGCCGTCACGCCGGTGGGCGCCGACGGCGTCGTCGCCGGTGTCACCGCGCTCGACTTGGAGGACGCGGGCCCGGCGCCGTTGGCGTTGGCGGCGGTGACGGTGAACGTGTAGCTGGTGCCGTTGGTGAGGCCTTTGATGGTCGTGGAGGTCGTGCTGGCGCCGACTTCGCTGGCTGTTTGGGCGGTGGTGCCGATGTAGGGGGTGATCGTGTAGCCGGTGATCGCGCTGCCGCCGTTCGCCGGCGCGTTCCAGCTCACGGTCGCGCTGGCGTTGCCTGGGCTGGCGCTGACCCCTGCCGGTGCAGACGGGGTGGTCGATGGGGTGACGCTGGCCGAGTGCCCAGAAGCCAGCCCGCTGCCGATCGCGTTGGTGGCGGTGACGGTGAAGGTGTAGGTGGTGCCGTTGGTGAGGCCGGTGATGGTTGTGCCGGTCGCGGGCGGTGTGCCGGTGATGGTGGTGGCGGTTTGGGCTTCGCTGCCGATATAGGGCGTGACCGTGTAGCTCGTGATCGCGCTGCCGCCGTTTTCGGGGGCGCTCCAGCCCACGGTGGCGCTGGCATTACCCGCGCTCGCGGTCACGCCCGCGGGCGCCGCGGGCACCGTCACCGTGGCCGGTGTGACGGCGCTGGACGGTTCGGATGCCGGCCCGCTGCCGATCGCGTTGGTGGCGGTGACGGTGAAGGTGTAGGTGGTGCCGTTGGTGAGGCCGGTGATGGTTGTGCCGGTCGCGGGTGGTGTGCCGGTGATGGTGGTGGCGGTTTGGGCTTCGCTGCCGATGTAGGGAGTGACCGTGTAGCTCGTGATCGCGCTGCCGCCGTTGCTCGACGGCGCGGTCCAGGTCACGGTGGCGCTGGCGTTGCCCGCAGCGGCCGCCACGCCCGTCGGCGTAGACGGGGTGGTCGATGGCGTGGCGGCGGCCGAGTGTTCGGAGGCTGGTCCGTTGCCGTTGGTGTTGGTGGCGGTGACGGTGAAGGTGTAGGTGGTGCCGTTGGTGAGGCCGGTGATGGTGGTGCCGGTGGCGGGTGGTGTGCCGGTGATCGTCGTTGCGGTCTGTGCGGTCGCGCCGATGTAGGGGGTGATCGTGTAGCTGGTGATGGGGCTGCCGCCGTTGCTCGACGGGGCGCTCCATGTCACGTTGGCGCTCGCGTTACCCGCGGCCGCGGTGACGCCGCTCGGCGCGGACGGGGCTGCGGTCGAGGTGATGGCGTTGGACTGTTCGGAGGCCGGCCCGTTGCCCACTGCGTTGGTGGCGGTGACGGTGAAGGTGTAGGTGGTGCCGACGGTGAGGCTGGTGATCGTGGTGCCGGTCGCGGGCGGCGAGCCGTTCACGGTCGTCGGCGTCTGCGCTTCGGTGCCGATGTAGGGGGTGATCGTGTAGCCGGTGATGGGGCTGCCGCCGTTGTTTGACGGGGCGGTCCATGTCACGTTGGCGCTGGCGTTGCCTGCGGCCGCGGTGACGCTGCTCGGCGCGGACGGGGTCGTGGCGGGCGTGACGGGGCCCGAGTGTTCCGACGCCGGCCCGGCCCCCGCGGCGTTGGTGGCCGCGACCGTGAACGTGTAGCTGGTGCCGTTGCTGAGGCCCGTGATGTTCACTGATGGCGGGGCGCCGGTGACCATCGTCGGCGTCTGCGCTTCGCTGCCGATGTAGGGGGTGATCGTGTAGCTGGTGATCGGGCTGCCGCCGGTGGCGGGAGCGTTCCAGGTGACCGTCGCGCAGCCGTTCCCGCGCGTCGCGCTGACGCCCGTCGGCGCCGACGGCGTGGTGATCGGGGTGACCGCGGCGGACGGGGACGACGCCGGCCCGGCGCCGTTGGGGTTCGATGCCTGGACCGTGAATGTGTAGCTGGTGCCGTTGCTGAGCCCGGTGATCGTGGTGCCGGTCGCTGGCGGTGTGCCGGTGATCGTCGTCGATTTCTGTGCTTCGGTGCCGATGTAGGGCGTGATCGTGTAGCTGGTAGCGGGTCCACCGGATGGCGCGCTCCAGCTCACGCTCGCCGAGCCGTTGCCCGCGGTCGCGTTCACGTTGGTCACCTGGCCGGGGGTCGCGGCCGGTTCGAAGGCGACGTCGACCCAGTAGTTTGTGGCTTTGGAGGCGACCGTCGGGAAGGCGTTTGCGGAGTTGTAGACGTAGACGCCGTTCGCGCTCCCGGTCGTGCTCATGAGCGCGGACAGCGGCGGGTTGCTCACGCCGCTGAACGCGAGCTGCGAGGCGGTGTCGGAGTAGTGGCCTTTGGGCGCCAGGTAGGAGGCGACGTAGGTCGTGTTCGGCGAGATCAGGACCGGGGTGGCGAAGTTGACCTGCTGCCAGCCGGAAGCGGTTTCGCTAGTGAAGGTCGCGGAGGCGAGCAGCGTGCCGCTGGCGCTCCAGAGGCTGCCGACGTGCGTGCCCGTGTTGGTGGTCGTCTTGTAGAAGCGGATGCCGGTGATCGCACCGTATGTTTCGGAGCTGAACTTGACCCCGACGTTGGTCGGGTTCGTGTCGGCGGAGTCGACCGTCGTCGGCGTTGCGTAGTCGAAGATCGTGTTGCGCGGCGTGGTCGTGGCGGAAGCGCTCGACTGGGGGCCGCTGCCGGCGGCGTTGTTGGCCTTGACGGTGAACGTGTAGCCGGTGCCGTTGGTGAGGCCCGCGATGATCGCGGAGGTGGCGCTGGGGGCGGCTTCGCTGGATGTCTGGGCGGTGGCGCCGATGTAGGGCGTGATCGTGTAGCCGGTGATCGCGCTGCCGCCGGTGTTGGAGGGGGCGCTCCAGGAGACCTGTGCCTGGCTGGTGGCCCCGGTCGCTGTGACCGCGGTTGGGGCGGATGGCGTTGTGAACGGCGTTGTGGCGGCTGAGTGTTCGGAGGCTGGGCTGTTGCCGACTGCGTTGGTGGCGGTGACGGTGAAGGTGTAGGTGGTGCCGTTGGTGAGGCCGGTGATGGTTGTGCCGGTCGCGGGTGGTGTGCCGGTGATCGTGGTTGCGGTCTGTGCGGTGTTGCCGATGTAGGGCGTGATCGTGTAGCCCGTGATCGCGCTGCCGCCGTTGCTGGCCGGGGCGTTCCACGTCAGCGCGGCGCTGGCGTTGCCGGCGGTCGCGGAGACGCTCGTCGGCGCGGAGGGGGTCGTGGCCGGGGTGACGGCGGCGGACGGCGAGGACGCCGGTCCGGCTCCGTTGGGGTTCGAGGCGGTGACGGTGAAGGTGTAGCTGGTGCCGTTGGTGAGCCCTGTCACCGAAGCGGTCGTTGCCGGAGGTGTGCCGGTGATGGTTGTCGCGGTCTGCGCGGTGGCGCCGATGTAGGGCGTGATCGTGTAGGTCGAGATGTCGCCGCCGGGCGCGCTCCAGCTGACGCTCGCCGCGCCGTTGCCCGATTTGGTGCTGACGTTGGTCACCTGGCCTGGGGACAGCGACGGTTCGAAGGCGACGTCGACCCAGTAGTTGGTGGCCTTGTAGCTGCTGGTGGGGAAGGCGCTTTTGGTGCTGTACGTATAGACACCGTTGACGCTGGTGGCGTTGGCGAGGGCGGTGAGCGGCGGGTTGCTGGTTGCGCTGGTGTTGAAACCGGCGGACGTGTCGGAGTAGTGGCCTTTGGGCGCGAGGTAGGAGGCGACGTAGGTCGTGTTCGCGGAGATGAAGACCGGTGTCGCGAAGCTGACTTCCTGCCAGCCGGAGGCGGTTTCGGTGGTGAAGGTCGCTTGGGCGAGCAGCGTGCCGGTTGCGCTCCAGAGGCTGCCGACGTGGGTGCCGGTGTTGGTGGTGGCCTTGTAGAAGCGAATGCCCGTCACCTTGCCGGCGACTTCGGAGCTGAACTTGACGCCGGCGTTGGTCGCGTTGGCGTCGCCGGAGTCGACCGTCGCGGGTGTCGCGAATTCGAAGATCGTGTCCTGCGGTGTGACGACGTTCGAGGCGCTCGATGCCGGGCCGGTCCCAATCACGTTCTTGGCGGTGACCGTGAACGTGTAGGCGCCGCCGTTGGACAGGCCTTTGATGGTCAGAGACGTTGCCGTCGGGGCGACTTCAATCGGCGTTTGGGCGGTGCTGCCGACGTATGGGGTGACGGTGTAGCCGGTGATCGCGCTGCCGCCGTTGCTGCTTGGCGCCGTCCAGCTCACGAGCGCCTGGCTGCTGGCGGCGCTGGCGGTGACGCTGTTCGGCGCGGAGGGCGCCGCGAGCGCTGAGGGCGTGACCGCGCTCGAGTGCGCGGAGATCGGGCCGCTGCCGTTGGGGTTGGATGCTTGCACGGTGAAGGTGTAGCTCGTCCCCCCGGTCAGGCCGCTGATGGTGGCGGTTGCTGCTGGTGGTGTGCCGGTGGTGGTTGTGGGTGTTTGTGGTTCGGTGCCGATGTAGGGGGTGATGGTGTAGGTGGTGGTGGGGCCGCCGGTGGTGGGTGGGGTCCAGGTGATGGTGGCGTTGAGGTTGCCGGGGGTGGCGGTGATGTTGGTGGGTTGGCCTGGGGCGCTGGCGGGTTCGTAGATGGGGTCGACCCAGTAGTTGGTGCCTTGGAAGCTGTTGCTGGGGTAGCTGCTGGTGGTGCCGTAGGCGTAGACGCCGTTGGCGGAGACGTAGGCGCCGTTGGTGGGTAGCGCGGCGGCTGAGACGGCGTGTAGGGGTGGGCTGTTGAGGATGTTGCCGCCGGTTGGGGGTGGTGTGTAGAAGTAGAAGGGGGAGTCGGCGTAGTGGCCGTCGGGGGCGAAGTAGCTGACGATGTAGGTGGTGTTCGGGAAGACGTCGACGGGTGTTGAGAAGTTGACTTGTTGCCAGCCGGTTTCGGTTTCGTTGGTGAAGGTCGCGGTCGCGAGGCGTTGCCCGGTTGAGCTCCAGAGGCTGCCTGTGTGTGTGCCGGCGTTGGCGGCGGACTTGTAGAAGCGCATGCCGGTGATGACGCCGAAGGTTTCGGTGGTGAACTTGGTGCCGACCTCGACTGAGTGGTTGTCGCTGGATTCGGGTGTTGGGGGTGTGATCGCGGTGCCCCAGATCGAGCAGGGGCAGTTGACGTTGACTTTGATGCCGGCTGAGGGTGTCTCGAGGTTGGCGCTGTCGTCGACGGCGCGTGATTTGATCGTGGTCGAGGGGTAGCCGCTGACGGGCCAGGTGTATGACCAGTTGACGGCTTGTTCGTCGCTGGTTGTGATCGTGGCTGGGTGCCAGGTGTTGCCGTTGTCGGTCGAGACTTCGACGCCGGCGATGACGGCGCCGGCGGCGGCGGTCGCGGTGCCGGCGATCGTGGCTTTGCTGCCGTCTTGGAAGGTTTCGCCGGCGGTGGGGGAGGTGATCGTCGAGGACGGCGGGGTGGTGTTGGTCGAGGGTGTGGGGGTCACGAGCCCAGCGATCAGTGTTTCGGGCTGGGCGCCCATTTCGGCGAGCAGGTTGACCGTGAACTGCTCCATGTTGGGGTCGGGCGTGTGGCGTCCGGGGTCGGTGTTGGGCTCTTCCCAGGCGTCCGCGTTTTCCAGGCCCCAGGCCCATTGCACGGTGCCGGCGCCGAATACCAGCGCGCCGCTGGGGGCGCGGTATAGCGTCAGGTGGTGGGTGCCGGTGGCGTTGTAGTTCAGGGTGCTGCCGTAGTCGATGAAGCTCTGGAGTTCTGTGACGGTGGTCGAGGAGAGGTCGAACTCGCCGGCGGGGCGAAAGCCGTTGTCGACGTCTTCGTCCCACTCATAGCCGAGCGTGCCGGTGCCGGGCGCGAGCGTCAGCGTCTGCCCGGGCGCGAGGTTCGCGACGGCGGTGTTGCGCCATACCCGCAGCTTGCTGTATTGCGCGGGGACCGTGATTTCGGCGGTGCCTGAGTTGACCTCGAACTGCTGGCCGGTGAGCGCGTTCTCGGGCTTGCCGCCGTCGGCGTTGGGGACGCGCGGGTCGCGCCACGCGCCGGTCCACGTCGGCGGGTCCTTCGGGTCGACGGGCCCTTCGAAGTGTGTCTCCTTGTAGGAGGTAAGCGTCCGGTAGGGCGTTTCTGAGCCTTCGGTGCTGGGGCCCCAGCGTGTCTTCCAGAAGACCTCGTTGGCGCTGAAGAACGCGAGGTTCACGCCCGCTTCGCGGGCTGCTTCGACGTTCGCGCGCTGCCCTGCCGACCAGTACTCGTCGTGGCCGCTGGAGATGAAGACCTTGTGGTTCTTCAACAGCGCGCCGTTGCGGTCGACTTCGTCCTGGGTGGTGTAGCTGACGTTGTAGCCGTTCTTTTCCAGGAACCGCATCATCTGGTATTCGGCGTACCACAGGTAGGACGCGCCATCGTCGGTCACGAACGCGCCATCGAACGGCCGGTTATAAGAGACCGCGGCGGCGCCCTTGTACGCTTTCGGGCTACCCGCCGGGCAGTCGATCGTGCACGTGTAGAGGCTGTTGCCGCCGTAGTCGTTGTAGGCCTCCCACGTCGCGTCAGAGGTCTGCAAAAGGATCTTGGAGTGGCTCGCGTCGTTGCGCACCACGAACGGGATCTGGCTTTTCCCGCCCGTGTCGTTGCGCGTCAGCTCCGCGATGTACACGCCCGAGACAGCGTTGCTCGGGACCGTCCACTGCGCCGAGACACCCCAGTTACCGCAGTCGATCAACCCCGTCGAGACTTCGTGCAGGCATTCCGGCTGGATCTGCGGCAGTTCAGCGCTCGGCGTGACGTTCGCCGCGACCACACGCGCACCGTTGCCGCCGTAATAGCCAAGCCGCAAGATTTCGATGTGATACGCGCTCGCTTCCGTCTTGATCTTGAAGCTCTCGGTTTCCCCGACATTCACGCTCATCGAAGTCGCAAAACCCTGAATCGACGGATCCCCCACACCTTCCACCTGCCAGTTTTTGGCCGGGTCGCCAGGCAGCGCGTTCTCACACACAATCGGATTCGCCGCCGCACCACAGTTGCTTTCGCCTTCGGCGGCCGAGGATGACGCCAGCGGCCACGCAAAGGCGAGCAGCACTGGCAGCGCCAGCGCCAGCAGCAGTCGAGCGGCGTTGCGCAAGCCCATCACCAGGCTCCGCGCGCGCCGAGGACCGCCGGCACCGTCCGCACGAGCAGCCAGATGTTGAACCCAAGCGAGCGGCGGTGAGCGTATTCGACGTCCAGCTGAACCATCTCCTCGAGCGTCACTTCAGAGCGGCCGTTGACCTGCCAGAGGCCTGTGATCCCCGGCTTGACCGCGAACCGCGCGAACCAGTGGGGCGGATAGTGTTCGACCTCGTAGGGAATCGGTGGCCGCGGGCCGACGAGCGACATTTCGCCGCGCAGCACGTTCCAGAGCTGTGGCAGCTCATCGAGGCTGGAGCGTCGCAGGATGCGACCGACACGGGTCACGCGCGGATCGCCGACCATCTTGTAGTGAGGGCCGGGCGCGTCGTGTTGCGAGGGCTCACCGTTGATCAAGCCGACCACGAACTCGCGGTGGCGGTCGTGCGCGGCGCCGTGATGCATCGTGCGGAACTTGTTGACCTTGAAGAGCGCACGGTCGCGCCCCACACGCTGCTGGCGGAACAGCACCGGGCCGCGCGAGTCCAGGCGGATCAGGAGCGCGATGATCGCGAGCAGCGGCGCGAGCACGACCAGCAGGAAGGCCGAGCCGACGATGTCGAGCGCGCGGCAGCTCACGTCCACGAGCTTGTTCGTGAGCGGCGCGTCGGCGGGCGTCGCATCGACCGCGGGCGCGTCGCGTCCAGGCGCGTCAACGGGCGACGCGGGCATCGGCGCCGTGGCGCCGCCGAGCTGATCGATCGCACGAGACGGCACATCACAAGCAACGCGCCTGCGGGGCGCCAGCTTGCGCGGAGAGCGAGTGCTTAGGAGCCTGTTGTCGTCGGTCATTTGGGTCGCGCGAGCCTACTTGACGCCTGGTGCTCGCTGACGCAGTTCGTGTGCGTCGGCGCGCGCGTCTAGCTCTAGTTCGGGCCGAGTACCTCGACCGCGGCCATGTTCCACTGGTCGCTTGTGGGAGCCGTGTCGTTGAGCGTCACGAGGCCGCCAAACAGGCCCGTAGGCTGGGAGGTGTACTGCGACCAGAAGGCCTTTTTCGCGCTCGTGTCGAGGTCCTGCTGGAGCAGCAGCTGATTCGAGCCGACGGTCCGCGCGGTCGCGCTGGTCCAGTCGTTGCCCACCGCGAACATCAGCGAGCCTTCTTCTCTGGTCAGCAACATCAGGCTCGGCGCGCTCCTCGCGTTGCCGGCGCTGCCCGAGGTGCCGATGCCACGCGAGCCCTCCATCGAGATGACCGTCAGCGACTGGTCGTAGCCGCGCGTCGCGGGGGTCGAGGTAACGCTCACGCCCGCAAGCGCCTTGGTCGCCTTTGCGGTCCAGATCTCGGCGTCGCCCGACTCCGTGTTGGCGCGCTTGACGAGCGTCCAGGTGAGCCCGGAGCCGGAGACGGTCGCCGACTGCTTGGCGCTGCCCGACGGCCCGTCAGAGGCCACGAACGCGAGCAGCTGCTCACCGGCTTCGGCGGTCGAGAACGTCGGCGTCGTGACGGTCCCGTTGCCGGCGACGGTCGTGTCCGCGTCGATCAGGAACGCGGACGGCGTGATCGCGGCGGAGTGTTCGGAGGCCGGCCCGCTGCCGTCGGCGTTCGTGGCGGTGACGGTGAAGGTGTAGCTGGTGCCGTTGGTCAGCCCTGTGACGGTGGCGCTTGTCGCCGGCGGCGAGCCGCTGACCGTGATTGCCGTCCCGCCTTTGGTGCCCGCGTATGGCGTAACGGTGTAGCCGGTGATGGCGCTGCCGCCGTTGGCTGGCGCTGCCCAGGTGACGGTCGCGCTGCCCTTCCCAGCCGTCGCCTTGACGGAGCTCGGCGCGGAGGGGACGGTGCTCGGTGTGACCGCGCTCGAGTGTTCGGAGGCTGGTCCGCTGCCGACCGTGTTGTTGGCGGTGACGGTGAAGGTGTAGCTGGTGCCGTTGGTCAGGCCCGTGATCGTGGCGTGCGTCGCGGGCGGCGAGCCACTGAGCGTCGTCGGCGACTGCGCGGACGAGCCGATGTAGGGCGTGACGGTGTAGCTGGTGATCGCGCTGCCGCCGTTCGATGGCGCCGTCCAGCTCACGCTCGCGCTGCCGTTGGCGGCCGTCGCCGTGACGCCCGTGGGCGTCCCCGGCTTCGTGACCGGCGTAACGGCATTCGAGTGCGCGGACGCGGCCCCGGTCCCCGCGCCGTTGGTGGCGGTGACGGTGAAGGTGTAGCTGGTGCCGTTGGTGAGCCCGGTGATCGTGGTGCCGGTCGCGGGTGGTGTGCCGGTGATCGTGGTTGCGGTCTGCGCGGTGGTGCCGATGTAGGGCGTGATCGTGTAGCTGGTGATCGCGCTGCCGCCGTTGGCGGGGGCTGTCCAGGTGACGGTCGCGCTGGCGTTCCCGGCGCTTGCCGTGACGGCGCTCGGCGCGGATGGCGTCGTGCTGGGCGTGACGGCGCTCGAGCGTTCAGAGGCTGGTCCGCTGCCGACCGTGTTGTTGGCGGTGACGGTGAAGGTGTAGCTGGTGCCGTTGGTGAGGCCCGTGATGGTGGTGGCGGTCGCTGGCGGGGAGCCGGTGATCGTTGTCGCGGTCTGTGCGGTGGCGCCGATGTAGGGGGTGACCGTGTAGCTGGTGATCGGGCTGCCGCCGTTGGCTGGTGCCGTCCAGCTCACGGTCGCGCTGGCGTTCCCCGCGGTCGCTGTGACTGCGATGGGCGCAGCCGGCACGGTGACCGCGAGCGGTGTGACGACGCCGGAGCCTTCGGAGGCTGGCCCGCTGCCGTTGGCGTTGGTGGCGGTGACGGTGAAGGTGTAGGGGGTGCCGTTGGTGAGCCCGGTGATCGTGGTGCCGGTCGCCGGCGGTGTGCCGGTGACGGTCGTCGCGGTTTGGGCTTCGCTGCCGACGTAGGGCGTGATCGTGTAGCTGGTGATCGCGCTGCCGCCGTTGGCGGGGGCCGTCCATGTGACGGTCGCGCCGGCGTTCCCGGCGCTCGCTTTGACGGCGCTCGGCGCGGCGGGGACGGTGCTTGGTGTGACGGCGCTCGAGTGTTCGGATGCCGGCCCGTTGCCGACGGTGTTGGTGGCGGTGACGGTGAAGGTGTAGGGGGTGCCGTTGGTGAGCCCGGTGATCGTGGTGCCGGTCGCGGGTGGCGTGCCGGTGATCGTCGTCGGTGTCTGTGCGGTGGTGCCGACGTAGGGGGTGATCGTGTAGCCGCTGATCGCGCCGCCGCCGTTGCTGGTGGGCGCGGCCCAGCTCACCGTGGCGCTTTCGTTCCCCGCGGTCGCCGCCACGGCGCTCGGTGGGGCCGGTGTCGAGATCGGCGTCACTGGGCTCGACTGTTCGGAGGCCGTGCCGCTGCCGGCGGCGTTGGTGGCGGTGACGGTGAAGGTGTAGGTGGTGCCGTTGGTCAGCCCTGTGACGGTGGCGCTGGTCGCGGGCGGCGAGCCGCTGACCGTCATCGGCGTCTGTGCTTCGGCGCCGATGTACGGCGTGACCGTGTAGCTGCTGGCCGGGCCGCCGCTCGCCGATGGGCTCCAGCTCACGGCTGCTGAGCCGTTGCCGGGCGTGGCGCTGACGCTCGCGACCTGGCCGGGCGGCGTCGGCGCGGGTTCGAAGTCGACGTCGACCCAGTAGTTGGTGGCCTTGTAGCTGCTGGTGGGGAAGGCGCTGGACTTGCTGTACGAGTAGACGCCGTTGGCGCTGATCGTGTTCGCGAGCGCGGACAGCGGCGAGTTCGTGATGCCGGCGGAGGTGAACTGGCCGGAGGTGTCGGAGTAGTGGCCTTTGGGCGCGAGATAGGACGCGACGTACGTCGTGTTCGCGGCGATTGCCACGGGCGTGGCGAAGTTGACCTGCTGCCAGCCGGAGGCGGTTTCGGTGGTGAAGGTCGCTTGGGCGAGCAGCGTGCCGGTTGCGCTCCAGAGGCTGCCGACGTGGGTGCCGGTGTTGGTGGTGGCCTTGTAGAAGCGGATGCCGGTCACGCTGCCTGCGACTTCGGAGCTGAACTTGACGCCGGCGTTGGTCGCGTTGCTGTCGCCCGAGTCGACCGTGGTCGGCGTCGCGAAGTCGAAGATCGTGTCCTGTGGCGTGACGGCCGTCGAAGCTGAGGATGGTGGGCTCGAGCCGACCGCGTTGCTGGCGATCACCGTGAACGTGTAGGGGACGCCGTCGCTGAGCTTCTTGATGATCGTCGAGGTTACGGAGCCGCTGACTTCGACTGGCGTTTGGGCGGTGGTGCCGACGTATGGGGTGACGGTGTAGCCGGTGATCGCGCTGCCGCCGGTGTTCGCCGGTTCGCTCCAGCTCACGCGCGCCTGGCTGCTGGCGGGACTGGCGCTCACGGCGGTCGGCGCCGACGGCGGCAGGAACTGGCTCGGGGTGACCGAGTTGGAGTGTGCTGAGGCTGGGCCGCTGCCGTCGGGGTTGCTGGCGGTGACGGTGAAGGTGTAGTTGGTGGCGTTCGTCAGCCCCGTGACCGTCGCTGTAGTCAGGGGTGGTGTGCCGGTGGTGGTTGTGGGTGTTTGTGGTTCGGTGCCGATGTAGGGGGTGATGGTGTAGGTGGTGGTGGGGCCGCCGGTGGTGGGTGGGGTCCAGGTGATGGTGGCGTTGAGGTTGCCGGGGGTGGCGGTGATGTTGGTGGGTTGGCCTGGGGCGCTGGCGGGTTCGTAGATGGGGTCGACCCAGTAGTTGGTGCCTTGGAAGCTGTTGCTGGGGTAGCTGCTGGTGGTGCCGTAGGCGTAGACGCCGTTGGCGGAGACGTAGGCGCCGTTGGTGGGTAGCGCGGCGGCTGAGACGGCGTGTAGGGGTGGGCTGTTGAGGATGTTGCCGCCGGTTGGGGGTGGTGTGTAGAAGTAGAAGGGGGAGTCGGCGTAGTGGCCGTCGGGGGCGAAGTAGCTGACGATGTAGGTGGTGTTCGGGAAGACGTCGACGGGTGTTGAGAAGTTGACTTGTTGCCAGCCGGTTTCGGTTTCGTTGGTGAAGGTCGCGGTCGCGAGGCGTTGCCCGGTTGAGCTCCAGAGGCTGCCTGTGTGTGTGCCGGCGTTGGCGGCGGACTTGTAGAAGCGCATGCCGGTGATGACGCCGAAGGTTTCGGTGGTGAACTTGGTGCCGACCTCGACTGAGTGGTTGTCGCTGGATTCGGGTGTTGGGGGTGTGATCGCGGTGCCCCAGATCGAGCAGGGGCAGTTGACGTTGACTTTGATGCCGGCTGAGGGTGTCTCGAGGTTGGCGCTGTCGTCGACGGCGCGTGATTTGATCGTGGTCGAGGGGTAGCCGCTGACGGGCCAGGTGTATGACCAGTTGACGGCTTGTTCGTCGCTGGTTGTGATCGTGGCTGGGTGCCAGGTGTTGCCGTTGTCGGTCGAGACTTCGACGCCGGCGATGACGGCGCCGGCGGCGGCGGTCGCGGTGCCGGCGATCGTGGCTTTGCTGCCGTCTTGGAAGGTTTCGCCGGCGGTGGGGGAGGTGATCGTCGAGGACGGCGGGGTGGTGTTGGTCGAGGGTGTGGGGGTCACGAGCCCAGCGATCAGTGTTTCGGGCTGGGCGCCCATTTCGGCGAGCAGGTTGACCGTGAACTGCTCCATGTTGGGGTCGGGCGTGTGGCGTCCGGGGTCGGTGTTGGGCTCTTCCCAGGCGTCCGCGTTTTCCAGGCCCCAGGCCCATTGCACGGTGCCGGCGCCGAATACCAGCGCGCCGCTGGGGGCGCGGTATAGCGTCAGGTGGTGGGTGCCGGTGGCGTTGTAGTTCAGGGTGCTGCCGTAGTCGATGAAGCTCTGGAGTTCTGTGACGGTGGTCGAGGAGAGGTCGAACTCGCCGGCGGGGCGAAAGCCGTTGTCGACGTCTTCGTCCCACTCATAGCCGAGCGTGCCGGTGCCGGGCGCGAGCGTCAGCGTCTGCCCGGGCGCGAGGTTCGCGACGGCGGTGTTGCGCCATACCCGCAGCTTGCTGTATTGCGCGGGGACCGTGATTTCGGCGGTGCCTGAGTTGACCTCGAACTGCTGGCCGGTGAGCGCGTTCTCGGGCTTGCCGCCGTCGGCGTTGGGGACGCGCGGGTCGCGCCACGCGCCGGTCCACGTCGGCGGGTCCTTCGGGTCGACGGGCCCTTCGAAGTGTGTCTCCTTGTAGGAGGTAAGCGTCCGGTAGGGCGTTTCTGAGCCTTCGGTGCTGGGGCCCCAGCGTGTCTTCCAGAAGACCTCGTTGGCGCTGAAGAACGCGAGGTTCACGCCCGCTTCGCGGGCTGCTTCGACGTTCGCGCGCTGCCCTGCCGACCAGTACTCGTCGTGGCCGCTGGAGATGAAGACCTTGTGGTTCTTCAACAGCGCGCCGTTGCGGTCGACTTCGTCCTGGGTGGTGTAGCTGACGTTGTAGCCGTTCTTTTCCAGGAACCGCATCATCTGGTATTCGGCGTACCACAGGTAGGACGCGCCATCGTCGGTCACGAACGCGCCATCGAACGGCCGGTTATAAGAGACCGCGGCGGCGCCCTTGTACGCTTTCGGGCTACCCGCCGGGCAGTCGATCGTGCACGTGTAGAGGCTGTTGCCGCCGTAGTCGTTGTAGGCCTCCCACGTCGCGTCAGAGGTCTGCAAAAGGATCTTGGAGTGGCTCGCGTCGTTGCGCACCACGAACGGGATCTGGCTTTTCCCGCCCGTGTCGTTGCGCGTCAGCTCCGCGATGTACACGCCCGAGACAGCGTTGCTCGGGACCGTCCACTGCGCCGAGACACCCCAGTTACCGCAGTCGATCAACCCCGTCGAGACTTCGTGCAGGCATTCCGGCTGGATCTGCGGCAGTTCAGCGCTCGGCGTGACGTTCGCCGCGACCACACGCGCACCGTTGCCGCCGTAATAGCCAAGCCGCAAGATTTCGATGTGATACGCGCTCGCTTCCGTCTTGATCTTGAAGCTCTCGGTTTCCCCGACATTCACGCTCATCGAAGTCGCAAAACCCTGAATCGACGGATCCCCCACACCTTCCACCTGCCAGTTTTCTTCAGGGTCGCCAGGCAGCGCGTTCTCACACACAATCGGATTCGCCGCCGCACCACAGTTGTCTTCCCGTTCGGCCGCCGAGGACGCCGTGGGCAGCACGAACAGCGAGGCGATCAGCAGCGCCAGCAGCCAGCCGCCGCGGTGTGCGCCGAGTGGCTGCAGGGGATTGCGCGCGCGTCGGCTAGCGCGCCGCACTGGTCATCGGTGCGCGCGGCACGGCAAATCGAGGGGTGGCGAGGGCGCAGCAAGGCACGCATGAAGAAACGCGCCGGCGTTCTGCAAGCTTTTGCCCAGGATGAGAAGTTTCTTAGCTTCTTACGCGGCCTGCGCGAGCGCGCTCGCGGCGAGCCGCTCGATCACGTGGTCCTGCTGCTCCTCCGAGAGGTCTGGGAACAGCGGCAGCATCAGGGTCTCGCGCGTCGCCGCCTCGGTGTGAGGCAGCGGCGTGCCCGGGTGCGAGCTCTCCAGGCCGGCGTAGGAGGCTTCCTCATGGATCGCCATCACGCCGCGACGGGTGGCGATGCCGTCGCGCAGCAGGCTGCGCATCAGCTCGGTGCGCCCCAGCGGAGCGCCGGGGAGGATGCGCACGCAGTAGGACTGCCAGGTGCGCTCCGCGTACGGCGGGTCGTAGGGCGCCTCCAGGTGGGGCATCTGCGCCAGCGCCTCGGTGTAGCGCTCGGCAAGCTCGCGGCGGCGTTCGAGGATCCAGTCCAGCTCCTCCATCTGGCAGAGGCCGAGTGCGGCCTGCATGTCGGTCATGCGGTAGTTGAAGCCGCGTTCGGGGTAGCTCTCGATGACGACGTCGGTGGCCGTGTGCCGGGCCAGATCGGAGGTGTCCATGCCGTGCGCGCGCAGCCGTCGCAGCCGTTCGGCCACGGCGGGATCCTGCACGGTGATCATCCCGCCCTCGCCGGTGGTGATGACCTTGCGCGGGTGCAGCGAGAAGCACGCGAGCGAGTCGAGCGACCCGATCGGCCGTCCCCTGTACGAGGCTCCGATCGCACAGGCGGCGTCCTCCACTATCTGGATCCCGTAGCGCTCGCCGAGCGCGAAGAACGCGTCCATGTCGGCCGGCAGGCCAACCTGGTGGACCGGCATGATCACCTTCGTGCGCGCGGTGATCGCGCGCTCGGCGGCGGCCGCGTCGAGGTTGTACGTGCGCGGGTCGATGTCCGCGAACACCGGCTGCGCGCCGCAGTGCCAGACGGCGTTGGCGGTCGCGATGAACGACAGCGAGGGGACGATCACCTCATCGCCGGGCCCCACGCCCGAGACGTGCAGCGCGAGCGCGAGCGCCGTCGTGCAGCTCGTCGTCGCGACCGCAGCGGCGGCGCCCATGCGCGCGGCGAACGCCTCCTCGAACTCCCTTACTCGTGGACCCTGAGACACCCAGCCCGAGGCGATCGCCTCGGCCACGGCCGCGCCCTCCGCACCGCTCAGGTGCGGGCGCGTGATCGGGATCTCGTTCATGACGCTGTGGCGAGCGCCGCCGGCGCGGTGCCGTTGGCGCGTTCGATGCGCCACCAGTCGACCAGCCGTCGCAGACCCTGCTCGAGATCGACCTCCGCGTCAAAGCCCAGCAGCTCGTGCGCGCGGGTCGTGTCGGCCAGGCGCCGCGGCACCTTGTTGACCGACCGCTCGGGGCCGTATTCGACCGACACGTCGGCGCCCATCACCTCGATCAGCAGGTTGGCGAGCTCCAGCAGGCTCGTCTCGGTGCCGCTGGCGACGTTGAAGACGACGTCGGTCGCCTCGATCTCCGCAGCCAGCAGGTTCGCGCGAGCGATGTCATCGATGTAGACGAAGTCCATCGTCTGCGAGCCGTCGCCGAGGATCAGCGGTGCGTTGCCGTCCTCGATCCGCTCCATCCAGCGCACGAGCACCTCGGTGTAGACGCCGTGGATGTCCATGCGCGGGCCGTAGACGTTGAAGTAGCGCAGCGCGACGTAGTCGAGATCCTGCATCGCGTGGAAGCTGCGCAGCAGCCCCTCGTTGAACGTCTTGGCGGCGCCGTACAGCGTGTCGTTGGCGTAGGGGTGGTGGGACTCGTCCGTCGGGAACTCCTCGGCGAGGCCGTAGACCGACGCCGAGGATGCCGCGACGATCCGCCGCACGCCCTCGCGCAGCGCCGACTCGATCACGTTGTAGGTGCCGTCGACCATCACTTCCAGGCCGAGACGCGGTTCGGCGGCGCACTGCGTGATCCGCAGCGCCGCCTGGTGGTAGACGACGTCGATGCCGCGCGTCAGCTCGGCGACCAGCTCGCGGTCGCGGATGTCGCCCTCGACGAGCTTGACCGGCCCGTTGGCGAGCGCCCAGGAGAGGTTCTCGCGCCTGCCGCGCACGAAGTTGTCGAGCACGACGATCTCCTTGGCGCCGGCGCGCACGAGCTGGTCGGCGATGTTCGAGCCGACCGCGCCCGCCCCACCGGTGATGAACGCGCGTTGATCTTGCATCGTCGGGGCAGTCATGTCTTTACAACGGGTGGCGTCGTCTCGATTTTCCGCGCACGCGGCTAATTGTCGGAGCCCTCGTCCTCGGGGCGTGCGCCTGGGTCCCCGCCGTCGGCGAGCGTGGCGGAGCCCTGATCCTCGGGGATCGCCCTGATCACCCGTGCTGGGGAGCCGGCCGCGATCACGCCGTCGGGAATCGAGCTGCTGACGACGCTGCCCGCGCCGATGACCGAGTTGGCGCCGATCCGCACGCCCTTCAAGATCAGAACGCGATCGCCGATGAACACGTTCTCCCCGAGCTCGACCGCCGCTGTCCGGGGTTGCCCGTCGCGCCTGCGCTCGGCGCGCAGGTCGTGGAAGTCGCTGTCGTAGATCGTGACTTCCGAGCCGAGCAACGCGCGGGCGCCGATGCGAATGCCCGGCCCCTGGCTCTTGATGAACGCGTTGTTGTTGATCTCGGCGCCGTCGCCGATCTCGATGACCGCGTCGGCGGTCGCAGCCTCGACATGGCAGTAGCCCGTGTAGAAGCAGCTCGACCGTTGCCAGCCGAACTCGACGTGCTCGCCGAGCACGATCGCTCCGTCGCCGAGGAACAGCACGGGCTGGCGTACGACCGGGCTGCCGCTGACGCGCCGGCAGCTCGACAGCGCCTGGTACTTGAGGATGCGGGGTCGCTGGATGAGCGTCCCCAGGCGTGTCCTCAGCCCCGGCACGGCCGGTTCAGCACAGCGCCACCTCGTCGCCGTCGCCCACCTGCAGGCGCAGCGCGCGCGGCATCGAGAAGTCGCGGAAGATGCGGGCGTGGCGACCGACGACGCTCGCGACCAGGCGTCCGCCCACGTGCAGCACGCTCGCGTCGTCGAGCACGATCGAGCGCTCCAGCTCGGCGCCTTCGATGCGCACGCGCTCCCCGATCGAGGTGTGCGGGCCGATGTAGGAGTGGGCGACGAGCGCATCCGCGCCGATGATCACGGGCCCGATGATCACGCTCGAGGTCACGCACGCCGTCGGATGGATCGTGATCGGTCCCTCGAAGCGATTGCCGTCGTAGGCGCTGATCGTCAGCTCCGAGCCGAGCCTGTCGAGCATCGTTCGGTTCATGTCGAGCAGGTCGAGCGAGTCGCCGGCGAAGTGATGCCACTTGCGGGCCACGCGCACGTGCGCCTGTGCGCCGTCGCGTGCCAGCTGCTCCGCGAGGGCGGCGAAGTCGTGCAGCTGCGCGGAGCGCTGCGGGTTCGGCAGGCGCGAGAGCAGTCCGGGGCCGAGCAGGCACACGCCCGCGCTGCCCGCTGCCACCGACGTCGGGTCGACCTCGGGAGCGTCCGGCAAGCGGGGCGATACGAGCCGCAGCCGTTTGGCGTCGTGAGCGCGATCATCGACGAGCAGCAGGATGTCCATCGCCTCGTCGCTGAGCAACTCGAGGAACGGGCCCAGCGGCTCGCCGAGCAGGCCGTTGGCGCGGTGCAGGATGCAGGCCGCGTCACCGACGAACTCGGCCGCAGCGAGCAGCGCGTCGTCGTTGCCATCGGACTGGTCGTTGACGATGTGGCGGACCGAGAGCCCGGCCGGCCCGTCGCTCGCGACGCACGCCGCGATCTCCTCCGTCGCGTCGGGCGGCGCGACGACCACGACCTCGGCCACGCCGGCCTCGAGCAGCGCGTCGAGGACATGGCAGATGATCGGCCGGTTGGCGACCCGCTGCAGCGCGGGCCGCCGTGTGGCGCCGAGCCACGGTCCCGTCCAGCGGGCCGTCGTCGGAACCACTACAACTCCCTTGGCAAGCACGTTCACCAAACGGATGGCGTGGGCGCGTACTCGCGCGCAAATGTTCTTGCGGTTGAAAAGCCGCTATTTGCGCCGAATGGGTGCTACGCCGCAGCGGGCTCTGCGACCGTCGCGAACCCGCACGGTACCCCGTTGTCAAGCATGGAGGCCTGCGCCATCTCCACGGCCGCGACGATGTCGAGGCCCAGAGCGACGTTGGAGCGGGGTTCCTCGCCGGTGTGGATCGCGCGAGCGAAGTCCTGCAGCTCCAGGCGCAGCGGCTCCTGCGGTTCGACGCGCGGGATCACGACGTCGCCGGTACGGTAGATGAGCTGGTGCTCGCCGAAGTTCGACGGCGGGCCCACGTCCATGCCGCGGTCGTACACGCGCACAGGCTCGTCGGCGGCGGTGTCGTCGTACTGCACCATGCGCTTGTTGCCGACGACGATCATCTGGCGGACCTTGCGCGGCGCCAGCCACGAGAGCTGTACGTTGGCGGTCGTGCCGCCGGCGAACGTGAGCGTCAGGAACGCCGTCTCCGGCACGCCCTCCCGATGCACGCAGCTGCCGGAGGCGGCGATCTCGACGATCGGCTGGTCCAGCCAGTAGCGCAGGATCGAGATGTCGTGCGGCGCAAGGTCGCAGACGACGCCGTCGCGCTGGTACTTGCCGAGGTTCATGCGTGAGGACGTGATGAAGTGGATGTCGCCGATCACTTCGTTCTGAATCAGGTCGCGCACGATGTTGACGGCGGGGCTGTAGATGAACGTGTGGCCCGGCATCAGCACGAGGTCGGAGGCCTTGGCGAGGTTGGCGATCTCACGGCCGTCGGCGAGCTTGGTCGCCAGTGGCTTCTCCACGAGCACGTGCTTGCCGGCCTGCAGCGCTCGCTTGGCGAGCGGGAAGTGCGTCTGCGGGGGCGTCGCGAGCACGACCGCCTGGACGGTGTCATCGCAGAGCACGGCGTCGAAGTCGCGCACAGCCTCCACATCCGGGTGTGAGCGCGCCAGCCGCCGCAGCTGGTCAGCGTCCAGATCGCACAGTTTCTGGAGCCTGAAGTCCGGCGCCTCGGCGAGGTTGCGCGCCAGGTTTGGACCCCAGTAGCCACAGCCGACCACAGCCGCGCCGATGGGGGCCGGTCGTGTCCCGATCCGTCCGGTTTGCAGCGCCTCTGTGTCTGTCGTGCTCCATCCGTTCAGCATGTCTTGGGCCCCTCCAGGGGAACGCCAGGCGTCGTGCCCGGCGTGATTGGGCGCGAGCGAACGGCAGCTGCGCCGTGCGTCGCACTGTGTGCTGACTGGCTCGTCCGAGTGCGCGGGCGTCCGGTCATATGCCTCATCAACGCGTCTGCGTCGCTCGGTCTTGCGTGAAATCGACGACCGCCTGCCCAATTCGCTCCAGCTCCGCGTCGGTCATGCCGGGGAACAGCGGCAGCGAGCACATCCGTTCTGACATGCGCTCGCTGACGGGCAGGCTTCCGGGGGCCATGCCAAGGTCGGCGTAGGCTTCGGTGCGATGGATCGGGGTCGGGTAGTGAACGGCCGAGCCGATCCCGCGCGCTGACAGGTGCTCGCGCAGCGCGTCGCGCTGGTCGCAGCGCACGACGAACAGGTGGTAGACGTGGTCGGCCTCGGCGAACGGTGCGCCTGTGAGCTCAACCGTGCGCCCAGCTTCACTGCTACCGTCGAGCCCACCCAGGCGCTCACGTAGCTGTGCGCCGAGCCGGCGGCGCTCTTCGTTCCAGCCGTCCAAGCGCGCCAGCTTGTGGCTCAGGACCGCGGCCTGCAGTGCGTCCAGGCGCGCGGTGGTGCCGACCATACGGTGCTGGTAGCGCGGCTTCTCGCCATGCGCGCGTAGCAGCCGCACGCGTTCGGCGAGCTCGGGCACGTCGGTGACGACGGCGCCGCCGTCGCCCCAGGCGCCGAGGTTCTTGGTCGGGTAGAAGCTGAAGCAGCCGAACACCCCGAGCGAGCCGACGCGTCGGCCGCGGTAGCGCGCGCCGTGAGCCTGACAGGCGTCCTCGATCACGTGCACGCCCGCCTCGTGGGTCAGCTCCAGGATCGGGTCCAGCTCGACCGTCTGGCCGAACAGGTGCACGGGGATCACGCAGCGCACCTGCGGCGTGAGGCTGCGCTCGACGATCTCTGCCGTGATCAGGTGCGACTCGGGGTCGACGTCCACCAGGCGTGGTGTCGCGCCGACGAGGCTGACGGCCTCGGCGGTGGCGATGAACGAGTTGGTCGGCACGATCACCTCGTCGCCCGGCCCGATCTCCAGGGCGCGCAATGCGAGCACGAGCGCCTCGGTGCCAGAGGAGACGCCAACCGCGTGATCGGTCTCGCAGTAGGCGGCGAACTCGCTCTCGAACGACTCGACGGGCTCGCCGAGCGTGAACGCGCCGCGCGCGGCGATGTCGCCAACGGCGCCCATCAGCTCCTCCAGCAGCGCCGGGTCGGCGAAGTCGAGTCGCATCAGCGGGATCGCGGCATCGCTCGCACGGGAGCCTGTCGTCGGTGTGCTCATGACAACGGTCTCCTTACGCCGTGGCGCTGATCGAGGGTGCCGAGCCCAGCCTGCTGCAGCTCCAGGCGCAGCGCCTGGCGTCCCCGGTGGTGCAGGCCGTGGATCGAGCTCTCCGAGCGGCCCATGCGCTCGGCGATCTCCGGCGGTGAGAGCCCGACCACGTGGCGCATGACCATCACGCTGCGTTGCTCCTCCGGCAACGTCGCCAGGGCAGCGTGCAGGTCGCGCGCTCGCTCGCGCGCGCCCTCGTCGCTGTGGCTGTCGACGTCGAGCACTTCTTCGGTCGGGATCGGACGGCGCCTGCGCAGGTGATCGAGCGCGACGTTGCGCGCCAGGCGCAGCAGCCAGCCAGAGAACGGCACACCGTGATCCTCGTACTTGACGATCACCGTGATCAGCTTCATGAAGACCTGCTGGGTGAGGTCCTCGGCCTCCTTTTCGTCCCTGACGATGCTGCGCAGGTAGCCGTAGACGTTGTCCGAGAAACGGACGTAGAGCAGCCGCAGGGCATCGCGGTCGCCCTCCTTCGCTCGCGCTATCGCGAGCTGTACTTCGGCTGTTGCCTCCGGTGAGTCGTCCAGCGTCCTACGCTGGCGAAACCCTGCCTGGCCATCCTTGACTTCAAGGCTTCGAAGCACCGCATGTCCCCCTGCCGTTCCTGGGTTTTGAGCACGTCCTTGGTGATCAAATGATCAGGAGTACCAACTGTTTGCACAATGGCCCGATGTGCGTGAACTCCGTTCAGGCGCTGAACGCACTGGCGACCAGGCTTCCAGGTGGGTCCATGCCATGGGCGCCGAGCTGCGCCCCGCGGCGCAGCCCCTCGGGCTTGGCGGTCAGGTTGCGGCAAACAGGCCCGAGCCGACCCAGTCGGCCTGGCCCTGAGCTCCGGGCGGCGCAAAGAAGTAGCCGCCGCCGACGGGCGTGATGTAGTCGATCATCGGCTCTTCGAGCAGCCGCCGCTGGATCGTCGCGAACTGGCGCGCGGGGTTCTGGTTGAAGGCCACGAACACCAGCCCCTGATCGAGTGCGCCGGCTGCGTCGAAGCCGCGCGTGTAGTTGAAGCCGCGGCGCAGGATGCGCTGGTCGGCGGTGGTCGTGGTGCGTGGGTTGGCGAGGCGTATGTGCGCGTTCAGCTTGATGCGCTTGCCGGTGGGGTCGAGTTCGTAGCGCGGGTCCTCGAACTCGCCGGTGCCGCCCAGCGGTGCGCCCGTGGAGCGCACGCGGCCGATCATTTCTTCCTGCTCGCTGAGAGCCACGCGATCCCAGAACTCGACGTGCTGGCGAATGATGCGCACGACCTGGTAGGTGCCGCCCGCAGCCCACGCCGGCTCGCCGCCCGCGACCCACACCAGCTGGTTCATCAGCGCCGCGTCGCTCGTCGGCGGGTTCGCGGTGCCGTCGCGGAACGCGAACAGGTTGCGCGGGTTGTTGTGCGGGGAGGGGCCGCGCGCGGCCCCCGAGAAGCCGTCGATGTTCCAGCGCAGCTGCAGCGAGCCGCGCACCGTGCGCAGCAGCTCCCGCAGCGTGTGCGCGACCGTGTCGCGCTGGTGCGCGCAGATCTGCACGAGCAGATCGCCGTGGCTCTGCGCCGGATCGAGGTCGTCGACCGAGAAGGTCGGCATCTTCATCAGCTCGCTGGGGCGCCCGGCCGCGAGGCCATAGCGCTGATCGAACAACGAAGCGCCGAAGGCGATCGTGACCGTCAGCACGTCGGGGTCGTTGACGGGCCCGAGAATGCCCGAGTCAGCCGGCGGCGCGTCGGCCTCGAGCAGCGGCGTCGGCCCGCCGATCGTCAGTTCGCGCGCGCGCCGGCTGAGCGCCTTGAGCGTCTCTTCCAGCGTGCGCCGGTCAGGCGCGATCGAGTCGAGTGCGGCGAACGTCGCCTGTGCCGGCGCGGGCGTGAGGATCCCCGCTTGGTGCGCGCCGTTGAAGGGCTCACGCTGGCTGAGCTGCGCCTGCGCGACGTTCCATTCCTCGCTCGCGGACGGCTCACCTGGAGCGGCGGCGTTTTGCGTCTGCGCGCTCGCGTGCGCGATTGCGCCGACGCCGCCCACGCCGCCGGCGCCCAGCACGACGGCCGAGCGAGCGAGGAAAGTACGCCGGTCGACGGGCTTCACGGGTCGATCCGAACGTCGAGCTTGGCTATCTGCGGGATCTGCGGCGGCGCTTCGGTCTCGAGTACGCCGGGCACTTCGGCCAGCGCCTCCAGGGCGCCGCCGAGCGTGCCGTCGAGCAGCTCTGCCTGCTGCTGCGTGAGCTGTTCGTTGCTCGGCAGGCGACCGCCGTGCGCGGCGGCGATCGTGGCCAGCGCCGAGCGCAGCGTGGCGAATTCGGTGTCCACCGCCGGGATCACGCGCTCGACCCCGCCGAGCACCGGGCGCAGCGTCGAGATGACCTCTTCGGTCGCCTGCAGGCCAGCGCTGGTGGCGAGCACGCCTTCGCCGCTCCACGGCACGTCCGCGCCGCTGAGCAGATCGCGCTGGGCGTCCTCGAGGATCTCGTGCGCGCGCGTGGCGTATTCCAGCGGCGTGATCGAGACGCCCGGAAGCAGCGCCCGCAGCCTGCCGACCGCGGCGTCGAGCCGTGTCGCCGAGCCGAGCAGCGTCCGCGGCTGCGCGCCGTTCCAGAGGCCGTATTCGATCCGGTGCAGGCCGCTGAAGGCAGGGTTCGAGACGCCGCCTTCGAGGCCGCTGGCCCTGCCGTTGATTTCCTGGTTGAGCGTCGCGACCTGCCCTGTTAGGTAGGCCGCGCCCAGGTGCAGATAGCTGACATAGGCGGCACGCCAAGCGGCCTGCGCCGCTGTGCGTTCGTTTGCCGCGAGTGCGCTCTCGAGCTGCCCGATCTGGCTCTCCATCGTCCCGAGCTGCGCCACCGCGTAGGCGCGGTAGAGCGCGATCGGCTTCGCGAACGCTGCGACGGGCGTCGGCGGCAGATCGGGCGGGGGCGTCGCCGAGGCGCCGCGAACGCCGCCCTGGATTGCGTAGTCGAGGATTTCGTCGAGCACGTGCGGCGCGCGCAGCGAGCGGGTCGCAAGCGGCGTGAGCGTTGGTGCGGTGCGCTGCGCATCGTGCGTGTGCCTGCCGACGCCGAGCGCCGTGAACGCGAAGAACACGATCAACGCCGCGCCCAGCGCGGCGATCGCTGTGGGCGCCCAGCCCCTGGCGGTGGCTTTGGTCATCACAGGGAAATACGCGTTCGGGTGCGCACGGCTTGCGGGCGCGCGGCCATAGCCTCAGGCGAGGGAGCCGACCGCCGGGGCGGCGGTGGCCGTGTCGGCCGGCTGGTCGGGGGCGTGCTCGGCGCGCACCGCCGCTTGCTGGCCGCGCCGGCGCGGGCGCCATACGCGCAAGTACTGCGCGCCGACGTAGGAACCGAGCACCAGCAACAGCGCGATCGCTTGGCCGATGAAGGTCTCCCAGTTGTTGAACAGCGAGAACCACGTGCCCATCCAGCCGGGGATGTACAGGCCGTGGACTTCGGTCGTGCCGATCCAGCCGGCGAGCTGCATCTCGTTGACCTCCTCGCCGACGGACACCAGCAGCACGAACAGCAGCATCACGCCGGTGATCACGAGCAGCCGCCTGTAGGGCAGGCGCTGGTGCAGCGCGAACGTCAGCACGCCTGCCGCCGCCGTGAACAGGCCGCCGATCACGACGCCCTCGAGCACGACGCTGGAGCCGTACAGCTCCCTGAGGTTCTGTAGGAAGATCACGACCTCGAAGCACTCGCGGTAGACGGACGTGAACCCGAGCAGTGCCAGCCCCAGCAGCATGCGGCGCTTGGCGGTTTCGCCCCCGTCCGTGCCGGCCGACAGCAGGCTGCGCCGGCGCTTGTGGTGGTTTGAGATCCATCCGGTCCAGTAGACCTTGTGGAAGAACCAGTTCATGACGATCAGCAGCACGATCAGCGACGGCAGCCCGGTCGCGGCCTGCACGTCGAACTCGCCGCCGTGGAACTGGCCGATCAGCCACACGACGAAGAACCAGGTGGCGACGCCCGCGACCAGCGCGCCCGCGCCGCCGGCGACGACCGGACGGCGGTAGACGCGGTTGGCGCCGAGGAAGCTAGCCGTCACCGCCGCGAGCACGAGGATCGTCTCAAGGCCCTCGCGCAACACCAGGATCGCGCTGTTGATCACGACCGTCGTGTGGCTCAGCCGATGACCCGGCGGCAGTGCCGTCGGGTCGGTGGTTCCACCCCGCGCGTGCCATCCCAGGACGACCGCAACGACGGCGACCGCCAGCACGACGGCCGTCCACACATACAGGCTGACGTGCTCGCCGCGGCGCTTGGATGCAGGGGCAGGCATCACGATTAGGGTACCCTAATAACGACGACATCGCGTCGCTGGTGGTGTGGAGATCATCGCCGGATCGTGTGGCCGGGGGTGCACAAGTTCCGCGCGCAGCATGTCGTTTTGTCGGCAGTGGAACACCGCAGCGCACCATGCCGCCACCGGGACGCCCGGCCGAAGCGGCGCAACGGTGGGTGCGCGGCACAGTCGACTTGGAGATGCGCGGCGAGATGATGCTGGAAGTCCATGATCAGGTGCAAGCGCACGCGACGCTGTTTCGCAGCTCGCGGCGCCTCGAGATAGCCGAGCACTTCCGCATTCCTCACGAGCTTGGCGAGGAGTCGGCGGGCGGCGGTCTCGAGCGCCTGTGCGCGGGCGGCGGGTGCGAGCTGCTGTGGGCGGGCGCCGGCGCGGGCGGCTCACAGCCGGTGGCCGCGTCGCTGCGCGCCGCCGGCGGGAGCATCCCGATCTTCGCCAGCATCCTCGGCGATCGGCCGACGGAGCTGCTGCTCGCCCAGCGCGGCGGGCAGTGGTCGCGTGCGCTCGCGCTCGACGGCGCCGACGGCGAGCGGCTCGGCTCGATCTGGGCAGCGGAGGACGGCAGCGTGTTCCTGCCGTTCGACCCGGACGAGGTCTGCCGCAACTACTGGAGCGAGCGCTACCTGGAGATCGCACGAGGCGACGCCGCACGCCGCACCAGCCGCGGCGCCGTGCGCGCCTACTACCGCATTCGCGGGCTGCTGCCGCGGCCGCTGCAGATCTGGCTGAGGCGCCAGTACGCGCGCATACAGGTGCGCACCGAGTTCCCGGCCTGGCCGGCGGAGACCGCGCTGCACGACTTCTTCGAGCTGTTCACGTCGATCCTGGCGGACGTCGCCGGCGAGCCGGTGCCGCGGATCGCGAGCTGGCCGCACGACCACACCTGGGCGCTGGTGCTGACCCACGACGTCGAGACCGCGGCGGGGGTCGACGCGCTCGATCCGATCGTCGAGCTCGAGCGCGGCCTCGGCCTGCGCTCCTCTTGGAACTTCGTTCCCCGACGCTACGACGTCAGCGACGAGCGCGTCCGCGCGCTGAGCGACGCGGGCTTCGAGGTCGGCGTGCACGGCCTGCTGCACGATGGGCGCGACCTGGAGTCGCTGGCGCGAGTGCAGGAACGGCTGCCGGGCATGCGCGCCGCTGCCGTGCGCTGGAACGCGGTCGGCTTCCGTGCGCCCGCCACGCAGCGTGCATGGGAGCTGATGCCGATGCTGGGCTTCGACTACGACTCGTCCTACCCCGACAGCGACCCGTTCGAGCCGCAGGGCGGCGGCTGCTGCACCTGGCTGCCGTTCTTCAACGGCGAGATGGTCGAGCTGCCGCTGACGATGGCCCAGGACCACACGCTGTTCGTGATCCTGCGCCAGGGCGACGCGCGCGCGTGGACCGAGAAGGCCGACTTCCTGCGCTCGCGCGGGGGGCTCGCGCTGATCGACACCCACCCGGACTACCTCGTCGAGACGCGCATCAAAGATGCCTACGGGCAGCTGCTCGAGCGGTTTGCCACCGACGCCACCGCGTGGAAGGCGCTCCCGCGCGAGGTCAGCGCGTGGTGGCGACGGCGGGCGCAGTCGCGGATCGAGCGCGCAGGAACAGATTGGATCGTCATCGGACCCGCGGCCGAGGAGGCACGGGTGGAGCTCACGGAGGGCACAGCATGGAGATGAGCACGCAGTCACCAGCAGTCACCGTCGCGGGATCGGGCACCCCCGATCTGGAGGCGGTCGTGATCGGCGCTGGGCCGCACGGCCTATCCGCGGCGACGCATCTGCGTCGCGCCGGCGTGCAGGCGCACGTGTTCGGCGTGCCGATGGGCTTCTGGAAGACGATGCCGATCGGCATGAAACTTCGCTCGAACATGTCGGCGACGAGCATGGTCGAGCTGACCGGGCCACTGTCGCTGTCCGCGTACATGCAGGAGACGGGCAAGCCGATCGAGCATCCGGTCGAGCTGGACGACTTCATCGAGTACGGCATGTGGGTTCAGCGCAAGGCCGTGCCGGACCTCGACGAACGCACGGTGACCGCGCTCGAGCGCACGTCCACCGGCTTCAGCCTCGACCTGGACGACGGCACGCGCTGCACCGCGCGGCGGGTCGTGATCGCCTGCGGCATCGCGCCGTTCGAGCGCATTCCGGCCGGGTTCGAGCAGCTGCCGGCCGAGCGCGTCTCGCACACCGCGCGCCACCGCGACCTCGGTGTCTTCGCCGGGCAGCGGGTGGCGATCGTGGGCGGCGGGCAGAGCGCGTTCGAGTCCGCGGTGCTGCTGCACGAGAGCGGCGCCGCGTCGGTCGAGGTGCTGGTCCGCAAGAACGCCGTCGTGTGGCTGCGCGGTCATGGCGTCAAGAAGCGAATCGGGCGACTCGGCCCGATCGTGTACGCGCCCACCGACGTCGGTCCGCTTTGGTACAGCCGCCTGGTCGAGAAACCTGGCCTGTTCCGCCAGTTGCCGCGCGAGGCGCAGGACCGGATCGCGGCGCGCTCGATCCGGCCGGCCTGCTCGCACTTCGTGAAAGTGCGCCTCGATCCGATCAAGATCAGCACCGGCATGGAGCTGCGCGGGGCGCAGAGCGAGGGCGAGCAGCTGCGTCTGTCGCTGTCGGACGGCAGCGCGCGCGAGGTCGATCACGTGATGTTCGGCACCGGCTACAAGGTTGACGTGGCGCGCTACCCGTTCATGGGCGAGGGAGTTCTCGCCGACCTGCGGCGGGTCGACGGTGCCCCGGTCCTGGGCCGAGGCCTCGAGACCTCGGTGCCTGGTCTGCATATCGTCGGTGCGCCGGCGGCGTGGAGCTTTGGGCCGATCAACCGCTTCGTCTCCGGTAGCTGGTTCGGGGGCAGCGCGGTCGCGCGCGAGATCGCCGGTCGCGCGTCAGGGCGCTCGGTCGGCGGCGCGCGGCCATAGCCAGGGTGCGGCGGTGAGGGGGAGCGGCGCCGCAAAGGCGCTCGGCAAGCGCACGGGCGCCGCCGGGGCGGTCGTGATCGGCGGCGACTACCAGGGCCTTGGCATCGTGCGCAGCCTTGGCCGCCGCGGCATCGACGTGCTGGTGCTCGACGACGAGCGCTCGATCGCGCGCCACTCGCGCTACGCGAGCGCGGCGGTGCGCGTGCCCGAGCTGCGCGACGAGCAGACGACCGTCGAGACGCTGCTGGAGCTGGGCGAGCGTTACGCGCTCGACGGTTGGGTCGTGTTCCCGACGCGCGAGGAGACGGTGGCGGCGCTGTCGCGCTACCGCGAGCGGCTGACACCGCGGTTTCGCATCCCGACGCCCGCGTGGGACGTGGTCGAGTCGGCGTGGGACAAGCGCAAGACATACGAGATCGCCGCCGAGCTGGGGATCGCGACGCCGCGGACGTGGCTGGTGGGCAGCGCCGAGCAGCTCGATGAGATCGACGGCGAGCCGCCGTTCGCCGTCAAGCCGGCGATCAAGGAGCGCTTCGTCTACGCCACCGGCGACAAGGCTTGGCGCGCGGATACTCGCGCGGAGCTGGAGGCGCACTTTCGCGCCGCCGCCGAGCTGGTCGGGGCGGGTGAGGTGATGGTTCAGGAGCTGATCCCCGGCGGTGGCGAGACGCAGCTTGCCTACTGTGCGTTCTTCCGCGACGGCGGCCCGGCGGCGAGCATGGTCGTGCGCCGCCTGCGACAGCACCCGCCGCTGTTCGGGCGTGCGAGCACGTTCGTGGAGACGATCGAGAACGCCGAGCTGGAGGCGGTCTCAGAGCGCTTCCTGCGTCGCATCGGCTACTACGGCCTGGTGGAGCTTGAGTACAAGCACGATGTGCGCGACGGACAGACGAAGCTGCTCGACGTCAACGCCCGCACCTGGGGCTACCACAGCCTGGGCCAGCGCGCGGGCGTGGATTTTCCCTACCTGCTGTACGCCGACCAGCTATCGCTGCCGGTGCCCGAGCGGCTGCGCGCGCCGGCCGGCGTGTCGTGGATTCGACTGGCGACCGACGTGCCGACGGCCGTCGCGCTGTTCGCTCAGGGAGCGCTCGACTGGCGCGCATACGCGCGCTCGCTGCGCGCCGCAAACGCCGAGTCCGTGTTCAGCCGCGATGACCTGCTGCCGGGGGTGGCGGAGGTCGCGCTGCTGCCCTACCTGGCGGTCAAGCGCGGGTTCTAGAAGCCCCTTGAGCAGGGCCCGTCGAGCGAGGGCCTAGAAGCCCTTCAGCAGGATCCCAAACTGGGCGCCGCTGTCGTCGGCGGTGGCGACGAACGACGCGGCGTCCGGGTGCGCGCGCGTGAAGGCTCCGTAGGCCTCGTTGCGCTCGATGTCGTCGGCGACGAGCGCGCCTTTGCGCATCGCGCCCCAGGCGCGCTCCAGCTCGAAGCGGGTGTTGCGGGTGGTGTGGCTGCTGTCGTGGACGAACAGCTCGATCTCGCCGAGTGCCGCCAGTAGCGGCGGCAGGCGGCGCCGGCTGGTGCCGTTCACGTACGTCCAGCGCGCGCGCAGCTCGCTCGGCACCGCCGCGGCGATCTCGGAGTGGATCGCGTTGTCCAACGCCGGCAGGTCGATGCTGGAGAGCTGGCCCTCGCCGTTGCGCTCGAACGCCTCGAGGATCATGCGCGAGGTGATGCCGCGCGCGACGCCCGTCTCGACGACGTTCGCCGGACGCAGGTGCCTGGTGAGGCAGTAGACCACGCGCGCGAGGCCCTGATCGCCGTCGTCCCAGCCGCCGTAGGCGCCGCGCCCGGTCGCGAGCCCCTGCTGCTGCAGCGACTGCTGCACCCCCGCCCACAGCGCCTCGAACTCGTCGGTCTCCGTGCACGGCCAAGGTTGTCCCAAGCGCTCGTGCAGGTTGCGCTCCCACTCCGGGTCGGCGGGGTACTGGAAGTTCTGTGTCGAGCTGCCGGTCACGAGCCGTCGCGCGCGTCCGAATGCCCGATCGAGTCCATCGCCCGGTTCGCGCAGCGTCAGGCGCAGGGCGCCCGCTGCCCAGCGCAGCCGAGCGGGCAGTGCGCTGCGCGTGGTGTCGTCGCGGCCGGTGTTTGACATCTGGATCAGGGTCAGGGCTTTCGGCGTTACCTGGCCGTTGGGGCCTGCGACCGCGTGTGCGATCCTAGCGGTCGTGGCACCCGAAGCCAAGCGTGCCGAGTTTCGCTCGCCAGGCGAGGAGGGGCCCGGATCCGCGCCGTCCGCGCTAGTGACGATCCAGCCTGGGTCGGGCTCCAAGCCGGCGCTGTTCTGCGTGCATGCGGAAGCTGGTGACGTGTCGCTCTATTACGGCCTCGCCGGCTACCTTCCAGGCGATCAGGCGATGCTCGGCCTGTGCGCGCCGGCGCCGGAGGAGCACCAGCCGCCGGCGACCCTGGAGCAGATGGCCGCGCGCCACGTCGATGAGATCCGCCGCGCCCAGCCCGAGGGTCCGTATCTGATCCTCGGCGAGTGCACCGGCGGGGCGCTCGCGTACGAGATCGCGCAGCAGTTGCGCGCGGCGGACCAGGAGCTGGCGCTGCTGGCGCTGATCGACTCCTTTCCGCCGCGTTTGCCGAGGCTGGCGAGCTACATGCCGAGACCCGCCTACCGGATCATCCATCGAGCCCGCATCCTCGGTTTTCACTTCAGGAAGCTCGTGCGCCTGGGCCGGCGCGAGAAGCTCGACTATGTGTCGTCGCGGGTACAGCGGGTGGGCGGGAAGCTGCTCGGGAGGCGCGCCGCGCGGCGTCGCTCCGCAGGGGCGGTCTCATCGGAGCTGATCTTCCGGCAGGCCTTCGATGCGTATGACCCGCGGCCGTATCCTGGGTCGATGGTGCTGCTGCGCGCGGCAAGCATGCCGCTCGGCGGGCAGGTGCCGCCGGACATGGGCTGGGCTGGCCTGGTGGCGGAGATCCAGATCGAGACGATCCCCGGCTACTTCACGACGCCGATCTCAGAGCCGGAAGTGCGGACGCTGGCTACGCGACTGGCTGCGTACCTGCGCCCATGAACCCGAGCACGCGGTCGACGACCAGCGCCGGTGCCTCATCGACGATGAAATGCCCAACCCCGTCGACATACTCGATCTCCAGCTCGTCGGCGTGTCGGCGCATCTGCTCGACCATCTCGCGACGCACGACGGGGTCGGCGGTGCCGTGCAGCATCTTCGTGGGCACGCGCAGGCGCTGGTGCGCGTAGCGGCCGCGCAGGGTTGGCAGCAGCTCGCGAGTCCAGACGGTGCGGTAGAGCTGCACGCCGGCGGCCGCCCGTGCGCGCGAGCGCAGTCGCTCGACGAACAGCTCGCGATCTCGCGGCTGCCATGAGCTGCGGTCGGCGACTCCCGCTGTCAGCAGCAGCCGTGTGAACAGGCCGCTGCGCTGCATCAGCGAGCCAAGCAGCGGCGTCGCGAGCAGCCACTGATAGCCGAATCGCCAGATGTTGCGCGTGCTCGTGCGAACGTCGACCCAGGGCCCGATGATGTTCAGCGCAAGGAAGCGCTCGAAGCGCTCGGGGGCGCGCAGACAGCAGAGGAAGCCGACGAAGCCGCCCCAGTCGTGGCCGACGAGCTGCACGCGATCGATCTCGAGCGCGTCGAGCACTGCGAGCACGTCGCTTGCGAGCTCCTCCTTGAGGTATCCGCGCGGCGTCGCCTGCGACCAGCCGAACCCGCGCAGGTCCAGCGCGATCACCCGCCGCTCGTGGGCGAGCGCGGGGATCACCTCGCGCCACTCCCACCAGTTCTGCGGCCAGCCGTGCAGGAGCAGGATCACATGCTCGCCGCTGCCCGCTTCGGCGTAGTGAAAGCGCGCGCCACGCGCCTGCACGTAGCGGTGCGTCACACCCTCCAGCGGCGGCGGTTCCACGCAGGCCACCCTAGCGCGCGGCTTCGGTTGGCAACCGCGCCACGCGTGCGTGGAAGTCCGCGGGCGCTTCGGGCGTTGCTCGCACGGCGCGGCACGACCGCCGAGTGCCATTTGACCGAAGGAACGATCTTGTCCGCCAATACGATTCCCGACATACCTTCGCCGACGCTGTCTGCGTCGACATCGTCGTCGCTGTCCGCGGTGCGGCTCAGGCTGCCCCGGCACGTCGTCTATCGCAGCTATCCCTCGGAGACCGTCGTGCTGGACCTCAACACCGGCAGATGCCACGGTCTCGCCGCGAGCGCGGGCCGGATGCTGGACGCGCTCGCGCGGACGCCGCGCGTCAGCGACGCTGCGGCGGCTGTCGCGATCGAAGGTGATAGGCCGGAGGCCGACGCCAGGCAGGAGCTGTGTGACCTGTGCCGGCGGCTGCTCGAGCGGGGCTTGATCGAGATCGAGGATGGCGCATGATCGGGCTGGTGGCCGGTGGAGATCCGCGCGACGCGATCGCCCAGGTGCTGGAGCGGGCACGGCTCGCGCTGACGTTCTTCGACAGCCCACAGGCGGTCTTGGACGCGCTCGGGTCCGACGAGCTGACCGCGATCGTGGTTTGGGTGGAGAGCGCGCTCGCGTCGATGCCGAGCCTCGTCGAGCCCCTGACCAAGCGGTTCGTGCCCGCGCCGGTGGTGATGGTGTGCGCGAACGTCGAGCGGCGCGAGGTGCGAGCCGCGCTTGCGGCGGGGGTGGCGGGCGTGGTCGTCTCGGCGAACCTCGACAGCGCGTTGGTCCCCTGTCTGCAGGCCGTGGTGGCCGGGCAGGCGTGCGTGCCTAGGGAACACTGGCGGGAGATCGAGCCGCCGGTCCTCTCAACGCGTGAGAAGCAGATCCTTGGACTGGTCGTGATGGGCTACATGAACGGCCAGATCGCCGAGCAGCTATTCCTCGCGGAGAGCACCGTCAAGAGCCATCTATCCTCGGCGTTCGGCAAGTTGGGAGTGCGCTCGCGCAACGAGGCGGTCAGGGTGATCCTCGACCCGGAGCGTGGGCTTGGGATGGGCATCCTCGGCTTGGGCGGGGAGCCGCTCGAGCCGGCCGAGCCAGTTGGCTGAACGCCACTGGCTCGAAGTGAACGAACTGTTCCAAAAACGGCATCTTGCGACTTGTGCCGTGTAGTACCTTTTTCATACATGCTCAAGTCGAGCACGGTGGAGTTTGGGGACGGGCAGCGACCTCCTGAGCCCGAGTCGCTGGAGTCGGAGGCGTTCGGCGCGTTCCCGTACGGCCTGTTGGTGCTCGACCGCGAAGGTCGGGTGGTCTGTCGCAACCGCGAGGCGGAGCGGTTGATCGAGGCCGCGGGTTTGCCCGCGGCAGGGCTCTCGTGCTGTCAGCTGTTCGGCTGCCGCGCGCCCGAGACGGTGCTCGCGGCCGCGTGCGTGACCGAGCTTGCGCTCGCGCGCGAGGACGCTCTGCCGGAGATCCGCGTCGACATCGGTGCGCCTGGGCAGACGATCGGCGTGTGGGTCACCGCCAGCGTGATCGCCGGCGCTGCCGCGCGCCTGGTCGTGCAACTGCGCCCGGGGGTCGCCGGCGACAGGCGCCGCCGCACGTCCCCGCACTGGATGGCCGGTCCGCACCTGCGTATCCGCACGCTCGGCAGGACCGCCGTGGAATCCCCCGAGGGCCCGATCGGCGGCGCGTGGCTGGACCAGCGCACGGGGCAACTGCTGAAGTACCTGATTGCTGAGCGCCAGCGCGCGGTGACGGTCGACGAGATCGGCGAGAGCATTTGGCCTGGCGGGGCCGAGTACACGGTCGGAGCGAGCGTGCGCTACTACGTGCACGCGCTGCGGCGCCAGCTCGAGCCCGAGCGCGGCTGCCGCGAGCCGTCCACGTTCATCGCCGCGCGCTCGGGCACCTACCGCCTCGAGCTCGACCGCGTGGAGATCGACGCCGACGAGTTCGAGCTGCGTGTGACCGCCGGCCTGGCCGCTGCCGAGCACGACCCGCAGGCGGGCGCCGCCGAGATCGAGCTGGGCCTCGCCGTCTACCGGGGCGACTTCCTCGCCGACCTGCCGTACGCCGAGTGGGCGATGCCGGAGCGCCATCGCCTGCACGACCTCGCGTGCATCGGCTTGCGCCGCCTCGCCGACATTCGGCTCGAGCTGCGCGCGCTCGACGGCGCCACGCGCGCGCTCGAGCGCCTGGCAACGCTGCAGCCCTTCGACGAAGACGTGCACCGCCGCCTGATGGAACTCGACATCGCGCAGGGGCGGCGTAGCGACGCCGTGCGCCGCTACGCCGCGCTGCGCTCGCGACTCAAGCGCACGTTCGGGCACGATCCGGAGTTCACGCCCGCCGACCTCGCGCGGCCGCAGCTGCTGCAGCTCTGACGACGCGCCGGAGGCTGACGCGCCCGCGGGCCCAACACAGGACGCCGCTCAGGGCTGCGCGATCGGCATCGCGGTGACGCTGAGGCGCGCCGGCGCCGGATCGATCCGTCTGCGCCACAGCGTCGCCAACGCGCATGCGAGCGCTACGCCCGCGCAGCCGAGCGCGAACGCGCCGGCCGCGCCGTGCGCCTCGATCAGCGATCCGCCGAGCGTCGACCCCGCCGCCATCCCAGCGATCGTCGCGCCGCGGTGCCACGTGAACGCCTCCGTCGCGGTGCCGGCCGGTGCGAGCGCTCCCACGAGCGAGAACTGGCAGGAGAGCATCGGTGCCAGCGCGAGACCCGCGAGCACGCTCAGCGGGTATGCCACGACGAGCGCGTGCGCGGCGATCAGCGGCGCCACGCCAAGCGTCATCGTCGCCAGCAGGGTGACGTAGCGCAGCCCGATCGGTCGCCGCCAGCTGGCCGCCGAGTACAGCAGGCCGCCGGCCATGCTGCCGACGCTGAACAGCGCCAGCAGCAGGCCCGCCGACCAGCGCGCGTCGTGCGCGACCGCGAGCGCTGGCAGGCCGACCTCGACCGCGCCGATCACCACGCCCGAGAACAGCACCGTCACGAGCAGCGCACGCAGGCCGTGGCTCGCCAGCGCGCCCCGGACACCGCTCTCGGGCGCTGGCGCCCGCCAACCGCTCGACAGGCTCGACGCTGCGAAGAACGTGGTCCCGCAGACGACGATCCCTGCGCACGCGAGCACTGCGGCGGCGGGCGAGACGAGCGCCGCGGTCGAGCCCACCAGCAGCGGTCCCAGCGTCCAGATCAGCTCTTGCGTGGTTGCGTCCAGCGCGTAGGCCGTCTCGAGCGTCTGCGCGTCGGCGGCTACCTGTGACCACAGCGCTCGGATGCAGCCCGCGATCGGCGGCTGCACCGCACCGGCGAGTGCCGCCAACGCCACGATTACCGCCGTTGCCGCGCCGTGCTGCGCGACCAGCACCAGCGCTACGAGCAGGGCTCCCTGCGTGACCGCCGCCGGCAGCAGCACGCGCGCCTGACCGGCTCGGTCGACGAGTGCGCCGAGCAGCGGACCGATCGCCGCGCCCGCCAGCGAGAACGCCCCGACCGCCACCCCCGCGGCCAGGAACGAGTTGGTGCGCGCGTGTACGAACAGCAGCAGCGCCAGCGAGAACATGCCTGACGGCAGGCGCCCGAGCACCGCGCTCACGAGCAGCCGCGTGAAGCCGGGCACCGCGAACAGCGCGCGGTAGCGGGCGATCACGTTGCGTGCGCGCGGGTCGCGCCGTTGGCGCTCGCGAGCGTCGCGGCGGCCGCGCTGGCGCTGCCGGCACCGTCCGCGCTTGCGAGCGCGTGGCTATCGGTGTCCTCCATGTACGGTGCCGCCGGCTGCAGCTCGCCCATCTGCGCCAGCTCCTCGAGCGCGGCGATCAGCGTGTCCACTTCCGCATCGGTGTTCGCCGCCGTCAGCTGCACGCGGAAGCCGACCTCCTCACGCGGCACCAGCGGATAGGCCGCAAGCGTCACGTACACGCCCCGCTCGAACAGCAGCTTTCCGACCGCGCCGATGCGCTCGTGCTCGCGCAGCGGGATCTCGACGATCGGTAGCCGCGAGCGGTTGGGCGTCGCGACGCCGAGCCGCGCCAGGCAGTCGAGCACGCGGCAAGAGTGCCTGTAGACGGTCGCGCGCAGCTGCTCGCCGCGGCGCTCGTTGACGTCGAAGCCCGCCAGCACGGTGGCCAGCGATGCGACCGGCGAGGGCCCCGAGTACAGGTACGGCGGCGCTGCCACCTTCAGCTGTTGCTTGAGCTCGGGCGCGCAGGCGATGAAGGCCAATAGCGACGAGTACGCCTTGGAGAAGCCGCCCACGAGAATCAGGTTCTCGTAGCTCTCGCCGCAGTAGCGCACGATGCTGTTGCCGCGCCTGCCATACGGGCTCAGCTCGCCCGGGTGGCGCTCGCCGATCACACCGAAGCCATGCGCGTCGTCCACGTACAGCAGCGCGTCGTGCGCGCGTGCGACCTGAGCGAACGCGCGCAGGTCGGGCGCGTTGCCCGTCATGCTGTTGACGCCGTCCATGCACACCAGCCGCGTGCCCGCGGGGGCCGCGCGCAGCAGCTCCTCCAGGTGTTGCGGGTCCTCGAAGCGGAAGCGCTCGACCCGCGCGCCGCGCGTCTTGGCGAGCTGGCAGCCGTCGTAGATCGTCTTGTGCGAGCGCGAGTCGAGGAAGATCGTGCCCCCGGCCGCCAACACGGGGATCACCGACATGTGGATGTGCGTGACGGTCGGCAACACCAGCGAGTCGGGGCTTTCGAGCAGCGCCGTCAGGCGCTCCTCGATCTGCTCGTAGAGCAGCGGGCTGCCCAGCAGGCGCGACCAGCTTGGGTGCGTGCCCCACGCATCCAGGTACGCCGGCACCGCGTCGATGATCTCGCGGTCGAGGTCGAAGCCGAGGTAGTTGCAGGAGGCGAAGTCCGCCAGCCACTGCGAGCCGACGCGGATCATGCGCCCGTCGATCTCGTCGATCACCGCGTCCATCATCGGGTGCGAGCGCGTCAGCGCGCTGAGGTCACGCAGCGCCTCGGGAACGGCGGCGTCCTCGTCGGCGCAGCGCGCGCCGTTGCCGTTCCCCGAGGGTGCGGGAGCCTCCGTGCGCGCGAGCGCTGTCGGCACAGGTGTGGAGGTCTCCACGCGCGCGAGCGCCGTCGACACCGATGCGGAAACGTCCGCACGAGCGGGCGCGGTCGGCACGGGCGTGGCGCGCAACAGCTCCTCGAGCTCCGCCGCCGGCAGCGGCCGCGACAGCGCGTAGCCTTGCACGAGCTCGCAGCGGTTGGCCACCAGCGAGCTCCACGTCGTCTGGTCCTCGATGCCCTCGGCCACGACGCGACTGCCGATCGAGTGCGCGAGCTGGATCGTGGCCTCGACGATCGCTGCGTCGACCGGGTCCGAGGTCATGCGCCCGACGAACGAGCGGTCGATCTTGACCTCGCCGACCGGCAGCGACTTCAGGTGCGTCAGCGAGGAGTAGCCGGTGCCAAAGTCGTCCAGCGACAGGCCCAGGCCCAGCTCGCCGAGTTGCGCGAGCACGTCGCCGATGCGCACCGGGTCGGCGAGCACCATGTTCTCGGTGACCTCCAGCACGAGCACCTCCGGCGGCAGGCCGTACGCGGCGAGCGTCGCCGCGACCTCGTCGGGGAAGTGCGTGTCGAGCAGGTCGGCGACGGTCGTGTTGACGGCCACGTGCAGGTCCAGGCCCGACTCGTGCCACGCCTTGACCTGCGTGAGCGCCAGCTCGAGCATGCGCCGCGTCAGCGCCCGTCCGAGCCCCGCCTGCTCGGCGACCGCGACGAACTGGTCGGGCGGGATCATCCCGCGCTCCGGGTGCAGCCAGCGCACGAGCGCCTCGACGCCGACGATGCGCCCGCTGCTGGCGTCCGCCTTGGGCTGGAAGTAAGCCTGGATCTCGCCGTTCTCGAGCGCGTGCGTCAGCTCGCCCGCAAGCGTCAGGCGCTCGAGCGAGTGGTTGTCGCGCTCGCTGGCATAGCGCGCACGCCCGCACTGGGTGCTCTTGGCCTCGTACATCGCGACGTCCGCGTGCTGCATCAGCTGTTCGCCGTCGCGCGCGTGCTCGGGGAACAGCGCGACGCCGATGCTCGCGGTGACGCGCAGGTTCAGGCCCTTGATCGGGAACGGCTTGGCGATCGCGCCGAGGATCTTGTCGGCCACGGCCTCCGCCTGCGCGATGTCGCACGGGTCGCTCAGCAGTACGGCGAACTCGTCGCCGCCCAGGCGCGCGGCGGTGTCGCTCGCGCGCAGCACCTCGTTCAGGCGCTCGCCCACCTGGCACAGCAGCTGGTCGCCGGCGTCGTGGCCGAGCGTGTCGTTCAGCTCCTTGAAGTGGTCGAGGTCGAACAGCAGCAGCGCCACGCTTGTGTCGCTCGCCCTGCTCGCGAGGATCGCGTTGTGCAGGCGGCGCAGGAAATGGCGGCGGTTGGGCATCGAGGTGAGGTCGTCGGTCATCGCCTGCCGGCGCGTTTCGGCGAGCGCGCGCACGTCGCGGAAGGCCAGGCCGGTGCGCGCGAACGCCGCCACGATCGTCGCGAGCGCCAGCGACAGCGCCAGCGGGTCCAGGCGGCTGAAGTGGTCGTAGAGCAGCAGTCCGAGCGCGCTCACCGTGAACGTCGCCGGGATCCCCAGCACCGCCGCGGTCGGCATCGCGTCCTGCTCGACGGTCGCCGCCGGCTGCCACGCCGCGAGCGCCAGCAACAGCACGCCGACGTCGTAGGCGAGGTTCGTGGCGCTGCTTGGCGCCGACGCCCCGCCGGCGACCTGCAGCGCGTACATGCAGTCGGCGAACGCCAGCGCGAGGAAGCCCGCGCCCAGCATTGCCCACATGCGGTCCAGACGCCAGCCGCGCAGCGCCAGCACACCCACGACGAGCGCCGCCAGCAGCAGGTCGCACAGCGGGTAGGCCATCTCGGTGATCACCGCCGCCGTGTCGCCCGACACCGACGCGAGCACCGGACGCAGCACGATCGCGGCACCGATCGCCGCCGCGCCGAGCCCCGCAACGACGCCGTCGAGCCAGATCTTCGGACGGATGCGCCGCTCCTGCAGACGCGCCAGGCCGATGATGCCGACGTAGCAGCACGGGTACAGCGTCAGCCACATGCCATCGCAGACGGACGGGATCGGTGGGTTCGGGAGGTGTTCGACCCATGCCGCCCACAGCACGTTGCCGAGGCCGTATATCGAGATTCCGAACGCGAACACCATCCACGAGCGCCGCGCCTCGGTCGTGCGGATCGCGCGCCAGCACACGATCACGCCGACCAGGATGTACACGGCGGAGGTGACCCAGTCGCGGATCACTTCGCCGAACGCGTGGCCGCCGATGTGGAACACGGCGCGCACGGCGGTCGTCGCGACGAGCGCGACCAGCACGGCCGTGACCGTCTGCAGCAGGCGACGCTCACTCGGCTTCAGCGCCGATGCAAGTGGGAGTGGTGCAGTTGTCATCGCCGCCTTATCGGATGACGTGTGCCGCGGGTTGAACACAGATTCGACGCTATGTCCCATGCGACGGGACCGACTACGTTGGTTTCACATTCTTGACTATAAGTAAGGTCGTAGTCTCTTCCGTGCAGTCATTTCAATATCCATGATGCGGGGCCAGTTCCGACAGCTAGTGTAAGAAGTGGTTTACACAACCGTGACAGGGCGCGCGTGTCGGCGATGGCCGACGTTCGCTGGTTGTGCTCATGACCGCCACTGTCGACTGGCGGAACGTCGATTCTGGCGGGATCGCGCTCGATGCCCGCGCAAACGACCCTCGCGAAGTGCCGGATCGCGTTCTAGGATCTGCACGACATCTGGCCATGATCGAGACTTCACGCACACGAGACGCAGGGCGCGTCGGTGCCTGCCAGCCGCTGAGCCGGCGGCGTAGCCGGTCGCCGCGAGCCGACAACCAGCCTTTTTTGGTCCCCTCTCGGTGCCCTTGCCGCGTGAGCGTTCGCGGGCGCTCTGCGTTCAGTCACAGTGTCCCGCCATCAGCCCGCGGCCTAGTGCGATGAGCAGCGTGCCAGCCAACGAGGATCGCACGCGCGACGGTGACGGCGACGGCGACCTGACGCTGCGGCTGCATGGGTTCGCGCGCGATGCCATCGAGCAGGAAAGCGCGCGGCTGGGAGTCTCCGTCGAGGAACTCGCGATGTTCGCGCTGAACTATTACATCGCCGACGTTGACAGCGGGCGTATCGCGCGGCGCATCGCGCGGGGTCCCTCCTACTAGCGCACGCCGCGGCGCCGGTGGCGCTCGCGCTCAGCGAGACGCTTCGGAGGACTCCTCGCGGTTGCAGCGCGCCCGCGCGGTGGTCGGCGCCGCGCCGCGACCGCTCAGCTCCGCGGTTAGCGCTCGGCGCCCGCGGTGGTGCAGGCCGTGCACCGAGCCTTCTGTGCGGCCCGTGCGCTCGGCGATCTCGGTCGGGGACAGTCCCGCGAAGTGACGCAGCACGAGCACCTCCCGCTGGTCGGACGGGAGCATCGCCAGGGACTCGCGCAGATCGGTCATCCGCTGGCTGCGTTCGGCGCCGCTGGTCGAGCCGCCGGCGGTGCGCCCGACCGCGCGCACCTCCTCCACGGGGATCGCGCGCCGGCGTCGGATGTGGTCGAGCGCCACGTTGCGCGATACGCGCAGGATCCAAGCGAAGAACGGCACGTCGCGCTCCTCGTACTTGCCGATCACGTCGATCAGCTTCGCGAAGACGTGTTGTGTGATGTCTTCGGCCTCGTGCTGATCGTGCACGATGCTGCGCACGTAGCCGTGGACGTTGTCCGCGTAGCGCGCGTACAGAAAGCCGAGCGCCTCGCGGTCGCCCTGCTGCGCGCGCTTGACCGCCTGCGACACGAGCCTCGGGGTTATGAGGCTCTCGCGGCTGCCGCGGCCGTGCGGCGCCATCCCCTGATCGTGTTGCGCGGTCACCAGCGTGGTCGCTGTGGCTCGCCCCATGTTCCCTCCGTGGTCCGCTCATCAAAAACGACTGAGAAACACTGCGCGCCGAAGCTAAGCGGAGGACTGTTGCCTCGCTGTTCGCATTTGCGTTAGAAACGCGTTAGAAGGCCGCAAATATCGAACTTCGCGCGGCATCGCACACGATTCCCACCCGTCAAACGCCCAGCTGACAAATGTCCGCTTGGCGTGCAGTCCTCAAGACGGCGGGTGGTGTTGACGAGACGCATCATGGAATGCCGGGAAGTTGGCTTTGTCCCACTGATCAGGATCGCGCACGCGTGCTCGACGCGAGCGCGCGTGTACGCACGATTCGTCTGGTGGGATCGGGCGCGGTAGGGCTGGCGCTCATCATCTGCACGCCCTGGCTCGGCTGGTGGACGCTCGTGCTGTTCCTGCTGTCGGCACTGAACTTCCTGAGCATCGATCGCAGGATGGCGCACAGCAAGCGCCCTGAGCGCGTCAGCGTGAACGCGATCCTGATCACGCTCGCGCTGCTGGCGACCGGTGTCGCGCTCAGCGGCGGCAGCACCAGCCCGGCGCTCGCGTGGCTGGTCCTGCCCGCGGCGATGGTCGCTGCGCGCTTCCGCGCGCAGGTCGTGATCGCCGGATTGGTGTTGACGGTCGCGGTGATCCTCGCGGTTACGGTCGGCCTGCACCCGCGCGCGACGCTGCACGACCCGATGCCCGTGATCGCGACGCTCGCGCTGCTGAGCGCCGTCGTCTCGATCGTGTGCGCGATGCAGTCGGCCGAGTTGCACCAGCGCAGCGTCGCCACGATCGACCCGCTCACCGGCCTGGCCAATCGGCGCCAGCTCTCCCACGACCTCGACTCGGTGCTGTCGCAGGCCAGCATCGAGCGTCCCGTGCGGCTGCTGCTGTTCGACCTCGACGGCTTCAAGGCCTACAACGACAACTTCGGCCATCTCGGCGGCGACCTGCTGCTCACGCGCCTGGCGGGTGCGTTCAAACGCGCCGTCGGAGCCCGCGGCTGCGCATACCGGCTTGGCGGCGACGAGTTCTGCGCGCTGCTGTGGACCGATACGGGCGAGGCGATGGTCGAGGACTGCCTACGGGCGCTCAGCGCCGAAGGCGACGGTTTCTCGATCACGAGCTCCTTCGGCTCGGTCACGCTGCCGGAGGAGGCCGCCGATCCGCGCCTGGCGCTGCAGCTCGCCGATGAGCGCATGTACGCACACAAGGGCTCCGGCCGCTCGAGCGCCGGGCGCCAGACGCGCGATCTGGCGCTGCGCTTTCTCGAGACGGCTGAGCCGGCGCTGCACGTGCACTCCTCGCACGTCGCCGATCTCAGCGAGGGCGTCGCTCGGCGCCTGGGGCTGGTGGCGACGGAGCTGTCGGACGCTGTGCGCGCGGCCGAGTTGCACGACATCGGCAAGGTGGCGATGCCGTACTCGCTGCTGCATAGAGCCGGTCCGCTCGACGATCACGAGTGGGATCTGATGCGCTACCACACGATCATCGGCGCGAGCATCCTCAGCGCTGCGCCCGCGCTCGCGCACGTCGCCGCGATCGTCGGCTCCAGCCACGAGCGCTACGACGGCAGCGGCTACCCGCGCGGGCTCGCCGGCGCGCAGATCCCGGTCGCTAGCCAGATCGTGTTCGTGTGCGACTCGTTTGTCGCCATGATCTCCGACAGCCCCTTCGGCGAAGCCAAATCGGAGGCCGACGCGCTGGCCGAGCTGCACAAGTGCGCCGGCAGCCAGTTCGACCCGCGCGTCGTCGACGCGTTCGTGGAGGAGTACGCCGCGCGCCGCGCCGCGCAGATGCAGGAGCAGAGGCTCGCGGCGGCGCCGGTCGCTGAGCGATCGGTCGTATAGCCTGCGTTCGTGCACGGCGAACGTGGACCGCGGGTCAGGCTGCGCCAGGCGGTGCTGGTTGCCCGCGAGCTCGAGCCGGTGGCCGCGGCGCTGCGCTCGGCGCTGGCGCTGGGCGAGCCGTTTCGCGATCCGGGGGTCGGCGAGTTCGGGCTCGCCAACGCGGTGTTCGCGCTCGGCGACTGTTTTCTGGAGGTGATCGCGCCGACCCGCGCGGACACAGCCGCCGGCCGCTACCTGGAGCGTCACGGCGGCGACGGCGGCTACATGGTGATCTTCGACCTCGAAGACTTGGACGGCGCGCGCTCGCGCGCGCACGCGCTCGGCGTGCGCGTGGTCTGGCAGATCGACCTGCCGGACATCTCCGGCACGCACCTGCACCCCGCCGACATGCGTGGCGCGATCGTCTCGCTCGACCGCTCGGACCCGTACGGCAGCTGGCGCTGGGGCGGGCCCGCGTGGACGGGGCGCACCGGCGCAGGCGCGCCCGGCCGCCTCGCCGGAATCACGATGGCGGTCGCTGATCCAGCCGCGACGGCCGCGCGCTGGGGCGAGGTGCTGGGCGTCGCGGTGGGCGACGGTGACGTGGCGCCGGGCGACGGCGAGACCTCGGCGGTCAGCGCCGGTGCGCGGGAGCGCGACGCGGGTGCGCCGGTGCTGCGGCTCGACGGCGCCGACGTCTGTTTCGTCGCCGCTGTCGATGCTCGTGAGGAAGGTCTCGTGGAGATCGCGCTGGAGCTGTCGCACGAGCTGCCGGGCGGCGGCGACACGCTCGAGCTGGGCGGGGTGCTGCTGCGGCGGCGACTGTAGAGTGGCGCAGTGACTTCAGATAGCCAAATCATCACAGGGGTTGACTTCGTTGCGATCCCCACCGGCGACCTCGACGCGGCGGTCGAGTTCTACGGCACGACGCTCGGGCTGACACGCTCGGTGTACCGCCCGGAGCGGCACTTCGCGGAGTTCGAGACCGGCACGGTGACGCTCAGCGTGATCGACTCCGAGAAGTTCGGCCTCGGCTATCACCCCAACCAAAACGCGCTCGCGCTGCACGTCGATGACGTCGAAGCGGCGCGCGCGACGCTCGTCGAGCGCGGCGTGGAGTTCAACGGCGAGACGCTCGATACCGGCGTCTGCCACATGGCGTTCTTCGCCGACCCCGACGGCAACGCGCTGATGCTCCACCATCGTTACGCGCCGCGGGTCGTCGAGGGGTTGCAGGTCGCGCGTGGCCGCGAGTTGCTTGCCGAGGACGAGGTTGAGCTCGGTGAGCTCACAGGGCAGCTGAAGTCCCAGGTCTTCGCCGAGTGGCCGGCCTGACACTCGACGCAGGCGCTCTGATCGCTTACGAGCGTGGTGATGAGCGCGTTCGCGCGATCCTGGCGGTCGCTTACGAACGAGGCGTTGTGCCGACGATCCCCGCGGTTGCTCTCGCCGAGGTCTGGCGCGGAGACGCGAAGGATGCGCGCGTCGCGCGCCTGCTGAAGGCATGTTCGATCGAGGGATTGGACGAGCGACTGGCTCGCGCTGCGGGCAGCCTGCGCGGGAAGACTCCAGGGAGCAGCACGATTGATGCCTGCATTGCGGTTGGCGTTCACCGTCGGCGTGACGCGCTCGCGACCTCGGATCCAGGCGACATGCGCGCTCTCCTTGGACGTGGGTTCACGATCCTCGCTGTCTAGTCGCAAGTCTGGCTTGGCCGCCGGCCCTCCTTTTAATCAAGACGGAACTCCGCGCGCGAGATACCGACGCGCTTGCTGAACGGGCTGTCGAACACGCCGCTGGAGTTGAGCTCGGCGTGCACCGCCTGCCAGTCCTCGTAGCGGGGATACATCGACTCGACGAGGCCGTGGCTGCCGGTGAGCGTGTTGACCTGACCCCAGTGCGGGCGCCCGCCGAGCGCGTACAGCGCGTTTTCGTGCGCAGCCAGCAGCTCCATGCCGCCGACCGTGTGCGCTGACATGATCAGCTCGATCATCACCGTGTCGCGCCCGTACATCATCGACATGTACGCGTCGCTGGCCTTGACGAAGCGCAGCGAGATCGGCGAGCTGTGGAAGACGTTGCCCAGGCGCCGGCGCTGCGCGGCGACCTCGACGATCTTCTCGACCGCCGCGTTCAGCTGCGGCTCGTCGGCCGGCACGCCGATCTCCGCCGAGTACGCCGGCAGGTAGTTGGCGGCGCCGATGTTGAACACATGGTAGCTGATGTTCACGTAGTCGGGGTTCACGAGTGCCTTCAGCGCCTGCCTCAGCAGGAACGGTGAGATCTTCGGGAACAGGCCGACCGCAAAATCGATCAGGTATGGCGTCAGCGGGAAGCGGGCGGTCAGTTCCATCAGCAGGCTGCGGCTGCGGCGGTGGTCGCGGCGGTACTCGGAGCGGGCCACGGGGTTGCGCGTCGTGATCAGCGTTTCGATCTCGCCGTGCGCGTCCGGATACGGGTTGAACAGCAGCTCGTAGTGTGCGTTCTGCTCGAGCACCTTGCCGAGCTTCAGTTCCTCGCGCACCTTCGACCAGGTGCTCAGCGTGCGCACCTCGCGCATGTAGAACAGCGGCCGCACCGCCAGGATCGCCGAGTAGATCAGGCCCATGCAGCCCATGCCCACGACCGCCGCGTCGAACCAGCGGTCGTCCTGTCTGAGCCGGTTCTCGGGGAGCTCCGCCGCGTAGGCGTCGGGATCGGTCGGCCCGTCGGCGCGCTCGATCCGGTACAGCGTGCCTCCCGGCCCGACCACGTCGAGCGAGCGCACCAGCTCCGGCAGCGGTCCGAAGCCGATGCCCGAGCCGTGCGTCGAGGTCGAGATCACGCCTGCGAGCGTCTGCCCGTCGAAGCCGCCCATGTTCGGCAGCGCCAGCTCCAGCGACTCCAGGTGCGCGTTCAGCTGCGCGATCGTGATGCCGGCCTGCACCTGCACGAGCGTCGTGCTAGCGCCGTAGCGCACGTTCGCGGCGCTTTCGTCGGACGCGTGGTCGTCGCCGGGCGAGCGGGCGTTCGTGCCGTCGCGCGCTTCGGTGACCGGCACGCGCAGCAGCCGCTCGTCCAACGGCAGCGGGTGGCTCAGGCCGGTGGGCTTGACGAGGACGCCGTCGCTCAGCGCGACGTCCGACCACGAGTGCCCGGAGCCGACCGCGCGCACGCTGACACCGTCGCGCTCGGCCTCGCGCACGCACTCCTGCAGCTGCGCGAGCGTTTTCGGAGTTAGCTCGCGCAGCGGGTAGACGTGTTGGTTGCCGGTGTCGTTGCGCCACGCCCTGCGCCGGATCAGCGTGTCGCGTAGGCCCATCGCGTCAGCCCATCCGATCGATCAGCAGCTCGACGCCGCGCTCGGCCAGCGCGGCGATCGTCTTCGACGGGTTGACGCCGAGCGCGACCGGCACGATCGACCCGTCGAGCACGTACAGGCCGTCGTAGCCGTGCACCCTGCCGGCGTCGTCGACGACGCCGTGCGCGGGGTCGTCGGCCATTGGGCAGCCGCCGAGCGGGTGCACGGTGATGTAGCCGCTCAGCGGCCACGTGTCCAGCGCGAAGAACGGTTTCGCGCCGACGCCGCGCGCGAGCTCGCCGGTGACCTTCTCCATCGCCGCGAACAGCGCGTCGCTGCCCTTTCTGCTCCAGCGGATGTCGAAGCATTTGAACACCGGCGTCAGGCGCATCTGCCCGTCGGAGGCCGCGCGGCCGATCATCAGGAACACCAGCGAGTCGTCGATCGGGCGTTTGACGCGCGGGCGCAGATGACGGTAGGCGAGCGGCTGGTCGCTCAGCCCGAGCAGCGCGCCAAGGCGCTTCAGCCGCAGCAGCAGCCCGCGCCAGCCGCGGACGGCGTCGTCGACCGCACGCACGATCTCGAGCAGCCCGCCGAAGTTCGACGGCAGCCCGCCGTCGGCGAGCATGAAGCCGTGCTCGCTGGTGTAGTCGAGCCGGCTGGTCATCGACGGGCCGAAGTCCGTGCGCGGATTGCCGACCACCTGTGCGCCGGGGTCGAACGCGGCGCCGAGCGCGTCGCCGTTGCCGGAGAAGCGGCTGCCGAGCGCCTTCGATAGGTGCGGCAGGCGCGCGCGGTTCTTCAGCAGCAGCCGGCTCGAGCCCAGGCATCCGGCGGCGAGCACGACCACCGGCGCTTGCAGCTCGCTGCTGCTGCTGCTGCCGCCACCACCACGTTCGTTGTTGCCGCTGGCGCCCCCACCGCTGCCACCGCCATCTGCTTCGCCGCCGTCGAGCACGCGAAAGCCGACGCGCCAGTTGCCGCCGGCGCTTGCCGGCGGCTGCAGCTGCGTGACTTCGTGCAGCGGGCGCAGCTCCGCGCCGGCCTGTTCGGCGCGCGCGACGTAGGTGATGTCGATGGTGTTCTTGGCGTGTACCGGACAGCCGATGTCGCAGCGCCCGAGGTTCTCGCAGCGCTTCTGCGCGATGCCGCTGAACGGGTGCTCGCGGTCGGCTTCGAGGTTGACCGCCAGCGGCAGGCGCTCGGCTTGCTTGCCGACGCGCTCGCCGGCGGCGGCGAAGGCGCGCATCTTGGGCAGCTCTTCGGGCACCTCCATCGGCAGCAGCGCCGCCTCGGTGCGGTCGTAGTACGGGTCGAGCACGTCGCGGTCGATCGCCCGCGGCCAGCCGTCTGAGAACACGTCCGCCGGCGCGCGCAGCTGCACGTTGGCGTACACCAGCGAGCCGCCGCCGACGCCCGCGGCGGTGACGACCGACAGGTCTTTCATCAGCCGCACGTCGAACAGCCCGTGCGGGTTGAGCGTCGGATGCCACAGCGCCTCGGGCGCCTGCGCGGGCGTCGCCGGGAAGTCCTCGGGCGCGAAGCGCCGACCGCGCTCGAGCACGACCACGCGCTTACCCGCTTCCGCCAGCCTGCAGGCCGCGATCCCGCCCCCGAAGCCGGATCCGACCACAATCGCGTCGTAGGCCGTACCCATCGCGTGCGACCTTACACAATCGTCGCGATATCTGGAAGAGGTGCTGCGCTAGTCCGCGGCCGCGCGCGCGGCCGCGGCTGGCCGTTCCGTCCGGCGCGCGCGGCGCGCGCTAGGCGCCGAGCGCAGCGAAGCGCGGGTCGCGCCGCTCGACGAAGCTGGCGACGCCCTCGACGAAGTCGGGCGCGGCGAACGACGCGAGCATCAGCTGGTCGGCGTCGGCGAGTGCGGCGGGCAGCGTCTGGTCGAGTGCGGCGTACACCTGGCGCTTCATCGTGGCCATGCTGGCGGGCGAGCAGTTGACGGCCAGCTCGCGCGCGTAGGCTAGCGCGGCGTCGAGCAGCGCGTCGGGCGCGAGCACGCGGTTTACGAGGCCGAGCGTGTGCGCCTCGTCGGCGAGCACGACGCGCCCGGACAGCAGCAGGTCGAGTGCGCGTGCGGGACCGACGAGCCGCGGCAGCATCCAGGAGATGCCGTGCTCGGCGATCAACCCGCGACGGGCGAACGCGGTGGTGAGCTTGGCGCCGTCGGCGGCGAAGCGCACGTCGCACATGAGTGCCTGCACGAGGCCGATGCCGGCGCAGGCGCCGTTGATGGCGGCGATGATCGGCTTGGGGATCGACAGCGGGAAGGTCTGGGGGCGGCGCTCGCGCGCGGCGGCGTCGGTGTCGACGTTGCCGTCGCCGAGCGCTTGCAGCTGCTGCATGTCGGCGCCCGCGCAGAAGCCGCGGCCGGCGCCGGTGACGACGATCGCGCGCACGTGCTCGTCGCTGACGCACTGCTCGAGCAGCGCGAAGTACTCGTGCTCCATCTCGCCGGTCCAGGCGTTGAGGCGATCGGGTCGGTTGAGCGTCAGCAGCGCAACCCCGTCCTCGATCTGGATCTGCACCACTTCGCTCATCCCAGCTCCCTCCGCTCACGCTTGATCGCTTCATGCGAGCCTACCGCGGTATGGGCTACCGCTACGTGCTATTGGACGTGTTCAGCGACACGCCGCTGCAGGGCAACCAGCTGGCTGTGTTCACGGTCGCGGATGCGCTTGCATCCGCGTTGATGCAGCCGCTGGCGCGTGAGCTGAACCTGTCGGAGACGGTGTTCGTGCTGGCGCCGGAGCGGAGCGGCGACGCGCGCGTGCGCATCTTCACGCCGACGGCGGAGCTGCCGTTCGCGGGGCACCCGGTGCTGGGCACGGCGGTCGCGCTGGGCATCGAGCGCGGCCTCGAGCTGGTGACGCTCGAGACGGGCGCGGGCCCGGTGGCGGTGACGCTGAGGCGCGAGGGCGAGCGGTTGGCGTACGGCACGATGGGCCAGCCGGTCCCTTCGTGGCGGCCGTACGAGCACGCGGCTGAGCTGCTGAGCGCGCTCGGCGTGGAGCGCTCGGGGCTGCCGCTGGAGCTGTACGACAACGGTCCGCGGCACGTGTATGTGGAGCTTGATGAGGAGGAGGCGGTGAGCGCGCTGGCTCCGAACGCGCACACGCTGGCAGAGCTCGGAGAGCTCTGTGTCAGCTGCTTCGCCGGGGCTGGGGGCGTGTGGAAGACACGCATGTTCGCGCCGGCGCTGGGCGTCGCGGAGGACCCGGCGACGGGCTCGGCGGCGGGTCCGCTGGCGGTGCACCTGGCGCGTCACGGCAGGATCGCGTTCGGCGAGGAGATCGAGATCCGCCAGGGCGTCGAGCTCGGGCGCCCGTCGCTGCTGCGCGCGCGAGCGTTGGGCACGGCGGACGCGATCGAGCGCGTCGAGGTGAGCGGGTACGCTGTGCTGGTCGCGCGCGGCGAGTTCCTGCTCGTGTGACGGACGCGGCTGTTAGCCTCCCGCCCGATGCGCTTCAAAATCACACGCCACTCGGGCTACAGGCCGCCCGATGACGCGCTCGATCTGCTGCTGACGCGGCTGGGGCCCAAGCGCGAAGAAGTGACGTTCGCGAAGGTCGGGGCGGAGATCTGGGCGACGCTCGAAGCGGATGCGCCTGTGGCGATGACACACGACGAACGCGCCGACATCGGCCGCCGCGCGGTGCTGTCGGTCGTGCATGAGGCCTGCGAAGGTGCGGCGGGACTCAACTCGGATTGGTTCGCCGTCAGCTCGGCCAGCTAGTCGCCGCCGCGGAGCACGTGCGCGCATATCGCATGTGCGCGGCGCTGGGCGTTGCTTTGGCGGTGACGCTGCTGACAGCGGCACCGGCCGCGGCGCACCAGAAGCGTAGGCCGATCCCGCTGCGGGACCGGCCGATCCCGGTGTCGGTGTCGGCGGAAGCGTCGAGTGAACCAGCGCCGCTGGTCCCGCAGGACTTCCTGGGGCTGTCGTTCGAGGTCGGCAGCCTGGCGCAGATCGCGGGATACGGGGACGAGGGCGACCTGGTGACGATGCTGCGCTCGCTGGGCGCCGGCGTGCTGCGTTTCGGCGGCGTGACGGCGGACGAACAGATCGCGTGGACGGACGCGACGACGCCGCGCCCGGCGTGGGCGCTGGGCGCGCTGGAAGCGGGCAACCTGTACGAGCTGGGCGGGCTGGCGGCGGCGAGCGGCTGGCACGTCCTGCTGACGCTCGGGCTCGGTCACTTCGAACCGCGGACGGTGGCGCACGAGGCGGCGGCGGCGCAGGCGGCGCTGGGGTCCTCGCTGGAAGCGCTCGAGCTCGGCAACGAGCCCGACTCCTACGCCAAGCACGGCCTGCGCCAGGCGCCGTGGACGCCGCTGCAGTACGACGAACAGGTCAATGAGTACCGGGACGCGATCGAAGCTGTTGCGCCGGGGATCCCGCTGGCGGGCCCCGACACGTCGGGCTCGAGCGCGTATGAAAAGTGGGGCTTGACGGAGGCAATCTACGAGCGCCCGGCGCTGCTGACGGGCCATCACTATCCGCTCAGCTGCTCCGAACGTCCCGCGCCGAGCATCCCTCGCCTGTTGAGCCCGAAGATTCGCGAACTGGAGGCGGCGTCGCTGCGGCGCTACATGTTCATCGCGCACGAGACCGAAGTCCCGTTTCGCCTGGACGAGGCGAACACGGTGTCCTGCGGCGGTGTGTCGGGCATCAGCAACACGTTCGCGTCGGCGCTGTGGGCGGTCAGCTACCTGACGCAGGCGATGAGCATGGGCGTGTCGGGCATCAACCTGCAGGGCAACCCGGCGAACTGCGGCGGCTACACGCCGGTGTGTGCGCCGAGCGCCGAAGACCTGGCCGACGGCGCGCTGGTGGCGCAACCGGAGTGGTACGCGCTGCTGCTGGCGCGAGGGCTGCTGGGAGAGCAGCCGCTGCACACGATCGTCGGACCGGCGCTGCGCCCGAACGTGGAAGCGTCGGCGTTTCAGGCCGCGGACGGCACGCTGCAGTTCGTGCTCGTCGACGACGACGCGCCGGGTGCGCGCCCGGTGGCTGCGCATCTGCACGTCGGCGCCGGTTTCCACAGCGGCACGGTGCTGTCGTTGACGGCGCCGTCGCCGGAAGCGCTGTCGGGAGTGGAGCTGGGCGGCGAGGCGGTTGCGGCGAACGGCTCGTGGACGCAGCCGGCGGTGCTGCCACACGCGGCCAACACGCGCGGCGTTGTGACCGTGCAGCTGAAACCCAGCAGCGCGGCGCTGGTGACGGTGGCGCCGAGGTCGAAGTGAGCGACATCGAGCCGATTGACCTGCTGCACCTGGGGCGCGCGCACGTGATCGGCGCGTGGCGCGTGGGCGAGGTGCTGATCGATCCGGGGCCGAGCAGCTGTCTGGATGAGCTGCTGCCGGGGCTCGAACGCGAGCCGCCGCGGGTGCTGGCGCTGACGCACATCCACCTCGACCACGCGGGCGCGACCGGCACGCTGCTGCGGCGCTTCCCGGACGCGGAGGTGTGGGTGCACGAGCGCGGCGCCGCGCACGTGATCGACCCGACGAAGCTGCTGCGCAGCGCGACGCGCCTGTACGGAGCCCAGATGCAGCGCCTGTGGGGCGAGGTGCTGCCGGTCCCGGCCGAGCGCGTGCGCGTGCTGCGCGGCGGCGAGACGCTCGGTCCCTTCCAGGTCGCGTACACGCCCGGCCACGCGTCGCATCACGTCTCCTACCTGCACGAGCCGAGCGGGCGCGCGTTCACGGGCGACGTCGCGGGCGTGCGCATCGACGGCGCGTGCGTGCTCGCGCCGACACCGCCGCCGGACATCGACCTGCGCGCATGGCGGCGCTCGCTGGAGCTGATCGAGGCGTGGCGGCCGCGCAGCCTCGCGCTCACCCACTTCGGCGTCTACGACGACGTCGAGCGTCACCTGGCGGAGCTGCGTGAGCAGCTAGAGCGGGTGCAGCGGCTGGCGGAGGAGGGCGATGAGGGGGCGTTCGCGGCGGCGACGCGAGCGCGCGTGGCCGATGCGAGCGGGCCGGAGACGGCGACGGCGTATGAGCAGGCGATGCCCCCAGAACAGAGCTTTCACGGGCTCGCGCGGTATCTGGGCGGGGGCGCGCCGACCGCCTGAGCCGCTGTGGGTCGGCCGTCTGAGCGGCCCGCGCCGCGTCGCTGTGCGCAGGCGGTGGCCGGCCGCGCCGCCAACTTCTGAGAGCCGACGTCGGGACTCGAACCCGAGACCCCCTCCTTACCATGGAGGTGCTCTACCAGCTGAGCTACGTCGGCCTGACCGTTCGCATCCTAGCGTCGCGGCGCGCGCGGCGTTCCGGCCGTGCCGCCCACTCCCGCGGTCTCGAACAGCGCCACCGTGAACTCGGTCAGCTCGGCGCTCGCCAGCTGATCGGGCGTGAACCAGGCGACCTCGATCGTCTCGTCCTGGTCGGCGCGCGGCTCGCCGGAGACGACGTGCGCGTCGAGCATCGTCGCGACGTAGCCGACGAGGTCGCCGTTGGCGTAGCGCAGCCGGAACTGCGGCCCGCCGGCGACACCGCGGATGCCGTCGACCGCGATCACCACGCCGGCCTCCTCGGCGGCCTCGCGGACCGCGGCCTGGAGCGGCGATTCATCCGGCTCGACCGCGCCGCCGATCGTCTGCCACCTGCGCGTCTCGACCTCGCGCACGAGCAGCAGCCTGCCGCGCGCGTCCCACACGAACACCGCCACCGACGGGAGCACGAGCAGACGGTGGCCGACGAGCGCGCGCAGCTCCTGCAGGTATGGGGACATGCCCATCAGGCAATCCGGGTTGGGCGATCCGGGTCAGGCAATACGGGTCAGGCGATGCCGTCGAGCAGCTCGGCCGGCGAGCTCAGCTCGAGTCCGCGCGCGAGGATCACGATCGTCTCCAGTCGCGGCGAGCGCTTGCAGCGCTCCAGCAGGCTGATCTCCGTGCGGTGCAGGTCGCACAGGTCCGCCAATGCCTCCTGCGAGAGGCCAGCCCGGTCGCGATGACGCCGCAGGTTCGCGGCAAATTGCTTACGGACAGTTTCCACGGTTCCAACTCTCGCGCTACGCAGACGAAAGTTCCACAGACAATTGTGTTAGGCAGCTAGCTATCTACATCGAGGCTCCCGAGGATAGAAACGATAATCTATCCTGATGACAACCGTCTGCGGGGTTATGTCTGGGGGCTGGCGCTCGACGCTAGGCTGTGTCGGTGGAGATCCGCATCACCGACGAGCAGGTCGAAGTGCGCCTGGCATGGTGGCAGAAGTTGCTCGGCCTGCTTCGCAACATCCGTATGGAGCGTGCCGACATCAGCGATGTGCGGGTGGTGCAGGATCCTGTGCGCGAGGCCATGCGCGGCGTCAAAGTCGGCCTGCGCCTGCCGTGGCTGTACTACGTCGCGCGCACGATCCGCCTCGACGAAGTGTTCGTCGTACGCCGCGGCGTGCCCGGCTTGTCGTTTGCCGTCGCGGGCCGCGCGACGCTGCGGCGCGTGCTCGTGAGCACGCGCGACGCCGAGCGGCTGGCGCGCGAGCTAGGCGGCGGCTGAGTCGGCGGCCGGGCGTGGCGTGGGGGAGGGCTCCACGCGCAGCAGCCGCGCTGGCATCTGCGGTAGCCACCAGTTCCAGCGGCCGAACAGCGACACCACCGCGGGCACGAGCAGCGCGCGGATCACGGTCGCGTCGAGCAGGATGCCGGCGGCCAGGCCCGTGGCCAGCACTTTGATTTCGGTCTCGGGCCCGGACGCCAGCGACACGAACGCCAGGAAAAGGATCAGCGCGGCGCTCGTCACCAGCCTGCCCGTGCGCCCGATGCCGCGCACGACGGCGATGTCGGTCGTGCCGCTCGCGTCGTACTCCTCGCGCATGCGCGCGAGGATGAAGACCTCGTAGTCCATCGACAGGCCGAACAGGAACGCGAACACCATCAGCGGAATCCATGAGGTGATCGAGCCGGTCGCGGCGATCCCCCAGATCAGGTTCGAGCCGTGGCCGTTCTGCCATACCAGCTCGAGCACGCCCCACGCGGCGCTGACGCTGATCACGTTCAGGATCACCGCCTTCAGCGGCAGCAGCAGCGAGCGGAACGCGCGTGCCAGCAGCACGAACGTGATCAACGCGATCAGCGCGATCATCAGCGGGAAGTTGCCGTACACCGCTTCGATGAAGTCCGCGTTCTGGGCCGGCAGGCCGCCGACCTTCACGCTCGCGCCGAGTGCGTGCGCGGCTGCGCGCGTGCGGTCGAGCGTGTCGCGCGCGCTCTGCGTCGAGGCGTCCGCGCTGGTGAACGAGTCCACGACCGCCGTGCCCGCTCGTCGCCACTGCGGCGAGTCGGGCGCCACCGCGCCGTGCACGCCGGGCACCGACGCGAGCGCGCTCGCCACGGCTTCCGGCGAGATGGAGCCGCCGACGAGCACCTCGTTGGGCAGCAACACGCCCGCGCCGATGCCCGAGCGCTCGAGCTCGGTCAGACCTCGCTTGGCGTCGCCCTGCTTGGCGATCGTGTTGACGTTGGAGATGCCGAGCTGCAGGTTGGTCGCCGCGAGCACCAGCGCCGCGAGCACCAGCGCGGCGCCGAGCGCGGCGATCCAGCGGCGGCGCACGACCATGTTCGCCCAGGCAGTCCACGAGCGGCTGGCCCTGTCGTCGTCACGGATGTGTGGCCAGTCCAGTCGTGGGCCGATCGTCGCGAGCACCACCGGCAGCAGCGTCATCGCCACGATCACGCTGATCAGCGGGATCAGCATGCCGCCGTAGCCGACCGAGCGCAGGAACGGCAGCGGCAGCGCGATCAATGCCAGCAGGCCGATCGCGACGGTCGTGCCGCTGAACGCGACAGCGCGGCCGGCGGTCTGCATCGCGCGTTCGATCGCGGCGTGGCCGTCGTGGCCGTGCGCGCGCTCCTCGCGCCAGCGCACGACCACCAGCAGCGAGTAGTCGATCGACACCCCGAGCCCGATCAGCGCGATCAGGAACTGGACGATGGGGGAGACTTCGGTGATCGTCGTCAGACCCCAGACGACCAGGAACGTCGTCAGGATCGACACGATCGCCATCAGGATTGGCACGAACGCGAGCAGCGAGCCGAACACGAACGCCAGCACGAGCAGTGCGCCGAGGCCGCCGAGCAGCGCCTCGACGAGCACGCCCGGCCCGTTGCCGCCGCCGCTCTGCAGCGACAGCGCGTCGAAGCCGGTCAGGTGCATCGGTTGCCCCGCGATCGTCACGCCCTTGAGCGCGGCGCTCGCCCGTTCTGCCGCCTTGGGGTTGTTTTCAAACGCTTGCGTGGGGTCCGGCGGCGGGTAGGCGATCACGAATGTCGTACGGCGGTCGCTCGACAGGAACGCGTCGCTGTGCGTGCTCGCGTAGCTCGCCGTGCGGGCTCCGGGGAGCGTCCGCTGCAGGCGCGCTTCGACCGCGCGCAGTTCGCCCTGCACGCCGTTCGAGCTTGCGGGCTGGTCCGGCGGCAGCGTCACCACCGCCAGCAGCGGCGCGCCGTTGCCGCCCGTGCCGTGGAAGTCGCGCGCGATCTGCTGGTTGGTGACGAAGCCTTCCCTGCCCGGCACAGAGAACTTCTGTTTGAGCGCTTTCGTCGCCGAGCCGGCGGAAGCCGCGCCGACCAGCGTCAGCACCAGCCAGAAGGCGGCGACGCTACGTCTGTGAGCTAGTACCCAGCGCGTTGTGCGTGCCATGCGGAGGCTTCCCTTTCTCGTGGCCGGGTCGCAGTCGTTCGCGGCCCATGACAAAATCGTTACATTGCGTAATCGTTCCGCTCGGAACGGTTTATATCAAGAATCATTACGCCCGGATATGATCAGCGCGTGAGGGATGTCGATCTGGAGTCCGTGGGCGTGCCGTTCCGTGCTGTCGGGTTCAGCCTGTCGTCGATCGGCTACGCGGTCGCGCGGCGCTTTCGCGAGACGCTCGCGCCGCTGCAGCTGGAGCCGCGCGAGTTCGCGCTGCTGCGCGCGATCGGCGCCGCCGACGGCCTGTCCCAGCAGGCGGCCGCCGAGCGGCTGCAGATCCCGCCGAGCCGGATGGTGGCGTTCGTGGACGAGCTGGAGGCGCGTAGCCTGGTTGAGCGCGGGCGCGACCCGCGTGATCGGCGCAAGCACACGCTGCACCTGACGGCCTCCGGACGCGAGCTGCTCGGGCGGGCGCTGCTGCTTGCGTCCGAGCTGGAGCGCCAGCTGTGCGCGTCGCTCGACGAGACCGAGCGCGAGAGCCTGCTCGACCTGCTCCAGCGCATCGGCGCGCGGCTCGACCTGCCGGCCGGCGTGCACGCGGCATATGTTCACGCGGCGCACGCGCACGCCGAGCTCGCTGACGACTAGCGGAGAACCGTCGCGGAGCTTCAAGCAGTCGGCGCTGGAGGCCGATGCAGTGCCGATGGGTCTACTCGAAGGCGCGACACCGATCGAGCGCGACGATCACGTCGTGCGCGCGCGGCGTACGGCGGCAGTCACGCGGCTGGTGATGGCGGTCACGGGCGCGGCGCTGATCGTCATCCGGCCGAGCCTGCTGCCGCACCCGCTGCTCGGTGGTCTGGGCTTCGCGCTGATCGCGATCACGGCGGTCGTGCAGTTCGCCGGCCCGCGGCTTTCGTGGCTGCGCATCGAGGAGTCGCTGGCGGCGCTCGCCGGCGTGCTGATCGTCGGCTTCGGCGGCGAGCGCGTGGGCGTGCTCACGATCCTGTGGCTGGTGGCGATCGCCAGCGGCGTGCTCGCGCGCGGCGGGCGCGCGCACTGGCTGGGGCGCTACATCGTGCTGGTGGCGCTCGCGTTGCCGGTCCTCTCCTACGGATCGCTGTCGGCTGAATACGCGGCGATGTGCGCGGCCACGCTGGGGCTGCTGCTGACCAGCGGCAGGCTCACGCAGGAGCTCAACCATCTGCTGATGCAGGCGCGGCTGCAGGCTGAAAGCGCGGAGACGCTGTTGATGGCCGGCGACATCGCCGCACGCATGGCCGAGCGTGCGCAGGCCGACGAGTCCGCCGAGATCGACGAGCCCGCTCACCAGAGGCGGCTCGACGCAAGCCTCGGCGCGAGTGAGGCTGCCAGCGCGCGTATCGCGATCGAGCGCTTGATCGCCGGTGAGGGACTGTCGATGGTAGTGCAGCCGATCGTCGACATCCGGGTGGGTGAGGTGCATGCCTACGAGGCGCTGGCGCGTTTCGGCCGGCCGCGTCCGGATGGGAGCCCGCTGCACTGGTTCTCGCTCGCGGAGGAGCTGGGACAGCGTGCGGACCTCGAGCGCGCGTGCCTGCGTGGCGCGCTGGAGCTGCTCGCGTGCCGCCCGGCTGGAACCAGCCTGTCGGTCAACCTGTCCGCGCCGGTGCTGCTGGAAGCGCCGACGCTGGCGATGCTGATCGCGGCGGGCAATGCGCTCGCGGGCGATCTCAGCGGCCTGATCGTCGAGATCACCGAGGAGACGCTCGTGCACAGCGACACGCAGCTGCTGGGCGCGATCGAGCCGCTGCGCGCCCTTGGCGTGCGGCTGGCGGTGGACGACATGGGCGCCGGCTACTCGGGTTTGCGCCAGATCACGACGGTTCGCCCCGGCTATCTGAAGCTCGACCGCTCGCTCGTCAGCGGCATCGACGTGGATCCGGAGCGCGCGGCGCTCGTCGGCGCACTGGCGGGCTACTCCGCGCAGGTTGGCAGCATGCTGATCGCTGAGGGAGTGGAGACCGAGGAGGAGCTGCGCACGATCCGGCGTCTGGGCGTGCCGCTTGTGCAGGGCTTCTATCTGGGCCGCCCGGGCCCGCCGTGGCCGCAGCTTGCCCCTGAGGGCCCGTCGCATGCCGGCGTGCCGGCTGAGATCGCGATCGCGGTGGCCGCCGCGGCTGCGGTGGCCGCGCCAGAGCCTGACGCGCGCGGCGTGTTTCAGCCGGTGGCTTGAGGGCCGCCGGCGCGCGCGAGCACGTCGAGCTCAGCCCACACGACTTTGCCGTCGTCGGTCGCTTCGACGCCCCAGATCGCGGCGATCGCCGCGATGATCCCGAGGCCGTGCAGGGGCTGAGGGACGAGATACCCCTCCGGTGCGTCTGTGTTCGACGTGCCCGCTATCAGCGGCGTGCGATCGCGCACCGCGACGCGCACCGTCGAGCGTCGTACTTCCAGCACCAGCGAGAACGCTGAGACGGCGTGACGCACGGCGTTGGTCGTCAGCTCGCTGACGGCCAGGGCGACATCGTCGATCAGCGCCTCGGTGCAGCGCTCGCTCCTCAGCGCGTCGGTCGCCAGGCGCCTTGCACGCGCCGGCGCCCCTGAGCCCGCGCCCAGCGCCGCGGGCCCGAAGTACGCGCTGACGGTGCGCGTGGGCTCGAAGCGTGCGTGCGCGCGCTTGCCCTCGCTGGGCTGGGCGGCGCGTTCGCCGCTGGTGGTTGCGCCCCCTGGTGGCGCTGTCATCTGTGCAACCTCGCTGTACACCGGCAAGCTGCTCATACCCGCTTTCACGAGCTTTAGACAGCGGGTTGAGAACACCCGTCGGATGATGGTCGTGAGTGCTCGACTCCAACAATTGGACTAGCCGTGTGTTCGGGTTAATTCGGGTTAACTTGACTTTCTGTGTTGTCCTGCCGATAGATGACAGACCAAAGTTCTAGGCAGGAAGGGGATTCAAATGCACGCTCCATTCACGACGCTCGAGATGAGCGCATCAGCTCGCGCTCGCCGACTCGCACCGATGCTCTTGTGCGCCGCACTATTTGCGCTGGTCGCGGGCGTGCGGGCTGTCCCGGCCGGGGCCAGCGTCGGCACTCCGCAGCCGGACGCTACGCCGGCAAGCGTGTCTGCGCTGCCCACGGGCGAACTGGAAGAAGCGCTCTCCGCAATCCCGCTAAAAGACCTCTCCGCTACGCAGCTGAGCGAAGTGCTCTCACAGCTACCGGGGCTCAGCGCGTTTCCCGCGAGCCCTCTACGGGGGGCGCTCACGAAAACGATCGAAAGCCTGTCGGGCAAAGGCGACACGCTTGGACAGCTCGTCAAATCCGGCGAATTCGCGTCGACGCTTGAAACCCAGCTGGGCAAAGTCCTGCTGCTGTCCGAACTGCTGACGCTGCTGAAAGGCCAGACCCTCTCGAGTGTGCTGGGTACGGCGCTCGGCTCGGTCAGCTCCAGCCAGGTGCTGGGTGGGCTGTTGAGCTCGGCGACAAAACCGGAATTGCTGATCGGGGAAGCACTTGCCGACTCGGACCCTTCGAAGCTGCAGTCGCTGCTGGGCTCGACGCTGGGCGGAGAACCGTTCACCAAAGAGACTGTTGGTGAACTCGCCACCCAGCTCGGGACCACTGCTGCTGGTCTCGACGCGGACCTCGGCCTCACGGTTACGGAGCTTCCTGCGAGCGCGCTGGCGCTGACGGACGGCCTCACCGACGGGAAGACCCTGCTCGCGCTCGACACGACCGGCGGGCTCGACCTGGGCATCCTTGAACCCGCACAGGAAAAAACACCTGAAGGCTCGGGTGGCGGCTCGGGTGGATCGGGCGGCTCGGGTGGCTCAGGGAGCGGCTCCGGCGGATCAGGCGGGTCAGGTGCTGGCGGTGCGGGTGGCACCGGCGGCGGCTCGGGTGGCGTGGGCGGCACTGGCGCCGGCGGCGCTGGCGGAGCGGGGGGCGCGGGAGGCAGCTTCTCGGGAGTGCCCGCCGGTACCACGACCGTCATCGAGAGCCTGCCGGGCCAGAGCGCCAACGCGCTCACCCACAGGACGCGTGTCAAGATCAAGATCCTGAGCGTCAGGGTGACGGGGGACGCGGTCACGCTCGTCGTGCAGGTGCCCGCGGCTGGAAGGCTGACGGTGAGCGGGCGCGGTGTCAGGGGCTCGAGCGCGCAGGCCGACGCGGCTGAGCGCGTCACGCTGCGGGCCACGCTGACCAAGGTCCGCGCCGCCTCCTTGCGCCAGCACCACCACGGCCTGAAGATCAAGCTCAAGGTCCACTTCACTGCGACGAGCGGAGCGAGCTCATCGGCCGCCACGACCATGCTGTTCGGCTAGGCATGGTCGGAGGCCGCGATGAGCTTTTTCTACATAGGCAACGACGTGAGCCTCGGGGACTCGGGGTGCGGCGATGACGTGATCGTCCTGCTGGCTGGCGGCGAGCTCGACTTCGCCGCCAGCCCCCAGCTGGGGGAGCACATCGCCCAGCGCATGGAAACGGGCAGCGGGCGCTTGGTGCTGGATCTCTCCTCGGCCACGTTCATCGACTCGACGGCGATTGGCGTGCTCGTCCGAGCGGCGACGCGACTGCGTGAGAGCGGTGGCGGATCGCTGGCGATCATCTGCCCCGAGGAGAACCGGGAGATCCTGCAGATCTTCGAGGTCGCCGGCGTGAGCAACGCCTTCGCGTTGTACCGCTCCCGTGAGGACGCGCTCTCGACGTTCGGCCTGGCAGCCTGAGATGGGCGCGTCCGTGCCGGCCTGGGCAGCTGACGAACTGCGCCTGGCCGCGCGGGCGGCGCAGCTCGACGTCGCCCGGGCGTACGCGTATGAGGCCGCGGCGGCGTTTGGCCTCGACGACGACGGCTGTCGGGAGTTCGTGTTCGCTGTCAACGAGGCGGTCACCAACGCGATCAAGCACGGCGCTCCCGACGAGCAGGGGCAGATCCAGCTGACCGCTGTCGCCGACGGCGAGTTCCTGACGCTTTCCGTCCGTGACTACGGCACCTTCCGGTCGGCCGACATCTACCCTGCGCCGGGGATGGAGTCTGGGCGAGGGCTCGCGCTCATGCTCTGCTTGATGGACGCGGTGCAGCTATCGGTCGCACCGGGGAGCACCACCGTCAGCCTCTCGAAGTCTCGTTAGCTATCGGCCGCTGCGCCGTGCGGAGAGCGGCCGCCAAACCGTCTCTGGCGCTCCACGTATTCGCGAGCGATTCTTCGAGTGTGCGGCGCCCGAAGTCCGGCTAGGGCTTCGGACCTTCTACCTCTTGACTGTTGGAAGTGGCGCGGATGGATAACGATCATGCCCGACCTTCGAGATGCTGTCGACTTCGCTGATGCCTTTCGATCCCGGTCGATCTCTTCCCCCAGGGTGACTGCCGGGCACTGGCCGGGTTGCCCTAGGGCATTGCGGTCTGGTCGTTATGTGGGACACGCCGTGAAACCTGAGAGCTCCAGCACGTCAGGATCGATGCGCCAGCGGCCTGGGTCAGACGGGCGGAGCGCGAGGCGTTGTGCCCCCATGCACGAGCAGCGCGAGCGTATCGTCAGCGCCGCTGAACGATTGATCGACGAGCGCAGCGTCGAGTGCATATCCGTTGGCGATGTATGCGCCGCCGCGCGCGTCTCGCGCGGCGCCTTCTACGCCGTGTTCGACGATCGCGAGCAATGCCTGCTGGCGATCCTCGACGAGGTCAGCGCTCGTGCCGGAGCGGCGATGGCGAGTGCCTATCGGAATGAGCCCTCCTGGGAGGACTCGGTGCGGGCGGCCCTGTACGTGTTGCTCTGCTTCTTCGACGATCGGCCGGGGCTCGCACGTTTCCTGATCGTCAGCTCGCTCGGCGGGCAGGCGGGGCTGCGCGAGCGTCGAGCGGAGCTGCTCGCCGTGCTCGCTCGTGCGCTGGAGGCCGAGGCTCCGCCGATGGCTGTGGAGTCGCTGCCGAGGATCTGCGGCGGCGATGCGATCGTCGGCACGATCGCATCGCTCCTGCACGGTCGCCTGCGAGAGGAGCCGGTCCCACGGCTGGCTGACTTGTGCGGTTCGCTGATGGGTGTGGTGGTGTTGCCATATCTCGATGTCGCTGGGGTGCAGCGTGAGCTCTCGCGGCCGGCGCTCACCGACGCCGAGTCCTCGTCCTGCCGGCCGGGCATTTGACCACCGTCCCTGCTCTGCTGAGTTGCCCGTCGCTGAACGTGAGCCTTGCCGCGAACCGCCACCCGCCTGCCGGGCAGGTGTCGGGAAGGCCGATTCCTCTTGGCTTGTACGCGATCGTGCGCCCATGCGAGCGCTCGTGATAGACGAGTGGCCCGCCGAGGGTTGCGTGCATGTCGACCAGGGTCGCGTACGGCACTCCAGGCAACGTCAGGATCGGGGGGATGTTGATCATCAGCCGCCCAGGTTCGAGGACGGCGCTCAACACGACCCGTGCGAGCACCGGTTCGGCGCCATACGCGATGATCGCCAGATGCAGGTAGCCGTCGCCCGACGGGGCGGCGTAGATGCCGAGCGCAACCCGCTCGTGCACGACCTCGGGTCCGAATGGAACCTCGACCAGCGCCTCGCCCTGCCCCATCTTCGAGTTGGCGGGGCACGCTTCCGTGCCCCGCAGTTGCAGTGCGGCCGGATCGCACGACTGCAGTCCGAGTTCGCTGGTCTCAAGACCGAGGTCTATGGGATAGCTGACTTCCATCCCCGACAGGGGGATCGGCCCGGCATTCGGGCCGGGATCGATGCTCACGGCAAACGAGAGAGCCGTCGCAGCCCCAAGACGCTTAGGCGCGAAGCCGGCGATGAGGGCCGCGTGTGGGCCTGTGCCGGCACCGGCTGCGGCCTCGGCGTCGGAGGTCGCGCCGCACGCGCTCGCCGCAAGCAGCAGCGCCAGTGTGACGGTACGAGCGCCGAGCCTCAGTAGTCCAGCGTGCCTTCCGTCTGCACGGTGATCGCGTAGCTGCGTCGGTAGAACACGCCGTAAAGATGACCGTCCCCGTGCGCGTGCGCGTAGCGGCCGTCGCCGGTGGTGATCGTGAGGGCGCCGCTGAAGCTGGGGCTGGGGCTCGTAGGGCTGGACAGGTGACCGATGGCGTGCGCCCGGAGGGTTCCACTGTGGCCGTAGATCGTGATCTGTGCGCTCACGGTCGGATCCCCGTCGTAGACGAAGACGATCCTCACCTTTCCGGGAATCGTTCCCGTGGCGAGGCCTTCGTCGATCAACTCCGATCCAGAGCTCTTGACCAGCCGCAGGTGCCCTTCGTCCTTGACGCTCAGGCTGCCCGCGCCGTGCGCTCGCGATTGTGTCGTCGCGACGGCGCTCGCCGCGCCCGTCAGGCCGGCTGCCGTCAGGATTGCCCCAGCGAGCAGGCCACTCCGCTGGCGCCATCCACGTGCGGCCGGCGCCCGCGATCCCGCCGGCTGTCCGATCCGCACTCTCAGCACGCGCTGCTGTCGCCTCTCTCATGGCCGCTCTCCACCACCCCATTCTAGAGCCGTCCCGGTGTCGGGCGTATCGTCCAGGCGGGTCTCGGCGATGGGTAGGCCAGGCCGCGCCCGCGTAAACCGTCCGCGCGCCAGCTTTGCCTGCCGCCATGTGCCCATGACGGCAAGCGCCGGCCAGATCACGGGTGAGAGCTCTCGGCGGACCGCCGCGACAAGCTCTCGTGAGTGCGCGTGGCGTGCTCCCGGGTGTGTCGTGTAGTAGGCCACGATGCCACTCAGGGTCATCGCGTGATGATCCCCGTGCGGGGCTTCTCGGGCTCGCACGAGCGTCTCCCGCGTGAGCGCGATCAGCTGTCGCGCGAAGTGCTCGCGGCTGTCGTAGAGCTGCAGCAGCCCAGGCTGCCCGTGGATCGCGTCCGCGTTGTGATCGACAAGGCTGTCGAGCATCGTGATCACCGCTCCCATCGCCAGGTACGCCGCATCCAGGCGCTGGGCGTCGTGGGTGCTCGTGTCGGCGTCGGCCGCCGCGGCGATCAGTGCGTGCACGGCCAGGACCGAGGACGCGCATCCACCGACGTACTCGCGCCACTCCAGGCCGCTGCCGCGTGCCTGGCCACTTGCCCAGTCGCGCAGGCGCTGGTCGCCGAGCGTCGCCGTGGCGTGCAGCAGCGTCTGGGCTTGGGCACAGCGTTCCGCGCTGGCGCGCGCGACGCCGGCGACGCAGCCGGCTGACGGAAGCTCGAGCAGCCGCTCACGGGTTCGGGCTCCGAGAGCCTGCGCATAGGCGGCATCGGCTTCTGTGTGGCTGGCCGTGGCAAGGCGATCCGCCACCCGCGCGTCGTCGCTCAGGTCCAACGCGCTGATGAACGTGCCAAACAGGCGCGCGCCATCCCCGATCGGGTCGGTGGAGGGTTCCTCGGTGCGCCCGTCGAGATAGTCGAACAGCAGCTCCAGGCAGACGATCGCCTGTGCCGTCGCTGCGCGTGCGGGACGCGGCGCGAGCGTCGCGAGCGTGGCTGCGACCTCGGCGTTGAAACTCTCTTCTCTCAGCTTGTCGGTGGCCAGCCGGCGCAGGCCGAGGTCGTCGATCAGCTCCGCTCGAGCGCTCCAGCGTTCCAGCTCGGCTCCGACGACCGGCGCGACGGTCGGCCAGTAGCGTGCGTTCGCGAAGGCGAGCGCACGCACAGCCATGGCTGAGTCACGCCGTGAGGAACGACTGCCGGTGTGGTTGAGCGCTGGCACCCGGCCTATTCTCCGGCGAGCGCGAGCGCAGGCGGCACACGCGACGCGAGCCAGCCGGGAACCGCGACCAGGGCGAGCGCGCCGGTGAGCACGAGCGCGAAGATCTCGACCGGTCTGGGTGACGCGCCAGCGCCGGCCACGGGGAACCCGGTGACATGGCGCAGGTATGCGTCGATCACGAACTGACCATAGAAGCCGGCGAGCGCGCCCGTGACGCAGCCCGCTCCCAGCATCAGCGCCGCTTCGATCAGCAGCACGCGCCGTAGCCGCGAGGATGGCGCTCCCGTCAAGCGCAGCTCCGCCAGCACGGTTCGTCGCTGATGGATGCTGGAGGTGAGGGCAGCGGCGAGCGCCATGATCGCTGCGACCAACAGCAGCGTGGAGATCACCCCCAGTTGGCTCAGCCCTTGGCTGGTGAGGGCGTCGATGCGCGCTTCGCGCGTGGACGCGCTGGCGACTTCAAGCCCGCTGTCGGGTCCCAGCGTGGTGAGGATCTGCGTTTTGAGCCTGTCGACGTTGGCGCCTGGCCGTCCGCGCACCGCCAGTGCGCTCGGCGTGGTGGTGTTCCATGCGTGTGCGAAGTCGCTGGTGCTCATGAACACGACTCCCGGGCTCCAGGCGAGGTTGCTCGTCAGGGCAGCTATGCGGTAGTGAACGCTCCCGGACGGCGTGGGTAGGGCGAGGGCTCCGCCGACATGTGTGTGATGTTCGGCGGCGATCTGTTGGGATACCGCGATCCAGCCCCCTCGCGCGAGCAGTGCGTCGGCGCGCTCGGCCGTCCGGGTGCCGCCGAACGTCTGGCTGGCCAGCACGTTTCGTGCCCCGCCCGCCGGGCGCGCGATGACCCACACACGGCGCCCCCCGAGCAGGAGGAACGCGCCCTGGAAGCTCTGCACAGAGGCGACCGCCGGCAGGCGAGCGATGCGGGCGGCGGCGCCGTCGCCGGCGAGCTGCTGTGTGGCCTGGTTGTCGTCGGGTTCGCTGATCCAGATAGGCGCATCCGCGGCGTAGCTGTGGGCGAAGCCGCGAATACCGGTCAGTAGGTTTGCGCGAGCGCCCCCGAGCGCGACGCTGCCGAACAGCGCCACCGCGCCGGTGGCCGCGAGCGCGAGCGAGCGCAACGTCGTGCCGCGCACGCCCCCGAGCGCGAGCACGAGCGTTGCCAGGTGGGGCGCACGCGCACTCAACGCACGGGCCCCGGCGAGTACGGCGGCAAACGCGCTGGGCACCGCCAGCACGGTCGCCAGCGCAAGCGCCACGCTCGCGATCAGCGCCCGCGAGGGCGCCGCCGCGTAGAGCAAGCTCGCCAGCGCGAGCAGCGTGAGTGCCGCGACGAGCAGCCACTGTCGCGCGCGCGGTGTGAGCACGTTGCCGGCAACCCCGGGGCGCATGTATACGGCGTCCCGAGGTCGTCCGCCGCGTAGGTCCGTCAGCGGCAGCGCTGAGGCGAGACACGTGACGAGCACCCCGCCGATGCCTGCCACCAGCACGCTACGCGCTTCCACCACGGTTCCGCCCGCGAGCGTGAACGCCTCGGTCAGATATCCGGTGGACTGGTGGAACACCCACCGTGAAAGCGCATAGCCCGTCGCCAGCCCGACTCCCGAGGCTGCGATCCCGAGACACACGGCCTGGAACATCACGAGTTGTACGATCGCCGCTCGCCTTGTCCCGGAAAGCCGCAGGTCGGCGATCGCCTGGCGGCGCTCTGGAACGGTCAGCAGGATCGCGTTGAACGCAAACAGGAACCCGAGCAGCGCGCCGATCACCGCGAACAGGTCGCTCGCCTGGCCGCTGGGTCGCAGTGCCTGCCGGAGGAGCACGACGTCCTGTTCGGAGCTGCTGACGATCAGCCGACCGCCCGCGAGCGAGCGCAGGCCGCGTGCCACGCGCGCCTGCTGTCCAGCTGCGCTCTGCACGAGGATCCGGGTCACCCGTCGAGGCTGGCCGAGCAGTCTCTGCATGCTCTGCAACGGCATCACCCCGACCTGCGCGTTCGCCAGCACCCCGATCGCTTCGGGTCCGAGCACGGCGCTGACCCGCGTGCGCGCCCTGCGACCCTCCACCAGCAGCGTCACGCCGACGGTGCGCTTGGGCCCCCGGGCGACGAGCCCGAGCGCGCGCGCACTCGTGGTACTGAGGCCGACGGCTCCCGGAGACAGCGCATTCAGGGGCAGCGTGCGCGCGAGCCCGTCCAGTACGGAGAGGCTGACGTCGGTGCCGGCGATGTAGACGCTCGTGCCGACTCCATGCGGGCCGATCACGCGCATCGAACGTTCGAGCAGCGGCGCGGCGCGCTCGACGCCGGGGAGCTGTTCGACACGGGTGAGCAGCGCTTCGTTGAACCCTTCCGGGCCGCGCGCGCGCAACTGCAGGTTGGCGGGGCCGACGACCGCGCGCAGAACCTGTCGGGTGGATGCGGTGATGCTGCCCTGCGTCACGCCGGCCGCGAGCACGAGTGCCACGGCTATCGCGATCCCTACGCCGGCGAGCAACTCCTGCACGCCGTGCGCGCGCAGCCGTCGACGGTAGAAGTAGACGAGCGTGCGCAGGCCGAGCACGGGTCGCGTCACGAGGGCCGCGTGCAGCGGGGCGCTCATGGGCTATTGGCCTGCTCGGCCTCTGGGTCCAGGCACCCGTCGCGCAATCTCAATACGCGATCGGCGGCAGCGGCGGCATCCGGGTCATGGGTGACCAACAGCACCCCGGCGTTTTGCTCACTCGCCAGCTCCGACAGGAGCGTCACGATCTCTCGTGAGCGGCGGCTGTCGAGGTTCGCGGTCGGCTCGTCCGCGAGGATCAGCCGCGGCTCGCCCGCCAGCGCGCGCGCGATCGCCACCCGCTGGCGCTCGCCTCCGGACAGCTCCTCGGGCGTGCGCTGCGCGCGCTCGGCCATGCCGACGCGCTCGAGCCACGCCAGCGCCCGCTCGCGGGCGTCGGGCAGCGTCAACCCGCCAAGCAGCAGCTTGGTGGCCGCGTTCTCGACGGCCGGCACGCGCGCCATCAGATGCGTGCGTTGGGCGATCACGCCGACGTCGGCAAGCCGATATTGCGCGGCCTGTTGCTCACTCATCGTGGCGAGGTCGCGCCCTCGGTAGGCGATGGTGCCGCCGTCGGCTCGCAGCACGCTTGCGGCCAGCAGCAACACGGTCGTCTTGCCCGAACCGCTCGGTCCCTGCAGCGCCAGCATCTCGCCCGCGTCCACGTGCAAGCTGATCCCATCGACGGCGCGAACCTCCTCGCCGCCGCTGCGGTAGCGCTTGACCACCCGCTGCAGCTCGAGCATCCAGGGGCTTCTATACGGCTCGGCGGCGAAGCGCAACCACGGGCGCGAGCTCCTGCGCGCCAGGACCGCGCAGCTTGCCTTCGTCGAGCGTGAACGCACGGTTGGCGCCGGCCAGCTCGGCGGGCTCGCCGGTACTTGCCAGAACTGCGATGCCTTCGCTGGCGAGCGTCCGCAGCAGCGCGAGAATCTCATCGCGTTCGCTCAGCTCGACCAGCGCGACAGGCTCGTCGATTACGAGTAGGGCGGGCGCCAGGGAGAGCGAGCGCGCGAGCGCCACGCGCACGGTCTCTCCGGGACCGAGCTCCTGGACGGTGGCCGCCGCGCATTGCAGCGCGCCGGCGCTCGCGAGCGCTTCGCGTGCACGCTGGCGCGCGCGCTCGCCGGAGATGCCGCGCGCGAGCAACGGCGCGAGCACCTGCTCGAGCACGCCTTGCTCTTCGTTGCCGCGCAGGTGCTTGCGCACGAAGCCAATGCCCTGGCCCAGAGCGCGATCGCCGGCGGCCGCAAGATCGAGGTCTTGAAAGCGCACGGTGCCGCCATCGGGCGCTTCGATGCCGGCTGCTATCCGCAGCAGCGTGGTGCGCCCGGAACGACGCGGGCCCCACACAACCACGAGCTCGCCGGCCTCTACGTCCAGCGTCACGCAGTCGAGCACCGTCTGCTCGCGCTTGTTCTCGCGGAAGCGCTTGCTGACGTTCTCGAGCGCGAGCATCGACATCCCGCTACTCACCCGCGCCACGAGCCACAGGCCGGCCAGCGAGCATTCGCAGCTGTGTACGCGCGTAGCGACCCCATTCGAGCTTCGCGGCGATGCTCAAGCGCGACTCCTCAGCAATTAGTCGAGCCACGAAACCGGTGGTCCCAGGGGTGTTGTCGCCGGCGGGCGGCGCGGCGGCCAGTTCCTGCAGGCACACGCGCTCGAAGGCATCGAGCACCTCGACCGCCCGCTCGGGCGTGTGCGCGAGCGCGCCGAGCTGGGTCACGAGCAGGCGTTGTCGGCGTCGCTCGTCGGAGACCTGTCCGACGAGCCATTGCACATGCTCGATCAGTCCCAGTGAGGTGGCCTGGTAACGACGACGTGAGCGCGCCTGCGTCTGGGTGTTGGGAACCTCCTCCACCAGGCCGCGCTCACGCAAGGTGCCCAGCGCGGTGTAAACGTGCGACACGCTCGACAGTGACAGCGCGCCCTCGTATGTGCGCTCGAAGCGATGCGCGAGCTCGTACGCGTAGCTCGGGCGTTCGATGATCAACCCCAGCAGCGCCCAGTTGACGGGCGAATGCATTGGCGCTGGCGCCTGTCCGGGCGCACTCCCAACTCCCATACGGGAACACTACCGCACCCGCTTTGACAAGAGGTCGTGTGGGCGCGCGCGTCCACCACGGTCTCGGAATCTTCTATCTCTTGACTGATCCTTATACGTCGCTGTGCATCATCCTCTGCCGCGTGCGGAGAGACTCCTCATCGACGCTTCACCCGTAAGTGGGTCACGGCTGTCGGTGGACATCCGAACATCGAGTTCTCGGCCGGTGAGAGGCAAGGCTACCGCCAAGGGCGCCGCCCAGGATCGCCTGTTGGAGGCCGCGACGATGCTCGCCGCGCGCGAGGGCTATCCGTGTCTGACAGTCGAGCGACTGCTTGAAGCATCCGGCGTTAGTCGTGCGAGCTTCTATCAATATTTCCGCAATCTCGACGACTGCCTGTGGAATGCATACCGCGCGCACGCCGAGCGCCTCACGTCAGAGGTCGCGGCTGCGGTGGCGCGCAGCGAGCCATGGCAGCTGGCGGTGCTGAACGCTCTGTTCGACACCGCGATGTCGCGGCCGCAGGCGGCCCAGCTCCTGATGGGCGAGGCGCTGGCGGGCGGCTCTTCAGGCCTGCGGGAACGCGACGCGCTGATCTTGCGGATCGAGCACACGATCAATTGCGCTCGGGCGTCACCGGTAAGGATCGACATGCCGACCGCGATTCTGATCGGCGCAACGTTCAGATTCCTTTCGATGAAGCTCATCGCCGGCGCCGTCACCGAGGAGCTGCGCGATGAGCTGCTCCGGTGGGCGCTCGCCTTCGAACGAGGGGCCGCACAGCCATGCTGGAGCGCGCGCTTTGCGCCGGCGGGATCATCTCAGACACCCAGGCCGCCGCGGCGATCTGGTCCGACACGTCCGCGCGGCACTCCGCGACAGCGAGTCCTGCAGGCGACGGCTGCCACCATTCGCCAGAACGGCTACCACAGGGTCACCGTGGCCGACATCGTCACCGTTGCGGGTGTGTCCCGACGGCAGTTTTACAACGAGTTCTCGAGTAAGTCAGACGCGGTTATCGCAGCATATGAGCAGGGGTTTCAGCAGGTATTGGCGGCATCCGTGCCGGTCTTCTTCAGCTCGGCGCAGTGGCCACAGCGCGTGTGGCAGAGCGGGCTGGCGTTCACGAGCTTCCTTGCTCGTGAGCCGTCGATCGCCTACCTCGGTTTCGTGGAGTGCCACTCGCTCGGCCGAGACTTCGCGGCACGGATAGCCGAGACGCAGCTCGCGTTTACGCTGTTCCTCGAGGAAGGCTACCGTCAGCGTCCCGAGGGACAGTCGCTCGGACGAGCATCGTCGGCCATGACCGCCGCTGCGATCGCCGAGGTTGGGTTCCTGGCATGTCGCCGCTGGTCCGTGTCGAATCTGCGCCGAATGCAGCCGCTGGCGGTGTACATGGCGCTGGCGCCGTTCATCGGCGCGGATCGAGCCGGAAGCTTCGTAGCGGGCAAGCTCGCGATCGTCGAGTCCGTGACACCCGCGGCAGCCTGAGTCGTCCCGTCACGCGCGAGTGCCTTTGCGGCGCAAGCCGTCTTCACGTGTGCGGACGCCACCTTCATGGGCACGGGACCTCGTCTGCATGCACACGATGTCTCGGCTCGCGTGGCGCGAGCATGGCGCTGACCTGCGTGGGGGAACGGCCCAGCGGCCCGGCTCCTCGGCGCACAGGCGCCATCGTCCAAGCGCTCTCCGCAGGCGAGTCGTTCCGGTTGTGTGTCACCGAAAGTCGTGCGACGCCTGTGTCTGGCACCGCAAGCGTTCAGCATCAGCGTCGGCTCACGTGTTCGACTGAGGTTGCCCCGCAAACCCCAACAGAAACGGAACACGTCAATGCAACGAATCAAGCTGCTGGGCCTTCTCATCGTGGCCGTACTCGCGGTCGCGGCCGTGTCATCCGCGTCGGCCTCGGCGGAAGCCTGCCACAAAAGCGCGGGCTCCAAAACCTGGGCTCTGTGTGTCGGAGGCGAAAGCATCGGGTCTCCCACGAAAGAAGAAAAACTCCCGCTGGTGTTTCACATCAAGACGGGTGCCGGCGCTCACGTGGCGGACCATGAACTTGGAACGCCCGGGATCGTCTTCACCTGCACGAGCGCAAGCGGCGAAGGCAGCTGGGACTCGACCGCGAGCGAAGGCATCGCGCTGGGTATGCGCAACATCTCGCTGTCGCTCAAAAGCTGCTCGTTTGAAGAAGGGAGTGCAAGCTGCAAAATCGAAGGAGGAGCGGTCAATCTGACCAACCTCGGCGGTGCGATTGGGTCAAGCGCGGAAGACATCACCCTCTCGCAGCAGAACGAAGAACGCGGAGGGCTCTTCGCGCAATTCAAAATCCCCCAAACCGGAAGCTGCACCCTGTGGGGGACGTGGCGCATCTTCGATGAAGAACGTAAAGCCGGGAAGGGCCCCCAGTGCACCATCAAGGAAGTCGAAACAGAACGGGCCGAACAGCAGATCGTGTGCGAAGGCTCGAAGAGCCATCTGGTGGCCGCCAACGGCAACGCCGTGCAGTTCAGCGTCGAAGAGGTGGTGGAACTGGCCGGCGCCAAGAAAGGGCAGAAATTCAGCATCATCGAAGGCACCTGAGCCAAGGGCCCTCCGAGCTCGTCGACTGAGCCGAGTGCTGTCCGGGTAGGTCGATTGAGTCGGCCCGCCGGGCAGGTCGATTTAGCCGGCCTCCGGGCAGGTCGAGTGGTGCTGCGCCAGGGTGGGGCCGCCGATGTGGCCCCACCCGCTCGGCGTTTTGGGTGCGTTCGGGGGTCGGTGCGGCCGTGGTCACGTCCGCGCCCGAGCGGCAGGAGTCGTGCGCGAGTGTCCACTCGCCCACGTTTTTCAAGATGCTGGTGTGCAGGCTGCCTCCGCTGGACACGGGTTCTGCGGATTTCTACGTCTTGACTTATCAAGACGTCGCGTCCCGGGGATGATGGCGATATGAGCTTCGGCCGGTTTGTGGGTGTTCACGCCCCCGATGGTTGGCGCCATCATCACACGATGGCTTGCACAGACCGCGTCCTCCAGGCGCAGGCGGTGGCTCGCGGATCGTGCGCAAAGCCGTGGGTGATCGGGCATTTCTCGACTTCCGTGGGCGGCGATCATCAATATGCTCGCTAGCGTTTATAGCGACTATGGGTAGGGAGGATGATCCGGGACGCAGGCAGGCAGTGACCGTGGTGATCGCAGCGCGAGGAGGAGAGCGACGGATGATCGAGAGGGTGGGAATGACGGGGATTGGAAGCTACGAATGCGACGCCGCGGCGTCGCACGATCGACCGCTGTCTGACGGCCGGGACCAGGGTGCCGCAGCACACGTCCCGATGCGTGTTGCGGCCAGGGCGTCGGCGGTCGCCGTGGCGGGTCTGTGCGCCGCGATCTCGGCTCTGCTGCTCGCCGCGGCGCCGGCACTGGCAGCGGCTCCGGAAGCGCCGGCAACGTCGAGCCCGGCGCAGAGCGTCACGAACACCACCGCCCGCCTGGAAGGCATCGTCAACCCCGGCTCATCGGCCAGGGTGAGCTGGTACTTCGAATACGACGCGGGACCTTCATGCACCGGCGCGGGCGCGAGCCGAACCAGGGTCGAACCGGCTGAAGGCACGCGCGAAGTCGAACGGGCGGCCGTGGATGCGATCGCCTCGAACCTCCAGCCGGCCGCCGAGTACACGTTCTGCCTGGTCGTCGAGAACGGCGAAGGTGAAACGGCCGGCGGCAAACCGGTGTCATTTACGACCACTGCATCGAAGCCGAACGTGAGCGAAGAGTCGGTTGCGGATGTCACCGCGAGCGAAGCGACCGTGAGCGCACAGCTGGACGCCGCTGGCTCGTCCACCACCTTCTGGGCAGAGTACGGCACGAGCGAACCGTACAGCTCGAGCGCCACGACCAGCATCGGCGCCCCCGAAGCCCCCATCGGCGTGAGCGCTCACCTGACCGGCCTCAAACCGTCCTCGACCTACCATTTCCGCTTCCTCGCGAACAGCGGGTTTGGTACCGCCACCGGCGCCGAAGTGACGTTCGTGACCGATGCCCCAGCGAGCCCGTCGTCGTTGACCCTGCCGGACGATCGTGAGTATGAGCTGGTGTCGCCGCTGCTCGGCGATCAGGAAGTCTATTCGCTGGACTCGGGAGACGGGAACTCGGGCGACGTCACGACGATCCTGCCGGTTCGCGCGTCTGCCAACGGAGAAGCGGTCGTCTACGCGGGAGACCCCCCAGTGTCGGTTGACGAAGGAAACGGGGAAACCGGCAACGGCTCGGGCAACACATACATGGCCACGCGCGGGCCGGCTGGCTGGACGGTGGACGATCTCATGCCGTCGAGCATCGGAGGGCAATACCGCAGCTTCTCGAGCGACCTGTCGGTCGGGATCCTCGGCTACGAAGACTCCCCTCCGGAATTCCCCGCGCTGACGGCTGAAGTGTCAGAAGACACGAACCTCGTGGGCTGTCGCGTGCTCTACTCCCGTAACGCTGGTCAACACACCTACAGGGCGCTGTTCACGACGACCCAGACCCCCGGGTTCTGCGGCGAAGAATACGAACCGGTGCTCGCTGGCGCCAACGCGGGCACGAGCAGCGTGCCGGGCTACAGTCGCCTGCTGTTCCAGACACGGGCGGCGCTGATACCGGGCGTCGAAGAAGCCGCCGGCGCAGGCGAGGACGACCTCTACGAGTCGGTGGAAGGGCACCTGAGCGCCGTCAACGTCCTGGAAGGCAAGCCTGACCCGAACGCCACGTTCGGAGCCCCGACTGAAGTTCTCGAACCGCCCAGGTTCGACTTCAGCAACGTCATCTCCGCCGACGGCTCGCGCGTCTTCTGGACCGACCTCAACACGGGCCGGGTGTATGTTCGCGAGGACGGGACGAGCACCGTCGCCGTATCGGCAGGCCCGGCGACGTTCATGACGGCCACGCCGGACGGACGGTATGCCTTCTACAGCGAAAACGAACAGCTCTGGCGGTTCGATCTCGAAGGCGAAGCCGGTCATGAACGACAACTGCTGGCGCACGAAGGGCCCGGACACGAAAACGCGGGCGTTCAGGGCGTCATCGGGGTGAGCGAAGACGGTGAATACGTCTACTTCGTCGCCACCGGCCGGCTGGCCAGCAGCGAAAACGACAACCACGAAACGGCATCCGCCGGCCAGCCGAACCTCTACGTCAGCGTCCACGGGCTCACTAAGTTCATCGCGACGCTATCCGTCGAAGACAACAATTTTCGGAGAGCATATGCCTCGGAAGAAGACATCTTGGGTGACTGGCAGGCGAGCCTGGCCACGCGAACCGCCGAGGTGACACCCGGCGGGCATGTCGTCGCGTTCCTGTCGCGACAAGCCTTGACCGGCTACGACAACGTTCAGCATGAAGGGACAACGACGGTGCACGCGCCCGAGCTGTTCGTCTACGACGCCGACACCGCACAGATCGTCTGTGCGTCCTGCGACCCCAGCGGCGCTCCGCCGCCCTTCTTCAGGCGCGAACTGGACGGTGCGTTCGTTCCCGTCAGCTTCAGCAACCTGTACATGCAGAGATGGCTCTCGGAAGACGGCGACCGCGTGTTCTTCGATACCAACGAGCCGTTGGTGCCCCAGGACACGAACAAGCTGCAGGACGTGTATGAGTGGGAGCGCAACGGGACCGGCTCGTGTGCGAGCGTGGCGGCGGGCGAGCCAGAACGCGGCTGCATCTACCTGCTGACGGCAGGCACCGGCAACGACGACTCGTCGCTGCTCGACGCCAGCGCCGATGGAGACGACGTCTTCTTCACCACGCGCACTGCGCTCATACCCGGAGATGAAAGCGACAAATTCAATCTCTATGACGCGCGCGTCGGCGGTGGCTTCCCGCAAACCTCGCTCGCGTGCACGGGCACCGGCTGCCAGGGCGTGCCTCCCGGCCCGCCGACCTTCGCGACGCCCGCAAGCGTGACCTTCGATGGGGTCGGGAACTTCCCGCCGCCGGCGGGTGCCACCACGAAGACGGTCGCGGAGGTCCGGGCCGAACACCTTGCGAAGGCGTTGAAGGCCTGTCGCGCCAAGCACAACAGGCACCGGCGCGTGGCGTGCGAAGCGCAGGCCAGAAAACGCTATGGGCCCGAGCAGAGAATCAAGACGTCAAAGAAGCCAAGCAGTGCGCGGAAAGCAAGCGACAAGCGGGGGGCGCGGTAATGAGCATTTCTGTTCGGATGAAACGGGCCGCGGCCGTCGCCGCGCCCGCAGTCGCGCTGGTGTGCTTCCTGGCGACGCCTACGCCTGCTCTTGCCTCTCCTGAAGAAAAGGGAGGACCGGGCTGGGAGCTGACAGCGCGAACGTTCCCCACGAACCTGCCGCCGGGCCACAGCGGAACCGTCGAGATCGACGTCGTGAACATCGGCGAGGCGGCGAGCTCCGGGCCGATCACCGTCACGGACACGCTCCCGCCGGGTGTTACGGCGACGGACGCCGGGGAACTCGAGAATCCGAAAGAAGATGCGCAGCCGAACCTCGCGCATGAACGCTGGGATTGCACGGGAAACGGCTCAGGCTCGGCTCCGGGCCTGGCCGGCGCGACGACCGTCACCTGCACCAACGAGCCGAGCGGCTTCAGCTTTCCGGGCGGCGGAGGCGGACCGAACGAGCCGTTCGGAGAAGGACCGAACCTCGAGCCGGAGATCGGCATCGCCGTCACGGCGGGTGCCGGCGAAATCGCCAAGGCGAGCGCCGAAGCAGCACCGAACAGGGTGACGATCGCGGGCGGCGGCGCGCCGACGACGGCGAGCACTACGGACCCAATGCCGATCAGCGTTACGCCCGCGGGCTTTGAATTCACGAACTGGGACGGCTGGTTCTCGAACGCCGATGGGACGCTCGACACGCAAGCTGGCTCACACCCTTACGTGGCGACCTTCAGCTTCGATCTCGCCACCGAAGTCACATACCGGCTCCAGCCCGCCGGCGGCGAAATCAGAGACCTCGCCGTGGATCTGCCGCCCGGCTTCGTCGGCAATCCCGACGCGTTGCCCCAGTGCACGCGTCAGCAGCTGAACAACAAAGCGTGTCCCAACGCCGCTCAGGTCGGAATCATCACGCTGTCCATCGCCGGAGGAGGCGGGCTGATTCGCGAACGACTGTTCAACATGGTGCCCCCGTCCGGAGTGGCGGCGGAGTTCGCGTTCTCCTATCAGCCGGGGCTCAACAGCTACCTGGACGCGAGCGTTCGCAGCGGCAGCGACTATGGAATCACGACGTCGGCAGACGATACGCCGCAGCGGGCAACGGTGCGTGCCGTCACGACCTTGTGGGGGGTGCCTGGTGCCCCGAGCCACCTGATCTGGCGCAGTGTGCTCACCGGTGGGTGCAGCGAAGAAGCGATCGACAACGACACGCCCGAATACGAACAGATATGCAAGCCGACGGGGTCCCCGCCGGAGCCGTTCCTGACGCTGCCGACGAGCTGCGGCGCGCCCCTGACTTTCACAATCCGAGCCGATACCTGGGAACACCCGAACACCTGGGCGGAAAGGAAGTTCACGTGGAACGACAGCAACGGTAATCCCGTGGGGCTCAGCGGCTGCGGAAACCTCGGCTTCGGGCCCACCATCACCACCGCCCCCGATACCGCCCAGGCCGACACGCCCACGGGCTTGACGGTCGAAGTCAAGCCGCCGTTGGGAGGCCTTGAAGATCCCGATGGAGTGGGTTCCTCCGACATCGAGAACACGACCGTGACCCTGCCCGAAGGTCTCGTCATCAACCCCGGCCAGGCCGCCGGTCTGCAGGCCTGTCAGCCATCCCAGGACGGGCTCACCACCGAAGCCGAACGCGCGGAAGGCAAGGAAGACAACGGCCCGCCAGCGTGCCCGAACGCCTCGAAGGTCGGGACGGTCACGATCAAGTCGCCGCTGATCGAAGGCGCCGCGGAAAAGCAGTTCGAAGGCAACGTCTATGTCCTGCAGTCCAACCCGCCCGAAGTGAAGCTGCTCGTGGCGGCCTCCGCCGACGGCGTGAACCTGAAGCTGGTGGGGGTGGTTCATCTGGACGAACAGACAGGTCGGCTCACCACCAAGTTTGAAGGCACGCCAGAGCTGCCGTTCACGGTCTTCAAGCTGTCCTTCAGCGGCGGCCCGCAGGCGGCGCTCGACACGCCCACCCAATGCGGGCTGTACACGGCCGAAGCGGACTTCACCCCCTGGAGCAGCCCGTTCATCGAAGACTTTTTCACGGACGCGCGCTTCGCGCTCGACGAAGGGCCCCAAGCCAGCGCCTGTCCATCGTCGCCGATGCCGTTCGCGCCGTCGCTGACGGCGGGCTCGACGACCGACCAGGCGGGCGGGTTCACGAGCTTCTCGATGCTGCTGCAGCGGGAAGACGGGCAGCAGCGGATCGAACGGCTGCAGTTCAAGGCCCCGCCAGGACTGGCGGGCATGATCGCCAGCGTGCCGCTCTGTGGCGAACCACAGGCGGCGCAGGGAGCTTGCCCAGCGTCCTCGCACATCGGCCACACGGTCGTGACGTCGGGCCCGGGACCGTATCCGCTCGTGATCCCCCAGCCGGGAGAGCCGGAAGCGGGGATCTATCTCACGGGCCCCTACGAGGGCGCTCCCTTCGGCCTGTCGATCGTCACCCCGGTGATCGCGGGTCCGTTCAACCTGGGAACGATCGTCACGCGCGCAAAGATCGAAATCGACCCGCGCACGGCGCAGGTCACGGTTACGACCGACCCGCTGCCGCAGATCGTCAAGGGTGTTCCCACGGATCTGCGCTCGGTCGATGCGGTGATCGACCGCTCTGGCTTCATGTTCAATCCCACGAACTGCGAACCATCGTCGTTCTCGGGGACGGCGTGGGGCACTCCGCCACCTGGCGCGGGTGGCCCCGGGGCGAGCGCGGCGCTCTCGAGTCACTTTGGGGTGGGATCGTGCCGCAGCCTCGAGTTCAAGCCGTCGTTCACGGTGACCACGAAGGCAAGGGCCTCGAAAGCGGACGGTGCGAGCCTGAGCTTCAAGATCAGCTACCCGAAGGGTGCACAGGGCAACGAGGCCTGGTTCGACGAAGCGAAGTTCGACATCCCCAAGCAACTGCCCGCACGGCTGGAAACGCTACGGCAAGCCTGTCTGGCCACGACCTTCGAACATAACCGGGGCGCGTGCCCCACGGGATCGATCATCGGCCACGCCGTCGTGCACACCCCGGTCTTGCCGGTGGCGCTGGAAGGGCCTGTGTACTTCGTCTCGTACGGCAGCGCGAAGTTCCCCAGTGCCGTGCTCGTCCTCTCAGGTGACAACGTCAACATCGAATTGCAGGGGGAAACGTTCATCGACAACCGGACCGGTGTCACGAGCGCCACCTTCCGCGACACCCCCGACGTCCCGTTCGAATCGATCGAAGTAACCGTTCCCACCGGCCCGTATTCGGAGTTCGGCGCCAATCTGCCCGTCAAGGATGACTATGACTTCTGTGGGCAGAAGCTTGTGATGCCGACGCTCTTCAAGAGTCAGAACGGCCTCGAGATTCGACAGGACACGCCGGTGATCGTCTCGGGCTGCACGACCGCGAAACCAATGAGGAGGAAGAAGGACAAGCGCGGCAAGTCTGGTAAGGGCAAGAGATAGCGGCCGCTGGCAGCCTGCCGTGCCTGCTCGGCCCGCAGCTCCCGGGCCAGCTGCTCGGTCGTGTCGTCGACCGCCCGGTGTCTGTCCTGCCGGCGCTCGCCGTCGCCGTGCTCATCAGCGCCGCCGCGGTGGCGCGCCTTGGTCTCCCCGGGCGGCTCGCCGTGTGGGCTTTCGCCGCAGCGACGATGGCGAAATGGCCGCCGTCGTCTTGAGTTGTCGGTCGATGAATGCGTCCGCCTGCGTCGGGCCCATGAACGGCGTCAGCCACAGGTGGGCTATGTGGGGGAGCATCGCGGCCACCTGCAGCTCTTCGCGCCTGCGCGCCTGCAGGTAGACGATCTCGAACACGCCTGCCACGATCGCCTCCATCGCGACACGCGAGGGAGGCTCCGTCCGCTTTCCATGAACGAGCCCTTCCTGCAGGAAGAACATGAACGCCGTATAGCTGTCCTCGATGCGCTGCACCGCGCCGTGCCCGGCCGCGTACGCATCGACGAATCCGACGTGGGCGGCCAGTGGGTTCTCTTGGAGTAACTGGGTGAGAGCTCGGCCGGCCTCCCAGGTTCGCTGGGGCCAGCGTTCGGTGGCAAAGAACGCTTTCGCGGTCACATCCATGATCTGCTGGAAGCCGAGCTCCTGCACGGCCGCGAACGCCTCCTGCTTGTCGGCAAACAGGCGGTAGAAGGTGCGGCCGTCGACCGACGCGAGCCTCGTGATGTCGGCGACGGTTGCGCCTGTGTACCCCTTCTGCTCGGTCATCCGGGCGGTCGCGTAGAGGATCCGCAGACGGTGGTTTTCAGCGATCTCCTGTTCGGAGATTCGCGGGCGACCGCGCGGCAACACATCTGGCATCCGCTGGAGAGGAACGTCTGGCACGTGCGGTGAGCGCTCTGGCTCCGGGTAGGGCGATAGCGTCTGCCAGCGCAGCCCGGAAGCTGGGCGCTCGTACGCCTCGATCCAGCCCAGCAGGTCATCGGTGAGCCTCAGGATCGCCACCTCCCCGCGCCGCAGCCGAGTGGCGATCATGCGGTAGACGCTTCCCACCAGCGTTCGAGCCTCGAGGTCGGGCACCTTCTCAGTCGGTTGAGCGCCGGCTCGTGCTTGCTGGATCGCCGCTGCGATGCGCGCGATGCCGAGGTCTCGTGCATCGAGCGCGGGCGTCCCCCCGGCCGTCGACTCCACCATCAGGAATCGCGCTCCGGCGAGCTCGGCGCTTGCGTAGTCGATCAGAGCACGGATCGCCGCGCCGGTCGCCTCGTGGGCGTCCACCTTGCTCACTGCCGCCGTGACAGCTCCCAACAGCCGCTCCTGGACGTCCTCGATGCAGGCCTTGAAGCAGTCGTCGCGGTCGTCGAAGTAGTCGTAGAAGGTGGGGCGCGAAACGCCTGCCTCGGCGATCACGGCCGATACGTGCGCGCCCACGTAGCCGCGCCGATTGGCGGCTAAGAGCATGCCCTTGAGCAGCCGCTCTCGCTGGGTGCTCTTGCGTTGCTGTTGCGCCATCTTCCCGGATCCGCAGCAGGGGCTACCTGCGCACCGAACCGTATCCGAGTTGACATCGCGGCGGCCAGCCGCGAGGTCGAGGCGCGACCCCCGAGCAGTCCTCCACCGGCCTGATGCTCACGATTGCCCCCTCGAGGTCAGCGCGGACGAGTGTCCATGAGCGCGCCGAGATGGGCCTTAGTGGCGGGGGAAGGATTCGAACCTTCGAAGGCAGAGCCAACGCGTTTACAGCGCGTCCCCTTTGACCGCTCGGGAACCCCGCCGGGGGCGGCCGTGAAGTTTAGGGGCTGCGGGCCGGCGAAGCCGGGCGAGCGATCGAGGCGCGGGACGCGGGGGTCAGGGCGGGCTCGCCGGCGTTTGACGAGCGTCCGCGTCTCACGTGGCCGCTGGGCCTCTTCGCGGCTTCCCACGTTGCGCCCAGGTCGACGGCGATGGCGCGTGCGGTGCTCGCTGCGCGGCGGTGGCGTTGGCGATCCGGGCAACGTGCGCGTGGGGCATGGGCGCGAGATGCGCCGGCGCGAGCTAAAAACCCGACGAGGAAAGTCTGACTATTGACACTTGCGAGGATGTGCCTGGGCGTCGGGTCTACTACGGTCAGTGTAAGGGTGAGTTCTTAGTTCTTTTTTAGTTCTTTAGTGGAGTCACGCGTTGTCTGTCGAGCGCAGTTGCTAGCATCGCTCGACATATAAGAGACGGTGGGCCCTGTCGTGGATGGAGGGTGTCCAGCGGGGGATCACTTTCGAGTCGACTAAATGGACTAGGTGTCGAAATCGATGCGGCTAAAAAAGAAGCTCGTCTTCGTTCTGACAGTGATGTTCGCGGCGGGCGCTGCGCTCGCGATAGGCGGCCAGGGCTCCGCTGAGGATCAGGCGACGGCTGCGGTGGCGCAGGCGGCCGTAGCGGAAGAACAAGCTCAACCCGGGATCTTGCTTGGCAAGCCGCAGCAGGAACACTGGGAAGACGGCGCTTCTGAATGCCCCAAAGTCAAAAGGCAGAACTGTGCGGATGAAATATCCGAGGGGCAGTTCGTCGCCTGGCCCTTCATCGCGGAACATACGGGCACCGTGGAAGCGATTTTTGCGGTCCTTGGAACCAGCGGCAACACGGGCGCGGAAGTGGGGATCTACGCCAACCGCACATACGCCTATCCGGAAATCGATTACATCGGCGAAGCGGAAAGCAGCGGAGAAATCTGGACGCCGGCGATGTTCAAAGAGTACGAATCGGAAATCCCACCAGAAGACCCGGGGAAGTTGCTCGGAGTCTCGGGCAAAGTGGCCGAGGGCAGCATCAAGAACCAGAAGTTCACCGAATTCAAGCTACTCAAGCCAGTTAAAGTCAAAAAGGGAGAAAAGTACTGGCTCGCGAACACGACCTTTGCGGCCACCGCCCGCTCGGGGGCGCGCGCCTATCAACGCTTCTACCACGAACGGGTGAGCGGTACCGAAGGTCAGCCCTGGGGCGACTATTCAAACGAACCGACCAATTGGGGTACTGTCGCGCGGCCGCTGAAGGAACTGGAATCTCCTGAAACGTCGAAGGTCAACTGCGAGAAGTGCAACACGGAAAGCTGGCTGCAGGAGGAACCCAAGGGATTCGACTTGGTCAACGAAAACCGTGAAGCGCAGGAAGAAGGCGGCCAGACCTACAGCTACGCCTACGGCAAGATCGAAGAAGGCGCGGTGGAAGTCCCAGTCGTGGAAGAAGCCCCGACCGTCGTCACGAAGGCCGCCTCGGAAGTCAAGCAGAGCAGTGCAGCGCTCAATGCGACCGTCAACCCCAACGGCACCCAGGTCAGCCAATGCGCCTTTGAATACGGACCCGGCGTCAGCTATGGCCACACGGCCAGTTGCGCGCCGTCACCGGGCGCCGGCAGCGGCGCGGTGGCCGTCAGCGCGTCGGTGACTGGTCTGGCCGCGGCGAGCACCTACCACTTTCGTGTCGTCGCGAGCAACGCCGCCGGCACCAGCGATGGCGTCGATCAGACGTTTGCGACGCCGGCATCGGCCACGACTCCCTCGGCGCCCACAGGGGTCATCGCGACCGCGGCCAGCAAACAGGCGCTCGTCAGCTGGACCGCGCCGTCCAGCAACGGCGGCAGCGCGATCACCTCGTATGCCGTCACTCCTTATGTGGGCGCCAGCGCCCAGACGCCTGTCGAAGTAGCTGCGTCTGCGACCTCGACCACCGTCAAGGGCCTGACCAACGGCACGAGCTATACGTTCGTCGTCACGGCGAGCAACGCGGTCGGGACTGGCACGCCATCGAGCAACTCGAGCGCGGTCACGCCGCAGGACACGCTGTTCGAACTGGCGACGCCGACGACGATCGACTCGAACGACAACTCATCGGTCGAGCTCGGCGTGAAGTTCAGCTCGGAAGTTGCGGGGGCCGTGACGGGCGTTCGCTTCTACAAGGCAGCCGCCAACACGGGCACGCACATCGGCAGCCTCTGGAGCGCGAGCGGCACGTTGCTCGCGTCGGCGACCTTCAGCGGCGAAACCGCATCGGGCTGGCAGCAGGTCAAGTTCGCGACACCCGTGGCGATCGCCGCCAACACGACGTATGTCGTGGGCTACCTGGCGCCCAACGGGCGCTACTCCGACTCATCTCTCGGGTTCTCGGTGAGCGGCATGAGCAACCCGCCGCTGGTGGCACCGTCGAACATACTCAGTGCCAACGGCGTCTACACCTACAGCAAGTCCAGCACCTTCCCCGCCAGCACGTACAAGGCGACCAACTACTGGGTGGACGTCGAGTTCGAACCGTGATCGACGCGCTGCGCTAGGACGCCTCGCGTAGCTGCTGGGCTTCGGGCAGCGTCTGCAGCTTTTTGAGCGTGCGGTTCTCGATCTGGCGGACGCGCTCACGCGTGATGTTGAAGGCGCGGCCGACCTCCTCGAGCGTGCGCGAACGCCCGCCGACGATGCCGTAGCGCATCTCGATGACCTCGCGCTCGCGCCGCGGCAGCGATGCGAGCACGCGCGAGACGTTCTCGCGGCGCAGCGCCTCCGAGGCGATCTCGAACGGCGATTCGGCCGAGACGTCCTCGACGAAGTCGGCGAGCGCCGAGTCGTCCTCCTCGCCGACCGGCTTCTCCAACGAGATCGGCTGCTGCGTGATGCGCATGATGTCGCGTACCTCGCGCACCGTGCACTCGAGCTCAGCGGCCAGCTCCGCCGGCACCGGCTCGCGACCGAGCTGCTGGATCAGCCGCCGTTCGGCGTGGATCAGCTTGTTCAGGCGCTCGACCATGTGCACCGGGATGCGGATCGTGCGGCCCTTGTCGGCGAGCGAGCGCGTGACCGCCTGGCGGATCCACCACGTCGCGTACGTCGAGAACTTGTAGCCGCGGCGGTAGTCGAACTTCTCGACCGCGCGAATCAGCCCCAGCGAGCCCTCCTGAATCAGGTCCAGCAGCGTCAGGCCGCGCCCGACGTAGCCCTTGGCGATCGACACCACCAAGCGCAGGTTCGCCTCGACCATGTGCTGCTTGGCGGCGATGTCGCCGCGTTCGATGCGCTTGGCCAGCGCGACCTCCTCCTCGGCGCTCAGCAGCGGCACGCGCCCGATCGAGCGCAGGTACAGCCGCAGCGAGTCGAGGCTGGGCTCGACCGTGAGGTCGACGTCCGGGCGCTTCAGCTCGTCCAAGCGCGCGCTCAGCTCGCCGGTGCCTTCCTCGTTGCCGTCCTGCTCGGCGACGCTCGCCAACGCGTGCGCCGTCGTGCGCTCCGGCAGCGTGTCCTCGCGGGCGCTCGCCGCCGGCGCGTGCGCGTGCAGCTCGGTCGCGGCCTCGCCGGGGGCGAGCACCTCGATGCCGTGCTCCTCCAGATAGCTCAGCAGGTCCTGCGTCTGCTGCGAGGACAGCTCCGCCTCCTCGAGCGCGCTCGCAAGCGTCTCGGCAGCGACGAATCCCCTTTCCTGGGACTCGGCGATGATCCCTTGCAGCTCCTCCAGCTCGACTACCGCGGCGTCCGTGGCAGTCAGTAGCCCCTCAAGCTTCTCGCTCAACTGGCCTCCCTACGACGATCCGGCTCCCCGTCGCAGCGGATCTGCCACTGCGACCTCCCCAGCCCTACGCTAAGCCTCCTGTGCGTCGCGTTTGCTCGACGAGTTCTGTTGCGTGGCGATTGATACCAGAATCGACGCTCGTGTGGTCCGCTACTCATCAGACGTCCGTCGCCGGGCTGCTGGCGCGCTAGGCTTGGCCCCGGTGGCGACGACACGGCCTACCTCGATGCTGTCTCCCACCAGGGGTTCCGGCGACGACGTGCAGGCACGCGAGCCGGGCGTCGCGGTGGCGCTTTCGCGCGTGGGCGTCAGCGGCGTGGAAAAGGTCGTGCGCATTCAGGACGAGCTGTTTCTAGCGCGCCTGGATTGCTATGTCGATCTCAGCCACGACCAGAAGGGCGCGCACATGTCGCGCTTCGACGAGGTCGTCAACGAGGCGATCGGTGAGGTGGTGCTCAGCGGCTCCACGTTCCGCGCTGAGACGCTGGCGCGGCACATCGCCGAGCTCGTGCGCGAGCGCCAGGGCGCCGAGCGTGCGGAGGTGACGATCGCGGCGCGCTATCCCGAGCACAAGTCGGCGCCGGTGTCGGGCATCCAGACGCAGGAGATCTACACGCTGCACGGCCGTGCGGTGGCGTTCGAGCACGGCACGCGCGGCACCGTCGGCGTCTCGGCGACCGGCATGACGGCCTGTCCCTGCGCGCAGGAGCTGGTGGCCGCGCGTGCACGCGAGCGGCTGCTCGCACAGGGCTTCTCGTCAGAGCAGATCGATCTCATCCTCGAGAGCGTGCCGGTCGCCACGCACAACCAGCGCGGGCTCGCGACGCTGCAGATCGGCTGTACGGAGGAGATCGACGCGGCGACGCTGCTGGCGATCGCGGAGGCGAGCATGTCCTCTGAGATCTACGAGCTGATGAAGCGCTCGGACGAGGTCGAGGTGGTCGAGAAGGCTCACCGCCGGCCGCGCTTCGTCGAGGACTGCGTGCGCGAGATGATCGCGGGCGTGGTGCGCACGTTCCCGGCGCTGGACGACGAGAGCTTCGTCTCGGCGCGCCAGGAGAACCTCGAGACGATCCACCAGCACAACGTGCTCGCCGAACGCCACGGGCTGCTCGGCGACCTGCGCGCGGAGATCGAAGCCGGCGCGCACAGCGCCGACCACACGACGCTCGAGCAGTGGCTCGCAGCCGGCGCGCGGCGCTAGCGCGTCAGGCGTCGGCTCCGGCCTGGACCTGTTGCAGGCGCCGGCGCAGGCCGAAGAAGTAGTCGAGCCCCGACAGCACCGTCACCGCGACGGCGACGTACAGCAGCGCGGTCACCCAAGCGGACTGTCCGTGCACGGCGATGACGGCAAGGATCGCCGCGATCTGCAGGCAGGTCTTGACCTTGCCGAACATGCTCGCGGCCATCACCACGCCCGCCTGCGTGGCAGCCAGGCGCAGCACCGTGACGGCCAGCTCGCGCGTGATGATCACCATCGCCACCCACGCCGCCAGGCGGTGCAGCGACACCAGCGAGATCAGCGCGGCGACGATCAGCAGCTTGTCGGCGAGCGGGTCCATGAGCTTGCCGAACGTGGTGATCTCAGCGCGCGCTCGCGCCAGGTAGCCGTCGATGAAGTCCGTCAACGACGCCAGCGCGAACACCACCGCCGCGAGCACGTCGCCGCCGGGCGTGTTGCCGAGCAGCGCCACCACCAGCGCGGGCACGAGCATGATCCGCAGCACCGTCAGCAGGTTGGGGAGGTTCAGGGGGAACATCTGGATTGCCATTATGTCCGCATCGACCGTTCTCGGCGACCAAACCACCGGACAGGAGCCACACGATGAAGACCCGCACTCTCGGAGGAGGCGGTCCCGAGGTCGCCGCGATCGGCCTCGGCTGCATGGGCATGTCGGCGTTCTACGGCGCCGCTGACGAAGGCGAGGCGCTGCGGACGATCCAGCGCGCGCTCGACCTCGGCTGCAACTTTCTGGACACGTCGGACATGTACGGGCCGCACACGAACGAGCGGCTGGTGGGCGGCGCGATCGAGGGACGCCGCGACGAGGTGTTTCTGGCGACCAAGTTCGGCATCAAGATCGAGCCTGGCGAGGCGGGCGGGCCACCGGTCCGCTCGATCGACGGTAGCCCTGACTACGTGCGCAGCGCGTGCGAGGGCTCGCTGCAGCGCCTCGGTGTCGAGCACATCGACCTGTACTACCAGCACCGCGTCGACCCCAACACGCCGATCGAGGACACGGTGGCGGCGATGGCCGAGCTGGTGGCGGCGGGCAAGGTCCGCTATCTGGGGCTGTCGGAGGCGAGCGCGGAGACGATCCGCAGAGCACACGCGGTGCACCCGATCACCGCGGTGCAGACGGAGTACTCGCTGTGGACGCGCGAGCTCGAGCAGGAGATCCTGCCGACGCTGCAGGAGCTGGGGATCGCGCTGGTCGCGTACTCGCCGCTTGGGCGCGGCTTCCTGTCGGGGCGCTTCAGCTCGCCGGAGGAGCTGGACGAGGGCGACTTCCGCCGCTATGGGCCGCGCTTCACCGGCGAGAACCTGCTGGCGAACCGCAGGCTGGCGGAGCGCGTGCGCGAGCTGGCAGCCGAGAAAGGGCTGACGCCTGGGCAGCTGGCGCTTGCCTGGGTGCTGAGCCGCGGCGAGCACATCGTCCCGATTCCCGGCACCAAGCGGGTGTCCTACCTGGAAGAGAACCTGGCCGCCGCGGACGTCGAGCTAAGCGAGCAAGACGCGCTGGCGATCGCCGAGGCGGTCCCGCCCGCGAGCGGCGAACGCTACGACGAGCAGGGGATGCGCTCGGTCAACCTTTGACCTGCGCGCGGCGGTGCCTGCGCGCGGCTGCACGCGCGTGAGCACCGTGCTGAGCGCGCACGCGGTTGACCTCCGCGGTTGCTCGCGCGGTGAGCTTGGGCAGTACTGCGTTCGCCTGCGCCTGCGTGATCGCGCCAGCCGCGACGCCCTTGGCGAGCGCGGTCCGCTTCTCCGCTACGAGCGCCGCGACCAGCCCCGCCACCGACTTGCCGTCGCTGGCTTCGGCGATCTGCGCGAGCGTCTTGCCGGCGAGCAGTTGGGCGCGGAGCTGCGCTGCGTTGACGCCGAGGTAGCTCGCCGCAGGCACAAGCACGCGCCCGCGCCCATGCCCCGCTGCGTGCACGACGGTTGGGCCGCCGATGCGGTCGACCTCGTCCGTGACGATGCTCGGCAGCGCCGCCGCGTCGGCCGCCAGCTTTTCCTTGTCGGCGGCTTCGAGCGCCGCGATCAGGCCGGCTTCGGATCTGCCCGCGGTGGCGTCCGCGACCTGCGCGAGCGACTTGCCCGACCGCAACTCGCTGCGCAACTGCGTGCTGCTGACGCCGAGGTAGTCGGCGGCGGTCGCGAGCGCGCCACGCCGGTGGTGACGGGCGCTCGGCTTCGCCGCCATCACGACGGCCGCGGTCACGCCGGCGATCACCGCGACGACCGCCAGGCCGACCAGAAGCTTCTTCCTGAGCACGCGATTCATCATCTGCTTTGACCTCCCACGACCAGCTCGGTTGCGGACATTGTCCACTGCTGCCTTAAAGGCCATGTGCTGGCGCGCGTAAATGGTTGCTAAGCGGGAGGGACTGCCACGAGCGCTAGGGTGGGGAGCCATGCCACTGATTCCGATGGTCGTCGAGCGAACCGCGCGGGGCGAGCGTGAGTTCGACATCTACTCGCGTCTGCTCAACGAGCGCATCATCTTCCTCGGCACGCCGATCGACGACCAGGTCGCCAACCTGGTGGTCGCGCAGCTGCTGCACCTGGAGAGCGAGGACCCGGAGAAGGACATCTCGATCTACATCAACTCACCCGGCGGCAGCATCTACTCGGGCCTGGCGATCTTCGACACGATGAACTTCGTCAAGCCGGACATCGCGACGATGTGCGTCGGCGTGGCGATGTCGATGGGCTCGCTGCTGCTGGCCGCCGGCACCAAGGGCAAGCGCGCGGCGCTGCCCAACTCGCGGATCCTGATCCACCAGCCGTCGGCGGGCTTCGAAGGGCAGTCCACTGACATCGAGATCCATGCGCGCGAGATCCTGAAGGTGCGCGAACGCACCGACGAGATCTACGCTGAGTGCACGGGCAAACCGGCCGAGGAGGTGCGGCGCGACATGGAGCGCGATCGCTTCTTCACCGCCGAGCAGGCGCGCGACTACGGTCTGATCGACCGCGTGCTCGACAGCCACTGAGCCGCCTGCGAGGGCCGATACGGCTCAAAGGCGGACGACGAGCGCTTGTCGCCGAAGGCGCTGGTGTCGCTGCTCAGGCGATCGCGTGCTCGATCGCGCCGAGGCGCTCGATCTCGATGCGCACGACGTCGCCGCTCGCGAGGAACACGGGCGGGTCCTGGCCGAGGCCGACGCCCGCCGGTGTACCGGTGAGGATCACGTCGCCCGTGTGCAGCGTGCAGGTCTCGTCGATGAACTCGATCAGCTCGGGGATCGAGAAGATCAGATTGGACGTGTTGGAGTCCTGGCGCAGCGCGCCGTTGACCCAGGTACGCAGCGCCAGCGCGTGCGGGTCGGGCACCTCCTCGGCGGTGGTGATCCACGGGCCGTAAGGGCAGAAGCCGTCGGCGGCCTTCGCGCGCGTCCACTGTGGCTCGCGGCCCTGCAGGTCGCGCGCCGTCACGTCGTCGGCGACCGCGTAGCCAGCGACCGATCGTCCGGGGCCGATGATCACCGCCAGCTCGCCCTCGTAGTCCAGCCGCCGGACGACCGCCGGGCAGTGCACAGGGGCGTTCGGCGCGGCGGCCGATGACGGCAGCTTCATGAACACCAGCGGCTGCGGCGGCGTCTCGCCGCCGGTCTCGCGCACGTGGTCGGCGTAGTTGAGGCCGATGCCGAAGATCGCCCGCGGCGCGGGAACCGGTGCGAGCAGCGTCACCTCCGACAGCGCCCACGAGGCGCCCTCCACAGCCGCCGCCTCCGGGTCGGCGAGGCGGTCGAGGACCGTGAGCTGCTCCTGGGCGTAGCCGAACACGCGCGTCTGGCCGTCCTGCTCGCGCACCTCACCCGCACGCGGGTACTCCGAGCCGGGGGGCAGGAACGTGGCGAGGCGCATGTGCATCAGCGTATTGGCATCGGCGGCCCCGGGTATCGTCGCTCGGGCGCGATGGCCGGCCTGAGACCCCTAGAGCGTCTGTTCCTGTCGCTCGTGGCCGTGTTGGCCGTGCTCGCGGGCGTCGCCAACTACGGCAAGTGGGCCGCCGTGCCGCGTTTCGCCGTCGCCACGCTCGCCCTCGCGAGCCTCGCGTGGATGGTGTCGTTCGCGACCGAGCAGCTGGGCGAGCGCTTCGGGCCGGGCGTCACCGGGATGATGCAGGCGACGCTCGGCAACCTGCCTGAGCTGTTCGTCGTGATCTTCGCGCTGCAGAAGGGCGAGCTCGTGGTGGCGCAGACGGCGATCATCGGCTCGGTGCTCGCAAACGCGCTGCTGGTGCTCGGCCTCGTGATCGTGATTGGCGCTCGCCGTGCGCCGGATGGGCTGATGCGTTTCTCCAAGCGCCTGCCCAGAGACACGGCCACGCTGCTGCAGGTGACCGTGTTCATCATCGTGCTGCTCGGGCTGTCGCTCGCCGCGCACGACCCTGCCAGTCACCACGTCGATGGCATCTCGATCGTCGGCGCGGTCTGCCTGCTGGTCGTGTACATGACGTGGGTGGTGCCGTACCTGCGCGCCGACAGTGTGCCTGGGGAGAGCGACGCCGCTGCTGCTGTGACGGCGCGGGTCGAGACGGAGGCGAACGTCGGAGGGGCGGGGGAGGAGCCGAGCGGTCCGCGGCTGTCGCTCGGATTGACGCTGATACTGCTGATCGTCGCGGGTATCGCCTCGGCGTTCGTGTCGAGCTGGTTCGTCAACGCCCTGGAGCCCGCGATCGTGATCCTGCACGTCTCGCAGGCGTTCGCCGGCCTGGTGATCGTGGCGATCGCGGGCAACGCCGTCGAGCACACCGCTGGGCTGGTGCTCGCGTTCAAGCGCAAATCTGATTTGGCGATCTCGGTCGTCAAAAACTCCGTCGCGCAGATCGCCGCGTTCCTGTTCCCCGCGCTCGTGCTCGTGTCGTTCGCGCTCAGGACGACGCTCACGTTTGCGCTTGCGCCGGTCTACATCGGCGCGCTGGCGCTCACGGCGCTGGCGCTGTGGCAGGTGACGGGTGACGGCGAGGCCGCCGAATTCGAGGGCTGGGCGCTGGTCGCGCTGTACGTGATCGTCGGGGCGCTGACGCTGTACGAGTAGGGCTCTGCTGCGTGTCGGCGAGCACCCTCACCAGCTGAGCATCGCCCCCTCTGACCTGTCGCGCGGCCTCCCCCGGCGCGGCCTCACCCGCGCGTGAGGCCGCCGATCAACGCGCCGGCGAGGCCACCGGCAGTGGCCGCCTGGGCGTTGCCGCCGTTCTGTTCGCCCTCCAACGGTGCGATGAACAACGTCTGGATCGCCAGGCGCCCGGGGCCGGTGAAGCGGTTCCAGGTGAGCTTGCCGCCGCCGCCCATGATCCCGGTCTTCAGGCCCATCGTCACGGCCTCGAGGCTGACCGTCGAGTCCTTGTACAGCCAGGCGCCCGCCTCCACGTCCAGCTGCTCGCCGGCGCCGAGCTCGACGAGGAAGACGTTGCCGTGCCCGTGCAGCCACACCAGCGCGTCGCCGTCGGTCGCACGGAACTTGTCCATGAAGATGCCCGACCCGCCGAGCAGCATGTTCTGCACGCCCTTGATCCGTTCAAAGCTGTAGTCGAGGTTGTCGGTCGCCGCCAGGAACTGGTGCTCGCGCACGTCGAGCCCTTCGCCCTGGCGCAGGTGCATCGGCACGCACTGTCCAGCGGAATCGCGCGAGAACGCGATCCGGCCAGAGCCAGAGGTCCGCGTGACGAAGAACTCCAGGCCCGCGATCTTGCGCTTGATCGCGCCCGGCAGCTTCTTCAGCTCGACGTTCAGCTGCGTCTCCTTCCACAGCAGCGTGTGGTGCTCGAACATCACCTGTTGGCCGGAGATGTCGATCTGCAGCTCCGGCACCAGTTCGCCGCGTATGTGGTAGGTGACACCGGCGAACGACTCGTCGTGGGCGCTGACGGGAATCGGCTCGGGCAGGGGCATCGCGCGTGTCTCCTTCTTTCGGTGGGCAGGCTCGGGCGGGGTCAGGAACAGATCTAGCTGCTGGCGGCCCGAGCTTCGCGGTTTGCGTCGCCCGCGTCAAGCTCTGCGGGGTCGCGCTCAGCCGCCGCGCAGGCGCGCTGGTCTCGGCGACGCGAGCGCGCTAGACTGCTTGGGACCTCGCGCCTGGGCGGGGTTTTTCTTCGCCCAGGGCCGCTATATCCACAACGACGCAGGGATTTCTGATCATGGCCCGCGGAGACGTTCGAATCGCTGTCACCCTCGCCTGCGAGGAGTGCAAGCATCGCAACTACCAGACGAACAAGAGCAAGCGCAACAACCCTGACCGGATCAGCCTGCGCAAGTACTGCCGCTGGTGTCGCAAGCACACCAGCCATCGGGAGACCCGTTAGCGCGGGAGCGCTGCTGTGGCTCGTGATCGCAAACGTGCAAAGCAACGCCGCGCACGCGGCGGGGGCGCGGCTGTCGGCCGCCGCCAGGACGCGGACGCTGCGCCCAACGGCGCGCAGGCGGCAGATGCCGCTGCGGCAGGCGCCGAGGCGCACGGCACGATCGAGCGTGCCGACCTGCCCGGCTCGCTCGACCACGCTGGAGCGGAGGTCGACGAGTTCGACGCCGCGCTCGTCCGCGGCGCCGGCGGGGTGCCGCTCGACCCGATCGCCGATGAACCGCGCACGCTTTCCGAGTCCGAAATCGAGCAGGAGGCGGAGTCCGAGGGCGACGTCACCGAGGACGAGCTGCAGGAGCTGTCCGGGGTGCGCGCGGCAACGCCCGCGCAGGCATCTGGCGCGCCGCTTCGCGGCGGCAACCGCGCGATCGGCTTCCTGCGCGCGAGCTGGGCGGAGCTGCAGCGCGTACAGTGGCCCGACCGTCGGCAGGTCACGCAGGCAACCGCGGTCGTGCTCGGCTTCGTCGCCGTCGCGGGTCTCTACCTTGGCGCCGCCGACTATGTCGCCAAGGAAATCGTCGAATTCATCCTCTGAGGTCTGAATGTTTCGCTGGTACGTCGTAAACACTTACTCCGGTCACGAGAACAAGGTCAAGCACAACCTCGAGCACCGCGTGATCTCGCTCGGGCAGCAGCGCGCCGTGCGCAGCGTGGTCGTGCCGACCGAAACCGTGATGGAGATGAAGGACAACCAGAAGAACCCCGTCGAGAAGCGCACGATGCCGGGCTACGTGCTCGTCAACATGGAGCTAAACGAGGATTCCTGGGGCGTCGTCAAGGGCACCCCCGGCGTCACCGGCTTCGTCGGTGCCTCTCAGGAGCCGGTGCCGCTGACGCAGGTCGAGGTCGATCGGCTGCTGCACAAGGAGGTCGCCACCGCCACCCGCACGCGCGCGCAGTTCACGATCGGCGAGTCCGTCAAGGTCGTCTCGGGGCCGCTGTCGGACTTCTCCGGCGAGATCTCCGAGATCAACGAGGATGCCGCTCGCCTCAAGGTGCTGGTATCAATCTTCGGCCGCGAGACGCCCGTCGAAGTCCAATTCGATCAAGTGAAGAAGCTCTAAATGGCCAAGAAGGTCCTCACCACAATCAAGCTGCAGGCGAACGCGGGGCAGGCGAGCCCCGCCCCGCCGGTCGGTCCTGCGCTCGGTCAGCACGGGATCAACATCATGGAGTTCTGCAAGGCGTTCAACGCCCAGACCCAGAGCGAAACGGGCACCGTGATCCCGGTCGTGATCACCGTCTACGAGGATCGCTCGTTCACGTTCGTCACGAAGACGCCGCCGGCCGCCGTGCTGATCCGCCAGGCGATCAAAATCAACAAGGGCTCCGGTGAGCCCAACCGCGTCAAGGTTGGCACCATCACCCAGGACCAGCTGCGCGAGATCGCCGCGCGCAAGCTCGACGACCTCAACGCGCACGACGTCGAGCAGGCAGCCAAGATCATCGCCGGCACGGCAAGGTCCATGGGCGTGGAGGTCGCGTCGTGAGCGGTCACGGCAAGCGCTACTCGGAGCTGCTGGCGAAGGTCGATCGCGAGCGTGAGTACCAGCCTGCCGAGGCGGTCGCGCTGGTGCGCGGCCTCGGCGGCGCCAAGTTCGACGAGACCGTCGAGGTGCACGTCCGCACCGGCCTGAACGTGCGCCACGCCGACGAGCAGCTGCGCGGCACGATCGCGCTGCCCAACGGGCTCGGCAAGGACGTCAAGGTCGCCGTGTTCGCTCAGGGCGACAAGGCGCGCGAGGCCGAAGAGGCGGGCGCTGACGTCGTCGGCGCACAGGACCTCGCCAAACGCATTCAGGAGGGCTTCGACGACTTCGATGTCGCGATCGCCACGCCGGACCTGATGTCCGTCGTCGGTCAGCTCGGGCGCATCCTCGGGCCGTCGGGCAAGATGCCCAATCCCAAAGTCGGCACCGTCACGATGGATGTCGGCAAAGCGGTCGAGGAGTCCAAGTCCGGCAAGGTCGAGTACCGCACCGACCGCAGCGCGATCGTGCACCTCGTGATCGGCAAGGTCAGCTTCGACGACCGCAAGCTGCTCGAGAACTACGCGGCCGTCGTTGAAGAGCTCGTGCGTGCGAAGCCGTCCGCGGCGAAAGGCCGTTACCTGCGTTCGATCACGATCGCCTCCACGATGGGCCCGGGTGTGAAGGTCGACCCGTCGAAGACCCGTGAAATCCTCGAGGAGGCGCCCGCGGCTACGATCGCCGCCTAAGCGTCATCCCTCACAGGCCACCAGAGACCCCCGGCAGCCGCCGCCGATCGCCTGATCGGCATCACCGGCAGAGGACCGGGACAGGAGCCCCATGAACCGAGACCAGAAGGCCGTTGCGATCGCCGAGATCGCAACCCACATAGACGAGTCCGAGGCGATCTTCGCCGTCGACTATCGCGGCATCACGGTTGCGCAGGTCGCCGAGCTGCGCGCGAAGCTGCGCGAGTCCGACGCGATCTTCAAGGTCGTCAAGAACTCGCTCACGGAGCGCGCCGCCGACGAGGTCGGCGCGCAGTCGCTCAAGGTCTACCTCACGGGTCCCACCGCGCTCACGTTCGTGCGTGGCGATGTCGCCACCGCTGCCAAAACCGTCGCTGACTACGGCCGCACCACGCAACTGCTGCCGTTCAAGGGCGGGCTGATGGGAGCCGACACGCTCGACGTCGAGCAGATCCGCTCGCTCTCACGGCTGCCATCGCGCGAAGTGCTCTACGGCCAGCTCGTCGGCGTCGTCGCGTCGCCCATCGGCGGTCTCGTGCGCTCGCTCGGCGGACTGCTGGGCGGCCTTGCCGTCGCGCTCGGCCAGGTACGCGAGAAGAAGGAGTCCGGCGAGATCCCCGCCGGTGCGCCGGCCGAGGCAGCGCCCGTCGCCGACGCGGCTCCAGGGCTCGAGGCGGCTCCAGAGCCCGAGCCCGAGGAGACGCCAGCTGCGGAGGCCGCCCCTGATCAGCAGGCCGAGGAGCCTGCGGCGGCGGTGGAGGAGCCGGCTGCAGAGGCGGCCACACAGACTGAGCCGGAGGCTGATGCGCCGGCGCAAGCAGACGACAACCAGGCGGACGTCTCGGCTGAGAGCCAGCCCGAGGACGCCGAGACGAATCCCACCAAGGAGGACTGACTCACATGGCAACCAGCACACAGGATTGGATCGAGGAGCTCAAGGGCATCTCGGTGCTCGAGCTCGCCGAGCGCATCAAGGCGCTCGAGGAGGAGTTCGGCGTGTCGGCCGCCGCGGTCGCCGCGCCTGCGGCCGCGCCCGCGGGCGGCGGCGGTGACGCCGGTGGCGGCGAGGAAGAAGCCAGCAGCACGGTGGACGTGATCCTCGCGGGCGCCGGCGACAAGAAGATCCAGGTCATCAAGGTCGTTCGCGCGGCCACCGGCCTAGGCCTCAAAGAGGCGAAGGCGCTCGTCGACGAGGCGCCGAAGCCCGTCAAGGAGGGCGTCGAGCGCGAGGAGGCCGACAAGCTGAAGCAGGAACTCGAGGAGGCAGGGGCGAGCGTCGAGTTGAAGTAGCCGTTGGCCACAGCAGGTTCGCAGGGAAGGGTCTCGTCCAGCGGCGGGGCCCTTCTTTATGCACGGCTAACAAATCCGCCCGTTTTCCGGTAAAGTGCCCTCCGCTAGCCGATAGTCGCAGCCGTCCGCAGCACCGAGGTCGCGCCACATACGCGAATTTCTCGAAGGACGGGGTCCGTGAGCGCTGGCCGCCCTTCAGGGTGCGGATAGCCTGTGCTATCTTTCCTGGTCGCGCTTCGGCGCCCTCCTCTGCCCGTGTATCGCCCTCCGAAGGAGTCATTTCTTGGCTGCTGCAGATGCTCTCCGGACGCGCCGAACCTTCGCGCGTCTGCAAAAGACCGTTGACGTACCCAACCTGCTTGACATCCAGCTTCGCTCGTTCGCGTGGCTGACCGACCCGGCGACGGGCGGCCTGCGCGAGACGATCGACGACATCTCGCCGATCGAGGACTACACCGGCAATCTTGCCGTGCAGTTCGGCGAGTTCACGTTCGACGAGCCTGTCGCGTCGCTCGACCAGTGCCGCGAGAAGGACCTCACGTACGCGCGCCCGCTGACGGTGACCGTGGCGTTCATCAACCGCGAGACCGGCGAGATCCGCGAGCAGTCGGTTTTCATGGGCGACTTCCCGTGGATGACCGAGCGCGGCACGTTCGTGATCAACGGCACCGAGCGCGTCGTCGTGACGCAGCTGGTGCGCTCGCCGGGCGCCTACCTGATGGAGCCGAAGGATCGCGAGAAGCAGGTGTTCATCGCCAACCTGATGCCCGCACGCGGATCGTGGCTGGAGCTCGAGATCGACAAGAAGGGCAAGGTCTACGTCCGCATCGACCGCAAGCGCAAGCTGCCGGTGACGGTGCTGCTGCGCGCGATGGGCTACGCCTCGGATGAGGAGATCCTGCGGCTGTTCGACAACTCGCTGTATATCCGCAACACGATCGAGTCCGACACCGAGGCGACGCGCACGGAAGAGGGCGCGCTGATCGAGCTGTTCAAGAAGCAGCGTCCGGGTGAGCCGCCGAGCGTCGACAACGCCAAGGCGCTGCTCAACCAGCTGTTCTTCGACCCCAAGCGCTACGACCTCACGCGCGTCGGCCGCTACAAGCTGAACTCGCGTCTCGGTCTGGACGTGGACATCGACACGCGCACGCTCACCCACGACGACATCCTCGCGCTCGTGCGCGAGCTGGTCTCGTTGCCCAAGCGCCTGGGTATGCCCGAAGACGGCGAGGTCGAGATCAAGGACTACGCGGCGGAGGCAACAAGCATGCCGCGCGAGCCCGTCGCGGAGCACCTCGACGAGTACGAGCACTTCGGCAACCGCCGTCTGCGCACCGTCGGCGAGCTGATCCAGGAGGCATTCCGCATCGGCCTGTATCGCATGGAGCGCGTCGTGCGCGAGCGCCTGACGACCGAGGACGCGGACACGATCACGCCGCAGACGATCATCAACATCCGGCCGGTGGTCGCGGCGCTGAAGGAGTTCTTCGGCTCCTCGCAGCTGTCGCAGTTCATGGACCAGACGAACTCCCTCTCGGGGCTCACGCACCGCCGGCGCCTGTCGGCGCTCGGTGCCGGCGGGCTGACGCGCGAGCGCGCGCCGATCGAGGTGCGCGACGTGCACCCGACGCACTACGGGCGCATGTGCCCGATCGAGACCCCTGAGGGTCCGAACATCGGCCTGATGGGCTCGCTGTCGTCGTTCGCCGAGGTCTCCGAGTACGGCTTCGTTACCACGCCCTACCGCGTGGTCGCCGACGGCGTCGTCACGGAGGAGATTCGTCACCTCGACGCGACCCAGGAAGAGGAGCTGCTGATCGCGCAGGCAAACACGCCGGTCGACGAGAAGACGGGCAAACTGAAGGGCACCGAAATCCTCTGCCGCACGCAGGCCGGCCAGTACGTCACGGTCGGTCCCAAAGACGTCGACCTGATCGACGTCTCGCCCGAGCAGATCTGGTCGGTGGCGACCGCGATGATCCCGTTCCTCGAGCACGACGACGCCAACCGTGCGCTGATGGGCTCGAACATGCAGCGCCAGGCGGTGCCGCTGCTGAAATCCGATGCGCCGCTCGTCGGCACCGGCATGGAGCGCCGCGCCGCGCTCGACACTGGCGATGTGCTGCTCGTCAAGAATGCCGGCACCGTCGATTATATCGATGCCAACCAGATCGTCGTGCAGACGAAGGACGGCGCCCGCGACGAGTACGAGCTGCAGAAGTACATGCGCTCGAACCAGGGCACGCTGATTCACCAGAAGCCGCTCGTCAGCAGCGGGCAGGCGGTCAAGGTGGGCGACGTGCTCGCCGACGGCTCCTCGACCGACAAGGGCGAAATGGCACTCGGCAAGAACCTGATGGTCGCGTTCATGTCCTGGGAGGGCTACAACTTCGAGGACGCCATCATCCTGTCCAAGCGCCTCGTGCAGGACGACGAGCTCACCTCGATCCACATCGAGGAGTACGAGATCGACGCCCGCACGACGAAGCTCGGCGAGGAGGAGATCACCCGCGACATCCCCAACCGCTCTGAGGAGTCGCTGCGCAACCTCGACGACCGCGGCATCGTTCGCGTCGGCGCCGAGGTCATCTCCGGCGACCTGCTCGTCGGCAAGGTCACGCCCAAGGGCGAGACCGAGCTGACCGCCGAGGAGAAGCTGATCCGCGCGATCTTCAAGGAGAAGGCGCGCGAGGTCCGCGACACCTCGCTGAAGGTGCCGCACGGCGAGGGTGGCGTGGTGATCGACGTCAAGACGTTCAGCCGCGACGCCGGCGACGACCTGCCGCCCGGGGTCAACGACCTCGTGCGCGTGTTCGTCGCCAAGAAGCGCAAGATCTCCGAGGGCGACAAGCTCGCGGGCCGTCACGGCAACAAGGGTGTGATCTCGAAGATCGTCGACCAGCAGGACATGCCGTTCCTCGAGGACGGCACGCCCGTGGACGTGATCCTCAACCCGCTGGGTGTGCCCTCGCGCATGAACGTCGGGCAGATCCTCGAGACGCACCTCGGCTGGGCGGCCGCGCAGGGCTGGTACGACGACGGCACCGAGGCGTACAGGGAAGCCGCCGCCGGCGCTGGCCCTCGCCGCGTATACGTGTCGACCCCCGTCTTCGACGGCGCCACCGTCGAAGACGTCGACAATGCGCTGGTCAAGTGGCAGGACGCGCACGAAGGCCGCATCCGCATGGACATCGACAAGTCCCGTCGCGTCGGCGAGCAGGCGTCCGGAAAGATGACGCTGTTCAACGGCCGCACCGGTGAGCCGTTCGCCGAACAGGTGACGGTCGGCTACATGTACATCCTGAAGCTCCTGCACCTGGTCGACGACAAGATCCACGCTCGCTCGACCGGTCCGTACTCGCTCGTCACCCAGCAGCCGCTGGGCGGCAAGGCGCAGTTCGGCGGCCAGCGCTTCGGCGAGATGGAGGTGTGGGCGCTGGAGGCGTTCGGCGCCGCCTACACGCTGCAGGAGATGTTGACGATCAAGTCCGACGACACCGTCGGGCGCGTCAAGGCCTACGAGGCGATCGTCAAGGGCGAGAACATCGCCGAGCCGTCGATCCCCGAGTCGTTCAAGGTCCTGCTCAAGGAGATGCAGTCGCTGGCGCTCGACGTCAACGTCGTCTCGGAGGAGGGCCAGCGTGCGGAGATGCGCGACGAGGACGACGACCTGCTGCGCGCGGCGGAGGAGCTCGGCATCGACCTCTCCGGGGTCAGGGCGCTCGCCGGCGAGAACGGCGAGGAGCCGGCCGAGGCTGATGCTGAGGGCGCTACGGAGTCCGCCGCGGAGGTCGAGGGCGGCTCCGAGGAGTTGGCCGCGGAGAGCGCAGACGACGTGGATGACGCCGCCACAGACGACGACGACGATGACGCGGTCGAGGTCGAGGAGTTGCTCGACGTCGATGCAACGGAGGACGTTGACCTAGAGAGCCTGGTCGCCGACGAGGCCGCCGAGTGACCAGCCGCAAAGCCGAAGATCCAAAGATCGATTCACCCGCGAGCGAAAGCACCCCTAGATGATTGACATCAATAACTTTGACGCCATCGAGATCAGCCTTGCTTCGTCGAAGCAGATCCGCAGTTGGAGCTCCGGCGAGGTCACCAAGCCAGAGACGATCAACTACCGGACGCTGAAGCCGGAGAAGGACGGCCTCTTCTGCGAGCGCATCTTCGGTCCGACGAAGGACTGGGAGTGCTACTGCGGCAAGTACAAGCGCGTGCGCTACAAGGGCATCGTGTGCGAGCGCTGCGGCGTCGAGGTCACGCGCTCGAAGGTCCGTCGCGAGCGCATGGGCCACGTCGACCTGGCGGCGCCGGTCAGCCACATCTGGTTCTTCAAGGGCGTGCCCAGCCGCATCGGCTACCTGCTGGACATGGCGCCCAAGGAACTGGAGAAGGTCCTGTACTTCGCGGCGTCGATCGTGACGTGGGTCGACGAGGAGGCGCGCGCGAGGGACATCGACTCGCTGGAGAAGGAGGTCAACAAGGTTCTCGACGCCTACGCGGCCGAGCGCGAGGAGCGCGTGCTTGAACTGCGTGAGTCGCTGGCGCGTCGCGAGAAGTACCTGCAGAGCGGCAAACAGACCAACTTCAACGACGAAGACCACCTGTGGGCGGACTCGCTCGACGTCAACCTCTCGAAACTGTCGGAGGAGGAGCGCGAGAAGCAGGTCAAGGAGCTGACCAAGACCTTCGAGGCGGACATCGCCGACACGGAAGCCTACATCGAGGATGCGGCCGAGCGGATGCGCAGCGTGTGGGAGCTGTTCAAGACGATGGAGCCCAAGCAGATCGAGCACGACGAGACCACGTTCCGTGAGCTGAAGGAGCGCTTTGGCTCGTCGTACGGGTTCGGCGAGTACTTCCGCGGCGGCATGGGCGCGGAAGCGATCCGCGACCTGCTGCAGCAGGTCGACCTGGAGGCCGAACGCGTCGAGCTGGAGGACCAGGTCAAGACCGGCAAAGGCCAGAAGCAGGCGCGCGCGGTCAAGCGCCTGAAGGTCGTCTCGGCGTTCATCCAGTCGGGCAACAAGCCCGAGATGATGGTGCTCGACGCGGTGCCGGTGATCCCGCCGGAGCTGCGTCCGATGGTGCAGCTCGACGGCGGTCGCTTCGCGACCTCGGACCTCAACGACCTCTACCGCCGCGTGATCAACCGCAACAACCGCCTCAAGCGGCTGCTCGACCTCGGCGCGCCCGAGATCATCGTCAACAACGAGAAGCGCATGCTGCAGGAGGCCGTCGACGCGCTGTTCGACAACGGTCGCCGCGGGCGTCCCGTCACCGGTCCGGGCAACCGGCCGCTGAAGAGCCTGTCCGACATGCTCAAGGGCAAGCAGGGGCGTTTCCGCCAGAACCTGCTCGGCAAGCGCGTGGACTACTCGGGCCGCTCGGTGATCGTCGCCGGCCCGTACCTCAAGCTGCACCAGTGCGGGCTGCCGAAGATCATGGCGCTCGAGCTGTTCAAGCCGTTCATCATGGCTCGCCTGGTCGAGCGCAAGTCAGCGCAGAACATCAAGGCGGCCAAGAAGATGGTCGACTCGATGATCGCCGAGGTGTGGGACGTGCTGGAGGAGGTCATCCACGAGCACCCCGTGCTGCTGAACCGCGCGCCGACGCTGCACCGCCTGGGCATCCAGGCGTTCGAGCCGCTGCTCGTCGAGGGCAAGGCGATCCAGGTGCACCCGCTGGTATGCCACGCGTTCAACGCTGACTTCGACGGCGACCAGATGGCCGTGCACCTGCCGCTGTCAGCGGAGGCGCAGGCGGAGGCGCGCATCCTGATGCTCTCCTCCAACAACATCCTGTCCCCAGCGCACGGCGCGCCGCTGGCGACGCCGACGCAGGACATGATCCTCGGTGCGTACTACCTCACGTACGGGCCGGAAGCAGAGGAGCTCGCAAAGATCGACCGCGCCACGTATGAGCCGCGCCCGCACGTGTTCCGCACGGCGCAGGAGGCGGAGCTGTCCTACGAGGGCAACGTCGTGAAGCTGCACGACATCGCCGAGTTCCGCCCGTATGGGCGCGAGGGCGGTCACGTGCTGACGACGATCGGGCGCATCATCTACAACGACCGCATCGAGCGCGCGCTGTCGGAGGCGCTGGGCGACGAGTTCGACGCGTCCAAGTACGTGTTCGTCAACCAGTCGATGAAGAAGCGCGACACGACGCGGCTGATCGACATGTTGGTGCAGTCCTACGGCGCGACCACGATCTCGCTGGTGCTTGACGCGTTCAAGGACCTCGGCTTCAAGTACGCCACGCAGGCCGGCATCACGATCTCCAAGAACGACGTCGTCGTGCCGCCGCAGAAGCAGGAAATCCTCGACAAGTACGACAAGCTCGTGGGCGACATCACCGGCCAGTACGACGATGGGCTGATCACCCAGGAGGAGCGCCACGAGGCGGTCGTCGAGCAGTGGAACGCGGCAACCGACGAGGTCGCCGAGGCGATGATCGCGAACCTCGATGTGCTCAACCCGATCTTCATGATGGCCAACTCGGGTGCACGTGGCTCGTTCAAGCAGATTCGCCAGCTGGCCGGCATGCGCGGCCTGATGGCGAACCCGAAGGGTGAAATCATCGAGCGTCCGATCAAGGCCAACTTCATGGAGGGCCTGTCGGTGCTCGAGTACTTCATCTCCACGCACGGCGCGCGAAAGGGCCTCGCCGACACCGCGCTGCGCACGGCCGACTCGGGCTACCTGACGCGGCGTCTGGTCGACGTCGCCCAGGATGTGATCATCCGCGAGGCCGACTGCGGCACCGAGGATTACATCGAGATGGCCGTGTTCAAGGACGGTGGCGAACCGAACGACGTGCTCGTCGGGCGCGTCGCCGCGCTCGACATCACGACCAAGCGCGGTCGCATGCTGTGCGAGCAGGGTGTCGAGATCGGGCGCGCGGAGATGGCTGACATCGTCAGCGCGTTCACCGAGGACCACGAGAAGGGCGTCGAGGTGAGAGTGCCCGTGCGCTCCGTGCTCAAGTGCGAGGCGCCGAGCGGCGTGTGCCAGGCTTGCTACGGCAGGGCGATGGCGACCGGCGCGATCGCGCAGATCGGCGACGCCGTCGGCATCGTCGCGGCGCAGTCGATCGGCGAGCCCGGCACGCAGCTGACGATGCGCACGTTCCACACCGGCGGCGTCGCCGGCGCGGACATCACGCACGGTCTGCCGCGCGTGGTCGAGCTGTTCGAGGCGCGCCGTCCGAAGGGGCTCGCGAAAATCGCCGAGCAGGACGGCGTCGTGTCACTCGAGGAGACCGACAAAGCGCTGACGGTCGTGATCACCGACGAGTCCGGCGAGGAGCACCGCCACGCGTTCCCGCGGCGGACGCGGCTGTACGTGTCCGGCGGCGACAAGATCAAAGCCGGCAGGCAGCTCAACGAGGGGTCGGTGTACCCGCACGAGCTGCTGGCGATCCGCGGACGCACCGAGACCGAGCAGTACCTGGTCAAGGAGGTCCAGGAGGTCTACAAGTCGCAGGGCGTGGACATCAACGACAAGCACATCGAGTTGATCGTCAGGCAGATGCTGAAGAAGGTGCGCGTCGATCAGAAGGGCGACACGGACTACCTTCCGGGGCAGTTCGTCGACCGCTTCGAGTTCGCCAGGGCCAACGACGCGGTCACCGACGCTGGCGGCGAGACGGCACAGTTCGAGGACATCATCCTGGGCATCACCAAGGCGTCGCTCAACACCGACTCGTTCCTGTCGGCGGCGTCGTTCCAGGAGACCACCAAGGTGCTCACCGACGCTGCGCTCGAAGGCAAGATCGACCGCCTCAACGGTCTCAAGGAGAACGTCATCATCGGCAAGCTGATCCCGGCTGCCACCGGCCTGAAGCGCTACCGGCGGATCGAGATCGAGCCCTCCGAACCGCTGCCGCGGGCGATCGACGACGTTGGCCTGCTCGACCAGGACGAGATCGCCGCCGAGCTGGGGCTAGCGGGGGACGGCTTCAACGGCGGCTACGGCCAGGAGTTCGACGCCGATCTCGCGTCGCTGGAGAAGATCGGCGCCGGCGGCACCGACCCCGGCTTCGCCGAGGAGCTGGCCGAGCTCGAGCTGCCGGACGAGGGGCTCGTCGAGGAGTAGGAAGCTCCTCGGGGAGTAGGTAGTGGGAAACGACTAACGGTCGGCTGGGCGCAGAGCACGTGCCCAGCCAGCCAGTCGTTCCGTCTCATCGGCCGTCAGCCCACGCTTGGGGTCGGTCTGCACGAGCAGCGTCGGCGCCGTGCGCGCCCGCGCCCACTCGTGGCATGCGTCGGTGAGCGCGTCGTCGACCCACGCCAGCGGACGCCCGCGCGCGTAGGCTTCGATCGCGTCGAGCTTCCAGTGCGCGTTCGCGCGGCCGACGGCCCGCTCGAAGCGCAGGAACGGCAGCGCCGGCGGCATCCCCAGCAAATGCGGCAGATGCTCGTTGGCGCGCTCCTCCCAGCCGCTCGCCCACACGAGCTCGAACTCGTCGCGCAACGCAAGCAGGTGTGCGGCGGCGGTGGACGAAAGGAAATGGAGTGAGCCGTCGATCGAGTGCAGCGAGCCGTCGATCTGCTCGGGATGGTCACCGTGGTCCCGCCGCGCACCCTCCGGCGCGCCGTCGCCGCGCGTCCAGCCACCCAGCTGCAGGCCGCCGAACAGCGAGATGACGCCGTCGATGTCGACCATCAACAGCGGCCGCTCGCGTCCTTGCTCTCTCCCGATGGCCCCTTTAGCTTGCATACAGGTTCAGACAGGTACGCTGCCGACGACGGATATTGCGCTGAGTTCGACCGGCCGCAGTAAAGCAGCCGTGGATGCCGGCCGATGACCCGTCCGTCGCCAACCCGACAATGACCATGGACCTAGGCATACTTCTTGCGCTCTTGTGCGCCTTCGTGGCGAACCTGGGCTTCTTCTACAAGTACCGCGGCGCGAACGACGTGCCGAAGGTCGAGGTCATGCACCCCGTGCGCTCGATCAGGGCGCTGTACTCGTCGAAGTGGTTCACGCTCGGCATGATCACGGCGACCGCCAGCTGGGGCCTGCACGTTGCGGCGCTGTCGATGGCGCCGATGTCGGTGATCCAAGTCTCGCTCGCCGCGGGCGTGGTGTTCATCGCCGTGATGGCAGACAAGCTGTTCGGCTTCGAGGTCGGCCGCCGCCAGTGGCTCGGCCTGCTGCTGACGGCCTCGGGGTTGGTGCTGCTGGGCGTGACGCTGCCCGCGATGCACGGTGCGCACTCGCACTTCTCAGACGCCGCGATGATCTCCTTCGAGGCCGGGCTGTTCGGGCTCGGCGGCCTGCTGATCATGGGCCCGCGCATGGGCGGCCGCGCCGAGCACCACGGCATCATGCTCGGCGGCGCCTCAGGCATTCTGTTTGGCGTCTCCGACACGGCGATCAAGGCGCTCACCGGCATCACCGGCGCGCACGGCTTCATGGGGCTGCTGCTGAGTCCATGGCTGGCGGTCGCGGTGCTCGCGTCGATCGTCGCGTTCTTCGCCTCCGCGCGCGGGCTGCAGGAGGGCGAGGCGGTCCCCGTGATCGCGGTCACCGGCACCGCCGCCAACATCGCCGGCATCGCCGGCGGCATCGTCGTGTTCGGCGACCCCGTCGCAGGCAGCACCAGCGGCGTGGTGCTGCAGGCGCTCGCGTTCGCCGCCGTGGTCATCGCCGCGGCGATGATGCCCGCTCCGGTGCGCGCAGCCGGCGTGCCGCAGTCGGCCTGAGCGGCAGTCTCGGGAACTCGTCGTGGCCCGACTCGCCAAGCGCTGCTAGCATCCGCTCGATGCCGACGACCTCTCAACTGGTGCGCAAGGGCCGCGTGGCCCCCAAGAAGAAGATCGCCACCCCTGGCTTGAAGTCGGGCAAGGGCCGCAAGAAGAAGACCGCCGCGCCCCAGCGTCGCGGCGTGTGCACGCGCGTGTACACCACCACCCCGAAGAAGCCTAACTCCGCGCTGCGCAAGGTCGCGCGCGTGCGTATCTCCGGCTCGATCGAGGTCACCGCCTACATCCCCGGCGAGGGACACAACCTGCAGGAGCACTCCGTGGTGCTCGTGCGCGGCGGCCGCGTCAAGGACCTGCCGGGCGTCCGCTACAAGGTCGTGCGCGGCACGCTCGACGCCGCCGGCGTCAGCGACCGCAAAAAGGCGCGCTCGCAGTACGGCGTCAAGAAAAAATAGCCGTCGCCGCCAACCGCTTCCAGGAACGAGACACAGATGCCCCGTCGTGCAGCCGCTCAAATCCGCCCTGTCGAGGCGGACCCGATTCACCGCTCCAAGCTCGTCCAGCAGGTGATCAACAAGGTCATGCTCGACGGCAAGAAGTCGACCGCCGAGCGGATCGTCTACGACGCGCTCGCGCTGCTCGGCGAGCGCAGCGACAAAGACCCCATAGAGACGCTCGAGGCGTCGATCAAGGCGCTCACGCCCACGCTCGAGGTCAAATCGCGTCGCGTCGGCGGCGCCACCTACCAGGTGCCCGTCGAGGTAGCCTCCAGGCGCGCGCGCACGCTCGCCGTGCGCTGGCTCGTCGAGTTTGCCCGCCAGCGCCGCGAGAAGACGATGGCGCAGCGGCTCGCCAACGAGCTCATGGACGCGCAGTCACAGCAGGGCGGCGCGTACAAGCGCAAGGACGACATTTACCGCATGGCGCAGGCCAACAAGGCCTTCGCCCACTACCGCTGGTAGGACGCCGAGGACGCGGCGCGATACTGCGTCCTCGTTCGCTCGTGTGCGGAGCACACTTCGCTCGCTGCGTCCTTGGCTCGCTTGGTCCTCGACGCCCTACCGGCTAGCGGACCGCAAGAGCGCCGGTCCGGATTTTTAGCGCCCGGCGGCGTGTTCGCCGCCGGCTTCTACGGCGAGGCGCGCCAGTTCGTCTTCGTCGAAGCCGCCTTCGTCCTCCTCGAGCAGGGCGCGGGCGCGGTCCAGGTCGGCGGCGCGTACGCACACGTCGTAGGAGGTGTACGGGCGTGGGTTCAGCCCGCTGCCTCTGCCCATGCAGTGGACGCCCGCTTCCTGCAGTCGCCCGACGATGAGAGACTGCTGCAGTGCGTCGGTGGCCGTCGTCACGACCATCAGATCGTCCGGGTCCGGCATGCGCGGAGCGTAGACGAGCGGCGCATGCGCCGCTCGCGCCGGTGCCACATGTGGCACCGGCCGGGCCGCACATGTGCGGCCCGCTCGGGGGCGTGCATGCACACCCCCGCCGGCCGGCGCATGCGCCGGCCGGAACAACATTTCGTCCAGGGGGTTGAAGGAGAAAGGTTCGGTACCTAACATTTCGGTACCGAATGTCTTCCTCCACGCAAGCAACAGTTGACGCGGCGCACGGGCACGACCCGCACGCGTCGCTGAAGATCGAGCGCCACGTGTGGGTGATCTCCGGGGTGGTGATCCTGGGGATGATCATGTCGATCCTCGACACCACGATCGTCAACGTCGCGCTGAACACGCTCGTGCACGACCTGCACAAGCCGATCGCGCAGGTGCAGTGGGTCGTGACCGGCTATCTGCTCGCGCTCGCCGTGGCGATCCCGCTCACCGGCTGGATGTCCCGGCGTTTCGGCGCGAAGACCGTATATCTCACCTCGCTGATCCTGTTCACGCTTGGCTCGGTCGCGTGCGGCCTATCCAGCACGCTCCCGGAGCTGGTGGTCTTCAGGATCCTGCAGGGTCTGGGCGGCGGCATGATCATGCCGGTCGCCCAACTGATCATGGCTCAGGTGGCGGGCCCGCAGCGCATGGGGCGCGTGATGGGCATCGTGTCGATGCCGGCGATGCTCGCCCCGATCCTCGGCCCCGTCGTCGGCGGGCTGATCCTGCAGAACCTGCACTGGTCGTGGATCTTCTTCGTCAACGCTCCGATCGGCGTTGTCGCGCTGGCGCTCGGCTGGCGGATGCTGCCGAGCACCGACTCAGGCGAGGCCGGCCGCATCGACTGGCTGGGGTTGGCGCTGCTGCCGACGGGCGCCGCGGCGTTCATCTACGGCGTCAGCGAACTCGGCGCCGGTGCGGCCGCGGGCTCAGCCAAGGTGATTGCTCCGATCGTCGCCGGTGCGCTGCTGACGCTCGCCTTCTGCTTCCACGCGCTGCGCGTCGAGCGGCCGCTGCTGGACATCAGGCTCTACAAAAACAAGGTCTTCGCCGGCGCCTCGTTCACGACCTTCGGGCTCGGCGCGGCGCTGTTCGGGGCGATGATCCTGGTGCCCCTCTATTACCAAAACGTGCGCGGCGAGGATGTCATCAACACGGGCCTGCTCAACGGTCCGCAGGGCATCGGCGCGTTGGTCGCGATGCCGATCGCCGGACGCCTCACCGAGCGTTTCGGTGGCGGGCGTATCGCGATCATCGGCGTGTCCGTGCTCGCGCTCAGCACGCTGCCGCTGGCGTTCATCGGCGCTCACACCTCGATCGTTCTGATCTCGCTCGTGCTGGTCGTGCGCGGCGTCAGCATCGGCCTGTCGTTCATGCCCGCGATGACCGTCGCGTTCGCGGCCGTGCGGCCCGACCAGCTTTCCGACGCGACACCCCAGCTCAACGTGGTGATGCGTATCGGCAGCGCGATCGGCGTGGCCGTGCTGGCGGTCGTGCTGCAGCGCGCCTCCGTGCACGCGGCACACACGCCGACCGGTCTCGCCGGTGCGTTCGACACCACCTACTGGTGGGGGCTGGGGATCGCCGTGCTCTCGCTGATCCCCTGTCTATGGCTGCTGCGGGCCGAGCGTCCCGCCGCGCGAGATCCGAGCGTCGCTGCGAGCGTCGAGCCGGCGGTCGAGATCGGGCTGTAGCGAGGCCGCCGCGATGGGAGCTCGCAGTGGGGACGACGGCAGCGCTTCGGCGACCGTGACCGCGACGTCGGTGCCGCAGGAGGCGCGCGAGGCGCAGGTGATCGAGCTGGGTGCCGCGTTTCGCCGCGTGTTCCGCGCCCTCAGCCGCCTGCGCGGGCGCGACACGCATCTCGGCGGCGACGTGCTCTCGCACGCGCAGTACGAGCTGCTGCTCGAGCTGTCCGAGCGCGGCGAGCTGTCCGTGGGGGACCTCGCGAGCGCCGCGCGGCTGACGCCGGCGACCGTCACCCAGATGCTCGACCACCTGGCCGCCTGCGGGCACGTCGAGCGCGCGCGCTCGCAGACCGACCGACGCGTGGTCGTCTCGCGGTTGACGCCGCAGGGCGCCGCGCAGATCGAGGCCAAGCGCGCCCACTGGCACGAGCGCTGGGAGCAGGCCCTGCAGGGCCTCGACGCGCGCGAGCTGCGCGCCGCCACACGCGTGCTCGCGCGTCTCGCCGGCATGTTCGAGGACCCGCCCACGGACCCCGACTGCAGCTAGACGCAAGCGTCCACGGGTGCGTGTCCTTTCAGGGGCAGGAGGCCCGTCTAGCGCGCAGAATCCCTCTGCTATAGTCGGCCCCCGCGTCCTCGGTGGACTCTTGCGCATGCGCGTCTGTCACCTGGGGCTCGAAATCAAGATGGAGACCTCGGGCAGATAACGACGCGTACCGGTCCAGACATGACCAGTTGCGCGCGTGGGCCCGAGGGGCCTATTTTTTTGCCCTGTAGCGCCACGACGCAACGACCCCCCACCGCACGAGATGCCACGTAAGTTCTCACTTGAAAACACCCGCAACATCGGGATCATGGCTCACATCGACGCCGGTAAGACGACGACGACCGAGCGCATCCTCTACTACACCGGCCGCACGTACAAGATCGGCGAGGTGCACGAGGGCGCGGCCGTGATGGACTGGATGGAGCAGGAGCAGGAGCGCGGCATCACGATCACCTCCGCCGCCACCACGGCGCAGTGGAAGGATCACCGCATCAACATCATCGACACGCCAGGGCACGTCGACTTCACGGTCGAGGTCGAGCGCTCCCTGCGCGTCCTCGACGGCGCGATCGCGCTGTTCGACTCCGTCGCCGGCGTCGAGCCCCAGTCGGAGACGGTCTGGCGCCAGGCCGACAAGTACCACGTGCCGCGCATCGCCTACATCAACAAGATGGACCGCATCGGCGCGGACTTCGACAAGGGCGTGCGGACGATGATCGACCGCCTCGGCGCGCACCCTGTGCCGATCCAGCTGCCGATCGGCGCCGAGAGCGAGTTCCTCGGCGTGATCGACCTGGTCGCGATGAAAGCTGTCGTCTACAAGGACGAGATGGGCAAGGAAGTCGACGAGATCGAGATCCCGGAGAACCTCGTCGAAGCGGCGCAGGCCGCGCGCGAACACCTGCTCGAGGAGGTCTCCCACTACGACGACACGCTGCTCGAGCTGCTGCTCGAGGAAGCCGACGTCCCGGAGGCGGCGCTCAAGCAGGCGATCCGCTCGGCCACGCTGTCGACCAAACTGACCCCCGTGCTGTGTGGCTCGTCGTTCAAGAACAAGGGCGTGCAGCCACTGCTCGACGCGGTCATCGACTACCTGCCCTCGCCGCTGGACGTGCCGCCGGTGGTGGGCACCGAGCTGATCAAGGGCGAGGAGCAGGAGCGCGAGGTCGTGCGTCACGCCGACGACTCCGAGCCGTTCTCCGCGCTCGCGTTCAAGATCGCCGCCGACCCGTACGTGGGCAAGCTGACCTACTTCCGCGTCTACTCGGGGCACCTCGAGGCCGGCGCCAAGGTCCTGAATGTCGGCAGCGGTCGCACCGAGCGCATCGGGCGCATCCTGATGATGCACGCCAACGAGCGCGAGGAGGTCACCGAGGTCTACGCGGGGGACATCGCCGCGGCGGTGGGCATCAAGCAGGTGATCACCGGGGATACGCTGGCCGACCCCGCGCATCCCGTGCATCTCGAGAACATCATCTTCCCCGAGCCCGTCATCAAGGTTGCGGTCGAGCCCAAGACGAAGGTCGACCAGGAGAAGATGTCGGTCGCGCTCGGCCGTCTGGCCGAGGAGGACCCCACATTCCAGGTGCGCACCAACGAGGAGACCGGCCAGACCGAGATCTCGGGCATGGGCGAGCTGCACCTCGAGGTGCTGGTCGACCGCATGAAGCGCGAGTTCGGCGTCGAGGCAAACGTCGGTCGCCCGCAGGTCTCCTACCGCGAGACCGTGCGTGGCAGCGTCGAGAAGGTCGAAGGCAAGTTCGTCCGTCAGACCGGCGGCTCGGGCCAGTTCGGCGTCGTCTTCATCGACCTTGAGCCCGCCCCCGGCGTGGGATTTGAGTTCATCAACAAGATCAAGGGTGGAAACATCCCGTCCGAATACATCCCGGCCGTCAAGAAGGGGATCGAAGAGGCGCTCGACAACGGCGTCAAGGCGGGCTACCCGATGGTGGACATGCGCGTCACGCTCGTGGACGGCAAGTACCACGACGTCGACTCCTCGGAAATCGCCTTCAAAGTTGCCGGCTCGCTGGCCTTCAAAGAGGCGGCCAAACGCGCCAAGCCGGTGCTGCTCGAGCCGATCTTCGCGGTCGAGGTAGTCGCGCCCGAGGAGTTCGTGGGAGATGTGATCGGCGATCTCAGTCGCCGGCGCGGCCAGGTCGAAGGCCAGGAGCGCCGCGGCAACGCGCTCGTGGTCACCGGCAAGGTGCCGCTCAGCGAGATGTTCGGGTACGCGACCGACCTGCGCTCCAACACGCAGGGACGCGCCACGTACACGATGCAGTTCGAGGCCTACGAGGAGGTCCCGCCGAACATCGCCGAAAAGATCGTCGAACAGCGCACGGGCGAACCCGTCCCGGCTTGAGATGACCGTGAGAGCTTCGCGATACTGCGTCCTCACCAACGGCTCCGCCGTCGGTGCCGGCTCGCGTGCGAAGCACGCCACGCTCTCTGCGTCCTTGTCTCGCTCGACTCACGGGCATCTCACAGGACGAGGTGGATCGAGCGAGGTTGAGTAGCAGCTAGAGCGGACTGCAAGCAGGGCAGCAGTCAAGAAACTCCGCAGTTAGATAGATTTCTGAGGTTCGCCCTCACAGGGCGAACATACAAGTCGATACAGGAGCGATTCAAAGTGGCGAAGGAGAAGTTCGAGCGCGACAAGACGCACGTCAACGTCGGGACCATCGGTCACATCGACCATGGCAAGACGACGCTGACCGCTGCCATCACCACGGTGCTGGCTGAGAAGGGAGGCGCTGAAGCCCGCACCTTCGCGGAGATCGACAACGCGCCCGAGGAGAAGGAACGCGGCATCACGATCGCCACCTCCCACGTCGAGTACCAGACGGAGAACCGTCACTACGCGCACGTGGACTGCCCCGGTCACGCCGACTACGTCAAGAACATGATCACCGGCGCCGCGCAGATGGACGGCGCGATCCTGGTGGTATCCGCGGCCGACGGCCCGATGCCCCAGACGCGCGAGCACGTTCTGCTCGCCCGCGAGGTGGGCGTTGGCTACATTGTGGTGTTCCTCAACAAGGCCGACATGGTCGACGACGAGGAGCTGCTCGAACTGGTCGAGGTCGAGGTCCGCGAGCTGCTCTCCGAGTACGACTTCCCTGGGGACGACATCCCCTTCATCACCGGCTCCGCGCTGAAGGCGCTCGAGGGTGACGAGGCTTACAAGGAGAAGATCCTCGAGCTCGCCGCCGCGTTGGATGCGTACATCCCGGACCCCGTGCGCGACCTCGACAAGCCGTTCATGATGCCGGTCGAGGACGTGTTCTCGATCACCGGCCGCGGCACCGTCGCGACCGGCCGCGTCGAGCAGGGCATCGTCCACACCGGCGACACCGTCGAAATCGTGGGCGTGCACGACTCGACCTCGACGGTCGTCACGGGCGTTGAGATGTTCCGCAAGATCCTCGACCAGGGTCAGGCGGGCGACAACGTCGGCTGCCTGCTGCGTGGCACCAAGCGCGAGGAGATCGAGCGCGGACAGGTGCTGTGCAAGCCAGGCTCGATCACGCCGCACACCAAGTACAAGGCCGAGGTCTACGTGCTCAAGAAGGAGGAGGGCGGTCGCCACACTCCGTTCTTCACGGGCTACAGGCCGCAGTTCTATTTCCGCACGACCGACGTCACCGGTGTGGCCAAGCTGCCCGACGGCGTCGAGATGGTCATGCCCGGCGACAACGTCCAGATGGAGATCGAGCTGATCCAGCCGATCGCCATGGACCAGGGCCTGCGTTTCGCCATTCGAGAGGGCGGTCGCACCGTCGGCTCGGGCGTGGTCAGCGAGATCATCGAGTAGTAACAGCGTCGGCAACCGCCGGCGTATTGCAGTCAGATACGACGAATGAACACCCGCCAAGGGCGGGCCGGGGGTGGATTCTGCTCACACGGATCCGCCCCCCTTGCACGCTTCACATCACCACACGAAGGCAGACACCATGGCAGCAGCAAACCAAAACAAGATCCGAATCCGGCTGAAGGCGTACGACACGTCCGCCATCGAGTCGGCCGCGAGGGAGATCGTCGAGACGGCCACCCGCACTGGCGCGAGCGTGTCCGGCCCGGTGCCGCTGCCGACGGAGAAGAACGTCTACTGCGTGATCCGCTCGCCGTTCAAGGACAAGGACTCGCGCGAGCACTTCGAGATCCGCACGCACAAGCGCCTGATCGACATCCACCAGCCGACCCCCAAGACCGTCGACTCGCTGCAGCGCCTAGACCACCTGCCGGCGGGCGTCGACATCGAGATCCGGCTCGCCACGTAGGACGATGGCTGCGATTCTCGCCAAGAAGCTGGGCATGACCCAGCTCTTCCAGGAGGACGGCAGCGTCGCGCGCGTGACCGTGCTCGAGGCCGGCCCGTGCCCCGTGACCGCGATCCGCACCAACGAGCGCGACGGTTATGAGGCCGTGCAGCTGGCCTTCGGCCAGACCAAGGAGAAGCACCTCACCAAAGCCGAGCTCGGCCACCTGAAGAAGGCGGACGCGCCGCCGCTGCGCACGCTCGCGGAGTTCCGCGACGAGGCCGGCGAGCTGACGCTCGGTGAGTCCGTCACGGTCGACGCCTTCGAGGTCGGCGGTCGCGTGAAGATCTCCGGCACCTCCAAGGGCAAGGGCTTCCAGGGCACGATCAAGCGCCACAACTTCGCCAGCGGCCCCAAGTCACACGGCTCCCACAACGTGCGCGCGCCGGGCTCGATCGGCGCCTCCGCCTGGCCTGCGCGCGTCATGAAGGGAATCCGCGGGCCGGGGCAGATGGGCAACAAGCGCGTCACGCAGAAGGGTCTCGAGGTCGTGCGCGTGGACGCCAAGCAGAACCTGCTGATGGTGCGCGGCTCCGTGCCCGGCCCGACCGGCGGGCTCGTGGAGGTGCGCACCGATGCCTGACGCACCGATCCTCGGCGCGACCAAGAAGGTCGAGCTGGACGAGTCCGCTTTCGGCGCGGGCTTCTCCGGGCCGCTCGTGCACCAGAGCGTGCGCGCCGAGCAGGCCGCGCGCCGGCGTGGCACCGCGGCCACCAAAACACGCGGCAAGGTTTCCGGCGGTGGCGCCAAGCCGTGGCGCCAGAAGGGCACCGGCCGCGCCCGCGCCGGCTCCAGCCGCTCGCCCGTGTGGACCGGCGGCGGCACCGTGTTCGGGCCGCAGCCGCGCTCGTACACGTTCAAGGTCAACCGCAAGGAGCAGCGCGCCGCGCTGCGCAGCGCGCTGTCGCTGCACGCCGGTCGCGGCTCGATCGCGATCCTCGACGCGAGCGCGTTCACCGCGCCCAAGACCACCCAGGCATACGACCTGCTCGACGACTGGAAGATCCCTACCGGGCAGGTCAGCCCGACGCTCGTCGTGCTGATGGCAGAGGAGTCCTCCGCGGCGCTGTCGTTCCGCAACCTGAAGCGCGTCGCTGTCTTGACCGCCGAGAACGTCGGCGTCGCCGACCTGCTCGGAGCGGCCGCGCTGGTCATCTCGGAGCCGGCGCTGCAGGCGCTCACTGAGCGCACCGGGCCGCCGCGCAAAGCTCAGGAGGCGACAGCCTGATGGATCACACGCAGGTGATCATCCGCCCGGTCGTCTCGGAGAAGAGCTACGTCCTCTCCGCCGCCGACCGCTACACGTTCCGCGTCCACCGTGACGCGCACAAGACCCAGATCCGCCAGGCGGTCGAAGCGCTGTTCGAGGTGCACGTCGTCGAGGTGCGCACGATGAGCGTCAAGTCCAAGCCCAAGCGCCGAGGCAGCACGCCGAAGGGCGGCACGCGCGAGTGGAAGAAGGCGATCGTGCAGGTGCGCTCCGGCGAGTCCATCCCGATATTCCAGGGCTTGGCTGCCCTCGACGCTTAGTCAGGAACTGAACCGTGCCCATTCGCAAACCACGTCCGACGAGCCCAGGGATGCGCTTCGTGTCCTACCCGGACTTCGCCGAGATCACCAAGTCGAAGCCCGAGAAGTCGCTCGTCGAAGGCCTGAAGAAGAGCGGCGGCCGCAACGTCGCCGGGCGCAAGACCGCCCGCCACCGCGGCGGCGGCGCCAAGCGCGCCTATCGCAGGGTCGACTTCAAGCGCCGCAAGGACGGCGTGATGGCGCGCGTGGCGGCGATCGAGTACGACCCCAACCGCTCCGCGTACATCGCGCTGCTGCACTACGTCGATGGCGAGAAGCGCTACATCCTCGCGCCCCAGCGCTTGACGGTCGGCATGATGGTGTCCTCCGGCGAGAACGCCGACATCGCGGTCGGCAACTGCATGGAGCTGGCGCGCCTGCCCGTCGGCACGGTCGTGCACAACATCGAGCTGCAGCCCGGTCGCGGCGGCCAGATGGCGCGCTCGGCAGGCGCCTCGGCGCAGCTGATGGCGAAGGACGGCGACATGGCGACCCTGCGCCTGCCCTCGGGCGAGATGCGCATGGTGCGCGCCGAGTGCCGCGCGACGGTCGGCACGATCGGCAACGCCGAGCACCAGAACGTGAAGGTCGGCAAGGCGGGGCGCAAGCGCCACATGGGCGTGCGCCCGCAGACGCGCGGCGTCGCGATGAACCCGGTCGACCACCCGCACGGCGGCGGCGAGGGCTCGACCACCGCCGGGCGCCACCCGGTGACGCCCTGGGGCGTGCCGACGCTCGGTTACCGCACACGCAAGAAGAACAAGACCTCCAACCGCTACATAGTCCGCGGGCGGCGCCGGGGGAAGGGTCGCAGCCGATGAGCGTCACGTATGCCGGCGCCTCGCGGCGTCCTCGCTCGCTCGTGTGCGGAGCACACGTCGCTCCCTGCGTCCTTGCGATGCTTGACCTACGTGCCGCTGGTGGCGCACCCGAGAGGAAGAGTCGATGAGTCGTTCGAGCAAGAAGGGCCCGTGGGTGGAAGAGCGCCTGATGAAGCGCGTCGAAGCGCTGAACGAGGCCAACAACAAAAAAATGCTGAGGACGTGGTCGCGCGCGTCGACGATCTTCCCGGAGATGGTCGGCCACACGATCGCCGTGCACGACGGCAAGAAACACGTGCCCGTGTACATCAGCGAGTCGATGGTCGGCCACAAGCTCGGCGAGTTCGCGCCGACGCGCGTGTTCCGTGGACACGCGGGCTCGGGGAAGGTCAGGTAGATGAGCGCCGAGGACGAGCAGGCCGAGACGCCCACCGAGCCAGACGCGAAAGCGCCGGCCGCCAAGAAAGCCGCCGCCGAGAAAGAGCCGGCTGCGGAGAAAGCTGCCGCGAAGAAACCGGCCGCCGAGAAAAAAGCCGCTGCTGAGAAAAAGCCCGCCGGCGAGAAGAAACCTGCGGCTGAGAAAAAACCGGCCGCGGAGAAAAAAACTCCAGCTGAGAAGCAGGACGCCGCGGAGGAGCCTACGGCCAAGAAAGCTGCCGCTGAGAAAAAGCCGGCCGCCGAAAAAAAACCCGCGGCGGAGAAAAAAGCAGCTGCAAGCAAAGCGCCGACCGCTGAGAAACCGTCGCGACGTGCCAGCAAAGACGCCGCCAAAGCTCCGCGTCGGCGCGTGGTCGCGGCGCACGCGCGCTACGTGCGCACCTCCGCACGCAAGGCGCGCATGGTGTGCGGACACCTGCGCGGCAAGTCCGTGCAGGAGGCACGCGCTATCCTCGCGTTCACCCCTCGTGAGGTGGCGCGCGACTGGAGCAAGCTGTTGGAGTCGGCGGTGGCAAACGCCGAGACCAACCACGAACTGCTCGAGGACGACCTGATCGTCCGTGAGGCGTACGCCGACGAAGGGCCGACGATCAAGCGCTTCAGGCCGCGCGCGATGGGACGCGCGACGCCGATCCGCAAGCGCACGAGCCACCTGACGATCAAGCTGACCCCGCGCCCAGAGCCCGGGAACTCCAAGAAAAACCGCTGAGAGACGAGAACATGGGACAGAAGGTTCATCCAGAGGCTATGCGCGTGGGTTACATCCACGACTGGAAGTCGAACTGGTTCAACGAGAAAAACTTCGCTGAGTACCTCGCCGAGGACGTGCACGTGCGCGAGCACATCGTCAACAAGCTGGCGCACGCGGGCCTGTCCGACATCACGATCCGCAAGGACGCCAACGAGCTCGAGGTCAACATCCACACCGCGCGTCCGGGCATCGTGATCGGCAAGTCGGGCACCGAAGTCGACGCGCTGCGCCGTGACCTGCACCGCATGACCAAAAAGCAGATCAAGGTCAACATCCTCGAGATCAAGCGCCCGGAGCTCGACGCGAAGCTGGTGGCGCAGTCGATCGCCGAGCAGCTGCAGAACCGCGTCGCTTTCCGCCGCGCGATGAAGCGCGCGCTCACCAGCGCGATGCGCTCGGGCGCCAAGGGCGTCAAGGTTCAGGTCGCCGGGCGCCTGGGCGGCGCCGAGATGGCGCGCACCGAAAGCTACTCCGACGGCCGCGTGCCGCTGCACACGATGCGCGCGGACATCGACTACGGCTTCTACGAGGCGCGCACGACGTTTGGGCGCATCGGCGTGAAGTGCTGGGTCAACAAGGGCGAGATCATGCCCGAGGGCTACACCGGCGCTGACCTCACCGACATGACGGCGCCGGCGCCGCCGAGCTCCGATCGCGACGGTCGTGGCGGTGGCCGCGACGGGCGCGAGGGACGTGGCAGGGGTCGCGGTCCTGGCGGACCCGGCGGGCAGGGCGGTCGCGGCGGTGGACCAGGCGGCGGCGGTGGACGCGGCGGTGGGCGTGGTCCGGGTGGGCCAGGCGGCGGTGGCGGACGTGGCGGCGGTGGGCGTGGTCCGGGTGGGCCAGGCGGCGGTCGTGGTCCGCGACCCGGCGGCGGCGGACCATCCGGTGGGGGTGGGCGCTGATGCTTTCACCCAAGCGCGTCAAGCACCGCAAGCAGCACCGTGGCCGTCGTCGCGGCAACTCGCGCGGGCAACTGCACGTGCAGTTCGGCGAGTACGGGCTGAAGTCGCTCGAGTGCGGTTGGCTGACCAACCGCCAGATCGAGGCTGCGCGTATCGCGATGACCCGCAAGATCAAGCGTGGCGGCAAGGTCTGGATCAACGTGTTCCCGGACAAGCCGATCACCAAGAAGCCCGCCGAGACGCGCATGGGCTCGGGCAAGGGCTCGCCCGAAGGCTGGGTTGCGGTCGTCAAGCCGGGACGCGTGATGTTCGAGCTCGCCGGCGTGTCCGAGCCGCTGGCGCGCGAAGCGATCCGGCTGGCCGCGCACAAGCTTCCCGTCAAGTCGAAGTTCGTGCTGCGCGAGGACTGAGCATGAAGGCGAGCGAGATACGAGACCTGGACGACGGCGAACTGATCAAGCGCTTGGCCGAGCTGCGCAAAGAGGTGTTCGGCCTGCGCTTCTCCAACGCAACCGGCGAACTCGACAACACCGCCGGGCTGGCGCACGCCAAGCGCGATCTCGCCCGTGCGCTGACCGTGCAACGCGAGCGCGAGCTGCAGTCAGCGCCGCCGGCACGCAACTGAGCCACACACAACAGGACTAACGGACGGACGAACGGACCCAATGGCTGATCAAGACGACGACACGACTGAGAACGAGCAGGACGCGCCCGCCGCCGAGGCTGAGGCGACGCCCGAGGCAGGGGCGACCCCCGAGGCTGGCGCACCCGAGGCAGACGCGCCAGAGGCGCCGGCGACGGCCGAGGCTGCGCAGGAGCCGGAGGGTGCGCAGGAGCCTGAGGCAGCTGCAGAGCCCGAGGCTGCGCAAGAGGCGGAGGCAGCCACGGAGCCCGAGGCAGCTGCCGCGCCGGCGCCACCGGCAGAGCCCGTGGAGCAGATTCCGCCGAAGGAGCGCCGCCGCAAAGCGCGCTCCGCGCACACTGAGTCACGCCCCAGCCGCTCCCCAGAGGAGCGCCACTCAGAGCGTCTGGCGGAGCGCAAGGCCAAGGCTGCGAGCCGGCGCACGCGACGTCTGCAGGAACGCGAGAAAGCAGCCGCGCGCCGCGCGTCGGCGCCCGCGCCGCAGCCGCTCGCGCCGGTGCACGCGCCGGTTGAGGGCACGCGCAGGGTGCGTCAGGGAGTCGTCGTCTCCGACAAGGCGCAGAAGACGATCACGGTGCGCATCGACGTCGCGCGCAGGCACCGCCGCTACGAGAAGATCGTGCGCAGCTCGAGCACCGTGCACGCGCACGACGAGAACAACGACGCGCACGAGGGCGACGTGGTGCGCGTGATCGAGAGCCGGCCGCTGTCGCGCACCAAGCGCTGGGCGCTCGTGGACGTCGTGGAGCGGGCGCGATGATCCAGAACGAGACCCGTCTGAGGGTCGCCGACAACTCGGGCGCGCGCGAGATCCTGTGCATTCGCGTCAAGGGCGGTTCCAGGCGCCGCTACGCGTTCGTCGGCGACGTGATCACCGCGACGGTCAAGCAGGCCAACCCGCAGGGCACGGTCAAGAAGGGCGAGGTCGTGACGGCCGTGGTGGTGCGCACGAAGAAGCCGATCGGGCGCGACGACGGCACGTACATCGCCTTCGACGAGAACGCGGCGGTGATCATCGACGACCAGAACAACCCGCGCGGCACGCGCGTGTTCGGGCCGGTCGCGCGCGAACTGCGCGAGCGCAACTTCATGAAGATCGTCTCGCTGGCCCCCGAGGTGCTGTGATGGCCGCCAAGCACAAAGCCGCTGCCGCGCGCGCCAAGCGCCGCACGCTCAAGATCCGCTCGGGTGATCGCGTGCAGGTGATCTCCGGGAAGGACCGCGGCAAGACCGGTCGCGTCCTGCGCGTCGAGCCGACCAAGGAACGCGTGTACGTGGAGCAGCTGAACATGGTCAAGCGGCACACGCGCCCGCAACAGGCTGCGGGCACTAGCGCGGCGACCGCCGATCAGCTCGGCGGCGTGATCGAGCGCGAGGGCCCGATTCACGTCTCCAACGTGATGCTGCTCGACGCCAAAGGCGCGCCGACGCGCGTAAAGATCGAGCGCACCGGCAGCGAGCGCGTGCGCGTCGCCAAGACCACCGGCGCGAGGCTCGACTGATCGCGATGGCTACCGTGACCGACAGCGCCCCGACGGCGCGCCTCAAGACCCGCTACCTGGAGGAGATCCGCCCGGCGCTGATCGAGCGCTTCGGCTACTCCTCGCCGATGCAGGCGCCGAAGATCGAGAAGATCACGATCAACATGGGCGTCGGCCTGGCCAAGCAGGACTCCAAAATGCTCAAAGCCGCGACCGAGCAGCTGGCGGCGATCGCCGGCCAGCAGCCGAGCGTTCGGCGTGCGCGCAAGTCGATCGCCGCGTTCAAACTGCGCGAGGGCATGCCCGTGGGCCTCGCGGTGACGCTGCGCGCAGAACGCGGCTACGAGTTCCTGGACCGGCTGATCTCCGTCGCGATCCCGCGTATCCGCGACTTCCGCGGTCTCAACGCGCGCTCGTTCGACGGTCGCGGCAACTACTCGCTGGGCGTCAAAGAGCAGATCATCTTCCCCGAGATCGACTACGACGCGATCGACCAGGTGCGCGGGCTGGACATCACGATCACCACGTCCGCCGCAACCGACATCGAGGCTTACGCACTGCTCGCGGCGCTCGGCATGCCGTTCTCGCCGCAGGGTCGTCCCAAGGGCTACGACCCGGTCGCCGACGAGGCCGCCGCGCGCGCCCACGAGGAGGCCGAGGCCGCGAGCGCGGCAGCCGCCGCCAAGGCCGCGGCAGAGCCGCCGGCCGCGCCCAAGGCGGCCGCCAAGGCCGCGGAGCCTGAGCCCGCCGCCGGCGAGGTCCAGCTCGAGGCGCAGGCCGAGGCTGAGGATGTGGAGGCCGTCGCCGAGGAGGCAGGGGCCGAAGCTGAGATCGTCGGCGAGGCCGCCGCGGAGCTCGACGCGCAGGACGCTATCGAGGAGGTCGTCGCCGAGACAGCCGCCGATGAGGCTGTGGCCGAGGAGGTCGTTGAGGAGGCCGCGGCTGAGGCTGTCGCTGAGGAGATCGTCGAGGAGGTGGCCGAGGAGATCGTCGCCGAGGCCATCGCAGAGGCGCCTACCGACGCCTTGCAGGACGAGGACGAGCAGACCACCGAGAAAGAGAGCACCGACTGATGGCCAAGACTTCGCAGCGCGTCAAGCAGGCGCGGACTCCCAAGTTCAAGACTCGTGCATATACTCGCTGCACCCGCTGCGGCCGGCCGCGCGCGGTGTACAAGAAGTTCGGGGTGTGTCGCATCTGTCTGCGCGACCTTGCCCACAACGGACAGATCCCCGGGATGACGAAGTCCTCCTGGTAGCTGCCGCCACGAGAACCTAGAACCGAGACTTAACCAACTATGTCAATGACCGATCCGATAGCCGACTTCCTGACGCGCGTGCGCAATGCGATTCACGCTGCGCACGAGACCGTGGAGGTTCCGGCGTCGAAGCTGAAGGGCGAGCTCGCACGAATCCTCGACGAGCAGGGCTACATCGACTCGTGGTCGGTGATCCCGGCGCCAGATGGCGGCGCCGGTCAGTTGATTCAGATCCGGCTCAAGTACACCGAGGATCGGCGTTCGGCGATCTCGGGCCTGCGACGTGTGTCGCGCCCAGGACGGCGCACGTACGTCGATGCGACGCACATCCCGAAGGTGCTGGGAGGGATGGGCACGGCGATCGTGTCGACCTCTCGCGGCGTGATGACCGGCCACGATGCGCGCGCTGCGGGCATCGGCGGCGAGGTCCTGGCGCAGGTCTGGTAAGCGAGATCGATGTCGCGAATCGGTAGACAGCCCATCCCCGTGCCGGCCGGCGTGACCGTGTCGATCGAGCCTGAGTCGGTGCGTGTGAACGGACCCAAAGGCGAGCTGTCCGAGCGCATCCACCGCGACATCGACGTCACCCAGGAGGGCGAGCAGCTGGTGGTGACACGGCCGACCGACCGCGGCGAACACCGCGCGCTGCATGGTCTCACGCGGACGCTGGTGGCGAACATGGTGCAGGGCGTGACCAACGGCTACGAGAAGCGCCTGGAGATCCAGGGCGTCGGTTACCGCGCGCAGCTCAAGGGCAAGAACCTGGAGCTGGCGGTGGGCTACTCGCACCCGGTGCCGATCCCCGCGCCCGACGGCATCGAATTCGAAGTGCCGCAGCCGACGCGCGTGGTCGTCAAGGGCATCTCCAAGCAGCTCGTCGGCGAGACCGCCGCGATCATCCGCAAGCAGCGCCCGCCCGAGCCTTACAAGGGCAAGGGCATCCGCTACGAGGGCGAGCACGTTCAGCGCAAGGTGGGCAAGCGCGCATGAGCACGTATAGCTGCGCTGGATCGGCGTCCTCAGTCGCTCGCGTGCGAAGCACGCCACGCTCCCTGCGTCCTTGTCCAGCTTGCTCTACGTGCTCATGTGGGCACGATGCAAGGAGATGCGCATGAGCGTCATCACCAAAGAGCAGCGCCGGCTCAAACGCCGTCGGCGGGTGCGCGCGAAGGTCTCGGGCACGGCGACGCGTCCGCGGATCTCGGTGTTCCGCTCCAATCGTGGGATCTCGGCGCAGATGGTGGACGACATCGCGGCGCGCACGCTGGCCGCGGTCAACTGGTTCGAGCCGGAGCTGAGCTCGCTGGGCAAAGCGGAGCGCACGAAGCGCGCGGGCGAGCTGCTGGCGGAGCGCGCGAAGGCGGCGGGCATCTCTGAGGCCGTGTTCGACCGTGGCGGCTACCAGTATCACGGTCACGTTCGCACCTTCGCTGAAGCCATCCGTGAAGCTGGTATCACCGTCTAGCCCGGCCAAGGCCCCGCTCCCCGCTACCCTCTCCCTCCTGCCATGTCCATTTCGATAGATCGCTCAGTCAACCCAGCCGGCCTGGACCTCCAGGAGCGCGTGGTCGAGATCAACCGCGTCGCCAAGGTCGTCAAGGGCGGGCGGCGCTTCTCGTTCACGGCGCTGGTCGTCGTCGGCGACGAACGCGACGTCGTGGGCGTCGGCTACGGCAAGGCCAACGAGGTGCCGCTGGCGATCCAGAAGGGCGTCGAGCGAGCCAAGAAGGATCTCTTCCGCGTGCCCAAGCACGGCAGCACGATCACGCACCAGACGACCGGCATCTTCGGGTCAGGGCGCGTGCTGCTGAAGCCCGCCTCTCCCGGAACCGGCGTGATCGCCGGCGGTGGCGTGCGCGCGGTGCTCGAGCTCGCTGGCATCCACGACATCCTCTCCAAGAGCCTCGGCACGCAGAACCCGATCAACCTGGTGAAGGCGACGGTCGCGGGGCTGCGCGGGCTGCGCACCCCCGAGGAGGTCGGCAAGCTGCGCGGTTTGAGCGTCAACCAGGTGCTCGGTCTTGGCGGTGCGCCGACCAACGGCGCGGCACAGGCAGCCGACGCGGACACGGCGGCCGGCGCGGCGAGCGCCGAGCCCCAGGCGGCCGAGTCAGACACAGACGCAGCGGCGCCTGCAGCGGCTGACGGGGCGTCTGCGTGATGGGCGCGTTGAGCGTCACCCAGCGTCGCTCGAAGAACGGCGCCAACAGCAAACAGCTCGACACGCTGCGCTCGCTGGGGCTGCGCCGCATCGGCCACACGGTCGAGGTCAAGGACACGGCACAGGCCCGTGGCATGCTGCACGCGGTGCGCCACCTGGTCGAGGTCAGGGAGGGCAAGTGAGCCCGGCCAAAGACGACGAGCAGGAGCTGATCGGGCTGCACAACCTGGCGCCGGCACCCGGCAGCCGTCGCCCGCGCAAGCGCATCGGCCGTGGCGAAGGCTCCGGCACGGGCAAGACTTCCGGCCGTGGCCAGAAGGGCGCGGGCTCGCGCTCCGGCTCCAAGCGCCGCGCAAACTTCGAGGGCGGGCAGATGCCGATCCACATGCGCATGCGAAAGCTGCGTGGTCCGCACATGAAGAAGTCGATGCCGTTCGAGCCGTTTCGTACGCACACGCAGCCGGTCAACATCGCGGCGCTCGAGGAGCGCTTCGACGCTGGTGCCGAGGTGACGCTCGAGCTGATGCAGTCCAAGGGTCTGGCCACGCGCAAGGGCGTGCCGGTGAAGGTGCTCGCCAAGGGCGAGCTCGCGAAGGCCCTGACCGTCCACGCCCACGCGTTCAGCGCCAGCGCGCGCGAGCGCATCGAGGCGGCGGGCGGGACGTGCGTGACGATCGAGTCCTAGCGGCCGCGGCGAACCCGCCTCGGCAACCGGCGGCGCGCGTCTTGGTATCCACTAGAATCCGGCTCCGGCGGCGCGGCGGGCATTCGCTCGCACGCCGCTGACCAAGCCCATGCTCTCGACGATTCTGAACGCATTCCAGGTTGCGGAGATCCGCAAGAAGATCGGCTTCACGGCGCTGATGCTGCTGATCTACCGCCTGGGCTCGCACGTGCCGGTGCCGGGCGTGAACCTGACGGCGGTCAACAACATCCAGAAATCGTTCGGCGGCGGTGGCATCCTCAGCTACCTGAACCTGTTCTCCGGCGGCGGTCTGTCGAAACTCGCGATCTTCGCGCTGGGGATCATGCCGTTCATCACCTCGTCGATCATCCTGCAGCTGCTGCAGGTGGCGGTGCCGTCGCTCGAGAAGCTGTCCAAGGAAGGCGAGGTCGGTCAGGCGCGGATCACGCAGTACACGCGCTACCTGACCGTCGGCCTCGCGTTTGCGCAGTCGATCGGCTACGTGTTCCTGTTCCACAGCCTGCAGGCCAAAGCCGGCGAAAACGTGATCACGCATTTCAACCTGCCGCACATCTTCCTGATCGTGATTTGCCTGACGACCGGCTGCGTGCTGCTGATGTGGGTCGGCGAGCTGATCACCCAGCGCGGCATCGGCAACGGCATCTCGCTGCTGATCTTCGCGTCGATCGTCTCGCGCCTGCCGTCGGGCATCCAGACGTGGTGGGACACCCAGGACCAGGTCTTCAAGGTAATGGCGCCGTTCCTGGTGCTCGTCGTCGTTGCCGCGATCGTGTTCGTCCAGGAAGGCCAGCGGCGCATCCCCGTCCAGTACGCCAAGCGCGTGATCGGGCGGCGCATGACCGAAGGCGGCCAGACCTACCTGCCGCTGCGCGTGAACATGGCCGGCGTGATCCCGGTGATCTTCGCCGCCAGCCTGATGGCCTTTCCGCCGACCGTCGGGCAGCTCGTCAAAACGCACTGGGGTCAGTCGCTGTCGGACTTCTTCACGCCCAACGGCTGGCACTACGTGGTCGGCGAGTCGCTGCTGATCGTGGTCTTCACGTACTTCTACACGGCGGTCACGTTCAACCCGGTCGACCAGGCGGACAACCTGAAGAAGTACGGCGGCTTCATTCCCGGCGTGCGGCCCGGGCGCCCGACCGCCGAATTCCTCGACCGCATCCTCGCGCGCTTGACGTTCCCTGGCGCGCTGTTCCTCGCCGCTGTCGCGGCGCTGCCGGCGCTGCTGTTCGCGCAGACCCACCAGCAGTTTCAGTTCGGCGGCACCTCGATCCTGATCGTGATCGGCGTTGCGCTGGAAACGATGAAGCAGCTCGAGGCGCAGCTGATGATGCGCAGTTACGAGGGCTTCCTCAAGTAACACCTGTACGGCCCGAGCGGATAGGCTGCTTGGGTTGTGTCTGAGTTGAACCTGATCCTGCTCGGCCCGCCCGGCGCCGGCAAGGGCACGCAGGCCGACCGCCTGCGCGATGACTTCGCGCTGCCGCACATCTCCACGGGCGACATGCTGCGCGCGCAGGTGGCCGACGAAACGGAGCTGGGGATGGAGGCGCGGCGCTACATGGACGCCGGCGAGCTGGTCCCCGACGAGGTGATCATCGGCATGATCATCGAGCGGATCTCCGGGGGCGATGCGCGCGAGGGCTTCCTGCTCGACGGCTTCCCGCGCAACGAGGTGCAGGCGGACGCGCTGGCGGACGCGCTGGGCGGTCTGGAGCGGCGGCTGACGGCGGCGCTGCTGATCGAGGTGCCCGACGACGATCTCGTTCGTCGCCTGGCGGGGCGGCGCGTGTGCGTGAAGAATCCCAGCCACATCTACCACGTGGACTTCGACCCGCCCAAGCACGAGGACGTGTGCGACCAGGACGGCGCGCGCTTGATCCAGCGCGATGACGACCGCGAGGAGGTGATCCGCCGGCGCCTGGAGGTCTACCACTCGCAGACCGAGCCGCTGATCGCCTACTACGACCGCGCGGCGCTGCTGCGGCGCTTCGACGGACGCCGCACCCCCGACGAGGTGCACGCCCACATTCGCGCGACGATCGCGACGCTGCGCCTGGAGGAGGGCCTGTAGGGGCGCCAAGCCGAGCCCCCGGCCAAGCTAAGCTCCTTGGGTGATCATCAAGAAGTCCCCAGAGGAGATCGAGAAGATGGCGCAGGCCGGCCTCGTGCTGGCCGCGACTCACGATCTGATCGAGAGCAAGATCGGCCCGGGCGTGAGCACCGCGGAGCTCGACAAGCTGGCCGAGCGCTTCATCCGCGCGCAGGGCGCGACGCCGACGTTCAAGGGCTACCGCGGCTTTCCCGGCTCGATCTGCGCCTCGCCAAACGCGATGATCGTGCACGGCATTCCCGGCCCCTACCGTTTGAAGCCCGGCGACATCATCTCGATCGACGTCGGTGTCACGCTAGACGGCTGGGTCGCCGACGCGGCGCGCACGTTCGTCGTCGAGGACGTCGAGCCCGAGGCGCACAACCTGCTGGCGGCGACCGAGGAGTCGCTGCACACCGGTGTCGCGCAGTGCTGCGCGGGCAACCGCATGGGCGACGTGTCCAGCGCGATCCAGCGCGTGGTCGAGGACGCGGGCTTCTCGGTCGTGCGCTCGCTCGTCGGCCACGGCGTCGGGCGCAGCATGCACGAGGACCCGCAGGTGCCCAACTACGGCAAGCCCGGCAAGGGCGTGCAGCTGGAGGAGGGCATGGTGCTGGCGATCGAGCCGATGACCACCGCCGGGCGTCCCGGCGTGCGCGTCGGCGGCGACGGCTGGGCGATCTTCTCCCAAGACGGCTCCGCGGCGGCGCACTTCGAGTTCACCGTCGCGATCACGGCCGCCGGACCGTTGATCCTGACCCCGTGGCATCTACCCGCAGAGGCCCGCACGGGCGCCCCGCCGCCGTCCGCTTCGTTGGCCGAGGGCATCGCCAGCGCGAGCTGAGCGACGCCCAGCGAAGGCGCAGCGCGAGCGCGGCCCGAGCTTGCTACCATCTGGAGTCCTGCCCAAGCGCAACGCCGTTGGCCTGCGTGAAGGCATGTCCTCGACCCGGTAGCGGCGGCCGCAACGGCAGCCAGAGCCGGGCCGCCGGAACCCAGCCGCCGAAAGGGATCATGAAGGTAAGACCGTCGGTCAAGCCGATGTGCGAGAAATGCAAGATCATCCGTCGCCACGGTGTGGTGTTGGTGATCTGCCAGAACAAGCGCCACAAGCAGAGGCAGGGCTAGTGGCGCGTATCGCTGGCGTGAATCTCCCGCTGAATAAGCGTTCGGAGATCGGGCTGACCTACATCTACGGGATCGGCCGCTCGACGTCCAACAAGGTGCTGGCGCAGGTCGGGGTCAACCCCGACACCTACATCCGCGACCTGACCGAGGACGAGGTCACCAAGCTGCGCGACGCGATCGACGACGGGCTGACCGTCGAGGGCGATCTGCGGCGCGAGCGCTCGCAGGACATCAAACGACTGCAGGAGATCGGCTCCTACCGCGGTCTGCGCCACCGGCGCGGGCTGCCGGTGCGCGGGCAGAAGACAAAGACCAACGCACGCACGCGCAAGGGGCCCAAGCGCATGCAGGTCGCGGGCAAGAAGAAGGCGGGTAAGAAGTAATGCCTCCAGCTCCCAAACGCGCGCGCGGCCGGCGCAAGCCGAAAAAGAACATCCCGGTCGGCCAGGCGCACATCAAGACTTCGTTCAACAACACGATCGTCTCGCTGACCGACACCGCGGGCAACGTGATCGCGTGGGAGTCCGCCGGCGGCGCCGGCTTCAAGGGCTCGCGCAAGTCGACCCCGTTCGCCGCGCAGGTCACCGCCGACGCGGCAGCGCGCAAGGGTCTGGAGCAGGGCTTGCAGAAGGTCGAGGTCTACGTCAAGGGACCGGGCTCGGGCCGCGAGACCGCGATCCGTTCGCTGCAGGCCGCCGGCCTCGAGGTCACCGGCGTCAAGGACGTCACCCCGCAGGCGCACAACGGTTGCCGCCCCCGCAAGCGGCGGAGGGTCTGAGATGGCACGAGACACTGGAGCGCAGTGCAAGCAGTGCCGCCGCGAGGGTCAGAAGCTGTTCCTCAAGGGCGAGCGCTGCCTGACCGACAAGTGTGGCGTCGAGCGCCGCTCCTACCCGCCGGGCGAGCACGGGCGCGGGCGCATGAAACAGAGCGAGTACCGCGTGCAGCTGCGTGAGAAGCAGAAGGCCAAGCGCTACTACGGCGTGCTGGAGAAGCAGTTCGCCGGCTACTACGAGAAGGCCTCGCGCCAGAGCGGCATCACCGGCGAGAACCTGCTGACGCTGCTCGAGTGCCGCCTCGACAACGTGCTCGTGCGACTCGGCTTCGGGGCATCCCGCAGGCAGGCGCGCCAGCTGATCCGCCACGGCCACTGGACGGTCAACGGCCGGCGGGTGAACATCCCCAGCTATCAGGTGCGCCCAGGCGACGTGATCACGATCAAGGCGGACACGCCGGCCACGCAGGTGGTCAGGGACGCGACCGAGCTCACCGGACAGATACCAGCGTGGCTCCAGGCCGACCACGAGTCGCTCACGGCCAAGGTGCTGCGCAAGCCGGAGCGACGCGAGGTCGCCGCGCCGGTGCAGGAGCAGCTCATCGTCGAGCTGTACTCGAAGTAGTAGGACACTTGCCCGCGTCGCGGCCCATTCGGGTGGCGGCGCTCAGAGCCGGCGCCCGCGGTGGCTCCGGTGCGACACCAATTCGACGTTAGGACTCTCATGCTCGACTTCCAAATCCCCCGGATCACAAGCGAGTCCGTGGAGCAGAACCGTGGCACGTTCACGATCGAGCCGCTGGACCGCGGCTTCGGCTACACGTTCGGTAACTCGCTGCGACGCGTATTGCTCTCCTCCCTCGCAGGCGCGGCCGTCACGAGCGTGCGCATCGAGGGCGTTGCGCACGAGTTCTCGACCATCGAGGGCGTCAAGGAGGACGTCACCGACATCGTGCTCAACCTCAAGGGCGTCGTCTGCCGGATGCACTCGGACGCGAGCGAGGTGGAGGCGCCGCTGGTCGTGACGGGGCCGGGCGAGATCACCGCCAAGGACATCGACCTGCCCGCGGGCGTCGAGATCCTCAACCCCGATCTGCACGTCGCGACGCTCGAGAAGAAAACGAAGCTCGAGCTGTACATGACGATCGGCCGCGGCCGCGGCTACCGCCCTGCCGAGGAGAACAAGTCGGCCGACCAGCCGATCGGCGTGATCCCGATCGACTCGATCTTCTCGCCGGTGCGGCGCGTCGCCTACGCGGTCGAGCAGGCGCGCGTTGGCCAGAAGACGGACTTCGACAAGCTCACGCTGGACATCGAGACCGACGGCTCGATCGACCCGCAGGCGGCGCTGCGCGAGGCAGCCGAGCTGCTGATCTCACAGCTCGCGATCTTCACCGACGCGGACCGCATTCAGGAGCTGCGCGCGGCTCCGGGCGGCCAGCTCGACGGTCACGGCCTCGCCGTTCCTGGCGGCGCGCAGGCGGCGCTGCAGGGCGAGGAGTGGGGCATCCTGATCGAGGAGCTGGAGTTGGGCGTGCGCTCGTACAACTGCCTGAAGCGCGCCGGCATCCAGACGGTCGGCGACCTCATCTCGAAGTCCGAGGGCGAGCTCAACGCGATCCCCAACTTCGGCAAAAAGTCGATCGACGAGGTCATCGAAACCTTGCACGCACGCGGGCTGAACCTGCGGGCTGATTGACGAACGCCTAGACTTCTCTAGCCATGCGCCACCAGAAGACACGCAACAAGCTCAGCCGCGACTCCGCGCACCGCAAGGCGCTGCTCATGAACCTGAGCAAGGAGATCATCGAGCACGAGCGGATCAAGACGACCGAGGCGAAGGCGAAGGCGGTCAAGCCGGAGATCGAGAAACTGATCACGCTGGCCAAGCGCGGCGACCTGCACGCGCGCAGGCAGGCGTTGTCGACGCTGTCGCAGGACAAGTTCGCCGTGCACAAGCTGTTCACGGAGGTCGCCCCGCGTTACGCGGAGCGACCCGGCGGCTACACGCGCATCCTGAAGCTGGGGCCGCGCCGCAGCGACTCGACGGAGATGGTCTTCATCGAGCTCGTCTGAGCTGGCGCGGACGCGCGCCCGCGGCGTGCGCCGCCGGCGTCATGAGGCTCCGCGGCGATGGTCACCAAGCTCACGATCGAGTACGACGGCACGGAGTTCGCCGGCTGGGCACGCCAGCCGGACAAGCGCACGGTCCAGGAGGAGCTCGAGTGCGCGCTGCGCACGGTGCTGGGTGAGCGCGGGCACGACGGGCTGCCGCTGTCGCTGACGGTCGCGGGGCGCACCGACGCGGGCGTGCACGCATGGGGGCAGGTCGCAAGCTACGCGCACGAGGCGGTCGACCCGCTGCGCCTGAACGGGCTGCTCGGCAGCGACCTCGCGGTGCTCGCCTCAGAGCCCGCGCCCGAGGCCTTCAACGCGCGCCGCGACGCCACCGGCAGGACCTACTGCTATCGCGTGCTCGCACGTCGTGTGCGCTCGGTGTTCGAGCGCACCCGCGCCTACCACTGGCCGACACCCGTGGACACCGAGCTGCTGCAAGAGTGTGCGCGCGCGCTGCTCGGCAAGCACGACTTCACGGCGTTCACGCCCACCGAGACCGAGCACTCCTACTTCCAGTGCGACATCCGTGTCGCCGAGTGGCGCTGCCACGGCGATCTGCTCGAGTTCTGGATCGAAGCGGACATGTTCCTGCGGCACATGAACCGCGTGCTCGTCGGCACGATGCTCGACGTCGCCAGCGGCGCGCGCCCGCTCGAGGAGTTCACGGAGCTGCTTGAGGGACGCCCGCGCGCCCAGGCCGGGCGCACGGCGCCGGCGCGGGGGCTGGCGCTGGCGTCGGTCGCCTACGATCAGAGCTGAGCCGGGCGGCTCGATTGCGCCGGCGCTCGCCGGGGCGTATCGGTCGGCGCTATTCCGCTTCGCCTTCGCAGGTTTCGACGCTGGACGTCGCCGCCTCGCCGAGGTCCCTGGTGCTGATCGTCTTGCCGCTCGGGTTGCGCACGAGCAGTTCCGTCGGTAGCGGCGAGAAGGCGCCGTAGGCGAGCGCGCCGCCGGCGTGCAGCCGCCGTGGGATGGCGACCTCGCGCAGCGGCACGAGCGCGCCGGCGACGCGCGCAAGCACCGTGTCGCGCGCGGCCTTCAGCACGCCGTAGACGATCGCGTAGGGCTGCGGCTGACAGCCGGCCGATGCCTGCGACGCGAACGCGATGCCTTCCGACCCGAGCGCCTGCGTGTTGGGGTTGAACACCCCGCCGTTTATTTCGGGTCCTTCGACGCCATTTTCAAAGGCGCTGGCGCCGTTGCTGGCAAAGAGGAAGCCTTCGCTGGCTTCCGGGTTGCGCGAGAGGCGCAGCTTGAAGTGGGCGGCGCCGAGTTCGCGGTAGCCTTCGCCGCGAATCGTGAAGCTTGGCCCCAGCGGCAGGCTCCCATGGGCCAAGATCACGGTCCCTTTCGGGAGAGGTTTCATCAGGCGCTTGGTGCATTCGACGACGGCTGGAAGCTTCAAAGTGGTGAGCGCTTCACCGTCGGCGTTCAGCTCGGTCACCGAGACGGGTATCGGCGACGGTCCGCGCACCGCCTGGTAGTACAGGCCGGCCGGTCCTCCAAGACGAGCCGGCACGAGGATCGCCGGCGAGGTGACCGTCTGGCCGTTGCTGAGCAGCAGGCGCACGCTGCGGGCTTCGGGGAGCAGGTTCGCCTCGATGATGAGCAGCCCCGAGCTGCAGTGCACCGCCGGTTCGGCCTGGACGTGCGATCGCGATACGCACCTGCCGGTGCCGGCGCCGCTAGTCAGGAGTTCGAGTATGCCTTCCGGGCGGGCGGGTTCTTCGACCGTGATGAAGGCACTGCAGCCGACAGGGTCCGGCCGGTGCGAGCGCCGTTCGGCGCGCACCACGAACTTTCCGCCGGCGATGGTCCTGCCACGTGCGATCACGGGCGGTTTCTTTGGTGATGGCAGGAGTTTTTTCTGAGGTTTGGGTGCTGGCAGGCCGACCGTCGCTTCCAGGTTTTTGAGGGTGCTCTTCGTTGTGGCTCTGGAACTACGCAGCTCGGCTCCGAGCGCTTCGCCGCGGCGGGCGAGCGTGCGATCGGTGCTGTTCTCGTAACGCCCGAAGATGTCGGTGATGGACTCCAGATGTTCCTGGGCGGCGAAGGCGATCAGCCCGAACGCGTCCTCCAAGAGCGCTTCGGTGTGGCTCGCGATCTCCTTGGACGCCGGGGACAGCGTCTTGAAGCCGCTGGCGACCCACGCGCGCATGTCGGCACACACGTTTGGCGTCGGGAGTTCGAGTTCTGCTCTTGCGCCCGCCACCGTCACGTGGACCAGCAGCGTGATCGCTGGATTGGTGAACGTCAGCGGCGTGAGCGAGCTGATCAACGCCGCGATCGCTTCCCGGTTGGGTTGAGAGCGTGCGTCTTCCAGCGCGATCGACAGCTCGAGCTTGAGATCCTCGCGCTGGGTGGACTGCCTGTGCTGTTCGCCTTGCACCCGCGGGCTGATCGGCGTTTGCGTTCGCAGGCTGCTCAAGCTGAGTTCTTTTTCTATCGGTGGAGCACCCGCAAGCACACCGGGGCATTCGCTGGCGATGTGGCCGGCGGTTTCCTCGAGCAGCGCGCTGGACCGCGACGCGTTGGCAAGCTCCGTTTCCTCCAGGCGGAGGGTGGCAAGCAGGTACGCGTGGGTGGCTGCCGCGTTCTCTCGCCTTGCGGCGGCGCGCGTGGGCGCAGCGTGAGAGGCGCTCGTGCGCGCGGGCGTCGCGGCGCTGCTCGCCGGCGTCCACAGCAGCGCGAGCGCGAGCGGCAGCAGCAGGCTTGCCGAGCGCAGGCAGAGCCGCACACGGACGCGCCGTGCGGAGCTGCTGCGCGAGCATTGGCGACGCGCCAGCGTCCTACCGCCGACATTCGCAGAGATGGAACGGCGCACTGCCGGCAGCATATCTTCACTCGCGGGGGCCGAACCGCCCCCTATGCTGGGCATACCGATGCTGAACGTGCTGCTGACGAACGACGACGGGATCGAGGCCGAGGGCCTGCAGACGCTCAGGCGCGCGCTGCTGGAGTTGCAGGACGTGCGCCTGGCGGTGATCGCGCCGGACGGCAACCGCTCGGCGATGGCGCGCTCGATCACGACGCGCCGGCCGCTGTGGGTGGAGGAGGTCGCGTTCGCGGACGGCACGAGCGGCTACGCGACGGACGGCACGCCGGTCGACTGCGTGCGCCTGGCGAGCCTCGGGCTGATCGAGAACTTCGAGGCGCAGCTTGTCGTCGCGGGCATCAACCACGGCGCCAACCTCGGCGATGACATCACCTACTCGGGCACGGTCGCGGCGGCGCTCGAGGGCGTTGTGCTGGGCCTGCCGGCGATCGCCGTGTCACAGCAGTCGGGTGCGCGCGCGCTCGACTATCGCTTCGATGGCGGCTTCGGCTTCGACGTGGCGGCGGCGTTCGTGGCGCGGCTGATCGAGCGCATCGAGGACGTGCCGCTGCCGGCGCGGACGCTGCTCAACATCAACGTCCCGGCGGGCGATCCGGCCGGCGTCGAGGTCACGAGCCTCGGCAAGCGCATCTACCGCGACGAGCTGAAACTGGAGCGCGAAGAGGAGCACCGCCGCCGCTACTGGATCTACGGCTCGGACCCGGGCTTCCACGACGAACCGGGCACGGACCTCGCGGCGGTCGCCGCCGGTCGCGTGGCGGTCACGCCGATCCACTTCGACCTGACCGACCGCCCCAGCCTGGAGGCGCTGCGGCGCTTCGATCTGGAGGAGATGCTGAGCCCGCCGATCGGAGATCGCCCAGCAGCGCGCGACGCGACGCCGTGAGCGCGCATGCCGGCGCCGGCCGGCGTCCTCGGTCGCTCGCGTGCTACTCGCACGCCACGCTCCCTGCGTCCTTGGGCGGCTTGGCCTGCGCGCTCACGGGAAGGGCTCGGTTTTGAACTCTGCGCCGGACATTGCCGCCCGCGCCCAGCAGTTGCGCCGCGAGCTCGAATATCACGCGCACCGCTACTACGTGCTGGACGACCCGGAGATCGGCGACGACGCGTATGACCGGCTGCTGGACGAGCTGCGCGGGATCGAGCGCGAGCACCCGGACTTGGCGACCGCGGACTCGCCGACGCGCCGCGTCGGCGGCGAGCCGGTGGGGCGCTTGGAGAAAGTGCGCCACCTGGAGCCGATGCTGTCGCTCGGCAACGTGCGCTCGGGCGAGGAGCTGCGCGCGTGGGTCGAGCGCATGCGCAACCACCTCGCGCGCGAGGGCATCGTCGACCAGCGCTTCTCCTACGTGGTCGAGCCGAAGATCGACGGGCTGGCGATCAGCCTGCTGTATCGCGACGGCGTGCTCGAGCGCGGCGCCACGCGCGGCAACGGCGAGATCGGCGAGGACGTGACGCACAACCTGCGCACGATTGGCGCGATCCCGCTGCACATCGACGACGCGCCGCCGCTGGTGGAGGTGCGCGGCGAGGTGTACATGTCGCTGAAGGACTTCACGGCGCTGAACGAGCGCCGCGCGGAAGCGGGCGAGTCGACGTTCATGAACCCGCGCAACTCCGCGGCGGGCACGATCCGCCAGCTCGACCCGGCAGACGCGGCCAAGCGGCCGCTGTCGATCTGGTGCTACCAGGTTGGCGTAACCGAAGGACTTACGTTCGAGCGCCATTCGCAGGCCCTGGATTGGCTGCGCGCTCACGGCTTCCGTGTGAACACCGACATCAAGCTGCTTGACGACGAGGAGCGCGTGATCGAGCAGTGCCTGGAGTGGGAGCGGCGCCGGGGCGAGCTGGACTTCGAGATCGACGGGGTGGTCATCAAGGTCGACGACCTCGAGCTGCAGCGCCGCCTGGGCTCGGTCGGGCGCGACCCGCGCTGGGCGGTCGCGTGGAAGTTCCCGCCGACCACGGCGGTGACGAAGCTCGAGAAGGTGATGTGGAACGTCGGCAAGTTCGGCGACCTGCGCCCGTACGCGGAGCTGGAGCCGGTGGAAGTCGGTGGGGTGACGATCAAACAGGCGACGCTGCACAACGAGGAGGACATCGTCCGCAAGGACATCCGCGCGGGCGAGGAGGTGATCGTGCTGCGCGCGGGCGACGTGATCCCGCAGGTGGTCTCGCCGGCGCCGCACGTGGCCGAGCGCGCCAAGCGCCCGGCGCCGACGAGCCCGCCGCGCAAATGCCCCTTCTGTAACACGGACACGATCAAGCCGGAGGGCTCGGTGTTCACGATGTGCCCGAACCCGGTGTGCCCGGCGCGTGCGTGGCAGCTGCTGAAGCACTTCGTCTCGCGCGGCGCGATGGACATCGACGGTCTGGGCGAGAAGCAGGCGTTGGTGCTCCAGCAGCGCGGGCTGGTGCACACGGCGGCTGACTTCTATCGCCTGACGGAGGATCAGCTGATCGAGCTGGACGGCTTCGGCGAGCTGTCGGCGAGGAACCTGCTGGCGGCCCTGGAGGCGTCGAAGGAGCGGCCGTTTGCGCGTGTGCTGTTCGCGCTCGGTATCGAGGAGGTGGGCGAGGTCACGGGGCGCAACCTCGCACAGCGTTTCCGCGACATCGACGCGCTGCTCGACGCGACGCCCGAGCAGATCGCGGAGACCCCTGGCGTGGGCGAGAAGATGGCGGCGTCGATCGCCGCGCAGCTACACGACGAGCGCATGGCGAGCCTGATCGCCGATTTGCGCGGGCTCGGCCTGTGCTTCCACGAGGAGGGGCCGCCGCCGTCGGAGGGGCCGCTGGCGGGCAAGACGCTCGTGCTGACCGGCTCGCTGCCGGAGCTCTCGCGCGAGCAGGCGACCGAGCGCATCCTCGCCGCCGGCGGCCGTGTCACGACCTCGGTGTCGAAGAAGACCGACCACGTCGTCGCCGGCGAGAGCCCCGGCTCCAAGCTCGAGAAGGCCGAGCGGCTGGGGGTCAGCGTGCTCGACGAAGCCGGGCTGCTGGCGCTGCTCGAGCGGTAGCGCCGCCCGCCGGTTGCGTTTCTGCGCGGGAGCGCTGTCGGTGTCGGGCGCTCGCGCTCAAGCGGCAAGCGATTTGCGCCGAAGCCACACCCATGCCCGAACGTCGTCGGAGTCTGCGCGCGCTCGTCGTGCTCACGCTGCTGCTCGCGCCCGTGCTCAGCGCGTGCGGGGCCGGCGAAGTCGCCGGCGGCGTCGAAGCAGGGGGCGAACACAGCGGCGTGATCTCGGCGGTCGTCGGCGGGCTCGAAAGCGGGGACGACGAAGCCGAACTCAAAGAAATCGTCGACAGCGAAACGACGAGCGAAGAACGCCAGGAACTGCGCGAAGAAGCGGAAGCTGGCAGGCAGCCCGAAGAAGCGCAGGAACAGGGCGGAGAAGAGGTGAGCGGGCAGGAACCGGAAGCGAGCGCGGAATCAGAACCTGCGGGCGAACGCGAACAGGAAGAAAGCTAGTCCGCCAGTCAAGCCTCGCTTGACAGGCGGGTGCGCCTCTGGTGGGATGCGAGCGTGTCGGTGACCGATCGAGGGGTGCCTCGGGCCACGGCTGCGCCCCCGGGGCGCGGGCTGGCAATGGTCGCGCTGCTGTCGCTCGCGCTCGGTATAGGGCTGCTGCTTCCGACGGGCGCGCTCGCGAGCTACCTCTACGCGACGAGCACGAGCGACGCGTCGATCTCGGCGTTCTCGGTTGGCTCGGGTGGCGCGCTGTCGCCGATCGCCTGCACCACGGGCTGCGAAACCGAAGACGCGCTGTCTGAGCCGGAGGGCATCGTCGCGAGCCCCAATGGGCGGTTCGTGTTCGTTGCCAACAGCAACGGCAACGGCAAAGTCCCCGGAGGCGTGATCGAGGCGTTCGCGGTCGGCGCCGGCGGCGCGCTGTCGCCGATCGCGTGTCCGTCCGACTGCGACGCCGGGCACCTGCCTTGGAGCATGGCCGTCAGCCCCAACGGGCAGTTCCTGTACGCCGTCGAGGCGGAATCGCACGCCGTCATGCCGTTCTCGATCGCTGTGGACGGCGCCCTGTCGCCGATCGCGTGCGGGGCGGAATGCGAAGTCAAAGACTCGACTCCGGAAGACGTCGCGATCACCCCTGACGGCCGGTTCCTGTACGTCAACGAACGTGAAGACAACCGCATCGCGGTATTTGCGATCGCGGCGAACGGGTCGCTCACCAAGGTCTCCTGCACCTCGGGCTGTGCGACCGGATCGGCTCCCTACGGGATGGTCGTGAGCCCCAATGGGCGCTTCCTGTACGCCGCGGTCATCCGGGAAATCGCCGCGTTCGAAATCGGCGGCGGCGGCACGCTGTCGCCGGTCGCGTGCACCACGTGCACAACGGCGGCAAATCCACGTGCGCTCGCGGTCAGCCCCAACGGACGGTTTCTCTACACCACGAACAACAACTTCCCCACATCCTCTGTTCCGGCGTTTGAAATCCAGTCGAGCGGCGCGCTCGCGCCGGTCGTCAGCTGCGGCTCCTACTGCAGCACCGCTGACGGTGAAGACCCGGAGGGGCTCGTGGTGAGCCCGAGCGGACGCTTCGTGTACGCCTCCGACCGTGAGGACAACCTGCTGCACGAACCCGGTAAACACGGCATCATCAGCGCGTTCGCGGCCGGCTCCGGCGGCGAACTGTCCGAACTCGAATGCCCGGAACTGACATGCGCGATCGGTGAGAACACGGGCTTCTTCGGCCTGACGATCACCCCTGATCAGGGGCCCACGGCGGCCTTTAGCGACGCACCTGCGGCAGCCGGCTCGGCCTCGGCGTTCGACGCCTCCGCCTCCTCGGCGTCCTCGCCCGAAACGAACATCGCCGGCTACGACTGGAGCTTCGGCGACGGTACGAGCGCCGCGAACGCCGGCGCCATGCCGACCCATGTCTACAGCACCGCAGGCACGTACACCGTGACGCTGACCGTCACCGATAGCGCCGGCTGCTCGACGCAGGCGGTCTACACCGGACAGACGGCGAGCTGCAACGGCTCGAGCGCCGCGAGCGTCAGCCACACGATCGTCGTGCCGGGCTCGGGTGGCTCGGGCTCGGGTGGCTCGGGCTCCGGTGGCTCCGGCTCGGCGGTGGCCCCCGTCCTCACACGGCTGAGCGAGACGCAGAAGCTCTGGCGCGCGGGCAAGACGCTGACCCACGGCATCACCCGCAGGAAGAAGGCGATTCCGATCGGGACGACCTTCTCGTTCGACCTCAACGAGGCGGCGAGCGTGACGCTCGAGTTCACCACCACGGCCCCAGGACGCGCGAGCGGCAAACGCTGTGTGGCGCCGAGCAGGGGGAACAAGGGCAAGCACCGCTGCACGCGCACGATCGTCGCCGGCACGCGGTCGCTTTCGGCGCGCGCGGGAAGCAACGAAGTGGTCTTCGACGGGCGCCTCCCCAGCGGCAAGACGCTCGCTCCCGGCAGCTACACGCTCACCGCTGTTGCGACCGCGTCCGGCAAACAGTCGGCGCCCGCGCAGCTGCGCTTCACGGTCGTCGCGACTCAGTAGTCGGCGACGGTGATCGCCATGTTGTCTTGAAAGGTGTGCGCGGTTTCGGTGGCGATGCCGTCGGTGAAGATGGCGAACGCGAGTGTGTGCCCGTCGGCCGCTTGGCAGTAGCCGACGAGGTTGGACACGCCGGTGAGCGTGCCGGTCTTGCCCTGGCAGTTGCCGGCGGCGCGCGTGTCGCGCATGCGCAGTTCGAGTGTGCCGCTGTGCCCGGCGACGGCGAGGCTGTCGCGCAGCACGGTGCCGATTGGCGTCGGCGCCAGCTCCACCAGCAGGTCGGCGACCTGATAGGGAGACGTTTTGTCTTCTTCTGAGAGACCGGAGCCGTCGACGACGTGCGGGTGGATGCCGAGCAGCGTGCCGATCGTCTTGGCAACAACTGCGGCGCCCGCGGCGGTGGTGCCGGCGCCGCCGTAGCGCGCGCCGAGATCCTTGACGAGCGTCTCGGCGAAGAAGTTGTCCGACGGCGGCAGCATCAGGCTGAGCAGCTGCGCGACGGTCGGCGACGGCGCGCTGGCCAGCTGCACGGCGCCGGCGGGCGTGGTCGCCGCGCCGCTGCCGCCTCGGATGCTGACGCCGTCGGCCTTCAGCGCGCCCCACAGCGCGCGCGCGGCGAACGCGGCTGGCGCGTGCGGGCCGCGCTCGTGCCCGCTTTCGCCGCGGTTGAACGCGAGCGCGCTGAGCGTGCCTTCGAGGAACGGGTCCCACTGATAGTCGCTCGAGGGCTCGCCGCGCAGCGAGTCGAAGTAGGACTCGTCGCCCTCGATCGAGCCGGTGACGCTGCGGATGCCGTCGGTGCGCACGAGCTGGGAGACGAGCGCGGACACGCTGGCGCCGACGCCGCCGTAGTGGCTGTGGATGAACGACGTGGTGCCGAACGTGGGGTCGCCGCCGCCGCGCAGGTACAGGCTGCCTTCCCAGACGCCGCCGGGTGCCATGTGCCCGACGCCGAGCACTGTGGTTGCCAGGCGCGTCGAGGCGCCCATCAGATCGAGCGCGGTGGTCGCGGTGTAGAGCTTCTCGACCGACGCCGGCGGGCGCATCGCGCTGGCGCGCTCGGAGAACACCGCCTGTTTGGCGGTCAGGTCGTACACGTAGGCGCCGTCGGCGGGGCCGGCGAGCGCGAGCTGGTGGCTGAGGTTGCCCTGCAGTTCCGCGAGGCTGCCCTGCGCGCTCGCCGCCGCCGGTGCGAGCAGAGCGATCGTCAGCGCCGTCGTCAGGACCGGCGTCGCCAGGGCTGTCGTCGATGTGAGCCGCTGTACAAGGTGGCGCACCAGACTCAAGAGTTTCGTTGCAGGAGTTCGCCCCACGCGGACATAGAATGTTCTTGCATGGGCAAGGTTGTCAAGCTGGAACACGCGGCCAAAGCCAAACCCCGGACGCGACGTCTGGCGGCCCGTGGCGTCGGACGGCCCGAGTCGGTCGACCGCAGACGCCGCCCCAGGCGCGACAAGACCGCGCTGGTGCTCGGCGGCGGCGGCTTCACCGGCGGCGTGTACGAGATCGGCGCGCTGCGCGCGCTCGACCTGCTGGCGGTCAACAGCTCGGTCAACAACTTCGACGTCTACGTCGGCACCTCCGCCGGCTCGTTCATCGCGGCGCTGTGCGCCAACGGCGTCACGCCGGACGAGATGATGCGCGTGGTCACGCGCCAGGGCAAGCCGCCGTTCAAAGACATCGACATCGGCGACCTGCTGCACCTGAACCTGCGCGAGTTCGCGCGCAAGGCCGCGCTGATGCCGCTGCGCGCGGTGTCGACGGCGCGTAGCGTGCTCTCCCAGCCGGGCGGCGTGTCGCTGATGGACGTCGTGATGGGGCTCGCCGACGGGCTGCCGTCGGGCCTGTACACAGGCACGGGCATCGAGCGCTATCTGCACGAGGTGCTCAGCGAGCCCGGCCGCACCGACGACTTCGGCGAGCTGGCCTCAGAGCTATACCTGACGGCCACCGACCTCGACACGTGCGAGCGCGTGGTGCTCGGTGTCGATGGCGCGAACGACGTGCCGATCTCGCTGGCGGTACGCGCGTCGGGGGCGCTGCCGATGGTGTATGCGCCGGTGCGCGTGCACGACCGCGACCTGATCGACGGCGGCATCGTCTCCACCACGAACCTCGACATCGCCGTGCAGGCGGGCGCCAAGCTGATCGTCGTGATCAACCCGATCGTGCCCTTCGTCAACGACTTCTCGACGACCGTCACCACGCTCGGCGGTCGCCGCCCGCAGCGCGTCTCGGACATGGGCTTCGCGCAGATCGGCTACCAGGTGTTCAAGCTGGTCGCGCACCAGCGGCTGCACGAACTGGCGAAGGGCTGGGAGGAGCGCTATCCGGGCGTCGACATCGTGCTGATCGAGCCCGAGCCGAACGACGAGCTGATGTTCCAGACGTCGATGATGAGCTTCACCTCGCGCGTGGAGATCGCGCGCCACGGCTTCGAGTCGGTGACCAAGCAGCTGGCCGGCCAGTACGAGCGCTTCGAGAGCATCGCCGAACGCCACGGTCTGGAGATCTCAGCCAAGCGCGTACGCAGGGTGGTCGCGCACTTCGACGACGAGCCCGAGTCCGTCAGCGCGTGGCGCAAGATCCTGGGCAGTACGACGGGCGCCTTGCTGCGCCAGTCAGGCTCCGCCGCCGGCTAGCCACCAGCTGTCGGCTCCGCCGCCGGCTAGCCACCAGCTGTCTAGGGCGCCGCAGGGCAAGCGATACAAGGACGCAGAGAGCGTGGCGTGCTCTGCACGCGAGCGACCGAGGACGCCGTAGCGCGCCTCCATGCGGCGCCCTAGACGGATTTGTCGATCGTGCTGAGCAGTCGCTCGCTGGCTGCTTCAGAACGGATGGCGATGCGCACGTGACGGGGCTCGCCGAGGGCGTCGCCGGCGGCGACGAGGACGCCGGCGCGGGCGAGGCGGGCGGCGATCTCGGCGCCGGGCAGCGTGGGGTGCGCGGCCCAGACGAAGTTGGCTTGGCTGTCGGCGACGGCGAAGCCGCGCTGGCGCAGCGCGGCGAGCAGGCGTGGGCGCTCGTCGCAGATCGCGCGTACGTGCTCTTGCATGAGCTCGGAGCAGCTGTGCAGCGCCTCGAAGGCGCCGGCTTGGGAGATCTCCGAGACGCCGAGGTCGGGCGCGAGCTGGGCGAGCAGCTTGCCGGCGCCGGGCGCGCCGATGGCGTAGCCGATGCGCAGGCCGGCGAGGCCCCAGGCCTTGGAGAAGCTGCGGAAGACGAGCAGCTGCGGGTGCTGCTCGAGCAGCTCGATCGACGTGCTGGTCGGCTGTGCGTCGGCGAAGTCGACGAGCGCCTCGTCGAGCAGCACGGCGACGCCGGCGGGCAGCTCCGCCAGCAACCGCCGCAGCTCGGCGGCTGCCAGCAGCTCGCCGGTGGGGTCGTTGGGGCTTGCGATCACGATCGCGCGCACGTCGGGCTCGCGCTGCACGGCCTCGAGCAGCGCGTCGACGCCCGGGTCTGAGACGCGCACGGCGCGGCCGTGCGCGCGGCGCGCCATCAGCGGATAGAGGGGGTAGGACGGCCAGTGCGTGAGCAGCTGCTGGCCGGGCTCGATCAGCGCGCGCGTGGCCGCGCTGAGCAGGTCGGCGGCACCGTTGCCGAGGATCAGGCGCTCGGGGTCGACGCCGTGGTGCTCGGCGAGCGCGCCGCGCAGGTCCGAGCCGGCCAGATGCGGATAGCGGTGCAGCCCGCGGCGGGCGACGAACGTGATCGCGCTGACGATGCGCGGGTGCGGCAGCTCGAACCAGGTCGTGAGCGAAAGGTCGAGTGTCTCGACGCGCGTGAGCGCCTTGCGCCTGCGCTCGGCCGCCTGCTCGCGCAGTTCCTCGTTGACCTCCTCCTCGGACATGCCCTCGAATTGCCGGTAGTAGTCGAGCAGGCCCATGGTGAGGTCTTTCTAGCAGCGAGCGTGGGTGCTTGCTCGCGGTGTGTCCGTCAGTTGCCTCCGCCGCGTGCGACGAGGCTTGTGCCCGGCCCGTGGATCACGAGGAACCACAGCATGAAGCCGAGCGCGCAGACGACGGCGGTGGCGGCGAAGATGCGTCCGAGCACGCCGCTGCGCTGGTCATAGCCAGCAGCGCGGCGCACCAGGATCCAGGCGTTGTCGAGACGTTTCATCAGCGACAGCGCGCCGAACAGCAGCGCGAACAGCGCCACGAACGACACCAGCAGCCCGAGGCTGACGCTGCCTGAAAGGTAGTTTGCCTGTGAGCCCAGCCACAGGCACGCGAGCGGGATCGGGCCCCAGCAGAGGATGCACAGCAGCGTGATCGCGGCGAGCATCAGCGTGGCGATCGAGCCGTCCACACGCTGGCGCACGTCGCCGGCGCGTTGGGGCAGCGTGCGGAAGCGCACGGGCGCGGTACCCGGCCGGCGACCGACGAACAGGCCGCCGTTGTCTGAGGGATCGGTGCGCATCGCTACCTATGTTCGCAGCTACGGGGCCGGTTGCACGTCAACCGGCGTAGAGCGCGTCGAACAGGTCGGCGTAGCGCTCGTTGACGACGTTGCGCTTGACCTTCAGCGTGGGCGTCAACTCGCCGGTCGCCTGCGAGAGATCGTGGTCGAGGATCACGAACTTCTTGACCTGCTCGACCTGTGCGTATTTGGTGTTCGCACGGTCGACCTCCTGCTGGATCAGCGCTTGAACGGCAGGCTCGCGCGAGAGCGACGGGATGTCCTGCGGCAGCTGGTGCTCGCTCGCGTAGGTCGCGATCTCTTCCTCGTCGAGCGTGATCAACACGACGGGGAACGGACGCTGGTCGCCGTGCATCACCGCTTGCGAGATCCAGCGGCACTGCTTGAGGTCGTTCTCGATGTTCGCGGGCGTGAGGTTCTTGCCGCCGGCGGTGATGATGATGTCCTTCTTGCGCCCGGTGATCGACAGGTAGCCGTCCTCGTCGAGTGAGCCGAGGTCGCCGGTGTGCAGCCAGCCGTTCTCGACGGCGCCGAAGCTGGTGGACGCTTGGTTGTGGTAGCCGTGGAAGATGTTCGGGCCTTTGATCAGGATCTCGCCGTCGTCGGCGATCTTGATCTCGACGCCGGGCAGCGCACGCCCGACGGTGCCGAAGCGGTGGTTCTCGACGGTCGACACGGTGGCCGCGGTGGCGGTCTCGGTCATGCCGTAGCCCTCGAGCACCGGTACGCCGCAGGCCCAGAAGAACTCGAGGATCTCGCGCGCGATCGGCGCGGCGCCGCTGGTCGCGTGGCGCACGCGTCCGCCGAAGATCGCGCGCACGTTTTTGAACAGGCGCTCGTCGGCCTCGTCGAAGCGCGTTTGCAGATCCGCCGGCACGGGTTCGTCGTGGGCCATCATTTCGCGCACTTTGACGCCGAGCTGAATCGCGGCGCTCGCGCGCTCGCGCTCCTCGGGCGGCTGCGCTTCGATCGTGCTCTGCGCGATCGTGTAGATCTTCTCGAACACGCGCGGGACGGACGGCAGGTACGTGGGTTTGACCTCCAGCAGCTCGGCGACGATCTGCTTGGTGTCGCCGCCGAAGTACGCGAGCGTGCCGCCGAGGTCGAACACCGCGAGCTGGATCAGCAGCGCGTAGGAGTGCGCCAGCGGCAGGTACAGGTAGATGACCTCATCGCCCTGGATCTCGCCGGCGTCGCTGATCATGTCGATGATCGCGCGGTAGTTGCCATGCGTCAGCACACAGCCCTTCGGCGGCCCGGTGGTGCCTGAGGTGTAGATGAACGTGAACGGGTCCTCGGGGCGCACGGCGGCGCGGCGCGCCTCGAGCTCCTCCGGTGCGCGCCTGCGACCCAGCTCGCGTACGTGCTCGAGCGTGATCGGCTCGAGCCTGGCGGTGCTGGCGGCGGCGCCATTGCCAGTGTTCGCTGCGGCGCTGCTGCCGGCGCTCGCGTCGGCCGCTGCCTGCCCGCCAGAGGCCGACGGGTCCATCACGATCACCGTGCGCAGGTTGGGCAGGCGGTCGGCGATCGCCGCGATCTTCGCGAGCTGCTCGTCGTCCTCGACGACCACCGCGCAGGCGTCTGAGTCGGAGATCACCCACAGGCACTCCTCGGGCGAGTTGGTCTGGTAGATCGGCACGACGACGGCGCCGGTGGCGGTCGCGGCCATGTCCACGTAGGACCACTCCGGGCGTGTGTTGGCGAGGATGCAGAGACGATCGCCGGCTTCGATGCCCAGCTCGATCAGCCCGAGGCCGATCTCCTCGACGGTGTCAGCCAGCTGTGAGTAGCTGACGTCGTGCCACGCACCGTCGCGCTTGTAGCGCGCGGCGACGTTGTCGGCGTGCGCTGTCGCCGAATGCGCGATCAGATCGGCGATCGTGCGCGACGCTGTGGTCGACGCGGCGGCCGTGGCCTCCATCAGGGCTCCTTCCTCGGACTACAGGCAAATAGAGCACGGATGTTAGACGTTGGAGCACCGTGTGGATAGGCAACTCTTATGCCCGACTTCGTGGCGCGGGCGCCGGCGGCGCGGAAGCGCTCAGACGGGGTTGGGGACGTCGATGAAGACGTGGCGTACGCCGAAGCGCTCGGCGAGGTGCTCGCCGAGGCGTCTCACGCCGAATGTCTCCGTCGCGTGGTGTCCGGCGGCGATCAGATGGATGCCAGCCTCGCGCGCCTGCGCCATCGAGCGCTCGGCGGGCTCGCCGGTGAGCAGCGCGTCGGCGCCGGCGGCGGCTGCGTCGGCGGTGTAGTCGGCGCCGGCGCCGGTGACGATCGCGAGGCGCCTGATGCGAGGGGGGCCGGCGTCGAACACCAGCGGCTCGCGCGCGGTGACGTCGCCCACGCGCGCGAACAGCTCGGCGGCGGGGACGCCGTCGCCGTTTGCGTCGCCGGGCATGGTCGCGAGGAAGCCGATCGGCTGGCCGTGGTGCAGGGCGAACGGGGCGAGCGTGTCGGCGCCGAGCGCGCGGGCGAGCAGCGCGTTGTTGCCGAGCTCAGGGTGGGCGTCGAGCGGCAGGTGGTAGGCGGCGAGCGCGATGTCTGCGTCGAACAGCAGCTGCAGGCGGCGCTTCAGGATCGGGTCGACGGCCGCGACGCCGGCGCCCCAGAAGAGACCGTGGTGCACGAGCAGCAGCTGTGCGTGCTCCCGGGCGGCCAGCTGGAACAGCTCGGCGTGCGCAGACACGCCGGTGACGAGCGTCGTGACCTCGTCCGGGCCGGGGACCTGCAGCCCGTTGACGCAGTAGTCGTCGAAACGCGCGGGCTCCAGCAGGTGGTCCAGCTCGGCGAGGATCGCGGACGTGGGCGCGGGCATTGCGGCGAGGGTAGCGGGGGCGACGGGCGGGTGGTGCTGTGCGCGGCTGGGCTGGAGCGCGACTCGGTTTGGTGGCTACGCACGCGGAGGCACAGCAAGGCGCCGACGGTCCGCGTGTGGGATACTGGCGGGGCGCCGGGGCGTGGCGCAGCCTGGTAGCGCGCACCGTTCGGGTCGGTGAGGTCCCGAGTTCGAATCTCGGCGCCCCGATTTTCTTAGAGAAGCGCGAACAGCAGCGAACACGGGCGAATATCCCCGCAAACGCTGGGCATCGCGGGAGCGTGTTCGCTTGTGTTCGCGCCTGTTCGTGGGTCTGGAGACCGCAAACGGACCGCACGGATCGTGAAAAGGGACCGCAAAAGGACCGCAGCCGTTCGCGCGTGGATGCGCGAGACTCATGGCTATGGGCGAGAGTCCTGAGATTGAGCTGGTGCGCCGGGCGTGGGATGCCTTGATCGCGGGCGGCCCGGAGGTCTTGGGCGAAGTGCTGGCGCCCGATGCGCAGTGGTACGGCGTGGAGGACGGGCAGCTCTGCGATGGCCGCAAGGCAATCATCGACGTGATGAGTCGCAACCTCGCTGGTCGCCTGCGAGGCACGGTCGAGGAGACCATCCAAGACGGGCCGCGTGTGATCGTGGCATTCCGCCCCGAGCAGCCGGCGCAGCTTGACCGTCCGGTGGACGACGGGATCGCCTACATGGTCGTGACGGTCCGCGAGGGGCACATCGTTGAGATGAAGGGGTGCGCGGATAGGTCCGCCGCCGTGCGCTACGCGCAGAGCGGCGGGTAGGCAGGGTCGCGGCGTCGCCGCGTTACGCGACGACGTGTAGGCGGGGCGTCTCGGCGGTCGCGGCGTCTTGGCGTTCCTGGTAGGCGGCCATTGCTTGCTGAGCGCGTCCGAGCGCGCGGCGCTGGCCTAGCTTGGTGTAGACGCGTGCGCTGACGCGGGTGGGGGCGAGGCGCCTACCCCGTCATCCAACCGTTGGCATAGGATGGAGAGGTGGTGTTCGCAATACGAGCCTCAATATGGGCCTTTGTGATGCTCGCCGGGATCGGTAGCAGCCACATGACGCTTGAACAACGACTCTTGCGGCCAAACGAGATGCCCGGCTACGGCTCAATAATTGGGCATGAGTCGCTGCGGCAGGCGGAAGACCTCAGCGAAGAAATCAAGAGCCTGTGCGTGAAAATCGAGTCGCCTCAAGCTCTCAAGCACTCCGGCTTCATATCGGGGTATGAGGAGAGCTTGGGCGACAAAACGAAGACCGGCGGGGTGGCGTTCTCGATCGTCGGACAATTCGGATCGCCGAACGAGGCGACGACGTTCCTGCGTCACGATGACAGCCTCTGTGGTGGTCGGCCGACGCGCTCGGAGAAAGTCACGAAGTTGAACGCCAAAGGGATTCCTGGTGCCATCGGCTACAGGCTGGGCTCCGGCTCCCCGACCCCCTACTGGATGATGTTCGCTGCGGGACCGTACGTGTACGCAGAGGGGATGCTGGGGAGTTCGGGCGCGAGGGAGTTCACGACGGGCGTCGAGCGTCTTTACCGACGTGTTTCAGGCTGATCCCACGATCCAGGCGAACACGCTCGGCGACGCGCGATAACGCGCGGGAGGCGAGCACCGCTCGGCGGCAAGACCACAGACCTACGTGTGATTCCTTAAGCCGGAACGGGGAAACTCGGATTGCTCCCTGCTGCGGAGTGCGTCAGCATTGGCGTTATGCCGTCCGAGGAGTCCGCGTCCAGGGTCGCAGCGACGCGCGCCATAGCGCCGTTTGAGCGTCCGAGGGGGCATCGCGGCGCCCGTGGCCTGGTGGCGGCGCTTGTCGCGGTAGGCGCTGTGGTGGTACTCGGTCTGTCGAACACTCCCTGGCGAGGCTCCACCGGCGATAGTGGCGGGAGCGGGAACGCGTGTCTTGGCATCGCCTGTAGAGGGACGAGTGGCCCTGAACTTAGCTGGAGCTTTCAGACAACCAGTAGTCAGGAGGGGTTGGACGCGAAGGTCGGTATGTGGGCGATTGCGGTTCTGCTGCTCACGACAGCGGTCGTCCTATGGCGGGCACGATCGAGGCGTTGGGCGATGATCGCAACGATGGCGGCGGCAGCTGGGATCGGAGGGTCGGGCGCGATTGTGCTCGCTACGCTTGCCCATGCCTCGCCGAGCCCGGCCGCCTTCAACAGCCTACGGCTTGGAATGTCCAGGGGCCAGGTCGTCGGCAGACTGGGAACTCCGCTTCGGGCTAGCGCCAGAGCAAGCTGGACCGGCCACCGGACGATGCCGTGCATCGTCTATCCCGTGGGGACAGTGCAGCAATTCCAGCGACGGGTACAGGTGAACACGCCTCACGATGGACTGCCCGGCGTCGTTGAAACGGGGTCTGGTGGGAGCGATGGGGGTGTCACGGGCTCGCGCTCGGAAGAAGAGGCGACAGACGCAAGCAGTTATGTGCTGTTGTGTTTCACAAATAGCCGTCTCGCTGTGAAGGTCCCGTTGTGAGCGCGTCAGCTCTACCGGCTTCGGACGCCTCTGGGACGGTCGCGGAGAGCTACCGTGGCCTGGGCCTGGATCGGTGGCTGCTGGGGGGTGTTGCGGCTGAATTGGCGGGCTGGTTTAGCGTGCCAGTGGGGTTCATCCGCGTTCTATTGATTCTTGCTGCGGCGGTGCGGCCTCATTTCTTTGACATATATGTGCTGGCAGCATTGGTGATGCCGCCGGCTGGCAGGAGATGGCCGGGATGGAGCAATCTCATAGCGGCCTGGCGCATCGGTGTGCTGACCCTGCTGTTGAGGGGGATGCTTTCGGCCGGCGAAGGGGAATGCCTGCTCGGTGGGCTTTTCGACCAGGGGCCGCAGGTGTGGGTTCCCGTGGGCGGCGTGTGTCTCGTTGGTCTAGCTGCGCTTCTTGCGACCGGACGCGCCGCCGTCGAGCGCGACAGCGTGAACGACCGCCGGGCCGTACTTGCGACCCTTCCCTTGGTGGCGCTTGTCGCGGTGATCGCTCTTGGAGTGGTGTTCCTACCTGGGCTGTACTGGGAACGCATGCTCGCCGGATTGTTGGTCGCCAGCGGAATCGCACTCGCTGTTGGGGGGCGCCATCTCGCGGTACCTATCGTGCCTGTTGCCGTGCTCGCCGGAGCGACGCTGTTGATGGCCGCAGCCGGCGTGCAGCTCCGGGGCGGGATAGGCGACGGCAGCTTTGCGCCAGCAAACGCTGCGGCTGTGCCGAAGGCCTACAGGCGCGCGATCGGCGATCTGAAACTCAATCTGATGGCGCTATACGCCGGCTCACGCCCGATAACGGTGGTGGCGTCGGTCGGAATTGGCGAACTCGCGATCACGATTCCCAACTACTACAAGCAAGAGAACGTTACGGTGGTTGAGCGAGTTGGCCGCGGGACTCTGGGTGGGGTTCTCAACATTCAGGCACGCCGAGGACTGGCCGCGAATCACATCTTCCCGTCGGGCATAGGCTCGCGCTCCGGCTACGACCTGACTCGGACGGTGAGGACCGACGGATCGACCCGGCACTCGCCGAGGGTGACGGTCATTGCGACAGTCGGTATCGGCACCCTTCGTCTGTACTGATGGCGCGCGCTATGCCCCGCACTCTGATTGTCGGTGGGCTCGTCCTCTTGATAGGCATCGCCTGCATCTCGGCGAGCTCTGGCGAAAGCCCCTCGATTTCGCCCGATGACGCGTTTGCAGGGCTGTCGGCGCTGGTGGGGCTTCTAGCATTGTCGCTCGCTCGGGATGAGGACGCGTCCACGGGCTCCTATGCCGGTGTTGCCGTGTGGCTGGCGCGTCCAGGGTGTCCAGCCTGGGCTATCCGGCTCGCGGTGGTGCTGACCGCGCCGCTGGCGGGCGTGGGCGTAGCTGCGTACATGCTCGCGGCGCTTGCCAAGACGCTGATCGCGCCAGCGCGCGCACAGATCGACGCCTGGCGCACCGTTGGCACGGGTTTGTTGGGGCTCGCTGTGGTGCTCGCGGCGCTCGCCGCGGGGCTAGCCGTGGGTGCCGCCACCGTCCTGTGGGCGGTGCTCCTGATTGGGTCGGGCCTATCTCTCTTTTGGGGTGCAGCCGACGTACTGCCGGGCACGGGTTCCGAGCATCTGCGCGAACATGCGCAGGCGCGAACCGCGCTCGGCCTGCTGCTATCGCTTGCGGGGGCAGGCTGGGTACTGAGTCGCAGCGACCTCTTCCAACAAGCCGAGGGCACGATCGCGGGCACGTCAGTCGCGCTTGCGGTTCTCGCTCTGGTGGCAGGGCCGCGCTGGTATCGCACATCGCGCCTGCTCGCCGCACTCCGAAGTGCGCAGGAGCGAGCGGAGACGGCGGACTATCTGCACGACTCGGTGCTACAGACGCTCGCGCTGATCCAGCGTCGCGCGGAGGACCCAGCGGCAGTGAGCCAACTCGCGCGCCGCCAAGAGCGAGAACTCCGTGCATGGCTGCTCAATGACACACCAACGAGCATCGCAACGACAGGACTGGCGGGCTCGCTGCGGGCGATCACGGCGGACCTCGAGGACACCTATGGCGCGCGGGTCGAACTCGTCACGGTCGGTGACGCGCCGCTCGATGAGCGCACGACAGCATTGGTCGCCGCCGCGCGCGAGGCGTTGAGCAACGCTGCGCGCCACGCGCCCGGCGCGCCTATCTCTGTCTTTGCTCGCGTCGATACTGGGCACATCATGGTCTTCGTGCATGACCGTGGCCCAGGGTTTGACCCCGATACGATCCCCGACGAGCGACGGGGGATCAAGGGCTCGATCATTGCCCGCATGGAGCGCTACGGCGGTCATGCCGTGGTTCGTAGTACGCCCGGCGATGGTTGCGAGATCGCACTGCACCTCGATACCTGATGACGAGCCAGCCAAAGCCCACCAGAGGGCCGCGAGTCGTTCTCGTCGATGACCACGCCCTTTTCCGTGCGGGCGTTCGTGCCGAACTCGATGAGTACGTCGAGCTTGTGGGGGAGGCCGGCGAGGTGGGCGAGGCGATCACGCTTATCCGGGCTACGCAGCCCGATGTCGTCCTGATCGATGTCCACATGCCCGACGGTGGCGGCCTCGCCGTCATCCAAGCCATCGCGCCTGAGCAGCCCGAAACACGCTTCCTCGCGCTCTCGGTGTCAGACGCACCCGAGGATGTGATCGACCTCGTTCGTGCTGGGGCGCGAGGCTACGTCACCAAGACAATCTCCGCACCGAAGCTCGCAGAAGCCGTGGCACGGGTCGCCGATGGCGATGTTGTCCTCTCGCCGCGCCTCGCCGGGTTCGTTCTGGACGCGTTCAGCGGTCCGCCACCTCATTCTGCCGACCCCGAGCTTGACCAGCTAACGACCCGCGAGCAGCAGGTACTCGAACACCTCGCCCGTGGCTATCTCTACAAGGAGATCGCCGCAATGCTCGCCATCTCCCCCCGCACCGTCGAGGCCCACGTCTCAGCCGTCCTGCGCAAGCTCCACCTCAGCAACCGCCACCAGCTCGCCCGCTGGGCCACGCAGCGCAAGCTCATCGACTGACAGCCAGCCCGGCTAGTGCGCCGGGGTTTCGTGCCTCTTGGCGCATTGCAGCAGCAACAGCAGGTGTCGCTCGGTCCTCGCCGGAGCCTTGTCCCACTCAGGAGGCTGACCCGTTCGGACCGATCGTTCGGTGGGGATGGCGACGGTGCCGCGAGCGCCAGCGATGATCGAGGCTGGCCGCGCCCCCCGTTCATCGGGGATGTGTGCGCTGACAAACCACGGGCCTTGCGACTCGCGGGCAGTCGGGGTACGCTGTAGACGTGGAGGCATGGTTGAACCGGCTCCCGGTGCTCGGATACATGGCGGTCATGGTTATGGCTCCCACGCTTGGGTTCTTGGTGGCGTGGGTCGTTGGCGGCTTTCGATATGCGCCAGTCTCGGTTGATCTCGTGCTCTACTGCGGCGTGCCCTTCGCACTGGTTATGACGCTCGCACGGGAAGTTCGCTGCCGCCGGCGCCTCGAAGGCAAGGATCGCCCCAAAGTAGTTAGGTAGCTTCGCGCTCAGTCGAGGGCCACCGCGCCCTGTCGAAGCGTCTTGCCATACGTCCGTTCACGATGGCATACACCGGGTCTTGACGGGCGAGAAGCCTGGTATGGACGCTGTATGGGGACCGCAGATGGGACCGCAGGCGCCCCGAAAACCGCATAGGAAAGCCAACTCTAACCGTTCGCCCCGATATAGCTAGTTGTCTGCGAAGCGGGGCGGAGACCCGCGAACGCGGGCGAAAGGTCCGAAGGGCGCTGGCGCTGGCGCTGGGGTTCGGAGTCGGTCGTTTCGGCCGTGTTTGCGGACTTTCGTTGGTCCGGGCCCCGCAAATCCCCCGCAGCGCTCAAGGGACTGATCCTGGCGCCCGGCTAGCTTGCGATAGTGATCGTCAACCTATCGAGCATCCGATCGGACTGACCGACATGAATATCTCGGAGCATGTGCCCTATGGATACGCGTATGGCCTTGAGAACGTACACGCACAAGACGCTCTAAGAGACGCGGCGATAGTCGCGCTGGATGAGGCGCTATGTGCGTTCGGCGACTTCTGGCATAGCCACGAGGTGGAAGATCTGGCTGAAACTCACGCGGACGCAAACGCGAGGCAGGTCTTCGGCTATCAATCTCGGCATGAACCAGACGTTGTCGGGGTGAGCAGTCGGTTGCCCGAAGCCTACGAAAGTCGATATGTGAGTTTCGACTTCCTCAAGAACTGGGTGGTGACGCTGTCGATCGTAGGGTGGAAGTTGGCTCAGCCTGTACCCCACCCCCTCACCAACGTCGCCGAGGAGCTTGCACTGCACGCGATCATTGAGGATGCTGTCAGCCGCGCGGTCGACGGGGAGTCTCCGCATCCTGAGGCCGAGGGGCCTCTGAGAGATCTCTACGACGCCGCGTTCGAGGACACCGATTTCCTAGACCTCTTTGATCTAAAAGACTCGGATGATCTCGCCGATCTTGACCCAGAAGGGCAAATGGGTTTGACCGACCTCAGGTTCAAGAACTGGTTCCTTCCATTCGGGAGTGGTGCTGATCGTGGCGTGCCGCATCCGTTTCTGCTTGAAGGCTGATACGGCACTCACGATCGCGGGTGGAAGTGCACCGGCAGCGAAAGCGGGTGAGATCGGCAGGTAAACGACCAAGGCGAGCCCAGAGCGTCAGGTACCGAATAGCGTCCCAGCCCAGCCACACGCGCTCTCGGCCAAAGCAAGTGCCGCTGCGCGATCGAGCGCAGATGGCTCGTCGTAGCGGAGTGCGACCGCCCACGGTGTCAGCCAATCCACGCCCGCAAGCTCAGGGGGGAGCCGTGATCCCGTGGCTTCGACCTGCTCTCTGAGTTGTTCGAGGTCGTGGGTGCGGGGCAGCTCGACTTCAGCGAGGACGATCGCCACCTTAAGGGCCTTCTCGACGGCCTGCTGCGCATGAAATCCAACGGCGCCGTCCGCCAGATCGTCAGCGTCAGCGAGGACTCGGCAAGCGTAGAGGTCGGCGTCGGCAAGGCGGAGCAGCGTCTCGGCGTACTCGACGTGCTCAGGACTCGGCGACAAGGCGCCCCTCGCGCAGCGCGCGCTCGACCATCGTGCCTCGGACCTTGGCGCGCCGTTGCGCTAGCGCCTCGTCCATCACGATCACGTCCACCGGGACGCCGAAGCCCCGTAGCGCGCTCCGCAGCCGGACGGCCTCAGCGAGACGGTCCTCGACCTCGGGCTCGATCACGAGGAAGTCAAGATCGCTGCCCGCGTCAGCGTCGCCGCGAGCGTGCGAGCCGAACAGGATCACCTTGGCCGGCACGGGTGCAGCGTCGATCAGCGCGCGGCCGGCGCGCTCGATCAACTCCTCGGTAGCAATGCTGCTCACGGCTTTGAGCGTATCGGGGTCGCGGGACGTTCGGAGGGGCATCGGTTGGTCCCGGAGCGAGCGTCAGCCGCACCTATCCAGGTAGCGGATCGCCCGCGCTGAGGATACGCCCGCTCACGATGGCATGCATGGGGTCTGAGCGGTCGCCGAGCCCGGGCATGAGCTTGTTCTGGCCCCGCAGGAGCGGGCGAAACGGACCTCAAGAGACCGCAAGGTCCGCCGGGAATAGAGGCCGCCGTTAGCTGGTCGACGTCGGCGGCAGTGTCTCATCGCGCTCGCGGACACGCAGCACAGCGTGGATCGTGGCGAGATAGACGTAGAAGGCCCACCGAAGCCACGTCAGCCGGTCATAGTCGCCGCGCTGGCGGCGGTTCTGGTGCCTGATCGCGAAGCCGTTGGCGATGTGAAACAGCTCGTTCTCGTCCTTCGACAACATCGAGTCCTTTATGTCGTCGCGCAGTGCCTCCAACACGTCGGCCAGGTCGCGCACAGCTACGCGGCGGTCGTCCAGACTCGCGCCCCGCGTCCGGAAGCGCTTGGTAGCCGAGTTGAGCTTCGAGGCGATCTCGGCCTCGGCGCCCGGCGGCACGGCGGCCGTCAGTAGGGAGTGGAACTCGGCCGGCCCGGCCTCCACGACCAAGCCGTCCACCGCTTGCAAAGCTGATCCAGGACTAAGCCGTCCGCGGGCTTGAGATGCAGAGCAACACGCCGAACGAGCTAGTAGTAGCCGTATCAGTGCTCCTCATCGGCTATCCGCGTATATACTAAGCCCATGAAGGTCGTCAAGGTCCGTCGCGTCGGCAACAGCAACGTGATCTCGATCCCACGGGAGTTCGAGGCAAGCGGCTATGCCCCGGGCTCCTCTGTGCTCGTCGAGGAGCTTCCGGATGGCGATCTGCGGATCATGTCCACCGAGAAGGTCCGCGAGCGCGTCCGGGAGATCGGGGGACGTCTGGTAGCAGAGCATGGCGAGGCGCTCGAGATTCTCGCTAACCACGATCCTGACGCTCCCCAGCGATAGGCGGCGTCATGGTTGAGGGTCAGTCCGGCGAGTTCGAGCCGGTCTATCTCACGCTGGCAGACGTCCTTGGGCTGCACGCTCTGATCATCGGAGCGACTGCCGCCGAGGCGGCCGACCAACTGCGCAACCGCGCCGGCTTGGAGAGCGCAATCGCACGACCCGAAACGTATGCCCACTATCAGGACGCAGATCTGGCGCTCCAGGCTACGGTCCTGGCACACGGGATCGCGGAGGGCCAGCAGTTCATCGACGGTAACAAGCGCACGGCGCTGATCGCGATGCTCGTCTTCCTTGAGGTCAATGGGTGGCGTGTCGAGGCGTCGGACCCGGAGCTGGCCGACTGGATTCTCAGCTTCAGCCGTGGCGCGAAACCGGAGGCGGCCGCCAAGCTCGTGAGGGCGGCGATGTGCCTCGTCGGATAGCCGCGACGGCCCGGCTGCTCGTCGGAATGGCCTCTTGGGCCGCATAGGGCCGCAGCCTGCGGTCCCCATCGCGCCGAAGCCGCAACTCTGGGCGCGGCCTGTGATCCCAGACCGCAAACCGACCGCAGGCCCTGGAAAACCGCATAGCAAAGCCGATCTGAACCATTCGCCCCGATTGGTTAGTAAACCGCGAAGGCCAGCGAACGAGGGGGCAGATAAGACACTCGGTTTGTGCTCACAAAGCCCTAGCCGCCAGCGCGTCCAGGGATGGCACACGCTCGTCGAGATCGCTGGTCCAGGTAGCCAACTACGGGCGGTAACGCGCGTACTCGTTGACGCTCTCGTGACGATGGAACCTGCAGGACCATCCAGCCAGTGCGCCGCCCGTGTGGTCGAGCGTCAGCAGGCGAGGATTGTCGCAGCCGTGGATGTCGTGGCCATCGATGGAGATTCGTCGCGGGGCCGTGAACGTCACTCCGTTGACACTCGTCGCTGCCTCGACGACCGAGGAGGCAGCGGTCGGGGCCCCATATTCCCCTCGCCGCGTCGCCCACAGTGCGATTACCAGACCTCTTGGGGTGACAACAAGGCGTGGTTCGGTTTCCGCTAGCCCGGAGCTGGCCGGCCACAGAGGTGACGGCGCACTAAGGCGGTGTCCTGCGTACCCACCCGCGACGCGGAGCTTGGAAGTGACTGTTGGATTCCAGATGAGCGTGATCCGCCCTACCGCACTCATCGCTATTTGCACACCGTAGTTTCCGGATACGCTTTCGCCCAAGAACTGCGGGGCGCTGAAAGGTCTACCGGCGCGCCGTGATGCGACATAGAGGTCTGTTTCTGTGCCCGGGCGGTACCCAATCTGCTCGTCCCATACCAGGACCTGATCGCCACGTACGTCCGACACTAGCTTTGCTTCGGAAACCCCATTGAAACCGAGAAGGTTCTGAGCAGGCCAGGGTGTGAATACCGGTGTTGACAGGAGGCCATTTCGCCGAGCTTCGTCGCTGTCGACACCTACAAGATCAAACTCGCTTTCGGATTGTCCCCCGGCCCTGAGCTCCCACGAGGATAGGAATCCGCCTGTAGGGCTCGGCAGGACTTCCGCGCTATTGGGTATGTGTCCGTCCTCTACTCGGATTTCCTGGTCTCCCAGTAGCTGTACGCCCTTCACTCGATCGACCTCGACAGCTTTTGCCGTGGCCCATAGGACAGCCGCCACCCCGTCGGCATTGATCGCCATACTCGGGCCCCGAGAGACTTCGCTTGTCAGGATGAGTGGACGACCCGGAGCTTTGCCAGGCCGCCACGGAGCAACTGCCACTCCCGTCGGCGGCGCGTGGCATGCGCAGCGCGGTTCGAGCTGCAGAAGCACATCACCAGCTTCACTCGCGTTGAGCTCGAGCCCGATCACGTTCGTTTCGTCGCCCGCGACAACCGGTATGCGATGCCTATCTATGAGCTGGAAGCGATTTGTCAAGCGCGCTACCACAGGCATCTTGAGAGCCGGATAGGGCGCTCCTCCGTCGAAGGCCGCCCATGGCACGTCGCGAGAGTCGAACGCAACTTGTTCGACGGCTGGGCCATGGACGGCGATGGCTGGCAGCCAGGCCGCCGTCGCGCTGGCAGCCACAAGGCCGAGGCAAGCGACCCACATCCCCAACACGGCACAGATGGTCGACAGATGCCAGGAGGCGAGATCAGTAAAGGAAAGGATGTTGGCGCTCGTGAGCTTCGGCCTCTCGCTTCTCAGAATGATTGGCACAATCGGTATCTCCGGATCGCTTGCTTGGTAAACTAACAACTCGTTCCGAGGAGAGTTTCGTAGTCAAGAGCGCTGCTCGCCGCAATCAAAAGAGCGACAATGCGCCCATGTCCGAGAGCCTCGAGATCGAGCTGGTGCGCCGAACGTGGGATGCCCTGCTCAACGGCACCCCGGAGGTCCTGAGCGAAGTACTGGCGCCCGACGCACAGTGGCACGGCATCGAAGACGCGCAGCTCTGCGATGGCCGCAAGGCGATCATCGATGTGATCAGCCGCAACCTCACTGGTCGCCTGAAAGGTCGGATCGAGGAGACGATCCAATATGGCCCACGCGTGATCGTGGCGTTTCGTCCCGATCAACCAGCGCGGCTCGACCGCCCGGTGGACGACGGGATCGCCTACATGGTCGTGACGATCCGCGACGGGCAGATAGTCGAGATGAAGGCGTGCGCGAATCGCGCGATGGCGCACTCCTACGCCCAGGCTGACCCGCGGCCGTAGCGTCGTCAGTGCGAATGGTGCCCGCGCACCGTCGCCCACGATTGCCAGGTGATGCGGAGAATCACGAGCGTGATCGCAAGGCCGATCAGCGGATCGGCGACTGGAGCTCCGACCGCCACCACGATCGCGGAGGCGATCACGGCAAGGCTCACGTAGGCATCGGTGTGCGCGTGGTGTCCGTCGGCGATCAGCGCGGGGCTATCCAGTCGCCGCCCGGCGCTCAGACGGATGCGAGCCGCGACCAGGTTGCCCGCGTACCCGATTGCGCCGGCGAGCGCGATCCCGAGCGGAAGGGCGGTAGGGCATCGCCGAAGTTGTGGATGCGGGGTCGGCTACGCGAGATGTGTGGGCGGAGCCTCGGCGACGAGGCTCAGGGCCCGCCGACTCCGGGCGGCGGTGGTTCTTCGGGCTTGCCTTCACCGCCCGGAAAATCGTGCCGCGCGCCCTGCAGCCGTCCCTGCCACACGGCTTTGGCGCCCAGGTCGCCGGTTCTGAAGCACATGTAGCCGGCGCCGAGCGCCAGGAGCACGAGCACGATTCGCAGCGCCGCGAAGGTCGACCGGCTCGACAGAGGACGATCGACCAACGCGAGGCCGGTGGGCATCCCGCCGCTGATGCGCCGCGCGGCGAACGTGACGATCAGGACAGCGGTGAACAGCACGTAGACGTAGGCGAGGATGTGCGCGGCCTGCGCGTGTTCGGAGATCAGCTTCGCGGCCGGGCCTTGCAGGTTGAGTGCCGCGCGCAACGCCGCTCCGGCCTGCATCGTCAGGAAGATCGAGCTCATGGCCACGATCGACACCAGCGATAGCGCTATTCCATATCGCGCCAGCCAGTCGGCCCTTGCCGTGAACACGATCGCGGTGATGATCGTCACCGGGATCAGCACGACCGGGACGTGCACGAACAACGGATGCGCGGGCAGGCCGTCGTAGATCGTGGTGATGCGGATCGGCAGGGTCAGGAAGCCGACGAACGCGAGCAGCGTCAGGACGAACTCGGCTCGCCGCCAATCGACCCGGGCCGGCCGCGACGCTGCGATGCTCTCGTGGCTCACGGGCGGGAGCGTAGGGCGAACTCGTTAAGCGCCCTGTAAAGGTAAGGAATGTCTCATGCTCGATCGGCCTGCAGGCTCTGGTCGCGCTCACGACGACGCCTGGCATCAATCGTCAACGCGCGCGTGTCGATTTTGGCTGGCGGCTTCGTAGTAGGTTCGGAAGCCGCTCTCGTCAGCCGCGCTGCCGGGTGAGGCTTCGTATTCGACAGCGACACGAACGAAAGAAGGATGGGAATGCCTCAGTATCTACTGTCGGTCTGGCACGACGACGCCTACGAGATGGACCTCGCTCGCGAGGATGCGCAGCGCAGGGTGGGCAAAGTCGGCGCCTTCAACGCCGAGCTCGAGCAGGCCGGCGCGTGGGTGTTCGGCGCGGGCCTGCATCCCGCGTCTTCCGCGACCGTGCTGCGCCCAAGCGGCGGCGAGGTGTCGATGACGGACGGCCCGTACGCGGAGACCAAGGAGCAGATGGGCGGGTTCTGGATCATCGACGCGAGCGATCTCGACGCGGCGCTGGATTGGGCCAGCAGGGGCGCGATCGCGTGCGAGGGGCCGGTCGAGGTTCGGCCCGTGGCGGGGTGAGCGAGGACCTCGGAGCTGTCTTCCGCCGCGAGGCGGGCCGCTGCACGGCGACGCTGATCCGCGTCCTCGGCGATGTTGACCTCGCCGAGGACGCCGTCGCCGAGGCGTTCGCGATCGCCGCCGAGCAGTGGCCGTCTCAGGGGATACCGCCGAACCCCGGCGCTTGGATCACGGTCACGGCGCGCAACCGGGCGCTGGACCGGCTGCGGCGCGAAGCGAGGAGAGCCGACCACTACATCGCCGCGTACCGACTGCGACACGACGACGTGCAGCCACCTGAGGAAACTCCTGATCCGCCGGACCTCGACGCGTTGATCGACGCGGTGCCGGATGACCAACTGCGCCTGCTGTTCCTGTGCTGCCACCCTGCGCTGTCGGTCGATGCGCAGGTGGCGCTCACGCTGAAGCTCGCGAGCAGCTTGAGCGCGGCGGAGATCGGGCGGGCCTTCCTCGTGCCAGAGGCGACGATCGCCCAGCGCATCGTGCGCGCGAAGCGCAAGCTCCGCGACAATCACGCGCCGTATCGGATCCCGCGCGAGGCCGAGCTTCCGAGCCGGCTGCGCGCGGTCCTCGCAGCCATCTACCTGATCTACAACGAGGGCCACACGGCCACGTCTGGCGATGATCTTCTCCGCGGCGATCTGTGCGTTCACGCGATCCGCCTGGCGCGCGCGGTGGCCGGGCTGATGGTCGACGAGCCGGAAGCCGCCGGCCTGCTCGCGCTGCTGCTGCTCACGCAGGCTCGCCAGCCGGCGCGCCTCGACGCGGACGGATCGCTCGTGCGGCTGAGCGATCAGGACCGCACGCGCTGGGAGCGCCCGCTGATCGAGGAGGGTCACCGGCTGGTCCGCGACTGCCTGCGCCGCAATCAGCCTGGGCCGTTGCAGTTGCAGGCCGCGATTGCCGCGGTACACGCCGACGCGCGCACGTCCGCGGACACCGACTGGGCACAGATCGTCGCGCTGTACGACCAGCTCACGCAGCTTAGGCCCGATGCCGTTGTCGCGCTCAACCGCATCGTCGCGGTCGCCGAACGCAGCGGCTTGGAGGCGGGGCTGGCGGCGCTTGGCGAGCTTGACGGTGAGGCGCTGGCCGGATACCAGCCCTACCACGCCACCAGAGCCGATCTGCTCGCGCGCGCCGGGCAGCGAACTGAAGCGCTCGCGGCATACGACCGCGCGCTCGAGCTGACGAGCAACCCGGTCGAGCGTCAGTTCCTGATCAGCCGCCGCGACGACGCTCAGCGTCGCGCAGGCTAGGCGGTCCGCTCGAAGCGTCCGCCCCATGCGCTGAACTGCTCGACCGCGCCGAGGACGCACACAGACGGTAGAGGAGCTTTATGCGGATTGGACTGGAGAGCTTGATCGACGGGGAGCTGGCGGCGCATGTGGAGGAGAGTCGCGCCTTCTACTCCGCGCGGGCCGCGAGCAGGGCCGGAGAACTTCGGCTTGACCACAGCACGCCGAGCGGGCTGCGGGAGGCGCGGGCGCTGGAGGAGGCGCGGGCCGGAGAAGCCGTCGCGGCAGCGTCGCCCGGTCCGTCGGCTGTCGAGGCGGTTGCCGAATTCGCCGGACGGCGGGTGCCGGTGAGGATTTTCACTCCCGCAAGCGGGGCGGCACGCGGGGTCTATCTGGACATCCACGGCGGCGGCTTCTACATGGGCCTGGCGGCGCGCGGGGACGCGCACAATCGCAGGCTTGCTCACGCCCTCGGGATCGCGGTGGTGAGCGTCGAGCACCGGCTGGCCCCCGAGCACCCGTGGCCTGCCGCGCCCGAGGACTGCGAGACGGTGGCGTTGTGGCTGTTGGAGGAGGCCGAGGCTCGTTTTGGAGCCACACGCTTGGCGATCGGCGGTGTGTCGGCGGGGGCGACGCTGGCGATGACGACGCTGCTGCGGCTCCGCGACCGCCGTGCGGTCAACCCGTTCGTGGGCGCGGCGCTGCAGTTCGGCACCTACGACTTGAGCGGACAGACACCGGCGGGTCGGCTGCTCGACGGCGAGTTCTTCATACAGGCGTACGCGGGAGACGTGGCCGACCGCACGAACCCGGACATTTCACCTATATATGGCGACCTGCGTGGCTTGCCGCCGGTGCTGTTGGTCGTCGGGAGCCTGGACATCTTGCTCGAGGACAACTTGGCGATGGCGGCCCGGCTGTCCGCGGCCGGCGGTGACGTGGACGTTCGTGTCTACCCGGAGTCACCCCACGGCTTCACGCTTCACCCGACGACGATGGCGAACGTCGCGCTCGACGGCATCGAGTCGTGGCTCGCCGACCGCTTCTCGGCGTGTGGCTGACGAGCTTCTCGATGTGACGACGAGGCGCTGTCGCGTACGACCGTATTAAGAGGGAGGCCCTGGGGTGGTGGTCAGTTCAGCCACGCGGACAGTGCCTCCAGAGCATTGGGGATCACGTAGTAGTACGCCCACAGGCCGCGACGCTCGGACGCGACGATCCCGGCGTCTCTGAGCTTCTTCAGGTGGTGGGAGAGGGTGGGCTGGGAGACGTCGAACAGCGGCACCAGCTCGCACACGCAGACCTTCCCCGCGTGCTTGCGCAGCACGTCAACGAGCTGCAGACGGATGGGGTCGCCGAGGGCCTTGGCGACCTCGGCCATGCGGAGCGCGGAGGCACGGTCCACGTCGGGGTAGACGACGGGATCGCAGCAGGGCTCGCCGGCCGGGCGCTTGGTCTTGGGGGCCAGCTCGAGGACGGGCAGATCGACGCTCATCTATATACGTATATCTATTGAAGTGATGAATGTCAATGCAATATGATCGGCGCGATGACACCGAGCGAGCCCAGCCGCCGCGTGCTGTTCGTGTGCAACCACAACGCCGGACGCTCCCAGATGGCGCAGGCCTTCTTCGAGCGCGACGGCCCGCAGGACGTGCGCGCCGAGTCGGCCGGCACCGAACCAGCCGCCGCGATCTGGCCGCCCGTGGTCGAGGTCATGCGCGAGATCGGGCTCGACCTCTCCGAGCGCACACCGAAGAAGCTCACCGTGGAGATGCAGCAGGCCGCCGACTGGGCGGTGACGATGGGCTGCGGCGATGCCTGCCCATACGTGCCGGCGATCGTGGCGGAGTGGGATGTTCCCGACCCCGCCGGCAAGCCGCTGCACGAGGTTCGCGCGATCCGCGACCAAATCCGGCGGCAGGTGGGCGAGCTGATCGCCGCCCACATCGACCCGGGCGCCCAGATTGACACGGGCGCCCACATCGACCCGGACGTTCGATCGTGAGCCACACGGCTCCGCTCGCGCGCCGGCTGTTCGCCGAGCTGCTTGGCTCGGCGTTCCTCGCGGCGCTCGTGATCGGCTCGGGCATCGCCGCGCAGACGCTGTCGCCGAGCGACGTGGGCCTGCAGCTGTTCGAGAACGCCGCCGCCACCGCGATGGGATTGGCGACGATCATCCTCATGTTCGGCCCTGTCTCGGGCGGGCACTTCAACCCTGTCGTCTCGCTCGCTGACGCGACATTTGGCGGGCTGTCATGGCGTGACGCGCTCGCCTACGTTCCCGCGCAGGCCGCCGGCTGCACGCTCGGCGCCGTCGCCGCCAACGGCATGTTCTCGTTGTCCGCCGTCAGCATCTCGACGCACCACCGCGCCACGCCGGCGCACCTGTTGGCCGAGGTGATAGCCACCGCTGGGCTGCTGCTCGTGATCTTCTCGCTCGCGCGCACCGGCAGAACGTCGGTGGCGCCGGCGGCCGTCGGCGCGTACATCGGCGCTGCGTACTTCTTCACAAGCTCGGCCAGCTTCGCCAACCCGGCGATCAGCGTTGGGCGCATGTTCTCGGACACTTTCGCCGGCATCGCGCCCGCGTCGGTGCCGGCCTTCGTCGTCGCGCAGCTCGCCGGCGGCGTCTGCGCGGTGCTCGCGATTCGCGCGCTCTACCCCGACGTAACCCCGGCGGAGGCCGCCGAGGTCGTCGTGCCGCAGGGCGCACTGGTCGACGGCTGAGTTGTCGGCCCTATCTGGCGAAGCCGGGAAGCGTGGGCGCCGAGGGCAGCGGCAGCGTGGTCGTCTGTTCGGTGAGCGAGACGGAGAAGGAGCCGTAGGGGGCGCCAGCCGGGGACGGCGCGGCTGTGAGGGTTGTTCGCGTGGGGCCGGATGCCGTCTGGGTTTCGGAGTGGATGGACGGGGCGCTGGGCTGGGAGATCGACTGCTGCTCGAGGTCGAGCATCGTGTCGGGCCACGCCGCGTCGCCGGCTGCCATGGTCCGCTTTCCGGCTCTGGCGGTCGCGCTGTCGAAGTCGACGGTGCCGACGCCGGCGAGCGGCAGCGGCTGGCACAGGCCGTTCGTCGAGCAGCCCGATGGCGCCTCGACGATCCACTCGGCGGTCGAGACGTCGGTCTTCGAGGCCCGGCGTGTGGTCGTGTAGAACGCGCCGCTGGTGAGGTCGCGGATGTGGAACTTCACGCGGTGCCCGACGACGGTCGTCGAAGCTGCAACGGTGTCTCCTGGGCGCACCTCGAGGTGCACCGTGACGGGAGCGGCGGGAAGGATCTCAAACCACGCCGAGTAGCTGGCGTTGCCCGTACTGCCGCAGTCCTCCTCGGTGCCGGCTTGCTCCAGGCTCTCGGCCTTTGCGCGGTAGCCGCCGAGCCCCACCCAGATGGCTGAGTAGGTCTGGTGGCCGGCGCTGCACGAGGTGGCGGGCACGACCCAGGTGCCTGAGACGCTGCTGAACGGCTCGCGGCGAGGGTGGCGCGACGCGATCACATAGCCGGCCCAGTTGGCGCTGGTCTGCGCGGTCGCCTGAGCAGCCGCCGGGAGCAGCAGGGCCACGGCGGTCGGGAGCATCACCGCTGTCGCCCGGCGCCGGACGGCGTGTGCGGCGAGAGAGGAGAAGCGAGGCATCGTGCGCAAGGATCTCCTCTGGGAGGCAGCCGCTACAGCCGCGAGACGAGCTCGGCGACGATCTGCGCGGCGGGCTGCGTGTGCTTGGCGAGCGCGACGCTCTGTCCGGCCCACAGCGACAGCGCCTCGATCTCGCCGATCGTCCCAACCATCGGGGGTGCTGGTGAGTAGCGAACGATCGCTTCGCCCGAAGCGAAGTGCGCGATCACCTCGCCTTCATTGGGTCGGCTGCCCGGTGGCGGCTTGCCCGCGGCCTCCCACATCTCCGCGGTCGAATTGTGGATGGCACGGTGCGGGGAGTCCGGCCATCCGACCTCATAGAGATTGGGATACCACTCCGCATCGGTCTCGGTAGCGGACAGCAGCCGGCGTCGATACTCCTCGTGGATCGGCATCTCCTCGGCCAAGAGGAAGCGGGTGCCCAGCAGGGCGGCCTGTGCACCGAGGGCGAGCACGGCTGCGACCCCGCGAGCGTCGCCGATGCCACCGGCCGCGATCACGGGCACCGGCGCCACCGCATCGACCACCGCCGGCACCAGCGGCAGCGTTGCCACGCCGCTCCATACGTGCCCGCCGGCCTCCCAGCCCTGCGCGATGATGACGTCCACGCCACATGCCACCGCGCGCCGCGCTTCCTCGGCGCCGCCGACCGTGTGCATCACGAGCCCGCCCGCGTCGTGCACCGAGTCGACGTAGCTCTGAGGGTCTCCCCAGATGAACGACACCACCCGCAGTCCCGCGGCCAGCGCCTGATCGACTCGACGGTGCTGGTCTGAGTTGAGGACGAAGTTGCCGGCGAAGGGCCGATCGGTGAGCGCGGCCGCTTCGCGAACCAGCTCGCCGGCATCGTCGGCCCATGACAGCCCCATGCTGCCGAGGCCGCCTGCGTTCGAGACGGCGGCGGGAAGGCGAGGATCTGCAGCCAGCGGCGCCTCGACGATTGGGTGCTCGATCCCCAGCAGCTCGCACACCGGCGTGCGGACACTCATCGGGATCTCGCCCTTGCTGGTGCCTGCGGCTCCAGGCCGACTAGGCTCAACGAGGAGCCTCGTCACTCATCGACAATTGACAGGAGCGGATCATGCGCAGCGACATCAGTCCCGGCGGCACCTTCCCCGACTACGAGTTGCCAGACCATGAAAACGTTACCCGAAAGCTGAGCGAGATCCAGGGCGAGGACCCCCTGATCCTGACATTGGCACGCGGGCACTACTGCCCCAAGGAGCACCAGCAGCATCTCGAGCTCGCCGCCGACTACCCCAAGATCGCCGTGGCCTACACGAAAGTCGCCACGATCTCGACCGATACTCATCACACCAACCAGGAGTTCCGCGCGTCCGTGGGCGCCCAGTGGCCGTTCCTCTCCGACCCGGAGCGCACCGTCCAGAAGGACCTTGAGATCCAGGAGTACACAGACCCCGAGCACGACCCGATGATTCCCCACACGCTTGTGCTCAAGCCCGGTCTGGTGATCCACAGCGTCTACAACGGCTACTGGTTCTGGGGGCGTCCCTCGTTCGTCGACCTGTGGCACGACCTGCGGACCGTGACCAGCGAGATCCGCCCCGACTGGGATCTGAGCAAGCCCGGGCTGCGCGAGGCTTGGGACGCGCACGACTACTCGCCGTTTCACGGGTGGGACAAGCGCTCGCCTGGGTCGACGCCCACGTCCTACATCTCCGGGTAGCGCGGCGGCTCGGCCTCGAAGGCGCTCTTGGCGCGGCTCGACGCCGAGACGCTTGCCGGCCAGCCTCTGCGCCGACGCGCGCGAGAGCCGTCGGGGTCGCCCGGTACGTTGGCTGGCCTATGAGCGAGATGACGGCGATCTCACTGTTCTCGGGGGCCGGAGGACTTGATCTTGGCGCGGAGGCCGCCGGGTTCAGGACGTGCGTGGCCGTCGAGAGCGATGCTGTGGCCAGGGCCACGATGCTCGCCAACCGCAACACGCATTTCCGGTCCATGTCGGAGGAATGCCTGCTCGAGGATGTCCGGCTGGTCCAGCCCGAGGCATTGCTCGAGCGAGCAGGGGTGGACGTCGGCGAGGTGGCGCTGCTGGTGGGGGGGCCTCCCTGCACGCCGTTCTCCAAGAGCGGCTACTGGCTGGAGTACAAGCGAGCGGGCGCCGACCCTAGAGCGAGCCTGCTTGATGAGTACGTCCGACAGCTGCGCGGCGTCCAGCCGCGGGCGTTCGTGATGGAGAACGTCTACGGCCTCGCGTATCGAAACCAAAACCGGCCCGTGCTGGAAAGGTTCCTTGAGGGTGTGCGGGCAGCGGGCTACGCAGCCGAGTACCGCATCCTTGTTGCTGCTGACTATGGCGTGCCGCAGCTCCGGCAGCGGATGTTCTGCGTGGGCGTGAGGGCGGATCTGCTCGACGTGCCGAGCGAGTCGTGGCGCATGAGCTGGCCGACACCGACGCACTCGGGGCCGCACGAGACGCGGACGGGCTGGGACGAGACGCTGCGACCCCACTTGACCTCGGGCGAGGCTCTTGCGGGTCTCGATGAGAACCCCGAGGAGCCGGAGGAGCACGTGCGGGGCACATACGCGGAGGAGCTGAGGGCTGTGCCTCCGGGGCAGAACTACCTTTTCTGGACGGCGGAGCGCGGCCACACGGCTCCGCGCTTCAAATGGCGCTCCCGCTACTGGAGCTTTCTCCTCAAGCTCGATCCTCGACGCCCGTCGCCAACGATTCAGGGGCAGCCCGGTCCTTGGGTTGGGCCGTTCCATTGGGACTCGCGCCGACTACGGGTGGCAGAGCTGAAGCGCCTGATGACGTTCCCTGATGACTTCGTCGTGCTCGGAAGCCGGCGTGATCAGCAGCTCCAGCTGGGGAATGCCGTGCCGCCGCGTCTTGCGGAGACGGTGATCGGAGCGATCGCCGACGAGCTCGCTCGGCTTGGCTCCGGCCACGGGGTCGCACTGGCCGCCTGACGGCGGCTAGGCTGCGTAGCGCTTGGCTATACGGCTCGACAAGGCGCAGTTGGGAGTGACGCTGGATCGCGCGAACAAGCTCGCCCGCTCGGGAGAGGATCTGCCGGCTGACTGGCTGCATCGAGTCGAACGGATCGAGGAGTGCCCCAGCAAGACCTATGTCGCCGCGCTTGGAGCAGCGTTGCTCGCCAAGGCAACCGACGCGCGTGTGCACAGCCTCGCTCGAGCCGCCGCGGCCGGGCCAGACGGCTATTCGATCCGCTCCGTCGGGGAGTTCATGGCCTCTCAGGCATCCCGCTATGGGTTCCACCTCGGGGCCACGGGCCCGTGGCCGCTGAACAACTCGCCGTTCTATCGCAACGCGGAGCGCATCGATCGCTTTACGAACATCCGAGCCGACGCCAAGCCCTACCACGAGGATTTTGTGCGATACCTGCAGGATCTGAATCGCCTGCCTGAGGACGACGCGCTGCTCGGCCTGGCTGCGTTTCTTCGTCGTCGTATCGCACACGCCGACGCGCTCGCGGAGGAGAGCGCTGCCGTCGCGAGCATCCGGGGCGGGGCGTACGCGGAGGTTGTTCAGCTAGCGACGCTGTTCTGCACTGAGGATCCCGAGGGCGGCAAGCGAGGTCAGGCGCTGGTGGCCGCGGTGCTCGACTGCGCAAACGACTCGGTTGACCTGAAGCGCATCAACAATCCTCGTCCTCTGGACGTCCGGGTACTCGAGGACGACCGGATCGTCCTGGGAGCCGAGGTCAAGCAGCTCGCCGTACGCGAGGACGCGGGTCTCCATGTGGCTGCGGAGGCCAGCGGCTTGGGTTGCGACAAGGCGCTTCTGGTGGCGATCGCGGTCGACCAGCCGCCGCTTGACCGGGAGGGGCTTCGCCAGCGAGCCCTTGAGGCGCACGGCGTGCTCGTGCAGGTCGTGGAGACGGTTCCCGAGCTGTTCGCGGCGATCACGTTGTTTGCGCCGGTCTCGGCGTCAGAAGTGGCGAAGCTGTTTCCCTCGGCTTATGCGAAGCGCATGCAGGAGCACGAAGTGAGCGGTGCTGGACGGCAGCGCTGGTCAGCGCTGCTGGAAGCGCTGTCTTAAGGGCTGAGCTTGAGGATCGCTTCGACACGGTCGGCGGCGTCGCGGACGTCCTCGTGCTCCCAAACTCGCACGACCGTCCACCCGGATGCCGTTAACGCATCATCGTTGCGCCGGTCGCGAGCGACGTTGCGATCGAGCTTCACCTGCCAGTAGCTGCTGTTCGTGCGGGGGCGAGTTCCGTGCTCGGGGCACCTGTGCCAGAAGCAGCCGTCGACGAAGACGGCTACGCGCGCTCGCGCGAACACGACGTCGGCGCGACAGCGCACACCTGCCACGGGCGCAACCGACTTGCGGAATCGGTAGCCGCGGCGATGGAGCTCCGAGCGAAGCGCCAGCTCAGGGCGAGTATCGATCGAGCGATTGCCCTGCATGACGGCGCGTACCGCTCGAGTCGACGCCGGCGGTGGCTTGGGCAGCCGCATGATCGCCCAGATCATCGAGCATCGAATGGATCCTTGCGGTGGACCACCTCACGCCCCCGGCCGCTCGTGCCAGCGCCGCTCCATCGTTCGCAGCATCTGCGGGTAGATGATCAGGTGCCGGAACGGCTTGATCGCGGCCATGTAGGCGTTCCCGAGCAAACCGTTCGGCCTCACGTAGACGGCCATCTGGCCGCGGTAGCCGCCGCTGCCGTCGGGCACCCAGCCGAGGTGCAGGACGCCGTGCACGGTCTGGTTTGCGAGCTCGGCGGCGAACTCGTCGTCGGTCATGTAGAGCGAGGTGAACGGGAGTCGCTCGAATGCCGGCCCGGCGGCCGCGAGCAGGTCGTCGGGCAACCGCTCGCGGAGCGTCGTCACCCGCGACCCGAGCCCCGAGTCCGGAGCGTCCGTGCCGAACAGCTCGCCGAGCTTCCAGCGCAGCGACCACAGCGCGCGCGCCGCGCGGGAGGGGGTCTGCGCTGGGTCTGACGAGGTGAGCCCCTGCACGAGCAGCGGGAACTCGTCGGCTCGACCGGGCGTCGGCAGCGCCCAGACGTCCTCGAGCCGAAAGTCAGGGACGATCTCGTGGATCCGCCACGGTTGGGAGCTGTGCGCTGTGTTCGGAAGTCTCATGTCACGGCGATGTCGTCAGCTTCGAGCTGGTGGTCGAGCTGTGGGGCTCGCCGGCGGGCGCCCCGTCCGTGATGCAGTGGGGCGCCCGCTCGGCTTATGAGGTGGACGGCTAGGAGAGCCCGTTGACCGCGAGGAAGCTGCGCGCGACGCTCGCGGGGGACTGCTTGTCGATCGACACGGCGGCGTTCATCTGCTGGATCGCGGGGATCGTGAGCAGCGCGCTGACCCTGTTGATGGTTTCGGCGAAGGCAGGGCCCTCGGCGGTGAGCACGCTCTGCTTGACGACTGGCGCGACGTTCTGGAAGCCGAACACGTGCTGCGGGTCGGCGAGCACCTTGAACTTGCCGCTGAGCAGCTGCCCGTCGGTGGAGAACACGAGCTGCACGTTCACCTGTCCGCTTTCGAGCGCCTTGTAGGAGAGTTCGATCGAGATCGGCTTGAACGTGGGCACGACGCCGTAGAGCTGCTTGAGCCCGAGCAGGCCCTCGAAGCGCGTGGCGAATTCGGGCGGCCCGCCGAGCGTGAGCGTCTTGCCGAGCGGCTTCAGGTCGGCGATGCTCGTGAGGTGGTGGGCGCTTGCGTAGCTGGGCAGCGTGGCGAGCGCGTCGGAGTCATAGAACGGTGTGTAGTTGAGCAGCGTGAGGCCCTGTTTTTCGACGTACGCCTTGGCCTGCGTGTAGGCGGCGGCGGCGCTCGCGGGTTCCTTGGTCTGGCCGGCGACGGCGGACAGCAGCGTGCCGGTGTACTCGGGGTACAGGTCGATCGCGCCGGACGTGAGCGCCTTGTAGATGATCTCGGAGGAGCCGACGTTTTCGTGCAGGTTGATCGTGTAGCCCTTGGCCTGGAGCGCCTGCGTGTAGAGCTGTCCGAGGATGTTCTCCTCGGAGAAGTTCTTGTCGCCGATCGTGACCGCTGGCTTACCGACGCCCGGCCCGCTGGCGGCCGCTTTGCTCGCGGCTGTGCTGGCGGTGGTGGTGGTCGCGCTCGTGCTGGAGCTGTTCGACGACGAGTTGCCGGAGCTCCCGCATGCTGCCAGCGCGAGGCTCAGCGCGAACGTCGCGATGAGCGCTCCGATGCGCATCGATCGTGCCCTGTGACTGCTCAACCGGCTGATCATCAATGTGCCTCCTGGCCATTGTCTAGTTTGTCGACCATTATTATTATGTATTGGTGAGGTACGGGCGTCGCGACGTGTGAAGTCGCGCCGCCAGGGGCATCCGCTTGCGTTCGGCGCCGAGGCGCAGGCCGCGTGGTGTGAGCGCGTGCTGCAGGAGTGTGAGCGCGCCCTCGACGGCGAGCGCGAGCGCGGCCACGCAGATGGCGGCGCCGAGCACGCCATAGAAGTGGTAGCTGGTCTCGTTTGCGATCGGGTCGCCGAGCGTGCCGCTGAAGCCGGCGAGCGATGCGATCGTGGCGGTGCTGATCACGAACACCGACGCGGTGCGAATGCCGGCGAAGATCAGCGGCACGGCGAGCGGCAGCTCGACGCGCGCGACGATCTCCCATGCGCTCATGCCCATGCCGCGGGCGGCGTCCACGACCTCGGCGTCGACGCCGTCCACGCCGAGGTAGGTGTTGGTGATGATCGGCGGCACGGCGAGGATCACGAGCGCGAGCTCGACGACGCTCAAGCCGAGGCCGAGAAACGCGTCGCCGATCGCGAGCACCGCGAGGCTAGGCAGCGCGCGGCCGACGTTGCCGAGGTTGATCGCGAGGAAGGAGCCGCGGTGGATATGCCCAAGCCAGACACCAAACGGGACGGCGATCAGCATCGATATGGCCACGCCGATCGCGCCCACCTTGAGCGTCTCAAGTGCCAGGTGCGCGAGGCTCGGGAGCTGCGGCTCGCCGGCGATGGCGCCGTTGTGGAGGATGAACTTGAATGCCTCTACGAATTCATGCATCGCTTGCCTAGCCCGCCCGTGCCCACGGTGTGAGCGCGCGCTGGGCGAGCACGAGCAGCGCGTCGCAGAGCAGCGCGAGCGCGATCGTCAGGCCGCCGGCGGCGATCAGCTCGGTCTTGAACGGCCCCTCGCCGAGGGCGGTGTGGATCGGCACGCCGAGGCCGGCGTCGTAGATCGTGTACACGATCGTCGCCAGCGCGATGATCGTGACGACGGCGATGCGCAGCCCCGCGACGATCGCGGGCAGCGCCAGCGGCAGCTCCACCCGCCACAGCGCCTGGCGGCGGCTCATGCCCATCCCTTCAGCCGCGTCGAGCACGTCGGCCGGCACCGAGCGCAGCCCGGCGAGGATGTTGCGAAACAGGATCAGCAGTGTGTAGGAGACGAGCGCGATCTCAGCGGAGACGACGTTGGCGCCGACCGGCGCGACGAGCAGCTCGAACAGTGCGAGCGATGGGATCGTATAGAGAAAGGTGCTCACGAACACGGCGGGGCGCTCGATGCGGCGGTAGCGGTGCGCGGCGAGCGCGAGCGCGAACGAGATCGCGAAGCCGATGGCCACGGCGACGGCCACCAGCAGCACGTGCTGGCGCAGCGCGGGCCACAGCACTGAGCCCCAATTTTCACTCACCCAACCCCAGCAGAAGGCGTGGTTGTGGACGACGCAGGACGAGCTGTGGGCGGCGTAGTCGGGAATGATCGGGCCGCTGGCGTTGTGCATCAGCTTGCCCGCTCGAGCGTGGCCGGCGCGCGGTCGGCGCACAACAGCTGCTGCACCTGAGCGAGCGTCAGCAGGCCGACGACGCGGCCGTCGCCGTCGGCCACCTGTAGCGGCTCGCCGCCGGCGCTCAGTAGCAGTGAGAGGGCGTCGTGCACGGTCATCTCGAGCGGTACGCGCCGGGCGCTGTCAGGTGAGAGGGACAGCGAGGGCGCGGCGCCGTTCGCACCGTCCGGCGCGAGCAGCGGCAGCTCGGCGAGCGTTGTCAGCGACAGGCGCTTCAGCGCGCGGTCGGCGCCGACGAACTGCGCGACGAACTCGTCGGCGGGGCGCGTGAGGATCTCGCTGGGGGTGTCGTACTGCGCGAGCACGCCGCCCTCGCGCAGGATCGCGATGCGGTCGCCCATCTTGATCGCCTCGTCGATGTCGTGGGTGACGAACACGACGGTCTTGCGCACCTGCTGCTGCAGCGCGAGGAACTCGTCCTGCAGGCGCGCGCGGTTGATCGGGTCGATTGCGCCGAACGGCTCATCCATCAGCATCAGCGGCGGGTCGGCGGCGAGCGCGCGCGCGACGCCGACGCGCTGGCGTTGCCCGCCCGAGAGCTGCGTGGGATAGCGCGCGGCCATCTCGTCGGGGTCCAGGCCGATCAGCCCCAACAGCTCGTGCACGCGTGCCGCGATGCGCGGCTTGTCCCAGCCCAGCAGTCGCGGCACCGTGGCGATGTTCTCGCCGACGGTCAGATGCGGGAACAGCCCGACCTGCTGGATCACGTAGCCGATCTCGCGGCGCAGCTCCCGCGGCTCGCGCGCCAGCACGCTGCGCTCACCGAGCAGGATGTCGCCACCGCTCAACGGGATCATCCTGTTGATCAGGCGCATCGCGGTCGTCTTGCCCGAGCCGGAGGGTCCGACGAGCACGCACACCTCGCCGGCAGGCACGGTCAACGACAGGTCGCCGATCGCCGCCTCGCGCTGCCCTGGATAGAGCTTGCTAACGCTTCGCAGCTCCAGCTGGGCCGCGTGCGCGAACGCTGACGGCCCCTCGTTGTGGGCGGTGTCTGCAGTATTCACGGGAACTACCCGAACGGGTCCGCCAATCCTAGAGCACCCGCACGCCGCTCCCGCGCTCGCGCCGAGCCGGCCCTGGCCTTGCTGGGGGAGCGCGTCGGGAGTGCCGCCCCGCGCCCGCGACCTATTTGGCCGTCAACGGCAGGCGTACCTGGAACACGGTGCGGCCCGGCTGGGTGTCCAGCGTGAGCGAGCCGTCGTGGCGGTCGACGACGATCCGCCGCGCGGTTGCCAGCCCGAGGCCCGTACCGTGCCCGACGTCCTTGGTGGTGAAGAACGGGTCGAACACCCGCTCGACGACCTCGTCGGGTATGCCGGGTCCGTCGTCGGCGATCTCGACGACCGCGCAGTTGCTGCCATCGCGCCGGGTGCTGATCGCGATCGTGCCGTGATCGCCGAGCGCGTCGATCGCGTTGTCGAGCAGGTTCGTCCACACCTGGTTCAGCTCCGAGCCGTGCACGGTCAGCTTCGGCAGCGCGCGGTCGTAGTCGCGCGTCACCTCGATCGTCGTCTGCTTGAGCTTGAAGCCGAGGACCGTGAGCGTCGTCTCGATGCCCTCGTGGATGTCGACTTCGACGAGCTCGCCGCGGTCCATGTAGGAGTAGGACTTGACGGCGCTCACGAGCAGCGACATGCGCTCGGTGGACTCCCGCAGCTCGGCGGCGAGGCGGCCGGCGTTGAGGCTCGCGGCGACCCAGCGCAGCGCCGCGTGCGTCGCCGGGCCGGCCAGCTCGGCGACGCGGCCCAGCCAGCGATCGTCGACGCCCGCGGCGGCGAGCGGCTCGGCGATGCTCCAAGCTTCCTCGACGCCCAGGTCTTCGAGCTGCGCCAGCAGCTCGTCCTCGGCGTCGGCGGCGTCGAGCGCATCGAGCGCGCTGGCGGCGGCCGCATGCTCGATGGCCTGTTTTTTCAGGATCACCAGCTGCGCGGCCTCCTCGCGCTCCACGCCCGCCTCGACGAACTGCGCGAGTGCTGAGTCGATCGCGTCGAGCGCCTCGGCGAGCTGGGTCGCGGCGCTGCGGGCGGCCGAGGCCGGGTTGTTGAGCTCGTGCGCGAGCCCCGCGGCCATCGTCCCGAGCGAGGCCAGCCGCTCGCGGCTCTGCTCGATCTCGGTGACGCGGCTCATCACCGGCTGGACCTGCTGCATCACGCGGCTGTGCACCGACGGCTGCTCGAGCGCCAGCCTGCGGAACTCATCCGCTGGGATCAGGGCGAGGCGGCAGCTCGTGACCGCCACCATCCTGACCCCGAGCGAGGCGTCGGTCAGCGCCGCGATCGCGCCCATCCACGTCGGCGCGACGTGCCTGCTGACGGGCTCGCTGTGCCCGCGATTGACGATCAGCGCTTCCGATTCGCCCTCCAGCAGCAGCTGTGCGCCGCGCGACTCGCTGCCCTTTTCGGCGATCAGCTCGCCGGGGCCGACGCTGAGGGGCACGGCGACCGTCACCCACTCGGCGAGCTGCTCGTCGCTGAGCTCGTCGAACAGGTCGATCGTGCGCAGCTCCTCGCCGGTGATTCGGGCGGTGCTCACGCGTCCAGCAGGTATTCGTGGACGAGCGACACCGCCATCGAGCCCTCGCCGACCGCGCTTGCGACGCGCTTGATCGAGCGCGAGCGCACGTCGCCGGCGACGAACACTCCGGGCACGGTGCTCTCGAGCACGTAGGGCTCGCGCTGCAGCGGCCAGCCGTTGTTCAGCGCGTCGCGCCCGGCGAGGATGAAGCCGCGCGCGTCGCGCGCGACGACGCCGTCGAGCCAGTCGGTGCGCGGCGAGGCGCCGATGAACACGAAGCACGCGTCCGCGTCCAGCGTCTGCTCGCCGTCGGGGCCCTGGACCCGCAACCGCCGCAGATGGCCGTCCTCGCCCTCGGCGGCGATCGCGCTGCTGCCGGTGCGCACCTCGATATTGGGCAGCGCCGCGATCTGCTCGATCAGGTAGTGCGACATCGACTGCTCCAGCGAGGCGCCGCGCACGAGCATCGTCACCTTCGCCGCGTAGCCGCTGAAGTACACGGCCGCCTGGCCGGCGGAGTTCGCTCCGCCGATCACGACCACCTGCTGCTGCTGGCAGGCGCGCGCCTCGGTCATCGCCGCTCCGTAGTACACGCCCGCTCCGGTCAGCTCGGCAAAGCCAGGGGTGTCGAGCTGGCGATAGGAGACGCCCGAGGCGACGATCACGCAGCTCGCGCTCAGCGTCTTTGCGCCGCTCAGCTCGACGATCCGCGCGGCGCCCTCGGTGCGCAGGGCGGTCGCCTCGTGGACGGTCAGCAGCTCTGCTCCCAGCCGCCGTGCCTGGTCGGTTGCCCGGCGCGCCAGGTCCGAGCCGCTGAGGCCGGCGGGAAAGCCGAGGTAGTTCTCGATGCGACTCGACTGTCCCGCTTGGCCGCCGGGCGCCTCGCGCTCGACCAGCACCGTCTTCAGGCCCTCCGAGGCGCCGTACACGGCTGCCGCCAGCCCCGCCGGCCCGCCGCCGACGACCACGAGGTCGTAGTGGCTCTGCGCCGGCGTGCCGACGACGCCCAGACGCTCGGCCAGCTCCAGGATCGTCGGGCGCTCGAGCACGGAGCCGTCCTCGAGCAGCGCGACGGGCAGCCGCTCGGGGTCGATGCCGGCGACCTGCAGCAGCTCGCGCGCCTCGCCGTCGCGCTCGATGTCCAGCCAGCGGGCGGGCACGCGGTTGCGCACGAGGAAGTCGCGCAGGTCGTGCGACTCCTTCGAGTAGCGGTGGCCGATCAGGCGCACGCCGCCGGCTTCGAGTGCCGCCCCGGCCTCCCACGTGGTCAGTAGATCTTCGACGACCGGAAACAGCTGTTCCTCCGGCGGGTCCCATGGCTTCAGCAGGTAGTAGTCGAGCGCCACCTCGTTGATCGCGGCGATCGCCGCCTCGGTGTCGGCATACGCCGTCAGCAACACGCGCTTGGCATCCGGCGCGATCTTGCGGGCCTGTGCCAGGTACTCGGTACCCGGCATCCCCGGCATGCGCTGGTCGGCGATCAACATCGCGACCTGGTCGCCGCGGACGCCCAGCTCGCGCAGCAGCTCCAGCGCCTGTTGGCCCGACCCCGCCCGCAGCACCCGAAAGCGCTCGCCGAAGCCGCGGCGCAGGTCGCGGGAGACGGCGGCGAGCACGGTCGGCTCGTCGTCGACGACGAGGATCGCCGGACGCCGCTCGGACGCGGGCGGCCGCTCAGCGGCGGTCGTCTCTGGCTCTGTCACCGCTGGCATCGTCACTGGAGCATAGAAACCGCGGGCCGGGCTCGCCTCGACCGCCGGACTGAAGTCCTCCGGGCGCGGGCGGCGGGTAAAAGCGTCGATCGAAACCTGAATCCCTGCGCAGGTAGGCTCAGCGAACGTTATGCACGCGCTGAAGACCGCGATCGGCGTCGCCTGGATCGTCTTCTGGATCTACTGGTTGGCGTCGGCGTTCGATGCGAAGGAGAGCAGGGCCAGCAGGCGGCGGGTTCCGCTGGCCGGTCTGAGCCTCCTGTCGGTCCTCCTGCTCCTGCGTGTCTTCCGTGGCGGGAGCCTGGAGGTCGACAGTCCAATCCTCGGCTCGATCGGAGCCGTCGTGTTCACATGCGGGATCGCCCTGGCGATCTGGGCTCGCATCCATCTCGGGCGCAACTGGGGGATGCCGATGACCGAGCGGGCCGAGCCAGAGCTGGTCACCTCCGGCCCGTATCGAAACGTTCGTCACCCGATCTACACGGGGCTGCTCACCGCGCTGCTCGGCACTGCGCTCGCGACCAACCTGACCGGCCTGGTGATCGTTGTGCTGCTCGGCGCTTACTTCTACTACAGCGCATCCGTGGAGGAGAAGAACCTGATCGCTACATTCCCGTCGGCTTATCCGGCGTACCGAAGCCGCACGAAGATGCTGATTCCGTTCGTGCTCTAGCAGGTCGCGCCGCTCAAACGGACCCCGCGCTCGCGATGCGCACATGGACCATGCGCTTGTCATCGGGTGATCGCAAGCCAGGGTTCCCTGTGAGGTTACTCAGGTTGCGCGAATCGATCAAAACGATGGTGCTACGCCGCTGTTGTTGTCAGCCACGATCACCTACCACAACGGTGCGGTGAAGCGTCCCGTGCTCACGAACTAGAACCTTCTACGCGAAGCTTGCACGGGTACCCGCTGCTCAAGCAACATGGCCGTGGCTTGGGGCGACGTGCACTCGAGCGCCTGGATTCACTGGCTGTAAAAGGACAAGAAGCAAGTCGATCTGCGCATCGCCGCCAGATCGTCGGCTTCACAGGCAACCGCGACTTCTAGTCAGACTCAACTGAGGAGAGATTAATGCTCTGGGGGTTCCGTCAGGTCGGTCTCATGTCTCACGCGAGTCGTCGAATGAGCTGGGCGCTGGCCCTCGCGAGCGCTTTCGCGCTGGGGTGCGTGATCCCTCAAATTGCGGAAGCTGCGGGTGCAGCCGGTCTGGGGTACTCTCCGACGCCCTCCAGCACGGAACCGTATGTGGCATGCCCTCCGCCCAAGCCGGGGCATGTGCAGTGCATGTCGATCATCGTGCCACCCGGCACAGCGCGGTCTGGGCTGCGGTTCAACGCGCCCAGCCGCTCAGGTGCGAACCAGACGCGACCGTCGTTCACCCAATCGGGGCAGATGGTGCCGGGGCAAGCAACGGCTCAGGCAGCTCACGGCTCCTCCGAGGAAAGCAAAGGGGTCGCCCTCACTGGCTTCGGCCTCGAAGGCAGTGGCGAATTGGGGGGCTTGGCGCCGGCGAACCTGCGGGCTGCGTACCGTCTGCCTGCCACGGGGGGCTCGGGGCAGACGGTGGCGATCGTCGACGCCTTCAACGACCCCAACGCCCAGGCGGACCTCCAGAAATACCGTGAAACGTACAAACTTGTGTTCAAAGGCTCTGAAACCGCATGCACGGAAGCGAACGGGTGCTTCAAGAAGGTCGACCAGGCCGGCGAAACCGAAGCTGAAGCCACAGAACACAGCAAAGCTTTCCCAGCTAACGAACCCGGCTGGAGCGAGGAGATATCGCTCGATCTCGACATGGTGTCCGCGATTTGCCCCGAATGTCACATTCTGTTGGTTGAGGCAACCAGCAGCGAAATCTCCAACATGGACATCGCGGAGAATGAGGCAGCAGCGTTGAAAGCGACCGAGATCAGCAACAGCTGGGGTGAGGAAGAGACATCTGCAGAGATGTCCGAGGACAAATACTTCGTCCACGAAAACGCCAGTCACGAACGCATACCGATCACGGTAGCCGCGGGTGATGGTGGCTACGGCGTGAGCTATCCGGCCGCGTCCAAAGATGTGATCGCGGTGGGCGGGACGCTGCTTTACAAGGCGCCTTTCTATGAACGCGGCTGGTCTGAGGAAGCGTGGTTGGGCACCGGGAGCGGGTGCAGCGCCTATGAGCTAAAGGAATCGTGGCAGACCGCCGGCTGCGGCGAAAAAGGGGAAAAACGGGTAGACAACGACGTGGCGGCCGTTGCGAGCACAGAATCACCGGTCTCGATGTACGACACCTTCGAAGTGCCGGGCTGGTTGCTCGTCGGGGGCACGAGCGTCTCGAGCCCGATCATCTCCGGGGTCGAGGCGCTGTCGAGCGCCGCGGTCAGAGCCGAAGGCGCACGAGCGTTTTACACACATCCAGAATCGCTCTTCGACACCACTAAAGGATACAACTGGGCGAGTGTCCAAGAAAAAGCGTGTAGCCCGGAATATCTCTGCGTCGCCGCTCCGGGATACGACGGCCCGACAGGTAACGGTACCCCCGATTTCGAAGAAGGCGGTAAGGGCGGCCTGCTCGAAAAATGGTATGGCTCGGCGATGCCGGGGTACTCTACTCAGAGCAACGCCGTCTCTTGCGGGTCTGCGACCGAGTGCGTTTCCGTCGGCACCGAGGGAAGATTCGCCGTAAGCGACATTTGGAGTGGGACCGAATGGAGCCCCGTTCGTTCGCCGCTGGCCCGACCTTCTGGCGCTGTGGAAATGAGCGCTCGGGCGGTCAGCTGCCCGACGACTGAAACCTGCATCAGCGTCGGTAGCTGGACCGAAAGCAAAGGCTACGGTCGCGCGCTCGTGGAGATTTTGAAAGGCAGCGAATGGTCTACCGTGGGCGTCCCGCTTCCCGAATATACCGTCCGCAGTAACTTGGTGGGCATTTCCTGCACGGCTGCTAACGCCTGTACTGCAGTCGGTTACTATGAGGTGGGCGTAACTTATAAATCCTTTGCGGAGCGCCTCAGTCCCGCAGGCTGGTCCATCGAGACCATGTCACAGCCGTCCAATGCAGCGCTGGGAAGCGTCTCGTGCTCGTCGGCTACATCATGCGTCGCTGTAGGCTCCTACCTCAGTTCGACAACCTCCGAGTACGAAGCCCTCACGGATACTTGGAACGGCGCAGAATGGTCGACGCACACTCCCATCATCGCTGGCGCGGAAAAGAGCGAACTGACGACGGTCTCGTGCACAGCGGCCACCGCGTGTACCGAGGCCGGTTGGTATCAACCCAGCACAGGGAAAAGAGCGACGTTGGTCGAGCGCTGGAACGGCAGCGAATGGAGCAAACAGACGTTCTCGACGCCGAAAGGTGACCCGTACAATCCTGTAATAGCATCCTTGGATTGCACGTCGGCCACGTCGTGCGAGGCTGCTGGCTCGACTCAAACCGTGCCGTTTTCGCCAGCGGCGGCCGCGACGGTCGAGAGCTGGAACGGCACCGAATGGACGATCCAGGAAACCCCGGTACCAGTCTCCTGGCAAGTCCGCCTGGATGGTTTGTCGTGCCCGTCGAGCACTGTGTGCATGGCAACGGGTAGCTTCACGGTGAGTCAGCGCTTCCCGTACGCCGGCACGGAAACAAACCTGGCGTACAGCTTTACCGAAGGGACTTGGACGGCGAAGCCGATGCCACAGAGGACAAGTGGAAGCACCGCGGTGTCATGCGCCGCGGCGACGGAATGCATAGCAGTGGGCAATGCGGCACCCAAAGGCGAAGGCGAGGAAGAAGCCGTCTCCCAGGTGTGGAACGGGGCCGTATGGGTGAATCTGCCGGTCGCGACTCCCCCCGAAACAGCGAGCTTCAAGCTATCGGGGATCGCATGCGGCTCGCTGGAAGCATGCACTGCCGTCGGCTCCTACGTCAACAGCGTTGGTACCCGGGTGGCTCTTGCGGAGCGCTCGGTGAGCACTGAATATCGCTATCCGGTCTGGTCGCTGCAGACGATGCCGAACCCGTCTGGGGCAAAAGTGAGTTCGCTGGCGGGTGTCTCGTGTGTGTCGAGTAAATCGTGTGTGGCGGTTGGCTCGTATACGAACAGCTCGGGTACGGAAGTGACTCTGGCGGAGGCGTGGAACGGCACGGAATGGTCGCTGCAGGCGACCCCCAATCCGGCTGGGGCGACGGTGAGCTCGCTGGCGGGTGTGTCGTGTGTGTCGAGCAAGTCGTGCGTGGCGGTTGGCTCGTATACGAACAGCTCGGGTACGGAAGTGACTCTGGCGGAGGCATGGAACGGGACGGAATGGTCGCTGCAGACGACCCCCAACCCGACTGGAGGGTACGTGCTCAAACTGTCCGGGGTGTCGTGCTTCTCGGAGGCCGGATGCATCGCCGTCGGCCAGTACAGGGAACACTTCGGGCTCATGGTGTCCCTGGCGGAGCGTTGGAACGGGACGAGCTGGGCGATCCAGGTGACCCCCAGCCGGACGGAATGGGACGGAGATTCGGGCCTGAGAGCGGTGAGCTGCTCGTACGCAACCTCGTGTGTCGCCGTCGGGTCGACTACCGAAGGGCGAGTGAGGACTCTCGCGGAGTTCTGGAACGGGACCGAATGGACGATTCAGGCGACCGTGACCCCGAGCGAATCTACAGAAAACGTACTCGCCGGTGTGTCGTGTGCAGCACCGCCGCTCTGCATGGCCGTCGGATTCACAGCGACGAAAAAACTTTTCCTGTGGCCGACTGTCGCTAACCTATCGGAGTTTCGAGCCGAGCCGCTGGTGCCGCCGCTCGTGGCGAGTGAACCGGCGACGGGCCTAGCCAAAGTCCAAGCGACGTTGGACGGCAACGTCGATCCCAACGGCTCGGAAGCCGAATATTATTTCGAATACGGGACCACTGAAGCGTACGGCTCTAAAACCGCGGAAGTGAGCGCTGGTTCAGGCACGAGCAAGCTGGAAGAGAGCCAGGTGGTCACGGGGCTCACCGCGAAAACGACATATGACTTCCGGATCGTCGCGAGGAACAGCCATGGGACTAGCTACGGTGCCAACCATGTGTTCGTAACGACGTCGTAGCGCTATTGCGATGGGCGCGCGGGCGAGACCGTGTGCTGGGGCACGGCAGCGTCGTCCGCGCTTCCGGGTGCGAGCCGTCGAGGAACGTGAAGGTGGCCGCGAAGGGGAAGCCTCCGTGCGGGCATGTGTTGGGCAGGAGGATTCCCTTCGGTGTGTAGGCGAGCGTGCTGCCTTGGAGATGTTCGTAGTAAGTCAGGCCTTGCGGCCCGATCGTCACCTCCAGGGCGATGATCGCGACGTCCGCGGCGCCGGGGACGCTGGGGATCACGGGGATCTGCATATTCAGGCGCCCGCCGAACGGCGGGCCGGTGGGCAGCAGCTGTGCGGGCGAGAGGATCTGAGTGTTGACAGGGCTGGGTCCATTCGCGTAGAGCAGCAGCGAGATGTGGCCTTCCTTGTCGGGTGCGCGGGCGATCGTGAGGGACGCGTTCTCGGTGACGAGCTGTGCGCCGAAGCGCAGCTCCGCTGTCGCGTTGCCGTGACCAATGATGGAGTTGGCTGGACATCCACCGGCGCCGGACTCTTCGAGCATCGCGGGTGAGCAGACGTCCTGGCCGAGGCCGCTCAGGTCGAAGCCAAGGCTCTGCGGGTAACGAACTTCGATTTCGGTCAGCGCGGATGGAATCTGGCCGGATGCGGCTTGTATGTGCAGACCAAGCACGATCGTCGTCGTCGCGCCCAGCCGGTACGGTGCGAACGAAGGGTCGAGCACGACCGATTGTGTGGCGCTGGCCGGTGCCGCCAGATAGAGGCACGCGCAGACCGCGGTCAGCGCGCCTCGTACGCTGCGGCGGGTTGAGCTCGCGCTACCCACGCACGGGTCAGTAGGCGAGGCTGCCGGTCGTCTTGATGACGAGCGCATAGTTGTCGCGGTCGAACGTGCCGGACAGCCCTCCGTGGCCGCGGGCGTGGACGTAGCGGCCAGTACCGCCGGTCACGGTCAGAGTGCCGGAGAAGCTTTCGTAGGTGCCGAATCCGTGTGGTTCGGCGCTGCCGTATCCCCGTATCGATCCCCCGCTGGCGTAGATCGTAAAGCTGCCGGTGAAGGTCGTTCCCACGTTGAGGTGCACGCGCATGCTGCCTGGGAACGTGCCGCTTGCCTTGCCTTCCTCATAGAGGAGCGAGCCTGACGCCGATATGTAGTGCAGGTGAGCGGTGTCGCTCGCACTCAGGACTCGTGCAGCGTGGACACGTCGTACAGGTGTGATCGCGTAGGCGGTGGCATATGCGGTCGTCGCCGCGAGGGCGAGACAGCTCGCCCCGACCAATGCGAGGGGAAGGGCTGCGGTTACTCTGCGCGCTTGCTCGCTCATCTCAGGCTCCGATCGTCGACTGCTGTTCTAACGTGGCTGGAGGCAAGGTAATGCGCTGTCTCGGTGGCATCTGTCCTCGGAGCTCCGGCCGCTCTGCCCCCAAAGCGTCTCGAGCGGACGCCGAACTGCGAGAGTGCTTCCACGAAGGCCGCGCGGGAGAACTCCGGCCACATCTCCGCGCGGAATACCAGCTCTGAGTAAGCCGCTTGCCATAGCAGGTAGTTGGACAGGCGCTGCTCGCCGCCGGTACGGATGATCAGGTCGGGGTCATGCAGGTCGGGCGCGTAGAAGCAGCGGCGGAAGTCCTCCTCCGTTCCTCCCCGGAAGCGTTTGGCGGCGTCCAGGATCTCGGCGCGTCCGCCGTAGTTGAACGCTATGCACAGGGTGATGCGACGGTTGCCCGTAGTCAGCGACTCGGCCCAGTCCATCAGGGCGCCTAGCTCCTTCGAGTTCTCGTCACGTCTGCCGATGAAGCGCATGCGAACGCCCTCGCCGTGCAGCTCGGGGGTCTCTCGCTCGATGCGCGCTGCCATCACGGCGATCAGTTCGCGGATCTCGTAGTCCGGCCGCGACCAGTTCTCGGTCGAGAAGGAGTAGACCGTCAGCTCCTCGACTCCCAGCTCGATCGCGTCCTGCAACCGGGCCTTGAGGGTTTCGGCGCCGGCCTCGTAGCCGGCTGACAGCGGGAGTCCGCGGGCGTGCGCCCACCGGCGGTTGCCGTCCGCGATGATCGCAACGTTACGCGCGCCGGGTGGCTGCGGCGCTCGGGAACGCATCGGCGGGTCCTTAGACATGCGCGCTCGCTGCGACGGTCGGGCGGGGGAGTGCTCGTATGCGCTTGGCGAGCCGCCATGTGCGCATCACGGCGAGCGTCGGCGTGATCAGCGGCCGTAGCTCTGTTTGTATACGGCTGGTCACCGGCCATGCCAGCTCGCTGCTCGCACTCGGCGCGGAGGTGTAGTAGGCGGCGATGCCAGCGATCGTCATCAGGTGATGTGCGCTGGCGGGCGCGTCCCGTGCTCGCGCGGCGGCGTGGCGGGCGACATCGACGAGGCGCTCGGCGAGCATCGAGCTGTTGTCGTAGTGCCCGATATAGGCGAGTGTGCCCTCGGTCGCGTCCTGCTCGTAGTCGACGACGCTGTCGAGCATCGTGCTCAGCGCCCCGAGCGCGAGGTATACCTCGTCGAGTGGCGCGGCGTGGTCGGCGGTGGCGTTCTCGTCACCCGCGAGCGCGATCAGCGCATGTACGGTGAGCACGGAGGAGGCGGCGCCCGCGAGATACTCGCGCCAACCCAGCCCCGAGCCGTTCGCTCCCTGTCGAGCCCATCGCTCGACTTGTGATGTGTCGGTGAGGATGGCGGCGTGGCTCAGTACCTCCGCCTCCACGCAGCGCGCAGCCGCGCGCGCCATCGCGGGCGCGAGCGCGGCTGTCGCCGGAAGGCGTGCGAGCGACGCTTGGACGGTCGCCGCGAGCTCCTTCAGATAGCCGCCGTCGTCGGAGCCGCGGGGATGGAAGCTGAAGTAGTCGTCGTCGAGCTGGCCCGCTGGGTCGAGCGCGTCGGTAAAAGCCTTGAATAGTTGGCGGCCGTTGGCGAGTGGGCCGGGCGATGGCTGCTCGGTGAGACCATCCAGGTAGTCGTACATCACCTCCAGCGCCACGATCCCCCGAACCGCCGTCGTGCGGTGCCCGCGCGGGGTGAGCGTCGCGAGCGTCGCCGCAACCTCGGCGGCGAAGCCCTCCCGCTGCAGCGTGTGCAGAGCAAACCTGCGCAGCTCGCGGTCATCGATCTTCATGGCGCGTGCACGCCAGCACGCGAGCTGTGTGCGCACCTCGGGCGCGATGGTCGTCCAATAACGCACGTTTGCGAGCGCCAGCGCGAGGCCCGCGCGCGCCAACAGCCGCCGGTCAGCGAAGACGGTCGCCGGCGTTACCTCGTGCGAGGGGGCGTAGCTGCTCATCTCCCCTCCTACTCCTCTCCGAAGGCGAGCATTGGGCGTACGCGCGAGGCGAGCCAGCCGGGTATCGCCGCAAGCGCCAGGACGGCGATCAGGACCAGTGCGAGGATCTCGATGGGGCGTCCCACCGTCACGACGCCCGCGACCGGGAAGCCCGTGACGTGTTTGAGATAGCTGTCGATGATCAGCTGTCCGTAGATGCCCGCAACGGCCCCGGTGAGACATCCAGCGGTGAGCATGATCAGCGCTTCGACCAGGAGCAGGCGACGAAGCTGAAACGGTCGTGTGCCTTCGAGGCGCAGTGATGCCAGCGATGTCCGCTGCTGCCAGATGCTCGATCCGAGCGCGGCTACCATCGCCACGATCGTCGCCGCGAGCAGCAGCTTCGCTATCTCCCCGAGCTGGCCGAGCCCTTCGCCGCCGGAGGCTTCGATCCTCGCTGCGCGTATGTCGGGCGAGACGACTTCTAGTCCGCTGCTTGGGCCGAGCCGATGTTCGATCGCCCGTTTCGCTTTGGCAACGCTCGTGCCGGGCTCCAGATCGACGCCGAGGGCGGTGAGCGCAGAAGTCGCGAAGGCCCGCGCATAGTCGCGCGTGTTCATGAGGATGACCCCTGTGGGCCAGCCGAAGTTCGTGCTCGTCGCTGCCAGCCGGAACGCGACGAGGCCGGTAGGAGTGGGGAGGCGTACGATGCCTCCCACATGGAGGTGGTGTTCGCTGGCGATCTGCTTCGACAGCACGATCCAGCCGCCTTCGCGAAGCCGCAGGCCCGCGGTGGCGGTCTGTCCTTGGAGGACCTGACCTTCCAGCACCGATGTCGTCGCCCCGGCCGGGCGCGCGATGATCCACGGTCGCCGATTGCCCCAGTCGAAGAAGCTCCCCTTGTAGACGCCCACGCTCGAGACGACCGGCAGCGAGGCGACACGGGCCGCGTAGTTGCCCGGCAGGAACGAGACGGTCGCCTGGTTATCAAGTGGGCTGATCACCCACAGCTGCGCGTTGCCCGAGAAGCGGTGGGCAATCTGTCCGATGCCTCGTAGGAGATCGCTACGAGCGCCGCCGAGAGCCATGCATCCGAACAGCGCGACGGCACCCGTGGCTGCGAGCGCCATCGACCGCAGCGTGGTCGCACGCAGCCCGGTCAATGCGACCGGCACGAGCGTGAGCTGCTCGTAGCGCTCGCCCAGGAAGGCAGCGACGCGCATGACTGCCGCTAGCGCCATCGGCATGGCGAGCATCGTTGCCAGCGCGAGCAGCACGCACGCTGCCAGCGCCGCCGCCGGCACGAACGCGAAGAGTGAGCTCGCCACCAGCACAAGCGCCAGCGCGACCGTCGTCAGCCGTTTGCGGGTCGCGGTCCCGAGCTGGTTCCCGGGGGCGGCGTCGTCGCCGTAGGCAGCGTCGCTTGCTCGTCCACTGCGGAGGTCGAATAGCGGCGTGGAGGCGCCGAGGCAGGTGGCGAGAAGCCCGCACGCAAGCGCGATCAGCATCGGCCTTGCGCCGACGACGGTCGTGGAGCCGAGCGTGAACGCTTGCGAGAGATAGCCGGTCGACTGGTGAAACAGCCCTACCGCAAGCCCATAGCCGGCCAGCAGGCCGAACGCCGATGCTGCGATACCCAGGCACAGCGCCTGAAAAACCACCATCTGGGCGATTGCGCCGCGTCTGGTCCCGTCGGCCCGGAGATCGGCGATCGTCTGTCGACGCTCAGGCGCGGTCAGCAGCATCGCGTTGAAGGCGAACAGGAACCCGAGCAGCGCGCTGATCGCCGCGAACAGCCCGCTTGCCTGATCGCTCGGCCCGAGCGCCTGGCGGAGTAGCGCGAGATCCTGATTCGCTCGCGCGACCGTGAGGCGCCCGCCCGCGAGCGCAGCCAGGGCCTTGCGCACCTTTGCTTCGGCGCCCGGCTTCGTCTCGATCAGGAGCCGTGACACTCGCCCGCGCTGATCGGCGAGCTGCTGCAGGTCTGCGAGTGGCATAACGGCGATGCGCGCTCCAGCAAGCGCGCCGGCTGCTTCTCTGCCCAGCACCGCCGATATCTTCCGCGGGTATACGTGGCCTCGTAGCAGTAGTGACAGTGGCGGCTCATTTTCGCCGCGTCCCGCCGTGGGTGACAGCTTCAGCGCGGCGGCGGTAGCGGCGCTGAGGCTGATGCCGTTGGCCGACAGCGACTGGCGAGGAATAGTGTGGGCTAGCCCGTCGAGCGTGGCGAGGCCGAGGTCCGCCCCGGCGAGGTATATGGCTACGCGACGGCCGCTAGGGCCGACGAGAGTCGCGGTCTCTTCGAGCATCGGTGCTGCCTGTCTGACACCCGGCAGCGCTTGGACTTGTGGCAGGAGGGCTTCGCTGAAGCCTTCGGGGCCGCGGGTGCGTACCTGCAGGTTGGCTGGCCCGATGACCGTGTGCACGACTTCTCCCGCTGAGCCGGAAATGCTCCCGTTGGCGATCAGGGTTGCGGAGACCAGCGCCACGGCGACAGCGACGCCGAGGCCGGCGAGCAGCTCCTGCGCAGCGTGCACTCGCAGCCGGTTGCGATATAGGTAGGCGAGCGCGTAGGGGCGCATCAACATGCGGGATCTGAGGGGCGGTCGTGTGGCCGATGACACGTTGCCTACCTGCCCGGGCTCTGGAGTTGCTCTAGCGCGTCGGGTTGGGGCTGCGAGCGCCACTCGGTGTGGCCCGAGCGTGAGTCGGTGAGCTTGCCATCGCGTAGCGCATAGCTGCGGTCGGCGACCTCCAACGCGGCAAGGTCATGCGTGACCAGCAGTACGGCGGCATTGCTCTCGCGCGCCAACGAGCTGAGCAACTGTACGATCTCGCGGGCGCCAGAGCTGTCGAGGTTCCCGGTTGGCTCGTCGGCGAGAATCAGGCGTGGCTCGCACGCGAGCACGCGCGCGATCGCGACCCGCTGGCACTCGCCTCCTGACATCTCAGACGGCGCGTGGCCGATCCGCTCCCCCAACCCAACTTGCTCCAGCCACGGCTTTGCTCGCGCCTGCGCCTCACGCATTCGCACCCCCCCGATGAGCAGCTTACGGGCCGCGTTCTCGAGTGCCGAGGCTCTCGGCATGAGCCGGAACCGCTGGTAGATGAAGCCGATATCCCGCAGCTGGTATTCGCTGGTCTGCTGTTCGGACATGGTGGCGAGAGCTCGTCCGTCGAAGTGGATGGTGCCGCTGTCTGGTTGCAGGAGCGCCGCGATCATCAGCAGCAAGCTGGTCTTGCCGGAGCCACTCGGCCCGTGCACGGCGACCATCTCGCCCGGGTCTACCCGTAGCGTCACACCGTCCACGGCGCGAACCTCTTCGCTTGCTCCCTGGTAGTGCTTTACGACGTCCTCGAGCTCTAGCACGACGGCGGATGTCTGCTCGAGGTCGGGAGCTGGGCGCTCACGCGTTTGCGATCCGGCGGGCGACATCGTGTAGATGGACGACGGGGGGTAGCTCCGCGGGTTGCAGCTCGCCGTGTAGCTCGCCATCGGCCAGCGATAGTGCCCGATCGGCCCCAGCGAGACAGGTCGTTTCACCGACGCTCATCAGCACGGCGATGCCGTCGTCGGCGAGGCGGCGAAGTAGCGACAGGATGCGATCCCGTTCGAACAGGTCCACGCCAAGCGCGGGCTCGTCGATCACGAGCACCTTCGGCTGGTGCACGAGTGCGCGGGCGATCCCCACGAGCACCCTCTCGGTGATGTCGAGCTCGCTCGGCTTGAGCGTTGCGCAACGAGACGCTCCTGCTCGCGCCAGTGCTTCGTACGCGCGCATGCGCGCCTGCGGCCCGGGTATGCCACGGGTCAGCTGCGTGGTGATGAGCCGGTCGATCACCAGCTGTCCTTCGGTGGGACGGTACGTCTTGCGGCAGTATCGAATCGCCTCGCGCAGATCCTCGTCGCTGCGGGTGCTCACCCCCTCCATGCCGAGTATGACCGCCCCCTTGTCGGGTGGCTCGAGGCCGGCCACGATCCGCAATAGCGTTGAGCGTCCGGAGTTGCGCCGGCCCCAGATTGCGAGTAGTTCTCCGGCGCTCAACTTGAAGGAGACGTCGCGCAGCGCGACGCGTTCGAGTTGCCCGCGGCCGTAGCGCTTGCCTACGCCCGAAACCTCAAGCAGGGCCATCGGGGCGGCTCCGATCCGCCACCGCGCGTAGCTCCCTGCGCGCGTACTCGATCCACGGCAGCTTGGCTTCCATGGCGAGCCGCTCCTCCTCGGCCGCGAGGCGGTCAGCCAGCGTCGATGAGGCCCCAGGCGCTGAGAGCTCTGAACGCCGCCGAGGCTGCTGCCTCGTCGCTTGGACGAGGCACGTCTGCTCGTAATCGTCGAGCACCGCGAGCGCTGCATCGGGCGCCAGTGCCGCCAGTTCGCGTGCGAACAGGCTGGAGCGCCGGCGGTCCTCCTCGGCCTGTCCCACCAAGTGCTCCTGGTAGCGCTGGACACCAACCTCGGTTGCGCGATAGTGAAGCTTGGGCTGGCGTGAGCCCACACCCGACACGGGCTCGCTCGTGGCTTCGATCATCCCACGGTCCATGAGGCTGTCGAGCGCCGTGTAGATCTGGGATGGGCTGCTGAGCTTCAAAAGCTCACCGTAGTTGCGCTCGAAGCGTTGCAAAATCTCATAGCCATAGCTCGGCCGCTCGATCATCAGACCGAGCACGGCCCAGTTCACCGGAGAGCGCATCGCCCCAGTACCCGCCTCCGTGACTGCCCTCCCAAGCATCGGTGCAACAAGACTACACCGAAAACAGGCAGGTTTATATGGGCCAGGCCTATATTCACAAAGTAGAACTTTCTGCTTCTAGAGGGATTCATCGACCGCTGTACACGGCAGCTGGCGTCACCGGCAACTGGCTCAATAGCTGAACACGCCTCCTAGCGTGACTCAGGGAGCCCAAGGGCGTCGATACTAACCAATACGCTCGCGTCCGTGGGGACGCACACTACGGCAGTGAGCACACCCCGGCGCCCCGTAGAAGCTCACAAACTAGAACCTTCTAGAGCTAGCTTGCGGCCAGGCCTGAACGCCGCGAGTATGCAAAATCGGATGAGAGGGGGGAGCGTGATGGCTGTGCCTGCAAGGGCCAACATCAGTTCCCCATGTATTCAAAGGAGAGGTGACCGATGTTCTCAGCTATGCGTAGGCGGCTGCGTGTCAGCCCGGCGGCCGTGATCGCGAGCTTGGCGCTTGTGTTCGCGATGACGGGTGGGGCATACGCGGCGAGCAGGTATGTGATCACCTCCACCAAGCAGATCAAGCCGAGCGTGCTTGCCTCGTTGAAGGGAAAGGCTGGACCGGCGGGTGCGGCCGGGGCAACGGGAGCCGCGGGTTCCGCAGGGCCAACAGGCGTAGCCGGCGCAGCAGGCACTAAAGGAGAAACTGGGGCCAAAGGCGACCCCGGCGCAAATGGCACGAGCGTGACGAGTACGACGCTTGGGGCGGGCAGCGCGTGCCCGGAAGGCGGCTCTGAATTCGTGTCGAGCTCAGGCAAAACATACGCCTGCAATGGCTCAAAAGGAAAAGAAGGCTCGATCGGCAATGCTCTGCCAAAAGGCATCACGGAGACCGGACTGTGGTCGGTCGGTCCGGTAAGCAGCAGCGTGGCGCTCGACCCGATCGTCACGCCATTCGCATCCTTCGCGATAAAACTGAAATCGAGCTTGAACGAAGCGGAAGCCTGCATGGAACACTTGAGTGAAGTGTGCCACGTCCACCTGATTCTGCAGAACGGCAAAGAATACGCCGACAACGCGAAAGAAGAACCACAAGAAGTCGTATCCACGTCATGCACGGGAAGCGTCGCCGAACCGACCGCCGAAGCCGGCAACTTCTGCATGTACGTGCAGCGCGAACTCAACGTGAATCTACCGCCTTCGCAGGCGATCACGGTGACAAAGGCGGGAGCGTCAGGCGAAGTGGGTACGCGGCCTGGCGATCGAAACGCCTACGGAAGCTGGGCCGTCACCGGCGAATAGGGTGAATGCCCGCGGCCATGCGCGAGGGGCACGAGGTGCTCCTCGCGGCTGTCAAAGAAGGAAGGGATTCGAGATGATCGGCTTGGACTCGTCACATACCCACTCAGGGCGTCACGGCTTCGCCGTCTCTGCTCGGCGACGAACCGCTGGCGTGAGGCTCACTGCGTGTCTCTCAGTGCTCTGTCTGGTCGGACTGGTGGTGTCGGCGCCTGCATGGGCAGAAGAACGAGGCCACGAATTCACCGGCAGCTTCGGCAAAGGGATCGTGACGGAACCCTACGGAGTCGCGGTCAATGAAGCCACCGGAGACGTCTACGTCGTCGATCAAGCTGAGAATACTGTGGACGTGTTCAACGCGAAACACGAACTGAGCGGCGAAATCAATGGCAGCGGACTGTTGCCGCCGGAAGGAAAGGCGGCCGGGTCCGGCAGCGAAGAATGGGAAGAGAAGACCGGGCACTTCTCCGGACCGACGGAGATCGCGATCGATAACGGGTGCCATCTCCGCAAGCTCTCGGGAAGCGCGTGCGAAGCCGCGGACCCATCGAATGGAGATGTCTACATTCTCGATGGTACTCACTTCGTCATAGACAAGTACACGGCTGCGGGTGAATACGTCGGCCAAATCACGCGCACCGAAAACGGCGGCGCATTTGCGGTCAGCCTCGAAGGCGTTGCGGTCGCACCCGATGGTACCGTGAGGGTAGCCGCGGTGAATGAAGGCAGTTTCCTTGAGCAAGTGGTTCTCACGTTCAGCAACGCAGTGCAGAACGGATGCAACACCTGTCATCTGGGCGAATTTGAACCGTTTGACCATACCGGTCTCGTTGGGTTCACTACACCTGGACTGGCCGTGGACGGCTCTGACGACGTCTATGTCCCTAGCTTGTGCTGCTCCCCGCGTGTCTACTACGTGAACGAGGACACCGATACAAGCGCATTTCTCGGCCAAATCCCCGAAAAGGCTGGGGGGCTCGCCGTTGAAGAGTCCGATTCGGATCTTTACTTGGCTGCGACCGGGCAGGTCACGAGATATGGCCCGTCCCGCGAAATGATCGAAACGCTCAAGCTTGCCGGCCTGAATCCCGACGGGGTGGCGGTCGATGACGCTACCGGGGAAGTTCTGGTCAGCGATCGATCTACCGATGCAGTCGATGTATTTGGCCTGGAAGGCCCGAAAGTGCCTTCGATACGCGATACCCGCGCCCAGGAAGTATCGACCGCTAGCGCTGTGTTCGTCAGCGAAATCAACCCGCGTGGAGCCGCGGCTACATATCAGATCGAATATGGCGCCTGTCGCGCGGAAAGCTGCTCAACCAGCGGGTTCGAAAGTTTCGCTCCGGCGAGCCCGGGCTCCGTCGGCAACACCTTCGAATCGATGCGGGTACATGTGGCGATAGAACATCTGGCGCCGGGCACCGACTATCATTTGAGGGTTACAGCCAACAACTCAATCGGGAGCCGCGCTGGCGAAGAAGTGGCGTTCACGACCCGCCGGACCGGGGCTTCGAGTTTGCTCGACGGGCGGGTGTTGGAACAGGTGTCGCCGAGCGCCAAGGAGGGCGCGCTGATCTGGCCGATTGGTGAAAACGGCGTCACCCAGGCCGCCGCAAACGGCGACGCGGTCACGTACTCCGCCAGCAATCCGACCGAACCCTCGCCGGAAGGGTACACCAACGACGTGCAAGTGATATCCGCCCGGGAGGCGGGCGGTGGCTGGGGCACGCGAGATCTCGCGCTGCCGCACAATAGTCCGACCGGCAAGTCGACGGCCCTGGGAAACGAGTACAGGTTCTTCTCTGAAGACCTGGAACACGCTGTGGTCCAGCCGTTTGGTTCATTTGTGCCCCTGTCGGAAGCGGCGTCGGAACAGACCGCCTACATCCACAACGATTTCGCTCCCAGCCCGCCGTCGCTGTGCACCGAAGCGTGTTACCGGCCGCTGGTCACGGGGTGTCCGGGGCTCGGCGCTTCATGTTCGAAAGCGGTGACGGAAGACGCGGACGTACCCGCGGGCACGGCGTTCGCACTGACCGGCGAAGCGTGCTCGAAAGCCAAGATCTGCGGCCCGCTGGTACGAGCGGTGAGCGAAGATCTGAGTGCCGTGCTGCTCGAAGCCGACGTGCCGCTGACAGAAGGGACCAGCGCAGGGCTCTACGAGTGGACGGCCGGTCGACTGCACTACGTTGGCGGAGCTCTCCAGAGCGGGGAGGCGGCGGCGTCCGCGACGGTGTCCAACGGCGGAAGCCGGGTCGTCGTGGGCAGTACGCGAGGAGCAACCCCCCTGCGCATGGTGGATCCACTGAACGGGGAAGAAGCTCAGCTCGACGAAGGCACGGGCTGCGCTGGTTGTCAGAGCGGCGGTGGCGAAAGAGCGTGGGTCGCGAGTGACGCCAAGACGGTGTTCTTCAGGGACAAGCGACGGTTGACGGCGAGCTCCGGCACGGGGCTGGGGGACCTGTACGTATGCGAAACCCCGGCATCCGAAGTGGGCTGCGACGTGACGGATCTGACGCCGAAGGTGTCAGGTGAACAAGCGGAAGTGCTGGGCATCGTCGGGGCGAGTCGCGACGGCGGAGCCGTCTATTTCGTCGCGAACGGGCGCTTGGGCACGAGCGCCCCGCGGGGAAGCTGTGAAGAAGGAATGCTAGGAGAAGAAGGGGAGTGCAACCTGTTCGTGATTCAGCGAAATGAAAGCGGGTGGCAAGCGCCGAGGCTGATTGGCGTGCTGACTGGCGGCGATCGCGCCGACTGGAGCACGGCGCTGACGCAGCACACGGCGAGTCTGTCGGAAAACGGCGATTGGCTCGTGTTCATGTCAGACGCAGCGTTGACCGGCTACGACAACAGGGACGCGACGAGCGGACAACCCGACGAGGAGGTGTATGCCTACGATCGCGAAGCGGGCGGGGTTCTACGCTGTGTCTCTTGCAACCCGACGGGCGAACGGCCTCACGGCGTCGAATACAGAGCGCTCGACGAACGGCTCGCCGGCGGCCCTCGTATCTATCCGGACAGTCGCTGGATCGCGGGAAGCATTCCAGGGTGGACGCCGTTCGAGCTCGAGGAATCCTCGTACGACGCCCGCCTGGTGAGCGACTCGGGCCGGGTGTTCTTCAACTCGAGCGACCGGCTTGCGGCGGGCGACGGCAACGAAAGCGAGGACGTCTACGAGTGGGAGCCGGCTGGGGTCGGCTCCTGCGGTGGCGAAGCGACGGCGTTTAGCGGAGCTTCGGGCGGCTGTGTGGCGCTCGTGTCGTCCGGTCGCTCTGGTGAGGAATCCGGCTTCGTCGATGCGAGTGCGAGTGGCGACGACGTGTTCTTTCTCACGTTCGCGCAGGAGAGCGAAGGCAAAGGCGGCTCGTCGCTTGACCTGTATGACGCTCACGTGTGCACCGCGGCGGCGCCGTGCAGCCCGCCGGCCGCCGGCGAAACGGCTGAATGCGCGGACTCTGCCACCTGCCAAGGGGTCGCGCCGCCCGGGACCACGGCGTTTGGCGGGCTCCCGACGGAACTCATGCCTGCGGGTGTGGGCAACCTGTCGCCAGCAGTGGCGGGCGTGACACAAAAGGCGGCCACGCCGCTGACGAAGGCGCAGCGGCTGGAGCTTGCGCTGCGAGCCTGCCGTAAACACCCTTCGAAGAGTACGAGGCAAGCCTGCGAACGCCGCGCGCGCCAGCGGTACGGCAAGAACAGGCCGGCGCGTCGTGGCAAGGTGTCGCGTCGTACAGCGCCCGCAAAGGGCGGGAACAAAGGGGGTGGGAGGTGAAGGCGCGTCTGAACATGACGCTTGGCCTGTTGGCCGTGCTTGCGCTCGCCGCGATGTGGCTGACCGCTGCGGCGCAGGCCAGCCCGGGTGTCTGGTGGGGCATCAGCGCCGGCGCTCGGCCGAGCCTGCTGCCTGCAGGGGGCGAAGGCGAGCTCGTGGCGTCCGTCGAGAACCTGGGGTACAGGCCAGCGAATGCCGTTGGCGGAACCGTCGTGATTCGCGACGCCGTCCCGAGCGGACTGTCGATTGTCGAAGCGCGGGCCGCCGTGCCGGTGGAGAACGTCCGCACGCCGGTTGCGTGTGCCGCCAGTGGCCAGGTCGTGACCTGCGAAGACGAACAGAGGGTAATGCCGTACACCCAGGTGGAAGTCCGGATCAAGGTGCGCGTGGCGCCGAGCGCGAGCAGCGGCGAAAGCAACGAAGTCTCTGTGACCGGAGGGGAAGTGAACCCGGGGCGTGCGACCAACAGTCTGACGGTCGGAGGGGTTGGTTCTGGTTTCGGCTTGCAGTCGTATTCGCTGACGAACGAAGAAGCCGATGGCGAAGAGGATCTCCGTGCCGGCTCGCATCCGTTCCAGCAGACGACAGCGCTCGAACTGAATCAAACCGCGGACCCGTCGTCGTTGGCAGCAGCGCCGGCCTCGGAGCCGGTCGAGATGCCAAAGGATCTCGACTTCCAATGGCCTGCCGGCCTGATCGGGAACCCAACCACGGTGCCGGCGTGCTCGGCCAGTGCCTTCGTCAACGAACCGCAGGGCGGCGTCGGTCCCGAAAACGAATGTCCCGCGGACACCGCCGTCGGTGTCGCGACCGTAACGGTGGACGAACCGGCCCTGCTGAAAGGGACAGTGTTCACCGTGCCGTTGTTCAACATGCAGCCGGAATCCGGCGAGCCGGCGCGCTTCGGGTTCTTCATCAAGGAAGCCGGTGCGCCGGTGTACATCGACACATCGCTGCGTACCGGATCCGATTACGGGGTGACGGTCGAATCGCGCAACATCACGCAGACAGCCGGGTTTCTCAGCGCCAAAGTGACGGTCTGGGGGGACCCGAGCTCGCCCTTGCACGATGCGCAGCGTGGCTGGGGCTGCCTGTACAGCTCTTTGAAGCTCCCGACGATTGAGCCATGCAACGAGAGCGAAGGGTCGGAAGCGGCGCCGTTCCTGTCGCTTCCGAGCAAATGCGGCGTGCCGCTGCAGAGCACCGTCACGGGCGACAGCTGGGCGGCGCCGGGCGACGTGGCGACACTCGCCAGCTACAGCTCGAGTCCGCTGATTGGCTGCGGGGAACTGCCGTTCGCGCCGGAGCTGAAGGTTCAGTCGAGCACGGGCGCGGCGTCGAGTCCGGCGGGGTTGCGCGTGAGCGTGCGCGTGCCGCAGGAAGACGATGAAAACCCAAAGGGACTCAACGGCTCGACGATCCGCCGGATCGCGGTCGGCCTGCCAGAAGGGGTCAGTCTGAACCCCGCGGCCGCAAACGGGCTGGTCGGTTGCTCGGAGGCGCAGATCGGGTATCTGCCGAGCGCCTCTCAGGCACCATCGAACCTCGAGTTCACCAGCGGCCCGCCATCGTGTCCGCCCGCGTCGCGGATCGGGACGGTGCGGGTCACGGCACCGGCCTTGAAAGGCCCGCTCGAAGGTTATCTCTACCTTGCGGACCCGGAAAACTCGTTGCTCGCGCCCCCCGGAGAAAACCCGCTCGGGTCGCTCGTCGCGCTGTATCTCGTCGCGGAAGAAGCTGAGTCGCACGTCCTCGTCAAGCTCCCGGGCGCGGTGAGGCTGAACGAAAGCACCGGGCAGGTCGAAACGGTGTTCGAAAACACCCCCGACGTCGACTTCGAAGAAGCCGAGATCAGCCTCTTTACCGGCGAACGCGGCGCACTGGTGACGCCCACGCGGTGCGGCAGCTACCCGGTGCAGGCCCGCTTCACACCGTGGTCGGGTACCGAACCCGTCTCGGCGACCGCGGCTCTGCAGGTGACATCCGGCGCGGTCGGCGCCGGATGTCCGGTCGGCGCCCTGCCGTTCGCCCCGACCGTCACGGCTGGCTCGGGGAATGTCCAGGCCGGGGCGTTCGCGCCGGTGACGACGAGAGTCGAACGCTCGGACGGGCAGCAGGCGCTGGCTGGCGTCAGCGTCCAGCTCCCACCTGGGATCGCCGGCATTCTGAGCGGTATCCCCCGCTGCGGCGAAGCGCAAGCCAACGCTGGAACGTGTGCTGCGAGTAGCCTGGTGGGCGAAGCATCGGCGACGGCGGGCGCAGGCAGCGAACCGTTCACCGTGACGGGCGGGCGCGTGTACTTGACGGAAGCTTACGAAGGCGCCCCATTCGGCCTGTCGATTGTCACTCCCGCGGTTGCCGGCCCGTTCGACCTGGGTAACGTCGTCGTGCGAGCACGGCTCGATGTCAACCCCCTGACTGCGCAGGTGACGGCCACGACGAGCCCGCCCGGTAGCGCTTATGCGATTCCACGGATCCTCAGAGGCATTCCGCTGCAGTTGAAAGCGATCTCCGTCACGATCAACCGTCCGGGCTTCACATTCAACCCCACGAACTGCGCCGGCTCCAGCATCGCGGGAACACTGCTCGGCGCCGAAGGAGGAACAAGCGCCCGTAGTGTGCCGTTTGCTGTGGCGAACTGTGCGAACCTCGCGTTCGCCCCCAGCCTCAGCGCCTCGACCACGGATAAGACCAGCAAAGTCGACGGTACCAGCCTGCACGTGGAGCTGGCGCCGCCCGCCCAAGGTCCAGGACGCACGCCTGGGCACGAGGAAGCCAATATCAGGTCGGTCAAGGTCGAACTCCCCAAGCAGCTCCCCTCGCGCCTGACGACGTTGCAGCAGGCATGCCTCGCCGCGCAGTTCGATGCCAACCCCGCCGGTTGTCCTGCGGCCTCCCGGGTTGGCACGGCTATAGCTCATACCCCGATCCTCGGCAGTCCGCTGGTCGGCCCCGCCTACTTCGTGAGCCGCGGCGGCGAAGCATTCCCGCAGCTGATTATGGTTTTGCAGGGCGAAGGCATCACCATTGACCTCGTTGGCGACACGTTCATCAGCAAAGCAGGCATCACCTCCAGCACGTTCAAAGAAGTTCCCGACGTTCCCGTCACGAGCTTCGAACTTACACTCCCCCAAGGTCCCTATTCAGCCCTCACGACGAACGGCAACCTCTGCCAACAGGCCCTGTTGATGCCTACCACGTTCACCGGCCAAAACGGCGCTTCGATCCTGGAGACCACCACCATAGAAGTCGAAGGCTGTCCTATTGCGCTTTACGTTGTTTCGCAGAAGGTCAGCCTTGGCGGCACATCGGTTACTGTCAATGTCCCGTCGGCTGGGAAGCTGACTGCGACGGCAGCCGGTCTCGGCAAGGCATCTGCCCAAGCCACAAAGGCGAAGCAGAACGTTACGGTCAAGCTGACCCTGACGAGGAAAGAGCGGGCATTCCTCAGCAAGCACCACGGCCGCAGACTCCAGGCAACCGTCAAGCTCCAGTTCGCCGCGAAAGGCGGCGGCAGGCTGACGAAGAGCGTCAGGGTGCTGGTCGGCTAGTCCCCGAGGAATCTGCGGAACGAGCTAACGAGTTGTAGGCAAATCGTGGCGAGGGCCTCACTCACCACCACCTGCTGGCGCTCGCTAGTTCTTGACGTGAACCTTCTAGATTTTGACTGGTTTGAGCTGACCCGACACGCGAGTATGCGCGGCATGGGCCGATGTCGGGAAGATCTGGGCGAGCGCGACCACGAGCCCTTCCAGGGGCACCTGCGATCCGCTGGCGCGACTCGACACCAGCAAACGCCACAATGCGTGGCACCTAACGGATCTGGGCGCGCGTGTCGAGCGCGCGCGCGGGGTCAGCGATGACCGAGGGCCGCGACTTCCAGCGTATGCGCCTCATCGACGCTGCGTTGCGAACGGCGTCGCAACATGGCGGTGGGGTGGCGCCCGTGGCCGGCATCGTCGCTCGCGCGGGGGTCTCACGCAGGACCTTCTACAAGTTGTTCTGCAGTGGCGACGATTGTCTGCTCGCTGGGATCGAGGACATGTTCGACCGGATGGATGCCGCTGTTGCTCCCATATGGGCAGCGGAGGGAGCGTGGTCGGAGCGGATGCGGACCGCGGTCATCTCGCTGTTGGCGTTCATCGAGCGTGACCGTGGCGTCGCCGCATTCATGGTCTCGTACCTTCTGGGGCGCGTGCGTGCGCCTGAGCATTTCCGGCCACGAGCGCGGGCGCTCCGACGACTGCAAGACGCGGTCGACGAGGGACGTCACATGGCGGGGGCGACTCGTCCGCTCTCGCCGGTGACCGCTGAGTTCGTCGTCGGGGGTGCCTTGGCGATCGTCCAGACGCGCCTGCAAGACGGGCGGCGGCCTCTGACCGTGCTCGTAAACGAGCTGATGTCGATGATCATGCTGCCCTACCTCGGTCACGCTGCAGCAGCGGGTGAGCTACGCCGGAGCGATCGCGCCAGGCCTGTGCTGCTGGCGCAGACGCTCCCAGGCAAGCGCTAGCTCGGGGTGCAACCGTTGGGACGCGCGATGCCTGAGTCATCATCGGCTAGGCATGTGTCGCGAGGCCCCTTGCCGGCAGACCGAGTTGCCCCATGCTCGTACGGACCTGAGTCGTTGCCATCGCCCTGGAGACGCTGTGGGTCTGCGGCTGCATATCCCGACGCTCCGGGTGCGGACCCGCATGCTCCGCGTAGATACGCAAGGTCCTATGTGGCATTGCGAACTATGGGCGTCGGCTCGTGGCCGTTTCGCAGGCCGCGGCGAGCATTGCACATGAGTGCGCTGCCACGGCGCGCGTGAGCCGGTCGGCATATGGCCGCCGCCGCACACGGTCCCAGCGTTGGGATCAGCGCTCGACATCGCGGCATCTGGCTTTGGTCACAGGGCATCTACGGTTGCTGGTCCCGCGACCTAGCCGCGGGACCAGCCGTCACCATCGCCTGGCTATGCCAGCCGCAGGTAGATCGTGTCGCCGAGTTCGATCGTCGTTGTGGTCTTTGCTTGAGTTTCGGTTGCTCCGTCGATGCTGACGTCCCATTCGGGTGCCGCTTTGCTCGGGGAGCCGTTGATCTGGGTGATGGCTTTGGAGCTGCTTTCGTGGCTGGTAACACATTCTGTCGGCGTCGAGCCGGCTTCGGCCGCTTCTAGGACTGTTTGAAGGGTCGTCGTCGCTTTTCCGGGCCCGACGGAAACCGAGCACACCTTGAGCGTCGAGGTCCCGTTGTTGATGATCAACATCAGCGGGCTCTTGACGGTTTTGCTGGTGCTGAAGCTGGTTTCGGCTTCCCACTGCGCCAGCCCGCCGGTCGGCACGGGAGGCGTCGCGGTGAAGCCGGCGCCGGCGAGCGCCCGCACGGCATCCTGGCTCGAGTACTCGTCGGCTTTGGCTTCGGTGGTCAGGTACTTGAAAGCACCGCCGGCGAGCTGTTGAGAGATCAGGAAGTCGATCGGTGTCTTTTTTTCGGGGGTCGTGAAGCCTTCTTCCTGGGGGTTGATGGCGCAGGCATTCAGTCCCTCCACTGCCCAAGCGTTGGAGTCTGTGTTGACGCCGAATTCCGAGGTGAACGCACCGCTTGAGGAGACCAGCAGCGACTCCAGGTATTCCTTGGCTTTGACGATCGTGCTGTTCGTCTTAGCCACGCCGGCGGTGCACAGCGCAGCCATCGCCGCCCCGGTCGTGTCGGGTTCGGCGGCTGATTTGAGGATTTCTTCGCTGCCTTCCGCCTGCTCGTAGTTCCAGCCCCCGTCGTTGTGCTGGTTGGCTTTTATGACGGCGATCGACTGTTCGAGCAGTACCTGCGGCACGCGCTGGACGCCCCCGGTGGTCTTCGTGTCAGCGAGCGCCAGCAGCCCGAACACGGTGCCCTCGAACACGCCCGGTTCACCGTAGTAGCCGGGGCTCGCCTTCTGGTAGAAGGAGGCGACCTGCGCGATTAGGTTCTGTGTTTTCGATACACGGGCCGGGTCGATCCCGGCGGCGTAGGTGATCAACGCCGCCTTCTCGTATTCGGTTGCCGGTGGTTTGCTTTCTTCCGGCCAGGTTTTCGTGTTTCCAACCAGTTCTCGATACCACGTTCGCGCGCTGGCCGACGCTTCGGTCTTTTTGACGTTGGCGGCAGCGACTTTGGCGGCGGCGAGCGAGGTCAGCGACCAGTCGCCGCCGAAGCCGGACATCGCGCCGCTGGTTTCCTGCAACGACTTCAGGTAGGTCACGCCGCTGCTGACTGAGGCTTCGATTTCGGCGGTCGTCGAGGTCGCCGACGCGGCCGTGGGCGCCAACAGGGTACATATGCCGGCTGCGACCACAGCAAGCCGGAGGGTCAAGATACGCATCAGGTGGATCTCCTTCTGGTATGGGACGGAGGAGTTCCCCGTTCCCACCCACAGGAGTGAGAGCGATGAAAGACCTAGCCGTCCGTTCGCGAGAACAGGGTCCGTATGTGTGTGTCCGGCAGCGAGTAATCGGACTCAGGCTGGCCATGTCTTGCTTGGCTGCCTACACCGTTGCGCGTCAGTCCCAGATTCCCACTGGGTTCCCTCGGCCGCTGGACCGCACGGACGATAGCCGTTGACTCGGCGTCGGGCAAGCACGCCGAAGCTCGCACGATCAGGTGCCATCCGTTATGGTGGTCCTCGCCACGCGGTCAGGGGAACCTGGTGAGACTCCAGGACTGACGCGCAACGGTATGGGTAGCGGATCGCCTGGCGATCCGTATCCCAAGTCCGAGTACCTACCGGTGGCACCAGACATAGGGACCCTGTTCTCGCGAACGGACGGTTGGTCGTTGCGCCTCTTGCTCACGGTGGAGCTTGGACGGAGCACCCTCTCGTCCAAGACAAGAAGGAGCTCCACGGATGAGACCGATGCTTTGCCGGCTCGCGCCTGTCGCCGCTGTTGCCTGTTGCCTGTTGCCGGCCGCGCCGGCGCTGGCACTCTCTACGCAGAAGCAGATTCAGACGTCCACGACTCAGGGCGTCGCGTACCTGCGTTCGTCGCAGGAACCCAACGGGAGCTTTGCGGGCTTCGGAGGGGAATGGGTGTTGAGCGCGCTCGCTGCCGCCAAAGTCGCCCCGGCCAACGTCAAGGTGGCCGGCGCTTCGACCGACGCGCGCACCTGGTTTCGCGAACTGATTGGCGACACCGCCACCTGGCCGGAAGAAAGCGAACCGCCTGTGCAGGCGTTCGAGGACGCGTCGCTCGCGGCCTATGCCTCTGGGATCGATCCCGCGCGGGTCTCTCAGAGTCAGAACCTGATCGCGCAGATCGTCTCTCGTTACGACGCGGCGAGCCCCGGCTATTACGGCACGCCGACCGCGTTCAGCGGAACCGTGTTCGGCCTGCTGGCGCTCGCCGACGCGAAGACCCGCGGCGGCGCGCAGCGTGTTCCGCAGGTGCTGCTCGAAAAGTCGATCGCGGTCATCGAGGCCAACCAGCACACCGACGGCGGCTGGGCCTTTGAAAAGGCGGAAGGCGATGAAACCGCGCTGAAATCTCCCTCCGAACCTGACGAGACGGGCGCGGCGATGGCCGCGCTCTGCGCCGCGAAAGTGCCGAATACCGCCCCGTCAGTTCTCGCCGCGAAGGGCTACCTGGAGGCGGATCTCAAAGCTGAAGCGTCCGGCAGTGGCGCGTTTGCGGCGGAGTTCGGTGCGAACACCGACTCGAACGCATGGGCGGTGCAGGGACTGACCGCGTGTGGCTTCAACCCGCAGGGCCCCGAATTCACGACCTCCGAAGGCAGGACGCCGATCGACTTCCTGATCTCCCAGCAGCTGCCGGGAGGGGGCTTCAAGTACGAAGCTTCTGAAGCCGCGCCGAACCTCTACTCCAGCCAGGACGCGATACGCGCGCTCGCGGGCGCGAGCTTCACGGCAACGCCGAGGAAGCCTGCCGGTGCCGCGAAGTGGGTGTACGCCAAGGAATTCAGCGCAAGCAAGAGCGTCCCGAGCCTATTGACGTTGATCATCAACAAGGGTGGCGCTCATCTCGATGTATGCGCCGTGACGGTCGCGCCGGGGGCAAAGAAGACCACCCTCGCGAGCGTGCTCGAAGCGGCCGAGTCTGCGTCCACGCCCGCGAACTGCGTCACCGAAGTCAGTCCGAGTGCCGGCAAGGGCGCGATCACTTCGATCAACGGTGTCTCGAGTGCTACGGAACCCAGCTGGGAGATAAGCATCGATGGAGCCGCGGAAGCACCCGCGTTGCGCAAGACGCCGATCGAGATCGGCGACACGATCTACCTGCGGTCCACGGCCGTGCCACCCGTTCCGCCCGGTGAACAGACCCCGACGGAGGTCAACGTCACGATCGAGGGCACGACCGAAACGCTGTTCGAAGGCCCGATCGTGACCGAGGGGCACAACATCAAGGCATCTTCGGACACCAAAGAACGCTCGTGTGACGGGATCAACCCCAACGATCCGCAGAACGTGAACCCGGCCGCGACGCCCACCGCCGCTTCGGTTGACGCGATGAGCATGATCGGCGAAACCTTCGACGGACGCTGGTTCAGCGGCTACGACGACTACTTCATCAACCGCTGGGGCCCAGACAAGGAACAAGCCGGCCAGTCCTGGGGTGTCGTCGTCAACAACGTGTTCACCGACGTTGGAGGTTGCCAGTTCGAGTTGGGCAAAGGCGATGAAGTCCTGTGGGCATACAACGCCTTCGGCGGCAAACCGATCCTCGCGCTGTATCCGGCGGGCGATACCGCCGGCGTGCGTCCTTTGACGGCGACCGCCGAACTCGGCAAGCCGTTTGAAGTGGAAGTCGTCGACTACACCGACCACGGGGAAGGCGTGCCTCCGGCGAGCCCCGAACGGGGCGGGTCGGTTCCCTACGAAGGGGCGGACGTCTCGCCGGTGCAAACGTCCTTCAACGGCTTCGAGAAGGTTGAAACGAGTAGTCCCGCGACCGTTACCACGAATGTTCAGGGCAAGGCGAGCATCACGTTCACCGAACCCGGCTGGCATCGGATCAAGGCGACGCACATCGGTGAAGGCGGCAAGGAAAACGTGATCCGCTCGAATCGCCTGGACGTGTGCGTGCCAGCCGCCGGCGAAACGGGCTGCGGGGCGCCTCCGGCCGAAGATCAGCTGCGCACGCCGGAATACCTGCAGGGCTGAGGCAGGCGGGACCACGACCGGCCGACCCAAAGGAGAAATGAACCAGATGCGAACAGTTGCCCGCGCGCTCACGCCGATCGCGGTTGCCGTATGCGTGCTCGCGGGCGCCCCCGCGGCGCTCGCGACCTCATCGACGAAAGAAATCACCGCGGCCACAACAGGCGGTGTGGCATATCTGGAGTCCTTGCAGGAAGCGAGCGGCGCGATTCCGGGCTTCGGTGGGGAATGGTCACTGACTTCGTTCGCGGCTGCGGGCACGGCTGACGCAAATGTCAGGAAGACGGTCGGGGCAACCGATGCCCGCACGTGGTACAGGGAGCTTGTGGGTGATGCTGCAGCATGGCCTGAAGAAGCGGAACCGGCCGTGACTGAATTCGAGCGGGCCTCGATCGCGGCCTACGCGGCGGGGATCGATCCGGCGCGGCTCTCTCAGACCCAGAACCTGATCGCGCAGATCATCGCGCAGTATCAAACGGTGAATCCCGGCTACTACGGCGCGCCCGCGCTGTTCAACGGCACCGTGTTCGGGCTGCTGGCGCTGGAGGGCGCGAAGACGACCAAGGGGGTGCAGCGCATTCCTCAGGCGCTGCTGAACGAGTCGATCGAAGTCGTTCGCAAGAACCAGCACACGGACGGCGGCTGGAACTACGAGAAGGTCGAAGGCAACGAAAAAGCGCTCAAGTCGGCGGCCGAACCCGACATGACGGGCGCTGCGATGGCTGCGCTCTGTGGGGCGGGCGTTGCGGCGAGCGACCCGGCGATCGTCAAAGGCAGGGAATACCTGCAGTCGCTGTTGGTCTCCTCAACGGGTGCGTTGGCGGCCGAATTCGGCGCGAACACAGACTCCAACGCTTGGGGCGTGGAGGGACTGAACGCCTGTGACATAAGTCCGCAGGGCCCTGAATTGACCACCACTGAGGGAAAGACGCCAATCGACTTCCTGATCTCCCAGCAGCTCCCGAGTGGCGCCTTCAGGTACCTGCCGGGTCAGACCGCCGCGAACGTGTACTCGAGTCAGGATGCGGTACGGGCACTCGCCGGCGGCGGCTTCACCCCCGCTCCGCCCAAGCCGAAGGGCGCTCCGCAGTGGCAAGCGGAAAAGAGCTTCAGCACGAGCAAGGGCGTCGATGGGCTGCTCACGCTGATCATCAACACGGGGAGCGGCCCGCTCGATGCCTGCGCTGTCAGGATCGCGCCCGAAGCGAGCAAGACGAAGCTCGGCAAGGTGCTCGAAGCCGCCGAGAAGGCCTCCACGCCCGCGGCGTGTGTCACCGCCTTCACGCCGACGACGGGCAAGGGCGCGATCACGTCGATCAACGGAGTGCCGAGCACCCCGGCGCCGGACTGGGAGGTCAGTATCGATGGGGGCTCCGAAAAGCCGGCTAAGGTCACGACCGCGATCCAGCTAGGAGACACGATCTACCTGCGGCTTGCCTAGCCGCGGCAGGAAGGCAGCCCGTCCACATGCGCACCAGCCTCGCCACGCTCATCGCCGCCTCCGTGATCCTCATCGGCGGGTCGATCGCGCAGGCGTCGCCGACGCAGGTCAACGTCCGCATCGAGGGCAAGACCAAGACGCTGTTCGAAGGGCCGATCTTGACCGAAGGCCACGACGTGCGCTCCTTCAAGGCCGACGGGGGCAGCGCCGCGGAAGACCTCGCGGAACACCCGTGCAACGGGGTCAATCCGCTCGACCCTGAAAACACGAGGCCGGGACCAACGCCGACGGCCGCGTCGGTCGACGCGATGGGGCTGATCGGCGAAACGGACGCGCTCGCGGGCCAGTGGTATCCCGGGTTCAACGACTACTACGTCAAGCAGTGGGGCGGTGAAGAAGAAAACGCTGAAAAGGACGGCAAGGCGTGGGGGATTCTCATCAACAACGCCTTCACCAACGTCGGCGGTTGCCAATACCAGCTGAGTGCTGGCGACGAAGTCCTGTGGGTATACAACGCGTTCGACTCGAGGTCGTTTCTGGCCTTGCTGCCCGTGGCGGCTCACTACAGCTCGGGCGATCGACCGCTGACGGCGACCGTCCAACTGGACGAGCCACTTGAAGTCGAAGTCCTCGAATACAACGACGACAAGGAAGACCGCCCGCCGGCCACCCCACAGCGCTCTGGCGCCGAACCGCTCGAAGGCGCCGACGTCTCGCCCGTGCAGACCTCCGCGAAGGGGTTTGAGACGCTGGAAAGCAAAAGCCCGGAGACCGTCAAGAGCGGTAAGGAAGGCAAGGCCAGCGTCACGTTCACCGAGCCGGGCTGGCACCGGATCATGGCTGGCACGACGTTGGACGCCGAAGGCGAAGAAGAAGCGATTCGCTCGAATCGCCTGGACGTGTGTGTGCTCGCAACGGGCCAAACGAGCTGTGGCGAACCACCTGTCGAAGATCGGGTCCGGGCGCTGCCGCAGTATCTCGAAGAAAGCAAAGAAGAGCCCCACGAAGAACCGGGAGCGGGTGGCGGCAGCACAGGTGGTGAAAACCCAGATGGCGGCGATCCAGGCGCTGGCGGGCCGGGCGGCGGCAGTCCGGACGATGAACAACCCGTCGATGGCGGCAGCCCCGGTGGTGGACAGTCGCAGAGCTCGGGGACGGGCTCTACACCGGCGGTCACATCGTCGTCGGCTTCTGTGTCGGGTGCCGGCGAGTCGGCCGCCGCGCTGTCGGTGGTGAGCCTAAGGCCGGCAGCGCTGGTGCTGCGGTTCACCGCGGCCGGCAAGGCAACGGTGACGATCGCGCGCCTGCTCGGCGGTGGGCAGGGTCGATGGCGGACCGTCAAGACGATCACCGTCAGGGCATCTGGGGCTGGGCAGGTCAAGATCAAGCTGGGGCGGCTCGTCGCGGGCCGCTACCGGGTGAGCATCGGTCTCGCTGGCGGCACGCGCGTGGCGAGGACGCTGACGGTGCCCCGGAGATGAAGCGCGCGCTGCCGGCGGTGGTCGTGCTGTGTGCGGCGCTGTCCGTGTCAGCCGTGTGCCCCGCGCTGGCCGCCGCCCCCGCCCAGTACCGGGAAAGCCTGGACGCGATGGTGCGCTACCTGCAGGACGACCAGAACTCCGACGGCGGCTTCGGCAGCGAACCGGGCTCGCCGTCCAACAACGACTTCACCGCCTGGGTCGCGCTCGCGCTGGCGGCGGCTTCGATCAACCCCCGCGACCAGTTCCCGGGAGGGCACTACGCATCCGGTGACAAGAGCGCCTACGCCTATCTGACCGAACACGCGAGCGAACTGTCGGCCACGACCGACTTCGAGCGGGAACTGCTCGTGGTCGACGCCGCGGGCACCTCTCCGGAAGACTTCGGTGGCGTGAACCTCGAGCAGAAGCTCCTCGAACGCCAGCTTACGGCAGGATCGTTCCCACACGAAGCAGGCTCGTCGGATGCCGGTGTGAACGACACGATCTTCGCGATCATCGCGCTCAGCCCGATCCCTCAGCCGGCGGTGCAGCAGGCTGTCCAGAAAGCCGCGGAATGGGTGGAACTCGAGCAGAACGCCGACGGGAGCTGGCCTGCCACCTGTCCCAAGACCCAGTGCGCCCGTAACGGCAAGGAACCTGAAGGTGAAGTGGACATGACGGGCGCGGCGATCCAGGCGCTGAACGCCGCCGATCGCCACGGCGCCGCAGCCCAGGCAGTCCAGAAGAAGGCGTTTGAATATCTGAAAAAAGCCCAGGATAAAAACGGAGGGTTCCCCGAGGAGCCCGAACAGTCTGAACCCAACGTGGCCTCGACCGCGTGGGTGGTGCAGGCGATGTGGTCCGCCGGCCTGAATCCCGAAGAATGGCGCAGCGGCTCGGGGCTGGCAACCGAAGAACCGTTGTCGTACATGGCATCGCTGCAGCAGCCCGACGGGCACATCAGGTGGAAGCAGAGCCAGGATTGGAACGGCGTGTGGATGACCGCCTACGTCGGCGCGGCGATGGCGGGCGACGCGCTGCCGATCCCGCCCGCGCCCTACGTCGAACCAGCCGAAGCTCCGCCGTCGAGCGCCGGTGTGCTGAGCGGCGGCGGCGGCGAAGGCGCGAAGCTGTTCAGCCGCCCCCAGGCGCAGAGCAAGGGCAAGACCCCCGGGGGCGCGCGGCAGCTGAAGCGCGCCAAAGACGCGAGCGCGAAGCACAAGCGCCGCCGCAATCCCGGCGCCACCCGCAGGGCGCCCGTGCCGGTCATCACGTCCAGCGGCTCGGGGCACAAGGGGACAGGCACGGCATCCCTGGGCAAGAGCAAGGGCGGCGGAGGATCGGGTGCCGGCGGCGAAGAGATCAAAGGGGTCCTGATCAGCGACAGGCAGCCGCTCGAGCCCGGAGCCCCCGGCCTGCGCGGCGGCGCCAGCGCCGGCAGGCAAGCGCCGTGGCTGGCGAGCGCCATCGGCGGCATGATCCTGCTGTTGATGCTGGTGGGCTCGCAGCTCGAGCGCCGACGCTCGCAGATGCTCCTATGAGCACGCTCGCGGCCGCCGGCGGCATCGCCGAAGCGCTCGCGCAAATCGCCTCTGCGCTGCGTACCCCGGTGCTCGTCCTGGCGCTGCTCGTGCTGTTGATCTGCGCAGTCGAGACCGGGCGCTTCGCCACCGAGCTGTGGTCGCGCGCGCGGGCGGGCCGCGGCGCCCTGCGCACCCTGATCCGCCAGGTTCTCGCCGACCCAAGCCAGGCCGCGGGGCTCTCCAGCCTCGCTCCAACCGCGTTCTCGGGAGAGGCGCTCGTGCAGATCGCGCGTGCGATTCTCACCGGCGAACGCGCTGGCATCGAGCACGCGCTCGCCGACTACGAGCTGGCGGTCGAACGGCGCTTGGAGCGCACCCGCATCCTCGTCCGCGCCGGGCCCGCGCTCGGCTTGATGGGCACGCTGATCCCGCTGGCGCCGGGGCTCGCCGCGCTCGGCCACGGCGACGTCGCGACGCTCGCCACGGACCTGCGGACGGCGTTTGCCGCCACCACGATCGGACTTCTCGTCGGCACGGTCGCGTTCGCGCTGACGCTCACGCGCACGCGCCTGTACACCGAAGACCTCACGGCGCTGGAGCGAGCGACGCCGCCGGCACTGGAGCGAGCGATGCCGTCGGCGCTGGAGCGCGCGACGCCGCCGCTTGCGGAGAGCGGCGCATGACCCGTCACACCGGGCTTGGCCGGCACAGCGCGATCAGGGACGTGGCCGGCGATCCACTCGACGGCCTGGTCAACCTGTTCGACATCGGCATCGTGCTCGCGGTGGCGTTCCTGATCGCGGGGCTCGACGTGACGCTGAACCAGTCCACGCACAGCCTGCAACAGCGCACGCAGAGCAAGCAGCCGAATCAGACGCTGCCCTCGCCAGCCGGCGCCCCGGTCACGAGCGGGCACGGCCAGCCGGTGGGCACGGTCTACCGCCTGAGCAACGGGCAGCTCGTGTACGTGCAGAAGCCGCGATGAAGTCCGCCGCGATAGCACTCGCGAGCGTGCTCGGAGCCGTCGCGCTCGCGGGCTGCGGTCTCGGGGCTGGGCCCACACCGAGCGACGTGGCGCTCGTGGTCACCCAGGACTTCGGCGCGCGTTCGCTGCCGGCGGCGAGCCCGCTGAAGCTGACTGGTCAGGTGACGGTGATGAGCCTGTTGACGCGCAACTACCGGGTCTCCACGCGCGAAGCGGGTGACTTCGTGAACAGCATCGACGGGCTCTCCGGCGGCCAGGAAGCGGGAGCCCCGGTCGACTGGTTCTTCTACGTCAACGGCGTCGAAGCGACCAAAGGAGGGGCCGCGATCGACGTGCGCTCGGGCGATCGCATCTGGTGGGACAGGCACGACTGGAGCCAGGCCGAGGGCGTACCGGCGGTCGTCGGGTCGTTCCCCGAGCCCTTCCTGAACGGGATTGAAGGCAGACGGCTGCCCGTGCGCGTCGAATGCGCATCCGTCGCCGGCTCCGCGTGTCGCACCGTCGCCGCGCGCCTGCAGGCGCTTCACGTCCGGGTCGTCGTTGCGGCGATAGCGAGCGCCGATGTGGCGAAATCGCTGCGCGTGCTCGTCGCGCCGTGGGCGAGCATCGCAAGCGACCTTGGCGCAGCGGGTCTCCAGCACGGACCGCGCGCCAGCGGCGTCTACGCGCGCTTCTCAGCCAACGGGCAGGCGCTGACGCTGCTCGACCAGGACGGAGGGTCGATCCAGACGCTGCACGCGGGCGCGGGTCTGATCGCCGCGACGCGCCAGCAGGAAGACCCGCCGGTGTGGCTGGTCACCGGCACAGACGCTCAGGGTGTGGGCCTCGCCGCACGCGCATTCGATCAAGACACGCTGCGGAGCCGCTTCGCGGTCGCGCTCGGGCCGGACGGCGCGGTTGCGCTGCCGGACGGAACGTAGAGCGATGCGCGCGACGTCGTTCTTCTACCGCCGGCTGCCGAGCCCGCTGCACGCGGCGCGCGCCGGCGTCGGCGCGCTATGGACGGCGGCGCTGCTGCTCGCGACGCTCGTCCTCTACCACCCGCTGGTGTTGCTCGCGCTGCTCGCGGCCGTGCTCTGCGCCGGCGTCGGGGCGGGCGTCGGGCGCGTGCTCGCGCGCTCGATGCGGACGGGCGCGATCGTGTGGCTGCCGATCGTGATCGTCAACGTGCTCGTCTATCACGAAGGCGTCACGGTGTTCGCGCGGCTCGGCGACCTCGGCCCCTTCGGCCAGGGCAACCTCACGGTCGAGGCGCTCGTCTACGGTGCGGTGATCGCGCTGAAGGTGATGCTGCTGATGCTGATCACCACGCTGGCGAGCCTCGCGGTCGACCCCGACGAGCTGCTGAGGCTGCTGCGCCGCCTGTCGTTCCGCTCGGCACTCACGGCGTCGGTCGCGATGCGCATGCTGCCCGTGCTTGCCGCCGACGGCCAGCGTCTCGCCGAGGCGCAGAGGACGCGCCCGGAGGGCTCACCGCGCGGCGCCCGCGGGAGGGTCGCGCTGCTGCGCGCGGTCATCGGCGGCTCGCTCGACCGCGCGATGGACGTCGCCGCCACGCTCGAGGTGCGCGGCTTCGCGACCGCGCGCCGCGCGCCGCGAGCGCCGCGTCCCTGGTCGCGTCACGACGTCGCCTTCCTCGTCTCCGCCGTGGCCATCGCCGGGCTCGCGATCCTCGGCAGGCTGACGGCGGCGGCAAGCTTCAACGCCTATCCGGAACTCCACGCTCCCGTGGGCTTGGGCACGGCCGCACTGTGCGCCGGGTTGATCGCGGCCGTGCTCCTGCCGTTCGCCGATCGTCGGGGCATCGAGCCATGACCACGCCGTTGCTGTCGTTCGAGCGTGTCACCTACAGCTACCCCGGCGTCGCGGCGCCGGCGCTGAACGACGTCACCCTGGAGATCGGGCCGGGCGAGTTCTGCCTGCTCGCGGGGCTCTCGGGCCACGGCAAGTCGACGCTGCTGCGCGCGGCCTGCGGTCTCGTGCCGCACTTCCACGGCGGCCGCTTCGCAGGTCGCGTGACGCTCGCGGGACTGGACACGCGCGAGCATGGGCCGGCGCATCTCGGGGGGTTCGCCGGCGTGCTGTTCCAGGACCCCGAGACCCAGCTGGTGATGAGCAGCGTGCGCGCCGAGCTGTCGCTTGCGCTCGAGAACCGCGGCCACGGTGCCGCAGCCGTCGCGCGCGGGGTCGAGGAGGTCGCGCTCGCGCTCGGCATCGATGCGCTGTTGGATCGCTCTACCCATGAGTTGTCAGGCGGTGAGAAGCAGCGCGTGGCGCTCGGCGCGGCGCTCGCCGGCCGGCCGCGGCTGGTGTTGCTCGACGAGCCCACCTCACAGCTCGATCCGGTCGCCGGAGACGAGCTGATCGGCCTGCTGCGCCGGCTCAACCAGGAGTGGGAGACGACGATCCTGCTGGCCGAGCACCGCCTGGAGCGGTGCCTGTCGTCCGTCGATCGCGTGATCGCTTTGGAGGACGGGCGCGTGGGCTGCGACGGCGACCCGCAAGCGTTCCTCGAGTGGGCCGCCGAGCGCTCGCCGGTGCTGCAGACGCCGGCGGCCAAGATGTTCGCGCTCGCGGGGCTGCGACCCGCCCCGGTGGGTGTGCGACAGGCCCGCGCGACGCTGCGCGCGCACGGGCTGCTTCCCGACGATGGGTCATCGCGGGACGCCGATCTGCAAGGTGCCGAGCCGCAGCGTTCCGAGCGACAGCGCTCTGAGCCGCACGGCGCTGAGCCGCAGCGCCTCGAGCCGCCGTCCGCCCGAGCAACGGTCAAAGCGAGGTGGCGTCGCGCGGCCAAGCTGGCCGCCGCGCTCGAGTACGACGGCGTGTGGCATGAGCTGCGCAACGGGCCGGCGATCCTGCGCGGGGTCACGCTGCGCGTGCAACCAGGCGAGAGCGTCGCGCTGATGGGCCGCAACGGCGCCGGCAAGTCGACCTTGCTGCGCCACGCGGCGGGCCTGCTCGAACCCACCCGCGGCCGCGTCACGCGCGCCGGAAGAGTGGCCCTGCTGTTGCAGAACCCAGGCGACTACTTCGTGCACGAGCGCGTCGCCGATGAGGCCCCTGCGCAGGCGCTGGCAGCGGTCGGCCTGACGGCGATGGCGGAGCGCAACCCACGCGACCTCTCCGGCGGCGAGCGCCAGCGCCTGGCGCTCGCGATCGTCACCGGCTCAGGCGATGAGCCCGCGGTGCTCGCGCTCGATGAGCCCACCCGCGGCATGGATCGCGCAGCCAAGGGCGAGCTGGCGCAGGAGCTGCGGCGTCGCTCAGAGAGTGGCCAGGCGGTGATCGTCGCCACGCACGACCCCGAGTTCGCGGCCGCCTGCGCTGAGCGCGCCGTCCTGATGGCCGACGGGCGCGTGATCGCCGACAGCACGGCCGCCGAGCTGCTCGCCGGCGGCTGGTACTTCGCCACCGAGACCGCGCGCATCCTCTCCGGCGCCGCCGAAGCGCTGCTGCCTGAGCAGGGCGCTGAGCTGCTGCGCGCCCGCGCCGGTGGCTCCTCGGTGCCGACCGGCCGTCCACGCGACGCACTCGAGATCGTCCCCGAGGTCGCGCGATGAGCTGGCCGCTCGCATCGTTTCTGGTCGTCGCCCTCGTGCTCGGCGTCGGCTGGCTCGCGTATGAGCACAGGCGCCCATCGGCTCGGATGGTGGCGGTCGTGGCGGTCATGTCCGCCCTCGCGGCGCTCGGGCGCGATGCGTTCGCGGCGTTGCCCGACATCAAGCCGATCACGGCGATGACGTTCGTGGTCGGCTACGCGCTCGGGCCGCTGCCGGGCTTCACCGTCGGTGCGCTCGGGATGCTCGTGTCCAACTTCGCGCTCGGCCAGGGCCCGTACACGCCTTGGCAGATGGCCGCGTGGGGCCTGGTCGGCCTCGGTGGCGCGGGGCTCGCACGGCTGAGCCGTCGCCGTATCGGCCGCCTGCCGCTCGCGCTCGTCTGCGCGCTCGCGGCCCTGATCGCCGAGGAGATCATGGACCTGTATACGTGGACGCTCGGCGCGCCCCACACGCTGGCCGCGTTCCTGGCGGTCGCCGGTCAGGGCCTGCCCTACGACATCGTGGGCGTCGTCGCAACCTTCCTGTTCGGGCTTGCGTTCGCCCCCGAGCTGGCACAGGTGCTCGCGAGGGCGCGCGTGCGCATGGACGTCACGTGGGCGCAGGCGCCCGACGTGCGTGGCGACACGGCCGCGTAGCTCCGGGGGCTGTCCGTCTCTCGCCAAGCATCGGACCGAGACCCGTTATCCTTACTCCTCGTGACAAGTAAGGAGAAATAATGGATGCCTCGGCACGCCTGACGTCGAAGGGCCAGGTCACCATCCCGAAGCGGGTTCGGGATGCACTGGAACTGCATGACGGCGACGAGATCGTGTTTCGCGTTGAGCGCAAGCGCGCAATCGTTGCCAAGACCCCGGACTTTCTAGCGATGGCAGGGACGGTGGCCGTGCCGAAGGACAAGCGCGGTACGCCGTGGGATGAGGTTCTGTCGCGCACGCGGCGTGCACGCGCGGAGACACGTCGCTGAGGGCGTTCGTCGATACGAACGTCCTGATCCGCCATCTCACTGGCGACCCGCCGCAGATGGCGGCAAGAGCGACCGCGGCCCTGTCCGGTGCCGAGAAGCTGCTTCTGGCTGATCTCATCGTGGCTGAGTGTGTGTATGTGCTCGAGTCCTTCTACGAAGTCGAGCGATCGCGAGTAGCTGAGCTGATGCGCGCGGCGATCGCGTTGCCGGTCGTGTCGGTGATCGACGCTTTGCTCTTGCTCCGCGCGCTCGAGGTCTAGGAGCTCGACCGTCTGGATTTCGCCGAGGCATATCTGGTCGCAAGTGCCGAGGCGACCGGTGTGGCGGCGGTCCTTTCCTTCGACCATTCGATCGATCGGGTCAAGACGATTTCGCGGACCGAGCCTTAACGGTCCGATCAGACAGCGGGCGGCTGATCGATGCGCACGAGGTTGCCCGACGGGTCGCGCACGGCGCAGTCCCGCGTGCCCCACGGCTGATCGGCCGGCTCCTGCACGATCTCGGCGCCCGACGTACGCAGCCGCGCAAAGGTGGCGTCGAGGTCGTCGGTGTGGAAGTGGACGCCGTTCAGGGCGCCCTTCGCGAGCAGGGCGGCGAGCGCGTCGCTGTCGGCGGGACTGCCGTTCAAGTAGTTCGTGAGGACGACGGCCACGTCCGGCTGGGAGGCGGCGCCGACGGTAATCCAGCGGAAGTGCTCGCGGGCGACGTCATCGCGCAGCTCGAGGCCGAGCGCGTCGCGGTAGAAACCCAGCGCGAGGTCGGGATCGTGGATCAGGACGAAGCATTTGGAGAGGGTGAGGTTCATGCCTTCAACACTAGAGAGCGCTCGACCGGGCGGGCTTCTCCGATCCTGCTCGGCTTGCGGCTCGGGCGCGTGAGGTCCTTGGCGATGCAGCCCGGCACGCTCGCGAGCGCGGTGTGGTCGCGTGCCCGATAGGCCGTCGGCGTCTCGCCCACGAGCTGCGTGAAGCGCGCGCTGAACGAGCCGAGCGATGTGCACCCGACCGCCAAGCACACCTCCGTGACGGACATCTCGCCACCGCGCAGCAGCGCCTTCGCTCGCTCGATTCGTCGCGTCATCAGGTAGGCATAGGGCGTCTCCCCGTAGGCCGCGCGGAACTGTCGCGAGAAGTGCGCGTTCGACATCAGCGCGGTGCGCGCGAGCGCGGCGACGTCGAGCGCCCGCGCGTACTCGCGGTCCATTAGGTCGCGAGTACGGCGCAGATGCGCGAGGTTGGCAAGCTCCTCCGGCGTCACCACGCGAGCGTAGCGGCGTACCATCCCAAGCCATGTCACAAGCCGAAGAAATGGTCCGGCTCGCGCGCGAGCGCGCCGGCGAGCTGGCCGCGCGCGGCCTCGACTCGAAGCCGCGCCGCAAGCTCGCGGTGCTGACGTGCATGGACACGCGCCTGGACGTCTTCCCGATGCTGGGGATCGAGCGCGGCGACGCGCACATCATCCGCAACGCCGGTGGGCTCGTGAGCGATGACGCGCTGCGCTCGCTGGCCGTCTCGCAGCGGGTTCTCGGCACCGAGGAGATCATCGTCGTGATGCACGACGGCTGCGGCCTGCTCGGCGCGTCAGACCAGGAGTTCGCCGACGCGCTTGCCGCCGACGGCGCGCGGCCCGCCTGGCGCCTCGGCGCCTTCGACGATGTCGATCGCGCGCTCGGCCGGAGCCTCGCGCTCCTGCGCCAGGCGCCCGCGCTCATACATCGGGACTCGATCAGCGGCTTCGTCTTCACCCCCGACACCGGCGCCCTGCGCGAAGTCGACGCGCTCGACGAGGTCGGCGCTTAGCCTTGCCGGCGCGCCGCCCCCGCACTCCGGGGATGGCCGCCGCGCGGCGGACGTTCGCGCTGCACTGGCAGTCACAGCGCAGCGGGCTACCCGTCGAGGAGATCGCCGGCCGGCTGGAGCAGGCGCGGGTGGACAGTGCCGCGCGAACTCGCCGCGAGTTCATCGTCGGCGGAGCCGCGGTGGCCGCGGCCACCGCGCTGGCCGCGCATCCCGCCGCCGGCCTCGCGCGCGCGCTGCGCAGCCGCCCGCAACCGCGGATCGCGATCGTCGGCGCTGGTCTCGCCGGCCTGCGCTGCGCCCACCTGCTGTTCACTTCCAGGCCCGACAGGCCGATCGTCTCGACCGTCTACGAGGCCAACGCCGAACGCGCCGGCGGCCGCTGCTGGACGCTTCGTGACTACTTCGCCGACGGGCTCATCACCGAGCACGGCGGCCAGCTCATAAATACCCCGCAGAAGGCGGTGCGCGGGCTCGTGCGGCTGCTGGGACTGCAGGAAGAGGTGGTCAACGGCGGCAACCTGCTGCAGGGCGAAGAAGTGTTCTTCATCGACGACGCCCTCTACCGGCTGCCTGAAGCCAACGCGGATTGGAAGCAGATCGGATATCGGACGTTCCGCGCCGCCGGGCTCGAAAGCGAAACCGAAGTGGGCGCCGCGCGGCTCGACGCGATGTCGGTGCCGGAGTGGCTCGAAAGCACCGAGATCGGGACCCGCAGTCGCTTCGGCAAGCTGATGCTGGCCAACACCGTCACCGAAAACGGCGGCGACCCCGCCGATCAGTCGGCGCTCGACTTGATCGGGCTGCTGACCGGCAACCCGCTCAGATCCGTCGTGCCGCTCGGCGGCGACGACGAGCGCTTCCACATCGTCGGCGGCAACGACCAGCTCGTCAGCCGCATGATCGAACAGCTGCCGCCCGAAACCGTCCAGCACGGGCACGTGCTCGTCGCGGCCCGCTCGAGCAGCGACGAAACGGTCACGCTGACGTTCGAAGTCGACGGCACGCTCAACGACGTCGTCGCCGACTTCGTCGTCTTCGCGCTCCCGTTCAGCACGCTGCGCGACGTCGAGCTGGGGCGCTCGGGCCTGTCGCAGGCCAAGCGCACGGTGATCCAGACGATGGGCATGGGCACCAACGCCAAGGTGCACCTCGAACTGACCCGCAAGACGTGGCCCGCGCTCGGCTACAGCGGCGCCACCTACGGCGAATGGGACCGCCTCGCGTGCGCGTGGGACGACTGCGTGCCGCTCGGCCCCGACGCCGCGCCGGCGCTGTTCGTGGCGTTCCCCGGCGGGCGCGTCGGCGACTCGGGGCTCACCGGCGCCGCCCACGGCCCCGCGCCCGCCGCCGACGCCGCCTGGGCGCTGCGCGAAATCGACAACGTCTTCCCAGGCACCGCCGCCGTATACACCGGGCGCTCCTACGAGGATCACTGGGCGCTCGACCCGTGGGTCAAAGGCGCCTACTCCTACTACCGCGTCGGCCAGGCGCGCAGCTACCAGGCGCTGGCGCAGGCGCCCGAAGGCCCGTACCTGTTCGCCGGCGAGCAGACGTCGAGCGAAATCGGCTTTCTCGACGGCGCCGTGGAAACCGGCGAGGCGGCCGCGAAGGCGCTGCGCCGGCGCCTTCACTGACGATGGCGCGGCGCTGCCGCGCCATCGCCGTCGTCGGGACCGTCGGGCGTCAAATGCGCCGGTGCGATCAGCTCGCGTCCGGCGCGCCGTAGATCGCGCTGCGCCAGACGTGCGTCAGTGTCTCGATCGCCGCGCGCTCATCGACCGCCGGCGTTTCCTCGACGAAGATCGCGTGCAGCACGCGTTCGTTCATCTGCACGAGCGCGGTCGCGAGGTCGCGTGCGGGGATCGTGCTCGGCGCTGCGCCGCGCGTGCGCTCTGACTCGATCAGCTCCGTCAGGGCCGACACCCAGCCGTTCATCGCCTGCGACCACAGCGCCCGCGCCTCGGGGTTGGTGGCGCCCATGTCGGTGACCGCGCGCACCAGCGGCCGGTGCGCGCCGAAGATCTCATAGAAGCCCTCGATCCCGTCCCGCCAGGCGGGGATCGGGTCGCTGGCGCGGCGCTCGAGCGCACGGACGCGTGCCACCTCGGCCTGTTCGACCACGCGGTCCACCAGCGTCAGCACGACCGCGTCCTTGGAGGGGAAGTAGAAGTAGAAGGCCGAGCGCGAGATGCCGGCGCCGTGCGCGAGATCGTCGACCGAGATCTCGGCGAGCGAGCGCTCGCGCAGCAGCTCCTCGGCGGTGCTCAGGATCGCGCGCTCGCGCTCGTCGCCGGTCGCTTTCGCGCTGCGGCGACCGCGGCTCGCGCGGGGGCGCTCGACCTTCTCGATGGGGCTCATCTCGGCCTGCTCGACGGGGCTCATGTTGCCGATGATACATCCGGTCGAGCCGTTTGGACACGCTGTCTAGCATTCTCGACACAGTGTTGATAGACTGCTCGGCGTGAGCGCGACCATGGAATCCGTCCTCGCCGAGCAGCACGTCGCGGTCGAGCACGTGGACGTGCTGATCCTCGGCGCCGGCCTCTCGGGCATCGGCGCGGCCTGCCATCTGCAGCGGCACTGTCCCAACAAGACGTTCAAGATCCTCGAGGCGCGCGCGTCGATCGGTGGGACGTGGGACCTCTTCCGCTACCCGGGGATCCGCTCGGACTCCGACATGTTCACGCTCGGTTACTCGTTCCGGCCGTGGCTCGAGGCCGAGGCGATCGCCGACGGCGACTCGATCCTGCGCTACATCCGCGACACCGCCCGCGAGCACGACATCGAACAGCACATCCGTTTCTCTCAGCGCGCGGTCAGCGCCGCGTGGTCGAGCGAGGAGGCGCGCTGGACGGTGCAGGCGCAGGGCACCGACGGCGGCGAGGCAACCGTCCTCACCTGCGACTTCCTCTACGCGTGCACGGGGTACTACCGCTACGACGAAGGCTACACGCCGGAGTTCGCGGGCCTGGAGCGCTTCGCCGGTCGCTTCGTGCACCCTCAGCACTGGCCCGAGGACCTCGACTGCGCGGACAAGCGCGTGGTCGTGATCGGCAGCGGCGCGACCGCCGTGACGCTCGTCCCGGCGCTGGCCAAGCGCGGCGCGCAGGTGACGATGCTGCAGCGCTCGCCCAGCTACGTGCTCTCGCTCCCCGGTCGCGACGCGCTCGCCGACCAGCTCAGGCGGCGCCTGCCCGCCCGCCACGCCTACGCGCTCGTGCGTTGGAAGAACGTGATGCTGGCGACGCTCAGCTTCCAGCTCTGCCGGCGCGCGCCGAGGCTGATGCGCGGCCTGATCACGAAGCTGGCGCAGAAGCAGCTGCCCGAGGGCTTCGATGTCGCGACGCACTTCAAACCCGACTACAGCCCGTGGGACCAGCGGCTCTGCCTGGTGCCCGACGGTGACCTGTTCGCCGCGCTCAAGACCGGCAACGCCACGGTCGTGACCGGCAAGATCGACAGCTTCACCGAGGGCGGCGTGCGACTCGCGGACGGCACCGAGCTGGCCGCCGACGTGGTCGTCGCGGCGACCGGCCTGAACATGCTCGTGCTCGGCGGGCTGCAGCTGAGCGTCGACGGGCGGCCCGTCGAGATGCCCGAGACCGTCGCCTACAAGGGCATGATGCTGTGCGGCGTGCCCAACATGGCGCTCACGCTCGGCTACACGAACGCCTCGTGGACGCTCAAGGCCGACCTCGTCGCGCGCTATGTGTGCCGTCTGCTCGAGCGCATGGACACGACCGGCGCCGCGATCTGCACGCCGCAGCCGCCGGACCCCGCGCTGCCGACGGAGCCGATCATCGACCTCAAATCCGGCTACGTGACACGCTCGCTGGCCGAGCTGCCGCGCCAGGGCGCGAGCGCGCCGTGGCGCCTGCACCAGAACTACGTCAAGGACGTGCGCCTGATGAAGCGCGGACCGCTCGACGACGCGATGGAGTTCTCCGGAAAGGCGCTCGCGCATGTCCAGCGTGGCTGACGGCGCTGCCAGCGGCGTGCTGGAGAGCCTGCCGCCAGGGCCGTCCAGGTCGGTGGCGATGCAGACGCTCGCGATGCGGACCCGGCAGCGGCCGTTCCTCGAGCGCGCCCGCCGTCGCTACGGGTCGATGTTCACCGTGCGCCTGCTCGGGCTGGGTCGGGCCGTGGTCGTATCGGACCCGGCGCTGATCAAGCAGGTGTTCCGCGCCGATCCGACCGTGCTGCACGCCGGCACCGGCAGCCCGCTGCGCGAGCTGCTCGGCGATAACTCGTTGCTGGGGATCGACGAGGCGCAGCACATGGAACAGCGCAAGCTGCTGCTGCCTTCGTTCAAGGGCCAACGGGTCAAAGCCTACGAAGGGATGATCGCCGAGATCGCCGCCGAGGAGATCGACGCCTGGCCGCGCGATCGCGAGCTGGCCACCGCTGCGTCGATGCAGCGGATCACACTGCGCGCGATCCTGCGCGCGCTGTTCGGCGCCGAGGGCAAGCGGCTGCACGCGCTCGAGCAGCTCGTGCCGCCTTGGACGGTGCTCGGCGCGCGCCTGTCGCTGGCACCGGAGCTGCGGCACAACCTCGGCCCGTGGAGCCCGTGGATGCGGTTCCTCGACCTGCGCGCGCAGGTCGACGCGATCCTCGACGAGCTGATCGCCACGGCGAACGCTGACCCTGCGCTGGAGGAGCGCGCCGACGTGCTCGCGATGCTCGTCCAGGCTCGCCACGAGGACGGCACCCCGATGAGCAACGCCGAGATTCGCGACGAGCTGGTGACGATGTTGGTAGCGGGACACGAGACGACCTCGCACACGCTCGCGTGGGCGCTCGAGCGGATCACCCGTCACCCCGAGATCCTGCGGCGCCTTGTGGCGGAGGCCGACGAGGGCGGCAAGGCGCTGCGCGAGGCGACGATTCGCGAGGTCCAGCGCGTGCGGCCGGTGGTCGCGTTCGCCGCGCGCTCGGTGCGCGAGCCGTTCGAGCTGGGCGGCTACCGGCTTCCGGTCGGCGTCAGGTTGCTGCTCGCCGCCTCCCTCACCCACTACGACCCCAACCTGTTCCCGCACCCCGAGCGCTTCGACCCGGACCGCTTCCTCGACAAGATCCCCGACACCTACTCGTGGATTCCGTTCGGCGGCGGCATTCGCCGCTGCATCGGCGCGACGTTTGCGCACATGGAGATGGACGTCGTGCTGCGCGTGCTGCTCGAACGCGTCGAGCTGGTGCCGAGCACCGCGCCCGACGCGGCCTGGGCGTTTCGCGGCGTCGTCTGGACGCCCGCCGACGGCGGCAAGGTGCTCGTGCGCGAGCGCGCGCCGGCGCCGAAGGTCGCGCCGGCGCTCGTCGCCGTGTAGCCGGCGCCCGGCGTCTGCGCTCAGCATCCCGGTGTGGGCACCGCGCGACGGCGCCCTTTGCGAGACTGACGCGGTGCTCCCCGGCGCGCGTTCGCCCACCGATCCGCCACACGAGATCGCGCCGGTCGCGGACGGCGATCTGACGGAGTTGCTGACGCTGATGCGCGCGTACTGCGACTTCTACGGCGAGTCGCCGTCGGACGCGGCGCTGCTCGCGCTCTCGCGCGCGCTGATCGCCGACCCGGCGCGCGAGGGGGTGCAGCTGATCGCCCGCGAGCAGTCGGGTGCGGCGGTCGCCTTCGCGACCGTGTTCTGGAGCTGGGACACGACCGTGGCGAGCCGCATCGGCATCATGAACGACCTGTTCGTGGCGCCGGCGGCGCGGGGCAGCGGGCTCGCCGACCGCCTGATCGAGGCCTGCGTCGAGCGCTGCGCCGAGCACGGCGCGTCGCGTCTGGAATGGGAGACCGCGCCCGAGAACCTGCGCGCGCAGGCAGTGTACGAGCGCGTCGGCGGCATGCGTGAGCCGTGGCTGATCTACGTCAAAGAGGTGCGGTCGCGCTGAGCTGGCTGCCGCGCCGATCGCGCCGGCCCCGATTGCCTGCTCGCGTGACGCCGGTCGCCGGCCTGGATGGCATTACATTTAGCCTAGGCTGAATATCTCGACGGCGGCGAGTGCGTCGGCGAGGCTTGGGCGATGATCGAGATCGTGTTCGACACCGAGGCTCTGGCGCGGGTTCGCTTTGCGATCTCGCCGACGATCGAGCTGGCGGCGAGCCTGATGGTGCTCGAGGACCCGAGTCGCGGAGCGCTGCACCTGCCGTGGATGGAGCGCGTGCGCCCGCGCGCGGCCGACCTCGATCTCGCGACGTTTCGGGCACTGCAGGACTCCCACCATTACAACCCCGACTTCATTCACCCGCTGCCGACCAGCCCGCTGACGCGCTTCGAGGACGAGTTGGAGGCGATGGTCGCGACGCCCAGCGCGCAGATCCGCAGGGAGGTGCGCGTTGCGTACGAGGGGCGCGCGATCCCGGCCGTGCTGAGCCCCTTCCTGGCCCGGCCGCGCACCGCGATCCGCGAGCTGGCCGAGTTGATGCGCGACTATTGGGAGCGCGCGATCGCGGAGGACTGGGAGCGGATCCGCGCGCTGCTGGAGCACGACGTGCTCTATCGCGCTCGCCAGATCGCCGACGGCGGCACGCGCGCGCTGTTCGCCGACCTCGACGAGTCGGTGCGCTTCGACGACGGTGTCTTGTACATCGACAAGGACTGCGACGCGGGCGGCAGGCTCGACCTCGACGACCGCGGCCTGCTGCTGATCCCCAGCGTGTTCGCCTGGCCGAAGGTGTGCGTTGTGACCGCGCCTCCGTGGCAGCCCGCGGTGATCTACCCGGCGCGCGGCGTCGGCATGCTGTGGGAGTCGCCGCGCGACGCCGCGCCGGACGCGCTCGCGCGATTGCTCGGCCGCAACCGGGCGGCGCTGCTGATGGCGCTGGACTGCCCGCGCTCGACGATCGAGCTGGCCGGGTTGCTCGGTGTCAGCAGCGGCGGCGTCTCCCAGCAGCTCACGGTCCTAGCGCAGGCGGGGCTCGTGAATCGCCGGCGCGTGCGCCGTCACGTTCTGTACCTGCGCACGCTCGACGGCAACGCGCTCGTGCAGGCCGCTGCGGCCTCAGCCTGAGCCGATTCACATATGACTAAATGTGTTGGGCGAGCCGCACGGACGCGCGAGGCTGAGCTCATGCACAGTCACCACATAGCGCTCGCGCTGGCGCGCGAGCGGGAGCGCGAGTTGGAGTTGGCCGCGAGCTTGCGCGAGCGCGACGCGGACGCTGGCGTCGGCGGCGTGCTTGCGCGTGTGGGAGCTCTGCGCCGGCTGCGTCGCCTGCGCCGATCGCCGGTGACGGGCGCGGTGCGCCGCGCGTGCGCGCGGACGGGTGGTATGTTCGCGCGCAGATGACCGATGGCGCGGCGAAGGCGATCTGATGAAACCGGGCGGCCGCGCGATGTGCGCACAAGTGTGCGGGCTGGGCTGGGTCGCGACTGTGGCGACGGCGCTGTTGCTCGCCGCGGCGGCGCCTGCGGCCGCGGAAACGTGTAACGAAAGCACCGGCGCGGGCTGCGGCCTGAGCGCTGTCTACAGCGGCAGCTTCAGCGCGACGTTGCGGCGCCCGCAGCAGCGCGAAGTGCAGACCACGACGCTCGAATGGAGCGAGCACTACAACGGCCAGCGCTGGGTGCTCGACCGCGACAGCGGCACCGTGTCCTTCAGCGGCGCGGGGGTCGTTCCGGCTCCGTGCAGCGCGACGCTCAAAGAGTTGCCCGAAGCCGCCCAGCGCTATCTCGCGCTGCAGGAAGCTGGTACCGAAGCGCCGGGTGGGCAGGTGCCGGTGATCAGCCACACGAGCCCCTTCACCGGCGAGCCAAATCGCGACACTTGGTACGTGTACTTCGGCTGGCCGCAGTCGGCGGCGTATCCCGCCAGCGCCTACCCCTCGGCGCTGCTCGAAAGCTCCGAACAGAGCCCTTCGTCTCCCTGCGACGGCAACGGCGACCTGAACGTCATCTCGGCTGACTGGGCGCACGAGTCGGGCGGTTTGCCTTGTAACTACGACAGCACCGGTGAAGTGGGCATCGACGCGATGGAGTTCCCGATCGAATCGAGCGATACGGTGCCCGACGAATGTAACTGGTCGGGCGGGCCGAACGCCGACGAAGAATCGTGGCAGGCGAGCCTCAGAGGCTCGCTATCGCTGTCCTCGGCGATCGTCTCGCCGCCGACACAGACGATCACGCCGTCCGAACCGTCGTCGCAGTCGTCGTCGAAAGCCAAGACGCCCGAGGAAGAAGCAAAGGAACGGCTGCACGAACAGGCGCGCATGGACCTGCGGCGCGCCATCGCGCGGGCGACGGTCGCGTGCGCGATCGAGGCCGGCAAAGGGCTGTATGAGGGTCTCGAGTTGGTGGCCTCGCCGACGGACGTCGGGGAGCTGAGCTTGCAGGCGCTCTCGCCGCTCGCGAACGCCGCCGTGGACGGGTTCTTGGGAGCGCTCGGCTCGAGCCCGTCCACGGCCTGCCACGAGGCCGCGCACGAGGTCGAGCAGGCGCGCGAACGCTACGAAGGCGACCCGCCCGATGAGGCGTACCGCAGCGTCCCGCTGCCGGTCGCGCGAGTCTCCTCGGCGCATCGTGCGCCGGCCGCGGGGGCGTGCGCGCACGCGCGCGGCAGGCACGCGGGCAACTGCGCGAAGCTGCTGTCGGCGGCGACGGCGCTGGCGAAGGCGGTCGCCGCGACGGGCACAGTAGAAGCGGCGCTGACGAGCGCGAGCAACCGCCTTGCGACGGCCACGCAGGCCGACCAGGCGAGCGCGGTCACGCTCCAGCTCGCCAGCAGCAAGGCGTTGCTGGGGGAGCTGTCGGCGGCGCTCGAGGCCCAGAACCGCGCGCAGGGCGCGCTACGGGCGGACCTCCAGCGCGACGCGATGCAGGTCTTTGTGAGCGAAGTCGCCGACGTCAAAGGAGCCGCGAGCTTCCAGGCGCAGATGGCCGCGCTCGGAGCGCCGGCCGCCCTGCTGCAGGGCCTCGCCGGCGACGAGCTGGACCCGCAGAAGCTCGACCTCGCGACGCTGCTCGCGAGCGACGCCGGCACGTCGACCGCGCTCGGGCTGTGGCGCTCGCTGACGTTCGGCGAGCTGTCGGCTATCTACACGTCGCTTAGCTCACAGGGGCAGGTTCCGTCCGCGCTGCGATCGGCGCTCGCCGCCGACCTGCGCGCGGCCGAAGCGGCGGGCAGCCCGGCGGTCCGTGAGAGCAAGCTGCGCGCGTTCCAGGCGGGCGTCGCCAAGATCAAGGGCGCGGCGGGCACGCTGCTGTCCTACGCAGTGAAGCCGCTCGTCTAACCCAGGGTATGCGCTTCCCAGGACGCGGCCGGCGCCGGCGCCCGTGCCGGCGCGCCGCATGGCCTCAGATCAGCCCTCTGATGCTGAGGTCGGCCCAGGTGCTGGCCTCGCGGTAGATCTGTTCGATGTTGGGGTGGCGGCGGATCAGCTCCTCGGCGACGTCGAAGTCGCCGCGCTGGTAGGCGGTCACTTCGGTGAGCATCGCGCCCAGCTCGCCGCTGCCGTGCAGCAGCGCGGCGGCGACGTCCTCGCGGAACGGCAGCTGCTCGATCACGTCCTGCATCGGCGCGTTCGCGAGCGCGTCGGCGACCGAGAACAGGCCGACCGTGAAGTAGGAGTCCCCGGCAGCAGTTTCGCCGGCGCCAGAGAGCAGCTGGCACATGTTGGCGCGGACGAGCGCGGTGGCGAGCAGCACGTCGGGCACGTCGCTGGCGCTGGCGAGCGAGACCATCAGCGCGAAGCGGCGCACGGTCGCGGCGCCGAGCCACGTGAGCCCTTCCTGAACCGAGCCGACGCGGCGGGGGAGCGCCACGTGGGCGGAGTTGGCGTAGCGCAGCAGGCGCATGCTGAGGCCGACGTCGCGCGTGATGATGCGGTGCAGCTCGTCGAAGTCCTCGGTTGCGCTGAGGTCCGCCATCGCGCCGAGGGCGCTCAGGCCCTGTGAGGGCAGACGCTGCTGCTGCACGCGCGCGGGCTTCGCAAAGAAGTAGCCCTGGAAGCCGTGGAATCCGAGTTCACGACAGTATTCGAACTCCTCGCGCGTCTCGACCTTCTTGGCGATCAGCGTCAGCGGCAACTCGTAGTCGCGCAGGCGCGCGAGCAGTTCGTCCAGCGTCTGACCGTTGTGCTGGAGGACGTCTATCTTGACAACACTCGCGTACTGCAAGAGCCGCTCTGTCTCTGACGTCAGACGGAAGTCGTCAAGCGCGATCGTGAAGCGCTGCGCGAGCAGTTCCTCGAGCACCGCCAACAGCGCCTCATCGAGCACCTGATCGGCGAGCAGCTCGAGCACGACCTGCTCGGCGGGCAACGGCAGCGGGCGGACGCTGAGCAGGAAGTCGCGCGAGACGTTCAGGTAGGCGCGCGTGTCGCCGACGAGGTCCAGCAGCCCGACGTCGAGCACCCCGTCGACGATCACCGCCGCGGTCGCCTCACGGTGATCACGCACGGCTGCGGCTTCGGTGTGGGGCGCGCGGAACAGCAGCTCGTAGCCGATCAGGCGCGCGTCGCCGTCCAGGATCGGCTGGCGCGCCACGCGCACAGCGGCCGCGTCCGACGTCGGCGTGCGCGCGTTCGGACTCCCGTCGGCGGTCACCTCGGGAGAGCCCTCACGATCCGCAGGCTGCGCCCTCGTCTCGGTGTCGACGCCTCTCACCCTGCCTGTATCGGACCGAGATCCGGCGACCGTGAGTGGAGCAGGCGAGCCGGCCGCCCGGGCCGCTGTCGGGACGGCTAGGCCTAGAGCCCGACGCGGCTAGGGCTACACAGTCGCGCCCGGCGCGACTAGAGCGTCGAGTCGAGCCCGGCGAGGCTGACTTCGAGCGCCTCGGCGATCGACTTGACGGTCGTCCATTTCGGGTCGGTCGTGCCGCGCTCGATGCGCGCGTACGCGGCGACGGTCAGGCCGGCGCGCCGGGCGACGGCTTCCTGGGTTTCTCCGCGCGTGACACGCGCCCGACGGAGGATCACCGCGAGCGTCTTATCGACCGCGTCTTGACGCTGATGGACGTGGCGCATGCGTATGTTCTACCCGTTTCTGCGGCGGATTCCCACTTCAACGACAAGAAACATTTGAATGTTTCTCAGTCAGACCATTAGCGGCTGACGATCCAAACGGCCGCTGTTTCGGATATGCGGATTTTAACACGTCGCCGGGCGCCGCGCGCCAGCGATCGCGATGATTCGATTGGATCGCGAGAATGCGCCGTGGCCGACGCACCTGCTCCGCGCCAGCTGAAGGCGCTGTTCAACAACGCCGCCGATTCTCCGGCGGCTATGTGAGCCTCGACAAGGGGCCGCTGTCGCCTGCCCCGCTCGGTCTTGGTGTATCACGCGTGATACATTGCCGGTGTGGCCGAGGTGAGCATCCGTGAGTTGCGCAACCACGGCGGCGATGTCGTCGATCGCGCCGCGTGTGGAGAGCACATCACGATCACGCGCTCGGGCAAGGCTGTGGCCGAGCTGCGGGCGGTGGCGTCGGCCGCGCTTTCGGCCGAGACCGTGTTGAGTCGCTGGCGGCTGGTGCCCCCTGTTGACCCGGTGAGGTTTCGCGCGGACATCGACGAGTTGTTGGACGCGAGCTTGTGAGCAGCGCCCGGCAGCAAGTGCGCGGGGTGCTCGACACCTCGACGGTGATCCTCCTCAGTCGTTTGACGGACGTGCAAGCGCTGCCGGCGGAGCCGCTGATCACAGCCGTGACGCTTGCTGAGCTTTCGGTCGGCCCGCTGGTCACAGACGATGAGGTCGAGCGTGTCGCACGACAGGCTCAACTGCAGCAGGCGGAGGCTGATTTCGAGCCGCTTCCCTTCGATACGAGTGCTGCTCGCGCGTTTGGTCGTGTCGCGGCGTCGCTGCGGCGCTCGGGTCGCAAGACCAGCGCGCGGACCTACGACGCGATGATCGCCGCCACGGCGCTTGCCAACGGCCTGCCCGTCTATACGTGCAACCCCACGGACTTCAGCGGCATCGACGGACTCGACGTGGTGGCGGTAGCTACCGCGCGCGAATGACGGCCTGCGCCGCCGCCACCCGCGCGATCGGCACGCGGTAGGGCGAGCACGAGACGTAGTCGATGCCCGAGTGGTGCAGGAAGTCGATCGAGTCGGGGTCGCCGCCGTGCTCGCCACAGACGCCGAGCTTCATCTCGGGCTTGGTCTTGCGCCCCAGCCACGCGCCCATGCGCACCATCTGCCCGACGCCGGGCGTGTCGAGCGTCTCGAACGGCGAGCGATCGAGGATCTTCACGTCGATGTAGCGTCCGAGCACGCGACCCTCGATGTCGTCGCGGCTGAAGCCGAGCGCGGTCTGCGTGAGGTCGTTGGTGCCGAACGAGAAGAAGTCGGCGTCGCGCGCGATCAGGTCCGCCTGGAAACACGCGCGCGGCAGCTCGATCATCGTGCCGATCAGATAGTCGCTGTGCGCGTGCTCGGCGGCGACGCGCTCGATCAGCCCGCGCATCAGCTCCAGCTCGCGCTCGTAGGCGACGAGCGGCACCATGATCTCGATCTGTGCACCTGGCGTGCGCGCGGCGGCGGCGAACAGCGCCCGCACCTGCATCTCATACAGCTCTGGGAAGAGGATGCCCAGCCGCACGCCGCGCGTGCCGAGCATCGGGTTGGACTCCTGCAGCTGTTCCACGCGCGCCCGTGCCGGCGAGCCCTCGGGCAGATCTGACGGATGCGGCAGGAACTCGTGTAGCGGCGGGTCGAGCAGACGCACCGTCAGCGGACGCCCGTCGACCGCCGCGAGGATCTGCTCGAAGTCCGCCTCCTGCAGCGGGCGCAGCTGCTCGATCGCCGCGGCGCGGCTGGCGCTGTCGTCGGCCATGATCATCGCGGCCATCAGCGGCTGGCGCTCGCCGAGGAACATGTGCTCGGTGCGGCACAGGCCGATGCCTTCGGCGCCCAGCTCGATCGCCTTGAGCGCGTCGATGGGTGTGTCGGCGTTGGCGCGCACGCCGAGCGTGCGCAGCTCGTCACACCACGACAGCACCGTCTGGAACTGCTCGGAGACCTGTGGCTCGACCAGCGGCACGTCCTCCAGCGTGATCCTGCCGTGGCTGCCGTCGATCGCGATGCGATCGCCCGCGTGCAGCACGTGTCCGTTGACGTGCACCTCGCCGGCCTGCGCATCGACGTGCACATCCGCCGCGCCGGTCACGGCCGGGCGTCCCATGCCACGGGCCACGAGCGCCGCGTGGCTGGCCTTGCCGCCCTCGCTCGTGAGGATGCCGCGCGCGGCGAAGAAGCCGGCGACATCGTCGGCCTCGGTGAACGAGCGCACGAGGATCACATCGCGTCCGTCGGCCGCCGCGCGCACCGCCTCGGCGGCGCTCAGCGCGATCTCGCCCTTGGCAGCGCCCGGCGACGCCGCCACGCCCGTGGCGATTACCTCGTAGGCGGCGCTCGGGTCGAACGTCGGGTGCAGCAGCGCGTCGAGCGCGGCCGGGTCGATCGTGGCGATCGCCCGTTCGCGGTCGAGCAGGCCCTCGGCGACGGCGTCGACGGCGAAGCGCACGGCGGCCTGCGCGGGGCGCTTGGCGTTGCGCGTCTGCAGCATGTACAGGCGTTCCTCCTGGACGGTGAACTCGGTGTCCTGCATGTCGCCGTAGTGGCGCTCGAGCGTGCGCAGGATCTCCATCAGCTGCGCGTGCACGTCGGGCAGCCACGAGCGCAGCTCGCGGATGTCGCGCGGCGTGCGCACGCCGGAGACCACGTCCTCGCCCTGAGCGTTGGCGAGGAAGTCGCCCGAAGGCTCGGGCGCGCCGGTCAGCTCGTCGCGCGAGAACGCGACGCCGCTGCCGCTGGTCTCGCCGAGGTTGCCGAACACCATCTGCTGCACGTTCACCGCCGTGCCCCACTCGTCGGGGATGCGGTTGATGCGCCTGTAGGTGACCGCGCGCTCGCCCTGCCAGGAGTCGAACACGGCGCGGATCGCATGCCGGAGCTGCTCGCGCGGGTCCGACGGGAACTCGTAGAAGCTCTGGAACTCGCGCGTCAACGCGATCAACGACTCGGCGTCCAGCTCCGTGTCCAGCGTGACGCCGCGCTCGGCCTTGCGCGCCGCGATCGCCTGCTCGAAGCGCTCGCCGGGCACGCCGAGCACGACGTTGCCGTACATCTGCACGAAGCGTCTGTAGGAGTCCCACGCGAAGCGCTCGTTGCCGGTGCGCCGCGCGAGGCCGGCCACCGTCGCGTCGTTGAGGCCGAGGTTGAGCACCGTGTCGAGCATCCCGGGCATCGACTCGCGGGCGCCCGAGCGCACCGACACCAGCAGCGGATCGTCGGCATTGCCCAGACGCCTGCCCGCCAGCGCTTGCAGGCGATCCAGTGCGTCGGCGACCTGCTCCTCGAGGCCATCCGGGAACACGCCGTCGTCGCCGCGCATGTACGCCACGCACGCCTCCGTCGTGATCGTGAAACCGCCCGGCACGCGCTCGGCGCCAAGCACGCGCGTCATCTCCGCGACGTTCGCGCCCTTGCCGCCGAGCAGGTCGCGCATCGCGCGGGAGCCGTCTTTGAAGTCCACCACCCACGGGTGGTGGACGCTTTGAGGGATGGCGGTCAAGGTTGTGCCGGCAGCTTAGCCCGGCTCGCGCGTGCTGCGCTGGCGGTAGGCGCGGACCTTGGTGCGGTTGCCGCACACCGCCATTTCGCACCAGACGCCCGAGCGGTTGCGCGAGCGGTCATAGAAGGCCCAGTGGCAGTTCCCGGCACGGCAGGCCTTGGCGCGCTGCCAGGAGCCGTCGCCCATGGCAGCGGCGACCGGCACCAGTAGCCGGGCGATCGCTCCGTCGAAGCCCGCCGCTCCGGGGGCGAGGGTCACGCCTCCGCTGTCGCTGAAGCGAACGCCAAGCTGGCCGCGGCGCGCGGCCAGCTCCAGCTCGCGACCGACGCCCACGTCGCTCTCGGCGCCGTTGTTGGCGAGCATCAATGCGCGCAGCGCCTCACGGACGCCGAGCGCCTGCCGGCGCTCGAGCTCGGTCGGTGCCGCCGTCTCGGGGTCCAGCAGCTGCGCCTGCGCAAGCCACGCAGCCAGTCCGTCAGCGCTCGACAGCGCGTCGGTATCCGCATCGATGTCGAGCGTGTTGACGAAGTCGATCACGAGATCGAGGGCATGGGCAGGCTCAACAGGGCTCATAGGTATGTCACCGATGTAGTACGATAGCCGGTTACAACACCAGCTAAAGCTTTACGGAGGTGTCAAATGCTATCGCAAGGTCTTGAATATCTCGACGTCAACAGCGTCTCGACCGGGCACAGGCGCGACGCTGTGCGGGCTTTCGGTCGGGGTGGATTCGCGCGCCTGACGGCGCGTGTACGCAGCCAGTCGCTCGATCGAGCGCTGATCGCGGGCGTCGACCCGCGCGGCTCGGCGGCGTTGGCCGCGCGTGCTGCAACGCTTACCTCGCCGAGCATGCGTGCGCAGATCGCCGACGGGCTCGAACGCTTGGTCCGGGCCGCGCACGCCCCGCGCAGGCGCTGGTGGGCGGTCTCGCCGAATGGGCCCGTGCCCGCAAACGCCGAGGCAATATGCGAGCTCGCGGCGCTGCTTCGCCGCGACACGCCGCTGTACGCACGCGGGATCGCGAGCCTCAACCAGTTGCTGACCGACGGCTGCGGGCCGGCTTTCCGCGGCAGCGAAGAGCGCCTCGCGCGCGAGCTCCGCGAGGCGCACGCGAGCACCGTCGGTGGCTGAGAAGCGCCTCTGAGCAGCGCTGCTGCGCCGCGCGCGCCGCACCGCGTGCCGGCGAGTATCGTCACTGCTTGTGAGCGACAGGGATCTCGATGTCGTCGTCTTCGGTGCCACCGGCGTCACCGGGCGTCACGTCGCGGCCTACCTCGCTGAGCGCGCGCGGGAGACGGGCATCCGCTGGGCCGCTGCCGCCCGCGATGCGGACAAGCTCGCGAACGTGCTCGGCGAGGTGGGCGTGAGCGCGCCGGAGACGATCGCCGCCGACGTCGGCGACGCGGGCTCGCTGGCGGCGATGGCCGCGCGCACGCGCGTGCTCCTGAACCTCGTCGGCCCCTACACGAGCTACGGCCGGCCGGTGATCGAGGCGTGCGTCGCCGCCGGCGCCCACTATGCCGACCTCACGGGCGAGATCCCGTTCGTGCGCGCGATCATCGACGAGCTCGACGCGGCGGCGGTCGCCGCCGGGGTCAAGCTGGTCCAGGTCAGCGGCTTCGAGGCGCTGCCGCCCGACATGGCGGTGATGCTTGCCCGCGAGACCGCGCAGGCGCACTGGGGGGAGCAGCTCGCGAGCGTCGACCTCGACGTCACGTTCACGCCGCCACCCGGATTGCCGCGTCCATCCGACGGCGCCTCCGGGGGCACGCTGCAGAGCATGTTCGCGGTGACGAGCGCGGAGAACGGGCAGCTGATCACCGATCCCGCTGCGCTGATCGCCGATCCGCTGCCCGCGGCTGCCGTGCGCCGCGCGAGCCCGATCGTGCTGGCGCCACGGCGTCGCGCGGACGGTGCGGTGATCGCGCCGATGGCGCCCGCCGCGTTCATCAACCCGGCCGTGATCCAGCGCAGCGCCTATCTGACATCCTCGTTGCAAGACCGTGCGGCCGAGCCGTTTCGCTACCGCGAGGGGCTGGCGCTGACGGGCGGCGTCGCCACGCTGCCGCTGCGTTGGGGTGTCGCGGGCGCGCTGTCCGCATCGCAGATCGGCCTTCGCGGCCTCTCCCGCGCCACGCCCAAGCTCAGGCGCAGGGTTGGCGGTGTGCTGGCGCGGATCGTGCCCGGCTCGGGATTTGGGCCGGCGGCCGATCGCCTCGAGGGTTGGCGCTGGAAGATGCGAGTGCGTGCTTCGAGCACCGGTGGGCACCTCGTCGAGGTGATCGTCGATGCGCACGGGCACCCGGGCTATCTGGCGACCGCGCGGATGCTCGGCGAGCTCGGGATGTTGCTGGCCGAGGACGGAGCCACACCCGAGCGGGCGGGCTGTCTGACCCCGGCTGTGGCCCTCGGCACCGCCTGCAGCGATCGCTTCGAGCGCGCGGGCGTGCGCTTCTCGGTCACCGTCCCCGCGGGATCTGCGCCGCTCGAGTGACGACCTGTCGCGGCCGCAGCGAGCGTGTCGCCGCGGCCGCGCTCACGCTGGCGTAGCTGCTTTGCCGGGCAGCGAAGCGCGTTTCAGCGCGGCTGTCACGGCCGCGCTGAGCGTGTCGATGTCATAGGCGCCGTAGTGGCGGCGGCCGTTGATAAAGAAGCTCGGCGTGCCGGAGACGCCGCTCTCATCAGCGCTTGCGACGTCTTCGCCGACGCGCGCCGCGTACACGCGGTGGTGCAGCTCATCGCTGATGCGATCGGCGTCGAGGCCGAGATCTTTGGCATAGCCTTTGAGGTGGGTCGGCAGCAGCTCGCCTTGATGCCCGAGCAGCGTGTCGTGCATCTCCCAGAAGCGGCCCTGAGCGCCTGCCGCCTCCGAGGCCTCGGCGGCGAGCTGCGCGTTCGGGTGCACGTCGTTGAGCGGCAGGTGCCGCCACACGTAGCGCAGATCGTCGTCGAAGGACGCGAGCAGCTCGCGCAGCACCTGCTCGGCCTGCCCGCAGTAGGGGCACTCGAAGTCGCCGTACTCGAGGAGCGTCACCGGCGCGTGCTCGTCGCCGCGAATGTGATCGCGTTCGGGATCGATCTCGCTGGTGAGGTCGAGGATGTCCTCCGCCGTGCCCGCGATCTGGCGCGCGCGCACGTTCGCAGGCATGCGTTTGACGATCTGCAAGACCGTCCACGCGAGCGCCGGTGCCAGCACGACCGAGCCGAGCGCGCCGAGCTTCGCCTGTTCCAGGTGCTGCCCGCTGAAGGCGATGCTCGAGATCAGCAGCGAGACGGTGAAGCCGATGCCCGCGAACGCGCCGGCGGCGGCCAGCAGCGGCGCGCTCAGCGGCGAGCGCGGGCCGCGCACCAGCGGCCGTGACGCCAGCCACGAGGCGCCGGTGATCCCGAGCGGCTTGCCGACCACGTAGCCGACGAGGATGCCGAGCGTGATCGGCGAGCTGACGGCGCTTTCGAGCAGCTTTCCGGTCACGTGCACGCCGGCGTTGGCGAGCGCGAACAGCGGCACGATCACGTAGCCCGTCCACGGGTGCAGCCCATACTGCAGCCGTTCGTTGGGTGAGATCGCGGCTATTACGCCCTTCTGGGCCGAGCGCGCGAGCTCTGGCGTGGGCTGCTCGCGAAACGAGCGCGCGAGGTCGGTCGCGCGCTCGAGGTCCTGACGCGCGGGCGGGTAGGCGCTCGTCGCGAGGCCGACCGCGAGGCCCGAGATCACTGGGTCCACGCCCGACTTGAACATCGCGATCCACAGCCCCGCGCCGATCGCCATCGACGCCGGCCGGCGCCACTCCGGCGCGTAGCGCAGCGCCAGCAGCACGCCGAACAGCGCCGCCGCGGCCGCCAGCGCGACGATCGAGACGTGCGCCGTGTAGACCGTGGCGATCACGAGCAGCGCGCACAGGTCATCGACGACCGCGAGCGTCAGCAGGAACATGCGCAGGCGCACCGCCGCCCGCGGCGTCAGCACCGCCACGGCGCCGAGCGCGAAGGCGGTATCGGTCGACATCGCCGCGCCCCAGCCGTGTGCGCCCGGACCGGCGGCGTTGAACGCGAGGAAGATCGCGACAGGGACCGTCATGCCGCCGAGTGCCGCGACGGCGGGGATCGTCAGGCGCCGGCGCTCGCGCAGCTCGCCGAGGTCGATCTCGCGCTTGGCCTCCAGCCCGACGACCAGGAAGAACAGCGTCATCAGCCCCTCGTTGACCCAGTGGCGCAAGTCCAGTGAGATGCCGCTGCCGCTGAGCGTGATCGCGAGCCGCGAGTTCCACAGCGACGTGTAGGAGTGCGACCACGGCGAGTTCGCCCACGCCAGCGCGATCACGGTTCCCGCGAGCAGCACGCTCGCGCTGCCGGTCTCCGTGCCGAGGAAGTCGCGCACCGGCGCCGCCAGGCTGCGCGCCCACGCCGTGCGGCCAGCGTAGGCGGTGCTGCCGGCGTTGAGATCGGCCGTGCTATTGGCGTCGAGATCTGTTGTCAAGCGACCCATAGGATGCCCGAAGATGGCAAACGCGGACGGGCGCACACGCGCGAGACGGCGCTGCTTCGGCGAGGGCGATCCTCTGATGGAGCGCTACCACGACGAGGAGTGGGGCAGGCCCGTGCTCGACGAGCGCGGGCTGTTCGAGCGCATGAGCCTCGAGGCGTTCCAGTCGGGGCTGTCGTGGCGCACGATCCTGAACAAGCGCGAGGCTTTCCGGGCCGCGTTCGCGGGCTTCGACCCGGAGCTGGTCGCGCGCTTCGGCGACACCGAGGTCGCGCGCCTGCTGGACGATGCGGGCATCGTGCGCAACCGCGCGAAGATCGAGGCGACGCTCGCGAACGCGCGCGCGACGGTGGCCGTGCGCGAGGTCGAGCCGCTGGCGCAGCTGATTCGCCGCCACGCGCCCAGGCCGCGGCGTCCTGCACCGGTTGGCTGGGCGGATGTGCCAGCGACGATCCCCGAGACCGTCGCCCTCGCGCGCGAGCTGAAGCGGCTTGGGTTTCGCTTCGTCGGACCGACCACGCTGTATGCGCTGATGCAGGCGTGCGGGCTGGTCGACGACCACCTTGCGAGGTGTCCAGCGCGGGCCGCGACCGAGCGGGCGCGCAGGGCCGCTGGATTGCGCTAGCGCGGGACTCTTCGCCCCGAGTAGAGGCGAGCGCCGACGTGCTCGGGAGACTGCGCGACGAACCTAGTGCAGGTCGCAGGAGACCGCATCGACGAACGCTTGGTCGTCGGCCTCGACCTCACTCATCGCGACCACAACGGACTGCCGATGGGCTTCGGCAATGAGATCGGGCGTCTGAACATCCGGCACCCAGATCTGTACCGGGCGCAGCCCTTGGCGACGCCAGTGTTGTCGATGCCGGCGGACACGATCACGAGCCGAAGACACCTCAGAGACCTTACATATAACGGCGGGCTGTCAAGCCTGTACTGTCCGGCGCGGGCTGCCACCGGACGGGGGCGCAGGGCCGCCGGATTGCGCTAGTTGGACGTTACGCCTGCCCGCCCCGCTAGATTGAGCGACCAGTGCCACCCGCCACACCAACCGACGCCGACGCCGCCAGCGAGCGCGAGGAGCGCCTGCGCGATGCCGTCGTCAGCGCCAGCGGCCTCGTCAAGTCCTACGGCTCCGTGCGCGCGCTCTGTGGCGTCGACCTGACGGTGGCTGCCGGCAGCGTGCTGGGGCTGCTCGGCCCCAACGGGGCGGGCAAGACGACGGTCATCCGCATCCTCACCACGCTGTTGAAGCCTGACGCCGGCAGCGCGCGCGTCACCGGCCTCGACGTGGTCGGGGACGCGGCACAGCTGCGCGAGCGGATCGGCCTGGCGGGGCAGTACGCCGCCGTCGACGAGAACCTGACGGGCCTCGAGAACCTGACGATGGTGGGCAGGCTGTACGGGCGCTCGCGTGCGCAGGCCAAGCAGCGCGGGCACGAGCTGCTCGAGCGCTTCGACCTGCTCGATGCGGCCAAGCGCCCGGCCAAGACCTACTCGGGCGGCATGCGCCGCCGGCTCGATCTCGCGGCCGCGCTCGTGGCCGAACCGCCGGTGCTGTTCCTCGATGAGCCGACCACCGGCCTCGATCCGCGCAGCCGGCTGCAGCTGTGGGAGACGATCGAGGATCTGGTCGCCGACGGCACGACCGTGCTGTTGACGACGCAGTACCTCGACGAGGCCGATCGTCTGGCGAGCGACATCGCGGTCATCGATCATGGTCGCGTGATCGCCGAAGGCACGCCGGACGCGCTCAAGGACCGCGTCGGCGGCGAGCGGCTGGAGATCCAACTCGGCGAGGCGGCCCGCGCGGGCGATGCCGTGGCGGCGCTCGCGTCGATGGCGAAGGAAGCCCCCAGCGTGGACGGCGATCTCGTGAGCGTGGGGGTCAGCCACCGCGGCGGTGCGATCGTCGAGGCCGTGCGCACGCTCGACGAGGCCGGCATCGGCGTCGAGGACATCGTGCTGAAGCGTCCGACGCTCGACGACGTGTTCATGGCGCTGACCGGCCATGTCGCGGAGGCGGGGGAGGACGAGCAGGCGGCATGAGGCGGCTGCTGACCGACACGCTCGTGATCGCCGAGCGCAACCTCGTGCGCCTGCCGCGCGCGCCGGAGCTGCTGCTCGCGTTCACGGTGCAGCCGATCATGTTCGTGCTGCTGTTTCGCTATGTGTTCGGCGGCGCGATCAAGACGCCGGGCTTCAGCTACGCGGACTTCCTGATCCCGGGCATCATCGTGCAGAACATCGCCTTCGGCGGGTTCGTCACGGCGCTCGGCCTCAACGAAGATCTGCACAAGGGCCTGATCGACCGCTTCCGCTCGCTGCCGATGGCGCGCGCGGCGGTGCTCGCGGGGCGCACCTTCTCAGACGTCGTCACGAACGCCATGTCCGCCGCGATCCTTGTGATCACGGGGCTGATCATCGGCTTCTCCTTCCACACGAGCGTGCTGCACGCGCTGGCCGGCGTCGGGCTGCTGCTGCTGTTCGGGTACGCGTTCTCGTGGGTGTTCGCGTTCCTCGGCATGCTCGTGTCCTCGGCGGAGGCCGCCAACTCGGTCGGCTTCATCGCCGTGTTCCCGCTGACGTTCATCTCCTCGGCGTTCGTGCCGGTGAGGTCGATGCCGTCGGTGCTGCGCGCGTTCGCGGAAGTCAACCCGTTCACGCTGACCGTCGACGCGATGCGCTCGCTGTGGCTGGGCGCCCCCGCCGGCAACAACGTCTGGGGCGCCGTCGTGTGGGCGCTCGCGATCATCGTCGTGTTCGCGCCGCTGGCGGTCGCGCGCTACCGGCGCGCCGCCGGGCAGTAGGCACGCCGCTCCTCCCTCATCGCGCTGCCGACCGCACGGGCGCGACCCGCCCGCGATGGCAGAGTTGCCTCGTCAGGTCGGTGCCTACTCGCTGGTCAGCGCGCCGAGCACGTCCAGCTTGGCGGCGCGGCGCGCCGGCAGCTGCGCGGCGAGCAGGCCCGCGAGCGCGGAGGCGATCAGCAGGATGAACAGCGTGCCGACGGGGATCGAGAGCACGTAGCCCGAGCCCGACAGCGCGAGCGTGGTCACGAGCACGCCGCCGACGACGCCGACGATGATCCCGAGCACACCGCCGATCAGGCTGGTGATCAGCGACTCGTAGCGGATCATCTGGCGGATCTGGCGGCGCGAGGCGCCGATCGCGCGCATCATGCCCAGCTCGTGTGTGCGCTCGTAGATCGACAGCACGAGCGTGTTGACGATCCCGAACAGCGACACGAGCACCGACAGCGCCAGCAGCACGTACACGAGCAGCAGCAGCTTGTTGACCTTGTCGCTCTGTTCGTGGGTGTACTGCGCGGCGGTCTGCGCGCGCGTCTGCGGGAAGTTGGCGTGCAGCAGCGCGTTGACGCTGTCGTGCACCTGCGTACCGTTGGCGCCAGGGGCGTAGGCGATGAAGTCGACGCCGTCTTCGCGCTGGTCGAACGCCGTGCGCGCCAGCGTGCGCGAGATCGTCAGGTTGGAGAACAGGCCGATCGCTTCTTCCTTGATGACGCCCTGCACGGTCAGCGTGACCTTGTTGCCGGAGGAGCTGAGCACGAGCAGGCGCTGCCCGACCCGCAGGTGATGGGCGCTCGCGAACTTCTTCGACAGGATCACGCCGTTCTGGCTGAGCGTCGAGAGCGTCGCCGCCGAGCCGTGTTCCCATTCGACTTTGTACATCGCGCCGAACGATTGCGGTTCGATCGCGGTCACGGGGCTCTTTTCGGCGATTACGGGCGCGCCAGGCTGATCGAGCGCCTGCACCCTGCCCTCGGTGAAGGCGATCGCTGTGACCTTGCCGACGCCGTCGATCGAGCGCAGCGCCGGCGCGATCGCCGCCGGCACCGCGCCTTCGCCGGCGCGAGTGTTCTGCACGATCAGGTTGCCGGCGAACGAGCGGTTGACCGCCTGCGTGATCGTCGCCTTGGTGCCCGCGGCGAGCACTGAGATGAACGCCACCAGCCCGAGCCCGATCGTCAGCGCGAGCGCGGTCACGAGCGTGCGGCCCGGCTGGCGGATCGAGTTCTCCCGCGCGAGCTGTCCGGTGATGCCGCGCCAGCTCACGAGCAGGCCGATCGTGCGGCCGAGCGCCGGGATCACCCGGTAGTGGCGCGCCGGGCGCTCGCCGGGGCGCTTCAGCCGCGCTCGCAGCCGCAGCAGGCGCACGCCCCCGACGACGATCAGGAACACCGCCGTGCCACCGCCCAGGACGACTCTCGCCGCCACCACGAGCACGATGTACAACACGAAGCGGACCACGAGCGCTTTGCGCGTGGGCAGCGGGCGCGGCGGGATCTGCACGCCCTCGCGCATCGCGGCGATCGGCGGTACGCGTGTCGCGCGCAGCGCCGGGAACAGGCCGGCGAGCACGGTGATGACGATGCCGACGCCGAGCGAGACGACGATCGTGCGCGTCTCGAGCACCGTGCCGTTGTCGGGCAGGTCGGCGCCGAACGCCTTGAACAGGCCGTCGAGCGCCGGCGCGAGCCCGATTCCCGCGAACAGCCCAACGACAGATCCCGCGATCCCCAGCAGCAAGCCTTCCTCGACGACAGAGCGCATCAGCTGCGCGCGCGAGGCGCCAAGGGTGCGCAGCAGGCCGAACTCGCGCGTGCGCTGCGCGACGGTGATCGAGAACGTGTTGAAGATGATGAACGCGCCGACGACCAGCGCGACATAGGCGAACACCAGCAGGAACGTGCGCAGGAAACCGAGCTTTTCTTCCAGTTCGGAGGTCTGGTTGGCGGCTTCCTGGGCGCCGGTGCGCACGATCAGCGTCGCCGGCAGCACCGCGCGCACGCGCGCGGCGAGCTGTTCCGGGGAGACGCCGGAGTCAGCCGCGACGTAGATGCCGTCGTATTCGCCGGGTTCGCCGGCCACGTACTCGGCCTGCGGGGCCAGCACCAGCGCGATGCTCGTGCTGCCGAAGGATTCGCTGCCCGCGAACTTCGCGATCGCGGAGATCGTGTAGCTGCGCGCCGGCGCGCTGCCTGCGATCACAAGCTGCTGCCCGAGCTTGAGGTGCTCGCGCTTCGCGGTCGCCTGGTCGATCGCGACCTCGTTTTCCGCGTTTGGCAGGTGTCCCTGCGCGGCGGTGAAGGACTCGAAGCGCGGCGGCTGCAGCGCGTTGACGAGCGAAGGCACCGCGCCGCTGATGCGTTTGCCGCTCGCCGTCAGCAGCGTCGCCCGCGCGGAGATCGACGGCGAGGCCGCCGCCACCCCGGGGACCGCGCGCACGCGCGTGAGCGTCGCTTCTCTGATCGGGTAGGTCCGCGAGCCGCTGTTGTGGCCGAGGGTTTCCTTGGCGGTGACGACGACGGCCTTGTCTTTGTAGGCGTTGCCGAAGACTTCGGAGAAGGCGTGGTCGATCGTGTCGGTGAGGATGTAGGTGCCGGCCATCAGCGCCACCCCGAGCACGATCGCGACGCCCGTCAACAGCGCCCGGACCTTGCGCTGGGCAAAGCCGCGGAGCACCAGCTTGCTCATCAGCCGATCGCCTTCATCAGATCGAGCGCCTGCTCGGTGCTGGCGGCCTCGCCATCGTGCACGATCTGCCCATCGGCCAGCACCAGCAGTCGGTCGGCGAACGACGCCGCGTGTGCGTCGTGGGTGACCATCACGACCGTCTGGCCGAAGTCATCGACGGCGTGGCGCAGCAGCTCCAGCACGTCGCCCGAGGATTTCGAGTCGAGGTTGCCGGACGGCTCGTCCGCGAACACGACCGCCGGGCGCGAGATCAGCGCGCGGGCGACCGCCACGCGCTGCTGCTGGCCACCGGACAGCTCCGCGGGACGGTGGCTGAGCCGGTCGCGGATGCCGACCGTGTCGACCAGCTGCTCGAACCACGCGCGGTCGGGCGTGCGTCCGGCGATCGACAGCGGCAACAGGATGTTCTCTTCGGCGTTCAGCACCGGCAGCAGGTTGAACGTCTGGAAGATGAAGCCGATGCGGTCGCGGCGCAGCTGCGTGAGCGCGCGGTCGTCGAGCGCCGTCAGCTCCACGCCGGCGATGCTGACGGTGCCGGAGGTCGGGCGATCGAGACCCGCGAGCAGGTGCATCAGCGTCGACTTGCCGGAGCCCGAGGGGCCCATGATCGCGGCGAAGCGGCCGGTGGGGAAGTCGACGGTGACGCCCGCCAGCGCGTCGACCGCCGCCTCGCCCTCGCCGTAGCGGCGGCGCAGGTCGCGAGCCTGGACGATCATCTGCAGGCCATCTTGGGATCCGAGTGGGGTGGTGGAGGACATGGACGACACTCTATGCGCCCGCTCTCTGGGAACTCGGCAACCAGCTGAATCGCCACGCGGCGAAGGCTGCCGCGGCGAGCCCCCACGCGAGCAGCACGAGCAGGTCGCTGGGTGAGATAGCGCCGCTGAACGAGCTGTGGACCGACGCCTGCTGCAGGCCGGAGGACAGGTGTTGCACTGGGAACAGCGAGCCGACCGTGCGCAGCGAGCTTGAGAGGTTGGTGGTCGGGATGAACACGCCCGAGATAAACCACAGCGGCAGCGTCGTTGCCTGCACGACCGGCTGCGCGGCATCCGGTGAGCCGATCAGGCCCGAGACGGCGTAGCCGACGCACGCGAACGCGAGCGTCGCGACGATCGTCGTGCACGCGATCGCCGCGAGCGAGGCGGGCGCCATCCCGACCCCGTAGGCGAGCTTGCCGATCACGAGCAGCAGCGTGCCCATGATCGCGACGACCACGACCGTTGCGATCGCCTGCCCGGCGATCAGCAGCGCCGGCGCGACGGGCGTCGCGCGCCGGCGCTTCAGCACGCCCGACTCGCGCAGCGTGGCGATCGAGATCACCAGGTTGGCGTAGGAGGCGACGACCGTCGACATCGCGAGGATGCCGGGCACGTAGAAGCGTGAGAGCTTCACGCGCGTGCCGTCGATCGTCGTCGTGCCGTGGCCGAAAACGCCGGTGAAGATCACCAGCAGCACGATCGGGAAGAAGAACGTGAAGAAGCGGGCGCGGGGATTGCGCAGGCTCGCGAGCACGTCGAACCGGACCTGGTGCGCCAGCAGCGCGACGGGACCACGCGAGGCGGCGGATCGACGGGTCATCGTCAGCTTCCCGTCTGCACGGCGCCGCCACGGCGACGCCACAGGCGAATCAGGTATTTGATCAGGTAGACCATGGTTCAGCTCCTTGTTTGGTCGTTGGCTGTTGTGAGTTGCAGGTACACGTCTTCGAGCTTCGGTCGGCGGACCTCCAGCTCGTCGAGCTCCAGGCCGCGGTCGAGCGCCCAGCCCGAGAGCGCGTACAGGTCGGCGGCGACGGTCGTGCTGGGCAGCAGGACCCTGCCGCTCGGCTCCTGCTCGATGCGCGCGGTGAGCGCCTCCGGCAGTTCGCCGAGCAGCGTGCGCGGCGCCGCGAACGTGATCTGCGCCGCCGACAGTTGCCTGTCTCCGAGCGTCTGCGGCGTGCCCGCGGCGACGATCTCGCCGGCGGCGATGATCGCGATGCGGTCGGCGAGGCGTTCGGCCTCCTCCATGTAGTGGGTCGTTAGGAAGACCGTCTTGCCCAGCTCGCGCAGGCCTGCGATCACGTTCCACGCGGCGCGGCGCGCGGACGGGTCGAAGCCCGTCGTCGGCTCGTCGAGGAAGATCAGCTCGGGGTCGCCGATCAGTGCCAGCGCGACGTCCAGGCGCCGGCGCTGCCCGCCCGAGAGCGCGCTCGCGCGCTGCTCGGCCTGCTCGCCGAGACCGACCAGCGCGAGCGTCTCCTCGACCTCGCGCGGCGCGCGGTAGTAGCCGGCGTACAGCTGCAGGCACTCGCGCACGGTCAGGCCGGGCTCGGCCTCGGACTCCTGCAGCACGATGCCGATGCGCTCGCGCCACTCAGAGCGCGCGTGCCACGGGTTGGCGCCAAGCACCTCGACCTCGCCGGCGCTGGCTTGGCGGAAGCCCTCGAGGATCTCAACCGTGGTTGTCTTGCCGGCGCCGTTGGGGCCGAGGAACGCAAAGATCTCGCCGCGGCGGACCTCCAGGTCGATCCCGCGCACGGCTTCGTCGTTGCCGTAGCGCTTGCGCAAGCCGCGGATTGAGATCACCGGCTCTGCTGCCTGCGGTGGCCCGGACCTGGTGCTGTGCTGTGCGACGGCTGCTTCGAGTGAGTTGGTGAGCATGGGGAGCAAGCTACGCGCTGCGGAATCCGTTTTCATCGGCCCGCGGGCCGAACTTGGCTGCCCACCCGTGGGTGGAGGATCTGGCGCTCGCGCTCCACCCGGCGGCCGATGACGCACGCGTGCACGGGCCCTATCGTTGCTGTGAATGCTTCTGGTCTATAGGTGGATGATGCGCGGGATCGATCCGGGCGAGACGAAGACGCCGGTCGAGGCGATCGTGCTGCGCTGCTTCGGGCTTGCGTACCTGGTGGCGTTCCTCGTGGACACGTTTACCAGCAGGCCGTACCCCGGCCTGCACGGTCGCGGTGCGGCGATCCTGGTCGCGACGATTGCGTTTGTCGCGGCGGTCATCAGCGCACAGCCGCAGAGGTCCGACCTGACCGTAAGGCGGCGTCTCGTATCGCTGCTCGCTCTGACGGTCGCGGCGGCGGTGCTCGTCGTGGCTCAGCCGCACGGTATCTGGACGGCAGCTCCGGTCTTCGTCGCGATCGTCGCCGCGATGCGACTCGCGCGTCTCACGGGGATCCTGACGCTCGCGCTCTCGCTCGCGGTGCTCGTCACGGTATCCGCGATCGCGAATCACTGGAACGGCTCGCTGGGTACGTCGACCAGTGCCATCTTGATCTTTCTCACGGTGCGGCTGATGCGCCAGACACGCGAACAGCGCGACGCGATCTCGGGCTCACGCGCCGCGGAGGCGCGTGCCGCGGTGGCGGCCGAGCGCGGCCGGCTCGCGCGCGAGATGCACGACGTGCTCGCGCACTCGCTGTCGGCGCTCGCGCTGCAGCTGGAGAGCACGCGGCTGCTGGCCGCCGATCGTGGCGCCGACCGCGAGCTCACGCGCGCGATCGACCAGGCGCACGCGCTGGCTGCCGGCGGGCTACAGGAAGCGCGGCGCGCGATTGCGACCGCGCGCGGCGAGGAGCTGCCTGGTCCGGACCGCATCGGCGTGCTCGCGGACGCGTTCGGGGAGCAGAGTGGCCTGCCGGTTGACGTTCAGGTCCATGGCGAGCCGCGTGAGCTGGCTCCCGACGCGCGCCTGGCCGTCTATCGCACCGCGCAGGAGGCGCTCACCAACGTCAGCCGTCACGCCGCCGCCGAGCGCGTGGAGATCCAGCTCGACTACCTGCCCGAAAGCACCGTGCTCGTCGTCGCCGATCACGCCAGCCCAGGCACGCCGCCGCCCGCTCCGCTGACCAACGGCGGCGGCTCCTACGGGCTCACCGGGATGCGTGAGCGCGCCGAGCTGCTCGGCGGCGAGCTGCTCGCCGGGCCCACCGACGACGGTTTCCGCGTCGAGCTGCAGCTGCCCGCATGAGCTCCAGCGAGGCAGCGGCGCAAGCTGCGGACGCATCGGCAGCACGATCTGCCGGCGAGTCGGATCGGGCACAGCCCGCCGGCGAGCCGGTTCGCGTCGTGCTGGCCGACGATCAGCGGCTCGTGCGCGAGAGCCTCGGCACGCTCCTCGGCCTGCTCGACGGCATCGAGCTGCTCGCCAGCGCGGCCGACGGCGAGGAGGCGATCGCGCTGGTCGAGCGCCACCGGCCGCAGGTCGTGCTGATGGACCTGCGCATGCCGCGCCTGGACGGGATCGAGGCGACGCGCCGGCTGCGCGAGTCGCTGCCCGAGGTGCGCGTGATCGCGCTCACCACCTACGCCGACGATGAGAGCGTGCTCGGCGCGCTGCGCGCCGGCGCGCGCGGCTACCTGACCAAGGACGCCGGCAGCGAGGACATTCGCAAGGCGATCCTGACGGTCGCCGCCGGCGAGGCCGCGCTCGACCCGGCGGTGCAGCACCACGTCGTCAGCGCGCTCGCGAGCGACGCGCACGCGGTTGCCGACTGCGCGCAGGCGCCCGCCGCGGCGCTGCCCGACGAGCTGACGCCGCGCGAGGCCGAGGTGCTCGGCCTGATCGCCGACGGCCTCACCAACGCGGAGATCGCCGAGCGCCTGTTCGTCAGCCAGACGACCGTCAAGTCGCACATCAACCACCTGTTCGCCAAGGCCGGCCTGCGCGACCGCGCGCAGGCGGTCAACTACGCCTACCGCACCGGGATCGCGACGCCGCCCGGGTGATGCGCAGCCGCCGGCGGACGCGCCGCCGCCGGGTACGGGCGCTCGCGCTCGCTCGGGGATTCACTAGCGTATGGCGATGGAGACGGGGTGAGCGACAAACGGGTCGCGATCGTGACGGGGGGCTCGCGGGGCATCGGCGCGGGCCTCGTCGCGGCTTACCGCGAGCTGGGCTACGGCGTCGTCTCGGCCGCTCACACGGTCGCGCCCTCCGCCGAGCAGGACCTCGTGACCGTCGCGGGCGACATCGCCGAGCCTGACACCGCCGAGCGCATCGTGCAGGCGGCGCTCGAGCGCTTCGGCCGCATCGACACGCTCGTCAACAACGCCGGCATCTACATCGGCAAGCCCTTCACCGAGTACACGCCCGAGGACTTCAACGCGATGATCGCGGTCAACCTCGCGGGCTTCTTCCACGTCACCACCAGAGCGATCCGGCACATGCTCGAGCGGGGGCAGGGCCACGTCGTCAACGTCTCGACGACGCTCGTCGAGCACGCCAACGCGCAGGTGCCGGCGGCGCTGCAGTCGCTGACCAAGGGCGGCCTCACGGCCGTCACGCGCTCGCTCGCGATCGAGTACGCGGCGCGCGGCCTGCGCGTCAACGCCGTCTCGCTCGGCGTCATCAAAACGCCGGGTCACACCGATGACGAATACGCGTCGAGCGTCGCGCTGCATCCGATCGGCCGCATCGGCGAGGTCTCAGACGTCGTCGGTGGCGTGCTCTATCTGGAGTCGGCGCCGTTCGTCACCGGCGAGATCCTGCACATCGACGGCGGGCAGAGCGCCGGGCACTGAGCGCCGGTTGGCTTCAGGCCGCCGCCTGACGGATGCACGGCCACGTTGGAGCTTCGCCGGACGTTCAACCGGTGAGCGCCACGGCCGCGTCGGGCGTGGCCGCAAGGAAGCTGAAGCTCTCCTCGATGTACAGATGGACGCGCTGCTCGTCGTGTCTCGCGTAGCCGATCGATAGGTCCTGTCCGCAGTCGTACAGAAAGTCGCCGCCGCGCTGGCTCAACACGACGGCGCCGTCGACCCCCGGCGCCCACACGATCGGCCCGTCGAGGATCTTGCGCAGGTGATCGAACAGCAGGTGGCCGCCGTGCTCGGCGGTCTCGATCACGCGCCTGTACCGATCGCGCCCGAGCGCCATGCCGTAGGGCCCGCCGATGCCGCTGCCGAGCAGCAGCTCGACGGCGCCGGCGACGGCGCGCGCGCAGCCGTCGGCGTCATCGCCGAGCGGTATCGGCTCGTGCGGCGTGGCCGCTGTGATCCCCGTGATCGCGGCCTCGGCCCAGCCGTGGAACACCGCGACGTTCTCGGCTACCGCGATCCGGTGCGCCGCCTGATCGAGTGAGTCGAGGTCGACGTCGGCGGCGCCGCGATCGTTGTCGCGCAGCTCGTCCATCGACACGGTGAAGTCCGCGCGCAGCTCCACCAGCGCGAGCACACGGCGACGTGAGGCAGCGACGGACTCGTGCGGGGACGCGGCCAGCGGCTCGGTGCGCCCGAGGTTGGTGGCCGAGTGCTCCCAGCCGTGCGGCCCGGAGAAGTCGATCAGTCTGCGTGCCGCCAGCGCCGGCTTCAAGCGCTGGCGCGCCTCACCGTCCAACAGCGCCCAGCTGGAGTCGGTGATCGGTGCGTGTTCGCGTAGGAGGTGATCCATCAGCCAAGGCTCATTCGACCGTCACACTATGTCGAAATCAACTCGTGGGCGCTCCGTCGCCCGCGCAGAGCGAGGGAAAGAGGGAGTCATGTTGAGCAAGAGGGCAATGCTGCTCGTCGCGATCGTGGCCGCCGGCGTCGCCGCTGCGATCCCGGCCAGTGCCAGCGCAAGCCTGCACGTGCCGTATGGCAGCGAAGCGGTCGTGGAAGCGGCTTGGAACGAGACGTGGGATCCGACGGCGTTGACGGGCGGCAACAACGGCTGCAAACCGAGCTCCGCGCACCCGTACCCGGTGGTGCTGGTGCACGCGACGTTCGCCGACGAGGGGTCGAACTGGGTGACGCTTGCGCCGCTGCTCGCCAACGCGGGCTACTGCGTGTACGCGTTCAACTACGGGGAAACGATCCTGTCGGGGCTTTTCGGAAACATCGACGGTCTCGGTCACATCACACAGTCGGCTGAAGAACTGAAGACGTTCGTCAACAAAGTGCTGTCGCAGACGAAAGCCTCACAGGTCGATCTCGTCGGGCACTCGCAGGGCGGGATGATGCCCAACTACTACTTGAAGTACCTGGGCGGCGCGGCCAAGGTGAACACGTTCATCGGGCTCGCGCCGAGCAACCACGGCACGACGCTCGACGGGCTCACGGAACTGGTCGACAACTTCCCGTTCGCATCGCTCGCGATCAACGTCTTCCTAGAAGTGGGCGGCGCGCCCTCGCTGCCCGAACAGGAGGTTGGCTCAGCCTTCGAGAAGAAGACGTTTGAAGGCGGCGACACGGTCTCCGGGCCGCGGTACGTCGTGATCGAGACGACACACGACGAGGTCGTGACGCCGTACACGAACGCGTTCCTCAGCGGGTCGGGCGTGACCAACATCACGATCCAGAGTCAGTGCCCGAAAGATCCCGTGGGTCACATCGGCATGTTCGAGGACTCGCCGGTGCTGCAGAACGTCCTCAACCAGTTGAGCGCGAGCCCGAACCAGTCGTTCGCGGCCACGTGCACGAACTACGGGCTGGGGGTGTAGGCCCGAGTTCGTAGTTCGCGCGAGCGGGCGACGGCTCTGGCCCACGCCGGCAGGGGTCGTCGCCCGCGCATCGGCGCTGTTGTCGTCGCTCGCACCGCTGTTCGCGGCTGACGTGTCGCGCGAGTGCAGCGTCGTGTGCACGCCATCCGGGTGGTGCCCTAGCGTGGCGAACAGATGTTCGATGACGCCAACGCCGACCGCTGGCTCGAGGGGCTCAACCCCGAGCAGCGCGCTGCGGCAAGCCACGCGGGCGGTCCGCTGCTGATCCTGGCGGGCGCGGGCACCGGCAAGACGACGACGCTGTGCGCCCGCGTGGCGTGGCTGCTGGCGCAGGGGACGCCGGCGGAGCGGATCCTGCTGCTGACGTTCACGCGCCGCGCGGCGCGTGAGATGGTCGAGCGCGCGCGAGCGCTGGCCGAGCGCGTCGCGCCCGACGCGAGCAGGGTAGTGGGCGGCACGTTCCACTCGCTCGCGCATCGCATGGTCCGTCTGCACGCCTCCTCGCTCGGGCTCGCCCCCGGCTTCGGCGTGCTCGACGCGGGCGACGCGGCCGATCTGCTCGACTACGTGCGCGAGGAGCAGGGCGCCGCGGCCGGGCGCAGGCGCTTCCCGCGCGCGCAGACGATGCTCGACATCTACTCGCGCACGGTCAACGCGCAGACGCCGCTGCCGCAGGTGCTGGCCGAGTCGTTCCCATGGTGCGCCGAGCATCGCGACGTACTCGGGGAGGTCTTCCGCGCTTACGGCGCGCGCAAGCGCGCGCTCGGCGTGCTCGACCTCGACGACCTGCTGCTGTACTGGCGCGCGCTCGCGCTCGACGAGGTGATCGGGCCGCGCATGGCGGGTACGTTCGACCACGTGCTCGTCGACGAGTACCAAGACGTCAACGGCCTGCAGGTCGAGATCGTGCGCGGCCTGTGCGACGGGCGCCCCGGCTTGACCGTCGTCGGCGACGACTTCCAGGCGATCTACGGCTTCCGTGCGGCCAGCGCGCGCCACATCCTCGACTTCCCCGAGCGGTTCCCCGGCACGCACACGGTCACGCTCGAGCGCAACTACCGCTCGACCGCGCCGATCCTCGCGATCGCCAACGCCGTCTCCGCACAGGACCGCTCGGGCTTTCCCAAGCAGCTATGGAGCGAGCGCGAGGGCGGCACGGCGCCCGAGCTGGTGCTGCCGCGCGACGAAAGCGAGCAGGCGGTGGAGGTCTGCGAGCGCGTGCTCGCGGCGCGCGAGGAGGGGATGGAGCTGCGCGCGCAGGCGGTGCTGTTCCGCACCGGCCACGACTCGGATCTGCTCGAGCTCGAGCTGGCTCGCCGCGGCATCCCGTTCGTCAAGTACGGCGGCCTGCGCTTTCTCGACGCGGCGCACGTCAAGGACTTGATCGCGCTGCTGCGGCTGGTAGACAACCCCGCCGACGAGGTCAGCTGGTTTCGCCTGTTGCAGCTGCTCGACGGCGTCGGCCCGATCCGCGCGCGACGCGTGCTCGACGCGCTGCGCCCGGAGGACGGCGCGGCGCCGCAGCTGGGGCGCTGGGCGCAGGCGGCCGCGCACGTTCCCGAGGGCTCGCGCGAGCACGCAGATGCGCTGGTCGAGGCGCTTGCCGTCGCTGCGGCCGGCGCCGGCGGTCCTGACCTTGCCCCTGGTGATGGCCCCGCCCCTGGCGCAGGCCCCGCCCCTGGCGCAGGCGAGTCCTCGGCTGCGGGCACGAGCACCGGCGCCCTCGTCGAGCGGCTGTGCACGGCGCTCGCACCGCTGGTCCGCCTGCGCTACGCGGATGGCACGGTGCGTGTGTCCGACCTGGACCAGCTCGCGGCCGGCGCGCGCGGCGCCGAGGACATCCGCCACTTCGTCTCAGAGCTGGTGCTCGATCCGCCCGCTTCGAGCGCCGATCTGGCGGGGCCGCCGCACCTCGACGAGGACTACCTGGTCCTGAGCACGGTGCACTCGGCCAAGGGCCTGGAGTGGGACGCGGTGCACGTGATTGCCGCCTACGACGGCAACTTCCCGGCCGACATGAGCACGACCAACGAGGAGGGCATTGCCGAGGAGCGGCGGCTGTTCTACGTGGCGCTGACGCGTGCGCGGCGGCGGCTGCACGTGTATGTGCCGCGCCGCTATTACCACCGCCCGCACGGCGGCGACGACGCGCACGGCTACGGTCAGGCCTCGCGCTTCCTCAGCGACGCGGTGCAGGAGCTGTTCGCGATCACGCGCACAACGGAGTCCTCGCCGGCGGCCACGGGCGAGGCGGCTCCGCACCGGCGCATCGCGGTCTCGGTCGATGCGCTGTTCGGTTGAGCGGCGCCGTGCGGCTGGGCGGCGTTCGTGCACGCAATGCTCAACCGGAGGCGCGCCGAGCGTGAGCGTCGTTGGGCCTGTTCACACCGTCCTGAGCGCGTCAGCCGGCGCGAGCCGCGCGGCGCGGATCGCCGGCAACAGGCCGGCGACAGCTCCGATCAGCAGCGCGGCGCCGATACCGCCGGCCCAGGCGGAGGCGGGGAGCACGAAGGCCCAGCCCTTGGCGCTCGCGTAGATGGCTGTCGCGAGCGCGCCGAGCCCAACGCCGGCGGCGCCGCCGGCGAGCGCCAGCAGGATCGCCTCGGCGAGGAACTGCGCGCGGATCTGCCCCTTGCGCGCGCCGAGCGCTCGCCGCAGGCCGATCTCCGAGCGGCGTTCGAGCACGGAGATGACCATGATGTTGGCGACGCCGACGGCGCCGACGAGCAGCGCGACCGCGCCGAGCCCGAGGAACAGGCCGTTGAGCGCGCTCTTGGCGTCGGCGCGCGCGACGAGCGTCGCGGAGGGCTGACTGACGTCGACTTCGTTGGGTGCTTCCGGGTTGGCCGTCTGCGCGAGCACCGAGTGCACGGCGGCGACCTGTTCGTTCTGGGCGCGCACGTAGATGGTGTTTGCGTGCCCGCTGGCGGCGAGGTAGCGCTCGGCGGCAGGGAAGCCGACGAGCACCGAGCTTTCGATTTCGGGCGTCAGTTCGGCCGGGCCGAGGACGCCGGCGAGGTAGAACCACTGACCGGCGAGCCAGATTCGCTCGCCGGTGTACACGCGGTCGATGCCCAGACGCTGCGCCGCGGCGGCGCCGAGCACGGCGACCGGCTCGGTGGCGGTGGCGGCGTTGAGGAAGCGGCCCAGAGCGACGTGCACGCCGAGCGTGGCCGGCAGGTTGACGCTCGCGGCCTGGACGCTCAGCGCGTTGCTGTCGATCGTGGGGATCAGCGGGGTCCGGTAGACGCCGGCGCTGACCTTGGCGGTCTCGGCGACGCTCGTGACGGGCTCGATACGGGCGATCATCGAGGGCGCGAACAGCGACAGCTGAGCGGTCTTGCCGGTGAGCCCCTGGCCGTTGCTGACGGTCAGCAGGTTGGTCCCGAGCCGGTCGATCTGGCTGAGCAACCCGGCCTGGCTGGAGGAGGAGAGGCCGAGCACGGCCACGATCGCGGCGACGCCGATCGCGATCCCGAGCGCGGAGAGGCCGGCGCGCAGCCGCCTCGTGCGCAGGCCGACGCTGGCCACGCGCGCGAGATCGGCGGGCCGCAGTCGGTGCGGGGTGAGCCCGGCTGCGGCCACGCTCACGGCTGCTGTCCAGGGCGCGCGTTGACGAGCGCGAACGCGGCTGGTTGGACGTGGGCGACCGTGGCCGTGACGACGTAGCCGCCTTGCTCGTCGTTGGCGACGAACCTCGGCGCGACGGCAATCCCGCAGGCGTCCGTGTCGACCACTACGCGGCTGGGTCGGCGGCTGGTTGCGAAGCGCCCGCTGGGGCCGCGTGCGGGCGCCGCGAACGTGACCGGCACGTCCGGCACGGGGTCCGCCGCGGCGTCGCTGACCGTGACCGCGAGCTGGATCGAGAAGCTGGTTGCCACCGGCGCGGACTGGAAAGCGCCGACGCCAGCTGTGACCTTCACGGGCGCACGATCTTGGCTGGCGGGCGTGAGGCCGATGCAGGCGCCGATGAAGAGCGATGCGATCATGTTCATGTTGTGATCACGCTCATCGCCGCGTCGCCCCTGGGTTTGCCGCTGTCGCCGACGATCTGGCCGTCGAGCACCTGCACCTGGCGTGGCAGGCTTGTGGCGAGCTCGCGGTCGTGGGTGATCACGACGATCGTCGCGCCGTCGGCGCTCAGCTCCTCGAGCAGCGCGACGATCGCGGCGCCGGAGCTGCTGTCGAGGTTGCCGGTGGGCTCGTCGGCGAGCACGATCGCGGGGCGCCCGACGAGCGCGCGCGCGATCGCCACGCGCTGGCGCTCGCCGCCGGAGAGCTTGCTCGGACGGAAGCCCATGCGGGCGGTGAGCCCGACCCGCGCGAGCGCCTCGACCGCGCGTTCACGCCGCTCGCCGGCGTCCGCGCCGGCGTACAGCATCCCGTCGGCGACGTTCTCCAGCGCCGTCGAGTGCTCGGCCAGGAAGAACTGCTGGAAGACGAAGCCGATCCGCGTCGCGCGCAGCGCCGCCAGCTCGCGGTCAGGCAGCGCGGCGACATCCAGGCCGGTGATCGACACGGTCCCCGAGCTCGGGCGCTCGAGTGTGCCGATCACGTGCAGCAGCGTCGTCTTGCCCGACCCGGAAGGCCCGACGATGGCCACGAGCTCACCGTCGTCGACCGCGAGGCTCACGTCTCGCAGCGCATGCACGGGTGGCTCGGCGCCGTAGGTCTTGCTGACGTCGCGCAGCTCGAGCACGGGTGGCGACGTGGCGCGCGTGCCAGTGCAGGCGACGGGCGGCCGCGGAGCATCGAGCGCGCTCATGTCGTCGGCACCACCACGCGTTGGCCGGACGCGACTTCCTTGCCGCTCACCTGCACGAGACCTTCGGCGTCGTCGAACAGGCCGAGCGTGACCGCCTCCAGTCGCTGCACGCGCCCTTCGACGACTTCCAGCGCGTAGCCGCCGCCGGCAAGCGCCAGCAGCGCGTCGACCGGCACAGCCAGCGCGCCGGCGACGCTGCCGGTGGTGATCGACACGCTCACCGGCGCCTGGTCCAGGTGACCGCTCGCGCCTGGGTCGCGCAGCGCGACGCTCACTTCGATCGTGGCGTTGCCTTCTTCGCCGCCTTCTGGCGCGCCACCGCCACCGCCTTCCCCGCCTTTGGCTGACGGCGCTTTGGCGACGCTGCCGACCGAGCTGACGACCCCCGGCGTGGTTTCGTTGCTCGGCAGCGTGATCGTGACGGGATCGCCGACCTTGATGCTGGACTGCTCGGCGGCGGCGAGCGCGATCTCGACCTGAGGCGTGGTCGAGGTGATGCCGAGCACCGGCCCGGGCGCGACATCAGCGCCGAGCGTCGGCGTGACGCTGGTCACCCGCACGGGCCCCGGCTCGAACGCGACGGACCCCAGCGCCAGCTCGCCTGTGACGCTCAGCGCGTGCGCGGATTGCAGCGCCCGGATGGCGGCTTCGGTGGCGGTGCTGAACGTGTCGCCGCTGAGCCCGCTGCCGTAGCCGAGGGCGTCGAGGTTCGCGTTCAACAAGGCCACGTCGCGGCCGGGGGGCATGCCCGAGACGAACGCGCGCGTGGGGACGATCGCGCCGTACAGCAGCAGCACCGACTGACCACCGATCGCGTAGAGGCTCCGCCCGCGAGCGATCATCTGGCCGACCGCCGGCAGCGCCGTGAACGTCGCGCTCTGGCTGTAGGCGGCGACCGAGGAGCGCGCTGTGGACAGGCTTGCGTCGGCGCTTGCGAGCGCCTTTCCCGCCGCGGCGATCGACGCGCGGTCGCCGTCGAGCTTCGTCGCGTCGGCGCCCGAGCCCTGCGCATCGCCCGCGACGAGTTGCGCGTCGCTCGCGCAAGAGCCCGAGCTGGCGTCATCCGCGGTCGCCTCGCCGGGTGTGTCTTCGCCGCCGGCCGAGTCGCCGCCGGGCGAGCCACCGGCGCCCGCGCTTTCGGCGGCGCTGTCGCCCGCGCAGTCCACTGCCTCCTTCTCGCGGGCCGCTGTGACGGTCGCCTGCGTCCCCGCGAGGGCGTTGCTGTCGGCCGCCAGCGACGCCCTCGCGGCCTGCAGCATTCCCTCGCTGTTGGCGACGGACTGTTCGGCTTGCTGTACAGCGGACGGTGGCGTGCCGCTCGGCACGCGGATGCTCGACGCGCCGGCGAACCCGAGCGTGGCGCTGACCTGCGTCTGCGAGGACAGCTCCCGCCTGGTCACGGTCGCGAGCGAGGTCGGGGTGGCGTTGTCGCTGACGCCGCTCGGCTTGCCGGGGCCGCCGAACGGGTTGACCGTGACCACGACCACGACCACGATGGCGAGAGTCAGCCCGATGCCCGCGCTTGCTCGGACCACTAGTGATTACCGTGCAGGCCGCCGGGGATCAGTGACTGACAGGCTTCCTCTGCCGCGCGGACCTGCGGCGAGTGCGGGTTGACGTGTACGGTTTTTGGCACATGCACGCCGCCGCCGGAGAAGGTCGGGTCCGGGAAGTTGGGAATGCCGTGGGTGCGTATGCAGGCGGCAGCCTTCAGGTACTCCGTCTGTTCCTTGGGGCTGATCGGTGAGCCGGATCTCGCGTTGGGGCCGCCACCGGGCAGCAGCTTTTGGCAGGACTTCTGAGCTGACTTGAAGTGGGGGTTGCCGCTGATCGTCGGGTTGATCCCGATCGCCACCTGCACCGAGTTGCCGCTGGTCGATATCTTCGGGTCGGGGAAGTTGGGCAGGCCGTGCGCGCGCATGCACGCCGAGAAGGCGATCGCGCTACTGCCTGGCTGCGCTTCACCTGAGCCGACGCTGGCGCTCGAAGACGAGCTCGACGATGAGCTCGTCGAGGCGGCGCTCGATCCCAGGTGCGCAACACCGGAGCTTGGTGAGGCGCCGCCGCAGCCGCTGACCAGCAGAGCGGCCGCGACGAGCGTCGCCGCCGTGACCGTCGCCCTTGTAACTGCAGCTCGTCGTGCGCCTCGGGGCGCGGTTGGCCTGTTGGCCGAGTGTCGTCCTGGAACAGCTGGTGCTGGTTTCATGTCGTCGCTCCTCACGCGGGCTGGATGCTGCGTGAGAGGGTTTGTACGAGACGGCCGGTTACACGACGGTGACTGGTGCTGTAACCGCGCTGTAACCGGAAATGCGCCAGGCTGGGTGATCCATGCGGGTACTGCTGGTCGAGGATCATGTCGAGCTGGCCGAGACGGTCGCTACGGGCCTGCGCCGCGAGGGCATGGCGGTGGATGTGGCGCTCGACGGGCACGACGCGATGGCGCACCTGGCGCTGACCGACTACGACGTGCTGGTGCTCGACCGCGACCTGCCCGGTGTGCACGGCGATGAGATCTGCCGCACGCTCGTGGCCGACGCTCGCGAGGGGAGGATCCTGATGCTCACGGCCGCCGGCTCGATCGAAGACCGCGTCGACGGGCTCGGCCTCGGCGCCGACGACTACCTGCCCAAGCCGTTCGCGTTCGCCGAGCTGGTGGCTCGGGTGAGGGCGCTCGGCCGGCGCTCGGGCGTGCCGCAGCCGACTGTGCTGGTGCGCGGCGACCTGCGCGTCGACCCGGCCAATCGACTCGCCAGTCGCGATGGGCAACGCCTGGCGCTCAGCCCGAAGGAGTTCGCGGTGCTCGAGTACCTGCTCGGCGCCGAGGGCCGGATCGTCTCGGCCGAGGAGTTGCTGCAGCGGGTGTGGGACGAGAACGCCGACCCGTTCACCACGACCGTCAAGGTGACGATCAGGCGCCTGCGCGCAAAGCTCGGCGAACCGCCGCTGATCGAGACAGTGCCGCGCGGCGGCTACCGGATCTGAGCACGAGATGAGCGCTCCCGACACGCTGCGGACGAGTGCCGACGATCTGCGATCGCGCCGGCGGCCCCGCGTTTGGCGCCGGCTGCGCCTGCCCCGCTACACGATTCGCCTGCGTCTCGCCGTTCTCTACGGAGGCGTCTTCATGATCACGGGAACCGTCCTGCTCGCGCTGGTGTTCCTAACGGTGCGCTTCTCGACGCACGGCACCGTCGTGTCCGCGCAGCGGATTGGCGGCACCCTCGTACAACGGCACAGCTTCCCGGTGGGGTCGCCGGGATCGACGCTGACGCCCGGAAGCGCTGCGATCAAGCGCGCGCAATCCGAAGCCCGCCAGTTCGGCGCGCTGGCGGTCAACGTCAACAACCACGACCTGCACCAGCTGTTGATCGGGTCGCTGTTCGCGTTGGCGATCATGGTGATCGCCTCGACGGCGCTGGGATGGGTGATCGCCGGGCGCGTACTGCGACCACTGCACGTGATCACGGCGGCAGCACGCGAGCTGTCCGCGTCGAGCTTGCATGAGCGCCTCGCGCTCGACGGTCCCAACGACGAGCTGCGCGAGCTTGGTGACACGTTCGACGAGCTGCTCGGTCGACTCGAGGCGTCCTTTGAAGCCCAGCGCCAGTTCGTCGCGAACGCGTCGCATGAGCTGCGCACGCCGCTGACGTTGGAGCGCGCGATCCTCGAGGTGACGCTCGCCGACCCCACCGCGAGCGTCACGTCGCTGCGCGCGGCATGTGAGCGCGTGCTCGCGATCGGCGAGCAGCAGGAGCGGACGATCGACGCGCTGCTGACGCTGGCCCGCGGCGAGCGCGGCCTGCAGCGGCGCGAGCCGCTGGCGCTCGACGCGATCGCCAAGGGTGTTCTGGGCGAACGGAACGCGGAGATCGAGCGCCGCGGCCTGCGGCTCGAGACCGAGCTGGGGCGCGCGCCCGCGATCGGAGATACGCGCCTGATCGAGCGCCTCGTCGCGAACCTGCTCGACAACGCGATCCTGCACAACATCACTGGCGGCTGGGTGAAGGTCGCGACGGCGCTCGCGGGCGAGGAGGCGGTGCTGACGGTCGCCAACAGCGGCCCGGTGATCGCCGGCGAGGACGTCGAGCGGCTGTTGCGCCCGTTCCAACGACTCGGCGCCGAGCGCATCAGGCACGGCGACGGCCATGGCCTTGGCCTGTCGATCGTCGCCGCGATCGCAACCGCGCACGGAGCGATGCTCAGCGTGATCCCGCAGGCGGAGGGTGGCTTGCGGGTCGAGGTGCGCTTCGGGGCGGGACCTCAGCGGTGAGCAATCCGGCGATCGCCGTGAGCCGACGAGGCGATCAGACGCTCTGCGCCTCGCGCTCGCGCGCCGGCGTGCAGATACCGTGGAGAATCAGCTCGAGATGGCGACGCCAGTTGGCGCTGCCAGGTTGGAAGTACATCGTCGAGGTGATCCCGCACATGATCATCCCGAAGTCGTCGAAGCTGAGCTGCTCGCAGACCGCGCCGGCGGCGATCGCGCGGTGAATGATCCGCGTGACGACTTTCTCGAGCGCCGCCTTCTGCTCCTCGATGCCTTCCCACTCGAGCTCGTTCGAGCCCATCATCGCGAGCTGAAAGCCCATGTCGCCCTCGACGGCCTCGGCGGAGCTGAGCATGACCGTCTCGAGCGCTTGCAGCGGGTCGGGGATGTCCTCGGCGAGCGTGGCGATCTCGGCGAACTCCTGGAAGCGGTCGCGAACCATCGCGGTCAGCAGCGCGTCCTTGGTGGGGAAGTGTCGGTAGACGGTGCCGATGCCGACGCCGGCGTGTGCGGCGATCTCGTCCATCTGCGCCTGGGGGCCCTCGCGGGCGAACAGCTCACGGCCCGCGGCCATGATCCGCTCGCGGTTGCGGCGGGCGTCGGCTCGGAGTGTGCGCTCGTCGGTGGACATAAGCCTTGACAAACGGAATCTTAGCTCCGTATCGTGTACGCTGCAAGAGGAACCGTACTTCCGCTTCCGCATCTTCAGTCGAGTCGTAGCTCGCCCCAGAGAGCGTCTCACTACCGCCCGCACAGCGAAAAGAGGATGACATGACCAGCACGCAGACACAGCCGGCGGCGAGCGCCACGCCTTCGCGGCGCAGGGCTCCCGACCTCAGCTCCAAGCGCGGCAAGGATCTCGCGCTGATACTGCTCGCGATGACGCAGTTCGTGGTCGTGATCGACGCCTCGATCGTGAACGTCGCGTTGCCGTCGATCGGCGCGCACCTGCACTTCTCGCGCGACAACCTCTCGTGGGTCGTGAACGCCTACACGCTCACGTTCGGAGGCTTCCTGCTGCTGGGCGGGCGGCTCGCCGACCTGCTCGGGCGCAGGCGCATGTTCATGATCGGGCTGGTGGTGTTCTCGCTGGCGTCGCTCGGCGGCGGCTTGGCGCAGTCGGAGGCATGGCTGATCGCGGCGCGCGCGATCCAGGGGCTCGGCGCGGCGATCGTCTCGCCGGCGGCGTTGTCGATCATCACGACGACGTTCGCCGAAGGCGCCGAGCGCAACCGCGCGCTGGGCATCTGGGGCGCGGTCGCCGGCGCCGGCGGCGCCGCGGGCGTGCTGCTGGGCGGCATCCTCACGAGCGGCTTGAGCTGGCGCTGGGTGCTGTTCGTGAACGTCCCGATCGGCATCGCCGCGGCCGCGATGGCGCCGCGGCTGCTGCACGAGAGCCACGCCGAAGACGGCACCGAAGGCTTCGACATCCCCGGCGCCGTGACCGTCACGGCGGGCCTCGCGCTGGGCGTCTACGCGGTCGTCGACGCGGTCAACGTCGGCTGGGGCGCGACGGGCACGCTGATCAGGCTCGCCGGCTCGGTTGCCCTGCTCGTCGCGTTCGTCGTGATCGAGCGCCGCCAGCGCCACCCGCTGCTGCCGTTCTCGATCTTCCGCCTGCGCACGCTGCGAGGCGCGGACATCGTCGGCTTGTTGATCGGCATGTCGCTGTTCTCGATGTTCTTCTTCATCTCGCTGTACCTGCAGGACGTGCTGCACTTCTCGGCGATCAAAGCCGGGATCTCCTACCTGCCGCTGGCGGTGGGGATCATCATCTCCGCCGGCGTCGGCTCGCAGCTCGTCACGCGGATCGGCTTCAAGCCGGTGCTGATGGCGGGGCTGCTGCTGATCGCCGCGGGGCTGCTGTGGTTCTCACGCGTGCCGGCGCCCGGCGGCAGCTTCAGCGCCGACGTGCTGGGCCCGTCGCTGCTCGCCGCCTTCGGCCTCGGGTTCTCGTTCGTGTCGGTGACGATCGCGGCCGTCACCGGGACCAAGCCGCACGAGGCGGGGTTGGCGTCGGGGCTGATCAACACCTCCCAGCAGGTCGGCGGCGCGCTCGGCCTGGCGATCCTGGCGACGATCGCCAACAGCCGCACCCAGAGCCTGATGAGCGCCGGCGTGCACAACTCCTCCGTCGCGCTCACCAAAGGCTTCGATCGCGCGTTCCTGGTCGGAGCGGGCTTCGCGATCGCGGGTGCGCTGCTGACGGCCGTCCTGATCTCCTCGCGCGACAGCCGCGAGCAAGCCGCGGCCGCCCGGCGGGGGGAGCTCGAGACGGTCGCCGCGTAGGGCGCGGCGGGCAAGGCTGGCGCGCTGTGGCGCGCCAGCAGCCGGTGCCGTGGCGTGCCAGCACAGCCGATGCTGTGGTGTTGCGCGCTGCTGCGGGTCAGCCGCCGCGCAGGATCCCGCCCCAGTCGGCGGGGTCGACGTCGGCGAGCGTCTGCGAGAAGGTCCAGTGGTGGCCGGCGTGGTCTTCGGCTACATACTGGCGCTCGCCGTATACGTGGTCGGTGGGCTCCTCGACGATGCGCGCGCCGTGCGCTCGGGCGCGCTCGCAGTGCGCGTGCGCGTCCTCGACGCGCACCATCACGGACTGCGTCACCTCGTCAGCGCGCGGCGGGCGGCGGTTGCCGCGTACGTCGCCGAGGATCACGGCGCCGTCGCCGACGCTGAGCTGCGAGCGGTGGTCCTCGCCGATCTGCAGCCGCTCGGCGAACGCGAACGCGGCGCTCAGCCAGGCGACCGCCTCGCGCACGTCAGGGTAGATCAGGACAGGGACGACGGTGGCGTTGGGGATCGAGCGGTTGGGCTGCACGAGCGATCAGGCCTGGTCCACCAGTGACCGTGCCTCTGCGCGGCTGACCACGAGATCGTGAAGGTCGCCGCCGACCTCGAGTCGAGTCGATTGGCCGACCCCGCCTACCTTCATCGGCTCGAAGCCGGCTGCTCGGATCAGCCGCTCGACTTCCTCCCCAGCCCGGGCGTTGTCGGTCGCGTAGAAGAGGACCGCGGGCTCCGGTGAGCGGTTGCTGGAGGACTCGAGAAGGCTGGCCGACATCGATCCAAACGCCATGGCCAAGCGCCCGCCTGCCGGCAACCATCCCGCCACAACCTCGCCGGAGGATTGCCCGTCCGGCAGCACACGTGAGATGTTGCCTTGTGCGTCGAGGCTGAACGGGTTGCTTGGAACGACCACGAGCCTGCCGGTCAGCCTGTCGGCGATTTCGTCTATGACGCCCTTCAGCACAGGAAACCGCAGGGCGAGGACCACGGCATCGGCGCCGTGCAGCGCATCGCGGTTGTCGATGGCGACGATCGCAGCTCGGCCGACCTCTGCAGCGAGCGTTTGTGCCGACCGACTGTCGGGGCTCGATAGCCTCAGGGTCTCGCCACCTGAGGCGAGCCGGCGGGCGATGGCCGATCCGATCCCCCCTGTGCCGATGATCGCGATGGTCATGACCGAAACCGACGATATCGCGATGCCGCGAGGGGAGGAACGCACGACCATGACAACGGAGACCCCGACGACCGAGACGATCCTGATGTACCGGGTGTACATCAGGGCGACGCCGGAGGCGATTTGGGAGGCGATCACCCAGCCCGAGTGGACCGTCAGGTACGGCTATGCGCCGCTGGTGGAGTACGACCTGCGTCCGGGCGGCGCCTTCCAGGCGCACGCGAACGAGGGAATGAAGGCGCTGGGCTGCCCCGAGATCATCAGCGACGGCGAGGTGATCGAGGCCGACCCGCCCCGCAGGCTGGCTCAGACCTACCGCATGACGATGACGCCCGTGATGGCCGCCGAGGCGTTCACCCGGCTCACGTATGACCTGGAGCCGGTGCGAGGCGGTGTCACCAAGCTCACCGTCACTCACGACGTCGCCGGTGCGCCCATGTGGGCCGCCGTGCTGAGGGGCGAGCACGAGTCCGGCGGCGCGGGCGGCGGCTGGAGCGAGATCCTCAGCGGCCTCAAGACGCTGCTGGAGACCGGCGAGCAGCTTCCCTTCCAGAGCGGACCGGCGTAGACAATGCCCGTCAAGGGTTGTCATATGAGGTAGGAAACAACTGCGCGATTCAGGCGATTCTGAAGAGGTCGAACCTTAGGATGGCGCTCATGAGCGGGGGCGTGAGCGCGCAGAGGTCGGTGGTGAGGCTTTGCCACAAGGGCGCGCGTGCCTTGGTTGCGGTCCTGGCTGCCTGTCTGCTCGGAGTGCTGGCCGGGGCGCCGTGTGCGCTTGCCAGCACCTCCAACCTCCAGGTGCTGGGTTTCGGTGAAAACCTGTGGGGACAGCTCGGCGACGGCACGTACGCGCAGAGCTGCCCCACGCCGACGGTGGCCGACCTGCCCGGATTGGAAGGGACGCCGACCGAGGTCGCGGTCGCCTGGGACCACTCGATCGTGTTGACGTCCGGTGGGCAGGTCTACACGATCGGCGCCAGCGCGCTCGGCGGCGGTAACCGCTACGACGAATTCTGGACCGCGAAGGCGATCACGTTGCCTGGTGCAACCGCGGCGCCCGTGCAGGTCGCGGCAGGGGCCGACGCGAGTTTTGTGATAACCGCCTCTGGGCAACTCTACGCATTCGGTGAAGACCGGTCAGGGCAGCTTGGCAACGGCAGCGAAGAAGAAGAACAGGTCGTGGTGCCGGAGCTGATCTCATTGCCGGGAATCGTAGGCAAGCCGGTGCAGGTGGCCGCCGGGCGAGAATTCACCCTTGTGCTGACCTCAGGCGGACAGCTGTACACGTTTGGCTCCGACGTGGAAGGACAGCTCGGCGATGGGGGCTCCACGTCCCGTGCGACGCCCGAAGCGATCGCGTTGCCGGGGGCGACCGGTCCACCGGTGCAGATCGCCGCCGGCGCCTATCACAGCCTCGTGCTGACAGAAACCGGCCAGCTGTACGCCTTTGGCGACAACGACCGTGGGCAGCTCGGCAACGATCTGCAGCGCAACGAGCGCACGCCACAGCTGGTGACGTTGCCGGGTGCCACGGGGTTGCCGGCACAGATCGCCGCGGGGTGGGAACACAGCCTCGTGGCAACCACTACAGGTCAGCTGTACACGTTCGGCAACGACGAAGCTGGCCAGCTCGGCAATGGCGAAAGCGACAACGACGTGCACGCGGTGCCGCAGGAAGTCACGCTGCCGGGGCAGGAGGGGTCGATCACGCAGATCGCCGCCGGGCGCGAAGACAGCCTCGTGGTGACCTCCAGTGGGCAGCTCTACACGTTCGGAGGCGACCAGTATGGGCAGCTCGGTAACGGGGTGGCCGAAGCCACCCCGGATCCGACTCCCGCGCTCGCGCCGGTCGGGCCGGTCGCAGCGGTGGCGCTCGGCTCGAGCGCCGATGACTCACTGGTGATGGTCCCGGCGCCGCTTGAGATGAGGACCGCCAGCTTGCCCGTGGGCACGCAGGGGGTGCCGTACAGCGCGACGGCCCTCGCGGTGGGCGGGACGCCGCCCTTGAGCTGGAGCGCCGAAGGGCTGCCGGAGGGCCTGTCGATCGACTCGGAAACCGGTCAGATCAGCGGCACTCCGGAGGGCTCGGGCGATGCTCTGGTGACGCTGACCGTGACCGACGCCAACGGCGTCGAAGCGCACAGCATCGCGATCAAGCTGGTGGTGTTCCCGGCGCTCGAGATCAAGACGCAGGCGCTGCCGGCGGGTACGCAGGGGCTTGCGTACACGGCTTCGGCGCTCGCAAGCGGGGGAGATCCGCCGTTGGAATGGAGTGCGGCCGGGCTGCCGGTGGGATTGTCGATCGACTCGGAAACCGGTCAGATCAGCGGCACTCCGGAGGGCTCGGGCGATGCTCTGGTGACGCTGACCGTGACCGACGCCAACGGCGTCGAAGCGCACAGCGGGCAACTCGAGCTGGCCATCGCGGCGGCCTCCTCAGCTCCCCCCGGCGAAACCCCCAGCAAGCAGAAAGGCGATGAAACGAGCCCGCCGACCAACACTGAGAACGGCGATGAACAGAACCCACCGGCAGGTACCCAGACGAGCTCCACTCCGCAGAGCAACAGCAACTCCGCCTCGACCGACACCAGTGGCGGGCCGGCGCAGCCCGGCGGTGGCGGTCAGGCCGCAGCGAGCCCCACGCTCGGGTCCGCCGCCGGGAAGCTGCAGGCTGTGCGCCAGGGCAACGGCCGGCTCACGTTGACGCTCGACTGCATCGGTGCCAAGGGGCGCGTGTGCAGCGGCCGTGTGACGCTCAGCACTCGCGAGCGGACTCGAGCCAGCGGTGGCGCCGCGTTCACGGCGAACATGGCGGCGGTGCTGGGCGCCGCGGTCATGCAGACGAACGCAACGCGCACGCTGCAGCTGGCGAGCGTCTCCTACAGGTTGAACGCGGGCACGACCGTCAGCGTGCGGTTGCTGTTGAGCGCCGCCGCCAAACGGCTGCTGGCGAGGATGCAAACACTCCCCGCTCAGCTCGTCGTGAGCGGCACGATCGCGGCGACGCGTAACGTCACGCTCAGGGAACCCGCGCGCTGAAGCGCCCCACGAGCGTGCCGCCGAAGCCGCGTCCGCCCGGTCGGTTGGAGGCGCTGAAGCTGACGGTTCCGACGTAGAGCCCCGGGCGCGTGAGGCCGGAGAAGATCGTCTGCGCGCGCTGGCCGGCGCGCAGGTCCGACGAGGTCGAGCCGATCGCCCACTGTGCGGGCTTGCCGGGCTGGTGCAGTTCGATCGTGTAAGCGCTGAGCGCGTTGACGATGGGGATGCGTGCGCGGAATGCCACGGTGATGCTCCAGGCGGCGTGGGTGCTGCGCGAGACGGTCGCGGTGATCGGCGTGCGCAGCTGCGCGGCGGTTGGGTGCGGGGTGGGCGCGGGCGTGTAGCCGGGCGGCGTCGCGCAGCCGCCGGCGGGCGCGTGGATCTGGTGCAGCGAGAAGCGGCACACGCGCCCGTCGCGGTAGCTGACCTGCGTGACCGGCGAGTCGACAGGCAGAAGGTTGGAGGTGACGCCGTTGAAGTCGTCGCCGCCGGCGGTGGGCAGGACGATCAGGTATGCGCCCTGCGGTCCCTGTGGCATGACCGTGTGCGTCTTGCCGTCGTAGGCATAGGTGATGCCGGTGGCCTGCGGTCCGAGCAGCCCGTAGTAGATATTGCGCTCGTCCTGCGCGGGGCACAGTTCGCTGGGGCGCGCGCCGAAGGTCATGCCGGGCGGGTAGCAGCGGCGGTAAACGGATGCGCTACGCGGCACCTCGCTTTCGCTGACGCTGATGAACAGCTCGCCGTGTGCGTCCAGCGGCGCGCAGCCGGAGGGACCGTTGGTGAGTTCGGCAGGGCGCGGGTGAAAGCGCCCGTCGTTGGCGAACGCGCCGTCGACGCCGAGCGTGCCGAGCTGACCGTCGAGCACGCGCCCGACGACGAGGCAGCCGAGGCCGCGGGTGGTTTCGGCGACGCGCATGCCCCAAGGCAACCCGCCGGCGGGGTCGGCGGTGAGCACCGTCAGCAGGCGGCTGCTGCCGGGCCTGACGGTGCCGTAGCCGCTCGTCGGCGAGGGCGGGCGCGTGGGCGGTGGGCCGGGGGCGCGTTCGGGCGCGCCGAAGCCGATCACGCCGGTGGCCGCGAGCGCGACGGCGGTGCCGAGCGCGAGCGCCGCAAGCGGCGCCAGCAGCGGTACGCGCCGCCACCACTCGGCGCGCGGACGGCGCGCACGCGGTCGCGGCTCGCGCGGCTCCGAGCGCCGCGGCGCGTGCGGTTGCGGCTGGCCGGCCTGCGGCTCGTCGGTGTGCGGCTGTCGCGCGCGGCCCGCCTGCACGCGGATCGCGCGAACCAGCTCGCGCTCCAGCTCGGGGATCAGCGTCATTGCTCCTCCATTGCGGTTCGACGCAGGCGCGAGAGGCCGCGGCTGACGCGTTGGCGCACGACGGCCTGCGAGCAGGACATCTCGGCGGCGATCTGTGCGTAGCTGGCGTCGTCGAGGATGCGCCTGCGCACGGCCTCGCGCTCGGTTTGCGGCAGCCCGGCGAGCCACTCGCGCACGACCGCGTCGCCGCTCTCGAGCACGGTGCGCTCGACGCTCGCGATCGCGTGCTCGCTGACGCGCAGCGTTTCCATGCCGAGCAGCGTGCGCGCCTCGGACTCCACGCGTCCGCGCTCGAGGCTCGCGGCGAGCACGTTGCGCGCGATGCCGAGCAGCCACGCGCGGGCGCTGCCGCGAGCGGGGTCGAACTGCGCGCGGGCACGGTACGCGCGCGCGAACGTCTCGGCGGTCAGGTCGACGGTCAGCTGCGCGTCACCCGACAGGCGCCCGAGAAAAGCCACGACGGCGCTCTCGTGCCGGCGGTAGAAGGCGGCGAAGGCGTCAGCCGAGACGGACGCGTGCTCGAGAAGTCGTCGGTCTGAGTCGCGCGCGGGTCTCATCTTTTTATTAATTGGCCGCCCGAGCACAGTTTGTGACGCCGCGTATGGGGAAATCTGAGTTGGCGAACGATGATCGATCTCTTGACAAGCTCCACGTAGATGCTGGCTGTGGTCGTGCACGAGCCCGGTGGGCCGCAGGTGCTGCGGCTCGAAGAGCGCCCGATCCCGGTGGCGTGGACCGGGTGGGTACTGGTGCGCGTGCGGGCGTTCGGCCTGAACCGCTCGGAGCTGGTGACGCGCGCGGGTGGCTCGGGCGACGCGGTGCGCTTCCCGCGCGTACTGGGCATCGAGTGCGTAGGCGATGTCGTGGAGGCGCCGGGTACGACGCTGCAACCCGGACAACGGGTGCTGGCGGCGATGGGAGGCATGGGTCGCGACTTCGACGGCGGCTACGAGCAGTACGCGCTGCTGCCGAGCAGCCACGTGATTCCGGTCGACACGACGCTGGACTGGCCGCAGCTGGGTGCGATTCCGGAGAGCTTCGGCACCGCGTGGGGGACGCTCGCGGAGCTGGGGCTGAACGAGGGTCAGTCGCTGCTGGTGCAGGGCGGCAGCTCCTCGGTGGGGATGGCGGCGATCGCGATCGCCAAGGATCGCGGCCTGACGGTGCTCGCGACCACGCGCCAGGAGTCAAAGCGCGCGGCGCTGCTGCAGGCCGGCGCCGACTACGTGATCGTCGCCGACGCGGACGCCGACATCGCGCACGCGGTGCTCGCGCTGCTGCCGGGCGGCGTGCACGGGTTGTGCGAGCTGGTCGGGCCGCAGGCCCTCGTGCAGGCGCTGCCTGCGCTCGCGCCCGGCGCGCGTGCGTGCGTGACGGGCTTTCTGGAGGGTAACTGGGAGGTCGACGCCGCCGCCGGGGCGGCCGCCGCTGCGGGCGTCGACCTGCGCCGCTTCGGCAGCGGCGTGATCGACCGCGACAGCTACGAGGGCATCTTCGCGGAGATCGTGCGAGCGGTCGAGGACGGTCGCTACAGCGTCAACCTCGACCGCGTGTTTGCGCTCGATGAGCTCGCCGACGCGCATCGCTACATGGAAGAGAATCGCGCTTCCGGCAAGGTTGTTGGCTTGACCTCGTTGGGGTGACCGGGCGAGGCTGGCCGGCGGGCGAGCGCTCGGTCTCGCGGCTCGCGTGCCCCAGGCGCTCAGTGGCCGTGGCGCAGCGACCGCCGCGACGGCGGCGTCGGCGGCGGGCTGACACCGGCGGGCACCTGCACGACCGCCGTGCCCACGATCACGGGCGCTTCTCCGTCGGGATGCGCGTACAGCACTTCGATCGTGGCCACGCGCCGCGTCCACGGCCGCGGCGCCCGGGGTCCTCCGCACTGGCCGGAGAAAAGCGCCAACGCGGACAGCGATTGCGTCACCGTTGCTCCGCGCGCGACGTCCCGTTCGATCGACGTGCCGCCGTAGCCGGTCACGATCGGCGCGGCTTCAGCGCGGCCGCTGGTTCCTCTGCGGCCGCTGGACCGTCCGCGCGCGCGGGCGCTGGTCGAGGTGCCGTGCGCCGGCGGCAGGCACGAGACGCTCGGGACACGAACTTGGTAGTAGGCCTTTGCGCTCGTGACCGCGAGCGGCGCGGTGAAGCTGAGCTGTACGGTCGTCAGCAGCCGGTGACGGATCTGCAGTCGCAGGCGCAGCGGCTGGTGCAGATCGCGCAGCGTCGCGTTGCGGTTGGAGGGCCAGTGGGGGAACGGACAGGGATGTGCGAGGTGACTGACGGCGCCGGGAGCGAGCGTCGGGCCGCGCTCACAGAGCTTGCCGTCGAGGCGATAGGTGATCGCGACCAGTGGCGGGTAGGGCGCGAGGTCGTCGTCGGTGCCGATGCTTTCGCCGCCGACGCCGACGTTCTGGTGGGGGGCGATGCGTCGCACGATCAGGTAGGCGCCAAGCGTGCGCACGACCGCTTCGCTGCGCTGTTCGGCGCCCTCGCGGTAGCTGACGCTGACGGCGTCGGGGCCCAGCAGCCCGTAGTACAGGTCGCGCAGGTCGCCTCTCGGGATCGCTCGTGCGTCCTCGTTGGCGGCGCCCGCGCTGCGGTCGACGCCGATGTGCGCTCCGGCGATCGCGTGACCGGCCAGCTCACAGCTCACGCTCTCGGTTGCGGCGTCGTCTTCGACGCTTTTGCCGACGCCGCTGGTTTCCGGCAGCACGTCCGGGGGGATCGGGTGAAAGCGGCCGTCGTCGTGGAACACGCCGTCGAGCCCCAGCTCGCCGAGCTGCCCGTTGGCGACGCGGCCGATCTGCACGCACAGCTCGCCGCGGGTGGTGCGCACCAGGCGCATCCCCCATGGCGGGCCGCCTTCGGGGTCGGGCACGCGCAGCGGCAGCAGCCGCGCGGCGCCGGGTGCGGGGACGCCCTCGCCGGCGTCGGGGTTCAGCGGCCCCTGCGGGTGCACTGGGGCGCCGGTGAGAATCACGCCGGTGGCGGCGAGCGCGATCGTGGCGGTGGCGAGCAGGCAGATGAGCGCGAGCGCCGGCACGCGCAGGCGGCGCGCCCGCCCGCGGGCGCGCGCTTTGCGGCTGCCGAGACTGCGCTCGGCGGCGTCGAGAAGGTCGCGCTCCAGCTGCGGAAGGATGCTCATTGCTCACCGGCCAATCTTGCTCGTAGGGTGCGAAGGCCGCGGCTGACCCGCTGGCGCACAACCGCCTCCGAGCAGCGCAGTTCACCGGCGATCTCCGCGTACTCGCGGTCGTGCACGACGCGCGCGCGGATCGCGCGCTGCTGCTCCTCGGGAAGTTCGGCGAGCGCGACCGCGGCTTGCTCGTCCGCGGCCAGCCGCGCGATTGTCTCGCTCGTGTGATCGTCGAGGACCAAGCGCGGCAGGCCAAGCCGCTCGCGCGCGGCCGACTCGACCCGTCCCGCGCGGCGGCTCGCGCCGAGCACGTTGCGGGCGATCCCGAACAGCCATTGGTCCGCGCGCCCGCGCGCTGGGTCGTATGCGGCGAGCGACTCCAGCACCCGCGCAAACGTCTCCGCGGCGAGATCTGCGGCCAGCTCGGGCCGGCCGGTGGCGCGCATGAAGAAGCCGAGCACAGACCGCTCGAAGTGCCGGTAGAAGGCCGCGAACGCGTGCGCGTCGGTGCGTGCGGCGCAGAGCAGCGCCTGTCCGTCGCGCGTGTCTTTGACCATCATCGACAGCTATTAGCGCGTGCGGGCGGGTTTGTGACGGGGCGGCCCAGGTCAACGTCCGGGGCAGACGGTGCGCAGACCGGCCAGACGGGCGGCTGCGCTCTGGCGTTCGTCGTAGCTCACGAACGCGTCGATCGGCGATAGGTCGATCGACGCCGCGAGGTGGATCGCGTCCAGCGTACGCAGGGTTGGCTCCTCGATCGCGCCGGCGGCGGCGAGAATCGCGCGATCCACCGGGAGCAGGGAGGGTGCGACACGGCTCACCAACAATGGCGTCTGACGAGCCAGGTTGTGGCTTGCGCGCGACGCTGGGTGTCGAGCCGGCGATCGTCAGTGGATGTCTGTCGGGTCTGTGATCGCCACGTGGCGCGGATGCGCCGCGACCCGCGCCAGCCAAGCCGCGATCGCCGGGTAAGCGGACATCTCGAAGCCGCCCTCGTGCGCGACGTGCGTATACGCATACAGCGCGATGTCAGCGATCGTGTAGCGGTCGGCGACGAGGAACTCACGCGTCGCGAGCTGGCGCTCGAGCGCGTCAAGCGCGGCGTATCCGCCGCTGAGCTTGGCATCCAGCTCCGCCTGCGTCGGCGCGGTCTTCGCGACCGCCACCCAGAAGCGCGCCACGGCGATGTACGGCTCGTGGCTGTACTGCTCGAAGAACAGCCACTGCAGGACCTGTGCGCGCTCGAAAGGATCGGCGGGGACATAGCGGGTGCCGTCGGCGAGGTACCAGAGGATCGCGTTCGACTCCGCCAACGAGCGGCCGTCGTCGAGCACGAGCGTCGGCACGCGCAGCGCGGGGTTGAGCCCGCCGAGCAGCTCGGCGCGGTTCGAGCGGTCGACGACGTCGACCTCGCGCAGCTCGCAGTGGCGCTCGAGCTGGGCCAGCAGCAGCCGCACCTTGTAGCAGTTGCCGGAGACCTGGGAGTTGTAGAGCAGCATCGGCGAGCTAGGTGGCTACACGCGCGTCAGCACCAGCAGCGAGCAGCGCGCGTGGCGCTCCAGGTAGTCGGAGGTGCTGCCCACCACCAGGCGTCGCACCGGCCCGTAGCCGCGCGAGCCGACGACCAGGATGTCCAGCTCGTCGCCAAACGCCGCCAGCTCCTCGCCCGGGAGGCCGTACACCGCCCGCCCATCCACGCCCGGCAGCTGCGCCAGGCGCGCGTTGGCCTCGTCGGTGAGCGTGTTGATGGTGTCGCCGATCGCGGGTGCGAGCAGCCCGCCGTAGATGGCCGGCGGGAGCGAGACGACTTCCAGCGCGGTCACCGTCGCGCCGCTCGCGCTCGCCAGCTCCCGCGCGCTCGCGAGTGCCGCGTCGCTCTCCGCGGAGCCGTTGTAGGCAACGCCAACCCTTGCGATCGGCGCGGCCTTCGCGCTGTAGCCATGTGCGGCGACCGCGACTGCGCACGATGCGCCGTTGAGCGCCGCGCGCGTGTCGTCGCCGAGCATCGCGCGCCCGAGCGCGCCGCGCCCGCACGAGCCGACCACGAGCAGATCCGCGTCGAGCGCTTCGGCCTGCTCGTGCAGGCCGCGTCCCGGGCTCGGCGAGACCACGCTCAGCAGCTCCGCGCTGACGCCCGCCTGCGTGCGCTCCTGCTCCAGCAGCGCTTGCGATTCGTCGCGCTCCTCCGACAGCTCGGCGTGGTGGACGTGTACCAGCGACAGCTTGCCGTCGGGGTCGACGAGCTGGCCGGCGAGCGCGATCGCGTCGCGACCACCGGACCTGCCATCCACTCCCACGAGCGCGTTCTTGAACATGAGGTCTCCTTGTCGTCTTGCTAGATCGCCGGTACCTGCTGGGTGATGCAGTGGATGTTGCCGCCTCCCAGAAGAATCTCGCGTGCCGGTACGCCGACGATCTCGCGATCGTGGAAGCAGTCGCGCAGCACGTCGGCAGCCGCCTCGTCGTGGCGCTCGTCGAGCAACGGGAACACGATCCGCTCGCCGGCGAAGTAGAAGTTGGCGTAGGACGCCGCCAGGCGATCGCCCGCGCGCCGCGGCAGGCTGCCGGCGACGGCGTCCACGCCCGCGGCCTCCTGCTCGCTGATCGCGATCGGGCCGGGGGAGGGCAGCAGCACCACTTCGAGCGAGCGGCCGCGCGCATCGGTGGCGCGCCGCAGGCGCTCGAGCGCGTCGCGTGAGATCGCGTGCTGCGGGTCGGACTCGTCGTCGCTGTAGCTGAGCAGCACGACGCCCGGTCGCGCAAAGCACGCGAGGTTGTCGATGTGCCCGTCGGTCTCGTCGTTGAACACGCCCTGCCCGAGCCAGATCACCTTCTCGGCGCCGAGATGGTCGAGCAGCGCGCGCTCGATCTGCTCGCGCGAGAGCGCGGGGTTGCGATTGCGGTTCAGCAGGCACTGTTCGGTCGTGAGCACCGTCCCCTCGCCGTCGACGTGGATCGAGCCGCCCTCGAGCACGAGCGGTGCGCGATAGCGCTCGGCGCCTTCGATCTCGAGGACCTTCGCGGCGACGCGCTCGTCGCGGTCCCACGGGAAGTACAGCCCGCCGTCAAGCCCGCCCCAGGCGTTGAAGCGCCAGTCGACGCCGCGCCGCCCGCCGCTGCCGTTGAGCAGGAACGTCGGCCCCGTGTCGCGCATCCAAGCGTCGTCGGTCGCGATCTCGACGACACGGATGGATGGCGAGAGCAGCGAGCGGCAGTGCTCGAACTGCGCGTCGGAGACCGCCATCGTGACCGGCTCCGACGCGTTGATCGCCTCGGCCACCGCCGCGTAGGTCTGCTGCGCCGGCTTGGCGCCGAGGCGCCAGTTGTCCGGGCGCTCCGGCCAGATCATCCAGCAGCCGGCATGCGCCTCGAACTCGCCCGGCATGCGATAGCCGTCGGCGGCGGGCGTGGAGTCGAGGGTCGCGGTCACCGACGACAGCCTACGCTCGATCCTCCTAGAGTCATCCCATGCAGGACATCCGTCTGATCGTCGCGCCGAGCGTGCGCGACTCGCCCGCACGCACGCGCCCGCCGCACCGGGCGCCGTTTCGCATCGCCGCCGTGCAGGAGCGCTGGCACGCCGACGCCGACACGCATGAAGCGGCGCTGGCGGCCGCAATCGAGCTGGCCGCGGGCGCGGGAGCGCAGCTGGTGTGCCTGCAGGAGCTGACGCTCAGCCGCTACTTCGCCGTCGATCCGGGGGGGCCGCAGGCGGCCGGCGCGGTGCCCGAGGAGCTGCCCGGCGGTGCGACATACAGCTTCGCCGCACGCATGGCGCGCGGCACCGGTGTGCCGATCCACGCCTCGCTGTACGAGCGCGCCGACGGTGAGGACGGGCTCGGCTACAACACCGCGATCGTCGTCGCGCCCGACGGCGAGCTGCTCGCGCGCACGCGCAAGCTGCATATCCCGATCACGGCTGGCTACCACGAGGATCGCTACTTCCGCCCCGGCCCCGTCGATGCGCAGCCGTTCCCGCTGCTCGAGCTGGCCGACGCGCGGCTCGGCCTGCCGACGTGCTGGGACCAGTGGTTTCCCGAGCTGGCGCGCGCCTACAGCCTCGAGGGCGCGGACGTGCTCGTGTATCCCACCGCGATCGGCTCCGAGCCGGAGCATCCGGAGTTCGACACCCAGCCGCTGTGGGAGCAGGTGATCGTCGGCAACGCGATCGCAAACGGCCTGTTCATGGTTGCGGTCAATCGCGTCGGCGAGGAGCCGCCGCTGCGCTTCTACGGCTCGTCGTTCATCTGCGACCCGTACGGGCGCAAGCTCGTGCAGGCTCCGCGCGACGAGCCCGCGGTGCTGGTCGCCGACCTCGACCTCGACCAGCGCCGTGACTGGCTGGAGCTGTTCCCTTTCCTGACCACCAGACGCCCCGACGCATACGCGCGGCTGGTCCAGTAGCGCGCGCCCCCACGCGCCGCCGGTCCAGTAGCGCGCTCGGGCACGGCGCGTTAGGCTGTGTCCGTCCTGCGAGCGTCGATTGGAGCGGAGCGGTGGCAGCCTGCACACACCTGGACGAGGTCAAGATCACACAGTTGCCGGAGGCGGTGGACGGCTGTGTCGACTGCCTGCTGACGGGCGAACCGTGGCTGCACCTGCGCATCTGTCTGGAGTGCGGGTACGTCGGCTGCTGTGATGACTCGCCGAACCGTCACGCGACGGCGCACGCGCACGCGAGCAGCCACCCGATCATCCGATCGATCGAGCCCGGCGAGGTGTGGTCGTGGTGCTACATCGATGAGATCGCGATGGTGATCCCCGAGGTGCACGGCCAGACTCGCATACCGCCCTCGCCGCTGGGCGGCTAACCCCGCCGTCGCCGTCGCCGTCGCCGTCGCCGTCGCTGTTGCCGTCGCCGGCGGCTGCCGCGCCCGTTGCCGACGGCGGTGCTGTGCCCGCCGCCGGCTTCGAGCTGCCAACTGCGCTCGCGCGGCTCCAGCGCCGCATCGAGCCCGCGCTCATCGCTTCGCTACAGCGCAGCCTCGACAAGCGAGGTGAACTCCGCCTGACCTGAGACATTGGGGTGGTAGCTTTCCGACAGTGGGTTGGACTGACCGTTGAGCCATTCCGAGGACGAGCAGACCTCGTGTGATTCAAAGGCGCTCGTCGGGTTGATAAAGGTGAATTTCAGCGCTTCCGCCCGTGCCTTGACGACGGCATCGAGTTTTTCCGCGGATTCGTTCATTTTCTTCTCGTTGCCCGACGTCAGGAAGTTGACGTTGCACGTCGTGCCTTCCTTGGTGAACAGCTTCGGATAGCCGAGCACGATCACTTTCGCGGTCGTTGCCTTGGCACGGATGTCTTTGTACGTCGTTTCCAGCAAGCCCGGCAGTTTTTTGGCGATGAATTCATTGGCTTCGCTGATCGCGCTGCCGCACGTGAAGTAATACAGCGCGCAGTTGATGATCACGTTGCTGAAACCGGCGTCGTTGCCGCCGATTGTGATCGTCACGAGGCTGGTCGAGCTGCTCAGCGTGCCCAGCTGTTTTTCGTTGACTTCGGTCGTCTTCGCGCCGCTGCAGGCTTGGAAGCTCAGCGTGTAGCCCTCGGCCGCCGCGACCTTTGGCCCGTAGGCGTCCGGGCTGCGATCGCATTCACCCGATTCTTCATAGAACACGCGTGTGCCGACGCCCGATGAGTAGGAGTCCCCTAGCGCCACGTACTGCGGTGCTGCCACCGCGCTCGCCGCCGGCACGAGCACGCCGACGCACAAAACCACCAAGCCGATGATTCGGCCTCGATTCCCCATTTTGATCCCTCCTGTCGTGCTGATCGCCGCGCGGGCGCTCATGTGTCGCGCAGACCACCGCAGCGTCCCCCGCCAGCGCTGTCGCTGCAACCTAACCGCAGCCGGTCGCCGCCGTCAACCGCGCACGCGGGCCGCGGTTGCGAAGTGAGGCGCGGTCGAGATGAGAGACACTGCGCGCGCTAGCGCGCGCCGCCGAGTCGGTAGCCGACGGCGCGCACGGTGAAGATCGGCGCAGGCCGGTCCGCTTGGCCCAACTTGCGCCGCAGATAGCCGACATACACGTCAACCACGTTCGTCGTCGGGTCGTGCTCGTAACCCCACACGGAGCTGAGAATCTGCTCGCGAGAGACGACCCGGCCGTGGTGGCGCAGCAGGTACACGAGCAGCTCGAACTCGGTCGTCGAGAGCACCACGGTGTGTCCGTCTCGGCGCACCCTGCGGGTCAGCAGGTCGACTTCGATGCCCTCGGCCTCGATGGTGTTGGCGGAAGCCTGCGCGACGACGCGCAGTTGGGCGCGCACGCGCGCGACCAGCTCGGCCATCGAGAACGGCTTCACCAGGTAGTCGACGGCGCCAGCCTCGAGGCCCTCGACGCGATCCTCGATCTCGCCGCGCGCGCTCAGCACGATCACGGGTACGTTCGGGATCGCCCGTCGTACCGAGTGCAGTACCTCCAGGCCACCGCGGCGGGGCAACATCAGATCGAGCACGATCGCGTCGCAGGCGCCGCCGAGCGCCAGGCGTTCCCCCTCGACGCCGTCGGTGGCGGTCTCGACCGCGAAGCCCTCGGCCTCCAGGCCGCGACGCACGAAGTCGACGATCCCGGGCTCGTCCTCGATCACCAGCACGCGCTCGCCGGCGCCGGGCAGCTGCTGCCCCGACGTCTCCGACGGCCCGGCCGCGGCGCTGTGGGCCGGCGAGCCCACGACGGTTCCCATGCCGCCAAGCATAGGTGCAGCTCGCGTTAGAGGACCCCGATGCGATCCGGCGGCCAGTAGGTGATGATCGCTTGGCCGATGATCCACGACGTGGGCACGGGACCCCAGAACCTGCTGTCGTCTGAGTTGCCGCGGTTGTCGCCCATCATGAACCAGTGTCCGGGCGGGATCTTGATCGGGACCGGGAAGTTGCACTCCGGGCTCCCGTCGCAGGGTTTGATGTAGGAGGCGTGCTCGGCGACGAAGTCGCTGCTCCCCGCAGCCTTGCGGTAGACGTGCCCTTCGCGGATGTAGATTTCATCGCCCGGTCCCGCGACGATCCGCTTGACGAAGTTGACGCTCGCCTCCTGTGCCACTGGCTGCGAGCAGGCAGCGCCGCCGAACTTGACCATGTGCGCCACCGGGCCGCATTCCTGTTGTTCGGCGGACGCGGGCGGGTGGAACACGGCGATCTCGCCGACGTGCGGCCCGCCGAAGTCCGTGCCGATGCGGTTGACGAGCACGCGCTGTCCGACCGCCAGCGTTGGTTCCATCGAGCCGCTGGGAATGCGATACGGCTTGACCACGAACGCCTGTACGCCGAGCGCGAGCCCGACCGCGATCGCGAGGATCACGACCAGCTCGATGACCATGCCGCGCGGTGATTTCGGCTGGCGGGAGTCCGTCGTGGTCGCCGCGGTTTTGCGCGCCTTTGCTCGCGCTGGCATGCCGGTGGGGCTCATGCGATCACGAGGCGGGGGTGCCCGCTGTAGAACCTGTCGAGCTGGTTGCTGGTTCGCTGCCGCTCGGTTGTGGGGTACCGCCGGAGGTGGGTTTGGCGGACGCCGAGGGTTGCGGCTGTTCAGGGCCGAGGGGCGCGCCGACGTGGACCGCGCCAACGGCCGTGCCGGCGAGCCCAAGCACCACGCTCGCAAGCGCGGCGCGCCCGTAGTGCGCGGAGTGATGCCAGGGCGCTGACGCGAGCTTGCGCGCACGACCGCCGATGCGCCCGCCGTGCGCGTCTGTCGCCGTCCGTGCGTCCGTCGCCGCGCGTGCGTCCGTCGCTGCGGCGTGCTCGCGGTGCGCGGCGTTCACCAGCTCGCTTCGCAGCTCGGAGAGGTAGTTCACTGCTGCTCCATTCGCTGCCTGAGGCTGCGCAGGCCGCGGCTGACGCGCTGGCGTACGACGCTCTGCGAGCACGACAGGCTGCGCGCGAGCTCGTCGTAGCTGCGCTCCTGCAGCACGCGTCCCCTGACCGCCGCGCGCTGGTCGTCGGGCAGGTCGTCGAGCAGCCGCAGCACGCCGGTGCCGAGCGCATCCAGCTCGTCGATCCGCTCGAGCGCCTCGTCGCTGAGGTTGATCGGCTCGAGCCCGAGGCGCCGCCGCGCGCGGTCCTCGACGCGCCCTCGTTGCCACGTGTCGGCCAGCTCGTGCCTGGCGATCCCGAATAGCCACGCGCGCGCCGAGCCCAGCTCGCCGCGGTACAGGCGCGCGGAGGACAGCGCCGCGGCGAACGCCTCCGCTGTGAGGTCCGCGGCGACCTCCGCGCGTCGCGTCGCGCGCATGAAGAAAGCCAGCAGTTCCTCCTCGAAGCGGTCGTAGAAGGCGCCGAACGCGTCCGGGTCCTCGACGGTCAGTTCGAGCAGCTCGCTGTCGCCGAGGCTCGCATAGCGCTGGGTGTCCATCAGCTACGTATTCCGTCGGCGCCGGATCTTGTGACAGGCATGCGCATCTTGCCGCCCGCTAGGCGCGCTTGCGCGCCGCCGCGATCGTCATGCCGAGCGCGTCGACGGCGCTCTGCACGCGCTCGGCGTCCTCGGTCGTGAGCAGGTCGAGGACGAGCCCGCGCACGGTCGCGACGACCATCGTCGCCAGCGGCGTGGCGCGCTTGGCGGGCACGCCGGTCGCGATCAGGATGCGGTGGGTCTGCTCTACCCAGTCGGTGACGAGCCCATCGACGAACGGCTCGTAGTGCTCGGGATGGTTGAGTGCGAGGCCGTAGACCTCGAAGAACACGCGCCAGTAGGGCCGTCGCTCGAGCGCCGTGAAGTGTTCCCAGCTGGCCTGGAAGATCGCGTCTGGGTCCTGCTCGCCCAGGCGCGCGGCGGTCTCGGCGGCGAAGCGCTCGTTGCGGTGGCGCAGCTCGCGCAAGATCTCCGCGATCAGCCGTTCCTTGGTCGCGAAGTGATGTAGCAGCGTGCGGTGGCTGATGCCGAGGCCCGCCGCCAGCGGACGGATCGAGAGGCCCTCGAGCCCGTTCTCGAGCACCCAGTCAGCCGCCGCCTCGAGCAGCTCCTCGCGGCGCCCCGCGTAGCGCAGCGAGCGTCCATCGATCGGGCTTGGCCGCTCCTGCAAAGCGTTTGCGCTCATGCCGTTAGCATGCCAGGAGATTGGCTCAACCAGTCGGAGTAGCTATTTGCTATCTTCGTCGAATGCTCCTGAATCCGCCGCCGGCGCTCGAGCAGATGCCGGGCGACTCGTGTGACCTCGGCGGGCTGACCGTCGCCGGGGAGCCCGGGCGTACGTTGTCGCTGCGCCACGGCGCGATCGACGCGATCCGCGACGGCGAGCCGGGCGATGACCGTCGCTTCGAGGGCTGCGTGGCGACCCCCGGCCTGATCGACGGCCACCAGCATCTGCCGCCCGCAAACTCGTTGGCGCTGACGCCGCTGTTCTGCCTGCTGTACCTGCTGCACGGCGTCACCACGGTGCTTGACGCCGGCGACGGCGACGGTACCTCCGTGGCCGCCGCGCGCCGGCTGCTGGCCGACGGAGCCGTGCCGGGGCCGAGGGTGCTCGCGTGCGGCCCGTTCATCGCGCGCGGTGCGCGCGACTGGCCCAACAGCATCATGGTCGAAGACCCCGTCGCCCCGGCCGTCGTCATACAGGCGGCCGTCGACCGCGGCGCGCAGGTGATCAAGCTCTACGACGGGCTCACCCGCGAGGACATCGCCGCGCTCGTCGACGCCGCGCGCGATCGCGGTCTGCGCGCGATCGGACACGTGCCGGCCGCGCTCAGCATCGAGGAGGCCGGTGTGCCCGAGGTCCAGCACCTGCACGGCGTGGCGCCGCCGCCGACACGCCGCAGCGCCGCGATGGTCGATCGCCTCGGCGACTGGCGCGCCGTTGATGATCGCCGGCTGGACGCGGTCGTGGGGGCGAGCGTCGAGCAGGGCATCGCGCACACGCCGACGCTGGTGGTCACCGAGGGCGTCATCTGCGCACAGGACTCCTCCGCGAGCGCGCCGCTGATGCCCCGCATGTATCCCGAGGTCGTGTGGAACCGCAGCACCGGGCTGGCCGCCTACCGCGACCTCTCCCCCGACACCGTGGCGATGTTGCGCGACTCGATGGACAAGAAGCTCGAGCTGGTCGGACGTCTGCATCGGGCTGGTGCGCCGCTGTATCTGGGAACCGACGTGCAGCAGCCCTACGTCGCGCCGGGGGCGAGCCTGCAGCGCGAGATGGAGCTGTTCGCGGCCGCTGGCATCCCGCCGGCGCAGGTGATGGACATCGCCACCGCACAGGCCGCGACGCGGCTCGGCATCCCCGGCCTGGGCACGCTCACGCCGGGCGCCCCCGCCGACGTGCTGATCTTCGCCGCGGACCCAGCGGCGGACCTCGATGCGCTGGGGACACTGCGCGCGGTCGTCGTCGGCGGGCGGCTGCTCGAGGTGGACGTGCTGCGGGCCGCCGTCGCGCGCCAGCTCGCCCACTACGCGAGCCCACTCGTCGAGCGGCTGAGCATGTTTGGCGCGCGCAGGGCGCTGCGGCGCATCGCGCTGCGCGCCTGACGCCAGCCGCCCATGTACTAGCCTCAGAGGCCCCCCAAGGAGGCGCCCGCACGTGTTGAAGCTGACCCGCTGGTGTATGTCCCATCGCCGCAGCGTTGTCGTCGCGTGGGTCGCGTTGGCGATCGTCGCGGGTGCGCTGGCGCAGGTGGCCGGGCGCGAATACGCGACCGACTTCAGCCTCCCAGGCACGCAGTCCCAGCGCGCGGCGGATCTGCTCTCGCACGAGTTCCCGGCACAGAGCGGCGACGTCGACACGATCGTCTTCCACGTCTCTGAGGGCAGTGTCCGGGCGCCGGCTGTGCGCAGCGCGATCACGTCGCTGCTGGGCCGCGTGCAGACGCTCCCGCACGTCGCCGCCGTCGCCAGCCCATACGGCCCGCGTGGCGCCGTGCAGGTGTCCGCGAACCAGAGGACGGCGTTTGCGACGGTCAACTACGACAAGCGCGCGAACCTGCTGCCGAACGACACCGGCACGGCGCTGCTCAACCAGATCAAAGCGGTCCACCTCGCGGGCTTGCAGCTCGCTGCCGGCGGCCAGGTCGTCGAGCAGGCCGAGGGCTTCAGCGTCGGCCCGGCGACGACCGTCGGCGTGATCGCCGCGCTCATGATTCTGCTGATCACGTTCGGCTCGCTGGCGGCCGCTGGGATGCCGCTGGTGACGGCGGGCCTCGGCCTGATCACGGGCGTCGCGTTGATCGGCCTGGCGACGCACATCACCGACATGTCCAACGTCTCGCCGGAGCTCGCGCTGATGATCGGTCTCGGCGTCGGCATCGACTACGCGCTGTTCATCGTCACGCGCTTTCGCGAGAACTACGTGTCCTTTGGCGAGGTCGAGCGCGCGGTGCTCGAGGCGATGGATACGTCAGGGCGCGCGATCCTGCTCGCCGGCACGACGGTCGTGATCGCGCTGCTCGGCATGTTCGCCACGGGCGTCAGCTTTCTGTACGGGCTCGCGATCGCCTCCGTGCTGGCCGTGCTGTTGACGCTGCTGGCCTCGCTGACGTTGCTGCCGGCGCTGCTGTCGCGCTTCGGGATGCGCATCGTGCGCCCGCGTGGCGCTCGGCGGGGCGTCCTCCGTCGCCGCGCCGCCACAGCGGCCGATGGCGTGAACGGGGCCTCCGCGGTGGCTGGCGCGAGCGGTCGCGATGGCGCGGGCGGGGCGCAGCCCGCATCGCAGGGCTCGGCGTGGCGACGCTGGAGCGAGACGGTGCAGGCGCGGCCATGGCCGCTGGCGCTTGTCTCGCTGGCGGTGATGGTCGCGCTGCTGGCGCCGGTGGTCGCGCTGCGGCTGGAGAACAGCGACGCCGGCAACGACCCGGCCAACACGAGCTCCCGCCACGCGTTCGACCTGCTGGCGCAGGGCTTCGGGCCGGGCTTCAACGGGCCGTTGCTGCTCGTCGCCGAACTGCCGGCCGGCGCTCGCGTGGCCTCAGAACAGGCTTTGTCAGCGGTGCGTGCGGCCGCAGCGGCCAGTCCCGACGTGGTCGCCGTCACGCAGCCGCGGCTGGGCCCGTCGGGCACCGTGGCGGTGATGCAGGTGTATCCGCGCTCTTCGGCGCAGGCGCTGGCGACGACGGAACTGGTCAACCGGCTGCGCGACGACGTGCTGCCTCCGCTCGAGCGTCGCACCGGCGTGAACGTCCTGGTCGGCGGCTTCACCGCGGGCTCGATCGACTTCTCGCACGTGCTGGGGAGCAAGCTGCCGCTGTTCATCGCGATCGTCGTGCTGCTGTCGGCGTTGCTGCTGCTGGTGATCTTCCGCTCGGTCGTGATCCCGCTGCAGGCCGCGCTGATGAACCTGCTCAGCATCGGCGGTGCGCTCGGCGCGACCGTGGCGGTCTTTCAATGGGGCTGGCTGGGCGGCCTGCTCGGCGTGCAGAAGGGCCCGGTCGAGCCGTGGATACCGGTGCTGATGTTCGCGGTCGTGTTTGGCCTGTCGATGGACTATGAGGTGTTTCTGGTGTCGCGCGTGCGCGAGGAGTGGGTGCGCGGGCGCGACGCGTCGGCGGCGGTCGCCAGCGGCATCTCTTTCACGGGACGCGTGATCAGCGCGGCCGCGGCGATCATGGTGTGCGTGTTCCTGTCGTTCATGCTCGGCGACGAGCGCACGATCAGGGAGTTCGGCTTCGGGCTGGCGGCGGCGGTGTTCCTCGATGCGCTGGTGGTGCGCTGCGTACTGCTGCCGGCAGTGCTCGAGCTGCTGGGGACACTCACGTGGCGACTGCCGCGCTGGCTGGACGCGCGGCTGCCGCACATCAACATCGAGGGCTCGGCTGCGCGCGCGCTGCAGGAGCGCGATGCGCCTGCGCGGCCCGCGGGCGAGCGTCAGTCGACGCCTGTGTAGGTGTTCCTGGGAATGTCGCTACAGGTTTAGCTCGGGAGGTGGCGGCCCCGGCTCGCCGGGATGCAGGTCCAGCTGCCACCACAGCACGTCGTGCCAGGCGCCGGCCTTCCAGCCGATGCGACGGTAGGCGCCTACCTGGGTGAAGCCCATCGCGCGGTGCAGGCCGTCGCTGGCGGGGTTCGGTTGCGTGACGCCCGCGCACAGCGTCCACAGGCCGGCGGCGCGAAGGCGCTCGAACAGTTGCGTGTACAGTGCGCGCCCGGCGCCCGCGCCGCGGTGATCGCGGTCTATGTACACGCTGACGTCCGCCGCCCAGCGGTAGGCGGCGCGCGCCTGATGGCGTCCGCCGTAGGCGTAGCCGATCGGGCGGCCATCGAGCTCGGCGATCAGCCACACGTACGCCGCGGCGATGCGCTTTGCCATCTCGTGGGCGGAGGGCGCCTCGTACTCGAACGTAAAGGCGGTGTCGGCGACATACGGCGCGTAGATCGCCGCGCACGCCTGGCCGTCGCGGTCGGGGTCGGCGTCGCGCACGTGCACGAGCGTTCGCGGGTCAGCGTCCATGAATCGGCGCACACGGTAGCGGCCGCGAGCACGGCGTGAACGCTCGCCGCTCGAACCATCATCTACTCTGATTCGATGGACGCTCAGGCACCGCTGGATCCGACGATCGCGCCGCTGCTGAGCGCGTCACAGCTGGTGGAAGTGGCCGCGTTCGGAAGCGAGCGGCAGGTTGCGGTCGGCGATCTGTTGTTCGAGGCGGGAGAGGCGTCGTTCGACCTGTTCGTCGTGCTGGAGGGCGAAGCCGAGGTCGTGCGCCCGGGCGGCGATGACGGCCTGGGCGAGGAGGCTGTGATCGCCGCGTACGGGCCCAACAACTTCATCGGCGAGCTGAATCTGCTCACGGGCCAGCGCCGCGTCTTGACAGGTCGTGTCACGCGCGCCGGTCGCGTGTTGGTGATCGAGCAGGACGAGTTCCGCCGGTTGATGAGCGTGCGCCCCGAAATCGCCGATGTCATCTTCGGTGCACTGGTCGCGCGCCGGCAGATGCTGCGTTCGGGGCCCGGCGCCGAGGCGATCCGGATCATCGGCTCGCGCTACTCCTCAGAGGCGATGAGCATGCGCACGTTCGCCGAACACTCGCGCTTGCCTTACACGTGGATCGACATCGAGGACGACGAGGACATCGACGTGGTGCTCGCGACGATGGGCCTCGGCCCGGCGGACACGCCGGTGGTGATCGCGCCGACGGGAGTCCTGCGGCACGCGACCGCGGCGACGTTCGCGGAGAGCCTCGGCTTGACCTTCCAGCCCAAGCCGGGCTACATCTTCGATCTGGTCGTCGTCGGCAGCGGCCCAGCGGGGCTGGCGGCGGCCGTCTACGGCGCGTCGGAGGGTCTCGGCACGGTGTGCCTGGACGCCGTCACGGTTGGCGGCCAGGCCGGCGCCAGCTCCCGCATCGAGAACTACGCGGGCTTTCCCAACGGCATCTCGGGCGGCGATCTCACCTCACGCGCGGCGGTGCAGGCGCTGCGTCTGGGCGCGCGCATGAACTCCCCGTGCGAGGTCGCCGGCCTGCGGCCCGAGGGCAGCTTTCACGTCGTCACCCTGCGCGACGGCAGCGAGATCCCCACGCGCGCTGTGATCGTCGCCTCCGGCGCGCGCTACCGGCGCCTGCCGGTGGAGAACCTGGAGCGTTTCGAGGGCGCCGGCGTGTACTACGCGGCCACCGATCTGGAGGCGCGCGTCTGCAACGGCTCGCCGGTCGTGGTCGTCGGCGGCGGCAACTCCGCCGGTCAGGCCGCGATCTACTTGGCGCAGAGCAACTGTGCCGTGACGATCGCGATCAGACGCCCGGACCTCACACAGACGATGTCGCACTACCTGATCGAGCGAATCGAGGCCGACCCGAAGATCTCGCTGACCACCGGCGTTGAAGTTCAGGCGCTTGCTGGCGGGGAGCATCTCGAGCGCGCGACGCTCGCGAGCACGACGACGAGCGAGCAGCAGACGATCCCGTGCTCGGGCCTGTTCTGTTTCATCGGCGCCGACCCGGCGACCGCGTGGCTGAACGGCTGCGTCGCGCTCGACGAGGACGGGTTCATACTCACCGATCGCCAGGTACCCGAGGAGCTGACCGCGGGCGCGTCCGGTCCGCTGCCGTTCGAGACCTCGGTGCCCGGCGTGTTCGCCGCCGGTGACGTTCGTCGCGGCTCGATGAAGCGCGTAGCCGCGGCCGTGGGGGAGGGGTCGAGCGCGGTGCGCTCGGTGCACGAGCGGCTGGCGACGCTGGTTTAGCTCAAGCTGAGCCTGAGCGAGCCGCGGCTCGCTCAGCGGATGTGGCGGAGCGTTGCGTCGATGTCAGCCGTCAGCAGATACAGGTCCAGCGACTGCTCGTCCGCTGGGTCAAAGGGGCGGAACCCGAGATGCTTCCACCAGCCGCGAGCCGATGTGTGCAGAGCGTTCACGACCACGGCTCGACATGCTGCCTTGGCATTCAGCTCCAGCGCCGTCGCGAGTACGTGCAGCACGAGCGCCGTGCCGATACCCGACCCGCTATGGCGCTGATCGACCGCGAGCCTGCCGATGAGCAGCGCAGGGACAGGGTCTGGGGCCCGGTGAGCAATGGTGGCGGGCGCGCTCGAGCGGTCGATCGCGCTCATCGCGACCGTCACGTAGGCAACAACGGCATCCCGTGCGTCTGTGATGACCCAGGTAGCTGCCGTGTCGCGACGCCGGTTCTGCCCCGCATACCGACGAAGCCACTCGTCCAGCACATCGTTGCCGGATGCGAACCGTGCGCGGTCATGCCGCGCCAGATCGAGTAGCGCTGGCCGACGGAGCTCAGTCAAGCCAGGTGAGCTTGCGGGGCTGCTTTAGCACCTCGGCAAGCCGCTCGTTCACCCTCGCCGGCCCATCCAATGCCTCGGTGAACGCCTGCGCGGCCTGTGGTGTCAGCCTGATGCTCTGTCGCTCAGCGAGGACTTCCTCGGCTCTAGATGCGGCTGCCTGCAGCACAAACGCCGAGACATTCAGATGCGATGCGGCCGCGGCCCGCTCGAGTGCCGCCTTCTCGGCTGGCTCCACGCGTATCTGTAGTCGCTGTGCCTTGGCGGTCGCCATGTACTAACAATGGCAGTACATAGCCCGGGTTTCAAGGCCAGGGCGTCATTCAAGGCCAGGGCGTCGTGTCACCCTCTATCTTTTAGATCCTCGAAAATCTACGAATAAGGAGTGCGGACAGACGATGGCGAGCACAACAGCCGCAGCGCCGGCGGTCAGCCCCAAGGACTTCCTCGGCATCGATCACCTGCTCTCCGATGAGGAGCGCGACATCCGTGACAGCGTGCGTGCGTTCGTGCGCGACCGCGTGCTGCCGCACGTCGGCGACTGGTTCGAGGAGGCGCGCTTCCCGACGAGCGAGCTGGCGCCGCAGCTCGGCAAGCTGGGCGTGCTCGGCATGCACCTGCAGGGCTACGGCTGCGCCGGGGCGAGCGCCACCGCGTACGGCCTGACGTGCCTGGAGCTGGAGGCCGGCGACAGCGGCCTGCGCTCGTTGGTGTCCGTGCAGGGGTCGCTGGCGATGTACGCGATCTGGCGCTGGGGCTCAGAGGAGCAGAAGCGCGAGTGGCTGCCGCGCATGGCCGCCGGCGAGGCGATCGGCTGCTTCGGACTGACCGAGCCTGACGCCGGCTCGGACCCCGGCTCGATGCGCACGCGCGCGCGCCGCGACGGCGACGACTGGGTTCTGCACGGCCAGAAGATGTGGATCACGAACGGCTCGATCGCCGACGTCGCGGTCGTATGGGCGGCGACCGACGAGGGTACGCGCGGCTTCGTCGTGCCGAAAGGCACCCCCGGCTTCAGCACGCAGGACATCCACCGCAAGCTCTCGCTGCGCGCGTCGGTCACCTCGGAGCTGCTGCTCGACGACGTGCGCCTGCCGCAGGAGGCGATGCTGCCCGAGGCGACGTCGCTGCGCGGCCCGCTGTCGTGCTTGAACGAGGCCCGCTACGGCATCGTCTGGGGCGCCGCCGGCGCGGCGCGCGCGTGCTTCGAGGCCGCGCTCGACTACAGCAAGGAGCGCATCGCCTTCGGGCGCCCGATCGCCGCCACCCAGATCCAGCAGTTCAAGCTCGCGCACATGGCGCTGGAGGTCAATCGCGCGACGCTGCTGGCGCTGCACCTCGGGCGTATGAAGGACGAGCACCGTCTTGCGCCCGAGCACGTCTCGATGGGCAAGCTCGGCAACGTCAACGCCGCGCTCGACGTCGCGCGCACCGCGCGGCAGATGCTCGGCGCCAACGGCATCACGCTTGAGTACCCCGTGATCCGTCACATGAACAACCTCGAGTCGATCGTCACCTACGAGGGCACCGCCGACGTGCACGCGCTCGTCGTCGGCGGTGCCCTCACCGGCATCCAGGCGTTTCGGTGAGCGCGCACGCACGCGTCCGCGCCGCGGCCGAGGGCGTCATCGCGGCTGAGGGCGTTGGCGCCTCGGAGGGCGTCATCGCGGTGGATGGCGCGCCGCCGCGCGTCGCGCCGCCACGTGCGGTGCTGGCGACTGCTCAGCAGCACGCCGTTGAGGCGCTGCGCGCGATGATCCTCGCCGGCGAGCTACGTCCCGGGCAGCGCGTCAGCCAGGATCACGTCGCCGCGTCCGTCGGGCTCAGCGTCGCGCCCGTGCGCGAGGCGTTGCGTGTGCTCGAGCAGGAGGGCCAGGTGAGCTACCGCCCGCGTCGTGGCTACTTCGTCACGGAGTTGCGCGCCGCCGACCTGCAGGAGATATACGCGCTGCGCCAGCTGCTCGAGGAGCGCGCCGCGCGCCACGCGCTGCCCGCGCTGGACGACGACGCCCTGCAGCGCATCGCGCGTGCCGCCCGCGAATGCGAGAACGCGGCCGCGAACGATGACGTGATCGCCGAGCTAGAGGCCAACCGTCGCTTTCACTTCGCGATTCTCGCCGCGGAGGATCAGCCGCACGCGATGCGCGTGATCAGGCTGTTGTGGGAGTCCACCGAGGCCTACCGCGCGATGTACTACAACTCGCGTGAGGAGCGCAGCCGCTCGATCGAGGCACACGAGCGCATCATCGCCGCGATCCGCGACCGTGACGCCGACCTGTTGGTCGCTGAGCTCGACGCGCACCGGCAGCGGGGGCTGACCGTGCTCTGCGGCATCCTCGCGCCGGACCCCGGTTGACTCGAGTCCGGACACCGCCGGAGCGCTGGCCTGCCGGCTTACGGGATCGCGACGCTCGTCTGGCCGATCGGTATTTCGGGACCCTGACCGGGCAGGCCTGGCACCGGCGTGCCCGTGGCGGGGCCGTCGACGCTCTCGAAGCTGACGGTGATGTGTGAGCGTCCACGGCATTCGGGGTTGACGAGCTGCGTGTGGCGCACCCGCTGACCGGCGCGCAGGTCGGTGACGGTAGGCCCGAAGCTGCTCGACCCGGCCCCTGGACAGCTCGGGTTGGCGGGGTCGCTTGGGTTGCTCATGTGGACCTCGTAGTGGCTGTCGAAGTTCGCGATCGCCACGCGGGTGGTGAATTCGACGACCACGAGCGCCTGCGGGCCGCCGGACAGGTCGATCCTCGTGAAGCCCTTCGGGACCCCGCCGTCGCAGGGCTCGATCGTCTCTCGCCCTTGGCAGTAAAGCGCGGCCGACTCCACGCGGGCGGTGACGGGGGACGCCAGCTGTGCATGCGTGAAGTGCGCTAGCGGTCGCGCGACGTAACCCACGGGGGGACAGCCGTGTCCCTGGCGCGGGACGGTTTCGCGTTCCGCGACCTCTTCTGCGGTAGGGACATGACAGCTAGGTGCACCCCGGTAGTGGAGGACGCGGATCACCTCTGAGGATTCGAGTGCCGGCCCGCCGGTCGAGCTTGTCCCCGCATCTCCGGAGCAGGTCGGAGAATAGGGGGAGCAGTGCGCGGCGGTGTGTGGCAAGACGACCAGATAGGCGCCGTCGCCGCCGGCCGTAGTGGTGGTGGCGATTCCGCCGCTGGCCGTCTCGTGGGTAACGCTCACCGCGTCTGGGCCGAGCAGGCCGTAGTAGACGTCGCGCAGAGCGCTCGGCGGGCAGCTGTTCGGGGCCGTTCGCTGCCCGTAGCAGCCGCCGGACCCGTGGCGTTCGCCGCCTGTCAGAGCGCTCGCGGGGAGCCCGTTGACCTGTTCGTTGATGAACGCGTCGCCGTTGGCGTCCTCGGTGCCACAGCCGCCCTCGTTCAGGAAGTCATCCGACAGTGGGTGGAACAGCCCGTCGTCGGCGAACGCGCCGTCCTGGCCGATCACGCCGAGTCGTCCGTCGACGACGCGTCCGATTTGTAGGCAGATCAGCCCGCGAGTCGTCTTCACGACGCGCAGCCCCCAAGGCGGGCCGCCTTCCGGGTCGGCGACTCGCAGCGCCAGCAGGTGCACGCCGCCTGGGATCGCGACGCCGTTTTCGGCGTTCGCGAGCGGGGGGACCTCAGCGCCCACCGGCGCGCCCGTGCGGAACACGCCGGTCGCCGCGAGCGCCGATCCCGCCGCGAGCAGGCAAGCCACGGCGACGATCGCCGGGCGCGAGGGTCGCAGCTGCGGCCGTAGCCGCACGTACCACGGCACGTGCGCGCGATGTCGCACCGCCTCGCGCAGGCCCTGTTCGACTCGGTCGAAATAGTCGTTCATCTTTCCTCCAGCTGTGAGCGCAGCGTCCTCAGCGCACGGCTGACGCGTTGGCGCACGACCGACTCCGAGCAGCGCAGCTGCGCCGCGATCTCCTCATACGGGCGCTCCTGCAGGACTCGCTCGGCGAGCGCCTCGCGCAGCGGCGCCGGCAGTCCGTGCACACGCGCGAGAAGCTCCTCGTCGAGGCTCGCGAGCTCCTCGACGCGCTCGAGGTCGGCATCGCTCAGCGGCGCCGGCTCGAGCCGCAGACGGCGCCTGGCGGAGTCCTCGACGCGCAGCCGCCTGCGGCTTTCCAGCAGCTTGTTGCGCGCGATCCCGAGCAGCCACGCGGCAGCCGAGCCGCGCTCGGGACGGTAGCGGCGCGAGGCGGTCAACGCCGCCGCGAACACCTCCGCCGAGAGGTCCGCCGCGACCTCGCGATTGCCGGTCTCACTCAGGCACCAGCGCACCACCAGCGGCAGGTAGCGTCGGTACAGCAGCACGAACGCGGCCTCGTCTCCATTCGCGATCGCAATCACCAGCGCCGCGTCCTCATCCTCGGCAGAATCGGTCATCTAGATACAGGTTTGCGCGAGCGCGCATCCGTGTGACAGGGCCACCGCTTCAAGCAGCGGCTACCGGTTCAAGCGACACCCCGTCCGGCCGGCTACCGGTTCGAGCGGTTATCGCTTCGAGCGGCTACTCGTTCGGGAAACCAGCCCGCGTGGGGCATCCCGCGCCGAACTGGCAGGAAAGGCTCGCGATGTCCTCGCTGGGGTGGTTCACCGGACGCGTCGAGTGCTCGCAGGTCTGCTCGCCCATGTTGCCGTCCGGGCACAGCCAGCCGCTGTAGAGGACGTAGGAGTTGGCGGAGCTGCCGTTGTCGACTTCCTTGCCCTTGCCGTTGGCGATCGCCTGAAGGATGCTCGTCGCCACGTCGCATCTGACGTGACCGTCAGCGACGTACACGCCGTACTTCACGCCCTTGGCCTTGAACGTGGCGCAACGGCTCGCCGAGTGCGTGCCCGAGGCGGCGGCCTGCTGCGTGAGCAGCGGCGAGCCTGTCGCCAGACAAGCGGCGATCGCGGCTGCAAGGACGATCGCACGAATCGGACGAGCTGCAGCTTGGCGCATTTCGCCAACGTAGCCGATCGCCGCGGAGGGCGCCAGCTACAGCAAAGGATCGGGGGTCGTCCAGGAACGGCCGGGAGTCGTCCTGGTATCAAGTGGGGATGGCGAAGTACGTCGGCGCGATCGATCAAGGCACCACCAGCACCCGCTTCATCCTGTTCGACAAGGACGGCAGGATCGCCGCGGTCGACCAGCGCGAGCACGAGCAGATCAACCCGCGCGCTGGCTGGGTCGAGCACGACGCGAGCGAGATCTGGACGCGCACGCGCGAAGTGATCGGCGGTGCGCTCGCGAAGGCCGGCGTGGAGGCGGGCGAGCTCGCGGCGATCGGGATCACCAACCAGCGCGAGAGCACCGTCGTGTGGGATCGCGAGAGCGGCGCGCCGATCCACAACGCGATCGTGTGGCAGGACACGCGCACCGACCAGCTCGTGCGCGAGCTGGCGGGCGAGCAGGGGGTCGACCGCCTGCGCGAGCGCGTCGGGTTGCCGCTGTCGACGTACTTCTCGGGGCCGAAGTTGACGTGGCTGCTGGAGCACGTGGACGGTGCACGCGAGCGCGCCGAGAACGGCGAGCTGGCGTTCGGGACGATGGACGCGTGGGTGCTGTGGAACCTCACCGGCGGCCCACGCGGCGGCGTGCACGCGACCGACGTCACGAACGCCAGCCGCACGATGCTGATGGACCTGGAGCGCCTGGACTGGCACGAGCCGAGCCTCGAGCTGATGGGCATACCGCGCGCGCTGCTGCCCGCGATCCGCTCCTCGAGCGAGGTGTACGGCGAGGCGGCGGGGACCGCGGTGGGCGGTCGGCCGATCGCGGGCATCCTCGGCGACCAGCAGGCGGCGCTGTTCGGGCAGACGTGCTTCGCGCAGGGCGAGGCCAAGAACACGTACGGCACCGGGTCCTTCCTGCTGCTCAACACCGGCGCGCAGGCTGTGCGCTCGCAGAAGCTCCTGACGACGCTCGCCTACAAGCTCGGCGAGGGCGAGCCCGCCTACGCGCTGGAGGGCTCGATCGCTGTCACCGGCGCGCTCGTGCAGTGGCTACGCGATCGCCTCGGTTTGATCCAGAGCGCCGCGGAGGTCGAGGACCTGGCGCGCACCGTGCAGGACAACGGCGGCGTGTATTTCGTGCCGGCCTTCTCCGGCCTGTTCGCGCCGTACTGGCGCGATGACGCGCGCGGTGTGATCGTCGGCCTGACCGCGTACGCAAACCGCGGGCACATCGCGCGGGCGGCGTTGGAGGCGACCGCGTGGCAGAGCCGCGAGGTGCTCGACGAGGCCAACATGGTCGCCGGTGTGCCGCTCGCCGAGCTGCGGGTCGACGGCGGCATGACCGCCAACGAGCTGCTGATGCAGTTCCAGGCCGACGTGCTCGGTGTGCCAGTCGTGCGTCCCGCCGTCACCGAGACCACCGCGCTCGGCGCCGCCTTCGCGGCTGGCCTCGCGGTCGGCTTCTGGTCAGACCGCGAGGAGCTGCGCGTGCGCTGGGCCGAGGACCGGCGCTGGCAGCCGCAGATGGACGCCGAGCGGCGCGAGCGCGAGTATCGGCGTTGGAAGCAGGCGGTCACGCGGTCGTTCGACTGGGTGGAGAAGGAGTGAGCGGCCGGGGTTCCCCCGGCTCCAAATCAGTCACCTGCAGCACTCGGCACGGGCGATCGCGGGCTTTTCGTGCGTCCTCCAGCAGGACTGAGTCAGCGCGAGTAACCCGCAAGCGTGCGTAGCGTGCGCAGCCCGCGGCTGACACGCTGGCGCACCACCAGCTCGGTGCAGTCGAGCTCACCAGCGAGCTCCGCGTAGTCGCGCCCATCGATCACGCGAGCCCGCACCGCGGCGCGCTGATCGGCGGGGAGCGCGTCGAGCAGTGACAGCGAGTCCAGGCGCACCACCGCGCTTGACCGCCTGCTGCCCTCTTCGGAATCTTCGTCCTTCAACATCTCACTTCTTTTAATTGCATTGAGCCCCCAATTTGTGACGAGATGCGGGCAGTTGAGAGCCAGGCTCGACGCAATCCCAATTTGGTACCATATTGGGATGAGCAAGCAGATCGCGGTTCGACTTCCCGACGAGCTCGTCGCCTTCGTCGACGGTGTGGTCGGCTCGGGTGCTGCGCGCAGTCGGGCGTCGGTTGTCACGCGGGCGCTGGAACGCGAGCGACGCCGCGCCGTCGCCGCCCGCGACGCGGAGATCCTCGCTCGCAGCGGCCCCGATCAGGATCTCGCGGGGCTGGCCCAACATGCGCGCGGTCTTTCCTCCGGCCTCGCCTGATGCGGCCGATCCATGTCGCGCAGCTAGACAAGTCGCGTCCTGTGCTGGTGCTCACGCGGGAGCTCGTGCGTCCGCATCTCTCGACGGTGACGATCGCGCCGATCACGACGACCATTCGCGGTCTATCGACGGAGGTGGCGGTTGGCGAGGCCAACGGTCTCGGCGGCCCGTCTGTCGTGAGTTGCGACAACGTCACCACGATCCCCAGCGACTCGCTCGGGACGCAGATCGGTGTGCTACTCGACCGTCAGGAGCAGGCCCTCGCGGCTGCTGTCAGGGCTGCGTTTGACCTCGACTGACGAGGCACAAGCCTGACACGCTCGCGTGCCGGACGCCTGGTCGGCGGCGGTCATCGCTCGCCGACAGCGCCGTTCGTTGTGCTCGACGGCAGCGGCTATGCTCCCGCCATGACCCAAAGCGACCGGCACATCCCCGAGAACGCTCGCTGTCCCAGCTGCGATGGCGTGGGCTGGACGCCGTGGTCCGGCGACGGCGAGGGGGAGAGCAAATGGATCGTCTGCCGCGAGTGCATCGGCACGGGGCGCAAGGATCAGAAGGGGCGCAAGCGCCTCAAGCCGGATAACCCGCCCGGCGCGTAGGTCGCGTCTGTCCGGCGTGTCGGCGGGCGTCCAGCCGCGTGTAGGCGGTGTTCGCCGGCCCGTGGGTTGCTGGCAGCACCGCTAGCTCAGCGCTCGCGGTGCTGGCGCTCGGTTCTGCGCTCGTCGCGTTCGCTGCGGCGGATCTCGCGCCAAGCCATGCGCGCCTTTCGCAGCGCGTCGGATACCTGCTTGCGCGCTTCGTCGGCGGCCGCCGCCGCGTCGCGCAGCTGCTGGCGTGTGCGCGCGCCCTGCATCAGCAGGTTGAACGACCACAGCCCGGTGTCGAGCAGTCGCGCTGCGCGCTCGAGGTCGGCGACGACCGCGCCACGCAGCTCGTCCCGGCGCAGCCCGGCTTCGATGTGGCGCAGGCGCGATGAGAACGACAGCTCCTGCAGGCCGACGATCGCGTGTGCGGCGATCCGCGGCTCGGGGTCGCGCGGGTCGACGTCGGCAAGCGCCGCCAGCTCCTCGGTCGCGACTTCCAAGAGGCGGCTCTGCAGATCGCGCAGCGCCGCGCGCAGCGACGGCGTCGTCGCGAGCATCTCGGCGAACAGCGGCATGAACTTGTAGATCTCGTCGGGGAGGTCTTCGATGTCCTCCATGTCGGCCTTCAGCGCGCGCAGCATCGCCTTCGTCGGTGACTCTCCGGGTTCGCGTTCGCGCAGCGCCGCCACCACGCGCGCGATGCCCTCGTCGGCGCGGTCGAACACCAGCGACTCCTTCGTGGGGAAGTAGTTGTAGACCGTCTTCTCCGAGACGCCCACGATCTCGGCGATCTCCGACACCTTTACGCGGTCGAAGCCGCGCACCACGAACAGCGACGTCGCCACGTCTGAGATCTGCTGGCGGGTGCGGCGCTTCTTGCGCTCGCGCAGCCCGTCGTGCGGGTGGTGCCGCCGTGCCCAGCGCTCCTGCGTCTCGCGCGCGACCGCGAACGCGTGCGCCATCTCGGGGCCCAGCTCGCGCACCAGCAGCCGTTGGATCCGCCCCTCATCGGACAGCTCATCGGCCGCGTCGCCGGCGTCGGCTGCAACCGCGCTAAGGGGTCCCTCATCCACCGTAGGCCACATCCTAACAAAATTTCAGTTGCACTATTTTTTCAGTTACTGTAGGATCTTCGCCATGACCAATCTGATGATCGAAGCTCACGGACTCAAGAAGCGCTTCGGCGCGACCGTCGCGCTTGACGGCGTCGACCTGGAGGTGCCGGCCGGATCGATTCTCGGCGTGCTCGGACCCAACGGCGCCGGCAAGACCACCGCCGTCCGGATCCTCACCACGCTGTCGATCCCCGATGCCGGCAGCGCGCGCGTCGCCGGTCACGATGTCGTCCGCGAGGCTGCCGCCGTGCAGCGCAACATCGGCGTCACCGCGCAGGACGCCACGCTCGACGAAGTTCTCACCGGCCGCGAAAACCTCGTCATGATCGGCCGCCTCAGCGGCCTCTCCAGGGGGCAGGCGCGAGCACGCGCCGACGAGCTGCTCGGGCAGTTCGACCTCATCGACGCCGGCGCGCGCATTCTCAAGGAGTACTCCGGCGGCATGCGCCGGCGCCTCGATCTCGCCGCCGGGCTCGTCACGCGGCCGCCCGTGCTGTTCCTCGACGAGCCCACCACCGGCCTCGACCCCACCAGCAGGGTGCGCATGTGGGACGTGATCCGCGGGCTCGTCGCCGACGGCGTGACGCTGCTTCTGACCACCCAGTATCTCGATGAGGCCGACGAGCTGGCCGATCGCATCGTCGTGATCGACCACGGCCGCGTGATCGCCGGCGGCACCGCCGCCGAGCTGAAGGCGCAGGTCGGCGGTGCGCGCCTGGAGGTCACGCTCTCAGAGCCTCGCCCCGATGCGCCCGCCGCACTCGCGCCGTTCGTCTCGGGCCCCGTGCACGAGAGTCACGATGGGCGACGTCTGCGCGCGCCCGTGCAGCAGGCCAGCGGTCTCGCGACGACGGTCGTGCGCGCGCTCGACGACGCCGGCATCACCGTCGATGACGTCGAGGTGCACCAGCCGTCGCTCGACGACGTGTTCTTCGCGCTCACCGGCCATTCCACCGCATCCTCCCCGGAGGGCGAAAGCGAACCTCGAGCTTCGGAGGAGGTACCCGCATGAACAAGCTACGCGACGTGGGCGTGCTCACCTGGCGCAACCTCGTACACATCAAACGCGAGCCGCTGCAGCTCTCCGACGTAACCGTCCAGCCGGTGCTGTTCACGCTGCTGTTCGTCTACGTGTTCGGCTCTGGTGTCGTGCTGCCGGGCGGCGGCAGCTACAAGGACTTCGCGATCGCGGGACTGCTCGCGATGAACCTCACGACCTCCGCGATGGGCACCGCCGTCGGGCTCAGCTCCGACCTCGGCAGCGGCGTCATCGATCGCTTCCGCACGCTGTCGATGTGGCGGCCGGCGGTGCTCGTCGGACGCTCGATCGCCGACGTGCTCACCGCCGCCATCTGCACCACGTTCGTGGTCATCACCGGGCTCATCATCGGCTGGCGCCCCGACGCCAGCGCCGCCTCGATCGCCGCCGGCTTGGGCATCTTCCTGCTGTTCAGCTACGCGGTCTCATGGGGCTGCGGCTGCCTCGGCATGATCAGCAAGAGCCCCGAGTCCGCGCAGGGCGTCGGGCTCGTGATCCTGTTCCCGCTCGCGATCGTCTCCAACGCGCTCGTTCCCACCGAGCGCATGCCGAGCGTGCTGCGCACGATCGCCGACTGGAACCCCGTCAGCGCCGTCACCAGCGCCTCGCGCAAACTGCTCGGCAACCCCAACCCGTCAGCGAGCATCCACGCCTGGCCGATGCAGCACGCGGTGCTCGCGTCGGTGCTGTGGTCGGTGGCGCTGATCATCGTGTTCGCGCCGCTCGCCACGCACCTGTATCGACGTCGCACGACCGACTAGGTGGTGGTATAAGCGGGGGGTGCCGTCAAGGATGATCGGGGGTGTGCTCGCGGCGTTGGCGCTCGTCGCCTCGCTCGCGCTGCCCACGGGCGCCGCGTCCGGCTCGCCCACAACCGTGCGCGTGGGCGCCGCGCCGCGCGCTCCCGCCGGCGCTAGCGCGGTCGGCGCTGTATCCGGTGGCACCTCGCTCAGCGGTGTCGTGGTGCTGAAGCCGCGCGATGAAGCCGCGCTCACGCAGTTCGTTGCCCAGGCCAGCGACAAGGGCTCGCCGGCGTTCGGGCACTACCTCGCGCCGGGCGCGTTCGCCAGCCGCTTCGGGCCCACGCAAGCGACGCTCGATGCGGTCGAGTCGAGCCTGCGCGCAGCTGGCCTACAAATCAGCTCGGTCTCCGACGATCGCCTGTTGGTGGGCTTCAACGGCTCGGCCGCACAGGCTGAGAGTGCCTTTCACACGGGTCTCGAGAACTACCGCCTGCGCGATGGTGCGATCAAGCGAGAGGCGACCTCGGCGCCTGGTGTGTCGGGTGCAATCGCCGCGTCGGTCGCCGGCGTGCTCGGGTTGAGCGACCTCGTGCACGAGCACGCCGCGGGGCTCGCCCTCGCGCCCGCGACGGCCAAGCGCGCCGGCCGCGCGGCCAAGACCGAAAGCTTCCCGCACCCCGCCGGCTCGCCGAAACCGTGCAAGGACGCACGCGAAGATGCGGTCGGTTTCGGTGGGCTGACCGACGACCAGATCGCCAACGCCTACGGCGCCTTCGGCCTGTACTCCGACGGCGACCTCGGCGCCGGCCAGAGCGTTGGCATATACGAGCTTGAACAGTTCGCTCCGTCTGACATCAAACACTTCGACAAATGCTTCTTCGGCTCCGCGAACGCCGCGAGCATGGCCGCGCGGCTGAGCGTCACGCAGGTCGACGGCGGGCAGCCCGCTGGCAGCGGTGAAATCGAGGCCGACCTCGACATCGAGGACGTCTCCGCGATGGCCCCCGGCGCGAGCATCGACGTGTACGAGGCGCCCAACACCGTCACCGGCTCGATCGACGAGTGGGCCACGATCATCAACGCCGACCGCGAGCGCGTGATCACGACCAGCTGGGGCGACTGCGAGCAGGAGCTGCAGCTCGGCGAACCCGGCATCCAAGAGGCCGAGAACTTCCTCTTCCAGCAGGCCGCCGCACAGGGCCAGACCGTGTTCGCCGCCGCCGGCGACGAGGGCTCCGACGACTGCAACGCGTTGGAGGTTCCCGAAAACGCGCCCGGCCAGAACCCGCTGTCGGTCGACGATCCGGGCACCCAGCCGTACGTCGTCTCCACCGGCGGCACCGCGATCACCGACGCCGCCACGCAGCCGGCGCAGGAGCACGTCTGGAACGACGGTCCCGCCGGTGGCGCCGGTGGCGGGGGCATCTCGATGTCGTGGGCGATGCCGAGCTGGCAGCTCGACTCGAAGGTGCCGGGGCTGGCGCTCCCAGGCAGCGCCGACTACACCAACGCCGCGAGCGTCGAGAAGGCCGCCGGCTACCCCGAAGGCTTCTGCCAGTCCTTCCTGCCGGGCGCGACCGCCGCGACCGCATGCCGCACGGTGCCCGACGTCTCCGCTCAGGCTGACGAGTACACCGGCGCGGTCACCGTCTACAGCAAGGCCTTCAAGGTCTACGCACCAGACGGCTGGATCACGATCGGCGGCACGTCCTCGGCGGCGCCGACCTGGGCGGCGATGCTGGCCGAGGTCAACGCCTCCTCGACGTGCGCCGAGAACGCCGCCACGGCCTCGGGCGTCGGCTTCGCGGCGCCGCTGCTCTACGGTGTCGCCTCCAACCCCGCGCAGTACGCCGCCTCCTTCAACGACATCACCGAAGGCAACAACGACCTCTACGGGCTCGACAACGGCCAGGTGTTCCCGGCCACGCCCGGCTACGACCTCGCCACCGGGCTCGGCTCGCCGCGCCTGACCGACGCCGGCGGCAGCGCCGGCCTCGCCTACTACCTCTGCAGCCTCGCCGGCAGCGCCCAGCGGCCGGCCGTCAGCGGCCTCAGCCCCAGCTCCGGCAGCACCGCCGGCGGCGAGACCGTGCAGATCAGCGGCAGCGGCTTTGAAACCGGCGGTAGCGCCGACGTCGCCGGCGTGCAGGTCGGCAACCTGCACCTACCCAGCGCCGACTTCCAGGTCAAGAGCGCGACCCAGATCACCGTGACGATGCCGCCGGCGCTGCAGACGCTCGCGCCGCAAGCGCCCGCGCCGCTCGACGGCGCCGGCCCCGCGGACGTGATCGTGACGCTCGCCGACGGCGAATCGAGCGCGCCGGGCGCGGCCGCGACGTTCCAGTACGTCGACATGAGCGAAGCGGGCACGATTCCGAGCATCACCGGCGTGAGCCCCAGCGGTGGCTCGCAGAGCACGCCGCAGGAAGTGACGATCCTCGGCGCCGGTTTCACCGGCGCGAGCAAGGTCACCTTCGGCGGCGTCGCCGCGGCGAGCTTCAAAGTCCTCAGCTCATCCGAGATCGCGGTCACGCCGCCGCCGTTCTCCACCCACACCGCGTGCGCGCCGCTGCCCACCACCGGCACGTACGCCGGCGAGAGCACCAGCAACGACATGTGCCAGGCGCAGGTGCAGGTCACCGGCGCGCACGGCGCGAGCACCACCGGCAAGATCCTGCCGCCGCTGGAGGGCACGATCGCGGTGGATGCCGAGGGCGCGTTCGTGACGCCGGCCGGCTGCGGCTGCGAGGTGCGCTCGGCGCCCAGCGAGTACGACTACGTGCCCGCGCCCACGATCACATCGGTGTCGACCGCCGCCGGGCCGGCCGACCTCGCCGACGAGCGCGGCGGCACGCTGCTTACCCTCCACGGCAGCGGCCTGCACTTCCTGACGATGGATTGGGCCAGCCTCGGCAACCCGGCGCTCGAGGTCGGACAGCTCTCGCTCTCCCCGAACTTCAAGTTCGCCACAGGCACCGAGCTGCAGATCGAACTGCCGGCCGTGATCGGGGCCGAAGAAGCGCCCACCGTCGACCCTGTCGTGCTGCCGTTCAGCGTGCGCACGCAGGCCGGCCTGTCCGCGTCCGCGAGCGTCACCTACGCCGGCGTGCCGAGCGTCACCGGCGCCACCAACACCGCCAACGCCACCAGGCTGGGAGGCGCGATCGGCGCGGCCGACACCGGCGGCACGCCGCTGCAGCTGAGCGGCGAAGGCTTCAGCGGCCAGGTGCTGCGCGTGCAGTTCATCGACAGCAGCAGCGCGCCCTCCGAAGGCACGCAGTTCACCTCCAGCGCCAGCTCCAACACGAGCCTCAGCACGCAGACCGTCTCCCAGAACCCCGGCCTCGACAACATCCAGGCGTGCACCGCCACCGGCTGCAGCGTTACGTCCGCCGCCGATGAGATCTACCTGTACCCGCCCGGCAGCCCGCAGGTCGAATCGATCTCGCCCGCTGCCGGGCCGGCCGCCGGCGGCAGCAACGTCGTGATCCACGGCCACAACCTCGGCTGCGCGCTCGGCGCGTTCTTTGGGGAAGTGCAAGCCTCGTTTACGCCCGTCGAAACGCTGCTCGACTGCGGCTCGGAAACCGTGCTCGACGCTGTCTCGCCGGCGGGCACCGCCGGCAGCAAGGTGCCCGTCACGGTCACCACCGTCGAGAGCTACTTCACCGGCGCCGGGCACGGCAGCACGAGCGCCCAGTTCACTTACAAGAAGAACTGACGCGGCGAGGCACGCCGCGCGCGGACGCGCTGGCGAGGAGAGATCTGGAGACGGGGCGGAGGCCCTACTCGGTCAGGATCGTCTTGATCACGCCGCCGCGAAAGTGCTCCGCGAGCACCGTCGGAGCCTGATCGAGCGGCGCCACCCGCGTGCTCACATCCAGCGGGCGCAGCCGCGCATCCGCCAGCAGCTCGAGCACGCGCGGGATCAACGCGCGTGCGTGCGTGCGTCCGAAGTGCAGTGTTGCGTTGCGCCCGTACATCAGCAGCGTCGGGATGCGCGCGCTGCGGTGCAGCGTGCCCGAGCTCGAGCACACGCCGTCGGGAGCCGTGCATTCGAGCGCCCGGCCGAGCGCGTCGAAGGTCATGTCGATCACCAGCGGCGCGGACGGGCGCTTGGCGAGCGCCCCTGGATCGAGCGCCTCGATGCCCAGGCGCTCGGCTTCCGCGCGGATGTGCGGGCGCGCGTCGGCGAGCGTCACGCGGCGCGCGCCCAGCGCGCGTGCCACAAGACCCGTGTACAGCGGCACGCTGCCGCTGAACAGCGAGCCGCGATCGACGGTCGACACGATCAGCACCTCCGCGTCGGGGTCGCGCTCCAGCAGCGCCGGCAGGTGCGGCGCGATGTGGCGGTACGCGTCGCACACGTTGTCCGCCAGCCCGCTCGCCGCCGCCGGCTCGACGTCGTCGGGCAGCGCCACCAGCATCGCGTCCGCGTAGGGCACCGCCAGCCGGTCGGAGAACGCGCCGCCCCAGTGCCCGCCCGCGAGCCCGAAGCCGTACATCGAGATCGGCGGCACCGACGCGCAGTTGCCCGTGAAGCCACTCGCGCACGCCGCGCACTCGCCGCAGTTGATCTGAAACGGGACGATCACCCGCTGTCCGGGCTGTACGCAGGTGACGCGGTCTCCCACCTCCAGCACCTCGGCGACGCATTCGTGCCCGAGATGCAGCGGCAGCGGCAGCTGCGTTGCACCGAGCGCCAGCGCGCAGTCCAGCTCGCACGTCGAGGCGGCGATCGGGTGCACGATCGCCGCGTGCGGCCCCAGCAGGCGTGGGGCCGGCACGTCCTGCCAACGCAGACGGCCTCCGGGGGCCGCCAGCAGTGCGCGCATGCGGTCTGCGCCGGCGCTCGTCTGGCGTCGCGCCGCAGCCTCGCGGCGTGTGCCCGCCGCGCTGACCAGGCGCTCCCAACGCTGGCGGTTGTTGCGTTCGAACGCCAGCTTCGCCGCCACCGAGCCGCTCGGTCCGAGCAGTGCCGCGTAGTGGCGCAGCCAGCCGTGGGGGCGGTGGCCGTGGGGTGGACCGACGGCGGCTGTCAACGGGCGCTCGGTGGGGGTTCGCGCTGCATGCACCGCTTGCTCTCACGCTTCGATCGAGACTGGGTACGTCGCTCCGGTCGCGTGAAAATTACCACCTGACGCGTCGCCTGGCCCCGGTCCGCTCTCCGGGCTCATCTCTCTCATTCACATTTAGAGCTAGGGAGCCGTCTGGTGCTGCCGCACAATCAGCGTGGGTGCAGCCCAAGCGCGCTGCAAGAAATAAACGGCGATTCAAAGCGCTGGGCTTCCGGATCGATCCTGCCGGGGCTGCCCGGGACCCGCACCGAGAAGCTCGCGACCAGGACCCCGCGTTTTTCGTATTTGTACGCGTACACGACTTCGCTCTTGCTCTTGAACACTTCATCGGGCTCGTAGAGGCTGACGGTCCCGTGGATCACGCCGGCTGGCAGCGGGCAGGTGCTGATGGCGATCGTTTCGCCTGCCGCGACGTCCGATTCGGTCCTGTAGTCGCCTTGGTTTTCGTTGGTCGCGCCAGGCACCGACCAGATGAAGTCGTAGCCGCTCTGGGCGTTGGTGAGCGCGACACGGGACCTGATCGCGAGCCGCAGCTCGTCGTGGCCGTCGCGGGTGCGGATCAGCTTTACCGCCACGGGTGTCTCGACCTGTGCGTGGCTGTATGAGAGGTCCAGCGGGGCGACGTATCCCACGGGTACCTGCATGCTGGGGGTGCACGCGTACGCGCCGCCGATCCAGCTGCGCGAGGTCAGGTGACAGGTCGCGCCGTTGCGGTAGTGAACTTCTTTGATCGGCCCGTCGACCGGAACGACACCGCCGGTACCGACACCCTTCAGCAGCTGATCGGCGCTGGAGCGGGTGACGATCAGATATGCGCCCTCGGGTCCGCTCGTCGCGAGCGTGTGACGGTGCCCGTTCAAACTGTACGTGACGCTCTTGGCGTCGGGGCCGAGCAGGCCGAAGTAGAGGTTGCGCTCGTCCGCGAGCGGGCACGTCGGCAGCACGAAATGGCGCCGCTCGATCTTCCCCGCCTTGATCACCGCTATCTCGACGCCGTGCGAGCGCAGGGAGCCCGGCGCCTCGCAGCGACTCTGCCAGGCGCTGGCCGGCTGCTCGCCCCACATCTGGTTGATGTAGAGCCGGTGATAGCGGTCGAGCGCGCCGCACCAGTCGCCGAAGCCCGCGCCGCCGCTCGCGACGCTCAGTTCGTGATAGCGCCCGTCGTCGCCGAACGCGTAGTCCTGTCCCACGGCGACGAGTTTGCCGGCGGCCAGCCGCGCGACCTCGATGCAGCCGAGGCCCCGGCTGGTGGTGAACTCGCGCATGCCCCACGGTGCTCCGCCGGCCGGGTCCGGCGTGGAGATCGGCAGCATGCGCACGGTCCCGGGCGTCAGCGCCCCATCCCCAGTGGTGGGCGCTGTGAAGAGCTGAAACGTCCTCGGCGCCGGTGAGCCGAAGTGGATCACGCCGCTCGCGAACGCGGCGCCGGTCAGCCCGAGCGTGGCCACGAGCGCGACCAGCGGCGTCCGGTGCCATCCCCGGCGCTGGCCCTCGCGGTCAAACCAAGCAAGATCACGGATGCCAAGGCGGCGGATGCGACTGCGGGCACGCCGATTGGCGGCGCCGTGCAGCTGGTCTCTGATCTGGGGCAGGAGAGTCATGCTTGCTCCTCCAACTCGGCTCTGAGCTTTGACAGGCCGCGGCTGACGCGCTGGCGGACGACCAGCTGCGACGTCTGCAGCTCCCCCGCGATGTCCGGGTAGGAGCGCTCATCGAGGATGCGCGCGCGAACCGCGTCGCGCTGCAGCGGGGGCAGACGCTCCAGCAGCTCAATCACCCAGCCGTCGGAGCTGGCGGCGCGCTCCACCTGCTCGAGTTCCTCCGCGGCGAACTCGAGCGGCTCACGGATGCCCAGGCGACGGCGCGCCTCGGCCTCGATCCGCCCGCGGCGAAGGCTCTTCAGCAGCTTGTTGTGCGCGATCGCGAACAGCCAGCCGGCGGCGGAGGGCAGTTCGGGCCTGTATCTGTGTGAGGCGCCGAGCGCCGCCGCGAACACCTCTGCCGTCAGGTCGGCGGCCACTTCCGGATCACCCGTGCGACGAGCGAAATAGCCGACCACAGAGCGCTCGTAGCGGTCGTAGAAGGCGGCGAACGCGTTCGGGTCGCAGCGCGACGCCGCCAACAGCTCGCCGTCGCTTGCATCGAGGAGGTCCACACCGGTGTTAACCCCGAGCTGCGGAATCTGTGACTGATCGCGATCGGGAGCGACGGGCCGTCGTGAGCGCTCTGCAAGCGCTCACGCGCCGCTCTCGCAGGAGAGGAGGTGAGTCAGTCCGCGACGTCGGCGGCGGCGCTGTCCGCGTGCGGCGGAACGACGGGATCGAGACCAGCCGGCGCGGTTCCCGTCCGGTCCGACTCGTCGGTGATCGCGTTCAGAGCGCCGTCCGGCGAGTACGGGTCGTGCGCGGGCGCCAGCTTCCGCGCTTCCTTGCGCGCCTGTTTGTCCATACGACGCTCGCGAAGTCGGCTTTCGCGCGTGAGCTTCGCCATCGTGGTTCTCTTCTTGCCGCTTCCGGCCATATGTGTCCGTCCCTTGTCGTGCGGTTACGAACCGACCCAAGCGTGCGAGCCCGAAAGCACTGCAGCAAGCCGAATTCCTTCTGTGTCGAACGCTAGCAGCAGCCATCAGCCGCGCTCGTTGGCCGCAGGCGGCACGCCCCGGCAGGTAGGCTCTCTTTCCAGATGCCTCCCGCGCTGACACTCCACGCGCTGCCGCCGTCGCATCCCTGCATGACGGTCGCGGCGGCGCTGCGGCTGAAGGGCCTCGAGTACGAGCGCGTGGATCTCGTGCCCGGCAAGCACCCCGAGGAAATGCAGGCGATCTACGGCGAGGGCAACCGCACGGTGCCGGGATTGGTCCTCGACGGAGAGCCCGTGCACGGCTCCGGTGCGATCCTCGAGCGCCTGGACCTGCTCGCGCCCGAGCCGCTGCTGTACACCTCTGACGCCGTGCGCGAGGCCGAGCGCTGGGGCGACGGCGAGCTGCAGGATCTCGGCCGGCGGCTGCCGTGGGGGGCGCTCCACTTCCGGCCCGAGGCGATGGGAACGCTCGCTGGCGGCGTGCCGCTCGACGGCGCGGGCACTGACTTCGCGATCCGCTATGTCCACGGCGCCTGGAAGTACCACCGGATCACGGCCGCGCGTCTGCAAGAGGATCTTGCGGGGTTGCCAGCGCTGTTCGCGCATATCGAGCAGTTGGCCGCGGACGGCGTCATCGGCGGCGAGCAGCCGAACGCCGCGGACCTGCAGATCGGCGCCACGCTGCGCGTGCTCTTGACGATCGCCGACCTGCGGCCGCTGTTGCAAGGCAGCGCGGGCGAACGCATCGCGCTAAGCCACTTTCCCGAGTACCCCGGCGAAGTTCCACCCGGCGCGTATCCCGCTGGCTGGGTGCCGTCGCCCTGACCGCGCCTGCCGCCTGTGCCCTGACGGCGATGCCGTTCGCGGCTACAGCCGCGTCTGGCCGCTCTCCAGCTCCAGCAGCAGCCGCTTGCGCTCGATCCCGCCGCCGTAGCCGGTGAGGCTGCCGTTCGCGCCGATCACCCGGTGGCACGGGACGATCACCGAGATCGGGTTGCGGCCGTTGGCGAGACCGACCGCGCGCGACGCGGACGGCTGGCCGATGCGGCGCGCCAGCTCTCCATAGCTGATCGTCTCGCCGTAGGGGATGTCCTGGAGGGCGCGCCACACGCGGCGCTCGAACTCGCTGCCGTGCATCGCCAGCGGGACGTCGAACGCGACCCGTCCTGCGTGGAAGTACTCGTCAAGCTGTGTCGCGACGCGCGCGAATGGTGACGCGTCCCGCTGCCAGCCGGCGGCGATGCGCATCGGCTTGCGGCCCTGTTGCATGTACAGGCCGAACAGGGTCTGCTCGTCGCCGAGCAGCAACAGCTCGCCGATCGGGCTGTCGACGGTCGTGTAGAGCATGCTCTCGGCGGGCTCGGGGCTCGCGCTGACCATCACGCCGCGATCCGATCCGAGGTTCGCGCCGCGCGTGCCTTGCGCGGCCTCGGGGCTGCGGCGAGCGAGCCCCAGAGATGCTGGACGGCGTATGCGCGGTAGGGCCGCCAGCGCTGTGCGACCGCTTCGGCCGCCGCGGGGGCGCCGTCGTGACCGAGCTGTTCGAGCGCGTGGCGCACGCCGAGATCGCTTGGCATGAACGCGTCGGGGTCGCGCAGCGCGCGCATCGCGATGTACTCGACCGTCCACGGCCCGATCCCCGGCAACGCCAGCAGCTGCTGGCGCGTTTCCGCGCGGTCGCAGCCGCCGTCGAGCACGATCTCTCCATCGGCGAGCGCGGCGACCAGCGCCGACAGGCCGCGCACGCGTGCGCTCGGCATCCCGACGCTGCTGAGATCGGCAGCCGCCAGAGCCTCGGCGGAGGGGAAGGCGTGCGTGACCGCGCCGATCGGGCGCTCGAGCCGCTCGCCGTGGGCATCGATCAGCCGGCCCGCGAGCGTCGAGGCGCCGCGCAGCGAGACCTGCTGTCCGAGCACCGCGCGCACCGCCAGCTCGTGCGGGTCGACGTGCCCCGGAACCCGGCGCCCCGGGTTGGCGCGCACGATCGCGCCCAGCAGCGGGTCATCGTCGAGCGCGTCGGTGACGGCGTGCGGGTCGGAGTCGAGGTCGAGCAGCAGCCGCGAGCGGTACATCGCGGCGCCGAGGTCGCGCAGGTCGGCGAGCCAGTAGCGCGCGTGCACGTACCCATCGGCGGGGCGAAGCTCCACCGTGCCCGTGCCGTGCGGCAGGCGCAGGCTGCGTCTGTAGCCGCCCTCGCTGACCTCCTCGACGCCGGGTGCGACGCGCAGGCCGAGGAACGCGATCAGGCCGTCGGCGTCCAGCGGCGCGCGATACGGCAGCCGCAACGACAGCGAGCCGCTGTCCCGCGGACGCCCCTCCTGGCGCACGCGCACGCGCAACGCGCTGGGGCTCATCGCGAACACCTCTTGGATCGTCGCGTTGAACTGCCGAACGCTCTGGAACCCCGACGCGAACGCGATCCGCGTGATCGGCAGCGTCGTCGTCTCGAGCAGGATGCGCGCCGTCTGCGCGCGCTGCGAGCGCGCCAGCGCGAGCGGCCCCGCGCCGACCGTCCCCAGTAGCTGGCGGTGGACGTGGCGCTCGGTGTAGCCGAGGCGCCTGGCCAGGCCGCCGACCCCCTCGCGGTCGACCACGCCGTCAGCGATCAGCCGCATCGCGCGGCCGACGATGTCGGCGCGCACGTCCCAGTCGGGCGAGCCGGGCGTCGCGTCTGGGCGACAGCGCTTGCACGCGCGGAAGCCCGCGGCCTGCGCCGCCGCCGCGGAGGCGAAGAAGCGCACGTTCTCGCGTTTGGGTGTGCGCGCGGGGCAGCTCGGGCGGCAGTAGATGCCGGTCGTCTTCACACCGCAGAACACCCACCCGTCAAAGCGCGGATCGGCGACCTCGATCGCCTGCCAGAACCGGTCTGAGTCGTACACCACGGGGCCACTCTGCCACACTCGCGGCGCTCGAACTAGCGGAAATCGGACGTGACAGAAGTGCGATGGCCGATTCACGCGTGTTCGGCTGTCCGGACCTGCACATCGCGGACGGCTCGGTGATGCCCGGGCCGGTGGGCGCCAACCCGTCGCTGACGATCGCCGCGCTGGCCGACCGCTTCGCCGACGCGATCCTCTCGGAACCACGCTCCGCGCCCGGCGCGTGAGCGAGCGTCAGGCGAACTGCTCGCTGCGGGTGGTTTCGCCGAGTTCGTTGCGATAGCGCACGTCGATGCGCTCGGCGTCGACGTAGCGCTGGATTTCGTGGCGGTCGAATGCCGCGGAGATCATTCCAATAGCTCCACTCATTCGAAGAAGTGATCAAGTGTAGGTGATCGGACGGCGCTGGCGCTGGCGCCGTGTGTGACGGGATCGCGCCTCGGTGACCGTGATCAGGGCGAGTTTGAATCGGCGCAACGCCGGGCAAACTCGCTGGTACATGGGCAAATGCGCTGGCTCGAGGAGGATAATTGGCGCGATGGCCCCGGATCGTGATCTTGTGCAGGAGCAGCCGCAGGATATGCGGGACGGAAGCGTTCAGCGGGCGCTGTGTCTGACCCTCGAGCGTGATCCGCAGGCGCCGTCGTTGGCGCGCGCGGCGGTCGTGGACTTCGCCGACGAGTGCAAGCTCGAGACCGCTGAGCCGGATGTGCTGCGTCTGCTTGTCTCCGAGTTGGTGACAAACGCCGTGCTGCACTCCGATGCGCCGCCGAGGAGCAAGATCGTGTTGTGCGTGAGGCTGTTCGATCGTGACGGAGTGCGTGTTGAAGTGATCGATTGCGGCAGCGGCTTCGATGCCGCGACACGCGGTCGAGTCCGGCCGGCCGGCGGCTACGGGCTGATGCTCGTCGCCGAGCAGGCAAGCCGTTGGGGTGTCGACCGGGAGGGTGGCACGCGCGTGTGGTTCGAGCTGGCGGGCGCCGAGCTGGGTGTGCCGGCATGAGCCCGCTGTCGCAGCGCGTGGGCGTGGGCGAGGACGAGCAGCGGCCTTCGCGCGAGAGCGAAGAGCAGCCGCTGCCCGAGCACCGCGAGCGGCTCTCGGGCGAAGGCCGAGAGCGGCCGCTGGGCGAGGTCGGCGTGGAGCTGCTGCTCGAGGCGGGTGCGGTGCTCGCAAGTTCGTTGGAGCCGACGACGACGATGAACCAGGTGGCGCAGTTGATCGTGCCGCGCCTGGCGGACCTGTGCGTGATCGACCTATGCCAGGAGGACGGCTCGATCGCGAAGGCGGCGGTCGCATCGATCGACCCGGCGATCGCGCCGGCGCTCGAACGGCTGCGCATACGCCACCCGCTGGACCCCGACGGCGAGCACCCGGTCGCACGCGTGATCCGCAGCGGCGAGCCGGAATTGCAGGCGCACATGAGCGATACGCAGATGCGCTCGTTCGCGCAGGGCTCCGAGCACGCGCGCTTCATGATCGTCAACCGCTACCACTCGGCGGCGGTGGCGCCGCTGCTCGCGCGCGGCCGTACGCTCGGCGCGCTGTCGCTACTGCGTCTCGGCGACAGCCCGCCGTATGACGCCGCCGACCTGGCGCTTGCCTGCGAGCTCGCCAGGCGTGCGGCGCTGGCGATCGACAACGCGCACCTGTTCTCGGAGGTGCGTCGCGTCGAGCAGCAGCTGGGAGCGGTGCTCGTCAACCTGGCGGAGGCGATCACGATGACCGACGAGCACGGCCGCATGGTGTTCGCCAACCAGGCCGCCGCGGAGCTGCTCGGTGCGGGTACGCCCGCCGAGCTGATGGGCGCGGAGCCGGGGTCGATCATGTCGCGCTTCCTCGTGCTCGACGAGCACGGACGTGAGCTCGACCTCGAGCAGATGCCCGGTCGGCGGCTGCTGGCGGGTGAGCAGCCACAGTCACTGCTGGTCAGGAACATCGTGCGCGCCAGCGGTGAGGAGCGCTGGCTGATCGTTCGCTCTTCGCCGGTCATCGATCCAGACGACGGACGGCTGCTGTACGCGCTCAACGTGTTCGAGAACATCACCGAGGTCAAGCGCGTGCAGCTCGCCGAAAGCTTCATGGCGGAGGCCAGCAGCGTGCTTGCTTCCTCGATGGACTACGGCGAGACCCTGCGCCAGATCGCACGGCTGGCGGTGCCACAGATCGCCGACTGGTGCGCGGTCGACGTGCTCGGCGAGCGCGGCGAGATCGAACGTGTCGCCGTGCATCACGCAGATCCGAGTCGCCTGGAGCTGGCCGCGGAGCTGGACCGCGACTATCGCCCAGCGCCCGACGATCCGCTGGGTGTGCCGGAGGTGATCCGCAGCGGACGCGCGCGTATCTACACGGACATCGACCAGGACGCGCTCGCCGTGTACGCCCGCGACGATGTCCATCTGCAACTACTGCAGGCGATCGAAGCCAAGTCCGTGATCATCGTGCCGCTGGCGGCGCCGGCGCGCACGCTCGGGGCGATCACGCTCGTCTCTTCGGACTCGCTGCGCCGGCTGACGCGCGCGGATCTCGGGCTTGCCGTGCGCCTCGGCCGGCGTGCCGGCACGGCGGTCGAAAGCGCGCGCCTGTACACGGAGCGCACGCGCATCGCCAAGGTGCTCGAGGCGGCGCTGCTGCCCGAGTCGCTGCCGGCGATCCCCGGCGCTGAGATCGACGCTCTGTACCGCGCGGCCGGCGAGCTCAACGACGTCGGCGGCGACTTCTACGACGTGCTTCCGTACGGCCCCGATCGCTGGCTGCTGGTGATCGGCGACGTCTGCGGCAAGGGGCCGCGCGCAGCCGGCGTGACGGCGCTGGCGCGGCACACGCTGCGCGCCGCCGCGATCCTCGGCCTGACGCCGACCGGCATGCTCGGCACGCTGCATCAGGCGCTGCGCCGTCAACCGCCGGGCGCTGATCTGTGCACCGTGTGCCTCGTCACGGTTGCGCGCGGTCACGGCAACACACGGCTGACGGTCGCGCTCGCCGGGCATCCGCAGCCGCTTTTGATCGGCGCCGACGGGACGTGCGCGAAGCTCGGGAAGCCGGGCACGCTGTTGGGCGTGATCGACCCGATCGAGATCAACGAGGTTGACGTCGAGCTGCGTCCCGATGAGACTTTGCTGCTGTACACCGACGGGCTGCCCGAGGCCGGCCGTGCAGGCTCTGAGCTGGACGAGCCGAGCCTGCTCGCGCTGTGCGCCGAGGCGGCGCGCGAGGACACGCTGGAGGAGGTCTTGGAGCACGTCGAGCGGGGCGCTCTGGTGCACGCCGACGGCAGGTTGCGCGATGACATTGCGCTGCTGGCGCTGCGCATCGCCCCCGAGCGCCCGGCGCACCTGTCGTAGAGATCACGGATGCTCCGGTAAAATCGTCTCGATGGGTGCCAGCGATCAGCTCACCATCGACGTGCGCCGTGAAGCCGGCCGCGCGGTGCTTGCGCTCGACGGGGAACTCGACATGGCCAGCGTCGAGTTGCTGCACCAGGCGGTCGACCGTGAGGACCTTCTCGGCGAGGCGATGATCGTGCTCGACCTGCAGCAGCTGCAGTTCATCGACTCGACCGGCCTGCGCGCGATTCTCGCGGCGCTCGAGCGCTGCCGCGCCCGCCGGCAGGAGTTCGCGATCACGCCAGGCTCCCAGCAGGTGCAGCGGCTTCTGAGCGTCACCGGCGTGGCCGAGCACCTGCCGACGGTCGCCCCCGGCGAGATCGTCGCCTGAGGCGGCGCCTGACGTACGGGGAGCGCGCCGCGTGATGTCGAGCAGGTGATTCGCCTGACCACCGAGCTGCGGCTCGCCGGCGACGGCTGAGGGTCGACGGCATCAGCTCACGTCCCGGCGTTCGAGCGCGCCCCGGCCGCCCTGCCACAGCAGCACGTACGGCGTCAGCCAGCGGGCCAGCTCCGCGAAGCCCTCGCCGCGCAGCCCATACAGCCGGCGCTGCCCCACCGCGCGCGACTCCACCAGGCCCGACTCGCGCAGAATGCGCAGGTGGCGCGAGGTGTTTGGCTGGCTCAGGCCGGTCGCGGAGACCAGCTCGCCGACCGTGCGCGCGTTGTCGAGCAACAGGTCGAGGATCTGCCTGCGGGCAGGCTCCGCGACAACCTCGAACGCACTCATCATATTAATAAGTAATCATATGCTTATATATGTGTCAAGGGATATGTGTCGAGAGGCGCACCGGCCGCGCGTCCTACAGCCGACCACAAACCGCAAAGGAGGAACCTATGCAGTACTTGCTCCAGGTCTACTCAGGTGAATCGATGGCCGCGTGGGAACGTCTGGCCGAGGACGAGCAGCGCGCGGTCACGGCCGAGTACATGGCGATCATGCAGACCCCCGGTGTCAGCGCCGGCGCGCAGCTGCAGCCGCCGATGACCGCCACGACCGTGCGCGTGCAGGACGGCGCCACGCTCACGACCGACGGCCCGTTTCCGGAGACCAAGGAGGCGCTCGGCGGCTACTACCTGTTCGAGGCCGACGATCTCGACGCGGCGATCGAGCTGGCCGCGCGTGTTCCCACGGCGCGCCTCGGCGGCGCGGTCGAGGTGCGCCCGTTGGTGGACCGCTGATCGAGCAGGTCTTCCGCGAGCAGTGGGGCCGCGTGCTCGCCGCGCTGGTCGGCTACCTCGGCGACTTCGACCTCGCCGAGGACGCCGCCCAGGAGGCGTTCGCGATCGCCGCCGAGCGCTGGCCGCGCGAGGGGGCTCCCGAGAATCCGGGGGCGTGGCTGACCGTGACCGCGCGCAACCGCGCGATCGACCGCATCCGGCGCCAGCGCACGCTTGCGGCCAGGTCCAAGCTGCTCGAGGCGCCTGGCGCGACCGAGGACACGATGCAGGAGCGGACCTTCCGCGACGAGCGGCTCGAGCTGCTCTTCACCTGCTGCCACCCCGCGCTCTCAAGCGACGCGCAGGTCGCGCTCACGCTGCGCGCGCTCGGCGGGCTGGGTACCAGCGAGATCGCGCACGCGTTCCTCGTCCCCGACGCGACGATGGCGCAGCGGCTCGTGCGCGCCAAGCGCAAGATCAGGGACGCGGGAATCCCGTTCCGGATCCCGCCCGCGCACCTGCTGCCCGAGCGCCTGGCGGCGGTCCTGGCCGTGATCTACCTGATCTTCAACGAGGGCTATGACGGTCGCGGCGAGCTGCTCGCGGCCGAGGCGATCCGGCTGGGGGTCGCGCTCGCCGAGTTGATGCCCGACGAGCCGGAGGTGTTCGGCCTGCTCGCGTTGATGCTGCTGCACGACGCGCGCCGCGCCGCGCGCGTGCGCGACGGCGAGATCGTGCTGCTCGCCGATCAGGACCGCGGGCTGTGGGACGAGGCCCAGATCCGCGCCGGCCGCGCGGCGCTCGAGCGCGCACACGCGCTGGCGCTCGGCGTCAGCGACGGCGTCTATTGCCTGCAGGCGGCGATCGCCGCGTTGCACGCCGGCGGCGACAGCGACTGGCCGGCGATCGTCGAGCTGTACGGGCGGCTGGCGCGTTTGACGGGCTCGCCCGTGGTCGAGCTCAACCGTGCCGTCGCGTTGGCTGAAGCGCACGGACCAGAGGCGGGCCTCGAGGCGATCGATCGACTGGAGCTGGAGGACTATCTGTACCTGCACTCCGCGCGCGCCGAGCTGCTGCGCCGGCTCGAGCGTCCGGCCGCCGCGCGGGTCGCGTACGAGCGGGCGCTCGAGCTGGTGCGCTCAGAGCCCGAGCGGCGCTTTCTCGAAGCCCGCATGCGCGAGCTGTGAGGCGCCGTCCAAGCTCGGGGATGCGCTGGCTCCGGGCGCGCGTTTCGGGAAACTGCAGGCCGGTGTCGTCCGAGTGTCCAGAGCGATGTTTAGCGGTCGCACCAGTGGGCAACCTCCTCACTGCAGTGTGGTTCCCCGGCGAATGTGAGCCGCGACCCCCGGTGGCTCGCGTTCATCAAAGGGGACACACGGCGGCATGCCGGTATGGCCCTGCCTCCCGGCGACTGCCTACCGGCGTGCCGCCCTCTGCATTGGGACAGCAGCAAGAGGTTGGAGCAGCGAGAGGAGCAAGCGGTGGGTGCAACGGAGCAGCATCTGGGGATCGGGTCTTTCGGTCGTGTGCGGGCGTGGCTGGCCGCGCTGCTGGGCGCGGCCAGCGTCGCGGTGGCATTGCCGGTCGACGCGGGGGCGTTTGCCGTGTCGAAGTGGGAAGCCGGGACGTGCGCTGAGGCAAGCTGCAATGACGCCACGCCTTCGTCGTTCTACACGCAGGCCGCCGGACACCCCGATTTCGGCATCACCGATTTCAGGTTTGCGGCGCGGACGGTGGCGCCGCTGGATGAACAGCCCGAAGGCAACGTCAAGGACGTGCGCGTCGACCTGCCGCCGGGGCTCGCGGTCAACCCGGAAGCGACGGAAAAGTGCAGCGAACAGCAGCTGGATGAATTCAAGTGCCCCGCCGGCAGCAAGGTCGGCGAAGACGAAGCGACCGGCACGGTGACGCTGCTGGAGCTGCTCGGCCTGAGCCCCAGCGCCACGGTCACCGAAGACTTCCCCGTCTACAACATGGTGCGCAAGCCCGGACAGCCGGCCCGCTTCGGCGTTGAAATCAACAGCGCGAAGCTGGAACTGCTCGCCGCCCTCGGTCACGACGTGCGCGGGCACATATACCTCGAAGGCGGCATCAGCTGGCACGCCGAAGCCGAAACCAGCGAAGACAGCGGCGTCGCCAGCGGCGACTACCACGAGTACTTCAAAATCGAAGATATCCCCACGCAGCCGGAAGTGGTCGAGTCGCGGCTGATCTTCTGGGGGATCCCGCAAGAACACACGCACGTCGGCACGCCCACCGCCTTCATCACGCTGCCGAGCACCTGCTCGAGCAAGCCGATCACGCGCCTGCACGTCGACTCATATGAAGACCCCGGCAACTTCCTCTCCTACGAAAACGAAACGCCGGTCACCGCGACGGGCTGCAGCTCGCTCGCGTTCGACCCGACGCTGTCGCTGTCGCCCGAAACCAGCCAGTCCGACCAGCCGGACGGCGTCAGCGCCGAGCTGCACGTGCCGCAGAGCACCGACGAACCCTCCAAGCCGAACTCACCCGACGTGCAGAGCGTGCAGGTCACGCTGCCCGAAGGCATGACCCTGAACCCGTCGGCCGCCAGTGGGCTGCAGGCGTGCACGGACGAACAGTTCGCCGCCGGCGGCTGCCCTTCGGCGGCGTCCGTCGGCTCGTTCGTCCTCAACGCTCCGGGGATCCCCGCGGGCTCGCTCAGCGGCGGCGTGTACGTCGGCACGCCCGAAGGCGGACAGGGGCCCGAATCGGGCGGCATGTACCGCATCTTCCTGATCGGCGAAGCCGCGCAGTACGGCGTCGGCGTGCGCCTGGAAGGCCGCGTGCGGGCAAACACGCAGACGGGTCAGCTGACGACGACCTTCACGGGCGCGCCGCAGGTGCCCTTCGAAGACCTGACGCTGCATTTCAACGGCGGCCCGCGCGCGCCGCTGGCCAACCCGCTGAGCTGCGGGCCGGCGACGCCAGCGGCGGCGATCACGCCGTACGGCGGCGAGCCCGCCAGCGCCGCCGCCGCGAGCGGGTTCGTGGTCGACGCGGACGGCGCCGGCGGCGCCTGCCCGTCGCCGCTCGGCTTCTCGCTCAACCAGAGCCTCGTGCAGCAGAGCCCCGCGCAGGCGGGCGCCTACGACCCGGCGAGCTTCACGCTGACGCGCAGCCCCGGCCAGCAGTACCTGTCGCAGATCGCCACCACGCTGCCCGCCGGGTTGCTCGGCTCGATCTCCTCGGTGCCGCTGTGCGCGGAACCGGCGGCAAGCGCGGGAGCGTGCCCGCAGAGCAGCGAGATCGGCACCGTCACGGTCACGGCGGGCGCCGGCAGCGAACCGTACGTGTTCACGGGTCGCGCATATCTGACAGGGCCCTACGGCGGCGCGCCCTACGGGCTGTCGGTCGTGGTGCCGGCCGTGGCTGGCCCCTATGACCTCGGCGAAATCGTCACCCGAGCTGGCCTCAGCGTAGGGCTCTACAGCGGCAGGGCGATCGTCACGAGCACCCTGCCCAGCATCGTCGGCGGCGTGCCGCTGCGGCTGCGGAGCCTGAACGTCGCGATCAGCCGGCCGAACTTCCTGTTCAACCCCACAAGCTGCTCGCCGCTCGCCACCGAATCGCTGCTGGGCTCGACCGCCGGCGCCAGCGAGAGCCTCTCGAGCCCATTCCAGGTCGGCGGCTGCGGCGCGCTGCAGTTCAAGCCCAGCCTCAGCGTCGCGAGCGCCGCCAAGACCTCGAAACTCGGCGGCGCGAGCATCACGGTCAACGTCACTCAGGGCGCTCACCAGGCCAACATCCGCGAGCTGCAGCTGCAGCTCCCCAAGCAGCTCGTCGCGCGCTTCTCGACGATCCAGAAGTCGTGCCCCGCCGCGACCTTCGAAGTGGGACCGCCGCCGGGCGGCTGCAAGGAAAGCTCGATCGTCGGCCACGCCACCGTCACCACGCCGGTGCTGGCCGGGCAGCTCAGCGGCAACGCCTACTTCGTCTCGCACGGCAACGAAGCGTTCCCCGACCTCGACCTCGTGCTGCACGGCGACGGCGTCACCGTGGTGCTCGTCGGGCACACGCACATCGCGCGCTCGAGCATCACCACGTCGACCTTTGAAGACATCCCCGACGTGCCGGTGTCGAGCGTCACCGTGAGCCTGCCTGTTGGGCCCGACTCCGCGCTCTCGGCCAACGGCACGCTGTGCGGTGTGAGCCTGCTGGCGCCGACGACGATCATCGCGCAGAACGGCGCGCGGATCACGCACCAGACGAAGATCGCCGTCAGCGGCTGTCCGCGCGCGCGTCGAGCAGGCTCAACTCGAGCGTCTCACCACCGTCGGCACCGCCGTCACGCGCGACGCGCGAAGCGTCGGTAAGGCGTTCGATCACCGGCGCGAGCCCGTCGGCGGCGGCCGTCATCAGGCTCTCGCCGTGGCCCCTCAACAGCGGCCCGATGCGCAGCTCGAGGTTGCGCGGCGCCACGGCCACGCCGACGTCCAGATGGCTGCCGCTGATCGATTCGCCGGCGTTGGTCGCGAGCGCGTCGGCGACGAGCTGCACCTCGGAGATGCGATCGGTGGTGAAGTGCGCGCGCGCGGCCAGCACGCTCAGGACCCGCGGTAGAACGGCGCGCGCAAGCTCCGCCGGCGCGACGTGCAGCTCGAGCGCGCCGCTCGCGAGCCCACGCCGGTCCGGGGCCGCCGCGCTCGCGGTCGCGTCCGCTGTCGAGGTCGCGTCGCTCTCGCCATCTGCGATCGCCGTCGCGTCCCAAGCATCGCCCATCAGCGGCGCGAGCGCGGTTGCGCGCGGGGTATCGAACCGCATCCACACCTCGGTTCCCCCGCCGGCGGGCTCGTTGAAGCGGACGTCGCGGCTGAGCGCTTCGATCACCAGGATGCCCATCGCGGTGGGAACGTCCGTGTCGGTGTCATGCGCGTCGCTGTGGCCGTCGCGCGAGCGCAGCCCGCAGCCGTGGTCGCGCACAACCACCACGACCGCGCGCTCCTGGGCGTAGAGATCCACCTCCAGCGGACCCTCGTGGCCCGCATAGGCGTGCATCACGACGTTGTTGCAGGCCTCCGTCACGGCCGTGTTGACGTCGTTGGTCTCGATCGCGTCGAGCGCCAGGCAGGCCGCCGCTCCGGTCAGCGCCTGGCGCACGACGAGGATGTTCTCCGCGCTGCTCGTAAGGCTCAGACGCAGGTTGGGGATCTCGACCATCGAGCTGCGCCGGGCGGCCGGATCAGAGCGACGCTGCTATCAACTCGCGCGCGTCAGCGTTCGCAGCTGATCGAGCGAGTGGCGCAGCAGCCGCGAGACCTGCATCTGGGAGACGCCCACGCGCTCTGCGATCTCCGTCTGCGTGAGGTCCTCGACAAAGCGCATGCGCAGGATCGCGCGTTCGCGCGGCGCGATCTGACCCAGCACCGCCGTCACGGTCGCGTCCAGCTCGACCAGCTCGTAGCGCTCGTCCTCCTGGCCGATCGTGTCGGCGTAGGCGACGGTCTCGCCGTCGGCCCGCGGGCGCGGTGCGTCGAGCGAGAGCGTGTCATACGCCTGGATCGCCTGCAGCGCGTCGAGCACGTCCTCGACATCCAGCTCCAGGTACTCGGCGATACGTCCGACGGTCGGCGCGCGACCAGATTCGTTGGCGAGCCGGCCCTGCGCGTCGCGGACCTTCAGCGCGCGCTCCTGCGCGCCGCGCGGGACGTGCACCGCCCAGCCGGAGTCGCGGAAGTAGCGGCGCATCTCGCCGAGGATCGTCGGCACGGCGAACGACGCGAACGGAAACCCGCGCTCGGCGTCGTAGCGGTCCAGCGCCTTCAGCAGGCCCAGCGACGCGACCTGCAGCAGGTCCTCGAACGGCTCGGACGAGCGGCCATAGCGCCGGGCCAGGCCCCGCGTGAGCGGCATGTACTGGCGCACCAGCGCCTCGCGCGCGGACGGATCGCCGTCGCGCTGCCAGCGCTCGAACAGCTGCGAATCGGCGCTCGCCTTTCGAGTGCTGTGTGACCCCGTCTTCGGCTTTGTGAGCGTTGAAGGCATCTTTCGGACTCCTTCCTGGTCGCTATGACGCGACGGCCCCCGTGGATAGTGCCGCCTCTGTTCCAGTTTACCCCGTTCGCCACCCGCCTAAACGCCGCTAGGCTCATGTTGTATGCCGATGACCGGCGAGCCCCCGCCCAGCGTGCAGCAGCTTCTGGAAGCCCGCACCGGCGAGGAGATGGCGCTCAACGAGCGCTACCTGAACCCGCAGATGGGGCGGATCGTGCGCACGCTGGGGTTCGACAAGGTCTGGAGCGGGGGCGAGGGTGCGCACCTGATCGACGCCGACGGCGAGCGCTACCTCGATCTGTTCGGCGGCTACGGCGTGTTCGCGGTCGGGCGCAACCACCCCGATGTGATCGCCGCGATCGAAGAGCTGTTGGCCGCGCGCACCGGCAACCTGCCGCAGCTGGGCGTGACGCTGCTCAGCGGCGTGCTCGCCGAGCAGCTGCTCGCACGCGCTCCCGCGAGCGTCGCCGCGATGGTGCCCGCCAACACCGGCACCGAGGCGGTCGAGGCGGCGATCAAGATCGCGCGTGCCGCCACCGGGCTGGCGGAGCGGGGTCGAATCCTGTACGCCGAGCACGCCTTCCACGGGCTCACGCTCGGCTCGCTGTCGCTCAACGGCGGAGCCGAGTTCCGCGAGGGCTTCGGGCCGCTGCTGCCGGGCTGCGACCCCGTCGGCTTCGGCGATCTTGACGCGCTCGAACGCGAGCTGGCGCGCGGCGACGTGGCGGCGTTCATCGTCGAGCCGATCCAGGGCAAGGGCGTCAACCTGCCCGACCCCGGCTACTTGCCTGCCGCTCAGCGTCTGTGTCGCGACGCCGGCGCGCTGTTCGTGTGCGACGAGGTGCAAACGGGGATCGGGCGCACCGGGCGCTTCCTCGCGCTCGAGCACTGGGACCTGCAGCCCGACATGATCTGCGTGGCCAAGGCGCTGTCCGGCGGGTACGTGCCGATCGGCGCGGTGCTCGTCTCGCGCGCGGCGTTCGAGCGCGTGTTCGACGGCATGGAGCGCGCCGTGCGCCACGGCTCCACATTCGGCGGCAACGACCTCGCGGCGGCCGTGGCGCTGGCGACGCTCGGCGTGCTCGAGCGCGAGGGTCTGGTCGCGCGCGCCGAGCGCATGGGCGCGCTGCTGCTGGAGCTGACCGCGCCGCTGGTCGAGCGCTTCGAGGTGGTGAGCGACGTGCGCGGCATCGGGCTGATGTGGGCGATCGAGTTCGGGCCGCCGGCCGGCGCCGGCGCACGGCGGCTGTGGCAGCAGGTCGAGCGCCGCCAGCCGGGCCTGTTCTCGCAGCTCGTCACCGTGCCGCTGTTCCACGAGCACAGGATCTTCTGCCAGGTCGCCGGCCACCACATGAACGTGATCAAGGCGCTGCCGGCGCTCACGATTGAGGAGTCGGAGATCCGTCGCTTCGCGGCCGCGCTCGAGCAGACGATCGCCGCCGCTGAGCGCTACCCGGCCGCGCTCGCGCGCTTCGGGCTGCGCACCGGGATGCGCGCGGCGCGCGTGGGGCGCTAGCTCCGGGCGCAGCCGCCCGCCGCGGAGGGAGGTGCCTCGCGGCGGGCGTCCAGCGTGCTCACCCGGCGCTACCTTGCGGCGGTGAACACGTCGGGGCCGAAGATCGCCGACGCAGACGCGGCGTCGGCGAGCCGCGGTAGGCCGAACAGCGACTCGAACGTGGCCAGCGAGGAGTAGTGGTTGTACGGCGTCGCGCTCACCGTCCCAGGCTTGATGAACGGCGAGATCAGCACCGCGCCGATCCTGCCGCCGCCGGGGCCGCTGATGCCCGGCAGCGGCGAATCGGGGCCGGGCGTCTCACCGCAGCACGCGGAGGAGTCCGACTGCGGCCCGTCGGACTCGTCGAACGTGATCTCCAGCAGCCCGTTCTTGCGGAACGCCGGGGAGCTGGTGATCCTCGGCACCCACGTTTCGAGGAACGCGTCGATGTCGGCGAGCGCCGAGGTGCCGCTCGGCTGGTTGACGCACGGGTAGTCGTGACCGTCGTTGCACAGGTTCGGTGTGATGAGCGAGAAGTTGGGTGTCTTTGAAGCCTTCTCCAGATCCGTCGCCAAGCCGGTCTCGCCGCGCAGCGCGCTCGCCGGCATCACACCAGCGGGCGAGCCCATCGCGACGACGTGCGCGTCGCAGTAGCTCTGGCTGTCGGTCACCGACTGGAAGTACACGAACGGATCGTGGCGCGTGGCGTAGCCGTCGCCTTCGACCGCATCCTGGGTTTCGTCTTTCGCGTTCAGGATCGGGTGGCCACAGGCCGCGGCCTCGCGTTCTGGGTCGTTGCCCATGTCCTGCTCGTAGGCCTTCCAGCTCAGGCCCGCCGCCGACAGCTGCGTGCCGATGTTGGCGATCGAGGCTGGATATACGCAACCCTCGCCGTCCTCGACGCCGCCCGGCAGCAGTTCCGCACCGACGAACTCGCTGAAGACCTGGCAGTCGGCCTGGTTCTCGACGTTGGGCGGTTGGCCGGAGACCAGCGCGATGTAGTTGTCGTTGCTCTCGTGGCCGATCCCGTAATAGCTTTCGAGCAGTGCTCCCTGGGCCGGCAGCGTCTGCGCCAAATAGGGGTCCGCACTCGGGTCGCCGAACGTGCTCGCGTAGTCCTCGTTCTCGAGCACGATCACGAACACGTGGCGGATCTTCGGCTGCTTGTAGGGGGGTGTGCGTCCGCTCGCGCGGGCGGTTGCACCGCCCGACGCCAGCCCGACGGACAGCGTGACGGCGAGGACCGCGGCGCTCGCCAGCGCCGCCGCCGCGCGCGCGGGGATGCGGTGGATCAGCGTCTGCAGGTTCGCGCGCATCTCCGCAGCGCTCACGGTGTCGCGATTGCTTCGACGGGGACCGGCGGCTCGGTCAGCGTTGGCGGTTCCATGAACGCCGCCTGCTCGAGGTCGAGGAAGTCCACGACCGTCTTTGCGTTGGCGTCGCGGTAGGTCAGCGCCGGCAGGTTCCACTTGGCCTCGATCGTCGCGAGCACCGAGGTGTGGTCGTGTATGACGTTCGTGACCGCGTTGGGCTTGGAGTAAGGCGAGGCGACGATGCCGGGCACGCGCGGCCCGTAGATGTCGTAGCCACCGAGGGCGTCGCCCGCTTCCAGCGCCGGCTGGATTTCATCCGGTGCGATCGCGGCCGGCGGCGGCACGTGGTCGTAGTAGCCGCCGTGCTCGTCGTAGGTGTAGATCAAAAGCGTGCGCGGCCAGGCCGGCGAGTCGAGCACGGCCTTGACGATTTTGTAGGCCCAGTACTCGCCGTAGCCCATGTCCTGTTCGCTCTCCTCGTCGCCGCCGGTCGCGTTGAGCTTGCCGGCGATCGCTTCCATGCCAGGCAACGCCGACAGCGGGCCGCCGATGTCGGTCAGCGCCCCGAACTCGGGGTCGACGAAGCTCACCGACGGCAGGCTGCCGGTCGCGCAGTCGGCGAGGAACTGTGCGATCGGGGCGAGGTTGGTCGGGTATTTCTCGATCACCGTCGGGATGATCGCCGTCTGCGGCAGGTCGGTGAAGTAGTTGCGCCAGCTGATGTCGTAGGCGTGCAGGCGGTCGAAGATCGTGCCGTTCGGCGGCGGCGGGTCCTCGAGGCTTTCGGTGTTCGTGGCGATGTCGCCGTAGGCGGTACCCGCCATCAGGAAGCGCCGGTTGGGGTAGGTCTGGCAGGGCGCCGAGCAGAACCAGCGGTTGGCCAGGCAGAAGGTTCGCGCGAACGAGTACGCGAACGGCAGCACGTCTTCGGTCCAGTAGCCCATCGGCTCGTGCGATTCGACGGAGCGTACGAAGCCGTCCATCTTGCCGCCGTCGATCTGCTCGTGGGTTGCGTTCCAGGTCTGCGTGACCGATGGTGCCTGAGCGGTTGTTGGGATCACGAACGAAGGCACCGCGATGCCGTTGGCATCCGGGTTCTGGTTGCGCGCGACGCCCTTGTGGTTGAAGTGCAGCCCGTCCGCCTTCGGCTGCCCGGAGCGCGACAGCGCGCCGAGCAGGTTGTCGAACGAGTGGTTCTCCATCATCACGACCACGAGGTGGTCGAACGGCAGCGCTTCGTCGACCGTGCCGGCGGGCCGCCTGCGGTCGGGCAGGCTGTCGGGCGCGCGCAGCGGCCGTGCTGCCGCTGACGCCGTGCGCCACAAGCCGCCGGCGCCCGAGAGGCTTGCCACGGCTGCACCCAGCGAACCCCCGTAACGGAGCAGCGCGCGGCGGGTCAGCTGGTGCTCGAGCGAGGGATGGCGCGGATCGAACATGGGTCTCCTTGGGTGTGCCCGCAGACTGCTGGCTTGACACCACACTTCCCCGTGTAACCGTCGACTCGTGAAAATCCTGTTGCTATTTCCCGCGCAGATCGCAATCACGCGCCGTGCACTGCGAATTGATTTCCGGCGCGAGCGGCTCGCGCCGCTAGCCTGTCGGGCTCGTGCTCGTAACCAGAGATGACATCCGCAACGTCGCGATCGTCGCGCACGTCGACCACGGCAAGACCACGCTGGTCGACGCGATGCTGTGGCAGTCCGGCGCTTTCCGCGAGGGCCAGGACGTGGCCACGCGCGTGCTCGACTCGATGGACCTGGAGCGCGAGAAGGGCATCACGATCCTCGCCAAGAACACCTCGCTGCGCTACAAGGACGTCAAGCTCAACATCATCGATACGCCCGGTCACGCCGACTTCGGGGGTGAGGTCGAGCGCGGGCTGACGATGGTCGACGGGGTGCTGCTGCTCGTCGACGCGTCCGAGGGGCCGTTGCCGCAGACGCGTTTCGTTTTGCGCAAGGCGCTCGAGGCGAAGCTGCCGGTGATTCTCGTGATCAACAAGGTCGACCGTCCCGACGCGCGCGTCGCGGAGGTCATCGACGAGGTCTACGAGCTGTTCCTCGACCTCGACGCCGACGAGCACCAGATCGAGTTCCCGATCGTTTACTCCAACGCCAAGGCCGGCATCGCTTCCTTGACGTACGAGCCAGGGCAGCCGCTCAAAGAGGAGAACCTCGCGCCGCTGTTGGACCTGCTGCTCGAGCACATCCCCGCGCCGACGTACGACTCCGAGCACCCGCTGCAAGCGCTCGTCACCAACCTCGACGCCTCGCCCTACGTCGGGCGCCTGGCGATCTGCCGCGTGCGCAACGGCAACATCCGCAAGGGCCAGCAGATCGCCTGGTGTCGCGCCGACGGCACGATCCAGCGGGCGCAGGTGGCCGAGCTGTACGTCACCGACGCGCTGGCGCGCGTCGACGCGCCCGAAGCGGGGCCGGGGGAGATCATCGCCGTGGCCGGCATCGCCGAGGTCACGATCGGCGAGACGCTCGCCGACCTCGGCGACCCGCGCCCGCTGCCGGTGATCACCGTCGATGAGCCTGCGATGTCGATCACGCTCGGCGTCAACACCTCGCCGCTCGCCGGCAAAGACGGCGACAAGATCACCGCCCGCCAGATCGAGGCGCGCCTGGACCAGGAGCTGGTCGGCAACGTCTCCCTGCGCGTGCAGCCGACCGCGCGCCCGGATACCTTCGAGGTGCAGGGCCGCGGCGAGCTGCAGCTGGCGATCCTCGTCGAGATGATGCGCCGCGAGGGCTTCGAGCTGACGGTCGGGCAGCCGCACGTGCTCGAGCGCGAGATCGACGGCAAGCGCAACGAGCCCGTCGAGCGCCTGTCGGTGGACGTGCCCGAGGACTACGTCGGCACCGTCACGCAGCTGCTGGCCGCGCGCAAGGGGCGCATGGAGCACATGACCAACCACGGCACCGGCTGGGCGCGCATGGAGTACCTGGTGCCCGCGCGCGGGCTGATCGGCTTTCGCACCCAGTTCCTCACCGAGACGCGCGGCACCGGCATCATGCACCACGTGTTCGACCGCTGGGAGCCGTGGGCGGGCGAGATCCTCACGCGCGCCAGCGGCGTGCTCGTCGCCGACCGCCGCGGCGAGACCGTCACCTTCTCGCTGTTCACCCTGCAGGAGCGCGGCTCCCTGTTCGTGGGGCCCGGCGAGGAGGTTTACGAGGGCATGATCATCGGCGAGAACTCGCGCTCGGACGACCTCGACGTCAACCCCGTCAAGGAGAAGCACCTGACGAACATGCGCTCCTCGACCTCCGACGTGCTCGTACGCCTGGACGCCCATCGCAAACTGACGCTCGACGAGGCGCTCGAGTTCGTGCGCGAGGACGAGGCCGTCGAGGCGACGCCCGTGTCGGTGCGCATGCGCAAGGTCAACCTGTCGAAGCTCGAACGGCAGAAGGCGATCAAAATGGCGCGCAAGTGAGCCTGGTGCGCGAGCACGGATAAGGCGCGCGTGTCGGATATCCAGCTGCACGGGCTCGTCAAGTCGTTTCGCGGTCCCGACGGTCCGATCCACGCAGTGCGCGGGGTCGACGTGCAGATCGCAGCCGGTGAGACGGTCGCGCTGCTGGGGCCCAACGGTGCGGGCAAGTCGACGACGATCGACATGCTGCTCGGGCTGCTGAAGCCCGACGCCGGCAGCGTCTCGGTGTTCGGTCGCCCGCCGGCGCAGGCCGTCGCCGACGGCGCCGTCGGCGGGATGCTGCAGACCGGCGAGCTGATCAGGGACCTGAACGTGCGCGAGCTGGTCGCGATGATCGCCTCGCTGTATCCGTCGCCGTTGGACCTCGACGAGGCACTCGAGCTCGCCGGCGTGCGCGAGATCGGTGGCCAGCGCACCAACAAACTGTCCGGCGGGCAGACGCAGCGCGTGCGCCTTGCGATCGCGCTCGTCAGCGATCCGCAGCTGCTCGTGCTCGACGAGCCGACGGTCGCGCTCGACGTCGAGGGACGCCGCGCGTTCTGGACCACGATGCGCGCGTTTGCCGCGCGCGGCAAGACGATCGTGTTCGCCACGCATTACCTGGAGGAGGCCGACGCGTACGCCGACCGCGCGGTGCTGATCGCGCACGGCACGATCGTCGCTGACGGGCCGACCACGGAGATCAGGGCGATGGTCGGCACGCGCACGATCCGCGCGACGCTGCCCGATGTCGATCTCGACGCGCTCTCCGGGCTGTCCGGCGTCAACAGCGCCGAGCGGCGTGGTGATGCGGTAGTGCTGCGCTGCAGCGACTCGGACGCGGCGATTCGCGTCTTGCTTGCTGCACACCCGGACGCGCGCGACATCGAGATCGCGGCGGCCGGTTTGGAGCAGGCGTTCCTGCAGCTGACCGGCGACGGGGGCGGGACCGACGATGGCAACGCGGGCCAGGCGTCGCTTAGCGCGCTGGCCGCGAGCGAAGGGGGTGAGCGCTGATGCCGTTCCTCTACACCTGCTACGAGCTGCTGCGCACGCTGCGCAACCGGCGCTTCTTCTTGCTCTCGCTCGGGTTCCCGCTGGTGCTGTATTTCGTGATCGCCGGTCCCAACCGCCACGTCAGCAACTTCGATGGGAGCGGCATCTCGCTTCCTCTGTACTACATGGTCGGGCTGGCGTCATTCGGGACGATGAGCGCGATGCTCTCCTGCGGCGCTCGCATCGCGGCCGAGCGCGCGGTCGGCTGGAACCGGCAGCTGCGCATCACACCGCTCGCGCCGCGTGCCTACTTCCGTGTGAAGGTCCTCACCGGTTACATGATCGCCGCGATCAGCCTGCTTGTGCTGTACGCCGCCGGCGTGTCGTTGGGGGTCAGCCTGAGCGCACGCGAGTGGCTCGAGATGACCGGGCTGATCCTCGTAGGACTGGTGCCGTTCGCGGCCCTCGGGATCCTGCTCGGGCACCAGCTCACCCCCGACTCGATCGGTCCCGCAATGGGCGGCAGCGTCTCGGTGCTGGCGCTGCTCGGCGAGGTGTGGTTCCCGCTCGGGCAGCACGGATTCCTGCACGACCTCGCGCAGTACGTCCCGTCTTACTGGCTACATCGGGCCAGCTACGTGGTGCGCGACGGCCACGCGTGGAGCACAATGGGGTGGATCGTGATGGTCGCGTGGACCGTCCTGCTCAGTGCGCTCGCTGCCCGTGCCTACCGCCGCGATACCGGGCGGATCTGAGCGCGCGCCTACCGGCTCGGTCTCGCTTGAGCTGCCTGCACGCAGATCCAGCCGAGCGACGGTAGGGTACTCGCCATGATCGCAACGACAAGAGCCTCCATAGCCGCCCGGATCGCCCTCTGCGTCGCGCTGCTCGCGTGCACCTCAGTGCTGCCCGCCCCAGCCGCCTCGGGTGCCTCGATCACCTACCAGAACGAGACCTTCCAGCAGTACGAACAGCAGCTCGCCGGCGCGCAGATCCAGTCGGTGACGATCAACAAGCGCCTGCGCTCGCTGCGCATCACGCTGAAGAACGGCAGCTACGTGCTCGCCAAATACGCCAAGCACGAAGAGCCCAAGGTCGCCGCCGCGCTGGCGGCCAAGCACGTGGCCGTGACCGTGCTGACGCCAACCGTGGCTCAGAGCGAAGTCCCCAAGAAAGCGGCCCATCACAAACTGCGCTACATCGCCGGTGGGGTCCTGATCGTCGTGATCCTGATCGTTGGCGCTGTGCTCTACATCAACCGCAAACGGCAGGCTGACCGGGACTGACTCGCTGTAGGGCTTGCAGGACGAGACTGAGAACGAGACTCAGTCTTACCTTGTGATAGGTTGCGGCCATGCGGCCGAATCCTCGTACGGGTACCAGCGGTCGCGGCGCTGCCCGCGCCCTACGGCTGATCGCGGGTGCCGCGTCGCTGCTCGCGCTGCCGGCCTGCGTCGCGGGCTGCGCGGGGACGGTGCAGAGCACTGCCGCCGGCGGGGCGATCGTCGCCGTCGGTGCTGAGAACCAGTACGCCAACGTGATCGCGCAGGTCGGCGGGCGCTACGTGCGGGTGAGCGCCGTCGAGAGCAACCCGAACACCGACCCACACACGTTCGAGGCCAGTCCGAGCGTCGCCGAGACGGTGGGCGCGGCCCGGCTGGTGGTCCAGAACGGCATCGGCTACGACACGTACATGGAACGCATCGAGTCGGCCTCCGGGGGGGTGGGGTCCAATTCCTCGCGCAGGGTGATCGACGTGCAGAAGCTGCTCGGTCTACCGGACTCCACGCCCAACCCACACCTCTGGTACAAGCCGCAGACGATGCCCGCGGTCGCGCGCGCGGTTGCCGCCGACCTGTCGGCGATCCAGCCGGCGCACAGGGCCTACTTCCAGGCCAACGCGGAAGCGTTCGTGGGCTCGCTGACGCCGTGGCTGCGAGCGCTTGCGCGCTTCGCACGCGAATACCCCGACACGCCGGTCGCGACCACCGAGCCGGTCGGCGACTACATGCTCGAAGCCGCCGGCACCGTCAACCTGACGCCGTTCTCGCTGCAGGCGGACATCATGAACGGCGTCGACCCGGCGCCGCAGGACGTGACGCTGCAGAACACCCTGTTCGCCACGCACAGGGTCAAGGTGTTCGTCTACAACCAGCAGGTCACCGACACGGTCACGCAGTCGTTCCTGCAGGCAGCCGAACGCGCTGGCGTGCCCGTCGTCGGCGTCTACGAGACGATGCCGGCGCCTGGATACGACTACCAGTCGTGGATGCTCGCCGAGGTGCGGGCGCTGCGCCGGGCGGTTGTCGAAAAGGTCTCCACCAAGAGGCTGTGATGGCCCGTGGCTGACGACGGCGGGCAGGGGACGAGCGGCGGCGCCGAGGCGATCCTGGCGGTTGAGGGAGTCAGCGTGCGGCTGTCCGGGCGCGCGATCCTCCACGACGTCAGCTTCGCGGTCGCACCCGGCGAGTTCACCGGGCTGATCGGCGCGAATGGCGCCGGCAAGACGACGCTGCTGCGGGTGATCCTCGGCCTGCAGCCCGCGAACGCCGGGCGCGTGCTGCTCGACGGGCGCCCGCGCTCGCATCGCAACCCGCTGATCGGCTACGTCCCGCAGAAGTTCCTGCTCGACCCCGACATGCCGCTGCGGGCGCGCGACCTCGTCGCTCTCGGCCTCGACGCACATCGGCTCGGCATCCCGCTGCCGTCCCGCGCGCGCAGGACGCGCGTTGAGCAGATGCTGCAGGCGGTCGACGCCGAGCGCTTCGCCGACGCACGCGTCGGTCTGCTCTCCGGCGGCGAGCAGCAGCGTGTCCTGATCGCACACGCGCTGATTGCGCGGCCCAAGCTGCTGCTGCTGGACGAGCCGCTCGCCAACCTCGACCTGCGCGCCGGCCAGGAAGTCGTGACGCTGCTCGCGCGGATCGCCGCCGAGCAGCGGATCGCGGTGTTGATCAGCGCGCACGAGATGAACGCGTTGCTGCCGGCGATGGACCGCATCGTCTACATGGCCGCTGGGCGCGCGGCGAGTGGCACCACCGCGGAGGTCGTGCGCGCGGACGTGCTCAGCGAGCTGTACGGCAGTCACGTCGACGTGCTGAACGTGCACGGGCGCGTGCTGGTCGTCGCCGGCGCCGGCGACAGCGACGACCTGCACGGGCACGAGGCCGCGCTGCCGGGGATGGAGATCGTCTCGTGAGCGCCGCGCTGCTCGCGCCCGTGATCGAGCCTGGGTTCTTCACCGCCGAAGACGTGCGCGTGGCGATCGTCGTCGGCGCGATCGTCGCGATCGTCTCGGGCACGGTCGGCGTGTTCACCGTGATCCGAGGGCAGTCGTTCGCCGGCGAGGCGCTAGGCGACCTCAACACGACCGGCGGCTCGGCGGCGTTCCTCGTCGGCGTGGGCCCGGTGTGGGGCTTCCTTGTGGCGGGCGTCGTCGCGGCCGCCGCGATGGAGCTGGTCGGCATCCAGCGTCCCCGCGGGCGCGACCTCGCGACCGGGATCGTGCTCGGCGCCGGGCTTGGCCTGGCGGCGCTGCTGCTGTATCTGGACACGACCCTGCATGACACCACCGGCGCCACCGCCACGATCCTGTTCGGCTCGGTGTTCACCGTCTCCAGCGCGACGATCCCGCTGGTCGCGCTGCTGGGTGTGTCGGTGCTCGCGCTCGTCGCGGCGCTGTACCGGCCGCTTCTGCTCAGCTCCGTGAGCACCGAGATGGCAGCCGCGCGGGGGATCGCCGTGCGCCCGCTGGGCGCTGCCTACCTGTTGGCGTTGGCGCTGTCGGTGGCGCTCGCGGCGCTGACGATCGGCACGATCCTCGCGACCGCGCTGCTCGTCGGGCCGGCCGCCACCGCGCTGCGCTTGACCAGACGGCCGGGTGCCGCGATCGCGCTCGCCGCCGCGATCGGGATCGCGGCGATGTGGCTGGGCGAGCTGCTCGCGTATGACAGCTTCTACTGGCCGCCAACAGGCACCGGCTGGCCGGTGAGCTTCTTTGTCGTCACGCTGATCTTCCTCACGTACCTGCTCTCCGGTGCGCCGGCGCTGGTGCGCAGGCGCAGACAGCGGGCCGCGTAGATGTTCTCGGGTTTCATGGTGGGCGCGTGGGAGGTCGCGAGCGTCGTCGCCGTCGTCGCGGGCCTGGTGGGCTTCTTCGTCGTGCTGCGCGGCTCCGCGTTCGTCGCGCACGCGGTGCCCAACGGCTCGTTCGCCGGCGCCGCCGCAGCGACCCTGATCGGCGCCAACACGCTGATCGGCCTGGGCGTGTTCGCGTTGCTTGGCGCGCTCGGTATCGGCGTGCTCGGCAGGCGCGGACGCCACGATGTCGTCACCGCGCTCGCGCTCGTGATGATGCTGGGGCTCGGTGCGCTGTTCATCCAGCTCAGCTCCGAGTATGCGCCGGAGGTCGAGTCGCTGTTGTTCGGCGAGGTGCTCGGCATCTCCAGCAACCAGGTGGCGCCGACCGTCGCGCTGGCGCTGGTGTGTGTCGCCGCGATCGCGCTGCTGTACCGGCCGCTGATGCTCTCCTCGCTGCTACCGGAGGTCGGCGAGGCGCGCGGCGTCAGCAGCTTCAGGATCGAGCTGTGCTTCCTGGCGGTGGTCGCGCTGGTGAGCACGATGACCGTGCCCGTGGTCGGCACGCTGCTGATCTTCAGCCTGATGATCGGCGCGCCGGCTGCCGCGCGCTCGCTGACCGACCGGCCGCTCGTGGCGATGGCGCTGTCGGTGGTGGTCGCGTTGATCACCGTGTGGAGCGCGATCGCCGCGTCGTTCGAGACCGACTACCCCGTCGGCTTCTTCGTCGGCAGCGTCAGCGCCGGCGCGTACGCGCTCGGGCGCGGCTGGGCGGCGTGGCAGCGCCGACGCGCCAGCCGCGAGCCCACCGGACCCGCGACGATGCTCGGCCGCGACGCGGGTGGCGCCTCTACCATCGTCACATGAGCTTGACTGCCGCCCACACGACGGACGCTGCGCTCACGGCCGACGCCGGTGGCGCCGGGCGCGCCGCGGAATGGCTGCAGCGCGCCGAGACCGCACTGGCGGCGGCGGGGCGCAAGCGCGGCGGCGCCAGGCGCGCGCTGCTGGAGCTGCTGGGCAGCCAGGAGTGCGCGCTGACGGCGGTCGAGCTGGAGGACGCGCTGCGCGCCAGCTCGCCGCGTGCGGTCAGCCGCGCGAGCATCTATCGCATCCTCGACGAGCTGGAGGCGCTCAATCTCGTGCAGCGCGTGGAAACGGGGCAGGCGATGGTGCGCTACGAGCGCGCGTGCGACGAGCACGAGCAACACCACCACCATCTCGTGTGCGACGAGTGCGGCCTGGTGATGCCGTTCTCCGACCCGGCGCTCGAGCGCGCGATCGAGACGCTCAGCGAGCGCGTGCCGCTGGCGGTCTCAGAGCACGAGATCGTGCTGCACGGGGCTTGCCGGGATTGTGCGGCGTAGCTCGTCGTCGTATTCAGCGCTGTGCCGGCGTGAGCCCGCAAAGGCGATCGCTGAGCTCGCGTAGCTGCGCTCGTGCGTCCAAGTCATACGACTGCGGGTGCGGTTCGGCCTCGCGCATGCCGTTGAAGTAGTGCCCGCTGACGCCATCGAGTTGCGGGTCGATCACCAGCCGCAGCGTCGCGTCGAGGCCATCTTGCAGCGAGCTGATCGGGCTGATGCCGCCTTCGAGCACCATTTTCGTGGGCATGTATGTGGCGGGGTGCAGGCAGGTCGCGCTGACCTCGTGCTCGCGCAGCTCCTCGGCGAGGTCGAACGTGAACATGATCTGCGCGAGCTTGCTCTGGCAGTAAGCCTGCACGCCGCTGTAGCCGCGCTCGAGCATCACGTCGTCGAAGTCGATCGGCGCCTGTCCTGCGGAGCTGACGTTGACGATGCGCGCCGGCGCGAAGCGCTCGAGCGTCGCCAGCAGCAGGCGCGTGAGAAGGTAGCCCGCGAGGTAGTTGACCGCAAAGCGCAGCTCATAGCCCTCGCGGCTCTCCAGCCTGCGGTCCTCGCCTGCGATCGTCGTGCCGATGCCGGCGTTGTTGACGAGCGCGTCGAGTTGCTCGACCGCGCCGGTCACGTCCCCAGCCAACGTGCGCACCTCCTCCAGCGAGGCGAGGTCCGCACGCAGCCAGTGCAGCCTGTCGTTGCCGGTTGCCGTGCGGATTTGCTCGAGCGTGGCGGCGCCGCGTGCGTCGTCGCGCCCGTGGAGCAGCAACGTCGCGCCCTGTGCGGCCAGCTCGCTCGCGAGCGCGCGGCCGAGGCCGTCGGTCGCGCCCGTGATCAGGATCGTCTGCTCGCTGACGGGCTTCATGCGGGCCCTAGGCTAGCGGTGTGCCGCTGAAAACGCCGGGGGGCGCCGCTGTGGCGCCCCCCGTCCTACGTGCCTCAATGCCTCGCTGTTTGGCTAGTAGAGGTGAACCACGCGCGAGATGCTCGTCACGCCTGGGATCTCCACGAACAGCGTGTAGCGGCCGTGTAGCGCTGCGCTGTGCACGAGCTTGATTTTCGAGCGAAGCAGCCCTTTGCCGTGTGCCACGATCTTGTGACCACGCGCAAGGGAGACGATCGCCATCGTGCCCGAGCCAGCAACTTCACTGACGCAGCTGACCTTGAGGTTCTTGCCTCGGCCGGTGACAGTGCAGGTGACAACCGGCGTTGGGCCCGGGGGGCCCTCGGCGCCAGCCGCGCCCGCGGCGCCCGCCGGACCTGCGACGCCCGCTTTGCCTTCGGGGCCGGTTGCGCCAGTCGCCCCGCTTGCACCGGTCGCTCCGGTTGCGCCAGTCGGACCGGCTGGGCCGGCGGGACCCTGTTTGCCTTCGGGCCCTGTCTTTTCGGTCGATTCCGCCGGTGCGATTTCACTCTCGATCTCGCCGGTTTCGTCGTTCAACAGGATGCCCGGGGAACGTGGTTCGCTCTTGTTGAAGTCGAGCATGTTGTCCAACGTGCCCGACGCGGCGTCCTCGGAGGTGCCGCCGATTTTCCCGAGGTTCCAGTTTTCCTCGATGAACTTCGTGATCGAGGACTGATCGGTGAACGTGCCGTCGACGTAGTTGCGACGTGCCCACGGCGAGATCACGAGCAGCGGCAGGCGCGGCCCGACGCCGCAGCGATCCTTGTGTTCCGGGGTTTCGGTCGTGACCGTGCCGCATTTGCCGGCACCATTCAGCTGGTCGCTGGTGTCGTTTGACGGGTCGACGATCGGCCCGAGCTGGTGGTCATACCAGCCGTCGGAGTCGTCGTAGTCGATGACGATCGCGGTGTTCGGCCAGTACTTGGACTGCTCGATCGCGTTGATCTCTTCGACGAGGAACCGCTGTTCGTCGAGCGGGTCGGAGTTGCCGGCGTGTCCGTTCTCATACGCCGGGGGCTTCAGGAACGACACCTGCGGCATGTTGCCTTCGGTGACCGCCTTGTTGAACCACGTCAGATCGTACTGGTGGTTGACGGCTTCGTTCGGTTTCGTGCCAGCCGGATCGCTGTAGCCGACCTTTTCGAGCGAGCTCGGAGCGACGTGGTCGGGGTTGGCGGTGCTTTCGTAGAACTGGAACGGCTCGTGGTGCTGAACGTAGTCGGTGACGGTTGCGCCGCCGATGTTCTTGTGATTGGTGCCACATACGGCACGCGTTTCGTGCGCCGCGTTTTCGCTCGCCGAGGGAGCGAAGCCGCCCTGGAACCAGCCCCACGTGACGTTCTTTTCATTCATCAGGTTGCCGATGTTCTTGCCGGTCATGGAGACCGTCACGCCCGTCGGCAGGCCTTCGGTGCCCAGCGCGCTGCTGGCGTTGCTGCACTGGTCGTAATACGGTTCGGCGTCGCCCTGCAGCACGCCGTTGACAACGGATGAGCTCGTGCCACCGTGGGCTTCCGCGCCTTCGGTCTGGCCGCTGATTAGGTTCAGTGCTCCAGGGGTGGAGGGCCCGAACTGGTTGTCATAGGAGTTGTCGTTCAGCGAGAAGTGCTGCGCGTAGTTCCACAGCGCGGTGACGGTGTTGCCGTCGTAGTAGTCCATCACGATGCCTTTGGGGCCGTATTTGGACGAGTTGATCGCGCCGGTTTCCGAGCAGCTGCTACCGGTTGTCTTCTGAACGAACTCGTTCATCAGGCCGCCGTTGAACGCTTCCTGCTCGGGCGTGTAGCTGTGGTTCTGGTCGCACGTGAGTGCTTCCGCCGGGCCAAGCCTTTTCGGGTTGTCCGCGTTGGGGTTGTCGATCAGGAGGCCGTTGTTGAGACCGTTGACCCCAGGCGTGCCGGGGAGGGCGTGGAACTGGGGCTCGCCGGGCGGGTTGAGCGCTTCGGGGTAGGTGCCGAAGTAGTGATCGAACGAGATGTTCTCGGGGAAGATCACGACCACGTGTTCGATCGGTGTGACCGCTGCCGTTAGCGCGGGCGTCGGGGAGGATGCGCTGGACATAGAGATGCCGAGCGTGGCTCCGCCGACAGCGAGCACCGCGGCGCCAGCCGCCAATAGCTTCTTGCCGGTACGCAAGGTGGGTTCTCCTTTTTTGGCTTCGATGGGCGGCAGTAAGGCATCGCGCTCCGGCCCCCCTGTGCGGTGGCGCGCGCCCATGCTGCACAGCGACCGCAGGCGTCCGTGTCAACAAGCGGTCACCGCGTCGTTGCGATCCTGTGATGTCACAAACGCGTTGACGTTTTGTCATCGACGAGTAGCAGCCACGTGAAAAGTCGGGCGGTCGCTACGTTTTGATAACAAGCAGAGGCGCGGCGCTTACGTATGTTGCTGACGGTGAGGCGACCGCGCCGCCAAGGCTTGTGGGTGCTGACTGCGATCACGGTGCTCGCCGGCTGTGCATTTGCAGGCTCCGCGCTGGCTCCCGACGGCTCCACCAAGGCAGGTCCGTTCGCGGCGCACACGCTCGCGCCCAAGCCTGCGCCGAACCCGCTCGCGGGGCGGCTGTCGAAGGTCTACGGCACGAACATCCCGGCGAGCCGCTACGGCACCGAAGTGGCCGATCTCGAGGACGAGGGCACGAACCTCGCCGGCGAACAGGTCTCTGAGCTGTCGCCGCTGTCGCCGACGCAGTTCGTGGCTCCGGAGAACGAGTACCGCGTCTACGCCCAGCGCTGGGTCTCAAATGCGCTGGTCGGCGCAACGTCACTGCAGCGCGCGCTCACGACCGGAAACCGTGCGGCGGCGCGGAACGCCTGGGAGCTGACCTGGAGCGACTATCTGCACCTTGGCGCCGTGTACGGGCTTTTTGTCGAACAAAACCAAGCGATCGACGGCGTCGCGGGTGCGCTTCCCGAGGGCACCTCCGATCCGCATTTCGTCGGTCTGCATCGGATCGAAATGGGACTGTGGACAGGTGCGGACCTGCACTCCCTGATCAGCTACGACACGCTGCTGGAGACAGATCTCGCAAGCCTGCACGGCGTCGTGGCGCACGCTCAATTCACGCCGCTCGAATACGCGACCCGCTCTCACGAGATCATCGAGGATGCGCAGCGGGACCTGTTGAGCGGGATGGACGTGCCGTGGAGCGGGCAGGGCGTGCTCGGCACCGCAGCCGGTGTGGCCGCCACCGAAGAGGTCTTTCACACGCTCGAGCCGCTGGTCTCAGGACGCGAAAACACCGAGGGTGAAGTGCGCAGCGAGCTGCTGCTGCTGAACGGGGTGCTCGCGGCGATCAGTCGCCGCCACCACGGCGTCTACCCGAGTCTGTCGGAGCTCGGTCGGTACGAACACGAGCAGCTCAACGGCTATGTGGCCGGCGCGCTGTCGGCGCTCGAGCAGATGCCGGGCGTGCTCGAGACCGAAGCTCGTTCCCCGGTGCCGAAGCTGCCCGTGCCGTCGCGCGCCGAAAGGGCTGCGGAAGCGGCCGTGGAAAGAACGGCGGAAGGACCGTGAGTCCGCTCGATCGCCGCCAGTTCCTAAGCCGTTCGGCGACGCTGATCGGCACCGGCGGGCTGGGCGCGATCGCCGGCGCCGTGGCCGAGAGCGAGCGTAGTCCAAAGGCTCCGCCGCAGAGCGCCGACGAGCAGGCGCGCGAGACGCTGGCGAACGAGCTGGCCACGCGCGTCCCCTTCGACGCGGATCACCAGGCCGGCATCCTGACTCGCGCGCAGGCGCAGTCGAGCTTCGTGGCGCTCGACTCGGTTGCTCCAGATCGCTCGACGCTGATCGTGGCGCTCAAGAACCTCAGCGTCCGCGCTCGCTCGCTGACACAGGGCGACACCGTCGGAGCCGAGGAGCTCGACGACCCGCCGCCGGACTCCGGCATCCTCGGGCCGGTCAACGCGCCGGACGAACTGACGGTCACGATCGCGTTCGGCGCGTCGCTGTTCGACGGTCGCTACGGCCTGCGGGCAATGCGGCCCAAGCGGCTCGAACGCATGCCGAATTTCGCCCACGACAACCTCGATCCCACACGTACTCACGGCGACGTGCTGGTGTCGGTCTGCGCCGGGCAGCGAGACACCGTCACGCACACCGTGCGCGAGCTGACGCGCGCGGTCGCCGGGCACCTGACCCCGCGCTGGCGGATCGACGGCTTCCAGAGCGCCAAGCGGGGGCCAACGCCCGCCAACCACCCACGCAACCTGTTCGCCTTCCGCGACGGCACCGCCAACCCCGACGTCAACGACGCGAGCTTGATGGACGAGCTGTTGTGGGTGCCATCTGGCGGCGGCAGCGCCGGCGAGCCCGCGTGGGCGAGCGGCGGCACCTACCAGGTGGTGCGCACGATCCGTATGCACGTCGAGTTCTGGGATCGGGTGGGGATGTTCGAGCAGCAGAAGATGATCGGTCGCTACCGCGTCAGCGGCGCCCCGCTCGGCGGTACCAACGAGTTCCAGGACCCCCGCTACGACCTCGACCCGGAAGGCAAGCGCATCCCGCTGATCGCGCACATCCGTCTTGCCAACCCGCGTACTCCGCAGACCGCCGACCAGCGCATCCTGCGTCGCGGCTACAACTACGACCGTGGCATCGATGAAGCCGGAAACCTCGACCAGGGCCTCGTGTTCGTTGCCTTCAACCAAGACATTGAGCGCCAGTTCGCGACGATCCAAAAGCGCCTGGAGGAAGAGGAAATGACCGACTACATCACCCCCGTCGGGGGCGGCTACTTCTTCGCTCCGCGCGGCGCCAGCGGGCCGGGCGACTGGGTCGGGTCGGGGCTGTTCGCCTGAGCCGGAGGCCTGTTCGCCAGGGTCTGTTGGGCCGGTTCGCCTGAATTGCGCCAGCGAGCGTGATCGCTTGGGATAGGCGGACCGTCAAAACGCGTCGGTAGTCGGGAAGATTGGCTCGATGCAGGCGCCGAGCGACGATTCAAAGCCACAGGACGGCGCGCCGGCAAGCGCTGGCTCCTCGCCGTGGGCGCCGTTTCGCTCACGGGACTTCGCGACGATGGCGTCGTCGCAGTTCTTGAGCAACATCGGCGGCTGGATGCAGACCGTCGGCGCTCAGGAGCTGATGCTGACGCTGACGACCTCGGCCACGCTGGTGGCGTTGATCCAGACGGCGGCGGGCCTTCCGGTTGTCTTGCTCGCGGTGCCGGCGGGCGCGATCGGCGACGTCGTCGATCGGCGCAGGTTGCTGCTCGCGTCGCAGTCGTTCATGTTGCTCGCGGCGCTGCTGCTGGCCGCGTTGGCGCTCGCTGGGTTGGTGACGCCGTGGGTCTTGCTGGCGCTGATCTTCGCCGTCGGCGCGGGGCAGACGCTGACCTCGCCGACGTGGCAGACGCTGCAGCCGGAACTCGTGGCACCGGAGGACCGAACGCAGGCGATCGCGCTTGGCGCCGTCAACCAGAACCTCAGCCGAGCGGTCGGCCCCGCGATCGGCGGTGCGCTGTACGCGGCGACAAGTGCTGGGGCGCTGTTCCTCGTCAACGCGGTGAGCTTCGTGCCGGTCATCGGCGCCGTCGCGCGCTGGCGTGGCGGCGCACGACCGGCGAGCGCCGCCGCGCCCGAGCACGTCATCGGGGCGATGCGCGCCGGCGGGCGCTACATCGCTGCGAGCCCCGCCCTGCGCGTGATCCTGCTGCGAGCCGGTCTCTTCACGTTCTTCTCCAGCGCGATCTGGGCGCTGCTGCCGCTGATCGCTCGCTCACATCTGCACCTCGGCTCCGGCGGCTACGGGCTGCTTCTCGGTGGCGTGGGCATCGGCGCGGTCGCCGGCGCCGCGGCGCTGCCGCGACTGCGCGAGCGCGTGTCGGCGGGCGCGCTCCTGACGATCGGCACGCTGCTGTTCGCCGGTGTCGCGCTGGCGCTGGCCTACGTGGCTGTCAGTACGTTGGCCGCCCTTGCGCTCGTGCTGGGTGGCGTCGCCTGGATTCTCGCGCTCTCGACGCTCAACTCGCAGTACCAGACGACGCTGCCCGGCTGGGCCAAGGCGCGTGGCATGTCCTACTACTTGGTGGTCTTCCAGGGCGGTGGCGCGATCGGCAGCGCCGGGTTCGGCGCGATCGCGCAGGCGGCCGGGCTGACCTCGGCCCTGCTGGTGGCCGCCGCTGGCCTCGTACTCGTCGCGCTGGCCGGGATGTGGCTGCCGTTCAAGGCGATCCCTCCGCGCGACCTGCTGCCCGCGGGTGATTGGCCGACCCCGCGGATCGTCGACGCGAGCGCTGCCGACGGGCCGGTGCTGGTGACGGTCGAGTATCGGCCGCGAGCGGGACTCGAGCGCGACCTGCTCGACGCGCTGCATGCCGCCCGTCGCGCTCGGCGTCGCACGGGTGCGACGAGTTGGCAGGTGTGGCGTGACGCTACCGAGCCAGGGCGGATACTCGAGCAGTTCGTCGTCGGCTCCTGGGAGGAACACCTCCGTCAGCACGAACGCGTCAGCCGCCGAGACCAGCAGCGCTTCGAGCAGATCGCGGCGATGACCGATGCGAGTCGCCCGCCGACCGTGACCCACTGGCTGGCCGGTAAGGCGACTCGGGGCCCGTCGGCGTGAACGGGGTCCTGCGCACTGACACCGCATCGTCGTCCAAATACGGGCGCACGGCGGTGGCTGGAGCGCTGGCGGCGCCGATAGAATCAGCGTATGGAGTCGGCGGCACCCAGGTCGGTCAGCACACCAGACACGCCACTGCTCTCGGTAGGACACGAGGAGGAGTGGGCACAGATCAATCGCGAAGAGGCCGAGCAGGGCGGCTTCAGTGCGATCTATCACGGTCACGTGCGAGCCACGAAGGACAGCGACCTGTTTCCCGAGCAGGCGCGAGGTCGATGGAAGAGCGTGGCATACCCCACAGATAACTGAGCACGCACCCCAGCGCGAACACGGCGACCACCAGCAGCACCGGGCCGGAGTCCTCGACGAGCGCGCCGACGACGCCCGCGGCGAGCCCGCCGCAGAGCGCCGCAAGCCAGGCCGGGTCGCCGTCGACCGGGGCGAGCAGGCGGTTGCGTGTGCGCACGGCGAACGCCGCGTACAGCAGCGCCAAGGCGGTGGCGATCGGCATCGCGTGGTTCTTCAGCTCGTTCCACGCGGCGCCGTAGCGGCGCACGATGAGGTCGCGGACGTCGCCGGCGGAGCGCGCGTGCAGGACGCTGCCGGTGAAGTGCCCGCCGCCGTGCGCGGTGGCGAGGTCGATGCCGGCGAGCGCCACGAGCCCGGCGACGGGGCTGACGAGCACGATCAGCGTGCGCCTGCGCGTGAGCGCGCCGGGTGTGAGCATGACGGTGGCGACGGCGAAGCCAAAGCTCACGAGGATCACGCCGCCGACACCGGCACCGATCCGCGCGGAGCCCTCGACGATCGCGAGCACCACGCCGGCTCCGGCGGTGACGAGCGCCGCGCGGCGCCCGCGCGCGGTCGGCGCCAGCGCTGCCGCGACGGCCGCCAGCACGAGCACCGCGAGGCCGGACTTGAGCTCGTTGCCGATGCCGTAGAAGCGCGCGCCGAGGATCGGATCGGGGCCGAGCAGCGATCGCATCAACAGTTGTGTGCCCGCGAGTGCGTCGGCGCTGAGCACGACGACCGCCGCGAGCGCCGGCGCTAGCAGCGCGCGTGGCCAGGGGATGAGCGCGTCGGCGAGCGCCCCCAAGCCCATGCACGCGAGCGCGATCAGTATGTATTCGATCGCGGCGCTCGGCTCGATCGCGGCGGGGATCAGCACCGCGATCGGTGCCCACAGCATCCCCAGAGCGCCGGTGCGCATGGCCCACGCGCGGGCGCGCGGCGAGGGCGCCGAGAGCACCAGCAGCAGCGCCCACGCGATCAGCAGGCAGCCGAGCGCGTGCAGTCGTCGCCCGGCGATCACGCGTAGCCGCGCCATCAGCGCGCGCAGGCTGGCGGAGCGCAGTGTGCCGTCGGTGTCGATCGGCTTGCCGCGCATGTCCGCCGGGAGCGGCGTCAGGTGAAGGTAGGTGAGGATCGTCGGCGCGATATCGAACGAGGCGATCAGCCCGCGCTCGTTGGTGCTCTGCGAGCTGAGCTCGCTGCCGCCGCGGCCGAGCCCGGCGGTGGCCGTCCACAGCAGCTCGCCAGCCGGCGCTTGCGTGGTGCGCTGCACCACGATCAGCAGCTCTGTCGCGGGACGCTCGTGCACAAGCGCCAGCAGATCCTCGCGGCCGGCGGCGCCCGCGGGCAGGTCGGTGACGACCAGGCGCCTGGAACGCTGTAACGCGGTGCCTCGCTGCAGCAACGTCGAGGCCGGTCCGAGCGAGACGCGCGAGACGCGCCCGTTCATGTTCGCCGCGAGCGCGCCGTCGACGTTCGGCGCTCCCGCGATCCCCGCGTAGCCGGCGCCGCCGGGGATCCGGCTACCCAGCAGGCCCGGGCGCAGCAGCTGGGGCGCGTCTTCGGCGCGCCTGCGCGCCGCCCTCCAGCCGATCACGACCGCGCCGGCGCCGTTTGCTCGCAGCGACAGCGGCGGGGCCATGGGGTGGCTGTAGGAGGAGGTAGCGACCCGCGCTCCCTGAGTCATGTCGAGCACCAGTTGGCCGGTCGAGTACTGCCCCTGGCTGGCTGACATGATCCCCACCGAGAGCGCGCCGATGCTCGCCAGCTGCTGCTCGTCGATGGCGGCGAACACGACCATCACCGAGCGCGAGGATGTGCCGGTCGCATCTGCTCCGCGCGGCGAGGCGTTCGGCGTTGACTGTGAGCCAAGCGCGCCGGCCGCATCGGCGCCGCACGGCCAAGCGCCCAACGCCGCGGTGCACACGAGCGCGAGCGCCAGCCCCCGGCTCGCCCAGCTCAGAGCTCCGCTTCCTCTCTCGCTGGCGCCGGCATCCGGACAGCGTATCCGCGGTTGCTGCTCAGTTGACGCTGGGGTCCAGCGGCATGCGTGCGATCAGCGCATAGCTGCCGCCCTTGCGGGTGAGGACGGTGCTCCACAGCTCCTCGGGGACGTCGGTGAAGACGTCCTGTGGCTCGGCCGGGTGGGCGATCCAGTCGCCCTCAGCGACCTCAGTGTCCAGCTGCCCTCGCCCCCAGCCCGCGTGCCCCGCGAAGACCCGGCGCCGTTCGGTGGCCTGCTCGAGCTGCTCGATGCTCGTCTCCGGCGCGGGGAAGCCGATGCGCCCGAGCACCAGCATCCCGGCTAGCTCCGGCTCCAAGAACTCGGCGAGGAACACGACCGAGCTGGACTGCACAGGCCCGCCGACGTAGACCGTCTCAAGCGCGCCGACCATGTCCCCGAGCTGTGGCACTGCCTCACCCACGGTCACGGCGGAGGGGCGGTTGAGCACGACGCCGATCGCGCCGTCCTCGTTGTGCACGCCGATCAGCACGACCGTGCGTGTGAAGTTCGGGTCCACGAGCGTCGGGGACGCGAGCAGCAGTTGTCCGGCGAGCGATTGCCTGCTCATCGTCAGCCGAGGCTACCGATCATATGGGCGGTCGTTCAAGCGATGGCCTCGGGTCCGGCGTCTTCGATCGGTGGCCTTCCCTGGGCGCCGCGGGTCGGTAGCCTTCGCCGCCGTGGAGCCCAAGGACCTGCAGGCGCGAATCGCCGAGTTCCCCCGCTGGCACTACGCGTTCGAGTTCGAGGGTGGCGTCAGTACCCCGGTGGCCGACGGGATCATGCGCAATCGCCATCAGCAGCGGCGCCGGTACTTCTTCGAGCCGCTGCTGGCGCTGCTGGGGGGCTCGCTGAACGGTCGGCGCGTGCTCGACCTGGGCTGCAACGCGGGCTTCTGGTCGCTCGCCGCGGTGGAAGCCGGCGCCGACTTCGTGCTCGGCGTCGACGCGCAGCAGAGCTATCTGGATCAGGCAAGCCTGGTGTTCGAGGCCAAGCAGGTCGCGCCGGTGCGCTACCGCTTCGAGCTGGGCGACGTCTTCACGCACGACTTTGCTGAGCGCTTCGACGTGGTGCTGTGCCTGGGCCTGCTCGATCACGTCCACAAGCCGGTCGATCTGTTCGAGCTGATGTCGGGTGTGGGCGCCGAGCTGCTGGTGATCGACACCGCGATCTCACGTGCGCGCTCCGGCCTGTTCGAGCTGTCCAGGCCATACGCCACACGCGACATGGTGGGTCCGCCGCTGGTGTTGGTCCCGAGCAGGTCCGCGGTCGTCGAGCTGGCGAGCGAGTTCGGCTTCCAGACGGTCGCGCTCGAGCCAAACATCGACGACTACGCCGGCATGGGCGACTACCGTCGCGGCCGGCGGCGGGCGTTCGTCTGCTCGAAGGGCGTGTCGCTCGACGGGCTGGTGGCTGAGCGAGACCAGTCGATCGTGCCGTGGTGGGTGCGGGACCCGCGCGCGCTGCGCTCGGTGTGAGCTAGGGTGATGCGTATGGCCAAGAAACCACAGGTCGGTGAGGCAGCGCCCGACTTCGAGCTGCAGGGCACGGACGGGCCGTTCAAGCTCTCCGAGCACCGTGGCGAGCGCGTCGTGCTGCTGTTCTATCCGGGCGACAACACGCCGGTTTGCACGAAGCAGTTCTGCGCGTATCGCGATCGCCCGGACGAGTTCGCGGCGTTGGGTGCGACGGTCGTGGGCATTTCGGCGCAGGGCGTCGAGTCGCATCAGGGCTTCATCGACAAGAACAACCTGACGGTGCCGTTGCTTGCCGATGTGGACGGCGCGGTGGCGCGGGCGTACAGCGCTCATGGGCGCATGGGCACCAAGCGAGCGGTGATCGTGGTTGACGAGCAAGGAATTGTTCGGCACAGGCATGATCATTTGCTTGGGCTGGACTATCAGAGCGTGACGGACCTCAAGACGGCGCTCGATACTCTGCCGACGCAGACCGCGAGCTAGGCTCCGGGCGCTTAAGCCCTGGTCGTTGCTCGTCGATCGCGGCGCCTAGCTCGGCCCATGTGACGCCGAGACAGGTGAAGCTTGGGATGGTCCCAGCCGCTTCGCTGGTACGTGACCAGTCAGCGGTCGCACTAAGCTGTTCTCTTAATCCGTATCGTTGCGTGTAGCCAGTAGGAGGATCACATCCGCGTATCGTGGCTGATCGAGCAGCGGAGCTGTGACCCAGAGTGCGAGAAAAACGATCGCAGATGAGGGTGTCGGCCGTGAAACGGTGTGGACCCTTGCCCAGAGGCCATCCCGACGAATTGAGCTAAGAGGTCTCTGTCGAACAACCGCAAAGCCGTGCCGCTCGATAACGCGTTGCAGCGCTGCGGGCGTGAAGTAGTGGATATGGGGGCTCGGCAGACCGTGCTGCCAGAGGCGACGGTATGGCCCGCGAAACCCGACACGTGCCAGCAAGCTCGCAACGTGATAAGCCAGCCCGTCTGCACTAGGAATGTTCACGCTAAGCACACCTCCGGGAGGTAGGGCACGTGCGCAAGCATCTAGTGCCTCGCCTACGTTAGGAATGTGCTCCAGAACGTCGTTGAAGCTGATGATGTCCACCCGCTCATCGTCAATGAGCGCAGAGGGAAAATAGCCCGACCGCACGTTCAGTCCCTGAGCGCGAGCATGATCTACCATCTCGATCTCGGGCTCTATGCCTTCGGCCTGTAGTCCGCGACTGGATGCCGCTCCAACAAACCAGCCGTGAGCGCTTCCGACATCGAGTAGTCGCCTGCCCCTGAGTGGCACGAGCCCCGAAATCTCATCAAGGATGTGTGCGTTATTTGCGTCGCGCAGTGCCTTGAAGCCGGCGACGCGTCCGGAACGATCGATCGGCTCGTGAAGTACTGCTGAGTCGATGGCTGGCCGCAGGGATGAACGCCAAGTCCCGCATACAGAGCACTGGGCGGACCATCGCATGATCCGGGCGCGGATCGGCGAACCACACACGATGCATGGCTCTCCGGTCAGGTCAGGCTCGTGGCGATCGTCAGACCTCTCACCAAGTTCGGCTGGCGCAGGGCCACTGGACACGCGGCTCAGACTAGCATCGTGGGTCTCCACGAGCCAAGACTTGGGGCCTAGACTCCTCCCGGCCAGCCTTGGCCTTCGGGGATACGAAACGATAGCGCTCTGCTCGAGTCCCACATGCTCCCCGGTTGTTCCAGCCCTTCCGACCGGAAACGAGCGCCTGACTGGCCGACATCGCATGATTCAGATAATTTGCTCTGTATGAGCAAATGGCGCATCTGGTTGGGGGCGGGAATGGGGGAGGTCGTGTCGCAGGAGCTTGTGGCCGCGATGACGGGGTTGGACGGTCGTGAAAAGCGCCGCGCAAGACGGCTGGTGCGGCGCGGCGAAGCTGCCGATGACGTGATCGTCGCGCGCTATGCGGTCGCGTTTGCTCGGGAGCGTGCGCGCCGTTTCGAACGATCATCCTTCCTGGTTGGACTGGTGCTCGCTGCCGCTTGTGGACTCGCCGGAATCCTGTTCGCCGTGCACTTGCTCGAGCGATCAAAGGTGGTGCAGGCCGTGGCAGTCGCCGCGCTCGCGACTTACTTCCTGGTCAGCACCTGGCGTATCTGGCAAGCGACGCGACAAGTGGAGGCTGCCGAGCAGCTCAACCGCGAATACCTCCGCCGGTCCGGCGCTCCCTACGTCCCGGGTGGTCCGCCAACTCGGGTGTACGTGCCACCGCTGGCCTTTGCCTGCTCGCTCGCCTTCCATGCAGCAGTCATCCTCGTTTCTTACGGGATCGTGACGCTCTTGATGAAGGCGGAGCCATTCTCAATGGGGAAGGCCGTCTCGGTGGGCATCTCTGGTGGCACGTTTGCTGCCGCCGGGGTGATCATCGGGGCCATCTGGGCACGATCGTGCGAGGGCGCATCGGACGGTCGGTCCGCTGCCGAGTATCAGCACCTGCGCGATCTGGATTGAGTCCGCGGCCTTGGGGTCGGGCTATCGCCGTCGGCATGCCGGCCCGCACGTGAGCCCCAGTGGTTGAGCGTGCTGCTCCTCGTGCCCGCGCCGTGCGCTCAGTGTCCGCCAGTGCCAAGCGACGGCGCCTCGAGCTCACCGCTCGGGCGCTCGCCGACGGCGCGCGCGCCGTACAGCTCGGCCAGCTCCAGCTGCAGGTTGCGAGGCTCCTCGCCGGGAGCCGGTACGCGCCGTCGCCAGGCGCCGTCGCGGTCCAGGTCCCAGGAGCTTTGGTTGTCGGCGAAGGCGCGTTCGAGCGTGTCGAGCAGCTCCGCACGCAGTTCTGAGGACTCGATCGGCACGGCCAGCTCGACGCGGTGGTCGAGGTTGCGGGGCATCAGGTCGGCGGAGGCGATGTAGATCGTGTACTCGCCGCCGCGCTCGAACGCGTAGATGCGCGAGTGCTCGAGCAGGCGCCCGACGATCGAGACGACCCTGATGTTCTCAGAGACGCCCGGCAGCCCTGGGCGCAGGCAGCAGATGCCGCGCACGTTGAGGTCCACACGCACGCCCGCCTGCGAGGCTTCGTACAGCGCGCGGATGCAGCGGCCGTCGACCAGCGAGTTCATCTTCATCGCGATGCGCGCGGGGTGCTCGGGCGAGTGAGCGGCGATCGTGCGCTGGATCTGCTCGATGATGCCCTCGCGCAGGTAGTCGGGGGCCATCAGCACTTTGCGGTAGTGCAAAGGCCGCCCGTAGCCGGTGAGGTAGTTGAACATGTCCGCTACGTCCGCGCCGATCTGCTCGTCGGTCGTGAACAGGCCGAAGTCCGTGTACAGCCGCGCGGTCGCCGAGTGATAGTTGCCGGTGCCGATGTGCACGTAGTTGCGCACGCCGTCGCCCTCGCGGCGCACCACCAGCACGCACTTGGCGTGCGTCTTCAGCGCCGGCTGGCCGTAGACGACGTGCACGCCGGCCTCCTCCAGCGTTTTGGCCCAGTGGATGTTCATGCGCTCGTCGAAGCGCGCCTGCAGCTCGACCAGCGCGACCGCCTGCTTGCCGCGTTCGGTCGCGTCGATCAGCGCTGGCACGAGCGGCGAGTCGTCGCTGGTGCGGTACACGGTCTGCTTGATCGCCAGCACGTTGGGGTCGGCGACGGCCTGCTCGACGAAGCGCTCGACCGAGGTCGAGAAGGACTCGTACGGATGGTGCACGAGCAGGTCGCCTTCGCGCATCGCGCCGAGCACGTCGGGGCGCTCGCCCTCGCGGCGCAGCAGCCGCGGGTGCGTGATCCCGACGATCGGCTCCTCGCGCAGCTCGACGTGGCCGGGGAGCCTGACGATCTGCCACAACGCGCCCATGTCGAGCAGGCCGGCGACGGGGTAGACCTCCTCGTCCTGCACCCCCAGCAGGTTGGACAGCGCCTCGCGCAGCTGCTCGGAGCAGCCCGCGCCGACCTCGACGCGCACGACCTCCCCGAAGCGCCGGCGGCGCAGCTCGTCCTCGACCGCCTGCAGCAGGTCGGCGGCGTCGTCTGAGACCTCCAGGTCGGCGTCGCGGGTCACGCGGAAGACGTCGTAGTCGGCGATCTCCATGCCGGGGAACAGCGCGTCGAGATGGTTTGCGATCACGTCCTCGAGCGGCACCAGCAGCGGCGGCTCGCCGGTTTTCTGCTTGAGCGTCACGAAGCGCGGCAGGATCTCGGTGGGGACCTTCACGCGCGCGAACACCGTCTGCTCGCTGATCGGGTCGCGCACGAGCACCGCGAGGCTGAGCGACAGGTTGGAGATGTAGGGGAAGGGGCGCCCTGGCGCGACCGCCAGCGGTGTCAGCGCCGGGAAGATCGCCTTCTGGAAGTGCCTTGCGAGATCGGCGCGCTGCTCGTCATCCAGCTCGCTCACGGCGACCACGCGGATGTCATGGGTGGCCAGCGCCGGGCGCAGCCTGCCTTCGAAGCAGTCGGTTAGCCGGCGGCTCTGCGCGAGCACGCGCTCGCGGATCAGCGCGATCGTTTCAGAGGGTATGCGGCCGTCCTGGGTGGGGTTCTCGACGCCGGCGTCGATCTGGTCGCGCAGGCCGGCGACGCGCACCATGTAGTACTCGTCGAGGTTGGTCGTGTAGATCGCGCAGAACTTGACGCGCTCAAGCAGCGGCACGCGCTCGTCCTCCGCGAGCTGCAGCACGCGGTCGTTGAAGTCGAGCCAGGACAGCTCGCGATTGAGGTACAGGGAGGGGTCTGACAGCGACTGATCCGCGCCGCCGTCGGGGACGACGGTCATCACCGCCGCCGGATCGTCTGGATTGGCCCCGCGAACACCGTTCATAGCTCGTCAAGCTACCGCAGCGCCGACCCGCTAGGCTGCACACGAGAGGAATGGCTCGACAGCTATGGCTACTTCGTCACGCGGAGGCCGAGCCGCATGGCACCCGCACGGACGCTGAGCGCCGCCTGACCGAGCGCGGGCGCCAGCAGGCGTGCGCCGCGGGCGTCGCGATCGAGCGCCTGCACGGGGACTTCGACGCGGTGCTTTACAGCCCGCGCGTGCGGGCGAGCCAGACGGCGGAGCTGGCGGCGGAGGCCTGGAGCGAGCAGCAACGTGCGCTGCTGACGCTGCACCCGCCGCTGGGCGGTGGCTTCGATGCCGCCCAGGCGCTCGACGCGCTCAGCGGCGTGCACTCCGACGGGCGGCTGCTGTTGGTCGGCCACGAGCCCGACCTGTCGCGCATCGTCAGCGAACTCACGGGCGCGCGCGCCGACGTCAAGAAGGGTGGGCTTGCGATCGTGCGGCTAGAGAGCGCCAGCGGTGAGCTCGTCGCCCTCTTGCGGCCCCGCGAGTTGGGCCTCATCGCCGATGCGCCCGTTCACGCCGTCGGCGCTCCAGTCGGCGGGAACTGACGAAGGCACGGCGTTCGCGTCGATGACCTCGACCGATTCCGCGGCGAAGCGGTAGCCGATGCCGAAGTGTGTGTGGATGTAGCGCCAGCTTGGCGAGGCCTTCTCGAGCTTTTGGCGCAGCTTACGCACGAACACGTCGACCGAGCGGTCGCCGCGCACCATCGTGTAGCCCCATAGGCGCGAGTAGATCTCCTCGCGCTCGAGCACGCGGCCCTCTGCGGCCGCAAGCAGCTCGATCAGCTCGAACTCGCGCCTGGTCAGATCGATGCTTTGCTCGCCGACGAATGCCTGGAAGCGGTCGGAGCGGATCTCGACCTCGCCGGCGAGGATCGGCTCGACCTCGGTGCGGCTGGCGCTGCGCCGCCGGCGGCGCACGACGCTCTGCACGCGCGCGATGACTTCCTCTGGGTGGCAGGGCTTGGTGATCCAGTCGTCGGCGCCGAGGCGCAGTCCCCGCACCCGCTGTGCGACAGTGGACGGCCCCGTACAGACGACGATGCCGAGCTCCGGCAGTGCCTCGCACAGCCGCTCCAGCCACTCCCACGCCTGCGGTCCGAGCACGGCGAGGTCGACGATCAGCGCGCTCAGGCGCATCGACACGACGGCGTCGGTCGGCACCGGGCTCGCGAGCACCCTGTGCTCCCAGGCGAGGCGGTCGAGACGCTTGCTGAGGACCTGGATGAAGCCGCTGTCGCGGTCCAGAACGGCGATTCGCAGCGATGCGGACGCAGAGCCCGTGGCGTCCGTTGCCGCTGCTGCGCCCCCCGCGTCTGCGACGCTCACGCTTACGCTCATCGCGGCGCAGTGTAAGCGATCAACTCGACGCTGGAAAGCTTTGCAAGCGAACGTAACAGGATGTTCACAGGCTGTGATCGCTATTTGCGGGGGCGCTGAGACGGCGATTACGCGTGCGCTGAGGCTGCGGGCGCTATTTGTGGGGCGTCGAGGAGTCCGAGAACTCCCGAAACAGGCCCGTCACGACGAACGCGACCTGCTCGCCGATGTCCACAGCGTTGTCGCCGATGCGCTCGAGCGCGCGCGCGACGAGCGTCATGTGCATCGCCCACTCGCGCGTATCGGGGTCGTCGCCGATCTCGATCGCCAGGCGGAAGATCTCGCGGTTGAGGCGGTTGATCTCGCGGTCCTGGCGCACGAGGTCTTCTGCGAGGGCGACGTCGCGGGCGGCGAACGCGGCCTTCGATTGCACGACCTCCGAGCGCGCGAACGCGCCCATCTTGGCGAGGTAGTCGAGCATCTCGCGGTGCACCGGCGGCTCATAGCCCGACAGCGGGATCAGCTTGGCGATGTTCACGCACTGGTCGCCCATACGCTCGATGTGCTTGATCATGTGCAGTAGCGCGGCCACCAAGCGCAGGTCGCCCGCGACCGGCGCCTGCAACGCCAGCAGCGAGAGGATCCCCTGGTGGACCTCCAGATAGCGCCCGTCGACGCGGTCGTCGTCCGCGATCACCATCTGCGCGAGCTCGACGTCCTGGTGGTGCAGCGCCTCGAGCACGCGGTCGAGCTGCTCGACGATCAGGTCCAGGCCGCCGAGCGCGTTGGCCTCCAGCTCGCGTAGCTGCGCCTGGAAGTGCGCGCGTCCCTGTGCGTGCACCGCATCGCCCGCGGAGCCCTCGCGTGGCGCGGCAACGGTGTTGTCGGTGGAGGGTGTCGCCGGGCGGCGACCCTCGTCAGCCGAACTTTCCGGTGACATAGTCCTCGGTGCGCGAGTCGTTTGGTTTGGTGAAGATCTCCTGCGTCGGGCCGACCTCTACCAGCTCGCCGCCGAGCATGAACGCGGTGCGGTCGGCGACGCGCGCGGCCTGCTGCATGTTGTGCGTCACGATCACGATCGTGACACGCTGCTTGAGCTCGTCGATCAGCTCCTCGATCTTGAGCGTCGCGATCGGGTCCAGGGCCGAGCAGGGCTCGTCCATCAGGATCACCTCGGGGTCGACGGCGAGCGAGCGCGCGATGCAAAGGCGCTGCTGCTGGCCGCCGGAGAGGCCGGCGCCGGGCTCGTCGAGCCGACCTGCGACCTCGTCCCACAGGCCGGCGCCGCGCAGTGCCGACTCGACCTTGGCGCGCATGTCCCCACGCCGTCCCGAGCTCAAGCGCGGCCCCGCGGCGACGTTGTCGAAGATCGACATCGTCGGGAACGGGTTCGGCTTCTGGAAGACCATGCCGACGGCGCGGCGCACGGCGACGACGTCGACCGACGGGTCGTACACGTCGAGGTCCTCGAGCAGCACGCGGCCCTCGGCACGGGCGCCCGGGATCTCCTCGTGCATGCGGTTGATGCAGCGCACCATCGTCGACTTGCCGCACCCGGAGGGGCCGATGATCGCGGTCACCTCGTTGGCGCGGAACTCCAGGTCGATGCCCTTGACCTGTTCGGCGCTGCCGTAGAACGCGCGCAGTCCTTCCAGCCGCACGCCGAGACCAGGCTTGGACACAGCCTTCGTTGCGACACTGTCCGCAGGGGGCGCGACTGTCGCGGTGCCGGTGATCCGGTGTGCGGGGAACTCTGCGTCCGGGTTCTCGGGGCGCCCAGTCTCTGGGCTGCTCTCGTGGTCCATGTCGGTCACCTCCGGGGTCCGTCCATCGGGGCTCATGCTAGGCGGCTCCTTCGCGCGATCAGGCGGGCGATGAGGTTGAGAAGCAGGATCATCACAACCAGGGTGAGCGCCGCTCCCCATGCGCGGTCGACGACCGCCGGCGTGGGGGATGTGACGTCCTTGTAGATTTGCACAGGCAGCGAGTTCATGAACCCGCCGAGGTCGAAGCTGGTCTTCAGTGTGGCCGCCGCCGTGAACAGCAGCGGCGCGGTCTCACCTGCGGCGCGAGCGACCGCCAGCAGCACGCCGGTGACCATCCCAGGCAGCGCGGTCGGCAGCACGATTTTGAAGATCACCCGCCAGCGTGGCGCGCCGAGCGCGAGCGCGGATTCGCGCAGCGCCGCCGGCACCAGCAGCAGAATCACCTCGGCGGAGCGGATCACGACCGGCAGCATCAGCAGCGACAGCGCGATCGAGCCCTTGTAGCCGGCGTAGGTGCTGCCGGTGCCGACGATCAGCACGATGTACACGAACAGGCCGAACACGATCGACGGCACGCCGGTGAGCACGTCCACAAAGAAGCGCACGGTGTGCGCGAACCAGCTGTTCTTGCCGTACTCGACGAGCCAGATCGCGACGCCGATGCCGATCGGGATCGAGATCGCTGAGGCCAGCGCGACGATCTCGACCGTGCCGAGGATCGCGCTCTTGATGCCCCCGATGCTCGAGCCACCGAAGAACGTGTTGCCGGTGGGATCGGTCGTGAAGAAGCTCGTGCTCCACGCGCCGAGCCCCTTGCTCAGCAGGTAGTAGACGATCAGCACTAGCGGGATCAGCGCGAGCGCGGTCCCGGCGAGAATGCCCCCACGTGCAAGGCGGTCCTTGCGCCGCCGCGCCGGGCTGAGGGCGAAGCGCGCGAGGCGCTCGGCGGACGCGCCCTGAGGGCTCATGCGCCGGCCGCCGCGTCGGCTAGCGAGCCGATGCCGCCAGCGGGCGACGACGTGTCGCTCGCTCCTGAGCTGGTGCTGCGCGCCGCCCTGATCACGAGCAGGCGTGCGACGCCGTTGACGAGCAGCGTCAGCACGAACAGCACGAGGCCCGCGGCGAACAGCGCCGAGCGGTGCAGGCCCTGAGCTTCGCCGAACTCGTTGGCGATCGCCGCCGCGAAGCTGTAGCCCTGCGCGAACAGGTGGTGACCGAGCTCGGGGTCGTTGCCGATCAGGATCGTCACCGCGATCGTCTCGCCGATCGCGCGGCCGAGGCCGAGCATCGCGCCGCCGACGATCCCCGAGCGGCAGTACGGCAGCACCGCGAGGCGGATCATCTCCCAGCGCGTCGCCCCCAGCCCGAGCGCCGCCTCCTTGTGGTCGGCCGGCACCGTCGTCATGACCTCGCGGCTGATCGCGCTGACGATCGGCAGGATCATGATCGCGAGCACGAGCCCGGTGATGAAGTAGTTGGGAATCGGCACGAGGCCGCCACCGATGAAGGGAACGAACGACAGGCGGTCGGCCAGCCACTGCTCGGTGCCCTGCAGCTTTGGCGCGAGAAAGAAAATGCCCCACAGCCCATACACGACCGACGGCACGGCGGCGAGCAGCTCGACGAGCACCGTCAGCGGTGCACGCAGGCGCAGCGGGCACAGCTCGGTTGCGTACACGGCCGCTGCGACGGCCACGGGCACGCCGATTAACAGCGCGAGCGCCGAGGTGATCAGCGTGCCAACAAGCAGCGGCAGCGCTCCGAAGTGTTCGGCGCCGACGTTCCAGTCGTTGCCGAATACGAAGCCGGTGATGCCTTCCTTGGCGAACGCCGGACGCGCCTGCCCGACGAGCCGGATGAAGAAGTAGACGATCAGCGCGAGGATCAGCGCGGCCAGCGCCGTCAGCCCGTACTTGAGGGCCCTGTCTGGCAGGCGCGCCATCGGCGAGCGCTCGAGGATCGAGCGCTCGCCGGATGGAATCGATGCTGCCTCCACGGCTACCTGTCTACCGGAAACGCGGCCGTGGCGTCGCGTTCAAGCGGTCGCGGCGTTCGCTTCATCTCAGCCGATCGCCGCGCCGTTGCACTCCAGGCCCGCGACCGCTTCCTTTGACTTCGCGAGGATCGCGGCCGGCAGCGCCGCGTAGTCGGCCTTGGACAGGATCGCCTGCCCGGCGCCGAGCCCGTAGTCGAGGAACTTGACGACGCCCTTCGCGGCACCTTCGCCGCCGGGGGTGCCGGCTTTGCAGAGGTCCTTGTTGACGACGATGAACGTCTGCGAGGTGATCGGGTAGGCGCCCGCCGCGGACGGGTCCGAGATCTTGATGCCGAGGTTCGCCGGCACCGTCACGCCTTCGGCGGCGGCGCTGGTCGAGGCGAGCGTCGGTTCCACGTAGCTACCGGCCTTGTTCTTGACCGAGGCGTACGTGAAGTTGTGCTTCAGCGCGTAGGCCTGCTCGACGTAGCCGATCGCGCCGGTCGTCTGTTCGACCGCGCCGGCGACACCGGCGTTGCCCTTGGCGCCGGTGCCCGTCGGCCACGGCACGGTCTTGCCTTCGCCGACCTTGCTCTTGAATTCGGGGTCGACGGTCGCGAGGAAGCCGGTGAAGCCGGCGGTCGTGCCCGAGGAGTCCGAGCGGTGGATCACGGTGATCGGCGTGCTTGGCAGGCTGACGCCGGGGTTCAGCGCCGCGATCTCCGGGTCGTTCCAGGTCTTGACCTTGCCCAGGTAGATGTCGGCGATCGTCTTGCCGTCGAGCTTCAGGCCGGTCTTGACGCCCGGTAGGTGGTAGGAGACCGTGATCGCGCCCAGGAACATCGGGATCTGCACGGCGGAACTGCCGTTCTTGGCGATCGCTTCTTCGTCAGCCGGCTTCAGCGGTGGGTCGCTGGCGCCAAAGTCGACGGTCTTGCTCTCGAGCGAGGTGATGCCGGCGCCGGAACCGACCGGCTGGTAGTTGACGGTCAGCGGGGAGAGTTCTGAGGCCCACTGTTCGTAGACGGGGGCGGCGAACGTCGAGCCTGCCCCTGAGATGGTCGTTGCCGTGCTGCTGCTAGCCGCGGTTTTGGTCGTTGAGCTGTTCGACGATCCCGAGCTTCCGCATGCGGCTAGGCCGAGCGTCAGCAGCGCGCAGCTCGCGAGCGCGCCCATCTTCTTCTTGATCACAACATCTCCTCTGGCTGGATGGTCAGTTGACAGCGCCTAAGCACGCGCTGTCGGCCCGAAACGGGGTGCCGGGGGCAGTCTCATCAACCGCCCGTGGCCTCCATGTGAACATTTCGTGAAGGCTGAGGTTGAAATCTGTATCCGAAGCCTGGGTGTGTGTGGATGAAGCGCCTGTCGGGTAGCGCGTGCTCGAGCTTGCTGCGCAGCTTGCTCACGTACACGTCCACCGAGCGGTCTCCGGCTCGCAGCGGGCCGCCCCACACGCTCGTGTAGAGCTCCTCGCGGGTGATGATTGCGCCCAGCCGCCGCGCCATTGCGACCAGCAGCTCAAACTCCCGCACGGACAAGGTGAGCGCCTGCCCGGTGGCGAGCACTAGCCCTTCCTCGAGTCTGATCTCGAGCTCGCCGGCATACAGGACGTCCGGCATCTCCGCCGTTGGAACGTCCGCGCTCTCCGGATAGGCCGCCACGACGCGTAGCGTCGCAGGCGCTGTCGGTGACAGCGTTGCAAACTCGTGATCTAGTCGTGAAAAATCCGTGAAAGAGAGGCCCCGTCATCGCGGCTTCGAGCAGCGGGCAATATCCTCGCCGCATGAGCTTCTTGCGCCCGGGCGTTGATGCCGCCCTGATGTCCCTCGTCGAAGAGTCCGGCCGCAACGTTCAGCGCTGTGGCCTGCTGCTGCACGACTTGCTGAAGGAGTACCCCGAGCGCGCGACGTTGGCGCAGGACCTGAAGGTGTGCGAGCAGGAAGGCGATCGCATCACCCACGACATCATCCATCGCCTGGCGGGGCGCGGGCGTGTGCGCGCGCCGTTCGACGCCGGCGACGGCTATGCGCTTGCGACCGCGCTCGACGACATCGTCGACCACTCCGAGCACGTCGCCGCCCAGCTCGGGCTCTACGGGGTGGAGGCGCCGATGGAGCAGGCAGTGGAGTTCACCGAGGTGCTCGTCGGCGCCGGCGAGCAGATCGCGCAGGCGCTGCGTTGCCTGCGCACGGGCACCGAGCTTGGTCCGCACCTGGTTGAGATCCATCGCCTCGAGAACGAGGGCGATCGGCTGCAGCGCGACGGCGTCGCCTCGCTGTTCGCCGGCGGCATCGACCCGATGGTCGTGATTCGCTGGAAGGACATCTTCGAGTCGCTCGAGGCGGCCGTCGATGCGTGTGAGCACGTCGCGCACGTGCTCGAGGGCATCACGCTCAAGCAGCGCCGCCGGCCGCGCTGAGCGCGCGCTCCGGGCGTTTCGCTGGTCCTCCGCTCGCGCTGGCTCGCGCCAGCCGCGGGCGCCGTTGAAGGGCGGGCCGGTGGGGGCAGTTTTACAAACCGTTCACAAAACGCACGTTGTTGACTTGCAATGTGAACAATTCTTCTGTAAAAAGCGTTCTTCAATTGTCCTGTTTGAGGATCGGAGTTGTGGGGTATGGAGACTTCCGCGCGTTCTAGTCTTCGCGTGCAGCGTGCAGGCGACGCACAGGTGCCAGGGAATGGCACCGCGTTGGCGGCTGGGCGACCAGCGTTCGCCGAACGGCTTCACGTTGACGAAGAGGCCGAGCCAGTAGGGCTGCAGGTCGCGATTCTGGACAGCGACTCGGGCTTTCTGGTGGTGCTCGCCAAGCGCCTGGAGAGGCTTGGCTGGAGACATCGGGTGCTGTCTACGCGAGTCACCGCCAAGACACTGGCGGCGCTGGAGGCGGATGTGCTGATCGTCGATCTAGCGATTCTCGGCGCACGCCGCTGGAAGTGGCTGGCACGGCTGTGCGAGCAGCGGCCCGACGTGCGCGTGATCGTCTGCGCGGGGACATCGACCGTTGCCGAACGCGTGTGTGCGCTTCGCCTGGGCGCGGACGACTGGCTCAGCAAGCCCTGTCATCCGGAGGAGCTGATCGCGCGCATCGAGGTCGTGACCTCGCATCGCCGCCGGCCTGAGCCGCGCGACCTGGAGCCGGTGACGATTGGCGAGGTTGAGATCCGGCCAGACCAGTACCAGGCGTTCGTGCGCGGCGAGAGCCTGCGCCTGACGCGGCGGGAGTACCAGCTGATCGAGCTGCTCTCGCGCGCCGGCGGCGAGGTGCTGCCACGCGAGCGTATCTATGAATGCCTGTGGGGCGGGGAGATGATTCGCAACGACCGCTCGGTCGACGTGTTCGTGCACAAGCTGCGGCGCAAGCTGGAGGATGCCTCGCCCGGCTGGCGCTACGTTCACACGCACTTCGGAATCGGCTACAGGCTCTCCGGGCAGTCCGTTGACGGCGCGCCGATATACGACCTGACGATCGCCGATCAGCCCTCGCTGGAGCCGCTGGCGGCCTGAGCTGCGCGTTTTAGCTGCTGTTGTGCTCCACGGACGTCGAGGCGTTGAGCTATGCGGCTGGACGTTGAGGCCGTGAGTCGTTCAGCCGGACGTTGATGCCGGCGCGCTGACCTGCAACTGCGCGCCGCTGGGATCGCCGACGAAGAAGATCTGAAACGGCGTCGAGGTCCCCGCGGGCGCACTCGCGAGCACGGCCCGGCCAGCGGCGACGATGCTGGCGCCGCGGCGCGCGAGCGCGTAGACAACCAGTTCCTGCTGGGCGACGCCGGAATGGTTGACGACGTTGCCTTCGGCCTGAGCTTCGGACAGGTGCGCACCCACGACGCTGAGGCGCGGGACAGCGCCAGCCGCGGGCGTGCCTTCGCCGACCTTGGCGCTGACGCTCGCCGGCACACCCGTCGCCTGTACCTGATCGTCGATCCAGGTCTGCACTGAGTGCGCCGGGATCAGTCCGACCGACGCGAGCGTCGGCGACAGCCCCGCCACGGCGTTTGTGTAGACCGAGGCGCCGCGTGCGTTGCGAACGGTGATCTCGATCGGCACGTCGCGCAGTGCCGTGCCGGAGAGATTGCGCAGGGTTACGACCGCGGCCGTTCCTTCGGAGTCATGGACGATGGCGGTGCCGGCCACCTTGACCTTGGTGCTCGCTTTGGTGATCGTCAGCGCGCGCTGGGCGAGCGCCAGCCGCCGCGCGGCTTCCTCGTTCCTGCGCCCGACGACCTTTTCGATCTTGGCGCTTCGTTCCTGGTTGGACTCGCATGCCGTCAGTGCCAGCGCCACCAGCGCGAGCGCCGCCAGCCTCACCCGAAGGCTCCGCTGATGTAGTCGCGTGTGCGATCCATCGTCGGCCTGTCGAACACCTGCTCGCTGGTGCCGTACTCGACCAGCTCGCCCAAGTGCATGAAGGCGACGTGGTCGGCGACGCGGAATGCCTGCTGCAGGTTGTGCGTGACGATCACGATCGCGACGCTGTCGCGCAGCTCGACGATCAGCTCCTCGATCGTCGCGGTGGAGATCGGGTCCAGCGCCGAGCACGGCTCGTCGAGCAGCAGCACCTCGGGCTCGGCGGCGAGCGCGCGCGCGATGCATAGGCGCTGCTGCTGTCCCCCGGAGAGCCTCAGCGCCGAGCGCTCGAGATCGCCGCCGACCTCGTCGTAGAGGCCCGCGCGGTGCAGCGCGTCGGCGACCGCGTGCTCGATCTCGGGGCTGCGCCGGCGCCGGCGGCCGCCGCGGCCGGGGCGCTCGGACAGCGCGTAGGCGACGTTGTCGAAGATGCTCATCGGGAACGGGTTCGGCTGCTGGAAGACCATCGTCACGCGCCGGCGCAGGTCGTTGACCTCGAGCTCGTGGATGTCTTGCCCGTCGAGCGTGATGCTGCCGCTGCGCGCCGCGCCGGCCGTGATCTCGGTGAGCCGGTTGAGCGAGCGCAACAGCGTCGTCTTGCCCGAGCCTGATGCGCCGATCATCGCCAGCACCTCGCCCTGGCGCACCGGCAGGCTGACATCGCGCACCACCCAGTTCTCGCCGTAGGCCAGCCACACAGACTCGATGCTCATGCGCTGCCGCACGTTCGCCGACGGGGCCTTGGCAGTATGCCGCCGCGTGGCGACGGCGGCCGCGGGGGCGGGCGCGGCACCGTTGGGGGCGGCGCGCGGAGGAGCGACGTAGGGGTCGCGGTCGACCGCGATCCGCCGCACCGGCGGCGGCATCATCGGGTCCATGATGTCTCCCGGTAGTGGCTCATCGCGACAGGTCCGGCATGAATGGGATCAGGCGAAACACGCGGCTTAGCCCGCCGCCTTCGGATTGCCCGTCCCTGTTGGTCAGCCACGTCACGATCCCGTTGAGGATCAGCACGATCACGAGCAACAGGAAGGCGGCCGCGTAGGCCTTCTGCGGGGCGTTGCCTTCGCCGGCCGGCGAGTTGCTGAAGATGTAGCTCGTGAGCGTCGAGCCCGTGCCGCGGAGCGTCCCGATCACCGGCGTGTTGCCCACTTTCTGCAGGGTCAGGTAGGTGCCGAGCAGGATGTTGATGATCGCCGTGTCGCCGATGATGCGACCGAGGCCCAGCACGGTGCCGGTGGCAATGTCCGGCCGAATCGCCGGGAGCAGCACGCGTCGGACGGTCGTCGCGGGAGTCCTGCCGAGCGCGAAGGAGGCCTCGCGCATGCGATCTGGTAGCCGCGTGAGCGCCTCGCGCGTGGAGGCGACGATGAGCGGCAGCGCAAGCACCGCCATCACTGCTCCGGCGGCGAAGAACGAGCGCCCGTAGACGCCGCCGCTGGCGGCGGTCGTGGATAGGAACCCGAGGTAGCCCTGGGCGAAGATCAGCAGCCCGAACAGCGCGAGCACCACGCTCGGCGCTCCAGCGATGATCTCGATCGCCGACTCGACCGCCCGTCCCAGCCACGACGGGCGTCCGTACTCGGCCAGCCACGTGCCGAGCGCCACGCCGATCGGGGCCGCGATCACGATGCCGAGCCCGGAGACGATCAGCGTGCCGATGATCGGGTCCAGGAAGCCGCCGCTCTGGCTCTGCTTGGGCGACGGAGCCGGCGATTCCACGAACAGCTTGGGATGCAGGTAGGCAACCCCCTTGACGAACATGAACAGCACGATCGCCAGCGCGATCAGGCACAGCCCGATGCCGACAGCCCAGCAGAGCACGTAGGCGACGCGATCGATCAGCGGCCACGAGCTCGTCCGCTCGCGCGGCGCGCGAGCGATCTCGGTGCCGGGCGGCGGCGCGGTGGCGCGACCGGGAATGCTGGACGCGAGCTCGACGCTGGCCATCAGGTGCGCATCCCGTAGCGTTTGAAGCGCTGCTTGGCGGCCCAGCCGCCGAGCGAGAGCATCGCCGCGGACACGAGCAGCACAGCGCCCAAGGCATAGACCGTGTGTCCGAGCGGCGGGATCGTCAGCCCTTCGGAGTTCTGGAAGATCGTCGCGGCGAGCGGGCGCACCGGCTCGAACAGCGCCGTCACGCCGTCGAGCAGGTTGGGCGCGAAGCCGCGGCCGCCGGAGACCATCGCGAGCATCACGGCCTCGCCGAGCGCGCGCGCGGTCGCCAGTACGGTCGCGGCGACGATCGCCGGGCGCGCGGCGTGGAGGGACACCCGCCAGATCGTGCGCCAGCGGTTGACACCCAATGCGAGCGAGCCTTCGCGCCACGCCGCGGGCACCGCGGCGAAGGCGCCGGCGCTGATCGCGGTCATGATCGGCAGGATCATCACCGTCAAGATCACCGTCGCGGTCATCACGTCGGTGCCGTTGAGCTGGACCACGTAGCTCACGGACGCCTTGCGGGCATTGCTGATCAGGTGGTTGTTGAGGTACGGCGCGATCACCAGGATCCCGATCAGCCCGTAGATCACCGACGGCACCGCCGCGAGCAGCCGGATCACGGGATCGAGCGCGCGCCGCAGCGCCGGCGGTGCGAACTCGGTCAGGAAGATCGCGGCCAGCGTGGAGACGATCAGCGCGAGCAGCACCGCCAGGACCGTCGTCAGCAGCGTCCCCCAGATCAGCGGCCAGGCGCGGAAGTAGTAGATCGAGTGTCCCGGCAGCGCTTTGACTTCCTGCATCGCGCGCAGCTGCGTGTCGACGTTGCCGCCCGGCCCGAACCAGCTCAGCCCGTTGTGCGAGAACGACGGCCACGCCTTGATGAACACCGTGACGAGCATCGCCGCGATGAACACGAGCACTGCCACCGCCAGCGCGCCGAGCGTGCGCTCGACGCGCTGGTCGGTCCTTCCCGTGGCCCAGCGGCGCGTGCGGCGAGGGCCGCGGGAAGGCGTTGCTGTCAGTGGATGGCGATCCACTCGGAGCTGACGATCTTGCGCACGGTCAGGTTGCCGGGTTTGGTGACCCAGTCGATGAACTTGATCGCTTCCGGCGAGGTGCCCGTCTTTTTCGTCACCATCCAGAAGTTGCGCACGCCGCCGTACTGCCCTGACTTGGCGTTGGCCAGCGTGCACGGGATGCCCTGGTAGGAGACCGTGTGCACGCCGCCGTTGAGCGTGGCGGCAAACGATGTGAAGCCGATCGCGTTCTTGTCCGCGCCGACGGCGTTGACCTCGAGGCCCTCAGAGGACTCCTGTGTGGCGCTCGGCGAGATCTTCAAGGATTCGCCCAGGAAGATGTCCTGGAAGGCGTCCTGCGTACCGGAGACGTTTTCGCGGTCGAACAGGTCGATCGGGCCCGTGATGCTCGATCCGGGGACCTGGCTCCAGCTGCGGATGTCGCCGGTGAAGATGCCCTGGACCGTTTCCTGGGTGAGGTTGGCCAGCGGGTTGGAAGTGTTCGTGATCACGCAGATGCCGTCGCGCGCGATCTTGGTGAACACGAGGCCCGTCGGGTCGACGCCTTTGATCGGGTCGCGCGAGGCGTCGCCAATATCAACCCGGCCGGCGGCGACGTCGTTGATGCCGATGTCGGTCTGCCCACCGCCGACTTTCGGCTTGGGGATCCTGGGGAACTGCTGGTGGTAGGCGGTCGCCAGTTTTTCCACGAGCGGCAGCATCGAGGTCGAGCCGTCGATGATCAGCCGCTTGGCCGCGAAGGCGCTTGTGGGTGCCGCGAGCGCCAGCGCGAGGACTGCTGAGACTAGAAGGGTACGGTGCGTGAGGGTGCGGTGCGCGCGCACAGTTGATGCTCCTTTGCGTTCGGAAGTGGTACGGCTCAATGGGCGTCGCTGACGCTCAGGGGGCGGAAACAGATCGAGGTGTGAATCGATGCGGTATGCGCGATGGACGTCACCCCGAGGGAAGAGTGTCGTGCGCAGGTTTGACTGGTGTTTCGTTTTTGTGAACGCGGCTGGTCATCGTGGTTGTGTACTTCTTGTAAACGCCAGCCGCCCGATGTGTCGTTTTTGTGAACGCCATTGCTTTTCGGCTCGTCGCATGTGACGCTGCCCCCAGTCCGGTGGGCGTTGCGCTCGACGGCTGCTTTCGTGCGGCCGCGGCGTCGCCGACGGCAACCCGCTCGCTAGATATCTGACATGGCAGACGACGACCCCACTCCACTCAAGCCTCCGTCGACCAACGGCGCCGGCTCGCCGCAGGCGAACAAAGCCGCGGTGCGCTCGGGCTTGGCCCATCGCCGCAACCCGCTGCTCGTGCGCTTGGCGGAGATCGGAGCAGGAGTAAGGCGGGTTCTCCTGCGCGATCCGATGTCGACGTTCCTGCTGCTCGTCTCGATCGCTTTGGCGATCGCGTTCGCGACCCTGCTAGGGGACATCAAGCCGAGCAGCTCGGGCATGCCGGTGCCGATCAGCACGGTCGAGAAACTGGCCAGCGAGCACGCGATCGCAACCGCCGTACTGCTCGATCACGACAGTCGCGTGGAGCTGACCACGAGCGGCGCCGCGCCGCGGGTCTCGGCGGGCGGGACGCTGCCGGCCCCGACCACGTCCGTCACGTTTGTCCCCGGCAAGCACGGCAAGCCGGGGCACACGGTGACGAGCGTCGTCCCACCCCCGGGCGCCGGCCTCACCCAGCAGCTGTGGGCCGCGTATCCGGCCTCCGGCGCACAGACGCAGCAGCTGCTCAAGGAACTCTCCGCCAGCGGCGGGATCGTGACGGTCGACCAGCAGACAGGTAAGCCGACCGAGGCGATCATCGTCCAGTTCTTGATCCCGATCCTGTTGCTGGTGTGCCTGTTCTCGCTGTTCACCCGCGCCGGCGCGGACGGTGGCGCGGGGGGGATCGCAGCCTTCTCCCAATTCACGGGCAAGGGCCGCAAGAAGGGCAAGGGAACCGCCGACAGAATCACGTTCGCCGATGTCGCCGGCGCCGGCGAAGCGCTCGCCGAGCTTCGCGAGATCCGCGACTACCTGGCCGATCCGAGCAAGTATCTGGCGGTCGGAGCCGCCGCCCCGAAGGGCGTGCTGCTCGTGGGCCCTCCCGGTACCGGCAAGACGCTGCTCGCCAAGGCGGTAGCAGGCGAAGCTGACGCAGCCTTCTTCTCGCTGTCCGGCTCTGACTTCGTCGAGTCGCTCGTCGGCGTCGGCGCGGCACGCGTGCGCGATCTGTTCCGCAAGGCGCGCAAAGCCTCGCCGGCGATCATCTTCATCGACGAGCTCGACGCCGCCGGGCGCAAGCGCGGCGCGGGCATCGGTCAGGGCAACGACGAGCGCGAGCAGACGCTCAACCAGATTCTGGTCGAGATGGATGGCTTCGCTGGTGACGGTGGGCTGGTGGTGATGGGCGCGACCAACCGCCCCGACATCCTCGACCCCGCGCTGCTGCGCCCAGGGCGCTTCGACCGCCAGGTCGTGATCGACGTCCCCGATGTCCACGGGCGCCTGGAGATCCTGCGCCTGCACGGCGGCAAGCGGCCGCTGGCGCCGGACGCCTCGCTGGAGGAGGTCGCGCGCCAGACGCCGGGCTTCAGCGGGGCTGAGCTCGCGAACGTGATCAACGAGGCCGCGCTGCTGAGCGTGCGCGACGGGCGCGGGCAGATCGACGCGGCGACGCTCGACGAGGCGATCGACCGCGTTGTCGCGGGCCCGGCCAAGCACCACATCCTCAGCGAGCAGGAGCGCTGGCTGATCGCCATCCACGAGGCCTCGCACGCGGTGGTCACCGACGCGCTCGGGCACACCGCGTCGACGCGCAAGCTCTCGATCGTCGCGCGCGGGCGCCAGCTCGGCACCGCCGCGCACATGCTCTCCGATCGCGACCAGACGATCATGACCGAGCCCGATCTGCAGAGCCAGCTGATCGTGATCACCTCCGGGCTCGCCGGCGAGCGGATCGCGTTCGGGCACTCCTCGACCAGCGTGCACGACGACCTGCACGCCGCGACGGCGCTCGCGCGCAGCATGGTCACGTCCTTCGGGATGTCCGATGCGCTCGGCCTGGTGACGATCGGTGAGAAGAGCGGCGAGGTGTTCCTCGGCGCCTCACTGCAGGATCTCGGCTCCGTTGGGCCGGCGACGCTGAACCTGATCGACAACGAGGTCGAGCGGCTGGTCGGCGACGCCGAGGCGCGCGCGGCTGTGGTCCTCGATCGAAACTGGTCGACCGTCGAGGAGACCGCGGCGGCGCTGCTCGAGCAGGAGACGCTCTCGGGCGTCGCCCTCGACGCGGTGCTTTCGACGGTCGCGACGATCACGCTCGATGAGCTGCGCGATGTGCGCCGGGCCGCGCCGGCACGCGACCCCAAGCAAGCGCAATGAGGTGGCGGGCGCCATCCCCAGCGATGGTGGTTGCGCTGATCGCGCTGGTGCTGTCCACGACCGGGATCGCAAGTGCTGCGGGCCGTGCCGTGATCAGCGCGATCGGCGGGCATCCGATCAGCGCCACGCCGCACGCTGGAGGCCTGCTGCTACTCGGCAAGAACAGGAAGTTTCCCGCCGCGGCGATCCCGACGGTCAAGGACGCTTCACGTGTCGGCGGCAAAGACACCGAAGAACTCACCCCCAGCTGTCCGCCGAACACGGTCGACCTCGGCACCTGGTGTCTTGACTCGGCGCCGTACCCGCTCACCAGCGCCGACGCCGGCAAGAACAACTTCATCTGGGCCAGCCAGGCGTGCGAGGCCGAAGGCGGCTGGCTGCCGAGCGCATCCCAGCTCGTCGGCGCCGCCAACCGCGTGAAGCTCGAGTCCACGATTCACGACAGCCCGGACACCGCCACCGTCAACCAGGACCCGAGCCGTGGTCTCAAAGACGAACGCGAGATGAGCTCGACGCTGGTGACCACCGAAGCCGGCTCGGCAGCAGCCGGCTCGGAGGGAGTCAGCGAAGGCGCGACCGGAGACCCACGCTTGGGACAAGCCAACCCGATCCCGTTGGCCGCCAATCCCGAACCGGCGAGCCTGCAATACGTCGATGTCTACGACAACGGCAACAAAGGCGGCTTCGCGGGCTCCCAGCCGGTCTCCGAAGCGCAGAACTTTCGCTGCGCGTTCAACCCGACGCCCGGGGCTCAGAACAAGCCGGAAGAATGAGCGCCGCCACTGATCGTCGGTATGTGAGGACGCTCGTGGTGACGTTCGCCGCGCTTGCGTTCGCGCTCCACACCCAGCTAGCTCGTGCGGTGATTCTCCCGGCTGTCACGATCGAAGGGCCCAGCGAGGAAATCGTCGGCTTTGGGGGCGTCGCGATGGCCGAAGACGGCACCGGCGGCCTGGTGTACCTGAAGCGCGTCAACGGCGTCGCGCACGTGTTCGTCTCGCGCTACGTCGACGGACAGTGGCTCGCACCGATCCGCGTCGACGCCGAAGAGTCATTTGCCGCCAGCTCCCCCCGCATCGGCGCGGCGGACGGGGGCGAGCTGGTGGTGGTGTGGGCGACTCCGTTCGCTACCGAGGACGAGAAGCCGGTCGACGAGCTGTTGGGCGCCACCCTGGGTCCGGGTGGCAGCTCGTTCGGGAAAGCGATGATCGTCGATCCCAACATCCACGAAGGGATCGAGACGAGCCCGGACCTGGCGATGAGCTCGACCGGCGAGGCCGACGTCGTCTATCGAGTCGTCGAAGAACAGGGGCGCGCCACGCTGCTGGAGCCAGGGGACGTGATCGAGCAGGTTCGCGTCGCGCACTTCAACGGCGAACGCTGGACCAAGCTGGGCGTCATCAACCGCGAGCTGGGGATCTCGATGCGTCCGCCGACCGAAGACAACGCGCCGCAGATCGCGATCGGCCCGACCGGCAACGGCATCGTCGTGTGGCAGGAACCGGAACTCGACGGTGTCGCGCGAATCTGGGCGCGGCGGATATTCGGCCAGAGCCTCGACTATGTGATGCCGGTCAGCGCGACGAGCTTCGGCGGAGCGCCGATCAACGAAGACGCCGATGCGCCGAGCGTGGCCTTCACGCGCCTGGGGCAGGCGGAGGTCGCCTACCGCCAGGACGCGGGTCCGGGCTCGCCGTTGCCGGGATCGCGCATCTTCGTCGACGACCTGCCCAACGGCGAAGCGGCGAGCGGCGTCGAGTTCGCGGGGGCGGTCGTCGCCGATTCGTCGGTGGCCGGCGGCAAGGGAGCGTTGATCGGTCCGCCGAGCATCGATCTCGACGAAAAAGAATCGCTGCGCCTGCTGTATGACGCCAACGGCACCCCGCGGGTGGTCGAGGGCAACGACCTGGGGCTTTCCGGAACGTTCTCTCTGGGGCCGCCGTTCGTGCAGTCCAAGGAACAGCAGGAGCACAGCGAACTGCCGCCGGCGGCGAGCGTGATGAACCCTGAAGGAGGAGGCGTCTCGGCGTGGCCGAGCGCGAGCCCCGGCGGCGCCCCGGCGGTGGCCGTCCGCGAGGACTTCCCCAACGGCGCGGTGCAGACCGGCCTGATCAGTGGTTCCGCCGGCGGTCCGATCGGCGAACTCGCCGTTGGGCGCTCGAACCTCGGCGACGGGCTCGTGGCCTTCCAGCAGGGCCCGCTCGGCGACGCGTCGATCGTCGCGGCGCAGGTGAGCGCGCCACCCGACACGTTCGTGGTGAGCGTCCCCAAGGGTTGGCTGGAGCCGTCTCAAGCCGTGATCAAATGGCTGCCGGCGGTGAGCGCCAACGGGCCGCTGGCCTACACGGTGGTGCTCGACGGCCACGCGCTGGCGACGCCCGCGGGCGTGAGCTCGCTAGCGCTCGACTCGCGCGAGCTCGGCACTGGCGTGCACGAGGTGCAGGTGCTCGCCACCGACGCCTACGGGCAGTCCACGCTGACGCCGCCGTCGAAGCTCGAGATCGACTCCAAGCCGCCCGTGGTCAAGATCACGCGCGCGATGGGCGGGCACGGCGTGACCGTGCGCGTGAGCGACGCTCAATCGGGCGTTAACGCGCAGGCGGTCCGCGTCAGCTTTGGTGACGGCACGCGCGCGAACGGCCGCACGGTGTTTCATCACCGCTACGCGCGTGCCGGCGCCTACACGATCGTCGTCAACGTTCGCGACAACCTCAGCAATCGGGGCACGGTACGTCAGTTGGTGAGCGTGCGATGAGACGCGTGGCCACCTTGCAGCTTTGCGTCGCGGCGCTGCTGCTCGCGATTGCCGCGCCGACGCGAGCAGATGTCTTCGGCCCGATCTCGCTGGTGTCCAATGAAGACGTGCTCACCAGCGGACAGTGCGTCTCGTGCGAACAGGCCGGCTATGCCCACGACCCGGCGATCTCGGGTAACGGCGAATACGTTGCCTTCGACGGCTATTTCGACGGCCAGACGGGCGTCTGGCGGCGAGACCTGAAGACGGGAGTGATCGACCCGGTGGCGGTCGGCACATCCAATACGGCGGCGGGCAGCGCCGAGTTGCCCTCGATCAGTGAAAACGGTCAGTACGTCAGCTTCACCACGCTCGCGGCGCTGTCTCCGGATGACACGAACGTTGGCCCCGACGTGTACGTGCGCAACATGGACATCGAACCGTCCGAACACGAACCGCCGCAGGGCGGGGCGTTCGCCCTCGCGTCAGCTGTGAACAACTCGACGCTGGGCCTGACCTACGCCTACCCCCAACACGAACACAGAGAAGAAGAAGACTACGGCGCGATGGCGGCCGGGCGCTCGGCGTTGACGGCGAACGGAGAAGAAGTCGTGTTCGTGACCACCGCTCCGTCGAATCTAGAGGGCGAAGCGACGCCCGAAACCCCTCCGCTGGAGGTGGTGGTTCGCAACGTCAAGAGCGACGTCACGAAACTGGTCAGCGTCGAATACGACCACGCTACCGGCAGGCCCGCGATCGCAGAAGACGGCAAACCCGTTCCGGTGCCCGCTCACGCGGAAGGAAACGACGTATACGGAGCCGTGTACACCAGCGGCGGGATCCCGATTTTCAGGACGCCGGAACCCTACCAACTGACCGCCCAGGTCCCAGCCTCGATCAGCGCCGACGGATCGACCGTCGCGTGGCAGGCACACAACGTGGGCGACCAGGCTCCGACGCTCGCGCGCGAATCGTTGGACCCCCAGTACAGCGAACCGCTGTGGCGGCGAATCCACGAAGGCGAAGAAGTGCCCACGCGGCGGGTGACCGGCGGTGCGGACCCCGAAGACGCGGCGTGCATCGCCAGCGGCGAGAGCGCACTGCCGACGGAAACCTCAGCGGCGGACCCATGCCAGGGGCCATTCCGCACCACGAGCTCGATCGGCACCTGGGGTGGAGGCGAAGGCGACGTGGTCCCGCGGCTCAGCGAAAATGGATATCGGGTCGCGTTCATCGCCGACACCCCGCTCGTCTCGCTGGGCAATGACTTCGGCCTGGGTCCCGGCGAAGGCAGCGGCGATCTTTACGTGGCCAACATGGAAGAAGGGCTCTCACGCGTGCAGGCGCTGACGCCGCTGACCGAGCAGGCAAGCCCTCAAAGGCAAATCGCGCCGTCCGGTCCGATCATGGAATTCGCGATCTCGCCAAACGCGACCGAGGTCGCTTTCACTACTCAGCGCACGATCTTCCCGCTTGGCGCTCCGGCGTTCGTGAGCGCCCCCGCAGCGGTGGCGGGTCTGGATGAACTGTTCGACGTCGATCTGAGCAACGACACGCTGACGCGCGTCACTCACGGCTACGAAGGCGGCGCGAGCGAACACCCTCACTTGCCATCGCGCAACGAAGACCAGTACGTGCGGCCTGCCGATGGCGCCCAATCGCCATCTTTCTCCAAGGACGGCAACTACCTGGCGTTCTCCTCGACCGCGTCCAATCTCGTCTTCGGCGATGGCAACACGCCGCCGCTGGGACGGGAAACCGCGGGCGACGGCAGCGACGCCTTCGTGGTGCAGCGTGAACAGTTCGACTTCGTCCCCGCGGCGCAGGTCATCTCGCCCGCGCCGCCAAGCCCGTCGCTGACGCCGCAGTGGCAACTGTGGGCGACGGCGGCATCACTTCAAAACGGCAGCGTGCGCCTATATGTGGAGGTCCCCGGCGCCGGTACGCTGCACGCGCTGGCAAGCGGCGCGGTGGCGGTTCGCTCGGCTGAATCCGCACGCGCCACGCGCGACAGCCGTCGCGGCAAAACCGCGAACAGGCACGCGCGGATCGCGGTCGTCGAGCGCGATGTCGCCGCGACCACGTTCACCGGCGGCGCAGATGCGGGCGGTCTCGTGACGCTGACCCTCACCCTGACTCCGAGCTACCGCGCTCTTGCCGCGCGCGCTGGCGGCTTCTCCGCGAACGCGAACATCACGTTCACGGCTCCAGGGCAGCCGGCGTTGCACACGAGCATCGCGGTGTCCTTCCTGCGCAAGACGTCTGCAACGAGCTCCCGTGCCAAGGCAAGCACCCGCACCAAAGCCAAAGGACACAAAGGTCGATGACGCTCCCGCGTACGACGATGTTGCTGGTCGTTGCGCTGCTGCTATCGCTTGCGTGCGGATCGCTCGTGGCGCGCGCGGGCGCCGAAGGCCTCAAAGACGAGGGTGGGGCGGAATGGCGCTTGGAACAGCCCGCTCCGCCGGAACCGCCCAGCGGCGTCGAACCGTCGAGTGTGCCGATCGGCCTCGGCAGGATCAGCGACATCGAGTTCTCGGCGCCGAACCGTGGCGCGTTGATCACGGCCGGCAACGGCAGCACCGTGCCCCCCGGGGTGTGGGTTTACAACGGCAGCTGCGAAGGCCAAGGCTCCTCCGCCTCGTGCGCGAGCGGTTGGCATGAGCTCTCGATCAAGTGCGGTGCCAGCGACCCCGCCTCGCACAGCGCGGTCCTGCTGGGAAGAGGGCGCGTGGTCTGGACCGGCCCAGATGAATTCTGGACGATCTCCGACGGGCGCCCAGGGCAGGCGGCCAGCTCGAACGGGACACCGCCGCCGTTGGAAGACGACACCCTGTGTCGATTCGCGCTGAATACCCAGACGCACGAGCTGGAAATCGCCGACTCCTACGCCTCGCTGGCCTTCCAGTCGAACTCCTACCAGGCGATGGATGCGGCGGCGTGCATCGAAGCCTCTGACTGCTGGTTCGGCGGCGAACTGCTGCCAACGCCGCAGATCGGCACCTTCCAGCTGCACTGGGACGGGCGCACGCTGACGGCCGAACCGTATCTAGCCGAAAGCCACAGCAGCGGAGATATGGCCGCGTTTGAAGGGCAGATCTTCGAGAGCCTGCGCTTGGAGCCAGAACAGCCGTTTCTGAAAAAAGAAGGAGGCGTGGGCGAACTGCCGGCGCTGCACGTGATCGGCTCCGAAGGAACTTCGCAGGTCATCGACGGCCTGCCGCTGCTGGCGCCCGGCGAGTTTCCGGAAGCGCTGGACTTTTTGCATCTGAGCTCAGACGAACCGCGCTCGAGCGAACCGCCGTATGCGCTCACTCCGGAATCCGGAGATGCGCTGTGGGCCGCCGGTGGCCCACGCGAAGCGCCGCGTGGCTCAAGCGAAGCAGGAGTGACGATCTTGCGCTACTCAAAGCGCCAGTACTCGCAGGGGATGGGCAAATATGTGGAAGAAGGAGCTCCTCGCTGGACTCAGGTCGTCGGCCCCTGCCCGTCCTTGGCAGCCAAATGCGAAGCGGAACCACCGAAGCTCAACCCTCTCCCGGGCGACGTGGTGAACGCGATCGCCGCCGAGCCTGGCACCAACAGCGCCTGGATCGCGCTGGACTCCCAGCAGGATGCGGTCGAACTGAATCCGACCGCGGAGGCGAGCGTTGCCCGTGTGTCCGCGGAAGGCAGCATCACCGACGCGCTGCAACTGCCGGCCAGCGGCGAACAGCACAGCCCCAAGGGAGCCGCGGAAAGGATCGTCTGCCCCGCCGCCCACGACTGCTGGATGGTCACGAACCAGGGTTGGCTGTTTCACCTCAGCACCGAGGAAGAACGTGATGATCCCGACCCCGACGGCGATCCTGCGCTCTCGGGCGACTATCTGATCACGCAACGTCCGGCGGACGAAGGCGTGCCCCAAGAGACGCCCGTCACGCTGAGCGAAGAAGAAGCCGCGCCCGAAGTGTCGGCGCCGTCCCAGAGCGAACCCGTGAAGGCGGTGTCGACCGAACAGTTCGCCAGCGTCGCCGTGCCGCTGCTCTCCGATCTGCACACCCGCCTGCTCCACGGCACGACGCTCGAGTTGAGCTTCCATCTCTCGGTCAAGGCCAGGGTACGCCTGCTCGCCAAGCGTCACGCAACCGTCGTGGCGAGCACCACGATACATACGCTGAAGGCCGGCAACCGCAGCCTGCTGCTGCAGCTGAACGTCCATCGCTGGCCGACGAAGCTCGCTCTGCAGACGCACGCGCTCGCTCCGTTGAAGACGGTCTCGACGCGCGAATCTGGCGCGGAAACCGACACCGTGTCCAGCTCGCTCGCGTTCCCCAAGACCCGCGCGCTCTCGCAGGCCGGCCTGCTCGGATCGGGACTGCTGCCTTGAGTCCCCACGCGATCGTCGCAGGCCGACGGCGCCGTCGGCGTCTGCTGCTGGGCGCGCTGGCGCTGGGTGCGCTCGCGGTGATTGCGCTGAGCGGCGCGCCTGGACCCGGCGGCGCCTCGCCGGCGGATGGTCAGACGGGTGGCAGCGGAGAACCAAAGCCGTATACCGACGCTTCGGTGCCGGCGCACGACGTGACGATGATCGGCGCGTCGCCAGAAGAGGCGAAGGACGAGACGTGGGGCATCGGGATCGAGAAGGGCGCGTCCGCGCTCGTGCGCTACACACCCGAAACGGGTTGGTCGCTTGGATCCGCACTGCTCAACGCCAGCGGCCAGCCGCTGTCGGGATTCCAGCTCGACCAGCCCGAAGCGGCGATCTATCCGTTCCCGAACCCGCTGTCGGGCCAGGTGCTCGCGAACGGCAGCGGCGTGCTCGCCGGCACGATTGAAAACGGAGCGAGCCCGGTGTTGCTGGTACGAGACCTCGGAGCGGCCTTTCAAGAGACCGCCGCGCTGCCCACGACCGGCGAAGTCGCCCTGCAGAAAGGCGAACGCCTGCTGGGGTTGGAGCGCGCGCCGATGGTTGCAGCGCTGAGTGAAGCGGATGGGCACGCCGGTGCGTTGGTGGTGCCCGTCAACGAAGCCGGCGGCAGCGAAGACCGCGTGCTGCACTGGGACGGCGCAAGCTGGTCAAGCGAGCCGATCGAAATACCAGCGGCCAGCAAAGAAGAATTTCACGTGCTCGGGATGGCTAGTTCCTCCGAAACGGCTCACTCTCCAGAAAGCGCATGGCTGTTGGGGCGACTGTCCGCGTCGCACTATCCAGCTGGCTCGGTGGCGCTGTTCCGCCGTCATCTGGGCACGGGCGGCGAACCGACGACATGGCGCGCGGTGACCGTCAAGTCCGGCGGCGAAGCCGGAGAACCCCTGAGCGTCCCGACGATCGAGGCAGGTAAAGAAGTGCCATTCACGGTGCCTGCCCGCTATCAGTCGCAGGTTCTCACGGTGACGCGGGAAGGTGTGTGGATCGACGGCGACCGCTCGGACGTGAAGGCGTCGACGACGATGTTCTTCAAGCCCGAAGGCGAAGAACCGGCAGGTGAAGTGGCCACGTCTTGGTGCAAGCTGCCGGAAGGCTCGGAAGGGAGCCTGTCGTGTCAGCACGAACTGCCCGAAGCGCTTGCGCAGGCGCGCGTACGCAGCTTCGCGTGGGCCAATCCGTCAATCTCCGGAGGACTTGGCGAACGGGTCATCAGCGGCTTTCCGGATGGCGTGAGCCTGAGCCTGCGCGGCACTGAATACAAGCGCGTGCTCGCCCTCGGCGGTGGGTCCAGCTCGCGCTCCGAAGATGTCGGCGGCACCTTCGGCTCCGCCTTCTCCAGCCCGAGCGAGGGCTGGCTCGGTCAGGAACGTCTGCCTGTGCACCTCACGACCGAAGCGGTCCACAGCCGCCTTGCCCCGTGGCCGGTGTCCTTCAGGCACGCGCTGCTCGCCCTCGCGCCCGAGCCCGGCGTGCCGGTCGGGGCGGCGGGCAGCGAAGCGCTCGCCGTCGGCGACTTGGGCGAGGTGGCGCGCTTCACACCGGGCAAGGGCTGGCTCCCCGAAAGCCTGCTCGGACCTGGCGGTAAGCACGAAGCTCCGCTCCTGCGGGCTGTCGCCTGGCCCACCGCCTCGCGTGCTTACGCGGTCGGGGATCTCGGCCAGATGTGGCTCTGGCGTGGTGAAACGGGCCTCTGGGAATCCGATCCCGCGACGCCGCAGAACTTCCGCGGCAACCTGCTGGGCATCGCCTTCGACCCGAACGAACCAGCGCGTGGATATGCGGTTGGGGAGAGCGGCGTGCTGCTGCGCTATGGCAAGACCTGGACGCAGGAACCCGAGGAAGCGCTGCCGGAAAAGGTAGTCGGGGCGAGCTTCACCTCGATCGCTTTCGCGGGCAACGAAGCGATTGTCGCCTATCGCAAGCTGATCCCGTCAACCGAAAGCTACGAAGGCGGGCTGCTCGTCAACGACGGCGCCGGCTGGCACATAGACGAAGGCGCTGCCGCGGCGATGGGGACGACAGCGCCCTGGGCGCTCGCCGCGCTGCCCGACGGCGGCGCCGCGTTCACGACCGACAACGGACGGATCTTCGAGCGCCAAGCCATGAGTGAACCGTGGCTGGAAACGGCGACTCCCTACCCCGGGGAGGGCTCGCCCGGGTCGATCGCGCTGTTCCGCGAAAACGGGGCCCTGCGGGTGGTCACCGTCGGCAGCGTGCCGCTGCACGAAATCGCGAGCGTCGAAAGCGAAACCGCGGCGCCGCCCGGATTTCCACCGACGCTGATCAAGCCCTACCCGCTCGAATCCAATCAGGAAAAGGGCGTGTTGCGTCAGACCGCCGCGGGCTGGAGCGACGAGGAGCACGAACTCAACGACACGAAGGAAGCCGAAGGCGAATGGGCTGAATACGACACGGTCTACCAGCCGGATCCCGTGGCGGCGGTGCTGCTCAATGCGACTGGCACAGAGGGCTGGGCGGTGGGCGGAATCGCCGCCAACGGGTCGGGCGCTGAGCAGATGGACACCTCCGACGTGTGGCGCTACCCGGCGGAAGGGGGAGAAACGCCCAGCGGCGCCGGGTCCGCCCCGATAGCGACTCGCGCTGTCGCCACGTTCGCGATCGGCGGCGGCTCGCAGTGCGTCGCGCCGTGCGCAGCGCGTGCGGAGGCGAAGCTCGGGCCCGACGTGTGGCTGAGCCACGCGCTCGCGACGGCCGCTGAAATCTCCCCGCGGCCGCGGGCGTTCCTGTACACAGGTCCACGGGTCACGACGGGAAGGACCGCCGGCCCGGCGACGATCCCGATTCCATATGAACGTGAGCTCGACCGCTATGCGGAAATCCTCGGTGAAAGCCCGATTCCGGCCTATGCGGCCGCCTCGCCCACCGACCTCGACCAGGTGCGCAGCGAGGACACCTTCGAGAGTGCGTTCGGCAGCTACCCGTTCGCGGCGCCGCGATGTGAAGCGAGCGGCTGTCAGTCCGCTTACTACGTGGAGGAAACCGAAGGCGCCGGGGGGGCTGTGCGTGTGGTCGTGCTCGACTCGAGCGAACACGGTGAAATCGCCACGGCCCAGGTGGAATGGCTCGAAGCGAAGCTGAGGGAAGTCGAAGGCAGAGAGCCGGCGATCGTCGTCGGCGACGCTGACCTTCCCGCGCAGCTCGCCGCGGGTGGCGACAGTCGAGCGGGCGCCGAACGAGTCGTCAGCGCGCTCGTCGGCGGTCACGCCTCGGCCTATTTCTTCGATGCTCCCGAACAGAATGTGAACTTCACCCTGCACGGTGGCAAAACGCCGCTGATCGCATACGGCTCAGGCACGCTCGGCTACATCAGGTCAACCAGCCAGGAAGAAAGCGATTTCATCGGCGCGAGCGGCTTCCTGCTGGCCGAAGTCGGGGCGTTGGGCCCTGAAAAGATCGCCGAAGTGAAAGTCAAACTGATCCCCAGCATCGGCGAACTGGCCCTGGAAGCGGAGGAAGGCACGCTGCTGCGCCGCAGTCAGGCGGCGCTGTTCTCGGGGCTGGCTCGCCGCCCCCGCTCGGGCTCCAACGCCGCCAAGGGCTCGACTCTGGCGCTGACCGACCCCTACATCCCGATCCCCTCCGACTGCGTCGGGGTTCTATGCCCGGTGACCGGCGGTCCCGGCGTGTTGCCGGAATACGAGTTCAGCTCCTCGAAGCCGAAGATCGGCAGCTTCGTCAAGCAGAACTTCTCGCTGGAACCCAACGGCCACGAGCCTGAGTACAACGCCAAGGGCGAACCGATCGAAGAAAACGACGGCAAATCGAGCCTCTTCTGCGCCTTCAACCCGGGCACGACGACCGTCACGATCGAGGCTGGTGGCCTGTCGGCCTCGCTGCCCGTGACCGTCGAGTCCGGGAGCGCTCGCCAGCCCTGCGGCACGGTGCCGGCGGAACCGCAGCCGAGCGTGCCGGCGAGCGCACCTGCGCCGGCGCCACCGCCGTCGCCGGCGCCGGCGACCGCGGCCCCAGCCTCAGCACCGCCGCCCGTGCCGCTCCCGCCGCCACCGCCCGCGGCCGTGGTGCCACGACCGGCGGCTCGTCCGGTGCCGCCGCCCATTCAGTTCTTCGCGCAGCCGGCGCTGACGTCGTTCGTACCTGGGTTCGTGCCGCCGCCTGTCCCGCAGCCGGCGCGTCCAACGCCGCCCAGTGGGACCTCCGCGATCGAGGCGGTCGAACGCGAAGAGGAGGAGGAGTCGGCGACCGAGTCCGTGGCCAACCAAGCTGTGGCCTACCGCGCGCCCGAACACGAGCCGGCACCGGCGTACATCCTCGGTGTGATCGTCCTTGCGGCGCTTGCCGGAGCATCGATTCGCGGACGCCCGGGGCGCCGCGGACGCCAGGTGCGGATCGCTCCAGCGACGATCTCGGCGACACGCTCCCAGCGCCGGATGACGAGTCGCCGCGGGCGGTTGCGCTGAGGCGCTCGTCGTTCACCTGCGGTTCACGGCTTTAAAACATGATCTTGGTGAGGAACCGCCAGTCTTTGAATATGGCGTCCGCATTTGGATCGCAGCAGAGCACGGGAAGCGTGACGAGGAAGCGTCGTGGCACCCGCCCGCTCGCAGTACTTATGAACGTTTTCGTACGCGACAAGATCGGAGCATGATGCCCCACCCCGTATCCGTCCTTCGACGTCTCTCGGCCGTGTTGGCGGGGGCGGTGCTAGTGGCAGCGGCGACCGCTGCCGTCGCTCAGGCGAGCTACGGCGAAATCGGGCGCTTCGGTGGAGTAAGGGGCACTGAGGCCGGTCAGTTCGAAGCGAAAGAAGCGGCTGCCATTGGTGTTGATCCAGAAAACAACAGCGTGTTCGTGGTCGACCTGCCGGACGAAAACAACGAATTTCGGATCCAGAAGTTCGAAGACATAGGCGGGAAATATCAGCCCGTGGCATCCGCGAAATTCAAACCGAAGGACGCCGAACTGAAGGAAGAAGAATTCGACACAGTCGATGGCGTCGCGATCGACACCAAAACCAAACGCCTGTACATCCTCGCCAATGAGATTCGCAGCGCAAAGAAAGCGACGATCGACGTCGAAGACGAAGCCGCGTCGGAGTTGTACGCGTTCTCGACCGAACAGGTGGGCGCGACGCTTGAACCGGCGGTGCCGGGGGATGAAGAAGGCTTGCTCGCGGGCCAGAAAGTCCTGAAGACGCTCTCGAACAAGCAGGGCGAAGCGCTGCTCGAACCGAACGGGATCGCGGTCGATCCCGCCAACGACGATGTGATCATCCTCGGCAAAGAAGAAAACAGCAAAGCGGAATCACTCACCGCGCTGGAGCAGATCACCGACACCGGGACACTTGGCTCGCGCTGGGTGGACAAAGAAAACTATTTCGAAGGCGAAGCCAGCTCGCCTGCGGTAGCCGCCAACGGCAACATCTATGTCGATGACGGCTTCGGCCACGAACTCGGCGTGTCCGAAATCGCCGAAATCCCATCGAGCTTCAGCGACGAAGTCGGCCCGAAAGCGCTCCCTGGGACGGTCTTCAGCCAATCTAATGAAAAGCTCGCGGTCTTCCCCGGAGAACCGGAAAGCGTGTACGGCGGCAGCCTCTCGATCGGGCCCGAAGGCACGATCGACACCAGGGCGAGCATCGCGCAGCAGATAGAAGGGCAGCCGGAATTCGCCTATCAGGGAGTCGTCGAGTTCAACGAAAAAGGCGAAGAGGAAGGGTGGACCGGCGGCCAGAGTCCTGCCTCTGGCGGCGGCAAATGCACGATCAGCGAGACCCCGGCTGCGCTGATCGCGGCTGGCAGCAACCACGACGTCTTCGTGTACTCAGACAACCTTGAAGAACCGACGATCATCGAGTTTGGGCCAGGTGGTACCGGGTGCCCGAGCGGCAGCGCTACGGCGCCTGTAGCGACCGTCAACAACCAGCAGATTCTCGAAACAGAACAGATCCCGATCGCAGACCAGGTGACCCTATCCTCGACGCTGAGGCAGGCCAACGCGCTGAGCGAGGAATGGGAATTCGGGGATGGTACGAAGACGACGATCAGCACGCGCCAGGGCGAGAAGACCGAAGTCACTCATCAGTTCGTCGAGGCCGGTTCGCTGACGGTGACGGAGAAGATCCACACCGACAACCTGCAGACGCCTGAACTCGTCGTGACGCGCAAGATCAAGATCCAGGCGCCAGAAGCGCTCACCGGAACTCGCGCCGAAGTTGAGCCGAGCGTCACGAAGACCGCCGCGAAACTGGCCGGCACGGTAAATCCCGAGGGCGTCTCCGTGAGCGAATGCTACTTCGAGTACGGCACGTCGACTTCGTACGGATCGAAGGCACCATGTGTGCCGAGCACGCTCGGAACCGGCACCTCGCCGGTCGCCGTCACGGCGTCGCTCGCCGGGCTCGCGGAAGGCACGCTGTACGACTACCGGCTGGTTGCGAAGTACGCCGGCGGCGTCAGCGAAGGCTCGAACCAGACGCTCTCGACACAGCCGGAACCGACTGTCGCAACCGGGGCGGCTTCCTCGCCGACGGGGCAGACCACCGCGACGCTGAACGCGACCGTGAATCCGGGCGGCGTGGCGGTGACCAAATGCGAATTCCTGTACGGCACCTCGACGTCCTACGGGGCGAGCATCCCCTGCTCGTCGTTGCCCGGAGCGGGTACGAGCGCAGTGGCCGTATCGGCCAACCTGACGGGTCTTGCGGCGAACACGACCTACCACTTCAAGATCGTCGCAAGCAACGCCGGCTGGACGAGCGAAGGCAAGGACGAAAAGCTCACGACGGCAGCGGCATCCACCGGCGGTGGCGGTGGTGGCGGCGGTGGCGGAGGCGGTGGCGGAGGCGGCGGGGGTGGCGGCACTGAAACCGGCACCACCGGAGTGCTGCCGATCACGGTCGTGCAGCAGCCAGCGCCAGACGTCGCTCTGGTCGGCAGCTCCGCGTCGGTCAGCTCCTCGGGCGCCTTCACGTTGAAGGTCAGCTGCCCGACGGGTGACACGAGTTGCACCGGCACCCTGACGCTCAAGACGCTCAAGGCAGTGATTGCCAGCGTCGGTCACGAGGCCAAGAGCAAGGCCGCGATTTTGACGCTCGCCACAGCCTCGTTCACGGTGGCCGGCGGCCAGACGAAGATCGTGACACTGCACCTGTCCTCGCAGGGGCGAACGCTGTTGGCGCATAGCCACGTCCTGAGCGCGCGTCTGACGATCGTTGCTCGCAACACCGCCGGTGCGACACACACGGGCACGGCCACCGTGACGCTGCGCCCGGCGGCGAAGTCCGCGGCCAAACACAAGTAACGAGCCGCTAGCGGGAACGGGCCGCTAGCGAATGACGTACGCTGGGCGCGTTGTGAGCAACGCGCCCAGCGGTGTCTTGCCGGTTGGTGCACGTCTTTGCCGGGGCGGCGGGAGACGCCATGCGGACGCTGGCGTCGCGGCTGCCTGCGCCCGCGCCGCCGTGGGGCGCATCGGGAGCCGGGCCCCGAATGTGACCAAGCTGTGAACCGGCGGTGACCAGCTTGAGAACAGCCTGTGACCAGCGTGTGATGATCGAGGTCGGAAACGCTGGCATCACCGCTCGGCAACCTTGTCAACGCCTGCTCGCAGCAGAGTCCACTGCGGGAGCGAGATGCTCCCAGTCATTGTCGACCTGAGGGGTGAAGTGCCCATGGTCGGCAACAAACCTGCTGACCAGGAGGTAGTCACGCAATGAAGTCTCTATCCCCACGCCGCAGCATCTCGGCGTGCGTTCTCGCGGCGGCGGCGACAGCCGCCCTCGTGGCGCCCGGCGCGGCGAGCGCGTCGCTGGGCACACAGTGCTCAGGCGCGGACATCGGCGCTCAGGGATCGTCCCTGCAGAAGGTCGCCCAGGAGACGCTCTGGGACCCTGGCTTCAACACGTCGAGCGACAAATTTGCCTGCGACGGCTCGCAGGGCACCAAATTGAAGCCGACGGTCAAATACAACCCCAGCGGCAGTGGCGCGGGGCTCAGGTCGTGGGGCGCGGAAACGAAAGTTGAAACGGAAATCAACTTCACCCCGACGAACGCGTTTGTAGGCACCGACGAACCGCCGAACAAAGCGCAGCAGGAAGAAATCCTCAAACAGGAGAGCACGGCAACCGAAAACACGCTGCTGACGATCCCGGTGGCGCAGGAGTCGGTCGCGGCCATCGTCAACCTGCCGGAAGGCTGCACGGCGACCAGCACGGCCGCTCCGGGTCGACTGGTGCTCAGCGACAAAGTCCTGCAGGGCGTGTTCGCGGGCACGACCACCAAATGGAGCGAAATCTCCGAAGGTGGCGACGCGCTGACGCCGTCGAGCTGTGGCTCAGCCTCGATCATCCCGGTGGTGCGCTTCGACCAGTCCGGCACGACGCACATCTTCAAGCGCTTCCTCGGCTTGATCAACGAAGGTGGTCTGACGACGACCTCCGGCACCGAGACGTGGGACGACCTATCCGAAGGCAGCCTCAACGTCGTGTGGCCGACGGCCGCAAACGTGGTGAAGCCGGCCGCTAAGGGTGGGGAAGAACTCATCAAGAAGGTCGCAGCAACGGCGGGCAGCATCGGCTACGTCAACATCGCCGAAGCCCGTGTCGGCGACTCCGGCGTGTTCGTGCCTCCCACAGGCGGGCCCGGCACGCGCACCTTCTGGGCAGAGCTCGAGAACAGCGCCAAGGGCAGCGGCGCGAAGGAAAAGGTCACCTACACCGACCCCGCGACCAACGGTGATGTCGCGGCGCTGGCGAGCGCGAACTGCGCGAAGACGGCGTACACGAACGGGCCGAACCCGTTCCCGCCGCCGAGCCTGACCGGTGTGTGGAACGAAGTCACGACCTCGGTCCCGACCTCGAAATCGCCCCTGAAGGAGAAGGACTACGCCCTGTGCGGACTCACGTACGACCTCGCGTTCACGCAGTACCACCTGCTTGAAGCCAAGGGCGCCACGCTGGAAGAGGCTACGGCCGTGAACAACTTCCTGGGCTTCGTGGAGGACAAGAAGGGCGGCGAGGCTGAGCTCAAAGGCAACGACTATGAAGCACTGCCGAAGGCGGTGGCCTCGAAAGTCGTGACCGGAATTGCAACCATTGGATTCTAAGAAGATGGCTATCGGTCTGAGTCGGCGTTTGACTGAGGCAGGCAGCAGTCAGTAGCGGCAGCGGGGGCGGCCGGTCGGGCTCGAGCGAATCGAGCGGGCCGGTCGCCCTCTTGCCAGGCGGCGCCTCGGGACGAATCGGCCTGAGCGCTCGCGAGGTCGCTCGCGCTCGTGGCATTCCGTGCAAGCCTTGAGGTGGGTTGCCCGGGGGTCTACGATGAGGCGCAGCGGGGTCACGAGATTTCGACATCTGTTGGCGTCATAGGGCCCAGAATGCAAGGCCAATGGCGGCAAGCAAGGAGGCGATGCAGGCGATGAGTGTCGAGGCGGGACGCGGACTTGGGCCGGACGGTCCTTGGGGGCAGATACCCCTCGCAGGGCCGCGCTCTTTGCCTGGTGCGCGTGGTTTGTTGGGTGTGGGTCGGCGGCGGTTGGGTGTTGTTGGGGGGATTGCTGAGGTTCGGGGGCCGGCGGCGTGTTTGCGTCGGGATGCGTTGTTTCGGCGGTTGTTGTTGGTGGCTGATGTGGCGGCTGTTGGTGGGGCGTTTTTGTTGACGGTGGAGTTGTCGCGGCGGTCGTTGCAGTTGACGTGGGCTGGGGTTGCGGCGGTGCCGATTTTGTTGGTGTGTGCGAAGTTGACCGGTTTGTATGATCGGGATGAGTCGTTGTTGCGTAAGACGACGTTGGATGAGGCGCCGAAGTTGTTTCAGTTGGCGACTTTGTGTGCGTTGGTGGCGTGGTTGACGGGGGGGTTGTTGGTGCATGGCGCGTTGGATCGCCATGAGGCGTTGTTTTTGTGGTTGGCGTTGGCGGGGGGGTTGATTCTGGCGCGGGCTGGTTCGCGGGCGGTGGCGTTGTGGGCGGCGCCGTCGGAGCGGTGTTTGTTTATCGGGGATGAGGTCTCGGCGGAGACGATTCGCTCGAAGTTGACGGGGCATGGTGGGGTGAAGGCGGAGGTTGTCGCGCATTTGGATCTGGATAAGGTCGCGTCGTGGTCGACGGACAGTTTTTCGGAGGTGCGGCTGGCGGAGATCCGGGATTTGGCGCAGACGCTTGATGTGCATCGCGCGATCATCGCGCCGCGGAGCGTCGATGGTGGGGAGATGTTGAATCTGGTGCGCACGTTGAAGGCGGTTGGGGTGCGGGTGAGCGTGTTGCCGCGTTTGCTGGAGGTGGTGGGTTCGTCGGTGGTGTTCGATGATTTGCATGGGGTTACGGTGATGGGGGTCAGGCGGTTTGACCTGACGCGTTCCTCGGCTGCGTTCAAGCGTGCGTTTGATGTGTTTGGCGCGGGTTTGGGGTTGTTGGCGGTCTCGCCGTTGTTGGCGGTGATCGCGGTTGCGATCAAGCTTGATAGTCGTGGCTCGGTGTTCTTTCGTCAGCAGCGGGTGGGGCGGCATGGCAAGCGTTTTGAGATGTTGAAGTTCCGCACGATGGTGCCGGATGCGGAGGCGTTGAAGGACGGGTTGCGGGATCGCAACGAGGCGAAGGAGGGGTTGTTCAAGATCGCTGATGATCCGCGGGTGACGCGGGTTGGGCGGTTGTTGCGCGCGAGCGCGCTTGATGAGCTGCCGCAGTTGTGGAACATCGTGCGGGGCGAGATGAGCTTGGTGGGTCCGCGGCCGCTGGTGATCGATGAGGATCAGCGGATCGAGGGTTGGCATCGGCGCAGGCTGGAGCTGACGCCGGGGATGACGGGTCCGTGGCAGATCCTCGGGCCGGCGCGGGTGCCGCTCAGGGAGATGGTCGCGATCGACTATCTCTACATCGCCAACTGGTCGCTATGGACCGACATCAAGATCCTGATGCGCACCATCCCCCACGTACTCCAACGCCGCGGACTCTAAGACCGACGCGGCAACGTCGCCGACACATTGCTTTCACATCGCATCGACGTGTGTGCTCGCAATGACGGCGAACCCCGCTTCGCGCTACGGTTTCGTGCGTATATGTCGTGGCAGAAACATGAAGACGCCGCGCCTGCCGCAGGGAGTTAATCGGAAAGCGACATACATCAGCGGACGGAGAAGAATCGCGACTGCGATGGTCTGCCGATGGGAAGAGCACGACCTGAGTATCAGGACAATGAGAAATGCAGGACTCCAGTGAGGGAAAGGACGTAAAGATGAGCTTGAAGCGAAGGAGCGCCATTCTCGCCAGCACTGGCATAGCTGCGGTGGCGGCACTTGTGCTGCCGGCTGTCGCGTCGGCCAAGGCTGCGTGGGTATCGACGGCCGCGCCCAGTGCGCCGTTCAACAGCTGTTCACACCCAGGTTACAACTCGATTCAGGAAGCCATCGACGGTACGGCTGTCAAGATCGAGGTCTGTGGCGGTACCTACCGCGAACAGCTGCGCATCGAAAGAGCGGTCTCGATCACGGGCAACGGCACCGTGGTGGAAATCCCGGCTGTGCCGCAGAAGTCGGAAACCGCGTGCGACGCGGCCTCTGAAGCGGGGGACGGCGTGGAAGATCAGGATCTGATCTCGATCTGCACGTCGGCGAAGGTCACGCTGCGAGGGCTGACGCTCGACGCCATCTGGCCAGGTGAACCGACCGGTCCGAGCGTCTCCTGTGCGTACAACCTGTACGGCGTTCTCGTCGGTGGCGGAGCCGACTTGCACCTGACGGAAACGACCGTGATCGGCGCGGCGCCGAAAGCGATCAACGGGTGTCAGTACGGGGTTGGCGTTCAGATCGGCGCGTCCTACGCGATACCGGCGCAGGTCGGCAAGGCGAAGCTTGCGCAGGACATCATCAGGGGCTACCAGAAGAACGGCATCACGGTCGACGGCGCCGGCTCCGAAGCGAGCATCACCGACGTCGGCGTCACCGGCGCCGGCAAGACACCGGAAATCGCGCAGAACGGGATCGGTGTGCAGCTCGGAGCGAAAGCGAAGATCTCGAGCTCCGTCATCAGCAAGAACGAGTGCGAAAACGCGAGCTGCGGGCCAGACGTGCTGACGCAGTACCAGGCTGAGGGCGTGTATTTCTACGGCGCGGCCGCCGGCTCGGGCATCAAGCAGTCCTACATCACCGAAAACGACGCGGGCGTGGAAGCCTATGACACCGCTGCCAGCGAACCGACGAGGTCGCAGGTGTCGGTATCGGACGACACGATCGCCAAAAACCGCGACGAGGGCGTGCTGCTGAACCAAGGCTGGGCAAGCGTCAGCGGCGGCACGATCAGCGACAGCAAAGTCGGCATCGAGGCGATCCAGCTCGGCGAAGGCCCATTCGCGCAGCCTTACGGGCCGAAGGGGAGCGTCTCGAACGTGACCATCACGGGCATGAGCGAATGGGCGGTGGCGGGCGACTCCGACAACGCTCCCGGTGACGATCCGGGCTCGATCACCGTCAAGCAAAGCGCGATCAGCGGCAACCCCGGGCCGACCGTCGCCGAATCGGTCCACACGAACAACGAAGCGAAACTGCCGATCATCACCAGCAGCGACACGTAGGTCACAGCTCGGTGGGGCGTAGCGGCCGGTCTGGGGCGGTGCCCCGGCCGGCCGCGCTCGCTCGCGAAGCGACATCGCGCCGGCGGCCGCGAAGCAGCGAGATCCGCGACAGGGCGGCGGGCCGACGCTGTCCGTCAGACGCTCATCGCGGACGGCTATGGGTTCGCGCGGCGCGCCGGATCGAGAGCGCGAGCAGGCCGATCACGGCGGCTGGCATCACCCACCACGCCGCGATCCCGGCGCCGGCGATCAGCGCGGTCAGCGCCAGCGCCATCGCGACCCCGAGCGCGGTCATCCAGTCCTCGCCGACGACGAACTCCCAAGCGCCCGCCAGGACCGCTGTCACGTGGGCCCTCGCGCGCGTCATCCGCTCACATCCGGGTCGCCGCGCGTGCCGGTCGCCAGCGCGATTTCTTCGGCTCGCTCGCCAGCGGCGCCGCGACCCAGCGTCCGGGCCATCGCGATCGCGGCGAGCAGCACCCCAGGGATGATCGCGAGCAACGCCGCGTCGCCGCCCGGCCAGCTCGCGCCGGCGCCCTCCGCGCCCCAGAACGTTCCGAACGACGTCAGCATCACACCCACCGCGAACTTCATCGTGTTCTCTGGCACGCGCGCCAGCGGCGCGCGTGCGGCGACGCCGGCAGCGATCACGAGCAGCACGGCCAACGCGGCCGCGGCGGCGGCCAGCGCCACGCGATGCTGGTTGGCGCCAAAGGTCAGCACGATGAACGCGACCTCCAGGCCCTCCAGCAGCACGCCCTTGAAGGCGACCGCGAACGCATAGCCGTCGAGCCCCGCGCGCCGGTGGCCAGCCGCGCGCGCTGCCTGCGTCTGCTGCGCGAACGTCTCCAGCTCGTCGTGCTTGGCCTTCAACCCGGCCGCGCGCAGGATCGCCTTGCGCAGCCACTGCAGCCCGAAGATCAACAGCAGCCCGCCCACGAGCACGCGCAGCAGGTCGATCGGCAGGGATGTCAGCGCCGGCCCCAGCGCCACGACGATCGCCGCAAGCGCGGCCGTCGCCGCCGCGACGCCGCTGATCGCCGATGACCAGCCGCGGGTGGTGCCGACCGCGAGCACGATCGTCAGCGCCTCGACGGCCTCCACGGCGCAGGCGAGGAACACCGAGAGCGCTAGTCCCGCCTCCGCCGCGCTCACGCGCCGTTGTCTCCCGCTCTCGCCACGCCACGCAGGCTAGAGCAGTGCTCGCAGGCTAGAGCAGCGCTCGCGACCCAGCCGGTTTCTCATCTTGTCGGCTGAAATCACCGGAATAATGACACCAGGAAGCAGCGAGAGTTTCCTAAAGAGGCCTTGCTTTAGGTCACGACGATGTTTATGATGCGGCCTGAGTAGGGGTCGCGAAGCTCGACAACTGTTTGGGGTCGTGGGATTCCCCGTGTGGGGTCCGTTCGTGGCGAGCAAGGAGGCGGGAGACGCTATGAGTGTGGATACGGGGAGCGGGGCCGAGGCCGGGGTAGCCTGGAGTCCTGCGTCGCTTGCCGACACGGGGACAGCGCTGGCGACGCCACGGGCGCTCGCTGGTGCGCGTGGTTTGTTGGGTGTGGGTCGGCGGCGGTTGGGTGTTGTTGGGGGGATTGCTGAGGTTCGGGGGCCGGCGGCGTGTTTGCGTCGGGATGCGTTGTTTCGGCGGTTGTTGTTGGTGGCTGATGTGGCGGCTGTTGGTGGGGCGTTTTTGTTGACGGTGGAGTTGTCGCGGCGGTCGTTGCAGTTGACGTGGGCTGGGGTTGCGGCGGTGCCGATTTTGTTGGTGTGTGCGAAGTTGACCGGTTTGTATGATCGGGATGAGTCGTTGTTGCGTAAGACGACGTTGGATGAGGCGCCGAAGTTGTTTCAGTTGGCGACTTTGTGTGCGTTGGTGGCGTGGTTGACGGGGGGGTTGTTGGTGCATGGCGCGTTGGATCGCCATGAGGCGTTGTTTTTGTGGTTGGCGTTGGCGGGGGGGTTGATTCTGGCGCGGGCTGGTTCGCGGGCGGTGGCGTTGTGGGCGGCGCCGTCGGAGCGGTGTTTGTTTATCGGGGATGAGGTCTCGGCGGAGACGATTCGCTCGAAGTTGACGGGGCATGGTGGGGTGAAGGCGGAGGTTGTCGCGCATTTGGATCTGGATAAGGTCGCGTCGTGGTCGACGGACAGTTTTTCGGAGGTGCGGCTGGCGGAGATCCGGGATTTGGCGCAGACGCTTGATGTGCATCGCGCGATCATCGCGCCGCGGAGCGTCGATGGTGGGGAGATGTTGAATCTGGTGCGCACGTTGAAGGCGGTTGGGGTGCGGGTGAGCGTGTTGCCGCGTTTGCTGGAGGTGGTGGGTTCGTCGGTGGTGTTCGATGATTTGCATGGGGTTACGGTGATGGGGGTCAGGCGGTTTGACCTGACGCGTTCCTCGGCTGCGTTCAAGCGTGCGTTTGATGTGTTTGGCGCGGGTTTGGGGTTGTTGGCGGTCTCGCCGTTGTTGGCGGTGATCGCGGTTGCGATCAAGCTTGATAGTCGTGGCTCGGTGTTCTTTCGTCAGCAGCGGGTGGGGCGGCATGGCAAGCGTTTTGAGATGTTGAAGTTCCGCACGATGGTGCCGGATGCGGAGGCGTTGAAGGACGGGTTGCGGGATCGCAACGAGGCGAAGGAGGGGTTGTTCAAGATCGCTGATGATCCGCGGGTGACGCGGGTTGGGCGGTTGTTGCGCGCGAGCGCGCTTGATGAGCTGCCGCAGTTGTGGAACATCGTGCGGGGCGAGATGAGCTTGGTGGGTCCGCGGCCGCTGGTGATCGATGAGGATCAGCGGATCGAGGGTTGGCATCGGCGCAGGCTGGAGCTGACGCCGGGGATGACGGGTCCGTGGCAGATCCTCGGGCCGGCGCGGGTGCCGCTCAGGGAGATGGTCGCGATCGACTATCTCTACATCGCCAACTGGTCGCTATGGACCGACATCAAGATCCTGATGCGCACCATCCCCCACGTACTCCAACGCCGCGGACTCTAAGAACCACAACGCTGGAGCCACGACGCGGCGCTTGCAGCCATCGCGCGCCGCTGAGTCGCGAGACTGCTGAGCCGCGAGCCGCTGAGTCGCGAGACTGCTGAGCCGCGAGCCGCGAGGCTCCTGAGCCGCGGGACTCTCAGCGGCCGATGCGGGTGCCGCGAACCGGGCCGGCGGGCGTGCGTGTCGCGCGCCGGCTCAGCGCGGGGGCGTCGGGGCGACGCCAGGATGCGCGTGGGTGGCCCTGCGGGTCCGGCGCGGCAGCGAACGCCGCCTGCGCCATCGCGTGCTCAGAGCTCGAGTGGAGCACCGCGTCGGCTTCCGCCGCGCCGCGGCACAGGATCGCCACGAAGCCCGCTATCGCGAGCCAGACTGTGGGAATGAGAGCGAGGAGCATGTGATCTGGGAAAAACTCGAGGGAAGCCGTATCGACGAACACCGCCGAGGGTGGCCTGGCTTTGTTATCGGGCTTTTGCGCGTAACCCTTTAGTGCCCGCGCAAAGCTAGAACAAACGTCCGCCAGGACGTGTCGCGAGCTTCGGCGCTAGCGCGCGCCGGCGGCGGCGAGGTCTTCGAGCACGTCGGAGATCTGCTCGCACACGACGTCCGTGGCGAAACGCCGCTCGGCCTCGGCGCGCGCCAGCGCGCGCGTCCGCAGCGGGTCGGCGCGCAGCCGCTCGAGCATGTCGGTGATCGCTGTGGTGATGCCCGCGACGTCGCCCGGTTGTACCTCGGCGGCGATCGTGCGGTCAACGCCCTCGATCGAGCCGACCTCGCTCGTCGCGACGACCGGGACGCCGGCGGTCAGCGCCTCGAGCACCGACATCGGGCACGGGTCGTACTTGCTCGCCAGCAGCACGACGTCGCTGCTTTCCAGCTCCGCCGGCATCCCCGTGGGAGGGATGCGCCCGCCGTATTCGGTGTTCTGCGGCGGCATGTCATCGAGCAGCTTGGTGTAGTCCGACCAGATGCTCGGGCCTCCGATTATTCGGATCTTCGCCTCGACACCCCGCTCGAGCAGCAGCTTGGCGACCTCGACGACGTCCTCCAGCCCCTTGCGCATCGACAGGCGCGTCGGAACGAGCACCAGCGGTGGCTCGCCGGGCGGCCGCTGTGAGGGGACGAAGCGGTCCATGCGCTCGGGGTTGGTGATCACGACCGTCTTCTCCAGCGGGAAGCGGTAGTCGTGCACGATGTGGTCGCGGAACACGCTCGAGATGCAGATCAGGAGGCTCACGCGGCGGATGCGCACGGCCTGCACGAGCGCGCGGAACGCCATGATCGCCGCGACCATGAAGAACGTCGATCGGGGCTGGCAGCGGAACGCGAGCTTGCGCTCGCGAATCAGCCATCTGAGCTCGCCGGCCTGGTGGCTGTCCGGGCGGACGACCAGCGGCACCGAGCGCACGACGCTCGCGGGCACTCCCAACGACTCGATCGTCTGGTTTTGGTAGATCAGGTCATACGGCTGCTGTGCGTGCCTGCGCACGATCTCGCGTCGCAGGCGCAACGACGCGAGCGCCCGCGTCAGCAGACCCGAAGCGAACGCTCCGATCTTGGTGCGGCTGTACCACCGATTCCAGCGCCATTCGGCGCTCCCCCAGATGAACGTCAGGTTCTCGTGCGCGGTCAGCCGCTCGGGGTTTTCGCGTCCCGCGCCAGGAAAGAAGCAGTCGATCTGGTGGCCGCGGCGGGCGAGGCCGTCGAGCAGCTCTGTGACGACACCTGGAGCGCCGCCGGACTCGAGCGGCGCACCGCCCAGCCACGCAATCCGTAGTGGTTTGGCGGTTGACACTAGGCCGGACGGTATCAGTCGCCCGCCGCGCCGCCGCGCCCGGCCGCGCCCGCAAGCACGCGCTCGACATGCTCGGACAGGCGGCGCTGGAACTCGCTGACCGAGAAGCCCTGCGCGTGGCGGATCGCGCGCTCGGGGTCGAACTCGAGGCTGTCTAGCTCGGCGATCGCGCGCGCGAACGAGCTGACGTCGTCGAGGCGCGCGAGCCGCCCGGTCGCGCCGTCCAGCACCGTCTCGAGCGCTCCCCCCGCGCTCGCGGCGATCACAGGCCGGCCCGCCGCCTGCGCCTCGACGGCGGTGATGCCGAACTCCTCGATGCCGGGCACGATCACCGCGCGCGCGCTCGCGTACAGCGCGACCAGCTCCTCGTCGCTGGCACGGCCGAGGAAGCGCGCCTCGGGATAGCTCTCGCGCAGCGCCGCGTAGTCGGGGCCCGAGCCGACGATCTGGATCGGCACGCCGGCCTCGCGGGCGGCTGCGAGCGCGATGTGCACGCGCTTGTGCTGCACCAGCTCCGAGACCACCAGCAGCGCCTCGCCGGGCGTGCCGCGAACGAAGCGCTCGGTTTCCACAGGCGGGTGGATGATCGTCGACTCGCGGCCGTAGAAGCGCCTGATCCGCTCCCGTGTCAGCTCTGAGTTGGCGACGTAGGAGTCGACCCGCGCGCTGGCCGCCACGTCCCACGAGCGCATCGAGCGCAGCTGTAGACGCAGCAGCGGCCGCAGCGGGCGCGGCACCTCGCCGAGCGCGCGCTCCTGCTCGTACCACGCATAGCGGAACGGCGCGTGGCAGTAGCAGACGTGCACCGCGCCGTCAGGGACGCGCACGCCGTGAGCGAAGGCGCTGCTGCTGCTCAGCACGAGCTGGGTGGCAGGGAGCGACAGCCGTTTGACCGCGTGCGGATACAGCGGCAGCAGCCGGCGGAAACCGCTCTGGCCGACGCCCAGGCGTTGCAGCGCCGAGGTCGTGACCGTGTGCCCGGCGAAGCGCCCGTGCGTGCGCTCCGCGTCGTAGAGCAGGGTGAAGATCGGGGCGCTCGGATACAGATCGGCCATCGCCGCAAACGTGCGCTCGGCGCCGCGCATGACCAGCAGATAGTCGTGCGCGAGCACCGCTGGTTGTGCAGATGAAGGCTGATAAACGGCGGCATTCATGTTGGCCAGGGTAGGCTATGCTCGGGCGGTGAGCGGGGCGGGGAAGCCGAGCGTGAGTCGCAGTCACCCCGGGCGATGCGCATCCTCGTAACCGTGCCGTGGGGGCGCAGGCTCGGCGGTTCGGAAGACATGCTGCAGACGGCGCTCGACGGTGCTCACGCGAGCGGCCACGAGCTGGAGCTGGTGTTCTTCGAGGACGGTCCATGGGCGCACGAGTTGCGCGACCGCGGCTTCCACGTCGAGGTGATCGCCGCCGGCCGCCTGCGCCAAGCGCACAAGGTGATCGCGACAGTGCTGCGGCTGGCGCGCACGCTGCGCCGCCGCCGCCCGGACCTAATCGTCAACTGGCAACCGAAGATGCATCTCTACGGCGCGCCCGCGGCGATGCTCGCTGGTATGGGCGATCGCCTGGTGTGGTGGCAGCACGGCATCCCTCGTCGAGAGCTGGTCGACCGTCTCGCGACGCGGCTGCCGGTGCTCGCGATCGGCTGCTCCTCCCAAGCCTCGGTACGAGCGCAGGCGCAACTGCATCCCGTGCGCCCGACGTTCGTCGTCGCGCCCGGAACGCGGGTGCCCGACGCCCAGGTTGACGGCACGTCCAGGACGCACACGATCGACGGGCACGCCGACGGCGCGCCGCTGCAACTACCGGCGGGCGTGCCGGTCGTCGGGCTGATCGGGCGGCTGCAGCCGCTGAAGGGGCAGGACCGCCTGCTCGAGGCGCAGGCGCTGCTGCGCGAGCGTGGCCATCGGATCCACACCGTGCTCGTCGGCGGCGACGCGCATGGGCTCTCCCCCGAGTACGCCCGCGCGTTGCCCGCTGCCGTCAGCCGCCTCGGTCTCGAGGACGCGGTCACGATGACCGGCCAGGTACCCGATGCGGGCCCATACATCGAACAGCTCGACGTGCTCATCAACGCCTCCGACCCGCCGGAGGCGTTCGGCATCGTGTTGCTGGAGGCGATGGCCAGGGGGGTGGCGTTGGTGGCAGTCGACGCCGGCGCGCCGGCCGAATTCATCGAGGACGGTCGCACTGGCGTGCTCGCCCGCTCGGGTGAGCCGAGTGCGCTTGCCGACGCGCTCGAGCGCGTGCTGGTAGACCCCGAGCTGCGTAGCACGATCGCCGCCGCGGGGCGCGAGCGGTTCATGCAGGACTACACCGACGACGCGATGCGCGAGCGCTTCTACGGTCAGCTGGAGAGCCTCGCTGCCGCTCGGGCGGGGGCAAGCCGGTGACGTCCGAGCGCGTCGACCCTGTGCCGAGCCTCGACGGCACATCCGGGCGTGTCGATCCCGCGACGGCGCGCGACGAGGCTTCGGGCGCACCGTACGCGGTGACGATCGTCGCCCACCACGTCGGCTCGGTGGGCGGGATGGAGCGCATCATCACCGAGCTGGCGCTCGGCTTGCGCCGGCGGGGGCACGCGGTAACGGTGATCGCCTACGCGTGCGAGCTGCCCGTCGACGCGGGCGTCGAGTTTCACCGCGTGCGCGGACCCAGCCGCCCGTTCGTGATCAGCTACCCGTGGTTCATGCTGGCGGGGACGCTGGCCGTGCGCAGATGGCGGCGGGGCATCGTGCAGGCGACCGGGGCGATCGTGCTCAACCGCGTCGACTTCATCGAAATCCAGTACTGCCAGCAGGTCGGGCCGGCGACGCCGAGCCGCTCCAGCGCGCTGTTTCGCCTGAACGCCAAAGTCGCCGGGCTGCTCGGCCGCATTGCAGAGCGAGTGTGCTTTCGTGTCAACCGCGCGTGGCGCTTCGTGTGCGCCTCCGAGGGCGTCGCCGATGAGATCCGCGAGTACTTCCCGCGACTCGCGCCGCGCGTCGTCACGGTCCAGAACGGAGTTGACATCGATGCCTTCGCGCCGGACTCGCGCAGCGCGGACGCGCGCGCGCTGCGCACGCAGCTGCAGCTCGACGGCGAGCGTCTGCTGGCGATCTTCGTCGGCAGCGAGTGGGATCGCAAGGGGCTTGCGCCCGTGATCCAGGCGCTCGCACTTGCCCGCGACTGGGACCTGCTGGTCGTCGGCAACGGCGACCGCGAGCGCTACCAGGAGCTTGCCCGCGACGCCGGCGTCGAGCCGGCGGTGCACTGGTTCGGTGTCTCGCGCGACGTCGCGCCGCTCTACCAGCTTGCCGATGCGTTCGTGTTCCCCTCGAGCTACGAGGCGTTCCCGCTGGTCGCGCTCGAGGCCGCCGCCAGCGGCCTGCCGATCCTCGCGACGCCCGTCAACGGTGTGCGCGAGCTGGTGCAGGAGGGCGAGAACGGCTTCCTGATAAGCCGCGAGCCGGGCGTGATCGCCGAGCGCCTGAACCAGCTCGCGGCCGACCCGCAGCTGCGTGCGCGCATCGGCGCCGCCGCGCGCGCATCGGCGCTCGAGTACAGCTGGGAGAAGATGGTCACGCGCCACGACGCGCTGTTCGCGAGCCGCGCGCGCGATGCGGGCGCGCGCGGCCGTGCGAGGAGCTAAAGCGACGATGTGCGCCGCTGCGGCCGTTCGCTGATCAGCCGCGCTGGTGGGCGGCGCTGAGGATGTCGGTGACGAAGTCGCACATCCGGCGCTGCTGCGCGAGCTTGTCGAACGTGTCCGCGTGCAGGCGAGCGACCGCCTCGCGCCGGCGCGCGACCTGCTCGGCGCTGAGTCCTTCGAGCAGCTCGCTGAGCGCATCGACGTAGTCATCGCTCCACGGCGCGCGTCCAGGCAGGCGCCACATGAAGCCGGCATCCAGGTCGTACGCGAGCGGCGTCTCACCCGTCACGATCGGAAGCCCGACCGCGAGATACTCGCTCAGTTTCGTCGTGTAGCGAAACGACCCGACACCGTCGACGCTCTGGGAGAGGCTGCCGAGGTCGAACGCGGACAGGTAGTCCGGCACCTCCTCCGGCGCGACCCTGCCGGGCAGGAACACACGCGTATCGAGGTCCTCGCCAGCCAGCTCGCGCAGCCGCTCGCTGCCGGAGCCGTCGCCGACGATGCAGACCGCGACGTCGCGACGCTGCACACGGCGTATGGCGCGCACCATCTCGGCGCCGTAAACATAGCCCGCCCGATCGTTCCAGTGCAAAGAGCCGACGATCCCCAACACGAGTGTGTCGGGCTCGATTCCGAGGCTCGCGCGAACCCGCTCGCGGGCGCCCGGCGCCGGGTCGCCGCGAGTCCAGCCGGCCGCCGTCATCCCGCGCGGTGCCCCGAACGTGAGCGCACGGCCGACGAGGTACGGCGTCCAGCCAACGAAGCCGGCGCAACGACGACACAGCAGGCGCTCGTAGAAGCCGCCGAGCACGCCTACCAGGCGCGAATGCAGGTGCAGGAACGGGCCGACCGCGTCGCCGCTGGAGACCACGAACGGGATCCCCAGCACGGCGTCGATCGCCAGCAGCGCGAGCCCGCCCGCGGTGCCGGTGCCCTCCATCACGATCAGCTCCGGACGTTGCGTGCGCGCGACGCGCAGCAGCGCCAGCAGCGAGCGCAGCTTGTGGGTGCGGTCGAACGCAAAGGCGATCGGCTCCAGCGGCTCCAGCAACCCCCGGATCCGCTCGTCCTCGATGTGCCCCTCACCCTGTGTTGCGAAGCACAGAATCGACTGTCTGGCGGCGTGTTGCACCCGCGCATACTATGCGAGCCACACGCCCTGCGGAGCGTGTCTGGATTGGGTCTTGCAGGGCCGATTTCGCCTGTTCTCGGGGGCACATGTGCGCGCTAAGCTTTAGCGACCGATTAGCCAGGCGCCTATGATTCCCGGCATTACGCCACGGATGGAGTCGCGGCAGCAAGCACGCACGGACGAACCTCTACCGATGAATGAAACCACCGATGCCGCCGCCATCTTTGCTCCGCTGTGGCGGCGCAAGTGGCTGATCCTTGCCGTTGCGCTCGTCGTCGCGGCCGGTAGCTACGTCCACTACAAGGGCGAGCGGAAGACCTTCGAGTCGAGCACGCAGCTGTATCTCGGCGCTGCCAGCGAAGAAGCCGTGCCAGGTGAAAAGGCGTCGAAGGCGTCGAACGCCGATGTCACGAACCAGGCGTCGGTGATCAACTCGATCGTCGTCGAAGACGTGCATCGGCGGTTGCGCAAGGAACATCACGGGGCACTTGCCAAGGGCAGCAAGGTGCGTGCCAAGGGGACGGAAAAGGGTGAGTTCATAACGATCACCGTCGAAGCGCACAGCGCCAAAGGCGCGGCGCTGCTGACCAACCTGGTTGCGCAGACATACATCGCGCGCCAGGGCGCCAGTCACCGCCGCGCGATCGAGCGCTCGATTGCGCTCACGCGCCGCCAGTTGCGCAGGATCGAATCCGCCAACGCCGCAAAGGCCGCGGCGGCCGCCAAGACCAAGGGCTCGGCCGCGCAGAGCACGTCGAGCATCATCCAGTCCGCCACCCTCAACACCAAAATCAACCAGCTCGAATCGAGCCTCGAACTGCCGGGCACCGAACAGATCAAGCAGGCGAAGGCTTCGGGTGCGACCCTGATCGGGCCGGAGCCGCGCAAAGACGCAATCTTCGGGTTCGTGCTCGGGCTCGTGCTGGCTTCGATCGCCGCCTACATCCTCAGCCGCTTCGACCGCCGGCTGCGCTCGCTCGCCGGGCTGGAGGAAGCCCTGCAGGCGCCGATCCTCACCGTGCTGCCGAAGGTGCGACGCCCGATCGTCTTTCGCGACGGGCTGCCGAGTCCTTCGAAAGTTTTGCTTGAGCCGCTGCGGCGTTTGCACTCCGCCCTGCAGCTGACCGGCACGCGCGGCGCGCAGGAGGGCGACGCCGTGCCCTCGGTGCTGCTCGTGATCAGCCCGGAGGCCGGCGACGGCAAGTCGATGCTGGTCGCGGACCTGGCGCTCACCAAACGCGACGCCGGCGAGCGTGTGGCCGTCGTCGAGGCGAACTTCCGCCGCCCGGTGCAGTCGAAGCTGCTGGGACTCGAGGACGCGCCGGGATTGGCGGACGTGCTCGAAGGCAGGCTGGCGTTGCAGGACGCGCTGCTGCGCGTGCTGCCGGCCGACCAGGCGCTCGAGCCCGAGCCCGGAACCGACGGCGCCGTTGTGGCGACGGCGGCGCCGGCTGTACGCGCGCGCGCCGGCTCGCTGTTCCTGCTGGCCGGTGGCGGCGCCGTGTCCAACCCGCCGGCCACGCTCGCGCAGCCCGCGATGCAGGAGCTGCTGCGCGCGCTTGCGGCCGACTTCGACTACGTGCTCGTCGATGTTCCCTCGCCGCTGGAGGTGAGCGACGCGATGTCGCTGCTGAAGGACGTCGACGGGATCGTGCTCGTCGGCAGGATCGGGCACACGCGCGAAGCGTCGGCCGGGCGTCTTGTCCAACTGCTGGCGCAGACCGGCAGCGCGCCCGTGCTGGGGGTGGTGGCCAACTGCGTGGCGTCGCGCGACCTCAAGCGCTACGGCTTTGCCTCATCCGATGGCCAAGGCTGGCCGCTGCGGCTCCGGGGCCGATGAGCACGCCGCCATGGCGCGTGACCGGCGGGGGGCCGGGCGCGTTCCACCCAGCAACCGCTAACAGGCGCATCAGCGAGCTGGGCACGGTCGCGCTCGCCGGGGTGATCCCGGCCGTGCTCGGCCTGGCGATCACGATTGGCCTGCCGGGCGTCAGCCTGTTCCTGGTGCTCGCCGCGATCGCGGCGGTGCTGGCGATCGTCGCGCTGATGACCAACGCGCGTCTGGAGGTGACCGTCGCGTTGCTCGTGCTGTATCTCGGGCTGCTCGACGGACCGGCGAAATTGCTGTTCGGGGGGCACGAAATCGGCGCCTCGGTTCGCAATGTGCTGATCCTCGCAGTCGGGCTCGGGGCGTTGATGCGGATCGTCGTGAACCGCCAGCGCGTGCGCATGCCGCCGCTCTCGGGCTGGGTGTTCGCGTTCATCGGCGTCGCGGTGATCGAGATCTTCAACCCCCGCACCGAAGGCGTGCTGAAGATCCTCGGCGGTTTCCGCCAGCAGCTGCAGTTCGTGCCGTTCTTCTTCTTCGGCTACTACCTGATGCGCTCGAAGGCGCGCTTTCGCAAACTGTTCATCATCGTCGGCGTACTTGCGATCGCCAACGGCGCTGTCGCCGCCTACCAGACCGAGCTCTCGCCCGCCCAGCTGGCCAGCTGGGGGCCCGGCTATCACAACCTGATCTACATCCCGGGATCGGTTGGCACCGGGCGCACGTACGTCAGCGAAGGCGAAGAGCGGGTGCGGCCAATGGCGCTGGGCTCAGATGAGGGCTTCGGCGGCGGCATGGGCGTCGTTGCGCTGGGCTTTGGCCTGGCGCTGCTGGCGATCTCGCGCAGGCGACGATGGGTGCCGCTGCTGCTGTGTCTCGGCGCGATCGTCGCGATCATCACCGGCCTGAACCGCGCGCCGGTGATCGGCGCGGGCCTGGCCGTGATCTGCTTCGCAGGCTTCGCCACGCTCGCCAAACAGCGCGTGCTGCGCGTACTGGGCACGCTGCTCGCGATCACGATCGTTGCGGTTCCGGTCGGGCTGGTGCTCGTCACCTCGCTGCGCAAAGGCACGTTCAGCCGCTATGAACACATCGCTGCCTCGAGCTCGACGGCGACCTACAAGGAAGGGGCGTGGTCGTTGATCCCGCACTACCTGTCGGTCGCCCCGTTCGGATTCGGCCTCGGCAGCGTCGGTCCCGTAGCTGGACTGGAAGGGAGGAACAGCCAGCTGCTAGAAGGTCATGGTGTGAGCTCAGAGACGCAGTTCAACCTGATCGTCAACGAACTCGGCGCCCCCGGCCTGATCGTGTGGGTGGCGCTGTCCTTCTACATGTTCCTGGTGATCACGCGCGGGATGCTGACGGTGCGAGATCCGGACATGGCGCTGATCCTGGCGGGGACGATGGCGCCGTTCGTGGCGATGTTCTTCGAGAGCACCTCGGGGGCGATCACCAACAGCGCCGTGTGGGGCACTTACTTCTGGTTCTCGATCGGGGTCGCGGCCTATTGGTTCGCTGGCCCCGGACGCGAAAAGGCCGCAGCGCCGATTGGCCGGGGGGCCAATGCCGAGCTTGCGCTCACCTGAGCCGGCCACGGCGCTGAAGAAGCCCTCGATGGGCAGCCGGCTGAGCCTGCTGCTCGGAGAGCGCCGCATGCCGGTCATCTGGCTGTCGATGCTCTCGATCGTCTCGGGCTTCGCCGAATCGGCGCTGCTCGCGATCGTCGCGCTGCTTGCGGTCTCGCTCGTGCCAGGGGCTCACAAGGCCACGCACGGCAAGAGCGCTCTGTTCGACATCCACGCGAGCAGCGGCACGCTCTTGATCATCGCCGGCGCGCTGACGATCGTGCGCCTGCTGTTGCAGATCCCGCTGGCGATCCAGTCCTCGCGGATCACCACCGAGGTGCTTGCCAGCACGCGCCAGCGCATGTTCGACGCATACAGCCGCGCGTCCTGGAGCGTGCAGTCCAACGACCGCGAGGGGCAGTTGCAGGAGACGCTCACGGGCCAGGCCGTGCAGGCGGCGAGCGCCGCCGGCCAGGCGCTGCAGGTGATCACCTCCTCGGTGCAGTTCACGGTGCTGATCCTCACCGCGCTGTATCTCAACGCGCTGGCGGCGGTGATCGTCGGCGCCACCTCGGTGATGCTGTTCGGCGTGCTGCGCCCGATGCGCGCGCGCGGCGTGCGCATCGCACGTGCGCTCTCGCGCGCGAACGTGCTCTACGCCTCCGGTATCGCCGAGGCCAACCGCCTCACCGAAGAGTCGCACGTGTTCGGCGTCTTCGACGTGCAGCGCCAGCGCATCGACCGGCTGATCAAGGAGTCACAGCGCCACTTCTATCGCGCGCAGCTGATCATGAAGCTGATCGCGAACATGTACCAGAGCCTGATCTATGTGTTCCTCGTAGCGGGTCTGGCCGGCTTGTATATCGTCGGCGGCAACCACGTCGGCGCGCTCGGCGGCGTGGTGTTGCTGCTGCTGCGCGCCGGCACCGCCGGGCAGCTCGTGCAGGGCGCCTATCAGGGGCTTGCGCAGTCGGTGCCGTTCATCGAACGCACGCAGGACGCCGCCCGCCGCTACGCCGACAGCGCCCCGGTGGAGGGCGAGGAGACGCTCAGTTCGGTGCAGGCGATCGCCTTCGAGCACGTCTCCTTCGCGTACAACGTCGAGCGTCCGGTGCTCACCGACGTCAGCTTCGAGGTCGCTGCCGGCGAATCGATCGGAATCGTGGGGCCCTCCGGTGCCGGCAAGTCGACGCTCGTGCAGATCCTGCTCGGCCTGCGCCCACCCGGCGAGGGCCAATATCTCGTCAACGGCACGCCGGTGCAGAGCATCCGCAGCGCCGACTGGCATCGGCAGGTCTCCTACGTGTCCCAGGAACCGCGCCTGCTGCACGCGACGGTGTCCGAGAACATCCGCTTCTATCGCGACATCAGCGACGAGGAGGTGCAGCGCGCCGCGCAGCTCGCGCGCATCCACGACGACATCGTCGGCTGGGACAAGGGCTACGAGACGATCATCGGCCCGCGCGCGGATGCCGTCTCCGGCGGCCAGCAGCAGCGCATCTGCCTGGCGCGTGCGCTCGCCGCGCGGCCCGCGGTATTGATTCTGGACGAGCCCACGAGCGCGCTCGACCCACAGTCGGAGGCGTTGATCGGCGAGTCGCTGCTCGAGCTGAAGAGCGGTCTGACGCTGTTCATCGTCGCGCACCGCATGTCGACGCTCGACATGAGCGACCGCGTGATGGTGATCGTCGATGGGCGCCTCGTGGGCTTTGACACGCGCGAGTACCTGCAGCGAGAGAACCCCTACTACCGCAACGCCTCGCTGCTCGCCGCCGGCAACCTGGAGCACTGAGCGGCGTGCGCCTGCCCGACTTCTTCATCGTCGGCCACGGCAAGAGCGGCACCACCGCGATGTACGAGATGCTCAGGCGCCATCCGCAGATCTACATGCCGGAGGGCAAGGAGCCGTGGTACTTCGCGCAGGAGCTGCGCGTGCGCACGCCGCCGCGGCCGCAGGGCATCCCGACGACGCTCGACGAGTACGCCGCGTGGTTCGACGGCGCCGCGCCCGAGCAGCGCGCTGGCGAGGCGACCGCGCTGTATCTGTGGTCTGAGTCCGCCGCAGCGAACATCGCCGAGGTGCTTCCGGACGCGCGCATCGTCGCGATCCTGCGCGAGCCCGCGAGCTTCCTGCGCTCGCTGCACCTGCAGTGGGTGCAGACCTACATCGAGACAGAGACCGAGCTGGCGGCGGCGATTGCGCTCGAGCCGAGCCGGCGCGAGGGGCGCGAGCTGCCGCGCCACACCTACTGGCCGCAGGCGCTGCTGTACTCCGAGCACGTTCGCTACGCCGAGCAGTTGCGCCGCTACCACGCGGTGTTCCCGCCCGAGCAGGTCAAGGTCCTGATCTACGACGACTTTCGCGCCGACAACGAGGGCACGATCCGCGAGGTCCTGCGCTTCCTGGAGGTGGACGACACGGTGCCGGTCGCTGCTGTCGAGGCGAACCCCACGGTGCGTCCGCGCTCGCAGCTGCTGAACGAGCTTGTGCACGCCGTCGGCGTCGGTCGCGGGCCGGTCTCGCGCACGATCAAGGGCGCGATCAAGACGGTCACGCCCGCTGCGCCGCGCCGCGCTGCCTTCCACGCGGTCAAGCGCGGGCTGGTATTTGCTGCGCCGTCAGAGCCCGACGAGGAGCTGATGCGCGAGCTGCGCGTGCGCTTCAAGGGAGAGGTGCAGGCCGCCAGCGACTACCTCGACCGGGATCTCGTGTCGCTGTGGGGTTATGACCAGCTCGACTGAGCGTCGTGTGGGGCTATGACCGCCTCGACTGAGCGTCGACAGGACGAGGAGCCGCAGCTGAACGCGAATACGAAGCAGCGCGACCGCGAGCTGCGGTTGGCCGTGATCGGGATGTCGACGGGCGTCACCTGTGGCGTGCGCGACCACGCGACGCTGCTCGCCGCCGGGTTGGAGGGCGAGCGCGTGCACAGCTCGATGCACTGGCTGGGTCGCCGAGAGGGCACGTTCGCGCAGTCGCGCGGCGAGGTCTCGGCATGGGCTGGCCAGCTCACGGAGGACCTGCGCCGCGAGCAGCCCGACGCGCTGCTGCTGCACTACTCGGTGTTCGCGCACGCGCACCGCGGGCTGCCGCTGTTCGTGGCACCGATGATCGGGGCGCTGCGCGAGTCGCGCGTCCCGCTGATCAGCCTGCTGCACGAGTACACGTTTCGTCAGCGCGGGCGCTCGGGCCTGAACGGTGCCGCGTGGTCGCTCAGCCAGCGCGCGGCGCTCTACAACGTGATGCGCGCTTCCGCGGCGGTGATCGCGACGATGCCCGAGCGGGCCGACTGGCTGGCCGCGCGCGCGTGGCTGCCGCGGCGGCGGATCGCGCTCGCGCCGGTGTTCTCGACGCTGCCAGCGCCCGCCGCAGCCGTGTCCACGACGCCCTCGCCCGCCGCGCCGCCGGTTGTCCCCGCCTCGCAGGCTGTGTCATCGCCAGCCGCGCTTGTGCTGGGCGGGGGTCGCGTGGCGCCGCGTGTGGGGCTGTTCGGGTACTCGTGCCGGCCGGAGCTGGTCGCGCTCGTGCTCGACGCCGTCGCGCTGGTGCGTGCGCAGGGACTCCCGCTGGAGCTGGTGCTGCTTGGCGCCCCCGGAGCCGACTCGGAGGTCGGTGGGCTGTGGCGCGCGCGTGCTGCCGAGCGCCAGCTGGAGCAGGCGTTGCGCTTCTCCGGAACGCTCGCCGCTCAGGATCTCTCGGACACGCTCACCGCGTGCGAGCTGCTGTTGTTCGTCGACCGCCCCGGCCCGACCTCGCGCAAGACCACGCTCGCGGGCTCGCTGGCCTCGGGCAGCGCCGTGATCGCGCTCGATGGCCCCGAAAGCTGGGGAGAGCTGCTCGAGGCAGGCGCCGTCGCGTTGACGGCGCCGCGTGCGGATGCGCTGGCCGCGTCGATCGAGCGGCTGCTCGGCGCGCCCGAGCAGCGAGCCGCGCTCGGCGCGCGCGGTCGTGCCTTCGCCGCGACGCTCATGGGCGTCGCGCGCAGCGCCGCGGTTGTGTCCGCGCAGCTCGACTACGTCCTCGAACGAGCAGCTGCGGGCGCAGGCGCGGACTCCCACGCGTCGCGCGCCGCGCCGTAGGCATCGAGCAGCGCATCGAGATGGCGCTCGAGCGTGAAGCGCGCAGCCACCAGCTCCCTGCCGGTGGCGCCGAGCTGTAGCTGGCGCGCCGGGTCTGCGAGCAGCTCGTTCAGTGCGGCGGCAAGCGACCGCGGATCCCCCGGCTTCACCAGCAGGCCGTTGACGCCATCGCTCAGCCAGTCCACGACGCCGCCGGTGGCGCTGGCCACCACCGGGCGCCCGGCGGCGTTGGCCTCGATCCCGACCAGTCCAAACGGCTCTGGCCACAGCGACGGCATCGCCACGATCGACGCATCGGCCAGCTCCTGCGCGAGGTCATCCGGCGCCAGCCAGCCCGTGAAACGAACGCGCTCGGCAAGGCCAAGCCGACGTGCGAGCCGGCGCATCGCCTCGAGGCCCCAGCCGTCACCGCAGATCACCAGTTCGCCATCGACGTCGCTCAGTGCGCGGATCAGGACGCCGACCCCCTTCGGCGTCACCACGCGACCCGCGAACACCACCCGCCGGCGCGTCTCGTGACCCGTGCCGAGCCGCGGTGCGATCGTGCTGAACAGCGGCAGCACGCGGCGCGGGCTGACGCCGTTGCTGTGCAGATGGCGGTCGATGACGCTCGAGTAGGAGATCGCGAGGTCGCACGCCGTGAGCGCCTGTACCGCGCGCGTCGCGCGTTGGTAGGCGCCCGGCAGCGGGCGCGGGTCGCGTGTGTGTGCGCAGCCGCGCGCGAGTAGGTTGACGACACAGCCGGGGCCGTGCGCGCGCGCGCATTCCTGTCCGGGGCGAAAATAGTGAACGCCGGAGCTGCACGCGGAGTAACCGTGCATGCTGATCGCCACCGGCGCGTCGCGGCGCATGAACGCCACCAGCCCGGGGTCGTCGAGCTGGTGCATGTGCACGAGCTCCGGCTTGCACGCAAGCGCGTCGCCGACGCGCAGCGAGGGTGAGGAGCGCGTGCTCGAGCAGCTCGGGGCTGCAGTGCACGGTGACTCCGGCAAGCGGCGGCTCCTCGCCCACCCGCGCCGTGAGCACGTGCACGGGGATGCCGCTGCCGGCGAGCGCCGCGGCGCTCGCCATCGCATGGGTCGCGACGCCTCCGTCCCTGACCCATCGCGGTGTCACCATCAACACCGGGCCGGCCGTCAGACGCATGCGCTCACCCTACCGCTGCAGGGGGCTGACGATGTGGAACACTGGCCGCGTGAGCGAGCATTCAGAGCCCGGCGCGGGGGCGCCTGCGGCGGACGGCTCCGGTGCTGGCGCGGGGCAGGCGCGGCCGAAGGTCGTCTACGTGATGGGCGCGGGGCGCAGCGGCAGCACGATCCTGGGGGTCGCGCTCGGCAACTGCGAGGGCGTGTTCTTCGCCGGCGAGCTGGACCGTTGGCTCGCGCGTGCGGGGGTGCCGCGCGACGGCGCCGAGCGTGAGCGCTTCTGGGCGCAGGTACGCGAACAGGTCGACTACGCGCCGGAGCTGGCCGGCAAGACGACCTGGTTGGAGCGCTCCTCGGGGCTGTTCGATCCGCGTAGATGGCCCGCGCGCAGGCGCCTGCGTGCCAGCTATCGCCGCGTCTCGCAGGAGTTGTACCGTGCGATCTCGCACACCGCCGGCGCCACCCATGTGGTCGACAGCTCGCACTATCCGCTGCGCGCGCGCGAACTGCAGTCGCTCAGCGGCGTCGAGCTGTACCTGCTGCTGCTGGTGCGCGATCCGCGGAGCGTTGTCGCTTCGCTGGGGCGCACCGATGTGCCGGAGCGCCGCTTCGGCTCGCTCGCCGCGAACGCGTATCTGTGGCTCACGTACCTGCTGTCCGTGCGCGTGTTCGCGCGCCATCCAGCGGGCCGCCGTCTGTTGGTGCGCCACGAGGACTTCCTCGCGAGCCCCGAGACGGTACTCACGCAGATCCTGCGCGCCTGCGACTCGCGCGCCAATGCGCCTGATCTGACACAGCTTCACACCGGCGTGCCGTTTCACGGAAATCGCCTGATCAAGTCGCCGGTTGTGAGCCTCGAGCCAGTCGCGCCGGAGCCGGCGCGCGGCTCGCTGCTGACCGCCCTGCTGCAACGGCCGTGGACGTTCGTGTTCACGCGCCTGCGACCGGCGGTCGCTGTTCACTGAATTGCGCGGCGCATTCGCTCAGTTGCTCCAGCTCAACCGCACACAACACACTCTGCGTATTCGCCATCGCCAATGAAACAGAAGCCGACACCCGAGCCGACCAAGGTCGTCTACCTGATGGGCGCTGGTCACAGCGGCAGCACGATTCTCGGCGTGGCACTCGGCAACTGCGAGGGCTGCTTCTATGCCGGCGAGGTGGAGGAGTGGCTGGTCAGGGCCGGCCAGCCGCAGTGGGGGGGCAGCGATCGTCAGCGATTCTGGGGGGATGTCACCGAGCAGGTGGACGGCCGCGGCCTGTTTGGCCCCGCGGTCAATCGCTTCGTCGAGCGCTCTTCGGCGGCCCTGCGCCCGGACCGCTGGATCTCGCGGGCGCGGATGCTCAGGCGCTACCGGCGCGTCTGCGCGGAGCTGTTCGGCGCGATCGCGCGGACGGCGGACGCGCGGTACGTGATCGACTCCTCGCACTTCCCGCTGCGCGCGCGCGAGCTGGAGAAGGCAAAGGGGATCGAGCTGTATCTGATCTTCTTGGTGCGCGACCCGCAGAGCGTGGTGGACTCCAACACGCGCGAGCTGAGCGCGCACGAAGTCGCCGAGCGGCGCTGGCGGGCGCTCGAGATGAACGCCAACATGTGGCTCACACAGCTGCTGTCGATCGCCGTGTTCCTGCGCCATCCGCGTGAGCGGCGGATCTTCCTGCGCTACGAGGAGCTGATCGCCGACCCGGAGGGCGTCCTGCGCGAGCTGCTCGACACGCTCGGCTCGACCGCCGCGATCCCGGACCTGCAGGCGCTCAGCATCGGCATGCCGCTACAGGGGAATCGCCTGATCCGCACGGACACGATCGCGCTGCGCCGCTCGGTGCCAGCGAGCCCGCCGTGGTCGCTGCTGACGAGCCTCACGCAGCGGCCGTGGGCGCCGCTGTTGGCGCGGCTGCGCCCGGTCGCGACAGCGCACCGGCGAGCTTGAGAAGATCTTCACATGGGGTTTCTGAGACGCGGCGTCGGCTGGCTGTCGCGACGGCTGGAGCGCCCGGAGCTGATGGCGGCCGTGTACGCGACGGCGCGCGAGGAGCTGCACGAGGAGATCGCGATCAGGGCGATCCTCGCGAGCGCGCTGAACGGAGCGAGCACGTATGTGGACGTCGGCACGAATAGGGGCCAGGTGCTGGGCGAGGCACTGCGCGTGGCGCCCACGGCACGGCACGTGGCGTTCGAGCCGATCCCGGCGCTGGCCGCCGAGGTCAGGCGTTCCTACCCGTCCGTTGACGTTCGCAACAAGGCGCTGGCCGCGCAACCGGGGCAGGCCGAGTTCTGCCACTTCCGCACGATGGACGGCTGGAGCGGCTTGCGTCGCAGCCCCGTCGTCAGCGACGAGCGCGGCGACCCCGAGTACATCACCGTGGAGGTCTCGACACTCGACGTCGAGCTTGCCGATCTCGCGCCGACGGTCATCAAGGTCGACGTCGAGGGCGCCGAGCTGGATGTCTTCGCGGGCGCTCGCGAGGTGCTGACGCGCATGAAACCGTTGCTGATCTTCGAGCACGTCGCGGCGGCGTCGGCGCTGTACGACGCGGCGCCGGCGGCGGCTTGGGAGCTGTTGGAGGAGTTCGGCTACGAGGTGCTGACGGTCACCGGCGAAGGCCCGGTGACGCGTGCGGCGTTCGCCGCGAACACGACTGCCGTCAACTGGCTGGCGCGGCCGGCGGCGCGCTGACGGTCTCGAGTAGCGGCGTCGAGCGCGCCTGCGCGTCGATCACCCTGTAGGTGGTGTCGAGCGACGGCGTCACCGTGAAGCTGTAGGCGCCACCTGCTTCGGTCGTGCCTTTGGCGAGCGGCGTGAAGCGCTGGCCGTGGCTGCTGGCGAGCAGCATCACCGTCTGGCCTTCCGCCCCGGCCGCGACGCCGGTGATGTTCACCGCGGTCCCCGACGCGATCGGGTCGGCCGAGGATTCGATCGTGAGCGCCGGGTTCTGAGCCTGCGTGATGTCGTAGCTGAGCGGTTCGCTTGCGATCGGAAGCTCGCCGCGCGGGTGCACGATCACGCGTACGCTGACCGCGCCGACGCTGTCGAAGCCGTGCGTGATCGAGTAGCGGCCTTCTTCGTCGAGCTGCCCGAAGGCGATCGTGTGCCAGCTATCGCCGTCTGCCGGGTACTCGCGCTGCAGCGACACGCGCATGCCGGCGAGCGCTGGGCTGACGGTGCCGGTGAAGGTGAAGCGGTTGCGCCCGCTCGAGCGGTCGCCGCGCGTGGTCAGCGCGGCGGCGCCGGCCGCCGGGCCTTCGATCGTGACCTTCGGCGTGACGCGCACGACCGTACGCCCACCGCGCGCCAGCAGCGAGCGTACGATGAACACGCTCTTGCCGGTCAGCGGCGCGGTCTGCAGTTCAAAGGAGCCGTCTTCGGAGGTGGTGACGCTCGCGACTTCGCTGAGCCCGGATTCGCCGCCGCCGTGCTCGCGTTGGAGGATGGCGAGCGTTTCGCCGGCCGCGCTGACGCCTTCGGGGCAGCTCAGACGGCCGAGCAGCGTCGCGGCTTCGCCGGAGCTGACGACGGGCGAGGAGGCTTGCATGCTGACGCTGCAGTCGCCGACGCGTCGCGCCAGCACGGTGGCGGGCGCGAACAGCCCACCGGCCAGCAGGGCGATCGGCGACGCTAGGAGGGCGCGGCGAAGAACGATCGGCATGGTCTGGTAGCCCTCCGGGCGACAGGGAGAAAGCGGCAGGACGAACGGCTGGACAGTTATTTCTGAGGAAGCTATCGGCGCCTGGTGGGCAGAACTTTAAGGCGCTGTTAGAGCCTCCACGAAGCTGGACATCCGCCGAACGCTATGTTTGCGCGGTGTGCGGAATCGCAGGGAGCACGGATGACCCCGGCGGGCGCGCGGTCAGGAGCATGTGCGCGGCGATGCACCACCGCGGTCCCGACGACGAGGGCGCGCACACCGACAGCGCGAGCGGCGTCAGCATCGGCATGCGGCGCCTGTCGATCATCGACGTAGAGGGTGGACATCAGCCGATCTGCAACGAGGATCGCTCACTGTGGGTGGTGTGCAACGGCGAGATCTACAACCACCCGCAGCTGCGCGCGGAGCTGCAGCGGCGCGGGCACCGCTTCGCCACCAGCTCGGACACCGAGGTGCTGGTCCATCTCTACGAGGAGTACGGCGAGGAGCTGGTGCAGGCGCTCGACGGGATGTTCGCGTTCGCGCTGTGGGACGAACGACGCGGGCGCCTGCTGCTCGCGCGCGATCGCTTCGGCGAGAAGCCGCTGTTCGTGCACGAGCACGACGGCGAGCTGCTGTTCGCCTCGGAGCTGAGCGCGCTGGTGGCGGCCAAGCCGGCGCTGCGCGCGCTGGACCCGGCGGCGATCGACGCGTTCTTCGTGTTCGCCTACGTGCCCGGCCCAGAGACGATCGTGCCCGGTGTGCGTCAACTGGCGCCTGGGCACCTGCTGAGCTGGCAGCGCGAGGATCGGCGTTGCCGCGAGCGGGCTTGGTGGAGCGCCAGCGAGGAGCGCGTCGCCCCGCGCGAGCGACTGGAGTCGGTGCTCGCGGAGACCGCGCGGCTGTTCGAGGAGTCGGTCGCCGCGCGCATGATCTCCGACGTGCCGCTCGGCGTGTTCCTCAGCGGCGGCGTGGACTCGACGCTGGTGGCGATCGCTGCCGCCAAGGCGTCGTCCAAGCGCCTGCAGACGTTCACCGTCGGCTACGACGTCGGCGCCGTCAGCGAGACGGCGCAGGCGCGCCGTATGGCCGCGTATCTGAACAGCGAACACCACGAGGTGACGCTCACCGAGCGTGACGTCGCCGAGCGCGCGCCCGCGCTGCTGGCCAGCATCGACCAGCCGCTGGGCGACCGTGCGCTGCTGCCGCTGAACGCACTCTCGGAGTTCGCGCGCCCGCGCGTGACGGTCGCGCTTGGTGGCGAGGGCGCCGACGAGCTGTTCGGCGGCTACCCGCGCTATCGCTGGCTGGAGCGCTCTCGCCGCGCGGAGGCCGCGCTCGGGCCGGTCGCGGCGCGATCGCTCGGGTCGCTGCTGCGCGGCGGCGCCGAGCGTGCCGGGCGCGGTCAGCGCGCCGCGCAGCGCCTGGCGCCCGCGCCGCTGCTGGAGCGCAACCTCGATTGGGTCACCTCCGAGCGCCGCCACGACCGCCGGGCGCTCTACGGGCCGCGCCTGGCCGGCGTCGGCGCCAGCCAGGTACTCGCCGATCTGAGCACGCGCGCGGGCGAGCCGCCTCTCAATGGCCGGGGTGAGGGCACCGTGCGCTGGCTGATGCACCTCGACCAGGTGGACTACCTGCCAGACGACGTGCTGTTCAAGACCGACCGCGCCGGGATGCTCGCCTCGCTCGAGATCAGGACCGTGTTCCTGAACCGGGAGCTGGCCGACTTCGCCGCCTCGCTGGACACCTCAGTGCACCTAGCTGGCGGAGGCAAGGCGCTGCTGCGCGCGATGTTGCCGGCCGGCGTGCTCGAGACGCCGCGCCTCGGCCGTTACCGCAAGACCGCCTTCCGCGTGCCCGCCGCGGACTGGCTGCGCGGCCCGCTCGCGGACGTGCTGCGCGCGCAGCCCGAGCACGGCGTGCTCTACAGCGAGGGTTACTTCGCGCGCGAGGCCGTGCGCGCGCTCGTCGGCGAGCATCTCGCCGGCGCGCGCGATCACAGCGAGCGGCTGTGGCCGCTGCTCGCGCTGGGGCTGTGGGCCGATCGCTTCTGCGGGCTCGACGGCGCCGATCACGCCACCGCTCGAGCGATCGCCTGAGCCCTTGCCCCGGGACCTCAAACCGCGACTGCTGATCCTGACGCCGGACTATCCGCCGGCGCCCGGCGGCATTCAGCTCGTCAGCGAGCGCTTGGCTGGCGGAGTCGATGCGTTTGAGACCCGCGTGCTGGCGCTCGCGCAGGCGGGCGCGCGCCAGTACGACAGCTCACGTGACACCGCCGTGCGCAGGATCGGCGCGGCGTCGCTGCCGCACGCCGCGCAACTGGCACTACTGAACGCGCACGCCCTCGGTGAGGCGCTGCGCTTCAAACCGCACGCGACGCTCAGCATGCACCTCGTGGCGAGCCCCGCGGCGGCGGCGATCAAGCGCGCGCTCGGCGTGCCCGTCGCGCAGTACTTCCACGCGGAAGAGATCGGCGCGCGGCCGCGGCTGGCCGCGTTCGCCGCCACCCAAGCGGATCTCGCGATCGCTGTCAGCGGCTACACGGCGGGCCTCGTGCGCGCCACCGGCGCGGCCGACGCCAACATCACGATCATCCCCAACGGCGTCGAGGTGCCGCAGGATGGCGCGCCGCTGGACGCCGCGTGGCTCGACGCCGCGCTCGAGCCGGCTGAGCGCCCGACGTTCCTGACGGTCGCGCGCATTCAGGAGCGCTACAAGGGCCACGACGTGCTCGTGCGCGCGCTCGCGCTGGTGCGCGCGAAGGTGCCCGACGTGCAGTGGGTGGTGCTCGGTGACGGCAGCCTGCGCGGCGAGATCGAAGCGCTCGCGCGCTCCTACGGCGTCGCTGACTCGATCAGCTTCCTCGGCTCCGTCAGCGACGAGGAGCGCAACGCGTGGCTGCGGCGCACGCAGCTGCTGGCGATGCCAAGCAGGCTGCCGGCCGGCGGCTTCGCCGGCGAGGGCTTCGGGATCGTCTACCTGGAGGCCGGCGCGTACGGCAAGCCGGTGGTCGCGGGCAACGTCGGCGGCGCGCTCGACGCGGTTCTCGACGGCGTCACCGGCCTGCTCGTCGACCCGCTCGACCAGCTCGCGGTCGCCGAGGCGATCAGCCGGCTGCTGCTGGACCCTGAGCTGGCGAACCGGCTCGGCGCTGCCGGCCGGCTGCGCGCGCAGGAACACGCCTGGCCGGCGATCGTCGCGCGCGTGCAGGAGGCGCTGCTCGAGCTGTTGCCATCGCGTCCGGGCGCGAGCGCCGGTGACCCAGGCGACACGCGCGGCGGCGGCCCCGGCGTGGGCGACGGGAACGCGGCGTCGGCATGAGGGTCCTCTACGTCAACCACACGGCTGAGGTGGGCGGCGGCGAGCGCTCGCTGCTGAGCCTGCTCGGCGCGCTGCCGGAGACGGTGCAGCCGCTCCTCGCGAGCCCGCGCGGCGCCCTGCAGGCGGCGGTCGGGGGGCTTCGAGGGGGTGGGGATGGGGAGGACGGGATTCCCACACTGACGATCGCTGGGACGGCGGGCAGCCTCAGGCTGCACCCGCTGCACACGCCGCGCACGTTGGCGGAGCTGAGCTTCGCCGCGACGCAGGTGCGCCGTCTGGCTCGGCAGCAGGCCGTCCAGGTCGTGCACGCGAACTCGATCCGCAGCGGCATCGTGGTCGGCCTCGCGCGGCCGCGTGCGGCTACCGTCGTGCACGTCCGCGACTGCCTGCCGCCCGGTGCGCTGACGAGCGCGACGATGCGCCTGATCGCGGCGACGGCGAGCACCGTGATCGCCAACTCCGCGTACACCGCCCGCACGGTGCTCGCGGCGGCGCCGTCCACGCGCGTGGAGGTCGTCCACAACCCCGTCGACCTCACGCGCTTCGACCCCGATCGAATCGACCGCGCGCAGGCGCGCGCCCGCCTTGGCGCGGCTGGGCAGCATCGGCTGCTGCTCGGCGTGGTCGCGCAGCTGAGCCCGTGGAAGGGGCAGGACACGGCGATCGCCGCGCTCGCGGAGCTACGGCGCGAAGGGCTCGACGCGCAGCTGCTGCTGATCGGCTCGGCCAAGTTCGTGGCCCGCTCGACGCGCTTTGACAACGAGGCCTATGTCGCCGGCCTGAAGGCGCAGGCGGTGCAGGCCGGTGTTGCCGATCGGGTGTCGTTCCTCGGCGAGCGCGAGGACGTCCCCGAGCTGATGCGCGCGCTCGACGTGCTGCTGCTGCCCTCCACCGAGGAGCCGTTCGGGCGCGCGCTGATCGAGGCGATGGCGCTTGGCGTGCCGGTGCTCGCGACGAACGTCGGCGGGCCCACCGAGATCATCGAGGATGGGCGCGAGGGCTATCTGCTGCCGCCTGGACAGCCGAGCGCGTGGGCGCAGGCGGTGCGGCGCATCGCCGAGCGTCCCGACCACGGCCGCGAGCTGGGCGTGGCGGGCAGGCGCAGGGTCGAGCAGGCATTCACGACCGAGCGGCACGCGGCGGCGGTCACGGCCGTGTACGAGCGGGCGCTAGCATGACGCCGTTGCACTCCGGTGAGCGGCCCGCACTTCTCTGCGTCTCGCAGTCGTTCGCCCCGGACACCACGCCGACCGCGATTCGCGCGAGCAAGCTGCTGGAGCATCTGAGCGCCCGCTGGGATGTCACGGTGCTGAGCGAGGCGGATGGCCCGCGGGGGGACTCGCAAGTCGCGGTTGAGGTCGTGCGCAGCTGGCGACCGCGCAAGCTGCTCGCCCTGCTGCGGCGCCTGCGTCTGAGCAAGCTGCTCGAGCTTGCCGTGTGGCCCGACGAGTCGATCTTCTGGGTCGCGCCCGCGGTGCTCGCCGGACGACGCATCGCACGCGAGCGCCGGCCGCGGGCGATCGTCGTGTTCATGATGCCCTACTCCGCGGGGCTCGCGGGGATCGTGCTCAGCAGGCTGCGGCGCCTGCCGCTGATCCTCAACCTCGACGACTCGCTGACGTGCACGGACATGCATCCGCACTTCCCGACGCGGCTGCACTATCGCCTCGCCGAGGCGCTGGAGGACCTGTACGTAAGGTGCGCCGATGAGGTCATCTACGTCTCCGCGACGAACCTCGAGGCGGTGCGCTCGCGACAGCCTCGGGGCGCGCGCGAGAAGCTGCACCTCGTTCGCTACGGCGCCGACGCGGCGGACTTCCGTACGCGCACGGCGGACGGCGGAGCGACCGACGGCGCGTCGCAGGGCGCGCTGTCGCACGAGCGCTTCGAGATCGCCTATGTCGGCGCGATGTCGGGGTGGTGGGCGCTGATCGAGGCGCACGCGCCGCCGCCCGGGATCGCAAAGCGCCTCTACAACGCGTGGCTGCGCCTCGGCCGCTACGAGCTGATGGCGCTCGATCAGCGAACATCCTCGCCGGAGGTGATCGGCCACGCGATCATCGACGCGATCGCCGAGCATCCCGACTGGGCTGGACGCGTCGGCCTGACGCTGCACGGCAACCCGTACGCGGCCGACGTCGTCGCCCAGGCGCTCGCGAGCGCCGGCGTGCAAGACGTCGTGACGGTGCTCGACCCGGTCGCGCACGCCGAGGTGGCGGGCATCCTCGCCGGCGCCGACCTGCTGTTCCTGACGCTTCCCGGCCGCACGGACGGCTCGCGCGGCGGGCGCATCTCGGCGAAGACCTACGAGTACCTGATGACCGACCGCCCGATCCTCGCGGCGGTGCCGCGCGGGGAGAACTGGGACTACCTCGCGGACAAGCCCGGCGTGTGGCTCGTCGAGCCGGACGACGGGGAGCGCATGCGGGAGGTCATCGCCGAGCTTGCGGAGGCGAAGTTCGCCGGTGCCGCTCGTGTGTTCGAGCGCGCCGAGCTGCGCGAGCAGCTTTCATACGAAGGCCGCGCCAGCGAGTTTGAGGCGGTCGTGAAGGCCGGAGTCGAGCGCGCCGGCGGGCACCGACGCGCGCCTTGAGCCACCGGGTAGCGCGGCTACCGGGTAGCGCCCTGATGAGCCTAGCTGGCCCTTAGGGCGGACTTGGATGGTGCCAATATTGCGAAAATAATGCTAATTGGGCCAGTTTTTAGCATTATTATGCGATCATTAGCACTATGAGGAGCTTCATCGACCTGGACGGCACGTTCGGCGGGCAGCCACGAGAGCTTGGCGCAGAGCTGTCGCGGATCGACACCTACAAGGGCCAAGAACTGCTGTTCGCGGATCAGCTCCCGGAGCTCTTGCGAACACTCTCGGAAAACGCCCGCGTTGCCTCGATCACAGCCTCGAACGCGATCGAGAACGTGACCGTGGCAGAGGGCCGTGCACTACGGATAGCCGAGGGCAGCCCACGTTTTCGCAACCGCAACGAGAGAGAGTTCGCCGGTTATCGCGACGCGATCGACTACGTCATGAGCCTTGAGCGAAACGAGCCTCTGACCGTGCCGTTCATGCTGCACCTGCACCGGCTGTTGTTCCAGCATGCCGATGGGCGAGGCGGGCATCTCAAGAGCGATCAGAACCTAATCGTCTCCTACGAGGGCGGCATGCGCGAAGTCGTGTTCACCCCGCCGGGCGAGCACGAGACACCGACGCTGCTAGTCGAGCTTTTGGATCGCTACGAAGCAGCGAAGCGTGAAGCTCGTACCCACCCCCTGGTCTTGATCGGTGCCCTGATCGTTGACCTTCTCGCGATCCACCCAGTGGCCGATGGCAATGGTCGACTGGCACGCCTCGTGACCACCCACGAGCTACTCGCGGCCGGCTACGGCGTCGCTCGCTATGTCAGCGTCGAGCAGCGCATCTTCGAAGCCAAGAACGCCTACTACCAGAGCCTGTATGAATCACAGCGGGGCTGGCATCAGGGGCATCACACGATCTGGCCGTGGACGACCTTCCTGGTGCGCATCCTCGGTGGTGCGTACGACGACTTCGAGCAGCGCGTCGCGGCCGGCAGGACCAGTACGGGCTCCAAGCAGGAACGTGTTCGTGAACACATCCTGCACCATGCGCCTGCGGAATTCCGCACCCGCGATATCCATCGTGCGCTACCGGGCATAAGCTCGGCGACGGTGCGGCTGGCGCTCAACGAGCTACGCGATGCCGGGCATATCAGCTCGCACGGCACCGGTGCGGGAGCGCGTTGGCATCGGCACGAGCGGCATGCATTTGACGATGTGCTGGGTGATCCCGATCGTTGATCTCATCTCCAGTACGCCGTGTGTCGATCCTCTCAGCCGCCAAACAGCTCGCCCCGGTAGGCGGCGTCGATCGCTTCGCGGAGCGCGTCGAGATCGCCGGTCGGCACGATCGCGCCGCGGTCGGGAGAGTCGATCAGCTCCTTCATGCCGGTGTCCTCGCTGACGATCACCGGCACGCCGCACGCGAGCGCCTCGGCGGGCGCGTAGGCGAAGCCGTCCTCGTAGGTCGGGTGCACGCACAGGCGCGCGCGGCGCAGACGCTCGAGCGGGTCGCCGGGGCGCACGCTGATGCGACTGTCGCTCGCGCACGCGCTCTGCACGAAGCGGCGCATGCCGCGCGTGCCCCAACCGCCCACGAGCACGAGCCGCAGGTCGGCGTGGGGCAGGCGGCGCACGGCGTCGATCAGCAGCGGCACGCCCTTGTGCACGGCGAGGCTGCCGACGTAGACGATCTCGAACTCTGAGGAGGGCTCGCGGTCGCTAGCGGGGGTGAAGCGCGGGTGCGGCGTCAGCGGGAAGCGCACCAGCTGTCCAGCGTCGAAGCCGTGCTCGAGGAACGAGTCCCACACGTACTGAGAGGAGACGTGGATGCGGTCGGCGTGGCGGTACTCGGCGAGGTTGCGCGCCACCAGGTGCTTGGTCCACGAGCCCTCGAGCGGATAGCGGGCGTGGGCTAGCGCGTGCTGGCGTGCGACCTGGCGCATGTGCGAGTTGGCGGAGACCAGCTCCAGCGACTGGTAGCCGGCGCGATGGGCTGCGCGAAACTGTTTTAGGGCCTGTCCGTTGAACGCAATCAGGTGGCCCGCGGGGGGCAGGCGCGCTGCCGCGTAGGCGTCGAACTCGCCCATGAAGGCGCGTGTGCGCACCCCGGGCGAGAATGGCAACGGCAACGGCGCGATCGCGTTGGCGAGATAGGGGATGCCGAGGAGGTGACGCGGCTCTTTGCGCGCGGCTGTTGTGTCCGCGCTGCGCGTCGAGCCGCAGGTGCAGGTGCTGACGTGCCCACCACGATCGAGCGCGTCGAGGATCTCGTTGAGATGGCGTCCGAGACCGCCGGTGCCGAGCGGCGCCGAGCACGAGACGGCCACCTCGCCCGCCGGCATCGCCGCGAGCTGCTCACGCGCGGCGGCCGCGCGCCAGTCCGCATCGCAGGGCCTGGCGCGGCGGCTGTCCGGCGCGCCAGCCTCAGTCGAGGCTGTCATAGCCCCAGAGCGCCACCATGTCGCGCCCCAGGTACTCGCTCAGCGCGGTCACCTCGTCCTTGAAGCGGCGGCGCAGCTCGAACATCAGCTGCTCGTCGGGCGGGCGCGGCTTGCCCTGCACGAGGTGGCGCTGGGTGAGCTGGATCGCGGTGCTGCGTAGCACCCCCGGCGTCACCGCCTTGACGCCGGCCTTGACCGTTCGCGACACCGGGCCGCGTCCGACCGAGATCACGTTCAGCAGTTCGTCGAGCTGCTGCGAGCGCATGCGCGTCGTCGTCGGGTTGGCGTCGGTCACCTCGACCGGTACCGTCTCATCCACGTCCAGGAAGCGCCTGACGGTGCGCACCGTGCCCTCGTTGTCAGAGCGGAAGTCGTCGTAGATCAGCACCAGCACCTGCTCGGGCGGGAAGGCCGCGTGGTAGCGGCGCAGCTGCTCGACGTAGCGCACGTGGTTCGAGTACAGCAGCAGCTGCGGGCGATGCGAGCGGCGGGGGATCTTCTTGCCTTCGCGGCGGGCGGCCTCGAGCGCGATCGCGCGCCCGAAGTCGGGCTCGCCCTCCACGTGCGTGCCGAGCAGCTGCAGGTGCAGCGAGCGCAGGAAGCTCGCGGGCTCGCGAAGGATCGCGATGATGCGCGCGTCGGGCCGCTGCTCGGCGATCAAATCGGCGGCGGTGCTCGACCACAGGTAGGCCGTCGAGGCCTCGCCGACACGCTGCCCCGGCGCGGCCGCGCCGAACAACGCCATGTAGTCCTCGAGCGTCTCGGGCGGCGAAGCCGACCGCGGCGGCTGGAAGCGCGGACGCATGTCGCTCGCGAAGAACCACGGCTCCTTGAGGTCCGGCATGTAGACCTGCGGATGGCGTCGCAGCATCTCGTATAGGGCGGTGGTGCCGCTCTTGGGATTGCCGACGATAAAGAAGTCAGGCACCCGGGGCTGGGGTGGGCGTAGCACCGCCGACGCCTCAGCTGAGGCTGTCATAGCCCCACAGGGTCACGAGATCGCGGCCCAGGTACTCGCTCAGCGCGTGGACCTCGTCCTTGGAGCGGCGGCGCAGCTCGAACATCAGCTGCTCGTCGGGTGGGTCGGGGTCGGTGTACAACACCCCTCGCCGCAGCGCCCCGAGGCCCTCGTCGCGCAACTGCTTTGGGGTGACGGCCTTGATCGTCTTCTTGACGGTCCCCGTGACGGGACCCTGCCCCATCGTGAGCGAGTGCACCAGCTCGTGCAGGCGCGGCGAGCGCACGCGCACGGTCGGGTTCGCGTCGGTCGCCTGGACCGGGGCGGTCTCGTCGACCTCGAGGAAGTTCAGGACCTTGCGGACGGTGCCCACGTTGTCGGCGCGGAAGTCGTCGTAGATCAGCACCAGCACCTGCTCGCGCGGGAACACCGCGTGGTAGCGGCGCAGCTGCTCGACGTAGCCAACGCGCTGCGGCGAGTACATCAGTCCCTGGCCGGGGGCTTGCGCGATCTCGCGGCCCTGGCGCGTCTGTTCTTCGCGAGCGATCGCCTTGGCGAAGTCGGTCTCCGTCTCGACGCGGTCCTGCACCAGCTCCATGTGCAGCGAACGCAGAAAGCTCGCGGGCTCACGCAGGACGGCGATGATGCGCGCGTCCGGCCGCAGCTTGGCGATGCCCTCCGCGGCTGTGGGCGACCGGAAATACCCCCTTGACATCTCGCCAACACGCTGGTCCGGGCGCGCCGCCGCGAACAGCGCCAGGTACTCCTGCAGTGTCGTCGGATGCTGCACCTGCTCCAGCGCGAAGAACTGCGTGCCCAGCTTGGGCATGAAGACCTGCGGGTGCGGCGCGAGCATCTCATACAGCGCGGTGGTGCCGCTCTTGGGGTTGCCAACGATGAAGAACTCGGGCACCCTCGCCGTGTCCCTGCTAGCACCGTTCCCCGGTTCGGTGGCTGTTGTCATCACGTAGGAGTCTACTGGGTATCTGGCACGCCGGCCGGTGTTGGCGGCTCAGTTGAGCCTGTCATAGCCCCACAGTCTCACGAGGTCGCGATCGAGATATTCACTCGTAGCGAGCACCTCGCTCTTGAAGCGTTGCCGCAATTGCAGCATCAGCTGCTCGTCGACCGGGTGTGGTGCGGCGCGTTGGGCGCGGCGCAGAACAGTGAGCGCGTCGTGACGCACGCGCCGCGGTGTGAATGTCTTAATCGCGGCCTTGACTGCGCCGGCGGTGCGGCCGCGTCCCATGTACAGCGCGCGCTCGAGTTGGTATATGCGCGGCGAACGTACGCGGACTGTCGGGTTTGCTTCCGTCATGGTGATCGGCGCACTGTCGTCGACTTCCAGAAACTGCAGCAGCGCGCGCAGCGTTCCTTCGTTGTCAGTGCGGAAGTCGTCGTAGATGAGCACCTGCACCTGCTCGGGTGGGAACGCGGCGTGAAAGCGGCGCAGCTGCTCGACGTAGTGCACGTGCTCCAGGTAGAGCAGCCCCTGTGGGATCACGAGATCGGTTGTGTCTTTCTGGTGACGCCTCTGCGCTTCCAGGGCAATCGCCTTGGCGAGGTCCTTCTCCGTCTCGACGTGTGCCTGTATCAGCTGCAGGTGCAGCGAGCGAATGAAGCTCGCGGGCTCGCGAAGGATCGCGATGATGCGCGCGTCGGGTCGCAGCGCCGCGATCTTCTGAGCGGCGGTGAGTGAACGCAGATAGGAGGGTGATGCCTCGCCGGCACGCTGCTCGGCGGTGGCCGCCGCGAACAGCGACACATACTGCTCGAGCGTTTGCGGATGCCGATCGGATGGGCGCACGAGGGGGTGCAGCTCCTGTGCGAAGAAGCGCGTCTCCTTGAGCGCCGGCATGAAGATCTGCGGGTGCGCGCCGAGCATCTCGTGCAGGGCCGTGGTGCCGCTCTTGGCGTGCCCGACGATGAAGAAGTCCGGAACCCTGCCACTGCTCGCGCGCGCGCCGACCGATGTCTCAGCCGATGCTGTCATGGCTTCGAGTCTAACGGCGCCCCGCGCTTGACAACGCTCCAACCAGCACCGTAAAGTTCACAATCGTCAGGGCGGGGATGGGGTAGCTTCGAGCACCGCAAGGCAAACCTTCGATCGCCGATCGCAAGCCACCAGCACGGATGCCAGCCACCTATCATCTATCGCACCTGAGGACGCTGGAGGCCGAGGCTGTCCAGGTGATGCGCGAGGCGGCCGCTGAGTTCGAGCGGCCGGTGCTGTTGTTCAGCGGCGGCAAGGACTCGATCGTGCTGCTGCGCTTGGCGGAGAAGGCATTTCGCCCGGCGCCGTTCCCGTTCCCGCTGCTGCACGTCGACACCGAGCACAACTTCCCAGAGGCGATCGAGTTCCGCGACCGGCGCGTGGCGGAGCTGGGTGAGCGTCTGATCGTGGCCTCGGTCGAAGACTCGATTCGCAGCGGCCGCGCCGTTGAGGAGACCGGGCCGCGTGCTTCCCGCAACAAACTGCAGACGGTGACGCTGCTGGACGCGATCGCCGAGCACGACTTCGACGCGGCGTTCGGCGGCGCGCGCCGCGACGAGGAGCGGGCGCGCGCAAAGGAGCGGGTGCTGTCCTTCCGCGACGAGTTCGGCCAGTGGGAGCCGCACAAACAGAGACCCGAGGTTTGGAGCCTCTACAATTGCCGTATTCGCAAGGGAGAGCACGCCCGCGTCTTTCCGATCTCCAACTGGACTGAGCTCGACGTATGGCAGTACATCGCCGAGGAGGAGTTGGAGGTGCCGTCGATCTATTTTGCCCACGAGCGCGAGGTCTTCTCGCGCGACGGCATGCTCTACGCGGTTAGCCCGTTCATGGAGCTGATGAGCGGCGAGGAATCGTTCTCAGCGCGCGTGCGCTACCGCACGGTCGGCGACATGAGCTGTACCGGCGCGGTCGAATCCGACGCGGGCACGCTCGCGGAGGTCGTCGCGGAGATCGCGGCGACACAGATCACCGAGCGCGGCGAGACGCGCGCGGACGACCGCGTGACCGAGGCGGCGATGGAGGATCGCAAGCGGCAGGGGTACTTCTGATGGCGGCCGACGGCTCGGAGCGGACGGGCGCGGTTGCGCTCAACGGCAACGGCAAGGGGCACGCTGGCGGTGCGCTCGCGGGTGAGAGCGCCGCGGAGGTGTTCAAGCGCCTGACCGAGCGCCCCACCGACCTGTTGCGCTTCGCCACCGCGGGCTCCGTGGATGACGGCAAGAGCACGCTGATCGGCAGGCTGCTGTACGACTCCAAGCAGGTGCTCGCCGACCAGCTCGAGCACGTCGAGCAGGCCAGCCAACGCAAGGGTCAGGTGCTTGACCTGTCGTTGTTGACCGACGGGCTGCGCGCCGAGCGTGAGCAGGGCATCACGATCGACGTCGCCTACCGCTACTTTGCGACCGCGCAGCGGCGCTTCATCATCGCCGACACCCCTGGGCACGAGCAGTACACGCGCAACATGGTCACTGGTGCCTCGACCGCGGACCTCGCGATCGTGCTCGTCGATGCGCGCAAGGGCGTGCTCGCGCAGTCCAAGCGCCACGCGTTCATCAGCTCGTTGCTCGGCATCCCGCACGTCGTCGTGTGCGTCAACAAGATGGACCTCGTCAACTTCGACCAGGCCGCTTTCGACGCGATCGTCGAGGAGTTCGAGGCGTTCGCGGCTCGCCTGGAGATGCCCGACGTGACCTTCATCCCGATCTCGGCGCTACTCGGCGACAACGTTGTCGATCGCTCCGAGGCGATGCCCTGGTACCAGGGGCCGCCGCTGCTCTACCACCTCGAGCACGTGCACATCGCCTCTGATCGCAACCTGATCGACGTGCGCTTCCCGGTGCAGTGGGTGATCCGCCCAGGCGGGCATCAAGTCGGTTCAGGGCTCGCCGACTACCGTGCCTACGCTGGACAGCTCGCCGGCGGCATCATCCGTCAGGGCGATGAGGTGGTCGTGCTGCCGGGCGGGCAGCGCACGACGGTCGCGAGCATCGACACGTTCGAGGGGCCGGTCGCGGAGGCGTTCCCGCCGATGTCGGTGGCGCTGCGCCTCAGCAACGACATCGACGTCGGGCGCGGCAGCACGATCGTGCGCACGCAGAACCAGCCGACGGTCTCAAACAGCTTTGAGTGCCTGCTGTGCTGGATGTCCGAGCAGCCGCTGAGCCCGGGTCGGCGCTATCTGGTCAAGCACACCACGCGCACCGCGATGGTCGGCAATGTGGACGTCCGCTATCGCATCGACGTCGAGACACTGCGCCGTGACGAGGGCGCGAGCACGCTCGAGCTCAACGACCTCGCGCGCGTGCACATGGAGCTGAGCTCACCGCTCGTGTTCGACTCCTACCGGCGCAACCGCGTCACCGGCAGCCTGATCGTGATCGACGAGGCCACGAACGACACCGTCGCGGCGGGTGTGATCCTCGACACCGAGGTTGAGGGTCCCGCCCAGCCCGCCGAGTCGACGGCGCTCGCCGAGCCCAAAACGGAGCGCAGCCCGAACGTGCGCTGGCAGGGCACGCGGATGACGCGCGAGCGCCGCTGGCAGTCGCTCGGCCACGGTGGTGCGACGTTGTGGTTCACGGGGTTGCCCGGCGCCGGCAAGTCGACCGTCGCCGCCGCGGTCGAGGAGCGCTTGCTGCAGGCTGGACAGCCGGCGTTCCTGCTGGACGGCGACAACCTCCGCCACGGCCTCAACGGCGATCTCGGCTTCGATGAGCACGCGCGCACGGAGAACGTGCGACGAACCGCGCACGTGGCGCGGCTGCTCGCGGAGTCTGGAACGGTTGCGCTGGTGAGCCTCGTCAGCCCATACGCCGCCGACCGCGACGCGGCGGCGGCGCTACACGCGGCCGACGACCTGGGCTTCCTGGAGATCTTCGTGGACGCGCCGCTGGAGCTGTGCGAGCAGCGCGATCCCAAGGGGCTGTATGCGCGTGCTCGCGCGGGCGAGCTCGCTGGCCTGACCGGAGTGGGCGCGCCTTACGAGGCGCCCGCCGAACCGGACCTGGTGCTAGGCAGTTTCAAGGAAACGGTCGAGCAGGAGGTCGAGCGTGTGATGGACTTGCTGGCGGCTCGCGGCTTGATCTTGCGCGAGCGCTGAGCGCCGGGGCGCGAACCCTGGGCGGGCCGGGCCGTCGCCAGAGCGGCGGCTCAGGTTTTCTTCTTCTTGGCCTTCTTCTTGGGAGCGTGTAGCGTGACCGTAGAGCTCGTGCCTGAGGCCAGTGGGCCGGGGCTGAGTTGCACGAACGCGCGATAGCGACCCGCGTCGCGCACGCTCACGACGACACTGAAGCGCGAGATCGTTTTGGTGGCGCGCTTGACGATCGAGCTGAACTTCGTGGTGAACGCCGGCGGCTTTTCCTTTTCAGCCTTTTCCTTGCCCGGCTTTTCCAGCTTGCCGGGCTTTTCGAGTTTGGGCTTGGCGACTTTTTCAAGCTGGAAGTAGATGTGCGCGCCGACCTCCGCGGGCGTCACGGTCCCGTACAGGCGCACGAGCCCGTTGTGGCCCGCCTGGCGCGCTTTGAGGACGATCCGCACGGTCACCTGCTCGGGCACGATCTTGCTGTACAGCAGCGGTGCGCTGGCGGTCGCTATGCGGAACTTGGTGCTGGAGGCGAGCCCAGCGACGCGGAAGGAGAAGGCGCCGGTCGGGCCGGTCAGGATCGGCGTGCCGACGTCGGCATAGGCCGCGGTGTACGGATACGGCGTCGCCTGCAGCACGATCGCGCGGTTGGCGTTGCCGGTGCCGGTGAGCGTGCCGTCGAGCACGAACGTGCTGCCAAGCGGCGTCGGCGCGAACGACTTGTCAAGGACGAACGCCGGCTTTTTGACCTTGACCCTGACCTTGACTTTGAAGACGTGGTCGCGCCCTTCCTGGGTACCCTTTTCATTGCTGGCGACGAGCAGGTAGTGCCAGCCTTCCTCGATGCCGGCAGCGACGGCGCTGACTTTCTCGGAGTCGATTTCGTTGGGGCCGGCTTTGAGCGTGCCGGTGCTCGTCACTTTCCCGTAGGTGACGCCGGGTCCGTACTTGAAGTAGTAGGTGGTGGCGAGCGTGTGCGGGTTGACGCTGCCCTCGAGCAGGCCCGCGGCGCCGCTCAAGCGTGCGCCGCCGGTCACGACGCTCGGCGCGGCGGGTTCGGTCGGGCTGGCAGCCCGTGAAGCGATCGGCGCGGCCAGCGCCATCACGGCCAGTGCGAGCGCCGACAGGATCTTCACGCGCCCGAAGGTTTGGCTGCTCATGCTCGAGTCTCTCCTGGTCTCTGATTCCGCGGTCGTTGCTCGTTTGCGGCCATGCGATCGCGCCACGCGTTGGTGGGCTCAACCCTAAACCCGGCTGAGATCCGTTCGATGCGGTTCGACGCGGGTGGATTGTCGCGTACTCGGCTGCGGCTCGCGTCCAGGCTCGGGGCGTCGATGGCCGATCGCGGCGGTCTGTGACGTGGCAGTTGGCGCACGGTTTGTCGCGTGTTGCGCCAGCTTGCCGCGGAGCGACCACTTGATGCCAATAAACCTGATACAGTTGGTGAGGAATCGGCCCACCGAACTTCGGAGCTCCCAATGATCCTCCTACCTGTTGTAGCCGCCTGGGTTCTCGTCTTGTCGCTGGTCGCGGGCTTGTGTGTGGCGGCGCGTGCCGGTGACCTGGCGCAGCTCGCGTACACCCCAGCTCCCGCGGTACGGGGGCGGTTGGACTCGCCTGTCTGGGAGCCGGCCGAGCAAGCGGAGGTCGCCGTCCACGCGAACCACTTCTCGGTACGGCGCGAGCCGGTTGCTTCGCTGCGCAGCGGCGACGGCGTAGCGGCGTAGGCACTCCGGGCACATCGATTCGGACAGGCGGGCTGGGCAGTGAGGGACTCGGCCTTCACAAAATCATCACGCCAGCGGGAGCCTGCGGCCCGACCATACGCTGAGCAGCATCGGAGTTCCAACGCCGGGATCCGGCGTCGCTCCGACGTAGCCAGCGGCGCAGACACGAAGGCAGCCATCTTTGTCCACCGAATCGATCGCAAGCTCATTGCCTCCCGAAGCGGGCGCGGCCGCGCAATGCGCGAGCTGTGGAGCGCCGCTGGCGTCCGATCAGCGCTACTGCCTGGAGTGTGGTGAGCGACTCGTGCCGATGAGCAGCGTGCTGAGCGGGGAGTCGCAGCGGTCGCCGAGCGCTGCTCAGGCCGCGACACCCCAGCCGCCCTCGACGTCTCCGCCCTCGACGTCCCCGCCCGCGGCGGGTGGCGCTGCTCCCTCGGGCGGCTCTCAACGCAACAACACGCTGACCGTGATCGCCGGTGTCGGTGTGCTGCTGCTGGCGATGGGAGTGGGTGTGCTGATCGGACGCTCCAGCTCGCCGAAGCAGAGCGCGGCGCCGGCGCAGGTGATTACCGTCGCCACCTCGACCGGCACGGCGGCGACCTCCGCTAGCGAAGCGTCGTTCATCGGCGACTGGCCTGCAGGCAAGAGCGGCTACACGGTGCAACTGCAGACGCTGCCCCAGGCGGGCACGTCCGTCAGCGCGGTCGAAAGCGCCAAGGCGGCAGCCGGCGCCAAGGGCGCGAAGGCGGTCGGCGCGCTCAAGTCCGAAGAATTCAGCAGCCTGAGCGCCGGCAGCTACGCGATCTACTCGGGCGTCTACAGCAAGAAGTCCGAAGCCGAAAAAGCTCTGGCTGGCCTCAAGAAGAGCTTCCACGGCGCCAAGGTGATCAAGGTGTCCAACGGTGGGTCGAGCTCGGCGGCGGAAAAGGAACCTCCGACCACGTCGCCGGGCGGAGTCGGCGAAAGCGAGAGCAAACCGGCTCCGCCTTCCGTGCTGAACAAACTCAACGGCGTCAAAGGCAAGGGCTATGAGGAAAAGTCAAAGGATCTTCCCGATGTCGTCGAAGATTGAGGTCTCCTAGGACATGGGCATCCTTCGCGACCCATTCGGGCAAAGCGCTCCCGCGCCCCACACCGCGACCCAGTCGCACGCGCCTGGCACCGCATCCGCGACGTCGTCTGGCGTCGCATCCGCGCCGGCGGCATCCGCACCGGAAGATCGGCGCTCCGAGCTCAGCCGCAGGCGCGATGCGCTCGCGGAGGTGGTCACGGAGCTTCACTGGGATCTCGGCGGGCTCGCGTACGAGATGGCGATCCGCGATCACTTCCGTCTCGACGTGCTGGTGCGGCGTGCTGCGCTGCTGCAGGAACGCGACGCCGAGTTGGCCGAGGTCGAGCGTCTGCTGCGCATGGATCAGGATGGCGTCGCCGGTGCCTGTCCGAGTTGCGCCGCTCCACACAGCCGGGGTGCGCTGTACTGCTGGCAGTGCGGGACGACGCTGATGGAGCGTCAGCCGAGCAGTGCCCTCGTCGAGCACGACGGCGCCGGCTCGATGATGGACGCCTTGCTCGCGCACCAGGGCGTGTCCGCCACCGGGTCCGCCGCCAGCAGCTCGGACGAGTAGGCGGCGTCGGCGATCAGCGTCGAGCGCTCACAGCAGTGCGGGGACTGTGGCTCGCCGCTCGCCCATGACCAGCGCTACTGCCTGAGCTGCGGGGCGCGAGTCGGGGAGCGTAGCGCGCGACTGGAGCAGCTGCTCGAGCGTGTTGCCGGGCGAACGCGCGGCGTGCCCGCCGGCGAGCATGACGCAGCCGTATCTGAGGGTGAGGGCTCGGCCGGCCACGGCGGACAGATCCCAGTCGCGTCAGATGCGGACAGTGCTCCTCATCGAGCCTCGGTCGAGTCGGGTGGCCTGCGGCTGCCCCCGCCGCGCGTCTCGGCGCTGCTGGTGCTCGTGTTCCTTGGCTTTGGTGTGCTCCTTGGCAACGTCGCCGGCTCGCGCGTCAACACCACGCTCGCTTCCGCGCGTGGGCCGGTCAAGCTGGTGCTGCCGGCGACCGCATCGTCCCCGGCGTCGACAGCGGCAGCCACCACGCCGGAATCGAGCAGCAGCGAACCGCCGGCCGCGGAATCCGAACCGACTCCCGCCGCCAGCCCGAGCAAGCCGGCCGCGAAAGCGCCGGCGAGCTCGAGCAGCGGCTCCTCTAAGTCCTCCGGCTCAGAAGCCTCTGGCTCAGGAGGCGCCTCAGGCTCCGGCGGCTCGAAGGGCAGCTCCGGCGAAGCTGGGGCGGGGAGCCCAGCAAAGAAGCTTCCGCCGCTAAAGCACGTGTTCGTGATCATGCTCGCCGACGAGCCGTATGCATCGGTGTTCGGTCCGGCCTCCACGGCTCCGTACGTGGTGCACACGCTCGAGCGCAAAGGCGAGCTGCTGACGCACTACGACGCGGTCGCGCACGATGGCCTGGCTGATGAGCTGGCGCTGCTGAGCGGCCAGGGGGCGACCGCCGAAACGGCCGTCAACTGCCCCAACTACACCGAAATAGCGGCCACCGGCAGCGGTCCCAACGAACAGGTGCTGGGCAGTGGCTGCGTGTACCCGGCCGCGACGCCCACGCTCCTCGGCCAGCTGAGCGCCAAGCACCTGGCATGGCGGGCGTACATCGAAGGGATCGACGAAGGCGGCGCTCAGGGAGTGTGTCCGCATCCCATGCTCGGCCAGCCCGACCCGACCGCTGCCGAAACGGCCAGCAGCGGGCCGTACGCGACGTTCCGCAACCCGTTCGTGTACTTCGGTTCGATCGTTGGGTCGCCGCAGTGCGCCGCCGACGACATCGGGCTCGACAAGCTGAACGGCGATCTGGCAAGCGCCAAGAGCACACCCAGCTTCTCCTACATCGTGCCCGACCGCTGTCACGACGGGAACCCGACGCCGTGTCGCGAAGGCGCCCCGGCGGGGTTGGCGCCGGCCGAAGCGTTCCTCAAGCAGGTCGTCCCCGAGATCATGGGCTCAGCGGCCTACAAGGAAAACGGCATGCTCGTGATCACCGTCGATCAGGCACCATCCAGCGGCGCGTTCGCCGACTCGAGCTCGTGCTGCGGTCAGCCGTTGTTTCCCAACGACCCGTCGAAGACGCTGGTCGGGGCGCCGAGCGGCGGTGGCGCGGTCGGGGCGCTGCTGCTATCGCCGTACGTGAGCGGCGGCACGACCAGCCAGGAACCGTTCAACCACTTCTCGCTGCTACGCACGATCGAGGATCTGTTCGGGCTCACGCACCTCGGCTATGCGGGGCTCTCGGCGGTCAAGTCGTTTGAACCGTCGATGTTCACCGCGGGCAAGGCCTGACCCGATCCGCGTCGCGCTCTGACGGTCGCGGAGCGCACACCGGCGAGCTCGCGATAGGTGACCGCGACGCGTCGTGGCGCCGAACGCTCGAGCACCCACTCCAGCGCCATCATGTGGCGCGGCAGCTCCAGGTCGGCGGGGTGCAGGTCCAGGCGCAGCGTGCTGGTCGGCAGCAGCGATCCCGCGCGCAACAGCGACGGCGAGAACACGCGGCTCAGCGGGCCCGTCCCGGCGAGATTCCAGGCGGGAGCGAGCTGGCCGTCGGTGCGCGTCGCGTCGAGCGGGTCCTCGCCGCCCGGCGCGAGCTGGTGAGGCGTGCGGTGCACGCGCAGCAGCCCCGCCCACCAGCTGAACCTGTGGCTGAGCGTCTCGCGCAACGCGGGCGTGTACGCGTATGCCGGAGCGACGAAGCCGTCGGGCTCGATGCCCGCGAGCTTGAGCACGCGCCAGCCGGCGTGCACGGCGCGCCTGGTCTCTTCGCAGTCGAGCCCCACGAACTCGCCGTCGCGCTGCCCGTGGGCGCGCGCGAGTAGGCGCCGGGCGGAGCCTGTCCCGCGGGCGCGCACGTGCTGGAAGCCGTGCTGTGCGATCGAGTCGCCGCTGCGCCGGCGTTCGCACAGCCACTCGACCATTTCCGGCGAGCGCTCGCCGACGGGGTGCAGGTCGCGCGCGGGAATCACGAGCAGCGTCACGCGGTCGACGCCGTGGTCGTCGAGCCAATCGCGGATCAGGGCGCAGCGCTCGAACGTCGCCGGCTCGATCCCGTGCAGGGCGACCGCGAGCGACGGCTGTGACCGGCCGGGCATCCGAGCGCGAGCGTCCGCCTTACGCGGCGCGCTCGCCCGCCTCCACGGGCGCCGGTCGAGGGTCGCGGCCGAACGCGCGCAGCTCCAGCGCGTGCTGGTAGCCGTCGGCCAGGCGTTGCAGGGTGTGCTCCCAGGTACGCATGCGCACCGCGCGCAGCGCACCGCGGCTGAGCTGCGCCCGCAGCAGCGGCGAGTCGGTCAGCTCGAGCACTGCTTCGGCCAGACGCTCGGCGTCGGGCTCGCACAACAGGCCGCTGACGCGATCCTCGATCAGCGACAGCGGGCCGCCGCGTGCGACCGCGACGACGGGCACGCCGCTGGCCTGGGCCTCGAGGATCACCTGACCGAAGGTGTCGGTCGCGCTCGGGAACAGGAAGATGTCGGCGCTCGCATACGCGCGCGCAAGCGCGTCGCCCTCGAGCCAGCCGAGGAAGGTCGCGTGCTCGCCGAGGCGTGTGCGCAGTCGTTCCTGCTCGGGGCCGCCGCCGGCGAGCACCAGGTGCAGGCGCGGCTCGAGCGTCCGTGCTTTCAGGAACGCGTCCGCCAGCAGATCGGCGCCCTTCTCGCGCGTGATGCGACCCGAGTACAGCACGTTGATCGTGCCCGTCAGCAACGGCTGCTCGCGCAGCGCGGGGTCAAAGCGCGCGGTGTCGACACCGCGGTCCCAACGCAGCACGCGTTCGGACGGCATGCCGATCGCCGCGAGCGCGCCGTCGGAGGCGGGGCTGGGGGAGAGCACGACATCGCACGCGTGGTAGAAGCTGCTGACGGCCAGCGCCATCGCGTCGGCCACGCGCCGATCGCCCGAGCGCAGGCCCGCATAGGCGGTCAGCTCGGTGTGGTAGCTGCCGACGAGCGGCAGGCCGAGTCCGCGTGCGACGAGCGCGCCGGCGATGCCCGCCGGTCCGGGCGAGCAGACGTGGATCAGGTCATAGCCGCCGCCGTGCACGCCGGCGAGCGTCTCCACCGCCACCGGCAGGCTGGGGACGCCGATCTGCAGTCCGGGGTAGAACGGCACGTCGATCTCCGCCACCGCCGACAGCCGCTGATCGACCTCCGGGTCGGTGCCAACGACCTCGATCTCAAAGTCCGGCACGCCGCGCTGGCGGATCTCTTCGATCGTGCGCGTGACCCCGTGCGTGGAGCCGATGCCGTCCGCGAGGATCGCGACGCGCGGACGCTCGCCGTCTTCGCGGACAGCGCGTTGGCCGAGTGCGCTGGTATTCGCATAGGGGATCGCCGCAAGCTTTGTCTGCTCGCTGGCGAGGAACGCGGTCGCCGGTGCGTAGGGGATCGCGGCTGTGCAAGCCTCGAACAGGCTCTCGGCGGCGCGCAGCAGGTCGGCCTGACCGGTCGCGGCAGCGAGCGCCACACCAACGGCGTCGCGGAGCTTGCGCTCGTGCAGACGGCACGCGCGGCGGTAGAGGTCGGCGTGGCTGAAGTCCTCGTGCTGCATGTAGGCGATCAGCTCGCGCTCGTCGAGGTGGTCGAGCGCGACCGCGCTCAGCCACGCGCGCAGCAGGCAGCGCGCGTCCTCGGGAGTGAGGTCGTTGCCGACCGCGCCGTGGCGCGCGTCGCCCTCGCGCAGCAGACGGCTGACCATCGTCATCACGCGGCGCGGGTCCGGGCGCTCGCGCACGGCGTCGGCTCGCTCCCTGCCGAACGAGCGCGCCGCGAGCGCGATCGCGGCGTGCGCCCACTTGGCGGCACTGCCCTGAGCGCCGCGTGCCAGCGCGTCACCGGTGCGGATGTGCGCGAGGAAGTCCTGCGGCGTCGTCGCCGGCGGGGTTTCGGTGTACGTGCGCCCGATGTCAACCCCGGCGTGATCGTCGCTGCCGCCGATGCCGATGCCCTCGCGCGTGGCGACGTACGTCGCCGCCGGCCGGTTGAGCTCGCGAGCGCGCGCGCCGTTGCGCGTCTCCCAGATGCCGAACAGCTCGGCCAGACGGCGGCGATGGCGGGCGCTGAGCGGCGCCTCGACGGTGTAGTACGGGTGGGCGAGCGCGCACACGATCTCCTGTTCGTACATGTAGGCGGCGCACAGCTCGACGTCGCCGCTGTTGGCCTGCAGCCACTCGTGGTCGTCGCAGGTGATGCCGTAGCAGAGCACGTGCACCGCCTGCGGCTCGCCGCGGAAGTGCGCGGTGAGCTCCTCCGAGATGAACACGTCGGGGCGATCGGCGATCTCGAGCACGCCCGCGATCGTGTCGTGGTCGGTGATCGTCACGAAGTCCATGCCGCGGCGCTTGGCCAGCTCATAGACCTCCTGCGGCGGCGTCGCACACTCGGGCAGGCCGACCGCACGCTGGACGCCGAGCTTGGACTCCTGGGAGGCTGTCGAGTGGCAGTGCATGTCGGCCATGCTCGCCGCTCGCGGCTCTGTCGTGTTCAGGGCGGTCGGCGCTTGCGTCGCCGTCTCCGTCTGCGATGCCGATCCCCTACCGTTCATATCAAACAGATTTCCCTGCAAACACCGGTTTTTTGTGACCAAGCCGCAACGATCGTGTGAAGCGGTGGTGAAGATCGCGTACCGTGTTTCCACGATTTGGGGTGGCAAAGATCGCGCCGAGTGTTTCTCAAGAGGCGGTCCGCGGCGGCCATCCAAGCGGCGCATGCATGAGCCCCTCGCGCGGCTCGAAGTCGCCGCCAGGCACTAAGCTCTCGCCCCGATGACGGCCCTCCTCGCGGTTCCCGTCGCGTCAGCGCTGAGCTACTTCCAGGCGATCGTGCTGGGCGTGCTGCAGGGTGTGACCGAGCTGTTCCCGATCTCCAGCCTCGGGCACACGGTGCTGTTCCCGACGCTGTTCGGGTGGAACAAGCTCGTGAAGGCGCAGTCCGAACAGGAATCCTTTTGGCTTGCGCTGGTCGTGATGCTGCACGTCGGCAGTGCTCTCGGGCTGTTGGCGTACTACTGGCGCGACTGGGTGCAGATCGTGCGCGCGTTCTTCCGCACGCTCGCCAAGCGCCGGATCGAGGATGCGACAGAGCGGCTGGCATGGCTGATCATCGCCGCCAGCTTTCCCGCCGGGATCATCGGCCTGGCGCTCGAGCATCCGCTGCGCACGCTCACGGCGAAGCCCGAAGTAGCGGCGATCTTTCTGATGGTCAACGGCTGCCTGTTGTTCGCGGCCGAGCGCTTCCGCCGCCGCGCTGAGGTGCGCGAACTGGCGGTGCGGGAGGGCGCCAAGCCCGACGGTGCGCGCCAGCTCGACACGCTCGAGTACCGCGAGGCGCTGGTCGTCGGTGTGGCACAGTCCAGCGCGCTCGTCGCGGGCATCAGCCGCGACGGCGTGACGATGGGCGCGGGGCTCGCGCGCGGGCTCGACCACAGCGACTCGGCGCGTTTCGCGTTCCTGCTGGCGACGCCGATCATCCTCGCCGCCGGCTTGGTCAAGCTGCCCGACCTACTCGGCCACAACGGCGACGGCATCCGTGGCCAGGCGCTGGTCGCGTGCGCTGTCGCCGCGGTCACAGCCGTGTTCACCGTCGCGTTCCTCGTGCGCTACTTCAAGACCAGGACGCTGATCCCGTTCGCCGTGTACTCCTTGGCGTTTGGCCTGGCGATGGTCATCTACACGCAGACGTAGCGGTCGCTACCACTTAGCGCTCGTCGTGGCGCGCAATGCGTGCGCAAGTGCGCTGCCGGGAGCGCGCGCGGCGATGCACCATCATTAGCCGCGATGCCCGTCCCGCGGACGCCGCCGAAGATGTTCGAGACCCGCAGCCACGCATGGCAGGAGGTGGGCCTGCTGCGTCAGATCAGCCCGCGCGTGGTCAAACGCGCGCGCCTGGAGGCGCTCGTGCTGGTGCCGCTGTTCGTGGGCGTCGTGATCGTCTACGACAACCGTGTCAGCCTGTTCGGACGCGAGCGAGCTGCGACGTTCGTCCATGGCAAGCTCGTCGAACCCGCGCACAAAGTGCTCGAAGCGGGGGTCGAGACGCCGCTGCGGATCGTGACCGTGCTCGCGCTCGTGATCCTCGGCTGGGCGATCGCGCGCGACGTGGGACGCGGCCTCGGGCCGCCGCTGTTCCGCCGCCTGGATCCCGCGACGGCCGGCACCGTCGGTTTTCTGATCCGCCTCGTGGCGATCGGACTGGCGCTGCTCGTGGCGCTGCGCGTCGCCGGCATCGAAGCGCGCGAACTGGCGCTTGGCACGGCGTTCACGGCCGTCATCTTCGGTCTCGCCGCGCAGCAGACGCTCGGCAACCTGATCGCCGGCCTGGTGCTGCTGAGCGCGCGCCCGTTTCGCGTCGGCGAGCGTGTGCGCCTGCAGGGCGGTCCACTCGCCGGCCAGCTCGAGGGGACGGTCAGCTCGCTCGGGCTGCTGTACACGACGTTCGCCAAGGGTGAGGACGCGATCATGGTGCCCAACAGCGTCGTGCTGAACGTCGCGGTGCTGCCGCTGCGCGAGCCCGAGGCGGTCAACCTGCGTGCGCGCCTGCGCGTCGGCATGACCCCCGGCGACCTGCAGGAGGTGCTCGAACAGTCGCTGCAGACGCCGCTGCGCGACCAGCCGCGGATCACGCTCGAGGAGTTGGACGGCGAGGAAGTCGTGGTGCGCATCTCGGCGACCCCGCGCGTGGCCTCGCAGGGGCGTCAGCTGGCGAGCGAACTGCTCGGCGTCGTCTCGCGCGAGACGCGTTCGCGCGCGGAGACGCCGTAGCGCAGGAACAGCTCCGAGTCGGCACCCAGCACGCTCAGCAGCTCGAGCGCCACGGGCGGTTGCAGCTCCGCGCCCGCGAGGATGCGCAGCGACTCGCCTTCGACACCGTCGCCGCCCGCGAGCCGCGGCGATAGCGACAGGAACAGCTCATCGACGAGCCCCTCGCGCAGGAGTTGCGAGCCCAGGTGCGGGCCACCCTCGCAGAGCACGCTCTGCACGCCGAAGCGCTGGGCCAGCTCCGCGAGTGCCGCCGCCAAGTCCAGCTGTCCGTCGCGCTCCGCGCGCACGTAGTCGACGTGCGCGGCGCTCGCCGGCAGGCTCGCTTGGGAGACCGTCAGCACCACGACCTGCGCGGAGGGCTCGCGCAGCAGCGGTATCTCCTCGGGATCCAGCGTCAGCCGCGCCGAGACGATGCACGCCAGCGGCTCCTCGCTGAGCCCGCGTTCGCGCCGCTTCGCGCGGCGCGCGGCGTTGGGCACGATCCGTCCGTAGCGCTCGCTGCGCACCGTGCCAGCGCCGACGAGCACCGCGTCGACCGCGCTGCGCAGGCCGTGGAACAGCGTTCGGTCGGCGCGGTCACTGAGCCCCCCTGAGCGTCCGTCGAGCGTCGCGCGGCCATCGACGCTGCTGATCATGTTGAGCATCAAGCGCGGGCGCTTCGGCGCCTGCTCGAGCCTGCTCCACAGCCCCAGCTCCTCGACGATCTCTGCGACCGTGCCCGGCGCGCCGGCGGGAAACAGCCGCGTGAGGCGCACCGGCGCGGGTGTCCCGGCGCCGTGATCCTCGCTCGGGGAGGCGTCCATCGCCCCAGCGTAGATGGTCGCCATACGACCAGGCGCAACAACTCGACAACACTTGATCACTGGGACGTGCTACGGTCGTCGAGTATGGCCGGCAGATAAAGACCGGCGAAAGTAGTGCAAGCGCTCGCAGGTCGAAGCTTTGAGAGCATCCTCCGCGTGCAGCACGCACATACCGTGGAGGAATTCACACCATGCCAACTGGCACAGTCAAGTGGTTCAGCGACGACAAGGGGTTTGGCTTCATCACCCCCGATGACGGTGACAAGGACCTGTTCGTCCATCACACCGGCATCAACGGGGAGGGCTACCGTTCGCTGCAGGAGGGGGCCAAGGTCTCCTACGACCCGGAGCAGGGCGAGAAGGGTCCCAAGGCTGTAAACGTCCAGGCGATCTAGCCGAGACTGCAGAACCACTGTTCGAGGGCCCGCTCAGGCGGGCCTTCGTCGTTTGCTACCCCCCCGCCGCGCGCCCGCCCGCGCCATTGCCGCATGTGTGAGTGCGTCCCCGATGCACGTCGGCCGTGCCTCGCTGTGCGCGTTAGTGCGTCCGTCGCTTGCAATGAGCGGATATCGTGCCGCCCCTGAGCATGCCGGGCGACGCCACAACCCTTCCCCTTCGCGGCACCGCGGCAGTGCGGCGGGGAGGCCCCAGAGGCTGGCTCGCGCGAGGGCGCGCCGGTGCGCTCGCCGAGGCTGACAACGGCACGCTGCTGGGCGCGCTGGCGCTTGTCGCGATCGTCGCGCTCAGCCTGTTCGTGGTGCTGATGGCGGCCAGCCGTCCGAGCATCCTCACGCCCACTACGCACATCGGCTACTACCCGCGCTGGATGGCGGGGCCGCTCGGCGGCCTGCTGCACGGCTTCACCAACAACGGCGACACGCTCAAGCACCTGTTCTCGGCCGCGATCGTCCTCATGTACGGCGGCTACGTGATCGTGCTCAAACACGCTCAGCGGCTGCCCGCACGCTGGATCGTGGGCGCGATCCTGGCCGCCCACGCGATCTTCCTGCTCTCGCCGCCGCTCGCGCTGACCGACCTCTTCAACTACATCAACTACGGGCGTATGGAGATCGTGCACAACCTCAACCCGTACACCACGATCCCGATCGTCGAGCCACACAACGATCCCGCCTTCATGCTCAGCAACTGGCACGAGCTGCTCAGCCCCTACGGCCCGCTGTTCACGCTGCTGACGTTCATCGTCGTGCCGCTCGGCGTGGCCGGCTCCTTCTGGGCGCTCAAGGGCATCCTGATGCTGGCGAGCCTCGCGACGATCCTGCTCGTGTGGAAGTGCGCGCGTCTGCTCGGCCGTGACCCGCTGCGAGCGATCGCGCTCGTCGGCCTCAACCCGATCGTCCTCGTTTGGGGTCTCGGCGGCGACCACAACGACTTCCTGATGGTCGTCTGCATAATGCTCAGCTTCTATCTGCTGCTGCTGGCGCGCTCACGGGCGGACGCGCGGACGGGCAGCGAGGCCGTGGCGGGCGCTGCGCGCACGCCGCAGGCAGGCGGCGGCGCGGGCCCTCGTGGCCTGTTGGGCGGTCTGTCGTGGCATGACGTGCGCGCATGGCTGCTGCCGCTGTCGGCGCTCGAGCTTGGCGCCGGCGCGGCGATCGTGACGGCCGTGGCGATCAAGGCCTCGGCGGCGGTGCTGATCCCGGTTGTCCTCGCCGCCCTGCTGCGTGCGCCGCGGGCGCTCGTGCAGACACTGTTCGGCATGCTCGTCGCAGGCGTGCTCGTCGGCGCCGCGAGCCTGCTCGCGTTCGGGCTGCACATCCCCGACCTGAGCACGCAGGGCAGCGTCGTCACCAGCGAGAGCGTCCCCAACCTGCTCGGCCTGGCGGCCGGCGCGGGAGGCGAGACGGCGGGGCTGCGCCAGGCGCTCAGCGTCGTGCTCGTGGCGCTCGTGCTCGCGTGCGCGTGGTTCGCATGGGGAGGAAGCGGTGGACAGGCGCGCGGCGGCGGGCGCGGCGCTCTGGATCGCGCGATCGCGGCGTCGGGCTGGGCGAGCGTCGCGCTGCTGGTTACGCTCAGCTGGGTGTTGCCCTGGTACATCCTTTGGGTGCTGCCGCTCGCCGCGCTCTCCAGCTCGCGGCGGCTGCGCACGACCGCGCTCTTGCTCGGCGCGTACCTGATCGTCGCGTGGGCGCCGGCGTCGGGCGGCCTCTGGGACACGCTCAACTTCCATCCCGAAAAGACCTCGCTCGGCCGTCTGCACCAGCGCTACGTCAAGGAGCTGCTGAACTAGGCGCGACGGGGTGCGCGTCAGCATGCGCACCTGCGAAGGCATGCGCACCCGCGACGGCATGTGCATCCGCGACGGGATGCACGTTGGCGGTTGCCTGGGGACGCTTGCCTGGCGGCGTGAAGCCCGGCAGCTCGAGCGCGAAGCTCGCACCGCCCTCCGGCGATGCGCTCGCGCTCACCGTGCCGCCGTGCGCGTCGGCGATCGCGCGCACGATCGCAAGCCCCAGCCCGGTCCCGCCCGAGGCGCGGTCGCGCGCGGAGTCGGTGCGGTGGAAGCGATGGAACACATGCTCGCGCTGATCGGGCGGGATCCCGGGGCCGTCGTCCTCGACGAGAAAGCGGACGCGTGCGCCCGCCATCGCCTGCACTTGCAGGCGCACGAGGCCGTGCCCCGGTGCGGTGTGGTCGATCGCGTTGCCAAGCAGATTGCGCAACGCCTGCGCGAGGCGATCGGGGTCGGCGCGCAGCGTGCCGTGTGGGATCGTCCCCAGCTCGAAGCGGCGCTCGGCCAGCAGGCTGATCCCGTCCCACAGCTCCTCCACGTAGTGCCGCAGCTCGATCGGGCGCACGCGCAGAAACTCCACCTGCTCGCTCTTGGCCAGCAGCAGCAGGTCATCGACCAGGCGGCCGATCCGCGCGATCTCCGCTCCCACCAAGTGCTCGACACGGCGTACCTCCTCGCCGGAGGGCTCGCGCTGTGCGGCCAGCACCTCGAGCTGGCCGCGAATCACCGTGAGCGGCGTGCGCAGCTCGTGCGAGGCGTCGGCCACGAACGCGCGCTGGCCGGCGAAGGCATCGGTGAGACGGTCGAGCATGTGGTTGAAGGCGTCGGCGAGCACAGCCACCTCCTTGCCGCCGCCGCCGACGTCGTCGATGCGGGGATGCAGATCGCCGGCGTCCACGCGGGCGGCCACCGCGGCCATCCTGCGCAGCGGCCGCGACAGCCGCGAGCCGACGAGGTACGACGCCAGCAACGCGCCCGCCAGGGCAAGCAGCGCCGCGAGGACGAACGCGCGCGCGACGCCGCGCTGGGCGTGCGCGACGCTCGCCAGCGGCTCGCCGACGCCGATCGTGACGGTGATGGCGCTCGCTACGCGCACCGCGCGCTTCAGCAACCGCAGGTTGCCGATGTCGGGCACCAGCAGCGTCGTGAAACCGTCTGGCGCCACCGGCAGGCGCGCCGCGAGGCGGTTCTCCTGGTCCTGCTCGGCGATGGTCTCGCCGTTGTTAGGGGGCGGGTAGCCGAACAGTTCCGGGCGGTTCGTGCTCGGCGCGGCTCCCGGCACGATCACGAACAGCAGCGTCGAGCTCGCGCCGAACGGCTGGTCGTCGATGTAGCGGGTGGCTGCGCGCGAAAGCTCAGCCGGCGTGTGTGCGTGCGCCGCCATCAGGTTGTGCGCCAGCTCGGCCGCGCCGCCGTGCAGCTCGCGGTCGATCTGGCGCCGCAGCTGCGTGCCCGTGCCGCGGTACACGGCCACGAACACGATCGCCGTGCACAGCAGCGTCACCAGCGTGAACCAGCCCGCCAAGCGCCAGCGCAGCCCTGCGGGCACCGCGCGTCGGATCATGGCGTCAAGGATAGGCTCCCGCGCTGCTCAGCTCCGCGTCCACGACCATCCAGATGTGAGCTTTCTCATCGTCGGGTTACCGGACACTTAGACACCGCTCGACAATGATGTTGCCACCGTGGCCGCGCGAAGCGGGTCAGCAAAAGCACGACGCCGGTCGATGAAACAGTCAATGAGCGAGCCCGCAATGCCATCGAGCCACGCCGCCCTGCGCCGAGCGACGACCAAGGTCCCCGAGCTGACGGCGTTCTTCTGGCTCACGAAGATCTTCACAACCGCCATGGGCGAGGCGACGTCGGACTTCATGAACGCCGACCTCGGGCCGGCGATCGCCGTGCCGCTGATGCTGATCGGCCTGTGGCTTGCCTTGCGTCTGCAGTTCAAACAGCGCAGCTACGTCGCCTGGAGCTACTGGCTCGTGGTGGTGATGGTGGCCGTGTTCGGCACCAGCGCCGCCGACGCGCTGCACGTCGGCTTCGGCATCCCATACGCGATCTCGACCAGCTTCTACGCGATCGTGCTGGCCGCGGTTCTGATCGCCTGGTACCGCAGCGAGAAGACGCTCTCGATCCACAGCATCTACACACCGCGTCGCGAGAAGTTCTACTGGGCGACGGTACTTGCCACGTTCGCACTCGGTACCGCCGCGGGCGACCTCACGGCCACCAGCATGCACCTCGGCTTCCTCACCTCGGGCTTTTTGTTCGCCGGCGTGTTCGCGATCCCGGCGCTCGCCTACTGGCGGCTTGGCATGAACGAGATCCTCGCGTTCTGGTTCGCCTACATCGTCACACGCCCGCTCGGTGCCTCCTACGCAGACTGGCTCGACAACCCGCGTCACCTCGGCGGCCTCGCCCTCGGAACGGGGCCCGTCAGCCTCGGCCTGACGCTCGTGATCGTCGCGCTCGTCGGCTACTTGACGATCACGCGCGTCGACGTCAGCGGCGGGCGCGCTGTCGCCCACACTGTGCAGCAACCGGCGCTCGACGTCGAGTTCGACTAGCACCGCACGCGCCCTGAGTCGCGGCCGCCGCGCGGACACCTCGCTCAGAGACCCGCGCTAATCGCTCTCGCCTGGCGGCGGCCGGCGCTCCTGCTTACGCTGCGAAGCCCGGCGCTTGTCATCGAGCCGGCGCATGCGCGCCGCTGCGCTCGGGCGCGTCGCGCGACGGCTGCGCGGCACCGCCAGCGCGCGCTCCAGACGCTCGGCCAGTCGGGCGAGCGCCAGCTCGCGGTTGCGTGTCTGCGAGCGCTCGTCCTGCGCGACCGCCACCACGCGCTCTCCAGCGCGCGCGATCACACGCTCACGCTGCTGCTCGCTGAGCGACGTCGAGGCGAGCACGTCGAAGATCGCTTCCACACGCGACGCCGTCACGTTCGCGTGCTGGCCGCCCGGACCGGACGAGCGGCTCGCGCGCAGCGTGATCTCCGCCAGCGGGATCGTAAGCTCCTCGCCGACGCGCAGCATGCGCCGCCTGCCGGCGCTCGGCTGTTCGCCGGGCTCGCTCACGCGCGGACTCCGGTCACGCTCGCGGACGCCCCTCCGGGGGGTGCCTCACTCCGGTGGTTTCGCGGAGCTTTCGTGCAGCGCCCTCACGCGCTGCTCCTCACCCGGAGGCACGCGCCCATCGCGACCGATGTAGCCGCCCTTGCCGCCCGCGCACAGGTATACCGCATCGACGTCGCCGGCGTTTCGGATGCTCCGCACGGTCGACGCGTCAACGCGCGCGAGGGCGCCCTCGCCCAGTTTCTGTACCGAGCCGTCGCCGAACTCCATCTCGATCGCGCCGCGGTGCACGAAGTACAGCTCCTCCTGCTCGTCGTGGTAGTGCGCGCCAGTCTCAATACCCGCCGGCAACACGATCGCGTTGACGCCAAACGCCGTCACGCCGAGGCCCTTGCGCACCTTGCGAAAGCCCGGCCCATCGCCGAGGTCCTGCAGCGTCGCGACCGCATAGCCCTCGCCCACGATCACGCCCGGATACTCGCTTGAAGCCTCCATCTGCACTACCTCCTAGACGGTCGATTCACGGTCGTTTGCTCCCATCAGTGTGCGGCCACGGAGCCGCCCTCGGGAGCCAGCGGACGGTCCTCATCCGCCCAGCGCAACAGGCCGCCGCTCATCGAGTACGCCTCGAAGCCGCCTGCCCTAAACGCCTGTGCCGCCATCGTCGAGCGGCTGCCGACGCGGCAGTAGAACACCACCGGCCGCTCGCGCGCGAGCGTGTCCGCCTGCGACGACAGCGTCACCAGCTCGATGTGGCGCGAGCCATCGATGTGGCCGGCCTCGCGCTCGTGCGGCTCGCGCACGTCGATCAGCTGCAGCTCGGGGTCCTCCTCCAGCCACCGCGCGACCCGCTCGGGATCGACATCGATCGCGCCTGTCTGCTCGTCTGCGCTCATCGCTCACTGAGACTAGCGTTGCCGCCGCGTGCCGGCCGCGTGACACGCATCGCCTGCAGCCGCGCACAGTTGGCTCACAGCGCTCCGGGGTACACCATCAGCGCGAGGCCGCCCTCTCATCATTACCATCAGTTCCCATGGAGGCTGTGAGCGACGTTTACACGATCCCGCAGGAGCACCTCGACTTCTGCGAAACCATCGGTCAGATCGCGCGCGAGAAGATCGCGCCGCGCTCCGCCGAGATCGACGAGCGCGCGGAATATCCGTGGGACGTGCGCAAGCTACTCGCCGAGCAGGACATCCTCGGGCTGCCGTTTCCGACCGAGTACGGCGGCACCGGCACCGGCACGCTGATGCTGAACATGGCGGTCGAGGAGATCGCCAAGGTCGATGCCGCGTGCGCGCTGATCCTGATGATCCAAGAGCTGGGCACGTTGCCGATCCAGCTGTTCGGCTCGGACGAGCTCAAGGAGCGCTTCCTGCCCAAGTGCGCCACCGGCGAGTGGTCGCCCGCGTTCGCCCTGTCCGAGCCCGAGGCCGGCTCCGACCCCGCCGGCATGAAGACCACCGCCGTCAAGGACGGCGAGGAGTGGGTCATCAACGGCACCAAGAACTGGATCACAAACCTCGGCGTCGCTGACTTCTACATCTGTTTCGCCGTCACCGACCGTGAGAGCCGGCGCATGACCGCGTTCGTCGTCGAGGCCGACCGGCCTGGATTCAGCGTCGGCAAGCTCGAGCACAAGCTCGGCATCCGCGCCTCGCCCACCGGGCAGCCGATCTTCGAGGATGTGCGCGTGCCGCAGGCCAACGTCATCGGCGAGGTGGGCAGGGGGTTGTCGGTCGCGCTCGGCACGCTCGAGCGCACGCGCCTCGGCGCCGCCGCGCAAGCCGTTGGGATCGCGCAGGGCGCCACCGACTACGCCGTCGGCTACGCGCGCGAGCGTCGCCAGTTCGGCCAGGCGATCAATGAGTTTCAAGGAATCCAGTTCAAGCTCGCCGACATGGAAACACGCACCGCCGCCTCGCGCGAGCTGCTGTACAAGGCGTGCGCAATGGCCGACCAGGGCCATCCTGAGCGCGCTAAGTACTCCTCGATGGCCAAGGTCTTCTGCTCCGACACCGCCATGGCCGTGACGGTTGAGGCGGTGCAGGTCCTGGGCGGCTACGGTTACGTCAAGGAGTACCCAGTGGAGCGCATGATGCGAGACGCCAAGATCACCCAGATCTACGAGGGCACTAACGAGATCCAGCGTCTCGTGATCGCCCGTACCCTCAAATAGCCGGCGGCAGGGGGCTCAGATCGTGCGCATGCCCATTCCCCCAGGCGAGCCAGGCTCGTTGCGGCGCGTCGGCGCCGCCGCGCTCGTCGCGATGGCCATCGGCCTCGTCGTGCTCGTCGTCGGGCAGGGCTTCAGCTCGATCGGCATCGTCAGGGCGCTCGAGGACGTCGCGCTCGGCGTGATCGTCGCCGCCGTGCTGATGGGCGCCGTTGCGTTCGTCGCCGTACACCTCGCCGGCTGGCGCAACCCAGAATCGGAGAGCGAGTTCGAAGAGATCGTGCGCTACTCCGAACACCTCGCGCGCGAAGGCCTCGCCGTCGCACCGGAAGAAGCCGAGTTCATGGAGCTCGACCCGCTCAACGACACCGACTTCGAGGAGCTGGTGCGCGACGCGCTCGACGACCTGCCCGACCTGCTGCGCAACGCGCTCGCGCACGTCGCCGTCGTGATCTCCGACGGTGGGCGCCGGCGCGGCGCCTACGGGCTCTATCAGGGCGGCAGCGTTGCCCGCGACGACGTCCACGACCGCATCGTCATCTTCCGCGACACGCTGCGCCGCGACTTCGGCCACGACCCCGACCTGCTGCGCGATCAGGTCACGCGCACCGTCCGCCATGAGCTGGCGCACCACGTCGGATTCGACGAGTTGGGCGTCAGCCGCTTGGATTTGTAGTCAATCCCGTAGGATTACTCGTCTCGCGCCCGCTGACGGCCCCCGCGCCGGCGCGCTAAACCGACCAAGGAGAGAGAGTCACACATGCCCGAAGCCGTGATCGTCGACGCCATCCGTACGCCCATTGGGCGCGCCGTCAAGGGCTCGCTCAAGTCCATGCGCGGCGACGACCTCGCCGCGATCCCGCTGAAGGCACTGATCGAGCGCAACCCACAGCTCGACCAGCTCTCGATCGGCGACGTGATGATGGGCTGCGGCTACGGCGAGCGCGAGACCGGCTACAACATCGGCCGCATGGCGACGCTGCTCGCCGGCATCGACTACCGCGTGCCCGGCTGCACCGTCAACCGCTTCTGCGCCTCCTCTCTGCAGACCACGCGCATGGCCTTCCACGCGATCAAGGCCGGCGAGGGCGACACCTACATCGCCGCCGGCATCGAGGCTGTCTCGCGCACCGCGCCCGGCGCGCCGTTCGAGTTCCACCCCAAGCTCGACGGCTCGGAGGGATCTCTCTACAACGCCTACATCACCATGGGCATGACCGCAGAGAACGTCGCCGAGGAGTGGAAAGTCAGCCGCGAGGCGCAGGACGAGTGGGCGCTGATCTCCCAGACGCGCGCCGTCGCCTCGCAGGAGTCCGGTCACTTCGACAAGGAAATCGTGCCCGTCACCGTGCCCGCGCACAAAGACGTCGACAAGGAAGGCAACGAGATCGACGTCCCCGAGACCGTCGTCACCAAGGACGACGGGCCGCGCCCCGGCACCACGCTCGAGGCGCTCGCCGGTCTGCGGCCCGTGTTCAAAGAGGACGGCACCGTCACGGCCGGCAACGCCTGCCCGCTCAACGACGGCGCCGCCGCGCTGCTGATCATGAGCGAGGACAAGGCCAAGGCTGAGGGCTTCACGCCACGCGCGCGCATCGTCGCCTCGACTGTCGCTGCGATCCGCCCCGAGGTCATGGGCGTCGGCCCGATCCCCGCGATCCAGGCGCTGCTGAAGAACACCGGCATGAAGATCGAGGACATCGACGTCGTCGAGATCAACGAGGCATTCGCCGCGCAGATCGTGCCGTGCAAAGCCGAGCTGAACATCCCCGACGAGAAGCTCAACCCGTTCGGCGGCGCGATCGCGCTCGGTCACCCGTTCGGCATGACCGGCGCGCGCATCATGACCACGCTGCTCAACGACCTCGAGACGCTCGATGGGACATTCGGCATCGAGTCGATGTGCGTCGCCGGCGGAATGGGCATGGCAATGCTCGTGGAGCGGATTTAGCGCATATAGCCGTTGGTATGATTTTTGGGCTATGAGTGTTCCTGAGGAACAGCCCATGGCTCAGGGGCAGGCGGGGGAGGCGGTCCTCAGCGGCGCTCCCGCTGAGGAGGAAGGCGGCGAGGAGGGCGCCGCCGGACTCGCGGCAGGTGAGGAGGGTGCCGTCGCGGGTCAGGCGATGGGCACCGAGGATGACGCTGGTGCGGGGCCGGCCACCGGGCGGGTGCCCGACTTCTTCATCGTCGGCCACGAAAAGTGCGGCACTACCGCGCTGTTCAAGATGCTGCGGCGCCACCCGCAGATCTTCATGCCCGAGCACAAGGAGCCGCGCTACTTCTCTCGCGAGGCGCGTATCTCACAGCCCAGCGGCAAACGCGACGGCGTGCGCCCGCGCACGCTCGATGACTACCTCGCGCTGTTCGCGCCCGCCGCCCCCGGCCAGCTCGTCGGCGAGGCTTCGCCGCAGTACCTGCGCTCGCCGCACGCCGCCGCACGCATCGCCGAGCAGCGACCCGACGCGCGCATCGTCGCGATCCTGCGCGAGCCCGCCAGCTACCTGGTCACCGCGCATAGCCAGTACGTGCACAGCGGCATCGAGACCGAGCGCGACCTGCGCAAGGCGCTCGCGCTGGAAGACCAAAGGCGCGAAGGTCGCCGGCTGCCGCCCGCGCTGCCCGCCGTCTCGTGGCTGATGTACGCCGAGCACGTGCGCTATGTCGAGCAACTGCGCCGCTACCACGCCGAGTTCCCCGCCGAGCAGGTGCAGGTGCTGATCTACGACGACTACCGGCGCCAGAACATCGACAGCGTGCGCAGCGTCATGCGCTTCCTCGGGGTCGACGCCGAAGTTCCGATCGAGCCGATCGTCACCAAAGGGGGAGAGGTGAAAGCCGTGCGCTTCATGCCCCTGCACGGGCTCTCGCGCACGCTGCGCCGCGCCCGCGACCGGCCGCAGAGCGCGGGGCCGATCGCACGCACCGTCAGCGCGCTCGCCCCGCGCCGCGCGCAGGTGCTGTGGAAGCACCTCGTCTACACAGTGCCGCCACCGCCCGACCAAGAGCTGCTGCGCGAGCTGCGCCAGCGCTTCAAGCCCGAGGTGCAGGCGCTCAGCGAGTACCTCGACCGCGATCTCGTCAGCCTCTGGGGCTATGACGACATCTGACGCTTCGCGCGTGCCCGACTTCTTTATCGTCGGTCACGAAAAGTGCGGCACCACGGCGCTGTACAAGATGCTGAAGCGCCACCCGCAGGTGTACATGTCCGACGTCAAGGAGCCGCGCTACTTCACCCCCGAGCTGCGCTCGCGCACGCCTGCGTTCGAGGACGAACCGCGCCCGGACACGCTCGGGCAATACCTCGCGCTGTTCGCCGGCGCCCAGCCACAGCAGCGTGTTGGCGAGGCCTCGCCGCAGTACCTGCGCTCCGCTGACGCCGCAAGCAGCATCGCCGCGGTGGCTCCCGACGCGCGCATCGTCGCGATCCTGCGCGAGCCCGCGAGCTTCCTGCGCTCGGTACACGTGCAGGCGGTGCAGGCCGGACGCGAGCCGCAGCGGGACCTGCGCAAGGCGCTTGCGCTGGAGGATGACCGCCGTGCGGGCCGCCGCGTCCCGCGCGAGCTCAGCTCGCCCGACTGGCTGCTCTACTCACAGCACGTGCGCTACGTCGAGCAGCTACGCCGCTTCCACGCCGAGTTCCCGCCCGAGCGCGTGCTCGTGCTGATCTACGACGACTACCGCAGCGACAACGAGGCCACCGTGCGCAAGGTCCAGCGCTTCCTCGAGATCGACGACACGCTGCCGATCGCGCCGGTGCAGAGCATGCAGACGGTCTCGACCGTGCGCTTCACCAGCCTGCACCCAATCTCGCGCAGGCTGCGCCTGGCCCGGCACCGGCCCGAGGTTGCCGGGCCGGTCGCGCGCACCGTCCACGCGCTCTCCTCCAAACGCCTGCGCGTGCTGTGGCGGCGGGTCGTCTATACCGACGCCGCGCCGCCCGACGAGCAGCTGATGCTCGAGCTGCAGCTGCGCTTCAAGCCCGAAGTGCAGGCGCTCAGCGAGTACCTCGATCGCGATCTCGTCAGCTTGTGGGGTTATGACCGTATCTAGATGTCCCCAGGCGGCGCGGGCTAGCCGACCGGCGTTGGTGCAGCCGGGCGGGCGCAGGTGGGCAGCGGGACGCAGCCGGTGGGCGGCATGATCGTCGACCCGCAGACGATCTCGGTCGTGATCCCGACGTACAACGACGCGCGCCGACTGGAGGACGCGCTCAGCTCGATCGTCGACCAGACCGTGCCTCCGGGCGAGATCGTCGTCTGCGACGACGGGTCCGACGATGGCACCGAGCAGCTCGTGCGCGAGTTCGCGCAGGCGCGCGCCGGCGAGGTGAGCATCAACTACATCCGGCTACCGGGGCGCTCGGGCGCCGCGACCGCGCGCAACCGCGGCGTCGCCGCCGCGCGCGGAGCGTGGATCGCAGTGTGCGACTCCGACGACATGTGGGCGCTCGCCAAGCTGGAGCGCCAGCTCGAGTTCCTGCGCGACTGGAGCGGCAGCGAGCCGATCGCCGTGCTGGGCGCCCACGGCTACAACGTCAACGACGCCAAGAAGATCATCTCGCGCGCGCCCGTCGGTCCGACGAGCGAGGAGCAGTGTCGCCTGGCCAGGCAAAACGGCAGCAAGATCGTCGTGCTGCACTCCTCGATCATCTACCCGCGCTCGGAGTTCGACGCCGTCGGTGGCTACTCCAGCGAGTACGGCACGCTTGACGATGTCGACTTCGCCTGCAAAATGCTCGACCGCGGCGCGGTCATCTGCCTGCCCGAGCCGCTCGTCTACTACCGCAAGCGCGCCGGCTCAGTGCAGATCGCGCAATTCTGGGATCAGCGCGAAGGCGTCATGCGCCTGACCGAGAACCAGCGTCGGCACGCGCGCGGCGAAGCGCCCGTCAGCCGCGAGGAGTTCGCCGCGCGGCTCGCCGCCGACCCCGCGCTGAAGCGCTTCAAACGGCGTGCGCAGCTACTCGGGCTCTACTACTACCGTGCCGGTGCCACCAACGTCGTCAACGGGCATCGTGTGCGGGGTGCCTTCGAGTTGGCCCTGGCCTCGGTGCTCGATGGACAGCGGTTGCGCTCCGGTGTCCGCGGCGTGCTGCGCGCGCGGCGCTCGCGCGAGACCTCTATCGAGGCGGCATCCGCAGCGCGCCGTCGAGCCTGATCGTCTCGCCGTTGAGCATGCGGTTCTCGACGATCTGCAACGCCAACTGCGCGTACTCCGCCGGCTGGCCCAGGCGCTGAGGGAACGGCACGCCCGCGCCCAGCTTCGTGCGCGCCTCCTCCGGCAGTGCCGCCAGCAGCGGCGTGTCGAACAGGCCCGGCGCGATCGTGTTCACGCGGATGCCGTACTGCGAGAGGTCGCGCGCCGCCGGCAGCGTCATGCCGACCACGCCGCCCTTCGACGCCGAGTAGGCGATCTGGCCGACCTGCCCGTCGAACGCCGCGATCGACGCGGTCGTCACGCACACGCCGCGTTCGCCGTCCGCCAGCGGCTCCGCTGCGATCATCGCCGTCGCGGCGAAGCGCAGCACGTTGAACGTGCCGATCAGGTTGATCGCGACGATCGTCTCGAACGGCAGCAGCGGGTGAGGGCCCTTCGAGCCCGCAAGCTTCTGCGCCCAGCCGGTGCCTGCGCAGCACACCGCGATGCGCAGGCCAGCCGCGTCGCTCGCAGCAGCTGTCTCCACAGCCGCCTGCACCTGGTTCTCGTCGCGCACGTCGCACGCCGTGAAGGCCAAGCCCAGCTCTGTCGCCAGCGCCTCGCCCTTGTCGGGGTTGATGTCGGCGATCGTCACCAGCGCGCCGGCTGCGTGCAGGGCGCGGACGGTGGCCTCGCCGAGGCCGGAGGCGCCGCCCACGACGATCGCTGCTTGACCTTCGATGTTCATTGGGCGGAGGTTATTGGATGGGGTCGATCAGGCAAGGCTGCAGGCGACGGCACACGCTTGACCTATGGCTGTACCGTGGAACGAGAGATGGAGCCCCGTTCATCGGGGTAGCGCTGCAGACCCGTCCGTGAGCGGGTACAGGCCCCAATCAGTGGAGGTGGCAGATGGCTGAGCCCAGATCGCCGGCAGAGGAAATTGTGCTGACCCACTTCATCGTCTCAGACGACGTCGAGCGCTCTCGGCGCTTCTACACCGAGGTGCTCGGTGGCAAGCTGGCCTTCTCCGGCCCAGGCGGAGAACCGACCAACGTCGCGCTGGGCAACAGTTGGATCGTCATCAACGTTGGCGGAGGCCCGACCGACGACAAGCCCGCGGTCACCCTGGAGACGCCACGCGACCTCGATCGGGTCAGCAGCTTCCTCAACATCAGGGTCAAGGACATCGAGGCCGTGTACGCCGAATGGAGCGCCCGCGGTGCTCAATTCCTGACGCCGCCGAAGCAGCACAAGTACGAGATCCGTTGCTACATCCGCGACCCCGACGGTTATCTGATCGAGGTGGGGCAGACCACGGACTCGGGGGATTGGACTCCGCCTCAGTGGCTTTCGGGTGCAGCCGGCGGGGAGGGGGACTGATCCTCAGGGCAGATGGTGGACCTGGTTCGCTAGCGAGGCGTCGTCCAGGTATTCGCCCAGAAGCCCAGAGAGGACCAGCACCCATTGCGGGACGGCGTCCTTTGTCCGGGGCATCGTCGCGTCGAACGTGAAGATCAGGCCTGGGTGCTCATCACCAGCGGCGACGAACTGATCGTGGATCGCCTGAAAGTCGGCGATGTCATTCGTGACGATTGCTCGTTGCTCGGTCACCATTTGGTGCACCAGCTCTCGGTCGCTGCGACTGACAAGGTCCGGCCGGTCCTTCTTGACCGCCTGTACATCGTGCCCGAGATCTCGCAGCTCACGCGCTATACGCGGGGAGATCATCTCGTCGAGCAGCAGCTTCACGCAAGCGCCTGCTGGCGCCGGCGCCAGCGGTCACGCTCGCGCTCGGCGATCGCCAGCGAGCGAGCGATCCAGGCGTCGATCTCGTCCTTGTAGTCGGCGTAGTAGTGCAGGCAGGCGTTGATTTGCTCGATCGGCACCTCCAGGTACTCGGCCGCCTCGGCGACTGAGTTGCCGTTCTGCTTGATCGTGGCGATCACGTCAGCGACGTCCAGCCGTGTGCCGAGCAGCGCTGGCCTGCGACCCATCTCGCCGTCGCGGAAGTAGATGCTCGGGTTCTCGTCGTGGCGCAGGCCCTCCTCGATGTAGCGCTCCGCTAGTGCGGTCTGCGGGGCATGAGTCTCGAGGGCGCGCTGCTTGAGCCGGGCCGCGGTGGCGAGGCTGAAGCGAAACGCGACGCTTCGCTTGGTCTGGGTGGCTGGCACACCTACAGTGTATCGACGTATTGCTACGTATTGCGCGTGTGTGCTACCCCGCCGCCCCCACCCGCGACAAAGTCAGCGCAAACAGCCCCTCCGGGTCGGTGAGCCAGCGCACCAGCTCGAGGCCCGCCGCCGACAGGTCCCCGTCGAGACGTTCGCGGGTGAACTTCGCGCTGATCTCGGTGCGCAGCTCCTCGCCGGCGTGGAAGTGCACGGGCAGGTCGAGGTCGCGCACGATCGTGGTGTGCTCGCGGCGCGCGCGCAGGCGCATCTCGATCCACTCGTTGTGCGGGTCGAACAGCGCGACGTGGTCGAAGTCCTCGGGGTCGAAGTCGGCCCGCAGCTCGCGGTTGAGCACGTGCAGCACGTTGCGGTTGAACTCAGCGGTCACCCCCTGCGAGTCGTCGTAGGCGGCCTCGAGCACGCGTGGGTCCTTGACCAGGTCGGTGCCCATCAGCAGGTGGTCCTCCGGCCCGAGCAGGCGGGCGATCTGGCGCAGCACGCGGCGGCGGCTGCCGGGCGGGAAGTTGCCGATCGTGCCGCCGAGAAACGCGACGATACGCGGGCCGGTGGCGGGCGGCACGCGGTCGAGGTGGCGCTCGAAGTCACCGATCACGCCGTGCACGCGCAGACCCGGATACTCGCTGGTCAGCTCGTGCGCGCATTCGCGCACCATGCTCTCGGTGACGTCCACAGGCACGTAGCGCTCGAGCGTGCCGGCCGCGTGCAGCGCGTCCAGCAGCACGCGCGTCTTGGCCGCGGTGCCCGAGCCCAGCTCGACGAGCTCGACGGCGCCTGTCAGCTCCGCCAGCTCCTGCGCTTGCTGCTCGAGGATCGCGCGCTCGGTGCGCGTCGGGTAGTACTCCGGCAGGTCGCAGATCTGGTCGAACAGCTCGGCGCCGCGCGCGTCGTAGAAGTGCTTTGGCGGCAGCTCCTTGAACGGGCGCGTGAGCCCGTCGAGCACGTCCTCGGCGAGCGAGCGTTCGTGCGTGCCGTCGAGGTGCGAGTCGATGCGGATCGAGTCCTGCGCGAGCTGTTGCTGCGTTGTCGACGGCTCCATCAAGTCTCCTTTGCCAGGCGCACGCCCGCGAAGATCTGGCGTCGCTGTGGTAGGTCCCAGTTGCGAAAGGTGATGTTCGCGGTGCGCGGGTGCGTCGCCCACGAGCTGCCCCTGAGCGCGCGATAGCGCTCGCCGAAGAACACCTCCGAGTACTCGCGGTAGGGGTGGGCAACGAAACCTGGGTAGCCGCCGAAGCGCGAGCTGGTCCATTCCCACACGCGCCCGACGCCGGCGAGCTGCTGCTCGCTCTCCTGCTTCCAGGTCGCTGCCCTCTCCCACTCCGCCTCGGTGGGTAGGCGCGCGTCGTGCGCGCGCGCGAAGGCATCGGCCTCGAACCAGGAGACGTGACACACGGGCGCCTCCGGGTCGCCTGCCTCGATTGCTCGATGATGGGTGATGTCGTGCTCCTCCTTCCACGCCCAGCCCTCGCGCGACCACCACTCGCGCCGCTCGTAGCCGCCGCCCTCGCTGAAGTGCATCCAGCTGGCGTTGCTCACGGGCCGATGCGCGATCGCGAAGCCGGGCACGTCGACCGCGTGGCGCGGTCGCTCGTTGTCGTAGGCGAAGACATCCTCACCGGCGCCCATCGCGAACTCCCCGGCGGGGATCTCGAGCCAGCCCGCGGCGCCGTCTCGCGGCGCCAGCGGCGCGCGCATCCGCGCCTGGTCCTCGGGCGCGAGCAGGCCAGCGATCGCCATCGTCTGGCGCATCGTCTCGGTGTGCTGCAGCTCGTGGCGCAGCACCATCTCGCACAGCACGCCGTCGCCGACGCCGCGCGCTTCGATCACGCTCGCGACGCGCGCGCTGACCGCGGCCATGTAGTCGCGGGCGTCGGCTGGGCCGAGCGCTGCGATCTCGCCGCGCACCGCACGCGGGGTCTCGAACGCGTCATACAACGTCGCCAGGTCCGCTCGCAGCAGCTCCAGGCCGCCGTAGCGCTCCCCCAGCCACAGGTCCTCGTAGGCGGCGATGTGGCCGAGGTCCCACACGAGCGGGCTCATGATCGATGAGTGGACCCGTTCCAGCTGTTCGTCGCCGAGCCCTGCCACGAGCGCTAGCGTCTCGTTGCGGGCCTCCTCCATCGCCAGCAGCATCTGCGCTGCGTCCGGGGAGAGGGTGGTGTTTACCGCGCGGGTTGCCATGGCCTCGCTCTCACACGCCCGTCCACCTCTGCGACGAGCGTGCTGGGTCACTCTAGAACGAAAGTCACTCGAACGACGTAAGCCTTACGAATTGGTGTCGTTCCAACGCTCGATCACGGCTGTCTCGCGCTCATGACCGAGCACGCAGATCGCCGCCGTCGAGAGTCCCAGCCGCCCGCCGCTCTCCGCCCCGAGCGCGATCCAGCGCGCGCCGAGCACACGCAGCATGTGCCCGTGCGAGAACACCGCGACCTCGCCGCCGCTTGCGCTGATCTCCGCGATCACACGGTCGGCGCGCGCGCCGACCTGCGCAGGGCTCTCGCCGCCGGGACAGCCGTCGCGCCACAGCAGCCAATCTGGGCGCTGCGTGTGGATCTCCGCCGTCGTCAGGCCCTCGTAGTCGCCGTAGTCCCACTCGAGCAGGTCCGGGCGCAGTTGCGCCTCGGCTCCCAGCCCGCTCAGCTCGCACGTTTCGCGCGCCCGCGTCAGCGGGCTGACGAGCACGAGGTCGAAGCGCCAGCCGCGCAGTCGCTCGGGCAGCGTCCTAGCGGCGTCGCGACCGCGGTCGGTCAGCGGGATGTCGGTGCGTCCGGTGTGCCGGCCGTTCAGGCTCCACTCCGTCTCCGCGTGGCGCACGAGCACCGCCTCACCGGCACCAGCGCTGCGTGTGGCGCCAGCCCCACCTGGGTCGCTCACAGCAGTGGCCCCGCCGGCGCCGCGGCATCGTCGGCGATCACCGTCAAGCGCTCGCGCCTGAGCAGGCTCGCGGGCACGTGGCGGCTGGGCTCGCCGAGCATCGCCGCAACCGCGTCGGCCTTGCTCGCGCCGGTCGCCAGCAACACGCACTCGCGCGCCGCGCGCAGCACCGCGAGGCTCAGCGTGATCCGCTCCGGCGGCGGCTTGGGCGAGTCGTGCACGCCCAGGCACAGCGCCTGCTCGCCGGCGTCGAGCGTGGCCGCGCCGGGGAACAGCGAGGCGATGTGGCCGTCGGGGCCGATGCCGAGCACGATCACGTCCAGCACCGGCGCGCTCGCGAGCGCTTGCGCGTAGCGCTGCGCGCCCTCCTCGGGGCCCAGCTCGCCCTGCATCCGGTGCACCTGTTCGGGGGCGATTGCGCCCGAGCTGAGCAGCGTCTGCGCAGCCAGCAGGTAGTTGCTCTGAGGATCGTCCGGCGCAACGCAGCGCTCGTCCGCGAACCACACCTCGACGCCGCTCAGATCCTTGGCGTTGGCGCCAAGCAGCTCGTACGTGCGTCCCGGCGTCGTGCCGCCGCTGAGCGCCAGGTGCGCGACGCCACGCTGTTCGCGCGCTTGGTGCAGTTGGCGCGCGACGTGTGCCGCCGCGCGCTGCGCGACCGTCTCGGCATCTGAGCATGCGGTCAGGCGCGTCACGAGAGCATTGCGCGCGCGGCCTGCAGCGCCGGCACGTAGGTGGCGTCGCGCAGCAGCGCTTGGCGGATTCCCTCGCCGAGCACGCCCGTCTCGCCGCGCGACGCGCCCATCAGCGTCCATTCGTGCTCGTCGCCGTCGGGATGCTCCGGCGAGGGTGACCAGCGGCGCTGCGCGCGCAGGCCGCCGGTGCCGCGGCTGAGGCGCAGCTGCATGCCCGACGCGGTCGCGAGCGTGAGGTCCTCGAGCCCCGGCACCTGCAGCTCCGGCGCGGCCTCCAGGCGAATGGCGACGTCGTGGCCGGCGCCGTGCGTGGTGCCCAGCAGCGTGCCGTCGTCGCCGGCGAGCGATCCGGTGCGCCAGCCCAGGCGCGAGGCCAGCCAGCCGACCAGCAGCGTCGCGGCCGCCGTCGAGGCAGGATGGTGGCGCACGGTCACGGCCGAGATCGCGTCGAGCTCGGGGCGCAGCCACAGCGGGTCGAACGTGGCGGCGACGCGCTCGCGCCAGGGCGTGGATCGCAGCCACGCGAGGTCGACGACGTAGGCCCGCTCGCTCAGCTCGCACGCGCGGTCGAGCGCTTCGCGCGCGACCGGCCCCTCGACCGAGTCCAGCAGCACCGTTTGCGCGAGCGCGAGCAGCTCGCTTGCGACCTCGTGGTGGCCGTGCGGCGACCACAAAAGCGTCGGCAGGTCGGTCACGACCAGCGGGTCGGCGATCGTCAGCAGGTCGTCGAGATGGCGGTCGCCCAGTTCCACGACGACGGTCTCGTGCAGCAGCGCAAGCTCTCCCGGAGCGGAGCCGCCTTCGGAGGCGATCATCACGCGCGCGTCCAGGCGCTCGCGGTGCGGCTCGTACGCGAGCACCACCAGCCGCGAGGCGTGGTAGCGCCCGACGCCGCGCAGGCGGTTGGCGATCTCGCCGGTCCACTCGCGGTCAACGAACGCGATCATGTTCAGCACGCGCGCCGGCAGCGAGTCGTCGTTTTCGCTGTGCACTTCCACCAGCAGCTGGCGTAGCGCCGCTTCGATCGCGTCGGGCGTCGTGCCCTGCGCGCTCCAGACGGCGTCGCTGCGGCCGCTCAGGTCACCGCCGCCGGCCATCAGATCGCGCGCCAGCCGTCGCCGTCGCGCAACAGCTCCTCAGCCTCCTTCGGGCCCTGCGAACCGGCCTCGTATTGCGGCAGCGGGCCGGGCGTTTGTGCCCATGCGCCCACAATTGGATCGCAGATTCGCCACTGCGCCTCGACCTCGTCGTTACGCGTGAACAGCGTCGCGTCGCCGCGCATCGCGTCGGTGATCAGGCGCTCGTAGGCCTCCGGCGACTGCGACAGAAAGGACGTGCCGTAGAGGAACTCCATGTTCACCGGCCGGATGCTCATGCGCGTGCCGGGGATCTTCGCGCCGAGACGCAGCGAGACGCCCTCGTTCGGCTGCAGCGTGAGCACGAGCTGGTTGGGCTGCACGCCGAGCGACCCGTCTTGGCTGAACGCGAGGTGCGGGACGGGCTTCAGCGTCACCGCGATCTCCGTGACCTTGCGCGCCAACCGCTTGCCGGTGCGCAGGTAGAACGGCACGCCAGCCCAGCGCCAGTTGTCCACTTCCAGACGCAACGCCGCGTAGGTCTCGGTGATCGAGTCCGCCGGCACGCCCTGCTCTTCGAGGTAGCCGGGCACGTCGTCACCACCTGAGTGCCCGGCGCTGTACTGCGCGCGCACCGACATCTCGGCGATCTGCTCGGCGCTCGGCTGTGGGATCGCCTGCAGCACCTTGACCTTCTCGTTGCGGACCTCTTCGGCGGTGAAGTTGACCGGCGGCTCCATCGCGACGTGGCACAGCAGCTGCAGCATGTGGTTCTGGATCAGGTCGCGCAGCGCGCCCGAGTGATCGTAGTAGTCAGCGCGCGTGCCGATGCCGATGTCCTCGGCGGCGGTGATCTGCACGCTGTCGATGTAGTTGCGGTTCCACAGCGGCTCGAACATGCCGTTGGCGAAGCGGAACGCCAGCATGTTCTGCACGGTCTCCTTACCGAGATAGTGGTCGATGCGGTAGACCTGGGTCTCGTCGAAGATCCCCAGCACCTCGCGGTTGAGCTGGCGCGCCTCCTGCAGCGTCGTGCCAAACGGCTTCTCGATGATCAGACGCACCTCACCGCCGTCGTGCCGGGCGAGCTTCGAGCTGCCCAGGCGCTCGACGATCACCGGGAAGAAGTTCGGCGCGGTCGACAGGTAGAAGGCGCGGTTCAGGGGCTCGCCGGCCTCCCTCTCGCAGTCATCGAGCACGCTCGCCAGCTCGCTGTAGACGCTCTCGTCGTCGAACGTGCCGGGCACGTAGCGGACGTTTTCCAGCAGGGTCTTCAGCACGGCCTCATCGGGCGTGCGCCGCGAGAACTGCCGGATCGCCTGCTCGCACTCGCTGCGGTAATCGGCGTCCTGCTTGTCGCTGCGCGAGACGCCCACGAGATGGAAGTGCTGGGGCAGCGCGCCCTCGTGCGCGAGGTTGTAAAGCGCCGGCAGCAGTTTGCGGCTCGCGAGGTCGCCGGTGGCGCCGAAGATGACGAGCGTCGTGGGGGCGACCGGCAGGCGCTCCAGGCCAGCCGTGAGGGGGTTCTCGGGCTCGGGCTCGCCGGTCGGACGACCAGCCGCGACCGCCACCGTCAGCTTCCTCTGCGGCGTGCGCCCGCCTTCGCGCCGCCGCCCTTGCCCACCGGCCCGGCGTTCTTGCCCGTCGTGCCAGCGCTCGCGGGCGCGCTCTTGACCGCATGGCCGCCGAACTGGTTGCGCAGCGCCGCCAGCACGCGGTCGGCGAAGTCGCCGTTGCCTCGGGAGCGAAAGCGCGCGTACAGGGAAGCGGTGATCACGGGTGTGGGCACGTCGAGGGCGGTCGCGTCGGCGATCGTCCAGCGGCCCTCGCCGGAGTCCTCGGTGTAGCCCTCGATCGCCTGCAGCTCGTTGCCGTCGGCTTCAAACGCGCGTGCGGCCAGTTCGCACAGCCACGAGCGCACGACCGAGCCCTGGCCCCATAGGTGCGCGATCTTGGCGTTGTCCAGCTCGTACTCGCACTTGTCGAACACGTCGAAGCCCTCGGCGTAGGCCTGCATCAGGCCGTACTCGACGCCGTTGTGCACCATCTTCACGTAGTGGCCGGCGCCTGAGCCGCCGAACCGCAACCAGCCGCGCGGGCCGATCGCCTCGCGGCTCTGCTCGTTGGTCTCCGGCGCGAGCACGTCGAGGATCGGCGCCAGGCGTTTGACCGCTTTCGGCGGCCCGCCGACCATCATGCAGTAGCCCACTTCAAGCCCCCACACGCCGCCGCTCGTGCCGACGTCGACGTATTCGATGCCGCTGGCTTTGAGTTCCGCCGCGCGGCGCTTGTCGTCGGTCCACTTCGAGTTGCCGCCGTCGATGATCATGTCGCCGCGGTCGAGCAGCTTCGCAAGCTTGTCGACCGTTTCCTGGGTGGGCTTGCCGGCGGGCACCATGATCCACACCATCCGGGGCGCCTGTAGCTGCTTGACGAGGTCCTTCAGCGAGCTCGCCCCGGACGCGCCGTTCTTGACGGCCTGTTTGACGGCCTTCTCGTCGAAGTCGAACGCGACCACCTCGTGCTCGGAGTCGCGGCGGATGCGGTGCACCATGTTGCCGCCCATCTTGCCCAGCCCGACGAAACCGATCTGACTCATGTCTTGGCCTGCTCCTTGATCTTCTGAGTTAGCGCGCGCAGCGCATCGACGGGATCGCTACCCGCTCCATCGCCGGCGAGCCGCACGCGCTCGGCCGACAGCCCAAGCTCGCGCAGCGTCCGCAGGTCGCCGATCGCCTGTGCGTTCTTGAGCGTGGTGAAGGTGTAGCTCGCGCCGGGGATCTCGACGTCGTCGGGCCCGTCGTGGATCAGTTGCAGGAAGCGCCCTGTCTTCGGGCCGCCCTTGTGGAACTGGCCGGTGGAATGCAGGAAGCGCGGGCCGTAGCCGAAGGTGGTGGTCGCGCGCGTCGCCGCGCGGATCGCCGCGCGCAGCTCGGCCACGGCTTCGTCGAACGCGGGTGTGGGCTCGCCGTAGTACATGATCGCCACGTACTGCGGCGGCTGTGCGTCCAGCAGTAGCGAGCGCAGCGCCGCGTCGTCGGCGTCCGCCACCGAGGGCAGCTCGCGCTTGACTTCGTAGTCGGCGAGCACGCGGTTGGTCGCGTCCTTGGCCTGCTGCACGTTCGGCTGGTCGAACGGGTTGATCTCGAGGCCCCAGCCGGCGCTCGCGACCGCGATCTCCCACAGCAGGAACAGGCGCCCGAGATCGGTCGGACCGTGGGTCGGCATCGTGATCACCGGGTGACCGGCGTCGGCGAGCGCCTGCACGCCGGCGTCGAGGGCGGCGTTGGGCGCGTTCAGATCCGGCAGGTAGGCGAACACGCGGTCCTCGCCGTAGACCTCCGGCGCACCGAGCGGCTCGTCCGCGACCGGCAGGATGCCCGTGCCGTGCTTGCCGGTGGACTCCGCAACGAGCTGCTCGAGCCACAGGCCGAGCCCCGGCAGCGTCTCGGCGATCACGAACGTGAGCTTGTCGCGCCCGGCGCGCGCGAGTGCGCTGAGCGCTGCGCCCAGCCACACGCCGCAGTCCTCGGAGACCGCGCCGGCGTCATCGAGCGGGGTCCGCCACGCGTCTGCAGCGCCCTCGAGCAGCGCGCGCACGCCGATGCCCATCAGCGCCGCGGGAACGATGCCGAACGCGGACAGCGCGCTGTAGCGCCCACCGATGTCCGGGTCCCCGGCGAACGTTCGCAGGAAGCCGTGCTCGTGCGCGAGCGACTCAAGACCTGAGCCGGGGTCGGTGATCGCGATGAACTCGTTGCTGTTGTCGAACAGCGAGTAGAAGTGTGCGAACAGCGACAGCGGCTCGATCGTGCCGCCGGACTTCGAGGAGACGACGAACAGGTTGCGGCGCAGCCCGACCGCCTCGGGGTCCAGCGCGCCCTCGATCGTGCGGATCCGTGCCGCGTCGGTCGAGTCGAGAACGTGCAGGCGCGGGGCGGGTGGGGTCTTGATCCTCTCGTCAGCGAACGCGCGGCGCAGCACCTCCGGCGCGAGCGAGGAGCCACCCATCCCGAGCAGCACGATGTCCTCCAGGCCCTGGTCGTGCGCCTCCGCCACGAACAGCTCGAGCGCGCCCAGCCCCGCGAGCATGCGCTCGGCGATCGTCAGCCAGCCGAGCCGGTTGGCGACCTCGGGCGTGCCCGGCGGCGCCCACAGCGTCGCGTCGCCTTCGCGCAGCCGCGCGGCCACCCGCTCCTGCTCAGCGCGGGCGAGCAGTTCTTGCACCTGAGGCCTCAGCGCATCGGGGATGCGGACCTGGACGGTCAGGTTGCGCTCGCTCATCGCCACGATCGTAGTGGTCGCGTCGGCTGGTCGGGCCGTGATCGTCGAGTACGATCCGGGCGATGAGGGCGACGCACGTGCGCGCGAGGCCGCAGGTTGCCGGTCGCGAGTACCTCTACGGAGAGCCGGGGTGCCGATGAGCCCGCAGCAGCTCAAGCTGTTCAAGCGCTGGGTGAGCAGGGTCTGGGTGTTCAGCCCCGAACGCCTGTGGCTGCTGTCGATCGTTCTGCAGGCGCACGGACGCTGGGTGCTCGCGTTCTGGGTCAAGCAGGCTAACGCGCTGCTCTACCACAACTCGCTCGCGCCGGGTGCGTCGGTCGCACGCGATGTTTGGCTCGGCCACAACAGCCTCGGCATCGTGGTGACCGGCAACTGCGAGATCGGCGAGCGCGTCAAAATCTGGCACAACGTCACGCTCTCGGCGGGTCGCCGAGCGCGGGTCGCCGCAGTCGCCTCGGCCGGGAACGCGAATGGCAACGGCCAGGAGCCCACCGCGCGCACCCTGCCCGCTGGCCCTTCGTCGCGAATCGTGATCGAGGAAGGTGTCACGATCGGCGCCAACGCCGTCGTGATCGCGCCGCGCGGGGCTACGCTTCGCATCGGACGCGGTGCGCGCGTGGGCGCCGGCACGGTGGTCACCGGCGACGTGCCCGCGCGCGCGACGATCGTGGGAGCGCCGTCGCGGCTGCTCGAGCGGCAGGAGTCTGACGCGCGCCCCAATACTAAGGAGACACCTTGAGCGAACACACCAACGACCAACCTGACCGCAACCTCGCGCTCGAGCTCGTGCGTGTCACCGAGGCGGCGGCCCTTGCCGCGGCGCCCCTGGTCGGCCGCGGCGACAAGGAGGCCGCCGATCAGGCCGCTGTCGACGGCATGCACTACATGCTGCAGTCGGTGCCGATGGACGGCATCGTGGTGATCGGCGAGGGCGAGAAGGACGAGGCGCCGATGCTCGCCAACGGCGAGCGCATCGGCGATGGCTCACCGCCGCAGGTCGACATCGCGGTCGACCCGCTCGAGGGCACGACGCTCGCCGCGCACGGGATGCCGAGTGCGCTTGCCGTGATCGCGCTGTCCGCCCGCGGCACGATGTTCGATCCGGGGCCGTGCGTGTACATGGAAAAGATGGCCGGTGCGCCCGAGATCGCCGACCTGCTCGATCTCGACCGCCCGCTCGGTGAGACCGTCAAGCTGGTGGCCGAGCGCAAGGGCCGCCCGGTCAGCGACGTGATGGTCGTCGTACTCGATCGCGAGCGCCATCACGAGGGCATCGCCGCGATCCGCGCGGCCGGTGCGCGCGTGCGGCTGATCGCGCACGGCGACGTCTCCGCGGCGCTGCTCGCCGTCACCGAGCGCTCGCCCGTGGACCTGTTGTGGGGGATCGGCGGCACGCCCGAGGGCGTGATCTCGGCGGCCGCCGTGAAGTGCGTTGGCGGGCAGCTACTTGGGCGCCTGTGGCCGCGTGATGAGACGGAGCGCCAGGCCGCGCTCGACGCCGGCTATGACCTCGAGCGGGTGCTCGACCGCGATGACCTCGTTGCGGGCGAAGACGTGTTCTTCTCCGCGACCGGCATCACCGACGGCGACGTGCTGCAGGGCGTGCGCTATCCGAGCGCCGGCGGTGCCACGACCGAATCGCTGGTCACGCGCGCGCGCTCGGGAACGATCAGGCGTATCCGCGCGACGCACGACCGCGCGAAGCTGCGCGCGGTCGGTGGCGCGCGCTCCTAGCGTTGGCGGTTATGGCTCACAGGGTGCTACGTGCAGCGCTCGTGTGCCTCGTTGTGATCGGCGCCTGCGGTGTTCTCGCCGCGTGTAGCGCTGGCTCCGGTCACGGCCCCAAAGGCGCGCAGCAGAGCGCGGCGGAAATCGAACGCACCGAAGCGGCTGCCGCGAAGAAGCAAGAAGACACGGAAATAAGCGAAGACCGCGAACTGCTTTCGGGGATAGAATCCAAGAAACGCGAAGAAGTCTCCGAAGAACGAGCCAAGCGGATCGAAGCGATCGCGGCAGCCAAGGCCAAGAAGAAGGAACAGGCGGCGGCCAAAGCGGCAAAGCAGAAAGAACAGCTCGCGGAAGCGAACATCAAGAAGCGCGAACAGGCCGCTGAAGCCAAGGCCAAGCGGGAAGCTTCAAGGAAGAAGAAGGCGCAGGCAAAGGAATCCTCGAGTACGACCTCGGAGCAGACACCTCCGAGTGCGCAGGAAACGCCGACGACGACGCCAACGACGACGCAGAGCACGGAATGAATCAGCGCAATCAGCACGCACGCTCTCTCGCGGGTCCGCGCCCGATCTTGCGGCGGTTGCTGCTGTGCCTGATGGTGCTCGCGCTGGCCGCGCCGCTCGCCGCCTGTGGCGGCAGCGGCGGCTCCTCCGGCGAATCCGAAAGCGAATCGGCGGAACCGAACGTGTCCGCTTCGGCCAGCGGCGAAGCCGCCCAGGAAGCGGCGCACAGGAAGCGCGAAGCGGCAGCGGAAGCTCGGTCCGAAGCCGAAGCCAAGAAGACCGAGGAAGAGGCCGAGAAGGCCGCTGCGGCGGCCGCGGCCTCGCCGTCTGCCAAGAAGGGCAAGAAGGGCTCCGGCAAGGGCAAGAAGGGCTCGGCGGGCGCCAAGAAAGGCTCCGCCTCGGGCAAGAGCAAGAGCAAAGAAGGCGCGAGCACGAAGAAGTCCAAAGGCTCGAGCAGCACGAGCGCCGCCGATGAAGCGGCGCGCAAGCAGTTCGCCAGCGAAGAAGCCGCGGAAGCGAAGGCGTTCAAGAAACTTGAACAGAAGGAAGGCAAGTGACGGGCGCGCCGCGGCTCGGGTGACCCTACGGTCGAGGCCCCGTCCCAAAGGTCGAGGCTATGGGTCGAAGCGCCCGACCCTCGACTCCGCCAGGTCCAGTCGCGCGAGCGAGCGCAGGAACCCGTATGTGACGATCACGTGGATACGTGACTGCGTGGCGTCATAGACGCGGCGGCTGAGGCGCGAGGCGATCGACGGATAGAAGTTCGCGACCTCGACCTCCACGTGCAGGCGCGCGTGCGCGGCGTCGGCCCCTGGATGGCGGCGCACCTCGATCTGCAGGTGGCCGCGGCCGCCTCGGCCCCGCCTGGATACGAGCAGCCCGCGCTCGATGCGCCAGCGTACGAGGCCGCGCGTGGCGTCCATCTCGTATTCGGGCGCCTGGAAGATCAACAGCTTCAGCGGGCGCGCCAGCAGCACCACCGCGCGCTCGTTGTCGCTGTAGCGCACATGAACGAGCCCTAGTGTCACGCGCGTCAGAAAGCGCCAGTAGGTCCGCGCCAGGCGCTCCAGGTGCGCCGGTGTCCAGATCTCGCGCAGAGCCGACGCTTCGACCACGAGGTCCGCCGTCTGCACCGAGCGCACGGCGCCTGTGTCCTGATCGAGCGAGGTCGAGTCCTCTAGATCGGCGATCACCGCGCGCTCGCGGCGCGCTCGGGTCGACTTGAGCCAGCGCACGAACCGTGCAGGCTATCCACGGGCATCGCTACGAGGAAGACACGACGTCATCCTTGGTTGCTGATATCCAATACCCCGTGGCGGATCATCTGCGCACCTCATCGCCTGCGCGTGCGCGACCAGTCGCCGACCTGCCGGGGGAGACCGCGCTGGCACGCGCCGAGGAGCTGGCGCGGCAGTGGGCGATCGCGCTGGTGCTGGCGCGTCCGCTCGGGGAGATCGGCGAGCTGCCGTTCGAGGATCTGGCGCGTGAGGCGCCGGCGCTGTGCGCGCAGGTGCTGCTGGCGCTCCGATCCGACGCCGAGCTGGAGCATCTGGCTGGTCACGACGCCTCCGGTGCGGACGAGCAGCCGGCGCCGGCGCGGCGGCTGGCGGCACTCTGCGGGGCGGACGACGCGGCTGCGGTCGTCCAGGCGGTCGAGTCGCTGCGCGGTGTTCTCTGGCAGGCGTTGCAAGTACAGCTCCAAGACGCGTCGCCACGGCTCGTGGGAGACGTCTGCGACCGGCTCGCGTACGTCTGCGCCGTGCTGCTCGCGACCGCGCTCGATGCGCGCGTAGGTGCGCCCGCGAACGCCGTCGAGCGGCGGGGCGACGTTGCGCCCGCGCAGCCCTCGGCCCAGACGCGCGGGGTCGCGCGACCAGGCTCCGTGGCGGCCGGCGCGGTGATCGTTGATGAGCACGCGAGCGTGGCGGTGGTCGCACCGACGGGCGAGCGTCGCTCGGCCGCGTCCGCGTCCGCGGGCCTGGCGGCAGACGCGCAGCGGTCGCCCGAGATCGAGATCCGCGACCAGCGCGGCGAGCATGGGCCGGCCGCCTGGGTCACCTCGATCGGTGCTCAGCTGGAGCATTTCGGGCGCGACAGCACGCCGTTCGCGGTGCTGCTCGTCGAGTTCCTCGACGGCGAGCGTCTGCGCCGTCGGGAGCCGCCGGCAGAGCTGATGCGGCTGGCTGAGGAGCTGGAGCGGGCGCTGGTGGACGCGCTGGGAGCATGGTCGGGCACGCTCGCGCGTGAGCGCCCGGGCAGGTGCTGGCTGCTCGTGCCCGCGAGCGATCGCGCCGGTGCCGAGCGGCTTGCGCAGCGACTGACCCACGTGCTCGACGCTCGTGGCGGCGCGCGCGGCGAGCGACCGGCGCTGGCGATCGGCACCGCCGTGTGTCCGGATGACGGCCGCGAGGCAGCCGCGCTGGCGGCGCACGCGGATCTTGGGCTGTATGCGGCGCGCTCGGCTACGCGCATGTCGAGTGCGCGCTCCGCCGCTGCGGCGGACCAGTCCGCCTAGCGCCTGCCCTCCGCGCCTACGGTTCGGTGGCGAGTGCGCCGCCGGTGGCTGCGGCGCTCGAGCCTTCAGGGGTTTCCGGCGGCAGCCCGAGCGTGGGCGTGTTGGCGGTCTTGCCGACGATGTGCGTGCCGACGCGCACCGTCTCGGTGATGCCGAGCGCCTGTGCGGCACCGGCGGTCAGGTCCCAGTCGGCATTGTGGCCGTAGGGGCCGCGGTCGAGCACGGGCAGGGTCAGGCTGTGGCCCTTGTAGGTGACCTTCACGAGCGTGCCGCATGCGAGCGTGCGGTTGGCCACGCCCACGACTCCGGGGGTCAGCGTCTGTCCGCAGGCGGTCTGCTTGCCGTAGAAGCCAGGGCCGAACCAGGTGGCGATCCCGGTCGAGTGGATGTTCGTCGTGGGCGTCGGGCTGGTGCCGGCGGCTGGTGCGGCGGAGCCACCGGAGGTGCTGGCCAGCGCGCTTGCACTGCAAGCCGCCAGGCAGGCGCTGCCGGTGAGCAGCACGAGCAAGAGCGTGTATGTACGGGGCGCGAGTCGCATTCTCTGGTTGGCGCCTACGGGGTGAGCTGACGGGCTCGCGCGGCGGTTGAACGCGGCGCTACGGCCCCGACGGGCCGATTCGCCCCAGTGGACCGACGACATCCACAGTGGGTCCCCCGTCCGCCTCGATCTGCGTCGTGGCGGCTCGGCGTTGCGGGCCAGTATACAGAGCACCCGGGCGCATCTTTGAGGCGCACGGGATCGCGCCAGCGTGTCGCGAGCACCCCGGCGCGACCCGGGCGCGGACGGCGTTCAGGAGAGCGGCAGCCGCGACAGCGCGTCTTTGAGCAGGCGCTCGCCGGTCGCGACACCTGCCTTGGTCAGCTCGCCGAGGATCTCCGCGACCGACGCCACCAGCTCGGCGCCGCCCGGCGGGTGCACGGCTCTGTTGGCGGCGTGCTCGCTCTCGCACTCAAAGCCTTGCCGGGGTGCCGGCTCCGTGTTGACCGCCGGGCGCGGCGCGCGGGCACGACTGGCGCTCGCGCGCGGCTTGCTCGCTTTGGGGTCCTTGGCGCTTTTGGCGATGGCTTTGACACCGCTTGCTTTCGCGCTGGAGACGCTACGCGGCTTGGCGGTGCTCGCGTTGTGTGCTTTGGCGGACCCGGGTTCGGCGTTGGCCGATCCGCGCTCGGCAGCCGCTGCCGTCGCTGCGCGCGCAGCCGTGCGGCGGGCGCTGGAGCGCTGCGGCCGCGTCCGCGGCAGGTTGGACAGGACCCCATGGCCGTTCGAGGCAGGGTCCCCCTGACCGTTCGATGTCGCCGGCGCGCGCGGCTCGCGCTCGTTGGGGGGGTTCATACGCGCACATCATTGCTTAACCCGAGGTGCAAGCAGAACCGCATCCGGGTCAACCTCGCCGTGACGCGTTAGCATGGGAGCCTGGAGAGCCGAATGGACGTGTAACGTCGGCAGCGCTGCGACCGTAATGTCCTACGGCGCAGCCGTTCTCAGCCATAATCTTGCCACGGCGCCCCTTGCCTTCGGTTGTCGATCTCGGATGAAATGGAAACACGAATGTCAGTAGTCGAGCTGCAGGAGTTGGATGAGGTCAAGGGTCTACTAGCCAAGGGGCAGCAGGTGGGCGTGCTCTCCTACGCGGAGATCACGCGGGCGATGTCGGAGCTGGATCTGGACGAGTCGGACGTCGAAGAGCTGCACGGCTTCTTCGAGCGCTCGGAGATCGAGCTTGTCGAGGACATCGACCCTGCGATCTCGGCGGCCTCGCAGGTAGAGCGCGCGCCCGACAAGCGCGGCCGGCGCAAAACCAAAGCGGCGCTGGACCTGAAGCCCGACATGACGACGGACTCGCTGCAGCTGTTCCTCAAGGACATCGGCAAGGTGCGCCTGCTGACCGCCCAGGAGGAGGTCGATCTCGCCAAGCGGATCGAGCGCGGCGACCTGGACGCGAAGCAGAAGATGGTCGAGTCGAACCTGCGCCTGGTGGTGTCGATCGCGAAGAACTACCGCAACCAGGGCCTGCCGTTCCTCGACCTGATTCAGGAGGGCACGCTCGGCCTGGTCAGGGCGGCGGAGAAGTTCGACTACCGCAAGGGCTTCAAGTTCTCGACGTACGCCACCTGGTGGATTCGGCAGGCGATCGCGCGAGCGCTGGCGGACAAGGCTCGCACGATCCGCATCCCCGTGCACGTGGTCGAGAAGCTGAACAAGATCGGGCGCGCCGAGCGCAAGCTGGTGACCGAGCTGGGACGCGAGCCAACCGCCCAGGAGATCGCGGACGTGACGGGCATCGACCCCGAGGAGGTCGACTCGATCAAGCGTTCCGCGCAGGCGCCGGTTTCTCTGGAGAAGCCGGTCGGCGACGAGGAGGAGTCGGAGTTCGGCCAGTTCATCGCCGACGAGCGCGCGGAGTCACCGTACGAGCGCGCCGCGGAGATCCTGACGAAGGAGGCGTTGCGCGAGGCGCTTGAGAACCTCTCCTACCGCGAACGGCGCGTGCTGGAGCTGCGCTATGGGCTCGGCGGCGAGCACCCGCGCACGCTCGACGAGGTCGGGCGCACGTTCAACGTCACCCGCGAGCGGATCCGCCAGATCGAGAACCAGTCGCTGAAGAAGCTGCAGTCGCTCGCGGAGGCACAGAAGCTCCGCGACGTGGCCTGACGGCCGTTGCAGGCGAGCGTAGGTAGGATCGGCACGTAGGGGTCGATCGAGTCACGATGTCGGACACCACCTGCCACATGTCGATCTCGCTCGACGGCTTCGTCGCCGGGCCGGACCAGAGTCGGGAGAATCCGCTGGGGAAGCGCGGCGGGGAGGTTCATGGCTGGCACCTCGGAGACGAGCGCGCGAACGACGCTGACGCGACGGCAGAGAGCTGGCTCATGCGACCGCGCGGGGCCTACGTCATGGGCCGCAACATGTTTGGGCCGATCCGCGGCGAGTGGGATGAGGACTGGGATGGATGGTGGGGCTCCGAGCCGCCCTACCACGCGCCCGTCTTCGTGCTCACTCACCACGCCCGCGAGTCGATCGAGATGGAGGGTGGCACGAGTTTCCACTTCGTCACCGAGGGCTTCGAGGCCGCCTATGCGCAGGCGCGTGCGACGGCCGGTGAGGATGGGATCGACATCGCGGGCGGCGCCTCGACCGTCCGTCAGGCGCTCGCCGCCGGAGTGATCGACGAACTCACGCTCGACGTGGTCCCCGTCCTGTTCGGGTCTGGTGCGCGGCTGTTCGACGGAGTCGAGTCCCTTGGGTTCGAGCCGGTCGAGGTGCTCCACTCTCCGCTCGCCACGCACATTCGCTACCGGCGGCCGGAGAAAGGACCCGATCCGATCTGAGGCGGCTCGGCTTTTCTAGTGGGCGCTCATGCACCCACGCACATGGTTTCCGGGCCGCCCGCATCCGTGCGAGCGGCCCAGGGAGGGGAGGTCGGTCGCTCAGACTTTCTGTGAGCAGCCCCAGCTCTTGAGCGTCTTGTTGGCCGCAGACGTCTGTTTGCTGGTGGGGTGCTTGTGCGTCTTGGTGAAGCTGTTCTTGTATGCCGCGCACTGCGCTTTGGTCCAGTGCGATGAGGCGCTCGCGGTAGCGGGTGCGCCGACTGTTGCGACACCCATGGCTGCGATGGCCGCGATGGTACTGATTCGTTTCATCCGAACTCCTGGGGTAGGGGTAGTAGCGGCAGAAACTTATATAGAGCTTCATTAAGCCTTCATAACTTCTTCGACTTGCGTGCTAGGGCTGGAACCACTCGTCCGACCTGCTCGACAATGCTCAAGTGCGGCACGCGGATTGCCGATAAAGGGGCATGTTCGACGTCAAGGCGGCGCTGCGTGAGCTTGTCGAGAAAGGCGGCTCCGACCTGCACCTAAAGGTCGACTCAGGGCCCCTGTACCGCGTCAACGGCGAGCTGACGATCGACCAGAGTGCGCCGCAGCTGAGCGCAGAGGACACCGAGGGCGCGCTGCGGGCGCTGCTGAGCGACGAGGTCAAGCTGGGTGAGTTTGCCCAGGAGCACGAGGTGGACTTCTCGTTTGAAATCCCGGGCGTTGCGCGCTACCGGATCAACGCGTTCCAGCAGCGCGGGGTGATCTCGCTCGCGTGTCGCGCGATCCCGCACAAGATCAGCACGATCGAAGAGCTGTCGCTGCCGCCGGTGGTCAGAGAACTGGCCGAGGAGGAGCGCGGGATCGTGCTGCTGACCGGCACGACCGGCTCGGGTAAGTCGACGACGCTCGCGGCGATGATCGACCACATGAACTGCACGATGAGCAAGCACATCGTCACGATCGAGGACCCGATCGAGTTCGTGCACCAGGACAAACGCTCGGTGATCAACCAGCGCGAGGTCGGGATGGACACGGCGTCGTTCAAGCGCGCGCTGCGCCGGGTCCTGCGTCAGGACCCTGACGTGATCCTGGTCGGTGAGATGCGCGACGAGGAGACGGTCCAGACGGCGCTGTCGGCGGCCGAGACCGGGCACCTGGTGCTGTCGACGATCCACACGGTCGACGCGACCGAGTCGATCAACCGCATGCTCGACTTCTTTCCGCCGCACCAGCACGGGCAGGCGCGCAGCATGATTGCGGGCACGGTCAAGGGCGTGATCTCGCAGCGGCTGGTGCCGGGCGCGGACGGCGGTCGCGTAGCCGTGTGCGAGATCCTGCGTATGACCGGCCGCGTGCGCGACATGATCGTCGACCCGTCGCAGACGGGCAAGCTCGTCGAGGTCATCACCTCCGGCGGCTACTACGGCATGCAGACGTTCGACCAGGCGCTGTACGGTCACGTCAAGGCCGGCCGCGTGACGTTCGAGGACGCGATGCTGGTGGCGTCGAGCCCGCACGACTTCAAGCTGCTGATGCAGGCGGAAGGGCGCAAAGGCACGACGATGGAGGACGTCGCGATCGCCGAGGCTCGCCGCGACGAGGGCTCCACGCCGTCGCTGACGACCGCCTGATCGAGCCGGACGCCGGGCTCCGGCCCGAGCCGCCCGCCGGCTCCAACACTTCAATTGGTAAAGTAACGGCTGAGATGGCCGTTGATGAGACTTGTCCGGTGTGCATGACCGCTGAGATCGTGTGCGGCAAGTGGACGTTGCTGCTGGTGCGGGATCTGGCGGAGGGCTGCTCGCGGTTCTGCGAGCTGGAACGCTCACTCGCGGGGATCAGCCCGCGCACGCTGTCGCTGCGCTTGCGGGCGCTGGAGGAGGAGGGGATCGTGGAACGCGCGACCTTCCCCGAGGTGCCGCCGCGGGTCGAGTACGCGCTGACGGAGAAGGGGCGCGCGCTGCTGCCGATCATCGACGACATGCGCGCGTACGGCGAAGACTGGCTGGGCGCGGAGTGCGCCGAGCGCGTCGACCCCACGGTGCTGACGGTCGCGTAGCGGCGCGGCCGCTCGATCGCAGAGGGAGTTGAGTGCCCGAGCGGATGTCCCCGGTGCGCAGGCTGCGAGCGCTGGCCGGGCTGGTCGTCCACCCAGGACGCATTTCGCGCAGGCTGCAGGTGCGTCGGCGCGAGCTGCAGCGTCGCAGGCTGCTGGCGCAGCTGCCGAAGGACGCCGTGTGCGCCGAGATCGGCACCTGGCGTGGTGACTTCGCGGCGACGATCCTCGACAGCCGCCGGCCGCGGCGGCTGCATCTGGTGGACCCGTGGGAGTACCGCAGCGAAGAGGGGTACGAGCGCGCGATCTACGGCGGGCGCAAGGGCAACGGCCAGCAGATGATGGACAGGGTGTACGAGCGCGTGCTGGCGCGCTTTCGCGGGCCGATCGACGATGGCCAGGTGGTGGTGCAGCGCTCACGCTCGCTCGACGCCGCGGCTGCGTTCGATGACGACAGCCTCGACTGGGTGTACATCGACGGCGACCACTCTTACGAGGGAGTGAGGAGCGATCTCGACGCGTACTTCCGCGCGGTCAAGCCCGGCGGCTTCATCGCCGGCGACGACTACGGGCAGGTCGGCTCGTGGTTCGAGGACGGGGTCACCCGCGCGGTCGACGAGTTCGCCGATCGCTGCGCGGGCATGCGCGTGATCGGCACGCAGTTCCTGCTGAGAAAGCCCTAGAACTCCTTAGAAGGAGGCCGCCGGGCGTTGCAAGACCCGGTGCGCCAGGCAGGAGCGCGTCGCGTCAGCGCGAACTCAGCGCACCATGCGCTTGCTCCCAGTCGAAGAGGCACTGACCGAGTTCGTCGAGGCTGTCGCGGGCCATCTGGCGGCGGCGGTGGCGGCCGGGGCGGAGGTGCCATTCGAGCTCGAGCAGCAACGCGCCCGCGCGCGTGCGAGCGCGCCGTCTCTGTACTGCTATCGCGCCTTGACCGACGAGTTCATCGCCGAGCGTCGTCCTGAGCTGGAACGGCTGGCGAGCCACGGTCCGGCGGCGAGCGCGCTGGCGGGCTTCGACGGTCTCGACCGCTATCTCGCGAGCGTCAACGCGGAGCCGGCTAGCGGCGATGTCCGCGCGCGGGTGCGCGCGGCGCTACAGGCGCTGCTGGCGGAGGTGTTCCACGAGCAGAGCGACTTCGAGCTGCGCCCCGAGCGGCTGCGCGCGGCGCTGGCGCGCATCGAGCGCTCGGCGTCGGCGGGCGCCGGCGAGACGATGCTGATTGCGACGCTGCACGGTCTCGCGATCGGCTCGCGCGAGCTGCAGCTCACGCGCGGTCTGGCGATCGCGCAGCCGCAGGCGCTGGAGGGGCTGCCCGAAGGAGCGCTGCACGCTGGCGAGGACGGCGCGGCGGAGCACCTGATCGTGGCGCTGGCCGCCGGCGAGGATGACCAGCACGAGGCGCTCGCGCGCGGCCGTGAGATCCTCGAGGACTTGCTGCGAGCGCTGAGGCTGTTCGGCGACGGCCGCGTGACGCTCGGCGCGCTCGCGTGGTCGCGTGTCGCCGACGGGCGTTGGCGCGCGCTCGCGCTTGGCGCTGGCGGACGCCCGCACGGGATGCTTGTCGTGAGCGCCGAGCAGGAGGACGAGCTGCGCGCGTTCTGCAACCTGGTCTCGCGACGCGCGCCGCACGGCAACGAGCTGGCGTGGGCGCTCAAGCGCTTCGAGCTGGGCTGCGAGCGCGACAACGCGTTCGAGGCGCTGAGCGACCATCTGCTGGCACTGCGCGCGCTGCTCGAGCCGGAGGGGCCGGCGAGCGACCTCCTGCCCGCGCGCCTTGCGGCGCTGTGCGCGACGCCCGAGCATCGCGCCGAGCTGATCGAGCGCACGCGTGCCGCGCTGGCGCTGGAGCGCGACGTGGTTGCCGGCACGCTCACACCGAGCAGCGGCCAGCGTGACCTTGCGCGGGACATGGCCGACCACCTGCGCGCGCTGCTGCGCGACGTCATCTGCGGCCACCTCGACACGAACCTGGCCGGCCTCGCCGACCATCTGTTGTCGCTGACGCCGCCCGCGCCCGAGCAGCCGGTTCTCGAGCACGCGCCTGGGCCTCCGAGTGTCGAGCAGGCGCCCGAGCATCCGGCCATCGAGCACGCGCCTGGGCCTCCGAGTGTCGAGCAGGCGCCCGAGCATCCGGCCATCGAGCACGCAGTCGACCACGCGGCCGTCGAGCCCGTGCCCTTTGAGCAGGCGGCGCTCGAGCAGGCGTGGTTCGAGCAGGTCTCCTTCGAGCAGGGCTCAGTCGAACAGGCGCTCGGCGATATGAGCGAGGCCGAGGAGATCCTGGACGTCCTGATCTAGGCGCTCGACCAGGATCGGTCGGCGCGCGCCCCACGCTTCCGACAGCCGCGCGATCGTGTCGCGATCGCGTGCCGCGAGCATGTCGAAGTCCGCGAGGTTTGCGGCGACGCGCGCGGCCAGGCGCTCGCCGAGCGCGTCTGTGAGCAGCTCCGCGACCTCGGCGGTGGTGTGGCCGTGCAGGCAGTCGGTGTTGACGCGGTTGACGATCAGCTCGCCGACCGGCAGTCCCCGCTCGGCGAGTGTCGCCAGCAGGAACGCCGCCTCGCGGGCAGGCTCGGGCTCCGGCGAGGTGACGAGCAGGAAGGTCGTGTACGGGGCGCGCAGCAGCGCCGCGACCTCGCGTGTGCGCTCGCCGAAGCCGTCGATCACGCCTGAGAGCGAGCGGAAGAAGGTCGACAGGTCGCTGAGCATGTCGACCCCTGTGACCCGCGCGAAGATCGCGAACACGAGCGCGGTACCGCGCCCGAACACGCGCGCGGTCAGCCCGCTCGGCCCGAGGAACACGTGCAGCGCGCGACCCTCCAGGAAGCTGAGCATGCGCCCGGGCGCGTCGAGGAAGTCGAGCGCGTTGCGTGAGGGCGGCGTGTCGAGCACGATCGTGTCGAAGTCGTGCTCCTCGTGCAGCTCGTACAGCTTGGCGATCGCGCTCAGCTCGTGCGAGCCGGCGACCGCCGTCGAAAGCTCCCGGTAGACGGGGTTGGCGAGGATCTCATCGCGCGCGCGCCGATCCGGCGCCAGCCGCGCGATCAGCTCGTCGAACGTGCGCTTGGCGTCGAGCATCATCGCCCACAGCTCGCCGTCGATCTGCACTCCCTGCTCTGCGAGCAGCGCCGGCTCGATCCGCTGTGGCTCGGCGGGCAGCTCCGCGAGGCCCAGCGCGGTCGCCAGACGCCGGGCGGGGTCGATCGTGACGACCGCGACCTTCTGCCCACGCTGCGCGAGGCCGAGCGCGAGCGCCGCGGAGGTCGTGGTCTTGCCGACCCCGCCCGCGCCGACGCACACGAGTACCCGCTTGCCGCTCAGGCGCTCGCTCAAGCTCGAGGCGCTGGCGCCGGCAGGGCTGCTCGCGGCGGCTGCCCGACTTGCTCTGGTCATCACGGGATCGTAGTTCCCATGCAGGAATCGACCCGCGTCATGCGAATACCCACCGGACGGGCTTCCCCTAACCATCGAGCATTGGAGCCACCGTGGAAGGCAGGGCCAAGGTCATCGCGTTCGCCAACCAGAAGGGCGGCGTGGCCAAGACGACGACGACGCTCAACCTCGCTGCCGCGTTCGCGGAGGAGGGGCACCGCGTGCTGTGCGTCGACATGGACCCGCAGGGCAACCTGACGATGTCTCAGGGGATCGACCCGGACACGCTCGAGCAGTCGATGTACGACGTGCTCGTTCACAAAGTCTCGATCCGCGAGGTGATCCGCAAGCGCGAGATCGACATCGCCTGCGCCTCGATCGATCTCGCCGGCGCCGAGATCGCGATGTCCACGATGATCGGCCGCGAGCGCTCGCTGCAGAAGGCGTTCGAGCCGGTGCTCGAGGACTACGACTTCATCTGCATCGACACGCCGCCGAGCCTCGGGCTGCTGACGATCAACGCGTTGACGGCGTCCGACAAGGTGATCGTCCCCGTGCAGTGCGAGTATTTGTCGATGCGTGGGCTCATCCAGCTTCAGAACACGCTCGCGATGATCCGCGAGAACCTCAACCCCGGTGTCGATATCGAGGGCATCCTGCCGACGCTGGTGGACTCGCGCACGATCCACGCCAAGGAGGCGATCGAGATCCTCGAGGAAAACTTCGGCGACCGCGTGTTCGCATCGCGCATTCGCAAGACCGTCCGCTTCGCCGAGGCGCCGGTGAAGGGCATGTCGGTCCTCAAGTACGAGCCCGACGGCGTCGCCGCCCAGTCCTATCGCCAACTCGCGCAGGAGGTTCTCACCCATGGCCAACGCTAAACGAGCGAGCATGCGCGAAGGACCGCTGGCGGCGCTGTTCCGCAAGACCGAAGACGACGGTCAGCCCGAGCAGCTCGGCGCCGCGGGCGCGCTCGAGCCCTCGCGCGAGTTTGGTGAGACTGCTGCGTCCGCGCACGTCGATGCCGTGCCCGTGAGCGATCACCGCGAGCGCGCGCTGCCGCACCCGGCGTTGAGCGCCGCGCCGCCGGCGGCGGAGACGGAGGCGGCCCGCATCCCTTCCCCGCAGGAGCGCCTGCGTCACGCCTTCTCCTCGGAGATACCCGAGAACTTCATGGACCGGCCGGCGGCCGGGCGCCCGCTGATAGAGGAGTTCGCGCGGCCGCATGTGTTGCCAACGAGCCAATCGGCCCCCTCGGGGCAACCCGTGATTCGCGTCGTCGGCGTCGGCGGTGCGGGCGTCAACGCGGTCAACCGCATGGTCGAGGCCGAGGTCGAGGGCATCGAGTTCGTCGCCGTGAACACCGACGTGCAGTCGCTGCAGCAGTCGACGGCCGACATCACCATGCACATCGGCTCCGAGCTGACGCGCGGCCTGGGCTCCGGCTCGGACGCGAACGTCGGTCGCCAGGCGGCGATGGAGGACTACGACCGCATCAAGGCGCTGCTGAAGGGCTCGGACATGATCTTCATCGCGGCTGGTGCCGGTGGTGGCACCGGCACCGGAGCAGCGCCGATCGTCGCGCGCATCTCGCGCGAACTCGGCGCGCTGACGGTCGCGATCGTGACCAAGCCGTTCGGCTTCGAGGGCACGCGCCGCGGCGAGCAGGCCGAGCGCGGTGTCAGTGCGCTGGCCGAAGAGGTGGACACGCTGATCGTGGTGCCAAACGACCGTCTGCTCGGCGTGCTCGACAAGCAGACCGCGATGGTCGAGGCCTTCCGCGTGGCCGACGATGTACTTCGCCAGGGCGTGCAGGGAATCTCCGACCTGGTCACGCTGCCGGGCCTGATCAACCTCGACTTCGCCGACGTGCGCACGATCATGAGCGAGGCCGGCAACGCGCTGCTGGGCATCGGCATGGGCATCGGCGAGCACCGCGCCACCGAGGCCGCCATGCAGGCCGTGTCCTCGCCGCTCTTGGAAACCTCGATGGAGGGCGCGCGCTCGATTCTGCTGTCGATCACCGGCGGCGTCAACCTCTCGCTGTGGGAGGTAAATGAGGCCGCTAAGTCGGTGTCGCAGGCGGCGCACCCCGACGCGAACATCATCTTCGGCGCGATGGTCGACGAAAAGCTCGACGATCAGGTGTGGGTGACGGTGGTCGCCACCGGCTACGGCGACGAGGGCAGGCGCAAAAGCGCAGACCGCTTCCGCGAGCCGGCTGCCGGCGAGGTACGCATCCAGCGCGGCGCGCCGGCACGGCCTGTCGTTCGCGAGCGCCCGGAAGGCGGGTCGCGGCGCGGTGGGCTCTCCGTTGATGAACTAGAAGTCCCAGAGTTCCTCCCCAACTTCTAAGGGCCGTCAACGCTTCGCATAACGGCGTCCTCGATCGCTCGCGTGCGAAGCACGCCACGCTCTCTGCGTCCTTGTTCTGCTCGATTGACGACCCTTAGAAGGGGCTTCGATCCCTACACGCGCCACGCACCGAGCGTGACCGCTGTGGTATCGCTCTGCAATGGGCGACGTTGAGCGAGGCGTGATCGCGGCGGGGCACCCGCTGACGGCGCAGGCCGGTGTGCGGGTGCTGCGCGAGGGTGGCAACGCGGTCGACGCGACGGTCGCGGCGATGCTGACGTCGTTCGTCGCGGAGTCGCTGCTGACGGGGTTGGGGGCGGGTGGCTACATGCTGGTGGCTGGAGGTGGGATCGAGCCGACGCTGCTCGACTTCTTCGTCGAGGCGCCCACGTGGGTTGGTGACGGCTCGGAGGCCGAGCTGCTCGGGGTGGGCGTGTCGTTCGGCGATGCCGAGCAGGTGTTCCACATTGGCCCGGCGTCGTGCGGCGTGTACGGGGTGCCGGCGGGGATCTGCGAGGCGGTGCGCAGATGGGGCACAGTGCCGCTGGCAGAGCTGGCGGCACCGGCGGCGCGACTGGCGCGCGAGGGCGTGGTGTTGAACGCGGGACAGGCGTACGTGGCTGAGATCCTGGTCGAGCTGCTGACCTCGACGCCTGAGTGCGCGGCGCTGTGGGCGCCCGGCGGCCAACTGCTGCGCGAGGGCGGTGTGCTGCGCAACCCCGAGCTGGGCGATGCGCTGCTGCGGCTCGCGCAGGAGGGCGCCGAGCCGTTCTATCGCGGCGACATCGCGGCGGCGGTCTGCGCCTGGCTGGGCGAGCGCGGTGGCTCGCTGCGCGCGGGCGACCTCGCCGGCTATGCGGCGATCGAGCGCGAGCCGGTCAGGATGCCCTACCGCGACCGCGAGATCTTGACGAACCCGCCGCCGTCCGCGGGCGGCACGCTGCTCGCATACGCGCTCGCACTGCTGGATCGCGGCCCGTCGCCGCCGCCGCTTGCGGCGGTGGTCGAGGCGATGGCGGCCGCGCAGGCCGAGCGTACGCCTGAGTTCGTCGATGGGCTCGACCGGGAGGGATTCCTCGAGCGTTTCCTGGCTACGCGCCTGGGCTCGACGACGCACATCTCGGTGATCGACGCGGACGGCTGCGCGTGCAGTGCTACCTGTACCAACGGCGAGGGCTCGGGGGTGGTCGTGCCGGGGACCGGCATGCACCTCAACAACGTCATGGGCGAGGAGGACCTCAACCCGTTGGGCTTCCATCTGCACCCGGCGGGCCGGCGGATGCCGAGCATGATGGCGCCGTCGATCGTGCTGCGCGACGGCGAGGTCGAGCTGGTGCTCGGCAGCGCGGGCTCGAACCGGATCCGCTCGGCGCTGCTGCAGACGATCATCGGCGTGGTCGATCGTGCGCTGCCGGTGCGCGCCGCCGTGGCGGCGCCGCGCGTGCACTACGAGGACGGCGTCCTGTTCGCCGAGCCGGGGATCGAGCTCGACGGGTTGGACGCGGAGGCGCGCGTCGTGCGCTTCGGCGCGCCGAACCTGTTCTTCGGCGGCGTTCAGGCCGCGCAGTGCCAGGAAGCGCGCCTGAGCGGAGCCGGCGACCCCCGGCGCGGTGGTGTGGCGGTGAACGCGTGAGGGCTTCGCTGACGCTGGTCGCGCTGCTCGCGGCGGTCGTCGTTGTCGGCTGCGGGGGCGTGATTGCCCCGGACCTGTTCGTGGTCTCCCGCAGCGGCGCGACGCCGCAGGCGCGGCTGACGCTGCTCGTCAACGAAGAAGGCGGCGTGAGCTGCAATGGGCGCGCGATGGCGCAGAAGCTGGGCGACCCCGAGATCGTCAGGGCGCGCGAAATCCAAGAAGACCTGCAGAAGCCGTCCGCCAGCCACCTGTCGCTGACCCCGCGCGCCGGATCGGTGATGCACTACTACGTACGCGACGAATACGGTGCCGTCCACTTCAGTGACAACTCAGCTGACCAGCCAAGCGTGTTTCAGAAACTGCAGCTGTTCGTGGTTCAGACGGCGCAGGAAATCTGCCATCTGACGGGCTGAGCGCCGCGGCGTCGTCAGCCGAACCTGACCTTGCCGTTGGACAGCGCGCGCACGCGGGCGCGCTCGAGCAGGTCCAGCCGCTCCAACGCCGCGAGCAGTAGGCGCTCGAGCAGCCGTAGTCGCGCGTTCTCCGAGCGCAGTTCCAGCAGCTGCTGCTTCTCCTCGATCGCGAACTCGACCGTGGCCGCGATGTCGTAGGCGTCGAGTTGGGCCAGCTCCGCGGCGCTGATTTCGCGGTCGGTCGCCTGTGCGACCAGCTCGCGGTACAGCTCCTGCGCGGCCTGCGCCGCGTACACATCGTGTTCCTCCTCGGCCTCCGTCAGGAACTCGACCATGCCTGCCGGGTAGGGCAACTCGTGCTGGCGCTCGAGCAGGCGAAACGGGCGCGTGCCGCGCGCGAGGATGTTCAGGCGCCCGTCGTCCGTGCGCTCCAGCACGCGCTCGATCTCGCACGCGCAGCCGACCGGCTTCAGCTCGTCTTCGGACAGCCACACGATCCCGAACTCGCGCTCGGGCGAGCGCGGCTCGGCTTGCAGGCAGCGCTCGACCATCGTGCGGTAGCGCTGCTCGAAAACGTGCAATGGGACGCTCTCGCCGGGCAGCGCCACGATCCCTAGCGGGAACAGCGGAAAGTCCCGGCAGGCTGACTCGGGCATGGTTCGAGTTTAGGAGCTGGGTGAGGCCCAGCGGGCTGGCGCCCGCTGGGCGGGCAGAGGGTTGTCTGTAAGCTGTGGCTGTCTCCGAGTGCACTTCGCAGTCACGGAATCTGATCGATGCTTCATATCGCCACGGTGCACTACACCTCGCCGCGCTGGGTGGAGATCCAGACGCGCTACCTACGCGAGCACGTCTCGGTTCCCTATCAAACGTGGACCTCGCTGGAGCAGATAGACCCGGCGTACGCGTCGCACTTCGACCACGTCATCGAGCAGGTGGGACGCCACTCCGACAAGCTCAATCATCTCGCGATCGAGATCTCCCACGAGGCGTCTGACGAGGACCTGCTGATGTTCCTCGACGGCGACGCGTTCCCGATCGCCGACCCGATGCCGCTGATCGCCGACGGTCTCGCCAAGGCGCCGCTGCTGGCGGTGCGCCGGGCGGAGAACCTCGACGACCAGCAACCGCATCCGTGCTTCTGCGTGACCACGGTCGGAGCCTGGCGCAGCCTGCCCGGCGACTGGTCGCCCGGGCACATGTGGGCCAACAGCGAAGGCAAGCGCGTCACCGATGTCGGCGGCAACCTGTTGCGCCAGCTCGAGTACACGAACACCCCGTGGGTGCAGGTGCTGCGCTCCAACCGCAAGAACCTCGACCCGGTCTCCTACGCGATCTACGGTGATGTCGTCTATCACCACGGCGCGGGTTTTCGCCCCAACCAATTCACCAGAACGCGCGCAGCGATGCAGCCGGAGTTCCGCTCCGTCCCCAGCACACCCGTGCTACGCCGGCTGGTGATGCGCGATAACTGGCGCAAACGGCGCGCGTGGCAGCGCCACACCCAGGAGGAGATGCTGCGTTACTCCAGGCAGATCCACCAGCAGATTGAGCAGGGCGGCTCGGCCTGGCTGGCTGAGCTGATGTAAGCGCTGCTGCTGCTGCTGCTGCTGCTGCCGCCGCCGCTGGCGTCAGCCTGCGCCACACCCCGGTTCCGCTCGTGGCTCCGGTCCGGGCTTGCCGTCGCCTACGCGGCTCAGGCAGCCGGGCGCTTGCGTGCGGCGAGCATCAGGTTGTAGAAGATCGCCGGTGGCAGCCGCGACTCCAGCAGCCGCCGGTCGAGCCCCTGCAGCAGCAGGTAGCCGCGGTAGGCATACAGCCGCCACGCCCACGGCACGTCCTGCGGGTCGGCGGTCGCCTCGAGCGTGCGGTTGGCCCAGCCGAACCAGTTCGCCAGCAGCTCCTCGCCGGTGAGGCGCACGTCCTCGAATCCGGCCGCACGCGCGATACGCGACAGCTCCGCGGGGGCGAACGCGTGGATGTCGACGACGCCCTCGAGCGCCGCGTCGGGCTCGCCGCCGTCTGGCGGCGGCGCCGGGCCGGCGCCGATCGCGCGCCGCCACAGCGGCGCGACGCTCGTGGCCAGGCGCTTGGGCACGCGCGCCAGGCGATCGCCGTAGCGCGAGGGCTCGCCCGCGAACAGCACCGTGCCGCCGGGCGCCAGCACGCGCTCGAACTCGGCGAACGCGCGCGCCAGGTCGGGGATGTGGTGGAGCACCGCGTGTCCGAACACGAGGTCGAAGCTGTCGTCCGCGAACGGCAGGCGCTCGGCGTCGGCCGGTTCGGTGTGGACCTCCAATCCCAGGCGCGTCGCGTTCGTCTGCAGCGTCTCGAGCATGCCGGGCGAGATGTCGCTGCAGGTCGCCTCGCCGATCAGGCCCGCGCGCAGCAGGTTCAGCGTGAAGTAGCCGGTTCCGGAGCCGATCTCCAGCGAGCGCGCGTAGTGCTCGGGCTCGCCGCCGAGCGCCTTGTGCACCTTCGCGGTGACCTGGCTCTGGCCCAGCTCGCCGAAGTCGATGCCCCACTTGGCGTCGTAGTGTTCGGCCGCGACGTCGTGGTAGCGGGTGTTCGCGTCGCGGATCTCCTCGGCGCTGAGTGCGGGTGGCATGGGGAGGACCATATACTCGCGCGCCGTGCTCGCGCCGCCTACCCATGACTTGATCATCCAAGCGAAAGTCGTCTACTGATCTCCATGTCCGATGCGGCCCCGCCACAGACCGTCTACGAGCAGCGCGATCAGCCGGAGGGCGTGCCGCCGTTGGCGCTCACGGGCGAGCGCACGCTGCCGGACGTGCCCGAGGAGAACTACTGGTTTCGCCGGCACCTGGTCGTGTATCAGTGGATCGCCGAGCGGATCGGGGGGTTGCGGGCGATCGACATGGCCTGCGGCGAGGGCTACGGCGCGGACGTGCTTGCTGGCGCTGCCGCGAGCGTTGTCGGCGTCGATGCCAACCCAGAGGCTCACGAGCACGCGCGGCTGAGGTATGAGAACCCAACCCACCCGAACCTGCGCTTCGAGCGCGACCTCATCGACAGCTTCTCCGAGCCTGCTGACGCGGTCGTGTTCCTACAGACGATCGAGCACGTACAGGAGCCAGGTGCCGTGCTCGAGCACTTCCGCTCGCTGGTCGGCCCGAACGGCATCGTGTTCGTGTCGACGCCGAACGTGCTCACGCTCGCGCCCAAGGGCGCGCCGCGCTCGGACAACCCGTGGCACGTCTACGAGTACCGTCGCGAGGAGTTCGAGCGGCTGTGCCGCGCGCACTTCGCGAGCGTCGAGCTGTACGGCCTGTTCCACGCGCGCAAACTGCGCGCGCACGCGTTGGCGCTGCGGCTGGGCTGGGATCGGTTGCACCCGCGCCTGAGGCTGACGCGGCGCTTCTACGACTGGTTCACGCCGGCGATCGCGGCATCGGACTTCGCGCTGGTGCCGGCGGCGGACGCGAACATGGACCGGGCGCTGGACTTCATCGCGGTGTGCCGGCCGTGAGCGCCGGCCGCGACCGCGGCGCGCTGGCGATCGTCCTGCACACGCACATGCCCTACGTCGAGGGCTTCGGTACGTGGCCGTTCGGCGAGGAGTGGCTGTGGGAGGCGATGGTCGGCTCCTACCTGCCGCTGGTCGAGCTGCTCGATCGAGACGCCCCGCTGACGCTGTCGCTGACCCCCGTCCTATGCGACCAGCTGGAAGCTCCGGGGTTGCTCGAGCGTTTTGCCGCCTTCGTGCAGGACGTACGCTGGGATACGCACGCCGAGGACGCCGCCGGGATGCGCGCGGGCGGCCACGAGACACTTGCGAACGAGCTGGATCGTTCATTCGAGGACTACACGCGCGCGCTCGAGAGCCTGCGCCATCGCGGCGGCGACCTGCTCGGCCTGTTCGCCCCGTACGCTCAGTGGACCTCCGCGGCCACGCACGCGATCCTACCGCTGCTTGCCACCGACGCCGGCGTGCGGCTGCAGGTGCACGGTGGCATCGCCTCGCACCGCCGCCGCTTCGGCGAGCGCTGGCGTGGCGGCTTCTGGTCGCCGGAGTGTGCGTACACGCCGTGGCTGGGACGCGCGCTCGAGGACGCGGGCGTGCGCGCCACGTGCGTCGAGCTGACCAACCGCTTCGGGCTCGGCGCGCGCGAGCACCTGTCGCCGCGCGCGACCGAGGCGGGCGTGCTGCTGGTGCCGATCGATCGCGCCACGATGTCGCTGGTGTGGGACGAACGCGGCTATCCCGCCAGCGGCGCCTACCGCGACTACCACCACCACACGATTCACCACCACAACCCGTGGAGCAACGACGGCGGCGCCTACGACCACGCGGCGGCGAAGGCGCTCGCGCGCGAGCACGCCGCCGACTTCGTTGCGCGCACGCTCGCGCGCTTGCGCGAGGCAAACGAGGCGGCCGGGGCAGGTGGGCTCGACTCCCCGCTGCCGGGCGGCGGGCTGGTCGTGTGTGCGCTCGACACCGAGCTGCTCGGCCACTGGTGGTATGAGGGCATCGCCTGGCTCGGTGCGGTGGTCGAGGAGTGCGCGCGACAGGGACTGGAGCTGGTGCGCCTGGACGATGCGCTGGCGCGCCACGAGTGGCCGGCTGCCGGCGACGAGGACAAGCACGTGGCGTGGCCGGCGAGCACATGGGGACGTGACGGCGACCTCTCGACGTGGTCCGGTCCGGCGGCCGCGCCGATGGCCTTCGCGATGCGCGCAGCTGAGCTGGAGGTGGTGGCGGCGGGCGCGGGCGCGGGCACAGCGGCTGTGCGCGAGCTGCTGGCGCTGCAGGCCAGCGACTGGCCGTTCATGGTCTCGCGCGAGATCGCCGTGCCGTACGCCTGGGAGCGTTTCGACGGCCACCGCCAAGCGTTGGCAAAGGCGCTCGCGCACGGCGCTCAAGCTGACGCGCGAGCGCTGCGCAACCTTGCGGCCGACACCGACCGCGCGGTTCTGCTCGACCCGTCATAACGCGCGGTCTGTTCAACCTGTCGGACGGCTCCGCCATGATCCGCGGGCACCCGTAACGGACGAGAGGAGCAACGATGGCGGCAGCCGACGTCCAGCAGCAGGCGCAGGACCCGAAAGTGCGTGACCCCATGCGTCATCACAAGCACTACCAGGACAGCCAGCAGTCCGGCGCCTCGCCGTACGCCGGCGGCAGCAGCTTCATGGAGCGCGTCTCAGAGGCGGTCGCGAGCGGCATGGGAACCGTCGGCTTTCTGCTCGTCAGCTCGGGGATCATCGTCGCATGGGTGCTCGCCAACCACGTCATCCACTTCCTCAGCAACTCGTGGAAAGGGCTGCTCAACGGCTCTGGCTTCGACCCCGCGCCGTTCATCCTGCTGAACCTCGTCTTCTCCGCCGTCGCGTTCTACACGGGCGCGCTCGTGATCATCGCCCAGAAGGCGCAAACTCGCACCGACAAGGCCAACGAGGAAGCCGCCGCCAAGCACCGCGACGAGATCGCCGAGTACCAGGAAGCGGCGACCAAGCGTCGCGACGAACTGATTCAACAGCAGTCCGACATGCTCGAAAAGAACACGACCCTCACCGAGCAGATCCACGCGCTCAGCGAAAAGCTGAGCGCGCTCACCGAGGAGGTGCACGAGGCCACGTGCAAGGGTGGGTCGGCGCTGGCGTAACGGCGACGCGCAAGACGGGTCGGTGCCGGCGTAACGGCAGCTGTGCCGGTCTGCCATCACCGCCGCGTGCCCAGTCAGCAACGATCGTTGAGCCGGCGTGACTGCCGCCGGTCCAACGTGGATACTGGTGCTCGATGTCTTCTCGAACGCGATGGGGCAACGGTCGGGCTCTCGCCGCGCTGGCGGGTTGCGCGGCGTCGCTCGTCCTCACCCCCGCCGCGCTAGCCGGCACGGCCTCGATCTCAGGCACGGTCAAGAGCGATGTCGCGGGGTCGGGTTTCAACCTCGAAGTCCCAGGCATCGAAGTCGTCGCCTACGAAGCGAAAGCGCCCAACAAATCCGTCTTGAAAGCCGAAACGAGCGCTTCAGGCGAATTTGCGATCACAGGCCTCAGCGCCGGGGAATACGTCATCGGCTTCAAGCGGTCGTTCGAGCACGCGCTCAACTTCGCGCCGCAGTTCTACCCCGAAAAGGAACATTTCGGAGAAGCGACGCACATCCCGCTCACCGAAGGGGAGAAACTCGGGCTCAGCACCGCCAAGCTTCGCCAGGGCGCCTCGATCTCGGGCACAGTGACCGATGCCGGCACCCATCAGCCGCTCTCCGGGATCCTCGTGTTCGCGCTCTCGAGCGCCAGCGGAGAAGTCGGCGCGATCACCGAGACGGGCTCCAACGGGGAGTACACCAACGTGGGGCTGCCGAGCGGTCCAAGCTATGTGGCGTTCGTCTCGGAGATTGAATCCAGCCCTGGCGAAGAGGAGCTCGGGCCATACATATCGGAGGCGTACGACGAAAAGCCCTTGCTGGAAGGGAGCTCGAGTCTCGAGTCATTGAGCCTGATCGGCACGCCCGTAGAACTGACTGCTCCCGGCACGGTGGAAATCAATGCCAAGCTCGTGCTCAGGGCGCCGTCCAACTCGGTCGCGCCCGTCGTCTCGGGCACGGCAGCCGTTGGTCAGTTGCTCACATGCGCGAACGGGACATGGACAGGCGCGGAAACACCGAGCTACGCCTACAGGTGGCTGCGCGACGGAGTGCCGATCGCGAGCGCGACAGCCGCCACGTACGCGGTCGTTGCGGCCGACCAAGGCAACGACCTCGTCTGCGAAGTGACCGCCACGAGCAAACTCGGCAGCGCGAGCGCCCTTAGCAACGTGCTGGCGGTGCCGGCGGTGGTCTCTGTCGCGGATCTGACTCCACCGCTGCCGCCGCACCTTGCGCTCTCGAGCTCGAAGGTGCTGGTCAGCGCCGCGGGCGCCGCAGGCGTGTCGCTGTCCTGTGCGAACGCGAGCTGCTCAGGCACGGTCGAGCTGACCGAGCAGATCTCGGTCAAGGTCCGCAAGGGCGGCAAGACGACCACGCGCAAGCAGACGCTCGTGCTCGGCAAGGGCTCCTACTCGCTGGCCACGGGGCACGGTGCGACGATCGTGGTGCACCTCACCGCCGCCGCGCGCGCCGCGCTCGCCAAGGCCGCTCACCACCGACTCACCGGCGAGGTCGTCGCGACCGTGGTCGGCGGCGCGACGGTGAAGGGCACGGTCGCGCTTAGCGCCGCGGCCAGCAAGCCCAAGTAGAGACCTCAGGCGCTTCGGGGCCTCGGGCCTGCTGGGGCCTGCGGGCTACGGGCGCTCACTCCCAGCGCATCGCCTGTGGCGCCTCGCGCATGCGGATCACGCGCGCGGGCGTGCCGCCGACGACGGCGTTCGCGGGCACGTCCTTGGTGACCACCGAGCTGGTGCCCACGACGCTGTTCTCACCGACCGTGACCCCGCGCAGTATGCATGCGCCGTAGCCGAGCCACACGTTGTGTCCGACGCGCACGTCGCGCTTGTAGATCCCCTGCTCGCGGATCGGGCGCTCGACCTCCGTGACGCCGTGATCGAAGTCGATCAGCATGACTCGGTCGGCGATGATGCACTCGCGCCCGATCGAGACGTGCTGGTAGGCGGAGATCGTGCAGTCCTGGCCGATCACGGTCTTTGCGCCGATGTTAACCTCGCCCTCGTGCACGCGGATCTTGGTGCCGTGCCCGATCCACGACCAACGCCCGATGCGCAGCGTCGCGTGGCGGCCGATCTCGAACGTCACGCGTGGGCAGACGAAGCAGATGCCGTCCGTCTGCAGGCGCCTGCCGAAGCGCAGCTTCAACAGCGCGTAGCGTCCCAGCAGCAGCGCGTAGTGGCGGTTGAGCATGTGATGGGCGCGCATGAAGCGCAGCAGCTCGAGCGGCCCGCCGCGCAGCGGCGTGGGCGCCTGGCGCAGCGCGTCTCCGTGCTGTGCCGCGCGCGTCTCGGCGGCGGCGGGATCGGCGGCGGTGTCGGCGTCGGCAACCAGCTCCATCGCGGTCGAATCGTAGGGGACGGTCAGGCGCGCCGGCGGCCGAGCCGGGAGGGCGGGCCCCAAGCCGGGAGGGCGGACCGAGACCACCGCCCCTGCGATGATTGCGCGCTCGATGGCCGAGTCAACGCTAGCCCAGCGCCTACTCGACGGCGACCGCCGCGCGCTCGCGCGCGCGATCACGCTCGTGGAGGACAACCGCCCCGAGGGCTGGGAGCTGGTCAGGGACGTCTACCCGCACACCGGCAACGCGGAGGTGGTCGGCTTCACCGGCCCTCCTGGTGTCGGCAAGTCGACGCTGATCGGCGCGCTGACGAAGGCCCGGCGCGAGGCTGGGCGCACGGTCGGCGTGCTGTCGATCGACCCCTCCTCGCCGTTCACCCACGGCGCGCTGCTGGGAGATCGCATCCGCCTGACCGAGCACTTCCTCGACCAGGGTGTGTTCATCCGCTCGATGGCCAACCGCGGCGCCCTCGGCGGCCTGTCCGAGGCGGCGCTGCAGGCGGCGCTGCTGCTCGATGCGGCCGGACGTCAGGACGTGTTCGTGGAGACCGTCGGCGTGGGGCAGGCGGAGATCGACATCATCGATCACGCCGACACGATCGTGCTCGTGCTGATGCCCGGCTCGGGCGACTCGATCCAGGCGCTGAAGGCTGGTGTGATGGAGATCCCGGACGTGATCGTGATCAACAAGGCCGACCATCCCTTGACCGACACGATGATCCGCGAGATCCGGGGTGTGCTGTCGCTCGCGAACCTCGATCGCACGCCCGAGGAAGCGCGCGCGCGCTGGCGCGTGCCGATCGTCAAGACCGAGGCGACCCATGGCAAGGGCATCGAGGAGCTGGTGCGGAGCCTGCAGGAGCACCGCGCCCACATCCTCGCCGCCGGGCAGCTCGAGCAGCGGCGCGCGCGCAACCTGCGCAGCGAGGTGCTCGCGATCGCCACCGCGCGCATGCGCCGGCGCTTGGAGGAGGAGCTGCATGAGGACCCCGAGTTCCAACGGCTGCTGGAGCAGGTCGTGCAGCGGCGGCTGGACCCGGCGAGCGCGGCGGTGGCGTTGCTCGAGCGGACGGACACCAGTCGCGTCGGCTAGCGCCGGCAGCGAGATGCACGTTTACGCAATATTGCGTAACGCTAAGCGCCGAGCGCGCGCGCGATCACCATCTGCTGCACCTCGTCGGTGCCCTCGCCGATCGTGAGGATCTTGGCGTCGCGGTAGAACCGGCACACGGGGTACTCCTCGATGAAGCCGTAGCCGCCGTGTATCTGCACGGCCTCCTCGGCGCAGCGCACCGCCAGGCGCCCGGTCTTGAGCTTCGCCTGCGCGGCCGTGAGCGTGAAGTTGCGTTTGGCGTCCTTCTCACGCGCGGCCTTGTAGACGAGCAGCCGCGCGGCCGCGATCTCGGTGGACATGTCCGCGAGCTTGCCCTGGATCGCCTGGAACTTGGAGATCGACTTGCCGAACGCCTTGCGCTCTTTGGCGTACTTGAGCGCCTCATCGAGCGCGCCCTGCGCGAGCCCGACGCCCATCGCCGCCACGCCGATGCGCCCGATGTCGAGGATGTGCAGGAACTGCTTGAAGCCGGCGCCGCGCGGACCAAGCAGGCTCTCCTGCGGCACGCGGCAGTCGCTGAACGTCAGCGGTCGCGTGTCCGAGGCGTTCCAGCCCATCTTGCGATATGGCGTGCCCTGCTCATAACCCTTGGTGCCGTTCGCGACGATGATGTTCGAGATCTCCTTGGCGCCGTCGCTCGCCTCGCCGGTGACCGCCGTGATGCAGACCATCCCGGAGATCTCGGTGCCGGCGTTGGTGATGAACTGCTTGGCGCCGTCGATCACCCATTCGCCGCCCTGCAGGTGCGCACGGGTGCGCGTGTTGCCCGCGTCGGAGCCGGCCTCCGGCTCGGTCAGGCCGAACGCGCCCAGCCGTTCCCCGGAGCACAGGCGCGGCATCCACTCGCGCTTCTGCTCCTCGCTCCCAAACAGGTAGATCGGCTGCGTGCCCAGCGAGGTGTGTGCGCACAGCGTGATCGCCACCGAGGAGTCCACGCGCGTCAGCTCCTCCACCGCCAGCGCGTAAGCGAGCGTGTCGCCGCCGCCGCCGCCGTACTCCTCGGGAAACGGAATGCCCATCAGGTTCAGCGCGCCGAGCTGCGCGACGATCTCATACGGGAAGGACTTCGTGCGGTCGAGCTGCTCGGCCACCGGCGCGACCTCGCCCTCGGCGAATTCCCTGACCGTGCGCCTGATCAACTCATGGTCGGGCGACAGGTCGAAGTCCACGACGGGATTCTCCCAGACTCCGCCGGTCACAGGATCGCTGGTTGCTGCGTCAATCTAGCCATGGGCTCACACAGGCAGGCGAGCGACGCGACCGATCGGCAGCTGCTGGAGCGTGCGCGCGCAGGTGACGCGGAGTGCTTCGGCGAGTTCTATCGGCGGCGCCGCGGCGTCGTCCTCGCATACCTGCGGCCGCGTATCGCAAACCCAGAGCTGGCCGCCGATCTCATGTGCGAGGCGTTCGCGGCGGCCCTGATCGCCGTCCACGAGCCAGACCGCGAGTTGCCGTGCGCGCCGGTGGCCTGGCTGGTGGCGATCGCCCGCAACCAGCTGCTGGACGGGTGGCGCCGCGGCAGGGTCGCCGACGGGGCTCGACGCCGGCTGGCGCTCGAGCCGCTGTCGCTGGGGGATGAGGATCTGATCGCGGTCGAGGACGCCGCCGCCGACGCGGACCTGCTCGCGCAGCTCGCCAGCGAGCTGCCGCCGGATCAGTTCCGCGCGCTGAGAGCCCACGTCCTCGAAGAGCGCAGCTATCCAGAGATCGCACAGGAGCTCGGCTGCTCGCAGGCGGTAGTACGCAAGCGCGTCAGCCGGGCGTTGACGGCAATCCGAGCCCACAGAGGAGCGATGCAATGAACAGTGCCCTGGATCGTTTCGAGGCGTCGCTGGTGCGCGCGTCGCGGGAGTTGCACCGCGAGCAGGCCGCCGCCAGTCGCGCGCGCCGCGCCGCCGAGGACGCGCCGAGCTCACGCGACGTGCACCGGGTGCCGCCCCCGAGTCGCCTGCGGCGTCGGGGATCGCGGGTGCTGGCCGCGGCGCTCTTGGCGGGGTCGCTTGCGGCCGCCGGGGTTTCGGTGCTCGGTCCGCACGGCAACCCGCGCGAGATCACACAGATCGAGTGCGGGCGCGGTGTTGTGGAGAGCGTCGTCGCCGAACCCCTGCGCGAGTGCGCGACGCTGTGGTCGTCGATCTATCACCATCCGGCGCCGCCGCTGGCCGCGTGGGTCTATGAAACCGGTGGTGCGATCCTCGTGACACCCGCCGGCCAGCCGCCTGCCGGCGGCGGCTGGCGGCGCCTGCCGCACGGCTGGACGGCAGATGCGGCTGTGCTCGGACTCCATGTTCAGCTCGAAGACATCACGACGGGCTTTGAAGCACACCGATGCTGGTTGGCGCCCGTGGCGAGGGCGCTCGCGACCTCGATTCTGCGCGCTGACGGGCTGGGCCGCTGGCGCGTGCGCGTCACGGCCAATCGTCCAAGCGGCGCCGCTCCGAACTGTCTGACCGTGGCGCCGCTCACCGCGAGCGAACCGCGCACGGTGCTCCTGGTCGAGCGATGGACGCTGGACCCTGGCGACCCCGCGTCGCTGGTGAACACTCCGAGTGGACCCGCCGATCACGCGCGGCTCACCGCCACCGAGACGCGCGTCAACAGCTTGCTCGACGCCCGTGGTCGCTGTGCGACGGTGGCGCAAGCCGCCGCGTTGTGGCGATCGGACGCTCGCGCGGACGGCCTGACGACGGCGAGCTATGTCCTGCTCGCACAGGAACAGGCCAGCAGGCGAGTGACGCGCTGCGCTCGCGTGCTCGTGAACTCCCCCGGTGGGGGTGGAGCCGCGCAGGTCTACGCCGCCGACCTGCCGTAGCGGGCGTGCGCCGCTTCCGGGCGCGCGTCGGCCACGTCCCCAAGCTCTCTGTCACGATCTTCACGACCGTGGCCCGCGCACGCCTGATCCTCGACCTCCTCCGCAGCGGGAGCGGACGCACGTACAGCTACGGCCCCGACCGCTCGCAGCAGGCCGACCTGCACCTGCCGCCTGGAGCCGGACCGCATCCCGTGATGATCCTCATCCACGGCGGCTCGTGGGCGGCGCGCTACGGGCGCATCGTCATGCGTGGCCTCGCCGGAGACCTCGTCAGGCGCGGCTGGGCGGTCTGGAACATCGAGTACCGGCGCGTCGGCAACGGCGGCGGCTGGCCCGCCACGTTCGCGGACGTCGCTGCCGCGATCGACTATCTGGCGGGGATCGCGGCGCCGCTGGATCTCGATGACGCCAGCGTGCTCGGACACTCGGCCGGCGGCCACCTGGCGCTGTGGGCGGCCGGGCGCGAGCGGCTCCCGACGGGCGCCCCCGGACACTTCGACGGTGCGCCGCGCGTGCCGCTCGGGCGTGTTATCGCACTGGCCGCGGTGTGCGACCTCGCCGGCGCCTATCGGCGCCGGGGCGGCGGCACGGTGCAGGCGCTGATGGGCGCCTCGCCGGACGAGGCCCCCGAGCACTATGCGAGCGCCGATCCGATGTGCCTGCTGCCGCTCTCGATGCCGGCGCTGTTGGTGCACGGGACGAGCGACGAAACCGTGTCGGTCGAGCTGAGCCGCAACTACGCGCGCGCCGCGCGCGCTGCCGGCAGCGAGGTGGAGTTGGTGGAGATCCCCGGCGAGGCCGGAGCGCACCGCGCGCACATCGATCCGCGCGGCGAGGCTTGGGCGGTGGTTACCGCACGGCTGGCTCAGCCGCAGTACGACTTCGCCAGCTCGACCAGCAGGCGCACGCCGTAGCCGGAAGCGCCGTTGCCGACGTACTCGCGACCGAGGTCCCACGCCGAGCCGGCGATGTCGAGGTGCGCCCACGGCGTCTCGCCGACGAAGTTCGATAGGAACGCGCCGCCGACGATCGTGCCCGCCTTGCGCGCCTCGGGCGCGTTGTCGAGATCGGCATATGTGCCCTTGATCAGCTCGTCGTACTCCGCGTGCAGCGGTAGGCGCCAGGTGATCTCGCCGGTGCGCTCGCCGGCCGCGGCGATGCGCGCGGCGAACGCGTCGTCGTTGCTCATCATGCCTGAGTAGGTCGAGCCGAGGGCGACGATCACCGCGCCGGTGAGCGTCGCCAGGTCGATGATCTGCTCGGCCCCCTGTCCGACCGCGTGCCACAGGCAGTCCGCCAGCACCAGGCGACCCTCGGCGTCGGTGTTGTTGATCTCGATCGTCTTGCCGTTGGCGGCCGTGACGATGTCGCCGGGCTTGATCGCGTGCCCGCTCGGGAGGTTCTCGGTCGCGCCGACGACCGCCACGAGCTTGACCGGTAGGCGCAGGCGCGCGATCGCCGCGACCGCCTCGATCACGGCGGCGCCGCCGGACATGTCGAACTTCATCTCGGACATCTTCGCCCCCGGCTTCAGTGAGATGCCGCCGCTGTCGAACGTCACCGCCTTGCCGACGAAGCCGAGCGTCGGACGGTCTGGCGGGCTGTCGGGCCCGTCGTATCTGATCGTGATCAGCGCCGGCTCCTGGTCAGAGCCCTGCGCGACGGCCGCGAACGAGCCCATGCCGCGGGCGATGATCCCGGCGCGGCCCTCGACCTCGACAGACACGCCCTCCAACTCGCGCGCGAGCGCCTGCGCATACTCGCCGAGGGCGGTCGGCGTGAGGTCGTTGCCAGGTCGGTTCTGCAGGTCGCGCGCGCGGTTGGCGGCCTCCCCGAGCACCGCCGCCTCGGCTACCGCCGCCGCGATCTCCTGCGTGCCGCAGACGATCAGCCGCTCCAGCCGCTTGGGCGTGTCATCGGGCCCGGCCGGCGCCGACTTGTGCAGGTCGAAGCGGTAGTCGCTGAGGATCGTGCCCTCCACGAGCGCTGACGCGATCGCCGCCGCCGATGGCCCCGTCGCGGCCGCCGCGTCGCCGTTCCCCGGAACCACCCAGCACAGCGCGCGCGTCGAGATCTCGCTCGCGCGCTTGCCAGCGACTGACGCCGCCACACGCGCGCGCTCGGCGGTGAAGTCCGCGCGCGCGCCCAGCCCGACGAGCAACCAGCGCTTGCCGTCGGCGTGGGTCAGCGCGAGCGACTTGAACGCGCCGCGCGCCTCGCCCGAGGCGAGCAGCTCTGCGACCTGCGCCGGCGCGTCTGGCGGGGCGTCCGGCTTGTCGAAGATGCCGAGCGCGAGCGTGTCCGCGTCGGTTGTTGCGGGTGGCTGTGTGACGGCGGATGTCTGCATGCGCGAGCACCATATCCGGCTCGCGAGTGTTTCGTCTACGCAAACACGCGAGCATGCGTGAAGCGCCCGCGCGATCATTCCCCGCGTGGCCGTCGTTGTCCGCGGTGCGCTCGCGACGCGCTTGCGGCGCCCTCACGGTGCGTGCGGCAGCGCCTCGCCGGACGGAAATCGCGAGGTCGTCCACTACCATTCTCGGTCTCCCGTCACTTCCCCAACCTTTAGGAGCAGAGCGAGTTCCATGCCCAAGACCGTGATCCTCGGCACCGCGCGCACCCCCATCGGCAAGATGGGCGGCGGCCTGTCCACGCTGGAAGCCACCGAGCTGGGCGCCGTCGCGATCGGCGCCGCGCTCGAGCGTGCGGGGGTCGAGCCCGAGCAGGTCGAGCACGTCGTCATGGGCCAGGTGCTGCAGGCGGGACAGGGCCAGATCCCCTCGCGCCAGGCGCAGATCAAAGCCGGCATCCCCAAGGAGGTCTCCTCGGAGACGATCAACAAGGTGTGCGCCTCCGGGCTGCGCGCGTCGGTGATCATCGACCAGGCGATCCGCGCGGGCGACATGAGCGTCGGCGTCGGCGGTGGCATGGAGTCGATGTCGAAGGCTCCGTACCTGCTGCCGCAGGCGCGCTTCGGCTACCGCATGGGCGACGCCAAGATGCTCGACGCGATGGTCCACGACGGGCTCACCAACCCATTTTCAGGCAAGCAGATGTTCGTCGAGGCCACCGAGGTCGGCGACGAGCTGGAGATGACGCGCGCCGACCTCGACCGCTGGGCGTTGCGCTCGCATGAGCTGGCGCTGAAGGCCACCGACGAGGGGCGCATGTCCGAGGAGATCGTCGCCGTCACGATCAAGGGACGCAAGGGCGACACGGTCGTGGAGATCGACGAGGGCCCGCGTCGCGACACCTCGCTCGAGAAGCTCGCCGCGCTGCCGGGGCTCGTCGGCAAGGAGGGCTCGCACACGGCCGGCAACTCCCCCGGCGTCAACGACGGCGGCGGCGCGCTGGTGCTGTCCTCGGATGAGTGGGCGGCGGCCAACGGCAAGGAGGCGCTTGCCGAGATCGTCGCGCACGCGCAGAGCGCCAACGACTTCGCCTACCTGGCGACGACGCCCGCCAACGCGGCCAAGAAGGCGCTCGAGAAGGCCGGCCTGCAGCCTGGCGACATCGACATCTGGGAGATCAACGAGGCGTTCGCGTCGGTCACGCTCAACTCGATCCGCATGCTCGGGATCGACGAGGACCGCGTCAACGTCAACGGTGGCGCCGTCGCCCTCGGGCACCCGATCGGCGCTTCCGGCGCGCGCATCCTCGGCGCGATCGTCCACGAGCTGCGCCGCCGTGGCGGCGGCTACGGCTGCGCCGCGATCTGCTCCGGCGGCGGGCAGGGCGACGCCGTCATTTTGAAGGTCTGAGATGACTGTGAGCGCTTCGCCATACGGCGTCCTCGCTCGCTCGCGTACGCAGTACGCCACGCTCGCTGCGTCCTTGTCTGGCTCGACTCACAGCCATCTCAATTAGAGATGAGCGCCGCGCCAAACGGCGGTCAGCCGCGCGGCGCCGCGTTCTTCGATCTCGACAAGACGCTGATGGCTGGCTCCTCGGGCGTGTTCTTCGCGCGGGCGGCGTATGAGACGGGGATGATCTCGCGTGGGCGGCTCGCGCGCGACCTGTACGAGAACCTGCGCTTCCGGCTGCGCGGCTCGACCGACGACCGCGCGGACGACGTGCGCAAGCGCGTGGGGGAGATGATCGCGGGCGTGCGGGTGCGCGATCTCGAGCGCCTGACGCCGCGCGTGCTGTCGGGCGTGCTGCCGCGGCTGTATCCGCAGATGCTCGCGCGCGCGTACGCCCACCAGGATGCGGGGCTGCCGGTGTACATCCTGACGGCGGCCTCGCAGGAGATGGCGGACGTGCTGGCGCGCGTTCTGTACTTCGACGGCGGGCTGGGCTCGCGCTCGGAGATCGTCGACGGCCGCTACACGGGCAGGCCGGCGGGTCCGTTCAACTACCGCGAGGGCAAGGTTGTCTCGATGCGCGAGGTGGCTGCGCGCGACGGCATCGACCTGGCGGCCTCCTACGCGTACTCGGACTCCGAGTCGGACCTGCCGATGCTGCGCGCGGTGCGCCACGCGGTGGTCGTCAACCCGGACGCGATGCTGCGGCGGATCGCGCTCGAAGAGGGCTGGGAGGTGATCGAGCTGGATCGCCTCGGACGGCACCTGAAGCTGGTCGCGGCGCTCGGCGCGGCGGCTGCGATCGGCGGTGTCGGCAGCGTGGCACGCGAGCGCGTCGGTGCGCGAATCGCCCCGCGGGCATAATCTGCGCTGCGCATGTCCTCGCCACAGCTCCAGAGCAAGATCCGTGTGGTCGTCGCCAAGCCGGGCCTCGACGGCCACGACCGCGGGGCCAAGATCATCGCGCGGGCGTTGCGCGACGCCGGCATGGAGGTGATCTACACGGGCCTGCACCAGACGCCCGAACAGATCGTCGAGACGGTCATCCAGGAGGACGCCGACGCGGTCGGCCTGTCGATCTTGTCAGGTGCGCACATGACGCTGGTGCCGCGCGTGGTGGAGCTGCTGCGCGAGCAGGGCGTGGATGACGTGGTGATCACCGTCGGCGGCACGATCCCTGCGGAAGACATCCCCGAGCTCAAGCGCCTGGGGGTGGCCGAGGTGTTCACGCCCGGTGCGCCGACGCAGGCGATCGTCGATTTCATCCGCGGCGCGGTCGTTCCGCGCTGAGCCGATTGACTCGTCAGTCAATCGCGCGAACAGGTACGATTCAGTCACTCAGACCCCAAGGAGAAGCTGACTCAATGAAGATATGCGTCCTGGTGAAGGAGGTTCCGGACGCCGCCGTCGAGAAGAGGATCGACCCCTCGACGGGGCGCATGGACCGCAGCGGCGAGAAGAACCTCAACCCGTATGACACGCACGCCATCGAGGCGGCGATGCAGATCAAGGAGGGCGGTGCCGTCCCGGTCGAGGAGATCGTGGCCGTGACGATGGGCCCCGACAGCGCCGTGCGCGCGCTGCACAAGGCGGTCTCGCTCGGCGCCGACCGCTCCGTGCACCTATCCGACCCCGCGGTCGCTGGCTCCGACGTTGCCGCCACCGGCTACGCGCTGGCCAAGACGTTGCAGCGCGAGAGCCCCGACCTGGTGCTGCTCGGGCAGCAGTCAGACGACGGCGAGTGCTACACGATCGGCGCGGTCGTGGCCGAGCACCTCGGCATGCCGTCGCTCACGCAGGTGATCAAGATGGATGTCGACTCCGAGGCGCTGCGCTGCGAGCGCCAGGCCGAGTACGGCTACGACACCGTGCAGATCAAGCTGCCCGCTGTGATCTCCGTCGGCGACGCCATCAACGAGCCGCGCTACCCGTCGCTGAAGGCGATCATGGGCGCCAAGAAGAAGCCGCTCGATACCGTCACCGCCGGCGACGTCGAGATCGACGCGTCGAAAGTCGGTGGCGATAACTCCGCCGCGCAGTGGACCGCCGCGAAGGCGCCGCCGGCGAAGTCCGCCGGACAGATCATCGAGGACGAGGACACCGGCGAGACGGTCGAAAAAATCGTGGCCTGGCTCGACGAGAGGAAGCTGATCTAGATGGCGAACATCCTCGTTTACGCGCTGCATTACGACGGCGCGATCAACAAGAACTCGCTTGGCGCCGTCTCCGAGGGCGCCAAGCTCGCCGCCGAGCTGGGTGGCGAGGCGCACGCGATCCTGCTGGGCGAGAACGTGCCGCAGGACCTCGCCGCGTCGCTCGGCAAATACGGCGCCAAGAAGGTGCTCGTGGCTGAGGGGCCCGAGGGCTTGGCACAGCCGCTGGTCGACGCGATGGCCGCGGCGATCTCGAGTGGTGGCTACAAGTACGCGCTGTTCGGTGGCGGCCTGCTCGGCTTCGAGATCGGCGCTGGCTTGGCCGCGCGGCTCGGCGCCGGCGTCGTGATGGAGGTCACCAACGTGCGCGCCGAGAACGGCGAGCTGATCGCCGAGCGCCCGATCCTGGGCGACTCGTCGATCTCCGAAGTCAAATACCGCTCCGACGTGGGCATCGTGATCGGGCGCCTGAACGCGTTCGAGATCCGAGACGTCGGCGGAGCCGATGCGCCTGTGGAGGCGTTGAGCTTCGAGCTGAGCGCGCAGGCGCAGCAGGCGACGATGCTCACGCGCGGCGAACAGCGCGGTGCGGACGTCGACATCGAGGGCGCCGACATCCTCGTCGCCGGCGGGCGCGGACTCGGCAAGGCCGAGGGTTTCCAGCTCGCGGAGGACCTCGCGGCGGCGTTCGGCGGCAATAGCGCCGTCGCGGCCACGCGCGCGGTCGTCGACGCCGGCTGGTACCCGTACGCGGCGCAGATCGGGCAGACGGGCAAGACCGTTGCGCCGAAGCTGTACCTGGCGGCGGGCATCTCCGGTGCGATCCAGCACAAGGTCGGCATGCAGGGCTCGGAGAACATCGTCGCGATCAACAAGGACGCCAACGCGCCGATCTTCGAATTCTCCGACCTCGGCATCGTCGGCGACCTCAACAAGATCCTGCCGAAGCTCACCGAGGCAGTGAAGGCGAAGAAGGGCAGCTGACCGTGTCCGGTTCCAGCAACGGGAAGGTCGCGCCGTCGGCCTTCCCGCCCCCGGTTGACCCACGCAAGGAGTTCATCAAGCGCGGCCTCGACGCCGAGGACGAGCTGATCGAGGTCGGTGTCGTGATCGTCGGCGGCGGCACCGCCGGTCTGGCGTGCGCCAACCGGCTGCTGCAGTTGCTGGCGGACGATCCGGAGACGATGGAGCGGCTTGGCGAAGTGCCGGTCGCGGTCGTCGAGAAGGCCAAGACCTGCGGCGGGCACAACCTCTCCGGCGCGGTCATGCGCCCAGGCCCGCTGGAAGAGCTGTTTCCTGATGTCAGCCGCGAGGACTGGCGCAAAGAGGGCTTCGCGTTCGGCGAGGTGACGAAGGAGTCGGTGTACATGCTGACCGGCCCCAAGACCAAGCTGCCGGTGCCGATTCCGGCGGTGCCGAACTTCAAGAACCACGGCAACGAGGTCGTCTCGGTGTCCGCGATGGCTCGTTTCCAGCAGCGTCTGGCGGAGGACGCCGGCGCGTACATCCTCACCGAGACCTCCGCCACGCAGCTGATCGTCGAGGACGGCAAGGTGGTTGGCGTGCGCTCCGGCGACAAGGGGCGCGGCAAGGACGGCGAACCGCTCGGCAACTTCGAGCCTGGGACGGACATCAAGGCACACGCGACCGTGCTCGCAGAGGGTTGCTGGGGGCACCTGACGGGTGCCGCGATTCAGGAGTTCGACCTTGCCAAAGGGCGCGAGCCGCAGGTGTGGGAGCTGGGCGTCAAGGAGGTGTGGAAGGTCCCGAAGCCGCTCGACCGGGTGATCCACACGTTCGTGCAGCCGTGGCCGCTGAAAGTCGCGGCCAAGTATGGACAGCTCGGCGGCACCTGGCTGTACCCGATGAAGGACGAGAAGACGGGCGAGGACCTCGTCTCGATCGGGTTTGTCGTCGACCTCAACTACCGCGACGCGACGACCTCCGCTCACGACCTGCTGCAGACGTTCAAGACGCACCCGCTCGTCAAGGGCATCCTCGATGGCGGCGAACGCGTCGCGTGGGGCGCAAAGGCGCTTCCGGGCGGCGGCTACTGGTCGATGCCGAAGCTTTCGATGCCAGGCGCAGTGCTCGTTGGCGACTCCGGTGGGATGGTCGACACCGCGGCGCTGAAGGGGGTGCACCACTGCATCAAGTCGGGGATGCTGGCGGCCGAGTCGATCTACGCGGCTCTGAAGCGCGGCGGCAGCGACCTGTCCGACTACGAGGAGATGGTCGAGAAATCCTCAATCGGCACCGAGCTGTACCAGGTGCGCAACACGCGGCAGGCGTTCCAGAAAGGCTTCCTCGTCGGCAGCTTGCTCGCAGGCCCGTCGATCATGTCCAAGGGCAAGGTACCCCCGGGTCAGAAGGCGTGGCATCGTGACGACGCCGAGCCGATGTTCATCGGCAACACCAAGGACAAGTACCCGAAGCCCGACGGCAAATACACGTTCGACAAGCTCTCCTCGGTGTTCATCACCGGCAACGCCACGCGCGACGACGCGCCGAACCACATCCGCCTGCGCAAGCACGTGCCGCGGGAGATCGCCGAAACCTGGCGCTGGATGTGCCCGGCGGGGGTATACGAGATCCCCGACGACGCGCCTGAGGACGGCGACGTGGACGTGATCGTCAACTACACCAACTGCGTGCAGTGCGGCGCGATCACCGCCAAGGGCGGTCGTCTGACGGTGCCCGAGGGCGGCGACGGGCCGCTCTACCAAATCACCTGAGCAGGGCCACGCAGCGGCGATGCGCGGGGGCGCTGGAGACATCTCGCGGCGGTGGCGCCAAGCGTCCTGCGAAACACACGCGCCGTTCGCGTGTTACATGGGTGTGATGCGAGCCACACACACGAGCCGTCGCGCGTCATGCGCGGCCCTCATGCGCCCGTTCGCGGCGCTCGCGTGCGCTGTCGCCGTGCCGTGGCTGGCGCTCGCACCGGCCGCAGTGGGAGACACGGCGACGGCGCCGTCCACCGCTCCAGTCGCATCCAGCGCGTTGACGGCACCCGCGGCCAGCACGTCCGCCACGGCGAGCGCATCCGCCGCGGCGAGCACGCAGACGACCTCCACCTCACAGGCCAGCTCGACCCCGCTGACCGCGGCGGTGCCCGCGGCCGCGACACTCGAGCAGTGCGCGACCGCCACCATTCCGCAGACCGAACGCTCGGCCACGTTCGCGGGGGAAATGATCGTGATCCCGGGCGCCGTGCGCATGGAGATGCGCATCGACCTGCAGGAGCGCGCCGGCGGCGAAGCGCTGTTCCATGCCGTCAGCGCGCCCGCGCTCGGCGTGTGGCACAGCTCGGCCGCGGGCGTGAAGGTGTTCGCGCACGTCCAGCAGGTGACCAACCTGTCGGCGCCTGCGATCTACCGTGGCACGCTGCGCTTCCGCTGGATCGGCGCCGGCGGTCGTGTGTTGAAGAGCGAGGAACTGCGCACCGCCCGCTGCGAACAGCCCGCGTCGGCGCAGGCCCCGACGGCGTGATCGCCGCGCGCAGCTCGCGGCCCGCTAGAATCGAGCGACGATGAAGGCAAAGATCCACCCCACCTACACCGCAGCGCACGTGCGCTGCACCTGCGGCAACGAGTTCATCACGCGCGCGACCAAGGACGAGCTGCACGTCGAGGTGTGCTCCAACTGCCACCCGTTCTACACCGGCAAACAGAAGCTGATGGACACCGGCGGGCGCGTCGAGCGCTTCCAGCGCCGGGTCGCCAAAGGCCGGCTGCAGTCAGCGCAAGCACGGTCTGCGCAGTAGTCCTATGGCAGGCGCCGTGGCTGATCGCGCGGCGCCGGCGACGCTGCGCGAGGCTGACGGCGAGCTGAGCGCACAGCGCGACGCACCAGTCGGCGGACAGGCGGTGCTGGAGGGCGTGATGATGCGCGGCGTCGCCCACTGGGCGGTCGCGGTGCGCAAGCCGACAGCGGAGCAGCTCCGCGACGAGGACCTCGCCGAGGAGATCGCGACCGAGGGCGCCAAGGGCGAGATCGAGGTCACGACCTATCCGCTGGACTCGGCCATGAAGCGCCACCGGCTGCTGCGGCTGCCGCTCGTGCGCGGCATCGTCGCGCTCGGCGGCTCGATGGTGATCGGCTTCAAGGCGCTTGAAATATCTGCCAACGCGCAACTGCCCGCGGACGAGGATGAGGCGCGGGACGCTGGCGCGCCAACTACGTCGAGTGCCGAGCAGGACGCCTCCGGTGAGGCGCGCGGTGACAGCGCTCCGGCCCCGGAGCAGACATCCGGCAAGAAGGACGTGCAGGAGATCCCGCGCGTGGTGTGGGCGGGCACGGTCGTCGTCGCGATCGCGCTGTCGGTCGTGCTGTTCTTTCTGATCCCCGTCGGCATCACGAGTCTGATCAAGAGCCAGCTGCACTCTTCGCTGCTGTTCTGGCTGATCGAGGGCGTGATCCGCACCAGCCTGTTCCTCGGCTACATGCTGCTGCTCTCGCGTGTACGCGACCTGCGCCGTGTGTTCGAGTACCACGGCGCCGAGCACAAGACGATCTCCTGTTACGAGGCGGGCCTGCCGCTGACGCCCGCCAACGCCCAGCGCTTCTCGCGGCTGCACCCGCGCTGTGGCACCAGCTTCCTGCTCGTGGTGATGATCGTCGCGATCTTCGTGTTCGCGCCGATCGGGCTGCCGGCTTGGTACTGGCTGGTCGCCACGCGCATCCTCGGCGTGCCCGTGATCGCCGGCATCTCCTTCGAGCTGATCAAGTTCGCCGGGCGCAACCGCAGCCGCGGCTGGGTGCGCGCGCTGATGTGGCCGGGACTGAAGCTGCAGCTGCTGACCACGCGCGAGCCCGACCTCGACCAGCTCGCCGTCGCGATCGCCTCGCTGGAGGCCGTGCTCGCGCTGGAGACACCCGGTGACCTCTCGGCGGCCGACCTGCTCGGCGTCGAGGTCGTCGCCTAGCCAGACGACCGGGAGCGCGGCGCTGGGCGGCGTCCTCGCTCGCTCGCGTGCGAAGCACGCCACGCTCACTGCGTCCTTGCCCGGCTTGGCTCCCGGCCGTCTGGGGATCCCGCGCGCCGGCCCCGCCCGGCCGGGCGCCTACACTGCCCGGCGTGATCGAACAGCTCGTCGAGCAGATCGAGTCGCGCTTCGCGGAGCTGGGCGCGCAGCTGACGGACCCGGCGGTGATCTCCGACCGGGAACGCTACGCCGAGGTCGGACGCGCGTATCGCCAGCTCGAGCCGGCGGCGAAGCTCGCGGCGCAGTGGCGGCGGGCGAAGGATGACGCGGCGGGTGCGGAGGAGCTGCTGTCGGAGATGGGCGAGGACGCGGAGATGCGCGAGGAACTCGTGCAGGCGCGCGAGCGCATCGAGCAGATCGAGGAGCAGATCCGCCTGGCGATGGTCGAGCGCGACCCCAACGACGACAAGAGCGTGATCGTCGAAATCCAGGGCGGCGCGGGCGGCGACGAGGCAGGCCTGTGGGCGGGCGACCTCTACCGAATGCTTACGCGCTACGCGGAGCGACGCGGCTTCCAGGCCGAGGCGCTGGACATCGGCGACGGCAAGTACACGTTCGCGATCAAAGGCTCCCAGCCGGAGGACGGTGCTTACTCGGTGTTCAAGTACGAGGGCGGCACCCACCGTGTGCAGCGCGTGCCGCAGACCGAGTCTCAGGGCAGGATCCACACCTCCACGGCGACCGTCGCGGTGCTGCCGGAGGCCGAGGACGTCGATGTGCAGATCGATGCCAACGACCTGCAGATCGACGTCTACCGCTCCTCCGGTCCGGGCGGGCAGTCGGTCAACACCACCGACTCGGCGGTGCGCGTGACGCACAAACCATCGGGCATCGTGGTCTCGATGCAGGACGAGAAGTCTCAGCTGCAGAACCGCGAGAAGGCGCTGCGCGTGCTGCGCGCGCGCCTGTATGAGCGTGCGCTCGCTGAGCAGCAGGCCGAGCTCGCCGCCGACCGCCGCTCGCAGGTCGGCACCGGCGACCGCGCTGAGAAGATCCGCACGTACAACTACGGCGAGCGGCGCGTCACCGACCATCGCATCAAGCTCACGGTGCACAACCTCGACCAGGTGCTCGAAGGCGAGCTCGACGAGCTCACCGGCGCGCTGCAGTCCGACGAGAAGCGCCGGCGCCTGGAGGCACAGGCGGGGGACTGAGGCTCGGGGGCGACTGACGCCCGGGCTCGCCGCCGCTCTGCGATGCTTTTGTCTGCAAATGCACACGTCACTTGACACCGGCACGCCGGCGCGCGAGGCGCTCGACGGGGCGATCACAGCGATCACGGCCGCGGGCTGCGAAACGCCCCGTCTGGACGCCGAACTGTTGCTGGCGCACGCTCTGGGCGTCCCGCGCGAGCGCCTGCTGACCGAACCCGAGATGCCGGTCGCCGGCGCGGCGGTGCGCGTGTTTCAGGACGCCGTGCGGCGGCGCTCGGTCGAGCGCGAGCCGGTCGCGTACATCGTCGGGAGCCGCGGTTTTCGCCGCCTGGAGCTGCTCTGCGACCGCCGCGCGCTGGTGCCGCGCCCGGAGACCGAGCTGCTGGTCGAGTACGCGCTCGGGCTGCCGGCGGGCGCGCGAGTGCTCGACGTCGGCACCGGCAGCGGTGCGGTCGCGCTGGCGCTCAAGCAGGAGCGCCCGGACCTGCGCGTCAGCGGCAGCGATGTCAGCGCGGAGGCGCTGGAGCTGGCCGCGCTCAACGCCGAGCGCCTGGAGCTGGATGTGCGCTGGCTGCAGGCCGACCTGCTGACGGACGTCGGCGAGTTCGACGCGGTGCTCGCCAACCTGCCTTACGTGGCCGAGTCCGAACGCGAGTCGCTGGCGCCGGAGATCGTCCGGCACGAGCCGGCCGGAGCGCTGTTCGGCGGCCCCGACGGCCTGTCGCTCCTGAGCGCGCTGCTGGCGCAGCTTGCCGAGCTGCCGGAGGTGCGCTTCCTGGCGCTGGAGGTCGGTGCGGGACAGGCTGCGGCGGTCGCCGCGATGACGCAGGCGGCGCACTTCGACGCGATACGGTTTGAACGCGACCTCGCACGCATTCAGCGGGTGGTGGTCGCGGAGCGTCATGGCTGATGACTGCGGAGCGCGATGACTGCGAACACGGGCGAGCGGCTGAACATCACTGAGCGGGATGCTGAGCGCCTGCGGGAGTGCGTCGCCGGCGGCGGTGTCGCGGTGTTCCCCACCGATACCGTCTACGGGGTCTGCTGCGACCCGGAGAACGAGCGCGCCGCCGCGCGCCTGTACGAGCTGAAGGGCCGTCCCGCCGCGAGGCCCGCGGCGGTCATGTTCTTCGCGCTCGAGCCGGCGCTGGCGGTGCTGGAGGAGTTGGCGCTCGACGAGCGCGAGGCGCTCGCGGCGCTGCTGCCGGGACCGGTGACGCTGCTGCTCGCGAACCCCGTGGCCCGCTTCGCGCCCGCGTGCAGGGTCGATCCGGGAACGCTCGGCCTGCGCGTGCCGCGTCTGCCCGACGGCCTGGCCGCGCTCGGCGCGCTGTCGCTGCCGGTGATGCAGTCGAGCGCGAACATCTCCGGCCAGCCCGACGCGCGCACGCTCGCGCAGGTGCCGCAGAGCGTGCGCGACGGCGCCGACCTGGTGCTCGACGGCGGTGAGCTTCCGGGTACGCCCTCGACTGTCATCGACCTGCGCGAGTACAGCGCCGAGCGGCGCTGGCACGTGCTGCGCGAGGGCGCGCTCGGCCGCGACGCCATCCGTGCGGCGCTCGCCGCGATAGCCTGAGTGCAGAGCATCGTGTCCGAGCTGAGCCCCGACTACTTCAACAGCCCTCTCGCCGAGGTCGATCCCGAGATCGCGGCGGCGCTGCGCGGCGAGCTGGAGCGCCAGCAGTCGACGCTGGAGATGATCGCCTCTGAGAACTTCGTCCCCCGCGCGGTGCTCGAGTGCCAGGGCTCGGTGCTGACGAACAAGTACGCCGAGGGCTACCCGGGGCGCCGCTACTACGGCGGCTGCGAGTGGGTGGACGTCTCCGAGCAGCTCGCGATCGATCGCGCCAAGGCGCTGTTCGGCGCCGAGCACGCCAACGTCCAGCCGCACTCCGGTGCGCAGGCGAACACAGCCGTCTACCACGCGCTGCTGCAGCCGGGCGACACGATCATGGGGCTGTCGCTCGCGCACGGTGGGCACCTCACGCACGGCATGAAGATCAACGTGTCGGGGCGGCTGTACGACATCGCCGCGTACGAGGTCGACCGCGACAGCAGCGTGATCGACATGGACGAGGTCGCGCGGATCGCGCGCGAGCACCGCCCGAAGCTGCTGCTCGCCGGCTGGTCCGCGTATCCCCGTCAGCTCGACTTCGCCCGTTTCCGCGAGATCGCCGACGAGGTCGGCGCGCTGCTGATGGTCGACATGGCGCACTTCGCGGGGCTCGTCGCCGCGGGCCTGCATCCCAACCCGCTCGAGTACGGCGCCGACGTGGCCACCACCACGACCCACAAGACGCTCGGCGGGCCGCGCGCGGGCGTGATCCTGTGCAAAGAGGAGTACGCCAAGAAGATCGACTCGGCGGTGTTCCCCGGACAGCAGGGCGGACCGCTGGAGCACGTGATCGCGGCCAAGGCCGTCGCCTTCAAGATCGCCGCCAGCGAGCTGTTCGTCGAGCGCCAGCGACGCACGATCGCCGGTGCGGACGCGCTCGCGCAGGCGCTGCTCGCCTCCGACGCGGCCGGTCACGGGGTCAACGTGCTGACGGGCGGCACCGACGTGCACCTGATCCTCGTCGACCTGCGCGACAGCGCGCTCAGCGGCAAGGAGGCCGAGGACCGCCTGCACCAGATCCAGATCACGGTCAACCGCAACGCCGTGCCGTTCGACCCGCGTCCGCCGATGGAGGCCTCGGGGCTGCGCATCGGCACGCCGGCGCTGGCCACGCGCGGCCTGCAGGAAGAGGACTTCGACGAGATCGGGCAGATCCTCGCGGTCGCGCTCACGCCCGAGTTCGACGCGCGCCGCCCCGAGCTGGCCGACCGCGTCGCCGCAATCGTCGAGCGCTACCCGCTTTACCAGGGCCTGCCGGCTACGGCTCAGGTTTAGCGCGTCGGGCGCGCGGCGCCCACTGACCTCCGGGCCTGCGATGCTTTACATGAGCCGATGGCGCATCCAACCGAGCTCGACGCGCTTTATGCCTTTCTCCTAGCCGCGGTGACCACCGCGCTGTTGACGCCGCTCACGATGCGCTTCGCGCGGGCCGTGGGCGCGATCGACGAGCCGCGCGAGCGGGGGCTGTCCGAGCGCCCGACGCCGCTGCTCGGCGGGCTGGCGATCTTCGCGGGGGTGCTGCTTGCCGGCCTGATCTGGTTGCCGACGGGCTACGCGCGGGAAGAACAGCCGCAGCTGTGGCACGGCGTGCTGCTGGCCGCCGCGGTGATCACGTTCGTCGGTGCGCTCGACGACCGCTTCGACCTGCACCCCGCGCTCAAGCTGCTCGGCCAGGTGCTGGCGGCGGTGATCGTCGTGCACTTCGGCGTCGCCGTGAAGGCGATCACGCTGCCGTTCGTCGGTCATCTGGCGTTTCCCAACACCGGTCCCGCGAACGCCGGTCCCGTGCTGACCGTGATTGGCCTCGTGCTGATGATGAACATCGTCAACTTCTCCGACGGCGTCGATGGCCTCGCGGCGGGCGTGTGCATGATCATCGCCGCGGCGATGGCGATCATCGCCTTCGACCTGGGCCGTCAGGAACCGGGCGTGCTGGCGGCGCTCACCGCCGGCGGGGCGCTCGGCTTCCTGATCTTCAACTTCCCGCCCGCGTCGAGCTTCATGGGCGATTGCGGCGCGCAGCTGCTGGGCTTGCTGATGGGGATCATCACGGTCGAGGCCGCCGTCAAGGCAGACGCCGTGGTGTCGCTCGTGCTGCCGCTGATCCTGCTCGCGGTGCCGTTCCTGGACACCACCTTCGTGGTGCTGAAGCGCCTGAAGTACCGCCAGCCGTTCTACCGCGCCGACAGCGAGCACTTCCACCATCGCATGGCGCGCATCGGCTTCTCCAGCCGCCGCACGATCGCCTACCTGTACGCGTGGACGCTGCTGCTAGCGGGCATGGCGCTGGCGCTGCGGTTCGTCCCCTACAGCGACCACAAAGGGCACTACGACACGGGCTGGACGCTCGTGATGCTCGCGATCGGGCTGCTCGTGATCGCCGCCAGCGTGTACCTCGTGTACGTGCTGGAGATCCTCAAGTTCAGGCGCCTGGACGCGATTCGCCTGCGGCGGCTGCGCCCGGAGGCCTCACCAGCGGAGATCGAGCTGGACGTCGCGAAGCACCTTGAAACTGGTGAGTTCGACGCGGTGACGCAGGCCGGGGACCCTGACGTGCAGGTTCGGGGCGATGTAGCGGTGGGCGGGGCTCAGCAGCGGGTCGGCGAGCGGCAGGTGGATGAGGACCGCATAGGCGCACAGCAGGAGCGTGGCGGCGCACAGGCGCCGATCGCCGCTGACGGCCGCTAGCGGCAGCACCCAGATCGCATACCACGGCAGCAGCCACGCCGTGCAGCACAGCAGCGCGATCGTGCACCAGCCGGCGGCCACGCGCCAGTCGGCGCCGCGCGCGGTACGCCACAGGGCGAGCACCAGCACCGCCGCGAACGCGCCCAGATACACGTGGCGCCACCAGCTTGGCGGGTGGGCGGGGGTCCCAATTCCCAGCAGCCGCGCCGTCTCCGCCGGCACGCTGTGCGTCGCCACGAGCTGCTGCTGCTCGCCCACGGCGCTGAGGAAGCCGAGCGCATGCACGCCGAAGCCGAGCACGCCGACGAGCGCGACCGCCAGCAGCGCCGCAACCGCGGCGAGCGCCACGCGCACGCGCTCGCGCGTGTGCGGCGGGGCGAGCACCAGGAACGGCAGCACCAGGCCGGCGGTCACCTTCACGGCCACGCCCGCCGCGAGCGCGCCCACCGCTGCGCGTGTACGCGAGCCCGCTCGCTCGGAGTCTGCCCGCCCGGCGCTTGCCCCCCTGGAGCGGGTCTCCTCGGCGCCCGCGCTCAGCGCGAGCGCCAGAGCCAGCGCCGCCAGCAGCAGCGTGTCGTTGTGTGCGCCGCCGATCGCCAGCACCAGCAGCACCGGGTTCAGGCCCACGAACGCCACCGCCCAGCTGGGTGAGTGCCCGAGGCGTCCGGCGGCGCGTGCGATCAGCGCGACCGCCGCGAGGGCCGAGAGCACCGCGATCGCCTTGTAAGCCCACAGCCCGCCCGCCAGACCCAGCGGCATCAGCGCGTAGCCGAGCAGCGTGAACAGCGGGCCGTACGGCGAGTGCTGAAACGGCCAGCCGATGAAGCGGTACGCGGCGTCGCTCGGCGCTTCGGCCGCGAAGTGCGTGTACGGGTCGAGCCCGTGCAGCGCGCCCATGCGCGCGAAGTCCAGGTAGCCGAACACGTCCTGGGAGATCAGCGGCGGCCCCAGCAACAGGATCGCGTTCGCGGCCACGATCGCGGCCGCGAGCAGCGCCAGCGGCAGCCGCCGCGCCAGCGCCAGCACCAGCGCGTAGCAGGCGCACATGATCAGCATCAGCGTTTGGAAGCCGGAGCTGGAAAGGCCTCCCACGCCGAGCCCGCTCAGCGGCCCCGCCAGCCACGCCGGCCAGCCGCCCTGGCGCGCGGGCACGTACTGCGATGGTGCCGACGCGGCTCCCGCGCACAGCAGAAGGACACACGCGAGGATCCCCAGCAGCGCGATCGCGCCGAGCGCCAGCGCGAGGCTGGCGGGGGCGCTCGCGCCCGTGCTCGCGCCCGTGTCCTCTGGGTTGATGCCTGCGATCCGCGCGGCGGATAGGGGGGTCGCGGCCTGGATCAGAGCATTGTTACGTCTCTGTGCTAGGCGAGTGTCCCTTGCGGCCGATAACCTGTGCAAAGGCTCGTGCGGCACGGGGCTCGTCCTCGGTGCTCACGTATGCCGGTCGCGGCGGCCCTCCCGTCGTGGACGCCATCTTCCATGAGACGTCCCAACCGCACACGCAACCCGCGCAGGGTTTCCGACCCAAGCCGCCCGCGCCGCGTCCTGATTCTGTCCGCCGATGTCGGCGAGGGTCACGCCGCAGCCGCACGCGCCCTGTCCGAGCAGATCGCGGCATCCGACCAGCACGCTGAGGTGACGGTCATCGACGGGCTCGGCGCGATGGGGCCGCTCGTACGCCCGGTCGTCGAGGACGGCTACCGCGTGCAGCTGCGCTTCATGCCGTGGACCTACACGCTCGTGTACTGGATGCTGGAGAACATCCTGCCGGTGCGTGCGCTGGCGCGCCGGCTGCTGTGCCGGCTCGGCTCGCGGCCGCTCGCGCGCGCGATCGCGGCGCACGACCCCGACGTCGTCGTCTCGACCTATCCCGCCGTCACCGTCGTGCTCGCGCGACTGCGGCGCACCGGCGTGGTGCGCTGCTCGACCGTCGCCACGATCACCGACCTGACCGGGCTGTTCTTCTGGGCGCAACCGGGCATCGACATGCACCTGGTGATGTACGGCGAGTCGCTGCCGTCGGTCGAGCGCATCGCGGGGCGCGGCAGCGTGCAGCTCGTGCGCCCGCTGATCTCCGCCGAGTTCCTCGAGCCGCGCTGCCCGGACGAGGCGCGTCGCGCGCTCGGCCTCTCCGAGGAGGGCCGCACGGTCGTCGTCTCCGGCGGCGGCTGGGGCGTGGGGGACATCGCGGGCGCCGTGCGCGAGTTCACGAAGGTGCCCGAGGTGCGCAACATCGTCTGCCTGGCCGGGCGCAACGAGCAGCTCGCGAGCAAGTTGCGCGAGGCGTTCGGCGACGAGCCGCGGGTGCGCGTGTACGGGTTCACCGATCGCATGCCCGAGATCCTCGCCGCCGCCGACGTGCTCGTGCACTCCACCGGCGGCGTCACCTGCCTGGAGGCGCGCGCTGCGGGCACCCCCGTCGTCTCCTACGGCCTGCCCGTCGGTCACGCCCGCCTGAACACGCGCGCGATGGCCGCGCTCGACCTGCTGCGCCTGGCCAACGACACCGACGAGCTGCGCACGCACGTGCAGGCGAGCTTCGCCGAGGACCAGCAGGCGCCGGTGGCGAGGGTGGTTGAGGACGCGAGCGACCGTCAGCGCCACACGGGCGGCGTCCCGCCGGCGAGCGACGAGTCGCAGCCGTCGGATCGGGCCGCGGCTGCCTCGCGGCCTGCGCACCAGTTCCACCCGGACGCCGTTGACGTCGTGCTGCAGGCACCGCGGCGAGTGCGGCCGATTCCGCGTTGGCGCCTGCGCGCGGTGGCGCTCGCCAGTTGGCTCGCGATTCTCTCCGGTCTCGGCGCCTGGGTGATGTCGACCGACGATGTGGCCGCTCTCGCCGACAAGATCCTGCACGTGCACCCGCTCGTTCACGTCGCGACCTCGCAGCCGGACGTTGGTGTGATCGTGCACACGCCCGCCGCCGACATTGCCGCCGTGGCGTCCACGCTCGCCGCTCACGGCATCCACGTATCGATCGCTGATGACTCCAGGGTGCCTTCGTCGACACGAATCGCGACGCTGCGCGGGCTCGGCGATCAGCTGCTGCCGGAAGTTCCAGGCTCTGAGCCGCTGCGCTGGGAGCGCACGCGCGGCGTACTGCGCGCGCAGGCGCGCGCGCTCGGGTTGCTGCACCGCGGCTTCTACTTCCTGCAGCCGCGTGGCGGGCTGTCGGTCGGGCAGATGGTGCTCGCGCGCACCGACGGCGCCTTCCCAGTCAAGGGCGCGGAGCGCATCAGCGCGACCGGCGCGCTGCCTCAGCGGCGCATGCGCGCCGGTGACGTGCTCGTGGTCGAGCTGGACGGCTCGTCCGCGTCAGTGCGCGGGCTCGAGCGCATCGTCGCCTGGCTCGGCTCATCCGGGCTCGGCGTCGAGCCGTTGTCGGCGCTCACGCGCTCGCCTTCCATCAGCGCAAGCAGCAGCGGCGATCGCGCCAGCAGCCCCGCGCCCGCGATCAACACCGCCAGCGACACGCCCAGCGGCACGCCGCCCAAGGGCGTCGCGCTGAAGCTCTCGCCGAACAACAGCGGCGCGACCGCGACCGGCACGACGGTCTGAGTCACGAACACCACCGGCGCCACCTGGATCGCCGGGCGCGACTGCAACGCGCTCATCTCGCTGAGCACGCCGACCCCCGACGCGGCCGCCGTCGACAGGCCCCACAGCGCCGCCACCAGCAGATGGTGCCTGGAGAGGTCGTCGGAGGCGAGCTTCGTCGCCACGCCGCTCCAGCCGCCCGCGAGGCCCGCGCAGAAAATCGTCAGCCCGCCGGTCGAGCGCCCGAACGCGCGCAGCAGATACGGCGACAGGCTCGCCAGCGCCAGCGCCAGCAACACCAGCGTGATCGTCAGGTGCCCGCCGGTTTCGTCTGCGGTGCGCGGCGGCGCGCACAGACCCGCGCCGATCACGCCGACGACGATCGCGAGCGTCGCCAGGTGCTCGCTGCGACCCGCGTGCTCGCCGAGCATGCGCCGCCCGACGTACAGGAGCACCAGCAGACCCGCCGCCAGCGCCGGCTGCACCACCACCAGCGGCGCCAGCAGCAGCGCCAGCACCTGCAGCGGCCAGCCGAGGATCGACAGGCCCGTGCCCATCAGCCAGCGCGCCCGCCGCAGCAAGCCGCGCATAAGCGCCAGGCGCAGGTACTCCTCGTGCGGCGCGTCCTTCGCATCGAGCGCCTGCAGGGCGATCCCTACGCTGTAAAAGGCCGAGGCCACCACCGCCGCCCCGATTCCCAGCACCAGATCGACCATGTCCGCCAACGATCATCGCACTCCCGGGACTCGCATCGCGGGTGCGTCCGGCGGTGACCCGCTCGCCGGCGCCGCGCTGGGTGGTGCCGCGCTCGGCGCTGGCGCGCTCGCCTGCTACCTGCTGCCGGGGCTCGCCGGCGCGTGGCCGGCGCTGCGCGCGCCGCTCGGCGTCGAGGACCGCACCGCGAGCGGCCGCGGCTACGCGCTGACGTTCGACGACGGTCCGCACGCGCTCGGCACCCCCGCCGTGCTCGAGACGCTCGCGCGCGAGCGCGTGCGTGCGACGTTCTTCCTGGTCGGCGAGCAGGTGTTGCGCAACCCGGCGCTCGCCCGCGAGATCGCCGACGCCGGGCACGCGATCGCGTTGCACTGCCACCGCCATCGCAACCTCCTGCGCCTGCCTCCGCGCCAGGTGCGCGAGGACATTGCGCGCGCGCACGAGGCGATCGTCACCCACACCGGCCGTGAGCCTGTGCTGTACAGGCCGCCGTATGGCGTGCTCAACGCCGCCGCGCTGCGCCTGGCGCGTGCGCGCGGCTGGCGCACGCTGCTGTGGAGTCACTGGGGCCGCGACTGGGAAGCGCGCGCAACGCCCGCGTCGATCACCGCGCGCGTGACCGACGGCGCGCGCGACGGCGCCGTGCTGCTGCTGCACGATGCTGACGACTACTCCGCGCCCGGATCGTGGCGGCGCACGGCCGCCGCGCTGCCGCGCGTGCTCGACACGCTCGCCGCGCGCGGCCTGCAGCCTGTCGCGCCGTGACCCGCTGAGGCGGCGGAGTGACCCCGCTGGGTGGGCGGCGCGACCGCCGGGTCGGCGGCGCGACCTGCTCGATCGACGGCGTGACCCTCTGGGTCGGCGGATAACATCGACTGCTTGTCAACGGTCGCACCGATCGACAATCGCGCGCCGAGCGCGGCGACTGCCTCGCCCGCAGTGATGCCCCAGCGGGCGCTGTCGCGCACGCGCTGGTGGGTGGAGGCGCTGACGATCGCGTGGCTGTGCTGGGCGTACGACGCGATCACGAACCTCGCGCCGCTGCGCGCGCACACCGCGCTCGCGCACGCGCAGGACATCCTCAACTTGGAGCGCTCGCTGGGCATCGACCCCGAGCACGCGCTCGACCGCTGGATGGCCGCGCACCGCACGCTCGGGCTGCTCGTGTCCGACTACTACGACAACGCCCACTTCGTCGTCACGCTAGGGCTGCTCGGGCTGCTGTGGTGGCGACGTGCCGACATCTACCGGCCGCTGCGCAGCGCGCTGGTGCTCGTCAACGTGCTCGCGTTCGTCGTCTTCTGGCTGTTCCCGGTGGCGCCGCCGCGGATGCTGCCCGGCTTCGTCGACGTCGTCGCGGCGACGCACGCGATCGGCTCCTGGCACACCGGCGCGCTCGCGTCGGCCGCCAACCAGTACGCCGCGATGCCGTCGCTGCACATCGCCTGGGCCGTGTGGTGCACGGTCGTCGTCTGGCGCATGACGACACGCGCCTGGGCCCGCGCGCTCGCCACGCTGTACCCGTTCATGACCGGCTTCGCTGTGCTGGCCACGGGCAATCACTTCGCGCTCGACATTCTCGGCGGGCTCGCGACGATCGCCGTTTCGCTACTGCTGGTGCGGTTTCTCGGCGGTCGGATGAGGTGGCCGCGAGTCGGCTTGCCGCGCAAGACAGCGCGTCTCGCCGGGGCCGAGAGCGCGTACCGCATGTCACAAAGTTGTTACGAAGTCCAAGACCAGGTAGACTAGGCGCCGCCGTCGCTGACCGTTGAGGGACGCTTCGATGGCTCCGTCGCCTACCAGCGCGGGAACGTCCTTTTCTATAGGATGGCCAGTCGACCTGACATGCCAGAACAACGACTCACAGACCGCGCCACCGGCGCCGAATTTTCGCACGCCCGGCTTTACCACGGGTAAATACGGCCACGTTTCCCTGCACGTGCAACGACGACCGCCAGCCGGCCTACAGCCGGCCATCACGCAACCGCCGCTAGAGATCCCCTCGCGAAGCCTGCATCACGGGGCCGGCACCGAAGCCGCGCTGGCCAAGCGCGCGCCGGTGCTGCTGCGCTACCTCGACGTCGTGCTCGTCGTGCTCGCGGTGCCGGTCGCGCTGGCGCTCGGCGCACCTGCTGTGGGCGTGATCGTGAGCGCCGCGGCGTGGCTGATCCAGCGCGTGCTGGCCAGCGCCGGGCAACGATGGATCGCCGGCCAGGGTGACAACGCCCGCTTCGGCCTCAACCTCGTCGACGGTTTCGGGCGCGTGTGGCTGCTCGCCGGGGCGATCGTGCTTGCCGCCGTCATCGGCGGACGCCGCGACGGCCTGGCCGCCGCGCTCCTGATCTTCGCCGCCTACTCGATCGCGTTCGCGATGCGCCTCGTCAGCGGTCGTCCGCAGGGAGGGCCGCAGCGATGAGCGCCGTGGCAGCGGCCCCGCCCGTGGGAGCACCGGCTTCCGGTGGAGCACAGAGCGGGGGGACGAGCAAGGGCAAAAAGATCCTGTACGGCGTCGTGGGCGCATGGATCGGCGGGATCGTCCTGTTCATCATCCTGTTCGGCTTCAAGTCGCACAAGGCGCCGTCCGTCGCCAGCGGCGTCTTCTCCCCGACCGACGAGTTCAAACTCGACACCTGGTTCAAGCTCGGCCCGATCGCGTTCGACAAGGGCGTCCTGTACCTGCTGCTCGCGGCCGGCATCACGATCGGGGTGATGCTCTACATAGCCAGGCGCCTGCAACAGCGCCCCGGTCGTCTGCAGGTCGTGGTCGAGATGTTCTACAGCTTCACCCAGGGCATGGCCAAAGAAAACCTCAGCGAAGACATGGAGCGCAAGTACTTCCCGCTGATCGCCACGATCTTCGTGTTCATCCTCGTGACCAACCTGATCGGCTACATCCCCTTGCCGGTGAACAGCGGCGAGACGTTCAGGCTGTTCGGCGCGAACATCCCCTCGTTCCAGATCTTCGCGGCCGACACGAACGTCGGCTTCCCGCTGATCCTCGCGCTCGGCGTGTTCATCCTGTTCACTTACGAGGGCGTCAAGCACCACGGCCCGATCGGCTATCTCAAAAGCCTGATGCCCGGCGGCATCAAAGGGCCGATCGTGGGTCTGATCTTCCCGATCGAGATCCTCTCCAACTTCCTGCGCCTGATTTCTCTGACGGTCAGGCTCTGGGCGAACCTGCTCGCCGGTCACATGCTGATCGCGTTCATGGGCGGCGAGCTGGGCGTGCTCGTCGGCGATCAGTGGGTGCAGTGGCTGCTGCTGCCGTTCGGGATCGCGATCTACCTCTTCGAGGCGGTCCTGATCGCCGGTCTGCAGGCCTTCATCTTTTCCATCTTGACCGCCATCTACATCGGCGGAGCGGTCGAAAGTCACTAACAAACAAGGAGCTATCGAGCGATGCAGTTTCTACACCTGTTGAGTGCGATCCACCCGCTGCTGGGTGTCGCGGAACCGATCATCAAGCAGAGCCAGGACGCAGGCCGCGCGATCGCGCTGGGCGTCGGCGCCGGTGGCGGTGCCGCAGGCGCCGGGGCTGGCATCGGCGCGGTGTTCAACGCCTCGATCCAGGCCAAGACGCGCCAGCCGGAGCTGCGTGCAGAGGTCGAGCGTGACCAGTGGCTCGGCTTCGCGCTCACCGAGGCGTGCTTCTTCTACGGACTCGTTGGCGGCTTCATCGCCTTCTTCCTGTAGGCCGAAATGCTCTCCGCGTCAAGCATCCCACTCGCGTCCTCCAGCGGCTCGTTCCTGATCACCCCAAACGTGGGGCTGATGGTCTGGACGATCGTGGTGTTCGTGATCTCGCTGTTCATCCTGCGCAAGTGGGTGTTCCCGCTGATCGGCGAAGCCCTGGACAAGCGCGCGAAGACGATCGACGGCGACATCGACGCCGCCGCGGAGCTGCGCCAGGATGCCGACAAGGTGCTGGCTGAATACCGCGAGCGCCTGAAGGAGGCCAGGACCCAGGCGGAAGGGATCGAACAGCGTGCGCGCGAGACCGGCAAATCGCACGAGCAGGAGGCGCGTGAGCAGGCGCAGCAGATCCTCGCCGAAGCCGCCAAGAAGGCCGAACGCGACATCGACGCCGCCACCAGCCGTGCGCTCGACGACATTCGCCGTCAGGTCGCCGACCTGACGGTCCTGGCTACCGAGAAGGTCGTGCGCAAGACGCTCAACGACGCCGACCAGCGACGCCTGGTCGAGGAGGCGCTGAGCGAGATCGACCTGTCGGGGCTGTCGTCAGGAGTGCAGAGCAACTGATGGAGGAGCTCGCCCAGGTATACGGTCGTTCGCTGTTCCAGGTGGCACTCGAGCAGGGCAAGCTCGACGAGCTGCGCGAGCAGCTGGGCCAGTTCGCCGATGCCATCAACGACAATCACGATCTGGCCGTGTTCTTCTTCTCGCCCTACTTCTCAACGAAAGAGAAGCAGGACGCGCTCGAGCGCATGCTCGACGGTGCCGACCCGACGCTCACGAACTTCCTCGAGCTGCTGATCGAGAACCACCGCATGCCGGTGATCTTCCGCATCCGCCAGGAGTACGAGCGGCTGTGGGACGAGGAGAACAGGACGCTGCCGGTGGAGATCACGAGCGCGATCGCGCTCGACGAGCAGACCACGGCGAGTCTCGGCAAGACGATCGGCGAGCGCGCCGGACGCAAGGTGACGCTGGCGGCGCGCGTGGACCCCGACATCCTCGGCGGAATCATCATCAGGGTCGGCAACTCGATCCTCGATGCCTCTATACGCAACCGACTGGAGCAGCTGCGCAGGCACGTTGCCCAAGGAGCCTCTTAATGCAGATCAACCCCGATGAGATCACAAGCATCTTGAAGAGCCGCATCGAGGGGCTCGACAGCGGCAGCGCTGAGCTGACGGAGGTCGGCACCGTGCTGTCCGTGGCTGACGGCATCGCGCGCCTGCACGGCCTGGAGAACTGCATGTCCTTCGAGATGCTCGAGCTACCGCACGGCGTCACCGGCCTCGCGCTGAACTTGGAGTCCGACAACGTCGGCGCGGTGCTGTTCGGCGAGTGGGAGCACATCTCCGAGGGCGACACGGTCAAGCGCACCGGCAAACTGCTGGAGATCCCCGTCGGCGAGCAGCTGCTCGGACGCATCGTCGACCCGCTCGGGCGCGCGCTGGACGGCAAGGGCGCGATCGAAGTCACCGAGACGCGCCCGGCTGAGTTCAAGGCGCCCGGCGTCGTGCAGCGCCAGCCGGTCAAGCAGCCGATGCAGACCGGGCTGAAGGCGATCGACGCGATGATCCCGATCGGCCGCGGCCAGCGCGAGCTGATCATCGGCGACCGCCAGACCGGCAAGACGGCGATCGCGATCGACACGATCATCAACAACAAGGACACCGGTGTGGTCTCGGTGTACGTCGCGATCGGGCAGCGCATGGCGACCGTGGTCGCGATCGCGCAGACGCTCGAGCAGTACGGCGCGCTCGACAACACGATCATCGTCGCCGCGCCCGCCGACGAGTCGGCGCCGATCAAGTTCATGGCGCCATACGCGGGCTGCGCGATGGGCGAGCACTTCCTCTACAACGGCAAGCACGCGCTGGTCGTGTACGACGACCTCACCAAGCACGCCTACGCCTACCGGCAGATGTCGCTGCTGCTGCGCCGCCCGCCCGGCCGCGAGGCATACCCAGGCGACGTCTTCTACCTGCACTCGCGCCTGCTCGAGCGCGCGGTCAAGCTCAACGACGACCTCGGCGGCGGCTCGCTGACGGCGCTGCCGGTGATCGAGACGCAGGCCGGTGACGTCTCCGCGTACATCCCCACGAACGTGATCTCGATCACCGACGGGCAGATCTTCCTGGAGTCGAAGCTGTTCAACTCCGGCGTGCGCCCCGCGATCAACGTCGGCATCTCGGTGTCACGCGTCGGCGGTAACGCCCAGATCGGCCCGATGAAGAAAGTCGCCGGAAGGATCAAGCTCGAGCTTCTCGCAGTACCGCGACCTGGAGGCGTTCGCGCAGTTCGGCTCCGACCTCGACGCGGACACGCAGAAAACGCTCGCGCGCGGCGAACGCCTGGTGGCGACGCTCAACCAGCACGAGCGCTCGCCGCTCGCGGTCGAGGATCAGACGGTGCAGATCTTCGCCGCGACCAACGGCTTCCTCGACCGGCTCAACGTCGATCGCGTACAGGAGTTCCTCACCAGCCTGATCGAGCGTCTGCACGCACAGCACCAGGAGCTGCGCGCGAAGATCAACGGCGGCGACTGGTCGGACGCGGTGCAGCAGGAGGTGCGCGCCACGGTCGAGGCGTTCGCCAAGGACTTCGGCTACGACCTCGACGAGGAGGGCCAGCCGCTGGACGAGGACGCGCCGCTGCAGGCTCAGGACAAGGAGGCCCAGGCGGCCTAGGGCCGTTTGGGGAAAGGCATGGCCTCTCAGCGCGACGTCAAGAACAAGATCTCGGCGGTCAAGAACATCCAGAAGATCACGCGGGCGATGGAGATGGTCGCTGGCGCCCGCCTGCGTCGCGCCGAACAGCGGATCGAGGCACTGCGCCCGTACGCCGATGCGCTCGCGCGCATGACGCGTCAGGCTGCCGGTGCGGCCGGCTCGGAGGCCAAACGCCTGCCGCTGCTCGCCGAGCACGAGTCCCAGACGAACGTCGGGCTGCTGCTCGTGACCGGCGACCGCGGTCTTGCCGGCGGCTTCAACTCGCAGATCATCCGCGCCGGCGTGCGCCTGTCGGGCGAGCTCACCGAGCAGGGCCTGCACAGCGCCTGGTACGCGACCGGCCGTCGCGGCGTCTCCTCGCTGGCGTTCCGCGGATACGAGCTCAGTGGCACCTACACCGGCTTCGCCGACCGCCCCGCCTACGCCGACGCGCGCACGATCGCCGAAGACGTGATCCAGGCCTACGTGGACGGGAAGCTGGACCGCGTGGAGATGATCTACAACTCCTACGTCTCGCCGCTCACGCAGCACGTCACCCGCCAGACGCTGCTGCCGCTGACCCATCAGGAGCTCAGCGGCGAGGAGGCAGCAGCCGAGCCCACCCAACGCGCCTCGGTCGAGTACGAGCCGGACCCCGAGCAGATCCTGCAGCGGCTCGTTCCCGACTACATCGAGATCTCGATCTATCGCGCGCTCGTGGAGTCCGCGGCAGGTTTCTTCGGCGCGCAGATGACAGCCATGCGCAGCGCCTCCGAGAACGCCGGCGAAATCATCACCGACTACACGCTGCAGATGAACCGTGCCCGCCAGGCCGAGATCACGCAGGAGATCATGGAGGTCGTAGCAGGCGCCGAGGGTCTGGCGTGACGCTGGACGGCGCCATACGGCGTCCTCGGGCGCTCGTGTGCGGAGCACACTTCGCTTCCTGCGTCCTTGTCTGGCTTGTCCATCGCCACGCCAGACTCGCGTTTGTTCCACACACTTTGAATAGCTAGCCGGCGTCGTCGCGACTACCCAACTTGAAACAGAATGATTAGGAGATCAGAGAGCTAATGCCACCCAGCACCATCACCGATTCAGCGGCTGCCAACGGCGCGGCGACGCGCAACGTCGGGCGTATCGAGGAGATCCAGGGCGTCGTGATCGAGGCCGTGTTCCCCGACCGGCTGCCGGAGATCAACCACGCGATCACGATTGTGCGCACGGCGAGCAACCGCGAGGAGGAGACACCGGGGGTCAGCTCTGGGGCTGAGGAGGGCGAGCTGCTGGTGTGCGAGGTGCAGCAGCACCTCGGCGATGACCGCGTGCGCGCGGTCGCGATGGACACGACCGACGGGCTCGCGCGCGGCGCTGAGGTAGTCGACACCGGCGCCCCGATCACGGTGCCGGTGGGCGAGGCGACGCTCGGACGCATCTTCAACCTGCTGGGCGACCCGATCGACCTCGGCGAGCCGCTGCCGAAGGACGTCGAGCGTCGCGGCATCCACCAGGAGGCGCCGCGCGTCGAGGATCTGACGCCGACGACCGAGATGTTCGAGACGGGCATCAAGGTGATCGACCTGCTGGCGCCGTACGCGAAGGGCGGCAAGGTCGGGCTGTTCGGCGGTGCGGGCGTCGGCAAGACCGTGCTGATTCAGGAGCTGATCCACAACCTTGCCAAGGAGCACGGCGGGCTGTCGGCGTTCTGTGGCGTGGGCGAGCGCTCGCGCGAGGGCAACGACCTGTGGCTGGAGATGAAGGAGTCGGGCGTGCTCGACAAGACGATGCTCGTGTTCGGGCAGATGAACGAGCCGCCAGGTGCGCGCATGCGCGTGGCGCTGTCGGGCCTGACGATGGCCGAATACTTCCGCGACCAGGGCCAGGACGTGCTGCTGTTCATCGACAACATCTTCCGCTTCGTGCAGGCCGGCTCCGAGGTCTCGGCGCTGCTCGGGCGCATGCCCTCGCAGGTCGGCTACCAGCCGACGCTGGAGACCGAGATGGGCCAGCTGCAGGAGCGCATCACCTCGACCAAGCGCGGCTCGGTGACCTCGATCCAGGCGATCTACGTGCCTGCTGATGACTACACCGACCCGGCGCCGGCGTCCGTGTTCGCGCACCTCAACGCGACCACCGCGCTGTCGCGCGCGATCTCCGAAAAAGGCATCTACCCGGCGGTCGACCCGCTCGACTCGACCTCGACGATCCTGAAGGCGGACATCGTCGGCGAGGATCACTTCCGCGTCGCCAACCGCGTCAAGGAGATCCTGCAGCGCTACAAGGAGCTGCAGGACATCATCGCGATCCTCGGCATCGACGAGCTCTCCGACGAGGACAAGCTGACGGTCTCGCGCGCGCGGCGCATCGAGCGCTTCCTCTCGCAGCCGTTCTTCGTCGCCGAAGAGTTCACCGGCACCCCCGGTGCGTACGTGCCGATCGCCGAGACGATCCGCGGCTTCGAGGAGATCATCGACGGCAAGCACGACGAGGTCCCCGAGAGCGCGTTCTTCCTCAAGGGCACGATCGACGAGGTCGTAGAGGCCGCCGCCCGATGATCTGCGCATCTCTGCGTCCTCGGTCGCTCGTGTGCGCAGCACACCACGCTCGCTGCGTCCTTGATCTGCTTGGTCCTCGGACGGCAGACGGTCGAGGGATCTAATGGCGCACAGCAAGTTCCCAGTCGAAGTGCTGACTCCCGAGGGCGAGGTGTTCTCGGGGGAGATCGAAATGCTCTCGACGTTCACCACCGTGGGCTCGATCGGCATCCTCGCCAACCACCAGCCGGTGCTCGCGCAGCTCGAACCGACCGAGCTGCGCTTGTATCGCGCGGAGGACGACATCGTGCGTTTCGCGCAGGCCGAGGGCTACCTGCAGTTCGCTGAGAACCGTGCGCTGGTGCTCGTCGAGGAGGCGCTCGACCCCGCGAAGATCGACCGGCCGACGTTCGAGACCAAGCTCTCCGAAGCGCGCGCGAGCGTCGAGCGCGCCGCGGAGGGCAGCGAGGAACGCGCCCGCGCGCTACGCGACGTCAAGCGATACGAGGCGTTCCTCGCGGTGCAGCAGTAGTCGCGCGGGGTCTCGCTCGCTTCGCCTGAGACCCCTGCCGTCTGTGCAGCAGCTAGCCTACCCCGCTTCATGAGCGCAACACGCGAGCCAATCGGAGTGATCGGGACCGGCTACGTCGGGCTGGTGACCGCGGCCGGCTTTGCGGAGCTCGGCAGCGACGTCTGGTGCGTGGACATCGACGCCGCCAAGATCGAGCGCCTGCGCCGCGGCGAGGTGCCGATCTACGAGCCGGGCCTCGAGCAGCTGCTCGCGCGTAACGCAGAGCGCCTGCGCTTCTCCACCGACATCGCCGACGCGCTCGCGCACTGCCGGCTGCTGTTCGTCGCGGTCGGCACGCCGCCGACGTACTCCGGCGACGCGGACCTGTCGGCCGTGCACGCCGTCGCGGATGCGATACCCGCGTCCAAGGACCACGCGCTGGTGATGAAGTCGACGGTGCCGTGCGGCACCGGCGCCTCGCTGCTGCGCGTGTTCGGGGAGCAGGGCAAGGACGCGCTCGGCTACGTCTCCTGCCCCGAGTTCCTGAAGGAGGGCTCCGCGGTCGACGACTTCCTGAACCCCGACCGCGTCGTCGTCGGCGACGACGGCGGCTGGGCTGGGGACGCGGTCGTCGAGCTGTACACGCCCCTGCAGGCGCCGCTCGTGCGCACCGACGTCGCCAGCGCCGAGATGGTCAAGCTCGCCTCCAACGCCTTCCTCGCCACCAAGATCTCGTTCATCAACGAGATCGCCAACGTCTGCGAGGAGACGGGCGCCGACGTCGTCGAGGTGGCGCGCGGCATGGGCCTCGACGAGCGCATCGGCGCGAAGTTCCTGCAGGCCGGGATCGGGTTCGGGGGCTCCTGTTTCCCAAAGGATGTGAATGCCTTGAAGCAGCTCGCCGGCAACTCTGGCTATGCCTTCCAGCTGTTGACGGCCGTGATCGAGGTCAACGAGCTGCAGAAGCGGCGCGTGATCGGCAAGCTGCACAAGCATCTCGGCGGGCTGGCGGGCAAGCGCGTGGCGCTGCTGGGGCTGGCGTTCAAGCCGAACACGGACGACATGCGCGAGGCCTCCTCGCTGGTGCTGTCCGCGCGCCTGCACGCCGACGGAGCGAGCGTCGTCGCGTGTGACCCGGTCGCCGAGGAGCAGGCCCGCGCGCTGGTCCCGGGCATCGAGTTCGCGGACTCGCCGCTGGGTGCGATCGAGCAGGCGGACGCGGTCGTGCTCGTGACCGAGTGGAAAGAGTTTCTCGAGCTGGACTGGACGACGGCCGCGGCGGCGATGCGCGGCAATGTCGTCGTCGACGGGCGCAACGCCCTGGACTCGCAGGCCGTGCGTGCCGCGGGTCTCGTCTACGAGGGCATCGGCCGGCGGTAGGGCACACGACCGTGGAATCGCTCATCTAGTGCAGGCGGTGATTCTCGTGGGCGGGCAGGGCACCCGTTTGCGTCCGCTGACGTCGAAGGTGCCCAAGCCGGTCGTGCGGCTGGTTGATCGCCCGTTCATCGCGTTCATGCTCGAGTGGCTGAGGGGGCACGGCGTCGATGACGTGATCATGTCGTGCGGCTTCCTGGCCGACGGGGTGCGCAGCGTGCTCGGCGACGGCTCGCAGCTCGGAATCCGCCTGCGCTTTGTCGAGGAGCCCGAGCCGCGCGGCACCGCTGGTGCACTGAAGCTCGCCGAGCCGATGCTCGACGAGCGCTTCCTGATGCTCAACGGCGACGTGTTGACAGACATCGACCTGACCGCGCAGATCGCCCAGCACCAGTCGAGCGGCGCGCGTGCGACGCTGGCGCTTGTGCCGGTCGCCGATCCGAGCGCCTACGGTGTGGTGATCGTGCGCGAGGACGGCTCGGTCAGCGACTTCGTGGAGAAGCCCAGCGCCGACAGCGTCAAGAGCAACCTGATCAGCGCCGGCGCCTACGTGCTGGAGCGCGAGATCCTCGGGTTGGTGGCGCCCGATCGCAACGTGTCGATCGAGCGCGAGGTGTGGCCGCGGCTGATCGACAACGGCCTCTACGGCTACTCATCGCAGAGCTACTGGCTGGACATCGGCACGCCGCCGCGCTATCTGCAGGGCACGTTCGACATCCTCGAGGGCAACGTCGAGACGGCGGTGCGCGAGCGCCTGGGTAGTGGCTGGCTGGCGATCGACGAGAGCGTGCAGGCGCACGGCCGCGTGATTCCGCCGGCGCTGATCGAGCGCGACGTGCAGATCGCGCCTGGGGCGCACGTCGGCAGCCTCGTGGTGCTTGCGCAGGGCGTGTCGGTCGGCGCCGGCGCGACGGTCGAGCGCGCGGTGGTGCTCGAGGGCACGCAGATCGGCGAGGGTTGCGAGCTGCGCGACTGCATCGTCGCGGCCGGTTGCCACGTCGGCGACGGCACGCGCATCACCGGCGGAGCGGTGCTCGGCGAGAACGTCGTGGTGGGGGCGCGCAACGTGATCACGCGCGGGGCGCGTATCTTCCCTGGTGTCGAATTGCCCGACGGAGCGATCGAGTTCTAGGGCGACCGGCAGGTTGGGGGCAAACGCGAGAGACTGCAGTTGAGCGAGCACTGCACCTCTACCACTGCATCCAGGCCACCGCATCACGACCACTGAATCCATGACCACTGTTTCCACAGCACCACAGGAGGCGAGCAGCAGATGAGCGACGGCGGCGCGACGGCGACACCGACCGCGGAGGAGCTCTCGCGCGAGAGCATCGCGCGCGTTGATCCCTCAGGCCAGCTCGGCGACGTGCTGGGGCTGCCCGAGCACTTGCGCGACGCGCTGTGGCGGGTGGAGTCGGCGATCATGCAGGACTGGGACACAGCCGCTGGGCTGGTGGTCGCCGGCATGGGCGGCTCCGCGATCGGCGGTGCGCTGGCGCGCGCGGCGATGGGCGATCACGCCTCGCGCCCGATCTTCGTGACGCGCGCGTACGGGCTGCCGCCGTGGACGACACCCGACACGATGGTGCTGTGCGCGAGCTACTCGGGCGAGACCGAGGAGACGCTCGCGTGCTACGAGTCGGCGGGCGCGCTGGGCGCCAAGCGCACGGTCGTGACGACCGGTGGGCGCCTGGCCGAGATGGCGCGCGCGGACGGCGTGCCGGTGATCCCGCTGCCGAGCGGCTTTCAGCCGCGCGCGGCGGTCGCGTACATGATCGTCGCGGCGCTCGAGGTGGCGGCGCTGTGCGGCGCTGGGCCACGTTTGACGCCGGAGATCGACGTCGCCGCGTCGCACATCGAGCAGCTCGTCGAGGAGTGGGGGCCGGACGCGGCGGAGGACTCGCTGGCGAAGGAAATCGCGCGCGGGCTGCACGGCACCACGCCGGTGATCGCCGGTGCGGGCCTGACCTCCCCGATCGCCTACCGCTGGAAGACGCAGATCAACGAGAACGCCAAGCAGCCGTGCTTCTGGAACGAACTGCCGGAGCTGGATCACAACGAGATCGCCGGCTGGGAGGGCGCGAGCGAGGTCGGACGCTTCTCGGCGGTGTTCCTCGACGACTCCGACGCGCACCCGCGGGTGAAGGAGCGGATGGACCTGACCGAGCGCCTGATCGCCGGCAATGCGGCGGCGAGCTTCCGCTTGGAGACACGCGGGCAGACGGCGATCGAGCGGGTGATCTCGCTGGTGTTGCTGGGGGACCTCGTGTCGATCTACCTGGCAGCGCTGCGCGGCGTCGACCCCGCGCCGATCAGGCTGATCGACGAGCTGAAGTCGGCGCTGGCGTCGCGCTAGCTGTGCCCGGCGGGCCCGTGCGCGTGTGATACGGTCCGAGACGGCCGAGGAGCGCTGCGACGGGCTGTAATCCGCCACGCTCGGCCTGTCAATGCAGCAAGGGCGCTCACCTGACCCCACAGGAGGCTAGTCATGTCAGCCATGACTCCCGCAGCAACGCTCAGCACCGACTTCAAGGTCGCCGACCTCTCGCTCGCTGACTTCGGCCGCAAGGAGATCACGCTCGCCGAGCACGAGATGCCCGGCCTGATGTCGATCCGCCGCGAGTACGCGGATGCGCAGCCGCTGCGCGGCGCGCGCATAACCGGCTCGCTGCACATGACGATCCAGACGGCCGTGTTGATCGAGACGCTGACGGCGCTCGGCGCCGAGGTTCGCTGGTGCAGTTGCAACATCTTCTCCACGCAGGACCATGCCGCCGCGGCGGTCGCGGTCGGCCCCGACGGGACCGTCGAGGACCCGCGCGGCGTGCCGGTGTACGCGTGGAAGGGCGAGACGCTCGAGGAGTACTGGTGGTGCACCGAGCAGGTGCTGCGCTGGCCAGAGGACGCCGATGGCTCGATCGGGCCGAACATGATCCTCGACGACGGCGGCGACGCGACGCTGCTCGTGCACAAGGGCACCGAGTTCGAGCAGGCTGGCGCGGTGCCAGCGGCGACGGACGCCGACTCCGAGGAGTACCAGGTGATCCTGTCGGTGCTCGCGCGCTCGCTGGAGGAGGAGCCGCAGCGCTGGACGCGCGTGGGCGAGGGCATCAAAGGCGTCACCGAGGAGACCACGACGGGCGTGCACCGGCTGTATGAGATGGTCGAGCGCGGCGAGCTGCTGTTCCCGGCGATCAACGTCAACGACTCGGTCACGAAGTCCAAGTTCGACAACCTGTACGGCTGCCGGCACTCGCTGATCGACGGCATCAACCGCGCCACCGACGTGATGATCGGCGGCAAGGTCGCGGTCGTGTGCGGCTTCGGCGACGTCGGCAAGGGCTGCGCGGAATCTCTGCGCGGCCAGGGCGCGCGCGTGGTGATCACCGAGATCGACCCGATCTGCGCGCTGCAGGCGGCGATGCAGGGCTACGAGGTCAAGACGCTCGACGATGTGGTCGAGAGCGCCGACATCTTCGTGACGACGACCGGCAACAAGGACATCATCACGGCGGCGGACATGGCGCGCATGAAGCACCAGGCGATCGTCGGCAACATCGGGCACTTCGACAACGAGATCGACATCGCGGGCCTGACCAAGGTTCCGGGGATCGAGCGCGTGAACATCAAGCCGCAGGTCGACAAGTGGGTGTTCCCCGACGGGCACGCGATCCTGATGCTGTCCGAGGGCCGTCTGTTGAACCTCGGCAACGCTACGGGGCACCCGAGCTTCGTGATGAGCAACTCGTTCTCCAACCAGACGATCGCCCAGATCGAGCTGTTCACCAAGAACGACGAGTACGAGAGGCGCGTCTACGTGCTGCCCAAGCACCTCGACGAGAAGGTCGCGCGCCTGCACCTCGACGCGCTCGGCGTGAGGCTGACGAAGCTGAGCGACGAGCAGGCCGCCTACATCGGCGTGCCGGTCGACGGGCCGTACAAGCCCGACCACTACCGCTACTAGGCGCACCTCCCGCTAAGCTCCCGCGGCGATGAGAGCTATGGTCCTCGCCGCGGGTCTTGGCACCCGCTTGCGCCCGCTGACGTACGAGATCACCAAGCCGATGGTGCCGGTGCTCGACCGGCCGGTGATGGAGCACATCGTCGAGCTGCTCGAGCGCCATGGCTTCGACGAGGTGATCGCCAACCTGCACTACTTCCCGGACTCGATCCGCGAGTACTTCGGTGAGCGCCTGTCCTATCGCTTCGAGGAGGAGCTGCTGGGCACGGCCGGCGGCGTGCGCGGCTGCGCGGACTTCTTCGGCGACGAGCCGTTCCTGGTGATCTCGGGCGACGCGCTGACGGACATCGATTTGGGGGCGTTCCTGGCGACGCACCGCGAGCGGGGCGGCGTGGCGACGCTGGCCGTCAAGCAGGTGGCGGATACGCGCGAGTACGGCGTCGTGCTGCACGATCGCGACGGGCGGATCACGGGCTTTCAGGAGAAGCCGCAGCCGGATGAAGCGCTGTCGAACCTCGGCAACTGCGGCATCTACCTGTTCGAGCCGCGGATCTTCGACTACTTCCCGCAACGGCCGTTCGTGGACTGGGCCCAGGACGTGTTCCCGGTGCTGCTCGAGAACGACGTGCCGTTTCACATCCACGAGGTGGACGAGTACTGGAACGACGTCGGCTCGCTGAGCGAGCTCAGGCAGGGCACGTTCGATGCGCTGCGCGGCCGACTGCACCTGCAGATCGAGGGCGAGGAGGTCAGCCCAGGCGTGGTCGTGGCGGGCGGCTCGCCGCTGCGCGCCGACACCGAGGTCGAAGGTCCGGTGTGGGTCGGGCGCGACGTGCGCATCGGCGCGGGCGTGCGGCTGATGGGGCCGATCGTGCTCGGCGACGGCGCGAGCGTCGGCGCCGGCGCACAGCTGCGTGAGAGCATCGTGTTTCCAGGCACCGACATCGCCAGCGAGTCGATCCTGATCGGCTCGATCGCCGGTCACAGCGGCATCGTGCAGAGCCTGCGCAAGCGCGGCTGAGCGGTCGCCGCCGATTGTCGCGGCACGCAGCACGGCTGGGCGTGAGCCGGGCTGGGCAGACGGCTGCGGGTGGCGGTTTTGCGGGTGCTCCGCCCGGCGCTCACAGCCGGCGGCACGGCGAAAACAGAGGCCTTAACGCGAAAGGGCCCGCCGAAGCGAGCCCCCTCACGGAAAGTGAGACTATGACAACAGTCACCTTAGCACGTCCCGCTGACAGAAGTTTTACCGACTACCCGCAAATTGCGGCGTCGAGCGCATGCGCCGGACGACTGGTCGCGCGCTGCGGATGAGTGGTCGCGCGCTGCGGATGAGCGGTGTGCGTCGAGTTGGGTCACGACTTGATGCGCGCAACGCCGCGTCAACATTTCGTCTAAGGCCCATTTACATCCGCCGTGTGCCGGCGTAGCATCGGAGACACCACCAGACAAGAAGTCCGACCGAAGGAGCCTACGATGCAGATCGACATCAAGGGTCGTAACGTCCCGGTCACCGACGAGCTCCGCACGCACGCAGAGCGCCGTCTGAGCAAGGTTGCGCGCCAGGTCTCTGACCTTGCCCGCCTGGAGATCGAGCTCTTCAAGGAGCCGAACCCTCGCGTCGCCGACAGCCAGGTCGCCGAGTGCACGCTGTACCTGAAGGGCGTGACGCTGCGCGCGCACGACGCCTCGCCGGAGATGCTGCACTCGCTGAACTTGGTCGTCGATGAGCTGGCGCGTCAGGTCAAGCGCCACCGCGACAAACTGCGCCACCGCCGTGAGGCCCATGCGGCGGCCGCGCGCGTTGCGCGCGCCGCTGGCCAAGGGGCCACGCTGCCGTCAATCTGAGTGCGTGCGGCGATGACCGGCCGATAACCAGACGTTTAGCGTCTGGGGCTATGCTTGGCGCATGCCCTCTCTGCTCGATCGCGCGCTCAACGTCGGCGAGGCTAAGAAGCGCAAGGAATACGAGAAGCGCGTCGCGCTGATCGGCGCGTTCGAGGCGGAGCTGGAGCACGAAGACGACGCCGAGTTGCGCGAGCGCATGGACGAGCTGCGCCAGCGCGCGCAGAACGGCGACTCGCTCGACCTGCTGCTGCCCGAGTGCTTCGCGCTGGTGCGCGAGATTGGCAAGCGCAAGATGGGGATGCGCCATTTCGACGTGCAGCTGATCGGCGGCATGGCTCTGCACGAGGGCCAGATCGCGGAGATGAAGACCGGCGAGGGCAAGACGCTGACGGCGACGCTCGCGGTCGTGCTGAACTCGCTCGCGGTGCGCGACCCGGACCCGGACGCGCCGGAGGGCACGCCGCGCGAGCGCCGCGGCGTGCACGTGGTGACCGTCAACGACTACCTGGCCAGACGCGACGCCGAATGGATGAGCCCGGTCTACGACGCGCTGGGTGTGACCGTGGGCGTGCTGCAGAACATGCAGCCCTACGACGAGAAGCAGCGCGCGTACGCGTGCGACGTCGTCTACGGCACGAACTCGGAGTTCGGCTTCGACTACCTGCGCGACAACATGGCCAAGGACCTCGACGAAAAGGTCCAGCGCGGGCACTACTTCGCGGTCGTGGACGAGGTCGACAACATCCTGATCGACGAGGCGCGCACGCCGCTGATCATCTCCGGCGCGCCCGAACAGGCGGCCGACCTGTACGTGAAGTTCGCCAAGCTGGCGCCTCGGATGCAGCTCGGCCAGACGCCCGAAGGCATGGAACCGCGCATGAAGAAGCAGTTCGTCGCGGACTTCGATTACGAGATCGACGAGAAGCAGAAGACGGTGGCGATCACCGAGCAGGGCGTCGCCAAGGCCGAGCGCTTCCTCGGCATCGACCACCTGTATCGCGCCGAGAACGGGCACCTCGTCAACCACTTGATCCAGGCGCTGCGCGCGCAGGCCCTGTACAAGAGGGACGTCGACTACGCGGTGATCGACGGCGAGGTCAAGATCATCGACGAGTTCACGGGTCGCATCCTCGACGGCAGGCGCTGGTCTGAGGGTCTGCACCAGGCGGTCGAGGCGAAGGAAGGCGTTTCGGTTCAGGAGGAGAACCAGACGCTCGCGACGATCACCTACCAGAACTACTTTCGCCTGTACGACAAGCTCTCGGGGATGACCGGCACGGCGCTGACGGAGGCGACGGAGTTCATGAAGATCTACGACCTGCCGGTCGTGCAGATTCCGACCAACCAGGCGATGATCCGCGAGGACCGCAACGATCAGGTGTACAAGACCAAGGAGGGCAAGTGGAGTGCGGTCGTCAGAGAGATCGCGGCGCGCAACGAGTCCGGCCAGCCGGTGCTCGTGGGGACGATCTCGGTGGAGGTCTCGGAGCTGTTGGGCGACAGGCTGACCAAGCGCGGGATCAAGCACACGGTCCTGAATGCGAAGCCCGAGCACGCTGCGCGCGAGGCTGACATCGTCGCCGAGGCTGGTCAGCCGGGCGCGGTCACGATCGCGACCAACATGGCGGGCCGCGGCGTGGACATCAAGCTCGGCGGCAACCCCGAGCACCTCGCCGCGCAGCGGCTGGCGCGCGAGAACGTGGACCCCGAGGACAGCGAGACCTACGAGCGGCGCATGCAGGAGATCCTGCCGGAGGTCGAGCGCAAGGTCGAGGACAGCCGCGCGGTCGTGATGGCTGCCGGCGGGCTGTTCATCTGCGGCACCGAGCGCCACGAGTCCAGGCGCATCGACAACCAGCTGCGGGGCCGCGCGGGACGCCAGGGCGACCCGGGCGAGTCGCGCTTCTTCCTGTCAGCCGAGGACGACCTCGTGCGCCTGTTCGCCGGCGACCGCATCTATCGGATCCTGGACAAACTCGGCGGCGTCGATGACGAGGGCAACGAGGAACCGATCGAGGCCGGCATGCTCTCCAAACAGATCGAAAAAGCGCAGCGCAAGGTCGAGGAGCAGAACTTCCTGATCCGCAAACGCGTGCTCGAGTACGACGACGTGATGAACGAGCAGCGGCGCGTGATCTACAAATACCGCGACGAGGTGCTCGAAGGCAAGAGCATCGGCGATGAGGCGCGCGAAGAAGTCGCCAAGGTGATCGAGCGCACGATCGATCAGTACACGCCCGGAGACTTCATCGAGGATTGGGACATGGATGGCCTGTTCACCGCGCTCGGGCAGTTCTTCCCGCTGGATCTCGGCGAGGAGGAGCTCAAAAGCGACACCGTCGATCGCAGCCGCTTGACGGATCGCATCGTCGATGAGGCGCTCGCGCGCTACAACGCGCGCGAAGAGGCACTCGGCAAGGAGCTGATGGAAGCGCTGGAGCGCTTCCTGCTGCTGCAGACGATCGACGAACGCTGGCGCGAGCACCTGTTTGACATGGACTACCTGCGCGAGGGCATCCACCTGCGCGGCTTCGCGCAGATCGACCCGCTGGTGGCGTACAAGAACGAAGCGTTCACGCTGTTCGGCGACCTGATGAACAGCGTCTGGTCGGACTACGCGCGCATGATCTTCAACGTGCAGGTCAACGTCGAGGGCCAAAACGGCGGCGCTGGCCCGGGCGGCGCGCCGATCGCGCCGTTTTCGGCCGCCGGCAGCTCGACGCGCGCAGGCCGCGTGTCCTACTCGGGCGGCCACAGCGCCGCCGGCGCGGGCGCGCTTGCGGCGGCAGCCGCCAACGCCGGGCTCGGCACGGGCTCGGCACAGGCGGCGTTTGGGGAGAACGGACAGGAGCTTGAAGCGCTGCCGGTGGTCGAGCAGCGCGTGCTCGACGACGAGCACCAGGTCGGGCGCAACGATCCCTGCTGGTGCGGGTCGGGCAAGAAGTTCAAGAAGTGTCACGGGTCCTAGCTGGTCGCGCACTGCTGGCGGCGCTCGTGGCGCTGGCAACCCTGCTCATGATGGGCGTCGCGACGAGCGGCGCCGAAGTCCCGACTTCGGCGTGCCCGCCGCCTGCCGCTGGCGCGCCGCCGGCGGCTCCCGTGGCGCTCGGCACGACCGAACCGGCTCCCGAACAGACGCTGGTTTGCGTCGCCGGGCAGGCGATCACAGGCGCGACGTACTCGCACTGGGTGGCGGTCGCCAATGACGAGGAACGATCGTCATCCAAAGGACAGCACGCGACCAGCGCCACCGAACCGCGAACCGAGGTGCTTGGCTTCCTGATCTCCTCCGAATGGGTTCGCGGCGAAGCTGCAGAACTGGGGGTGACGGTCTCCGCGGCGCAGGTCAGGCGGGAATTCGACCACATCCGCAAGGAGCAGTTTCAAAAGCGCGGTGAATTTGAGAAGTTCCTGAAGGACTCAGGGCAGACGGTCGCGGACCTTCTGTATCGGGTGGAACTCAACCTGCTTTCGCAGCAGATCCAGAAGCACGTGGTGGCCGGGCATCACAGTGTGGCCAGCAAGCAGCACGCGCTCTCGCGGTTCGTAAAGTCGTTCAAAGCCAAGTGGCAGGCGCAGACCTACTGTGCAGCCGAATACGACGTCAAGGACTGCGGGCACGTTCAGGCGGCGCTCTAGGCGCTGTCGCCGAAACGTGACTGCTCTCGCAATGCCCACGCCTTGGGACGCGCGCACGTACGACCGCTCGAGCGAGCCGCAGCAGGCGTGGGCCGCTGACGTGCTCGCGCGTCTCGCGGGCATTGCGCCGGATGCGACGGTGCTGGACGTCGGCTGCGGCACCGGGCGCGTCACGGAGGCGCTCCTCGAGATCGTCCCACGAGGTCGTGTGCTCGCGATGGACGCGTCCGCGGACATGGTGGGGCTGGCGCGCGAGCGGCTGGGCGATCGCGCGCGGGTGTGGTGCCAGGACGCCCTTGAGCTGGAGCTGGAGCTGGATGAGCCGGTCGACGCGATCGTCTCGACGGCGGCGCTGCACTGGGTCCCCGACCACGATCGTCTGTGGGCGCGGCTCGCCCAGGCGCTGCGACCCGGAGGAGTGCTGGAGATCCAGTGTGGGGGAGAGGGCAACATCGACGGCGTGCGCGCGGTCATCGAGTCGGTCGCAGCGGACGTCGCCCCGGAGCTGGTCGGCTGGTCGCCGTGGGTGTTCGCGAGCCCGCAGGAGACCGAGCGGCGTCTAAAGGACGCAGGCTTCACGGCGATCCGCTGCTGGCTGCAGGAGCGCCCCACGCGCCCGCAGGACGTGGATGCGTTCGTGCGCACGTCGATCCTCGCGGCGCATCTGGAGCGTCTGCCAGAGGAGCGGCGCGAGCCGTTCGCTGCTGCGGTCGTGGCGGGAGTGGAGCTGCCGCTTGACTATGTGCGCTTGAACGTGTCGGCGGTGCGAGGACAAGCTTGAGGAGTTGCCATCCGGGAGGGTTGGGACCTGGATAGACCAGGTCTGACCAGGTCTGATAGCCTGCCAGGCATGGCAGACGCACATACGCCAGCGGCCGCCGTGACTGTTACCGAGGCAAAAGCACAGCTGTCGAGTCTCGTCGAGCGCGTGAGTCGCGGTGAGGAGATCGTGATCCGGCGTGGCCGAGAGCCCGTTGCGAAGCTCACCGCTTACGTCCCAGATCGTAAACCGCGCGTGCTCGGAGATCTGGAGGGCCAGATCTGGATGAGCGATGACTTCGACGAGCCCGACGAGGAGTTGGAGCGACTGTTCGGCACGCGCGAGTGACCGGCCTGCTGCTCGACACCCACGTCCTGTTGTGGGCGAGGGGTGAGTACAGGCGGATTGGCGCGAAGGTGCGCGAGACGATCACCAGCCCCGAGGTCGCGGTGTTCTTCAGCTCCGCGTCGATCTGGGAGATGGCGATCAAGCACGCGTCCGGCAAGCTGCGCATGCCGGCGAACCTCCTCGAGACGATGGCCGAGCGTGGGTTCTCGGAGCTGCCGGTGCGCTCGACCGACGGGCTGCGGGCCGGCGCGCTGCCGCCACACCACCGCGACCCCTTCGACCGCATGCTGATCGCCCAGGCACAGAGCGAGGGTCTCACCCTGGTGACGAGCGATACCCGCATCGCCGCCTACGATGTGCCGGTGTTGTGGTGAGCCGTCACGGTGCGCGCCCCCGGCCCCGACCAGCCGCGCTGATAGCGTGAGGCCCATGGCCACAGCTGCCCCCAGCGAGTCGACCCCCCAGCGCTTGGCTGCAATCCGTGAGCAGATGAAGCTGCTCTCGGATTATCTTTGACCCGGCTGAGCTGGCCGGGCGCGTGGCGGCGCTGGAGGACGAGATGGGCGTGGAGGGCTTCTGGGATGACTCCGAGCGCGCGGCGACGGTGTCGGCGGAGCACGCGCGCGCGTCCAAGCGCCTGGAGATGTTCAACGAGCTGAGCGCGGACGTAGAGGATTTGGACGGCCTCGCGGAGATGGCGGCTGAGGACGCGTCGCTAGAAGGCGAGGTGCAGGAGCAGATCGCCTCGGTGGAGACGCGCTTGGCAACGCTCGAGGAGCAGCGGCTGTTCTCGGGGCGCTATGACGCGGGCGACGCGCTGGTGACGGTGAACGCTGGCGCTGGCGGCACCGACGCGCAGGATTGGGCGGAAATGGTGCTGCGGATGCTGATGCGCTGGGCGGAACGCCGCGGCTTCGAGGTCGAGCTGCTGGAGGCGAGCGCGGGCGAGGAAGCGGGCATCAAGTCGGCGACGTTCCGCGCGTCGGGCGAGAACGCGTACGGGCTGTTCGGCGCGGAGCGCGGCGTGCACCGGCTGGTGCGGCTGTCGCCGTTCGACTCGGCGCACCGCCGCCAGACGGGCTTCGCGGGCGTGGAGGTGGCGCCGGTGGTGAAGGACACGGGCGAGATCGAGATCAACGCTGATGACCTGCAGGTGGATACCTACCGCGCGTCGGGCGCCGGCGGCCAGCACGTCAACAAGACGGACTCGGCGGTGCGCATCACGCACCGTCCGACGGGCATCGTCGTGCAGTGCCAGAACGAGCGCTCGCAGTCGTCCAACCGCGCGACCGCGATGGCGATGCTGAGCGCGAAGCTGCTGGAGCGCAAGGAGCGCGAACGCCAGGAAGAGATCGCACGCGAGAAGGGCGAGGCACAGGATGTGAACTTCGGCTCGCAGATCCGCTCCTACGTGCTGCACCCGTACACGCTCGTGAAGGACACCCGCACGGGTCATGAGATGGGCGACGTCCAGCGCGTGCTCGACGGCGATCTAGATGGATTCGTGCGGGCGTATCTGCTGTCCGCGGCGGCGTCACAGGGATCTCGGTAGCTGCTGCACCTCGCGGCGGCCGCGCGGGTGGCGTAGACGGGCGGGCGACGCGCTAAGGCGCGGCCGTGATCCGGGCCCGCTCAGCGACTGGCCTTGATCTGCTCGCGCTCTGCCAGCCGGTTGCGGCGGCGCAGCTGTGCCTCTGACTCGCGGCGGCGCTGCTCGTCGGTGCTGGTGATGAGCGGCGGCACGGGCATCGGGTTGCCGTGCTCGTCAACGGCGACCATCGTCAGGTAGGCGCTGTTGCTGTGGCGGCGCTCGCCGGTGCGCGGGTTCTCGGTGTCGACACGTACGCCGACCTCCATCGAGGTGTGCCATACGGCGTTGACGCTGGCCTGGAAGGTGACGAGCTCGCCGACGTGGATCGGGACCCTGAACGTCATGCGGTCCATGCTGGCGGTGACGACGCGGTTGCGGCAGTGCTTGACGGCGGCGAGCCCGCCGGCCTCGTCGCAGAGCTTCATGACGGTGCCGCCGTGCACGAAGCCGGCGCCGTTGGCGTCGAGCGGTCCCATCCAGTGGGCGAGCGTGGCCTGCGAGTCGGCGGCTGGGCGCGCGTCCATGCCGAGGATCCTATGCTGAAGCGCGGTGAGCTCCACTGTGGACATCGACATCGACATCGCGGCGCTGGTGCGCGCGGAGCTCGACGAGGACGTCGGCACGGGCGACGTGACGACGCTCGCGACGGTCGATGCCGAGGCGCCGGCTGAGGCGCTGATCACGCAGAAGGCGCCGGGCGTGATCTACGGTCTGGATGCGGCGGAAACGACGTTCGCGCTGCTGGACCCGGGCGCGAGCTTCAAGCGCTTGGTGGACGACGGCGTGTGGCGTGAGCAGGGAGGACCGGTGTTGGCGATCTCCGCGCGCGCAGGGGCGATTTTGACGGGCGAGCGCACGGCGCTGAACTTCCTCGCGCACCTGTCGGGCGTGGCCACGATCTCGGCGCGCGCGGCGCGCGAGGTGCAGGGCACGGGCGCGCGCGTGCTGGACACGCGCAAGACGACGCCGGGGATGCGGGCGCTGGAGAAGGCGGCGGTGGCCGCGGGCGGCGCTACGAACCACCGTGCGGGGTTGTACGACGCGATCCTGATCAAGGAGAACCACATTGCGGCGGCGGGCGGGATCGCGCAGGCGGTGCAGCGCGCGCGGGCGGCAGCGCCTGAGCTGGCGGCCACGCTGGAGGTCGAGGTGAGCAACCCCGAGGAGATCGAGCAGGCGCTGGCGACGGGCGCGCCGCGGCTGCTGCTGGACAACATGGACGAGCGGCAGCTGCGCGCGGCGGTCGCGCAGGTGGCCGGTCGCGCGGAGCTTGAGGCGAGCGGCGGCGTTAGCCTGACGACGCTGCGGGCGATCGCAGAAACGGGAATACAATGGGTGTCGATGGGGGCGCTGACCCACTCGGCGCCGGCGCTCGATCTCTCGCTCCTGATGGAGGCTCGGCCATGACGCTCTCGCCGCTGCGTATTCGCACACGATCCCTCGTTCCGCGGCAGGTGATGCTGAGATCAACCGCTCCTGTCCACGACCGGTTGTTTCGCGGGAGGTGACGTGCCGATGAGCCTGCCGATGGCGCCAACGCTGCCGATGGCTCCCAGCCAAGGACCTATGGGCTTGTCGGACGCGGAGATCGCAGGACTTCAGGCGGAGGTGCGGGCGCTGGCGGCAGAGCGCCGCGCGGTGATCCTGGCGCACAACTACCAGGTGCCGGAGGTGCAGGACGTGGCCGACTACGTCGGCGACTCGCTCGGCCTCTCGCGCCGTGCGGCAGCGGCGGTGGATGCGGAGACGATCGTGTTCTGCGGCGTGCATTTCATGGCTGAGACGGCATCGATCCTGTGTCCCGAGAAGACCGTGCTGATCCCCGACCTCGACGCGGGCTGCTCGCTGGCGGACTCGATCGACTTCGACCAGCTGGCGGCGTGGAAGGCTACGTACCCGGAGGGCGTGGTGGTGATGTACGTGAACACCACCGCCGAGGTCAAGGCGCTGACGGACTACTGCTGCACGTCCGCCAACGCGGTCGACGTCGTGCGCCACATCTACGACACGCACGGCCCCGACACGGAGATCCTGTTCGGCCCGGACATGTGGCTGGGCGCGTACGTCGAGAAGGAGCTCGGCAAGCGCATGCACGTATGGGACGGCGAGTGCCACGTGCACGCGGGCATCCGCCCGGCGGACATCGCGGCGACACGCGCGGCGCACCCAGGCGCGGACTTCCTGATCCACCCCGAGTGCGGCTGCACGACGAGCATCATGGAGTACGTCGCCGCCGGCGATGTGTCCGCGGAGGGCGTGCACATGCTGTCGACGGGGGGGATGCTGAGCTACGCGGAGCGGGCCGAGCACGACGCGCCCCACGGGCGGCGCGAGGCGGTGGTGGCGACCGAGATTGGGATGCTGTACCCACTGCGGATGGCTGCTCCGGACATCGACTTCATCCCCGCCAACGCGGAGGCGTCGTGCAAGTTCATGAAGATGATCACGCTGCCGAAGCTGCGCGACGCGCTGCGCGAGATGCAGTTCGAGGTGCGGGTGCCCGAGGAGGTCGCGGCGCGCGCGCGCGTGCCGATCGACCGCATGGTGGCGCTCGGCTGATCGGGCTAGCCCGGCTGGCGTCGCGAGCGTGCTGTTGCTCGAGGTGTACGACGTTCGGCGGGGCTTGCCCGCGGATCGGGCTGGCGCGTGAGCATCCTCGCTGAACGTCTCCTAGCACTTCACGACGCTCTCACCGCCGCCGAGCTTGCGCACGCCTTCGGCGGCGCGATCGCGCTTGGCTTCTGCAGCGGCGACCCGCGGGAGACGGAGGATCTTGACCTGAACGTGTTCGTGACGACCGATCGCGCTGCCGAGGCGCTCGCGGCGCTGCCGCCGTCGGTGACGGTCACGGAGCGCGACCGCGAGCGCGCTGAGCGCGACGGCGAGGTGACCGTGCGCTGGGATGAGACGCCGATCGACGTGTTCTTCGACACGCTGCCGATCCATCGCGCGATGCCCGAGCGGGTGCGCCTGGTGTCGTTCGCGCGGCGCACGATCCCGGTCGTTGGTTGCACCGAGCTGGCGGCGTTCAAGGCGAGCTTCGACAGCGCGCGCCACTGGGCGGATGTCGAGGCGATGATCGCGGCGGGCAGCGTCGACGTGGACGACGCGCTGGGTTGGCTTCGGCAGATCAGCGGGTCGGGTTCCGCGCAGGCGAGCAGGCTCGCCGGCATGCGCTGATCTGGTGCGGCGCCGTGCCTGCCTTCGGGGCTGCCACGCACAGCGTCGCGGCGGCTCCCCGACGGCGGGCGATCTTTTGAGCACTCGCTTTGAGCGAGTGCTAAAATATGCTGCATGAAGCCTGACACAGCGAGTGAGCAGCCCCACGCGGCGAGTCCGGCGGGCACGAAGCTGCAGATTGTGGAAGCCGCGCTGCGGACGCTGCGGACGAGCGGCTATGCGGGCGCGAGCGCGCGTGCGATCGCGCGCGAGGGCGACTTCAACCAGGCGCTCGTCTTCTACCACTTCGGCAGCGTGCGCAACCTGCTGTTGGCGGTGCTCGATCTGATCGGCGAGCGGCGCATGGCGGAGTACGGCCCGGCGTTCGAGCGCGCGCGCAGCGCTCCCGAGCTGGCGCGGCTCGCGCGCACGATCTATGCGGACGACCTCGAGCGCGGGTACATCACGGTGCTCGGCGAGATGGTCAGCGGCGGCGTCAGCGACGCGAGCCTCGGGGTCGAGGTGGCGGCGCGGATCGAGCCGTGGATCGAGCTGGTCGAGCTGAAGCTCGAGCAAATGCTCGACGGCACGCCGGCGCTCGCGCTCGCGTCATCTCGCGATCTGGCGTTCGGGCTGGTGGCGCTGTACTTCGGCGTCGACATGCTCAGCCACCTGCAGGGCGAGCGCACGCGCGCCGAGTCGCTGCTGGATCTCGCCACGCGCCTGGCGACGCTCGCCGACGCGTTTTTGCCATCGCAACAGGAGGAGACACAATGAGCGACGACACGCAGGTCGATCTCGTCACCGGAGCGTTCAGCTACACCGGCAGCCACATCGCGCGGCGACTGCTGGAGGACGGCCGCCGTGTGCGCACGCTGACGTTCCATCCCGATCGCCCGCACCCGCTGCGGGCCAGCGTCGAGAGCGCCGCGTATCGGTTCGACGACCCTGCGGCGCTCGCGCGCAGCCTGCGCGGAGTCGACACGCTCTACAACACCTTCTGGGTTCGCTTCGACCGCGGCCAGACGAGCTTCGCCAATGCAATCGAGGGCTCGCGCATGCTGTTCCACGCCGCCGCCAGCGCGGGCGTGGCGCGCATCGTGCACGTCAGCATCGCCAACCCGTCGATCGACTCGCCGCTGCCGTACTTCCGCGGCAAGGCGCTGGTCGAGTACGCGTTGGCCCAGGCCGGCGTGCGCTACGCGATCGTGCGGCCGACCTGGATCTTCGGCGGCGAGCGCGACGTGCTGGCCAACAACATCGCCTGGATCCTCAGACGGATGCCGGCGTTCGCGCTGCCCGGCAGCGGCCGCTATCTGGTGCAGCCGGTGCACGTCGAGGACGTCGCGCGCATCTGCGTCGAGGCGGCGCATGGCGAGCGCGACGCGGTGATCGACGCCGCCGGGCCCGAGACGATGGCGTTCGCCGATCTCGTTGCGCGCGTACGGGACGCCGTCGGCGCGCACGCGCCGATCGTGCACATGCCGCCGCCGGTGATGGCCGCGACCGCCCGCGCGCTCGGTGTGCTCGTGCGCGACGTCGTGCTCACCGCCGATGAGATCAAGGGCCTGATGGCCGGCCTGCTGGTCTCGCACGAGCCGCCGCGCGGCCAGATCGCGTTCAGCCGCTGGCTGCAGGAGCACAACGCGACGGTCGGCCGCGCCTACGCCAACGAGCTGCAGCGTCACTTCGCTACCCGGCTAGCTGCCTGAGCGACCACAGTTAGCGGATACGCTAAGATATGCCCATGGGTGCCGGCGTTGATCAACTGGCGGCGCAGTTGATCCGCCAGATTCGCGTGGACACCGGTCTCAAACAGGTCGAGCTTGCACGCCGTAGCGGTATTCAGAGTTCGGTGCTGAGTGCCTATGAGCACGGTGGACGTCAGCCGTCCGTTGCCGCGCTCGCGCGTATTGCGTGGGCCGCGGGTCTTGAAGTTCGCGTTGCTCCCTCGCTGGACAAGCTGGAGATGCAGCGGGCCGGCGAGATCTTGGTCAAAGTGATCGAGCTAGCCGAGCAGTTGCCCTACGCGCCGAGCAAAGACCTGGCGTATCCGCCTTTGGCGCGTCTGGCCGCATGAGCTCCCTCGTCGAGCGCCTGATCGCAATTCACGATGCGCTCGAGCAGGCACAGCTCCCGCACGCGGTTGGCGGCGCGATCGCGCTCGGCTACTGCACTCAGGAGCCAAGGGGCACACGCGACCTGGACATCAACGTGTTCGTCACCCGAGCGCGCGCCGACGACGTGTTTGCAGCGCTGCCCGCCGGCATCACCGTCACGCTGGCAAACGTCGAACAGGTGCAGCGAGACGGTCAGACGCGACTGATGTGGGATGACGTGCCGGTGGACATCTTCCTGAACGTGCTTCCGTTTCACGATGAGGTCGCGGGGTGCGTGCGGCAAGTTGCGTTCGCCGGGCGCACGATCCCCGTGCTCGATTGCGACTCGCTGACCGTTTTCAAGGCGATGTTCGATCGGGGTAGGGACTGGGTGGACATCGAAGCTATGGCCGAGCATGGGTCGATCGACGTCGACAGAACTGCCGCGCGGATAGTGTCGTTGGACGGCCCCGATTCTCACCGGGCGCAGCGGCTGCGGGACCTCGCGCGCGGCTAGAACTCGTCGGCCGTGTGCGGTCCGACGCACGACACCGCGAGCTTGTCGGCGACGCCGGCTGCGACCTCGCGCACCTCGTCGTAGGTGACCGCGTCGAGCGCCGCGACGAGCGCGTCGGGGTCGATGTCCTCGTGGAACATGACGCTCTGGTTGGCCGCGTAGCGGGCGACGGCGCCGGTGTTCTCGAACGCCAGCACGAGCCGGCCGGCGGCATACGCGCGCGCCCGCGCGACCTCCTCCGCGGTCGGCCCGTCGGTGCGTAGCTCGTCGACGATCTCGCGCATGCGCGTGTAAGCCTCGATGCACTTGGCCGACTCCAGGCCAGAGCTGAGCTGCAGGATCGGCACGTCCGCGTAGGTGTGCGCGCCGGCGCTCACCGAGTAGCACAGGCCGCGCTTCTCGCGGATCTCCTCGAACAGCCGTGAGCCCATCGAGCCACCCAGCAGCGTCGCGTAGATCGACAGCGCCGCGCGTTCGCGCGGGACGCCGACGGCGATCTCGGGGCGGTAGATCATGCGCAGGTGTGACTGGTTGGTGTCGCGCTCCTCGACCAGCGTCTGTGGTGCGAACGCCGGTGTCGGCACGTACGGTTCGGGCTCCGGCAGCGACGGGAATCGGGCAAAGCGCTCCTGCAGCTCCTGCTCGTCGGGCAGGTGGTCGAGGTTGCCGACAAGGAAGGCGCCGCCGTGCGAGCCGGCCCAGCGGCGTTCGCGGAAGGCGAGGATGCCAGCGCGCGTGAAGCTGCGCAGGTTCTCCTCCGGACCGAGCACCGTGCGCCCCAACGGATGGTCACCGAAGGCGGCTTTGTCGATCAGGTACTCGGCGACCATCGACGGCTGGTCGTACGCGCGGTTGATCTCCTGGATGACGACGCCGCGCTCGCGGTCCAGCTCCTCGGCGTCCAGGCGCGGGCGCCCGACGAAGTCGCTCAGCAGGTCGATTGCCTGCGGCGCGCTCTCGGCGCGCACGGTGATGTGGAACGCCACCAGGTCCTGGCTGGTGTACGCGTTGAGCACGCCGCCGAGGTGCTCGGCGGTCTCGTTGACGTCTTTGTACGTCGGGTAGCTCTCGCCGCCCTTGAACACCAGGTGCTCGAGGAAGTGCGCCATGCCGTTCTCCTCCGGGCGCTCGTTGCGCGCGCCCGCGTCGAACGCCACCAGCACCGTCAGCGCCCGTGTGCCCGGCAGCTCGATGCGGTTGATCGGCAGCCCGTTGCTCGGAACGGTCGTCGTGCTCACGTGTGACATGCCCCAACCCTAGAACGTTCTACGCTTGCGCCGAAGCTCATGCCCTCCGCGCCGAAGCCCACGCCCCAACTGCGACAGCTCCTGACGACCGCGCTCGCCGTGCTGCTGATGCCCGTGTTGCTGCTCGTCGGACTGTGGCTCGGTGGCCACCCGGAAGACCTTCCGAGTTTCCTGCGCAGCGCGTTCGTCGCCAGTCCGCAGACGCAGGTCGTCGACGAAGCGATTCAGCGGATCGCTGCCGACTACTACCGCCCGATCTCCACCGGCAAGCTCGACAACGCGTCGATCGGCGGCCTGGTGGCGAGCCTCGGCGACCGCTTCTCCCACTACCTCAGCCCCAGCGAATTCCGCGAATTCAGCTCGCCGCCGCACTTCACCGGCATCGGCGTCTCGGTCGCCACCCAGCTTGCCGCTCAGCACGGGCTGCTGATCGAGCGCGTGTTCAACTCCTCGCCCGCGCAGCGCGCGGGGCTGAAGCCCGGTGAGGTGATCGTCGCCGTCAACGGCAAGAAGCTCCAGCGCCTGTCGGCCGAAGCCGCCACGTCGCTGATCAGGGGGCTGCCGGGCACCGATGTGCAGCTCGGAATCCAGCCGGCGGTGGGCGCGAGCGGCGCTCGCCACGGCGGTAGCGAAGTGCCGCGCGACGTCAAGATCACGCGCGCGGTCGTCTCCGAGCCGGTCGTCGAATCGGTGACCAAGACCGTGCACGGTGTCAAGCTCGGGGTCGTCGCGCTCGCGAGCTTCAGCCCCGGCTCGCACGTCGAAGTGCACGAAGCCGTCGAGCACGAGCTGCACGCGGGGGTGCGCGGGCTCGTGTTCGACCTGCGCGGCAACGGCGGCGGGCTCGTCGAGGAAGCGCAGCTGATCGCCAGCATCTTCATTCCCAAGGGCGTGATCGTGACCACGCGCGGGCGCAGCGTGCCCACGCAGGTGCTCTACGCCACCGGTGGCGCGATCTCCGCGTCGATCCCGATGGTGGTGCTCGTGGACGCCAACACGGCGTCCTCGTCGGAGATCGTCACGGCCGCGCTGCAGGACCATCATCGCGCGACCGTCGTCGGCACGCACACGTTCGGCAAGGGCGTCTTCCAGGAGGAGGAGCCGCTGTCCAACGGCGGCGCGCTCGACATCACCGTCGGTGAGTACTTCACGCCCAACGGGCGCAACCTCGGCGGCGGCGGCGTCAAACAGGGCGCCGGCGTGATCCCCGAAGTGCTCGTGTCGAAGAACCTCATAGACACCAACAGCGGCGTCGAAGCCGCGCTGAAAACGCTCGCCGCCAAAGTCAAGTGAACGGCTCGGGCTCGCGCGGGCGGGGCGGGCGCGGCGGCGCTCGCAACGGTGTCGACGGCGGCGCGCGTGGCGGTGCCCGCCGGTCCGATGGCGGCGCTCGTCAGGCTGCCGGCCCCGCGCCGGCGAACGCGTTCGTCGCCGTGGTCGAGCGCCACGGGCGCTTTCTCACCGCCGAGCCGCTGTTCCCCGCGCGCGATCGCGACGCCGGACGCCAGCACGGGCACGGCGGCGCGCGCCTCACGCTCGGTTCCTCGCGCTCCGGCCGCGGCGGCAGGCTCGAGGTGTCCGCAGGTGCGCTCGTGCTTGTGCAGCGCGCCGGCAACGGCCGCGGCGGCGGTGCGCGCGTCGTGCGCGTGCTCGGGCGTCCCAACGTGGCCCGCGACGTGATCGAGGGGCTGCTGCTCGACCGGGGCCTCGCGCGCGGCTTTCGCCAGGAGCTGGAGGACGAGGCGCGTGCCGTGGGCGAGCGCGTGGCGCGCGCGCCCGGTGAGCGCCGCGACCTGCGCGAGCTGCCCACGTTCACGATCGACCCCGCGAGCGCACGTGACTTCGACGACGCGATCTCCGCCGAGCCGCTCGACGGGGACGCGACGCGCGTGTGGGTGCACATCGCCGACGTCGCCGCGCACGTCCCCGAGGGCTCGCCGCTCGATCTCGAGGCGCGCCGGCGCTCGACCAGCGTCTACGCGCCCGGCGCCGTCGAGCCGATGCTGCCACACGCGCTCTCCAGCGACGCCTGCTCGCTGATGCCCGGTGTCGAGCGCGCGGCCGTCACCGTCGAGCTGGAGCTGCACGGAGCGGTGCTCGCGCGCGCCGCCTTCTACCGCTCGCTGATCCGCTCCGACGTGCGCCTGGACTACGAGTGCGTCGATCGCATCTTCGCCGGCGGCGAGACCGCAGCCGAGCCTTGGGGTGCGCCGCTGCGCGCCGCGCGCGCAGCGGCCGCCGCGCTGGGTCGCGCCCGCGAGCGCGACGGCGCGCTCGTCGTCGACTCCGAGGAGCCCGAGTTCGAGTTCGACGAGCAGGGCAACGTGCTCGGCATCGTCGGGCGCGTGCAGACCGAGTCCCACCGCCTGATCGAGCACCTGATGATCGCCGCCAACGAGGCCGTCGCCCAGCTGCTCGAGCGCCAAAGCGTGCCCTGTCTGTATCGCGTGCACGAGCGCCCCGAGCCCGAGCGCGTGCAGCGCCTCGCCGACCAGCTCGCCTCGCTCGACGTGCCCACGCCGCCGCTGCCAGAGCGCATCTCCTCAAGTGAAGCCGCCGAGCTGCTCGGCGAGATGTCCCAGCGCGTCGAGCAGCACGTGCGCCGCAGCGGCCGCGGCCGTCGGGCGCTCAGCACGCTGGTGCTGCGCTCGCTCAAGCAGGCCTACTACTCGCCCAAGAACCTCGGCCACGCCGGCCTGCGCTCCGCCGCCTACTGCCACTTCACCTCGCCCATCCGCCGTTACCCCGACATCGTCTGCCACCGCGCGCTGCTGTCCGCGATCGGCGCCGGCGAGGCCGCGCCGCGCGCCGGCGAGCTCGTCGAGCTCGGTGCCTGGACCTCCGAACGCGAGCGCGACGCGATGATCATCGAGCGCGACGCCGACGACGTCGCGCGCTGCTTCGCGCTAGAGCGCCTGCTCTACGAGCAAGGACACGACCAGCCGTTCGCCGGCGAGATCACCGGGCTGATCTCAGCCGGAGCGTTCATCGCGTTCGACACGCAGGATGCGCCCCGCTTCGAGGGCATGCTGCCGGTGCGGATGCTGCGTGCGCCCGCGGCCGCCGCCGCACAGACGTCGCGCGCCGGTGCTCGGCAGGGACGCGACGGCGACCGCCGCGGCGGTCGCCATGCAGGCGGCGCCGGACGCCGCGAAACGGCCGCTCGTGGTAGCGATGCCGGACACACCCGGCGCGAGTGGTGGGAGCTGAACGAGCAGGGCACGATCCTGCAGGGCGAGCACACCGGCGCGACGCTGCGCCTCGGCGACTCGGTCGACGTGCGCGTCGCGCGCGTGGACACGGTTCGCGGGCGCGTCGATTTGACACCCGCACCGTGAACCGACGTGCGCGTCGCGCGTGGACGCAGTTCAAGGGCATGTCGACCCGACACCAGCGCCGTCAGCGCCACCGCGAACGCACCCCGCGGAGCCCGCCAGGGCGGAGCCCCTTAAATTGGACCGCTAGTCTCCGACGGTGGCAAAGGGCAAGGGCAAGCGCAAGGTGGGGGCGGGGGACGTAGCGTCCAACCGCTACGCGTCCTACCGCTACGAGCTGATCGAGCGCTTCGAGTGCGGGATCGTGCTCGAGGGCACCGAGGTCAAGGCGCTGCGCACCTCCGGCGCGCAGCTCAAGGACGGCTACGCGGCGCTCCACAACGGCGAGCTGTGGCTGTACTCGGTGCACATCCCGCCCTACGGTCCCGCCTCGCGCGAAAACCACGACCCCGAGCGCCCGCGCAAGCTGCTGCTGCACCGCCGCGAGATCGACAAGCTCGCGTCGCGCACCGCCGAGCGCGGGTTCACGCTCGTGCCCACGCGCATCTACTTCTCCGGCGCCCACGCCAAGGTCGAGATCGCGCTCGCGCGCGGCAAGGACCTCTACGACAAGCGCAACACGATCCGCGAGCGCGAGACCAAGCGCGACATGGAACGCGGCATCCGCGAAGCGCGGCGCTGACAGACCGGTCGTCTAGATCGAGCGGAAGCTGTGGCCGGCGCTACTGAGGATGTGCGTCTCGCTCATCCCGAACACCAACGCCACGATCAAGCCCACGTACACCGCGAACACCAGCAGCCGATCGCGGGGAGCCACGCGGTAGTACGCGGTCTGTGCGAGCGAGCGCGTTTTGCGCTGCCGCCAGCGATGCCACGTCTGATATGCCGCGAACAGCGCGATGATCAACAGGATCGGGTTCCCGGGCTCGAGGAACACGAGCGCCACCAGCACGCCGAGGCCCGCGAACCACATCCACGGGCTCATCGCCGCCGCCGCGCGACCGCCGTCCAGCGGTACCACCGGCAGCAGGTTGAACAGGTTGATCAGGAAGCCGAAGTACGCGAGCGCGATCAGCAGGTCGCTGCCGGTCAGCTCGCCGATGAGCGCCACCACCGCCGCGCCGATGCTGCCCAGGATCGGTCCCGCGAGGCCCACCCGCGCCTCCGCGAGCGCGTCGTCTGGCATCTGCCGCATCCCGATCACAGCTCCCATGAACGGCATGAACACCGGCGCCGTTGCCTTGATCCCCTCGCGCCGCAGCGCGATCACGTGGCCCATCTCGTGCACGAAGATCAGCGCCACGAAGCCCGCCGCGAACCACCAGCCGAAGAACAAGCTGTAGGCCGCCACCGACACCAACGCCGTGCCCGCCGTCACAAGCAGTTTCAAGTTCGGCAGCGCCACCAGCAGCGCCTTGATCGCCACCCCGAACTTCGCGATCAGCGCGCCGATCGCCGCGAGCACGCTGCCGATGCGTTTGCGCACGTTGCTTGCCGTCTTACGCACACCCGTCGCCGGCCCGCGCGCGGGATCGCCAAACGGGTTCTCGCCGAGATGCGTCGAAGCGTGGCTCGGGTAGGAGCCGGGCGCCACCGGCGACACCGGAACGGAGACCGCCGGCGCTGGGGTAGGCAGGCTCAACTCGTGATTGTCCATGCCTCCATTGTGGCAGCAGTTCTAAGTCGCTCCTAACGCCTGCGCGCATGGTTGCGCGCCTCTGTCTGGTCGGCGGACGGCGTGCGTTTCGTGCGCGAGCGCGCGCGGCAGAGATTTTTGCGGAGGGTGCGGGGTCGAACGCCCGGAGCGCTTGCAACTCGTCGGAGCGCGAGCTACTTTGAATCGAGACGCGGGACCAAGCCGCAAAGAGCGAGGCCACTGAGGTGTGAGGCCGCGCCACCCACCAGGAAAAGCCCTCGGGCCGATCCCAGCGGGTTCCTCAAGTGGCTTGGGACCGCGTCGTTTTTTTGTCTGTGGGGCGTTCGCCGCGTGCAGTCCGCGTGGCTCATCGGCGGTACACTCGACCTGCAGTGCATCCACGGGGACGACAGGCTTCGACGTGGTCGGTTCGTGTGGGTGGTCGCGAGTCGAGGTCCGGGGCGGCCTCGTAAAACACCCCGGAAAACCATAAGTGCGGACTCTCACGAGTACGCCCTCGCCGCTTAGTCAATAGCTAAGCCGTGAGGTTTCGGGCCCTGCCTGCCTGCCGCGGGGGTCCCCGGAATCAGAATGCAGGCTCACCCGGCTCGTTTGCCTCCGCCGAGCCGGGGAAGCTCAAGGAGGCTGGTCCCCCACAACCCCGCCGGCGAGGCGAGCGAGGGACGAGATCAGAGCGCCGGCTACGCTCGTAGACGCCATTCATACGCGATTACGGACGCGGGTTCGATTCCCGCCGTCTCCACCAGGACAGTTGACCCTTCAGTTTTCATTACGCGAACTGGAGGGTCTTTGTCGTTCTAGAGGAGCCTCGTTTCGAGTTTCTGGACGTGGGTTCGATACGGTTTTGCAGGGGTTTTGCGAATCTGAGGCAGAACGAGCGAAAGCCGCCCAGGGACTATCCCCGGAGCGGCTTCGATCTTCGTGAGAGCTTCTAGCCCGCCTACGGGCTTCCGGGTGGCGGGGCTCGCCGGTGCCGCTCAGACGGCGGCAGCTCTTGACCAAGGCCGAGCTGAGCAGCCATCGGGCCATATGGCTGAGCAAGGCCCATGCGAACACGCATTCCTGCAAGCCGTGAGGCGATGCTTTCTCCGGCTTCCTTGAAGCGCCGCTCGCCCGTGTGGCGTTGAGCCGAGCGCGCCGAGCCTAGCCAGCCATGCTTGGCAGCGATGCGCAGCCAATCAATCAGGCAAGCCACATTTGCCCGGAGTCGGTGCCAATCTCGGCTGACGACCTTGGGCCGCACACCGAGGTCATCCGCTGAGACCTTGTAACGGTCGCGCCAGTAATCGTGGACGCCCTCGTAAGTCCCGTGGGACTCCTTCAACTCGTGATAGAGCGGTTGAAGCCGAGAGAGGGGCACGAGTGCCTTCCAGTCCGTTGAGCAGGAGATGGTTTGGTCTTTCGTACACTCGGGCGTCGCGCCGATCATGCAGCGGAACCAAAGACGCGGTTTGCCGCCTTCTGCCGAGAAGCGGACTTGCTCCATCGGCCCTCCACAATGTTTGCAGCGCATGACGCCATGCCGGTCATGGGTCGCCTGATCGTGACGTTTGAAGTCGCCGCCAGCGGGTCGCCAGGGGAAGACGGGAGCCGTCCCGTTCTTGGTGGCGTGCTCGAAGCATGATTTGACCGAGAAGCCCTTATCGCCTACGGCGGTCTCGGGAGCCTCGCCAACCATCTCCCGCACCCGGTCGTAGAGCGGCGGGAAGAGATGGCACTCCTGAGTGCTGGCGTTATCCACGCTCGGGATGACCCCGCCCGTGAAATGGTCTACTGCCTTCCCGGCGTAGTAGCCATGCCAGAAGCGTTTAGCTCCCCGCTCGCCCATGTACGCTCGGATGCCCGCGTTCAAGTCTCGCGTCCGATACCAGCAGCCGTGCTGGCGAATCCTCTTGATGGTCCGCGATCCACGCTGGACTATCTCAACTCGTTCGGGCAGGCTTTCCTGGTCGCGTTCTACGCTCGTCTCGGGATCTTCGGCGTTCCGCTCCTCGCGGTCCTTGCGAACGACGCCGGTCTTGACGCGCTGAGGATGCAGCGCAGCGCCCGGTACAGCGCGCCTGCGACCTGAACGGGTCGTGGTCTGGCGGTACTCGCACTCCTCGTCTGGCTGGCAGTCATGGATGAGGGCCGCGTGCGTCTCATCCTCCGTGAAGTCAAAATGCACATGAGCCATGACTCGCCGGTCATGCTGGCGGGAGCGCTGGATGACGGTGCTCGCCGCTTGGAGGAAGTTCTCGCAGACCGTCTCAAGCTCGCGTAGTCGTCTCCACACGCGCATGTAAGGCGGCTTCGCGTCAAAGCCGCACTCTCGCCATAGCTCATCCGTCGTCTCATCCCAGAACGGTTGGATATCAACATGCCTTGAGGCGACGAAGGCGACGGCGGCCAGCTCCCAGTGGCCCGCCTCTCGTTTGCGGGCGTAATTGCTCTCAAGGCTGCCGCAGGCTTCCCGAAGTTCATCCCAAACCCAACGCTGACTCTTCAAGAGCCTGACCGTGTTCAGCGAGCCGCGCAGATCGTCACGCTGGGAGAACAACGTGGCTCCCAGGAGCCGGTCAGGTGGTTGGTAGCGAAGGCGGGGCATACTCTCAAGACAGGGCTTTTGCGCCCGGCAACCGGATAAACCGCCTGCCAATAACTTTCGGCACAGCCCATCAATTTCTTTGCCTCAAGCATCGTACCGCTGCCTCCCACGGATTAGTCGATGGAGCCTTGAAACCGTCGAACGTACGAGAGGACTACTCGGGGCGATACGGCCGACGCCAGAACTGCTCAGGCGCGGGCGGGGTAGCTGCGGAGCCTCGGTCCAAAGGCAGCCACTCAAACCACTCATCCTCGATCACGGCATCTAGCTCCACGCCCAGCGCTATCGCGCAGTTGACGAGATGCCGGAGCTTGGGATTGTTGGTCTCGCCGCGCTCTAGACGGCGGTAAGTAGGGACGGAGATGCCTACTGCTTGCGCCATCTCTTCCTGGGTCACGCCTCGGCTCATCCGCGCACGAGCGAGCTTCGTCTCCGGGATGGTGCCGGGGTCGTGACGGGCAGGCGACATGGGGGCAGCCTACCGTCGAGCCATGTCGGGAAGAGGGGCTTGTCCAGGGAGGTCCGGGTGGGTTCCTAGGATCGCCTGCATGAGTGCTCAGCCAGCATCAGCGTATGAGCCGCTTCTTCTCCTGAGCGTCATCCGTGACGTGGCGGATGGCTCTGGAGGGGCCGACCCTCAAGGCATCAGCCAGCGGGATTGGGATGCCGCTCGTGCTGGGCCTCACGCGAGCGCACCATCAGCGAGACGTATCACCGAATACCTGGGGTTGCCGTGGGTGAAGGTGCGCGAGCTGGCCTTTATGAACGAACCGGCCCGCGCGAGAGCGCTGGGGAGAGCGCTAGGGGAGAAGGAACAGGATTGGTTGACGCCGGAATACACGAGCTTCGTCTTGCAGATCGTCGCTCGCCGTCTCGGACGCTCAACGCTCACGCCAAGCGTGTACATGCAGGAGCGTAAGACTCTCCTGGCGGAGGATGCTTCTCATTGGTTGCATGGCCGTAAGTTGCTCCTGCCGACGGATGAGCAGATACGGAGCGCGGCTGGCTCATGGGACACAGCCACCCGATCAGCCGGACTAGAAGATTCCAAACCTGGCGGCGGGTATGCGAAAAAACCGCCGAGCATCGTTGAGATCCTTGACCGCTGCTATGAAGCTCATGGCACAGAGCCGACTACCAACGAGAGCGAGGTTTTCGCTCGCGCGAACGGAATCCCGTACCCCCGGCGTGAGATCGGCCGAGCGTGGTCCTCTTATCTCATCGAGTGGAAGGAAGGGCGGCGCAACCGAGGGCTAGGAGTTCCTGACAAGCCACCATCAAAGAACCAGCGGCCTGATTACACGATCAATGTTGGTGCTGGCCTTCATGACGAGAAACGCATGAGACTCAGAGAGGACTTTGATGAGGCTGTTGACTGTGTCGTGCGTTACCTCAATCAGCTAGACCGTCTGGAGCGTGCCACCTTGAGGGGATATAACGCTTGGGCCACTACGCAAGATGGAGCGCTCTACGCCAGTAACTTTCAGCGTAACCACGGCGGTTGGGCCAACGTAAGAGATGCCGCCTGGGAGAAGCTAAGACGCGGGAGTGGGGGATAGGGCTATGGTGCGGAGATTCGTGGTCGTAATGGTGAAAATGCCACCATATTTCTCTTGTAAGGTTTCGATGTTTCGCTCCCTCTCGGCTGGCCCTCGCCCTAGGAGTGCTTCTATCATTTCGTAATTGTGGCAGTTCTCGCATGGGTACAAGGCTGGACCCCAATCTCGTGCCTCGATCCGTGAGATGCCTGTCGAGTTACAGTGTGCGCACGGCTCTTTCGGTATCTGGAGTGTAATGTGCGGCGGAGTGGGCGATGTTCGAGTCGAAGGTGGCATCCTTCCTGATGGTAGTATGCGCACGTGAGCGAGTGGATGCCGCTGAGAGCGCCCGAACCGGGGCTAGAGAAAACACCCTTGCCTCTCATTGACATTCTCGTTGTTGGCCCTTCCGACTCTTATATAGAGGTTCCAGCTCTAGTAGATACCGGCTCATCTACATCTGTCTTTCCGACCGACTTGCTAGAAGCAATCGGCGTCTCGTTCCAGAAGGAAAAGACTATTGAGGCCGTGGTTGGCGGCGGCGACGCGATATACAAAATAGGAGAGCCGGAAGTTATTGAATGCATGTATGAGCATCACGCAGTAGCTGTCACCGCAGTTGCTTCGGACGGTGCAGACATGGTGATGCTCGGGGTGAACGACTTCCTCAGTCATTTCGACCTTACGATCAGTAAGCGCCGCGACGGTTTCCGCCTCGTACCTTCTGTGCCTGGCTGCTGCAACCCAAGCAATCCTTCATAAGACGTCGCGCTACATAACGCTATGGCAATAGCTTGTGCAGGTACGCGATGGAGACAGCCACGGAAGCCATGACCGCTTCTGCCATCTCTTGCGGTACATCATGCGGTATTTCTCCCGCGCCATGCCCGCCTCTCTTGTTGCGTGGTGAGGCGGCCGTGAGAACGCAATACTCCATAAATTGCGGGACTACTTGGGCGTCCACCAAGTTCTTAAAGAGTGCGAAGGCAGCGTCCTTCTCGGAGAATTGCACTTTGCGTTGCGTGAGTAGAACCTTCATCATGCCCTCAACCGCGCAAGCAGACTCGTGAATCGACTGCCTGAGCGCCGTTGGCGTTCCTAGCGCCAGCTCGGCTCGGGCCGCGTCAAAGTGACTCTTGACGCCCAGGAGTCGAGGGTCTTCAATCGCGCTGAGCGCCGGGCGCATGGCTGACGTCTCCACCTCCGCGTCACCAACCCACCGGAAACCCTCGCTAGTGGTGAACTCCCAAGGGATGCCGCGTTTTTTGCAGATGTTCGTGATGCGTGTGATCGGGTCGGCTGTGAGCTGACCTTGCTCATACGCTTTATGGACGGCGAGGCGGAAGTCCGGCTCGGGCATGTGGATCAGCATGGCCTCGGCCACATTCTCTTCGCGTCGGTTGATGCTCGCTCCGCTGATTACTCTCATTTCTTCATTCGCGGCACGATTTCCGGCGTTATACATGCGGTCAGCCAGTGCATCGCCCCAGACTTCCCGGACAGCCCGGATGTAGTCATCAAAGTTCGGGTAGTTGTCCTCAAGGAACCCGTGGAGCACGTACCGATTCGAGCAGTCGCTCAGGGTGTGGAGGATGAGTTGACGAGCGGCCGGGTCCATCCCGGTCGCCGGGCGCTGCGAGGCGGTATCAAGCATCGGATTCGTCATGTTGAGCGGTCCCACGGTAGCGCGAGCAGCGGATGACGCTCAGCCGCCAGATGAGACCCATGGCAGGCAGCACGGAGCCAGCTCGTCAGGTACGCCCGCCGGGTCTAGTTCTTGGTCTTCGGCCGCAGCTCGTCAGCGAGGCTCACGAGCGCGCCTGGCTCTACTTTGAATGCTCCTGAGAGGCGGACAAGGGTCGTGTAGGAGGGATTCCTTACGCCTCGCTCCAGGCCGCCGAGATGGGTCACATGCAGCCCGGCTAGGTCGGCTAGAGCCTCTTGGCTCAAGTTCTGGCTCTCCCGAGTCTGCCGGATGGCCTCTCCTAGCGCGGCGTGCTCGGGTGATCGTGGCTTGCTCTGGCGCTTCGGAGGCATATAGCCCGAAGCCTGTCCAGAAAAGCCCCTCGATGTTAGAGCTTATAAGTCCGAACGCCGTTAACGGTCTGGAGACGAGTGAGCAAGCAAGCGAAGGAGCAAGCGGATGAGCGAGTCAAAGGCGGCCGGTCAGGTGGCAAGTAAACAGGGCGCTCAGGTTGTGATCGTCGTCCTAGCTCTCCTGGGGCTTCTAATGGTGCCTGTCGCCTCGCAAGCCGCTCCCGTGAGGAAGGCTAAGCTCACAGCCTGCGGGCAGCTCAGCGCGCCCGGAACCCGGTACTCGCGGTTCCTCGTCAAGGCGAGCGGGTTGAGCTGTAAGAGGGCAGACGCGGTGCTCCTCTCATGGGCGAGTCATGATGGCGGCGACCTCAAGCAGGGCCGCGTAGGTGGCTGGCGTTGCCGCTCAGGATCTAAAACAGGTGCGTGGTTCTACTGCACAAGTAACCTCAGTGACCGAAGCCAAGCAGTCGCAGAAGCCTTCCATTCGCCACCTGCTCCGCCTTCTGAGCCTGCTTCAAGAGGCGGTCTCCCCGGCTCACATGGGCCTCAATCAGAATCTAGTGCGGCTCCGCAAGTCCCGGCTAACATTCCATTGACCCTATCCACAAACGATCCTGTCATCGGGCAGGAAGTGACTGTGACGATCACTAATCCCTCTCCTGGTACTGATTATGAGTATTACTGGTTTGCCTGTGGCAATGCTGAGGCCGGGGACGGTTGCACGCTTATAACGAACGACACTGGACCGACGATCACCGTGACTCCATTGTGCGGTGCGCCTAACCCTTACTATTTGGAGGCGGGAGTATCCACGCCGTCTAGTACTGCTGTTCCAACAGCATCAGGCATAGTCGTAGCATCCGGCCCGATTACAAGTGATTGCTAGGCTCTTGCGTGCCCGTGTCTCCTAGAGGCTCTGCTGCTTCCCGAGTGCTTCAGCTCGGGTGATGAAAGCACTTGGACGAGTACCCAAGCACTCTGCGAGTCGGATTAGTAGCTCGTAATCCGGGTCCAGTTCACCGTCCTCAACAGCTTGGAGTTGGATCGTGGGAATACTAACGGCGGCGGCAAGCGCCGGGAGAGTGAAATACTGTTTCTCCCGGATTGACCGGATGGCTTGTCCTAGAAGCCGAAGTTGCTGCTTCTCGCTACTCATAACATGAGGCGAGCCTTGCTTAGCTCCCAAGGATCGCCGCTCTTTTGGCGTTGGCAAGCCTCTCAAAAGATTATTAGGACTCACCCGCAAAGCGTCCGTGAGAATCAGGATCGTGAGTAGGCCTGGCACTCGCTCGCCTCGCTCCAGGAGGCTGATCTGTGTCCGATGCAAACGAGTAGCCCGCGCAAGCGAGTCTTGAGAATGGTCATCGTTTATCCGAAGCGTCCGCAGGTGCTTCCCGAAAGCACGAGCTATCTTCAACCGCTCCGCCGCGTAAGAGCGCTCCCTCTCGGGACTCATACGACCGGCTCCAGAGCACTTATGAACTCACGGAGGTCAGCTCCCCGCCTCAAGGTTTCAGCCTTCCTAGGCGGTTCACCTTCTTCTACTAGCCACTCATCCGTAGCATCCGCATCTTCTTCCCATGTCTTATAACGCTCCGCATGATGCGTGGCAGCATCAAGAATCGTCAGCCCGTACTCGGGCTGGTCTAGCTCAACATCTTCCTCCTGGCCTGCCTCGCCCCAACTGATGAGATCCAGCAGCCGCCAAAGATGTTCTAGTCGTGCTCGGCCCTCCACGAACCACTCTGGATGCCGATCTCGTTCCGGGCGTATCACCGGCTCCTGTAGATCCATGGCGGCGTCGCCCATGACGGAGAGAATGGCTTCCCGAACATCCGGGAGAACACTCGCCGGGATAAGAACAGTCCTGCTCATGAGTCCTCCAACGGGTAAGAGGCTCCGGAGAGTCAGCAAGGACGAACAAGACCAGGCGATCCATCATGACGGGTAGCCTGATGCCTGCGCCGGGAGCTAGTTCTTCCGGTGCCACGCCCCCGGCTGTTTCCGCAGCGCGGGGGCACTATGTACGGGTCGCTGAGCAACGTAGCTCGAAATTGTGCGCTTTGCAACGTGACCGTGCTCGCGCTTATCCAACAGGGCCGAGGGACGCATCCGCTGAGAAATCAGGCCGCCAGTGGAAGGGCATACCCGACGATCTCACGCGAACACGATTGATACCGGGCAATCCAACAAGGCTCGGTAGCCGTTCAATCCGAACCCGGCGCTTGCAGCGGACCCGGCGCGTGTTGGATAAGCAGGCGCGTCAGCCTGGAACGGGGGAGGCACGTACAGTAGGCGCCGGGCGCGCGTACAAACGCCTGTCTACACACCCCAGAACCCGCTTCAAAAGGATATTGAAAACGCTCCCACCATCTTGACGAAGGTCGAACCGGCCCAGTTCCCCGGAGGGGGCTGGGCCTTCGGCGTTTTCGGGGCACGAGGATCGCGTCGGAGGCTAACCGAGGCGCTGCTGGGTGCCTGGGCACGACGTGAGAAGCTGCTCGTTGGGACTCGATCGAAGATCATCGAGGGCGTCCTGTCCGAACAGCGCAACCATGCCGCGCATCCAGTCGGGCACGCGATCAACATGCCCGTGCGTTCTGCACAGACGCTGCGCGATGTCGCCGAGACGATCAACAAGCTATGGGGTCACGACACGTCCGGCGGGCGCCTGTTCCCCGGCTCGGTGGCTCGACCACGCTGGGCGCGCCCGTAGCGGGAGCCGGCTTAGGGGCCGCCCGCCGGCGTGGTGAACGCGCGGTGACCGCGGCTGTGCGCACGGCGATCGTCGGGCGCGCAGCCGATACGCCGACGCTCCCGGCCCTCGGGCCGTGACCCGTCACGGCCGCCAAGCCCTCAGCAGGTCCGGCTGCGCAGCGAGGGGAGCAGCTCCGCGGCGGCGCCGGCGAACAGGCTGGCCCGCTCGTCGTCGTCGAGCTCGGAGGTCTGCTGGAGCTGACGCAGCCCGCCGATGGAGATCCGGTCGAGGGGGTAGGGGTAGTCGCTGCCGAAGACGACGTGCTCGAGCCCCGTCACTGAGCGCAGCAGGTGCAGCACCGGATCGCTGAACGCCGACGCGGTGTCCCAATAGAGGCGGGGGAGTGTGTCGAGCACCGGGCCGCGCTCCTCGGCCCCAGCGATCACGCCCATGTCATCGACGATGGCAAACCGTGAAGCGACATAGGGGATCGTCCCGCCGGCGTGCGCGAACAGGTACTTGACGTCGGGCGTGCGCGCGAAGGTATTGCTGTAGTGGAGCTTGGCGATCGCCCGTGAGGTGTCTACGGGGAAGTCCAGCAGCGTGTCCGGTAGACCGAGCGTGTGGGCGATCGGATCGGGTGAGACGGTCGGATGGACGAACACGGTCGCGCCACGGCGCTGCAACTCCGCAAACAGCTCATCGAACTGACCGTCGCCGAGGTAGCGACCACCGGCGTTGCTCATCAGCGCCACACCGTCAAGCTCAAGCGTGGAGAGCGCGTAGTCAAGCTCGGCCAGCGCACCGTCGAGGTCAGGCAGCGGGATGGCAGCGAGCGCTGCATACCTGTCGGGGCGCTCGCGCACCAGGTCGGCCAGGTACTCGTTGCAGTCCCTCGCAAGCGCGCGAGCGGCGGTGTCGTCACCGAAGTGAACACCGGGCGCGCTGATCGACAGCACGGCGAGGTCGATGCCGGCCTCGTCCAGATACGCGAGATCGCCGGCCGCGCTCCAGCGCGGCGGGGTGATGCCGCCGGTGGCCTCCCCGTCCTCGCTGGACGCTTCCCAATAGAAGTCGGGCACAGCGTGGTGATGTAGGTCGACGGTGAGACTCATGGGATCGTGCTCCGCGTACCGGGGCCGGGCTCTGTGGTCCGGCCCCGGTCACGAGTCTCTAGAACAGGTACTCGCGCTGCCCGCGGTGCGAGTTGATCCAGATGACGTCACCGAAGTCGGCAAGGCCGTCTGGCCCGGTGCGACCCCAGCCGCTGTCGCGCACGCCACCCATCGGCGCGTGGATCTCGTCGTTGACAGTTGGCGAGTTGACGTTCACGATCCCCGTCAGGACGCGCGGCGCGAGGTCGAACCCTCGGTAGGTGTCGCTTGTCAGGATCGAAGACGTCAGCCCGTACATCACGCGGTTGGCCTCAGCGACTGCCTCGTCGTCGCTGTCGACGGGTTGGACGATGACGACGGGACCGAAGGTCTCCTCGTTCGCAGCGACCGCGTCGTGGGGGACGTCGGTGAGGATCGTCGGTTCGACAACAAGCCCCTCCGATTTGCCGCCGGCACGGATGACCGCGCCCTTATCGACCGCGTCTTTGATCCGCTCGTGTACGAGATCGACGGCGTTCTGCGTGATGAGCGGCCCGATGATCGTGCTCGGGTCAAGCGGATCACCCATTTTCAGCGTTTTGGCTCGTGCGGCGAACTTCTCCACGAACTCGTCGTAGATCGAGCGGTGGATGATGATCTTGCGGGTGTTCAGGCAGATCTGGCCCTGGTGGAAGAACGAGCCGAACGTGGCCGTCCGCACCGCGTAGTCCAGGTCCACATCGTCGAGGACCAGCATCGGGTTGAAGCCACCCAGCTCCAGCACCGTCCGCTTCAGCGTTTCGCCGGCGCGTTTGGCGAGCAGGCGGGCCGTTTTGACGCCGCCGATCAGGTTGATCAGGCGCACGTCGTCGCTGCCGAACACGACATCGGAGATCGCGGGAGCCGCGCCCGGCGCATGGGTGACGACGTTGATGACGCCCGGCGGGAAGCCGGCCTCCTCAGCGATCTCGGCGAGCAGGATGCCCGCGTTGACGGGCGCGAACTCCGAGGGCTTGACGACGACCGTGTTACCGGCAGCGACCGGGGAGATCACCGCGCGCCAAGCGAGGATGTTGGCGCCGTTCCACGGCGTGAAGCTGACGACCACGCCGAGCGGGCGTCGCACACCGATCGAGTGGGTGTGCTGCGGCTGGTTGCTCTGCAGCACCTCACCCTTGTTGAGGTAGACCCAGCCGGCGGATTGGTTGAGGGTGTTGGCGACCAGCTCCTGCTGGAACGCGGAGTACGGGACGGTGCTGCCGGTCTCGCGTGCCGATAGCTCAGCGATCTCATCGACCCGCCGTCTGACGATCGCCGCGGCGTTCTGGAGCATTTGCGAGCGTTCGGCGGGCGTCGTTTCTGCCCACGCCGGGAAGGCGTCCGCGGCGGCTTTGATCGCGGCCGCCATGTCCTCCGGGCCGCCGGTCGGCACCCTGTCGAACACCTTGCCGGTGAACGGTTCGAGGTCATCGAAGTAGCCGCCGTCGAGCGCGTCGTGCCACTCTCCTCCGTAGTACATCTTTTTGCCGCCGTCAGCCATGCTCATCGGTCCTTTCGTTATGTGGTTTGGGTACGCATAGAGAAGGCGGGGCATCGGCCTCGTAGGCGTGGTCGAGTCGCCGGCCAGTGTCAGTCCCACGTAGGTGAGTCGTCATCGCTTGATCCCGGTGATATCGCTGCGATCTCGCGATGCCAGCTCACCTGTCGGTGCCCGAGCATTCCGCGTCGGTAAACCCGCAAACGTCGGCGATGCCTCCCGGCCGCCTGGCGATTGCCGGCAGGCGCCCATGCCCGCTAGCCGCCGGCTTGGTCGTCTGTCTGCTCAACGAACTCGATGATGTAACCGTCAGCGTCTCGGGCCAGGATGCTGCCTGGTGAGCCGAGCGAGCCTGTGATCGTCCAGCCGGCCGCTTCGAGTTGCGCCCTTGTGGTTGCGAGCGAATCGACCAAGGCCGAGGCCACCAGCGAGTCGGCCCGTCCCAGCGCCTCCTCGGTCCCACTCAAGATCGACACGCCAGCGAGTACAGAGACGGTTAGCCCGGTGTCAGCGATGGCGAACTCCTCGATGAGCTCCGACTCAAGCAGGTCGCTGTAGCGCCGGACGGCCGCTGCGCGGTCCGTCGACTTCACCACGAGGGCAATCCTCTGCACGCTCATCCGCCGCTGCTCCGCTTGGCATCCCCGAATGTCTGCAGAGTCCCGCTTGCGTACTCGAGTGGCTCCACCACAACTCGCGCGTCCGGGCTGCGGAACGCCTCGATGTCATTCGAGGCGATGTTCCTGAACTGGACAGTCAGCACCCGCGGCTGATCCCATTCGCCGAGGGGATCGAATCGCAGCTCGCCCAACACTGTGTCAAAGACCGCCGTGTGCGTGTACTCGGCCAGCTCGGCGTCGACGAGCCCACCGGTCTCGCGGATGGCCTGCTCGACGACCTGGAGTTGCGCATAGGCGCACGGGGCCACGTAGTAGCCGAGAGCATCAGCCGCGGTGCCCGCGGCCTGCTTCTGGTACCTCGCGATCAGCTCTGCCACGCCGGGGAACGCCATCGCAGGTGTTGGAAGCCAGTACTCGTAGTTGACGACGCCGTTGAGTAGCGGCCCCAGCTGTTCTTGGACGGTGCTGCTCTGCGGACCGATCATTGCCCCGCCCACAAGCATCGGCTCGACGCCTGTCTTTCCCACGGCTTGCAGGAGACCGACCGAGTCGTTGATGTAGGAACAGAGGAACAGGATGTCGGGCGAGGCCTCGGTCTGGGTCTTCACGACATCGGAGTAGTCCTCGGTCGTGAGGCTGTACTTCAACTCCGAGAGCACCTCGATGCCGAGTTCGGCCGCATTCGCGCGAGCTCCCGTGATGGGGTTCTTGGAGAAGTCGGCGTCGGCCGCCAAGATCGCCATCGTTCGCGGTTTCGTTGGCAGCTTGGCAGCCGCGGCGAATAGCCCCTGCGTGAGCGCGCGATTCGGATCGGAGCCCGTCGGGATCATGCAGAAGAACCGGTCGTACTTGAGGTCCTTGTTCACGGCGAGTCCCATCAGCCCGACGAAGTACTTCTCGTGTTCCATCACCAAGGGCATCGCGGGACTGATTGAGTTGTTGCCATAGCCGGCGAGAAGGAGGTCGACCTTGTCGTCGGTCAGGAGCGTTTGGTAGATGCCTGGGACCGATTTGGGGTCGGTCTTGTCGTCGATGCAGACCAGCTCGACGTGGCGGCCGAGTAGGCCGCCACGGGAATTGACGTCCTCGAGCCAGATCTGGTGCGCCAGCTGCGCGGTCAGTCCGTTGGCGGCCAGGGGACCGCTCAGGGATAGGCAGTACCCGATCTTGATTGGGGCGTTCGTCATCGCGGTCTCCTAGCGTGAGGGACGGTTTACTCGGGGCTATGGCGCTACTCGTAGGCCGCGCTGAGGTTGTCCAGAACGCCCAATTGAGTGAGAATGACGGTGCCCGAGGGATAGCAGTTGAACCGCTTGATCTTCCCGTCAGTCAACTCGAAGACATCGCAGCATGGAGCGTCCATCCGCTTGCCGGTAGCGGCGATCGTGCCGGTGGGCAGTTTCAGCGGGCCGCTGTGAGTGCCCTGGAACGCGAGCTCAACCACCACGATGTTGCCGGTCGAGTAGAACGTGTAGAGCTCTCGATGCATGTCCGGGAATGCCTTGGCGTAGTTGACGACTGTGTCGCCGATTTCCTGTCCTCGGTAGGTCACACCGATCGACTGGTCGGTGAACGTGCCGTCCTCGGTGAAGGCGGCGACGAATCCGGCGATGTCCTTTTCCTCCGCGACCTGGTAGGCGTTTCGGATTGCCTGCTCGTTCTCTTGCGACACGCGGGTGCTCCCTCGTTTTGGATGGCCTTGCGGAACGTGGCCATCCTCTCCGCCGAGGAGGTGAGTCGTCATCGCCGAATCCCGGTGATTACAGCTACCCGCGTTGCTTGCGGAACGCGATCGGGTTTCGGCGGCCCGCTCATGGGCCTCTCACGGCCGTCGAGGTCTGGCGTCGAGGACAGCTCGATGCTGTAGCGCCTGCCTTTGGCGATCGTGGCTGGCCGGAGGTTCCCCGGCGACGGTGTGCCCGCGGGTGCGGCGCTGGCCAGAGGTGCCCCCGAATGCTAGTGGCGGACCGGGGCCCTGCCGCCTCGACCGCGCACGCCAGCTCGCGGCTTTCGCCATACCGACGAGCGCGATTTTCGTCGTCGTCTGCTGTTGGCAAGTCCCGGATAAGCTCTCGCCGCTACCCGATGGAGCCCGACGTTGGTGCGATCGATAGCGGCCGAGTCGTGCGGGCGTCACGTCAAGCGTTTGTGGACCAGCGCGCGGCGATCACCGGAATCCAGCGATGGCAGCTCACCTGCTGGGCACGAACACTAGGCGTCACGCATGGAGCTAAACGGGACGACAGGTCGGACCCTCTTCAGGCTCGACGCCAGCATCCGCGTGGAGGGCTCTCACAGCCGTGCCATCGCAGACATCGTTGAGCAGGAGTGGCGGAACGCGCACCCCAACGAGACGATCCTCCGCCGGCACGTCGGAGTCGATCCGGTCCCGGCCACCTCATGGGGGATAGCCGTGTTCGCCGGTCGCACGCCACCCGAGTCGCGTAGCACGGAGCAAAGCGACGCGCTGACACTCGCCGCGACCTTGACAGACGAGCTCCTCGCTGCAGATGCGCTGCTGTTCGCGGTCCCGCTCTACAACTACGGCGTCTCGCAGCACTTCAAGGCCTACGTCGACATGGTCATCACCGACCCGCGCATGGCAGCCGGCGCGGAGCCGATCCTCGCCGGAAAGCCCGCGGTTCTCGTCACCGTCCGCGGTGGCAGCTACGCGGCCGGGACGCCCCGCGAGGGGTGGGATCACGCCACCGGATGGATGAAGCGCATCCTCGAAGACGTCTGGCGCCTTGACCTGAACGTCGTGGAGTCCGAGTTCACGCTGGTCGGCGTCAACCCGACGCTCGACGAGTTCAAGGATCACGCCCGCCAGCTGCGCAGCGAAGCCGAGGAACAGGCACGCCGACATGGGCGAGCGCTGGGCGCAGCGCTCTCGAGCACCGGTACGCCTCCCACATCCGGCCGTCTCGAGCCGGCGGGATCAAATTGATCCCCTTCCGGAGATCCCACCACCGCTCACGCATTTTCCGCCGCCCAGCTTTCTGGTGTGAGCGCGGGGCGTGGTTGCCATCGATGATCGTGGCGCCAACGCGAACACGACCCGACTGATGCCGGTGGCCTCGACGGATAGTGAGCCGAATCGATGGGCGGTCCTGGCCCTGCTCAGCGTCGCGCAGCTGATGGTGGTGCTCGACGGGACGATCGTGACCATCGCGATCCCCTCGGCCCAGAACGCGCTGCATTTCTCGACCGAGAGCCGGCAGTGGATCGTCACCGCATACGCGCTGGCCTTCGGCAGCCTCCTGCTGTTGGGTGGCAAGCTCGGTGATCTATTCGGGCGCAAGTGGACGCTGATCGTGGGCCTGGCCGGGTTCTCGATCGCCTCGGCGATCGGTGGGCTGGCTCAGTCCTTCGGCGTGCTCGTGGCCGCGCGAACGCTCCAGGGGGCATTCGGCGCGCTGCTCGCACCCTCGGTGCTGGGGTTGCTGACGGTGACCTTTGAAGGGTCTCCGGACCGGCCCAAGGCGTTCGGGATTATCGGTGCGATCGCGGGCGGTGGCGCCTCGCTCGGGCTGATACTCGGTGGTGCGATCACCCAACTCCTGTCCTGGCGCTGGTGCCTGTACGTCAACCTTGTGATCGCCGTGCCTACGACGATCGTCGCATTGCGCCTGCTGGTCAACCACCCGGCTCCGGGTCGGGAACCAATCGACATATCCGGGGTCCTCACCTCGGCGCTGGGCCTGTTCGCGCTGGTCTATGGGTTCTCCAACGCCGAGACCCATTCCTGGGGTGCCACGGCCACGATCGTGGCGCTCGTCGCCAGCCCCGTGCTCCTGACTACGTTCGTGCTGATCGAGCGCTGCGCCAAGCATCCGCTGCTGCCTCTGCACATCATCTGGGACCGGGCCCGCGGTGGCGCGTACACCGCGATCACTCTGACCGGTGCGGGCATCTTCGCCGTTTTTCTGTTCCTCACCTATTTCCTGCAGCAGCAGCTCGGACTATCGCCACTCACCACCGGACTGGCGTTCCTCCCTCTCACCGGCATTCTGGTGATCACCTCAACGACTGTGCAGACCCAGGTGATCCAACACACGGGGATTAAGCCGCTAGTGCTCGGCGGTACGACGCTCGCGGGGATCGGGATGTTCCTGTTCACGCGCCTGACTCCCACCTCAAGTTACGCCAGCGATGTCCTTCCCGGCCTGCTCGTCCTCGGCCTCGGGATGGGATGCATCGTCGCGCCGGCACTCTCGACGGCGACGCTGGGCGTAGATGGCCGCGAGGCTGGGGTCGCCTCAGCGATGGTCAACACCTCCCAACAGGTCGGCGGCTCGGTCGGCACCTCCCTGCTGAGCACGATCTTCGCCAGCGCCGTCACGAGCTACGCAGCTAGTCACCTCCACACCACCGGCCTGGCCAGCGCCGCAGCAGTTCACGGCTACACCACGGCGTTCTGGTGGGCGGTCGGAATCTTCGCCCTCGCCTTCCTCCTGGCGCTCGTGATCCTGCCCGGCCGCGCTAAGCCTCGCGTGTGCAACGTCAAGGCTGCGCTCGCCCGTCAGGTGATCGGCAACTGCGGCTACCCCGATGCTGCCGATGGCGCCCAGCACGTGCTTGGCACTCCGCGGGGCGCGGTGGGGCGATGAGCACCGACCGCTTTGTTGTGTGCCGCGAGTACACGGGGGACGCTGCCGCGACCGCCCACTCCTCGTGGGTGAAATCCTCGAGACGGCAGAAGTGAGACCGCGCGGCGAGGAGGAACAGACGGCGGCCCTCGAGCAGCGACCGGTAGAGCTGCTGCAGCGGCTGCTGCGCTTCGACACCAGCAACCCGCCCGGCGATGAGGGCGCGTGCATCACCTGGATCCAGGGCCTGCTGGAGGGGCTCGGCTGCGAGGTACGGCTGCTCACCGACAGCTCCGGGCGGCCGAACCTGATCTCGCGCAGCTTGCTCGAGCGCTTCCACTAACGCTCGGCGCAGGCCCCGTACCGGCGGCGCAGGACGCCGTCTCGCGGCCGGGCAGCTGATCACTCGGCGACTCGGGCGCCAGGGCTCATCGCCCGCCACCCTCACCAGGCCTTCATACCGCCATCGATAACAAAGTCGATGCCGGTCACGTACGCGCTCTCCTCAGAGGCAAGGAAGAGCGCTACGTTCGCTACGTCCTCTGGCGTGCCGAACCGCCCCAGGAGGGTCCTGGCGAGCATCGTCCGGCTCCAGTCGTCGTCCTCTCGTTCGCCTTGGGTCGCGTTGCTTTCGATGAGGCCGGGAGAGATCGAGTTGACGCGGATGCCGTGCTCGCTTCCTTCCACTGCTAGTTGGCGCGTCATTCCGACAATGGCCGCCTTGTTCGTGGTGTGGGCGAGCGACTGGATCGGCTTGAAGCTGAGCGAGCCGTTGAGGGAGGCCATGTTCACAACGACGCCGCGACTGGCCTTCAGGTGCGGCCATGCCGCTCGGGTGAGGTAGAACACGATGTCGACCTCGTCCTTCTGCGCGGCGGCCCATTCCTGGTCGGTGAAGTCCTCGAGGCGGTGGAAGTGGGAACGGGCGGCGAGGTTGTAGAGCACGTCGATCCGGCCGTACTCGTTGACCGCGAAATCGACGAGTCTCGCGGCGTGGTCGGGTTCGCCCAACAGGCATGGCTGCAGCGATGCCATCTCGCCGCCGGCGTCGCGCACGGCTTTGAGGGTTTCCTCGGCCGGCTCGACGGCGATGTCGCAGCCGATGATCGACGCTCCCTCCCGTGCGAATGTGAGGGCGGTCGCGCGGCCTATGGTGCCGCCTGTGCCGGTGACGACGCACACCTTCCCGGAGAGCCGGCCAGGCATCTAGCTTCCTCGGTAGGCGGTCCGGGCGATCCGTTCGGCGACCATCAGCGTCGTAGGTGCGATCGCCACCGAGGGAACGACAGGGATGATCGATGCGTCGATGACGCGCAGGCCGGCGACTCCTTTGACGGCACCTTGGGAGTCAACGACCGTCCATGGGTGCTCGGGTCCCCCCATCGGCGCGGTGCAGACGGGGTGACCGTAGGACTCCAGGTTCGATGCGACGGCCTCTTCGAGGCCGTCATCGTCGACGTCCGGGCCCGGGAGGAGCTTGAGCTCGGTGAACTTCGCTAGCGCAGGGTGACGCCCGATCTTCCGGGACAGCCGGACACCCTCGAGCATACGGCGCATGTCTCTGCCCTGGGAGAGGAAGTTGCAGTCGATGTTGGGCTGCTCGTGCGGGTCGGTGCTGCGGAGCGTGAGCGTTCCGCGCGAGTCGGGCTTGACGAGCGCGATGCTTGGGGTTACTGCCCCGCCGGTCGGGCTGAACTCGGGCGGAGTGAGGTGTGTGGCGGTGATGTGGAGGTCGAGCTGGTCCTCGTGCGCCTCGCTGGAGGCGAGCCACAGCAGCGCGCCGACCTTCGGGGTCATCTGCAGATACTCGCGTTTGAGGGCGTATGCGTTGTAGAAGAACGGCTGGTCCTGCATGTGCTGGCCGACGGGTAGGTCGGCGACGAGCTCGATGCCGAGTTCGGTGAGGTCGGCGCTCGGCCCGATCCCGGAGCGCAGCAGGATCGCGGCGCTGCCGTATGAGCCGGCCGAGAGGATCACTTCACCGGCGGGGATCGTCACGCCCTTGTCCGTGATGACGCCGACGGCGCGACCTTGCTCGAACGCGACCCGGTCGATCATGACGTCGCCGGAGATCTTGAGGTTCGGCCGGTTGCGAACCTCTTCGGTGAGGTAACACAGGCCGGTGTGCTGGCGCACACCGTCGACCACGTTGACGGGGTCCGCGCCGACTCCGGCGGTGTCCGGTCCGTTGAAGTCCGTGACGCGCGGGTAGCCCTCTTCGACGCAGGCGTCGATGAAGCCTTTCAGCGACGGGGTCATGTCCTCGTACTGGTGGTGACGAATTGGGAACGGCCCGCTCCGGCCGTGGTAGGCGTCGTCTCCGTCCGGGGTGTTCTCCATCGTGCGGAAGGTCTCCAGCACGTCCTCGACGGTCCAGTCCTCAAGTCCGTGGCGGTGCCAGTCGCGGATGTCGCTCGGGCGTGCGCGCATCGCGGTTGTGGCGTTGTGGGCTGTGCAGCCTCCGAGGACCCTTGCGCGAGACGCCATGAGCTCGGGGCGCAGTGCTCCTCCACGGGCGGTGTAGCCCCACTCGTGCTCCTCGGCGGCCGGCACGTGGCCCGGGTCGTTCAGGTCCTCGGTGTACCCGTCGATTCCATAGGCCCTTCCGGCCTCGAGCAGCAGCACGCTGCGGCTTGGGTCCTCGCTGAGACGGCTCGAGAGGACAGCACCTGCTGCGCCTCCTCCCACGATGAGCACGTCGGCGCGATGATTGCGGGTATCGGACATGAGCTTTGTTCTCTCCTGGGAGTCGATGACGCGAGGGTCGATCCTCCTCAGCGACTGGGTGGCGTGTCATCGCCAGATCCCGGTGATTGGCTCGCCTCTGCTGGTTGTGGGGCGCGAGCGCCGGACGGTCTGGTTACTGGCGTATTTGTCTGAGTTCCAGCAGCTCGAGGCCGAGCGCCTCGATCTGCGCGAGCACGCCGAACAATGCCGACGAATCCTCAATTGAGCCGGTCAGAACCGTCTCGTCGTGCTTCAGCTCGGGCGCCATCGAGGGGAAAGCGGAAAGGGCCGTAGCCCCGAGACGTCCCTTTATCCGGATCGCGTACATGCCCGGCGATGTTTCCACCTGCCGATCGTGCTCAACGATCCGGTGAGACGTCCACACCTGGATCAGATGATTGTGAGGATCAGGAATGGCTGGTTGAGAGGAGCCGCAACTCGCGCGCGTGGCGAACTGCGGAAGACCGATCGCGAACGCCGAGCTTGGCGTAGATGTTGCGGATGTGCGTGTTGACCGTGTTGACCGAGATGTAGAGCTCGCTTGCGATCTCGGATCGGGTCAGATTGGTCGGGAGGTATCGCAGCACACGAAGCTCGCCGCGGCTGAGCTCTTCTGATTCCGCGAGGCGCTCTCGATCGATGGTCGGGGCCGACTTCCCTCGCAGCAGGTCGATGATGTCCGCGAGTAGGGCTCCATGAGCGGTCATGTGACTCGGGAGCGCCTCAAGTAGCAGCGAGGCGTCGGTCATCGCGAACGGCAGTACCAGGCGGTCTGGCTCGGCGGCTGCGAGCGCCGCCTCGGCGGCGCCAACCGCGGCATTCTGATCTCCCAGGGTCATGTGCGCGATGCCAGCAAGCAGGTGGGTTTCAACGAGCGTGAACGCGGCGACGCCCTGGGTCGCGTCCTGAACGTCTCGGAGTGCCTCCAAGGCCGCAGCAGCATCGCCTTCCGCGATGAAGATCACGGCGCGCGCGTTGTCGATCGCGTGGACGGCACCCATCCGCTCGGGTCCGGCGGAGTAGCCGCTAAGCGTTGTGCGAGCCTCATCGAGCATCCCGAGGCGAGCCTGCGTTGCTGCGAGGCACCCGGCGATCCGCGGCGCCAGTGCGTGCACTCCTGTGAGTATCGCTTGCGTGCGGGCTGCCGCCGCGAACTGCTCCAGCGCCGATTGATGTTGCTGGCGTCCAGCGTGCAGCTGGCCCGTCGCGACGTACAGGAACACCGCGGCGGCCGGGTCGACGTCTGGCTCCGCAACCTCCCACCCACGGCTTAGCCAACCCTCTGCCTCATCGAACTCGCCCATCCAGGCCGCGATCGCGCCCAGCGCGGCGAGTGCGGGTGTGAGAATCGCGCGGTCGGCGAAGCCGTAGCGCTCAGCGAGCGCGACGGCTTGCTCGCCGCGCTCACGCGCAGTCGCGACCGGCACCAGCTTTGACGCGAAACATCGATGTGCCAGACACGCGACCTCCAGGTAGGGGCGCCCGATCGTCTGGGCGAGCTCGGCTCCCTCGGCGAGGTGCCGGTCGGCGTCCGCGAGTCGCCCCGACCACATCTCGACGATCCCGAGGTTCATCAGCGCGACTCCGCGCAGATCGCTGCCCATCCGGATCGATTCGCTCGACTCCTCGGCGATCGAAGTGTCGAGCAGGCTCGCCTGCTCGATCACCTCCGTGAACTGGCCGCTACGCCGCGCTAGCGCCAACCGCAGCGAGGCGATGGCCACTGTGAGACGCCAACGCCTGGCTGGCTCGGCGCTTTCAACGTGGGATTCGGCCAGCGCGAGCAGAGCAGCCGCTTCCTGCAACCGCCCTTGCGCCAACTGGACTGCCGCGTGAGCCAAAGCTAGCTCGGGATGATCGGCTGACAGCCCCTCTGGAAATGACCGCAACAGCACGGCGATCGCTCCCTCGTTCCCCTCGAGCGTCAAGCTGAACAGGTGGTCTGCGAGCAGCCGCGCGGCGTCGGGCCAATCGCCGGCGGCTTGTGTGTGCCGCACAGCCTCGACGACGTCGCCGTGGTCAGCGAACCAGCGGGCGGCGCGGCGGTGCAGATCGGGAACCTCATCGGCCGAGGTTCGGCGAAGCTCCAGCCGGAGGAAGTCCGCCAGCAGGTGGTGGTAGCGAAACCAGGTGCGCTGAGCGTCCAGCGATACCACGAACGCGTTGGCGTCCTCCAGTTCCAGCAGCGTCTGCTCGGAGCCCGAGCGGCCTGCCAGCAGATCGGCGAGTTCGCCGTTCATCCGATCGACCAGCGAGATTCGCAGCATCATGCTCTGAACCTCGGCTGGCTGGCCTTCGAGCATCTCGGCCATCAGGTACTCCCCGATCGCCCTGTTGGTGCCCGAGAACTCCGACACGAAGCGCTCTGGATCGCTATGGCGACTCAGGGAGATCATCGCCAGGCGCAGGCCGGCCGCCCAACCTTCAGTGCGCTCATGCAGAGCCGCGGCGCCGTCCTCGGACAGACTGACGCCGGATGAAGCGAGCAGCTCGCGCGTCTCGCTCTCGCTGAAGCGCAGATCATCGGCTCGCATCTCAGCGACCCCGTCGGCGAGCCTCAGCTTGTGCAGCCTGATCGGAGGGTCGCGGCGAGACGACAGCACCACGCGCGCGGAGCGTGGAAGCGCCTCGAGCAACCGCTCTAGCTGTGCGACCGCTTCCGGGGATCTCAGCTCGTGCAGATCGTCGATGATCAGCACGAACGGGCCAGCTTGCTCGGCCAGCTCCGAGACCACCTCATCGACTAGCTGCTCACTCGGCTCATCGCCCGCCGTCGGCGGTGCCTGCCCATCGCTCGACGTGCCAGAGCCACGGATTGCCGCCAGAACACCAGTCCAAAAGCGCTGCGCCTCTTGCTCATCACGGTCGACGGACACGAACGCGACGCGAGAAGTGGGCGAACGGCCAGCCCATGCGCGCAACAGCGAGGTCTTGCCGCTTCCCGCGGGCGCTGAGATGACAGTCACGCGTCTCGTGACGGCGTGATCGAGCATCCTCAGAAGATGCTCCCGGTCCAGCAGACCCTGCGCCACCAGAGCCTCGCGGGGGATCAGGGGCGTCGAACCGTCTCCACGCTCCGCTGTTGCCAGTCCCCTCATAGACCGAGCTTAGTCGCCACGATCTGCCCACGTCCAGAACACGAACACGACGATCCAGTCGCACGGGGCGCCCTCGACCAGCCCGCCAACTCACCAGAGTTAGGTGATGCCCTCTCACCTGGCCCGTCGAGACGATACGCCCATGAGCCAGCCTGAGAGAAAGTCCTTCCCCGAACTGCTGAGCGCGATACCTCCCGAGGAGCGCGGCGACCTATCGCGTCTGCGACCTCTATTCGAGGAGTTCATGCTCCAAACGCCGCTTCCGTCTGACGTGTCGCTCTCCGAAACCCAGCTCGGCGGTATCCCCGCACTGGAGATCTCGGTGCCGGAGGCCACCGCCGACGCCGCGGTCCTGTACTTCCACGGCGGTGTCTTCGCGCTTGGATCGGCCCGTGCCAGCGCCGGCCTCGCGTGCCTGCTCGCCAGGCAGGCCCGCGCAAAGGTCCTCTCCGTCGACTACCGGCTTGCTCCGGAGAACCCGTACCCGGCAGCTCCCGACGACGCTCTTGACGCCTACCGCGGCCTTCTCGCCACCCGCATCGCGCCGGAGCGCATCGCTTTCTTCGGCGAGTCAGCCGGGGGCGCTCTAGCGCTCGGCACACTCGTCGCTGCACGCGAAGGCGGGCTCCCACAGCCAGCCGCAGCCGTCCTGTACTCGCCGTGGCTCGACATGACCCTCGCCGGCGCCAGCATGGAGAGGAAGGCCGCGGTTGACGTCGTTCTCGCGCCTGAGCGACTGCGTGGCAACGTCGCCGACTACGCGGGCGGCGCCGATCCGGCGAGCGGCGAGATGAGCCCGCTGTTCGCCGACCTGCACGAAATCGCTCCGCTGCTCGTCCAGTGCGGCTCCAACGAGGTGCTCCTCGATGATGCGACACGTCTTGCCGCGGCAGCAGCCGCGGCCGACACGGAAATCCAGCTCGACGTCACGCCCAAGGTGGGGCACGTCTTCCAGGCGTCAGCGCCTGAGAACGACATTGCAGAGGCCGCGCTGACACGCACCGGGGCGTTCCTGCAGGCCCATCTCCGTCTCGCTGGATAGCGGGCCGGCGCCTTTCCTTGGACTGCAAGGAAAGAATCCGTGGGTATCTCACGCGGGCCGCCGACCCGGTGACCCTGGGCGCGTGGTTTCCCGATTGCCTGGGCTGCCGGGACACTGATGAAAACGGCCTGTGGCGTCCGGAAGCCGGGCCGACGCCGGGAGTGACGTACTGGTGGCCCAACGGTAGCGGTGAGCATTGGGGGTTTAGGCGCGCGGTGATCTTCACGGGGTTAGGGGATGCTGCTGCGATTCGTCGCTTGCCTGTCCCAGGAGCTTGAACGCTGCCGCGCCGATGCCGGCGACCACGACGATCGCAAACCCGAGGATCGTGTCCTTGGGGGTGACGCCCCGCGTGAGCGTTACGCCGGCACCCACGACAGGCAGCGAGATACCGACATAGGCAGCGAGAAAGACTCCAGTCAGCGACTCTGCGATCCGCTCAGGCGGCGAGATGCTCATGACCGTTCCGACCGCACCCTTGAAGATTGCGCCCGACCCCGCGCCGATGAAGACACCGCCGGCGATGAACAAGCCGAGAGAGGCGTTTGCAGCCACACCGCGAGCACCGCCAGTCCGACCCCGATCGGCATTACGGTGATGCCCGCTTGCAGGTCACGAGCGACCGACCAAGTGACCGTCACGAACTGCGCCGCGACTCCCGCTCCGAACATCGTGCCGACGACGGCACCCGCGAGGGCGAGGGAGGTGTGGTGCAGCGTGACCGCCAAAAACAGGCCGGCGAGCCCAGCGAACAGGCCCAGCGAGGCGAAGGCGACGAACGTGCTCAGAGCCGCGGCGAAGTAGCGGGTGCGCTCGTCCGGTGGCACCGAGAGGCGCTGCGGACGGTAGCGCGGGCGCGGTGTCTGTGCCTGTCGAGTCTCCGGCAACAGCGCGACGCCGATCGTGCTGAGCACCAACGCCACCAGGAACAGGACGTATGGCACGGTGAGCGGGTCCGCTACCCATTGCGCGAGGGCCCCGGCCGCCAGCGCGCCTACCCCCAGGCCGCCGACGTTCACAGCCGCAGCGGTGAGCTGCGCCATCCGCGGAGTCGCTCGTGGTCTACCGGCCGAGTGCAGCTCGGCGAGGTATGCCGTGGCCGTCGCGGCGGCGATCCCGGTCGAGACTCCGCTGATGAACCGTCCGCCGAGCAGGCCAGCGAGATCCTTCGACGAGAGGTACACGAGCGCGCTCAGGACCGAGATCGCTACAGCCGGAGCAAGGAGCCGCCGGCGCCCGTACAAGTCGGAGAGATGCCCGGCGAGCAGCAGCGAGACGATGACGCCCACCGAGTAGGACGCGAATGCGACCGTCACGGTGAACAGTGAAAAGTGGTCACGGGCGCGGTACACGCTGTAGAGCGGGCTCGGCACCGTTCCGAGCGCCATCACCATTAGAAACGCGAAGGCGACTATCCAGAAAGCTCGCCTGTGCCGTCGACTGCCGGCAGTCCCGCCCGTCTCGGCGCTGGTAGCCGCCGGCTCCAGAGGGTTCATCGCGCCGCTGCGTCAGTCGGCTCTACGCGCCAGTGAACCGATACTCGGTCTTCCAAGCGTCCTTCGAGTCGGTGTGGGCGGTCCAGAACAGCTCCGCGATGTTGTCCGGATCAAAGGCCGTCCCCGGCTTCACCGAACCGGCGATCGTGACCGTCGCGGCGTGGATGCCGTCCTCTGCGACGCCGGCGGCAACCAGCGTCTGCGCCGAGCGCAGCGCGGCCTTACCCATCGAGAGGGTCGCCAGCGCCGGTACAGGATGGTCAGCGAACCCGCCGCTCGTGACCAACAGAGTGCCGCCACCGGCGACCTTCAGCACGGGCACCGCTACCTGCGCCGCGATGACGGCACCGATTACATCGACATCGTGGGCGGCTCGCAGCCGCTCGACGGTGGCGTCGAGGATCTGGCCAGGATCGGGCAACGCAGCGTTGTAGACCACGACACCCGGCGCTCCGTCAGCGCCGAAGATCTGCTCCAGCGTCTTGCGGTAGCCGTCGAGGTTCTCGATGTTCGCCTCGATCGAATCTATCTCCAGGCCGTTGCTGCGTAGTTCGGACGCGACCTCGGTATCGCCGCGCGAGATGAGCGTGCTGCGAAAGCCCTCCAGGCCGAAGCGCCGAACAACGGCGGCGCCGACTCCGGGTCCGGCGCCAATCAGCAGAAGATGTCGTGGGTCAACAGGCTCGGGCATATGGCGCCTCCGGATCGGGGTTTCGCCCGGCTGTCGGCCTGGGCCGCTGTGCTCGCGGTCGAGTCACTCTGCACACCTTCACGAGCGATCAGGTGAGATGTCATCACCGTATCGCGGTGATTAAGTCACGCCCTGCCCCTGATTCGGTGGCAGCTCAATGCTCGGCGGGTCTCGCCGGGTTGGCGAGCTGGATCGCGTCGTCCAGACGGCGCATGTCCTGATCATCTAGTTCGATCTCAGCAGCGGCCATGTTCTCCTCGAGGTGCTGGACTGATCGCGTTCCGGGAATCAGCACGATGCGCTCGGAGTGGTGCAGCAGCCACGCAAGCGCGACCTGTGTGGGGCTGACTCGATGCTGGCCTGCGACCTCGGCGATCAAGGGGTCGGCCGTGAGCTGCTTCGGGCCTCCGGCGAACGCAGAGCCGAGCGGGAAGAAGGGCACGAAGGCGAGGCTGTGCTCCTCGCACAGTGCAAGCGTGTCACGTTGTCAAGGCCGAGTACGCTCGGGACATCCAATCGGGTGGCTCATGCTCTCCAATCCCTCATACCCGAGCCGATCGTGCAGTGGAATGATCGCGGAAGCGGGTCGGTCACCAGTAACGGCGGTGCCAGCGCCCCGTGTGTCTATTTCAGGCGCCCGCGACGGCGGCGAGCCTCAGGAATGCACAATCAACACAGAAGCCGGCGAGTGCGACGCCACGGCGGCGGCGACGCTGCCGAGCAGATGCTTCGCAAGCCCCCGTCGCCGGTGCGAGCCGAGCACGATCAGGCTCGCCTGCCGCTCGCCGGCGAGATCGACGAGTCCCTGCCAGGTCGGCGCCGCCTCAATCGCGACGCTCTGCGCCCGAAACCCCGCCTTCTCCGCCAGCGACGCTCCGTGCGCGGCGGTCTCCTCGGCGGCCTCTCGCACCTGCACGGCCTCCGCGGCGTTGAGGCCCTCCTCGTTGACGGGCAGAAAGCCCACGTCACCCGTCTGCCAAATGCAGGCGACGAGCGCGTCGCGCCCAGGCGCAAGCTGGTGGCCGGCCTGCTCGATCGCCAGTGCGGCCAGCTCGGAGCCGTCGTAGGCGAAGATCACGGGCCCGGTCGTGGACGTGGCGCCCGTCGCGGCGCTGGTGTCGTTCGACCCCATGTCAGTTGGCGCTCTCGGTTGCAGGACGTGCGGTCGCCAAGCCGGGGCGGACTCTCGCGAGCAGCGGCGGCGAGTACCACGCGGGGCACTCTCCCGCCACAAAGCTCTCGATGTCAGGCGTCTGTGGGCGCGCGCCGCCGAGCGCGTAGAGCGCGACACCTATTGCGGCGCCACCGAGGGCGAGCCCGAGGCCGATCCACAGCGCGATGCCTGTGCCCGCATCGAGGTTGCCGCCAACGGTTGCCGCGAGGTGGGCGAAGATCGGCGCGATCATGAACGCTGCAACCGCTCGCATCAGCTCGACGATGGCGAACACGCGCTGGAGGCTGGCGGAGGGGAGCGAGAAGCCGGCGACGAACAGCGCGGGCGCGACGGTCGCACCGAGACCGATGCCGGTCAGCCCCGAGCCGACCAGCGTGGCCGCTTCGCTGGACGGCACGTCGATGCGGAAGACCGCGATACCGGCGGCCAGGAACACCATGCCCGCCAGCGGGAGGTAGTGGATCGTGCGCTTGGTGATGACCGTGCCGAGCAGGACCGCGGTGATCCCGGCACCCGCGACCTCTGGCAGGTAGAGCAGGCCTATGTGCAACGCCCCGTAGCGTCCGGCCAGCGCACCTGCGGTCAGCGCCGTCGCCGACACCGATGCCGCGGCTGCGAACAGCGCCACGACGATGCCTGCGACCGGCATCGTGCTCGTGAGCATCGAGCGGATCGTCAACAGCGGCCGCTTCGCGCGGAACTGGTAGACGATCAGGACGACGATCGTTGCCAGCCCTGCGAGCAGCGGCACAATCGTCACACCGTCGAGGAATGGGTGGGTCAATAGCTCTGAGGCCCCGAAGAACGCTGCCACACAGCCAACGGCCGCCAGTGCGATCGCCGGCAGGTCGCGCGGCGAGTCGGGGTTGGCGGGCGGCGCGTCGTCGAACGTCAGCACGGCCAGGATCAGCGCGCTGAGCGCGATCGCGGCGATGACCCAGAACAGCGGCCGCCAGGCGTGCGACTGCGCCTGCAGCCCGCCGATCGCCGGGCCGAGAGCGACCGCCCCGAAGATGCAGAGGTTCATGATCATCGCCGTGATGCGCAGCTTGCTAGCTGGATAGCCGATCGCGAGCGGCGGCACGGCAGAGATCAACAGCAGGCTGGTGCAGAGTCCCTGGAGCACATGGCCGGCGATGTACATCGCCGGGTCCTGGGCCGACGCGGCCAGTACCGATCCGATCACGAGCAGCGTCGCGTAGACGATCAGCATCCGTCGCTGCGGCAGGTGCTGGGCGAACTGGACTGCCAATACCGTGCCGGACGCGTAGGCGGCGTTCGCGAGACCGGAGCTCAGGCTCATCGTCTGCAGGCTCATGTGCAGCTGCTTGGCGATGATCGGTGTCAGCGGCTCGAGTGCGGCTGACAGCGCCAGGTAGGGGATCAGCGCGAACATCACCATCGCCGCGACCGCGGCGTAGCGGCCGGCGAGTGGGCCCTGACGCATCAGCGATCACGATCCCGCGTGGCGGGCGGGCGCGAGGGCCGAGGGTGTGGGGTCTCGGTAGCGCCGGTCATGCCGGCGTTTTAGCAGGCGACGCTGTATCGCCAGGATGCCTGCGGGTTCCACGCCTGCTTGACGGCCGGACTTGCTGCGCTGAGGCACGGATATAGGCTTGCCATGCGGAGGTCGGGCGGCGAGCCTGGGCCACGCTCGACCAAAGGGGCGCGGATATGAGCGAGCGCATTGTCGTGCTCGGTGCAGGCTTCGGTGGCCTGGAGCTGGCCACGACGCTTTCGGAGGCACTCGGCGAGGACGCGCACGTCACCCTGATCGACAAGTCCGACGCGTTCGTATTCGGGTTCTCCAAGCTTGACCTCATCTTCCGCAGCGCCGCGCCGGATTCGGTGCGCATGCACTATCGCGACATCGCCAAGCCGGGGGTGCGGGTGTTGTGCGAGACGATCACCGCGATCGACCCCGAGGCGCGCACGGTGGTGACCGATGCCGGGATACACGAGGCGGACGTGCTCGTGGTCGCGCTCGGCGCTGGCTACGACCTCGATGCGACTCCAGGTCTCGCGGAGGCCGGCAACGAGTTCTACTCGGTCGCCGGCGCCGAACGGCTCGCGGGGATCATCCCGTCGTTCTCGCGCGGCCACGCCGTGATCGGCATATGCGGCGCCCCGTTCAAGTGTCCGCCGGCTCCCAGCGAGTGTGCGCTGATGCTCGACGACGAGCTGACGGCACGCGGCGTGCGCGCCGCCTGTGAGATCTCGATCGTGATACCGCTGGGCACGCCGGTGCCGCCGTCGCCGGAGGCCTCGGCGGCGCTGGAACGGGAGTTCGCAGCGCGTGACATCAAACTGCTCAGCGGCAGGCGGGTTGCCGCGCTCGACGGCTCGCGTGGCCTGGTGGTGCTCGACGACGACTCCGAGTTGCCGTTCGATCTCTTCCTCGGGGTTCCGAAGCATCGCGCACCGGATGTGGTGATCGCGAGCGGCATGGCCGAGGACGGCTATATACCCGTCGACTCCGCGACACTGGCGACTCGGTATCCGGGCGTGTACGCCGTCGGGGACGTGGCGACTGCCGGAGTACCGAAGGCTGGTGTCTTCGCGGAGGGCGCCGCTCGTGTCGTCGCGCAGGCGATCGTCTCAGAGCTGAGAGGCGGCGAGCCACCCGAGCGTCACCTGGGTCGAGGCACCTGCTACATCGAGTTCGGTCAGGGGCGCATCGGCAGCGTCGACATCGATTTCCTGTCCGGCCCAACCAAAACGGGCACTTTCAACGCGCCTTCGGCGGAGCAGATGGCGCAAAAGGAACAGTTTGGCGCGAGCCGCCGCGCCCGCTGGTTCGGCCCAGGATCGCGTCCATGACGAGCGTGTCGCAGAGCCCGGCGGCCGTCACCGGGCAGCCGCTGGCGCAGCCCGTTGTCACGCCGCTGACGGCCAGCGCCGTGATCCTCGTGCTGAGGATCGATGATGGCGGTGAGCCGGCGGTCCGCGACCTGCTCGGCGATCTGTCGGGCTTGGCCAGGACGGTCGGCTTCCGTGCGCCCGAGGGCGGGCTGGCGGTCGTGGCGGGGGTTGGCTCGGAAGCGTGGGACCGCCTGTTCGCCGGTCCGCGGCCGGCTGAGCTGCACCCATTCCAGCGCCTCGACGGTGGCCGCCACCAGGCTGTCGCGACTCCGGGGGATCTGCTGTTGCACGTTCGCGCCGCGACGATGGATCTGTGCTGGGAGCTGTCGTCGCTCTTCGTCGGCCGGCTGGCTGGCGCGGCCACCGTCATCGACGAGGTCCACGGCTTCAAGTACTTCGACGAGCGGGACCTGCTCGGCTTCGTCGACGGGACCGAGAACCCGACCGGCCCGGCAGCCGAGGTGGCGGCGACCGTCGGCGCCGAGGACCCCGCGTTCGCCGGCGGGAGCTACCTGATCGTCCAGAAGTACCTACACGACATGACCGCCTGGAATGTCCTGACCGTCGAGGAGCAGGAGCGGGTGATCGGACGCGCCAAGCTCTCCAACGTCGAGATGGCCGACGACGTCAAGCCGTCCAACTCGCACGTGGCGCTGAACACGATCGTGGAACCAGACGGCACCCAGCGTCAGATCCTGCGGGAGAACATGCCCTTCGGATCGCTCGGCGCCGGCGAGTTCGGCACGTACTTCATCGGCTACGCCGCGACCCCCTCGGTCATTGAGCTGATGCTCCAGAGGATGTTCCTCGGGGACCCGCCCGGCAACTACGACAGGATTCTGGACTTCTCCACGGCGGTCACCGGCGGCCTGTTCTTCGTGCCCACAGCGGAGTTCCTCGACGACCCTCCGCCGTCGCCCGGCGAGGCCAGTCAGGCGACGACGGCCGGCGAGCAGGGGGCTGGTCCGGACGACGGCGCCTCCGCCTCGACAGATGGGCCCGCCGCCGGCGACGGGTCGCTTGGGATCGGAGGGCTCGGGGGCCAGCCGGCGTAGACGCCGCGGCGCGAGCGCGCCTGACCGCGCGACGGCGCATCAGCTCGTCGGCATGAACTCCCAGCCGTGGCTCAGGGCGGCGGTGAGCACGGCGGCGGGGTCCGGCTCCGCCTCAGGCGTGGGCTGTCCAGCCGCCAGGAAGAAGCGCTCCATGCCGGCGGGGCTGAACAGCAGCACCCGCTGGCCGGTGTCCGCGCCGACATTGCGTCCGGAGTGCGTCACGCCGCGCGGTATGTGGACCGTCTCGCCGGCCGCTAGCTCGATCGGTCTCCCGTCGATCTCCATCGCGAAGCTGCCCGCGACGACGTGGATCGTCTCCGCCTCGTTGCCGTGGCGATGAGGCGGCAGTGACCAGCCTGCGGGCGGATGGTCGACGAGCAGACAGAAGGCGCCGGCGGTGTCCTCGCCGGCTAGGTGAACCTCGGTGCGAACGCCACCTGGCATCCACACGACGCGCGGGTCTCCGGCCATGTGTTGACGATACCGCTGGCGCAGGCCGATCGCGCACGCGACACGCGGCCCCCACGGAACGTCCCTCACGTCCGTGGAGGCCGGCGTCGGACTCCAAGCGGCCGCTCCCTCAAGCGGCCGTGTGTCTCCCCCAAGTTGTTGCTACCAGCTCGAGCTTTCGCCTCCGTCGCAGCCGATTTTGAGCTTTGGGCTGCGGCAGCTGCGGCTGACCGTGCCGTTGCTGGCGCGCGCGATCGTGAGTTCGTCGCCGTTGGTCGCGGTTGCCGTCAGCGAATATTCTTCGGCGCCCGAGTTGGCTTCGCTCAGGTACGCATGCTGATTGCTCGGCGTGACCACGATCGTCGGCTCCACGGCTGCGATTTCCGCGGTCGTGACGTTCCTGTAGCTGCCGCCGTGATCGAGCGCGATCGTCTCCGCGGTCGTCTGCGCGTTGCGCACGAGTTCCTTGGCCTGCATGTCGGTCGTTTTGGTGGTCGTGCTGAGGAACGACGGGATCGCGATCGCGGCGAGGACACCGATGATCAGGATCGCCACGAGCACTTCCGGAAACGAGAAGCCGGCGCTGTCGCGCAGGCGGTGAGCGATGCGGCACGGCGGGTTCGACTGCGACAGCGTCACGCTTGCCTCCTTGCTTGATTGCTCGGCTGGCAGTCGGGCTGTCTCGGCGAGACCCCTTACTTTGCGACCCCGCCTCGCGACGGGTTTGCCCCTTCAGACCTGGTTGATCGAGGGCGGAGTGTGCGGCTTCGGGATCGCCGATGGAAGCGAAATCCGCGTTCTGAAGCATTTTTGGACGGATGTACGAGAGCGTTATTCTTTGGCCGATGGACGCGGCTGAGCCACCCGCTGGCTCCACGAGTCAAGCCTCGGCCGCTCGCGACGCACGGGCGCCGGACTTCTTCATCGTCGGACATCCCAAGTCCGGCACCACGGCCCTACACGAAATGCTGAAGCGCCACCCACAGGTCTACATGCCGGACTGGAAGGAGCCGCGCTACTTCGCCAGCGACCTGCCCTACCCGATCCACCCGCAGGGGGCCGGTGCGCCGCCGCAGAGCTACGAGGACTATCTGGCGCTGTTCGAGGGCGCCGCGCCCGGACAGCTCACAGGGGAGGGCTCAACGCACTACATCTGGTCGCAGACGGCCGCGCAGGCGATCGCCGAGGCACAGCCGGCCGCGCGCATCATCGTGCTGTTTCGCGAGCCCGCGAGCTTCATGCGCTCGCTGCACCTGCAGATGCTCGAGCACCGATCCGAGGACGAGCCGAGCCTGCGAAAGGCGATCGCGCTCGACGACGCGCGGCGTGCGGGCGCGGAGCCGGAACACGTCAACCCGCGCTGGCCGCAGGGTGTGATGTACGCCGAGCGCGTGCGTTATGTCGAGCAGCTACGCCGCTATGAAGCGCTGTTCGCGCCGGAGCAGCTGCTGGTGCTGATCTACGACGACTTCCGCGGCGACAACCGCGCGACGATGAGCCGCGTGCACGGCTTCCTCGGTATCGACGACGACGTCGCCTTCGAGGCGATCGAAGCCAACCCGACGGTACGCCGGCGCGTGCGCCTCGACGACACCGTGCGCGCGGTCGTCTCCGGCAGCAATCCGCTGGCGAGGGTCGCGCGCAGGACGGTCAAGCTGGCGATGCCGAGGCGGCTGCGCCACGAGGCCTTCGACACGATTCACAGTCGCATGATGTACGCCAACCCGCGCCAGCCCGATGAGCAGTTCATGCTCGAGCTGCGCAGCCGCTTCAAGCCTGAGGTACAGGCGCTCAGCGAGCACCTGGGCCGCGACCTCGTGTCGCTGTGGGGCTATGACAAGCTTTTGTAGGTGAACCGCGCGTTCGTCGGCGCGTCGCTGCTACCTGTGAAGTAGCTCTCGAGCGTCGTCACCGTAACCGGTACCTTCGCGCCCGCGCCCGTGCCCGCGGGCGGCGAGACGGCGTTCAAGCTGGTGGTCGAGCCGCACGCGAGCAACGCCTGCACCGGACTGAAGGACTCGGCGTCGCTCGAGCCAAACGCGACCGCGAGCGGGCAGCCCAGGTTCTGCCCGTGGATCATCACGTTTGTGCCGCCGGCGGCGCTGCCGGAGTGCGGCGTCAGCGATTCGACGTCCGGCTGGCCCGGCGGGTACAGGAACAGCAGGTCCGCCGTGGAGGCGGCGCTGCAGCCGGTGACGGTGCACGCCTGCACGTTCGCGAGCGCCGGGTTCTGCGAGACGGTCTGTGTGTCCAGCAGCTTCGCGCCGCTGCTGGTGAAGGTGTAGTCCGTGCCTTCGGAGAACGGGCTCTGGCTGTCGTCGAAGCGCACGACGGTCACCTGCCCGGACAGCCCCTTGCCGGTGATCGCGATCGGTGTCCCGCCGGTGTCGAGCGCGCCGCTGATCCCTTCCAGTCGCACGCTGCTCGCCGTGTTTTCGACGCCGGTCACGCGCGGCACTCCCGCGTACTCGATCGGCGCCTGCGCCGATTCGCCCGCGAGCGTGCGCAACGAGAAGCCGATGCTCCGCGGCTCGATGCTTGCTTCTTCGGCTGATTCCACCAGCGCCGGCGCCGTGATCTGGATCTCGGTGCCGCTATCGAAGACGATGTTTTCCTCGAGCGACTCGACTTCGGCTTCGGCGGGCGCGCCGGCGAAGTGCGTGTAGTCGAGCGTGAAGTGGCCGAGCCCGCTGCCGTGGATCGTGATCAGCGTTTCGGCCGTCTCGCTGGCGAGGCTGGCCGGCCCCTGAGAGGTCGAGACGGACGTGATCGTGGGCGCCGGCGCGTAGTCGTACTCGCTCGGGGTCGGGTAGACCTCGCAGCCGCATCCGGGTGGCGCCTCGATCGCGCCGTTCTGTTCGAACGCGGCCGCGCCCTCCAGCGGCGGCAGGATTGGAGCGGCGGCGCTCGCACCGCCGGGGCCGTGCACGAGCACGGGGACCTGGCAGATGTCGTTGCTCGCGCTCTCGCCGGCGTACACGCCGCTGTCGGGCAGCGGTGCGCAGGCGGTCTGCTGGGAGTAAGGGGGTGGCGTGACCTGGATCTCGGAGGCGCTGAGGATCTTGAAGTCGCTGGCGTCAACCCCGCCGAAGCTGACCGAGGTGGCGCCGGTGAAGTCCGAGCCGAGGATCGTCACCGGTTCCGGGTCGTGCTCGCTGCCGCCGTAGGGGATCACGCCGGTGACGCTCGGGACCGAGCCGCCGCCGCCGGCGTCCACGTAGTCGAACGTCGAGGCTGGGCCCGGCGCGCTCGACTGGTCGTCGCTGAGCGTCACGATCACGTCGGCCGGGCCGGCGCCGTCCTGCGGCGCGGGCGACTTTGCCGGCAGCGTGTCCACGGCGGGTGGCAGCTTGACGGCGAGCGTCGTCGGTCCGAGGACTTCGACGGCGCCCGGCGCCGAGTGCCAGGCCCCGACCTGGACGTCGGCGACGTCGGATACGCCGCCGCTCTCGAAGCCGCTGCCGCTGACGCGCACGGTCTCGCCGCCGGCCGTGGTGCCTGACGTCGGCGATAGCGCTGTAACCGTAGGTCCGCCCGCATGCGCGGCGTAGCTGCACAGGTAGTAGGCCAGGCCGGCGGTGCCGCCGGGGCCGGTCATGCGCGGTGAGCCGAGTCCCGACGCCAGGTCGTAGCCGGGCCGCGCGGGGAACACCCTGCCGTCGTCGAGGCCGTACTGGTCGTTGTTGCCTTCGGTGATGTCGTTGAAGGATGCGGCGTAGGCGGTCGGGTTCGATGCGACCGCGTACAGCAGCGGGCTTGCGAAGCCGACGCCGGAGGCGGTGGTTGCGGGGTTCGCTCTGCAGGTGGGGGAGGCGTCGGCGAGCGCGAGCATGCCCGCCCAGATCGGTGTCGCGGAGGAGGTTCCGCCCGAGGTGACCCAGCCGTCGGGCGCGAGTTCTTCGCCGACGCCGCGGTACTCCGCGCTGTAGACGGTGACCGCGCCCGTGAACTCGTCCGCCTGCGCGGACACGTCGGGCTCCAGCCGGCATGGCGTGTTCGCAGCGGCGCCGGCGGGAAGGCTGTCGTCGCAGAAGCCGGTCGGGTAGCCGAAGCGCTGCTCGACGCTCGCGGCGTTGAGGTAGTCGGTGCTGCCGGGCAGCTCGATTCCGGGGACGCTCGCTTCGCGTTGCCAACTCGGCATCGCGAAACCGCCGGAGATGCCGCCGCCGCCGGCGCCGCCCTCCGGGCCGTCGTTCCAGACGTGCTCCTCGATCGGCTGCGCGGCATCGGTGATGGTCGTGCCGCCGACGCCGAGCACGTAGGGCTGGCTGGCGATTTCCCCTGTCGAGATCGGGTTCTGGCCCGGTTGGACGGTGGCTTCGCGGTGGATTTCTTCGCAGTTGTCGCTGCCGCTGTCGCCGGCCGCCCCGAGGAACGTCTGCCCCTGCGCGGCGCCCTGCTGGAAGAGGAAGTTCAGGGCCTCCTGGGTGCCCGGCTGCGCGGCCTGCTCCTCTTCTTCGCAGGGCTGTCCGTAGCTGGAGGTGATGATCTGGTCGCGGTCTTCGTCGACCATCGCCGCGATCTCGGCGACTTCGCCGCCGGGTGTTTCGGGGTTCTCATACACGTCGATGTCGGCGCCGGGCGCCATCGCGGAGACGTCCTCGACGTCGAGCAGCGCCTCGCCGTCCGAGCCAGGTCCCTGCGGGATGCCGCCTTCCAACGGCACGACGTCGAGCCGCGAGATCATCGCGGCGGCCGCGCTTGCGCCGAAGTAGCAGGTGTCGAAGTGCTGGATGTCGGGCGTCGCGAACGGTTCCTGCTCGAATACGCCGATGTGCACGCCCGAGCCGGTGTCGCCCGCTTCGTAGAGGCCGAACGCGCCGTAGGCGTTGGCGATCTGGTCGTCGGTGAGGCCGCCGAGCTTGGTGGCGTCGCGCGTTGCCGCGTGGCATGCGTCGGGCGCGCCCGACGGGTGCGCGATCGGCGCGGCCTTCGCGGCCGGGAAGCGGGCGCTTTCGGATGCTCTGCGGCGAACTCGCAGCGGGCGCGGGCGTTCGAGGTCGTCGAGCCCCACGACCGCCGCGACGGACCCCGCGATCGAGCTTGGCAATGCCGGTGCGGTGGTGCTTGCGCGTGCGTGCCTGCCGTCGCGCAGGCGGTAGGAGTCGAGTTCGGTCGCGAACGCGCTGGCGACCTTTGCAGCGGTGCCGGAGAAGTGCACCAGCAGTCCGTTGGCGCTGACGCCCGTGGGCCGCAGCCCGTCCGTTCGCAGCTGTGCCTGCACGGCGCCGATCGTGCTCGCCGACGGTCCGAAGCGCGCCTCGAACTGGCCCTTCGCGAGGTAGTGCCCGAACAGCGGCGAGCCCTTGCTCGTGGCCTCCGCGATAAAGCGTTCCAGTGCCAGTGCGTCGCGCGGACGCACGGCGATCGCGCCTGAGACGGTACTCGTCGCGGGCGTCGCTCCGAGGCTCACGGCGCTCGCCGGCAGGCGCGGCGCCGCGCCGATGCGCACGAGGCTCGCCTGGCCAGTGGCCGCAGTGGCCTCGATCACCGTCGTCGCCACGAGCGCCAGCGCGAGCAGCGCCAGGCATGCGAGCCTGCGCCTGTGCCGTTGCATGCGGAAACGCGGCGGCTGGGCAAGTACTCGACCCGGCGCCTGGCCGCGTGCGCGACCGCGGCAACCATTTTTGGCTCTGGCGTTCCTGTGCCCGCTGCGTCCGTCCATGACGACCCTCCAAGCCGCGATGTCACCCCCGAGCAGGGTTGACAGAAGAAGCGTTGCAGAGAACGGCCGGGCGCGTCATCGCGCCGGCGGTGGGTGCAGCCGGAGCGAGTTTGTGCGAACATATGTTCGTATGAGCCTGCGTGGATCGATCCGCTTCAGTAGTCCCGGTTCGATCCATAGGCGCCCTGCAGACAGTTGTCGGTCACACGATCAAGTGGCGGCCGATGATCGGGCAGTCGGCCGAGTGGCTGACGAGCATCGGTCGCGTTTCTCTCTCGGGAGAGAAAGAGTGCAGCGATGAGCACAATGGAGTCCTACAAGGCGGAGCTTGCCCAATTCCTAGAAGGTTTTGGGGCCAACGTCAAGCGTGTGCGCACGGCCACGCGCCCGCATTTCTCCCAAGAACGGCTGTCGCACGAGACCGGGCTGCACCGCACCGAGATCGGCAAAATCGAGCAGGGCGCGGTGGAGCCGCGGCTGACGACCCTCTACATCCTCGCCGACGGGCTCGGCGTCACGGTCGACGAGCTGCTGGCGGGACTGCGGGTGCCGACCGAGCGCAGACCCTCGCCGCGTTCAGAGCCCTGGTCGTGAGCGGGGGCGGGCCGGTCGCGTGACGCGCAGCACGAGCCCGGACCCGGCGCTTGCCGCGACCCTGCGCCGGCTGCGCGCCGAACGCGGCATCACGCGCGAAACGCTCGCGTTTCGCTCTGGCATCACGACCGGCTCGCTAGCGCGAATCGAGCTGGCACAGGCATCGCCGGGGTGGGACACGGTGCGCCGGCTGGCTCAGGGCCTCGATATAAGCATGGCCGAGTTGGGCGCCGCCGTCGAAGGACGCTCGCTGCCATCCAGCTCCTTCAACTACTGATATCCGTGATCGTGCGGCAGGGCGATGTGCGCGATCCGCAGCTCGCGCAAGACCAGGAGCCGTTGTGCGAGGCCGCTGCCGCCCTGGACGACGAGCCAGGCGTTGCCGTCGCGACGCGCGGCGATGGCTTCCTCGGCGGGTAGCGGGAAGTCTTCGCGGCTGACGAAGCCGGGCGTGCCCGCGATCGCGGTGGCGCCGAAGATCGCCGGTGGTGGGCTCGCCGGGTCGGCGGCGTTGAGCAGCACCGCGGCGGTGATCGTGGCGCCGCCGAGTGCGTAGTCGGTGCTCAGGCATGACAGCAGCGCAGTGCCTTGCACGCCGGCGACCGCTTTGAGGTCGTACGCGACGGTGCCACGGACGGCACGCAGCCAGGCGGGCGCGGTAAGCGTGCAGCTGCCGTGCGGCTGGCGTTGTGGTCGCTGCCAGAAGCGCGCGGGGAGCCGGAACGGCGCACCGGAAGCGGCGGCAGCTGTTGCGAGCGGTAGCCCCGAGCGGCCCAGCGGGGTCAGCGTCAGCGGTTGCACACTCGCCGGCACCTGTTGGCGCAGGGCCGCTCGCGGCAGTCTCGGCTGCAGCACCACGGGCGATCCCGCCGGCAGGTAGAACACGACCGCGCGGTCACCGGCGGGCAAGCCCGGCTGGCTGCGTGCCCCGATGATCGTGTGCGCGCCGAGACGGACCGCCGCGACTTCGGGGCCGGTGAGGATGTATTCGATCGCGCCGCCCTTGGGAATGCGCCCGTGCGGGTAGACGATCCAGCCGCCGTGCCCGAACAGCGGCTGAGAGCGCGTCGGGTAGCCGCCTCCACAGCCGCCCGCGCCCCAGCCCCAGCGAGGCTGCCCAGGGGCCGATCGGTAGACGATTGCCGTGCACAGCCCCGCGGTCCCGGCCTGGAGGACCGGCGCCACGGTTATGCGGTAGGAATCGCCCGGCTCGAGGTCGAACCCGCGGCCGGCGCCTGAGGACGGGCGGCCCGGGACGCGGCCGCTGAGCGGTGCGGACGACCGGGACGTGATCGAGACGACCGCGGCCGTGGCGCTGCCCGCGAGCACCAAAGCGGCGAGTACCGCCGCGAGCGGGTGCGAGCGCCGGCGGGACCATCGCGGCCACCGCGCTCGCGATGGCGGCTGCGCTTCGGAGACCTGCATGCGCTGCGCTGCGTGCACGAGCTCGTCGCGCAGGATCTGGAAGGGATCTTTCATGGCTGCTCCTCCAGTACTCGTCTCAACCGTGCGAGCCCGCGCGAGACGCGCTTGCGTACGACCTGCTCGGAACAGCGCAGGTTGGCTGCCAGCTCGGAATAGGGCTGCTCGCAGAGGACACGCCGAATCACCGCCTCGCGCTCGTCAGGCGTGAGCGTCGCCAGCGTCGCGCGCAGATCGACCCTGCCGCGTGCATCGATCCGCGCGAGCTGCGCGTCATCGAGCGCGATTGGTGCGAGCCCCAGGCTCAGGCGACTGCGGTCGGAGACCTGCCGGCGCCTGGCCGCGTCGATGATCAGATGCCGCGCGATCCCGAGTAGCCACGCGATGGCGGGGCCGCGCGCGGGGTCGTACTGATCGCGGTGCTCGAGCGCGCGCGCGAATGTCTCGGCGGCCAGGTCGAACACGACCTCGGCCTCGCGCACGCGCGCTCCGAGGTACGCCACGACGGCGCCCACGTGGCGCTCGTAGAAGCGCCCGAAGTCCGCGGCGTCGGTGCTGCGAAGCAGTTGCGCGTCGGCGCGCTCGGCGATCCTCACATCCTGCTCTACGGATGGCGAGCGCATCTGTGACCGGCGCTACAGCAGGTGGCGCAGCCGCCAGCCGAGCGAGGCACCGCCGACGGCGTGAACGGCGCTCGCGCTCGTGGTGGCCGAGCCGGTGCTGTCGAGCGTGACCGTCGCGAGCGCTTGGCCCGCGCGCAGGTGCTTGCTGTGCGGGTGCGTGAGCGTGACCCGCACCGGCAACTCCAGCCCGCCCCAGCCGACCCCCTCCAGCGGCGCGGCGGTTGCGATCGCGGTGCTGTGACCGTCCGCGTCGCGCGCGCTCAGCACACGCGTGCCGGCAGGCAGCACGGTGCGCACCCGCAGCGCCGAGGCGAGCGAGTCTCCGAGTCGCTGGGCGCTGGCAAGCGCGGCTTCGACGAGTGAGCCTTCGCGCTGGCCAAGCACGACGCCGAGGATCGTCACCAGCCGAGCGCCGATCGCGACGCGCTTGGCGAACATGAAGCAGCCGCCGGCGGCGCGGTCTGAGCCGGTCTTGACGCCAACGTAGCCATCGCTGCCAAGCAGGCCGTCGAGGTTGGCGACGCTGCCGACGACCGGCAGCTCGGCCGCCTGCTCGGCGACGATCGCGGCGAACACCGGCAGGCGCATCGCGACGCTCGCGAGCCGCAGCTGGTCGGCGGCCGTGGAGACGGTCTCGTCGTTGAAGCCGCTCGGGTCGGTGTAGCGGGTCGAGCGCATGCCGAGCGTGCGCGCGGTCGCGTTCATGCGCGCCACGAACGCGTTGATCGTGCCGGCGTCGTGTAGGGCCAGCAGCGCCGCGACGTTGTTGGCGGACGGCAGCAGCAGCGCCTGCAGTGCTTGGCGCTCGCTGAGCCGCTCGCCCGCGCGTACGGGCACGACGGACTCCAGCAGCGCCGCCCGCCGTTCCTCTTCGGCGACCTCGGCTGGCGTGATCGTCATCTGAAAGCCTTCTTCGCCTGCTCTCAACGGGTGCTCGCGCAGCGTCAGGTAGGCCGTCATGACCTTCGCCACGCTGGCAATCGGAACGGGCGCGGGCGGCCCGGAGCTGGCGGTTGCGCCGATCCCCTGAACTTGAACGGCGGCCTGTCCTTCGCGGGGCCAGGCGAGCATCGGGGCGCGGCCGGGCAGGCGCACGTAGGCGGCTAGCGTGCGCTGAATTCGCAACGCGGGCGTGCCCTCGGTCGCGAGCCGCACCGTCAACAGCACCGCGACCAGTGCCACCGCGAGCCCGCCGAGCGTCAGCGACCGCAGGCGTCGGCGGGATGCGATCATTGCCGCAGACTAATGGCCCGACTACCCGCACTCGCCGCCACCGACGCCGAGCCCCAGGTTCGCCAGGCGCTCGAGCGGCTGCCGTCGCTTGCGATCTTCGCGACCGTCGCAAACGCGCAGGGATCGTTCGTCAACTGGCTACGGTTCGGCGGCGACTGTCTGGACGCGCGCTGGTTCGACCCGGTGCTGCGGGAGCTTGCGATCCTGCGCGTGGCGCGGCTGACGCCCGGCGCGGAATACGAGTGGGTGCAGCACGTTCCGATCCTGCTGGCCGTGGGCGGCACGCGGGAGCAGGTCGCGGCGCTGGAAGCTGATGACCTGGAGGCGGAGGCGCTCGGCGAGGATGGGCGTTTGGTCGTGCGCTTCACCGCTCAGGTCGTGCGCGATGCGACGCCCGACGAGGCGACCTTCGCCGCGATGAGCGCGCGCTTCACGCCCGCCGAGATCACGCAGCTGCTGCTCGTGATCGGCCAGTACATGATGGTCGGGCGTGTGATGGCGACCGCGCAGCTGGAGGTCGACGCGGTGCTTGGCGCGGACGTGCTCGCCGGGGTCGAGCGGGCGAGTGCGGCGCGCCGCCAGGCGGGCGAGACCTCGCCGTAGGTCGTCCCATCTGCTCGATAGGGCGTGCTGGCAGCTGCTGGCAGCCTGGGCTGTCGGCTCAGCCGGCGCCCACGCTGGCGACGGAATGCACGCGGCTAGCCCGGCTGAGCGGCGCCCACGGCGGCGACGGAGAGCACGCGGCTGCGGATCACCTCGGCGCATGCCGCGGGGTCGTCGTAGAAGGGGACGTGCCCGGCGCCGAGCGTGACGTGCGTCGCCCACGGCAGCAGCTTGCGCGCACGCGGTGCCTGCAGGCGGTAGGGAAGCAGCCAGTCGCGGCGTCCCCAGGCGATCGTCGTCGGTGTGTTGCGGAGCTGCTCGGGCGCCCCGATGCTGTAGCCGCGGAAGGCGTCGAGCGCGCCGGCGAAGGCGGGGGCGGCCCACGCGTCGGTGAGCGTCGCGACGGCGTCCTCGGCGGGCAGACGGGCGGGGTAGCCGAACGTCTGCGAGCACAGCGCGAGACGCCCGCCGCGCGTGCGCGCGAGCGCCAGCACCGCCGGGCGCGCGGGCGTCGGCATTCCCACGATCGTGCGCAGCGAGAGCTGGCAGAAGCGTCGCTCGGCGGCCGTCCAGAAGCCCGCCGGCGAGAACGCGGTGACCGACCGCACCGCGCGCCCGCGCGCCAGCTCGAGCGCGATCGCGCCGCCCATCGAGTTGCCGGCGACGTGCGGGCGCTCGAGGCCGAGCTCGGCAAAGAACCACTCGAACGCGTCCGCGTACGCTGGGATCGTCGGCGGAATATCGGCCGATAGTGGCGCCGAGCGGCCGAAGCCGGGGGAGTCGCAGGCGATCACGTCGAACTCCCGCGCCAGTCGCCCGATCACGGGCTGCCACGTCTGCCAGTGCAGGCCGATGCCGTGCAGCAGCACCAGCGGCGGCCCTTCGCCCTCGCGATGGTAGTTGATCGAAAGGCTCATCTAACGCTCAAGTAGAGGGTTAGGTTCATGCGGTTTCCTTGATCAGATCGGCGCCGCGCTCCGCGATCATGATCGTCGGCGCGTTGGTGTTGCCGCCGGTGATCGTGGGCATGATCGAGGCGTCGATCACGCGCAGTCCCTGCAGGCCGTGCACGCGCAGGCGCGAGTCGACGACCGCCTCGGGGTGCGTGTCGCTCATGCGGGCGGTGCCCACGGGGTGGTAGATCAGCATCAGCCGCCGGCGCAGGTCGGCCTCGAGCTCGGCGTCATCGATGTTCGTGGGACCCGGCTTCAGCTCCTTGACGATCAGCTCGCGCAGCGGTCCCTGCGCGGCGATCTCGCGCGCTAGACGCACGCCGGCCACCAGCGAGCGCACGTCGTCGGCGTGCGACAACGTGTTCGTGAGGATCCGCGGCTTGGCGAGCGGGTCGGCGGAGCGCAGCCACACCTGCCCGCGCGCCTGCGGTGAGACGAGCACCGGCGCGATCACCATGCAGTGCCCGTCGTAGGTCTCGGCGCCGTGGTCTTCGTAGTAGGCGGCGCCCATGTGGAACTGGATGTCGGCCGCCGCGAGGCCGCCGCGAGTGCGCGTGAACGCGACGACCTCGGCGACCGTCGAGCTGAGCTTGCCCGAGCGGCGCAGCAGCCACTCGGCCAGCGGCCCCGGCTTGTCGGCGCCGTACAGCGTGTCCGTGCCGGACAGCTCCCACAGCACCGTCAGGAACGGGTGGTCCTGCAGGTTGCGCCCGACGCCGGGCAGCTCGTGGCGGACGGCGACGCCCGCGTCGCGCAGCTCCCCGCCGGCGCCGATGCCGGACAGCAGCAGCAGCTGTGGCGAGCCGATCGCGCCGGCGCTCAGCAGCACCTCGCGCTCGGCGCGCACCAGCTCGACGCCGCCGCGCCCCTTGCGCAGGCGCACGCCGACGGCGCGCTCGCCGTCCAGCTCGACGCCCAAGACGCTGACGCCCGTGCGCAGCTCGAGGTTCGGGCGCGTCAGCGCCGGGCGCAAGTAGGCGTCTGCGGCGCTGAAGCGCCTGCCGTTCTTCTGCGTCACCTGGAACATCGACGCGCCATCCTGCTCGGGGCCGTTGTAATCGGCGATGCGCGGGATGCCAGCCGCCTCGCTCGCGGCGAGCAGGCCCGCGCTCAGGGGTCGCGGCGATCGCTGCTCGGCGACGTGCAGCGGGCCGCCGGCACCGTGGTAGTCGGAGGCGCCGCGGACGTTGTCCTCGGAGCGCTTGAAGTACGGCAACACGTCCGCGTAGCTCCAGCCGGGCGCGCCCTGCGCCTCCCAGCCGTCGTAGTCGAGCGGGCGCCCGCGCACGTACAGCATCGCGTTCATCGAGCTGGAGCCGCCGAGCGCCTTGCCGCGCGGCACATACAGCGAGCGACCGTCGACGTGCGGCTCGGGCTCGGTCGCGTAGTCCCAGTCGAGCTTGGTGTGGAACTGCTGCGGAAACGCCGCCGGGATCTTGATCTTCAGCGAGCGGTCGGCGCCGCCGGCCTCCAGCAGCAGCACCCGCACGGTCGGGTCCTCCGACAGCCGGTTGGCGAGCACGCAGCCGGCGGAGCCGGCACCCACGATTACGTAGTCGTACACGGGCTTCTGTCCCTTCCCCGGCACCCTAAGCACTCACCACGGTGGCCGGCTTTGGCAGCGGCGCAAAGCGGTACTCGGAGGCGTCCAGCTCGCGTGTCTGCGCAAGGTACTCACGCATGTAGCCGGGCCAGTTGGCCACGATCCGCCCGTGCTCGTCGCGGTACCACGAGTCGCACCGCGTCCATGCGGTGCCCGCGAAGCGCGCCTGCAGCGCCCGATCGCTCGCCGCCTCGACCTCGGGGCGCACCTCGATCGCGCCGGCATCACGGTCGCGCAGTTGCCGCAGGGCTTGCGTCAGATAGGCGGCCTGCGCCTCCAGGTAGACGATGATCGACCCGCCCGAGGTGTTGGTGTTGGGCCCGTACAGCACGAACATGTTGGGAAAGCCGGGTACGCACATGCCGAGGTGCGCGTGCGCGCCCGCGGACCACTGCTCGTGCAGGTCGACGCCGCCGTCGCCGCTGATCCGCATTCCGAACATGAAGTCGTTGGTCTTGAAGCCGGTGGCCCAGATCACGCAGTCCGGCTCGTGCTCAATGCCGTCGGCGGTGAGGATGCCGGTGGGCGTGACGCGCGCGATCGCCTCGGTCACCAGCTCGACGTTGGCGCGTTCGAGCGCCGGCAGGAACTGCGAGCTGAACAGCACGCGCTTGCAGCCGAACGTGTAGTCCGGCCAGGCTCGCGCGCGCAGCTGCGGGTCCTTGAGCTGCGAGCGCATGAACGCCGCCGAGCGGGCGCCCGCCAGGCGCCCGACCGTGGCGGGGTGGCGGATCGCGAGCGTCAGCGACTCGCCGTACTCGAAGATGAACCTGCGCCGAAAGGCCTGCAGCCCAGGAATCAGCTCGATCGCGGCCTTGACCGCGGCCGGGTAACGGCGGTTCTTGCGCGGCAGGAACCAGTTGCCGGAGCGCTGAAAGACACTCAGGTGCTTGACCACGGGCGCGATCTCGGGCACCAGCTGCACGGCGCTCGCGCCGCTGCCCACGACCGCCACGCGCTTGCCCGCCAGCTCGTAGTCGTGGTCCCATTCGGCGGAGTGGAAGCTGTGGCCGGCAAACGTGTCCGCGCCCTCGATCGACGGCCGCGAAGGCTGGTGCAGCTGCCCCGTGGCGAGGACCAGCGCATCGGCCTCGTAGGTCGCGCCGTGCTCGCTCTGCACGCTCCAGCGGCAGCGCTCGCCGTCCCAGGCGCACGTCGTCACGGTCGTGTTTGGATGCACCAGCCGATCGACGCCGTGCTCGCGCGCGACGTCGTGCAGGTAGGCGAGGATCTCAGCCTGCGGCGAGCACAGCCGCGACCAGTCGCGCCGCTGCGCGAACGAGAACGAGTACAGGTGGCTGGGCACGTCGCACGCCGCCCCCGGATAGCTGTTGTAGAGCCACGTGCCGCCGAGGTCCGGTCCCTGCTCGAGGATCGTGACGTCGGTGACGCCCTGTCGGCGCAGCTCGATCGCGGCGGCGATGCCGCCGAAGCCCGCGCCCACGATCAGCACCTCGAGGGCGCGCCTCGGGACCGCCGGTGGACGCAGCGCTGCGCCTGACATCAGACTCCTCCTCCTAAACCCGCACGGCTATCGCCGTCAAACCATACGCAAAGTCTCACCCAGCCAGGCGGCGGCCGCGGGCAGCTCGCGAGGGTCGATGTGATGCCCGGCCTCGGACTCGCGGTACTCGACCGTCAGGCCGCCGTCGCGCAGCAACTCGACGGCGGCACGCGCGAAGGCGACGTCGATCACCTGGTCCTGGCGGCCGTGAGCGACGAACACGCGCAGCGCGGTGCGCGTCGCGACGTCGGGCTGCCAGCGCTCGACGGTCGGGATGAAGCCGGAGAACGCGAGCACCCCAGCGGGGACCGGGCGCTCGGCGCTGAGCGCGGTCGCGTAGCTCATCACGGCGCCCATCGAGAAGCCCCCGAGCACGGTTCGCTCCGGCGCGATCCCGGTGCGCTGCCACAGCTCGTCGTGCAGCTCCGCGAGCGCCTCGCGCGCGGCCTGGAAGCTGTCGGGGTCGGGGAAACCGACGCGCGGCACCAGGTACCAGTGGTAGCCCGGGGAGCCGGGCAGCTCAAGCGGCGCGCGCGGCGTCACCACGTGCAGCCGTCGTGCCGGGTCGAGCACGTCGGCGAGCGTCAGCAGGTCTTGCTCGTCGGAGCCGCGGCCGTGGTGCAGCACCAGCAGCCCCTCGGGCTCGCCGGCGGCCGGGCGCTCGCGGTAGCTCAGCGCGGTCATGCCCCCGCGAACGCTCGCACGCCCGTTTGGTGACCGCAGTGCGGATCGCGCATCCGGCCGCGGCGATCTCGCTCGCTCATCCGGCGATGGCGGGCTCGCTCGCTCATCCAGCTGCGGTCGGCTCGCGGGGGATGTAAGGCGCCAGCTCCCGCCGCGCGATCGACAGCTTGTGGACCTCGTCGGGGCCGTCGGCCAGGCGCAGCGTGCGCAGGTGCGCGTAGGCGCTCGCGAGGCCGAAGTCATCGGACACGCCGCCGCCGCCGTGCACCTGGATCGCGCGGTCGACGATCTTCAGCGCCATGTTCGGTGCCGCCACCTTGATCGCCGCGATCTCCGTGCGCGCGTGACGGTTGCCGACGGTGTCCATCATCCACGCCGCCTTCAGCGTCAGCAGGCGCGTCATCTCAAGCTCGATGCGCGCCTCGGCGATCCAGTCGAGGATGTTTCCGCGCGTGGCGATCGGCTTGCCGAAGGTCACGCGCGAGACCGCGCGCTTGCACATCAGCTCGAGCGCCCGCTCAGCGGCGCCGATCGCGCGCATGCAGTGATGGATGCGGCCCGGGCCGAGACGCGCCTGGGCGATCATGAAGCCGTCTCCCTCTTTCGAGATCACGTTCGTGACCGGCACGCGCACGTCCGTGAAGTCGATTTCACCGTGCCCGTCCTGGTCGACATAGCCGAACACCGGCAGGTTGCGCAGCACCGTCACGCCCGGCGTGTCCAGCGGCACGAGGATCTGGCTCTGCTGCGTGTACGTGGGCGCGTCCGGCTGCGTCTTGCCCATCACGATCATGATCTTGCAGGCGGGGTGGAAGACGTTCGTGATCCACCACTTGCGGCCGTTGAGCACATACTCATCGCCGTCGCGCTCGATGCTCAGCGCGACGTTGGTCGCGTCTGAGCTAGCCACGCCCGGCTCGGTCATCGCGAACGCCGAGCGGATCTCTCCCTCCAACAGCGGCGTCAGCCAACGATCCTTCTGCTCGTCGGTGCCGAACTGGTGCAACACCTCCATGTTGCCGGTGTCGGGCGCCGAGCAGTTGCACGCCTCCGAGGCGATCGGCGAGCGCCCGAGGATCTCGGCCAGCGGCGCGTAGTCGCTGTTGGACAGCCCCGCGCCGTGCTCCTCGTCGGGCAGGAACATGTTCCACAGGCCCGCCTCGCGCGCGCGCGCCTTCAGCTCCTCCATCACCTGAGGCTGATGATGGGGGTCTCCCGACTCGCGCAGCTGGCGGTGGTAGATCTCCTCCGTGGGGTAGACGTGCTCATCCATGAACGCCGTCAGGCGCTCCTTGAAATCCTTACAGCGCTCGCTCGGCTCGAAGTCCATAGGTGCTCTCCCTCGGTGACGGCATTGGCCTGTGGTGGCTTAGGATCATCGCCGATGAGCGATTTCCACGCCAATGCGACTGGCGCCGCTGAGGGCGCCAGCTACCGCGCGGCGGGCGTCGACTACGACGCGCTGGACGCCGGCAAGCGCCTGGCGATGGCCAAGGCGCTGTCGACCTCGCCGCTACTGCAGAGCCGGGGCGGGCGCGCGCTCGACGCCTCGCGCGGCGAGCCGGCGTTCGTGTTCGAGTACGACGGACAGACGCTCGCGTTCGTCGTCGAGGGGCTCGGCACGAAGTCGATCATCGCGCGCCACGTGCTCGAGCAGCAGGGGCTCGACCGCTTCGCGGACGTCGCGTACGACACTGTCGCGGCGATCCTCAACGACCTCTGCTGCGTCGGCGCGCTGCCGCTCGTCGTCAACGCCTACTTCGCGACCGGCGCATCGGAGTGGTACCTGCAGGAGCAGCGCTCCGCGTCGCTGCTGGAGGGCTGGCGCAGCGCGTGCGTGGACGCGGGCTGCGTCTGGGGAGGGGGCGAGTCGCCGTCGCTGCCGGGGATGCTCGCGGAGAACGACATCGAGCTGGCCGGCGCTGCCGTCGGCGCGGTGCCCGCGGGTACCGCCGCGATTCTCGGCGAGCGGCTCGGCGCGGGCGATGAGATCGTGCTCGTGGCCTCGAGCGGACTGCACGCCAACGGCGCGTCGCTCGCGCGGCTGATCGCCGCGCGGCTGCCCGACGGCTACGCGACGATCGTGTCCGACGACCGCGGGGGCGCCCTGCCAGGCGCCGGCACGGCGGCCACCGATGTCGACGCGGGCACGTCCGCCGGCTCGTCGGGGATGACGTTCGGCGAGGCGCTGCTGGCGCCGTCGGTGATGTACGTGCCGCTGATCGCCGCGCTGCTGCGGGAAGGCGTCGATGTCACATACCTGAGCCACATCACCGGGCACGGCCTGCTCAAGCTGATGCGCCCCGCAAAGGAGCTGACGTATCGCATCGAGCGCCTGCCCGAGGTGCCGCCGGTGCTGAGCTTCCTCGCTGAGCATGCGGGCATGGATGCGGCGGCGGCCTACTCGACGTTCAACATGGGCTGTGGCTATGCCGTGTACTGCGGCTCCGGCAGCGGCGAGCAGGTCGTCGCGATCGCCCGCGAGCTCGGCCTCGGCGCTCTGGTCGCCGGGCGCGTGGAGCAGGGGCCGCGGCAGGTGCTGCTGGAGCCGGTGGGCGTGCGCTTCGAGAGCGAGCGGCTCGAGCTGTCCGTCGAGCAAGAGTAAGCCTCAAGTCGAGCCTTAGTGTTCGTGTATGCGATCGGACTCGGGCCAGCCGCTGCGGGCGGTGGGCTTACCGAATGGTAGTTGCAAGCCGTGAAACTTGAACGCGTCAAGCGAGACGGATAAGGTTTGGGCCAGGAACTCGCCGCTGTTCTTCCGCGAAGCCGTGGGGGATCTCGATGTCGCCGGACCGGCATGGCTCCGGAGCTACCCGGATCGAGGCGGACCTGTCCATCAATAGAGGGAGAGAAACTGATGCGCAGAGCATCCACCTGTCTTGCCGTTCTCGGCTTGGCCCTGCTGGCCCTGCCGAGCGTGGCCTCGGCGCTGCCGAAAGTCACGTTCAAAGCGCTCGCCGTACCGATCCCGGGCTTCAAAGGCACGGGCAACATCCTGGGCGCCGGCACCGATCTGGAAACCGAATACAAAATCGAAGGCAACGAATACCAGGGCTCGCCGCCGCCGATCATCGGCGTCAACGTGTTCCTGCCGAAAGGCTCGGTCCTGCACCCGACTGGCTTCCCCACGTGTGCCACGACGACGCTTGAACAGTTCGGCCCGATCAAGTGCCCGGCGGGCTCATCCGCCGGCCCGACCGGCAAGGTCGTCGGCTTCGTGACCTTCGGCGGCGAACGCGTCGAAGAGGAAGCCGAACTGAAGTCCTTCTACTCGCCGGACGGCGGCATCGAGTTCTTCACCGACGGCCACTCGCCTGTGTCGCTGGAAATCCTGTCCAAGGGCCACTACATCAACCTTGGCGGCGCCGGTGGCTTCGGCCCGGAGGCGGTCGTGCAGGTGCCGCTCGTCCCGAGCGTCCCGGGCGCGCCGTTCGCGTCGGTCAAGACGATCAACGGCAAGTTCGGCTCGGCGTACAAGTCGCACGGCAAAACGATCTACTACGGTCGCGTGCCGAAGACGTGCCCGAAGGGTGGCTTCCCGATCAAGACCGAAGTCGTGTTCGCTGAAAACGGCGAAGAAACCAAACCTGAGACGGTGACGGCCGAATACAAAGCACCGTGCCCCCGCAAGTAGGGGCACGGTAGGGGAGGGTTTGCGCCACTGAGGGCGTAAGCTCGACAGGAGCAGGCCGAGGGGGCGGCCTCATCGCAGCTGATGAGGCCGCCCGCTCGCTGTAAACGCAAGGAAGGATTGGGTTGAGGAAGGCGATGGTGGGGTGGAGGAGATTGGCGGCCGGCATCGCCGGCGCTGCCGGCGTCGCCGCGCTCGTTGCTGTGGTCGTGCTCGCGACCGCCGCGGGCGGCTCCAACGGCGGCTACACGGTACGCGCGATCTTCGACGACGCCGGCAACCTGATCCCCGGCGAGAACGTCAAGATCGACGGCGTCAAGGTCGGGACCGTGAACTCCGTGGACCCCACCCCCGAAGCCAAGGCCGCGGTCGTGATGGACATCGAAAATCCCGGCTTCAAGAACTTTCGCGACGATGCCACCTGCACGATCAGGCCGCAGTCGCTGATCGGCGAGAAGTACGTCGACTGCGTACCGACGCAACCGCGCGTGGAAGGCGCGCCGCTGCCGCCGCCGCTGCAGAAGATCGCGAGCGGTCACGAAGGCGCCGGCGAGTATCTGCTCCCGCTCAAGAACACCTCCAGCCCGGTCGACGTCGACCTGCTCGGCGACATCAACCGGTTGCCCGAACGCGAGCGCTTCACGATCATCCTCAACGAACTCGGCGCGGGCCTGGCCGGGCGCGGCAGCGACCTCAGCGAAGTCATCAAGCGCGCCAACCCGGCGCTGCGCGAACTCGACAGCGTGCTCGAGATCCTCGCCAACGAGAACCACGTGCTCGCGAAACTCGCCGTCGACTCCGAACAGGCGCTCGCCCCGCTCGCGCGCGTCAGCGGTCGCGTCGCGGACTTCATCTCCCAGAGCAACACCGTGGCGCAGGCGGGCGCGGCCACGCGCGGCTCGCTCGCCCGCAACCTCGCGCTGTTCCCGTCGTTCTTCAAACAGCTCGGACCGCTGCTCGAACGCGTACAGGGCTTTGCGGAACAGACGACACCGACGTTCACCGCGTTGAAAGCTGCGGCCCCTGGGCTCGACAAGGCGTTCACGAGCCTGCCGGCATTCGGGAAGAGCAATGAAAAGTTCTTCGCCAACCTTGGCAGCACCGCGAAGGTGTCCGGTCCGGCCTTGAACGCGTTCAGGCCGCTGCTCAAACAGCTCAGCTCGTTGGGCAGCGCCGCGGTGCCCTTCACGAAGAACTTCTCCGAACTGTTCGAGAGCCTTCGCAACACGGGTGGCCTGGAGCGCGTCATGGACTTCATCTTCCTTGGCACCGGCTCGGCCAACGGCTACGACGCGCTCGGTCACTTCCTGCGCGTCGAGGGCGCCGCCAACGACTGTCTCGGCTACACCGTCAAGCTCTCCGCGAACGGCGGCTGCAAACGCAAGCTGTTCAACAACCCGCAAGGCGCGTCAGACGCGTCAAGCGCGTCCGCGGCCTCGACGGGGACCGAAGCGGACGCGTCCAGCGTGCTGATTGCACGCACGCTGGCGGTCATGAAAGGCGCCACGCCGGCGCAGGCGCTGGCCAAGTACCCCGGCGCCACGACCGGCGAAGGCGAAGCATCGGACGCGGGGCTCGCAGGCGGGTCGACAGCGGCGGCGGCGCCGGTCGGCGGCTCGACCTCGGGCACGACCTACTACGCGCCCGCCAGCGAAGACTCCGAAGCCGGCGGCCTGCTGCTCAACTACCTGCTCGGAAACGAATGACGCAATGACCGCACGCTCCCCGCTCACACGCTCGCTGCCGTCGCTGCTGTGCGCCGTCGTGCTCATGGCGCTGGTGCTCCCCGCCACGAGCCTCGCCGGCGAAGCCACGACGACGACCACCGGCGCGCCGCCCGCGGAATCGACGCCCACGACGCCCTCGACGCCGGCTGCGGAAACGCAGACGACGACGGGCACCACCAGTACAGAAGCTGTCGCGCCCGCGGAAGAAGCCGCGCCGCCCGCGGTCCAGGCTCAGCACGAGCAGGGCACGAGCGCGAGCGGTGGGAACGCGACGGCGCACTCTCACAACTCGGCCAAGGGCGCGTCCGAAGGCGAAGGCGCCGAGAACAATGGGACTGCTGGAAACGAACCCCGCGCGAAGCACCGCGCGCCATCGCCGACGACGTTGACGCCGTCGCTGCCGTTCTCGCTGCGCTCTCCGTTCGCCGGGGTGTCGGGCTTCTTCATCGAAAGCTTCCAGATCCCGCCGTTCCTGCTGCCGATCTTCCAGGCCGCCGGCACCGCCTACGGCATCCCCTGGCAGGTGCTGGCCGCGATCAACGAGGTCGAGACCGACTACGGGCGCGATCTCAGCATCTCGAGCGCCGGCGCCGAGGGCTGGATGCAGTTCCTGCCGTCCGAGTGGACGCAGTACGGGGTCGACGCCAACGGCGACGGCTTCGAGGACCCCTATAACCCCGCCGACGCGATCTTCGCGGCCGCCAGGTACCTGCAAGCTGCGGGTGGCAACACTGACATCAAGGCGGCGATCTACTCCTACAACCATTCGCAGGCGTACGTCGAATCGGTGCTGCTGCGCGCGCAGTTGCTCGCCGGTACCCCCTCGGAACTGCTCGGCGCGATCACCGGCCTGACCGAGGCGCGCTTCCCGGTGCACGCCGCGTCGCACTACAGCGACGGCTTCCCGACGGTCTCGGGCACGACCGGCGCCGCCCAGACGCTCGTGGGCACGACGATCTACTCGCAGCAGGGCGCGCCGGTGATCGCCGTGCAGGACGGCGAAATCGTGCAGGTCGGCGACTCCCCGTCGCTCGGGAACTTCGTCGCGCTGCGCGACGCCTACGGCAATACCTACGTCTACGCCGAGCTGGGCGAAGTCGCGTCCGTCTATCCGGTTCTGGAGCCGCGCGTGCACTCGACGCCTAGCCCGCGGATCGCGCGTCCGAAGCAAGCCGAAGCGACCCCCGGCGGGCCCGCGACCGCCGGCGCGCAGCCGCGCTCGCCGCTGAGCGAGGGCGCCGCGATCTCAGGGCTCGCGTTCGGCGCCGCGGCAACGTTGGAAGCGATGCCGGCGTCGCCCGCGACGCCGGCCGCGCCCGCGACCCAGGTGCCCGCGCCGCCGAAGCCACGAGCACACCTGAGCGTGTTCGCCGAAGGCGCCAACGACGTTTATCTGCACCCGCTCGTGCCCGGCGTGCAGGTGATCGCCGGCACCGTGCTCGGACACGTCGGCGCCGGCGCGAGCGAAGCCAACGGCGCGAGCGCGGGCCCGCACATGCTGTTCCAGATCCGCCCCGCCGGCGCCGGCGCGCCGCTGGTCGATCCGAAGCCGATCCTCGACGGCTGGGTCGCGCTGGAAGACACCTCGATCTTCAGGGCCAAGGGCGAGAACCCGTTCCTCGCGACCTCGCCGACGGTCGGCCAGGTGCTGCTCGAGTCAAAGCAGCAGCTGCAACCGCAGGTACTGCACGACAGCGGCATCCGGCTCGCGGCCTGCGGGCGCGAGGACGTGCAGGAGGGCAGGGTCGACAAGCGCGTGCTGGCGATGCTCGAGTACCTGTCGGTGTCGGGTCTGCACCCGACCGTCGCTGGCCTGTCGTGCGCCAGCTCGACACCCGCTGCGCTCGCCGCCAACGCGTCCGCCAGCGCCAGCAGCACCGCGGTCGCGATCACCGCCGTCAACGGCGTCCCCGTCGCCGGCCACCAGGCCGCGGGCTCGCTCGCCGACGAGACCGTGCACAAGCTGCTGATGCTGCAGGGGCTCGCGCGGCCGCAGAAGATCCTCAGCCAGATGAGCTACCCGGGGTCATCCGTGGCGCTCACGAGCCAGAGCGCCACCGGCGCGCTCCACGTCGCCTTCGGCGCACTCGGCGCCGGCGGCGCGCACGCGGCCGCGCTGTCCGCGTCCGGGCTCACGCCGAACGAGTGGATTGAGCTGATCGACCGGCTCGGTGAGATCCCCGACCCGACGGTCGGCAGCGGGCACACGAGCGCCGCGATCCCCGACAGCGCGAGCACGGCGACCACGACGAGCGAGGAAGGGGAAGCCGGTGGCAACGACTAGCCCGCCGAGCCCGCCTGCGTCGCCGTCGCCACCGCCCGGCTCCCCCGGCTCTCCCGAGTCGGCGCCGCGCGTGAGCACCGCGCGGAGCGGTCCGATCCGTTTCATCGCCATCGGCGCGCTCGGTCTCGTCGTGCTGATCGTCGCCTATCTGGTGTTCGCTGGCTCCGGCGGCTCGAACTACAAGCTGGTCTTTGCCGAAGCCGACCAGCTCGTCCGCGGCGACCAGGTGCAGGTCGGCGGCGTGCCGGTCGGGAGCGTCACGAACATCGTGCTGACGCCGAAGTTCCAGGCCGAAGTCACGATCCACCTGGACTCCTCGCTGGTGCCGCTGCACCACGGCACCAGCGCACAGGTCCGCGTGCCGTCGCTGACGAGCGTCGCCAACCGCTACATCGCGCTGACGCTCGGGCCCAACAGCAACCCCACCTACCCCGCCGGCGCGAAGCTGCCGGCTAGCGTCACCGGCGAAGTCACCGACCTCGACCAGCTCTTCAACACGCTCAACCCGAAGACGCGCAAGGGCCTGCAGGGGTTCATCGACGGGACCGCGGAACAGTACGTGGGCCAGGGCAAGAACCTCGGCGAGTCGGTCGAATACTTCCCGCCCGCGCTCACCGCGGTCAACCACTTCCTGTCTGAGCTGGTGCGCGAACAGCCGGTCTTCACCAGCTTCCTCGTGGAAGCGTCCAAGGCGGTGTTCACGATCGGCGCCCACCAGGAATCGCTCGCGGACCTGATCGAAAACCAGAACAAGGCCTTCCAGGCGGTCGGCAGCGAGCAGTCAGAGCTCGCGCGCGGGCTCAAACAGCTGCCCGTGACGCTGCACCAGGCAAACCGCACGTTCGCCGAACTACCGGCGACGTTCACCGCCCTGAGCGAGCTGGTCAAAGAATCGCGGCCGACGACCAGGTCGCTGACGACGCTGCTGGAACGCCTGCGTCCGCTGCTCACGAAGGCGACGCCCGTCGTCACCAACTTCAGCCAAACGTTCAGCCGCCCCGGCCCCGACAACGACTTCACCGACCTCGTGCGCGCGCTGCCGGCGCTCGCCAAGCAGCTGACGAGCGCCGAGCCGATCAGCGTCAAGGCACTGCAGGAATCGGTGCCGATCACCGCCGTCTTCGGCCCCTACACGCCGGATCTCGCTGGCACGCTGCGGACCTTCGGCGCGGGCGCCGGCTACTACGACGCGGACGGCCACTACGTCCACGTCAACGGTGTCTTCCCCGACTTCAAGCTCGGCGAAAACAACACGCTCACGCCCACGAGCCCGCAGTCAGCGCTCGAAGGCCTGAAGACCGGACAGCTGCGCCGTTGCCCCGGCGCCGCGACGCAGCCGGCCGCCGACGGCTCCTCGCCGTTCAGCGACGGCGAACTGCTCAGCTGCGACCCGACGGAGACGCCATGAACCGCCGGCGCAGCTCCTCACTGGCCGCGAGCCCGCTGCTGATCGGCGCGATCACGACGCTGATCGTCGTCGTGGCCGTGTTCCTCTCCTACAACGCCAACAACGGCCTGCCGTTCGTGCCGACGTACAACATCAAGGTCGAACTGCCCGAGGCCTCCGGGCTGCAGCCCTCGAACCAGGTGCGGATCGCAGGCACGCGCGTCGGCATCGTCAGCTCGCTCTCGCCCCGGGAGAACCCGCGCACCGGGCGTCTCACCGCGATCGCGGAGCTGCACCTGGAAAAGAAAGTCGAACCGCTTCCCGCCGACACGAAGGCGGTCGTGCAGTCGGTCTCGGCGGTCGGCCTGAAGTACCTCGAACTTGAAAAGGGAAGCGCCAGGGAGACATTGAAGGCGGGCCAGATGATCCCGCTGGCGCAGACCCGCGAACCCGTGGACATCGAGGAACTTTTCAACATGTTCGACAAGCCGACGCGGACCGCGATCAAAATCAACTCGAACAACTTCGGCGACGGCCTCGCCGGGCGCGGTCTCGGCCTCAACAACACGATCCACGAACTGCGCCCGCTCGTGACGAACGCGACGCCGGCGTTCCGCAACCTCGCGAACCCGGCGACGGGACTGCACGAGCTGTTCGTCGCGCTCGACCGCGCGGCCGCGGAGACGGCCCCGGTCGCCGAACAGAACGCCGAACTGTTCAGCAACCTCGACACCTTCTTCAAGGCCTGGGCGAGCGTCGCGCCGTCGATCGAAGCCGCGACCAGGGGCGGGCCGGCGTCGCTCGAACAGGGCATCTACTCGTTCCCGCACGAGGCGCCCTTCTACAGGAACTTCACCGAGTTCATGCACCTGCTGCGCCCCAGCGCGAACTCGCTGCGGACGGTCGCGCCACAGCTCGGGCACGCGATCAGCGTCGGCGCCGTCAACCTCAACGCCGCCACCTCGCTGAACACGCGCCTTGCCGAAGCCTCGCACGCGCTACAGGAATTCGCGCAGAACCCCGTGGTTCCGCTCGCCTTCGAAGACTTCACGCAGACGCTCGAAATCGGCAACCCGCTGCTGGCCGGCGTCGCGCCCGAGCAGGTCAACTGCAACTACTGGACGCTAGCCTTCCGCAACCTCGCGAGCCTGGGCTCAGAGGACATCGGCGTGGGCACGCTCGACCGCGCGAGCACGCTGCTCTCGCCCTTGGGCCCCAACAACGAGGGCTTCCCCTCGGCAGTTGTCGCCAACGGTCCCGACATCGAAAAAGAAAGCGTGACCTCGTCGAACATCACCCACGACAACCATCTGCACTACAACCCGTACCCGAACGTCACCGGGCCCGGCCAGCCGGATGTGTGCGAAGCCGCTAACGAGGAATACCAGGCCGGTCAGGCCGCGATCGGCAACCTGGCGCTGAGCGACGTCGGCAAGAACCGCGAATTCACGAGCCGCGAAGACGGCCTCAACGGCGAACCGTACGAAGAAGAACAGCTCACGGCGCTTGGGATCTCGAAGCCGAAGCCGAAGACGAAGACCAAAGCGAAGGGGAAGCGCAAATGAGCGGGCCGCGCTGGCGCCGGCAGGAGCGCGTACCCGTGATCGAGCTGCAGCGCTCGAACCCGGTGCGCGCCGGGATCGTGCTTGTGGTGATCGTCGTGATTGCGGTGTACTTCGGCTTCACCAAGCACATCCCGTTCAAACACGGCTTCCGCCTAAAGGCCGAGTTCGCGACCGCGGTCAACATCCACAAGGCCTCGCCTGTACGCATCGCCGGCGTCACGATCGGCAAGGTCAGCGCGATCCAGCGCACCGGCAATACGGGGCTCGTGACGATGGAAATCGAATCGCGCGGTCTGCCGATCCACAACGACGCAACCGTCAAGATCCGCCCGCGCCTGTTCCTCGAAGGCAACTGGTTCGTCGAACTGCAGCCCGGCAGCCCGTCGGCGCCGACGATCTCATCGGGCTACACGATCCCGGTCGCGCAGACCGCCGACCCGGTGCAGCTCGACCAGGTGCTCGACGCGCTCAACACCGACACGCGCGCGAACCTGCAGAGCTTCCTGATCAATTACGGCGAAGCGCTGACGCGCGAACCCGACGCGGCGGAAAACGCAGAACAGGTGCCGGAAGTGCGCGGCCTCAACGCCGCGCAGGCGCTGAACAAGATCTACGCGCGCGGTCCCGCGTCGCTGCGCGGCGGCGCCGTCGACGCGCAGGCCATCACCGGCACCGAACCGCACGACCTGTCGAAGCTGATCGCCTCGCTGAACCAGGTCACCTCGGCGCTGAACGTCCACGAGCAGGATCTGAGCGAACTGTTCCCCAACTTCAACAACCTCTTCGCCTCGCTGGCGGCCAACGCGGCGAACCTGAAAGCGACCGTCGCCGAGCTGCCGACTGCGCTGGTCAACGTCGATCGTGGGCTCGCCGGCCTCGACGCATCGTTCCCGCCGACGCGCGAATTCGCGCACGACATCCTGCCGGGCGTGCGCAACACCAACCGCACGGTCGCGGCGACGCTGCCGTGGATCGAACAGGTCCAGGCCTCGCTCTCGCCGGAAGAGCTGGGTGGCGTCGCCTCCGGCCTGAAGGCCTCGGTACCGGCGCTCGCGCGCCTGCAGGCCGAACAGACGCCGCTCTACAAGCAGACCGAAGCGTTCAACGAGTGCATGACGAAGGTGATCTTCCCGGCCGGCAACACCAAGATTCAGGACGGCTCGAGCACGACCGGCGTCGAAAACTACAAGGAATTCTGGTACAGCCTCGTGGGTCTCGACAGCATCGGCCAGGGCTTCACCGGCAACGGCCCGTCGGTCAGGTTCCTGGTTGGCAACAGCGGCCAGACGCTGCGTTCCCAGCCAAGCTCGCTGGTCGGCACCAAACTCCAGGGCAAGACGCTGCTGGCGCATGCGCCGGAGCCGCCGCTGGGCACGCGTCCCGCGTTCCCCTCCTCAGAGCCGCCGTATGAGCCGCTCGTCCCGTGCGACACGCAGACGCTGCCCAACTTCAACGGGCCCCTCTCTCAGGGCCCCGCCGACGGGAGCGGCCAGGGATGACGTCCGCCGAGAACCAGAGTCACGAAGGCGGGCTGAGCGTCCGCGATCAGATCGAGCGCTACCGCTCGGCGTTCATCGCGGTCGTGACGATGGTCGTGATCGCAGCGGTTGTCGGCGGCTATGTGCTCGCGCACGAGAACCTGAAGCTGCCGAGCTGGGTACCCGTGCTGGGCCACACCTATTTCAACCTGGACGCCGAATTCCAGACCGCGCAGGCGGTCACGCCCGGTCAGGGCCAGGCGGTCACGATCGCCGGCGCGAAGATCGGCGAAATCGCGACGGTCAGCCTGCACAACGGGGTCGCGCTCGTGGCGATGAAAGTGCAGCCCAAGTACGCCAAGTACATCTACCGCAACGCGACGATGCTGCTGCGCCCGAAGACGCAGCTGCAGGACATCACCGTCGAGGTCAGCCCCGGCACTTCGTCGGCTGGGAAACTGCGCAGCGGCGAAGTGATCCCGCAGTCGCAGACGGCGGCGAACATCGACTTCGATGAATTCCTGGCGGGCCTGGACGCCGAAACACGCTCCTACGTGCAGGAGCTGCTGGCCGGTCTCGGCATCGGGCTGAAGAACAACGGCAGGACGCTCGGGGCGGCGCTGAAGCGCTTCGACCCGACGGCGCGCTACACCGAAGAGATCGCCAAGGAAGTCGAACGGCGCCACACGAACGTCGCCCGCTCGATCCACGACTTCCGTGTCCTGATCGAGGCGCTCGGCGGCAAGGACCAGCAGCTCTCCGAGCTGGTCGACGCCTCCAACGCCGTGCTCGGGACGTTCGCGAAGCAGGAAGTCAACCTGCGCAAGACGCTCGCGCTGCTGCCCGGCGTGGTGCACAAGGCGAGCACCGGCTTCGGCGCGCTCGCGAGCGCGACCCAGGTGCTGACGCCGACGCTGCACAAACTCGTGCCGTTCGCGCGCGCGCTCGGGCCAGCCAACGAAGCGACGCGCAAGCTGTCGCTGAAGACGACGCCGATCATCAAGAACGAGGTGCGCCCGTTCGCACATGAAATCGTGCCGGTCGTCAACGAACTCGGGCCCACCACCAAGAACCTCGGCGAAGCGCTGCCGAAACTCGCGGCGGGCTTCCAGGTGCTCAACGAATTCTTCAACGAGATCGCCTACAACCCAGGGCCCAGCAAGGCCGGCTTCCTGTTCTTCCTCGACTGGGGCAACCACAACCTCAACAGCGTGCTCAGCACCGCCGACGCCAACGGCGTGCTCGGACGCAGCGTCGTCTACTTCAACTGCGAAGTGCTGAGCATCCTGAAAGGCGTGGAGTCGGTCAACACGAACGTCGCGACGCTGCTCGGCCTGCTCAGGCCTCCGAGCAAGGAAGAATGCATCAAAGAGGGCGTACCCGTCAAAGAAGGCGAAGTCCTGCCTTCTGCCGCCAGCGCTCGTGGCCGCGCAAAGGCGCCGGCGAGCGGTCCCTTCGCGAACCTCGACCAGCACCCGTTCGGGGGGAAGGGCTGAGATGCAGAAGCGCGCGCCCACGCTCGGCAACCTGCTGGTGATCGTCCTGTTCGTGCTCAGCTGCTTCGGGCTGCTGATGTTCCTGTGGGAGTCGTTCGGCGGCCCGCTGCCGCTGAAACCAAAGGGCTATCGCTTCTCGGTGGCCGTCCCGCGCTCGTTCGCGCTCGCCGAAGAGTCCGACGTGCGCATCAGCGGTGTCGAAGTCGGCCACGTCGTCTCGCTCGGGCTCGGCAAGGATGGGCGCACGCACGCGACGCTCGAAATCGCCGGGCGCTATGCGCCGATCCGCGCCAACATGCATGCGATCCTGCGCCAGAAGACGCTGCTCGGTGAGACCTACGTGCAGCTGATCCCAGAGGGTCAGACCGGCCCCTACCTGAAGGACGGCGGACAGCTCTCCAACGGTCAGGTCGAACCGTCGGTGACGCTCGACGACATCCTCTCGGCGTTCAACGCCAAGACCAGGCGCGACTTCCAGATCTGGCAGGAAGCCGCCGCTGAAGGGATCAATGGGCGCGGTGAACAGATCAACTCCGCGTTTGCTCAGCTCGAACCGTTTGTCGAAAGCGCGAACAAGGTCGTGACGCTGCTCGACGCTCAGGAAGGCGCGGTCAAAACGCTGGTGCACGACACGGGCGTGGTCTTCAACGCGCTCGCCAGCCGCGACCACCAGCTCGAAGGCTCGATCGTCAACGGCGAGCGCACCTTCCACGCGGCCGCCGAAGCCAGCCAGCAGTTCGCGCAGGCGTTCCGCGAACTGCCGCCGCTCGAGCGCAACTCGACGCGCGCGCTCAAGGAAACCGACAAATTCGCGGCGATCGCCAACCCCTACTTCGAAGAATTCCAGCCGACCGAGCGCCAGCTCTCGGCGCTGTTGTCGGCGGCCAAGCCGTTCGCGCCGCAGTTCAACAGCTTCCTGACGGCGCTCGGACCGCTGACGAAGGCCGCCAGAGTCGGCCTGCCGGATACGAAGGTCGCCCTGCAGGCGTCCGTCCCGATCCTCGAAAACTTCAGGCCGGTCCTGCACAACCTCGATCCATTCCTGCAGTACCTCGGTGAATACGTGCCGGAGCTGCAGGCGTTCTTCGCCAACGTCACCGCGGCCTCGCAGGCGACCGAATCCAGCAGCGATCTCGGCAAAACGGCGCCCAAGCAGCACGTGCTGACGGCGATGCAGGTACTGACCCCCGAAAGCCTCGCGATCTTCCAGAACCGCATCGGTACCAACCGCGCCAACGCCTACCCGCACTCGGGCGCGTACGGCTCGCTTGCCACCGGGCTGCCGGTGTTCAGCTCGAGCGCCTGCGCGGACTCCGCTCCCGCGGTCGCCGGGCCGCCCAATGAAGCGGTCACCGAAGAACTCCTGAAACTGCTCACACATCCCCAGAACGCGGGAGAATCCCCGATAGCGAACGAACCGGAAGCGGCGAACAAAGTCGCGGCGCCGGGCTGCACGCAACAGGGTCCGTTCACGTTCAACGGCGAAACCAGCCAGTTCCCGCACGCCACATACAAGGAAAAACGATGACCGAGGACCGCCACGAGTTTCACGCAACAGATCTCGATCTCGCCGGCGACCCGGACGACGGCAACTGGTCGATCCGCTGCCTGGACGTGCACAAGCGCCTCGGCGGCGTGGCCGTGCTCGACGGCCTCAACGTCGCCTTCCCCGATGACAAGATCACCGTCGTGCTGGGCCCCTCCGGCACCGGCAAGAGCGTGCTGATCAAGCACATCATCGGGCTGATGTTCCCCGACTCCGGCGACGTCGAAGTCAAAGGCAAAATGGTCAAAGCCCTGACGATGCCGGAGCTGCTCGCGTTGCGGCGCAAGATCGGCGTGCTGTTCCAGGACGGGGCGCTGTTCGGCTCGATGAACGTCTTCGACAACGTCGCCTTCCCGCTGCGCCAGCACACCGACTACTCCGAGGGCGTGATCGCCGAGCGCGTGCGCGAGCGCCTGACCGACGTCGGCCTGGCCGACGCGATGCGCGACCTGCCCTCGCAGCTCTCCGGCGGCATGCGCAAGCGCGCGGGCTTCGCGCGAGCGCTGGTGATGGAGCCGGACATCGTGATCTTCGACGAGCCCGACTCGGGCCTCGATCCGGTGCGCACCGCGCTGCTGTGCGACCTGATCCAGGAGATGCACAAAATCCACAAAGGCACCTACCTCGTCGTCACCCACAACATCGCCTCGGCCCGCCAGATCGGCGAATACATCGCGATCCTGTGGCGCGGGCGGATCGTCGAAGCCGGCGACGCCGAGCAGATGTTCGCCTCGGAGAACCCGTTCGTACGCCAGTTCCTGGCGGGGTCCGCCGAGGGGCCTTTGACGATGGACTAGGAGTCCGGCGTCTGGCGGCGTGATCGGCGTCAGTAACCCGAAGTACGCTCGCCATGCTTGGTGGCACATGGGTGCTACGCTGGTGCCCATGTCTCGAAGCGTGTCCGTACGCGACCTGCGCAACAGCACAGCCGACGTCGTTGCGGCTGTGCGCGCTGGGGAGCGGCTGACGCTGACCGTCAACCGCGATCCCGTTGCCGACATCGTGCCGCACGTGGAGCAACGCGACCCGTGGGCGCCCGCGGCTGTGCTGCGTGACATCGTCCGCGAGTCGCCGGCTGACGAAGGTTTGATGGCTGATCTCGCCGATGTGCGTGGAGCGCTCGTAGAGGATCTGTGACACGAGGGCTTGCCGACACGTCGGTGTTTGTCGCTCAGGAGACCGGACGTGCAGCTCGGCGAGCTGCCGGAGAAGATCGCAGTGTCGGTGATCACGGCGGCGGAGCTGGAGCTTGGTGTGCTGCGCGCACGCGACATCGATACGCGTGCGCGACGCATCGCCACGCTTTCGCGAGTTCGTAGCGCGTACAAGCTGCTGCCAATAGACGCTCAGACCGCCTCGTGTTTTGCGCGCATCGCGGCGCACGAGCTGGAGGCGGGTCGCAAGCTCCGCAGGCACGACGCCTGGATCGCGGCCACGGCGCTCCGGCATGGCGTCGCTGTGGTGACGCAGGACGACGATTTCTCGGCGTTCTCGTCGGTCGAAGTGGTGCGCGTCTGAGTTCACTCCTGCGCTCGATGTAGACAGTCAACTGGTATATGCCTCACTGGTATATGACCCGCTGGTAGAGACTCAGCTGTTGCGAGAGGACGAAGACGACACGAACATGTGTTCGCATGATCGTCTGCGCATACATCCCTCGCTTCGAGCTGGTGGTGGCCGCCGGAGAGGGCGCGAGGATCGCGCAGCAGACGCTCGTGGGGCGCGCGCTGGCGGTGGCGCCGCTCGCCGGCGGCGAACAGCGCGTGGGGGAGGTCTCGGGGGTGGCGGAGGCGCGCGGCGTGGCGCGGGGGATGGTGCTCGGCGAGGCGCTCGCGCGCTGTCCGGACCTGGTGCTCGTGCCGGGGGATCCGGTGCTGGTGGCGGAGGCTTGGGAGACGGCGCTGCGTGCGCTGGAAGCGATCGGCGCGGCCGTCGAGTCGGCGCGTCCGGGGCTCGCGTACTTCGAGAGCGACGGGCTGCGGGGGCTTCACGGCGCGCGCGAGGCGACGCTCGCGGCGGCCTCGCGCGCGCTGGCGCGCCCCGTGCGCATCGGCGCTGGGCCGACGCGCTTCTGTGCGCTGGCGGCCGCTCTGGCGGTGCGTTCGCGCCGGCCGCTGGTGATTGAAGGCCCGCCCACCCTCGAGGCGCGGCGCTGGCTCGCCGGGCGCCCGGTGGCGCTGCTGGGCTTCCGCGAGGACACGGCCGCGTTGATCGAGCCGCTCTCGCGGCTGGGGGTGCGCACGCTCGGCGAGCTGGCGCGACTCGGGCGCGCCGCGCTGAGCGACCGCTTCGGCGCGCCCGGCGCGCTCGCCCACAGGCTGGCCTGCGGCGAGGACAGCCCGCTGCGGGTACGTCGCCTCGAGGAGCACCTGGAGGAGTCGATGGAGGTCGGCGACGCCAGCTCCGGTGAGGCGCTGAAGCGCGTGCTGCGCGTGCTCGTGGATCGGCTGCTGGCCCGCTCCGAGCGCCGCGGACGCACGCTGCGCGCCGCCACGCTCTCCGCGCGCCTCCTCGCCGGCGGCGGCTGGCGCGAGCGTGTGGTCTTCCGCCAGGCGCTGTGCGACCCCGAGCGCATCTGGCTGGCGCTGTCGCTGCGCCTGCTGGCGCTGCCCGCGCCGGCCGCCGCGTTGGGGTTGGCGACCGAGCGTTTCGGCCCGCCCGCGAGCGAGCAGAGCGCGCTGTTCGATGAGGCTCAGGCCCACCAGGCGCGCGCCGTGCGTCTGCGTGAGGCCGTCGCGCAGGTGCGCACGGTGGCGGGACAGGAAGCGGCGTTGCGCGCCGTGTGCGTGGACCCCGACTCGCGCGTGCCCGAGCGTCGGGTCGTGCTGGCGCCGATTCCGGAGTGATGGTCGGCGCGTGGCTCGCACCCTGAACCGGCCGCAGCCCGCGCGCGTGCGCCTGGACCCCGGCCGCCCCGGGGGCATGCCCGCCGAGATCAACGGCGAAGCGGTCGAGTCGCTGCGCGAGTCCTGGCTGGTGGAGGATCGCTGGTGGACGGCCGCGCCGCTGCGACGCCGCTACTGGGAGTTGGTGGGTGCGCGCGGGCGCAACGTGGTCGTCTTCCACGACCTGCGATCAGGGCGCTGGTTCGTCCAGGGGCCGCTGGGCGCGCGTGGCTCTGCGGGGGCGCGGCGATGACATCCTCCGCACGGGCGGGCGGGGTTCCGTACGTGGAGCTTCACTGCCACTCGGCGTACTCGTTTCTGGACGGCGTGTCACAGCCGCAAGAGCTGGCACAGCGCGCCGGCGAGCTGGGTTATACGGCGCTCGCGCTCACCGACCACAACTCGGTGTCCGGCTCGATGGAGCTGGCGCAGGTCGCGGCCGACCACGGGGTGCGGGCGATCCACGGCGCTGAGATCGACGTGGCGCTCGCGCCGAGCGGCCGCGCGCGCTCCGACGCGGGCTCGCGTTCGGGCGCCGGGACGGCGCCGGCCGCGATGGACGCGGCGGGCGCGACTCGTCACATCACGCTGCTCGTGCGCGACCGGCGCGGCTGGAGCAACCTCTGCCGGATCATCACCCGCGCGCACGCGCACACTCGCGAACGTGCGTCCAGGCGCGAGCGCACGGAGCCGTGGGTGGACGTGCAAACGGTGATCGACCACGCCGAGGGCCTGGTGTGCCTGACGGGCTGCGCCCAGCGGTCGCTGCTCGGCGCGGGCGCCGAAGGCGAGCGCGCGGCCAGGCGGCTGCTGGACGCATTCGGCTCGGAGAACCTGTACGTGGAGCTGCAGCGCCCTTACGCGCGCCACGATCGCGCGCGCAATCGCGCGCTGGCGGCAGATGCCCGGCGACTGGGGGTGAGGTGCGTGGCGACCGGCAACGTGCATGCGCACACGCGCGCACGAGCGGAGCTGCAGGACGCGTTCGTGGCGATCGCCAACCACGCGGCGCTCGACGCGTGCGAGCCGCAGCGGCGCGGCAACCACAGCCACGTGATGAGCGCGCCGGCGGCGATGGTCCACCGCTTCGCCGACCATCCGGAGGCGGTGCGTGAGACGCTGGCGCTGGCCGAGCGGCTGAGGTTCGACCTGAGCAGGGATCTCGGCTATCGCTACCCGGGAGCCGAGGACGAGAGCTGCTCGCGCCGGCTGGCGGAGCTGTGCCGGGCGCGGCTGGACGAGCGCTACGGGCCTGATGCGTACCAGGCTGCAGGGCTCGGGCGCGTATCGCGCGCGTCCTGCGCGGAGGCGCGGGCGCGCCTGGAGGAGGAGCTGAGCGTGATCGACCGGCTCGACCTCGCTGGCTTCTTCCTGCTGCACCACGACATGCTCGAGCTGGCGCGCGAGGTCGCGCTGGAGGTGCGCGGGCCGGATTCGGTGCGCGCGCTGCTGGCGCCGGGGCGCGGACGCGGGTCCTCGGTGTCCTCGATCGTGTGCTACCTGACGGGGCTCTCGCACATCGACCCGATCGCCGGCAAGCTGGCGCTGGGGCGCTTCCTGCACGAGGACCTGCATGGGCTGCCGGACATCGACCTGGACTTTCCGCGCGACATTCGTGAGCGGCTGATACCGCGCGTGCACGAGCGCTACGGCAGCGACCGCGCGGCGCTGGTGGCGGCCTTTCCGACCTTCCGCGGGCGCGGCGCGATCCGCGAGCTGGGCAAGGTGCTCGGCCTGCCCGCCGGCGAGATCGAGCGCGCCGCTCGCGGGGCGGACCCGTGGGGTAGAGAGACGATGATCGCGGACGCTCCCGAGGCGGCCTTCGCGGGGTCGGGCGCCAGCGCGAGCCCGGCCCCCAGGCAGGCAGTCGGCTCGACCTCCGGGCAGGCGGCGGGCGCGACCCGCTGGCGCTGGCTGGCGCAGCTGGTGGAGCAGGCGTACGGGCTGCCACGCCATCTCTCTCAGCACTCAGGCGGGATGGTGATCGCGACGCGGCCGCTGATCGACTGCTGCCCGGTGGTGCCGGCGGCGATGGCGGGCAGGCAGATGGTGCAGTGGGACAAGGACTCGTGCGCAGACGCGGGCTTCCTGAAGATCGACCTGCTGGGCCTGGGGATGCTCTCGGCGGTGGAGCGCTGCGTGGAGGAGATCGCGCGCGTGCGCGGGGAGCGGATCGACCTGTCGCGCATCCCGTTCGACGATCGGCAGACGTTCGAGGCGATCCGCGCGGCAGACACGGTCGGCGTGTTCCAGATCGAGAGCCGCGCACAGATGCAGTCGATTCGCCGCACGCGCCCGGAGAACCTCGACGACCTCGTCGTGCAGGTGGCGATCGTACGTCCCGGGCCGATTCAGGGTGGAGCGATCAACCCGTACATAGAGCGGCGCAGGCGCCTGCGCGAGGACCCGGGATATGAGGTGCCCTACGACCACCCGGCGCTCGAGCCTGTGCTGCGCGAGACGCTCGGCACGATCATCTTCCAAGACCAGGTGATGCAGGTCGCCGAAGCGTTCGCTGGCTTCAGCCCCGGCGAGGCGGACGGGCTGCGGCGGGCGATGAGCCGCAAGCGCTCGCACGAGCTGATCCAGGGTCACCGCGAGCGCTTCGTCAAGGGCGCGCTGCGTCACGCGAGCGCCGATCGCGAGACGGCGGAGCGCGTGTGGGGGATGGTCGAAGGTTTCGCCGGCTTCGGTTTCCCCAAGGCACACAGCGCCGCGTTCGGGCTGCTGGCCTACCAGTCGACGTGGCTGCGGGTGCACTACGGGGCGGAGTTCCTGTGCGCGCTGCTGAACGAGCAGCCGATGGGCTTCTACGCGCCCGACAGTCTTGTGCACGAGGCCGAAAACCGGGGCATCGCGATCCACCGGCTCGACGTGAACGCCTCACAGGCGCAGTGCACGGTCGAGCGCGGCGGCGTGCGCCTGGGTCTCGGCTACGTCAAGGGCGTGGCGAGCGCGGAGGTGCAGGCGCTGGTGGCCGAGCGCGAGCGGGGCGGGCCGTTCGCCAGCCTGGGCGAGCTCGCAGGGCGCGTCGAGTGCAGGCGCGGCTCGCTCGAACAGCTTGCCTGGTCGGGCGCGTGCGACCGCCTGATCGCTGGGCAGGCGGCGGGCACGCTCACGGGGGGCGACAGGCGCGTGGCGCTGTGGCAGCTGGGGATGGCGAGCACCGCCGAGGCTGTCGGGCATACGAGCGCAGGCGCAGGCCGTGGCGGGGCAGGCCTTGACAGGGCGGCGCAGAGCGCGCAGCTGGCGCTGCCTCTGGAGCTGCCGGCGCCGCCGCGGCTGCGCCCACTCGGGCGTTGGCAGCGGTTGATCGCGGACTACTCGACCAGCGGCGTGACGGTCGGCGATCACGCGCTGGCGGTCCTGCGCGAGCGCCTGACCGTGCCGATGCTCGCCACCAGCGCGCAGCTGTCGCGGCTGCCGTCGGGCTGTCAGGTGGCGGTGGCGGGGCTGGTGATCGCCAGGCAGCGGCCGGGGACGGCCAAGGGCACGATGTTCCTGCTGTTCGAGGACGAGTTCGGCACGATCAACCTGATCGTGCCTGAGGCCGTTTACGAGCGTTACCGCCATCTGGCACGTGCGGAGCCGTTGCTGCTCGCCAGGGGCACGCTGGAGCGCGCGCAGAGCGTCGTCAACGTGATCGTGCGCGAGCTGGCGGCGCTCGAGCGCTTCGTGGACGGCGGCGTCGAGGCGGATGAGGACGGCGCCCAGCCGGCGCGCGTGCATCGCCTGCGCGGCCGCGAGCACCCGGCCGATGACAGGCAGGAGGTGCGGGCCGCCGCCGGCGCGCAGGATGTCGTGGGCGCCGAGGTCGGCGCGAGCATGCGCGCTGCGGCGCCGCCGGTGCAGAGCTTCGCCCGGGGACGACGCCGGTAGGCTGCCCCTCGGTGGAGGGCGCGGCCACGACGAACACAGGGCAGCTGTCGTCTGCGGCGCACGCGCGGGCGGTTCGCTCACCGGCGGGACCGCCCCAGGAATGGCGCAAAGCGAGCGTCGTCGGCCTCGCCGGCGCGATCGCGCTGGCTGTGCTCAGCGCACCGATCCGCAAGGAGCAGACGCCACGCGGCGATGACCTGATCTACGAAGACATCGCGCGCCACCCGTTCGGCGTGCACACGTTCCCGTTCGGCTTTCGTCTGGGGCTGCCGCTGCTCGTGCACGTGCTGCCGTTCGACCACACGGTCTCGTTCACTGGGCTCGCACTGCTTGCCGCGGGCGGCGCCGCGGCGTTCGCGTACCTGCTGATGCGCCAGCTGGGCGGCGACCGGCGCGTGGCGCTCGCGCTCGCACTGCTGCTGAGCGTCTCGCCGCCGTTCCTGATCGTCGTGTTGCGTCACGGCCGCAACACGGACATCGCGACGGTCTTCTTCATGATGGCGGCGACGTACTTCGCCGTACGCCGTGAACGCCTGTGGCTGGCGCTGACGTTGGCGCTGGGGGTGGTGGTGCGCGAAGCGGTGCTGTTCGTGGCGCCGCTCGCGTACGCGCTGTGGGCCGTGCGACCGCTCGACCGCCGCGCCGCGCGCGACGCGCTCGCGGCGGCGGCGCCCGCGATCGCGATCTACCTCGCGATCAGGCTCGGCGTCAGCACGGTCGGCGAAACGCAGGTGCCGGGCTACGGCGGCTCGCTCGTCGGCGAGCGCTTCACGGTCATCAAACAGGGGTTGCAGAGCGCCTTTCAGGAGGCGCGCCGCATGTTCACGGTGTTCGGCCCGCTGTGGCTCGTCGCGCCGCTGGCGCTGCGGGACATGCGCTTCGCGCGCCGCGGCCTTGTGCTGGTGGCGTTTGCGCTCGCGTCGATGACGTTCGCGCTGGACTGGGGGCGCATGGTGCTGCTGGCCGCGCCCGTGTTCTACCCGGCGTCCGCGTACGTGCTCAGCAGGCGCCCGCGCTGGCTGGCGCCGGTGCTTGCGGTGTTCCTGCTGCTGGCGATCGGCTACGCGGTGTACATGGACGTGTCCGGCGTCAAGAGCGGCATCATCGAGAACCCCGCGCCGCCGTACCCGGTGCGCTAGCGCCGCCGCGTCGGCTACCTGGCGTCGTTGCGCTTCGCTTGCGTGCGTTTGCGGATCGGCGGCGGCTTGCGCTCCTCGGGCACGGGCAGGCCCTTGACGAGATCGTCGAGGGTGACGCCGAGGGCGTCGGCGATGATCACCAGCGTCATCAAGAGCGGCTCCACCTTCCCGCCCTCTACCTTGCCTATCTGCGTCCGGTGCAGGTCGGCTTTCCGGTAAAGATCGGTCTGCGAGATGCCGGCCGCCTTGCGAATGCGGCGAATGTTCTGCGCGAACCCTTCGAGGTAGGCCGCGCGCTCCGCCGTGTATTCGGCCATCGTGCTTTCTGCCATCGCGTACGCACACTGACGGCTGGCCGACAAAGTATCGACCGACAGCAAGCTGGCAGACGTAACGCTGGCAGCTAGCTATCTGCGGTCGGCCACTCGGGGTCTCCTCGCTACGCTGACCGCATCGCGCGCCTGGCAGACACCGACCTGGATGTGTTCCCGCTGTGTCTCGGCGGCAACGTGTTCGGCTGGTCGATCGACGAGCGGCGCTCCTTCGAGGTGCTCGACGCTTACGTCGCGGCGGGCGGCAACTTCATCGACACGGCTGACGTGTACGGCCGCCGCGGTCCAGGTGGGGCGGGCGAGTCAGAGCGCATCATCGGCCGCTGGATCGCCGCGCGCGGCAACCGCGAGCAGCTTGTGATCGCCACCAAGGTCGGGATGTCGCCCGAGCTGCGCGGGCTCTCACGGGCGACGATCAAAAGCGCCGTCGCGGGCTCGCTGGGGCGACTTGGAGTCGACACCGTGGACCTCTACTACGCCCACCAGGACGACCCCGACACGCCGCTCGAGGAGACCCTCGGTGCGTTCGGCGAGCTGATCGAGGAAGGCAAGATCCGCCACGCGGCCGCCTCCAACTACAGCGCCGCGCGGCTCGCGCAGGCCGTCGACGTCGGCGCGGAGGAGGGCATGGCGGCGTACGTGGCGCTGCAGCCGCACTACAACCTGGTCGAGCGCGGCGAGTACGAGGGCGAGCTGGAGCGCGTGTGCGCGCGCGAGGGGATTGCGTGCGTCCCCTACTTCGGCCTTGCGCGGGGCTTCCTCACGGGCAAGTACCGCCGCGGCGGCGAGAACGTCGACAGCCCACGCGCCGCGGGCGTGCGTGAGAGCTACTTCAACGACCGCGACTTCGCGGTGCTGGACGTGCTCGAGGAGATCGCCGCCGTGCACAACAGCTCCGTGGCGGCGGTGGCGCTCGCGTGGCTGCTCGCGCAGCCGACCGTGCTCGCGCCGATCGCGAGCGCCACCTCGACCGGCCAGCTGGCGGAGTTGCTCGCGTGCGCGGAGCTGGAGCTGAGCGCGCAGGAGCGGGAGTTGCTCGGCTCGCGCTCGGATCCTTCCGGCGCTTAGGGCAGCGCGGCACGTGCTCCGGCTGCAATGCGCGTGCGGGTAGCTCAGCGCTGAACGAAGTGCAGCGGCTGTCCATCGGGGTCGCGCAGCGAGATGCGGCGCCCCTCCTGCCCGTCCTCCGCGCGCGCGTCGGAGCCGCCGTGCTCATAGGCGCCGCCGGGCGCGTCGGCGAGCTGCCGCTCGAGCGCGTCGAGCGCGGCCGCGTCGCTCAGCTCGAGCTCGATTGCACGCAGGCCGGGGGCGCTGTCAGGGGCACGCGCCGCGCCGGCGCTCTGCCACGAGTTCAGGCCCACGTGGTGGTGGTAGCCGCCGGCCGCCAGGAACGCCGCGGAGGGCATCTGCGCCTGCTCTTCCAGGCCGAGCGCGTCGCGGTAGAAGGCGGCGGCGCGCGGTACGTCGGCGACCTTCAGGTGCACGTGACCGATGCTCGTCGCCGGCGACACGTATGCCGTCGGCTCGTCCTCGAACTGCGCGAGTAGGTCTTCGAGGTCCAGCGGCAGCGTCACCATGCTCACGCCGCGCCCGTCCGCTGGGCGCTGCCAGCGCTCGCGCGGGCGGTCCACGTACAGCTCGATGCCGAGCCCGTCCGGGTCGCTCAGGTACAGCGCCTCGGAGACGCCGTGGTCGGAGGCGCCCTCGAACGGCCAGCCCGCGCCCGCGACGCGCCGCACGCTCTCGGCCAGGCGCGCGCGGTCGGGGTGCAGCCAGGCGACGTGGAAGAGGCCGCTGGCGCCGGGCGCGAGCGGCGTCGGCGCGGCGATCTCGCTGAGCACCAGCGCCGGGTGCTCGGGGTCCGGCCCAAGTCGTGCGCGCCGGCGCTCGCGGGCGATCAGCGGTAGGCCGAGCACGCGCTCGTAGAAGTCCGCGCTGCGCGCGAGGTCGCTGACTCCGAGCTCCACCGCGCCGATGCGCAGATCGGGGTCGATCGCGCTCATCGCGGGATCACGGTCGTAGGCTTCATCGGGTGGCGAGCCTCATCGCCTTCCAGGGTAGTCTGGTGGGCGATGAACTTCCGCAAGCTCGGCGCGAGCGACCTCGAAGTCTCGGACATCAGCCTGGGCTCGTGGCTGACGTACTCCGGTGGCGTCGAGCGTGAGCGCGCTGCGGCGTGCGTGCAGGCGGCGTTCGAGGAGGGCATCAACTTCATCGACACCGCCAACGTGTACGGGTGCGGCGCCGCAGAGACGCTGCTCGGCGAGGTGTTGGCCGGCCGCGAGCGCTCCTCCTACGTGCTCGCCACGAAGGTCTACTTTCCGATGTCCGACAGCGACCGCGGCCTGTCCGCGGCGCAGATCCACAAGCAGATCGACGCTTCGCTGGGGCGCCTGCGGACCGACTACGTCGATCTTTACCAGTGCCACCGCTACGACGATCGCACGCCGCTGGAGGAGACGATGACGGCGCTCAGCGAAGTCGTGCGCGCTGGCAAGGCACGCTACATCGGCTTCAGCGAGTGGCCGGCGGAGAAGATCGACGCGGCGCTGTCGCTGCCGGGCGTCGAGCGTTTCGTCTCGAGCCAGCCGCAGTACTCGATGCTGTGGCGCGGGCCGGAGGCCGAGGTGATGCCGCTGTGCGAACGCGAGGGCATCTCCCAGATCGTGTGGTCGCCGCTGGCGCAGGGCGTGCTCACCGGCAAGTACCTGCCGGGCCAGCCGCCGCCGGCGGACTCGCGCGCTGCAAGCGACAGCATGGGGGGCTTCATCGACCAGCTCATACAGCCGCCTGTGCTCGAGGCCGTACAGCGCCTGCGGCCGGTCGCCGACGCCGCCGGGCTGACGATGGTGCAGTTGGCGCTGGCGTGGGTGCTGCGCCAGCAGAACGTCGCCTCGGCGATCGTCGGCGCGAGCAGCCCCGAGCAGGTGCGCGCGAACGCCTCGGCGTCCGGTGTGACGCTCAGCGCCGACACGCTCGCGGCCATAGATGCCGCACTCGGCGACGTCGTCGTAAGCTGACGACGCCGCCGGCGTTGGCGTTCAGGCGGCCTTGACGGCTGAGATGTCGAGCAGGATCTTGACCTTGTCGCCGACGACGACGTTGCCCGAGCCGAGCGCCATGTTGAACTTCATGTCGTAGTCGGAGCGGTTGATCTGCGCGGTCGCTGAGACGCCGACGCGCTCGTTGCCCTGCGGGTCGGTCTCGGTGCCCTCGAGCGTGGCGGTCAACTTCAGCGGTCGCGTGATGCCGTGCAGCGTGAAGTCGCCCTCGATCTCGAAGTCCTCGTCGTCGATCGCGCGCACGGCCGTCGACTGGAACGTGATCTGCGGGTGCTGGTCGGCGTCGAAGAAGTCGGCCGAGCGCAGGTGCCCGTCGCGCTGGGGCTCGCGCGTGTCGACGCTCGCCGTCTGTGCCGAGCCGTGCGCGTTGATGCCCTCGGGCGTCACCTCGAGCGTGCCCTCGAACTCCTTGAACTGGCCCTTGACGGTCGCGATGCCGAGGTGTTTGACCTGAAACTCGACGCTCGAGTGGACCGGGTCGACCTTCCACGTGCCGGTCGGGAGCGTCGTTTGCGTGGCGGTGCTCTCTGGCGCTGACATCGGATCTCCTTGTTGAAGGGGCTTCGGGTCACACTAAGACCCACTTGCCTCCGACCTTAGCAGAGATACTTGCGCGTGCAACTATCTTGCTGCAAGGCGCCTAGCGCGGCCCGACGACGAGCGTCTGGAACGCGCGCCCAACGGGCCCGTGCGCGTCGTGCAGCACGCTCTCGGCGAGGCCCGCGCCGCCGGCGTGCAGCAGCGTGCGCGCGTCCAGGCCGATCCACTCGCCGCGCGGCTGGCGCTGCAGGTGGAGCGTGAGATCCGCGTTGATGAACAGGAAGCGCTCGAACGGCAGCACCGCGCTGACGCCGTTGCCGAAGTCCGCCGTCGCCGCCAGCCGCGCCAGCGGCGTCAGCTCCTGTCCCGCGAGCAGCGGGTGGCGCAGTCGCATCCACACGCGCCCCGGTCCGGGGGCGCGTGGGTCGGTCAGCCAGCGCATCTCCATCGCGCTCGCCGCGAAGCTGTCGCGCTCGGCGTCGTCGAGCGCGAAGCGAACAGGCGTGCCGTCCTCAGGCCCCGGCATCTGCTCCGACTGCGGCTCCGCGGCGGCCGCGGCGGCGGCCTCCACCGGGACCTCCTGCACGCGCAGCGCGCTCGCGCGCAAGATCACCTGCTCGCCGTCGCCGAGGTCGGCGCTGAGCTCGCCGGCCAACTCTTGCACGCGCCGCCCGGGGCGCACGATGCGCGTGCTGAGGCGCAGCGGCGCGAACGGGATCGGGCGCAGCAGCTCGAAGCCGAGGCGCGCGATGCGCAGCTGTGCGCCGGGCTCGACGCGCTCGAAGGCGGCGCTCATCAGCGCGGCGGGCGCGCCGCCGTGCAGTGCGCGCGGATCCCACGGGCCGCGCGCGTGCGCCGTGGGCATGAAGCGCTCGCCGTCGGCGAGGAAGATCGTCTCGCTCATCGCCGTGTCAGTCGGGCAGGCGGTCGACGAAGTCGGCGAGCTTGCCCGGATCGCGCAACGGCGCGCCGTGGCCGAAGCACGTCAACTGCGGGCGCAGCGCCGCGAGCCTGCGCGCGGAGGCGCGGTTGCGGATGGGATCGGGGGTGAAGACGGCCGGCGGCTCGTGCAGCCCAGGGACGCCGGTCCTGACGTTGACGTTGTTGAGCACGTCGCCGAGGATCAGCACGCGGTCGCGCTCGCGCCAGTAGGCGAGGTGCCCGCGCGAGTGTCCGGGGACCTCCAGCACGGTGAAGCTGGCGACCTCGTCGCCCTCCACGAGCGCGCGTGCTACCGGGTGCGCGGGCCCGGTCCAGAAGCGCCGCTGCAGGCGGTTGACCCAGGTGGGGGCCTGTGAGTTGTAGACGCCGCCGGGGGTCTCCATCGCGGGCACGTCACCCTGACCGCACCACAGCGGGATCTGCAGGCGCGTGCAGATCGCGTGGCTTGACCCTTGGTGATCGGGGTGCGCGTGCGTGAGCGCGTGCGCGCTCAGCTTGCACCCGGCGAGCTGGCGCATGATGCGCTGCTCGCCCTGCCTGGTGGCGGCGTCGAGCAGCACGTCATCGAGCAGGTACACGTTGATCGCGTTGCGCGGCCAGCCGGAGAGTTGGTGCACGTCCTCGGCGAGCTGTCTCACGAGCGCTTGCCCTCCCAGGAGAAGCCGCGCACCGCGAACACCAGGCCGAACACGCCCCACAGCGCGATCACGGCGAGCGCGTCGAGATGGCTGTTGAGGCTGGCGCCGGAGACCATTGCGCCGTACAGCCCGTCGATCAGCGGCTTCAGCGGCAGCGCTTCGGCGATCGTGCGCACGAAGCCGGGGGCGCTCGAGGAGTCGAACACGTAGAACGAGATCGCGACGACCGGCAGGAACACGGCGTTGACGTACGCGGCGGTCGACTCGAAGTTGGGGATCGCGTGCGCGAACGCGACGCCGAGTGCGGCGAAGCAGACGACGCCGACGAGCACGAACACGATCAGCGCTTCCCAGTGTCGCGGCCACCCGACGCCGAAGAACGCGCGCCCGGCGAGCACCACGATCGCGATCTGCAGCGCCGTGTTGGTGACGGCGTTGGCGGCGACACCGCCGAAGTAGGAGATCGTCGGCAGCGGCGTGCCGCGGATGCGCTTCAGCACGCCGCGCTCGCGCAGGAACACGATGTTGTACGCGAGCGCGGTGAACGTCGTCGACATCACGCTCATGCCGGCGATCATCGGCACGAGGCGGTCGAGCTGGTGCTGGTTGCCGCTGAGCGCCGCGCCCGCGCCCGCCAGGAACAGCAGCGGCAGCACGAAGTTGAAGAACGCGGCGCTGGGATTGCGCCAGAACATGCGGCGCTCCAGGCGGTACTGGCGCCACGTTAGGGTCAGCGCGTCAGACATCGGCGGTCAGCTCCAGGTAGACGTCCTCGAGCGTCGGGCGTCCCACCGACAGCTCCTGCAGCGGCTCGCCGCGCGCCAGGGCCTCGCCGGTGAGCTCGTGCAGCAGCGCGGTCGGATCGTCGGTGTCGCGCTCGACTAGCTCGCCGGCGGCGTCGCGGTAGGCGACGCGATAGTGCGCCGCGCCGGCGCTGAGCTCGCGCGGCGGGCCGATCGCGAGCACACGCCCGTCCTTGACGATCGCGACGCGGTCGGCCAGTGCCTGCGCCTCCTCCAGGTAGTGCGTGGTAAGCAGGATCGTCTTGCCGAGCGCGCGCAGCGAGCGCACCGTGTCCCACGCCGCGCGGCGCGCCTCCGGGTCGAAGCCGGTGGTCGGCTCGTCGAGGAAGATCAGCTCGGGGTCGCCGACGAGCGCCAGCGCGAAGTCCAGCCGGCGCAGCTGCCCACCGGAGAGCTTGCGGCTGCGCACGTCCGCCTTCTCCTGCAGGCCCGCCAGCGCCAGCACCTCCTCGACGTCGCGCGGATGCGGGTAGAAGCTCGCCCAGTGGCGCAGCGCCTCGCGCGGCGTGATGTGGCTGTAGATGCCGCCCGACTGCAGCACGATGCCGATCCGCCGGCGCAGCGCGAGCGAGCGTCGCGCGGGGTCGTGGCCGAGCACCGACACCTCGCCGCCGCTGCGCGCGCGGTAGCCCTCGAGGATCTCCACCGTCGTCGTCTTGCCAGCGCCGTTGGGCCCCAGCAGCCCGAACACCTCGCCGCGTCGCACCTCGATGTCGATGCCGCGCACCGCCTCCAAGGCGCCGTAGCGCTTGCGCAGGTCGCGCACCTCGATCGCCGGACCGTCAACGCTCACGGCCCGATCATTCCAAGAATCGAGCGCGGGCGGCACATGCGGCCCGGACTTGCTACCAGTGCACGCCTCTGGTGAGCGTCGCCATCGCGATCTGCTCGAACGACGCGCGCTCCTCGAGGTCGGGGTGACCCTTGGACGCGGCGGAGTCGGGGAACACGCGGTAGGCGAGGTGCAGCAGCCGGTCGACGGTGCTGGGGGAGAGCGTGTAGGCGACCTCGCCGAACTTGCCCATCCACGTGCCCATCTCCTTCGGCCGTGCGCGCAGCGCCTCGCAGATCATGTCCGCGGCCTCCTCCGGACTGATCGCGGGGAAGGCGTCGTACATCTTCGTCGGCGCGATCATCGGCGTGCGCACGAGCGGCATGTGGATCGTCGTGAACGTGACGCCGTCGCCGATCACCTCTGAGGCGACGACGCGCGTGAACGCGTCGAGCGCGGCCTTCGAGGCGACATAAGCCGAAAACCGCGGCGGGTTTGTCTGTACGCCGATCGAAGAGACGTTGACGATGTGCCCGGAGCCGCGTTCGCGCATGTGCGGCAGCAGGCCGATGATCAGCTTGACCGCCCCGAAGTAGTTGAGCTGGATCGTGCGTTCAAAATCGTGGAAGCGGTCGTAGCTGAGCGCGATCGAGCGGCGGATCGAGCGCCCGGCGTTGTTGACGAGCATGTCGACGTTGCGGTGATCGGCGAGCACGCGCTCGAGCAGCCGTTCGATCGACTCGATCTCGGAGATGTCGGCGGCGTACACGTATGCGGTGCCGCCGGCGGCGACGATCTCCGCGCGCACCTCCTCGAGCTTGTCGACGTTGCGCGCCACCAGCAGCGGCACGCCGCCGGCCTCCGCGACCTTCAGCGCGGTCGAGCGCCCGATGCCCGACGAGGCTCCGGTGATCAGCACGTGCTTGCCGTCGAGCGCCTGTCTGAGCGTGGCGCCACGGCGCAGCTGGTTGTCCATGTCGCGCTCCCAGTAGTCCCACAGGCGCGGCAGGTAGTCCTGCATCGCCGGTGGCTGCTCCAGCGGCGAGCCCGCGAGCGCGCGCTCGGCGTCGCGCGTGTCGAAGCGCGGCACCAGCTCCATGTGCGCGAGCACCTCCGGCGGGATGCCCAGGTCGCGCAGCGCCAGCGTTCGCGCCTGGCGCAGCGGCGGCAGTGCCAGCGCGAGCTTCAGCGGCCACTTCGGCAGCGGGTCGGTCAGGCGTTTGTCGATGCTGAGCGCGAAGCGCGGCGCGTGCGCGATGCCCGCCAGCTCGTTGATCAGCTCGTCGACGCGCTGTGGCCGCGGGTCGGTGAGGTGGAAGGCGCGGCCGTCTAGGTCGGCCTCGTGGGCGATGTGCTCGAGCGCGCCGGCCACCCAGTCGACCGGCACGATGTTCGTGTAGCCGAGGTCGAGCCCCACCAGCGGCACCCACTGCGGTAGCAGCTGGCGCAGGCGCTGGATCGCCTTGAAGAAGTAGTACGGGCCGTCGATCTTGTCCATCTCGCCCGTCTGCGAGTCGCCCACCACGATCCCCGGCCGGTACACCCGCCATGGCACGTACGGCTGCTCGCGCACGATCCGCTCGGACTCGTACTTCGTGCGGTGATACGGCGACGGCAGCCGTTGGCCCTCGTCGAACATGCTCTCGTCGAACGTGCCCTTGTACGTGCCCGCGACCGCGATCGAGGACACGTGGTGCAGCTGCTTGACGTCGAGCGCGCGCGCGAGCTCGACCGCGTGCGTCGTGCCGCCGACGTTGACCGCCGTGTTGCGCTCCGCTGGCGCCGTCATGTCGTATACGGCCGCGAGGTGGAAGAAGTGCTCGATCTTGCCGCGCAGCTCCGCGACCTGTTCCTTCTCGACGCCCAGCATCGGCCTGCGCAGGTCGCCGAGCACCGGCTTCACGCGCGCTGCCGCCGAGGCGCCGGCAGCCACGCTCCAGCGCTCGATCAGGTCGTCGAGGCGGCCCGTCGAGCTGTCGCGTACGAGCACGTACACATCGCCCTGGCGGTTTGCCAGCAGCCGCTCCACCAGCCGGCGTCCGATGAAGCCGGTCGCTCCTGTGACGAAGTAGGCCATCGCCTAGCGAGCATACCTGGCGGTGGGGGTGAGAGGGCGAAATGTGCCCCCTGTGTGACAAGTGTGACCGAAGTGTGCCAACTCCGTGCACACGCAGTTACAATCGCTGTATGGCTATTGATCTGTGAGCGTATGTATGGGAGGTGCGAATGGTGAGAAGAACGACCATCAACTTGGACACAGAGCTTGTCGCTGAGGCGCGCGAGGTACTGAACACGAGGAACACCACCGACACGGTGCATGACGCACTGCGCGACGTGATTCGCCGTGAGGATCTACGGCGGCTCGGAGAATGGGACCTCGGCAGCAAAACGCTGGAGGACCTGAAGGAGCTGCGGCGCTCCCGCCAGGAAACCAGGCCGTGGGGAAGCCTGTACGAGGGTTAGATGCAGCTCGCGGACACCAGCGCTTGGCAGCTCTCGCGCCGACGGCCTGATCTGCAGGCTGCGTTCACCGAGAAGACGTCCGCCGGGCGCATCGGCACGTGTGCGATGGTCTCTCTGGAGCTGCTGCAGGGCGTTCGCAACGGCCGAGAGTTTGATGAACGTCGGCGTCAGATGGGCCGGCTTCCCCAATTTCCGATCGCCGCGCGAGAGTGGGCACGTGCGATCGACGTCTACCGCGAGCTTGCCCACCAGGGCGGCGCGCACCAGCGCAGCGTGGGTCACGCAGACCTCCTGATCGCCGCTGCGGCGGAGTCCGCTGGTTTGGAGCTACTGCACTACGAGGAGGACTTCGAGCGCATCGCCGCGATCACCGGTCAGCCCACGCGTTGGATCGTTCCGCGAGGCAGTGTCTAGAGCCGCCGCGCGCGACATCGCGCGGTCTGTGGCCGCCGCGCTCGTCTGTCCCCGAAACGCTCGTCTGTCCCCGAGGCGCTCAAGCCCCCGCGCCGGCCCCGCCGCGGCCCTCGCCGGCGGCGAAGCGCTCAGCGCCGCGCGCGCCGTCCTCGAACACGCCGGGCCCCGCCGCGGCCTCCATCGCGAGCGCGTCGGCGAGCGGCATGCCGAGGCCCTCGATCGCGGCGCGGCGGTCGGCGAGCATCGTGCGCTGCGGGAAGCGCGAAAGCCCGTCGGCGAGCGCGAGCGCGCGCTCGAGGTGCGCGCCCGGAGCGACGACCTCCGTCAGCAGCCCCATCGCGAGCGCCTCGTGTGCGTCGATCATGCGCCCGGTGAGGATCAGGTCGAGCGCGCGTCCGAGCCCGACGATGCGCGGCAGGCGCTGCGTGCCGCCGTCGATCAGCGGCACGCCCCAGCGACGCTCGGGGTAGCCGAGCGTGGAGCCCTCGGTGGCGATGCGCAGGTCGCACCACAGCGCGATCTCCAGGCCCCCCGCCAGGCAGAAGCCAGAGATCGCGGCGATCGTCGGCTTTGACGGCGTCAGGCGCGTGAAGCCCATCGGACCCTCGGCGCTGAGCAGCCGCGGCGCCATCGTCTCGGTCGCCTTCAGGTCGGCGCCAGCACAGAAGGAGACATCGCCGGCGCCCGTCAGCACGAGCACGCGCGCCTCATCGTCGGCCTCGAACTGCAGGTACGCCTCGTGCAGCGCCGCCGCGGTGGGCCCGTCGACCGCGTTGCGCCGGTGCGGCCGGTCGAGCGTGATCAGCGCCGCAGCGCCGCGGCGCTCGTAGCGGACGGCGTCGCGCCCGCTCGGTCCCTCGGTCATCGCCTCATCATGACGCGTGCAGCGGTTCGAGGGCCAAGCTGGACGCGGACGCAGGAAGCGTGGTGTGCGTCAGCACACGAGCGACCGAGGACAAAGTCCAGCGCCGGCGATCGGGCCGCTGCTACCAGCCGCCTCGCCACTGTTTGTTACCGAGTAGACCCTTGGCAGCCGCTTTGCGCGCTTCCTTGCGCTTCTCCAGGTGGCGCTGGAGCATGCTGGCGAGGAAGATGAACGTCGGGAAGAAGATGATCAGGATGAAGCCCGCGTTGGTGACGACCTTGTCGTTCGTGGGGCCGTAGAAGCCGCGCCCGTTGTTGTACGCACCGGCTGCGGGCGCGAGCGCCAGCGAGACGAACAGGGCGAGCGGGATCAGCGTTGCGAGCAGGCGGGTACGCATCGGCGCGGCGAATCCTAGCGAAGGGCCCGGAGACCCGCGCGCCGGCGTCCCGAGGCCCGCACGCCCGCGTCCGGGGACCAGCGCGCCGGCGCGGCGGCGTCCTACCATCAGCAGCCGATGGCCCTGCTGATCGCCTCTGACATGCACAAGGACATAGCCGGCAAGCCGCTGCTGCGCGGCGTGTCGTTCAAACTGGAGCGCCGCGAACGGATGACGATCGCGGGGCGCAACGGCGCTGGCAAGACGACGCTGCTGCGGATGCTGTCCGGCGAGACGTCGATCGACCGCGGTGAGCTGAGCGTGGCGAAGGGCGTGCGCATCGCGCTGCACGACCAGCGCCCGCCGCGCGAGCGCGGGATGCCGTTGCGCGAGTACTTGCTGTCGGGCTGCGCCGAGGAGCTTGAGATCGAGAAGCAGTTGGCGGACCTCGAGGCGAAGATGGCCGACGGCGCGACCGACGAGGCGACGTACGACCGCTACGCACGCGCGCAGGCGCGGCTGGAGACGCGCGGCGGCTACCTGTGGCGCAACCGCGCGACCGCGATGGCGCACGGCTTGGGCTTCCGCGACGCGGACCTCGAGCGGCCGTTGGACACGTTCTCGGGGGGCCAGCTGACGCGCGCGTCGCTGGCGCGCGCGCTTGCCACGAACGCGGACGTGCTGCTGCTGGACGAGCCCACCAACCACCTCGACATCGAGTCGCTGGAGTGGCTCGAGCAGACGCTGGTGGACCTCGACGCGGCGGTTGTGCTGGTGGCGCACGATCGCTGGTTCTTGGAGGCGGTCGGCACGGCGGTACTGGAGCTTGAGGCGGGCCGCTCGCGCTTCTTCGCGGGCACGTGGCATCAGTGGCGGCGCGAGCAGGCGGCGCGCGAGATGGCGCTGGGCAAGGCGATCGACAAGCAGCAGGCGGAGATCGAGCGCATGGAGCGCTTCATCGAGCGCTTCCGCTACAAGGCGACGAAGGCCAAACAGGCGCAGTCGCGCGTCAAGAAGCTCAACAAGATCGAGCGCGTCGAGCGCGATCCCACGGACACGAAGGCGCTGGAGTTCCAGTTCGCCAAGCCGGAGCGCTCGGGGCGCGTGATCTTCGAGCTGCTCGACGGGAGCATCGAGATCGCGGAGGCGGAAAACGGCCCGCTGGTATTGCTGGAGCACGCGGAGCTGTGGCTGGAACGCGGCGAGCACGTGTCGCTGGTGGGACCGAATGGCACCGGCAAGACGACGCTGATCGAGACGCTCGCCGAACGCAGGCCGCTGGCGGCGGGCAAACTCAGCACCGGCCACAACGTCAAGGTCGGCTACCTGTCCCAGCACGCTGAGGAGCTGGGCGCGGGCGGTCCGGCGGAGCAGAGCGTGCTCGATGCCGCGCAGCGCGCGACCGGCCTCAGCCCCGGCAAAGCGCGCGCGCTGCTCGGGCGCTTCCTGTTCTCCGGCGAGGACGCCGAGAAGCCGCTCGCGGGGCTCTCCGGCGGCGAGCGCCGGCGCCTGTCGCTGGCTGTGCTCGTGCAGTCCGGCGCCAACGTGCTGATCCTCGACGAGCCCACCAACCATCTCGACATCGAGAGCCGTGAGGCGCTCGAGGATGCGCTGCGCTCGTTTCCCGGCGCGATCCTGCTGGTCTCCCACGACCGCGCGCTGCTCGACGCCGTCGGCACGCGCACGGTCGCCGTCGAGGACCGCGCGCTGCACAGCTACGTCGGCGGCTGGCCCGAGTACGTGCGCGTGCGCGATGAGCGGAAGTCCTCGGGGCAGGACGGGCCGCATGCGGCCCGTCCGGGGGAGGCGCATGCGCCTCCCCGCCAGACGGCGCATGCGCCGTCTGGAACTACAAACGGATCGAGCCCGTCGGAAGTGGAGAAGCCGAAGCGCAAGCCCAAGGCCAAGGGCCCGTCGAAGAACAAGCTCAGCGCACAGGAAAAGGCCGAGCGCGCGGTCGAACAGGCCGAGGCGGCGCTGGGCACGCTCGAAGCCGAGCTGACCGACCCGGCCGCGTGGGCGACGCGCTACGAGTCCGCCAAGTCCGAAGCGCGCCACACCGCCGCCACGCGCGCCGTCGAGGACGCGTACGCGCAGCTGGAGACGCTCGTCGACTGAGGCTCGATGGACGCGGAAACGGGCCGCGCGCGGAGCTAACCTCTGCGTATGAGCAGCCAGCTCAAAACCACGCTCAACGTCACGATCATCCTCGCGATCGCGGCCGCCGTGTACTTCATTCCCGGCGGCGGGCGCGCGGCGAACACGTTTGAAGCGGCGCTGTGGGTCGCGTTTGGGCTGGGCTTCGGCCTGCTGGGGCTGCGCTGGTATCGCGAAAGCCACATCGCGCTGTTCGGGCTCGGCGACCGTCACCGCGGGCTGTTGTACGGCGCGCTCGCACTGGCGGTGTTCCTGTGGGCGGTACGCAAGCACATGTGGTACGCGCTGCAGGCGCGCGGCGTGGAACTCGCGCAGGTGCACCGCTGGGATGGCTTCGGCGAGATCCTGTGGTTCGTGTTGGCGAGCGGCGTCGTGTACTCGCTGATGGCGGTCTACCGGCACTGGCGCGCGTACTGAGCCCCGCCGTCGGCCACTGGCGCGCATACTGAGCCCTGCCGCCTGCGCACTGGGCGGCGCCGATTGGCGCGGCCTATCCTCGGAGCGATGGCGACGACGGAGCTGACTGACACCCAGGAGGCGCGCGCGAGCCTCGCCGCGCAACGCCGGGCGCTGCCCGACCAGCCGGGCGTGTACCTGTTCAGGGACACGCGAGGGCGCGTGATCTATGTGGGCAAGGCCAAGTCCGTGCGCAAGCGCGTGGCGTCGCACTTTTCCAAAGCTCAAGTGCCGAGCAGTCCGGGGCACGCGGAGATGGTGGCCGCGGTCGAGCACATCGAGTGCGTGGTCGTGGCCAGCGAGGCCGAGGCGCTGCTGGCCGAGCAGAGCTTCATCAAGCAGTACCGGCCGCGCTTCAACATCCGCCTGCGCGACGACAAGTCCTATCCGTTCATCGCGATCTCGCTGGACGAGGACTTCCCGCGTGTGTACTTCACGCGCGAGCGCCATCGCTCCGGGCGCGCATACTTTGGGCCGTACTCGAACGCCAAGCGCGTGCGCGCGACGCTCGAGGTGCTCGCGAAGGTGTTCATGTTCCGCTCGTGCACGGGGCCTGAGCCGGGCCGGCGCAGCGGCAGCCCCTGCCTGGACTACTACATCAAGCGCTGCGAGGCCCCGTGCGTCGATTACGTCTCCAAGGACGATTATCGCGCGAGCATCGAGCGCGTGATCGACTTCCTCAGCGGGCGCTTCGCGGCGATCGAGCGCGATCTCGAGCAGCGCATGCTGGCGGCGGCGGCGGCCGAGGAGTTCGAGCAGGCGACGCTCGAGCGCAACCGCCTGCAGGCCGTGCGCTCGCTGCTCGAACGCCGGCGCGTGACGGGCGAGTCGCTGGGGAGCTTCGACGCCGTTGCCGTTGCGCTCGACGGACGCGAGGCCAACGCGCAGGTTTTCCAGGTGCGCGACGGCGTGCTGTCGGACCGCCAGTCGTTCTACCTCGCCAACGAGGCCGAGCGCGAGCCGGCGGAGGTGGCTGAGGAGTTCATGCTGCAGTACTACGGCGCCTACACCTCGATCCCGGCGCTGGTCGTGGTCGCGGGCGGACTCGACGGACATGCCGCGCTGGCCGAGGCGCTGTCGAGCCGGCGCGGCGGCCCGGTGGAGCTGCGCGCGGCCGAGCGCGGCGAGAAGCGCCGGATCCTCGAGCTCGCGCACCGCAACGCGCTGCTGGCGCTCGACCAGGAGAAGCTGCGCTCCGAGCGGCGCCGCCAGAGCCGCGTGGAGGCGCTCGAGGGCCTACAAACGGTGCTCGAGCTGGACGTGCCGCCGATCCGCATCGAGTGCTTCGACATATCCAACCTCGGCGGCACGCACACGGTCGCCTCGATGGTCGTGTTCGAGGGCGGCGCGCCGAAGAAGTCCGACTACCGCCGATTCAAGCTCCGCGGTACCGAGGGCGCGCCCGACGACTTCGCCTCGATGGCCGAGGTGCTAGAGCGCCGCTTCGCGCAGTGGGAGCGCCAGGCGGACATCTCGCCGCACGACAGCGCCTACGACGCGAGCTTCGCGTCGCTGCCGAACATGGTGGTGATCGACGGCGGCAAGGGGCAGCTGGCGGCCGGGCTGGGGCCGTTGCGCGGGTTTCGCGAGCGCGGCGTGGCGGTCGTGTCGCTGGCCAAGCGCATCGAGGAGATCTTCGTGCCGGGGCGGCGCGCGCCGATCGTGCTCGACCACTCGACGCCGGAGCTGCAGCTGCTGCAGCGCGTGCGCGATGAGGCGCACCGCTTCGCGATCACCCACCACCGCGGTCGCCGCGACAAGGCAATGACGACTTCGCTGCTGGACGAGCTGCCGGGCGTCGGCCCCGCGCGCAAGCGCGCGCTGCTGACGCACTTCGGCTCGCCGGAGGCGGTCGTGCAGGCGTCGAGTGAGGAACTGCAGGCGGTAACTGGAGTGCCTGCGAAGCTAGGCCGGGAGTTGTACGCGTACCTGCATCGCGCGGGTTGAGCCGGCCGATGGGCTTCGCGATGCGGCGTCCTCGGTTGCTCGTGTGCCGAGCACACTTCGCTCCCTGCGTCCTTGCCTCGCTCGCCCATCGGCCGGCTGAGGTGGCGCGCGTCCGCTGCGCGCGGCACAATCAACGGCGATGTCGGTGATCAGGCCCCTGCGCTCGCTGCCTGCCGACGGCGGGGGCTCTGGTGAGCCCGTGGTCGAGTCGCGCCTGGAGGACTTCGTGGTGATCACGGGCTTCTCGGGGGCGGGCAAGTCGACGGCGATGAACGTGTTCGAGGACGCGGGCTACTTCTGCGTGGACAACCTGCCGCCGGAGATGATCCGCTCGCTGGTCGAGCTGTTCGTGCACCAGGGCTCGAAGGTCGAGCGCGCGGCGGTCGTCTCCGACGTTCGCGGCGGCGTGTACTTCGAGGCGCTGCGCGCGGTCGTCGATGACCTCGACGCGCTCGGCCTGTCACACCACGTGCTGTTTCTGGAGGCCGCTGAGCAGACGCTCGTGACTCGCTACAAGGAGACACGGCGTCGCCATCCGCTCGCGCCCGACGGCAGCATCGCGGCGGGCGTCGCGGCCGAGCGCGCGCTGCTGGAGCCGCTGCGCGGTCGCGCCGACCTCGTGATCGACACGACCGGCATGTCGGCTTCGATGCTGCGCGAGAAGATCGCCAGGGAGTTCCTGCCGCGCCAGGCCGTCGGGCGGCTGGCGGTGACGTTCATGAGCTTCGGCTTCAAGCACGGCCCGCCACGCGACGAGGATCTGGCCTTCGACGTGCGCTTTCTCGCCAATCCTCACTATGAGCCAGAGCTGCGCGAGCTGACCGGGTTGGACGCGGCGGTGGTCGAGTACATCGCCCGCGACGGGCGCCTGCAGGAGCTGTACGAGCGCTTGCAGGCGCTGCTCGACTTTCTGTTGCCGCAGTATGTCGCCGAGGGCAAGGCGCACCTGATCGTCGCGATCGGCTGCACGGGCGGCCGCCATCGCTCGGTGGCGATCGCCGAGCACCTTGCCGAGCGCTACCGCGACCGCGATGACCTCGACGTGGCCGTGGCCCATCGCGACATCGCGCGCTCCGCTGGCAACAGCTGAGAGGGCGCTGATAGCCTCCCAGAGTACGCCGGGCGACCGGAGCGAACGCTCCCGCGACCCGGCATCGTTCATTTTCGCTCCAGGAGGCAGTGAATGGCAGTACGCGTGGGCATCAACGGATTCGGCCGCATCGGGCGCAACGTGTTCCGTGCCGCGAAGGCACGGGGCGCGGCTGTAGGGGAGGAGATCGAGTGGGTGGCGGTCAACGATCTGACCGACGCGAACACGCTCGCGCACCTGCTCAAGTACGACTCGATCCTGGGTCCGTATCCGGGCACGGTGCGGGCCCGCGGCGAGGACTTCTTGGAGATCGACGGCGCCGAGCTGCGAGTGCTGGCCGAGCGCGACCCGGCGGCGCTACCGTGGGGGGAGCTGGGCGTCGACGTGGTGATCGAGTCGACCGGTCTGTTCACCGATCGCGACAGCGCGGCCAAGCACCTGGCGCAGGGCGCGAAGAAGGTGATCATCTCGGCGCCCGCGACCAACCCCGACGCGACCGTCGTGCTGGGGGTCAACTTCGACGAGGTCTACGATCGCGCCGCGCACGACGTGATCTCCAACGCCTCGTGCACGACCAACTGCCTGGCGCCGGTCGCGAAGGTCGTCAACGACACGGTCGGCATCAAGCACGGCCTGATGACGACGATCCACGCTTACACCGCCGATCAGCGTCTGCAGGACCTGCCGCACAAGGACCTGCGCCGGGCGCGCGCGGCCGCGATCAACCTGATCCCGGCCTCGACCGGCGCCGCCAAGGCGATCGGCCTGGTGATCCCAGAGCTGCAGGGCAAGCTGAACGGCTTCGCGGTGCGCGCGCCGGTGCCGACGGGCTCGGTCGTGGACCTGACCGTCGAGTGCCCGCGCGAGACCAGCGTCGAGGAGGTCAACGCGGCGCTGAAAGCGGCCGCCGAGAGCGGGCCGCTCGAGGGGATCATGCAGTACACCGAGGACCCGATCGTCTCCAGCGACATCGTGCAGTCGCCGTTCTCCTCGATCGTCGACTCGCAGCTGACCGCGGTCGTCGACGGCACGATGCTGAAGGTGGTCGCTTGGTACGACAACGAGTGGGGCTACTCGAACCGGCTCGTGGACCTGACGCTGAGGGTTCTGTGAGCCAAGGCCGGAGCGCCGCGCTGCGCTCGTGGCGCGGTCACACGGCAGATCTGTTGGGGGGTATCGTGAAGGAGCACGACGAGATCGGAGCCAGTCGATGAGGAGCATTGACGACCTGGACGTGCACGGCAAGAGGGTGCTCGTGCGCGTTGACTTCAACGTGCCGCTGGACACGGGTACGGACCGTGAAGCGGCCGGCGGCGTGCCGCTGGTGAGCGACGACACGCGCATCGCCGCGGCGCTGGCGACGATCGAAGAGCTGCGCGCGCGGGGAGCGCGGCTGGTGCTGGTCTCGCACCTGGGCAGGCCGGACGGCGAACGCGTGCAGGCGCTGTCGATGGCGCCCGTGGCCGATCGGCTGCGCGAGCTGACCGGCGCGAAGGTGACGCTCGCGGAGGCGGTCGTCGGCGAGGACGTGACGGCGCTGGCGGAAGCGCTGGGCGATGGCGAGATCCTGGTGCTGGAGAACGTGCGCTTCGAGCCGGGCGAGACCCACAACGACCCAGAGCTGGCGGCTGAGCTCGCGGCGCTCGCGGACGTCTACGTCGATGACGCCTTTGGTGTCGCGCACCGCGCGCACGCGAGCAACGAGGGCATCACGCACCTGCTGCCGAGCGCCGCCGGGCGGCTGCTCGAACGCGAGGTCAAGACGCTGACCGGCATCCTCGAGCACCCCGAGCATCCGCTCGTGGCGATCGTCGGCGGCGCCAAGGTCGCAGACAAGATCAAGGTGATCGAGCGCTTCCTGGCCGTGGCCGACATCGTGATGATCGGCGGCGCGATGTGCTTCCCGTTCCTGTGTGCGCAGGGACATACGGTGGGGACGTCGCTGTGCGGCGATGAGGACGTGGAGCACGCGCGCAGCGCGCTGGCGCGCGCCAGCGACACGCACGACCCACTGCCCGGCCGCGCGCGCCTGCTGGTGCCGCACGATCTGGTCATCGGCGAGCGCCTGGCGGCGGACGCCGAGCACCGTGTGCTCGATGGGGTGGAGGTGCCGGCGGGCTGGATGGGTCTCGACATCGGCCCGAAGACGGCGGAGCGCTACGCGAGCGTGATCGCGAGCGCCGGCACGGTCTTCTGGAACGGGCCGATGGGCGCGTTCGAGCTCGAGCCGTTCGCGGCGGGCACGCGCGCGGTGGCCGAAGCGGTGGCGAGCGCGCCGGGCATGACGGTCGTGGGCGGCGGAGACTCGGCGGCGGCGCTGGCGCAGTTCGGGCTGGAGCACGCGGTCGACCACCTCTCGACGGGCGGCGGCGCGACGCTCGAGCTGGTCGAGGGGCGCCCGCTGCCGGGTGTGCAGGCGCTCGAGGCGGCAGGGGTGGTCTCCTGATGGCTGGTGGAGCCCGTACGCCGCTGATCGCCGGCAACTGGAAGATGTACAAGACCGAGGAGCAGGCCGAGGACTACATCCAGGCGCTGCTGCCGCGCGTCTCGGCGGTCGACGGTGTCGACGTCGCCATCTGCGTGCCGTTCACGGACCTGCGGGCGATGGTCGACAGCGCGCGCGGCTCGCGCGTCGAGGTATACGCGCAGAACATGCACCAGGACGCCGAGGGCGCCTACACCGGGGAGATCTCGGCGCCGATGCTGAGCGAGCTGGACGTGCGCGGCGTGGTGCTCGGGCACTCAGAGCGCAGGGCGCTGTTCGGCGAGACCGACCGTGCGCTGGCGCAGAAGGTGCCGGCGGCGCTCGAGGCGGGATTGGCGCCGATCCTGTGCGTGGGCGAGACCGAGACCGAGCGCGACAACGACGACACCGACCGCAAGCTGCGCCAGCAGATCAAGGAGGACCTGGCGGGCGTTCCGAGCGAGCGCCTCGCGGAGGTCGTGATCGCGTATGAGCCCGTGTGGGCGATCGGCACGGGCAGGGTGGCGACGCCGGAGCAGGCGCAGGAGGCGATCGCGTTCATTCGCGCGCTCGTCGCCGACCGCGACAAGCAGGCGGCCGAGGCGGTGCGGATTCTCTACGGCGGCTCGGTCAATGCCGAGAACGCGGCTGAGCTGCTGGCGCTCGCGGATGTCGACGGCGCGCTCGTCGGCGGCGCTTCGCTGGACGCGCAGACGTTCGCGCAGATCGTGGCGGCCGCCGCGCGATGAGCGAGCCGGCCGGGGCGGAGGGAGCGGGCGCCAAGGTGGATTCGGGCGGCGAGCTGAGTGGGGTGGGTGGGCCTGGAAACCTGCCGGCCCCCTGCGCCTGCCTGATCGTGCTCGACGGCTGGGGGCTCGCCGAGCCGGGCCCGGGCAACGCGATCTCGCTGGCGCGCACGCCGGTGTTCGACAGGTTGTGGGAGACATATCCGCACACGACGCTGACCGCGAGCGGGCGCGCGGTGGGGCTGCCGGAAGGGCAGATGGGCAACAGCGAGGTCGGGCACCTGAACCTCGGCGCGGGCGCTGTCGTGCGCCAGGACCTGGTGCGCATCGACGACGCCGTCGCGGACGGTTCGTTGGCGCAGAGCGAGGTCCTGCGGGCCGCGTTCGCGGATGCTCCGCGCGTGCACCTGCTGGGTCTCGTGTCCGACGGCGGCGTGCACTCCTCGATCGCGCATCTGCGCGCGCTGATTGCGCTCGGGCACGCGCTCGCGGTGCGGGACCTGGTCGTGCACGCGTTCACCGATGGGCGCGACACGCTGCCGCACGCCGGGCTTGCGTGCCTGCGTGAGATCGACGGCACGGCGGGCGCGCGCGTCGGCTCGGTCGTTGGGCGCTACTGGGCGATGGACCGCGATCGTCGCTGGGAGCGCACGCAGCGCGCCTACGACATGCTGGTGCACGGTCGCGAGGGTGGGCGGGGAATCCATCACGCCGACAGCGGCGAGCAGGCGGTCGCGGACGCCTACCGCAGGGGCGAGACCGACGAGTTCATCGAGCCGACGCTGGTCGGCGAGGACGCGCGGATCCGCCCCGGAGACAGCGTGATCGCGTTCAACTTCAGGCCCGACCGCATGCGCGAGCTGACGCGCGCGCTCGCCGAGCCGGACTTCGAGGAGGTCGATCGCGGCGGCGTCGGCGCGATCTCGCGCTACACGACGATGACGAGCTACGAGGAGGGCTGGCCCTACCCGGTGGTGTTCTCGCCAGAGCGCCCGCGGAGCACGCTGTCGTGCGTGCTGGAGCAGGCGGGCGCCTCGCAGCTGCACGTCGCCGAGACCGAGAAGTACCCCCACGTGACGTACTTCTTCAACGGTGGCGAGGAGGCGCCGCTGCGCGGTGAGCGCCGCGAGCTGGTGCCCTCGCCGCGCGATGTGCCGACGTACGATCACAAGCCGCAGATGAGCGCGCGCGAGGCCGCCGCGGCTTTCATCGGCGCGTGGCGCGATCAACAGGAGCCCCCGCAGTTCGGGATCATCAACTTCGCGAACGCCGACATGGTCGGCCACACGGGCGTGATCGCGGCGGCGGTCGAGGCGGTGGAGACGGTCGACGCGTGTCTGGGGGAGGTGGTCGGCGCGGTGCACGCGCGCGGCGGCGTGTGCATCGTGACGGCCGATCACGGCAACGCGGATCACATGCTCGAGCCGGACGGCAGCCCCAACACGCAGCACTCGCTGAACCCGGTGCCGCTGATCCTCACCAGCACGGGGGCGCGGCTGCGCGCGCAGGGCGGCATCCTTGCTGACGTGGCGCCGACGGTGCTCGAGGCGTTGGCGATCGAGCAGCCGCCGGCGATGACCGGGCGCTCGCTGATCGAGGACAGCTAGATTCTCAGGACCGGCCTGACGGCCGGCCGGTGTTGGCGTGGCACGGAAGGAGCCAGATGGCATCACAGGCGCAGTACGCAGCAGAGCAGGAGACAGCGCAGCCCGAATCGATGCAGCCGGACCAGCTCGAACAGCGGCCCGTGAAGAGCCGCTCGCGGCGCCTGCTCGCGAGCTTCTTCATCGGCGCTGGCATCAACCACTTCCTGATCCCGCGCGCCTACGAGCAGATCGTGCCGCCGCCGCTGCGAGGTCAGGCGAAGCGGATCGTGCAGATCAGCGGTGTGGCGGAGATCGCCGGCGGCGTTGGCGTGCTGTTGCCGCAAACGCGGCGCCTGTCGGGGCTCGGGTTGATCGCGCTGTTGGCGGCGGTGTTTCCGGCGAACCTGCAGATGGCGCGCGAACCCGAGCGCTTCCACCGCATCCCGCGCTGGGCGCTCAATGGACGGCTGCCGCTGCAGCCGCTGATGATGCTGTGGGCCTGGCGAGCGACGCGCCGATGAGAGCGATCTGCCGTTCAGCGCCGTTCGGCGCTGCTATGTTCGATTGAGCAGGTCGTTGGACTGGACTGTCATGTCAACCGTCACAGCCGTCAAGATCGCCACCTCCGGACAGGAGTCCCTGACACTGGGGGAGCTTCGCGCCTGGCGCGGCCTGATGCGGGCGCACGCGTGCTTGGCCAAGCGCTTGGACGCGGAGCTGGAGCAGGCGCACGGGCTGCCGATGACCTCCTACGAGGTGCTTTACCACCTGGAGGAGGCGAGCGGTGGGCGCATGCGCATGTGCGAACTGGCGGAGCAGGCGCAGCTGTCGCGCAGCGGCCTGACGCGGCTGGTCGATCGCCTGGAGCGCGAGGGGCTGCTGGAGCGCTGCTCGTGCGATCACGACGCGCGTGGCTCCTACGCATGCCTGACGCTGGGCGGCCGCGAGCGCTTGGAGGAAGCGCGCGTGACGCATCTGGCGGTCGTGCGTGAGCACTTCTTCTCGCGCTTCTCCGAGAGCGAGCTGAGCTTGCTCGCGGACATGTGGGAGCGGATCGCTCCCTGCAGCAGCTGCTGACGTCGGGTCAGCGTCGAGCGCCCTGAGACGGCTCCCGGTTACTCGGGCGGCTGACGGCCGTGGCGCGTGTGGCGGCGGTGCATGACGATCGCGCCGACGATCGCCACCGCCAGCGCGACGAGCCCGTACACGCCGAACGCTTCGACGGCGCTGCCGGCGGAGTGCCCGAGGAAGTACGCGAGCAGCCCGATGGCGGTCGCCCAGATGGTGCCGCCGAGCGCGTTCCACAGCACGAACGAGCGCCAGTGCATGCGCGTGGCGCCAGCCAGCCACGAGGCCCACACGCGCAGCCCGAGCACGAAGCGCCCGAAGAACACGGCCTTCGGGCCGTGCGTCTCGAAGAAGGGCTCGCCGACGCGCAGCACCTCCAGGCGCTGGCGCTGAAACGCGCCGGGTCGCTCGAGCAGCCAGCGCCCGCCCTTGCGCCCGATCAGGTAGCCGATGTTGTCGCCGACGATCGCGGCGGCAGCGGCGAGCACGATCACCAGCACGATCTCGAGCTTGCCCTGGCTGGCGAGCACGCCGGCCGCGATCAGCGAGGTCTCGCCGGGGATCGGCGCGCCGCTGGACTCGCTCATCACGAGCAGGAACAGCAGCGGGTAGCCGGCGGTCTGGACGAGGTGGTCGACGTTGAGGAGCGAGGCGAGCATCGGAGGGTGTGGCGCGCGGAGGCCGGGTGGATCGTCCGGTTGGGCGCGGCGCGGAGCCTCCCGTCCCTACTGGGTGTTTTCGGAGACGAGCTTCTTGAGCGCGCCGGCCGTGTGCTGGACGTCTGAGTAGACGACGTTGCGCAGCACCACCCTGGCTGGCGCCGGGGCGGTGATGACCACGACGGCGACGGTCGCGACCGCCAGCACGAGCAGCAACAGCAGGGCTATCAGCAGACGGCTGGCGCGCCGCTTGGGCCGTGACGAGCCTGCCGGGCGGGCGCTCGGCTGCGCCTGCGCGACGGGCGCTCGCGCGGGCCCCGGACGCGGACGACGAGCGGCGATCGTGCCGGATGCGGCGCCTGCGTGAGCGCCCGCGGCGAGCACGCTCGTGGCCTCGGTGTCGGTTCCCCGATCCCGTCCCGCGCCGCCGCGCCCGCTGCCGCGTTTGCTGGTGCGTGTTGCCCGCTCGCGCTCGTGTGGCGGGATGCCGCGCGCGCCGTCGCTGAGGCCGCGGCGCATCTCGAGCGCTGTCTTGTAGCGGTCGCGCGGGTCGAGCGCCAGCGCGACGGCGACCGCTTCGGCCAGCTCGGGGCGCACGGCGGCGACCAGCGTGTCGAGCAGCTGCGGCTGCTCCTGCTGCTGCTTGAGCGCGAGCTCGGTCAGCGAGGTTGCCTCGTAGGGCAGGCGCCCGGAGATCAGCTGGTAGGTGACGACCCCGAGGCCGTACAGGTCGGCGCTCGGCCCCGCTTCCTCGCCGCGCGCCTGCTCGGGCGCCAGATAGGCGGCGGTGCCGAGCACCGAGCCGACCTGCGTGATGCTCGACTGCTCGGTGGCCTTGGCGATGCCGAAGTCGGCGAGCTTGACCTCGCCTTCGCGCGCGCGCAGCAGGTTGCCGGGCTTGACGTCGCGGTGCACGACGCCGTGGCGGTGCGCGTAGTGCAATCCCTCGCAGGCCTGTTCGATGATCGCCAGCGCCTCGTCGACCTCGACCCAGCCCTGGTCGCGCAGGATCTCCGCGCACGAGGAGCCTTCGATGTACTCCATGACGATGAAGTACTGGCCGGTGCGCTCGTCGCGGCCGGAGTCGAACACCTGCACGATGTTCGGGTGCACCAGGCGCGCGGCGGCCTGCGCCTCGCGCTGGAAGCGCGATACGAACGCGGGGTCCTCGGCGAGGTGCTCGGCCAGCAGCTTGACGGCCACCTGGCGCTCCAGGCGCAGGTCGAGCGCGAGATGCACGGTGGACATGCCGCCGAAGCCGAGGCGGCTGTCGAGCCGGTAGCGCCCGGCGATCTCGACGCTGCTCACGGGCGCACCTCGAGCCGGCGCGTGGCGGCGGGCTCCGTGCCCGCGAGCGTGCGCTCGAGGCTCATTTCGCGCCTTCCTGGCCGCCGGCGCCGTCGCCGCCCGCGCTTGCGCCGTTTTCGCTCGGCGCCGCGCCGCCGGCACCGCTTTCCCCGACGCCCGTGCCGCCGCCCTGTTCGCCGCCGCCCGCGGGCGGCGTTTCGCCGGGTGCAGCCGTGCCGCCGCCCGGGCTCGGGTTCGTCGGCGTCGTGGCTGGAGTGGTGGGTGTGGTTGGCGTGGTGTTCGTCGGCGTGGTCGCCGGCGTCGTGCTCGTGCTGGTGCTGGTGGCGGTCTTGGGCGTGGTCGCGGTCGTGCGCGTCTGCGCGAGCGGCTGCGCGCACAGCGCGAGCGCGCGGGTGCGCAGGTTGTCGATGCCCTGGCGCAGGGTTGCGCGCAGGCCCGCATCGACGGATGCCGGCAGCGCGGTGAAGTCCTGCTCGGTCTTGAGCAGCGCGGTTTCCGTCGCGGCGCAGCTGCCGTTGCCCGTTTCGGCGTCCTGTTGGACGGTTTCGAAGTCGCTTTGCAGCGGGCCGGCGTCGGCGACGGGGATCAGCTTCGCGTTCGAGCCCCCACAGGAGGCGAGCGGCGTGGCCGCGAGCACGAGCGCGCACACAAGCGCCGCGCGACTCACTGGCCGTACTCCAGGCGCTCGGCGAGCGAGTCGGGCAGGCGCGCGGCGCGGATCGCGGCGGCGGCGCCGGCGATGTCGTATTCGGCGCGGTGGAACGAGACGGCCATCGCGTCGAGGTCGAGCAGCAGCCACGACGCGCGCGGGTCGCCGTCACGCGGCTGACCGACGCTGCCCGGGTTGAGCAGCCACTGACCCTCGCCGACATCGAGCTGCGTCTGGTCGCGGCGCGGCTCGCCGGTCGCCAGCTCGCCCTCGTGGCGCGCGAACGAGAGTGCGACGTGCGAGTGGCCGATCAGGCAGATGCGATGCGGCTGGGCGTCCAGGCACAGCTCCGCGAGCAGCGTCGAGAGCACGTACTCCCACACGGGGTCGCGCGGGCTGGCGTGGTAGAGCCCGATTGGACCCTCCTGGCCCTGAGGGTGCAGGCTTTGCAGAAAGGCCAGGTTGTCCGGTGCGATCACCTCTTTCGTCCACTGCGCGGCGACGCTTGCGCCCTTGGAGAACTCGTCGAGCGGGATCTCGCCGGTGACGGCCAGATCGTGGTTGCCGGCGAGGCACACCGCGGCATGCTCGCGCGCCAGCTCGACGCACGCGTCCGGCTCAGCTCCATAGCCGACGAGGTCGCCCAGGCACCACAGCTCGGATGCGTCGCTGGCCGCGACCGCGTCGAGCGTCGCCTCGAAGGCGTGCCGGTTGGCGTGGATGTCGGAGATGACCGCGACCTTCATCCTTGCAGGGTACGAACACCGCCCTTGGCCGCGCGTTCCACGCTCGACCGCTGCAAGCGCACGACCAAGACGGGCTCGCCGCGGCACAGGTCGGATGCGGCGCTCGGGCTCCGCTCCGTGCGGTCGGACTCAGCGATTGGCTCCGTGGCGCCTAGTCGGATTCGGCGTTTGGCTCCGCGCCGCCATACTCGGGCAGGCTCTTGATGCTCTCGCGGGCCCGCCACTTCGAGTAGTTGTCCTCCATCGCGTCGATCAGCTCGCGCATGAAGCGCGGGGAGAGGTTGACGCGCGAGACCACCACACCGGGCACCTCGTCGGACTCGACCTCGTGGTCGACGCGCGCGAACGTGACGGTGAACTCGTAGTCGGAGTGGCTGACGTTGGCGAAGTTGGCGTATACGCCCCCCATGATCTCGGGGGACAGGTGGATGTTTATGTGGCGCTCGGCGCCTGAGTCTTGGTCGTTCACACAGCTAGTATCGCAAGCCCCGAGCACGAACCGATGAGCGAACGCGAGCACAACCACGATCACGCCTCCCCGGAGAGCCTGCGGCGAACGCTGCTTGCGACCGCGGCGGACCTCGCCGGCGTGGCCGACGCTGGAGGCGGGCGTGCGCAGGTGACGCTCGAGCGCCCGCGCCGCGCGCAGTTCGGCGACTATTCGACCAACGCCGCACTGCTGCTGGCGCCGGCCGCCGGCGTTGCGCCGCGGGAGTTGGCCGAGCGCCTGGGCGTCGCCCTGCAGACGCGCCTGGGCGCGAGCCTGGAGCACTTCGAGGTCGCAGGGCCGGGCTTTCTGAACCTGTTCATGTCCGACGCGTGGCTGACCGCCGCGCTTGCACAGGCGCTGGCGGCGGGTGGCGCGTTCGGCGCCGGCGGCGCGGTCGAGCGCGAGCGGGTGCTGGTCGAGTTCGTCTCGGCCAACCCGACCGGGCCGATGCACGTGGGCCACGCACGCAACGCCGCCTACGGCGATGCGCTCGCACGGATGCTGGCGCTGCAGGGCCACGACGTGGGCCGTGAGTTCTACGTCAACGATGCCGGCACGCAGGTGCGCAAGCTGGGCGAGTCGATCCAGGCGCTGGCGCGCGGCGAAGCGGTCGCGGAGGACGGCTACCAGGGCGACTACGTCGCCGAGCTCGTCGCGAGCCTCGCGAACGCCGCGAGCGCCGATCCGGCCGAGCTCGGTCGCGCGGCGGTCGCGATCGTGATCGGTCAGCTGGCCGCGTCGCTGAGCGCGTTCCGCGTCAGCTTCGACTCGTGGGCGTATGAGAGCGTGTTGCACGAGGGCAATCCGAGCCCGGTGGCGCACACGCTCGCGATCCTCGAACAGCAGGGGCACACCTACCGCAGCGACGGCGCGCTGTGGCTGCGCACGACGGACTTCGGCGACGACAAGGACCGCGTGCTGGTGCGCTCCAGCGGCGAGCACACCTACTTCGCGTCTGACATCGCCTACCACCAGGACAAGCGCGAGCGCGGCTTCACGCGCCAGCTCGACGTGTGGGGCGCCGATCACCACGGCTACGTGCCGCGGATGAAGGCCGCCTACGAGGCGCTCGGCGGCGATCCCGCTGAGCTGGAGCTGCTGATCATGCAGCTGGTGCACCTGATGCGCTCGGGCGAGCGCGCGCAGATGTCCAAGCGCGCGGGCGAGTTCGTGACGCTCGATGACCTCGTGGCGGAGATCGGCGTGGACGCCGCGCGCTGGTATCTGCTGGCGCGCTCGCACGACACGACAGTCGACCTAGATCTCGACCTCGCGGCCGAACAGTCGAGCGAGAACGACGTCTACTACGTGCAGTACGCCCACGCGCGCATCGCCTCGATGCTCGCGAAGGTCGGCGCCGAGCGCGTGCAGACGGCGTGCGTCGCCGTCGCCGAGCTCGAGCGCGAGCCGCTGCACGTCGCCGAGCGCGCGCTGATCGAGCAGCTGCTGGCGTTCCCGGCGGAGCTGGACGAGGCGGCCGCGCGCCGCGCGCCGCACCGCATCGCCGCATACGTGCTCGCGCTCGCGCAGACGTTCACGGCGTTTTACCGCGACTGCCACGTGGTCGGCGCGCAGCCGCTGGCGCTCGAGTCCTCGCGCATTGCCCTGTGCGTGCTCAGCCGCGCCACGATCGCGCGCTGCTTGGGGCTGCTCGGGGTCGACGCGCCCGCGCAGATGTAGTCAGTCGAAGCGCGCGAGATCCGAGTCCAGGCGCGCGCTGTCGGCCGGGCTCAGCTTTGCCGCCGAGGCGATCGCGCCGGCTTGCGCGCGGGCGCGGCGCCGCCAGCTGGGAATCAGCAGCAGCACGGTCGCCAGCAGCGCGAGCACAACCGCAAGCGGCACCAGGTAGACGGCGAGGTCGAAGCCGTGCGCGCTCGGCAGTCCCAGCACCGTCGGGCCGTACTGCGCGACCAGCGAGCGCTTGATTTCCGCTTCTCCCTCGCCGCGGTTGATCAAGGTCTGGATGTATTCGCGCTCGAGGTTCGCCTGCGGGGACTGCGACTCGTTGAGCGCCACTTTGCACGTCACGCACATCGCCTGACGCTCGATCACGGGCAGCGAGACGCGCGGCGTGGCGCCGGCGAGCGCCGGCGACGCGGATGCCGCAAGCAGAGCCAAAGCGGCGAGCGCGGCCGTCGCGGCACGCAGCGGTGTCATGTGCTCTTGGCGAGCGCGAGCGCGCGGTTGACAAACGACTGTTCGATCTGGCCGCGAGAGATCGCGACGATCCGGCCCTGGCGGTTGATGATGAAGCTCTCGGGCACCTGGCGGGTGCCGTAGGAGCGCGCGAAGTCGCCTGTGGTGTCGCGCACGATCGGGTAGGTCAGGTGGTAGCGGCGGACGAAGCCTTCGGAGTCGGGCGAGGCGTCCTGATAGGTGACGCCGAGGACCGTCGCGCCGTGGCGCTGCAGGTTGCTCTGCGCGTGCTCGAGCAGCGGCGCCTCGATCTGGCACGATTCGCACCACGAGGCCCAGAAGTTGAGCACGACGACCTTGCCCCTGTAGGCGGTCAGCGCGCTGTGGCCGGCGGCGCCGAGCACGGGCAGGCGGCGCGCGGCGTCCGGCGCCAGCGGATACTGCCCGCGCGCCACGAGCTCGTCGAGCGTGCGGTTGGCCGACTGCTGCGAGACGCCGTACAGCAACAGCGCGATCAGGCACACGCCGGCCAGCGACGCGAGAATCGGCAGAATGCGGCTCCTCATTCCCGACAAGAGTAGAGGGGCGGCGTCAGATCCGTGCCAGCCGCCGGGGCGGCGTCAGATCTGTGCTCGGCTGCGAGGCGCGCGGTCGCTCCGTGTGGCGCGGGTGTCGCCGGCGAGCTAGCGCCGCGGCGTGTCGCGCCCTCGCGGCTCGTGCCACAGGATCATCCGGGTTGGTGGGATGTGCAGCCCGCGGCTGAGCATCACGAGTGTTTCGAGGGTCGGCTCGCGCAGCCCGCGCTCGATCAGGCTGACGTGCGTTCGATGCAGCCCTGCGTCGGCCGCAAGCTGGTCCTGAGAGATGCCCCGCTGCTCGCGCGCCGCGCGCACGCGAGCTCCGAACTGGGTCGTCATCGTGGCTTGCGCTGTTCGTCTCGACGCCATTATTCCTGGGGCGAGAATACGCCTAAAGCTCCACAGCGTCAATGCCAGGTAGCTTTCGCTATGGACTTGACTCCAGAGAGCGTGCGATGTTTTCAGGTCGATGTCACGAGCGCCAGCACCTGATCCCGTGCTCGGCGTAGTGCTGCGGGGGCTGCGTGAGGAGCGCGAGCTGACCCAGGAACAGCTCGCCTTTCGCTCGGGCGTGTCGCTCAGCTCGCTCGGTCGGATCGAACTTGGCCGCACGAGCGCTGCGTGGGCGACGATCGTTCAGCTCGCCGGGGCGCTCGGTGTGAGCATGGCTGAACTGGGTGCCGCCGTGGATGAGAAGCGTACGCCCACGGACACGCGAGATCGTCCTTCCTAAGCGGCGGACGGGGGTCGAACCCGCGACCTCAAGCTTGGGAAGCTTGCGCTCTACCAACTGAGCTACCGCCGCATGATGCAGGGAAAGTCCCTGCCGATCATCGGCGGATCATAGACCCACCGCAGCCGACTGAGCACAGCCAGTCGGAGCAATCCAGTTCACAAATCGTGGACATTGCGCGAACAACGACAATGCGAGACGTCCTGACTGTCCGCAAAGGGGTCGATATTGGACTAGGCTATAGCCGATGGAGGAGCGGGCGAAGAGGGAGCGCTCGATGCGTTCGCCGGTCAACTGGACCGTCTTGGGTCTTGTGATCGAACGTCCGAGCTACGGGTGGGAGCTGTGGACGCGTTTCAACCGTCTGTACGGCGACGTGCTGCCGATCGGCAGCGAGTCCAACGTCTACGGTGCGCTGGACGCTCTACGGGAACGGGGGCTGATCGAGGAGGTGGCGGAGTCGCGGGCTGCAGGCGCCGGCGCGAGCAGGCAGCCGAAGCTTCACTATCGCGCGACCGCCGAGGGTCTTGAGGACTATGCAGCGTGGGTGATCGCACAAGCGCGCGAGCACAATCGGCGCTCGCTCTTGTTTGCGCGCCAGCTTGGGGCTCTGGCCCAGCAGCCCGAGACCGCGCTGGGGATACTCGAACGCTATGAGCAGGCGTGCTTGGATGACAAGGGAGCGAAGATTCCCACGACTCGCGAGTTTCCGAGCCGCGTCGTCCCGGAGCTGGCGGATCGGCTCGCATCGGCGTACGGCCGCAGCGTGATGGCAGCGACGTTTGCGTGGATCGACTATGCGCGGCGGGAGTTCGAAGCCCTCGCCGAAGGGAGGCGCGGGTCGCCGTGAGCCTGCTCGAGCTGAGGTGCGTGAGCAAGTGCCACACGCGAAGGTCGCGCCGGGTCGAGGTCTTGCGAGACGTGTCACTGGAGCTGGATCCAGGCGAACTGGTGGCTGTGTGGGGGTTGCGACGCTCAGGGCGCTCGACGCTTCTCACCGTGGCGGCTGGGATCGACTCCCCGGACAGCGGCGCGGTGTTCTTCGACGGCGCAGACCTGACCGCACGGGGCACGACGGCGCTGGGCGACGGCGTCGGCTATTGCCATCAGAGCATCGGCATGGCCAGCGGGCGCAGCGTGGTCGACTGTGTGCGGGCCGGGTTGCTCGCCCGCGGCGTGCCCGCGGTCGTCGCTCAAGCTCGCGCGCGCGAGGCGCTGGAGCGCGTTCGCGTAAAGCGCTTCGACGAGCTGATGCTGGGAGACCTCGACGCGGGTGAGGCCGTGCGGGTCTCGATTGCGTGCGCGCTGGTTCTCGGGCCGCGCGTGCTCGTGATCGACGAGCCGACGAAGGGCGTCGACCTGCTCGAGCGTGACGACGTCGTGCTGCTGCTGCGCTCGCTGGCCGACGAAGGTATTGCGGTCCTGGTCAGCGACGGCGACGGCAGTGGCCTCTCGGATGCCGATCGGGCGCTGACGCTGGCGGGAGGCGAGCTGCGTGGGAGGAGGAGCCCGGAGTTCGGCGCGGTCGTCCCGCTGCAGCGTCGCGGGAAGAGCACCGCGGCGTGAGCGGCTGGGCGGCGGCGTGACATGCGCCGGCTCGAGCTCGAGGAGGTCGTCAAGCACTACCGCGGCGTCGCTGAGGAGGTGCGCGCGGTAGATGGCGTGAGCATGACCGTCACGGCCGGCGAGATGGTCGCGATGCTGGGGCCGAGCGGCTCGGGTAAGACGACGCTGCTGCTGCTGATGGCGGCGCTGCTGCGCCCCGATGCGGGCGCGATTCGCTACGGCGAACGCGAGCTGGCGTCGCTCTCGGAGCGAGAAGTCTCCGGGTATCTGATGCACGAGGTGGGGGTGATCTTCCAGCGCAGCCGGCTGTGGCCTCGCAGCTCATCGGTGCGCAATGCGTCAGAAAAGCTGATCGCGACCGGAGTCGGGGTCAGGGATGCGCGCGAGCGGGTGATCCCGTGGCTCGAACGTGTCGGTCTCGGCGATCGTCTCGAGCAGGCCGCCGGACAGCTCTCCGGCGGCGAGCGCCAGCGGGTCGCGATCGCGCGCGTGCTCGCGTGCGAGCCGCGGCTGGTCCTCGCGGATGAGCCGACCGGGAGTCTCGACAGCGCCCGCAGCCGCGAAACGGTCGAGCTGTTGCGCTCGGTCGCTCGCGATGGCGGTGCGATGGTCGTCCTCGTCACGCACGACCATGAGATCGCCGCCCTGGCGGACCGCTCCTACACGCTGCGCGACGGAAAACTGATCTCCGACGAGGACGCCAAAGCGCGGCGCGCGTCAGCGACGCGGGACTAAGCGGCATGGCCCGCTTCGAGAGCGTTCCGCCGCGTGCCTTCATGGGGCTGTCGGGGCTGCTCTTCTTCTATCGGGACCGGCTTCGCCACCAGCGGGTCGAGGAGCTGCTCGCGGGCGTGGGGATCGCGGTCGCGGTCGCGCTTCTGTTCGCGGTGACGGTCGCAAGCCAGAGCGTGGCGAGCTCGGCCGAAGAGGTCAACCGCGCGCTGATCGGGCCTGCCACGTTGCAGTTGCGGGCACGTGGCCCCGAAGGCCTCGCCGAAGGCGTGCTCGGTCGCGTCGAACGCCTCAAGGGAGTGAAGCACGCCGCTCCGCTGTTGGAAGAGAACGCGACGATCGTGGCGGACAACGGCGCCAGTACGCCGGTGAACATCGCCGGAACCGACATCAGCCTGGCCGTGCTGGACGGGCTCGTGCACACACTGCCGATCGCGACGCTGGAAGGCGGCGGCATCGGCCTCAGCAGGGCCAGCGCCAATGCCCTGCGGCTGCTCCCAACGTCTGCGTCCTCACCCGAGCAGACAGTGTCGCTCGAGCTGCGCGGGAGGGCGGTGCGCCTGCGGGTCAACACCGTGCTCGGAGTCGAAACCTTCGGGGCGCTCTCGCGGGCGCGAGTCGCGGTCATCCCGCTCGAACGCCTGCAGGCGCTCGCCGGTCTGCCTCATCGCTTGACACGCATCCTCGTGCAGAGCGTGCCGGGCGAGCAGACGCGAGTGCGCGCGGAGCTCACGGAGCTTGCCGGCGGTCGGCTCACGGTTGCGCCGAGCAGCGAAGACGTGCAGCTCCTGCACGAGGCTCTGCGCCCGAGCGAACAGGCAAGCCTGTTCTTCGCCGCGATCAGCGCGCTGCTCGGCTTCCTGCTCACGTTCAACGCGTTCCTGCTCACCGTGCCGGAGCGTCGGCGCACGATCGCCGACCTGCGGCTGCGGGGCGTTCGCTCGACCGCGATCGTGCAGATGGTCATCTTCCAGGCGGTATGTCTCGGCTTGGCGGCGACGGCGATCGGACTGCTGGTCGGCTACGCCTTGTCTGTTGGCGTGTTCGCACAGACGCCGAGCTATCTAGCGGACGGGTTCACGCTCGGATCGAGCACGGTGGTGGGGACGACGCCGCTACTGGTCGCGGGCGCCGGCGGCGTGCTGGCAACGTGCGTCGCTTCGTTCGTGCCGCTGCTCGACCTGCGCCACGGTCGCGCGGCCAACGCGATGTCGCTCGAGGACGGCGAGCCGGGGAACGCGCTTGGCAGCCGCGCGGCGCTCGCGCTCGCGCTCGCGGCGGCCGCGCTCGTGGTGGTGCGCATCCTCGCGAACTCACTGTGGCCGTCGCTCGCCCTGGCTTGGAGCGCGATGCTCGCGCTCGCGGCCGTCTTCTGCGTGCCGATTCTCTTCAGCGGTGTCCTGCGTCTTGGTGACGCGACCGCAAGACGGTTTCAGGCTCACTTCACGCTGCTGCCACTGGCCCTGCAGGCGCTCAGGGAGACGACTCTGCGGGCGCTCGCGCTGGTCGCGACCGGGGCCGTCGCGCTGTTCGGCGCGGTCGCTCTCGGCGGCGCCCGCGGCGATCTCCTGCGCGGAATCAGCGGCTTTGCCTCGCACTACGCGCACGAAGCGAGCGTCTGGGTGATCAGCCCAAACGACAATCAGTCGGTGAACGCGTTCTCGCCGGGGGTCAAAGGGCGAGGCATCGAGCGCCTGCCAGGCGTCAAAAGCGTCAGCGCCGTGAGGGGGGGCTTGCTTGACTTCGGCCACCGCCGGGTATGGGTCTTGGCGTGGCCTTCGAGCAGCTCGCTCGCGTTCCTCGACGGACAGCTCATCAAGGGACGGCGGGCCACGGCCGTCGCGCGCCTGCACGAAGCCGGCTGGGCGACGGTCTCACAGCAGATCGCGGCGGAACATCACGTCGGTGTGGGCGACACGCTCGTGCTGCCCACGCCGAGCGGCGAAGTGCCCGTCAGGGTCGCCGCGCTGACGACGAACTTCGGCTGGACCCCCGGAGCGATCGTCGTGGGCGCCGCCGAGTACGCCCGCTCATGGCGGTCGATGCCGGTGACGGCACTCAGCGTCAGGATCGACCCCGGCGCAAATCCGCAAGCCGTGCGGAGTGCGATCGAGCGTCTGCTCGGCGCCGGGAGCGGACTGGAAGTGCTGCTGGCGAACACGCGGGAAGCGAAGATCATCGGCTCGGCGCGAGAAGGTCTCGGTCAGCTCGCGACGATTTCGACGCTGCTGGTGCTGGCCTCGATCATCGCGATGGCGGCCGCGCTGGCCTCGGCGATCTGGCAGCGACGCGCCTCGCTCGCGGCCCTGAAGCTCGCCGGTGTCAGGCGCTCTCGCCTACGGCGACTGCTGCTGCTCGAAGCGGCCGTGATGCTGGGCGTGGGCGCGGTCGCCGGCGCGGCCTGGGGCATATATGGACAGCTTGCGCTCGACGGCTATTTGACGGCTTCGACGGGCTTTCCTGTGGCTCGGCTCGGCGCCAGCTGGCGACCGCTGGAGGTGCTCGTCGTGGTGTTCTTCGTCTCGATCGCGATCTCGGCGATCCCAAGCTGGATTGCGGCGAGAGTGCCGGAGCGCCTTGCGCTGGAGGAGTAGCCCACTGCACCGTCACGACCGTACTGCGGCAGCCTCCGCCCCGTGGCTGCTGGCAGATCGAAACGTAATGTCTACTATAGATAATCGACAGCTTGATAGGTAATCGACGGTTTACGGCGCGCGCAGGTTGGGCGCTTGCGTGCGCTCAGGCTCGCTACTGGCTGAGGGTCGCGCCGCTTGTGCGCAGCCAGCTTCGCCGCTGGGAAGCGCGAGCCGCCGCGATCTCCGATCCGCTGCTGAGGGAGATCGCGCGGGGCAAGCTGGTCAGCGAGCGCTTCAACGTCGAGGCGGGAGCGATGATCGCGACGGTCGCCCCGGCACGGCACCGCGAGCGCGCGGTCGAGGCGATCGTGGCGTTGCAGGTGATGTATGACTATCTCGATGCTCTGACAGAGCAGCCGTCCAGCGATCAACTACGTCGTGGCCTGCAGTACTCGAAGGCGTTCACCGACGCGGTCGCAAGCTCTGCGCATTCGGGCACTGACTCTGACTACTACGCCCACCACCCCGGCGGGCGCGATGACGGGGGCTATCTCGCCGAGCTGACGCTCGCTGTGCGCTCGGCGATAACCGGGCTGCCTGCCGCCGACGTGATTCGTGAGGTGATCGTCGTGACCTCGGCCCGCTGTGCCGAGGCCCAGGTCCGCATTCATACCGCCGCCCACGCCGGCATGGGACATGTCGAACGTTGGGCGAGCCGGGAGGCGATCGGCACGGGGCTGCAGTGGCGTGAGTGGCTCTCTGGCGCAATGGGCTCGGTTGTCGCCGTGCACGCGTTGATCGCGCTGGCGGCCGACGAGCATTCGACACCGCAGCAGGCTCGCGAGCTCGATGACACGTACCTGTTGCTGTGTGTGCTCACGACGATGCTCGACCATCTCGTCGACTACGAGCACGACACGCTCACGGGCGGGCCGTCCTGCGTGCGCCTATACGAGACGCGTCACGAGCTGATCGAGCAGCTCGGAGCGGTGGTCCACGGAGTGATCGAGCGTACGCGCAGAACCCGCGACGGGGCTCACCATCTGATGATCCTCTCCGGTGTCGTCGCTTACTACACCTCGCTGCCAAGCGCGATGGGTGAGTACGCGCGACCTGTGACCGAACACGTACGCGATCAGCTGCGACCGCTGATCACGCCGACGCTTGCGAGCATGTACGTCTGGCGTCTGGCGAAGCGGCTGCGCGCTCTCGGCCGCACAGCCTGACCGCTTGGACGTAACACGGTCAGTCGTACGCGTGAGGTATCCGTGCCGTGAGGTAGCTATGGGCAGGGGACTGACGTGCGCGCGATTGCGTCAGTGCCATCCGCAAAGGTGAACACCGCCTTGAACGGAAAGCCTCCGCGTGGGCAGTTGGGCGGTATGGTGAGCCCGCGCGGATAGTAGGGGACGCGATGGCCGTGCACAGAGTGGTAGTACATGAATTGGTCTGGTCCCGTCGCCTCGCTTCCGAGGGTCATTTGAAACAGCGTGACCGCGACGTCGGGGGCGCCGGGCAAGGTCGGAACAAGCGGCACGTTGGTGTCGATGCCCTCGCTGTACGGAGACGGGGCGCCAATCACCAGCGCGGGGAACACGAGTTGGGCGAACACGGGGGACTTGGCGTTGACGTACACCATCAGGGCAAGGTGACCATCGCGCACCCGCGTCGAGAAGACTTCGACCTGTGCGCTCTCCCTCACCGATTCGCCGCCGATCGGGATTTCCGCCGTCGCCGTGCCACGCCCCATCCGCGAGTTGGCCGGGCAGCCCAGCTCGCCCAGTTCTTCCAGCTGGGCGAGCAGGCAGTTTTCAAGCCCAAGGCGGCTGGTGGCGAGACCCATTTCCTCCGGCAGGAACATGGTCACGTTGGTCAACGGCATCGGGTTGCCCGCGGGGATGCTCGAGATCACGAACCTGATCGAGATCGCGGTTGGCGCTCCCACGCGGTTGGGGCTGAACGATGCATGCAGGCGGGCGACCTGTGTCGCGGCGGCACAGTCACCGCACGCCGCCAGCACGACCGCGAGCGAGATCGCCAGAACACAGCTTGCGGGTCGCGATCTCGGCCGGTGGCTCTGCTTGCGCAAGCTAGTACGTGATGTTGCCGGTCGTCTGGATGGTGACCCCGAGCGTTTCGCGGTTGTAGACCCCGTAGAGCCCGCCGCTGCCATGGGCATGCGCATAGAGGCCGGTGCCGTTGAGAACCGTCACGGATCCGCCGAAGCTCGCGTAGGTCCCGGATTCGTGCAGCGTGCCGACGCCGCGACCGCTGATCGATCCACCGCGCGGGTAGAACGTGAACGACCCGGAGATGTTCGCCGCGACTCGCAGCCAGGCCTTGACGACGCCGCCCAGCGGCCCGGAAGCCTGGCCTTCCTCGATCAAATACGAGCCCCTGGCATCGACATAGTGCAGGTGCGCGCTGATCCTGAGGCGCACCGAGTGGGTGGGGCTCGCCACCGCCGGCGACTGGGCAAGCAGCAGCGCGACGAGCGCCGTTGTCCCCACCAGCGCGCGACGTCGTGAGCTGGCACTCCTCCCACGTCTGGCCATGCGGAGGATTCTACTCCGTGGAGCCGATCGTGTGGGGTTCCGAACCGGGTCGAGATCTGGGGGCTCGGACGACCTCAGAAATCCGAGTCCTCAGAATCCGCATTACCACCAGCGCTCGAAAGTGCCACGGTGGTTCATGATGCGCGCGCAGACAACTCGCGGCGACGTCTCGACGGCGGCGGCGTTCAGGCGCCGAGACGTGGCGTCCGGCTCGGCCGACCCGGTGAGCATCGACCTGTCGCCAGACCAGGTCGATGATGTGGTGCGCAAAGCGTCGGATGGCGGCACGCTCTCGACGGTGCTGCTGGGCTTGGAGCACGTGCGTGGAGCGCTCGCCACGCAGCCGGAGGAGCTGGAGAACCCGAGGCTGTCTCGTTCGTTGCTGCTCGGCTTCGTGGTGCTGGCGTCGATGCCGGCAGACGGGAGCTACGTCGGCGTCGTCGAGCTGGCGCAAAGGAGCGGCAGGAGCGCGAGCACCACGCACAGGTACCTCTCGACGCTGATGAGCGTCGGGTTGGTCGAGCGCGATGCGCGCACGCGCGAGTACAGGCTTGCAATATGAGTCCGCCGGAGACCAGGATGGCTGGGGCGATGCGAGTGACCGGGGCGATGGAAGTGGCCGACGCGATCGGGGCGATGGAAGTGGCCGACGCGATCGGGGCGATCGAGGCGATGGGAGCAGCCGGGGCCGCTGGGGCGAGGAGGGGGACCATGGCGATCGTGGTTCGCGGTCGTCCGGGGCAGGGGTCGGCGTGCTCGTGAACGCTGGCCGGAGAGTCAGGGTCGCGCTCAGCGGCCTGCAGGTCGAGCAGGTGATGGAGCAGCTCTCCGGGCGTGTGAGCGTCATGGGCGTGCTCGGCGGCGGGGTGCCGGACCTCGACGGGGTGCGCCGGGCGTTGGAGCCGCTGCTCGAGGACAACCGCTATTCGCGCTCGGCGTGCCGCGCGCTGCTCGTGCTCGCGGCGTTCCCGGTTGACGGCAGCGAGCTGGAACTGACCGACGTGGCCCGTGAGCTAGGGATCTCGCAGAGCACGATCCACCGCTACATCGCCACGTGGATGGCGATTGGCCTGCTCGAGCAGGATCCGCAGTCACGCCGCTACCGCCGGCCACCGGCCGCTGACGTTGGGGGCGAACAGGAGATATAGCCGGCGCTGTTCGTCCGCGTGATGTCATTCGTACAACTGATTAGTGTCGTTTGCTGGACTTGTTTGGAGTGGTAGCTAGATGCTGACTCGGCATGTGGTTCGAGATAGTCGCCAAATCAGCATCTACTGACTCTGCTGAAGGAGGATCTCCATGCATACGCCATCAACGTGGCTGCTCACGAAAGCTGCCCTGCGAGCACGCCGACTAGCTGTCCCATCGGTCCTGTCGGGACTGGTTCTGCTCGTAGCCGTCTTGCCATCGAGCGCGGCGCAGGCAGGCGCTACCTCGAGTTCCAGCGTCGCGGTGCCGGAAGTGTCTGGCCTGCCAACGAACAAGGTCGAGGAACTGCTCGGGGGCGTCCCGCTCAAAGACCTGAACAGCACGCAGCTGAGCGAAGCCCTCTCGGGGTTGCCGGGGCTCGGCGTCCTGCCGACGGGTCAACTGCAGGAGGCGCTCACCAGCGTCATCGAAACTCTCGCGGGCAAAGGCGACACGCTCGGCCAGCTGGGCGACACGACCGAATTGATATCCGGGCTGGAAACGCAGCTGAAAGCGCTGTTGTCCCCGACGGATCTCATCAACCTGCTCAAAGGCGAAAGCCTCGAAAAACTGCTGTCGGGGGGGCTCGGATCGGCCGAGCCGAGCCAGGTTCTCGACGAGTTGCTGAGCGCGGCCTCGAACCCTGCGGGGCTGGTTGAACAGGTGCTCGCCGACGTCAACGCCGGCAAGCTGCAAGCCCTTCTCGGGTCGCCCCTCGCGGGCACCCCTGTCAGCGAGACGACCGTCGGCGAACTCGCGGGCAAGCTCGGGACGACGCCGGAAGATCTGGCCAGCTCGGTCGATTCGCTGGCCAGCGAATTGCCGGCTAGCGCGACGGCGCTGACGACCGGATTGACCGACGGCAAGGACCTGGGGGTTCTCGACGGCCTCAAAGAACTCAGCCTGGCCACCGTGGTCGAGCCGAAGGAAGGCGCCTCTGGCGGTGCGGGGGGAGCTGGCAGCTCAGGGGGCGCGGGCGGCTCGAGCGGGGCTGGTGGTGCCGGCGGGCCTGGTGGCGCCGGCTCGAGCCCTGGGGGCACGACGATGGTTCTCGAGCTCCCCGGTCAGAGCGCCGGCGCGGCTTCAGGGGCCAAAGCAGCGCCCGAGAAGGTCCGGATCATCTCTCGTAACGTGCGAGGCGATGCCGTCACCGTGATCGTGCAGGTCCCAGGCGCAGGTCGGCTGTCGCTCGCGGGGAACGGTGTGAAGGCGGTTAGCCAGCAAACCTCCACGGCTGAGCGCGTGACGCTGAGGACGGTCCTCACGAAGGCCGCCGCGTCGCGGCGCGAGCACCGTCACGGGGTCAAGGTCAAGCTCACGGCCTCCTTCAAGCCGGTCGACGGGTCCAGCTCCGACGGCACGACGACCGTCGCGTTCGACTGACGGCGCAAGCACAGCGGCTTGCCGCACACCGGGTATCGGGGTCGTCGATGGACGGCCTCGATACCCGCTGGCCGGCCGCAATCCGCGCAGGCGGCCGCTGGCCCTCGCAGGCGGCGCCGATGCTCCAAGCGTCAGGCTACGCAGCCTCGTCGTCGCGTCGGTAGCCGAGGCGCGCGGAGATGCGGTTCGCGGTCGACACCAGATGCGGACCGAGCGCGTCCACCAGCTCCTCCAGCGAGATCATCGTGCTGTGCGCGGCGAGCGCAACGGCGGCAACCGTCTCGCGGCCCTCGTTGCGGATGGGCGCGGCGATCGCGTAGACGTTGGCTGCGAGCTCCTGGTCGTCGACGGCGAAGCCGGCGCCCTGGATCTCCTCGAGCTCCTCACGCAAAGCCTTCTTGCTCGTGATCGTGTTCGGGCCACGCTTCGTCAGCTTCATCTGCCCAATCAGCTCACGCTGCTCAGGCTCAGGCAGGTTCGCCAACAACAACTTCCCCATCGACGTACAGTAGGGAGGCACACGCGAGCCGGCGTGAAGTTCGAGGTCGATCTTGCCGAGCCCGCGGCGGAAGCTGCGCACACGGTCGACGTACAGCACGTCGGCGGCGTCGAGGACGCCGAGGCTGGTGGTGTAGGAGGTGCGTTGGCGTAGCTCCTCGAGGTAGGGGTGGGCGTGCTCGCGTAGGCCGGTGGAGTTGAGTGCTGACATGCCGAGGTCGGTTACGCGTAGGCCGAGGCGGTACTTGCGTGAGGCGCCCTGCTCGAGGTAGCCGAGCGCGACGAGCGTGATCACGTAGCGGTGGGTCGTGGAGCGGCTCATGCCGAGCTCGTCGGCGATGTCGGCGATCCCGAGCACCGGGCGCTTGGGCGTGAAGCAGCCAAGGATCGCCAGACCCCGCTCCAACGACTGCGAATAACGCGGTTCACGCAGACTTGGATCCGACCATGCGGGCTCCTGTGCCTCGGTGGCTCTCGTTGCTGTTGAGTTCGTTCGTGGCATCTGCACCTTGGCGTCTAGCCGGTCGTGGGTTAAGCGTCTCGCCCGAGAAGTTCCAGACCTATCAACGACATCATAATGCGATATGCGAGCGCGGATGCCGCTGATACCAAATGTTTACGTAGGGCCGGATACTGAAAATATTCACCTCTCGTAAGGCCGACCAAGATATGGGCACCATCCACGTACTGGACTGCTGGTAGTCAGGCATTGCTGTCGAGCGCCTGCTCGCTAGGATGCCGAAAATCGAGACGAAGGGAGGCGAGCTGTGTCTCGCAGGCGTGGTGAGCATGGCGAGGGGCGTGCACGACTGCTCGGCGCCGCGGCAACCTGCTACGGGCTCGGCGGTCGCCGGGCGATCACGATCGATCAGGTGTGCGCGGAGGCCGGCGCCAGCGCCGGGATCGTTTACGGGCACTTCCCCGGAGGACTCCCAGATATCGAGGATGCGCTGTATCTCGACACGCTCGCCTCCTATCAGGCCGGCCTGCTGTCGGAGCTGCAACGTCACCGCTCGGCTGCCGCGGGGGTCAAGTCGGTCGTGAGCTTCCATCTCAACTGGATCGCCGAGAACCTCCCGCTCGCGCAGTATCTGTTGGCTTTCAGCGCGAGCATGCTTTCCTCCGAGCATCTCGCCGAACTGGACGCGATGAACGCGGAGTTCGCGCGCGCGGTGATCGAGTGGCGCGAGCCGCACATATCAGCCGGGCGCTTGCGCCGCCTGCCGGTGATGCTCTACTGGTCGATCATCCTGGGGCCGGCGCAGCAATACGGAACCGAGATCATCTCCAAGCTCGCGGTGGAGGAAGTTGGCGCCGTGGTTCGCCGCGCCGGACCGATCTTCGCCGATGCGGCGTGGCTGGCGGTCAGAGGCGAGCAGGGATAGCGCTGGCTTCGGCGGGGACGCGAGCGTGCCGGCGGCTGACTCCCTGCCAGTGCGTCGTACGCAGGATCACGTAGTTCAGCTCTCCGGTCGGCCCGCCCGTGCGCCCGGTCCCGCCGTGTGTCGCGAGGATCGACACGCAGTCCAGATGGGAGTCGTTGATCTTCAGCAGCCCGCCGTTGCTCAGCCCGCGCGCGAACGTCTCGATCACCTGCTCGTCAGATGACCACAGCGAGTTGCGCAGCCCGTACTCGTTCGCGTTCATGAAGCGCAACGCCAGCTCCAAGAGCTCGGGGTCGTCCTCTCTGGGGACGACGATCGGCAGCATCGGGAAGAACGTCTCCTCGCGCACGCACGAAAGCTCGCGCGCGGCGGCCAGGCCGTCCACGCGGATCACGGTCGGCTGCAGGAACAGGCCGCCGGGGTCGGGCTCGCCATCGACGCCCACACGCTCTCCGCCCGTGAGGATCTCACAGCCGGCCTCGCGCGCCTGCGAGAGGAAGTCGAAGAACTGGTCCTGCTTGAGCACGGGGCTGAGCACGACCTCCGGGTCCTCCGGGTAGCCCGGTCGGATCTCGTTCACGAGCGTCATCAGCTTTGCGATCAGCGCCTCGGCGATCGCCGGGTGTGCGATCGCGTACTTCGGCACCATGCAGATCTGGCTGGAGCCGTAGAAGCACTCGCACAGAGCTTGCGCCGCGCGCTCGAGATCGGCGTCGTGCCACACGAGGAAGCCGTCGTTGCCGGAGAGCTCGAGGATCGGCTTCTTGCCCGCGACGTAGCAGTCACGACCGAAGCGCAGCCCCGAGTTGCTCGAGCCGAAGAACAGCACGTCGTCGACGTGCGGGCTGGCAAGCCACTGCTTGAGGATCTGCTGGGTGTCGCCGGAGACCAGATTGAGCGTGCCAGGCGGCGCGCCGTGGCGTTCGAGCGCCGGCTGGAAGATCTCGCGGTAGACGAACATCACGCCGGCGGGCATGCTGCGCGGTGCCTTCACCACGAGCGTGTTGCCAGACAGCAGCGCGAGCGCGCCCATCGCGGAGTTCGACGTCGCCGCGTTCTGCGGTGGGTTGACGCACACCACGCCGTCCGGCTTGCGCACCAGCAGCAGGTCGCGTCCGTCGGCGGTGTAGCTCTGGCGCAGCTGGCTTTGATGGAAGTCGCGCGTGATGTCATCGACGGAGTGCAGGGCGCCGCGCAGCTCCCATTCCGCCAGCCTGCGAGGGTGGCCTTCGACGATCAGCATCTCCACGAGCTCGTCCGCACGCGCCAGCAGCCCGCGATGGAAGTCCGCGCCGAGCTCGCGCAGCCGACGCTCGTCGAAGCGCGCGAACACCTCGCTCGCGCGCGCCGCCGCCGCCAGCGCACGCTCGTTGTGGCGCGCGTCCCCCCAGGCACACCGCGCGACGACGTTCTCCGTGCCGTCGAGCTGCGACGGCTCGACGTCGCCCAGTTCGAGGCCGCGTTTGAGGTTGAACGAGCGCTCCGGCTCGGCGATCAGCGCAGATGCGCGCAGCACGTAGGTCCAGCCGAGGCCGGGGTCGTCCTCGCCATCGATCAGCATCGGATAGCTCTTCATGCCAGCGCTCCGACAGGTATGCGCGAGAGATCCGGCTCGACGTCCACGAGCATCCCGGCGTTGAACTCGGCGTATGCCGGCAGATCGAGCAGGCCGTGCCCGCTGAGGCAGAACACGATCACCGCCTTGCGGCGTTCCTGCTTGCAGCGAAGGGCGACGTCGATCGCGGCCGTCAGCGCGTGCGCCGCCTCCGGCGCCGGCAGGTATCCGTGCAGTCTGGTCATCAGCTTCGCTGCCGCGAAGACCCGCGACTGCTGCAGCGCGACGGCGTCGATCAGGCCCTCGTGTCGCAGCAGGCCGACGATCGGCGCACAGCCGTGGTAGCGCAGGCCGCCGGCGTGGATCACGGGCGGCACGTAGTCATGGCCGAGCGAGTAGCTGAGCACCCGCGGCCCGCTCGCGGCGGAGTCGACGTGGTCCCACGCGTAGACGCCCTTGGTCAAGGTCGGGCACGCCGCCGCCTCGGCCGCCAGCAGCGTGATCTCGCGCCCTGCGAGCTTGTCGGGAACCCACGGGTTGACGAAGCCGCCAATGTTCGACCCGCAGCCGACCGACGCGATCAGGAAGTCCGGCTCGCGATCGATCAGCTCCAGCTGCTCGCGCGTCTCGAGGCCGATGACCGTCTGGTGCAGCAGGCAGTAGTTCGAGAACGCGCCCACCGCCAGCCGCGATCTCGGAGCCGACCAAACGGTCTCGAGCGCTTCGCTCACCGCCGTGCCCTCGCTGCCCGGATGATCGGGGTGCTCGCGCAGCAGCTCGCGGCCGAACTCGGTGGCGTGTCCGGGGCTCGGTTGTACCTCTGCGCCGTAGGTCTCCATCAGGATGCGGCGGTAGGGCTTCTGCTGGTAGCTGGCGCGGATCATGTAGACGAGCAGCTCCAGCTCGAAACGGGCGCAGGCGAGCGCGATCGCTTGGCCCCACTGTCCGGCGCCGGTGTCGGTGACCAGCCGCTGCACGCCGTCGCGGCTGGCGTAGTAGGCCTGCGCCAGCGCCGAGTTGAGCTTGTGGCTGCCTGACGGCCCGGCTCCCTCGTACTTGAAGTAGATCTCCGCGGGCGTATGCAGATAGCGCTCGAGGCCGACTGCGCGAAACAGCGGCGTGGGGCGCCACATCCGATAGGCGTCGCGTACCGGCCCCGGGATCTCGACCCAGCGCTCGAGCGAACGCTCCTGTGCGACCAGCGCCGGCGCGAGCAGGCGCCGCAGCTGCGCATCGGTCAGCGGCTCGCCGGTGACCGCGTCTCGGTACTCGGCTGGCATGCGCGGCAGGTCCGCCAGCACGTTGTACCAGCGCAGCGGGATCCGCTCGACGGGCAGGTCGATGCGATCGAGTTCGGCTATTTTCATGGCTCCCTAGCAGGTATGCGGGGTGGTCAGGTGCACTTCGACTTCACCCACAGGACTAGCGATCGGCCTGGGCTTTGTCGAGCGGTAAACCACCCGTGGTTGACCACATGGTCGTCCGACCATTGAAATGATCTTGCTTTGCGGGCCAAACGGGCTGAGCCCGCCGGCGGTCGTGAGCGGTGCGTCCGCTCATGAACGCGGATAAATGTCTCTGTCGTCAGCTGCCGGTTGCGGCGATACCGCGGCTGACGCGCGTCAGCTCACGCGTGAGCGCGTCGATCGAGCGCTCGAGTTGCTGGATGCTGGCCTCCTCGACGCGCTGCAGCCCAACCGCGCGGTTGACCCAAGCGTTGATCTCACGGTGGCTGCGGCCGTCGCGACGGTGCAGTTCCGAGACCAGGCGGCCGCGCTGCTCGCGCAGTCCTGCACGGCGCTCGAACGCGGGGATCGCGGTCGGCTCGGGCGCCGGCGATGGCCGCGTGGGCGCCGGCGCGCGCTGCGGCGGGCCGAACAGTGTCATCTGCGCGGCGAACTCTGCGCTCAGGGGCACGAACTCGGCGCTTGGCGACGGCTCGCTTGTGCGACGCTCTCGTGGCTCATCCCACTCGACCTCGTGCTCATCGCGGTGCAGCGCGTGGCGCAACTCCGTTTCGATCGCCGCGGCATGGCCGCTGAGGGTCTGCTCGGCCGGCAGGTACAGCCAGCTTGGCTCCGCCTGCCTGCCAGGGATCGTGCGGACGAACCGTCCGACGATCTGGCGGAAGATCAGCGGCGTCTTGGCGGCGGTCGCGTATACGCCGACGCGCAGCCGCGGGATGTCGACGCCCTCCGAAACCATGTTCACGGCGACGATCCAGGGGTCGTGCGAGCCACGGAAGTCCGCAAGCTTGCGCGCCGCGTTGGCCTCCGTGTGCAGGACCACCAGCGGTGCGCGTCCGGTCGCCTCAGCGAGCAGCTTCGCGATCTTGCGGGCATGGGTGGCATCCGCCGCAACCGCGAGGCCGCCAGCGTCGCGGTGGCCAGCGGCGCGCACCGCGTGCAGCTTCGCGTCCGCCTCGCGCAGGATCCGCGGCAGGCCGTCTGGCAGCTCGGTCGAGATCGCCGTGCGGTAGCGCCGGCCCGCCTCGCGTGCGCTCAGAACCGTCTCGAACGACGATTCGATCACATCGTCGCCGCTGCGCCATGACAGCGTGCCGTCGAACGTCACGAATGCCACCGGTCGGCAGACGCCGTCGGCAACCGCCTCGGCGTAGGTGTAGGAGACGTCGGGAACGACCACGCCGTCGCGGTCGTAGCGAACACCCGGAATCGGCGTGGCGTCAGAGCGAAACGGCGTGCCCGACAGCAGCAGCCAACGCGGCGTCCGCGAGAACGCGTGCAGGAAGCTCGAACCCCACGCCAGGTCCTCGCCCAGGTGGTGCGCCTCATCGACCACGACCAGGGCATCCGCCGGAACCTTCGCCGCCCAGCGCGCGGGATCGCTCGCCACACGCGCATAGGTGACGGCGACCCCATCGAAGTCGCGTGGCGGGTTCGGGCTGCGCGCATCGGGCTGCAACTGCACGCCGAGGGCGCCGGCGGCCGCCGCCCACTGGCGCGTCAGCGGGGTCGTCGGACACAGCACCACGATGCGCGTAGCAAGCTTTCTGGAGAGCAGTTCCTTGGCGAGCTCCAGCGCAGGGCGTGTCTTGCCGGCGCCGGGCGCCGCCGAGATCAGGAACGGGCCGTCCTGCCAGTCGCTGAGTTGGTCGAGCGCGCGTCGTTGCCAGGCGCGCAGCGGTGTTGAGCGGGAGCGCGTCAAAGAGCCCGGCATCCTGCGGTACGGCACGGACGGATCGACGCGCGCGGCTGCCATCGCGCTTCGTTGAGCGGATCCCGTGCGTGCTGGAGGCTGGGACGGAGCGCGCGCGATCGACGGCCTCCGCTCGTCAACGCACGCGCGGAGGACCCGGCTCGACAAGCTCCGGGTCCACACGCGCCGCGTGCGAGGGCACTGCTACCTACTCGCGAAACACCCTCGCGCGAAGAACGCCAGCGTCGGCCTGCGGCGCTTGCGCCGGCCGCCAATGCGCCAGCGCCGAAGCCGTCTGCGGTGCGTGGAAGCTAGTCAGATGGCAGACGGCTGTCTGCGCGCGTTTATCACTCGGCCCGTTACGTTGCAAAACGTCCGGTTGGCGCAGATCTGGTCGTGCTGCCGGGGAGCGCCGCGATCAGCGTCGCCGTGACCTGTCGCTCGGGGATGCAGGGTCCGCGTTGGCGGCCGCTGCGGGCGAGATCACGCGCTCGAGCGCCGCGACGATCAGCGGGTCGAACTGCGAGCCTGCGTGGCGGGACAGCTCGGCGAGCGCCGTCGGGATCGGCAGCGCGCGGCGGTAAGAGCGGGTCGTCGTCATCGCGTTGAACGCGTCGCAACAGGACACGATTCGCGCCTCTAGCGGGATGCTCTCGCCGCGCAGTCCGTCGGGATAGCCGCCGCCGTCCCAGCGCTCGTGATGGCTGCGCACGATCAGCCCGACCTTGCCCATGAAGCCGCCGACGCGCTCGAGCATCCGTTGTCCCTCGACGGTGTGCGTCTTGATGATCTCCCACTCCTCCGCGTCCAGCTCGCCTGGCTTGTTGACGATCTCCTTCGGCACCGCGATCTTGCCGATGTCGTGCAGCAGCGCGCCGAACTCGACGGTGCGCAGGCGCTCGCGGTCCAGGCGCAGGTCGCGCGCGACGTCGAGTGCAAGGTGCACGACGTCCTTGCAATGCGCGCCGGTGTAGGTGTCATCGGCCTCGACCACGTCGCCGAGCAGCAGCGCGGTGCCGCGATACGCATCGTTCAGCTCGAGTAGCTGCTCCAGGCGCGCGCGGCGCTCTTTGGAGAACCACCTGAGCATGCCGAACAGCGGCGCGACCAGCACGATCGCCCAGGCGTGGCTCACGGCGGCGATCGCGAGCACCAGCCCGAGCGGGGCGAGCGCCAGATCGATCAGGTACACCTCGCGCATCTCGGCCGCGAGTTCGGCGAGCGCGAGGTCGCCGCGCAGGCGCTCCCAGGCGGCGTTCGCGCAGATGTCGCACGCGCACTGCGCCGCGAATGCGAGCACGAGCACGCCCCAGCGCCCATCGGGGCTGTGGTCGTGCGCCAGCACCAGCACCAGCGCTGGCCCGATCGCGAACCAGCTGTTGCCGGGCGCCGTCAGCAGACGGCTGGCGGGCGCGCGGCCGGCGAGGATCGCCGGCAGCATCGCGAGCGCGAGCGCGCCCGCCACCAGCAGCGGCACGAGCGCGGTCGGAAGCACGAACAGCATCGGCACGAACACCGCCTGCGTCGGCACCGTGAAGGCGCTGCCCAGCTCGAAGCGGACTTCGCTCGCGGCTGCGAAGCCAACCACGTACAGGCCGATGACGGCCAGCGACGGGTGCTGCTGTCCGCGCGCGAGCAGCGCCAGCGCCAGCGCCGCGGCGAGGAACCCGGCGCCGACCGCGAGCGCGGCGCGACGGTCGACGTCGACCAGCTGCCGCGTGCGGCCGGCAAGTGATGTACGCAGCCGTTCCGAGTCGGTGTAGGCGTGAGTGGCAGACATACGCGTTCCCCTCAGACATCGTCATGGGAACGGCTCAGGCAAAGGGCTTCCAGGCTTTCAGCTCGATTTTCCCCCGTAGTTCTGTGATTTGGAACAAAAGCGTCCTGTCAGTGGTTTTTCGCTAGAACAGGCGTCCGCATCGCTTGTCGTGTGGGGATTCGCGCTGCATGCTGCTCACCAACCGCACAAACACTGAAAAAGGCAAACCCGCCGCGAGGCGGGGACGCAAAGCCAGGGGTCTCGCACACGAGATAGCTCAGCCGCCAGCACACGCACGGAGGCTTTTGTGTTCTCGTTCCCCGCTACTCCCTCAGCAGTCCGGATTTCCGCTCTTCGCTCCAACTGGCGGCGTGTCGTGCTTGCCCCGGCGCTCGCCGCCGGCGCGCTCCTGGCACTGTGCTTCGCGCAGTCGGCGCAGGCAGCGCTCATCAGCACCGGCGCATGCAACGAAGCCGCGCTCTCGCAGCCGTTCGCACAGTGGGGCGACACGAGCTCCTACGAGCTGATCCCGGGCGGTGATTTCGAGGGCTCGCTGGCCGGCTGGACGCTCAGCGGCGGCGCCGAGCGCGTTGCCGGCAGCGAGCCGTACGGCGTGACCGGCTCGGTCGGCTCCTACTCGCTGGAGCTGCCCGCCGGCGCCTCCGTGCAGTCGCCGTCCACCTGCGTTGACGCCGCCTACCCGACCTTCCGCTTCTTCGCGCGCAACGAGTCGCTGCTGTCGACGCTGGTCGTCCAGGTCGTCTACACGACGCCGCTCGGAACCGTCGCCCTACCGCTCGGCGCGGTCGCCCTCAGCAGCAGCTGGCAGCCGACGCTGCCGATGCTGACCGGCTCGGTCGCCACGGGCCTGCTCTCCGGCGGTACCGCTCAGGCGTCGCTGCGCTTCACCGCGCTGACCGGCTCCACGCGGATCGACGACGTGTTCGTCGATCCGCGCATGCACTGAGGATCGGGAAAAACGGTGTGGCCGTGAGCGCAGCTGCCGGGGGACGGCGCGCTCACGGTCGCTCACGCGCTATAGGACGCCGGTGCCGCTGGGTCTTCGCGCGTGCTGGCCAGCAGTTCGAGTAGTTGTGCGCCGCTGGTGCCGCCGAGCACGCGCAGGCGATGCAGGCGGTATGGGTCGTCATCAGGATGCGTCCAGCCGGGTACGACCGTCGTGGAGCCGATGAAGCCTGCCGCCTTGACCGCTGCGACGACCGTCGGGTTGTAGTGCCCGGATGGGTAGCAGAACCAGTTGACCGGAACGTGGTAGCGCTGCTGCAGGGTCTGGCGCGCCGTGGCCACCTGATAGTGGAGCTGTTCGGCGTCGAGCGTGATCAGGTCGGCGTGGCTGATGCCCTGCGTGTCGAGCTCCCAGCCGGCAGCCAGTAGGCCGCGGATCTGTCCCTGCCCGAGCCCGCCCTGCGATGGCGGCAGGCCGCTCAGCTGGAGGTTCTCGTCGGCGACCCAGCCCATCCGTTTGAGTACCGGCAGCGCCTGCGTGTACTGCGAGTTGTAGCCGTTGTCGAAGGTGATCACGATCGGCTTGCCGGGCCCCAGCGGCGTGCCGCGACGCCAGTAGGACTCGACCTGGTCGAGCGTCACCGCGTGCCAGCCGGCATGCTCGAGCGCCCCCATCTGTTCGGCGAACTCGGCCGGTTCGACGTACAGCCCCGGGAACGGCGCGCCTGGGGGAGGGGCGGCGATCACGTGGTACATGAGGATCGGCACGGGGTCGGTGCCCGGTGGTCCGGTGGCCGTACTTGCAGTCGCGCCAGTGGCGCCGCCCGTCTTGCTGTGCTTGCCGTCGCTCGCGGGCGAGCCGTGTCCCGCGGCCTGCGCGGTCCTCACACCGGCGCCGAGGCGATGCTCGCCGGAGCTGCCCGCCGAACCGCTCGCGAGCAGCACGATCGCGACCACGAGCGCCGCGACCGCCGTGAGCACGCCGACGGCCACGCGGCGGCGACGCTTGATCGCCCGCCGGCGTTGCTCACGACGTACGCGCAGTTGCTCGATCTCCATCAGTCGCCCTCCAAGCTCGAAGGTAGCGCCTGCCCCGGCGGCGGCGGGTCGTCGTGCAGCAGCTGAGGCACGGTCACCAGCGCGTATCCCCGGGCGCGCAGCGTGCGGATGATCAGCGGCAGCGCTTCGATCGTCTGCGTGCGCGTACCGCCCGCGTCGTGCATGAGGATGATCGCGCCCGGATGCGCTCCCGCGAGCGCGCGCTGGACGATCGCCGAGACGCCAGGCTGCAGATAGTCCTCGGTGTCGACCGACCACAGCACCATCAGCAGGTGCAGCGCGTGCAGCTCGCGCATCGTGGTCGGGTCGTAGGAGCCGTACGGAGGCCGGAACAGCAGCGGCCGCGGTCCGCCCAGCAGCTCGATGCGCGCGATCTGTTCAAACAGCTCTTCGCGCTGAGCGTGGGCCGAGAGCCGCGCCATTTCCGGGTGGGTCTCGGTGTGGTCGCCGATCACGTCGCCGTCTCTCAGCTCGCGCAGCGTCGAGGCGCTGAAGTAGCGCAGCATCTCGCCGATCTCGAAGAACGTTGCGCGCACGTGAAAGCGCTCGAGCACTTCCAGCACGCGCGGCGTGTACGGGCCGGGCCCGTCGTCGAAGGTCAGCGCGATCTCTCGCGCGCGGTCGCCGCCGGCTTTGACGAACGGCGTGTACGCGAGCACCGAGGAGACCGCCTGCTGCGCGGCCGCCTGCGTACCGGGCCACGCTTCGGCGCCGGTGTCGGTGCCGGTGGCCGCGCCGGTTCCCGTGGCGGCCCCCGCGCCCGTCGCGCCCTTGCCGGAGCGCCGGGCCGGCGTTTGCGCGAGGGCCGTGTGTGCGCCGCCGTGTGTGTGCGCGCTCGAGCGCGTGGCCGCGATCACCACAGCGAGCAACAGCAACGCGAGGATCGCGAGCGCCGCGGCCCGTCGCGCGGCGATCCGCGATCGCGCGGGAGGCCGTTGCGTGGGCGGTCGTCCCGTGGGCGGTGGCTCTGTGGGCGTTCGTCCCGTGGGTACGTCAGCGCCGGACGCCGCCTTGCGCGAGCGCCCGCGCTGCTCGTCGAAGTCCCAGTTCCAGCGGCGGCTCATTCGGGCGCCGGTTCCGGGCCGACCTGCTCGATGAACGCGATCAGCGCCGCCAGCTGCGCTGGATGCTCACGCAGGCGCAGGCGCGCGAGTGCCGCGAACATCGGCGCGGGGTCATAGCCCGCCAGCTCGTTCGCGCGCGGGTCCAGCAGGCCGTCGTGCAGAAAGCGTTCGTTCACCACCAGGTCGCGACCGTCTTTCAGCCGTACTCGGTAGCCGGCGAAGCGCAGGAAGCTCGGGCCGCTGGCACGGGCGCCCTGCATGAGATGGCACACCGAGCAGCGGTCGGCGATCATCAACCCGGCGCCCCGCTCGACGAGCTGCTGCACGTGCGTGAATGGTTCTGTGACGTATTTGGGCACGCTCGGCCGGTGTGCGACGCCGGCGCTTGGCTTGTCGCCGGAGCCGCAGCCAGAGAGGGCGAGCAGCGTCGCGCCCGCGAGCAGTACGCCAGCGAACGCCCGCGCTCGTGCCGGCGCCGGCACTAGCCGATGGTTGTCGTGCGCTCGCATCGAGCACATTCTCGCGAAAGCCGGTGGGCCCCCGGGCGGTGGCGTGCTGAAATAGGTCTTGCGGCATGCAGCCGCGCCGACCGCCCCAGAGGACCGATATGAGCCAGATCGCTGAGCCGCCTCCCGCCACCGCGCCGCCCGACGGCGGCGCTCAGCTCGTCGACGGCCACACGGTCATCGAGCTGGACATCGGCGGCATGACGTGCGGCTCCTGCGCGGCGCGGGTGCAGAAGGCGCTGGGCTCCGCGCCGGGCGTGGCGCAGGCGGGCGTCAACTTCGCGACCGGGCGTGCGAGCGTCAGGCTCGAGCAGGGGGAGAACGACCGGCAGGCGCTCGTCGAGGTCGTCGAGCGCGCCGGCTACGAGGTGCGCCCGCTCAGCGACGGGGAGCTCGCTCAGAACGCCGCCGTCGCCGAACTGGAGGCTGACGAGGCGCGCGAACGCGCCGCCTGGCTGCGGCGCGTGCTGGTTGCGGTGCCGTTGGCGGTGGCGGTGGTCGTGCTGGTCTACTCCGAGCCGCACGACGTCGCAGCCCGCTGGATCGCCGCCGCGCTGACGGTCCCGATCCAGTTCTGGTGCGGGCTGCCGTTCCTGCGCGGCGCCTGGGTGCGGGCGCGGGCGCGCACGACCAACATGGACACGCTGATCGCGCTCGCCACGCTGGTCGCGTTCGTGTACGCGACCGTCGAGTTGTTGACGGCGCCGAACGTGCACATCCACGGCGGGCCCGGCGGTGAGTTCAACGCGCACCTGCACTACGACATCCCCGCCGTGATCATCGCGTTCCTGTGCATCGGGCGCTGGTGCGAGGCGACGGCGCGCGGTCGCGCGAGCCAGGCCGTGCGCGAGCTGACGATGCTCGGAGCGCAGCAGGCGCGGCTGCTGGACGCGTCGGACCCTGAGGCCGCCGAGCGCTTGGTGGCGGTCGAGGAGGTGCGCCCCGGCGACCTCTTCCTCGTGCGGCCGGGCGACAAGGTGCCGGTCGACGGCGTCGTCGTGTCAGGCGCTTCGGCCGTCGATGAGTCGATGCTGACGGGCGAGTCGCTGCCGGTCGAGAAGCGGGCAGGCGACACGCTTACGGGCGCGACGTTGAACGTCGACGGCGTGCTGCGCGCGAGCGCGACGGCTGTCGGCGCGGACACGGCGCTGGCACGGCTGATCGAGCTGGTCGAGCAGGCACAGGCTTCACAACCCAGCATCCAGCGCCTGACGGACCGCATCGCGCGCGTGTTCGTGCCCGTGGTGCTGGCACTCGCCAGCGCGACCGCGCTCGGCTGGGTCCTCGCCGGCCAATCCGAGCGCGGTCTGTTCGCGGCGATCGCCGTGCTGGTCGTGGCTTGCCCGTGCGCGCTGGGGCTGGCGACACCGGTCGCGATCCTCGTCGGCACGAGCCGCGGGGCGAGCCTCGGGCTGCTGATCAAGGGCGCCGAGATCCTCGAGCGCAGCCAGGACATCGACGTGATCGTGCTCGACAAGACCGGCACGATCACCACCGGCGAGCTGTCGCTAGCCGAGGTATGGGCGGTGCCCGGCAGCGAGCGCGACGCGGTGCCCGGCAGTAAGCGAGATGCGGTGCCCGGTAGTAAGCGAGATGCGGCGCCCGGCACCAGGCTCGATGCCGCGCTCGGCGCCGAGCAGGCCGCGGTGCTCGCGCTCGCGGCGGCGGCCGAGGCTGGCTCTGAGCACCCGCTCGCGGTGGCGATCGTCGAGGCAGCGCGCGCGCGGGGGCTGGCGGTCGCACCCGCGGATGACTTCCGCGCGCAGCCCGGCCGGGGCGTGCGCGCGAGCGTCGGTGGCGCCGAGGTCTGGGTGGGGCGCCCCGGCGGCGAGGCGCCCGAGCGTTCGGGCGGCGAGGCATCGACGCGCCCCGCCGTGTTCGAGGACTGGGAGGCGAGCGGCCGCACCGCGGTCGTGGTCGCGCGCGACGGGCAGCTTGTCGGTGCGCTGGCGCTCGCCGACACGATCAAGCCGGAGTCCGCAGACGCGGTCGCCGGCCTGCAGCGGATGGGCATCGAGGTCGCGATGCTGACCGGCGACAACGAGCGCGCGGCCGCTGCGGTGGCAGCTCAGGTCGGCATTGCGCGGGTCCTCGCCGGTGTTACCCCGGACGCAAAGGTCGCCGAGGTGGAGCGACTGCAGCAGACAGGGCAGCGCGTGGCGATGGTCGGCGACGGCGTCAACGATGCGGCCGCGCTCGTGCAGGCCGACCTCGGCATCGCGATGGGCACCGGCGTGGGCGCTGCGATCGAGGCGGCCGACATCAGCGTCGTCTCGGGCGACCTGCGCGGTGTCGCGCGCGGCCTGCGGCTCGCGCGCGAGACCTACGCGATCGTGCTGCAGAACCTCGGCTGGGCGTTTGGCTACAACCTGATCGCGCTGCCGCTTGCGATCACCGGCCTGCTCAGCCCGACGCTAGCGGGCGCGGCGATGGGCCTGTCGAGCGTCTGTGTCGTCGCCAACAGCCTGCGCCTGCGCAGCTTCGGGCGACCCGGCAAGCCGACGCCGGTGCGCTCGCGCCGTCAGCGCCTGACGAGCCTGGCCGTCGCGACGATCATGCCGGCGGTGATCCTCGGCGCGCTGGTGATCGTCGACCCGAACACGTTCGTCGGGCCGCGCGAAGCGGCGCGCACGGTCGCCGAGCCGCACGGTGAGACGCTCGAGATCAACGCGCTGCCGCTGCAGCCCGGGAGCGTCACGCTGCACGTCTACCTCGGTGGCTCGAGCGGGCAGCCGACGCTCGGCTCGATCGCGATGAGCGCGGTCTCCGCCACCGGCGCGAGGGCGAGCGTGCACATGTTCCGTGCCGGCCCCGCGCACTTCATCGGCCAGGTGCGGCTGCGCCGCGGCGAATGGACGTTCCAGATCTCCGGCGCCGACGGCGCTCACCACGCGCTCGGCGGCGCCTTCACGATCCCGATCGGCTAGACGGCGAGGCTGTAGCCGGCCGCTTCGACCGCCAGCCGGATGGCGTGCTCGTCGAGCTGGCTGCCGCTGACCACGACCGCGCCGCTGGTGAGGTCGACGTCGACCTCGCTCACGCCGGGCAGTGCGCCGACCTCGGCGCCGACGGCCGCCACGCAGTGCGCGCAGGTCATGCCCGTGACGCTGAAGCTGCGCTGTTCGCCGTCGCTCACGGGGAGGACTTTATCGGAGCCGCGTCGCGCGCCCGCGGGCCGCGACGAGGACCCGGGTGCCGACCGCGAGCGCCTGCTCGCCGCCCACTCGCGCCAGCAGTAGCGGTGCGATATCGGCCTGCTCGGGGCGTATCTCCAGCAGCGCGTCGTGGCCGTAGTAGCGACACTGCTCCACTCGACCTCCCAGCCCCCGGCCGCGCTCGCCGGCCTCTGGCACGCTCCCGTCCTCGAGCACGCTCACCTCGAGCTGCTCCGGGCGCACCATCACGGCGCCGGTCGCAGCGCCCGTGGGGCCGCCGTCGTGCAGCTCCAGCGGCCCGAGCGCCGTCAGCGCGGCGCCGTGCTCGAAGCTCGCGTCGAGCACGTTGACCGCGCCGAGGAAGCGCGCGAGGCGCTCGTCGGCCGGCCGCTCGTACAGCTCGGTGGGCTCGCCGCGCTGGATGATCGTGCCCTCACGCAGGACCGCGACCGCGTCGGCCAGCGACAGCGCCTCCTCCTGGTCGTGGGTCACGAGCACGGTCGTCACGCCCTGCGCGCGCAGCAGCGCGTGGACCTCCTCGCGCACGTGGCTGCGCAGCGAGGCGTCCAGCGAGGAGAACGGCTCGTCCAGCAGCAGCGCCTGCGGGCGGCGGGCCAGCGCGCGCGCAAGCGCCACGCGCTGCTGCTCGCCACCGGAGAGCTGGTGCGGCAGGCGCCGCTCGAGCGGCGCGATCCCGACCATCTCGAGCAGCGTCGCGACCTGCTGGCCGCGACGCTCGCGGCGGGGCAGGCCGAAGCCGACGTTCTCGCGCACGCTCAGGTGCGGGAACAACGCGCCCTCCTGGGGCACGTAGCCGATGCTGCGCTGCTCGGGCGCCAGGTAGGTGCGTCCGTCGTCGAGCGTTCTGCCGGCGAGCGCGACGCTGCCGCGCTCGGCGCGCTCGAAGCCCGCGATCACGCGCAGCAGCGTCGTCTTGCCGCAGCCGGAGAGGCCGAGCACGGCGGTCAGCGAGCCGGCCGGCACGTCGAGCGCGACGCCTTCGAGCACGGGCGCGCCCGCGTAGCCCTTCCACAGGTCCTCGACGGTCAGGTGGCTCACGGTTCGCGCCCGATGACGATGCGCCGGCGGCTCACGATCCGCGCCCGACGCGCCCGAGCGTGCTCATGCGGCGGCTCAGCAGGTACGCGGGCACCGCCGAGATCGCCACCATCAGCGCCGCGTACGGCGCGGCCGCGCCGTATGACAGTTCGGAGGTGTACGCCCAGAACTGAGTGGCGAGCGTGTTCACTCCGGTGGGGTGTAGCAGCAGCGTCGCGGTCAGCTCGGTGGCGGAGGAGATGAACACGAGCGCGAACGCCGCGCCCAAGCCGGGCGCGATCAGCGGCAGCGTCACGCGCAGCCACACCGCCGTCGGCCGCGCGCCGAGCGAGCGTCCAACGTCCTCCAGGCTCATCGGCACCTGGCCCATCGCCGAGCGCACGCCGACGAGCGCCAGCGGCAGGAACAGGATCGCGTAGGCGACGATCAGCTCGAGCGCGCTCTGATACAGCGAGAGCGCGTAGCGCACCGAGAACGCCGTGAGCCCCAGCGCGATCACGACGCCGGGCAGCGCCAGCGGCAGATAGGCCAGGCGCTCGATCAGCACCGTGATGCGGTTGCGGTGGCGCATCGCAAGCGTGCTCACCGGCACCGCGAGCGCCGTCGCGAGCGCGGCTGCGCAGGCGCTGTAGAGGGCGGTGTGCGCGGTCGCTGACAGGATCGAGGCCGACGGCAGCGTGGTCGAGCTGCCGCGCGCCATCCAGTACACGAGCGCACCCATCGGCACCCCCAGCGCGAGGCCGCTGAGCGTGCCGAGGCCCGCGAGCACCGGCGCCAGCCAATGGCCGAGCGCGATCCGCGGGGCTGGTCGTCGCGCGCCGGGCCCCGAGCGGGCCAGGCGTCCGCGCCCCGCCAGGGACTGCTCGCCGGCGAGCGCCGCGACGCTCAGCACCACGAGCACAAGCGACAGCGCGCAGGCGGCGACGGTGTCGAAGCCGAGCTTGAACTCGGTGAAGATCACGACCGTGAACGTCTGGTACTGCACGATTTCAAACGCCCCGAACTCGGCCAGCAGCGCGAGCGTCACGAGCAGGCACCCGCCGAGCACGGCGGGGCGGATCTGGCGCAGCGTGACGTTCCAGAACACGCGCCACGGTCCGTGGCCGAGGCTGCGTGCGACCTCCTCCAGGCTGCCGTCGAGGTTCGCGAGCGCGCTTGCGACCGGCAGGTACACCAGCGGGTACAGCGACAGCGTCATGATCATCACGGCCGCGATGTAGCCGTGCAGCGCGGGATCGATCGAGACCCAGCCGAAGCCGACGACGAAGTCCGGCACGCCGAGCGGCAGCACCAACGCGACCGCCCACAGCCGCCGCGCCGGCAGCGCGGCGCGCTCCACGCACCACGCGGCCGCGACGCCGAGCACCGCGCACAGGGCGGTGCACGCGAGCGCCAGGCGCACCGTGTTCCACAGCAGCACCGCGACCTCGTGGCGCAGCAGCAGGTGACGCAGTTCGCTCCAGCCGGAGTGCTGCGCCTCGGAGAGCAGGAACCACAGCGGCAGCAGCACCAACGCAGCGGCCAGCAGGCCGCCGGCGACGCCCACCAGCGGCCAGCGCCGGTGGCCCGACCAGGCGCGCGCGAGGCGGCCGCGTGCCGTGCTGCTGGACGCGAGCGTGCTCACGGATGCACTACAGCAGCCCCAGCTTCTGCTCGAGCGCGAGCGCCTGGCTGCCGTTGCCGAGTTCGGCGGGCGTCAGCGGTGCAGGCTTGATGTCGGCGAACGGCCGCAGCCCCGGGGCGGGGGCGACGCCCGGACGCAGCGGGTACTCGTAGCTGTGGCTGCGAGCGATCGTCTGCTGACCCTGCTCGCTGACCAAGAACGCGAGGAAGCGCTGTGCCGCGGCCTGGTGTGTGCTCGACTTCAACACGGCCGCTCCCGACACGTTCACGAGGTCGCCGGGGCTTTCGGCGGCGTAGTAGTGCAGCGCCGAGTGCATCGCGCCGGCGCCGATCTCGGCGCGCAGGCGGAACCAGTAGTAGTGGTTGATGATGCCGACGGCGCTCTCGCCGTTGTTGACCTGGGCGACCACCGTCTCATTGTCCGGATACAGCCTGCTGTTGGCTTGCAGGCCCCGCAGCCAGCGTTCGGCGCTCGCCTTGCCGTCGAACTTCGTGATCGCCGTGATCAACGGCTGGAAGTCGGTCTCCGAAGGGGCGAAGCCGAGCTTGCCTTTCCACTTCGGCTCGGCCAGTTCGAGGATCGAGCTGGGGAGCTGCGAGGCGGAGATCTGGGAGGTGTTGTAGACGAGCACCGACACGCGCGCGGAGACGCCCACCCAGTCGCCCTGCGCGGAGTCGTCACGGCTCGGCACCGCGGCCAGCGTCGCCGGTGCGACGGGCGCGAGCAGGCCGTGTTCGCGCAGGTCTTCCAGGATCGGCGTGTTCTCGGTGTAGAACACGTCCGCCGGTGAGCTCGAGCCCTCCTGCATGATCTGATCGCCCAGTTCGGCCTCGTCGCCGCTGCGCACCTCGACCGTGATCCCGGTCTGCTTCTCGAACGCCTTCACGAGCGCCGCCGTCGTCTGTTCGTGCTGGCCGTTGTACAGCGTGATCGTTTGGCCGCCGTGCGTCGAGGAGCCGCAGGCGCTGAGCGCGAGCAGCGCCGCCAGAGCAGGGATGAGGCCGAGAAGGAGACGCCTGCGGTGGTTCATGGTCGAAATCCGATCTGTGTGGTCGGGATGGGCAGGCTGGACCGTACCACAGCTATTAGGGTTGCCTAACTTTGACACGAGCACGCGGCTTCGCCGCCGGATACGTGAGAATCAACGTATGCACGTGACCGCCAAGGCCGATTACGCAGTACGCGCCGTGATCGAGCTCGCCGACAGCGCCCAAGGCACGCCCCGCAAGGTCGACGAAGTTGCGCAGGCGCAGAGCATCCCGGTGTCCTTTCTCGAGAACATCCTCACGCAGCTGCGCTCCTCGGGCATCGTGCGCAGCCAGCGCGGGCCGGAAGGGGGCTACTGGCTGGCACGGCCCGCCGAGGAGGTCAACCTCGCCGACATCATCCGTGCGGTCGAGGGCCCGCTCGTCGGCGTGCGCGGCCAGCGCCCGGAGGAGATCGAGTACGCCGGTTCGGCGGAGAGCCTGCAGCAGGTGTGGATCGCGCTGCGGGCGAACCTGCGCAAAGTGCTCGAGAACGTCACCGTCGCTGATGTCGCCAGCGGCAGGCTGCCCAAGGACGTGCTCGCGCTCACCAGCGAAGAGCAGGCTTGGCAGACGCGCTAGCGGCCGCGCCAGGGCATACGAACTAAGTCATATCAGTTTTATGATGTATGCGCGCTCAGGCGTGCGATCCTATGTGCAAGTCGGCTGTTCGTGGGCTACCCTGTCAAGGGTTCCGGCCCAGCGTTTGTCAAGGGATGACGGCCTGTCCCGCGCGTTTGGACGACCGGCTCGATCGTTGCCAGCGCACGCCACCCAAAGGAGACTCCGCCCGATGTCAGCCCCGTCCACAGCCGTATCGTCCGAGCCGAACGCCGCGGCCACCGGCGCCGCCGAGGCCGCCGTCGAGGCGATCACCGGCGCCGCCCAGCAGGACGTGACGTTCTCGATGGCGCTGACGCAGGACCAGAAGGACATTCGCGACTGGGTCCACGGCTTCGCCGCCGACGTGATGCGCCCGGCGGCGCACGAATGGGACGAGAAGGAGAAGACCCCGTGGCCGATCATTCAGGAGGCCGCGAAGATCGGCCTGTACGGCTTTGAAGGCATCGCGCAGTTCTTCGCCGACCCGACCGGGCTCGGCCTGCCGATCGTCAACGAGGAGCTGTTCTGGGGCGACGCCGGTATCGGCATGTCGATCATGGGCACCTCGCTCGCGGTCGCCGCGATCTTCGGGCAGGGCACGGGCGAGCAGATCGGCGAATGGATCCCGCGCTGCTTCGGCACGGTCGACGACGTCAAGGTCGCGGCCTTCTGCGCGTCTGAGCCGAACGCCGGCTCGGACGTATCGGGCGTGCGCACGAGCGCCAAGTTCGACGAGGCCACCAACGAGTGGGTGCTCAACGGCCAGAAGGCGTGGGCGACCAACGGCGGCATCTCCGACGTGCACGTGGTGATCGCCTCCGTCGACCGCGAGCTCGGCTCCAAAGGCCACGCGGCGTTCGTCGTGCCGATGAGCGAAGCCAAGGGCATCTCGCAGGGCGCGAAGGTCTCCAAGCACGGCCTGCGCGCCTCGCACACCGCCGACGTGTACCTCGACGACTGCCGCGTGCCCGCCGACTACGTGCTCGGCGGCAAGGAGAAGCTCGACGAGCGCATCGCGCGCGTGCGCGAGGGCAAGAAAGCCAAGACGCAGGCGGCGATGCAGACGTTCGAGGCCTCGCGCCCGACGGTCGGTGCGCAGGCGCTTGGGATCGCCCGTGCCGCCTACGAGTACGCGCTCGAGTACGCCAAGGAGCGCGAGCAGTTTGGCCGCAAGATCATCGAGAACCAGGCCGTCGCGTTCACGCTCGCGCGCATGAAGCTCGAGATCGACGCCGCGCGGCTGCTGGTGTGGCGCGCGTCGTGGATGGGTCGCAACCAGGTGCCGTTTGAGAACGCCGAGGGCTCGATGAGCAAGCTCAAGGCGGGCGAGGTCGCCGTGTGGGTGACCGAGCGCGCGATTCAGATCCTCGGCGGCAACGGCTACACGCGCGAGTTCCCGGTCGAGCGCTGGCACCGTGACGCCAAGATCTACGACATCTTCGAGGGTACCGCCGAGATTCAGCAGTTGGTGATCGCGCGGGCCATCTCCGGGATGCACATCAAGTAGTCGGTGGCTGATGGCGCGGCGGTGTCGCCGCGCCATCGTCTCGTCTCGCTTCTGTCTCGGCTCGATCTCTGTTTCGGTCGCGGTTTCGGGTCCGGTCGCGTTCGGGACACCCCTGGGACGGTGTCGCGAAGGGTTGACAGAAGTGTCACTTGCGACTAGCGTCTTCACAAGACGGGGACCGTGGCGCGGGGTGGCTGATCGACGGCCGAATCCGGCTTGCGATGTCCGTGGGGTGGGTGTTGGACGGACCTGGAGGGGTCGCGTGCCTGCAAGCCATATGGCCTGCGGTCGGCAAACGGAGATGCGGAGATGAGCGGAAGGATTCCAACCAGGCTGGCTGTGGCGCTGCTCCTCGCGGCCGGCGCCCTCGCGATCACAGCCGCATCGGCAAGCGCGACGTCGATCTACAACAACATGCCGAGACCGGCTCCAGGGGATCTGGTCTCGCAGTCCTTCGAGGCGACCGGCACCTCTGAATGGGGCGGTCAGGTCGAGTTCGGGGGCAAGGGCAAGCCCAAGCGCGTGCTCTCAACGGTGGCCGTGGGCATGAGCAGCTATGCCTGCCAATCTGGCAGCGGACTCACGTGCACGAGCGGCAAGATGGCGAAGTTCAAGCTGCCGATCACGCTCAACGTGTACGCGGTCAACCCCCTGAATCAAGAGCCCGTGCAACCAGCGCTCGCGAGCGTGACGCAGGAATTCGAGATCCCTTACCGGCCGTCGGCGAGCGCGCTGTGCCCGGTGACCTCCGAAGGCGTCGGCTGGGGCGCGGAATGCAAGATCGGTCGTCTGCACACCATCACGTTCACGGTTCCGGGGGCGGTCACGGTGCCGAACACGGCGATCGTCGCGATCGCCTTCAACACCGAGAGCTACGGTGCCGCTCCGACCGGCGAAGCCGGACCGGAGAACGCGCTGAACGTGGCGACCAACGCGCCGTACTCCTACAACGAGGCGGCCAAAGAATTCCAACTTGGTATGGGGCCGGCGCCAGCGATTGGCGGCGACCCGTTGCCGGCGGACGCGTACATAGACTCGGTCAGCGCCGACGAATACGGCTCGACGCCGGATCCAGGCCAGTTTGCGCTGGCGACGGGCAACTGGGCCGGTTTCCAGCCGGCGTTCAAGGTCAAGGCCGCATAGCGACGGCGCGTTGGCGGGGTGGGCAGCGGTCGAACGACCGGCGCCCGGACCGCGCGACGCGGATCAAGCGGGCCGCTGCGCACACTGCTCATCGGCCCGGCAGCTGCAGTACAGATCATCGACAAACGAGAATGGAGACAACATGGTTGGAAGGATTCCGAATCGGCTGGTCACGCTGACCGGCACGCTGTTGGTGACGCTGGGCTTGGCGGCCCTCGTCGCCGGGTCGGCGAGCGCTGCGGTGCTCTACGACAACGTCCCGAAGGCGCTGCCCGGCAACTTCGCGTCGATCGGCTTCGCGGCCACCTCGACGTCTGAATACGGCGGCGAGGTCGAAGTGACGAAGACCTCCGCCAAGAAAGCGCTGCCGCTGACCGTGACCGCGGTCATGAGCAGCTGGACCTGTCAGACCGGCGGCTGGTCGACCGACGACTGCGCGACCACGCCAGGCGCGACGTACAACTGGCCGATCACGTTGAAGCTCTACAGCGTCGCTGTGGGCGGCGAAGCGGGCGCGCTGATCGCCGAAGAGACGCAGACGTTCGCGATCCCCTACCGGCCGTCGGCCAGCCCGCTCTGCAAGGGCGAACTCGCCGGCACCTGGCTGTCCACGCATGGCTCGGGCAAGAAGGCGACGCACTCCTGCTACAACGGCCTGGCGGCGCCGATCACGTTCGCGCCGCTGACGGTTGGGGCGCCGACGCCCAAGAAGCTGATCGTCAGCCTCGCCTACAACACCCAGAGCTACGGGGCGCACCCGACCGGCGAAGAAGGGCCGGAGAACTCGCTGAACGTGGCCGTCAGCGAATCGTGGGAAGGCACGCTCTCCAAGGGCGCCGACCCGGTCGAAGGGCCGTTCGTCAACTCGAACTACAGCGCGATGTACTGCGGTGGTCCGGGGCTCGACACGTTGGCCTTCGGCGGAACGTGCTGGGGCGAAGCCGGCTACTTCCAGCCGGTGATCGAGGTCAAGAGCTAGACGGAGTCGTGTGTCGGTCGCACGACCGATGAGGGCCCCGCTCAGGCGGGGCCCTCGCCGTTAACGAGGGCGCGCGAGGATGTGCGAGCGTGCGATCTCCTGTGGCGTCTCGGCGCCTCCGATCGGCTCGTACTCGTAGCCGGCCCGCCCAAGCAGCGCGGCGACCTCGTCGTGCGTGGCGTGCTCGACCTCGCCGTGTGTGACGTGCAGCTCGATGATCAACGTCGGCTTGACGTCCGCCAGCAGCCAGTCCATGCCCTCGAGCACGCCGACCTCGGCGCCCTCGACGTCGACCTTGACGAGCTGCGGGCGCGTGCCGGTGCGGCGCGCGTAGTCGTCGAGCGTGACCACGTCGACCTCGACCGACGTGCCACGCTCGACCATCAGGCCCGAGCGGCCCGTGTTGCCAGGCCCGGACACGTACAACGGCAGCTTGCCTTGACGATCGCTGACGGCGCACGGCACGACCGTGATGTCGTGGTGCCCCAGCTCCACGCTGCGGCTGAGCAGCGCCCGTACCGCGGGGTTGGGCTCGAACGCGTGCACGCTGGCGCCCAGCTCGCCCGACAGCAGCGCGAAGTAGCCGGCGTTGGCGCCGACGTCGTAGACGGTGCTGCGGGGCTTGACGAGGTCTCGGAAGACCTCCGTGATCTCCGGCTCGTAGTCGCCGTAGAAGTAGATCGCGCGGTGCTGGTGATCGCGCATCGAGAGCGCCATCGGCGAGCCCCCAGGCGTGCGTCCGATCAGCACGCGGTCGCCGAGCGCCTCGCCGATGCGGTACGCGCCGCGTTTCAGGCGACGTGTGATCGGCACGACGACAGCTCGCGGAAACGGGACGTCTCTCATTGACAAGCGATTCTACGGTGTGCAGATGCTCGGCCGCCAATGCCGCGACTGTCTCGGCGCCCGCCTGGGGCGCTCGCGTATCGGCTCTACCAGGCCTGATCGCTGCCGCAGTGCGGGCACGCGACGGTCGTCGAGACGCTGGCGCTGAACAGGTATCCGCAGCCGCAGGTGTATGACGCGCGATCGACCGGACCGCCGGCCTCGCGCACGCGTTGGACGTCCGGATCGCAGATCGGCGCTGGCGACGCGAGATCACAGGCGGGCGAAGGCGGCGTCGAGGCGCGCTGCGGTGTGGGCTCGCTCGTCGTGACCTCGGGTGTGGGCTCACTGGTCGGGAGGCCATGCCGCCCACGGCGATGGCGACGCCGGTGCCGCGGCTCGCTGAGGGGATGTAGGAGGCTCGCTCTCATCGTTCTCTACCTTCTATGACGTCGTACACGAGCAAAGGTTTCGCTCCGAGTCCATTATTTCCTCGTATGTTTGAGTGCCGATCGGATGGACTCGCCGATGGTGGACGCTGACGCGGGCGCAGGGGCGGTTTGCGATACTTCTCGGCGATGAACCCCTCGCGCAAGCGAACAGTGCGCCTGGTTGTGGCGCTGAGCGCAGCCGTGGTATTGGCCAGCGCCCTGATCTACACGAGCTTCAGCGCCGCCAGCCCGGCGCTCACGCCGAGCCAACTGCTACGCGAGGCACAGCCGGGGCGTAGCTATCAGCTGACCGGCACCGTTGTCGCCGGCTCGGTGCATCGCGAAGGCTCGGTGCTCGACTTCAGCGTCGCCGATCGCGCTGGTGGTGGCTCGACGGTCGCGCTCGCTTACACCGGGGTGGTGCCCGACCCGTTTCACGAAGGTCGCGAGGTGATCGTCGACGTTCAGAAGCAGGGCAACCGCTACATCGGCGAAGAGAACTCGCTGATCACCAAGTGCCCATCCAAGTACAAGACCGCTCCGCCGAGCGAGAACCAGAACTCCTGAGTGTCCTCCCGCGCGGCGGATAGGACCGGCGGGGGGCGCGGGCGCTGATGCCGGACCTGGGCGTCGCGTGCCTGGTGCTGGCGCTGGTCGTGTGCGCGTACGGCATCGGCGCGTCCCTGTACGGCGTGCGCACCGGACGCGTCGAGTTCTCCGAGTCGGGGCGGCGCTCTGTGTACGCGCTCGCGGGCATCCTGACGGTTGCCTTCCTCGTGTTGGAGGTCGCGTTCCTGCGCAACGACTTCGCCTTCAACACCGTCGCCGACACCTCCAGCCGCACGACGCCGACGTTCTACAAGGCCGCCGCGGTGTGGTCTTCGCAGGAAGGCTCGCTGCTGCTGTGGGCGTGGCTGATGTCGCTGTGGTCCAGCCTCGCGCTGTTCCTCACGCGCAAGCGCCTACGCGATGTCGCGGCATATGCGACCGCGATCATGCTCGGCTTCGGCGGCTTCTTCGTGGCGCTGATGGTGTTCTACGCGAACCCGTTCGAAACCACGCATCCGGCGCCAGCGGAAGGCGTCGGGCTCGATCCGCTGCTGCGCTTTCCGACGATGATGATCCACCCACCGATTCTGTACTCGGGCTACACGCTGTGCACGATCCCGTTGGCGTTTGGAATGGGCGCGCTGTTGGCGCGCAGGGTCGACGCGGATTGGATCAAAGCGATCCGCCGCTTTGCGTTTGCCGCCTGGCTGTTTCTGGGAATGGGCATCCTGCTGGGCGCGCGCTGGTCCTACTCAGAGCTTGGCTGGGGCGGCTACTGGGGCTGGGACGCGGTTGAGAACGCCGCGCTGCTGCCGTGGCTGGCCGGCACCGCGTTCCTGCACTCGCTGATGATTCAGGAGAAGCGCGGGATGCTGAAGGTGTGGAACGTGTCGCTCGTGCTCGCCACCGGCACGCTCGCGATCATGGGCACCTTCCTGGTGCGCAGCGGTGTGCTCAACTCGATCCACGCGTTCGGCGGACAGACGCTCGGCGTGCCGTTCGTGTGCCTGATCGCCGCCCTGATCGGCGGCTCGATCTACCTGGTCGTCTCGCGGCGGGACATCTTGCGCTCCGAGCATCGGCTGGACTCGTGGCTTTCGCGAGAGGCAGCTTTTCTAGCCAACAACCTCGTGCTCGTGGCGTTGTGCTTCGTGATCTTCTGGGGTACCTACTTCCCGCTGATCTCCGAGGCGCTGACCGGCCAGGAAGCTTCGGTTGGTCCACCGTGGTTTGACCGTTACACGGTGCCGCTGGCGCTGATCCTGGTGCTGCTCAGTGGTATCGGGCCGGTGATCACGTGGCGACGCGCAACGCTCGCAAACGTTCGCCGCAACTTCCTCGTACCGATCGGCTGCGGGCTGGGTGTGTTCGCGATCCTCGAGTTCGCTGGCATCACCCAGAAGCCGCTCGCGCTCGTGATGTTCTGCTGCGCGGCGTTCGTGTTCGGCAGCGTCGGGCAGGAGTTCTTCCGCGGCGCGCGCGCTAGGCGGGCGATGGCGGGCGAGCCCGCGCCGCTCGCGCTGCTGGCGCTCGTGCGGCGAAACCGCCGCCGCTACGGCGGCTACATCGTGCACATCGGCATCGCCGTGCTGTTCGTCGGCGTAGCGGCCTCCTCGTCGTTCCAGCACGCCTCCGAGCTCGGCCTCTCTCCCGGTCAGTCGACGCGCGTGGGCTCCTACGAGGTGCGCTACGTGAAGCCCACGGCGACGATCACGCCGAAGTACGACCAGGCGCACACCGGCTCGACGCTCAGCCTGGGGGCTGTGATGGACGTCACGAAGGACGGTCGTCATGTCACGACGCTGTATCCCAGCGAGGGCTTCTACGCCTCCGAGGAAGCCAGCCAGGGGTCGGTCGGCAGCCTGATCGGCGGCCAGCCCGTCAGCCACGTGGCCCTGGACGGTGGCATCACCCGCGACATCTGGGCTGCGATCCAGCCGAACATCGAAGCCCCGGCGCTGGAGCGCATCATCAAGACCGGCAACAGCACGCTGCCACCCGAAGACGGGATCGTCGCGATCGCCTACCTGGCTCGCGAATACCTCAAGCACCCGCCGCAGGCGCAGTTCCACTTCGAGGTCTCGCCGCTGGTCATGTGGATCTGGCTCGGCGGCTTCATCGTGCTCACAGGCGCGCTGATCGCGATCTGGCCCGCTCCGAGCACCGTCCGTGCACGCGTTTTCGCGCGTACGCGCGCACGCGCCGGCGCCGCGCGAGGCCTGGCGCGCGTCTGACGCGTGTGCGTCACGGCACCCTGACCGCGTGGGCTTGCTGGTCGCGATTTTGACGCTGGTGCTGCTGGCGCTGGTCGCGTTTGTGATCAGCGCGCCGCTGCGCCGCGCGCGCAGGCAGGCCGAGCGGCCCGCCCCGGCCGTTGCGGTGGGCGCCGCGGCTGGGGGGGAGCGGACCTCACCAGATGGGCAGCAACCCGTCGCGGACGAACGCGCCGCGGACGAACGCGCTGAGGACGAGCGCGACGCGCGCACGCGCGAGCAGCTGGAGGCAGCGCGCGAGGCCAAGTACCGCGAGATCCGCGACGCCGAGCTCGACTACCGCACGGGCAAGCTCTCGCACGAGGACTACGAGGCGATCGACACCGCCCTACGCGCTGAGGCGATCGAGATCCTCAACCGGCTCGAGCAGCTCAAGCCCAGGGACGCTTGAGCAGCAAGAACGCGTTCAGGAAGAACAGCACCGCGAAGAACACGGTCCAGCGGTTGAGATTGCGCTCGACCAGCGAGCCGCCGCCGAGTGGCCCCGTGCCGCTGCCCACGCCGAAGGCGCCGGAGAGGCCGGAGTCCTTGCCTGAGTGCATCAGCACCAGCAGGATCAGGATCACCGCTATGGCGACCTGCAGTACCGAGAGGATCGTTTCCACGCACCGGAGAATATCGCGTCGCGGGCGCCGCGGTGGCGGTGGGATGGGCGCCGCTCAGCCGAAGGTAGGGCTGCTCAGCCGACGCATCCGCGGCAGCGCGCGTGCGCGCGACGCCGCGATGTCACTTCGGGCAGGGGATCGTGCGCTTGGCCATGACCGTCGAGCCGTCCTGAAACGTGAACTGGGAGGCCACCGGCCAGCCCCCGCGCGGGCAGTGCTTGGGCAGGATGATGCCCTTGACGTAGAACCGCTTGCGCTTGCCGTGGACCTTCTTGTAGTAGGTCACGCCTTTCGCGCCAAGCATCAGAGACGCGGTCTTGGCGGAGGCGTCCGAAGCTTCGGGGAGCACTTTGATCAGCGGCACTTCGACGCTGAAGCCGAGCCCGTAGGGGGGTGGGCCGGTGATCACGGTCGCGTTGAAGATGACTTCGATCGACACCGGCGTACGGCCATGCAGGAGGATCAGCAGCGACACGTGGCCGGGCTTGTTGTCGGCCAGGAAGAATTCGAGCGTGTAGTTCTCGTTGATGACTTCGCCGCCCAGCTCGTAGACGCCCTCGCCGCCGCCGACGCCGGCTTTGGAGTCGGCCGGGCAGCCGCGCGGCCCGAGCTGTTCGAGGCGTTCGCGCACGCACGTGCCGCTGCCTTCGAGGTTGAGCGTCAGGCCCGCCGGCCCGTACACGTTGACGTGGGTGATCGGCGATGGCACCGGCCCTTCGGTCGAGGAGATCGTGGCATTGCCGAAGGCGTTGGTGGGCGCTCCGGCGACGTTCGGCGTGAAGCCCGCTTCGGTCAGGCTGACCACCTCCCCGGCGTGTGCCGCGCTTGCGCCGAGCAGCAGCGCGCAGCATGCCAGCCCAAGCACAACCCAGACGCGTCCGACGCCGATGCTCGCTGCGCTCATCCTCGAACTCCCCATTCTCGTCTCCCTCGACTGTGGCTGTGCTCGACCCCTGTCAACCATAGGAACCCTCGACTGTCAACAATAGAGCGCTGGCCCGATCGACGGGCCGCTTGTGCTGTCGGATACGAGACCAGATGCCCGTCCGGCGGCGGTTGGTGCGCGTCCGTCATGAGCGGACGCGTGTCCGTCCACGGCCAGCGGACGCGGCAGGAGTGCGGCGCACGACCTCGAAGACGCAGCCTGTCGGCCGGACGCCTTCTGCCGTGGGCGCCGCTACGGTCTCGCCTCGATCTCCGCCATGCCATCCGCGCGCGCCACAATTTGTCAGTGCGATTACGAATCCTTTACGGATTCGTGGTTGGCTGCCGATAAGAATGCCGGTGGGCGTACCCCGCGTTTGTGGGCTAGCTGCGCCAACCACGACCATGGGACGTCCCCGAGTGATTGATTTCCGCCTATGCCGCCCGTGAATAGCGCCCGTCGCCGGGCGCTGCGCGCGCTGCTGTCGGCCCTTGCCGGCGGCGGCTTGACGGCCGCTGGGCTCAGCGGGCCGCTCGCCGGTGCGGCGCTCGGCGCGACCGGCACGACGGGTGCGACCGGGACGACCGGCACCACCGCCAGCGCGGAACCGGGTAGCGGCTCGCCTGGAGCCGAAGGCGGCCAGACCTCGACCAGCACGACGCCCGCGGAAACGACGACGCCGAGCGAAACCACCACGGCGCCCACCAGCAGCACGCCGACCGCAACGACCCCGGCGTCAACCGCGCCGACAGCGACGACGCCGGCCAGCACGGCCCCCACGGCGACCACGCCGCAGGCCGCAAGCCCCATGCCATCGACCGAAGCTGCGCCGACCGTGGTGCTCAAGCGCAAACAGAAGGCGACACCCAGCGCACCGTCGAACCCCAGCCAGACGACCACCGCGGCGAGCGGCGAAAGCGGCAAGCAGAGCAAGAGCAAGAAGGCCACCGGGCCGAACGGCGTGGCGCCCTCGCCGCAGAGCGTCGCGGCCGAGGCCGGCGAGCTCGCGGCGTTGCTCGCCTCCTCGGAAGCCTCCGACCAGGCGCTGTCCTTCTACCGCATCCCGCTGTTTCTACTGCCGATCTACAAGGCGGCCGCGGTCCAGTACGGGGTGCCGTGGCAGATCCTCGCCGCGATCAACGAAATCGAGACCGACTACGGCAGCGACCTGTCGGTGTCGAGCGCCGGTGCGGTCGGCTGGATGCAGTTCGAGCCGAGCACCTGGCTGCAGTACGGCGTCGATGCGCTGAACGCCGGCTACGCCGACCCGTACAACCCGGTCGACGCGATCTTCGCTGCCGCGCGTTACCTGCGGGCTGCCGGCGCCGCGACGAACCTGCGCGCCGCGATCCTCGCTTACAACCACTCCGAAGAATACGCCGAATCGGTGTTGCTGCGGGCGAAGCTCATCTCCAGCTACCCGAAGGCCGTGATCGCCACGCTCACCGGCCTCGTCGATGGTCGCCTGCCGGTCACCGGCAAGCACGTCGCCTGGGAAGCGCTGCCGCTGCAAGCGCCATCGCCGTCGAGCGCGACGGCCGGTGCGGCGGCCGTCGCGGGGCCGGCGGCCGACCCCACCAAGACGACCGCAGGCACGGCCGCCGCCACGGGTGCGCCGGGCGCGACGCCACCGCTGTCGCCGACGGCGGCCGCAGCCGCTGCGACCTCCAAGCTCGCCACTGCATCAGCTCCGGCACTGCAGTTCGTCGACCTGATGAGCGCGCCCAACGCGGCTGTCGTCGCGGTGCAGGACGGGCGCATCGTCAAGCTCGGCGACTCGCGCAAGCTGGGCAAGTACGTGGTGCTTCGGGACGTCTATGGGGACGTCTTCACATATGCCGGTCTTGGCAGCATCGCGCCCACGTACGTGCTGCCGAAGACGCGGCCTGTGCGGGTCAAGTCGCCGGTCGTCGAAGCTGCGAGCACGCGCGAGGCGGCGCCCTCGCAGCCGGCGAGCGCCGGCGTGCAGACACCGCTGACGCTGCAGGTCAAGACGCCGCTCACGCAGGATCGGCAGACGCGCGGCGAAGCGTCGCTGCCGGCGAGCGCGGCGGAACCGACGCCGGCCGGCATGGACAGGACGCGCCTGTTCGCGCATCCGGGCAACCCCGACGCGCGCGCCGCTGCTGTCGCCAGCGCCGCCAGGAAGGCAAGGATCGACAGCGCCGGCCAGGCGTTGCCGCTGCGCAAGGGCTCGGTCGTCGCATCGGGCACGGTGCTCGGGCGCGTCAGGGTGCCGCCCGGTGCCCATGATGGTCATCTGCGTTTCGCGGTCCGTCCCGCCGGTGACAGCGAAACGATCGATCCGGGCCCGGTTCTGGCCAACTGGGCGCAGCTGCAGAGCGCGCTGCACCCGCAGGGAGCCAGGGCGACCAACCCGCTGCTCGGAGCGACTGCAGGCGACGTGTTCCTACTCTCCAAGACGCAGCTCGAGCATGCCGTGCTGTCTGACCCCGGCATCACCCTCGACGCCTGCGACCGCCACGAAATCGCCGCCGGAGCAGTCGACACGCGGGTGCTCGCGGTACTCGAGTTCCTCTCGCGCAGCGGCCTCGAGCCGACCGTCAACGGGCTGCGCTGCGTGCAGCTCCAGTACACGGCATCGGGGACGGCCGCGGCCGACTACAGCGGCGGCGAAGTCGACATCTCGGCGATCAACGGCACGCCGATCGCGGGCCACCAGGGCCCGGAAACGATCACCGACCTCACCGTGCGCGCGCTGCTGACGCTTCCCGCAAAGTTCGTGCCGCACCAGATCGACAGCCTGATGCGCTACCCAGGCTCGCCCAACACGCACGCCTCGAAGAGCGACGCCGGGCGCATCCACCTCGAGTTCCGCCCGCTGCCGGCCACCGCCGCGCTCGACCCCGCCGCGGCGGCCACCGTCGCGCACTCCGCGGGGTCCGGCCGCACGGCGCCCGCGCCGGTGGTCACGACGAGCGCGCTCAGCGCTACGCAGTGGAACCAGCTGATGGAGCGCGTGGCTGCGCTACCGGCGCCGACGATCGCGACCAAGCCCAGCTCGGCCGCGATCTCGGACCCGAAACGTCGCTAGGCCGCGGCGCTTAGCCGCTGGCTCCGGAACGTGGGCGAAACGCGCCGAGCAGGTCGCTGCGGCACTTGGTCTCGGCCGCTTTGAATGTGGCGCTGCCCGTGTTCAGCCCTTTGGTGTTGAAAATCGGGCCCTTGCCGGACGTGTTCGCTTCCGGAACATTCACGCCGTTGGTGCGTAGGCACGCCGCGAACTTCGCCAGCGCGGCCTTGATCGCGGGGCTGTTGAATTTGATGCGCGGGCCGCGGAAGCCGCCGCGCGGGAAGTTAGGGAGCCCGCCACACTTCTTGATCGCCGCTTCGTACTTCGTGCGGCTAACGCCCGCTGGCAGTTTCAGACCGCGGCTGCCGCCGCCGAGGAAGCCGCCGGCGCCGGGCGCCTGTCCGGGTTTGCGCGTGGGCAGCGTGATGCCTTCCTTCTGCAGGCATGCGCGCAGCGCCGCGAAGCGGCTGGGGCCGGCCCCAGGTGCCGCCGTTTTAGTCGTGGATTTGCTGCTGCTGCTGCTGCTGCTGCCGCCGCCGCTGGCGCCGGTGGTGGGCGTGGTGCTCGCACTGGTCGTGGCGCCGGCGGCCTTCGCCGTCGTCGTGGACGTGCTTGTCGAGCTCCCACACGCGGCCAGCGCCAGGCTGGCGAGCGCTGCGAGAAGGGCGGCCAGTGCCGCGAAGCTGCGTCTGGGTCTGCTGGTCATGTGAGGCATTGAGCTCCTTGTCGAATGATCGTGCCGCGAACACGCCGCGCCGCGGCACCGGCGGCACACCCGGATGGTGCGTTGTGTGGCTAAGCCTTGGCTTAAGCGTCTCTCACCCTCCACCAAACAATGACGGTTCGCCGCTGCCACCGCTGCTCGCGCCGCGGCTCGAGCGTGAGCCGCCGCTCAGGCCGCCGAGCAGCGCCGCCAAGCCGCCGCCCGAACCCACGCTGATCGATTCGGCGGCGACCGCGCCGCTCTTGCCCGTTTCGCCGGTGACCGTCACCGTTTCGCCCGGGTGGATGCCATCGACGCTCGCTTTGACGGTCTTCGTGATGCTGGTTGCAGCCGAGGTCGTGACCTTGACCGTGTTGCCTTCGGAGTTGGTCACGTACAGGGTGCTACCGGCGAGATACGCAACCGTGCCGGCGGTCGGGCGCGTGAAGCCCGCCGACGGGCTCCCGCCGCTGCTGCCTGCTGCACTCGTGCCAGCTCCCGCGCTGCCGGTGCCGGTGGTGCCTCCGCGCAGCGCACGGAAGCGCGAGGCCAAGCTCGCCGCGGAGCCGGTCGAGGAGCTCGAGGACGATTCGCCCTTCTCGACGAGCACGCCGCCGATGAAACCGCAGGCGATCAACAGCACGCCGAGCAGCGCCAGAACGACGGGGCTGCCACCGACCAGGCGCCGGCGCGGGCGGCGTGGCAGCTCCTCCTGGTCCTGTAGCCATTCGTCCCGGTCTTCGACGGGCTCCTCGTGGGAAATGACGGACTGCTGCTCGGGCATGGCGGGCTCCTGGTGGGGGGCGGTGGGGTCACTCAAAGCGCAGCGCTTCGATCGGTCGCAGACGGGCGGCGCGAGCCGCGGGATAGGTGCCGAAGAACAGGCCCGAGACGAGCGCCGCCCCGAAGGCCAGGAAGATCGAGTAGGTCGCGATCTCGGGGTGCACGCCGGCGATCTCGAACTGGCTTCCGATCACGCCGACGGCGACGCCGGCGATGCCGCCGAACAGCGACACGAGCACGGCCTCGGTGAGGAACTGCCTGAGGATGTCCCCGCGGCGGGCGCCGACGGCCTTGCGGATACCGATCTCGCGCGTGCGCTCGGTGACGCTGACGAGCATGATGTTCATCACGCCGATGCCGCCGACGAGCAGCGAGATCGCCGCCACCTCGCCGAGCAGCGTCGTGAACACGCTGCTGGTCGAGCTTGAGGTTTCAAGCAACGAGCCCTGGTTGAGCACGCTGAACCCCGGTTCGGCGGTGTCTTTGATCCTGTGACGTTCCTCGAGGATCGTCATGACCTCTGCTTCGGCGGCGTTGAGCGCGGATTCGGACTTGGCCTGCACGGTGATCGAGTCGATCGGCCCGACGCCGGTCAGCGAGTCCTGCACGGTCGTGATCGGCGCCATCACCACGTCGTCCTCGTTGGTCGTGCCGTTGGTGCCCTTTTTGGCGAGCACGCCGACGATTTCGTAGTTGCTGCCGTTGACCTTCACGTTCTGTCCGACGGCACTCTCACCGGCGAACAGTTCCTGCACGACTTCCTCTCCGATCACCGCCACGCGCCTGTGCTTGGCGACGTCTTCGGCGGTGAACGAGCTTCCTTCGGCGACCTTGTAGGTGTGGGCGGTGAGGTAGGACGGGGTGGTGCCGACGAACGATGACGGTTCAAAGCTGGTGCCGTCGTATACGAGTTTGACGTCGCTGGCATCGACGACCGGCGACGCGCTCTTGACGTCAGGGGCCAGGCTTGGGTTTTGCAGCGCTTCGGCGTCGGCTTTCGTCAGCGATACGGTCGCTGCGGTGCTCGCCCGCGCGCCGAAGCGAAAGCCGCCGCTGGCCTGCACCACGAGCACGTTCGTGCCAAGGCTCTGAATCGTCGACTGCACCGCCTTGGAGGAGCCGTTGCCGACGGCGATCAGCACGATCACCGAGGCGACGCCGATCGTCATGCCGAGGATCGTCAGCCCGGAGCGCAGCTTGTTCGCGGTGATCCCGCCCCAGGCTATGCGCAGCATCTCGGCGCCGATCATGGCTGCGCCCGCGCCGTGTTTGCGACCCCCGTCGCGGTCGCCGTGCCAGCAGCGGTCGCCTCGGCGGAGCGCGTGTCGCCGCCGTCGGTCGTGCCGGCGGCGACCGCGGGGTGGGCGGACTTCTGGCTGCGAAGCGCCGGCGGCGCGTCGTGCACGCCCAGCACGCGTTCGTCCGCGACGATCTCGCCGTCGCTGAGACGGATCACGCGCTTGCACTGTTCGGCGACGTCGGGCTCGTGCGTGATCAGCACCACCGTGCGGCCTTCTTCGTTGAGCCGCGCGAAGATCCTCAGGACGTCCTCGGTCGAGTGCGAGTCGAGGTTGCCGGTGGGCTCGTCGGCGAGGATCAGCGACGGGTTGGTCACGATCGCGCGCGCGACCGCCACGCGCTGCTGCTGACCGCCGGACAGCTCCGAGGGCTGGTGGTCGAGGCGATGGCCCATCCCAACCGAGCGCAGCGCCCGCTCGGCGCGCCGCCGGCGCTCTGCGCCCCGCAGGCCCGCGTATGCGAGCGGCAGCTCGACGTTGACGAGTGCGCTCGTGCGCGCGACCAGGTTGAAGCTCTGGAAGACGAAGCCGATCTTGCGGTTGCGCAGATCGGAGAGGTCGTCCTCGTCCATGTCGCTGACGTCGACCCCGTCGATCAGGTAGCGGCCCTGCGTGGGTATGTCGAGGCAGCCAAGGATGTTCATCAGCGTGCTCTTGCCGCTGCCCGAGCTGCCCATGATCGCGACGAGGTCGCCGACGTCGATGCGCAGCGACACCCCGCGCAGCGCGCGCACACGGATCTGCCCGAGGTCGAAGACCTTCGAGACCTCGCGGACGTCGATCACGGGATGCTGCCCCGCGCCTGTCTGGCGCCGCCGTGCGGAGCTGGCGGCGGCCGAGTCTGGGGCGCCCGCCGGCCCCTGCGGGCGCGCCACCAGCGGCTGGCTGCGCGGCACGCGCGCGGGCGTCTGGGCGCGCGAGCGTGCGGGCCAGCGCATCAGCCGCCGCCCCTGAAGAACGCGGGTCCACCACCGGCACCGCCCAGTCCGGCGCCGCCGATGCTGCCGCCGGACAGTCCGCCGCTGCCCAGCCTGCTGCCGATTTTGGAGAGCACGTTGGTGGCGCTCGAGCTCGTGGTGCTCGCCGCCGGCAGCACGACCGTTTCACCTGCGCTCAGGCCGCTGAGAACGATCGTCGAGGTGTTGCCCGCCAGGCCGGTGACGACGCGCTGGCGCACCTGCTTGCCGCTGCGCTCGACGGTGACGCTGTCGGCGCTGATCGCGCTGGTCGGGACGTTGATGCCTTCGGCTTGCTTGACGACGACTTCGGCGGTGGCGCTCATGCCAAGTTTCAGGCCCGCTGCGAGCTGGTCGAGCTGGAACGTGACGTCATAGCTGACCGCGCCGCTGCTGCTGGTCGACAGCAGCGCGACTTCGCTTACGTGGGCGGCCAGTTTGCTGGCGCTCAGCGCTTCGACCGTGACCGTCGCGATCTGGCCGACCTTGACGTTGCCGATTTCCGATTCGCTCAGCGGCACGACCAGCTGCATCGAGCTGAGGTTGCTGAGCACCGCGAAGGCCGAGCTGGAGGAGCTCGACGCGCTCGTGGAGCTCGATGAGGACGACGCGCCGGTGGCGCCGCGGCCGGTTGCGCCGCTCGCGCTCGCGTCGCTGGCACCAGATCCGCTGGACGCGCTCGAGCTGGAGGCCCTGGTCGTCCCGCTCCCCGACACCACTTCTCCGACCTGCCCGGAGAGCGAGACGATCGTGCCGGTCTCGGGGGCGTACAGGTTGGTGTCCTGAACGGCCTGCTCGTCGCTCTGCACGGTCAGCTTGTCGCTCTTGACCGCCGCTCTGGCGGAGGCGAGGTTCGCTTCGCGCGTGGCCGCGCTGATCGTCGTTTTCGAGATGGAGGCGCCCGAGCTTGCTTCCCTGCTCTTGGCCTCGCGTTCGGAGGCCGCGCCGCTGCTCGGGGCGGTGCTCGTGGTCGAGCTGGTCGTGCGCGTTTTGACGTTCGGTGAGGTCGTGCTGGGCGAGGCGCTCGCCGGGGTCGTGGCGGTCGGTGTGACCGTGCCCGTCGCGCCGGTCGTGGTCGTGGTCGTTGTGGCGCCCGGTGTGGTGCTCGTCGCGGGAGCTGTGGTGGGCGTGGTGTCGGTGGTGGGCGTGCCGCTCGCGGGCGCGCTCGCCGTGTGCGCCGGCACGGTGTACGCGGCGCCGGTGCTCGGCGCGGCTGACTCGCCTTCATACGCGGCGTCGGTGCTCCGTGGGGCTGACGTGCCGCCATACGTAGCGTCGGTGCTCTGCGCGGCCGCGGCGCCGTTATACGCGGCCGCGCTGGCGCCGCTCGTGCCGGAGCCAGTCGAGCCTTCGCCGTCGGTTTCTTCCTCCTTGGCGAGGTCGGCTTCCGCCGACTGCAGGTTGGCCTTGGCCTGTTCGAGCGTCACTTCCGCGCTCTGTGGGTCCACTGATGCCAGGAGCTGGCCTTGCGTCACCTGCTGCCCCTGAGTCACATATATGTGCGTGACAGTGCCGCTCGTCTTGAAGCCGAGGTTCAGCTGGCTCAGGGCCTGCAGGTTGCCGCTGCCCGACACCGTCGACTGCACTATGCCTTGGGCGACGGTCGCCGTGCGCGTCACGGTTGCCTGGCTGCTTGCCGGTGGGCCCACGACGAGAACGGCGGCAACGACGGCTGCGGCGCAGAGAGCCCCCAGTGCGTATGTGAGCCAGGATGGCCTCGTGCGATCAGTCATTTGTCTTCAAAGAGATAGTCGGCCGGAGCTGTAAGAGGGGGCGAAGAAAGACCACAAGCGGGAATTAACTTCGGGTAAAGCCCGGGGCCGTCGTTCTTTATGTTGGGAGCGGGCGAGAAGGCGCTGGGCTGCAGGGTGCCAGAGACGCCGGCGACGCTCTGCGATGATCACCGGCGATGGCCAGCTACGGTGGGATCGACCTCGGCGGGACCAAGATCCAGGCGGCGGTCGTCGATGACGCGCAGAACGTGCTCGGCGCGGCGCGTCGTCCGACGCCGACGAGCGGCGGCCCGGCGGACGTCGCCGCCGAGATGGAGAGCGCGCTGCGCGACGCTGCCAAGGCGGCCGAGTTCGATGTGAGCGAGCTGGCGGGCGTCGGCGTCGGCTCCCCCGGCACGATCGCCGATGGCAACGTGACCAGCGCTCGCAACCTGCCCGGCTGGGAAGGCACGTTCCCGCTGGCGGCGACGCTCGAAACCGCGCTTGGCTGCCAGGTGAAGGTCGGCAACGACGTGCAGGTCGCGACCGACGCCGAGTTCAAGCTCGGGGCCGGGCGCCCGTATCGCTCGTTGCTGGGCGTGTTCTGGGGGACGGGGGTGGGGGGCGGGCTGATCCTCGACGGCCGGCCGTGGCTCGGATGCGGCGGCGCCGGCGAGATCGGGCACGTGGTCGTGAAGATCGACGGTGCGCGCTGCACGTGTGGGCGGCTCGGCTGCATGGAGGCCTACGCGGGCCGCGCGTCGATGGAAGCGCACGCGCGCAAGCTGCACGAGCAGAAGGGCCATAAGACCGATCTGTTCAAGCTGATGGCCGAGCACGAGCGCACGCGCCTGACCAGCGGCATCTGGGCGCGCGCGCTCGAGCGCCGCGACAAGCTCGCGGTGCAGACGCTCGAACGTGCGGTCAGGGCGCTCGGCGCCGGTGTCGCGTCGGCTCTCAACGTGCTCGACGTCGAGAGCGTGATCATCGGCGGTGGGCTGGGGATCAGGCTGGGGGATCCCTACGTGAAGCTGATCGCCGAGGCGATGCAGCCGCACCTGTTCGCCGACTCGCGTCCGCCGCAGATGCACGTGGCGGCGCTCGGCGACCTCGGCGGTGCGATCGGAGCTTCGCTGTTGGTCCGCGACGAGGCGTAACGTATTGCGCGAAGTGCCACAACAGGTAGTGCATCTCTCATCGATCCTGCGCAGCCCGCTGCTGGACAGGGCCGGCGAGCGCTTGGGTCGCGTCGAGGACCTGATCGTGCGCCTCGCTGACGGCGGCTATCCGCCGGTGACCGGCTGCAAGGCGCGGATCGGCGGGCGCGAGCTGTTCGTCCCCGTCGACCGGATCGCATCGTTGGCGCCTGGCGCCGTGCGCCTCTCCGGGGAGAAGTTGAGCCTTGGCCGCTTCGAGCGCCGCCCCGGCGAGGTGCTGCTCGGTGCCGATGTGCTCGGCCGCAAGCTCGTCAACGTCGAGGCCGACCCGCCACGACTGGTGACCGCGCACGAGATCGAGCTGGCGTGCATCGACAGCTGGTGGCGCGTGGTGGGTGTCGACCACAGTGCGCGCGCGCAGTTGCGTCGCGCGTTGCCGCGTCCGCTGCGAAGCCTGGTCGGGGACCGGCCATTCCTCGATTGGGCGGACATGGAGCCGTTCGTCGGTCACGTGCCCAGCTCGCGGCTGCGCTTCTCACACCGCAAGCTCGCCAACCTGCATCCCGCGGAGATCGCTGATCTGGTGGAGGCGGCGTCGCACGACGAGGGCGAGGAGCTGATCGAAGCGGTCTCGCAGGACCGCGAGCTCGAGGCCGACGTCTTCGAGGAGTTGGATGAGCATCACCAGCTGGAGTTCCTGCGCGAGCGACCGGACGCGCAGGCAGCGTCGGTCGTCGCACGCATGGCGGCCGACGACGCCGCCGACCTGATCGTCGAGATCGATCAGGAGCGGAGAGCACGAATCCTGGCGCTTCTGCCGAGCGAGCAACGACGTCAGATCGAAGCGCTGCTCGGCTACAACCCCTCGACCGCCGGTGGCCTGATGAGCCCCGACTTCATCAGCCTCGCGCCCACGGACACGGTGGCGCAGGCGCTCGCGAAGGTGCGCTCGAGCAAGCTGGGGGCAGGCATGCTCACGACCGTCTACCTGCTCGACGGCGAGGGCGGGCTGAGCGGCTCGGTGTTCGTCGTGACGCTGTTGCGCGCCGACGCGCAAGAGGCGCTCGAGGGGCTCGCCGAGCACGAGCCCGTGTGGGTCGCCACCGACGCCGATCTGCCGGAGGTCGCACGCATGATGACCGACTACAACCTGGTGATGCTGCCGGTGCTCGACGCCGACGAGCGAATGGTCGGCGTGGTGACGGTGGATGACGTGCTCGAGCTGACGCTGCCGAGCGGCTGGCGGCGGCGCTTCGGGCTCGTCAGTGATTGACGTACCGGGCTCGTCAGCGACTGAGCGTCCGCTGTCGTCCCGTTGCTAGGCTGGGTTTTGGACAGTCCCGCACACGGCGCATATAGAGAGGAGGCCGGCATGGATCGAGAACAGCCACGAAGTACCCAGTCGGCCGCGCGCCCGTCGGGCTCTTCGCTCTCCGCCTGACAGCTGCCCCCGGACCCTGTCCACGCGGGCGTGCGCCGCGGTGCGCCCCTGCGCGCGCCCAGACGTGACCGCAGTCCCGCGAGCAAGGAAAGGAGGCGAATCCGACATGGCCGAGCAGGAGACGACGCTGGCGTCCGCCGAGCGCCAGCCCGAGCGTGTGCCGCCGGTCCTCGACGAGGCCCACATCGGCGACATTCGCGGGGCGCTCGGGACGATCAGCATGCACGACACGGGCGAGCGCCACGGCTGGCGCTCGCGCGCGATGGCGTTGCTGGCGATCATGGGCCCCGGCCTGATCGTGATGGTCGGCGACAACGACGCCGGCGGCGTCTCCACGTACGCGCAGGCGGGCCAGAACTACGGCACGAGCCTGCTGTGGGTGCTGCTGCTGCTGATCCCGGTGCTGATCGTCAACCAGGAGATGGTGATCCGCCTCGGCGCCGTCACCGGCGTCGGGCATGCGCGTCTGATCAACGAGCGCTTCGGGCGCTTCTGGGGATGGTTCTCGGTGGGCGACCTGTTCATCCTCAACTTCCTGACGATCGTCACCGAGTTCATCGGCGTGAGCCTCGCGCTCGGCTACTTCGGCGTCAGCAAGTACCTCGCCGTGCCGATCGCAGCGGTGGCGCTCGTGGGCATCACCTCGACCGGCAGCTTTCGCAGCTGGGAGCGCTTCATGTACGTGTTCGTCGTCGCTAACTTCCTCGTGATCCCGCTGCTGTTGCTGGCCCACCCGCACCTGGGCGAGATCGCCAAGCACACGGTCGCGCCGAGCATCGACGGCGGCGTCAGCTCGACGGCGGTGCTGCTGATCATCGCGGTCGTCGGCACGACCGTCGCCCCGTGGCAGCTGTTCTTCCAGCAGTCGAACATCATCGACAAGCGCATCACCCCGCGCTGGATCAACTACGAGCGCACGGACACCGTGATCGGCGCGTTCGTCGTGGTGATCGGCGCCGGGGCGCTGATCGCGGTCACGGCGTTCGCCTTCGGCGGCACGTCGGACTTCGGTCGCTTCACCAACGCCGGCGCCGTCGCCAGCGAGCTCGGCCACCACCTTGGGTCCACCGCGGGCGTGTTCTTCGCGATCGTGCTGCTCAACGCTTCGCTGATCGGCGCCGCGGCGGTCACGCTGGCCACCTCCTACGCGTTCGGCGACGTGTTCGGCGCCAAGCACTCGCTCAATCGCGGCCCGCTCGACGCGAAGCTGTTCTACGCGAGCTTCAGCCTGATGGTGATGGCGGCCGCCGGCGTGGTGCTGATACCGGGTGCGCCGCTGGGGCTGATCACGACCTCGGTGCAGGCGCTGGCCGGGGTGCTGCTGCCGAGCGCGACGGTCTTCCTGCTGCTGTTGTGCAACGACCGCGAGGTGCTCGGGCCGTGGGCGAACCCGACGTGGCTGAACGCGATCGCGAGCGTGATCATCGGCGTGCTGATCGAGCTGTCGCTGATCCTGATGGCCAGCACGCTGTTCCCGAGCGTGAACGTGACAGATCTGTTCCTGTACCTGTCGCTTGTGTTCCTGGCGGCGCTGATCGGGATCGCGGCGTTGTTCCTGCGCAACCGCCCAGGCGCCGTGGTGGAGGTCGAGAAGGCGCCGAAGGAGCGGCGGAGCACCTGGACGATGCCGCCGCTGGCGCTGCTCGAGCGCCCGGTGTGGTCGCCGGGTCGCAAGGGCGCAATGTTGCTGCTGCGGGGCTACCTGGTGCTGGCCGTGTTGCTGCTGGTCGTGAAGACCGTTCAGCTCGGGCACTGAACGCTGCCGCGCCCGCGCGCCGCGCGATCTATGTTGAGCCGCGGTGCTCCCGTTCTGGATATCGATCGCGCTGCTGTCGCTCGCGCAGGGGGTGCTCGTGGCGCTGCCCGGCGTGATCGCCGGCGGGCTGCCGCCGCGCCTGCGCAGCCGGCGCTGGGCGATCGTGCCGCCGCTGTCGGTGATCGGCTTCGTGTTCGGCGCGCGCGCGGCCGAACACGCGAGCGCACAGGGTCTCACCTACCTCGCGCTTGGCGCCGTGCCGGTGCTCGCGGCGCTTGCGCTCGGCTGGCTGTCGTGGGACGCGCAGCGGCCGCGACCGCTGCGGCGCCGCGTGCTGCGGGCGCTGGCGGTGGCGCCGCTGTTCGCGCTGGCATGGATCGATCGCGGCGGGCTTGCCGGCGAGGCAGCCGCGCTCGCGCTCTCGGCGCTCAGCTGCGCCGCGCTTGGCGTGCTGCTCGCGACCGTCACACCGTCGCGCTGGCTCGCGGCGGGGATCGTCGCGATGGCCGTCGCCGACACGACGCTGGTGGTCTCCGACCTGCTGCAGAAGCCCAACAACGCGCTCAACGCCGCGCGTCCGGTTGCCGGCCTGCCGCAGTTGCAAAGCGCGGTGCTCGGCTCGGCGGTGATGGGCTACGGCGACCTGTTCATCGCCGGCGTGCTCGGAGGGCTGCTGGCAGCTACCGTCGGGCGCCCACTGCAGCTGCGCGGTGCGGTGCTGACCGCGATCCTCGCGCTGCTCTTCGATCTGCTGTTCTTCTTCGTCGATGAGCTGCCGGCGACGGTGCCGGTGGCGCTTGCGCTGGTCGTGCTGGCGGTTTTCAGGCGCCGCTCGAGATCCGCTGGCGCAGAGGCGTCCCGCCCGGCTCGAGCGGGGTCACCGGCCGCGTATCCTCGGCCGCCGGCTCGAGCCGCGCGGTGATTGCCCGCGCGGTGATCTCAACCGCCTCAGGTGCTTGCACCTTGCGTTCGGATGCCGCACCAGCCTGCTCGATCTTGCGCACCTGTGGGATCACGCGGTGCTCGAAGGAGCCGATCGCCTCGTTGTAGGCGCCGACGGCCGAGTCGAGCTGACGACCGACCTTCGCGAATGGCTCGACGAAGCGCCCGAGGCGGCTGTGCAGCTCGCGCGCGGACTCGGCGATCTCGCGCGCGGACTCCGCGATCAGCTCCTGACGCCAGCCGTAGTGCACGGCCCACAGCAGCCCGATCAGCGTCGTCGGCGTGGCCATCAGCACCTGCTGCTGGACGCCGTACTCGATTAGCGCCGGGTCCTCCGCGAGCGCCGCCTGATAGATGCCGTCGGAGGGCACGAACATCACCACGAACTCAGGTGTCGAGTCGAACTGCCGCTGATACCCCTTGGAGGCGAGTTTGGCGATGTGCTCGCGCGTCTGGCGCGCGTGGCGCGCGGTGTGCAGCTCGCGCTCGTGATCGTCCGCGGCCTCGAGCGCTGACAGGTACGCGTCGAGCGGGACCTTCGAGTCGACCACGACGAGCTTGCCGCCGGGCAGGCGCACGAGCATGTCCGGGCGTAGCGTCCCCTCGCCGGTCTGGATCGTGCTCTGCTCGACGAAGTCGCAGTGCGAGACCATGCCCGCCATCTCGACGACGTTGCGCAACTGGATCTCCCCCCAGGAGCCGCGCGTCGCCGGACGCTTCAGCGCGGAGACCAAGTTGCCGGTCTCCTGGCGCAGCGAGCCGACACCGTCGCCGAGATGCCGGATCATTTGCGCAAGCTGTCCTTGGGCCTCACGGCGCTCGCGCTCCAAGCGCCCGATCTCGCTCTCCATGCGCCCGAGCTTCTCTTGCACTGGCCTGACGACCCCCTTGATCTCCTCCGCGCGCGCCGCCATCTCCCCGCTCGCGCGCTCCTGCTCGGCGCGACGGGTCTGCTCGAGGCGCTCGGCCAGCGAGTCGCCGGTCTGGCGCAGCACGTCGAGCGAGATCGCCTTCAGCTCTTCGCGCGTGCGCTCCTGATCGAGCTGGCGCTGATACTGCTGGCGCGTGCCGTCGCCGCGACGCAGCAGCAGCGCGGCGCAGGCGCCACCGAGCAGGATCCCGACGATCAAGAGCAAAGGTGCCATGAGAGCCCATCAGCCTGGCACCCGCTTCGGACGGGAGTGGACGCCAGCCAATTTGGGACAAATCTGGTAATCTGTCGCGACCTGTCCTTGAGGCCTCTTACGGGACCCTTACACCACCGGATTGACACGAGAACACCAGTGGGGTAACTTGATGATTCCGGCAGCTAGGCTGCGGGTTGCTCGTGGAGGGCAAATATCCAAGAAGGGGCTACGTCGTGGGGGTTGTCTCTGCTGGCGGTCCCGCTGGTAACGAGGAGGATGGGTAATGGAAGCCATGAATGGCTCGGCTCGGACCGTTGTCCGACGCTACGGCCGACTGCTCGGCTGCGTGGCCGCGTTGTTGGCGCTTACGGCGATGACCCTGCCGTCGGCAGCTGCCGCGATGAAACCGAAAATCAAGAAGACCTACGTCGCGCTGGGAGACTCGCTGGCGTTCGGGTACTCGCAAGAACTCTTCAACCGCAACGAGGCAACCGGCGAGAACCCCGCGGGCTTCGAACACGGCTACGCGACCGACTACTACAAACTCATCAACAAAGCGGGACGTTGGCAGTTCGTCAACGACGGCTGTCCTGGTGAGACGACGGAGTCGTTGATCGGCGACAACCCGGCGCTGCTGGGGGAGATCAACACCGCGCTCGCCGGCAAAATTCCCGAGCCGGTCACGGGCGAAGCGCCCTGCGCGTACCACACCGCCGATCACCTGCCGCTGCACAACGAATACGGCGAGCGGGAAGTCGAACCTGGCAAATTCGTTCCGAAGTCACAGCTCGAAAGCGTGCTTGAAACGATCGCTGTTGACGCGGCCGCAAACAAGCCAGTCAAGGTGATCACGATCGACATCGGCGCCAACGACCAGCTTCACCAGATCGCGAAAATCGAAGCCGAAGTCAAAGCCACGATCACCCAGTACGTGACCGAAGAAGTCGAGGCAAAGACGAAAACGATCATCTTCAACAAAATCAAAGCGATCGCCGAAAAAGAGGTTGAAGGCTACGTGATCGAACAGGTGATCCCGCAGGCTTACGTCGAAAGCAACGAAGGCGAAGAACCGGCGTTCAGGGAAGACATCGGCAAAGACGCAGCCGCGTACTCGGCGGCCCACGCTGCTGAACTGGCGGCCAAGGCCGGAGAAGACATCGAGATCTACTCAGCGACACACGCCGAAGAACTCGCCAAAGAAGGCGAAAAAATCGGCGGGGAAGTCCTAGCCCAATTCGAGGCCGAACACGGTGCCGAACTGCTGGCCAGGGGTAACCGCGAAGCGGATGAAAAAATCGCCGCGACGGCTGGGGAAGTCGGTAAGCAGATCATCACCAACGTCACGGGTATCTTCACCGCGATCAAGTCAGCTGGCTACAAAGGCAAGCTGATCTTCGAGGGAACCTACGACTCTTACGGCAACGACCGTGAGGAAGGCGAACCGGAATTCGGACACGAACTCCTGCCCGGCTCCAACGAGTTGGTCGCAGCGCTCGCCGCCGAAGAGAAGAAAACCTTCAAGAAGGGACTCCTGAAGGCTTGCTACTCCGACGCGCAGACGCTGTTCAACACGCAGAACGCCGAAGAACCGGTGCACATGAAGGAATGGACGAACATGGATAACTTCACCACGTTCGAAGGCAAAGCGGACGGCCCGGACATCCACGCCACGCCGCTGGGCTACGAAAAGATGGCCGAACAGATCAACAGCACCTGTGTGGCCTGAGCAGTAACCAAGCCCTCTCCTAGGGGCCGGTAGCAGCAAACACGGGGCGCTCGGCCGAATCGGCCGGGCGCCCCCTTTGCGTCTGATAGCGGCGCGCTGACGCTTCGAGGATGCCGAGCATCGCCGGTGCGGCCGGCACGAGGCGCGCGCCCGCCGGCGTCGCGGCGATCACCTGGCGCAGCGGCGGTGTGGGGTACAGCGCGCGGATCGCGATGTCCTCGCGCACGACCGACAGCGCGAGCTCCGGGATCAGCGCGACGCCGACGCCGGCGGCGACGAGGCCCTGCACCGTCTGGTAGTCGTCGCTCTCGAAGGCCACGCGCGGCTCGAAGCCGGCCGCGTGGCAACTGCGCACGACATGACGCGCGCACGGGCTCGAGCGCGAGGTCTGCACCCATGCCTCATCGGCGAGGTCGTGCAGGCGCAGGCGCTCGCGCGAAGCCAGCGGGTGCGCCTGCGCAAGCGCCAGGTACATCGGGTCCTCGAGCAGCTCCGTGCGCGTGATGTCCGGTGCCAGCAGGCTCTGCCCGTCGAACTCGAACAGCAGCGCGAGGTCGATCTCGCCGGCGCGCAGCCGCGCGACGATCTGCTCGGGCTCGCCCTCGGTGAGCGTCAGCTCGACATCCGGGTAGGACGCGCGGAAGGTCGCGATCGCGTGTGGCATCAGCGTCGCGCCAGCCGTCGGGAAGGAGGCGACCCGCAGCCTGCCGCCGCGCAGCCCCGCGATCTCGGCCATCGCCGCTTCGGCTGCGTCCAGGCGCGCGATGATCCCCTCGGCGTGCCCGACGAGCGTCTGGCCGGCGGCGGTGAGGCTGACGCCGCGCGGGTGGCGCTCCAGCAGCGCCATCCCCGCTTCGGCCTCGAGCGCGGCGATCTGCTGCGAGACGGCGGACTGGGTGTAGTCGAGCGCGTGCGCCGCCGCCGAGAACGAGCCACGATAGGCGACCTCCTTGAGGACCTTCAAGCGCACCGCATTAAGCATTAGTACTGCTTATAGCAGAAATCATGATGATGATTGGAGCTGATGGCAGGACGGTGCGATGATGAGGCGAAAGCCACCTCTTGAAACCTTGAAACCACCACCGGCCCGCAGGCCGGTCACACGAGGAGAACCGCAATGCCCACCAAGATCATCGTTTCCTACGACGGGACCGCCAACGAGGAGGACGCCGTCACTCTGGGCCGCCTGCTCGCCGGCGCCGGCGCCGAGGTGTCGCTTGCCTACGTGCGCCACAACCCCGAGACCGACAGCGTGCGCGAGGAGATCGCCCAGGCCGAGGCCGAGAACGTGCTCGACCACGGCATTGAGCTGCTCGGATTGACGGGCGCAAAGCGTCACGTCGTCACCGACCGCTCGACCCCGCAGGGGCTCGCCTCGCTGGCCGAGCGCGAGGGCGCCGACGTGATCGTGTTCTGCTCGGACTCGCACACCGCCAAGGGCCACATCGCCATCGGCAACTCCGCCGAGCGCCTGCTCGAGGGCGGCAGCACCGCGATCGCGATCGCCCCGGTGGATCTCGCCGAGCGCGTGCAGGGCACGGGCATCCAGCGGATCGTCGCGGTTGGTGACGCCGACGGCGGCGCGCGTCAGACGGCCGAGGCGCTTGCCCGCGGTCTGGGCGCGACGGTCGAGCCGGTCGCCAACGACCAGGCCGACCTGCTCGTGATCGACTCGCGCGCCGACGCCCCGCAGGGCCGCGTCTCGCTCAGCTCGTCCGCATCGCGTCTGATCGAGACGGCCACCTGCCCGGTGCTGGTCGTGCCGCGCGGTGTGGCGCTCGCGTTCGACGGTGCACCGGCGCACGCGCCGGCCGCCGCCTGACCCACTCGCCGTAAGCAGCGTTGACGCGCACACGCCCGGTCGTGGCCCAGCAAAAGGGCTGCGGCCGGGCGTACGTGCTCACGGTGAAGACCCCCGGTCGCCTGCGGCACACGTCCACGGCGGTAGCCGATGGGCATGCCCCGGCTCAGCGCGCCCTATCGAATCTGGCGCCCGCGCGCGCGGGCCAGCGCGTAACGCAAGAGCGCAGCCGCCAAGTCGAGCGTGCCGCCAAGCAGATGACCGGGAGCGCCGGTCCAGAGCCGGGCCTCGATCCGCCGGCGCGAGGACGTGCTGGGTGTGTCTCGCATCGGGCGGCACGGTATCGTGGCGGAAGTGCCAGCAGCCGTGACCACAACTCTGACCGAGCTGGGCGATTCGCGTGTGCGCGTCGAGGTGGAGGTGCCGGCCAACGAGGTCGAGGGTCGCGTCGAGCGCAAGGCGCGCCAGCTCGGGCGCGAGCTGAAGCTCCCGGGCTTCCGTCGGGGCAAGGTGCCGGCGCCGCTCGTGATCCAGCGCATCGGTCGCGACACGGTGCTCGAGGAGGCGGTGCGCGATGCACTGTCCGGCTGGTACTCCGATGCGATCGAGGCCGCCGGAATCGTGCCCGTGGGCGACCCGCAGCTAAACCTCGGCGAGCTGCCCGAGCAGGGGCATGCGCTCGAGTTCTCGATCGAGATCGGCGTGCTGCCGAAGGCTGAGCTGGGCGATTACAAGGGCCTTGAGGTCGGACGCCGCGACCCCGATGTCGCGGACGAGCAGATCCAGCAGGAGATCGAGGCGATGCGCGAGCGTCTCGCGCGCCTGGAGACCGCCGAGCGCCCAGCGGGCGCGGGCGACTTCGTCGTCGTCGACTACGTCGGCGCAATCGTGGTTGACGGCGAGGATGGCGATCAGGGCGAGCGACGCTTCGAGCCGTTCGCCGGCGGCGAGGGTCGCGATCAACTGGTCGAGCTGGGCTCCGGCAGGCTGATCCCGGGCTTCGAGGAGGGGCTGCTGGGCGCAGTGGCGGGGGAGACGCGCACGGTCGCGCTGACGTTCCCGGCCGACTACGGCGCGCAAGAGCTGGCGGGGCGCGACGCCTCCTTCGAGATGACGGTCAAGGAGGTCAAGCGCAAGGAGCTGCCGGACGTCGACGAGGACTTCGCACTCGACGCCGGCTTCGACGATCTGGAGGAACTGCGCGCGGACATAAGGCGGCGGCTGGTCGAGGCAGACGAGGAGCGGATCGAGGCCGAGTTTCGCCAGGCGGCGCTGGACGCCGCGGTCGCCGCGGCGCAGGTGGTCGTCACGCCCGAGCTGGTCAAGGCGCGGGCACGGGAGATGTGGGAGCGGATGCTGCACTCGCTCTCGCACCGCGGCATCACGCGCGAGGCGTATCTGCAGGTCGTCGGGCGCGAGGAGGCGGAGATCCTTGGCGAGATGGAGCCCGAAGCCGAGCTCGCGCTACGTCGCGAGGCCGTGATCACCGCGGTGGTCGCTGCCGAGGGCATCGACCCTTCCGAGGATGAGCTGCTGGCGGCGCTCGCGTCGACCGCCGAGCGCGAAGGGATCGAGCCGCGCAAGCTGCTCGATCAACTGCGCAGCGCCGGGCGGCTGGAGGAGGCGCGAGAGGATCTGGCGGCACGCGCCGCGATCGATCTGATCGCCGCTGACGCCAAGCCGATCCCGTTGGCGCAAGCGAAGGCGCGCGAGCAGCTGTGGACGCCGGACAAGGCTGAGGAGGCGGCCGGCGGCGCCGGCGGCGAGCCGGTCGCGGCGCCCGCGCGCCTGTGGACTCCCTCCGATCGCGGACCGGCCAGCTAGCCTTGTAGAGGAATCTTGCCCGCGAGGCGAAACAAAGGCGAGGACATGCGCCGGAAGCGAGGACTATGAGCCCACTTGTACCAATGGTCGTCGAGCAGACCTCGCGTGGCGAGCGCGCCTTCGACATCTACAGCCGCCTGCTCAACGAGCGGATCATCTTCCTCGGCACGCCCGTGGACGATCAGATCGCGAACCTGATCGTGGCGCAGCTGCTGCACCTCGAGTCCGAGGACCCCGAAAAGGACGTCTCGCTGTACATCAACTCGCCCGGCGGCTCCGTCTACGCGGGCCTTGCGATCTACGACACGATGCAGTTCATCAAGCCGGACGTGCAGACGATCTGCGTTGGCATCGCGATGTCGATGGGCGCGCTGCTGCTTGCCGGCGGCGCCACCGGCAAGCGCATGGCGCTGCCGAACGCCAAGATCCTGATCCACCAGGTCTCCTCGAGCTTCCAGGGGCAGGCGACGGACATCGAGATCCACGCCAAGGAGATCATCGACGTGCGCCGGCGCCTCGACGAGATCATCGCGAAGCACACCGGCAAAGACCTCGAGAAGGTACGCAGCGATACCGAGCGCGACTACTTCATGAGCTCGGAAGAGGCCAAGGAGTATGGCATCATCGATCGTGTGATCTCCGAGCACTAAAAGGCGCCCGCTGAGCGGCGCGAGGCTGTGTCCTCGGTCGCTCGCGTGCGAAGCACGCCACGCACTCTGCGTCCGTGCCTCGCTTGCTCAGCGAACGCCTTTGCGGGGAGCAACAGGGAAGAGCGGTAAAGGGATATGGCCAGACCAACAGATTCCAACGAGCAGCTGCTTTGCAGCTTCTGCGGCAAGTCCCAGCGGCAGGTCAAGAAGCTGATCGCCGGCCCCGGCGTCTACATCTGCGACGAGTGCATCGACCTCTGCAACGAGATCATCGACGAGGAGCTCTCGGCACCGCCGACGTTCGACATCGAGAACCTGCCCAAGCCGCGCGAAATCTACGAGGTGCTCGACGAGTACGTCGTCGGTCAGGATCCCTCCAAGCGCACGCTGTCGGTGGCTGTCTACAACCACTACAAGCGCGTGCAGATGATGATGTCCGGTGACTCGGACATCGAGCTGCAGAAGTCCAACATCCTGCTGCTCGGTCCCACGGGCTGCGGCAAGACGCTGCTCGCGCAGACGCTCGCGCGGATTCTCAACGTGCCGTTCGCGATCGCCGACGCGACCGCGCTGACCGAGGCCGGCTACGTGGGCGAGGATGTCGAGAACATCCTGCTGAAGCTGATCCAGGCGGCCGACTACGACGTCAAGAAGGCCGAAACCGGGATCATCTACATCGACGAGGTCGACAAGATCGCGCGCAAGGCCGACAACCCGTCGATCACGCGCGACGTCTCGGGCGAGGGCGTCCAGCAGGCGCTGCTCAAGATCCTCGAGGGCACGCAGGCCTCAGTGCCGCCGCAAGGTGGGCGCAAGCACCCCCACCAGGAGTTCCTGACGATCGACACCACGAACGTGCTGTTCGTGTGCGGTGGCGCGTTCGCGAACCTCGACAAGGTGATCGAGCGGCGGATCGGCCACAAAGGCGTCGGCTTCGCAGCCGCGATCGAGGCAAAAGCAGAGCGCGACACCGGCGAGGTGTTCGAGCAGTGCCTGCCGGAGGACCTGATCGAGTACGGGCTGATCCCCGAGTTCATCGGCCGTCTGCCGGTGGTGTCGGCCGTGCACCAGCTCACGCGCGAGGACCTCGTGTCGATCCTGGTCGAGCCGCGCAACGCGCTCGTCAAGCAGTTCCAGCGCTTCTTCGCCTTCGATGGGATCGAGCTGGTGTTCTCCGAGGACTCGCTGGTGGCGGTCGCGGAGAAGGGCCTCGAGCGCGAAACCGGCGCGCGTGGCCTGCGCTCGATCATCGAGGAGATCCTGCTGGAGGTGCAGTTCGAGCTGCCCTCGCGTCGCGACGTGAAGAAGTGCGTTGTAACGAAGGAGACCGTCGAGAAGGGCCTGACGCCGACGCTCGTTACCGAAGCCGCGCCTGAGGAAGCCGAGGACGCCTCGCTGCGCGAGGAGTCGGCCTAGCCGAGTGCCGACGCCGGCCGGTCTTCGGCCGTTGTGCGATCGATCGCTACCATCGCGGCAGTGTCCAGGCGAAGCGAAGGCCGCAAGTCAAAGCTCGAGCGTATTCCGTGGCTGCTCGTGGCGCAGGGTGGACTCGTGCTCGGACGGCGCTGGCGCTCGCTGTCGGCCAAGGATCGCGCGCGTCTGGCGCGCCTCGTGCGCGACTCGCGCGGGCGGCCTGGCAGCCTCACCGTCAAACAGCGCCTGGAGCTGCGCCGGCTGGTGCGCAAGCTCGACCTGAGTGGCCTCGGGCGCGAGCTGCTGGCGCTCAGAGGCAGCGGGCGGAGCCGGCGCAGGCGTCGTCGTGGCACCCGCGCGTGAATAGCTGGACCGAGGCGCAGGCCGAGCGCCAGCTGCGCTCGCTGGAGCTGTTCGGGATGCGCTTTGGCCTGGACCGCATGCGGCGAATGATGACCGCGCTCGAGTCGCCCGAGCGGCGCTTCGACACGGTTCACGTGCTCGGCACCAACGGCAAGTCCTCGACGACGCGTATGACCGCCGCGATCCTCGAGCGCCACGGCCTGCGCACGGGCGCCTACCTCTCGCCGCATCTGGTGTCTTACCGCGAGCGCATCCGCATCGACGGGCGCGAGCTCGACACCGACGCCTTTGCCGCGGCGATCGCGCGCGCCACGCGCGCGGCCGAGCGCGTCAACCACACGCTCGCCGAGGACGATCACGTCACGCAGTTCGAACTGCTGACCGCCGCGGCGCTGTGGGAGATGGCTCGCCGCGAGGTCGACGTGGCGGTCATCGAGGCGGGTTTGGGGGGGCGCTACGACGCGACCAGCGTGATCGACTCGCGCGTGACCGTGCTCACGAACGTCGGTCTCGAGCACACCCGTTGGCTGGGGCCGACCGTGAAGGACATCGCCGAGGAGAAGCTCGCGGTCCTCGGCGAGCGCACGCCGCTCGTGCTAGGCCAGGGGCTGGCTGCGCCGGCGCTCGCCGTAGCCGAGCGCGTCGCCCGCGAGCGCGAGGCCTGGATCGTGCGTCCACAGCCGCTCGAGCCAAGCGTGCAGCTGCGCGCCCGCGGCGCTTTCCAGCGGCGCAACTTCGCGCTCGCGCGCGCCGCCGCGGAGGCATACCTGCACAGCGTGGGTCGCGTGCTCGACGAGCAGGCGGTGGCGCAGGTGGCCGCCGCGATCGAGGTTCCGGGGCGCCTGCAGTTCATCTCGAGCGATCCGCCGACGCTGCTCGACGGCGCGCACAACCCCGACGCGATCATGGCGCTCGTCGAGTCGCTGCCGGAGGTGCTGGGCGCCGGTCCCAGCGCTTCGACTCAGGCGTCTGGTGCGCCGATCGCTTTGGTGCTGGGTGTGCTCGAGGACAAGGACGCAGCCGCGATGCTTGCGACGCTGATGCCGTTGGTCGCGCGCGCGTGGTTCACGGCACCGCCGAGCAGCCGTGCGCTGTCGCCCGCGGCGCTGCAGTCGCTCGCGCGCCAGCTCGGCTTCGAGAACACCGTGAGCGAGCCCAGGTCGGCGCGCGCGCTCGAGCAGGCGCAGAGTTGGGCGCGCGCAAACACGGGCGCGGTGCTCGCGACCGGCTCGGTGTACCTCGTCGGCGACCTGCTCACCCAGGCCGCGAGCGATGGCGCGATGGCAGCCGCGAGCGTTCAGAGGAGTTCGCTGTGATGAACGACCAGGGCCCGTCCGTGCTGACGATGATCGGTGCCGTGGCGCTGATAGTCGCGCTTGTTATCCTCGTATTCTTTGCTGCAGGCTACGGTTTCGGCCGTCTGTTTCTCTAAACTCAGCCGGCCGATGCTCCCATTTGCATACTTCGGAATCGAAAGCAGCGGCCTCAATCTCGCCGTAGATCTGCTGATTCTGTTCGTCGTCGTCCTGTACCTCTCTTTGATCTACTGGACATACGCCGACGCGCGCCGCCGGATCACCGATCCGATGCTGGTGTTCTGCGCGACGGCCGCCTCGTTCTTCCCGTTCGTGGGGACGGTGATCTACACGATCCTGCGGCCGCCCGAGTATCTCGAGGACGTGCGCGAGCGAGAGCTGGAAACGCGGGCCGCCGAAGCGCGGCTGCAACAGCTCGACCAGACGCTGTGCCCGCACTGCGACTACCGCGTGGAGCGCGACTTCATCCGCTGCCCGAGCTGCCTGCGCAAGCTCAAGGAGCGCTGCACGAGCTGCTCACGCCCGCTGGACCAGGCGTGGACGATCTGTCCTTACTGCGAGGCCGACGTGCCCGGCCTCTCGGCGCCGCGCTCGCGCCGGCGCCGCGGCCTGCCGCCGCTCGATGGCGAGCTGGACGAGCTGGACGCGCCGCAGGCGCCGAAGGACGGCGAGAGCGAGCCGGGCGAGCCCGCGCTCGCATCCGAGTCGACACTTGCCACCGAGCCGCCCGTGCGCCCGCGCGGCTCGGCCCGCGCCAGCCGCCCCGGCGGTCGCACGCGGCCGAGCACCTGAGCAGCAACCTCCCAGACCGACCAAAGGAACCCATGGACCGAACGCTGATCCTCGTAAAGCCCGACGCCTTCGCACGAGGCCTGACCGGCGAGATCATCGCCCGCTTCGAGCGCAAGGGCCTGCGCATCGTCGCGCTGCGACACATGACGGTCACGCGCGAGCTGGCCGAACGCCACTACGCCGAGCACGCCGAGCGGCCGTTCTTCGGCGAGCTGGTCGACTTCATCACCTCGGCCCCGATCGTCGCGATGGTGCTCGAGGGCACCGAGGCGGTCAAGGCGGCGCGGCAGCTGATCGGCGCGACCAACCCGCTCGAGGCGGCGCCCGGCAGCATCCGCGGCGACTTCGCGATCGAGACCGGGACCAACATGGTTCACGGCTCCGACTCACCCGAGTCGGCCGCGCGCGAGGCCGACCTGTTCTTCGGCGAGCTGTAGCGCGCGCTGAACACCGTGGCAGACGCCAGCGCATCGCTCGCGCTCGTGCTCGCTTCGGGCTCGCCTCAGCGCCGCGAGCTGCTGACACGTCTGGGCGTCCCGTTCACCGTGAGAGTGTCGGCGGCGAGCGAGCTCGAGCAGGGCGATGATCCCGCGCAGGTAGCGCTCGAGAACGCGCTGCGCAAGGCCCGTGCGGTGCACCGCACGGGAGCGCCCGAGGCGGTGCTTGGCTGCGACACGATCGTCGTCCTCGACGGAATCATCTACGGCAAGCCGCCTGACGCGGCCGCAGCGCGACGAACGCTGTCGGCGCTGGGCGGGCGCACCCACGAAGTCCTCAGCGGCGTCGCGCTGCTACTCCCCGATGGGCGCGAGGGGGCGATCGAGCGCACGTCCGTGGCGCGCACGAAGGTCACGTTTCGGGCGCTCACCGCCGAGCTGCTCGATTCCTACGTCGCCACCGAAGAGTGGCGCGGACGCTCCGGAGGCTACGCGATTCAGGGTGCCGGGGCGCAGCTCGCGCTGGCGATCGACGGCGAAGTGGAGAACGTCGTGGGGCTACCGCTGGGCACGCTGCGCGAGCTGTGCCCGGAGCTGCTGTCGGCTGCAAATCCAATCCCAGGCCTCGCGGGCGCGCAGGGTAGTTCGCTAGACTCCTCCGCGGGTACGCCCCGATGAGCGCTGGCCACCGAACGCCTCGCTGGCCGATCTTCGATCGGTAGCGGCGCTGGAGCGGAAATGAGCGTGCCCATTCTCTCTACATGGGCATCTTCAGCTATCTGACAGGCTTCGGCGGTCGCGACATGGCGGTCGACCTGGGCACCGCCAACACGCTCGTGTACGTGCGCGGGCGCGGCATCGTCCTGTCGGAGCCGAGCGTGGTGGCGATCGACTCCCGCACCGGCGAAGTGCACGCGGTCGGCATCGAGGCCAAGCGCATGCTCGGGCGCACACCCGGCACGATCCAGGCGATCCGCCCGCTGAAGGACGGTGTGATCGCCGACTTCGACGTGACCGAGCAGATGCTCAGGCACTTCATCCAGAAGGTCCACCAGAACCGCTGGGCGCACCCGCGCGTGGTCGTGTGCGTGCCCTCGGGCGTCACCGGCGTCGAGAAGCGCGCGGTCGAGGAGGCGTGTCTGTCCGCGGGCGCGCGCACCGCCTACCTGATCGAGGAGCCGATGGCGGCGGCGATCGGCGCGGGCCTGCCGGTGGGCGAGCCGACCGGCTCGATGGTCGTCGACATCGGCGGCGGCACCTCCGAGGTCGCCGTCATCTCGCTCGGTGGGATCGTCGTCTCGCAGTCGATCCGCGTTGGCGGCGACGAGATGGACGAGGCGATCATCAACTACGCCAAGAAGGAGTACAAGCTGTTGATCGGCCAGCAGACCGCCGAGGAGCTGAAGCTCGAGATCGGCTCGGCGTGCCCGATGTCCGAGGAGCTGCAGGCCGAGATCCGCGGGCGCGACATGGTTGCGGGCCTGCCCAAGACCGTGGTGCTCACCAGCGAGGAGATTCGCACGGCGCTCGCCGAGCCGCTGAACCAGATCATCGACGCCGTCAAGGAGACGCTCGACCGCACACCGCCTGAGCTTGCCTCGGACATCATGGACAGGGGCATCATGCTCGCCGGCGGCGGCTCGCTGCTGCAGGGGCTGGACGAGCGTCTACGCGAGGAGACGCAGATGCCCGCGCACCTGGCGGAGTCGCCGCTGACGTGCGTGGCGGTCGGCTCGGGGCGCTCGCTCGAGGAGTTCGAGGCGATCCACCGTTCGAACCGTACCTCGCGCAACCGTCGCCGCCGCTAGACGTGTGGTGTGACGGCCCGCCTACCGCGTGGGTAGTCTCTCCGTGAACGCTTTGGAAGGTAACCATCGGTGCATGACAAGACGGTACGGCGTCGACGCGCGGTCCTGGGGCTGCTCGTCGTGCTCTCCCTGCTACTCCTGACCGCCTACTTCGGTGAGGCCCCAAACGGTCGCCTGCACGGTGTGCAGCGTGACTTCTTGGCGATCGTCTCGCCGATTCAGGACGGCGCCAACAAGGCGTTGAAGCCCGTGCGCGACCTGTTCGGCTGGTTCGGGGCGACGCTGCACGCGAAAAGCCAGCGCAACGAACTGCTCAAGCAGGTCGACAGGCTGCGCCAGGAGCTGGTCGCCGACCAGGCGGAAAAACGCACCAGCCACCAGTTGCTCGCGCTGTTCCATCTCGACCAGCTGGGCGTCGGTGACTACCACCCCGTGACCGCCACGGTCGTCGGCAAAACGCCGAACATCTGGTACTCCACGGTCAACATCGACAAGGGCACGGACGCTGGCATCAGCGTCAACGATCCCGTGGTCAACGATGAAGGGCTCGTTGGTCGGGTCACAGCGGTCGTCGCCGATGGCGCGCAGGTGGATCTCATCACCGACAGCTCGATGGGTGTCTCCGCGCGCGTTGGCACGAGCCAGGCGACCGGGCTGCTACAGCCGAAAGTCGGCGATCCCGGTGACCTCTCGCTCCTGTACCTGGCTGCGACCTCACCGGCCAACGTCGGTGAATACGTCGTCACCTCGGGCACCGTGTCCAGCGAAGAATCGCTGTACCCGCCGGGCCTGTTGATCGGGCAGGTCACCTCGGTCAACGAAGAAACCGGCTTCAAGTCGGTCAACGTGCACCCGTTCGCCAACCTGCAGGACCTGGACATCGTGCAGGTGCTGACCGCTGGCGCAGGCACGCAGCCGGCGAGCCTCAGCCGTCTGACCACGAGCCTGCCCTCCGCGCAGGGCGCCGCCCCGAGCGGCGAACAGCTCGCCTCGACGCAGGTCGGCGAATGACGCCAACCGTGTCCAACAATCTCGTGCTGCGCCTGGGCGCGTTCGTCGTGTTCGTCGTGTTCTTCCAGATCGGCGTCGTCTCCGAGGTGCCAGTGTTTGGCGTCAACGCCGACATCTCATCGCTGCTGGTCGCGTTCGTCGGCTTGATGTGCGGCTCGACCGTCGGTGCTGCCTGCGGCTTCGCGGTCGGCCTGCTCGTCGACCTGGCGCTGCTGCAGACGCTCGGCCTGACCTCGCTCGTGTTCACGCTCGTCGGCTACTGGTGCGGGCGCCTGCGCGAGCTGCGCGACCCGCAGGGCGCGCTCACGCCGCTGCTGGTAGGCGCCGGCGCCTCTGCGACCGCGCTCGTCGGCTACTCGCTGATGGAGTTCATGCTCGGCGTCGACGCGCCCGTGAGCTTCGAGCTGCTGCGCCAGATCGTGCTCGGCGTATTCGTCAACACGATCGTCGCACTGCCGATGTGGGCGCTCACGCGCCGTGTGCTCGAGGGCGCCCTGCCAGAGGACCCGCGTCGGCGTCGGCGCCGGCGCTCGTACACGACCGGTGGCCTGAGCCCCCTCACCAAAGCGTGAGCTCACGGGCGCACATGGCTGCGCTGGATCTGCGTCCTCGCTCGCTCGCGTGCGCAGCACGCCACGCTCGCTGCGTCCTTGACCAGCTTGCCCTGATCGCCCGTGAGAATGCGTGTGGAGCGGCGGCGTCGTGAGCTCGATCGAGCCGGTCCGCCCGCGCGATCCGCGTATTCCTGTACCGCCGCAGCTCGCGCTGCGGGTGGCGATCATCGGCGGCGTGGCGATGGTGCTGTTCGGCGTGATCTTCTTCCGCCTCTGGTACCTGCAGGTGCTCTCTGGCGAACAGTACGTTTCGCAGGCCGACGCCAACCAGACGCGCGAACTGCCGATCGCGGCGCCGCGCGGGCAGATCCTCGACCGCGAGGGTCAGCCGATCGTCGGCAGCACCGTTGCCAACGCGGTGCAGATCGTGCCGGACGAGCTGCCTGCCGGGATCGCCCCCCAGGTGGCCGAATACGAGAAAAGCCTGGGTGTGGCCGAAGAAGCACGCCATGCGGCGGTCGCGAGCCTGTCCGGCTATGAGGCGGCACTCGGCAAAGTTCGGCGCCTGAGCCGTGCACAGAGCCACGAGCTCAAGCAGCTGCGGCGTGCGACCGGTCCGCCGCACGTGGCGGTGCCGCCGCTCCCCGCCGCCGCGGTGGGCCTGCGCGAGCTGTTCAGGCGTCTCGGGCACGTGATCCGTGTGAGCCCGCGCACGATCGACGAAGAGGTCGTCGAGGGCATGACCGCGACCCCCTACGCGCAGGTGACGATCAAGGCTGACGCGGGGCGTGCCGCGCTGACGGTACTCGGCGAGCGCGCCAACGAATTCCCCGGGGTGCAGCAGGAACCGGTCTCGCTGCGCGAATACCCGGACGGCGAAATGGCCGCGCAGATCCTCGGCTATGTCGGCCAGGTCAACACGACCGAGCTGACGCTGCCCGCGTTCCGTGGCGTCAAAGCCGGCACGATCGTCGGCCAGGCGGGGCTCGAGTACTACTACGACCATTATCTACGCGGCAAACCGGGCGCGAAGCGAATCGCGGTCAACGCCGAAGGTCAGCCGGTCGCCAGCAAGCTCGCGCCGACCCTGCCGCACGTCGGCTACACGCTGCAGACGACGCTCGACCTCGGCCTGCAGCGGGCGAGCGAAAAGGCGTTGCAGGAAGGCAAAGAACACGCACAGGGCGGCGGCAAACCGGCGATCGCCGGCGCGTTCGTGGCGCTCGACCCGCTCAACGGCGAAGTGCTCGCGATGGGCTCCTCGCCGAGCTTTGACCCGAGCAAGTTCGCCAAACCGCTGAGCGAAGCCGAATACGAACGGCTGACCGGTCGCAACGGCGCCGAACCGGGGCGGCTGACCGACCTCGCCGACGAAGGCGAATATCCAACCGGCTCGACGTTCAAGCCGATCACGGCGATGGCGGCGCTCGAAGCCGGCGTGCTCAACCCCAGCGAGGGTCTCGGCGCCGGGCAGTGCATCTACGTCTCGGCCGAGCGCTTCTGCAACGCCGGCATGGACGAATACGGCGCCGCTGATCTCGTCGATGCGCTCAAGGTCTCCTCCGACACGTACTTCTTCACCGTCGGCGAGCTTGCCAACGAACACGGCGGCGAAATCATCCAGAAGAAGGCCAAAGAACTTGGGGTGGGGGAGCCGACCGGGATCGACCTGCCGAGCGAGTTCCCCGGCGTCATCCCTGGCCCCAAGTGGCTCGTCGAACAGAACAAGCTGGAAGCTGAGTGCCGGCACGAACACCACGGGCAGCCGTGCTACATCGTCGCCGAACCGGGCGAGCCGTGGACCGTCGGCTACAACATGGACCTCGCGGTCGGGCAGGGTGAGTTGTTGACCGACCCGCTGCAGATGGCCGTGGCCTACTCGACGCTCGCCAACGCCTATCGCAATGGCGGTAACGGCACGGTCGTGACGCCGCACCTCGGCAAACAGATCGACGAACCGGGCGGCGACCTCGTGCAGACGCTGAGCTTTCCCAGCCGCCACGTGCACCTCAACTACGAAGACCTGAGCTACGTGATGGAAGGCATTCACGACGCCGCCAGCGAGCAGGGGGGCACCTCCGCCGAAGTCTGGGCCGGCTGGAACCAGGAAGAAGATCCGGTATACGGGAAGACCGGCACCGCGGAACGCCAGGGACACGTGGAACAGTCCTGGTACATGTGCTACATCGGCAACCCCCAGCACCCGATCGTGATCGCGGTGACGGTCGAGGAAGGTGGCTTCGGCGCTGAAACCGCCGCGCCGATTGCGCGGCTGATCGCCTCGCAGTGGTACGGCAAGCCAAAGAAGTTCGTCGCCGGGAGCTCGAAGACGTTTTGAGCCCACTCAGCCCGATCAAGCCGACCGAGGAGGCGCCGCCGGCGCCGCCGCGGCCGCTGAGGCTGCCGCTGGACCCGTTGCTGACGCTCGCGGTGATCGGCCTGGGGATCTGCTCGGTGATCACGCTCAAAGCCGCCACCAGCAAGAAGTTCGGGCACTACTACTACGACCGTCAGGCGATCTACCTGGGGATCGGCTTCGTGCTGATGCTCGGCCTCTCGCGCTTGGACTACGCCCACCTGCGCCGCTACAAAAACGCGATCTACGGGGTGCTGCTGTTCACGATCCTCGCGGTGCTCGGGCTCGGGCACTCGGCCAATGGCTCGCAGCGCGCGATCAACTTCCCGCTGTTCTCGTTCCAGGCGTCTGAGCTCGGCAAGGTCTTGCTGATCCTCGCGCTGTCCGCTTTCATCGTCGAGCGAGCGCGCAGCCTGCGCGAGCGCGACACGACCGTGCGGGTGCTGATCGCTGCGCTCGTGCCGACGATGTTCGTGATCGCGCAGCCGGACCTTGGCTCGGGTCTCGTGTACATGACGATCGCCTGCATGCTGCTGTTCGTCGCCGGCACCTCCTGGCGCCAGCTCGCGGCGCTCGCGGCGCTCGTGTGCATGGCGATCGCGTTCGTGCTCGTGGCGGCGCCGGCGGCCGGCGTGCACGTGCTGAAGCCCTATCAGGTGGAACGGCTGACGGCGTTCCTGCATCCGAACACCTCGTCCGCGCAGAAGGCAGGCGCCGAATCAGAAGGCGGCGAATCGAGCAATGACCCGTCCTACCAGCAACAGCAGTCGAAGATCGCGATCGGCTCCGGCGGCAAGACCGGTCGCGGTGCGCGCGCCAGCCAGGTTCCCGACGGCTTCGTGCCCGAGAGCGACACCGACTTCGTGTTCGCGGCGGTCGGCGAAGAGTACGGCTTCGTCGGTGCTGGCATCGTGCTGCTGCTGTACGCGCTGCTGATCTCGAGGACACTGCGCGTGCTCGTGATGGCGAAGGACCTGTTCGGGTCGCTGATCGCGGCCGGAGTAGCAGCTATGCTCATGTTTCAGGTCTTCGTCAACGTAGGGATGACAATCGGAATCATGCCCATCACCGGCGTCACGCTTCCGCTCATGAGCTATGGCGGATCGTCGGTGATCGCCACCTTGCTGGGCGTAGGCCTGTTGCAATCGATCTATGTCCAGGCGCGTACCTCTGCCGCATTGAAGGGTCGCGTCCTGCGCCATTAGGTCCTCTGCCTCAACAATGTACGCCGAGCATCTCCCACCAGATCCCCAGCGCCACTCCGCGCGGGTTGCCATCCACCCGACGCTCAGGGTGCGCTCAGGCACGCCGCCCCGGCGCCGATCACCGAGATGTCCGGCTCATTTCCATACCGAAAGACTGGATCAAATTGAAAAAGCAAGTGCTTGTCAGCGTCGACCGCGCGGAGACGCGCGTCGCGCTTCTGGAGGCGAGCGGAACGCCCGCCGCCTCGCGCACCTCGGCAGCCGCCGATCGAAAGTCCGCCAGCAAGGCGGCCAGCAGCCGTAAGCGCGGCGGCGGTCCTGACGCGGGCTATCGCGTCGCCGAGCTGTACATCGAGCGCCGCGGCGGCCGCTCGATCGTCGGCAACATCTACAAGGGCAAGGTCGACAACGTGCTGCCGGGGCTCGAGGCGGCGTTCGTCGACATCGGCCTCGAGAAGAACGGCTTCCTGCACGTCGATGAGATCGTGCTGCCGGGCGTCGAGACACCCCGGCGCGGGCGCGGCGGCGGTGGCGGGCGCAAGATCTCCGACCTGCTGAAGCCCGGCCAGGAGATCGTCGTGCAGGTCGTCAAGGACCCGCTGAAGACCAAGGGCGCGCGCCTGTCGATGGAGCTGACGATCGCCGGTCGCTACATGGTCTACGCGCCCACCGGCGAGGGCGTCGGCGTCTCGCGGCGCTTGGAGGACAAGGAGCGCGAACGCCTGCGCCGCCAGACCGCCAACCTGCAGACCGACGGCGGCGGCGTGATCGTGCGCACCGCCGCGCACGGCGCCAAACGCGAGGACTTCGAGCGCGAGCTCAAGTATCTGCACAAGCTGCACGAGGTGCTCGTCAAACGCGTCGAGGACACCGTCGCCCCAGATCTGGTCTTCCAAGAGGCCGACCTGTCCGTGCGCGTCGTGCGCGACATCTTCTCCGCGCACTTCGAGCGCGCGATCGTCGACGACGAGCAGCAGTACCGCCGGCTGGTTTCGTTCTTCACGCGCACCGCCCCGGAGCTGGTCGAGCGGGTCGAGCTGTGGCAGGAGCCGCAGCCGCTGTTCGAGGTCTACGGCGTCGACAAGGCGATCGAAGGCGTGCTCTCGCGGCGCGTCGACCTGCCCAGCGGTGGCTACCTGATCATCGACTACGCCGAGGCGCTGACCGTGATCGACGTCAACTCCGGCAGCTTCATCGGGCGTGGCAAGGGCGCGGGCCTGGAGGACACGATCACCAAGACCAACCTCGAGGCCGCCGAGGAGGTCGTCAACCAGCTGCGCCTGCGCGACATCGGCGGCATCATCGTCATCGACTTCATCGACATGGCCCGCGCGCGCAACCGCGACGCGGTCATGAAGACGCTGCGCAAGACGCTCGACGAGGACCGCACGAAGACGTTCACCGCCGAGATCTCAAAGCTCGGGCTGGTCGAGATGACCCGCCAGAACGTCACCGAGGGCGTGCGCGAGATCATGACCGGCGCGTGCCCGACGTGCGAGGGCGAGGGCGTGATCCGCTCCGAGGAGACGATCGCAATCGAGTTCGAGCGCAAGCTGCGCGATGTCGCCGCCGAGCATCCCGAGGCGGAGGCTTTCCTGCTGCAGATCAACCCGCGGGTGAGCACGCAGTTCACCGGCCACGGCTCGCGCGTGCTGCATGCGCTGGAGGCGGAGACCGGCAAGTCGTTCCTGTTCGAGGGCTCCGAAGGTCTCGTGCTGGATCACTTCGCGGTGACGTTCACGGGCACGCGCGCGGAGGTCGAGGAGCGCGCGCTGCCGTTCCGCGAGGGCGATGAGGTGCTGGTCGAGATCGTCGAGCCGCACATGTATGACGTCGATGACGCGGTCGCGAAAATCGACGGCTACATCATCTCGATCGCGGGCGCCTCGCCGTACGTCGGCGAGAACCGCATGGTGCGCATCGATCAGGTCGGCCGCACGGCGGCCACCGCGCTGCTGTTGGACGAGGCGGGAGAGGTCGTGACCGCGCCCGTGCGAGCCGTCGACAATCGTGCTGGCGGACGCGGCCGACGCCGCTCGCCGGCTGCTGGCGGGCGCAAAGACGGCGGTGACGGCGAGCAGGCGGAGCCGCGGGCGCGCCGTCGCCGAGCGCCGGTTGAAAGCGAGGACGCCGAGGCGCGCCGCGAAGCCGGCCTCAGCGAGTCGCCGACCTCGATCGACACCGAGCCCGACGACGAGCCGATCGTCGCGGCGCATGGCGGCGACGAGGAGGCCGCGCACGACGGCGACGACACGAACCTCGTCGCGGCCGACGGCGCGGACGCCGAGTCCGGCGAGGATGGCCTACAATCAAAACCTCGGCGTCGTGGCCGCAGAGGCGGACGGCGCCGTTCGGCTGCCAAGGCCAAGGCGACCCCAGAGTAGGCGAGGACTCCTCCGGCGCGAGCCGGCCGGGGCGCGCCCTTCCAAGCCAAAGAGAACGAGACCCACACAGATATGTACGCGATCGTGAAGACCGGCGGCAAGCAGTACCGCGTCGAGCGCGGCCAGACGCTGCTCGTCGAGCGCCTGCCTGCCGCGGAGGGCGCCGACGTAGCGCTCGAGCCGATGCTGTATCGCTCCGAGGACACGGTGTTCGACGCCGCGGGTTTGGCGAACGTGAAGGTCACCGCCAAGGTGATCGCCCACGTACGCGGCGAGAAGCTGCGCGTGTTCAAGTTCAAGCCCAAGCGCGGCTACAAACGCCGCACCGGCCACCGCCAGGAGCTGACCAAGATCGAGGTCACCGAGATCAGCGCCTCCGGCGCGAAAGCGGCGGCCAAAGCGAGCAAGGCCAAAGCGGCTGACGCTCCCACCGAGACGCCCACGGCGAGCAAGGAGAAGGCTGCAGATGGCTCATAAGAAGGGGCTCGGCTCCAGCCGCAACGGCCGCGACTCGAACGCTCAGCGCCTTGGCGTCAAGACGTTCGCCGGCCAGGCCGTCACCGGCGGTGAGATCATCGTGCGCCAGCGCGGCACTCGCTTCAAGCCCGGCGCCGGCGTCGGCATCGGCAAAGACGACACGCTGTACGCGCGCGCCGCCGGCACGGTGCAGTTCAGCCACGGCTGGCGCGGACGCGTCGTCAGCGTGCTGCCGGCTGACGCTGAGTAGAACCAGCGCCCCGGACGACGCGATCGGTGCGCAAGCGTCCCACGGTGGGGGGGCCTGGGTGACCGTACGCCCGCGCTCAGAGCGGCTGCGCTGTCGGTCGGATCAGGATCTCGTTGACGTCCACGTGCGGCGGCTGTGAGAGCGCGTACATGACGCCGCGCGCGATGTCCTCGTCCAGCAGTGCGTCCGTCGGCCGGTTGTCGAAGAACGGCGTGTCGGTGATGCCCGGCTCGATCAGCGTGACGCGTACGCCGGTGCCGTGCAGGTCCTGGCGCGCCGCCTCGCCCATCGCGGTCACGGCGTGCTTGGTGCACGAGTACAGCGAGCCCGGCAGCGCTCGCCGGCCGGCGACGCTCGAGGTCAAGAGCAGATGCCCGCGCGAGTCCTTGAGCGCGGGGATCGTCGCGCGCAGCGTCAGCGCCGCGCCGTAGACGTTCGTCAGCACCATCTCGCGCCAGTGCTCGGGCGTGTCGTTGAGGAAGCCGCGCGGGCCGCCGAAGCCGGCGTTCGCGAAGACCGCGTCGATCCGGCCGAACGTCGCGAGCGCCTGCTCGACGAGCGCCTGTTGATCGGCCCACTCGGTCACGTCGCAGCGCACCGCGAGCGCGTGCTCGGCGCCGCCCAGCTTCACGGCAAGCTCATGCAGACGCTCGAGCGAACGCGCCGCCAGCACCACGCGCCAGCCGGCGGCGCGCGCGTGGCGAGCGCTCGCGGCGCCGATCCCTGAGGAGGCGCCTGTGATCAGCAATACGCGGTCGGCTGTCACGATGGCGTACATGTTGCACGATCGCGCGAAGATCTATGTGCAGGCCGGCGCCGGCGGCGACGGCTCGATGAGCTTCCGCCGCGAAGCGCACGTACCGCGCGGCGGCCCCGACGGCGGCGACGGCGGGCGCGGCGGCGACGTGCTGGTCGTGTGCGACGACTCGCTGCGCGACCTGCAGAACTTCAAGCGCCGCAGCCACTATCGCGCCGGTCGCGGCGGGCGCGGATCCGGCTCCCAGCGCCACGGCGCCGACGGCGAGACGCTCACGATCAAGGTGCCGCCCGGCACGCAGGTTGTCGGCGTGCAAGGCGCGGGGCATGCTGATGGCGCTGAGCCATTGGAGGACGAGGATTACGTCGCCGGTACTGGCGAGGACGCCGGCGAGCACGCGCACGACGCGGAGGACCTGTTGGGCCGGCGCTGGGAGCTGCTCGCCGACGGCCAGACCGCGACGATCGCGCGCGGCGGCAGCGGCGGCAAGGGCAACAAGCGCTTTGCCACCTCCACCCGCCAGGCGCCGCGCTTTGCCGAGCGCGGTCTCGTCGGCGAGGAGGGCTGGCTCGAGCTGCGGCTGAAGCTGCTCGCTGACGTTGGGCTCGTGGGCTTGCCGAATGCCGGCAAGTCCTCGTTGCTGTCGCGGCTCACGCGCGCCGCGCCGAAGGTCGCCGACTACCCGTTCACGACGCTCGCGCCGGTGCTGGGTGTGCTCGAAGGCGAGGAGCGCCAGCTGATCGTCGCGGACATCCCCGGTCTGATCGAGGGCGCAAGCGAGGGGGCGGGGCTCGGGCACGACTTCCTCGCGCACGTCGAGCGCACGCGCCTGCTCGTGCACGTCCTCGATCTCGCACCGGAGGTCTCGATGGGACAGGGCGCGGACGCCGAGCGCAACCACGCGACGATCGAGCGCGAGCTGGCCGCCCACGATGAGCGCCTGGCGCGGCTGCCGCGCGTGCTCGCGCTGTCGAAGGCCGATCTCGTGCCCGAGGAGCGCGTGCGCGAGGCCGTCGCGGAATGGCAGCAGCGGCTGGGAGAGGGCGTGCCCGTGCTCGCCACCTCAAGCGCCACCCGTGCCGGCGTACGCGAGCTGGGAGAGCTGCTGCTGCGGCTCGTGCCGGACCTCGGTGCCATACCCAGCGGCCTGGGCGAGGTCGGCGGCGCGCGCGCCGGCGAGCAGGAGCTGGCCGAGCACATGGTGTTTCGCCCCACGGCTGGCAGCGGCTTTCGGGTCGAGGCACTGGGGGAGGGGGTGTTCGCCGTCAGGGGCCGCGGCATCGAGCGGCTGCTCGAGCGCTTCGACGTCGACAACGAGGACGCGATGGCCTACCTGGAGGGGAGGCTGCGGCGGATCGGCGTGCTCGGCGCGCTCGAGGCCAAGGGCTTTCAGCCGGGCGACGAGATCGAGATCGCGGGCGTGACGTTTGAGTTGGATCCGCATGAGTAATAACTGATTCGTTATAATTGTCCCGTGTCTGCAGCTGCGTCACTTCTCAGAGCTGCACGAGCGCAAGCTGGGTTGACGCAGGCGGAGCTGGGCAGCCGGCTCGGGATCAGCCAAGCGGCCGTGGCCAGGCTCGAGCGTCCAGGCGCCAATCCCACGGTGGCGACGCTCGAGAACGCGCTGTGGGTGACCGGACACCGCCTGGCGCTTGATGCACCCGTTCGGCGGCCGGGGGTGGACGAGAGCCTGATCCGCCAGCACCTGGAACTGACCCCAGCCGAACGCCTGCGTGGTATCGAAACCATGTATGCGCAGGCGCGTGCGCTGGCATTGGCGGGAGCCAGGAGTCGCGGTGAGCTCGCCTGATCCCTGGCTGCGCCAGCCGGAGCTTCGGCTGCGCGAGCTGCTGGAGCGCCTGACCAAAGGCGGCGTCGACTTCGTGGTGATCGGCGGTGTGGCGGTGATCATGCAGGCGAGTCCCCGCTTCACGAAGGATCTCGACATCTGCTTCTCGCCAGAGCGGGAGAACCTAGAGCGACTTGCCGCGGTGCTGACCGAGGTCGGAGCGAAGCTTCGTGGCGTCGATGAGGACTTGCCGTTCGTGCCCGATGCGCGCACATTGCGACAGACGCAGATCTTGACGCTCACGACGGCCGACGGTGGGCTCGACCTGCTCGTCGAGCCGGACGGCGCTCCGAGCTACCCCGCCTTGCGTCGCAGAGCCGACGAGATCGACTTAGAGGGCATCGTCGTGCGTGTCGCGTCGATCGATGACCTGATCGCGATGAAGCGCGCCGCCGGGCGTCCACAGGATTTAGTCGACCTCGAATCGCTCGAGATCACGCGCCGGCGTAGACGCACGGCCCCAAACGCGGCCCACTAACCGTCTACCCTCCGTGAGCCGATGAGACGCCTGGTCATCAAGCTCGGTTCGAGCGTGGTCGCGGACAGCGAGGGCACGCCGCGGATGGATGTGCTCGCCAACGTGTGCGACCAGCTCGCGAGGCTGCACCGCGAAGGCGCCGAGGTGATCGTCGTCACCAGCGGCGCGATCGCGCGCGGCATACAGGTGATGAACCTGCCCCAGCGCCCGACCACGACCGGCGCGTTGCAGGCCGCGAGCGCCGTCGGCCAGGGCAAGCTGTACCGGATCTACGACGAGCTGCTGCGCGAGCGCGAGGTGACCAGCGCGCAGGTGCTGCTGACGTTCTTCGACATGAGCGCGCGCACGCACTATCTCAACGCGCGCCAGACGCTCGCGACGCTGCTGGAGTGGCGCGTGCTGCCGGTGATCAACGAGAACGACACCACCGCCACCGATGAGATCTCCTTCGGCGACAACGACTTCCTGGCGGCGCAGGTCGCTGTGCTGATCGCCGCCGATGAGCTGATCCTGATGACGGACATCGACGGCCTGTTCACCGCCGACCCGCGGCTGCACCCCGAAGCGCACATCGTCTCCGAGGTCAGCGACTTCGGTGCGCTGCAGGACCTCGAGATCGGGCACACGACCTCGCCGCTCGGCTCCGGCGGCATGCGCTCGAAGGTCGTCGCCGCCGAGATGGCCACCGCCGCGGGCATCGCCACCGTGATCTGCAACGGCGTGCGTCCGCAGGCGCTGGCCGCGGTGCTGGCGGGTGAGCGTGAGGGCACGCGCTTCCCCGCGCGCGAAGCGCGCTACTCGAGCTTCAAGCTGTGGCTCAAGTACGCCAAGCCGGCGCGCGGCACGCTCGTGATCGACGCCGGCGCCGTGCGCGCCGTGCGCGAGGGCAGCGCCAGCCTGCTGCCCGTCGGGGTCATCGCCGTCGAAGGAGAGTTCGACGCCGGCGACGCCGTCGACATCGCCGCACAGCCCGATGGCGAGGGCACGCGCGGGGCGACGCTGGCGAAGGGCATCTGCAGCTACTCGGCCGCCGAGCTGCGCCAGGTGCTGGGGCTGAAGTCCGAGGCGGTGCGCGAGATCCTGCCGCGCGCGAGCGACGAGGCCGTGCACCGCGACTACCTGGTGCTCGACTGATCCCATCGCCGTCGCGTCGTACCCTGTAGCGCATGGCAATCGCCGTGTCATCCGTCGCCGAGACCTGTCGCAACGCCAAGCGCGCTGCGCGCACGCTCGCGCGCGTCGACACCGCGATCAAGGACGCGGCGCTCGAGGCGATCGCCGCCGCGCTCGAACGCCGGCTCGGGGAGATCCTCGCGGCCAATGGCCGTGATATGCAGCTCGCGCGCGAAGCCGACATCGGCGACGCGCTGCTCGACCGCCTGCGCCTGGACGAGGCGCGCGTCGGCGCGATCGCGCGCGCTGTGCGCCAGATTGCCGCCCTCGGCGATCCCGTCGGCGAGGTGATCGACGGCCAGCGCCTGCCCAACGGCCTGGACGTGCGCAAGGTGCGCGTGCCGCTCGGCGTCGTCGCCGTCGTGTACGAGGCGCGCCCGAACGTCACGATCGACGCCGCCGCGCTGTGCCTCAAGTCCGGCAACGCGATCGTCCTGCGCGGCTCCTCCTCGGCCGCGCACTCCAACGCCGCGCTCGCGCAGATCGCCGCCGACGCGGCCGTCGAGGCCGGCTTGCCCGACGGCTGCGTCAGCCTCGTGTCGGGCGGCGGGCGCGAGGAGCTGGCCGAGCTGGCGACACAGAAGGGCAGCGTCGACCTGATCATCCCGCGCGGCGGCGAGGGCTTGAAGGAGGCGCTGCAGGCCGTCGCCACGGTGCCCGTGATCTACGCCGCCTCCGGCAACTGCCACGTCTACGTCGACGCGCACGCCGACCTCGACGACGCGCAGGCGATCGTGATCAACGCCAAGACCCAGCGACCAGGGGTCTGCAATGCCGCCGAGACGCTGCTCGTGCACGAGCGCGTGGCCGCTGAGTTCGTGCCGCGAATCCTGCGCGCGCTGGCCGCCGCCGGTGTCCAGGTGCGCGCCGACGCCCGCGCCCACGACGCGCTTGCCGGCCAGCACGCAATCCCCGATCTAATCATCGAGAACGCCAGCGACGAGGATTGGGCCAGCGAGTACCTTGCGCCGATCATCGCTGTCGGCATCGTCGACTCGGCGGAGGACGCGATCGAGCACATCGCGCGCTATGGCAGCGGTCACTCCGAGGCGATCGTCACGCGCGACACCGCCGCCGCGCGCGCATTCCAGCTCGGCGTCGATGCCGCGTGCGTGTACGTCAACGCGTCCACACGTTTCACCGACGGAGGCGAGTTCGGCATGGGCGCCGAGATCGGCAACTCGACGCAGAAGCTGCACGCGCGCGGGCCGATCGGGCTGCGCGAGCTGTGTACGTTCAAGTACCTGATCGAAGGCGACGGACACGTCCGCGCCTGAGCGCCCGGCGGTCGTCTCGCCCGGCGGGCCCGACGCACGCGCAGCGCAGTCAACGCTGGGCATCCTCGGTGGCACGTTCAACCCGCCGCACGTCGGCCACCTCGCCGTTGCCCGCCACGCCCGGAGCGAGCTGGCGCTCGACCGCGTGCTGCTGGTCCCCGCGCACACCGCTCCCTACAAGGCCGACGGCGCCGGTCCTCAGGGCGCGCGGGGTGGTCTCGATCCGGGCCCCTGGCACCGCCTGTGCATGTGCGAGCTGGCCGTCTCCGGCGAGGACGGGCTTGGCGTCAGCGCCGTGGAGATCGAGCGCGGGGGGCTGTCCTATACCGTGGACACCTTGACCGCCCTGCACGCAAGCCAGAACGCGCAGCTCACGCTGATCGTCGGCGCCGACACCGCCTGCACGCTCCCGAGCTGGCGCGAGCCGCAGCGGCTGCTCGCGCTCGCGAGCCTTGCCGTCGCCGCGCGCGCCGGCGCCGCACGCCAGCGGGTGCTCGACGCGCTTGCCGGCATCGGTGAGACCGCCACGCGTGTCAGCTTCCTGGAGATGCCCGCCATCGCGGTCTCCTCCTCGCTCGTGCGACAGCGCGTGGCCGAAGGCGAGGACGTCGAGCAGCTCGTCGGGCCGGCCGTCGCGCGCTACATCGCTCAGCACGGGCTTTATGAGAGGGAGGCCACAGGCCGATGAGCGACCAGCACTCGCAGCCGCTGCTCGGCCAGGAGCTGCTTGCGGCGATCGTCGGCTATGCCGAGGACAAGAAGGCGATCGACCTCGTCGAGCTGGACCTGCGCGGCGTGCTCGGCTACACCGACTGGTTCCTCGTCTGCTCCGGCAACACCGGCCGCCAGGCAAAAGCCATCCACGACGGCATCATCGAGGGCCTGAAGCACGACCACGGCACGCTGCCGCGGCGCGTCGAGGGCTCCGCGCAGGCCGGCTGGATCCTGATGGACTACCTCGACGTCGTCGTGCACATCTTCACGCCCGAGACGCGCGAGTTCTACCGCCTGGAGCAGCTGTGGGGCGAGGCGCCCGCGCGTGCCGCCGAGGCGAGCGCGCACATCGCCGGCGAGTGATCCGCGTCCGCAGTTGGAGACGCGGCACCCGAATTGTTCAAATCCGGTTGACTGGCCGTATGGCCAGACGTTAGGGTCGCTGAGACAGCGCCGACTAGGGAGCGGCGCGCCAGCCAAAAGGGGAAACATGCACTACTCGATCATCGATCGCGGGAGACATCGCCTCGCGCTCATCTGTGCTGCGCTGATCGCAGCGTCGCTCGCTTACGGTCTCACCGCGCTCGTTGCCACCGCCCACGCCGAAGGCCCCGGCTCGGGCACGCCCACCGTCGTCAGCCTCGGCGACTCGTTCATCTCCGGCGAGGCGGGGCGCTGGGCCGGCAACACCGACGAAAGCTCCTCCAAGACCGACGCGCTCGGGTCGACCGCCTACTACGACAACTCCACCGACACCGCCGAACTGATCAAAGGCTGCCACCGCTCCAAGTCGGCCGAGGTCTACATCGGCGGCGGCGTGGTCGGCGAGAACCTCGCCTGCTCCGGCGCCAAGACCACCAGCTTCACGACCGAAGGTCTGTTCAAGCCGGGCATCGACTTCTACAACTCCGGCGGCAACGAAGGCCAGGCGCTGATGCTCCAGCACTACGCCGCCAGCCACAACGTCAAGCTCGTCGCCCTGTCGATCGGCGGCAACAACTTCAACTTCGCCGGCATCGTGACGACGTGCGTCGAGGACTTCCTCGAGTCGACGATCTTCTACGACTTCTACTGCAGCGAAGAAAGCTCCGTCACGAACAACTTCACCTCCGGCAACGTCTCCAAAGTCAAGGGTGAAATCGAAACAGCGATCAAAAACGTCGCCACCGCGATGACCAACGCGGGCTACACCAGCTCGCAGTACACGATCCTCGTGCAGGACTACCCGTCGCCGATCCCCAACGGGTCGGAATTCCGCTACACCCAGAGCGGCTACAGCCGGCAGTTCACGGGCGGCTGCGGCTTCTGGAACAAGGACGCCAACTACGCCAACGCGACGATGCTGCCGACGATCGACAACGCCGTGCTCGGCGCCGCCTCCGGCGTCGGCCTGTCGAACGTGAAGACGATGGAACTGTCCTCCGCGTTCAACAGCCACCGCCTGTGCGACAAAGGCGTCGGGCTGCTCGAGGAAGAGGGCCTGTCCAACTGGAAAGCAACCGAAGCGGTCAACAAGAGCGAGTGGTTCAACCAGATCCGCACGATCGAAACGATCACCGGGCCGTACGAACTCCAGGAAGACATCCACCCCAACTACTGGGCGCAGCTCGGGCTGCGCAACTGCCTCACCCAGGCATACAACGCGGGCACGCCCAAGGGCGGCACCTGCACCACCTCGGCAACCGGCCTGAACTCCGCCGGCGAGCCGAACATGTCGCTGCACTAGCCGCACCTCATCACTCAGCCGACGGCGCCGGGGCGGGCAGTACCGCCTCGGCGCCAAGGCGGGTGCGATGCTCCGGCGGCGCGGCGCCGGCACTGCTCCGGCGTCAGCGCGGGTGCGAAGATGGGCCGGTGAGCTCATCGCACCCGCCCCGTGTGCCGCGCGTTAGCGCGGTGATGCGCGACGGCGAGCGAGTCACGCCGCTCGAGCTGTTCTTCGACCTCGTGTTCGTGCTCGCGCTGACGCAGTGCACGACGCTGATCGCGCGCACGCCCACGTGGGAGGGCGCGCTCAAGGGCATGCTCGTGCTGTGCGTGCTGTGGTGGTCGTGGACCGGCTACGCATGGCTGACGAGCGTCGTCGACCCCGAGGAAGGCGCCGTGCGCCTGGCGATGTTTGCCGCGATGGCCGCGTTCCTCGTCGCTGCGCTGTGCGTGCCCGGCGCGTTCGGCGCCGAGGCGCTGCTGTTCGCGTGCGCGTACGCGGTCGTGCGCGCCGCGCACATCGCGCTGTTCGTGATCGCCAGCCGCGAAGACGCCGCGCTGCGGCGCTCCGTGCTCGGGCTGTCCGTCAGCACGGCGATCGGCGTTGCGCTGCTGCTCGCCGCCGGTTTCGCCGGCGGCGCCCTGCAGCTCGCGCTGTGGGGTCTCGCTCTGCTGCTCGACTTCGGCGGGCCGTTGCTGTTCGGCATCGAGGGCTGGAAGCTCGTGCCTGGGCACTTCGCCGAGCGCCACGGCGGCATCGTGATCATCGCGCTCGGCGAGTCGATCGTCGCGATCGGCATCGGCGAGCGCGCCACGATCGGCGCCGGCGTCGTCGCCGCGGCAGTGCTCGGCATGGTTGTTGCCGCGGCGATGTGGTGGGCGTACTTCGACGTCGTCGCGATCGTCGCCGCCAGGCGGCTCGCGCGCGCGGCGCCCGGGCGTGAGCGCAACCAGATCGCGCGCGACTCCTACTCCTACCTGCACCTGCCGATGGTCGCCGGCATCGCGCTGATCGCCGTCGGCATCAAGCGCACGCTGCTCGCCATCGACGAACCGCTCGCGCTCGTGCCCGCCGCCGCGCTGCTCGGCGGCAGTGCCGTGTATCTGCTCGCGCACGTCGCCTTCAGGCTCCGCAACATGCGCTCGCTGAACGTCAGGCGTCTGGTGTGCGCGGCCGTGCTGCTCGCGCTCGTGCCGCTCGGCACGGTGCTGCCGGCGCTCGCCACGCTCGGCATCCTCGCCGCCGCGTTCGTCGCGCTGATCGCCTACGAGGCGTTGCGCTACGCCGACGTGCGCGAGCGCGTGCGCCACCAGGTCGTCGAGGGGGCGGCTTCCTGATCGAGCGCCCGCCGCGGCAGCGCCGTGTGCAGATACGGCTAGGGCGTCTCCGACACGTAGTACTCGGGCAGTGGCTCAGGCCGGGGGTGCGTGCCGCGCGAGGCGCTCACGAGCGCCAGCACGATCCCCTGTGTCAGCAGCGCGAGCACCGTCGCGAGCGCGAACGCGACCCCGGTGCTGAACCCGCGCAGCGCGAGCGACAACGTCACGCAGAACAGCGCGAAGGCCCCGAAGCCGCCCACGAGCCCACGCAGCAGGCGCATCAGCTCGTCGCTGCCGCGCTGCGCGTGCGTGAACGTGGCGAGCACCGTGGTGATGACCGGGAACGGCGCCAGCAGCCCGCTCAGCTGCGGGCCGAGCCAACCGGAGATCGCGGTCAGGGCGAGCACCAGCACGAGCGCGCATATCGCCCTGACCGGCAGGTCCCACGCGGGCGGCGGCGTGTGCGCCAGCGCCGGCGTGCCGGCCGCCGGTAGGCTCGCGAGCCCTACCAGCATCGCGATCGCGACCAGGCCGAGCGCCGCGCCGAGCGGCGGCGAGAGTGCGTTGAAGACGACCGTGGCAAGGATGAACGCGAGCCAGCCGCAGAGCATGCTTGCGCCCCAGAACAGGCGCGGAGCAAGCCGCGCGTACACGAGCACGAACGCGATCAGCGAGACGAGCCCCAGCAGCGTGCCGGCGGCGGCGCTCGCGGCGAACGCGCGGCCGTGAGACAACGCGTACACGAGCAGGATCGGGCCGGCGACGACCGGCAGGCCGCCGATCAAGCCCCCGACCAGCGGCCCGAAGCGCCGCGCCGCGAGCGACGCGCCGACCACGAAGGCGGGGGCCAGCAGCAGCTTGACGGCGAGCAGCGTCACCCGTTGATGATTGCGCAGAGCCGCCTGCGGGGCGCTCAGCGCGCGGGCGGCCGCGCCGAGCCGGCGCTCGTCAGCTGAGCTCGGCGAATAGCGCGAGCTCGCCCGAAAGCTGTTCGTACAGCCGCCGGCGCAGCTGTGTGTGGACCTGGGAGATGCGGCTCTCCGAGACGCCCATGCGCGCGCCGATCTCCCGCAGCGTCAGCTCCTCGACGTACAGCATCACGGCGACTTCGCGCTCCTGCTTGGACAGCTGTGCGAACGCCTTGCGAAAGTGCGCCTTGGCTTCGCCGCGTTCGGCGTGCGCGAGCGGGTCGCTGTCGCGGTCGCTGCTTTCGAGCGTGTCGATCTGCTCGATCACGGCGCTCTCGTCCGAGCGCACCGAGCGGTTCAGCGAGCCGATCTCCGCGAGCGTCACCTGGTCGAGTCGCTCGCGCAGCTGCAGCGTCGTCATCCCGACCTCAGCCGCCAGCTCCTCGTCGCTGGGTAGGCGTTCGTTGTTCGCCAGGAAGCTTTCGCGCGCGGTGTTGATCGCGCGCTCGTCGCGCCGCAGCGAGCGCGGCGCCCAATCGTGGCGACGCAGCTCGTCGAGCACCGCGCCGTGCACGCGCGTCCACGCGTACTGCTCCAGCGTCGCGCCTCGCTCGGGGTCGTAGCGGTCGATCGAGTGGATCAGCGCCTCCAGACCACAGGACAGGAAGTCCTCGACGTCGCAGTGGGCCGGGATCGCGCGTACCTTGCGGTAGACGATGTAGCGGACCATCGGCATGAACGTGAAGATCAGCCGGTCGCGCAGCTGCGGATCGCCGCTGCATCGATACTCCGTCCAGGCCGCCAGCACGTCTGGTGCCGAGGGCCTGACTGCCTGCTTCGCGCCTATGTCCATGGTCGTGCTCCGGGTTTCGAGGGAACTGATGGGTGTGGCCGCTCGCTACAGCACTACGCTCGCGTTCGAGTCGGCTCGCTCGAAGCGAGCCACGCGAGGCTGTGCGCTGCGGACATGGCCCTCTATCGGCGCAGCCCGCGCGGGTACTTGAGTGCTGCACGAACGCTCATCGCGCGCTCGCCGGATGGGGTGGCTCGCGTGTGTGCTCAGGCCCGGCAGCTGGGGCTGAGCGGCACTTCTGGGCCGACGTTAGCCACCGGCGGCGGGTCGACCTTGCACCAGGTGAGGCGGCGTTGACGGGTGTCGAGCACGGCTAGGAACGGATACGTGATGCCGGCGCTGCGGACGGTGCAGGTGTAGGGGGCGTGCCCAGCGCTCGTGGTCCTGCCGGATGCGTGACAGGAGATGTGCTGTAGCGGCCCGGTCAGCTTGCCACCCGCGATGCGCTGACGGACGTCTGTGGAGATGGCGAGCGTGAGCGCGGGCACGGGCGTGGCTCCGGCGGGCAGGTTGGCGGAGTGGGGGGCCTGATCTTCGGTGATCGCGAGGTCGGAGATGCGGTTGACTTCGGCTTCTGCCCCGGCTTCGGAGGTATTGGCTTCCGGGCCCGCGCGGTGGATCGCGATCACGACCGTCGCGATCGCCGCCACGGCGATCACCAGCCCCAGCGCCCAGCGTGCCCATAGCGGCGGCAGCAGCGCCGCCCATCGCGTCTCGTTCATCGTGGCGGCTCGCCATACCAGGCCGTCACAACCCAGTCGACCAGCTCCGGGATCGTCTCGAGGAAATTAGGTTCTCCCGACTCGGCCAGCAGATCGCACGCGACTTCGCGCATGCCGAGGACCGCCGCCAGATGACTCGTCAACGGCCGGCACAGCAACAGCGGATCGCTCTTGCGCAGGCGTTCCTGGGCATCCAGGCGCCCCTGCGCGAACGCCGCCGCCACGCCGCGCCGTCGTTCGCGCGCCTTGCCGCCGATCACGTCCATCTCGAATTGGAACGCGCGTGCCACCACCGGGTCGGCCGCGAGCGCGCCGATATAGCCCTCGACGGAAGCCTGGATGTACTCCCGCCACGTCGTGCTCGACGCCAGGCCGGCTGCGTCCGCCATCTGCACGATGACCTTGACGAAGCGTCCGTAGGCGGCGCACGCGCAGTCTTCCTTGCTCGCGAACAGCGCGTAGAAGGTGTCGTTCGAGACGGCCGCGCGCTTGGTGATGTCGACGATGCGCAGGTTCGCGTAGCCGCGGTCGGCGAGCAGCTCGGTGAACGCGATCAGAAGGCGCTGGCGCTGTGCTGAGGCGACCTCCTCGCGCGAGAGCTGATGCGGGCCGCGTGGCAGCCCCGTCGGCACATCGAAGAACACCCCGGCACGAACGTTTGCCGTCATCGCATCGGCAGCTTAGCCGTCTAACGTTGTGTACGTGGCGGAGCAGGTTCCGGCTGTGTGCGACGTGCTCGACGCGATCGATCGACGAGACTGGGCGCGATTGCGAGGGCTGCTGCATGCCGAGATCCACTGGATCACGGCGGTGGAGGAGCATCTGCATGGTCCCGGTCAGGTGATCGCGCAGCTCTCTCGCGATCCACCGCCGGCGCCTCCCTCCTATCACGAGCTTCGCGACGGCCTCATGTGCCACTGGATCGACTGTCCCGGATGACGTTGGCGCTCGCCAGTGCGGCGCTTACACTTCGCCGCAAATGCCAGCGACCGAACCCACGTGGGGAAGGATGGTGTCGCGGCGTTGGGCTCGCTGACCGAAGTGCTGGCGGTGCTTGCGGGCGGCTTCGGCGTCGTCATGGGTGCCAGCCCGCTGCTGCAGGCGCTGCACTCGCACCGTCGCGAGAGCTCCTCCGACGTCAGCCTGACGTTCCTGGCGGTTCTGATCTGCGGCGGCACGCTGTGGCTGCTGTACGGCCTCGCGATCGGGAACATCGCGATCATCGTTGCCAACATCGTGGGGGTGCTGTCGTCCGCGACCACGCTCGCGGTGGCGCTCATGTGGCGGCGGCGGGCGGCGAGGGCGGACGGTGAACGCGGGTAGCTGACTCGCTCGCGGCCGAGCACACGCGGTACACGCGGGTTCGTGTACTCCGCTTACCGGCGTGGTCCGGGCCGACGACTTCGAGGGCCACCGTGCCGGCGGTCTGGCTGGCGAAGCTGACGGTCGTCCGTCGTGTGCCCTTTGGAAATCGAGCGTTGCGGCTGGCGTTGGCTGCACGTGGCATGCCGTGCTCCTCAGTCGATCTGGACTGTTGCGGTTGGCATTGTGGCTGAGTCGCTTCGGTCGGGTCTAGTGGGTGCTCGCGAGGATCAGATGCCCCTGGGGAAGGCATGCGCGAGGAGATCTCGACATATGGTTGAGTCCGAAAGTTGGAATTGCGAAGGCGCTCGTCGGGGTGCTCGCTGAACGGCAATGCTCGGGCTCGGAGCGGGCGTTGAATGCTTCCGCACGATGCCGTACAATCGTACGTAGTTAGGAGATCGCATGGCGACAAAGGCAGAGCGCCTGGAGGCGCGTCTTACCTCGGCACAACGCAAGCAGATCGAGCAGGCGGCATCGCTCGCCGGAGAGTCGATCTCGTCGTTTGTCGTGCTCGCTGCGCTGGATCGCGCGGATGTTCTCGTCAGAGAACAGGCATCGACGGTCGTCCCTGCGTACTACTTCGATCAGCTGATCAGGTCGCTGGATGATCCAGACGAAGCACCAAGGCTCGCACGGGCTGCCGCCCAGGCCAAGCGGCGCAGGCGAATCGCGCGAGCGTGAGCTATCGCGTCAAGCCGCTTGCCAGCGGCGACGATGTCGGCGGCTTCGATTGTGGGCACGATGCTCTAAACGTTTGGCTGCATGAGCACGCGCAGCGCGCCACCGGGCAGGGAACTCGTACATACCTGCTCATCGATGACGACACGGGGGCGGTGGCCGGCTACTTTGCGCTCGCCCCTCACCTCGTAGAGCGAGACGCGCTTCCAAGCAGCGTAGGCCGAGGCGCCCCGCCCCGGATACCGGCGATCCTGCTCGCAAAGCTGGCGCTCGATACTGGCCTGCAGGGCCAAGGGCTGGGCAGCGAGCTGCTGATCCACGCCCTGGTCACGATCGTCGAAGCCGCTCGCGCCGCCGGCGGACGCCTCGTGGTTGTCGATGCGACCGATGAGGACGCGGCTGGCTTCTATCGCGCCCACGACTTCCAGCCATCTCCGGTAGACCCAAAGCGGCTGATCCTCAAGATCAGCACTGCTGCCCGAACACTCAGCCTTGACTGGCCGTGACACGCTCAGTCCAACGACTCAGGGCACTGACTACTATGCAGCACCGTGGGGGCCCGTGCTGCTTTGACAACCGCTGTCGCGTCCGTGCTGTTGGCGGTCGCGACGCTAGCGTCGACCGCAAGCGCCGCGACATTCACGGTCAGCGCGTCGATCCCGGACACGACGGCTCCGAGCACGTGCAGTTCGACCTGCTCGCTGCGCCAGGCGATCAAAGCGGCCGAAGCGGAAGAAGACCTGGCTTTCGGTCCCGTCGAAACCACGATCCGCTTGATACCGGGTGTTTACGTTCTCACACAAGGACCTCTGCACCTCCAGCACCCGTGGGGAGGTTCGAGCGAACACACGACGACGCTCGAAGGCCTCGGAGGCCGCGCGAACGAAGTCGTGATCACGGCTGAAGGCAAGAGCAGAGATGTGCTCGCCGGCCGGCCTGATGGGTCCAGCGGGCAGGTCGTCGTCAAGCGCGTCGAGCTGACCGGGGGCGATGCAGCGGGCGGAACGACCGAATTCGGCGAAGGCGAAGGCGGCGCGGTCGCGATCGAACAGTCGGGCGAACTGTCGCTTGTCGACGATCTCGTCGTGGGCAACACGGCCGCCGGCGAGGGCGGCGGCATCATCGACAGCGGTGAACTCCTGGTGGAAGGCACCACCGTGGAGCGCAACCAGGTGACAGGTGGGCTCGGGATCGGCGGGGGAGTCGATAGCGACAACCTGTCCAACGGCGCTCATGGCTCCGTCATCGTGGTCAACAGCACAATCGTCGAAAACGCAGTGTCGGGAGGCAGCCGAAACGAGGGCGCCGGCATCTACGACGGCACCACGATGAGCATCACGAACTCCACGATCGCGGGTAACTCGGCCCCTGGCAGCGGGGGCGGCCTGGCGACGCTCGCCGGCAGCCCTGGAACCACGCTCAAGAACACTGCGATCGCCCTGAACTCGGGCAAGGATTGCGCGGCTCAACTCCCCACCGACGACGGTGGCAACATCGCCGACGACACATCGTGCTCGCTCACGAGCGCGAAATCCAAACAGAGCACGAGCCCTGGCCTGGAACAGTCGAGCTCCAAGCCGGTGCTCGCCGACAACGAAGGCCCGACGGAAACCGTCGCTCTCGGCGCGGGTGCCGCCGCCGACGGCTTCGGTGCGGAAGGAAACTGCCCCTCGGCGGACCAGCGCGGCGCCCCGCGCCCGTCGCATGCGGCGTGCGACGCCGGCGCCTATCAGCATGGATCGTCGGTGCCGCTCAAGATCGTCAAGGGGGCTGTCACCGCAGGCTCCGGCTCCGTCACAGCCGCTACCCAGGACGGACCCTGTCCGGGGGGCGACGTGTGCGTCGTACCCACGGAAAGCGCGGATGTGGAGCTGGTTCCGCACCCGGCTTCCGGTTACTTCTTCAAGGACTGGGTTGGCGGGTGCGAAATCGCCTACGAGGAAACCGGCTGCTTCCTGGTCCCGGAAAAGATCACGAAGAACATCACCCTCGACGCGGAATTCGAGGCGCTCCTCACGGTGACGGCGTCGACATCGACGTCCCAGACCACCGTCCTCGCGAGCTCATCGGGGCCCAACAGCTCGTGTACACCGGTGGGTAAGGACTCATCGTGCAGCATCCGAGCCGGAGAACCCGTGACGCTAACGGCCGCGACGTCGAATCCGAGTCTTCGCTTCATTGGATGGTCTGGGGGCAGTTGCCACAGCGAAAACCCGTGCACGATCGCCCACCCGAGTGCAACTGAGGAAGACACGCCAAACTACGAGCTCGGCCCACCCAACCCGACGCCGCCAAACACGCTCGTGCTGTACGTGTCCGCCGGCACCGGGTCGGATGCTAACCCCGGCACTAAAGAACAGCCGCTTCGCACGGTCGCTGGGCTAGAAAACCGGCTGTATCAGGTTAAACACGAACAGGAACAGTCCGCCAATATCGAGATCATGTTCGCCGAAGGCTCCTACGAAGGTCTCCGGTTCGGCGAAACCAACAACCTGTCAACGGCGATCTACGGTGACCTCAATCCAAGCCGCAACTGGGAACCGGAAGCCGTGCCCACTAAGCCGACCACGTTCACGGGTGCACCGCAGGGGCTGTTGCTATCGCATGCCAACGGATACACGTTCCAGCAGGTCACATTCCGTGGCGAAGCTGAAGCGAGCGGGTCGGTATACGGCGTCCGCGAGATCGAAAGCTCCAACGCGAACTTCTTCGACGTGCGCGCTGAAGCGGGCAACGCTCCGAATGGGGCGAACGGGGCCCAGGGGCTGAACGGTGCCAAGGGTGAAAGCGGTGTGGAAGGCGCGAAGGGGCGCACGCCGACGCAGGGGCTCTGCGTAAGGCTTGGATCGCCCGGATGCGGCACGGGCTTTTCGGGCGGGCGTGCGGCCGGAGGAGCCGGGGCAGTCGACCCAGAACACAACACGGCCACGCTCCCGGTCAAAGGCGGAACCAAACAGGTCTTCCTCAACGGAGGAGCGGGCGGCTACAGCGGTTACAGCGATTCCTACCTGCACGAGACCGGCAAGTTCGTCCCCGTCTGCGGGTATGAAAACTCCAAACCGCCGGGCTGCGCTGAAGCTGAAGAAGAATTCACCCCGTACGGCCACAACGGCGAAGCTGGAGCGGGAGCGAATCCGGGCGAAACCGAATTCCGCGGGCTGGGCCTCGGCGGCGCCGGAGGCCATGGCGGCAACCGCGGCTGCTCGCCCAGCAACAACAAAGGCAAAGGCGAGAGCGGCGAACCGGGCAAATCGGGTGTGACCGGCGCGAACGGGTCGCTCGAGACCGCCTATTCCTACGCTCAGGGCGCGACCTGGAATCCCGGCGGCGGCGAACCGGGCGCATTTGGAACGCCGGGAGGCGGAGGCGGCGGTGGAGGCGCCGGCTGCGGCGGCACGAGCATCGGCTTCGAACTGGGTCTGCCGGAAGAGGGCGCCGGCAACAGCGGCGGAGGCGGTGGCGGGGGCGGCGGGGCCGGAGACGGCGGTCGCGCTGGCGCCGGCGGCGCGGGCTCGTTCGGCTTCTTCATCACCGGCAACTCGATCGCCACGATCGCCTATGGCAGCCACGCGACCTCCGGTAACGGCGGCAACGGCGGCAATGGCGCCGGTGGCGGCAGCGGAGCGTCCGGAGGTCAGGGCGGCGTAGGCCCGGACTACGAATCGGGGTCGATCGGCGCTGGCGGGAACGGTGGCTCGGGCGGCTCCGGTGGCGGTGGCGGCGGGGGTGGCGGCGGTATCGGCGGGCCGAGCTACGCGATCTTCGCCGGGTTCGACCTCAACACCGGCGGCGAAGCGGACTACTCACCGGACACCGTGCTCACCGACGGCAGCCCCGGCGGGGGCGGTACGAGCGCGGACGCGGGAGGTACACCGATCGCGACGGCACCGGCTGGTAAGAGCGAACAATGCAACGGCGGATGCTTCAAGGAATCTGGGCTACCGGATCTGCCGATCGACGCGAAGGTGAGCGGCAATAGCGTGATCACGATCCTGAAGTGCCCGAAATCATGTCTCGGCAAGGCGACGCTTTCCTTCGGTGGCACGAGCACCGTGCACCTCGCCGCGCTGGCCGCCGCAACGCGGACAGTGACGCTCGGTTCGGTCTCGTTCAAGCTCAAAGCGAACCACACGACGAAGCTGATGATCCCGCTGACTGCGGCCGGTAGGAAGCTCGTCAAGGGCAGGAAGGCGCTCGACGTGACCCTCACGGTGAAGCTGACACTGGGAAGAGCGAAGAAACCGACGACCTACACGCAGACGCTGGTGCTCGTCTCGAGCACGGGGCGGATTCCACCGGCCCCGGCGCGCCCGACCAAAGCGACGTCGCGCGATTCTTAGAAGTCCGGTCTCTCGGCGGCGTCGGAGGCTGACCCGAGCGCCACCGCGCGAGCGGCTGTGGGCGGGAACACGGTCTGGGAACGCGACGCGCAGTCGGCGGTGTGGTCGCTCGTGGACGGTGATGTCGTCTTCGGTGCTGTCCGACTACACACCGCCTCCTCCCGAGCAATAGGCTCTTGACATGAGCGCGCTGGGACTGACGGTTCCCATCATGCAGGCTCCCATAGGCGGGTGCGCCACGCCGCAGCTTGCAAGCGCTGTATCGCAGGCGGGAGGTCTCGGGACACTCGCCGCGTCTTGGACCGAGCCGGACGTTCTGCGCGAGCGAATCCGTTCGATCACGCGAGCAACTGACCGGCCGTTCTGCGTCAATCTCGTGCTCGAATTCGAGCAGGACGAGCGGCTCGAGGTGGTTGTCGAGGAGCGCGCACCAATCATCTCGTTCTCCTTCGGACTCCAGCCACAGCTGGTCGACCGTGCACGCGCCTCTGGCGCACGGGTGCTCGTACAGGTGGGCTCGGTAGACGCCGCTCGAGCGGCTGCGGCTGCGGGCGCAGACGCGCTGATTGTCCAGGGCGTTGAGGCTGGTGGTCACGTGCAGGGCGTCGTTCCGCTGTTGCCGCTGTTGGCGGAGGTGCAACGGAGCGTGTCTCTGCCAGTGCTTGCCGCCGGCGGAATCGGCGACCCGGCGTCGGCGCGCGCCGCACTCACCGCTGGCGCCGAGGCTGTCGTGATGGGCACCCGATTCCTGGCAAGCGACGAGTCAAATGCACATCCGATCTACAAGGCTCACCTTCTCGATGCCGATGCTCGTGACACTGTCCTGACAGGACTCTTCGATGTGGGCTGGGAGGACTCACCGCATCGAGTGCTCCGCAACAGCACCTACAAACGCTGGGAGGATGCCGGCGGCCCACCCAAAGGCGAACGCCCGGGCGAAGGTGATGAGGTTGCTGGTGGCACGCTGCGCTACGCATCCAACCCGCCGCTCGCAGACATAGGGGGCGAAATCGAGGCGATGGCGATGTACGCCGGCCAAAGCGTCGAGGCCATCACTGCTGTGGAACCCGCGGCGGCGATCGTCGAACGTTTCACTGCCGCATTGCGCACCGGCTAGCGGCAGGAGCCGTCAACGACGCGGGCCGGTTGGCAGCAGAGCACTTCGGTCACTCAGAAATGGAGCTAGTCGGGCTCGAACCGACGACCTTCTGGCTGCCAGCCAGACGCTCTCCCAGCTGAGCTATAGCCCCAGGATCAGATGTCGAAGTGTAGCCGGCCGGACAGGGACACGCCTCGTGGCGTACCGACCGACGGTCGCCCGATCGCGACCATGGAGTCGCGGCCGTGCGCCCATCTAATCCTCACCGCCGCGGCATGAACTCCGGCACGTCGAGGTCGTCGCCGGAGCCATCGTCACCGCCGGCGTCGCCCCGCCCGCGCCGCGTGCCGTCCTCGCCGTCGGCGCGTCCGCCGCTGGTTACCTGGTCCAGGCGCGCGGTCATGCCGCCGTGGGTGAGGCGCACGTCGCGCAGGAGGCGTTCGGCGTTGCTGCGCAGCGAGGTGGACAGCTCGCGCAGGTTGCGCGAGACCTCGGTGCCGTCGCTGAGGATGTCGCGGGCGACGACGTGCGCCTCGCTGGTGATGTCGCGCGCTTCGACGCGGGCCTTGGCCTTGATCTCCTTGGCCTGGTCCTCGCTCTCCTGAACCAGCTGAGCGATCTCCTCGCGGTTGGAGTTGAGCAGGCTCTCGGCCTGCACACGGGCCTGAACGACGATCCGCTCGGCCTCCATGTTGGCCTTCTGCAGCAGCCGCTGGACCTCGGCCTGCGTGCTCTCGCGCAGCTCCTCGGCCTTCTCCCTGGCGGCCTGGCGCACGCGCTCTGACTCCTCGTGCGTGGTCGTCCACACCTTCTCGGCCTCTTGGCGGGTGTCGAGGATCAGGCGTTCGGCCTCGGCGTGCGCCTGCTCGAGCGTGCGCGTGGACTCTTCGGTTGCGTGCGCGAGGGTGCGCGCGGCCTCGTCGCGCATGCGTGTCGCCTCGCCGCTCAGCTCGACGGCGATCGATTGGGCCTCGCGCGTCGTGCGCTCGACCTCCTCGCGCGAGCCGGCCAGCAGCTCCTCGGCTTCGTGGCGCGCGCTGCCGAGCAGCTCCGTGGCCTCCTCCTCGGCGGCCTGCACGCGAATGTCGCCCGCGCGGTCGGCCTCGGCGATGCGCTCGCGCGCTCGCTCCTCGGCCTGCTCACGCAGCTCTAGCGCGGCGCGTTCGGCGGCGCCGACGATGTTGGCGACACGCCCGGGTGCCGCGCTGAGCGTGTCGGGGCCGCCGTCGTCGCCGGCGGACAGCTCCTCGGCGTGCTCGGTTTGCGGCTCCTGGTTTGACGAACGTTTCACGCGGCCATCGTAAAGCGCTGCGCCCGGGCGCGTCCGGCCGTCTTCCCGGTCGTAGCGGACAGCTCGCCACGGCTCCGTCCGCCGGTCTCAGCCGGCGCCCGCGGCGTGACGCGCGTATGGCAGAGATTGTTGGAAATAGGTCCTTGCGGACAGCGACCGGCTGAGCGATGATCGCAGCATGCCAACCGCTGCCAGACCTCGTGAGATCGCGATCGTCGCGTACCCCGGCGTGCAGAGTCTCGACGTGACGGGTCCGCTGGAGGTGTTCGCCGGCGCGGCGCGGCTGATCGAGGCGAGCGGCCGGAACGAGCGCGGCTACCGGGTGACCGTGCTGAGCCGCGACGGCCGGCCGCTGCGCACGTCGAGCGGCCTTGGCATCGTGCCCGACGCGCGGCTGTCGGCGGCGCCGGCGCCGATCGACACGCTGATCGTCGCGGGCGGCTCCGGGCACGCGCAGGCGGCCGCGGACGACGCACTCGTAGACTGGATCGCGAAGACGGCGCTCCGCGCCAGGCGCACGGCTTCCGTGTGCACGGGGGCATTCGTGCTCGCGCGCGCGGGCCTGCTGGACGGCCGCCGCGCGACCACGCACTGGGCGTCGGCGCGCGAGCTGCAGCGTCGCTACCCCGATGTACGAGTGGATGCCGAGCCGATCTTCGTGCGCGACGGGCGCGTGTGGACCTCGGCGGGCGTGACCGCCGGCATGGACCTGGCGCTGGCGCTGGTCGAGCAGGACCTCGACCGCGACGCGGCGCTGACGATCGCGCGCCACCTGGTGCTGTTCCTGCGCCGGCCCGGCAACCAGTCGCAGTTCAGCGCGTCGCTGTCCGCGCAGCAGGCCGAGCGCGAGCCGCTGCGCGAGATCCAGCGCGCGGTGCTGGAGGACATCGCCGGCGATCACCGCGTCGAGGCGATGGCCGCGCGCGCACACATGAGCCCGCGCCACTTCGCGCGCGCGTTTGTCGCGGAGACGGGCGTGACGCCGGCGCGCCACGTCGAGCGCGTGCGCGTGGAGGCGGCGCGGCGACTGCTGGAGGACACGAGCGAGCCGCTCGCGGCGATCGCGGCGGGCTGCGGCTTCGGTACCGCGGAGACGCTGCGCCGCGTGTTCCTGCGCACGTTGCACGTCGGCCCGGCCGAGTATCGCCGCCGCTTCCATGCCACCACGACCAAGGAGACAGCCGCATGAACATCGCGATCGTCCTTTACGACAGATTCACCGCGCTCGACGCGATCGGGCCGTATGAGGTGCTGAGCAGGCTGCCGGACGCGAGCGTCACGTTCGTGGCGGCGGAGGCGGGGCCGGTGCGCACGGACAACGGCATGCTGACGCTGCTGGCGGAGCGCTCGCTCGCGCAGGTGCCGGCGCCGGACATCGTGCTGGTGCCCGGAGGCCCCGGTGAGGTGGCGCAGCGCGCGGGCGGCGCGGTGCTGGACTGGCTCAGGCAGGCGAACCGCACGAGCACGTGGACGACGTCGGTGTGCACCGGCTCGCTGATCCTCGCGGCGGCCGGCCTGCTGGAGGGTAGGCGTGCGACGAGCCACTGGCTGGCGCTGGAGGAGCTTGGGCGCCTGGGCGCTGAGCCGGTTGCGGAGCGGGTCGTGTTCGATGGCAAGATCGTCACTGCTGCGGGCGTGTCGGCGGGGATCGACATGGCGCTGACGCTCGTGGCGAGCATCGCCGGCGACACCGTCGCGCAGGCGATCCAGCTCGGCATCGAGTACGACCCGCAGCCGCCGTTCGACGCGGGCTCGCCGCAGAAGGCGCCCGCGGAGGTCGTCGAGCTGCTGCGCAACATGAGCCGCTTCGACGCGCAGAGCCCGCTCGCTGTGCCGCGGTGAGCTGCGCCGGCGGGCGGCCGGCGCGTTCCGTCCCATGCCGCCCGCTAACCTGCGACTGCCGATGGCAGAGCACCGCTACGACCCTCACGAGATCGAGCCCCGCTGGCAGGCGGTGTGGGCCGACGAGCGCACCTGGCAGGTGGCCAACGAGGCCACCGCGGACGCGCGTGAGGGCCGTGGCGCTGGGCATCTCGCGCCAGGTGACGAGCCGCCGACCTCATACGTGCTGGAGATGCTCCCGTATCCCAGTGGCGAGCCGCACATCGGCCATCTGAAGTGCTATTCGGTTGGCGACGCGATCGCGCATTTCCACCGCCGCCTGGGCGCGCGTGTGCTGCACCCGATGGGCTACGACGCGTTTGGGCTGCCGGCGGAGAACCACGCGATCAAAACGGGCGTGCACCCGCGCGACTCGACGGCGGAGTCGATCGCGTCCTTCCAACGCCAGTTCCGCTCGTGGGGGATCTCGATCGACTGGTCGCGCGAGTTCGCGACGTGCGAACCGTCGTACTACCGCTGGACGCAGTGGATCTTCCTGGAGCTGTTCCGGGCGGGTCTGGCGTACCGCAAGGAGGCGGCGGTCAAGTGGTGCCCGAAAGACCAAACGGTGCTGGCGAACGAGCAGGTCGACGCGGAGGGCTGCTGCGAGCGCTGCGGCGCGCTGGTCGAAGTCAAGCAGCTGGAGCAGTGGTTCCTGCGGATCACCGACTACGCGGAGCGGCTGCTGAACGACCTCGACGCGATCGCGTGGCCGGAGAACGTGAAGACGATGCAGCGCAACTGGATCGGGCGTAGCGAGGGCGCTGAGGTGACGTTCCGCTGCGAGGATTTCGATCCCGCCCACCCGGTCGACTACCCGGTGTTCACGACGCGTCCGGACACGCTGTTCGGAGCGACGTTCTTCGTGATGGCGCCCGAGCATCCGGACGTGATGCGTCTCGCGCAGGGCACGCAGTACGAGCAGGCGGTGCACGACTACGTCAACCACGCGCTGACCGAGCCCAACGAGGAGCGCGGCAACGCGGAGAAGCCGAAGACGGGCGTGCCGCTGGGGCGCACGGTCACGAACCCGGTCAACGGCGAGCAGATTCCGATGTACGTGGCGGACTACGTGCTGATGGAGTACGGCACCGGCGCGATCATGGCGGTGCCCGGACACGACGAGCGCGACTACGCGTTCGCGCGCGCGTTCGATTTGCCGGTGCGGCGGGTGATCGTGCCGCCGAACGCGGAGGACTTCGTCGAGGCGGCCCCCGGAGAGGACGGCCTGCCGTTCACCGGCGATGGCCTTTTGATCAACTCGCACCCGGACTTCGACGGCTTGCCCAACCGCGAGGCGTTGGGCGCGATCGTGGCGTGGCTGGACCGCGAGGGCAAGGGCCACGCGTCGGTCAACTACCGCCTGCGCGACTGGCTGGTCTCCAGGCAACGCTACTGGGGTGCGCCGATCCCGATCCTGTACTGCGAGCGCTGCGGCATGGTGCCGGTGCCGGACGAGCAGCTGCCGGTGGAGCTGCCGGACATCGAGGACTACACGCCGAAGGGCCGCTCGCCGCTGGCGGCGGCGGAGGATTGGGTCAACACCAAGTGCCCGGAGTGCGGCGGCAGCGCGCGGCGCGAGACCGACACGATGGACACGTTCGTGGACTCCTCGTGGTACTTCCTGCGCTACTGCGACGCGCGCAACGACGAGGCCGCGTGGGATCCGGCGGTGTTGCGCGAATGGATGCCGGTGGACCAGTACATCGGCGGCGTCGAGCACGCGATCCTGCACCTGATGTACGCGCGCTTCTTCACGAAGGCGCTCGCGGACCTCGGCCATCTCGACTTCCAGGAGCCGTTCGAGGCGCTGTTCACGCAGGGGATGGTGACCAAGGACGGCGCCAAGATGAGCAAGTCGAAGGGCAACGTCGTCTCGCCGGCGTCGATCATCGAGCGTGTCGGCGCGGACACCGCGCGCTGCTACATCCTGTTCGTCGGCCCGCCCGACCAGGACGCGGACTGGGCGGACGAGGGCGTCGATGGCGTGTATCGCTTCCTCTCGCGGTTGTGGCGGATGGCGGCTGAGCTGGCCGATGTGCACCCGTCTGAGGGTCTTGAGACGGGGCCGCATGCGGCCCCGTCCGGGGCGGCGCATGCGCCGCCCCGCCAGCCGGCGCATGCGCCGGCTGGAACGGCGGTCGAGACGGCGGACGATCATGCGCCGGCGGGCGATGACCTGCACGTGCTGCGCAAGACGCACTGGGCAATCGACAAGGTCAGCGGCGACCTGCGCCGGTTCGCGTTCAACACGGCGATCGCGGCGGTGATGGAGCTGCTGAACGACTGCTCGCGGCTGCGCGAGACGGTGGCGCCGGAGACGATGCGCTTCGCGCTGTCCTCGGCGGCGTCGCTGTTGTTCCCGTTCGCGCCGCACGTCAGCGCCGACGTGTACGACCTGTTGACGGGCGAGCGCGTGTGGGAGCAGCCGTGGCCGCAGGCGGACGAGTCGATGCTCGAGAGCGACTCCTACGAGCTGGTGTGCCAGGTCAACGGCAAGGTGCGCGACCGTGTGCAGGCGAGCGCCGACGCGAGCCCGGAGACGCTCAAGGAGCTTTGCCGCGCGGCGCCGAACGTGATGGCGCACGTCGCGGGCAAGCAGATCGTCAAGGAGATCGTGGTCCCCGGCAAGCTCGTCAATATCGTCGTTCGCTGATGCCGGACCTCAAGCCCGCGTACCTGATCCACGGCGACGATCACGGCGCGGTGGCGGAGCGGCGGGCGGGGCTGCGCGGGCTGGTGGAACGCGAGCAGGGAGGAGGCGCGAGCATCGAGCTGCTGGAAGGCGATGCGGCGACGCCGGCGGGCGTGGCTGATGCGCTGGCGGCGATGACGTTGGCGATGGGCTGGCGCGTGATCATGGTCGAAGGCGCGGAGCGCTGGCGCGAGGCGGACATCGCCAAGCACCTGGCGGGCGCGCTCGCGCAGATGCCGCCTGAGACGACGCTCGCGGTGTTCGCGCGGGAGGAGGCGCGCGCGAAGGTGCCGGCGGCGCTGCACACGCTGGTCAAACGCGCGGGCGGGCAGATCGTGGCGCAGATGACGGTCAAGCCGTGGGAGCTGGCGAAGTGGGCGCGCGAGCAGGCCGCGCGCCTGGGCCTGTCGCTCGACGCGGCCGCTGCGAAGGCGCTCGTCACGCAGGTGGGAGAGCGCCAGCAGCGCTTGCTGCGCGAGCTTGAGAAGCTGGCGTTGGAAGGCGAGCAGCCGCAGGCGGGCGCGGCGCCCGGCGCGCCCCGGCGAATCGACGCGCAGGAGATCGAAAGCCGCGCGGCGCACTCGAGCGACTGGCGCGCGTACGCGCTCGCGGACGCGCTCGTTGGCGGTGACGGCCGCGAGGCGACGCTGTCGTATCTGCGCCTGCGCCAGCAGGGCGAGCGGCTGTCGGGTCTCAGCTACCTGATGGCGCAGCGGCTGCGCGACGCGGTGGCGGTGGCGGTGCAGCTGCAGGGCGGTGCGTCGGCGGCGGAGGTCAAGCGCGGGCTGCGCATGCCCGCGCGCGCCGCTGAGCGCTTCGTCGCGGACGTCGCGCGCAGCGATCTCGCGCGCCTACGTGCCGCGCTGTCGGCGCTCGCTGAGCTGGAGCTGAACACTCGCGGCGGCGCGCCGCTGACAGCCAGCCGCACGGCGCTCGCGGGCCTCGACGAGGATACCTTGGCGCTACGCGCGATCGAATCGATAGCCAGCTAGAGGGCCGCGCTGCTCGGCGCGATGCGGCGTCCTCGATCGCTCGCGTGCGAAGCACGCCACGCTACCTGCGTCCTTGCCTCGCTTGACCATCGACCCTCTAGCGGGTCAGCGTCTCTACTTGCTGGCGAGCGTTCGCGCCGCGCGGGACTTCTTGCGGGCGCCGGTGTTCTTGTGCATCGCGCCGCGCTTGACGGCCTTGTCGATCGTGCTCACCAGCTGGCGGTGCGCGGCCTCGGTGGCGGCGTTGTCCTCGCCGCCGGCCAGCGACTCGAGCTGACGGAAGTACGTCTTGATCGTCGAGGTGTAGCGACGGTTCTCCAGACGCTCGCGCTCGGAGCGCAGGATGCGCTTCTTCTGTGAGTGGATGTTGGCCATAACTGATGCCGCGAGGAGCCACGGAGAAGGGCCGTGGATAGCCGCAGAGCGCCGTACTATAGCGGCCTTGTCCGCCACTGCAGAACCCTTCGGCGAGGAGCCGGTCGTTCCCGCGTCGCCGGGGGAGGGCGGCGGCGGTGGCCGCGTCGCCCGCAACACCGCGATCTTCTCGTTCCTGACGGGCTTCTCGCGCGTCGTCGGGCTGCTGCGCGAAATCGTGTTCGCGAGCTATTTCGGCACGAAAGGCCCCGCGTCGGCGTACGCGCTCGCCTCGCAGGTGCCGAACTTCGTCGCGAACCTGTTCGCGCAGTCGGCGCTGTCGGCTGCGTTCGTGCCGGTGTTCACCGACCTGCTGCAGAAAGGCCAGCGCAAGGATGCGATCCGGCTGGCCTCGACGCTGTTCTGGATCATGCTGATCGGCCTCGGCGCGATCACAGCCGTGTTCATTCTCGCCGCTGGACTGGTCATGCCGCTGTTCATCGGCCCCGAACTCGTCAAGCAGACCGGGCTGACGGTCGGCCTCGCGCAGGTGATGTTCCCGGTCGTGCTGCTGCTCGGGTTGAACGGCCTGTTGGTCGGCGTGCTGCAGTCCTACGACCACTTCACGATCCCCGCGCTCTCGCCGGCGGTGTGGAACGTCGTGATCATCGTGCTGCTGGTCGTGCTCGCGCCGCACTTTCACGGCAACGACGAGATCTACGCGTTCGCCGTCGGCGTGCTCGCGGCGACCGTCGTGCAGGTGCTGATGGCGTTCGGCGCGCTCGGGCGGATCGACTTCCGCCTGCGCGTGAGCATCGACTGGCACGATCCGCGTATCCGTCAGGTGTTCACGCTGATGTTGCCGGTGACGATCGGGCTCGGCATCGTCAACCTCGATCAGTTGATCAACTCCGCATTCGGCGGCCTCGTCTCCGAAGAAGCGCCAAGCGCGATCAACAACGCCTTTCGCGTGTACATGCTGCCTCAGGGCGTGTTCAGCGTGGCCGTCGCGACGGTCCTGTTCCCGACGCTCAGCCGCATGGCCTCCCGCCGCGAACCGGCGGCGATGCGACGTGCCGTCGGTAGCGGCATGCGCCAGATCAACCTGCTGCTGATCCCGGCTGCGGCGTTCATGGTGGTGCTGCCGGCGCCGATCGTGCGGCTGCTGTTCCAGCGCGGCGAATTCAACAGCCACTCGACCCATCTGGTCGCGATCGCGCTGTTCTGGTTCGCGTTCAGCCTGCCGTTCGGCGGCCTGAACCTGCTGCTGACAAGAAGCTTCTTCGCGGTGCAGCGCCCGTGGATCCCCACGAGCCTCGCCGCGATGAACATCGTCGTCGACATCATCGTCAGCATCGCGCTCTACAAGCCGCTGGGGATCGCCGGGCTGATCATCGGCACGATCACCGCCAACATCGTCATGACCGCGCTGCAGTTCCACCGTCTGCGCGCGGGCCTAAATGGGCGCCTGGAAGGCGCGCAGACGACGATGATCACCATGCGCATCCTCGTCGCCTCAGCGCTGCTCGCGGGCGTCTCTTGGTGCGTGTGGAAGCTGATCGACAGCGTCATCGGCGCGTCGCTGCCGGCCGAGATCGTGAGCGTCGGCGGTGCCGCCGCCGCCGGGCTGTTCGTGTACGTGCGCGCGGTGCTGGTCATGCGCATCCCCGAGGCGCACCAGGTCAGCGGCATGATCCGCGCGCGGCTCGGGCGAGCGTAGAGCAGAGGCCGGGTGAGCCTTGGCCCACCCGGCGTGTCTCCCGAACCTGGATCGCCGCTTACTACATACGTCCCAGGACTGTGTGTTTCGCCTGGGCGGCTTAACACTCTCGACACCTGGACAGGCCGCCACGCTTGCGCGTGGCGCGTAGCCGCGGCTGAATGAATCCTCGTCGAGTTGGCGATCCGCCGGACCAACAACGCTAGCGGGTCTTGCGCGTTGGCCGCACCCCTGCGCTTGCGCCGGCTGCCTCGCGCGAGCGGGGCTGGCTGGCGGGCGTTGCGCGGCGGCGCGCCATGCGGGGCTGCCTCGCGGGCCTTGCGCGGCGGCGCGCGCCATCTACGCTGTAGGCGCAATGGACCAGGCGCACATCCGCAACTTCTCGATCATCGCCCACATCGACCACGGCAAGTCGACGCTCGCCGACCGCATCCTCGAGCTGACGCACACGGTCGAAGCGCGCGAGATGCGCGCGCAGCTGCTCGACTCGATGGATCTCGAGCGCGAGCGCGGCATCACGATCAAGGCGCAGGCCGTGCGCGTGTTCTTCACCGCGCGCGACGGCGAGACCTACCAGCTGCATCTGATCGACACGCCGGGTCACGTCGACTTCACCTACGAGGTGTCACGCTCGCTGGCCGCGTGCGAGGGCGCGCTGCTGGTCGTAGACGCCGCTCAGGGCGTCGAGGCGCAGACGGTCGCCAACACCTACCTGGCGGTCGACTCGGGCCTGGAGCTGATCCCGTGCCTGAACAAGATCGACCTGCCCGGCGCTGAGCCCGAGCGTGTCGCCGCGGAAGTCAGCGACCTGATCGGCGAGCCACCGGAGGGCATCCTGCAGATCAGCGGCAAGACCGGCGAGGGCGTCGGCGCGGTGCTCGAGGAGCTGATCGCGCGTGTGCCGCCGCCGGCCGGCGACCCCGATGGGCCGCCGCGGGCGCTGATCTTCGACTCCGAGTTCGACCAATACCGCGGCGTGATCGCCTACATCAGGGTCGTCGACGGCGTTTTTCGCAAGGGCGAGGCGATCCGCGCGATGGCGACCGGCACCGAGGCGGACATCGACGACATCGGCTTCTTCAGCCCGCAGATGATGCCCACCGACCAGCTCGCCGCCGGCGAGGTCGGCTACCTGATCACCGGCCTCAAGGACGTCACGCTGCTGCGCGTCGGCGACACGCTCACGACCAGGGCGAAGGTTGGCGGTGGCGCCCGTGCGGGGCACGCCGGCGAAGCTACCGAGCCGCTGCCCGGCTACCGCGAGGTCAAGCCGATGGTCTTCTGCGGCCTGTTCCCGATCGACTCCGACGCCTACCCCGACCTGCGCGACGCGCTCGAGAAGCTGGTGCTCAACGACGCAGCGCTGTCGTGGGAGCCGGAGACCTCCGACGCGCTCGGCTTCGGCTTCCGCTGCGGCTTTCTCGGGCTGCTGCACATGGACATCGTCAAAGAGCGCCTCGAACGCGAGTACGACCTCGAGCTGCTCGCGACGATGCCCTCGGTGGAGTTCGACGTGACGCTGACCAACGGCGAGGAGCTGGAGGTGCACAACCCCTCGGACATGCCCGATCCCGGCACGATCGAGGAGATCCGCGAGCCGTTCATCACCGCGTCGGTGATCGCGCCCAAAGAGTTCGTTGGCGCGGTCATGGGGCTCTGCCAGGAGCGCCGCGGCGAGCACACCGCCATGCACTACCTGTCCCCGGAGCGCGTGCAGATGACGTACGAGCTGCCGCTCGCGGAAATCGTGCTGGACTTCTTCGACCAGCTCAAGTCGCGCACCAAAGGCTATGCATCGCTCGACTACGAGATCAGCGGCATGAAGCCATCGGACCTGGTCAAGCTCGACGTGCTGCTCGCCGGCGACACGGTCGACGCGCTGTCGATGGTCGTGCACCGCGACAAGGCGTACGAGATGGGTCGCACGCTGACCGAGAAGCTGCGCAAACGCATCCCGCGCCAGCAGTACGACGTGCCGATCCAGGCCGCGATCGGCGCGCACGTGATCGCGCGCGAGACCGTCAAGGCGTTTCGCAAGGACGTCATCGCCGGCTGTTACGGCGGCGACATCACGCGCAAGAAAAAGCTTCTGGAGAAACAGCGCGAGGGCAAGAAACGGATGAAGCAGGTGGGCCGCGTGGAGGTGCCGCAGGAGGCGTTCCTGGCGGTGCTCGAGCTGGGGGAGGAGTAGGTGCAGGACCCCGGCGCCGGCGCGGACGACGCAGCGGCGGCGAACCTGGGGACACCGGTCGATCGTCCACGCGAGCGCGCCACGCGCCTGCTGTTCGTGTGCCTCGGCAACATCTGCCGATCGCCCACCGCCGAGGGCGTGATGCGCGCGTTGCTCGAGCGCGAACGGCTCACGGACGGCATCCAGATCGACTCCGCCGGCACCGGCGCGTGGCATGTCGGCAGCGCCCCCGACGCGCGAGCCAGCGCTGCGGCGCTCGCGCGCGGCGTGACGCTGGAGGGACGCGCGCGACAGGTCACGGCGGCCGACTTCGACGACTTCGACCTGCTGCTCGCGATGGACGGCGACAACGCGCGCGAGCTGCGTAGGCAGGCGCCGGGCGAGCGTCAGCGCGCGAAGGTACGGCTGCTGCGCGAGTTCGACCTCGCGAGCACCGTGGATGATTCGCAGGCCGCCGAGGCCGACTTCGCGGAGGAAACGCCCGCCCGCGCTGCTGACCTTGCGGCGACCTCGCACGCCGCCGACCGCGACCTCGACGTGCCCGACCCGTACTACGGCGGCGCGGACGGCTTCGACGAGGTGTTCGAGCTGGTGCAGGCGGCGTGTGCGGGCCTGCTCGAGCAGATCCGCGCCGGACGCGCGCCTTGACGCTCCCCGCGGGCGCACGTGATGTGACGCGCGTCGGCGGCGGCAACATCAACGAAGCGTTCAGCGTGACGCTCGACGGCGTTCGCGCGTTCGTCAAGACCCGCGCCGGCGTCGCGCCCGGCGAGTACGCCGCCGAGGCCTTGGGTCTGCAGTGGCTGGCGGAGCCCGGCGCGCTGCGCACCCCGCGGGTGCTCGGCGTCGATCAGCGCTATCTCGCGCTCGAGTGGGTTGCAGGCGGTCGCCTCGACGACGCCGGCGCGGTTGCACGGCGACCTGTGGTCGGGCAACGTGATGGCCGACGAGCACGGGCGCCCGTGGTTGAGCTGTTCGGCGGCTCCTACGGGAGCGCCGCCGAGCGCGCCGCACAGCGCTTCGCCTGAGGTCGGGCTGCCGCGGGCGTCATCCCGCCGTCGGTACGCCGCTTCGCTTCGCCCGAATCACGCCGCCGCAAAGCGCCCGGGCCCAACGTCCCGCTCTGGCGCGTCGGTCGGAGTGGCGGATGTGCGCCCCGACACGGTCTCCTCCAGACAGCGGCTGTATCTGCTTGCGCGTGTGATCGTCGTGCGTCACTACCGGCGCGAGCTGACGCTCGCGGTCGTCGCCCGCGCGCTGTCCAGCTCACCGCGCCAGATCCAGCGGGCGTATCAGCAGTTCGGCAACACCAGCTTCAGCGAGGACCTGCGCGCACGCCGCCTGGCGGTCGGCGCGCAACTGCTGATCGAGCAGCGCTCGTTGCCAGTGGACGCCGTCGCGCGCCTCGTCGGCTACAGCCACGCACCGCACTTCGCGCAGGCGTTCCGCCGCCGCTATGGGCTCTCGCCGGCGTGCTTTCGCAGCGCGGCGTCTCAGGCGGAGGGAAGCTCGTACACGGCGTCCAGCTCCGCGACCGCCTCGGTGCGCGGCAGCCGCAGCCGCATCAGCGTGCCGCCGCCGGGCGCGGGTTCGGCGGCGACGCTGCCACCCTGCTGAAGCGCCACCTGGCGCACGATCGCGAGGCCGAGCCCGGACCCGGGTCGGCCGCGCGCCTCGGCGCCGCGGTAGAAGCGGTCGAACACGTACGGCAGGTCTTCGGCTGAGATTCCGTGGCCGTGGTCGCGCACGGTCAGCTCGCCGGCCGTCAGCGCGATCTCGACGGGCTCGCTGGGCGGGCTGTACTTGACGGCGTTGTCGATCAGGTTGCTGACGGCCCGCTCGAGCCGCGCGGGCACGCCCACCACGAGCGTCAGCTCGAGCGTCACCGCCAGCGGCGTCGCCGGCGCGTGCCGCCGTGCCCGCTCGACGACCTCCTCGACGAGCAGATCCAGCCGCAGCTCCTCGGCGTCGGTGCGCTGTTCCTCGCCGCGTGCGAGTTCGATCAGGTCGTTGACCAGCGAGGTCAGCTCCTCGATCTGCTCGACGACGTCGCCGAGCAGCCGGTGGCTTTCCTCCGGGTCCATGTCCTGGCCCTGCTGCTGCAGGATCTCGATGTTGGTGCGCAAGCTCGTCACGGGGGTGCGCAGCTCGTGCGAGGCGTCGGCGACGAGCTGGCGCTGTGCGTGCACGGAGGCGTCGAGCGCGCCCATCGAGCGCTCGAGCGCGTCGAGCATCGCGTTGAAGCTGCTCGCCAGACGCCCCAGCTCGTCTTCTCCAGACGGCTCGATGCGACCGCTGAGATCGCGCGTCGCGGCGACGTGCTCGGCGGCGTTGGTAAGGCGCTTCAGCGGTTGCACCGCCGTGCCCGCGACCAGGCGTCCGAGCACCGCCGCGAGCGCGACGCCGCCGACGACCAGCAGCGCGAGGATCAGGCGCAGCCGCGCGAGCAGGCTGTCGGTTTCGGTGAGCGGCAGCGCGAACTGCACGGCGTGTCCCTTGCCGAGCGACTCGGTCAGCACGCGCAGGTGGACGCCGCCCACGTAGGCGTCGCCAAAGAACGGGGTCCCGCCGTGCGCCGCGAGCGCGCGCGTGCTCGCGCTCACCGGCAGCGACACGCCGGGCGGCGAGCGCACGAGGATCGTGCCGGCGGCGTTGATCATCTGCTGGTAGCCGCGTGCCTGATCGGGGCCAGGGGACAGGCCGCTGAAGAGCTGCGGCGGCGTGAACGTGCGGCTGTGGTGGCCACCTAGACCTTTGTGGTCGAGTGCGCGCACGAGCTCGCTCCTGCTGCGCGCGCGGTCGCGCAACTGCATGTCGATTTGGCGGTGCAGTTGGTTGGTGGTGAGCACGTAGGTGAGCAGCGCCGCGAGCACCACGGCGATTGCCACCGCGGCGGCTGAGGCGATCGTGATGCGTCGCCGGAAGCTCATGAGGCGCTGCGCAGCACGTAGCCGACGCCGCGCACCGTGTGCAGCAGCCGCGGCTCGTCGTCGACCTCGGTCTTGCGACGCAGGTAGCCCATGTACACGCCGAGCGAGTTGGAGCTCGAGCCGAAGTCATAGCCCCACACGCTCTCGAAGATGGTCGAGCGCGTGAGCACCTGACGGGGATGGCGTAGGAACAGCTCCAGCAGCAGGAACTCGGTGCGCGTCAGCTCGAGCTTGCGCTCGCCGCGCCACGCCTCGTGCGCGCGCAGGTCGAGCCGCAGGTCGGTGAACGCGAGCGACTCGGTCTCGCCGTCGTCCTCGCCGGCGCGGCGCAGCAGCGCGCGCAGGCGCGCGAGCAGCTCGCGCAACGCGAACGGCTTGACCAGATAATCGTCAGCGCCCGCGTCGAGGCCCGCGACGCGGTCGTCGACCTCGCCGCGCGCCGTCAGCATCAGCACGGGCGTGCTATCGCCGCCCTCGCGCAGACGCTTGCAGACGGTCAGGCCGTCCATGCGCGGCATCGCGATGTCGAGGATGATCGCCTCGAACGGCGAGGCCTCGATCCGCTCGAGCGCCTCCTGCCCGTCGCTGGCCCTGGCCACGTCGTAGTGTTCGAGCGTCAGCGCTCGCAGCAGCGCGCTCTGCACGGCGGGCTCGTCATCGACGACCAGTATGCGTGCTTGTTCGGGCATAGCGATGTTCTGCCACGCTGCCCCCGCGCCGTCGTCGGCGCCAAGTCTTACGGGGAGTGCGCACTTATGAGGCTAGCGTGAAGCACGTCGGACACATCCGGCTAAGCGCAAGCGAAGAGAATGCGAAGAAACCACGAGGGGAGCGGCAGCATCGCCGAGCAACAGACCGGATCGCAGGAGGGCGCGGATGTGCTCGCGGCGCAGTCGCGCACGCTGCGCAACAGCCTCATCAGCCTTGCGATCTTCTTCGCGCTGGTCGTGGCGCTGCTGTTCGGCGTTCCGGGGCTCGACGCGGCCGCCGATCGCATCACCCACGCGAACACGCTGTGGGTGCTCGTGGGGATCGCGCTCGAGGTGCTGTCGTGCGTGGGCTACGTGGTGCTGTTCGACCTCGTGTTCGCGCGGCTCGGGCGCAGCCTGAGCTCGCGGCTGTCCTTGGCGGAGCTGGCGGTCAACTCCGTCGTGTCGGTCAGCGGCCTCGCGGGCATCGCGCTAGGCGCTTGGGTGCTGCGCACGAAGGGCGTGTCGGTTGAGCGCATCGCCAAGCGCTCGGTGCTGATCTTCGTGCTGACGAGCGCGGTCAACGTCGTCGCGGTGGTCGTGATCGGCGTGCCGATGTGGCTCGGTCTGATCCCCGGCTCGCGCGACCCGCTGTTGACGCTGCTGCCGGCGGCGGCCGCGCTCGCGGCGATCGTGGGCACACTTGCGGTCGCGTCGTGGGCACGGCGCGCGGCTGGCGCCAGAAGCCTCGGCCGCAGCCGCGTGACGGTTGCGCTGACGGCGGTCAGCGGCGGCGTGTACGACGCGATCGGGCTGCTGCGCGCGCGCGACTGGCGCCTTTCGGGCGCGGTCGGATACTGGCTGTTCGACAACCTCGTGCTGTACGCGTGCCTGGCGTCGTTCGGGCACGCGCCGTCCTTCTGGGTCGTCGCGATGTCGTATCTGGTGGGCATGCTCGCCAACTCGATCCCCGTCCCGGGTGGCTTCGTCGCGGTCGAAGGCGGCCTCGTGGGCATGCTGCTGCTGTTCGACGTGCGCCCCGCCGCGGTCGTGATCGCGGCGGTGATCGTCTACCGCGCGATCTCGCTGTGGGTGCCAGCGGTGATCGGCTCGATCGCGTTCCTCGGCCTGCGCCGCGAGATCGGCGAGCCGGTCGTGCCGGTGGCTAGCCCGTGATCGACTTCGTGTAGGCGACCTCGGCGGCGTCCTGCTGGCAGGCGTGGCGCGGCAGGTTGGCCATCGCTCGCGCGAGGCTCGTGCCGATCGCGCCGGACAGTCCGGGGCAGTAGACGGGCGCGGGCAGCGCGCCGGCGGAGGAGCCGGGCGCGTTCAGTGGGCGTAGCTGTTCGCTTGCCTGCAGCGCGTGCGCGAACGTGTCGGAGAAGATGTCGATCGCGACCCTGCCGGTGTAGATCTCGATCGCGCGGCCTTCGTCGTACACCGTCGCCGGCACGCCGCGCACGAGCATGTTGCTCTGCTTGCCGAGCGCGGCGTTCGAGTGCAGCCCGTAGATCACGGTCGTGACCTGGAGCGGCAGCTGGCAGCTGCCGCCGCCGAAGATGCCTTTGCCCTGTATGCAGTCGCCGTAGTAGACGCTGTCGCCGACCGTCGGGATGTAGTCGCGCAGGCCGTCGGCGGCGGCCAGCGAGTGTCCGTCGAAGCTCGGCCCCACCCAGTAGATGCGGTAGTACGGGAACGTCTGCGCTTCGGCGAGCGCGCTCGCGGTAATCGGCCGCGGGTCGCTCGTGGCGCAGCCGCCGAGCGCGAGCGCCGCGCAGGCGGCGGCCAGGAGCAGGCCCGCCGCGCGTATGTGGCGGCGGAGTCCCGTGCGGGGGTGCAGGCCCGCGCGGCGGTGGAGGCCTGCGCGGTGGCGCGGTGGGGTCGTGGTCGTGGCGGTCATGGCCGTCATTATCTTGGCGTGCCCAGCAGAAGCACAGCTACTTCGGGGCCGCTCAACGGTTCAAGCTCGTACGACCCCGCCGCGGTTGCGGCGGACGGACTGGGGTCCGGTGGGGTAGCACACCGGACCCCAGTCGATGTTCGCAGCCGGCGCCCGCTCGCCGCGTTCAGGTCGGCGGCGCCGCCGTGGCTCGTGCTGTGGACGACGGCGCTGATCGCGCTGTGGCTGGCGGCAGATCCGCGCACCCCGGACCTCGCCGCGCAGATCTACCGCGTGGGTCTGTTCAACCGCATCGGCTTCGCGGTGTGGGACACGCACTGGTATGCCGGCCACAGCCTGCCCGGGTACAGCCTGCTGTACCCGCCGCTTGCGTCGCTGCTCGGCATGCGGGTGCTCGCGGCGCTGTGTGTGCTTGCGTCGAGCGCGCTGTTCTGGCGGCTGGCGCGCTCGCTGTACGGCGAGTCGGCGCGCTGGGGCGCGGCTTGGTTCGCGGCGGCGGCGCTCGGTGACGTGTGGATCGGGCGTCTGACGTTCGCGCTGGGCGTGTCGCTGGCGCTCGCGGCGGCGTTCGCGCTGAGGCGCGAACGCTGGCTTTGGGCGGGCGCGCTGGCGGCGCTGTGTGCGGCCGCGAGCCCGGTGGCGGGCGCGCTGCTGGGACTAGCGGCGCTGTCGCTGGCGCTCGCGCGGCGCTCGCCGCGCGCACTGCTCGTGCTCGCGGTTCCGGCGGCGCTCGTCGTGCTGGTACCCGTGGCGCTGTTCCCCGAAGGCGGCTACGAGCCCTACCCGACGCTGTCGTTTGCTGCGACCGCGCTGGTGGTGCTCGCGTTCCTGCTGGCGCTGCCGCGCGAGGCTCGCGAGTTGCGGATCGGCGCGTGGGTGTACCTGCTCGCGTGCGTGGCGTGCCTGGCGGTGCACACGCCGATCGGCAGCAACGTCGAGCGCTACGGCGTGCTGCTCGCCGGGCCGCTGCTGTTGTGCGCGCGGCTGGCGGTGCCCGCGGGCGTCACCGCGGCCGGCGGCGCGGACGGAAGCATGTACGGCGATGGCAGTGCGGGGGATGGCGGTAGCGGCGGTAGCAGCACGGACTCGCGTGCGGTGGCGCGCGGACGCCTGACGCCGCTGGCTGCGCTGGCCCTGTGCGCGATCGCGACGTGGGTCGTTTGGGGCCCGGTGCGCGAGACGCTGGCGGTTGCCGGCAGCGAAGCGACGAGCGCCGCTTACTACGCGCCGGTCGAGCGCTTCATCGCGCGCGCCGAAGCGAGCACCGGTGGGCCGCTGCGCTTGGAGGTGCCGCTGACGCGCTCGCACTGGGAGGCGGCGCTGCTGGCGCCGAAGGTGTCGCTGGCGCGCGGCTGGGACAAGCAGATGGAAACCAGGTTCGATGGCGTGCTGCTCGGCCACGGCCTGAACGCGGCGTCATACGAGCGCTGGCTGCGACAGCAGGCGGTGGCCTATGTGGCGCTGCCCGACGTTGCGCTCGATCCGTCGAGCGCGCAGGAGGGCCGTCTGATCCGCTCGGGCCTCCCGTACCTGCGGCAGGTGTTCACGAGCGCGCACTGGCGCATCTTCAAGGTGCTCGGCGCGACACCGCTCGCCTCCGGTCCGGGACGGCTGACGGCGCTCGGTTTTGACTCGTTCACGCTAACCGCGCGCGCCCCGGGCCTCCTTCTAATAAGAGTTCATTTCACCCGATACTGGACGTTGACGCGTGGTGTGGGCTGCGTGACGTCGGCGCCCGGTGGCTGGACGCGGGTGCGCCTGGCTAGGAGTGGCGTTGCGGTCGTGTCCGCGCGCTTTTCGCTCGCTCGCGCGTTTGGCTCGGCGCAGTCGTGCCGTGGGCGTGCCGCGTAGTCGTCGTGGCGGGCGGCGGTTCGGTCGGTTGCAGCCCATACAGGCCTGTGTCGCCGGTGAGGAACACATCGCTGCCGTCGCTGATCACGGGGTCGAACGCGCCGGTGGACCGTTCCAACAGGACGCGGCCGGTGGAGATGCCGAGGCCGTATGTGCGGTGCGTGCCGAGGTCTGAGAAGTAGACGTCGCGCCCGATGATGGTGGCTGAGCCGGAGATGCGCCCGTGCGCGTGAAAGCGCCAGCTGACGTGTCCGGAGCGGGCGTTGATCGCGTAGAACGTGCCGTTGTAGGAGCCGATGTACAGCGTCGGGCCGAGGCCGGGGGCGTTGGTGATCGCCGGCGAGGCGTACACGTAGGCGCCCGTCTGCATCGCCCAGTCGAGGTGTCCCGTGGCGGCGTCGTAGGCGTAGATGCGCCCGTCGGTGTTGCCGAGGAACACGCGGCCGTAGAGTACCGCGGCGGTCGAGTAGAAGTTGCCGCTGCCGAGCAGCGCGCCTTCGGATTTGCTGACCCACAGCCGGCGTCCGCTCTGCTCGGAGATCGCCTGCAGCCGGCCGGAATAGTCGCCGAAGTAGAGCACGCCGCCGGACAGCGTCGGGCTGGCCTTGACGGCGCTCGCGGCGCGGTAGGTCCACACGAGTGCGCCGGTGCTGTCGTTGAGCGCGTACACGGTGCCGTTCTGAGAGCCGAAGAACACGCGCCCGTGGTCGACCAGCGGCGAGGACTCGCTGCCGCTGGGCAGCGCGTGCCACCAGCGCACCGTGCCGGTGGCGCTGTTCAGGGCGATGATGCGCCCCGGGCTGTGGGGGTGCCCGCTGTAGAGGATCGTCACGTACAGCGTGTTGGCGGTGACCGCCGGCGAGGACGCCGACAGCCGTCCGAGGCTGCGCGACCACAGCAGCCGCCCGTTGCGCTTGTCGAGCGCGTACAACACAGCGTCATCGCTCAGTTGGAATATGTCTTCGCCGTAGATGACGGGCGGGAACTCGAGCAGCGAGTGGCTGTTTCGCACCCACAGCTGCTTGAACGGCGGGTGCACGTAGGACGGCGCGGGGAAGAAGCGCGTGTGGTTCTTGCTGTAGCCGTACAGCGTCCAGTCCGAGCGCGCGGGCCCGCTGGCGGGCAGCGTGGGTGTCGGCTGGGGCACGAAGCGCGCGTGCGGGTGATAGATGCTGCCCGTGCGCTGATCGTCGTACAGGTGGACACCGAGCGCGGCGAACGCGAGCAGCAGCAGTACCGCGAGCGCCGCGAGTCCCACCTGCAGCCGTTTCGAGCCGGAGAGATGGCGTCCGCCGTGATCGCTCACGGGATCTCGGCGCTGGTCAGGCGGCGATCTTGCGGGAGGAGGAGCCGGCCGATGCTGTCGTGGGGGGTTCCTCGAGCGCCGGGCCGCCTGCCTGTGCGCGCTCTCGGTGGGTGCGTTGCTGCCTGCGCTCGGCGCGCGCGGCCGGTCGCGCGGTGCTTGCTATCAGGCGCGCGACGGTCAGCGCGAGCAGCCACAGCGCCGCAAGCGCGAGCGGCGGCAGCGTCAGTCCTGAGACCAGCGCCAGCACGTCGTGGTTGGCGTTCAGCGACCAGTTCCACAACAGATAGTCGCCGGCCGTGAGGCCGGAGAGGAAGACCAGCGGCCGATAGGGCACAGTCTAACCCTAGCCCTGTTCGAGGACGGACGGCCTGACCATAAGCCCATCGCGCCTATGATCGCCCGTCATGAACGGTGTGCCCGAGGTGTCTCAGGTGTTCGCGCGCGACATGCTCGGCGGCCAGGTCGCGCTCGTGACCGGCGGCGGCACCGGCCTCGGCAAGGCGACGGCGCTCGAGCTGGCGCGTTGCGGGGCGCGCGTCATGATCGCGGGGCGGCGCGGCGACGTGCTCGAACAGGCGGCGGAGGAGGTCCGCCAGGCCGGGGGCGAGATCGACTGGGTCAGCGGCGACGTGCGCGAGCGCGAGCACGCGCAGCGGCTCGTGCGCGTGACGCTGGAGCGGTTCGGGCGTCTGGACCTGCTGGTCAACAACGCCGGCGGCCAGTTCTTCAGCCCCGCGGAGCTGATCGCGGCGAAGGGCTGGCGGGCAGTGTGGCGCTTGAACGTCGAAGGCATGCTCAACATGTCCGAAGCAGCGTTCGAGCTGGCGTTGGAGCCGGCGCGCGCGGGCACGATCGTCAACGTCACGCTATCGCCGCACAACGGCATGCCCGGCATGGCGCACTCTGGCTCCGCGCGCGCCACCGTCGAGGCGCTCGACGCGTGAGCTCGCCGAGCGCTGGCAGCCTGCCGGCGTCAGCGTGATCGCGGTCGCCGCCGGGCACTTCGACACGGAGGTGCTGTCCAAGTACCCCGAGAGCGTGCGCGCCGGCGCCTCGCGCACGGTGCCGCTGCAGCGGCTGGGGACCGTCTCGGAGCATGCTTGGCTGGTCGCGCTGCTTGCGTCGCCGCTCGGCAGCGCGTTCAGCGGTTCGACCGTCACGCTCGACGGTGCGCGCGACAACTGGTGCGGGCCCTGGCCGCCGGCGGGGCTAGCTGATGAGGCGGGAGAGGTGCCCACGGAGGCGCGGCGGTAGGGGCGGGTTTGGACGCGGCGCCGGGACGCGAAGGCTCGTCGGCGATGGACGTTGAAGCGGCGGACGGGAATCGAACCCGCATCATCGCCTTGGAAGGGCGAGGCTCTACCGTTGAGCTACCACCGCACGCGCGAAGCCGGCCCGGAGGGCGGTTCGTCGACGATGACAGTTTGCACAAACGACGTCGCATGTGGCGATCTCGTCTAGGACCGATTGCCAGTTGCGGTCGCGGAGGCCTTTGGCGATGTTGAAGCGCTGCGTCCGAGGTGGTCGAACTCGAGGACCAGCGGATCCGTCTCGCCGCAGTCCACGCACGGGCGCTCGCGGAAGAAGGCGATTAGGTAGGCGGTGCGCTCTGTGACGACTGTTCGCTTGTGGTGCAGGGCGTTGGCGATGTAGCGGTCGCGGTGCTTGGCGTAGTGCTCGCGTTTGTAGGCTGCCCGGCATTGCCGGCAGTAGTTGTCGCGTTGTTCGCGGGCCTTTCGGCGCCAGGCGAAGTCCGATGGCGGCTTGGGTTGCTGGCAGCGGCCGCATGTTCTTGTGGGATTGGATTGAGCGATCGCGAACGTATGTTCGTATTGGGGCCGGACGGCAGGCACGAAAACGCGGGCTAGCGCTTCTCCGTAGAATCAGCGGAAGGCCACGGGGAGTGGCGCAGTCTGGTAGCGCACCCGGCTGGGGGCCGGGCGGTCGCAGGTTCAAATCCTGTCTCCCCGATAGGTTCGTACTCCGAGCACAGCCGGGAACACGCGGGAAAACCCGCGTAAATGCTGAGGCTTGCCGACGGCTGTTCTCGCCTGTTCCCGGCTGTTCCCGGCACGCGGGACCGCAAAGGGACCGCAGCGGAGGCTCTTGCGGTCCCTTTGGCTGCCCGATCAGAACCTTGGACGTTGATCCAGCCAACGCCATACGGTCGGCTTGGCAGAGGGCGTCGCAACGGTCGTGTCGAGCGGCAAGCGTGACGGTCATGCGCGGCACGCTCCCGCTAGGCGGCAGCGCCGACGACCTCTAGGCGCGGAGGCTTGCCGTCTTGGCGCTGCTGATAGGCGGTCATCGCCTGCTGCGCTCGCGCGAGTGCGCGGCGCTGGCCTAGCTTTGTGTAGACCGTGGCGATGAGGTAGCCGCCGTCGTCGTGGCCGACTATTTCAGCGGCGGTCGCTGGGTCAAGACCGAGCCCGCCGTCGGTGACGGGATCGACCATCCATTGAATCGCGCGGTGCTTCAACTCGTAGAAGTCTTGACCGGGCATCCCTGCCGCGACGCGGATCGCGTTCCACAGCGAGGACCACTGGCTTCGGCGCATGTATCCGCCGCGCACCGACGGGAACACAATTTCTCCGAGCTCGTCGTCTACGACCTTGCCCATGCACGGCATCTGCTCAAAGTGAGCGTGCAGGGCTGGACTCATCGGAACCCAACGGCCGTCGTCATCCTTCGGCCAAGTGATGTCGCCGGTAATGAGGTCGAGTTGCCAGCGCACATGGATCATCCGCTTGTCCATGTGAACGTCGGGCCGATGCAGCGCGAAGATTTCGCCGGGGCGCATAGCCGTCTCTCCAACTGTCATCGTTGCGCCCTCTAGGATGAGCCCGAAATCGTCGGCGCGACTCTCCCTCGCGCAGCTACGCAGCCGCGCGTACTGCTCGTCGGTGATGATCTGGAAGTCGGGGCGATCGACGCGGCGCTTGCGCTTGCTCGCGCCAAGGTGCGTGAACTGGTTACGTGGGATCAAGTCGCGGTCAAGCGCGTGGTTGAAGAATTGACGGACGGCGGACCGCACGTTGGCGTTCTTTGGTCGTATCCACGTCAGCGCTTCGTCTCGGCGGAAGCTGTCGAGCGGTCGATCGTGAAACTCGCGGATGAACGGCCGCAACCCGTCGCGCATGTGGCGCAGGGTCGAGCCGCGCCGTCCCGTCGCCTTCTGCGCTCGCTCGCCGTCAGGCCAAGTCATCGTGATTTGACCGTCGTCGTCAATCGTCGCGCCCGCAAACTTGCCCACGGTCGGGACGCCGCGCCGACCGTGGGGGTTATCGACTTCCTCGCGCAGTTCGGCGCGGCACCGTTCCTTGGCGTCCTTGAACGCCTCCAGGCTGTCATGTGTGCCGACCCACTTCTTGCGCCCCTTGTGCTTGACATATCCGCACCACTTGGGCTGGCGGCGGGTGCCTCGGTTGAGTGGCATCAGGCGGCCTCTCGCCTTGGCTCGCCGTAGTGCTCGCGTAGCCACGCTTCGACCTCGGAAACGATGTAGCGATTCATGCCGCGCATGTGCATGTGCGGGAGGCCGAGCGCCTGCTGCGAGACGATCCAGCGCGGCGTAACCGAAAGGTGGACTGCGAGCTGCTGCTTTGTGACCCATTTCTCGCGTTCTTCGACCGCCGCCGTCATGTAGGCGCCGCCCCGGTATTCGTTGACGCGGCGCCAGTGGCCGGGGATCGAGGACGACCGCGAAAGGGTCGGCGTTGAAGCTGCTTGCCGTGTCCCGTGTACCGCTTGCATGGCTGGCTTCGATCAGACCAGACCCGAGCCGTGATCTCAAGGCCCTGACAGAACAAGTCGATCAAGCCGCCAAAACGGCAGACCTCCAGGCCATCGCCACCCGACATGCGCGCCGCAGCGCGCGCGGTCAAGCCGCCTTCCGCGTCGGCACGGACCTCGCTTTGGCTACCGCCTGCTGGGGCTTGCGGAACACGAGCACGTCCTCGTGCGCGACGACTTGCGTGCGGTCGCCTTTCTCGCGGCGGCGGCGGGCGTGGAGCGTCTGCCAGAACGAGGGTCGCATGACCAATTCGCTGTCGCGGACGGTCGCCAGCAGGCTTATGACGCGCTGCCAGTAGATCAGGCCGGCGTCCTCGCAGAGCGCGACCGTTTCACCCGAGAGGTTGCGCAGCCCGCCGCCCCCGCCAGAGCGCATGTCCTTGGTAACGCACACGAGGAATCCACCGGGCTTGAGCACCGCCGAGCACGCGCGATAGATGTCGTCCATAGCCACGAGGTATGCGCTTCCGCGTGCATGACCGAGATTGCGCCGGTCGCGGCTGTAGTTGGTCGTGTCCTCCCGTCGCAGCGGCTCGGCCCTGTCGTTATTGACATCGGCGACCTCGCACGCATACGGCGGCGACGTGAGGATCAAGTCAGCGACGCCGTATGCCATGCGGCGAACCTTGCTGCCCGCGGGGCTCACGAGGCGCCGCGCTTGGGTGCTGAGCACGCGCGGCAGTTGTCGCGCGTCGCCTTCGGCCACTTGCGCGAGTGCGCGAGTTCGCGGGTTGTCGTGTGCGTGCTCGATGTTGGCGGTGGCGAGCTTGGCCCAGCGAGGCTCAAGCTCTACACCGATGGCGCGTCGGCCGAGGTCGATTGCCTCGACTAGCGTCGTGCCGATCCCGCACATGGGATCGACCACGAGCCCGCCCGGGTCGCTGTACGTTTCAACTGCCCGGCGCGCGAGCGCGGGAAGCATCTTGCCGGGGTGCCGGTTGGACTCTGCGAGGTAGCGACCGTATCGCTGCCACTGGCTTGTGCGTTGCGCGCACGGCCACACGGCGAGCGGTAGGTCAGCAGTCTTTCGGTTTTCAGTCATTCATTAGGGCGTCGGTGAGAGACCCTGTGCGAATGAGAGAAGGTGTCCTAGCGCCGCTAGTGGTACAACCGCGCCCGTTACGCCGACGTGTTTATGCCTGTGACGTGAGCGGCAACGAGTAGAGCGACCGCTGCCTCGCGTGTGCGCTCGCCCGCCGTGGGCTCGGTGTCAAGGCTGATACCGGCAGCCGTGCGGTTAACGCATCGGCCATCGGGCGAGCGCGCGCACCAGTGCGAAGCTCCCAGCAATCCCGGTGCTCCGTGTGTTGCCTCGTGAAAGAACACAAGGCCAATTCGGGCGCCGCCGCGATCGTACACGGCAAACCAGCTAGGCTCGCCGCTGGCGTCGGTGCCACCCTCTGCCACCAAGCTACAGCCCTCGCTCTCGTTGCGCTCGAACGGCGCGTCGTTTGCCTCTCTTGGTGTCTGCGCTCTCGGTGGAATGGCGGGCTCCGTGAGCGCTACGGCCGTGCGATAGAAGGCCGCCGCGACGCTTGGGCTTGGCGCTGGCGTGCCTGTCTCGTCGTGGTCGTCATCCTCCGTCCAGACGATCTCGTTGTCCCACGCCTCGGCGCCGGGTAGGTACTCGTCCATGTGCAGGCTGATTACATGCTCGCCAACATCTACGATCGTGCCCGCTGCGCCGACTGGCGCCAGAAAGTGCGGGAAGCGCTCGACTGCGCGCGAGAGTTGAAACCGAGCGCCGGGCAGCGGCGGCGGCGCTGGATTTGTGCGCTGGGTGTGCATTAGATGGATTCGTTGTGTTGAGTGATTGCCGAGCGTGGAGCAGGGATGCAGCGGCCATCGGCGGCCATGCGAAATACGCGCCCGTTCTCGAATTGCAGAACGGTGTCGGCGTCGAAGCGGGGGATATGTGCGATCAGTGGGCCGTTACGCTCGGCAAGCGCGGCGATGGCTGTTTCCTGTGCCTCGGTGTGTGCCGCGAGTGCCGTGCGGTCAGCGTTGAAGTAGCGGCCGTCGATGCCAATGCGAACGATCGAGCCGTCCTTGAACCGGCAGACAACATCGCCGCTGGCGATCATGTTCCACGCCGTAAGCGAGCCGCGCTCCTTGCTCAGACCCCTTAGGCAGCGCACTTGCGCTTTGCTGCGTGCCGGGGTCGCGTACTGCTCGTCGTCATCTTCGGCGAGCGTGACGAGCGCCCATCGCAGCGCCTCGTCGGTCGCCCACGTCCACCGGCCATCGTCGTGTGTCCAGCGTCCGCGCTCGTCGCGCTTGAATCCGGCGAGGCTGAGCAAGGCGCGGGCAACGGATGGCGTCACGGTCACGCTTACGTCGTGTGATGTGCGGGCGGTGGCGGTCATTTTGATGCTCCCGTTGTGAGTGCGGCAAGGCGGCGCTTTTGACGGCCGATGTTCCCCGAGAGATTGCGCAGCGTGTAACTCGGGAACCGGCCGCCGGGGCATTGAACGTCGCCCCAAACACGGATGCTGCTGGCAAGCTCGCGTGCGAGCTTGGCTGGCAGCGTCGCGGGGTCCGCCGATCCCTTACGGCACGCCGCGTTGTATGCCTTGATCGTGTCTCGTTCACTTTCAAGCCCGGCGAGCCTCTCCGTTAGTCGTGTGATCGCGTCGGCGTCGTCGGAGTAAATCGCGTGTTCGGCTGCTGCCTCGATGTTTGCAGCACGGCTTGTGAACTCGCGCGCTTTGGTTGAGTGCTCGACCACTCGCCGCGTCCCGTTCACGATGCGGTCGCGGTCGCGTTCGGCACGTCTTTGTGAATGGTGGCCGCGCAGGATCGGCTGCCCCAATGGGATAAGGCTTGTAAGTGTGTCCACCGATGCGGCGGCTTGCTCAGCGTGTGTCTCGCGTTTGGCTGCCCATTCGCGCAGCCGTTCGGCGCGTGCTTCCCGGCGTTCACGGTATGTCCGGCGTGTGGGTTCGGTGGTCGTGGTCATTCGCTTGTCACTCCTTACAGTGCGTCGGTCATGTCGAGTGCGTGGCGCAGCGCGACTTGCTCGGCTGCCCCGCGTGTTGAGCGTGTCTCCTCGTCGTAGTCGTCATCGCCGGGGCCGAAGTAGCAGCATGCCCGCCATTGGCTGTAGCGGCGGTAGACGGTAGCCAAGACGATCTCCAGCGGGCCGTTTTCATAGGTGGTGGTGCGACGAGTGCGACTTACTGTTATGTCGGGATTTGCGTTTTCCATACTCATTACGAGACCAGATCACACGGTTAATTGCAAGGGGTTTTGCTCTAATGTTGGCTAAAGATTTCTGCCCTCCGCGAGTGTGTGTGCGTGAGCTTCGACGGCGCAAGTGGTGACGGTGGCGAGAACGCTGCGTATGGTGGCTTTATTCCATACTGTGACGGCGATTGGTGCGGTTATGTTTGTGATTGCTTCGGTGGCGGTTTGCGCGCGGCGGGGGCTTGGCACGGCGAGTATTACGATCGGGTTGTGCTCGCTGATGCTGCTGTCGGGGAGATTGTCGCGGTAGCGTTTTGCCTTCTCGCGCAGTACTTGTGATGACTCTGTGCCGCGGTCAAGCTCAAGCAGTACGTGAAGCGGCGGGCGGCCGGGCATACACAGCACGCCCCAGCCGTCAGGGATCAGCGCTCCGTCGAACAGGTGCGCGAGGGTGCGGACGCCGTACCACTCGGTTAGCGCACCACCGGCACGGTTGGCATCGACGACAAGGCGGGTGAAGAACTCGTTGGCTTCGACGTGATGGTGGAGGCTGCGGCTTGCTGCTAGGCGTAGTCCATCTTCGTGCGTGTAGTGCAGTTGGCTACGGTCGATGCCCTTGTGGTCAGCGACTATGAGCGCGCCCGCTTCATCGAGTATCCAGTGGTACGGGCTGGACCCCTCGCCTCGTTTCGCGGCTGGGCGGAAGCGGTCGAGCACGCGTAGGTCGTAGAGCAGTTGTAGTCGCACGGTTGCAGTCCTCAGTCCGGTGAAGTGCAGCCGCTTGAGTTGGTCGGTGGTAAGGACGTGGTGCTCGTAGCACTCCAGGGCGATGCTTCTGTCTCGCTCGGTCAGGTGTGCGGCCAGCTTCACGGCATGGCTGCCGGTCATTCGGCCCGGTCGGGTTCTCTTTCTCACTTGTTGTTCACTCATCCTTGTATTTTTCGCTATCTAGTCGGGGAGGTTTATCCCGGCCGGTTTCTGGCGATATGCGGGGATGTTCATGCTTGTGCTGGCCTCCATGCTTAATTCGAGGGCGGATTCGAGGGCGGGATAGAGGGCGAAGTCGAGGGCGGATCGGCAGGCGCCGCTGGCCTCAGCTCGCGTTGCACCTGGCGCGGCACGGCAGGTGTTCGCTGGCGCTTTGCAAGCTGCGCCTCGACTTGCTCGCGGCTGACCCCGTAGCGGCGACGCGCTGAGGCTCTGACCTTTTGCGCCTGCTCGGGAACGGCGGGCGGAAGATCCTCGGTTCTGAGGGTGAACGCCGGGCCGGGCTGTCCATCGTTGCAGAGCCGCACGGCAGCGGTGTAGACGGGTAGGTGGGCGAGGTCGTGCGCGGATAGCTCGGGGCGCATTTCACGCTCAAGCGCCGTGGCGTCGTCGCGTGAGAGCTGGAAATAGACCTTGGAGCGAGCATTAGCGCTGATCGCCTCGCGCAAGTCTCGGGGTAGCTGTGCAAGGTGCTGGTGGGCGAGGCAGAGCGAGAGTCGGTAGGAGCGAGCCTCAGCGAGAACGTCCTCAAACGGCGTCGGCAGGTTCAGGTAGTTGTGAACCTCATCGACGTAACAGGAGGCGTCGCGGCGCTGCTCGGGCGCCACTGCCGCGCGTGCGAGCGCCGCCTGCCAGACCCGCGCGAAAATGAACGAGCCAAGTAGCCGGCTCGTGTCCTCGCCGAGCGTGCCCTTCGGCAGCTTCGCCAGCAGTAGGCGCCCCTCGTTGATCGCGCGTGGCACGTCGAGGGTCGTGGTTGACTGCCCGACGATCGCGCGGACGGGCCGACGCAGTAGGAACGCGCGTAGCTTGTTGAGCAGCGGACCCGATACCTGCGCGCGCAGCGGATCGGACATCTCGCCGTACCACTCCCAGAACGGGCCGAGCACCGGATCGTCTATCTGCGCGGCGAGCTTTGCCTGCCATGAGCGGTCGGTCAGCAGCCGGGGTATGTCGGCAAGCGTGCTCGTGGGCGAAGCTGTGGTGAGCGTCAGGACGGCGGCCCTGAGAATGTCATCGGTCCTCGGACCCCAGTAGCGGTCGAACACCCGCCTGAAAATGCCCACGAGCTGATCGACGCCGAGGTCACGATCAGGGCTATCGAGGACGTTCAGGCCGGGCGGCGCCTCGTCCAGTGGGTCCAACAGGTCAACGTCGTTCTCCCTCCCAGCCGGGATGCGCGCCAGCAAGTCCTCCACGAGGTCGCCCTTCGGGTCGATCACGACCGTGCCCCTACCGGCGTCGAAGTCGGCCAGCACGAGTCGCGCGATCAGCGTGGACTTACCGACGCCCGTCGGCCCGAGAACGTGAATATGCCGGCGCGCGTCTGCCACCGAGAGATTCACCGTCTCGCCGCTTGAGCTGAGGCCCAGCGGCTTCCCCTGCGCTGGCAATCCGGGTGGCGGTGCGACCTCACGCGCTCCGGCCATCACTACGCCGGGGATCGCCTCCACGCAGGGAAGGTGCGCGAGCGCCGCCAGCTCGCCAGTGCTCGCAAGGAAGGCGCGACGGCCAAGCCAACGCTCGCGCAGCTTGACGGGCGCACGGCGAACACCACGGCGGCGCAGCCCGACCCTGCCCTCATACGCGGCGAAGCCACCGAGGATGCCGTGTATGCGACCGCGCGCCTCCGCGAGCGACGGCGCGGTGACGGCCACGCGCACGAGGCAGCGATAGAGCGGCTGTGTGCTCTTGCACATTACGTCGCGCACGTCGGGGTTGATCGTCGGGTCGTGCGTCGGCGGCTTCGGCGCGCGGGTGCTGGTGAGGAAGTCCAGCAGCCGCATGAGGCGCTGTGGCGGGATGCCCGCGCGCAGTCGCCGCGCGGCGGTGCGCAGCCCGCGTTGCTCACGGATCGTCGCCGGCCGCGTCAGCACTTGCACGAGCGCGCGTTGATCGCCGCGCAGCCCGGCAAGCTGGCCGAGGATGAGCGGCAACGGGTCGGGCTTCATCGCGGCGTTGAGTGAGAACCAATCCGGCCCAGAGAGAACAAGCTCGGAGGCGACTTGCACCATCCCCTCGCTCGGTTCGTCATGCCTTGCAGGCTCGGTGGTGGTGCTCGCGCCCGGCCACGCCGAGGAGACGGCCCGCTCGATCAAGCCCGGAGGGATCGTCTCGGGCACCCACACTCGAAACACGGTTCCCATCTCGCTCGCGGCAACTTCCCACGCTAGATGCGGCTGGCCGCCGAGAAGCCGTGCGAGACGCGGACGCAGGAGGTCATGCAATGCGGACCACAACAGCAGCGCGCCGCCTGCGTCAACGTCAGGAGGAACACCGATCGTCACCTGCCGTGCGCCTTCGGAGAGGCGACGGCGCCGAACACGACCGACGGCGAGCACGAGCGCCCACACGGCCACGAGCAGCACGGCGAGAAGCGGCGCTACATGCTCGACAGTGACAAGCGCGTGCTGTGCCAGACCCGGGAGCGCGCGTAGCGGCCTGTCCGGTTCATCCAACCACGCTTGAAGGTGGTGACTGTCACGGCCTCGCCTCATCGGCTGCCCCCGCTCACCGCAGGCCGCGTCGCTCCGAGATAGACCTCTTCACCCCAACTTGCGCCGATCGTCGTTGGGAACGACTCAGTGCGAACGAAGGCGCCCGTGTGGGGCGCGTCAACCATCTCACCCGAGCGAACGACCATCCCGACGTGCGTAACGTCGCTGGTGCTGGAGCCGAAGAAAACGAGGTCGCCGGGTTCGAGCTGCGCGCCGGCTGGCAGGTGAGGTCCCGCGTCGAATTGTTCTTGGGCTGTGCGCGGGAGGCTTACTCCGGCTGTGCGGTAGGCAGCTTGCGTCAGGCCCGAGCAGTCATAGCCAGCCCGGCTCTCGCCGCCCCACAAGTAGGGCACGCCGATTTGACCCAGCGCGAACGAGAGCGCCGCGCCGGCTGCGCCGCTTGCCGGCGCCGTGACCGGGACGGCTTGGCTTTCATAGCTCGACGCCCACCGCAGGACCTCTTCGACGTATTCCTGAGAGTGGTTGTAGGCAAAGATCGCACGCTGTAGTTCCTGTGGGGCGCCGTTTGCCTTGAGGTAGCGCGCGGCGGTGAAAATCGCATCGGCCACGTTCCAGCGGTCGGGCGTGCCGTGACCGGTCGCGCTGACGCCGTAGCTCGCCCAAGTGGAGGCGAGGAACTGCATCGGGCCGCCAGCACCCGCGTAGTTGACCGCGCCCTCCTGTGTGCATGAGGGGTCTGGGTCTTGCCCGTCGTCACACTCCACCTTTCCGATGCCGGCCAGCACCGTCCACGGCACGCCGTAGCGAGCCCCGGCAGCCTGGAAAAGCTGTAGGTATTCGGCAGGGATGCCCGCGACCTGTTCGGTATCAGCGGCGGGCTGGCCGAGACTGACGCCCGAGCCGCCACCGAGCACACCGACGGCCGCTGCGATGAATAGCACCGGCAGCATGAGGAGCAGCCCGCACGAGCTGAGCGCGGCGCGCTTCACGCGGCCTCCACGAGCTCGGCCGGGTCACTCGTCACAAGCTCGTGCTCGGCGGCGCTGGCCTTGACTCCCAGCGGGATTCGCTGCTCACCCGTAAGTAGTAGGCCGTGGCCGGGAGGGCAGCTCAAAAGGTAGGAGCGCTCGCCGGCCGTCAGCGCGAACGCCTGCCCAACCCGGTCGATCGCCTGCGGTGACTGATGCAGGAGGAAGTGTTGGGAGGCGTTGTTCACGACCGCCTGCCCGAGCGGGGAGTCGAGCAAGTCGCCGGGGTCCTGGGTGATCGTCGTTAGCCCGGTCCAGCGCTTGCGGGCCTTCTTTGCGAGCCTGAATAGGAAGCGTGCGCCGGGTGCCTCGCGCGTCGCGCTCGGCGTCTCGCGCATGAGGTCCCACGCCTCATCAACGAGCACCACGCGGCGGCGCAGCGGACCCTCAAGGGAGCGCCAGATAGCGTCGAGGGTGAGCATCAGCGCGGGGGCGCGCATCCGCTCTGGCAGGCCGCGCACCGAGAAGCAGACAAGGTGACTTTCGGGCTGCACACTTGTCGGCCTGTCGAACAGCGAGGAGTGGGAGCCCGTCGCGTAGGGAGACAGGCGCTCGGCGAGTCGCTTGCCTGTTTCGCTCTCCGCTTCGAGCGCGCGCACGAGGTCTGAGAGCAGCGGCGCCGACCGGCGATGCGTGGATGGATCGGACGTGATCCCGGCGCCGTGGTAAGCGGCGCGGGCGCTACGGTCGAGCACGGCAAGCTCGCCACCGTCGAGGCCTCCGGCCAGCAGTTCGATGAGGTCGGCGAGGAACAGAATCCGCTCGTCAAGCGCCCGCGACCCTTCGCTCGATACGGGGAGGTCGAACGGATTCAGCGCGACGCTGCTTGGGCCGGTCAGCGGCAGGTACGCGCCGCCGACTGCCTCACAGAGCGAGTGGTACTCGTCCTCTGGGTCGATGATGAAAACCTGCACGCCCCGGTAGAGCAGCCGCAACGCTTCGAGCTTCGCCGCGTATGACTTGCCCGCACCGGAATAGGCGAGCACCACCGAGTTGAAGTTCGTCCGCGCGAAGCGGTCAACCAAGACCGGGGCGCCGCTCTCGGTGAGCCCGTAGAGCACGCCATCCTCAAGCGGCGGATCGGATGAGGCAAACGGGAATCCAGCCGCGAGCGCCGGGGTATCGAACGTGCGCCTGAGTCGTAGCCGGTCGGTGCCGAGCGGAAGCGTTGAGAGCCACCCATCGAACGCGCGGAAGGTCGCCGGGACAACATGCAGCAGCATCGAGGCACACAGCGCCTTGACACGCTCGGTGCGCTCCTCAAGCTCCTCACGGCTTCCACCGGACACGCGCAGATAGAGAGACGAGCGGAACAGGCGACTCTCGCCTCTGGCAAGGGCACTCGCCAGCTCGTCGGCGTCCTCAGCAGCAGCGGCGACCATCGGATCGGACAGGCGCCCCCGGTCAGCGTCAAGGCGACGTGAGGACTCAAGCCGGGCGCGTTGGCGGCGCAGCCGGTCGGCCGCCAGCGAGGGCGGGATCGGCTCGATATGCAGCGTCAAGTCAAGCTCGCCGGCCGCCTTGAGCAGCGGCGCGAGCCAGCCCTGATTTACCTCGCGCGGGTAGCCGACGACCGCGAGGCTGCGATGCCACACATTGCCAGTGCGTATCCAGTCGCGCTCGACCTCGACCGCTCCCGGCGCGGGCAGCGCGACGCTGCGCGTGGGTACGGCGCCCTTCACACGTAGACGCGGGAGAGGGGTATTCAGCATCGGTGGATCACTCCGTCCAGTTGCGAGCCAGCGGGCGGCCCTGGTGGTTCAAGCGCGCTGAGCAGCACCGCGGTCGCTTGGTGTCCGTCGAGCGGGCGAAGCTCCACGCCGGCTGCACGCAGGAGTCCCGTCGTCTCGCTCGCGCGCCGCTCGAGATCGGCCTTGGCCGTGTCGCGCTCGCCGCTACGGCTGCTCAGCACGAGCAGGATTTGACGGCGGCGCAGTCCCTCTCCCGTGCTCGCCAATTCGGAGAGGAACTGCGCGTAGGTGTGAGCACAGCGCCGCAGCGCAGGGTGTGGCAGTCCGGGCGCGGCGTGCTCGATCGCGTCCGCGCGCTCGGTGAGGTCAACAGGTTCTGAGCGAACTGTTATCGCGGTCGGCTCGACCAAGCTGTTTAGCCACTTTCCATAGGCCTCAGCCAAGGCCGCCTGCTCCTCCTCAGAGCGAAGCGCCCAGGACGTGCTACTCGCCGTGAGCAGCAGCGCGCTTGTGCCGTCCGCAAGCTCTATGACTCCGCTTGACAGGATCGCGTTCACTGGCACCCGCAGGAGCGACACGCCGGGCTGAGCCGGCGCGTTCGCCAGTGTTGGCGGGAGCCCGTCAGGTGCGGCGACACGGCGGGGCGATTGGGTTAGGTGTCGGGCGGCGGCGAGCGCGAGCCGGTCACCTGAGAGGCCGTCGAGGCGTCCTAGCGCCAGCGCGACGCCGACCAGAGCGAGCGGTGCCGCGAGGGCCGCCGCGACCGGGATCGGTAGCGCCGAGCCGGCCGCCGCGAACACTCCATAACAGACGAGCGCGGTCACGGCGAGGATCACGAGCTGGCGTGCTGTGAGACCCCACGCCAGCCGGTCCTCCATCTCAACGTCGGCGGGGAGCCGAATGCGAGAAGGCTTCACAGGACACCCCCGAGCGCGCCCCTGACGACCCGATAAATCACATAGGTCTTTGCCATGCGGCCCGTCGGCGAGGCGTAGCGGCGTGTGCCTGCCAGCTCCTTCGCCCAGAACGGAATCCGCAGCAGCACCCAGAACAGGCACAGCACGAGTAGGAGGTCGATCAGGCTCCCGCCTGTTCCGAGTCCCAGGAGGCTGTGTCCTCCCGAAGCGAAAAAGACGTGGACCGTCGCGGCAAGGGTGAGTGCCTGTGCGACTTGCACGCCGAGCAAGGCGAGCATCACTCGCCACCACAGGCGCGCCATTCCTTCTGTTTGCGGCAGCCCGTGGCCGAGCAGCATCAACGGAGCCGCGCACACGAACAGCACGATCAGCGAGGCTCGGACCAAGTAGAGGATCAGCAGCGCGACGGCGAGCACGGCGCACGCCAACCCGAGCAGCACGAGGAAGATCCCGCCGTTGGTGATCGCGTGCAGGACCAGTTGCTCAAGCGTGTTACCGGCTTGTTCGGGATTTACTCCATTGCCGAGCAGTCCCGACGCGAGGACGTTTGCGACGTTGACCATCTGCCCGGCGATGGCGAGGCTCGCGTTCACCGCGATCCCTGCGACGACTAGGCGAGGAAGTAGGTCCTTGACGGCGTAGCTGGTTTGCACCGTCTCGTGGCCCATCGCCAGCGCGCCCGCCGCCATGACCACGAGCACGAGCAGCGAGTCGGCGACCCCGACCGATAGGTCCCAATAGGAGCGGACATCGGCCTCCCCGGCAATTTGCGGCGTGGAAAGCAGTGTCCGACCGACGAGCACCATCGCCGGATTCAGCGCGTCCTTGACGAGCGACGCGAACCATTCGTTGATCGCCGCCTCGATTTTCCCGCCGACATCGAAGAAGCCGGGATGACTCGCCTTGCCAGCTTCCACTTCGCCGCCCTTGGCAGGTGCGGAAGGAGCAGGCAGAGAGGGTCCGACTTCGATGCCGCCGCTTTCGAGCGACGCGCCTTCCGATGCCGTTGCAGGCAGCGGAGGAGACGCAGCCTGGGTGCTCGCCGCGCGTGCCGGCGCCCGCGTATTGGGCGCCGCAGCGGCCGGCATGACACCGGCCGCCAGCGGCACCGCAAACGCAAGCAGCACACCGAGGATCGTCAGACGCGGTTTCACCCGACGATGTGCTGCAAGACCGTGACGAGCACGGGTGCGAGCGCGGCGAGCGCATAGCCCGCGATCGCGGCCTTGATCGTGCCCTTGGCCTTCTCATGCGCCCCCGGATCGCCAGCGGCGAGCAGGTAGCGAACGCCGCCGACTGTGAGCAGCAGCGTGGCGAGCGCCACGAGCAGCCCAATCAGCCAGTTCCGCAGGTTTTCGATGACCTGATTCAGGCTCGTGGCGGCATCCGCCACCTGAGGAACAAGCAGCGCCGCCACGAGCGCCAGTGCGATTGTGAGCGCGAGCGTGCGTCTCATACGTTGCTCGGGTCCGGCGCGGGAACGGACCCTGGATCACCTCCTCGATCATTCGCTTGGTCTTTTGACTCACCGACTGGGGCTCTGCCCAACGCCGGCGACCCGAGCAAGTGACGAAGGTCGGTTCTGCTGCCCTCGCGGTACAGGCCGAAAGCCGAGGAACAGAAGCAGGCGCCGCTCCGCGCGTTGGCGGCGCAGCTTCATCGTGTTGTAGGAGACGCCCGCCGAGCGGGCGAGGTCGGCGAGGTCCACCCCGTCGATCCGGCTAGAGAGGATGACCTCAGCCTCGTCAGGGCTGATCGCGCACGCCCGCACCACGTCGCCGAGCAGCCCGTCCACGTCGCCGTCGACCTCTTCCGGGGCGGGTCGTCGGTCGGTGTCGAGGTTGCCGAGCGCGACTGCCCGCCATGCGCTCTCGCGGCCAAGCTCATCAAGCGTCAGGTGCAGCGTGTCGAGCAGCAGATTCGCTGCCACCCGACGCGGCCGGCGCTCCAACGGGTAGCGTCGAATCCCCTCCCAGACGGCCGCGAACATCACCGACCACAGCTCCTCGCGCTCCCGCGCATCGCGCATGATCCGTGCCGACAGGTTCAACAAGCCGGGACGAATCGCCTCAAGCACGACCCTGGCGCCGCTCGGCTCCAGTCGCGCCCACCTAAGCAGCGCGCACAACACCGCGTCCTTCTCGGCGCGCGCCCCGGGCGCGCGCATAAAGCGCACGAGCGCTGCCGCGTCTACGAACCTCGACAGTGCCGGCTCAGCGTCTCGCCACACACCGAAACGGGCTCGCAGAAGCGGGCTGCGTAGCGCCTGGCGCCAATCGCTCTCAAGGATGTCTACGGGTAGACGGGGCATCGGGCACTCCTTCGGTTGGTTGCCGCGAAGGTGCCGCGCCGTGCTGACCCGTGGCTGACAAATCGCTGACCAGCCCACGCAGAACTGAGCCGCGCCACGAGAAAATGTTCATAAAACCGAATCGCCGGGTATGCAGGACTGTTAGAGGAATGGAGTTCTCCAATGTGCAGTGCTGCCCAAGAGGTCCTATGCCGGCAGGTACGCCGCCGCAGCACTGACGGTGAGCAGGGCTTTGCGTGTCCGACCGCCCGCCGCGCGGTCTCCTCAGGAGCGCATATGCCGCCGATCGAGCCGACAGTCCGCCGGCACGGTGGCGCCGCTTCTCGCTGGAAAAGCCCTGCTGAATGGGCGTGTAAGCGCCGTGTCAGTCGCGTGTCAGCGATGTGTCAGCGCCACAAGGAAGGAATAGGCCCATGAATGCACCACGCATCTCCCTCCCCCGTCGAGGCCACGATCAGAGCAACGGCGGCCGCCCGCTTCTGCGCCCGCGCGAGCAGCCCAAGCCAGCGTCTACTCCTCCTGAGTCAGGAGGTACGCGGCGCAAGCTCCAACCACTTCCTCTAGTCGGCGCCGTGCTCGTGCTGATCGCGTTCCTCGGCTACGTGGGTGTCTACAGCGCAAGCACGAAACGCACGCCCGTCCTCGTCACGACGCACGCATTGGCCGCTGGCACGGTCCTGTCCAGCGGCGACCTACGCACCGCCGAACTGGCCGGGGAAGCCCCTGTCCTCGCTTCGATCGTGCCCGAGCGCGACCTGACGCAAGCAGTCGGTCGTCGGCTCTCAACCGCTCTACCGGCCGGTATGCCGCTGCCATCCGGCGCGCTCGTCGCGCAGCAGTCCCAGACCTCCGCGATGACGCTCGCGGTTCCCGAGTTCGACGTGTCAGGGGCGACCCTCCAAGCCGGCGATTCGGTCACGGTGCTGGCGACGTTCGGCGCCGGCTCCGGTGATGCGACGACGCGCCCCATAGCCCGTGACCTACAAGTCCTCTCGATCGGCGAAGCGCCCCCCAACGCGGACGCGAGCACCACGACAGTTCCCGTCACTCTCTCGGTAACTGACCCGTCGATGGCCTCCGCGCTTGCGCTCGCCAACGAGGACGCCAAGCTCGACCTCTTACTCGAAGGCACAGGCGCCTCCAGTGCCCCGATCCCGCAGGCCAGCCAAACGAGCGCACCATGACCGAGCGCCCCAAAGTCGTCCTCGCGCTGACCCCGCTCGCTGAGCGTGGGGTCGAGCTGCTGCTGTTCGACAACGACGCACCACTGACGCTCGTCAGCAGCGTCGCCGAGGCTGACGACCTCCAACGAGCGGTCGAGCAGGAAGTCCCGGATGCTGTGCTGCTCTCCCCGGAACTGTCCGGGCTCACCGCCGCGCATTGCGCACGAGTGCGTGCGTTGGGCGTCCGTCTCGTCGGCCTCGCACTGGACGAGCGCGAGCGCGAAGCGCTTGCCGCGCTGAGTGTCGATGAGACGATCGACTCCACCGTCTCCCAGGATGCCCTGCTTACGGCCATCCGTGGAACAGTGAGCGAGGCGCGGCCTGCAGCGGTGACGCCCGCGCCGGTACGACCCGAACGCAGAGACGACGCCGGCAGCATCCTGGCCGTGGTTGGGGCTAAGGGCGCTCCCGGCGCGAGCGAGTGCGCCGCGTCGCTCGCCGCGCTCGCCGCCCGCAGTTGGCCCACGGTGCTTGTCGAGATAGACGCGCTCGGCGGCGGTCTCGACGTGCGGCTCGGCGCGGACGCGAACGAGGGCTCGATACTTGGGCTTGTCAGAGCAGCTAACGGTGGTGGTGTGCAGGCCGAGCTCGTGGAGCGTTGGCTGACAGAACGTGCCGGCTGGCCGGCGGTGCTAATCGGCGCACCCGAGCCGCAATCGCTCATCGAGCTTGCCCAGCCCGGCGCGATCACGCGCGCTCTGACCTCCCTCGCTGCGCTGTATCCGCTCACCGTCTGTGACGTGGGAGCGTTCCTCGCAGACGGCCACGCCGCCGCTGCTCTGCACCGTGAAGCACTGATCGCCGCCGACGCGGTGCTCCTCGTGCTCGGCGCGCGGGATGCGCAGCTGCGCCACGGGCTACGCCAGCTCGATCTGTTGCTCGGGACGCTTGGAATCCCACCGGAGCGCCTGCGGGTGATCGCCAACGGCATCGGTGCCCCCGGCACCGCGAGCCGCAGCGCAATCACTCAGACGATCACCGCCCACTTGGCCGAGCGCGGCGTCACGGTAGACGCTTGGGTGCCGTGGGACACGCGCGGCCTCACACGCGCTCAGCGACGCGGGATGCCGCTCGCTACCGCTCGCCAGCGCAGCCGCTACAGCAGCGCTATCTCGCGGCTGTTGGAGGAGCTGTTTCTGCCGGCCGCCACTCCGACCGCGAAGGGTCGCAAGCGTCGCCTTGCCTCGCCCGGACAAGCCACTGAGGAGCAAGTCGTATGGCAACGGTGATAACTCGCAGCACGACCGATGCTATTGAGGCCGTGCGGCTTCACGTCGAAAGGACGCTCGCTGAGGAGCAAGTCAACCTCACAAGCGAGGAGGGCCGCGAGCGCACAGCGGACATCATCGAGCAAGCGATAAGCGCTTTCCACGCCGAAGCGCTCAACGGGCAGCAGGCCGAGCTTTCCGAGCAGGACCTCGCCACTCTCTCGCGCTCCTTGCGGGACGACTTCATCGGCTTGGGCGCCCTCGCTGAGCGGATGCTGAGCGACCCCGATGCGCAGGAGTGGATGGTCAACGGCCCCAAGCGCGTTTTCCGCGATGACGGGCAACGCATCGAGCGCGTGCCCGGCGTCGTTTTTGCCGACGATCGTCAGGTCCGTAGCTTCCTCGACCGGCTCCTCGAGCAAGTCGAGGGGAAGCGCCTTGATCGCATAACCCCTCGCGTGGAGGCGCGGCTACCGGACGGGTCACGTCTCACGGCAGCGATCCCGCCCGTTTCCTCCAACGGATACACGATTTGCTCCATCCGTCGATTCCGTCTCCCGGCCGGCACCTTGAACGAGCTTGTCGGACTTGACTTCCTAAGCGCACAGGCCGCCGACTTCCTCGCCGCCTGCGTTAGGGCCGGTAAGAACATCGTCGTCGCGGGTCGGGTATCGGCGGGCAAGACGACCCTCATAAACGCGCTAGGCCGGGCGATCCTCGGAACGGATCGTGTCGTGGTATGCGAGTCATCCGCCGAGCTGCACTTGCCAGCGGTGCTACCGAACTGCGTTGGCTACGAGGCCCGGCCCGCAAGCGCCGATGGCCTGAAAGCCGAAACACTTGAGGACCTCGTAGGTGACGCTCTGCGAATGAATCCTCACCGCATCATTGTCGGTGAGTGTCGTGGACCCGAGACGATGGCGATGCTGTGGGCTATCGCCACCGGCCATGCCGGCATGACGAGCGTTCACGGCGAGTCCGCCGAGCACGCTCTGATGAACCTCGCACGGTTTGCGCTGACATCGGGCGCTCGGATCGAGGCGGACCAAGCACTCGACTGGATACGCGAGATCGACCTCGTTGTTCATTGCGATCGTCCCCGAAGCTATGACGGTGGAGAGCGACACTTTCTCCCTCGCCATGTTGACGAGATAGTCGAGGTCGCTGGCATCGAGGGTCGCCGCATGACGCTCAATCCTCTATTCGATGGTGCTGGCGCCGACTTGCAATGGGTCGCGCCTGGACCCCGCTTCCTTCCCGAGCTAGAAGCCGTTGGCTTCAAGCCACAGCAATGAGACTCCGGCTGCTAATCCTCGGTGTCTGTCTGTTCCTAGCCGGGTGCGGCGGCGGGAGCGGCCACGCGACGGTCGCGGCGACCCAGACAAGCACGGTGCCGCCAAGTCCGGCCGTCGCGCTTGAACAAGCGGCACGCACGGCAATTGAACAAAACGCGAAGGTGTCTGATTATGTGCTCTCGAACAACGCGATCCCGTCGTGGGCGTCTCAGTCCACCGCTGGACCCGCGCTGGCGGGGCTGCGCGGGTCGGCTGCTCAGCGTAAGGCGGCAAAGGTGCACGTTCGCATACTAACGAGCCGCGTAACGATCCACTCAATACAGCTAAACCCGTCATACCTCAGTGCAACCGCCTCGATCGTGTACGAAGGCCGCGTGAGGGTCTATAAAAATAGGCACCCGGAACGCAGGGCGATCAGGCTAAAGGAACCCGCACAGGTCGCGCTCCACCGTGTAGGTAACGAGACGAGGTTCGTCGTCTGGAAGCTGAGGGTCGTCAAATGAGAACCTGCGTTCCGCTTGTCATTGGGGCGGTAGTGCTGGTTACCGCGAGCGCCGCCTATGCGACTGGCTACCGGGTTGGGTTCGGCTCACAGCAGGAAGGTCCAAGCCACGCCTCCGTCGGTGTCGCAGTTCGCGTGTCCTCATCAGCGCCCGGTGCTCCCGGCAACAGCAGCGAAGGCGGATCAAGCCCCGGCGAACCGCTCGGCGGCACCGAAACCTCACCCAAAAGAACCGAAGCCGAATCTTCGACCGTGGACACCTGCGTCGTGGAACCGAAAAGAATCCCATGTGCCCCGCAGCCAGAAGCCCCCGAAAAACCTGCTGCCGCTCAGCCGGCCGTCAGTCCCGCCGTACTGGCGACGACCGTCGCAAGCCGACTAGCGCTGCCTGCAGGTGCCATTGAAGTGAGCCCGTCTAAGCGTATGGCCGGGCTCACTGGCGCCGCCTCGTGGTTCTGGCTCTCGCCGTCACCGCCGCCGCAATCGTTGTCGGCTTCGGCCGGGCGTGAGCGTGTCACCGTGACCGCTTCCATTGGCGCCGTCCGCTGGAACTTCGGTGAAGGGGAACCGTTCCTCGGCGGTCCAGGTGTCGCGTACCGCCCAGGAGCGCCGCCGCCGGCTGCCGTTCTCCACGTCTACCAAACTCGCTGCCTGCCGGGGGACCAAGGGCATGATCCAAATGTCGCCTCAAGCTGTGGGCCCAACGGGTACGAAGTGCAGGCGGCAATCGAATGGCGCGTGTCCTTTCAAGCGACCGGGCCGATAACGACCGGCGGGCCACTCCCGAGCCGGACAACGGCAGCGACCTTCACATATCCAGTCACCGAGGCACGCGCCTTTCTCACGAACGCGGGTGGAACATGACCGGCTTTCTGCTTGGCCTCGTATTCGCCGCTGGCGTGGCGTTCCTGTTCCTGCATGTGACCGGCGTGCGCGTGCCAATGCCTACAAGCGCGCTGCGCATGGATACGTTGCTCGATGACGCCGGCCTGGGGGCGTCTCCCGGCGCGGTCCTCGGCGGCATCGGAGCCTGCGGGCTGCTGGCCGGCGTCCTCGTGTGGTGGATAGTGGACGTGCCGGCAGTCATCATCGCGGGAGCGCTCGGCGCGGTAGTCGCCCCGGTCGCTTGGTTGCGCTCTCGACGCGAGAGCCTACGGAGAGAGCGTGAGCGCGCCTGGCCGGCGGTGCTCGGCCAACTGGCAGACGCATTGGAGGCTGGCTTGGCATTTCCGGCAGCAGTCGGGTTGGTCGCCGAGTCGGGACCAACGGCGCTACGCGGTGACTTCGCTGCATTTCGAGCCCGGCTACGCGGCTCCGATCTGACAAGTGCGCTCGACGGGCTACGACGACCAGGAGAGCGCACAACCGACTCGGTTGCACTGTTGCTCCGCGCTGCCCTGCTTGAGCTGCCCACCGGGGGACTAGCCCCGGTTCTGCGCGAACTTGCCGGCGTGCTCTCAGAGCGCCTTGAGGCCCGCGAGAAGGCACGATCCCGAACCGCGAGCCTCGGCATGGAAGCCGCGATCCTCGCCCTCAGCCCGATCGTGATTCTCCTACTCATCGGCGTCTCCTCGCCCGGCTTCCTCGCCGCGTACCGAACCACGGCCGGCACGGTCGTCTCCCTGCTATGCGGCGCCCTGATCTTCGCCTGCTACCTCCTAATGCGCCGTCTAGGGAAGGTGCCCGAGCCGCGCAGCACACGATCGGAGAGCAGCCGATGAACGCCGCGCTTCTTTTCTCCTCACTTTGTCTAGTCGTCGGCGGCCTGCTGCTCTGTGAGTACGTCCTATCTCGGCGGCGCCCAGCGCTATCGACACGGCTCGCCGCTGCTCAGGGCGCACGGCAGCTCGTGCAAGGCGCGGGCAACGTCAGCGGGAGCCTGCCCGAGCCCGTCCGTGCGTGGATCGAAAAGGTAAGCGCAAGCTACGACGCCCGCCTGCACCAAGCCGGCAACAAAGACTCGGTGGGACTGTTCTTCGCCAAGAAAGCGCTCCTCGCGTTCGCGGTCCCTTTCATCCCCTTGGCGCCCTACGCGACCCTAGCTCGCCAACTCCCGCCGGGAATCGTCGTTCTCGCTCTCGCCGTGCTCGGCTTCTTTCTCCCCGACATATCTCTCCGCGTCGAAACCAAGAAACGACGCGAGGCACTGTTCCTCGACTTGCCCGAGGCGTTGGCCGTAATGACGCTATCGCTACAGGCCGGGCAGTCACTCAGACAAGCACTGGAGCTTGCCGCGCGAGACTGCGAGGGCATTCTCGGCGACGAGTTGACAAACGCACTGTCACTCGCCCGACGCGACCGCACGCTCAGCGAACGTGACGCACTAGTTGTCGTAGCGCGCGAGAGCAACGAGCCAATGTTCCTGCGCTTCGCCGAACTGCTCGCGGCGAAGGAGAGCCCCTACGGCGAGTTCCTGCGCGGCCAAGCACGAGAGATGCGCGCCGAACAGAACCGCTACCTAGAACGCGCAGCCGACCGCGCCCACCTGGCGATGCACCTGCCCCTGGCGCCGTTGATCGCCGTCGTGGTCCTCTGGGTCTCCTTTGGCTTCCTTCACTTGCTCGCCCAAACGATCTAATCCTAGAAAGGAGAAACAAAATGGGCACACTCACAAGAATCTGGCTCTACCTCGCTAGAGGTCGAATCGCACGCGATGAGCGCGGCGAAGTTGTCACTTGGGTTGTCCTCGCTATCGGCATCGTCGTTATCACGACAGGAGTCCTCGCAATCGTGGGGCCGGGAGTGCTGAACGCCGGGCAGAAGCTCGTCAACGAAATGAAATAGGGGCGCTAGGAGAATGTCAGTGCGAGAACGGCTTTTCTCAGAGCGCGGCGACACGCTTATCTCGGGACTGCTGGCGTTGGGGTTGGTGCTGCTCACCGTCGGACTTGCCGTACAAGCCCTCGCCTTCGCCCACGCCGGATCAGTCGCGCACGCAGCAGCTCAAGACGGCGTGCAGGCGGCCAGCTCCGAAGGAACCGGCGCGGGTATCGCGCGCGCCAATTCGATTCTCGCTGCCGCTGGAGGCATCGGCTCACACCTGCGACCGTCCGCGCACAGCAACACCAGCGTCGTGACGGTCGTAGTACAAGGATCGGCGCCACACCTGTTCCCCGGCGTGGACCTGATGCTCCCCACGATCACCGCGACCGCGAGCGAGCCCGTGGAGCGCTACCCACAGGACGAACAATGACCATGCACCGTCTAGTAAGCAGGCTCTCGGAGGAGCGCGGCGAAGCGGCGATTATCAGCGGCGTACTGCTGCTCGCAGCCGTCCTCGTGCCCTTGATGTTCCTCGTGCCCCTATACGCACGGATCGAGCTTGCCCACGTAGACGGCCAGCAGGCCGCCAACGACGCAGTGCTCTCGGCGACCCAAGCCCCCAACCCATCAGCGGCCCATGCCGCAGCGACCGAAGCACTCGACCGCGAACAGCCCGACTCGCCCACGCCTCTGACGCTGAGCCTCACCGGCACCTACGCACGGGGCGAAGTAATGAACGCCCAAGTCACTACCAGCGTTCCCATCGGCACGCTGCCCTTCCTCGGGCACTTCGGAACCATCGTCGTGCGTAGCCGTGCATCGGCTCCCGTCGATCGCTACCGAAGCATCTTGCAGCCCGCGCCATGACCACCGCTCTACGACACCGGCTGCTCGGGGAGCGCGGCTCCGTACTGATAGGCGGGCTCCTGCTCTCACTCGCCGTAGTCATGGTGATCGGCCTGGGCGTAGACGTAGGGCACGCCTTCCTCGTTCGCCGGCAACTGACCTCGATAGCCGACGATGCCGCGCTTTCAGGCAGTCAAGCCATCGACATTCCCGAACTACACGCCGGGCACCTGGAGCTTAACCCCGGCGAAGCACGCGAACAAGCGCTGCGAACGATCACCGCCAACCCCTCAACCACAGGGCAAGCAACCGCAACCACAGGCCAAGTGACCGTCACCGTCACTCGCACGGTGCCAACGATCCTGCTCGGCGTCGTAGGCCTGCACTCCCTGACCATCTCGGCCCACGCGACCGCAGCGCCTCGCCAGCCGTGAAACCGAGTCCCGCCATATCCGCCATCGCAGGCGCTCTCGCGTTTCTCCTGATAGGCGCCGAGCTTGGGTTCGAGCCGATCGTGCTCGCGCGGCTCGTCATCCTCGGCGGCGCACTCGGGCAAATCGTCAGCTACGACCTGCAAGAGCACCGGATCCCCAACCGCATCGTGCTCCCTGCCACCGCAGCGTGCGCGGCACTTTCAGTAATGGACGGCGTGCGCCTAAGCAGCCTCATCGGCGGCGCCATCCTCATAGCGGTCCTATTCACGGCGAGCCTCCTGCGCCCCGCATGGCTAGGCATGGGCGACGTAAAGCTCGCGCTCCTCATACTCTGCGGCCTGCACGGCGCGACACTCCTCGCGGTCATGCTCGCAGTCGAGCTTGCCGTCGTCGTCGCTCTGATTTTCACTATCCGACGCGGACGCGAGGCACTTCGCCTCGCGCTGCCGCTCGCTCCCTTCATGGCCGCCGGCTCTCTACTGGCACTCCTGATATGAGAAGCCACGCAGCAGCGCGGCGGGCTTGGGCGACGGCACGAGCCTTGATCGCCCTCGCTGGCATCGTCGGGCTTGGCCTCATTCGTCCCGCCCTGCCACACCTATCCGGTTCGCTCACGAGCCCAATCACGACAAACGAGGTCGAACAGGTCGCGGCCTGCGCAGCTTGGGTGATCGCCGCGTGCCTCGCCGCAATCTTGCTCGTTCGCGCGATACGGAGCGTCACACCAAGAGTGGGGCGAGTGCGCGGCGTCCTGCCAAGACGAGTGTCGCCGAACACACGTCCCACAGGTGGGCGTGCTCGCCCGAGCTACGTCCTGACGATCGCGGCACCGCTGCTCGAGAACCGCGCACCATCGCCGGCATCCACTCTGCAAGGCGCAGCGGAGACCGTGCCGGTCGAGAGCGATGCACCCACTATCTCGATTTCCGTACTCGGCCCACTCGCAATCGACGGGCTGCTCGGGCGAATCAAGCGCGCCGCGACGCACGAGCTATTGGCCTACTTGGCATTTCATTCCAAAGGCGGCAGCCGAGATGAGCTGATCGAGGCGATCTGGCCCGCGCAAGACCCCAAGCGCACACGACCTCGCTTCTGGCAATCCGTCACCGAGGCCCGAAAGGCGCTCGGAGACGCGTGGGTGCACCACGGCGAGCGCTACGAGCTTGACCGCTCAAAGGTCCGCGTCGACCTCGATGACCTCGACCGCCTGCTCGCCTCGAACAGCGACGACACGAGCCACGATTCGACCGCCCTTGAAAGCGCGCTCGCGCTGTGGCGAGGAGAACCACTGGAAGGCAGCGACTATCTATGGGTCGAGGGAGAGACACGAGTGCTCCACGCAACCCTTGTCGATTTGCTTGAGCGAGTCGGACGATCACGGCTCGCACGCGAGGATGCACGCGGCGCACTCCAAATGGCTGACCAAGCGATCGCACTCGACGGACTGCACGAGCCGAGCTGGCGTCTGGCACTCCAAGCCGAACATGCCCTCGGACTGCGCGAGTCGATCACCCGCCGCTACGACGAGCTGACCCGCTCCCTCGATGAACAGCTCGGCCTTGAGCCCGCACGCGAGACTCGGGTGATTTATCGGCAACTGCTCGGGCAGAACTAGCGCCTCAGTAACCGATTCGTCGCTAAGGGCTGCCAGCCCGTACGCGGGGGCGCCAGCACGCATAGCTGGCGCCCCCGCGACTGTTATCGCCCAAGGATTCGCGCGATGAGTACGAGCGTCACTATCAGTTCGAGAAGTGGGCCGTGCATCGGAACTCCGATCTGTCGTTTCCGATTACGGCGTGGCTATGGGTCGCTTTGTAGTGATCCACTTTCAATATGCCGCGCGTGTGACGGCCCACCCCTTATTGAGTTCACCGAGCCCAAGCATTTTGGGGCAGGGTGGGGGCCGTCTTTGGTTTGCGAGGTCGCACCCACGATCGACCGAGGCTCGTACTTCCCGCGTCCGACGCTCGCTGGGGCGGGCACGGAGGTAGGCCGCCGCCGCGCGCGGTTAGGTCGGGCAAGCTGCTGTCGACCACGTAGGTCAACCCCTTCGCTTTGCTCCTCCTCGGCTCTAAGCTGCAGATATCGACGTATTGACCTCACCCACTACTTCGCTTGTCGATCTCGTCCAGGGCGTCCGCGACCTTCCCTACGGGCGTCCGAGTGATCGCACCGTCAGCGGGATGTTGCGAGAGCGTCGCGGCACCTGCTCGACTAAGCACCTGTTCCTTGCCCGGACGCTAGTCGAGCGCTTCCCTGATACGGAACCGCGGATCATCCACCGCGTCTATCGTCTCGATCGCGCCCGAGCTTGCGAGCTCTTTGGCGTAGACGTCGCCATCGTTGTTCCCGACGCCGGGCTCACCGATGTGCATCGCTTCCTGACAGTGGTGTTGCTCGGCCATCGGGTTGAACTCGACGCCACGTTTGCTGGGGAACCGTGGGATGGCCGTTCGGCGCTGCCTCCTGCCTGTGGTCCCGGCGCCGACCATCCGGCCGGCGACGACCCTGATGCCGACAAGCGTACGCTCGAGTCAGCTAACTGCGACCCGGCGATCCGTGAGCCGTTTATCGCTGCACTCACCGCGGCCTGCGGTACGGGGCCACCGCGATCTACGGTTCTACCCCTCAGCTCCTGAACGTGGCGGTGGCCACGGCTCGGGTCCAGCACTCACGGCCACCGGCTTCACGCCTTCGCGGCCACTGCGAGCGACGCGTCGCAGACCCGGACGCCACCAACTCCACTCGCCCAGCATTGTCATCGTCGCCGGCACGAGCGCAAGCCGAATCAACGTGGCGTCGACGCCAATAGCTACGGCCGCTCCCAGGCCAATCTCCTTGATGATCGGGATGCCCGTAGCGAGGAATACGGCAAAGACACACACGATGATGATCGCGGCGCCGCTAATCGTCCTCGCGCTTGCAGCAAGGCCCTCTGTAACGGCACGCTTCGCATCGCCCGTCGCTAGCCATCGCTCTCGGATACGGCTGAGCAGAAACACCTCATAGTCGGTAGACAGCCCCAGCGCAATCGTTAGCAGTAGGGGTGGCACCAAGGTGTCGATGTGCCCAGGCGCCTTGTAGTTGAGCAGTGAGTCGAGCCAGCCCGATTGGAAGACGATCACCAGCACTCCGTAGGCTGCGCCAACGGACAGTAGATTCATCGCTAGTGCCTTCAACGGCAGGATGGCCGAGCGCAGGAGGATCGTCAAGGGGACGAACGAAATGGCCAGCACAGCGAGCACGATCTTCCACATACTCGCGCCTATCTTGTGTACCTCGTCTAGTTGCGTCGCCGTAGCACCGCCAACCGCCACAGTCATATGAGTACCGACGAGATACCGTGGCAGTGATTGCCGGAGCATCGTGACGAGTCGCTCTGCAGTGGCTGACTCGGGGTCAACGTTTGGCACCACTGTGAACGTTGCGTACCTGCCATCGCTCGATACTTCTGTGCGCCCGAGCGTATGAACGTGCGGAAGTCTGTATGCGACTTGACGGAGTGTGCCGATCCGACTCTCAAGATAGCTTTGCGGTACAGGTGTGCGCTCATGTGTAACCACCGACACGGGGCCGAGGACACCTGGGCCTGCCAGTTGAGCGGCCTCCGAGAAGCCGAGCCGGGTCGGGTTGTTCGGTGCCAACTGTTGCAGCACGCCGGTGTCCGTCTTTATGCTTAGGACCGGGATACATAGCGCCAGAACGAGGGCGCCAACGATCACGACCACCACAAGTGGTCGTCGTGTGACGAAAGCGGTCCACTGAGCCAACGCTGAGCGCGAACGTTCATCGTCATCGCTGCGCCCTCCAGTTCGTCGAGCCAGCAGGTTGCGGCTGACCCTGCGAGTACCCAGCAGCGTAACGAGCGCCGGAAGGAGCGTAGTGGCAGCGATCACCGAGACGGCCACAATCACGGCTGCACCGAGCCCCATTGATCGCAACGCGCCGAGCGGCACGATGAGCACGGCGGCCAGAGCAGCGATGACCGTCGCGCCGGAGAAGGCCACAGCACTACCGGACGTCGCGAGAGCTATCCTGCGGGCCTCGGGCAGCTCGCGTCCGTCGAGCTCTTGGCGCACGCGGGCGAGCAGAATCAGCGAGTAGTCGATTGCGATGCCGATCCCGAGCATCGATGCCGCGTCGATCGTGAAGATCGACAAGGGGATCACCCGCGACAGCAGATTGATGATGGCACCAGTGATTACAAGTGCGACTATTCCAATAAATAGCGGGATCAGTGCCGCCTCGAACGATCCAAAGATCCCTAGAAGCACAAGAAAGAGGATCGGAAAGCCGATAACCTCGGCTTTAGTTAGTTGGCTCTTTGCCGTTTCCTCGAGACCGGCCCACAGGGCGCTCTCACCCAAAAGGTGAACTTCTATTTTGTCGCGAGTCGCCTGACCGATACCGAGCCGTGGTCCGAGCGTTTTTACGACGTTTCGGGCCTGGTCTTCGCTAACTGCGACCTTCAACGGCATGACGACAGGTTCGCCTAGTTCAGCTGCGAACTCGGCCAGTTCGCGAACCTGGGCTGGCAACGTCACTCCCCGCACTCCCACCATCGCCCGGCGCACGCGTTCAATTCGAGCGAGGAGCGCATCCGCCGTTGCGCCGTGTTGTGGCCAGAGCAGCACGGCCAACACGGCGCTGTTAGCTGACGGGAACTCGCGCGTGAGGGTCGCGTTGACTCTAGCCGATTGAGAGCCGGGAACAGCGAATCCGCTCGCGGTCAGGTGATCTGACTGTCTCAGCGCGAGAGGGGCCGCTGCGACGATTAGGATAAGCCATACGGCAAGGACGACGCGTGGTCGGCTCCCAACCATCGCATCAACGCGACGCATTATGGTCGGCATACGGACCTAATCTTTTGTTGCGTCAGCGCGTTGCACAAAGAACAGCCCGGTTGACGCGAGTGGCACATTTTGCGAGCCGGTCGCTAGTACCGAAGTCGGGCGCTCAGTTCCACAAAGAACGCGAATGTATGCCGCTGCAGGGTGCCGTGCAATTGGACGTCGTGCGCGGACGCCCCCCTGTACTTTCCGGTCCCGCCAGTGATCGACGCCGTGCCAGTGAAGTAGGCCGTGTTGCCCTTCGCGTAGGACGTGCCTTCGCCGCGCCCGCTGATCGTGCCTCCGGGGGGATAGGCGGTGAACGTCACCGAGCCGCCCGTCAGAGACAGCATCAGATGGAGAGATAGCCTTCCGCTCAGTGTCCCCGAGCCATTGCCTTCCTCGACGATCGACAGATGGGAGTGGCTGATCATGTGGAGATGAGCGGTCTCGTGAACGGTCAGTTCTGTCGCCGCTGCCGGTGCAGCCGTGAAGCCGATCGCTGCGAGCATGACAGCGCCGGCGAGACTGCGGCCACGCGTCCTCCAAGGTCGATGCTCGCTCGCTCCACTCATGTGCTCATCCCTTCAGATCGTTGGTTCGGGAACTTCGAGTGGGTTCTACTCGACACCCAATCGCTCGTCAAAAATCGCGCACAGAGCAGGGTGCCGAGGCCCGCCGCAGTTCGTTCTCGTCTGGCCGCCCGCTCCGGCTCAACCCCCGATCGGCTCGGCCCGCGTATCGTTTTGGCGTGCGCCCTAGTCGCCATGTCGTCATTGCTGCGCGCGGTTCTTGCGCGACGATTATCGTGGCGGCACTCACGGCCGAGATCAGCCGCGAAGCCGGCGACTCGGGATGGTCGGCGATCGACTTCGTGAGCCATTTCACAGTCCTCTCGAACGTCTTTGCGGCCGGCTTGTGGCTCGTCCTGCTTCTGCCCGGACCCGAGCTGCGAAACCGCGACGCCTTGCGCGGTGCTGCTGTGGTCTACATGCTGACGACCGCGGTCGTCTACAACACACTTCTCTCCGGCTTGCACGCCCGTGTGCCTTGGGCGACGCTCGTGCTGCACGTCGTCGCGCCGCTGGTCGTCGTGATCGACTGGCTAGTTGCGCCGCTGGCTGCGCGAGTCTCGACACGAGCTGCGATGTGGTGGATGGTGTTTCCGGCCGCTTACGCGATCTACACTCTCGTGCGAGGCCACGTCGTAGGCTGGTATCCCTACTACTTCCTTGATCCTCGTTCTCCTCACACGTATCTGCTCGTCGGCGCCTATTGCCTCGCGATCGGCGCAGGAATCGCCATCCTCGGTGTAGCGGTCACTCAGATCGGGAACCGGACGCAGCCGTTTGGTCGAGTCGCGCGGCATCGCGGTCCCGCCTAGCTCGCTTTCGCCTCATTCAGCCGGCGCACGATCGCTTCGCTCACGTCGCGTACCGTTCGCAGATCATCGAGATCCGCGGCACGCAGCGAAACACCCCAACGACCCTCGATTCGCACGCCCAGCTCGACCATATCCAGCGAATCAAGCGCAATCTCCTCAACAGCGAGCCTGCCCGCATCTGAAATGGAGCTCGCGGCCGCACTGAACTGTGTCAACTCGGCTAGGAGTGCTTCCTCCACGGTTGCGCGGTCGACGACTGTCATGGCCGCCGGCGTCGGCTCGTCTCGCTGATGGCTCATCGCCACGGGATCAACAGATCCTGTGTGGGTCGTGCTCGCCATTGCGAGCAGCTGCAATAGAGCGGACAAGTGCGGTGGCTACTCGCCGTTGTGCCTCAACGGTCATCGCACCGATGTGAGGTGTAAGCACAACGTTTGCCAACGACGCCAGCGGAACCAAGTCCGAGTCCTCGCCGTGTACGTCGAGCGCCGCCCCAGCGAGTTGCCCGGACCGAAGCGCATCGCAGACCGCCTGGGTGTTCACCACATCGCCGCGTGCCACGTTGACGAGGTAACTGCCCGGCTTCATCATCCCGAGCTCGTCGCGTCCGATTAGACCGTGGGTTTGGGGCGTCAGCGGCACCGCGAGGCAAACGACGTCAGCCGAACACAGCAGATCGTGAAGGTCGGTCAGCTGGACACCAGCGGCTGCGAGGGCATCGCGGCGTGCGGAGGATGGCGTGGAAACCGCAGCAATGACTTGCATCCCGATCGCCTGGCCCACAGCTCCGATCTCCGATCCGATGCGCCCAAAGCCCACCACTCCGAGCGCTCGGCCTCGGAAGCTCGACCCCTTCGAGCTGTGGCTTCTCCCATCTGCCCGCGCGCATCGCTGCATCGGCTTGAGGGATCTTCCTTGCGAGAGCCAAGATCAGGCCGATGGCGAACTCGGCGACCGCGCGGGTGGTCGCATCGGGTACGTTGAATACGGCGATGCCGGCAGCGCGTGCGGCATCGATGTCTATGTTGTCCAGACCTACTCCGGCGCGTGCGATGATCCTTAGCCGCGGTGCCGCCTGGATGACTGCCGCGCTCAGCCGCACCCCGCTCCGCAGTACCACGATGTCCGCCCGCTCGAGCAGCTCTAGCAGCTCATCCTCGGAGGGGTAGAGGCGCACCTCAACCTCGAACTCCTGCGAGAGAAGCGCTATCGCGTCTTCGTGTACGGGGTCCACAATCACGACGCGTTCCAACGGCGGTCTCTGGAGCTTCTTGACTTCCCCCACGGTTCTCCTATCTCGCCTGTCGCAGACGTCGCTGTAGGTACGCGGCGATCACGTCGATGTTCGTTCGACTCAGCGCGTCGAAATGGCTGCCGGTGATCGACTCGATCGCGATGTCTCCGTCGACGTACTGTCGCCACCCAAGATCCCGCCTGCCTACCTGGGACTCCGCGCCGGTGTCGCGCTCGGCGGCGCGGAAGACGATCAGGTCGCCGCTGTAATGCCCAAACGCGTAGGTGTGCATCGCGTGCAGATTGGCATGATTGAGCGCCAACATCCGCTCAAGATGCTCGGGTAGATAGCCAGGCGGTAGGCGCTCGTGCTCAAGGCACATTCGATGCAGAGTCTCTACGCGCGCCGATCCTCCGAGGCTCATCAGTTCTGGCGCCGCATGGTCGAGGCGTACCGCGTGGACAAGAAGGCCAAACGCCGCATCCGCCGAGTCTGGGATCGCCGCCATATCGTCGGGGCCTACGTCACACATCGCGACGAACGAAACCACATCGTCGGGAGCAAGTTGGCGTGCCATCTCGAACGCGACCGCACCTCCAAACGACCACCCGAGCAGGGTATAGGGACCGTGCGGCGCGGCTCGCCGCAGGTCGGCGATATAGGTGTGTGCCATCTCGGCAATATCGCGCTGGACGGGCTCCGTGAGGTCGAGACCTTGAGAATGAAGCCCATAGATGGTCTGCTCACCGCCGATCTTGCGCGCGAGCGGCAAATACCAAAACGCGTTGCCACCGAGCGGGTGTACGCATACGAGAGGACTTGTGCTGCCGCGCCTAAGTTCAGCGAGCGAGGACCATTCGCCTGTCTTTGGCAACGTCCTGTAATGAGAGGCGATTGCCTCCACCGTCTGCGCATCACACAAGCTCTCAGCCGTCCCGTACCGTCCCACAAGCGGCACGAGTCCGCGGCTCAGCGCTTGAGCCCCGCTGTGGGTCATGCCGAGCTCGACGAGGTTGTCACGTATGCCGATGTCGGTGATTTCGAGCGTCGCGCTGGCCACCTGCGCGACCTGTAGCTCAAAGGGATCTCTCGGTGGAACGTAAGAGGCCATGATCGGATTAGCTCGCGGTCGATCGCGAGCGTGCCAGCGGCAACAGTGCAATGCCGCCGATGAGTGACATCACCGCCACGAGCACCCAGCCTCGGGCGAGCACCCCGGCCGCCTGGACACCGGCGTGTCGCCCGACGAGGCATACGACGGCAGAGATCCCGGCCACTGCACCGATCTGACGGATCGCCCCGTTCACGGCGACTGCCGTGTTGATACGGCTGGCGTCCGCGAAGTTGATCGCGACGCTGGCGATCGTAGGGAACGATAGGCCGATACCGCATCCCGTCAAGATCGCACCGGGTAGCCAGTGGGCTACCCAATGGCTTGACGTGCCGACCTCGCTGTGAAACCACATCGCGCCAGCGCTCAGCAACAAGACTCCCGGAAGCGCGACAACCGTGGCGCCAAACTTGTCGGCCATCTTGCTCGCGGGCACGACGATTGCGGCTGTCACGATTGGCCCCGGCGTGACCGCGAGCCCTTGGGCCAGCGCGTCGTAGTGCCACACCGAGGACAGGTAGAGCACGTTGACAAACAACAGGGCGAACCCGGCAGAGGACGTGAAAAAAGTCGCGATTCCTGCCGACAGCGCCCGTGGATGGAGCAGCTCCGATCCGACGAGCGGATTACTTGAGCGGCGCCCGCTAAGTACGCAGGCGGACGCCAACGCAGCAGAGCCAGCAAAGAGAGCCACGTCCCAAGAACCGACCGAGCCAGTGTCGGCGACACCGAAAAGGCCCGTTGTCAGCATAAGTGCCGCGCCAGTTGCGAAGGCGACGGTCGCCGTGTCGGGCCTAGCTGCGATGCGCTTCTCCGTCGCTTTAACCGCGACGTAGCCGCCGAGTGTCGCTGCTAGGCCAATAGGCAGGTTGACCAAGAAGACGTACCGCCAGCCGAGCGTATTAACAATCACGCCGCCAGCTGCGGGACCGAGGGCTGTCGCGGCTCCCGCCGCAGCCGACCACAGACCGACTACATACGTGCGCTGCGTCGTCGGATACTCGGAGAACATCACCGCGAGCGAGGCAGGCGCCATCAAGGCAGCTGCACACGCTTGCAGAACTCGGCCCCCGATCAGAACCGGAAGCGAGGGTGCGAGGCCGCAGATCGCGGAGAAGACCGCAAACGCGCCGAGTGCGCCGACAAACACGGTGCGTCGCCCGATGTAGTCGGCGAGCCTGCCCCCAGGTATCAGCAGCGCACCGAGGATCGTCGCATAGGCTGTCAGCGTTAGTGCCACATCGGCGCGGTTGTACCCGCTGAACGACCGCTCGATCGCCGGGAAAGCGACGTTCACGATCGTCGTATCGAGGAAGACGACAAAGGCTGCCGTGCAGGCCACGAGAACGACTAGCTTGCGACGCGTGGCCTCGTGCCCTTCCCGCATCCCTAGTCGCTGCGCTGCCTCTCGCGTCAAGCGAGCTCGCGGAGCACATCGAGGTAGCCGGATTCCTCAAGCAGGCTCACGGTGCGCGGCGCCAAGAACCGCTCGAGAGGCACGTCGGACTTCAACGCTTCGCGCGTCGCCGTCGCCGATATGTCGGGCAGATCGCTGACATCGACTCTGAGGACATCCTCGCCCAAAGTTGCCCAGGCTGCCGCCTTGACGTCCTCGAAGCTGTCGCGCAGAGGTGTGAGGAAGATCCGATCAGGCGGGAAAGCCTTCGCGTACAGCGGCCAGGCAAGGTCGAGGCGGCGCCCGCCCCAGACCGTGATCGGAGCACCGGGGAACTCATCCCGCACGGTCTCGGCTACGAGGCGATACCTCAGCCAAAACGGCAGTGGATTCTTCTCCGGCACATGGTGTGGATCGACGTGACGCGTGAACTCCGGGACTGGGAGCTCGTCGAGACGAAACCCTGCCTGCTCGGAGGTCTCATTTAGAACCACGAACAGCCACAAATGCTCGGCGTGTTCGAGCAACCTTGAAATGTAGGCGAGGTGGCCACGGTGGATCGGTTGGTAGCGGCCCTCCCAAATGACATTAGGGTGCCGCGTCATCGTGGCTCAACTCGTTGTGCTTCAGTTCGTGTGTTGTGCTGCCCACGCCGGTGCCCGCCACGCATCACTACGCGCTCGCTGTCGAGCGCTTCACGAACGATCTGCCGACACCGATAGCGTTGCGTCTTCCCGCTTGGCGTCTTTGGGAATGCGCCCTTCGGAAGGAACACAACTTCGTCCAGTGACAGGCCGCTTGCCTCACGCGTGGTCTGTTGTAGCCGCCGCGCGATTGACCCGCGATCGACGTCATTCGACGCGGCCTCTACGACCGCCGCGATACGTTGTGGATCGTCTAGCGCGGTGACGAGCGCGCAGTTACCACTCCGTATCCCAGCATCGGCACCCACGATCATCTCGAGCTGGTGCGCGTAGACGTTGCGGCCTCCTACGATAAGCACATCGTCGCAGCGTCCACACACGTACAGGTGCTGATCCCGTATGAAGCCGAGGTCGCTTGTCGAGAAGGCTCCATTCTGGAAACGCTCTTTGGTGGCTGCATCGTCGCCGAAATACCCATTTGCGAGACTCGGTGATGCCACGAGCACCTCGCCGGATGCGGCGTCGATCTGAACCACCGTGCCGGCCAGCGGGCGCCCCGCCGATACGAGCGTGCGACTGTTCGGTGCAAACGGCGCGGTCGTGACGATCTCTCCGCTTTCGAGTGCGGCGACATCGACATGCAGGCTCTGCGGTGGGTCCTCCACGCGATCAGCGGTCACGGCGAGCGTTGCCTCCGCTAGACCGTAAGCCGGTGTGAACGTCTCAAGCGCGAGCCCTCGGGGTCCGAACACCTCCACTGCGTCGGTGAGCACATTCCAGGCGACATCCTCGGCACCGACGAGACAGAGCCTGAGCTTCAACGGCTCCGGCGACGGGCGCACGCGCTCAGCGCGTGTCGCAACAGCGACCGCGAATGGTGGGCCAGCCGTAACCGTTGCGCCGAAGCGCGCGCAGTCATCGAACCAGTCGCGTGGAGAGGCCAGGAACCGCTCGGGAGTGGACTTCACGCCGCGGATACCCGAATACCACGCCAGCAGAGTGCAGCCGAAGAAGCCCATGTCGTGCGACTGCGGGAGCCACATGCAGCCCACGTCGCTCTCCGGGTCGATCGCGAGGTGGCTGGTAAGCAACTGCAGCTGAGCCTCGATTGCAGCGCCGCTCAACTCGACGCCATGCGGCTCGCCAGTGGTCCCCGACGAGAACTGAATAAAGATCGTCTTGTCGAGCGCTGGCGGTTCGGGGTCGATCGGGCTCGCGCCGAGCAGGCTCCCATAGCCAACCACGTCGACACCGAGGCCGCCATCGCGTGGCATGAAATCGAGGAAGCGCTCCTCGGCCAGCAACCACTCCGCCCCCAGCGCGTGACAGCAGCTGGTCAGTTGCTGCATGTAGGTCTCCACACTCATCCCGCGCGCGATGATCGGCAGCGAGGCGATCGTCCCGCCCGCCATCCAGATGCCCATGAAGGCTGGGGTGACGTCGGGTCCGTTCGTCAGTACCGCAGGAACAATGCTCCCTCGGCCCACACCGCGCTTGCGCAGACTCGCGGCTATCCCTCGTGCCGCCTCGACCAGGCTTCGCCAACTGCCTTCGCGGAACTCGGCCCCGTCCCACTCCCATACGGGGTTTGCGCCGTATTCGTTCTCGATGAGCTGCTCCCACAACGTCATGTCAGTCTCTCTTGCGAATCGCCGGCGTCGTGAGCCTCACATCAGCCCCCGCTCAGTCATCCGCTCCCGATAGGCGACTGTGAATACACGGTGAAGATCGCGCTGGCGATGGCACGCCGCCCTCGCCCGCTCCTGTGCTTCCTCACTTACGCACAGAACACCCAGCGCGGTCCACCCCAGCTGGACGTGAAACGGCTCATCCGGGTTCACCGCATCTGCGAACATCTGCGCTGTCTCGGCGTCGAATCGAGTCAGAGCTTGCTCGTTGCGCTTTACGCCCTCATGCTCGGTCGTAAACTGCATCGCCGCGAAGAACTCCTCCGGGTGGACAACCGTGTCGAGGACTTCGTACAGGTGCAATTGCTCCGCTAGCGGCTCGTAGTCTTCGACTCGCCCTCCCAACTCGCGGATGCGCCGCTCGGTCACGAGCGCGTGCTTCGCCTCGTCGCCGGCCTGGCGTCCCACGAGCATCTTTAGCTTGGGGTCTTCGACCTTCTCCATGAGTCGCCCCAGCACGACCGTACCGAGATACTCGTTGAACCATCGGGTACTGAGGGCCTCGATCGCGGCTGGCCCGACCAGCCGATGTGGCCAGTAAGTCTTCAGGTGAGCCGGTTGCGCGCCGTAATAGTCATCGTTGTCCTTTGCCAGTGCCTGCAAAAACTCATCGACCGCCGTCATCTCAGATCCTTTCCGCTCGTCATGCGAACCCGACCAGCCGCTCGCGGCGCGCGTCGAGCATTCCCGGATATCGTTCTCGGCCAAGGCCGGTTCGTGTTCGATGCCGATCGTGAGGTCGGCAGATCACGATTGGGATGCCGCGCGAGGACCCGCGCGCAAACTCAGCGGCGCACGCGACTCGCATACACTCGTACAGCACAAGGCCCCCGGTCGCTCCCAGCGGCGTCGCAGCAATTGTGGGGCATCCGATGACCTGCTCGCGGATCTCGGCTCCGGTGTCGGTGTCACTGATGACGACATCACAGAGGAATCCGGTCTGCTCGGCAAGCGCTTGGCTGATGGACAGTGCGACCATGTTGGCGTCGCGAATACCGCAGGTCGCCATCGGGCCGTCCGGCCAGTCCGCGAGCACATCTGCCAGCAGTAGATCGGCGTCGGTGACATCCGGGACGTACCGGGCGACCTCTTTGAGTAGATCCGCACGACCATCGCGATCCGTCGTCTTGGGATCGTTAGCGTAAAGCAGCTCCAACGGGAACAAACGGTCCTGTGCGATAGCGATCAGCTTCTCGGACACGACTACGACGTCTCCGCTCTTGGGGTCGTGCTCGACGACTGCCGCGACGAGCTCCTGCGTCAGATCGTCAAGACCGCGCTCGGGATGCAGTGTGCACTCCACCGGGACGACTTCCTTGGCGATCTGGCCACCCTCACCGAAGTAGCCCATCAGTCCCTTGAACGCGGCATTGACTGCCTGGAACATCTCAAGCTGTGCCGCTTGAATCATGTCCTGCACAGGTGCGAGCTCTAGCGACACCGAGGGCAACTCGCAGCGCACGAGGCCGTCACCGGCAACGGCTTTGTGGTTGCGCTTGACCAGTCGAGTCGTCACGCGCAGCGCGAACGGTGCTGTCTGGATAAAGCACGTACCGTCAGTAACCCTGTATGCCCTTACGAGTGGCCCGCCCTGCTCCACGCTCGTATCGGGCGGAACGACCCACTCAATGTCGTAGATACCGGCGGGCTCGGGATCAAACAGCACTGCCAGTGCAGCCGGACGCGGCTGCTCGTAATCCTCTGGAAGGCGGACAACGGTTTCTCCGTAATCCCGACCGTCCGTGCTCGGTAGAGGTGCCCACGCCAGCGGTGCCCGGTGCGGCTGACCGTTGCGGTGCGACTGCCCGCCACCCACATCTCCGAGTAGGTCTCGAAAGTCATCCGTGGGTCTGTTAGCGGTAGTCATGGTGTCGTCGTGGCTCCTTCAATCATGGACGAGTCCACCCCAGCGGCATAATCCAAGCCGCGCAGAGTGCCGATTCGCGCGAAAGTCTCGTCAGCGCCGCCGTTGCCGATCAGCTTGCGCAGCTCGGCGTGCACGATCCGTGCATGGGTTAGTTCGCAGCCGACGCGCGCCGCGAGTTCGAGAGCGAGCTCCAAGTCCTTCAATGCAAGCCGTGCGGCGAACCCGGTCTTTGTGTCGTTGTCAATCAGTGCGCGCCGCAGAGAATTGTTGAGGATGTAGCTGTTGGCGGTCCCGTCTTGTAGTACCCGAAACATAGTGTCGGTTGCGAGACCGTGCCGCCTACCGAGGTCAAGTGCCTCGACTGTTGCCGACGCTGTGCCGAGCATCGCGACGTTATTGACGAGCTTGGCGGTTGCGACGGCCTCGATACTCTCAAGTACGTTGAGGCGTGCAGCTAGCGTCTCAAGCAGGGCGCGGACACCTTGTGAGAGCTCACCAGAACAGGCAACAAGGAGCGTGATGTCGCCTGTGGCTGCACGCTGCACGCCGCCCGTGATTAGACTTTCGACATACTGGATCGTACGAGTGCGCTCGATGATCCCCGCAGCGTGTGCGGCCGCGGATGGTCCCACCGTCGAGAGGTTGATTACGTGACGTGCGCTGTCGGCTACGATCGCAGTGCTCGTGATCTCGGAGATTGCGTCGAGGAAGCTCACGGGATCGGGTAGACACAGCACGACAGCCCACGGCGCAACCCCGTCCGTCGTCGCCCTCTTGACCGTTTCGGCTCGTCTCCAAATTCCACATGAGCTCGCACTTGGCAGAGGGTCCACGCCGACCACACGGAAGTCCCGCTCGAGCCGGGCCGCAAGCGCGCCGCCCATCTGTCCGAGCCCGAGCCACAGGATCACCGGGCGCGTATCAGCAGTGGCGCTCACGTCGTCACCGGAGCCTCGTGCCAAGCCTCGCGACGCTTGTTCACCAGCTCTCGAAAGCGGTCCTCATCTTCGCGCACTGCATCCTCGCCGGTGAGCCCAAAGATCGCCGAGACGGGTGCTAGGTCGGCCTCGACCGGACCGCTTGAGCCGTGGCGTTGGATTTCGTTCAGCACGTCGGTCATCGCGCGGACGCTCGCCCGGAGCGCCTGATTAGCGTAGATAACCATGTCGAGTCCGCCTGCTTCCAGTTCGGCCGAACTCGTACCAGCATACGTCGTGGGCACGACAACCAGTGGTGTTTCGTGCCCCTCGCGATGCCAGTTAGCCGCGAACTCCAGCACCTCATCTGCTGTCGGCGCCTTGGAGTGAACAAGCAGTGCGTCAGCTCCCGCATCGGCATACAGTTTTCCGCGTGCGAGCGCGTCCTGCATCCCCGCGCCCGCGATCAACGACTCCAATCTGGCGAAGACCATGAACTCCGATGCGCCCTGGCTTTCCTTCGCGATCTGCACCTTGGCGGCAAACTCCCACGGGTCGAGCAACACCTGACCAGGCAGATAGCTGTTGCGCTTTGGATACTGCTTGTCCTCCAAACACACGGCTGCCGCGCCGGCGGTCTCGAACTCGGCCACCACGCGTCTCAGCATCCGAACATCGCCAAACCCCGTATCGCAGTCGCAGATCACCGGCAGCCGGGACGCCCGAACGATCACGGCGGTCGCGTCTCTGACCTCGCTCATCGTCAGAACACTCGCGTCCGGTGTTCCATGCGACGCCGCAATCCCCAGCCCGCTCGCCCATAGGGCGTCGCAGTCTGTCAGCTGCGCAACGCGGCTCGAGAGGGCGTCATGGACACCCACCACACGGGCTATAGAAGGCGCTGCTAGCGCGCTGCGCAGCGCCGTGCTGGCGTTGAGCTTTGTGAAGTCCGCAGTCATGCCGCAACCGTGCTGCTGGGATGAGACGAGCCGTCAAGCGACGAAAGGAGTCTGTCGAAAGTCTTTGGCAACCACCAATTCCAGCGGCCTAGCAATGTCATCGTCGCCGGCACGAGAATGAGCCGGATCAACGTCGCGTCGATCCCGATCGCGACCGCCGCGCCTACTCCGAGCTCCTTGGTAGTCGGGTTGCCTGTACCGATGAAGATGCTGAAGACACAGACGAGAATGAACGCCGCGCTGGTGATCGCACCGGCGCTGGCTGCGAGGCCGCCCGCAACCGCCTCCCGCTGCTCACCGCAGCGGTCCCATTGCTCCCGTATCCGAGCGAGTAGGAAGACCTCATAATCCATCGACAGGCCAAACACCACGGCCAGAAGCAACGGGGGTACGAGCGTGAAGACGTGCCCTGGCGCGCTGTAGTGGAGCAGACCGTCTAGCCAGCCCCATTGGAAGACGATCACGAGTACCCCGTAGGCGACGCCCACCGAGAGGAGGTTCATAACGATCGCCTTCACCGGGAGTACCACTGAGCGCAGCAGCACCGTCAGGATCACGAAAGACACCAGCAGCACAGCCGCCACGAGCCGCAACATCCCGCCCGCGATGCTTTGCTCCTCGTCGAGCTGACTCGCGGTCGTCCCGCCGACGGCTGCCTTAATCGGGGTGTTGTCGAACATGCGCCCAAGCGAGCCGCGTACCTCCATGACCAGATGCTCGGCCGCGGTTGACTCGGGATCGACTGCCGGCGTAACGGTGAACACCGCATACGATCTTTCCGAAGATAGGTGGATTAGGCCAACTTCACGGACGTGGGCGAGCTCGTGAGCCATGTGACGCGCAGTCACTGCTGCGTGATGAAGCGCTGATGAGGAGACGCCAGCCGAAGAATGAAGGACCACAAAGACCGGACCGAGAGCTCCTGGCCCTTGAAGGCGCTGAGCCTCCTCAAAGCCGAGCCTCGTCGGGTCTCGTGGCCGTAGTTGCTGAAGTGCGCCCGTACTCGTCTTCATGCTGAGGACCGGGATGCACAGAGGCACCAGCAGGGCGCACACGGCGACGACAGAGCAGAGCGGTCGTCGCGTTACGACCGCGGTCCATCGCGTCCAGCTCAGTCGTTGTCGCGTAGCGTTCCTGTGCTCGCCGGCACGACGCTGGCGACGCCGAACGAGCCTGCCAGGACCGAGCCGGCGAGTTAGGATCGGCAGCAGCGTCACAGATAGAAGCACGGAGACGCTCACCGCGATCATCGCGCCAGCCGCCATCGACCGCAGCGTCGCAATCGGAACGATCCATACGCCGGCGAGCGACAGAACGACGGTGGCGCCTGAAAAGACCACTGCGCGCCCTGCCGTGCTCGACGCGATTCTCTGTGCTGCCACTATGTCTTGCCCCGCGCCGAGCTCTTGCCGCACGCGCGCTAGCACGATCAACGAGTAGTCGACGGCTACGCCGATACCGAACATTGAGGCAGTGTTGATCGTGAAAGTCGATAGTTCTGTCGCGAGCGAGAGGAAGTAGATCACGCCTCCACTCACAACAAGTGTCACGCCAGCCAGGGCGACTGGAAGCGCGGCAGCTGCGAAGGACCCAAAGATACCCAGCAGCACGAGCAGGAGGATCGGAAACCCGATCCTCTCGGCTGCCTCAAGTTCTTTCTTGGACGATACGGCGACGGCTGCCGCCAGTGCGCTCTCTCCAAGGAGGTGCGTTTCGACGTGACGCGTTGTCGGTGTATGAACCGGCAGTCGTTCTGTCACTTGTGCGACGAGGTTCCGCGATGCGTTTTCGCCCACCGTCACGGTCAGCGGGATAAGGATCGGCCCCACCAGTCCAGTCGCGAACCGTGCTTGTTCAGTCGCGTGGGCAGACATCGTGATCCCCCGGACTCCGTGAAGACCACGTTCAGCGTGCGTGATCGCGGTTTCGAGTTCTGTGCTCGTTGCCCCGTGCCGTGCCCACAAGAGAACGGCAAGATTGGCGCGGCTGACCTGCGCATAATGCTGTGCGAGCAGGGTATCGACGCGCGCTGATTGAGATGCCGGCACGGTGTAGCCGCCGAGCGTCAGGTGGCTCGACTGTTTCGCGGCGAACGGGAGGGCACCAACCACGACGACCAGCCACACAGCCATCACGCGCTTGGGCCGGTGCGCGACGGAGCCGACGAGCCTTCTCACATCTCTCGCCCGCGACCGTGACCCGTCATGCGGCCGGTGCCCACCGCCGCCCTCGGAGGGCACGGCACCCTCGCTGTCGTCGCCACAGTGCTGCCGTCATTGAACTTGTAGATCGCGCGAAACGGAAACCCTCCACGCGGGCAACGTTCTGGCACCGCGAGACCTTCGGGCGAATACGGCACGACCTTGCCATGCGTCCGCTTGTAGTACGTCAGGTGATTGGGTCCTAGCGAGGTTTCCATGTGTACGATGACCGCGGGGCCACCCTCGGGCACTGTCGGGATGAGCGGCAGCGCCGTATTGAGTTCTGCCCCATAGGAGCCACTGCTCGGGGGAAGCAGTTCGGTTGGGAACACGTTCTGCGAGTACACAGGCGTCTTTGTTTCCGCGTAAAGCAGGAGCGTTGTATGCTGGTTTTGCGGCACCGCCATGTAGAGAGTTACAGCCGCAGACAGGTCAATTGGTTCAGGTCCAAGTGGCAGCGCCACAGTCGCGTTACCAATTCCCATCCGTGAGTTAGGCGAGCAGCCTAGCGGGCCAAACGTAAATAGCGCTTCGGGTTCACACGTAGCTTCCCCGAGGTCTGTCGTCCCCAGCCCCATGCCGGACGGGAGGTCAATCTTCACGTTGGTCACTGGCGACGGTATGTCGCTCGTGGTTGAGGAGATGTTGAATTGCAGATGAACAGTCGTACTTACGCCCAGCCGATCGGGTGAGAATCCAGCCTTGAATCTCACGATCTCCGACGCACCTGCGCTGCTCGGCATCGAGATAGCAAGCAGACCAATGAATGCCAGGAGCGCCGCCTGGCGGTGGCGCCCTTTGCTACGACTTGAGGGCGCCATCGACGGTCAGCACGACTTCGTAATGGGCTCGCTTGATTAGCCCGGTGGTTTGTAGATTAGACGCCGCGGCGTGGGCATATGTACCGGTGCCTCCCGTGACGCTCATTCGGCCACTGAAGTGACCATTTTTCCCGGATACATAATAGGACTCAACACCCCTGCCGGTAAACGTACCGCCCGGCGGGTGCGCGGTGAAGGTCACAGTAGCCTGGGTATACGCAATGTTGATTTCGACTGTCAGTCGACCGTGGAGCGCACCTGACGCCTGACCTTCCTCGTGCAATATCTGCGATCCCTGATGCGAGAGGAGGTGTAGATTGACTGTCTCGCTGAGATACGTCGTCCGCGCTGTTGCGGCTCGGTGTCCGACGGCCGAGCGGTGCGGGCTACTTGTCGCCGCAGCTCTCGCGCCGGACATCGCGCTACTGAGCACAACGCCTGCGACGATGAAACAGACAAAGCCGTGCCTCACTCGGAGAGTCGCGGGGAGCGCAGGCATCGCGGCCCTTTATATCCGTGCAATATCAGCTGTGTCCAGTTGCGCCGCGCGTCGGCACGTCTGGCGTTGCGGCGCGGCCATCATGCTCCGACAGCCGCCGATTGATCCACCCCTGCAGCCAGGGGAATCACTTCGCCGCAGTGCGGGCAGACCATCTCGATCGCGGGGCCACTCAAGTGCGCCGCCTCACCGTCGTCGTTGCACAATGCCCCGGTGCTTCGCTGTGACGCGAGCAACTCCGTGCGCAAATCCGCTACCGAGAGTTTGTCCTTAAGAGCGCGGGCGAGCCATCTGTCCTGCTCGTGAGGCTCAAGACCAGCGACCTCCGCGTGATGGCTCCAAGTCAGTGTGTCCCGACGTCGGGACAAATCAAACTGCCTCGCGACGTAGGCGTAGTTCCGCAGCGTCTTTGCGTCATGCCCTGTGATACGAGCCGCCTCGGCGTACTTTTCGCCCCATCTTGCCGCGCCGTATTGGAGCCAATCACCGACCCACCAATTGCTTACTCGACTGACCGCCCCGAGCCGGCGTCCGACCTCGACCCAGCCCGGATGCTCAAGCTGTCGCTCAGGCACCCAGGCAACCTTGGGATTTGATGTCCGCCTGCCGACCGACGCGCGATGCGAGACAGTCGGCGTGACGGGTCGGGGAATTGTTTGCGCGCTCATCTACAGGGGGTAGTCGGTGCTTAGAAGTCCTTCATCGTGGCCGCGCCTTTCGCGGTTCGGACTCTTTGTACCAGTCGGATGCTGGTTAGCGCTAGTGTCCACGTTGGCCTGGTCCACCGGCCACGCTGGACGCTTGAGTGCGGTGAAACAGCGTCCAGATATGTGAACAAGCTCAGTGGGCGGGCGCTCGTGCGTTGCCGTTCGCAGCCGCGAGTTCGTTCAAGCGGAGTGCAACGTCGAGCTCGGCAAGGCATTCATGGAGGGCACAGCCGGTCAATGTCTCGGCGGTGCGGACACGGTTTTTGACGGCGCGGCGACCCACCATCAGCACCTCGGCCGAGCACGAAGCGTTGCAATCGAGGTCAATATAGGTCCGCAGTGTGTGACGCAGCATCGCGCCTCCGTCTCTCTGGCTGCAAAGCGGCAACAGGTACTTCTGCCGAAGCGAGCGAGCCAAAGTGGTGTTCTCCAGCGCAGCGGCGAGCAGACGATGGTCGGCATACCGTGCGAGCCTTTGCGGCTTACGAAGTGCTACTCCCAGCGCCGCTCGAGCGACGGCGGAGGTGGGAGAGGTGCGCACATTCTTCGGTGAGGGCAAGGGCGCCCAGCAGGAATTGGAAATGGAGCGACTGTCGAACATCGTGGCGCTCCTCAACGACCGCTTCGGGACGCAGTTGACAGACGTCGACAGGCTGTTCTTCGATCAGATCGAGGAGGACTGCGTGGCCGATGAAATGCTGTCCGACCAGGCACGCAACAACACGATCGAGAACTTCAGCGTGGTCTTCGAGAAGAAGTTCCTGCAGACGGTCATCGCCCGCGCCGACACCAACGAGGAGATCCTCAAGAAAGTCCTCGACGACGACGACTTTCGCGCCGCGCTGGGCGAGTTCTACCTACGCAAGATCTATGAGCGGCTGCGTGAGTGAGCGGCCCCGGTGCCTCCGGAAATACCCGAAATAGCGGCCAGCAGATCCAGGGTGGGGGACTACGACGGGTTGCAGTCGCTACGTGCGCAGACCTGTCGGTGGCGGTGGTGGCTCGGCAAGAAGACGCGGTGGAGAGAGTGGTGTTGCTCCGTGCACGCCCTGCGCGTTGCGGAAGAGGCACAGGACTTGTCCGTCGGGTCGAGCTGCGCTTGGAGCGAGTAGCCCGACCCACCCCGCGTGCGATAGCTGCTCGCCAACCTCCTGGAAGGGCGGCCAGCTCAAGTGCCCGGGAACGGGTGAGGGGAGACCCACCCTGGACAGGCGCTCTGTTGAGGAGAGGTCGGCCACTTCCACATCGACTTCCCACGTCCATAGTGCGCGAGGCATCTGCGCGAGGGGCGGGATTGCCCGCTCGGCGAGGTGTCGGTGCCACTCCGCCCACGCGGTGTCCTCGCTGTCGGCGAGGTAAAGCGCGTCGACGACGTCGCCGTGCTGCCAGCGGTTGTCTGGAGGCGGGTCGCGTTCGGGTAGGGGTGGTGATCCGGGATAGGTGTGCTTGACCCAGCGTCCGCGTACGGCGATCGCTGCGACTTCTGGCGGCACGTCAGCTTGTGCCTGGGTCCTCGAGACCGGAGATCAGGCGGGCGACTGCTCGGTAGTCGCCCTTGGCGATGCGGTCGATCGGCTTGTCGTCGTCGAGCGCGGGGATGGGCTTGCTGAGCCATACGGGGATGTAGGTGGGGCGGATGACGCGTGCGAGTCGTTCGACCAGCGAGGAGAGCTCGGCGAGTCGCTCGGCGCGGACTCCGCTCGGAGCGCTGCGACGTGCGAGCCATTCCCGCACGGTGCTCGGCGCCGCGCCTGTCGCGCGTGCGATGTCGCGGTCGGAGAGGTGCCCGGTGTCGTGAACATGGATCGCCTCTTCAGCGTAGGCAAGGCTCATCTGTGCAAGTAGTCTAGCACCGTGCCGGCGCTAAATCGACAGTATTCTGGCATCAGACGGAACAGATGAAAGGATGCAGCGGCCGTGGATGACCATGGTCGGGCTGGCAGATGTTCACGATGGCATACGCGTCGCCTCGCTTGCCGGCGGCCCCGTACTGCGACGGTCTGGGGACCGCAAAAGGACCGCAGAGGGCGCGAAAACGGCATAGTAAAGCCAAATCGAACCTGTCTCCCCGATGAAAGTCGCAGGTTCAAATGCGTGGACTACGGCAAAATCCGCGCAAATAGCGACATTTGTGTCGCTTGTTCGCTTCTCTTCGCCGCTGTTCGGTGGGCTCGGTGGCCGCAAAGCGGCCGCAGAGAAGCGTTGCGGCCGCTTTGCGGCCGGTCCTCGCCACCGGAACCCGTTCCGGGCATCTCGCTTTGCAGATCGACAGCGGCCACGAGCGTTTAGAGAGCGGCGGTGGTGTCTGCTGTGGCCGATGAAGTCTCCGCTAAGGCGCGTCGATGCACCCGAGCGATCAACATCGCGTACTGTTCGCGTCGGCTGGACGCCGTAGCATTCGACGCCTGTCATTGCGCTAACGCTCTCCAAGAGGAGGCGTCTTCGACTACGCTGCGGCGGGTCTACCCGTAGGAACGGAGGAATGAGTGAACCCGATCGTTGAAGCACTGCTGACTGACTTTTCTGGTCGACACGAGATCAACACCACCGACAAGAGCAGCGCATTTGAGCAGTTTGCGGCGTTCTGCACCCTAAGCGCCGAGCGCCTAGATCAGGGCGACTTCCGCGACGCGGTTACGGACGCTGGCGAGGAGGGCCTAGATGCGGTCGGCGTGATCGTCAACGGTTCGCTCGTAACTGATTCCTCCGACATCGAGGAGATCCTCACGAACGCGCCTAGTCTCGTCGTCAAGTATGTCTTTGTGCAGGCGAAGACCGCCGAGACCTGGGATGGCGGCGATGTTCTCAAGTTCACACGTGCAGTCGAGGGTTTCTTCAGCGGAGCCAACATCGGGAGCTCGACCGTCGTCGCCGATGCTCGAAAGGTTCATGAAGAGATTCTCAAGAATGCGGCCCGTCTTGAGACAAACCCGCAGCTGCGAGCATACTACGTAGCTACAGGGCAATGGGTGCCTGGGATCGCCGCTGAGAAGCACCTTCACGAGCTCGCTCAGCGCCTCGAAGCACTCGCCCTATTCTCTTCGATCAGATGCGAGCCGGTCGATCAAGGCAGGTTGCAGCAGTTCTATCGCTCGGCGACGAGTGCCGCCAGTGCAACCGTCGAGTTTGACTCGAAGGTAACCCTCCCGAAAATTGAAGGCATCGAACAGGCCTACCTGGGGGTTCTTCCTGCATCGGAGCTGATGAAGCTCGTCGTTGACGGTGACTCCGATGAGATCAGAAGATCCGTGTTCGAGGACAACGTGCGCGATTTCCAAGGAGTCAACGCACCGGTCAACGCAGGTATTCGCGAAACCCTGCGAGGAGATCATCGGCAACGCTTCGCTGTACTAAACAATGGCGTCACGGTCGTCGTACGCGATCTTAGAGTCACGGCAAACTCGTTTCGCCTAGCGGACTATCAAATTGTGAATGGCGCACAGACTTCCAATGTGCTCTTCTCAAACCGGGATACATTCGAGCGGGGTGAAGATGTGCTTGTGCCCACTCGAATCATCCAAACGACCGACGAGGATCTCATCACCGAGATTGTTACCGCAACGAACAGTCAGACCCAGGTTCGGCCGGACGAGCTTAATGCGCGTGCCGTGGCCGAGCGGCATGTCGAGAAGTACTTCGCCGCGCAAGAGGCGCCTCGTAATCTCTTGTATGAGCGCCGCTCAAAGCAGTATGACAGCAAGGGCGACGTGGTGAAGGCGCGGGTGATCGATCGCTACACGCTTGTCCGTGCGACAGCCGCAGTCTTTGCGGATGAGCCGCATCTGTCGACTGGTTATCCGATGCAACTACTCGGTCGCCTGTCTGGTGCGCAGCAAGCCAAGGACGGGCATCAGCGGGTTATATTTTTCACCGATTCCGACGAGCCGCTTGTGTACTATGCAGCGGCGTCGGCCTACTATCGGCTCGATTTGTTTTTCAAGACCTCCAAGATTGAGGCAAGGTATAAGCCGGCGCGTTGGCATCTGCTGATGGCTGCACGCCACCTCGCGATGGGCAACGCGATGCCGGGCTTCACTGAGAGAAAATTCCGGACATGGGCCAAGCCCTTTGTCGATATCGTCTGGGATGACGCCGAGGGCGTGGCCCTATTCGCGAAAGCAGTCGAGGTGATCGATAAAGCTGGCCTGCCACTTTCCCGAACAGCCCTTCGGAACGCTTCCACAGTACAAGACCTGCTTGAGCATCTGCGCTAACAGCAATTTGGCTCACGCGGGGCAGGATAAGCACTCGATCCGACTCGCGGACGTTCCTGTCCCAAAAATCTGGGTTACGTTTTGGCGCAGCTGGGCGTTCCCGATCTACTTGCTGCTGGTGTGGTTCGGGCTACGTCGCAATAGACGCAAGGCGACAAATGCGGCCGAAGAGCTAGGCAAAACGGCCGCGAAGGTTGTCATTGAGGCGCAGGACGGATCGCGTGTCCTGCGAAGGCTAACCTACGCGATTGTGCTGCTGACGCTCGTCAACACTGGCTTTGTCATCTATTCGGCGCTCAAGTAGTCCAGAGCCAATCGCTAGGTGCGCAGTCCCGTTGGTGGTGGTGGCTCGGTGATCTCGCGTGGTGGTGAGACGGGTCTTGCCCCTTGTACGCCGTGCTCATCTCGGAAGAGGCAGAGCGCTTGTCCGGCCGGTCGCGCTGCGCTCGGAGCTAGTAGCCCGGGCCATCCCTCACGCGCGATTTGCTCGCCGACCTGTTGAAAGACTGACCAATTGGTGCTGCCGGGAAGGGGTGGCGGTAGGCCAGCCTTGGCCAGGCGCTCGGTTGATGAGAGGTCGGCGACTTCCACGTCGATCTCCCACGTCCAGAGCGCGCGTGGCATCTGCGCGAGTGGTGGGATTGCTCGCTCGGCTAGGTGTCGGTACCACTCTGCCCATGCGGTCTGCTCGCTGTCGGCAAGGTACAGCGCGTCTACGACATCACCACGCTGCCAGCGGTTGTCTGGTGGTGGGTCGCGTTCGGGTAGTGGTGGCGATCCGGGGTAGGTGTGCTTGACCCAGCGTCCGCGTACGGTGACCGCCGCGACCTTGAGCGGCACGTCAGCTTGTGCCTGGGTCCTCGAGACCGGAGATCAGGCGGGCGACCGCCCGGTAGTCGCCCTTGGCGATGCGGTCGATCGGCTTGTCGTCATCGAGGGCCGGGATCGGCTTACTGAGCCATACGGGGATGTAGGTGGGGCGGATGACGCGTGCGAGTCGTTCGACCAGCGATGAGAGCTCGGCCAGTCGCTCGGCTCGGACTCCGCTTGGTGCGCTGCGCCGTGCGAGCCATTCTCTTACGGTGCTTGGTGCGGCGCCTGTTGCGCGTGCGATGTCGCGGTCGGAGAGGTGGCCGGTGTCGTGGACGTGGATCGCCTCTTCGGCGTAAGCAAGGCTCATGTGCGGGAGCCTAGCACCGCGTCGTCGTTAAATCGACAGAAACTTGGCATCAAACGGGACAGACGACCATATGCAAAGGTCGCACTCGCTCGGCCGTAGTGCTATCATTCTGCAAGCAATGACGAACTTGCTTGTGCGTGATCTGCCGGATGATGTTCACCGTGCCTTGCAGCGGAGGGCGAAGTTGCATGGGCAATCCCTGCAGTAGTACCTAGCGAGCGAATTGACGAGGATTGCTAAGCGGCCTAGCTTGGCTGAGGTATTGGACCGCATCGATCGGAGGTCTGGAGGCGAAGTGGGGCTTGCGCGCGCTGCGAAGGATCTGGCCGAGGAGCGCGGGCAGCGTTGATCGTGGTCGATGCGAGCATGCTCGCCAACGCCATTGCCGATGACGAGGCTGACGGGCGCGTTGCGCGCCACGCGCTGCGTGCGGCAAAGGATCTCGCAGCACCAGATCTTGTTGATGTCGAGACGGTGTCGGCGCTGCGCAAGCGCTGGCTCGCCGGCACGCTCACCGAGGAGCGATTTGCTGCGGCGGTTGGCGACCTCGAAGATCTTGATCTAGATCGCTACCAGGCTTTGCCGCTGATGCGTCGCGTCTTTGAGTTGCGAGCCAATCTGACCGCCTACGACGCTACTTACGTAGCCCTGGCTGAGGCGCTTGGGTGCGAGCTACTTACGGGCGATGGTCGGCTTGCGGGCGCCCCAGGCCTAGGCTGCCCCATCATGGTTCTCTCGTAAGTCGCCGCTGAACTGATCGACGCGATGTGCCTGTGGTCGAACAAGGCGGTTGCGTCGAGTTGCGGCGTCACGCCTCTGGCAGGACGCTCGGCTTCTCAACGAGGCGGCGCAGCCCGCGTTCGGAACCGGGGGAGGGCTGCTCTAGCGCTGAGAGGAATCGCTGTGCTGCTTCGTTGTCGAGGACGTAGCGAGCGCGCTCGACGAATGTGCGCTCAGCCTCGCAGCGGGCAGCTGGTCGCACGAACTCACTGGGACTGGAAGCCATAGACAGAGAGTACGGCACCCATTCGGGCACAGCTAGGTGCCGCGATGGCCTTGAGGCGCGAAACGGGGCGCTCGGAATGGGGCTGGTCGGCGTGACCGCAAAACGACCGCAGAACCGCGAAATATGGCTCAGGAAAGCCAACCTGAACCTGTCTCCCCGATGCTTTTGTCTGCGAAGATGAGCGAGTAGCAGCGAACCAAGACGAACAGGCGCGAAAACGCTTTGTTCTCGCAAAGGTGCCGTTCGCGTGTGTTTGGTCGGTGATCTCGTAGATCGCAAATGGGCCGCAGCGGGAGCGCAAACGGACCGCATGAAGACCGCAGCCTTTCCCGGATGGGCCTAGCTGCTTCACGGCGCGTGCAGCCAAGACGAGGCGGCGGTCGGTTCTGCTCCGCCGACGGCGGTGGCCGCACAGTGCTCTCTTCCCAAGCTCTCGCACGTGCCGCGCGGGCGGAACCGCTCGTTCGTCTGGCAGAGCAGGCGCGAGCGCGCTGTCACCGAGATGACTGCGCAAGCGATCCGACAGGCTGCCAAGGGTGCTGCAAGCACGCGGGATGAGTCGTCTCGCGCGACGACAGGACTGCTTCCGCTTTCGTTCCGAAGGAGGCGTGCTGAACCAAGGAGTTAGGAGGCGCGAAACTCCTGCTTCCCGCCGCACGGACGCAAAAGCAGGAGCGTCCCGGGTGTCGCCCATCGACTCGCAATTCGTCCGATCCGATCGTCTCTCTGGGCGTCGACCGGACGCCTCCTCTAGGGCGACGAGCAGGGAACTCGTCCGATGTCAGAAGCCACCTGCTTTGCTGGGAGCGCGGAAGCGGACGGGTCGATCGGTGGCGCGGGCGTGGTCCGACTGAGCGAGCTCGCGCCGCGCGGTCGGACGAGGCGATACGGGTCGACGGCTTTAGCCGCTGCTGGCTGTCGGCGCCGGTGGGAGACTGACCCCTCTTCGCCGGTTGAGATTTGATCCCCTAGGGCGGTTGGCGGAGGCGTCCGGGGTGTTGGTGAGCCTGGCTCGATTGTGTTGTCGAGACCGGGAGAAGGAGTGTGCTGGACGTGGAGCAGTGGGCCGAGCTGCGCAGGGAGCACTTCGTTCGTGGGGTCTCGATCAAGGAGTTGATGCGTTGCACGGGGTTGGCGCGCAACACGGTCCGCTCGGCTACCGGTGGAGCTACTCCCGGAGGACTCGCCGGCGAGAACCGACGCCATCTTGACCCTCAGCGACGCCAGCGAGGCGGGAATGCTTCTGGGAAGACGCTTCGGCTAGGGAACACGATCTTGTGCATCTGCCTGGTCATGGTGAAGGGGTGCAGCCAGCATTGAAGGCAGCACTGCAGCGACCTGTCTACTGCGAATGATCCCGGCCACCGTGTGCGCTCGGGAGCGCCTGTAGCTCCGATCACATGCGGGTTGGCTGTTGGAGGGCGGGGAGGGCCATGGGATCGACTGGCAGTGATGGTGCTATCATTTTGTAAGCAATGACGAACTTGCTAGTACGTGATCTCCCGGACGATGTCCATCGCGCCTTGCAGCGGAGGGCGAAGTCGAACGGGCAGTCTCTGCAGCAGTATCTAGCGGGCGAATTGACGAGGATCGCCGAGCGGCCCAGCTTGGCCGAGGTATTGGATCGCATCGATCGGAGGTCTGGAGGCGAAGTGGGGCTCGCGCGCGCTTCGGAGGATCTGGCGGAGGGGCGCGGGCAGCGTTGATCGTGGTCGATGCGAGCGTGCTCGCGAACGCCATTGCCGACGACGAGGCTGACGGGCGCGTTGCGCGGGAGGCCCTGCGTGCCGCAAAGGACCTCGCGGCCCCGGATCTTGTTGACATCGAGACGGTCTCGGTGCTGCGCAAGCGCTGGCTCGCCGGCACGCTCACTCAGGAGCGATTTGCTGCGGCGGTTGACGACCTCGAAGATCTTGATCTAGATCGCTACCCAGCTTTGCCGCTGATGCGTCGCGCCTTCGATCTGCGAGCCAATCTAACCGCCTACGATGCCACATACGTAGCTCTGGCTGAGGCGCTTGGGTGCGAGCTACTTACCGGCGACGGGCGGCTTGCGGGTGCCCCAGGTATTGGTTGCCCTATCAAGGTGCTCCCCTAAGCCAAGCGCTCGGTATCGGGCGGGTCTGCGTGACCGCAAAACGACCGCAGGACCGCGAAAATGGCTCAGGAAAGCCAACTTGAACCCTGCTCCCCGATTAGGTTCACGCTCTGCGAACAGAAGCGAATACGGGCGAAAAGCCCCGAAAACGGTGAGTTTCGCAGGCGGAGGTTCGCTTGTGTTCGCTGCTGTTCGGTGGGCTCGGTGACCGCAAAGTGGCCGCAGAGGCAACGTTGCGGCCGCTTTGCCGGCCGCAAGGCTCGTGGTCGCGCTGCACGCCACGAAGCACGCCCGGCTCGGGATTTCGCCGTCTTTCCGGCCTTCGGGTCGCGCAGCCTCTTTGACGACTCGGTTGCTGGCGATTGATCGCTGGAACGTCGCTTTTGGTCCAAGGCGGCACCTGTCGGGTGTCGGGCAGGGCGGCTCCTGTCTGGCGAAGGCGGTATTTTCCAGAATATGGCACTGGGGGGCGGAGCCGACTCTACGCAAACACTTTGGGTGGGCTGGGAGATGTACGGGGTGTGAGTCGCATTCTGCATTCGTGCCCGTTGTCAGAGCCTTGGGATCGGCCGTTCCCTATTGCCCCTTGACGCCGTGCTGTTTGCATGAAACGGAGGGCATGGCTGTGGCGCCACCGGTACGAGCCTGCTACCGGTACGACGATTGAATCTGCGCTGCCGCTGCAGGGCACCAGCTGGAAAACGCGACTGCTTTTGCTGATCGTTGGCCTCGCCCTACTAGCTGGCGGCTGGCTCCTTGTGAGACCGAATTTCGCGCCGACGCCAAGCCCTGCTGAACCGTGGCACCTATGGGTCAGTACCGATACCGAAGCCACCTCGGAACGGCCCACTCACGAACCAAGCTGGCTCCTAAACCTTCACATTGAAGCACCGACAAACTGCGAAGACCCGGCCATTGTCACGGGGCGTCTCCAATGGGAGTCAACGGAACTTTTGGATCGGATCAAACAGCCGACTCGCCTACTCGTCGCGACCGCTGGCGTGCGCATACTGCATGCCGAAGTAAATAGCGTCGCGTCGATCTATTCAGTAAGTCCGACGGAACACACCTGGCATACCGTGCCACTCGTTCGCGACGAAGGTGCCGCTATCGCGCTCAGTCCTGTCGCGCACTGGACCGTCTCAGACGTAGCTGCTCAGTTCCGCCTCACGCTCATGGTGGCGCATACCGCTGGATACGGCTCCTGCTATCTCACCAGCCCAGCCGTAGGCCCGCTGGAAGAAGCAGGGGAAGAAGAAGTGGTGACCGGAGTTGGCAACGTTCCGTTTTGGGTACAAGGCCACCACCTCAACAAGAACCTTGGGGAACCACTAAAGCTCGACGCGGTCGTCGAAATGTCGGTCCCCCATCAAGAGCCTGACCGGGCAGCACTGGAAGCTGGGGCGCATGTCCAGCGCAAAAAGACGGTTCTGGTTTGTACGACTCATGAACTTGAGCCACCGTCTGAACTGGAAGACCAGTTTTACTATCGCATGACGCACGTCAATGAACGCTTCTGCTCAAGCGTCCAAACCTTCCGGGCGAACAACGCCTCAGCGAAGCTGATCGAGCGTGGCGTACTCTCGACGATCTTCATTGCAGTCGCCGCCACGTTGTTGGTTCAGGCGTTTGCCGGCAACAACATCCGACTCATCGTGGTGAGGGTCGCGTCTAGAGGTCCTACCCGCAGGCGCCGTCGCTGACAAGCAGGTGCTGCCGGGCCGCCTCGGTGCTCGCGTAGTCCGGCAGGCCTGTGCGCGTGCGATGTCGCAGTTCGAGAGGTGGCCGGTGTCGTGGGCGTGGGATCGCATCTTGGGCGGCTCGGCAGCTAGCAATGACGAGCTTGCTTGTGCGTGATCTGCCGGATGATGTTCACCGTGCCTTGCAGCGGAGGGCGAAGTTGCATGGGCAATCCCTGCAGTAGTACCTAGCGAGCGAATTGACGAGGATTGCTAAGCGGCCTAGCTTGGCTGAGGTATTGGACCGCATTGATCGGAGGTCTGGAGGCGATGTGGGGCTTGCGCGCGCTGCGAAGGATCTGGCCGAGGAGCGCGGGCAGCGTTGATCGTGGTCGATGCGAGCGTGCTCGCCAACGCCATTGCCGATGACGAGGCTGACGGGCGCGTTGCGCGTGAGGTGCTACGTGCGGCAAAGGATCTCGCGGCACCAGATCTTGTTGATGTCGAGACGGTGTCGGCGCTGCGCAAGCGCTGGCTCGCCGGCACGCTCACCGCGGAGCGATTTGCTGCGGCGGTTGGCGACCTCGAAGATCTTGATCTAGATCGCTACCAGGCTTTGCCGCTGATGCGTCGTGTCTTCGAGCTGCGAGCCAATCTAACTGCCTACGACGCCACGTATGTAGCTCTGGCTGAGGTGCTTGGGTGTGAGCTACTTACCGGCGACGGGCGGATTGCGGGTGCCCCAGGCGTCGGCTGCCCCCATCAAGGTTCTCATAAGACGTAGCTGAACTGATCGACCGCGGTGTGCTTTGCGTCGAACAAGGCAGCGCGCTGGGTTGCGGCGTCACGCCTCTGGTAGGAGACTCGGCTTCTCGACGAGGTGGCGCAGCCTTGTTCGGAGTCGGAGGAGAGCTGCTCCAGCGCGGAGAGAAATCGCTGTGCTGCTTCGTCGTCGAGGACGTAGCGAGTGCGCTCGGCGAGAGTACGCTCGATCTCGTGGAGGTCCGCTCGTCGTACGAACTCACTCAGATGCTGCTGAGTGGCCTTGTTGCGCGAAACGGGTGCTAGGAATGAGGCTGGTCTGCGTGACCGCAAAACGACCGCAGAACCCCGAAATATGGCTCAGGAAAGCCAACTTGAACCGTTCTCCCCGATAAGAGAACCTGCCTGCAAATCTGGGGTTTTGGTGGTGCACCGACGGCAGTCAATACGGGTGACTATGTTCTGTCCGTGTTCTATTTGGGGACACGCGCAGTTTCATTGAGGCCATCTCTGACCCTTGCGTTCTCCGAGCTGGGGGTAGGTCGTCGACTGCCGTTTTGAGTCGGCGGAAGGGCTGTCCTCTAGCTCCCTCGCCATATGTGGCTCCCTTGGTTGCCCGGCTCATCCTCAGCACCCCGCCAGTGGAGCTTGCCGCGAGCACAGGAGCAGGCAGCGACGGCGACAAGCTATGCGAGCTTGATCATCGCGTGCTTGACACGGGTGTAGTCGTCGAGCGCGTACACGGACAGATCCTTGCCGTAGCCTGACTCCTTGAAGCCGCCGTGGGGCATCTCCGAGAGGAACGGCAGGTGGTCGTTCACCCATACGCAGCCGAAGTCGAGCTGGCGGACGGCCTGCAACGCCTTGCCGACGTCGCGGGTCCACACGGAGGCGGCGAGACCGTAGGGCACGTCGTTGGCCATCGCGAGGGCCTCGTCGAGATCGGCAGCCCGTTGCACGGTCACGACCGGCCCAAAGACCTCTTGCTGGACGATCTCGGCCCGCTGGTCGGCGGTCGCGATCACCGTGGGCTCGACGAAGAAGCCGCGCTCGCGGCCCGCGGAGCCGCCCTGCAGGACCTTCGCCCCGGAGGCGGCGGCCCGGTCGATCAAGCCGAGCACCCGTTGCTGCTGGCGTGCGGATACGACGGGCCCCATCTCGATCTCATCGCCCTCGCTCGGATCGCCCACGCGCAGCGAGGCGGCAGCGGAGCAGAGGGCGTCGAGCAGCGCGTCGTGGACGCCGGCGTCGGCGATCACCCGGGCCGCGGCGGTGCAGTCCTGCCCGGAGTTGAGGAAGCTGGCGATGCGAAGCCCGGCGACGACCGCCTCGAGGTCAGCGTCGGCGAGGACCACGACCGGCGCCTTGCCGCCGAGCTCTAGGTGCACCCGCTTGAGCGTGTCGGCGGCGGCGCGCGCGATGCCCTTGCCTGTGGCCACGCTGCCCGTCAGCGACACCATCGCGATCTCGGGGTGGCGCACGAGCGGCTCCCCCACCGAGGGGCCATCGCCGGCTATCACGTTGAGTACGCCCGGTGGCAGCGCCTGCGCGGCCAGCTCGGCCAGGCGGAGCGTCGACAGGGGCGTGAGCTCCGAGGGCTTCAGGATCACGACGTTGCCGGCTGCGATCGCCGGAGCGATCTTCCAGATCGCCATCATCAGCGGGTAGTTCCACGGCGCGATCTGTCCGACGATCCCGAGCGGCTCCCGGCGCACCATTGAGGTGTAGCCCTGCTGGTACTCGCCGGCAGCGGGTGCCTGAGCAACACGAGCCGCCCCTGCGAAGAAGCGCAGCTCGTCCGCGCAGATCGGCAGTTCTTCCGCCGCGAGCGCCCGCGGCTTGCCGACGTTGGCGACCTCGATCGCAGCGAGCTCCTCGGCGTGCGCGTCGATCAGGTCGGCGAGCCCCAGCAGCAGCTCTTGGCGCAGCGCCGGCGTCGTGTCCCGAAACGGGATCCGCGCGGCCCGTGCGGCGTCTACCGCCGCGTTGACGTCGGCGGCGGTGCCGTCGGGGACGCTCGCGATCGCCTCGCCTGTGGCTGGGTTGACGATCTCGTGCTGTCCTCCCTCGACGGCGCCACGCAGCTCGCCGCCGATCAGGTTGCGGTAGGAGCGCTCGGCGCTCATGCCGGCAGCGGCAGCCCGAACGCTTCGGCCACCGGCACGCACAGCAGCTCCCCGTCCCGGACGTTGACGCCGGGGGCGATGCCGGGGTCGCTCTCGATCGCAGCATCGAGGCCGACCCCCGCGATGCGCCGCACGTACGGGAGCGTGGCATTCGTCAGGGCGCTGGTCGCGGTCCTCGGCACGGCGCCGGGCATGTTGGCCACGCAGTAGTGGAGGATCCCGTCCACCTCGTAGACGGGATCCCCGTGGGTGGTGGGCAGCGAGGTCTCGAAGCAGCCGCCCTGGTCGATTGCGACGTCCACGAGAACCGCCTTTGGCGGTAGCAGCGCCAGCGAGGCGCGGGTCAGCAGCCGCGGCGCGGACGCGCCGGGGACGAGCACCGCGCCGATCACCGCGTCGGAGTGGCGAAGCTGCTCCTCGATCGCCATCTGGCTCGACACGAGCAGGCGCACGCGGCCCTCGAACAGGTCGTCGAGCTGGCGGAGCCGCGGCAGGGAGCGCTCGAGGATCGTCACCTCCGCGCCCATCCCGCACGCGACCCGTGCGGCCTGGACGCCCACCACCCCGCCGCCCAGCACGCTCACCCGAGCGGGCGCGACACCGGGAACGCCGCCGATCAGCAGCCCGCGGCCACCGGCCGGGTCGAGCAGGAATGCAGCGGCCGCCTGTGCAGCCAGCCTGCCCGCGATCTCGCTCATCGGTGCCAGCAGGGGCAGGCGGCCTGACTCATCGACGATCGTCTCGTACGCGACGGCGGTCGTGCCGGACGCGATCAGCGCATCGGTAAGGGGGCGGTCGGCGGCGAGGTGCAGGTAGGTGAACAGGATCTGCCCGTTGTGGAGCTGACCGTACTCGCTCGCCACCGGCTCCTTGACCTTGAGCAGCAGCTCAGCCCGCCTCCAGACCTCGGCGGCGTTCTCCGCCAGCTCTGCGCCGGCCCGCAGGAACTCCTCGTCCGCGAAGCCCGACCCCTGCCCGACGCCGCGCTGGGCGATCACCTCGTGGCCGTCGCCCACCAGTTCGGCGGCGCCGGCCGGCGTCAGCGCGCAGCGGCGCTCGCCGGGCTTGACCTCGGTGACGACGCCCACGCGCATCAGGCGATGGCGGCGCTCACGCCGAGCTTCATGTGCGCGGCGGCGTCGCCGAGCACATCGCCGAGGCGAGCGACGATCTCATCTAGCAGCCCGGCGTCGCTGATCAGCGGCGGAGCGATCTGCACCACGCTGTCGCCGCGGTCGTCGGCACGGGCGATCAAGCCGGCCTCGCGCAGGCGGCGCGGCAGGAAGCCGCGGATCAGCTCGTCGCGCTCGCGCTCCTCGAAGCGGCCGCCCTCCTCGTCTCTGACGAGCTCGACCGCCCAGAAGAAGCCGTCGCCGCGAACGTCGCCGACGATCGGCAGCGCCAGCAGCTCCCGCATCCGCTTCCCGAGATGCGGCGTCAGCGAGCGGACGTTCTCGAGGATCCCGTCGCGCTCGAAGATCTCGATGTTCTTGAGCGCGATCGCAGCGCTCAGCGGATGGCCGCCAAAAGTGAAGCCGTGCCTGATCGGCGCTCCGCTCTCGATCATGGGGGCGATCACGCGCTCGTGTGCGAGCACCGCCCCCATCGGTGCGTACGCCGAGGTCAGCCCCTTAGCCAGCGACACCAGGTCGGGTGTGACGTCTTCGCGGGCCGTCGCGATCCACTCGCCGAGGCGGCCGCACCCGCAGATGACCTCGTCGGCCATCAGCAGGCACCCGTGCTCGTCGGCGATTCGTCGCAGGCCGGCCCAATAGCCGGGCGGCGGCGTCAGGCATCCGCCCGCGTTCTGCACTGGCTCGGCGATGATCAGCGCGACCCGCTCGGGCCCGGCATCGCGGATCGCGGTATCGATCTCCTGCAGCAGTCGCGCGCAGAATGCCGCTGGCTGGTCTGCGTCCGGGGCGCGGTAGGAGTTGGTGCTCGACACGTGGGTGACGTCGATCGCCGGCGGGCCGAAGGGCGCTTTGAAGCGCTCCAGGCCGGTGAACGACAGCGCCCCGAGCGTCACGCCGTGGTAGGCGCAGTCGCGCGCGATCGCCTTGGTCCGCTGCGGCTGGCCGACGGCGTGGAAGTGCTCGCGGGCGATCTTCCAGGCAGCCTCCACCGCCTCTGAGCCGCCGCTCGTCAGGAACGCATGGCGCAGCCCGTCGGGGGCGAGCCCGCTGAGCCGCTCGGCGAGCTCGATCGCCACGGGCGTGGCGGTGCCCCAGTTGGTGTTGAACGCGAGCGTGTTCAGCTGCGTGGCCGCGGCGGCGGCCATCTCCTCGCCGTAGCTGTAGCCGATCTGCGAGCAGAAGAGGCTGGAGAGCGCATCGATGTAGCGGTTTCCGCGCGTGTCGAAGACGTAGGGGCCCTCGCCGCGCTCGAGCACCAGCAGGTCGTCGAGCGCCTGCTTGGAGAAGTGCAGCAGCAGCGCGTCGTCGCTCACGTCGCCCACCTTGAGGTCACGACCTTCTTGCGCGTGTAGAACTCGATCGCGTCCCTGCCGTTGGAGTGCAGGTCGCCGTCGATCGAGTCCTTCCAGCCTGAGAACGGAAACCAGGCGACGGGCGCGGCCACGCCCACGTTGACGCCGATCATGCCGGCCTCGACGCCGTGGCGGAAGGCCCGCGCGGCGCCGCCGGACTCCGTGAAGATGACCGCGGCGTTGCCGTAGCGGCTCGCGTTCACCTGCTCCAGAGCGCTGTCCAGGTTCTCGGCGCGCGTCAGCGCCAGCACCGGGCCGAACAGCTCCTCGCGTAGAACGCGGTGACCGGCGGGCACCTCGTCGAGGATCGTCGGAGCGAGCTGGGTACCGCCCGCTCCGGCGTCCCCGCGCCCGTCCAGGGTGACCCGCGCTCCGTCCCGCTCGGCCTCGTCGATGTCCGCCGTGATCCTGTCGCGCGCCTGGGGGCTGACGACTGGACAGACGTCTGTGTTGGGATCCTCGCCGGGCCCGGTGCGCAGTGCGCTGGCCACCTCGAGGATGCGGTCGCGGGCGGCGTCCTGCTGCTCGCGGGTGCCCACCAGAACCGCGATCGAGCCGGCCAGGCAGCGCTGGCCGGCGGCGCCGAACGCGGAGGCGCACACGCCCTCGGCCATCGTCGCGGGGTCGGCGTCGGGCATCACCACCATCGAGTTCTTCGCCCCTCCGAGCGCCTGCACCCGCTTGCCGTTGGTGGCAGCGCGCGTCGCGATGTAGCGCGCCGTCGTGGCCGAGCCGACGAAGGAGATCGCATCGACCCCCGGATGGTCGAGGAGGCCGTTGACGGCGTCGTGGGCACCGTGGAGGAGGTTGATGAGCCCCGGCGGGAACGCGTCGAGCTCGCTGGCCAGCTCGACGATGCGCTCGGACGGGAGCGGGTCCTGCTCCGAGGGCTTCAGGATGAAAGCGTTGCCCGCGGCGACGGCGTAGGGCAGGAACCACAACGGGATCATCGCCGGGAAGTTGAACGGCGTGATCGCCGCCACGACGCCGAGCGGCTGGCGGATCATCTCCACGTCCACTCCGTTTGCGACCCCCTCGAGGACCTCGCCCTTGAGCAGGTGCGGCACGGCGCTTGCCGCCTCGACCGACTCGATCCCTCGTCCCACCTCCGCGAGCGCGTCCGGGATCGTCTTGCCCATGTCGCGCGTCACGAGCTCGGCGAGCTCGCCCCGGTGCGCGTCCAACGTCTCCCGCAGTGCCAGCACGGCTCGCGCGCGCTGCAACGGCGAGACCTCGCGCCACTCGATCGCGGCCGAACGTGCGGCGACGACGGCCGCGTCGACGTCCGCGCCGCTCGACAGGGGCACCATCGCGAGCGGCTCGCCCGATGCCGGATCGCGGTCCTCCAGTAGCTCGGCGGCCGAAGCCTCACGCCACGCGCCGCCGATGTGGTTGCGCAGGACCCGTGTCTGGGAGGCGGTTGCTGACATGCGTGTAAGTCTCTGTGCCATATCGTCTCCAGGCAATCGCCTTCTCGTCGGATCTCAACCGGCGTGGGGCGACAACCTGTCGGCTCTCTTTACGCCTTGAGCGCGCGCTCCGCCGTCGCTAGCCGGCGACGTCGAGCACGACCAGCCGCTCGACTGTCATCTCGCGGACGGTGCTGGCCGGCCCCTCCTTGCCGGTGCCCGAGGCCTTCACACCGCCGTACGGCATCTGGTCGACCCGCCAGCCGGGGCTCTCGTTGACGATCACGCTGCCGAACTCGAGCTGCTCGGCGGCCGCGAAGGCGCTGTGAAGGTCGGTCGTGAAGATTCCCGCCTGCAGCCCGAACTCGGTGTCGTTGCAGGCGTCGAAGGCGTCCTGCAGGCGCTCGAAGCGCGCGACCCCCACGAGTGGCCCGAACACCTCCTCGCGCACGACGCGCATCTGCGGGGTCACGTCTACGAGCACGGTCGGGCGCAGCACCCCGCGCTCGAGCTCGCCACCGGCGAGCAGCTGCGCGCCTTCGGTCACTGCCTCCTCGATCCAGGCCCTGATGCGCTCCAGCGCCCGTGCGTCGATCACCGGGCCGACGTCCGTCGAGTCGTCCTTGGGGTCGCCGGCCTTCAGCGCTTCCGCGCAGGGCAGGAACTTCTCTAGAAAGAGATCATGGACGTCCCGATGCACGTAGATGCGCTGCACCGACGTGCATGCTTGTCCGGCGAAGGCGAATGCCGTGCGCGCGATGCGCTCCGCGGCCAGGTCGAGATCGGCGTCGGCCGCGACGATCACCGGCGTCGCGTTGCCGAGCTCCAGCGCGACGTGCTTGCGCGGCGCGCGGTCGCGGAGCATCCAGCCGACGGCGGCCGAGCCCGTGAAGGTGATCATCGCCACGCGCTCGTCTTCGAGCAGCACGTCGCCGATCTCCGTCTCGGGGCCCACGATGACGTTGAGCCAGCCCGGCGGCAGACCGGCCTCGACCTCGAGCTCCGCGAGCGCCACCGCGCTCAGCGGCGTCTGGGGGGCGGGTTTGAGGACCACCGCGCAGCCAGCCGCCAAGGCCGGAGCGATCTTGTGCGAGACGAGGTTCGCCGGGAAGTTGAACGGCGTGATCGCCGCGACCACCCCGATCGGTCGTCGCATCGTGAAGCCGACCTTGCCCTCGCCGAGCGGTGCGGCGTCGATCGCGACCGCCCGCCCCGTCAGCGTGCGCGCTTGCACAGCCGACATCCTGTAGGTGAAGGCGGCGCGCTGCATCTCCGCCCGCGCTGCTTTGATCGGCTTGCCGGTCTCGTGCATGAGCAGCTGCGCGAGCTGCTCCAGGCGCTCGTCGATGAGCGCGGCAGTGCGCTCGAGGATCTCGCCGCGCCGCCACGCGGGCAGCGGCTCGCGCATCGCGCGCGCAGCAGCGTCGATCGCGTTCCTGGTTGCCTGTGCGCCGAGCTGCGGCACACGACCGACGAGCTCACCCGAGTACGGCGAGCGCACCTCCTGCCATACGTCTGAGCCGATCCACTGGCCGTCTAGCAGCAGCAGCCTGTCGGTCGCCTCCAGCTCTTCGGTCGCCATTGCGGAAGATGTTGGCCGCTTCGGGTGGCACGCTCAATCGACCACCTGTCGCCACCATCGCCGCGTTCGCAGACGCCCTGTCGCGGGGCACCGGCGTAGACGGGCAGAGGTTCATGTTTATTCTGGACAGAGATGTACACGTCTGTCCAGGGTTCGGCATCTGGCGTTTTGACCGTAGAGGTGGCGCTGGGGCTGGCCTCTCTGCGGCGTGGAGCGCCGCGGCTCGTGGCCGGTCGCGAGGGTCTCGAGCGCCCGATCCGGTGGGCGCACTCGGCTGAGGTGCCGAACATCGCGCGGCTGCTCAAGGGCGGGGAGCTGCTGCTGATGACAGGGCTCGGCGTGGCCCGCTCACCTGGCGAGCAGCGCAAGTTCATGCGCGGGCTGGTCGAGCGCGGCGTGGCGGGCGTGATCGTGGAGCTCGGTCACGTCTTCTCGAGCGTCCCCGACTCGTTCGTGGACGTCGCCGAGGGGGGAGGGGTTCCGCTGGTGGAGCTGCATCGCGAGGTGATGTTCGTCGAGGTCACCGAGGAGGTGCACTCGAGCATCCTCAATCGCCAGCTCGCCCTGCTGCGCAGAGGCGACGAGCTGCACCGGCGCTTCACCGAGCTGATGCTCGACGGCGCCGGCATCCCGGAGATCCTCGCGACGCTGGCGACGACGATCGGCAACCCGGTCTTGCTGGAAAAGATGCGAGAGGGGGTTCTCTATCACGCCAACCACCGCTCCCCGGACGCGGACGTGCTCGCTGCATGGGAGCTGATCCGTGAAGACCCCCTGCGCGAGACGCGGGCGATCATGGTGCCCGTCCCCGGCTCGAGCTCGCGGACGTGGGGCTGGCTGGTGGCGCTGCCGTTGGACTCGCCGCTGGACGAGTTCGATCGCGTCGCCGCCGAGCGCGCGGTTGGGCTCGCGTCGCTCGCGCTGATGCGCGAGCGCCAGGAGACGGTGCTCGCCATGCGCGAGCGCGGCAATTTCCTGTTCGACCTCGTCAACAGTGGCGCGTCGCTCGCGGATGCGCCGGCGCGGGCGGCGGCGCTCGGCTTCGACCATCGCGCAGGTACGCTGCTGCCGCTCGTTCTGATCCCGACCAGGCTCGCACGCGACGCTGTCTGGACGGCGGTCTGGACAGGCTTCCGCGAAGAGATGCGCTCTCGCTCGATCCCGGTGCTGCTTGGCTCCCGAGTCGTCGGCGAGCACACGCTGATCGTCCTCGGGGGCGCCGCGGCGAGCCGCCGCGCGAGCACGATTGAGCTCGCCGTCGAGGCTCTGCGACGCGGCATCGCGCAGCACGCCGACAGCGCCGACAGCGCCGTCATCGCGGTCGGACCGTGCGTGGAGGGGTGGGAGCAGTTGGCCGACGGCCTGCGCCGCGCGATCGACGTGGCGAATGTCGCCGTCGACGGTCCGCCGCGGCCGTGGTACGACGCGAGCGCTCCCAGCCTGGACACACTGATGCTGCGTCTGCGTAGCGACGAGCGCCTGCAGGAGTTCGCCGCCACGCGGCTTGCCCCGCTCCTCGAGCACGACCGGCGCAGAGCGGCCACGTTGATGCCCACACTGCGAGCCCTGGCGGGTCAGGGCTGGCGCAAGTCTGACGCCGCCCGCGCGCTCAACCTCAACCGCCAGTCGCTGTACCCGCGCCTGGAACGGATCGAGGAGCTCTTGGGGGTGGACCTCGAGAGCCAGGACGACCGGCTGGCACTGGAGCTCGCGTTGCGCATCCACGATGCGCCCCGCCCCGTGGGGGCGTGACGGACGACGCGCCGGGCCCCGCGCGTCTAGATCGCCTGGAGCGGACAGACTGTCCGCGTCGCCACCGACATCTACGACGCCTTGATACTTACGAGGGCGCGCGCCGGGATGGACGCTACACACGTGCCGGTGAAGGAGGTCTACGCCCCGCGACGCCCCTCTGGGGGTGCGGGTGCGCCGGTGCGGATCGTGGAGGTTCGCCAGCGCGTCGTGCCGCTGGCAGCGCCGATCGCGAACGCCTACGTGTCGTTCCGCGGTATGACCGCCTCGATCGTCGCGGTCGTCAGCGACGTGATCCGCGAAGGCGCTCCCGTGGTCGGTTACGGCTTCAACTCCAACGGCCGCTACGCGCAGGCTGGCCTGCTGGGCGAGCGGTTCATCCCGCGGCTGCTCGAGGCGACGCCGACCGCGCTCCTGGACGCCACCGGGCACAACATCGATCCGGCCCGCGTGTGGGAGGTGCTGATGGCCGACGAGAAGCCCGGCGGCCACGGCGAGCGCTCCGTTGCCGTCGGCGTGCTCGACATGGCGATCTGGGACCTCGTCGCCAAGCTCGAGGGCAAGCCTCTACACCGGCTGCTCGCTGAGCGCTATCGCGACGGGCGGGTCGAGGATCGCGTCTTCGTCTACGCAGCTGGCGGCTATTACTCGGCGGGCAAGTCGGTCGCGGCGCTGCGCGATGAGATGGCGGGCTACCTCGACGAGGGCTACACGACCGTCAAGCTGAAGATCGCCGGGGCCCCGCTGGCGGAGGACCTGCGCAGGATCGAGGCCGTGCTCGACCTGGTGGGTGAGGGCGAGCGTGTCGCCGTCGACGCGAACGGACGGCTCGACCTGCAGCAGGCGCTGGCCTACGCCGAAGCGCTCGAGCCCTACGGGCTGCGCTGGTACGAGGAGGCCGGCGACCCTCTCGACTATCGACTGCAGGCCACGCTCGCCGAGCGCTACGCGGGAGCGCTCGCGACGGGTGAGAACCTCTTCTCTCACCAGGACGCCCAGAACCTCCTGCGCTACGGCGGCATGCGCGCCGATCGCGACGTGCTGCAGTTCGACCCGGTCCTGGCGTATGGCCTGACCGAGTTCCTGCGCATCCTCGAGACGGTTCGCGCCCACGGCTTCTCCGCGCGCAACTGCATACCTCACGGTGGCCACCAGTTCGCGCTCGCGATCGCCGGTGGGTTGGGGCTCGGCGGGAACGAGTCCTACCCGGGCGTCTTTCAGCCGTTCGGCGGTTTCGCCGACTCGACGCCGGTCCGCGACGGGTATGTCTCGCCGTGCGAGAGCCCCGGCATCGGGATCGAGGAGAAGGCCTCGCTGTGGACGGTCTTCCAGGAGCTGATGGCATGACACGCGGAGGGTGCGTGTCGAGTTCGACCGGTCCCCTCCGCCTGGCGCGGGCGCGACGGGGGTGGCGCCGGCGGTCTGCGCGCCGAGGCATGTCTTGTCCCCCATTCACTAAAGATCTCAATAGTAGAGATAAAGATTTCCTTGACAACAAAGAATATTCCTGTACATTTCTCGGCATGGGGAGAGAGAGCGCCGGTGTCGGCGCCGCGCAGGCGGCCGTTGCCGCCAGGAAGTGGGACCGCGGCTCATCGCCCGTAGGAGAGCGTCTGCGGGAGCTGCGCATGGGCCGCAGGCTGACCCTAAAAGAGGTAGCCGCACGGGCCGGCGTCACCGAAGGCTTCCTCTCTCAGGTGGAGCGGGGTCGCTCCTCGCCGAGCTTGAAGACCCTGCAGGCGCTGGCGGGCGCGCTCGGCCTCGACCCAGGTGACATCTTTGACACCTCGGCGCGCGAGCTGCCCCATCTCTTGCGCCACGACAACCGGGGCACGATCGAACTCGGGCCGATCTCGAAGTACCGCGTCGCGCCGACGTCTGTCACCCGCGTCGAGGTGATCGGCGGCACCTTCCAGCCGCACGCCGACGCGGGAGACGCCTACACGCACGGGGACTCGGACGAGATCTGCATAGTGCTCTCGGGGAAGGTGCTTGCGGAGGTCGACGGCGGCGAGTTCGAGATGACAGCAGGCGACGCCCTCTGCTATCGCAGCTCGATGCTTCACACGTTCAGGGCGCTCGACGAGGGCGCCGAGGTCCTATGGGTCATATCGCCGCCGAGCTGGTGATGAGCGAGCCGATCACATCGATCCAGCCCGAGCCCTCTGCTGCAGGCAGGCCGAGCTTGCGGGTGCCCTCGCCGCAGGTTCACCTCGCGGAGGAGGCGGCCGCGCTCGAGCTGTGCGGGCTGACCAAGCACTACGGCGAGGTGCTGGCGGTCGACTCGCTCGACCTGCGCATCGCACCAGGCGAGTTCTTCGCCCTGCTCGGCCCGTCCGGCTGCGGCAAGACGACGACGCTGCGCTCGATGGCTGGCTTCGAGCGGCCCGACGCCGGCAGCATCCGACTCGGCGGTGTCGATGTCACCGACGTTCCGCCGTTCCGCCGTGACGTCAACCTCGTCTTTCAGGAATACGCGCTGTTCCCGCACCTGAACCTGCGCGACAACGTCGCCTTTGGCTTGAAGATGAAGGGCGTCGGCCGCCGCGAGCGCCGTCAGCGCGCCGACGCGATACTCGAGCGCGTCGCGTTGCCCGGTCTAGGCGACCGCGGCACCAAGGAGATCTCCGGCGGCCAGCAGCAGCGCGTGGCCCTTGCACGGGCGCTGATCAACCACCCCAAGGTGCTGCTGCTCGACGAGCCGCTGGGCGCGCTCGACCTGAAGCTGCGCAGGACGATGCAGCTCGAGCTGAAGGCGATCCAGCGCGACGCGGGGATCAGCTTCGTGCACGTCACGCACGATCAGGAAGAGGCGCTGGCGATGGCCGATCGGATCGCGGTAATGAACACCGGGCGCGCGCTTCAGATCGGCACGCCCAAGGAGATCTACGACTCCCCGACGAGCCGCTTCGTCGCGGGCTTCATCGGCGAGTCGAGCTTCCTCGAGGGCGCGGCCGAGGCATCCGGGTCGGACTTCGTCAACTTCACGCTGGTCTCGGGCGAGCGCCTGCTCGCGCGCGCACAGCGGGAGCTGTCGGGCGCCTGCGTGGCGATGATCCGCCCCGAGCACCTCAAGGTCGTGGCGCGAGAGGAGGAGCCGCCGTCGGACGCTGGCCCCGTCAACCGCTTGGAGGCGACGGTGACGGCGCTCGAGTACGGCGGCAGCGACGTTCACTACTTCCTGGCGGCGCCCAGCGGCGCGCGTCTGATGTCGCGCATGCCCGCATCCGGCGAGGTGCTCTCGCCGGGGGAGCGGGTCGCCGTGTTCGTCTCCGCGGCGAGGACTTTGCTCGTGCAAGCCGATGAGCCTGCGCGGCCGGAGATCACAGTAAAAGCCCAGAAAGGGGAGCAGCTCGAAGATGAGAACTGAAGCGCGCCGCCCGCGAAGCTGGATGCGGGCCGCATTCCTGGCCGTCTCGGCCCTAGCTGCCATGTGCGCGCTTGCCGCGTGCGGCAGCAGCTCGTCCGGCGGCAGCAAGCTCGCCGATACGGGCAACGCAAAGAAGTGTTCATCACTCGGCCTCTTCACCTGGGAAGGTGAGGCGCCGGCCGCGCTGCTGAAGCCGTTTGAAAAGGAATACGGCGTGCCGGTGAAGGTCTCCTACATCACGTCCGGCGCGCAGGCGCTGGCGAAGATGGTGGCTGGCGGCTCCCGTCAGTACGCGGTGATCTTCGCAGGCTCCGAAACCACTCAGCCGATGCAGGAAGCGGGAGTGATCAGGCCGATCGAAACCTCGAAGTTCCCTGAATACAGCAAGCTCTTCGCGTTCACCACCAAGACCTTCGAATACGTGGGTAAGACCTGGGCGATCTCCGAGGACTGGGGTGTGAACCCCTTCATCTACAACACGCAGGTGCTGAAAACGCCGCCGACGAGCTGGGCGGCGCTGTGGAGCCCGCAGCTGAAAGGGCAGGTCTCGCTGTGGGAAGACTATTCGATGTTGTGGATCGGGGCGGCAGTGCTCGGCTATGACAAGAACCCCGAGCAACTGTTTCACCTCAGCTCCGCGCAGCTCACCGCGATCAAGAACAAGATGCTGGAACTGAAGGGCAACGTCCGCACGATGTGGAACAGCGGCGGTGACCTGATCCAGCTCTTCTCCACGCACGAGGTCGGCGCGGCCCAGGGTTGGAGCTACGTCTACAACCAGCTCGCGGAAAAGCACCAGCCCGTAGCGACCGCGAAGCTGAAGGACATGGGCGCGCAGGGGTGGGCGGAAGGCGCCTCGATCGGTGCTGGCGTCAGCCCCGATTGCGAAGCGGCGGCGTATGCGTTCATCAACTGGACGATCTCGCCCAAGGGTGCGGCGGCGCTGGCGGAATCGAGCGGCTACACGCCGTCGAACCCCGAATCGGCGAAGCACCTGTCTGCGGCCCTGGTACAGACGCTCGGCCTGAACAACCCGAAGGAATTCCTGGGCAGCGCGATCTTCAAGCAGGCCGTGTCTGACCCGAACGCATACAACCAGACGATGCAGGAAGTGATCGCGGGCCTGAAGTAGGGCGCGCGAACGCCGACCGGACATGACGCTGATCCGCAGACACAGATGGCTGCAGGCTTCGATTCTGCTCGGGCCTGCAGCCATCTGGGGCGCCGTGTTCATTCTCTTTCCCGTGTTCGAGGCGGTGAAGATGAGCATGTCTGAGATGCGCTACTACCGGCTGGTCTCGACGTGGACCACCGAAAGCTTCCACACGATCTTCTCCAACTCGCTGTACACCGACGCGCTAGCGCGCTCGGTCGAGCGCGGGCTGGTCGTGGCGGCGTTGTCCGTCGCGATCAGCGTTCCGCTCGCCCACTTCATCTCCTTCCGCGTCAACCGGCACCAGTTCGTGTGGTTCGGTGCCGTAGTGGTCGCGCTGTGGCTCGGCTACCTGCTCTGCATCGTCGGCTGGCGGCTGCTGCTCGGCCGGACCGGGGTGATCAGTGGCTTCCTCACAGAAATCGGCATCCTCAGTCACCCCACGGGGAGCTTTCTGTTCAACGAGATCGCGGTCGTCGTCGTGCAGGTTCATCTGGCGATGTCGTTCAGCTTCATCCCGATCTTCGTGGTGATGCAGCGCGTCCCGCACCGGCTGATGCATGCCGCCGCCGATCTCGGCGCCAGCCGCTGGCGGCAGATCGTCGACATCGAGCTGCCGCTGGCGGGGATCGGCATCGGCATCGGCGCGGTGTTCGCGTTCGTGCTGTCCTTCGGCGACTACCTCGCTCCACCGCTGGTGGGCGATCCCGGCTCGCTGGGCATCGCCAACCTCGCCGCCAGCGAGTTTGAACACGGCCTCGACTGGCCGCTCGGCGCCGCCATCGGAGTGGTGATGATCGTGGTGGTGCTGCTCGCGCTGGCGATGCCTGCGATCGTGCTCGGGCTGATCAGGCTGGCGTCGCGTCTGCGTCGTCGCGCCGCGGGCGCGACGCTCACGACGCCGCTCGCGGCGGAGGCGAGCGCGGCATGACGCGGCGCGTGGGCAGCCTCGGCGTGAATCTCGGCGTGGGCGCGATCATGCTGTTCCTGTTCGCTCCTGCGATCGCCGTCGCGCTCTACTCGTTCAACAAGAGCCCGCTGATGGGCTGGCCGCCGGAACTCGGCACGCTGCACTGGTACAGCAAGGCGTTCGCCAACGAAAACCTCGTCAAGGGGCTCAAGAACTCCGCGATCGTCGCCTGCGCGAGCGTCGCGATCGCGGTCGCGATTGGCCTGCCGGCAGGGCTCGGGATCGACCGCTTCAACTTCTTCGGCAAGACCGCCTTCCAGCGCACGCTGATGCTGCCGTTCGTGCTGCCTGGGCTGATCGGTGGGCTGACGCTGCTGACGGTGCTGCTCGACTTCAAGCTCGAACCGTCGCTCGGCGCCGTGATCATCGCGCACGCGACGATGCTGGTCGCGGTCGTGGTGATCCAGATGGCGGTGGTGCTGGCACGCTGGGACCGCTCGCTGGAGGAAGCGGGGCAGGACCTCGGCGCCAACGAGATACGCACGTTCATGTACGTGACGTGGCCCAACATCAAGGCCGCGATCTTCGGCGCGGCGCTGCTCGGAGCGGCGGTGTCGCTGGAAGAGACCGCGCGGACGTCGTTCGTGATCGGCGAAAACGACACGCTGCCGATCGTCGTGCTGTCGGGTCTGCGCCGCACGATCACACCTGAAATCAACGCCATTGGCACCGTCGTGCTGGTCTTCTCGCTGGTTGCGATCGCCCTGTGGTCGAAGTTCGGTGCCGCCGACCTGGCGAGGGAATAGGCATGGCGACCCAGGTGATCACACAGGAGGGAAGGGGTGAGACGCGCGTGGGCATCGACACGGGCGGCACCTTCACCGACCTGCTCGCCGTCGAGGACGGCGTGCTGCGCATGGCAAAGACGCTCTCCACGCCCGCCGAGCCGGCGCGCTCCACCGGCGAAGCGCTCAGCAAGGCGGGCCTCGGCGGGGCGGGCCAGGTCGCCACGCTCGTGCACGGCACCACGATCGCCACCAACGCCCTGATCGAGCGCCGCGGCGCCGCGGTCGGGCTGATCACGACCGCGGGCTTCGGCGACCTGCTCGAGATACAGCGCATCTCCAGGCCACGCTCGTTCGACCTGCACTGGGTCAAGCCGCGGCACCTCGTCCCGCGCAGGCTCGTGCGCGAGGTCGCAGAGCGGGTGACGGCGGACGGCTCGGTCTTGATCCCGCTCGATCCCGAGGAGGTGCGCCGCGCGGCACGCGAGCTGCTCGATGTCGGCGTCGACGCGATCGCGGTCAGCTTCCTGTTCTCGTTCCTCAACAGCGACCACGAGCGCGCGGCACGCGCGGCGGTGCTGGAGGAGTTCCCCGAGCTCGAGGTCTCGATCTCCTCGGAGGTGTTCGGGCAGTGGCGCGAGTACGAGCGCACGAGCACGTGCGTGATCGACGCCTTCCTGAAGCCGACGGTGACCCGCTACGCGGCCGAGCTGACCTCGCTTGGAGATGAGCGCCAGATCGGCGAGCTGCTGGTGATGCGCTCCAACGGCGGCGTGATGAGCCCCTCCGGGGCGCGCAAGATGCCCGTCTCGATGGTCCGCTCGGGCCCCGCCGGCGGCGTGATCGCAGCCAGCCAGGTGGCCGGCCTGCTCGGGCGCGAGAACGTGATCATCGCCGACATGGGGGGCACCAGCTTCGACACCGGCCTGATCAGCGCCGGCAAACCGGCGCTGACGACCTTCTCAGAGCTCGAGTGGGGCGTGCCGATCGCCGTGCCGATGGTCGACGTGCGCTCGGTCGGAGCCGGCGGCGGCTCGGTCGCGTGGATCGACGCCGCCGGGATCATGCGCGTCGGCCCGCAGAGCGCCGGCGCCGACCCTGGCCCGGCGTGCTACGGGCGGGGCGGCAAGCTGCCGACGGTCACCGACGCCAACGTGCTGCTCGGCCGGCTGCCCGTCGAGTTGCCGCTGGCAGGTGACCTGCAGCTCGACGCCCAGGCCAGCGAGGAGGTCGTCGGTGAGCTCGCGCGCGCGCTCGAGCGCGACGTCGAGGACGTGGCACTCGGGATCCTGCGGATCGCCGACAACAACATGGCCCAGGCCGTCCGCCTCGTGACGATCGACTCCGGCCACGACCCCCGCGAGTTCGCGCTGATGGCGTTCGGGGGCGCGGGCCCGCTGCACGCCAGCGCGATCGCCCGCGCGCTCTCGATCCGCGAGGTGCTCGTGCCGGTCTTCCCAGGCGCCTTCTCCGCCTATGGGGCGCTGATCGCGGACACCCGCTTCGACTACATGCGCACGTCTGTGATGGGCGCTGGAGATCTCGACCTGCGGCGTGTGCGCGGGATCTATGCAGAGCTGGAGGAGCAGGCCGCCGGCGACCTCGCCCGCGAGGGGATCGCCGCGACCGCGCTAACGCGCTCCATCGAGCTGCGCTACTCCGGGCAGAACTGGGAGCTGGAGGTCGCGCTCGAGGGCGAGCCGGGAGAGCGCGAGATCGAGGGCGTCGCGCGGCGCTTCCATGCCGCCCACGACGCTCAGTTCGGCTGGAGCCTCCCGGACGGGGATCTCGAGCTCGTCAACTTCAAGCTGGCGGCGTTTGCGGCGCGCGAGACGCCGGCGCTGCCGGAACTGCCCGAGGGACCGCTGCCCGAGCCGATCGACACCCGCAGGGTGGTGTTCGACGAAGGCCGCACCGAGGAGCGGACGCCCGTCTACTGGCGAGCCGACCTGCGCCGGGAGAACCGGCTGAGCGGGCCGGCGCTGATCGCCGAGCCAGATTCGACGGTGCTGATCGCGCACGGCGAGCAGCTGCGGGTCGACCGCTCGGGCAACCTGCTGATTGCGATCGAAGGGGAGGAGCACCGATGAGCAGCGCCAGCGACACGGCGCGCGAGGCGCGCATGCGAACGGACCCGATCCTGCTCGAGGTCATGCGCAGCCACCTGATCACCAGCTGCCGCGAGATGGGCATCGCGATGATGCGCACGTCCTACTCGCCGATCTTCAACGAGGGCCTGGACTTCTCGTGCGTGATCTTCGACGGCGGCGGCGAGATGATCGCCCAGGCCGACTTCTGCCCGGCGCAGATCGGCGCGATCCCCCACGTCGTGGAGTGGTGCATCAAGGAGGTCGGGCCAGAGAACATGCGCCCGGGCGACGTGATCCTGCACAACGACCCCTACCGCGGCGGCTGCCACCTGCCCGAGTTCATGGTGCTCAAGCCGTGCTTCGTAGACGGGCAGATCGTCGCCTACACCGCCAACATCGCGCACATGGTCGACGTCGGTGGCCTCGTGCCGGCGGCCTTCGGGGACACGCGCAACATCTTCCAGGAGGGCCTGCGCTTCCCGCCCGTCAAGATCTACCGTGAAGACGAGGAGGTCGAGGACCTCTTCCGCGTGCTGATCTCCAACATCCGCGCTCCGCGCTTCGGCTACGGCGACCTGAAGGCGATGATCGGCTCGCTCTACGTCGCCGAGCGGCGCATCGTCGAGCTTGTCGACAAGCACGGCACCGCCGACTTCGCCCAGTGCGCAGAGGACATCAAGAACGTCTCCGAGGTGCTCGCGCGTCGCGCGATCGCCGAGCTGCCCGACGGCGAATGGAGCTTCGAGGCGGCGATCGAGGACGACGGCGTCGAAGCCGACTCGCAGTGGAAGATCTGCGCGACGGTCATCGTCCGCGGCGAAGAGGTGATCGTCGACTACACCGGCTCGAGCCCGCAGTCGCCCGGCCCCGCCAACCAGACGTGGGGCGTGACCGCCTCGGCGACCTACACGGCGATGTTCAACATCTACGGCGTCATCCCCTTCAACCACGGTTGCTACCGGCCGATCTCGATCATCGCCCCGCCCGGCACGTTCGTGAACGTCGAGTATCCCGGCTCGTGCGTGGGCGGCAACTCCGACAGCTCGCCCACGACGGTCGACGTGATCCTCGGGGCGATCTCCGAGATGGCGGGCAAGGGCACCGCCAGCGACGGCGACACCTGCGGGATCCTCAGCCTCGGCGGCACCGACCCCCGCACCGGCGAGGCCTACGCGCACCTGCACTTCGACGGAGGTGGCTGGGGCGGGCGCCACGACCACGACGGCAATACCGCCCAGGTGCCGAAGACCTCCAACTGCGCCAACACGCCGGTCGAGGTGCTCGAGACCCGCTATCCGCTCGAATGCGTCAGCTACAAGCTGAACACGGGCCCGCCGGGGCGCCCTGGCGCGGGCCGCTACCGCGGCGGCTTCGGTACCGAGCGGGTGCTGCGCGTGAAGGCGCCGAGCATGACGCTCAGCGCTCACACCAACCGCAACAGCCTGCGCCCCTGGGGCAAGGCCGAGGGATCAGAGGGCGGCAACTGCACCGTGCGGTTGCGCAGGAGTGGCGAACCGGCCTGGCGCACCGCGCCGGATCTGCTCGGGACGGTCTCCGCGGGGAAGTTCTCCAACGTCGAGCTGCACGAAGGCGACGAAGTGCTGCTCGGCATGCCGGGCGGCGGCGGCTACGGCGAGGCGCGAGAGCGCGACCCCGAGCTGGTCGCCGAGGACGTGCGCAACGGCCTCTACACGCACACCGAGGCCCGCGACCTGTTCGCGGTGGCGCTCGACCATGACGGCGGCGAGGTGCTCCCGACGGAGACCCAGAGGCTGCGAGGCTGACCGTGTATCGCGAGGTCAACGAAATGCCCAAGTGCGTCAACTGCGGGATCCTGATCCCGACGGCGGAGCTGCGCTTCTCCCATCACGGGCGCGAGCTGATCAGCTGCTCGGAGCGCTGCCAGCGCATCTACGACACCTATAAGCATCCCCGCTATCGCGAGCAGATCGCTGCGCTGGAGCGCTCCGGCGACCCCGGCCTGCGCCTCGGCTACGCGCCTGGGGCGAAGCGTGCAATCCAGCGATGAAAGGAATTCACGAGCGATGACCGACCAGGCCTCCGTGGCTGCTCCCGCGCCGTCCGGCGAGCAGCAGGGAATCGACCCGATCACGTTCAGCGTGATCCTCAGCCGCTTCGACGCGATCGTCAACGAGATGACGCGCGTGCTCGAGCGTTCGGCGTGGACCTCGATCCTCGCGCTCGCGCACGACTACTCCTGCGGCATCTACGACGCCGTGCCGCGCCAGGTCTCGATGTTCGATGCGCTGCCGATCCACACGACCTCGCTGCACCTCGTCGTCAAGGAGATCGCTGACGCCTTCGCAGGCTCGATCGAGGAGGGCGACGTGTTCCTCTGCAACGACCCCTACTCCAACAACACCCACGTCGGCGACTACGTGACGGCGGCGCCTGTGTTCTCCGGCGGACGCCTGGTGTTCTGGTCGGTCACCAAGGGCCACCAGATGGACACCGGCGCCTACATCCCCAGCAGCGTCGTCGCCTCCGCCCAGGACATCTACCAGGAGGGCCTGACGATCCCGCCGATGAGGATGGTCGAAGGCGGCCGGATGCGCGAGGACTTCCTGCGCCTGCTGCTCTCCAACCTGCGTTACGCCGACCTGATCGAGGGCGACCTGCGGGCGCAGATCGGATCGATCGAGAAGGGGCGCGAGCGCCTCGTAGAGCTGTGCGAGGAGTACGACACCGACACCGTGCTGCGCTATGTCGACGAGATCATCGCCTACGCCAGCCGCCGCGCCGGCAAGGAGATCGAATCGATGCCAGACGGCATCTACGTTGGCGAAGGCTGGATCGACAGCGACGGCTTCGACGTCGAGCACATCCCCGTCAGAGCGACGGTGACGATCGACGGCGACCAGGCGAAGGTCGACTATGCCGGCAGCGGCCCGCAGGCCCGCGGCGGCGCCAACGGCAGCTACGCGACCTCCCAGGCTGCCGGGGCCGTCCCCTTCCTGTACTACATCGAAGCTGACATCCCCCACAACCATGGCGTGATCGAGCACGTTGAGGTGACCGCCGAAGAGGGCTCGATCTGCTGGGCGCGCTACCCAGCCAGCACGAGCGTGGCGACGATCGTCCCCTCCGACATGATGCAGGACGCGGTCAATCGCGCGCTGGTGGCGGCGATGCCCGAGCGCGTGCCGGCGGGCGGGGCGCGCTGCGGAAACATCCCGCAGTTCTCCGGGTCCGGCGCCGACGGCCACACGCCGTGGGGCTTCATGCTGTTCAACAACGCTGGCGCGGGCGGCGCGGCGATGGGCAACGACGGCTGGCCGCTTTGGTACAACCAGGCCGCGCTCGGCGGCATGAAGATCCAGTCGGTGGAGCAGCTCGAGCTGCTCTACCCGGTGCGCGTCGAGGCGGTCGAGATCGAGACCGACTCCTGCGGCTTCGGTCAGTGGCTGGGAGGCTGCGGGAACCTGTTCTCGATGCGCCCGCTGGTCGACGAGATGATCACGATCACGTTCGGCGACGCGGCGGCGAACCCGCCGCACGGAGCGATGGGCGGCCAGCCCGGCAGCGGCGGTGGGCAGTACGTCGAAGCGCTCGACGGCGGTCGCCGACGCTACGTCTCCTCCAGCGGCGCCTTCACCGTGGATCACCGCAGCGAGCGCTATGTCGGCGTCTCGACCGGCGGCGGGGGCTGGGGGGCGCCCTGTGAGCGTCCGGGCCAACAGGTGCGTCGCGACGTGCGCGACCAGATCATCTCGCGCGCGGCGGCGCGAGAGATCTTCGGGGTCGCGCTCTCTGAGGACGTCGACCCGGTGCTCGACGAGACCAAGACCGAGGAGCTGCGCGAGCGGCTGCGCCGCCAGGAGCGTCCGGCGGTCACGCCGACCACGCCAAACGCCTCCACGTGGCTCTCCGAGCGTCTGCGCGACGGTGACGAGTACCTACTCAACCCCCAGTTGTGAGCGCGGCTGCCGGTATGTGGACAACGACGAGACAGATGGAGCGGACTTCATGGCGATGAGCGCACAAAACGGAACGAGCTACAGGATCGGCGTGGACGTGGGCGGCACGTTCACCGACTTCACGCTCGCGAGGCCGGGACACGAGCTGCTGCTGTGGAAGGAAGACACCACCCCCGACGACCCCGGGCGCGCGGTGATGAGCGGCCTGCGCGCGGTCGCCGAGCAGGTCGGGACCGACCTGCCGGAGCTGCTCGCCCAGACCGAGCTGCTCGTGCATGGCACGACGGTCGCGACCAACATGCTGATCCAGCGCAATGGGCCGACGATCGGCCTGCTCTGCACGAAGGGCTTCCGCGACGTGCTGCACTTCCGCGACGGCTACAAGCCGCAGCGCTTCAACATGAAACTGCCGCATCCCCCTGAGCTGGTGGAGCGGTGGCTGCGCGTCGGCGTCAGCGAGCGCTACGCGCCCGACGGCAGCGAGGTCGCGCAGCTCGACGAGCAGGAGGTTCGCGACGCTGCCGCCCACTTCAAGCAGGCGGGCGTGCAGGCGGTGGCCGTCGCGTTCCTGTGGTCGATGCTGCATCCAGCCCACGAGCTGCGTGCCGCAGAGCTGCTCGCTGAGGAGCTTCCCGGGAGTGCACGTCGTCTGCTCGCACGCTGTGCTGCCGGAGATCCGCGAGTGGGAGCGGACCTCGGCGACGGCGATGAGCGCGTACATCGTGCCTCGCATCAGCGAGTACCTGCGCAACGTCGAGCGCGAGCTGTCCGAGAACGGGCTGCAGCGCCCGCCCCTGATCATGCAGATCAACGGCGGCTGCGCGCGCATCCCGGACATCCTGCGCGTGCCGGTCAACATCCTCGCCTCCGGCCCTGCCGCGGCGCCGGCCGCGGCGCTGCACTTCGCCGGCAACGTCGGCGAGGACCTGATCACCGTCGACATGGGCGGCACCAGCCTCGACGTGTGCATGATCCAGGGCGGGCGCGCGGCGATGAGCCGCGACATCCAGGTCGAGGACCAGCCGATCGGCGTGTCGGCCGTCGACGTCCACTCGATCGGCGCCGGCGGCGGCTCGATCGCCTGGATCGACGCCGGCGACGCGCTGCGCGTGGGTCCGCGCAGCGCCGGCTCGCGCCCAGGACCGGCCTGCTACGACTTCGGCGGCAGCGAGCCGACCGTGACCGACGCCAACGTCGTGCTCGGCTACCTGAGCCCCGATGCCTTTCTCGGTGGGCGCAGGCGCCTGCGCGACGACCTCTCCCGCGAGGCCGTCGAACGGCATGTCGGCCAGCCGCTGGGCCTCGACGCCGTCGAGGCGGCGGCCGGGATCGTGCAGGTCGTCAACGCCAACATGGTCGGAGCGATCCGGGCCGTGACGATCGAGCGCGGGATCGACCCGCGCGGCTTCACGCTCGTCTGCGGCGGCGGCGCCGGTGGCCTGCACGCGACCGAGATGGCCAGGGCGCTCGGGATGGAGCGCGTGTTCGTGCCGCTGGAGGCGGGTGTGTTCTGCGCGTTCGGCATGACCGTCACGGACGTCCGCCACGACCACCTCGCGGCTCTGCACGCGATCTCGGACTCGATCGACCTGGACGTCGTCAACGAGGTGCTCGGAAGGCTCGAGGAGAAGGCCGCCGGCGAGCTGACCGAAGAGGGGTTCGACCCAGCCGAGATCAGGCTCGAGCGCTCGGTCGACGCGCGCTACCCAGGCCAGGTCCACGAGATCACCGTGCCGGTGCCGAGCGGCGGGCCGCTCGGCGAACGGGAGCTCGCGACGCTCGTCAGCGCCTTCCACGACCAGCACCGCGCGCAGTTCGCCTACAGCCGGGAGGACATGCCGATCGAGTGCCTGCACTGGCGGGTCGCGGCCGTCGGCGCGGGCCGTACCTGGCCGCGTGGGGACGCCGAGACGAACGGCCACCGGGGTGCTCCCAGGCAGGCTGCCCGCACGCGGGAGGCGTACTTCGCCGCGGCCGGCGGGCTCGTGGAGACGCCCGTGCACGACGTGGCGGAGCTGTCCGTCGGCGTCAGCGTCGACGGGCCGGCGCTGATCACCGCGCCGACGACGACGATCGTGCTGCACCCCGGCGACCTGCTCACGCGCCCCACCATCGACGGGTTCCTGATCGCGGTCAGCCCGTGAGCGGCGCCGCCGGCGGAGTAGGGGTGGCGGCGGTGAATGAGACGCAGGACGGGGCAGCTCTGCGATCGCACCGGATCGCGGTGATCGGAGGCGACGGCGTCGGCCCCGAGGTGGTGGCGGCCGGGCTGCGCGTGCTGCGACGGGCCGCCGAGCTGGACGGCGGCTTCGAGTTGCTGACCGAGGAGCTGCCGTGGGGCAGCGACTACTACGCCGAGCACGGCGCGATGGCGCCTGCCGACTTCCTCGAGACGCTGCGCGGCTACGACGCCATCTACCTCGGCGCGGTGGGCTCGCCGGCGGTGCCGGACCACGTCACGTTGTGGGGGCTGCTGCTGCCGATCCGCCAGGTCTTTGACCAGTACGTGAACCTCCGCCCGGTCAAGCTCATGCCTGGCGTCGATGGCCCGCTGCGCGACAGGCACGCCGCCGACATCGACATGTTGTGCGTGCGCGAGAACACCGAGGGGGAGTACTGCGGCGCGGGCGGCCGCGTTCACCAGGGCCTCGGGATCGAGGTCGCGCTGCAGGCCGACGTCTTCACCCGCGCCGGCGTCGAGCGGATCGCCCGCTACGCGTTCGAGCTCGCCCGCACTCGTCGCGGGCGCGTGGCGAGCGTGACGAAGTCCAACGCAGGAAGGCACGCTTTCGTGTTCTGGGACGACGTCGTCGCCGAGGTCGCAGCCGACTATCCGGAGATCGAGGTCGAACGAGTGCTCGTGGATGCAGCGGCGGCCTATTTCGTCACGGATCCCGCCCGCTTCGACGTCGTCGTCGGCTCGAACCTGTTCATGGACATCCTCACCGATCTCGGCGCCGTCATCCAGGGCGGCATGGGGGTCGCCGCCAGCGCGAACGTGAACCCCGGCGGCGGGGTGCCGGGTATGTTCGAACCCGTCCACGGCTCGGCGCCAGACATCGCAGGGCGCGAGCTCGCCAACCCGACCGGAGCCGTGTGGTCGGGGGCGATGATGCTCGAGCAGTTGGGCGAGAGCGGCGCGGCGGCTCGCGTGCGCGCGGCGATGGAGCGGGCGCTGGCAGACCAGAGCACTCACACGATCGACCTTGGCGGCACGGCCAGCACTTCAGAGATGGCCGAGGCGATCATCGCGGCGTTGGCCGCCTGAGCGTCGCCTCAGCTCGCGGCGGGCGATGCCAGCGAGAGCGCGAGCTCGCGCCCTGCCTCGACCAGCTCCGCCTCGGTGCGGGCCTCGCGCACGGAGGCGATCCCGGCGAGCCGGGCAAGCTCGGGGTCGAGCGAGCTCTGTCCGGCGACGACGTGCAACTCGACCCCGTGCGTCGCGCACAGGCGGGCGAGCGCGCCGATCAGCTTGCCGTCGAGGCTCTGCTCGTCGAGCCTGCCCTCCCCGGAGATGACAGCCCGCGCGCGCGACACGACGGCGTCTAGCCCGAGCGCCTCAAAGACGAAGTCCGTGCCGGCTACTAGCTCTGCGCCGAAGGCCGCCCACAGCCCTCCGGACAGCCCTCCGGCGCAACCGCCCATGGGCATTCTCCGCGGGTCTCGCGGCAGCGTCTCGGCCAGCTCCTGCAAGCGGGCCGAAAGCGACGCGACCTGTTCTGGGGAGGCCCCCTTCTGGGGGGCGAAGACCTCGGCAGCTAGCTCGAATGGCGTCTGCACGTCGCAGAGCACGGTGAGGACAGCGCCCCGCAGCCCGCCCGCGGCGGCGATCGCCTCGATCGCGCCGAGGCCACCGTCGGTGGTTGCGCTGCCGCCGGCCGCGACGTAAACATGTGAGGCGCCCGTCCGCGCGGCTGCGGCGATCAGCTCGCCGGTGCCGGCGGTGCTCGCCGCCAGGGGATCTCTGCGCTCCTCCTCGATCAGCGGGAGCCCTGAGGCCGAGGCCGAGTCGAGGATCGCGGTTGCGCCGTCGGGCAGCAGCAGGAACTGAGCCTGCAACGGCGCGCCGAGGGGGTCGTGGACGTCGGCGGTGTGGAAGCTACCGCCCAGAGCGCGATGGATCGCGTCGGTGGTGCCCTCGCCGCCGTCGGCCAGTGGGTAGGCCTCGGCACGAACTCCCGCTGCGGCCACGCCGCGCGCGAGCGCCTGCGCCACCCCTTCAGCTGTAAAGGTGCCCTTGAAGGAGTCGGGGGCGACGATGACCGGGCCTACGCCGAGCTGGGATTTCGGCTCGGCCGTCTGCCCGTCGCCTCTGACATAGCCGAGCATGACGACATTCTCGCATCGACCCGGAGTGCCAGTCACTCTACGCAGCAGTCCAGTCCCGGTGCCCCGACACCACCGTAAAGCGCACTGAGCGACTCCCAGCATGCAACTAACTTCTATGCATGACGCCCGAAAGCGAGCCAGCCGCCCCGCAACCGGCGTCCCACCACATGGCGGACGCCTTGAGCTCTGTTCGCGACCACCTGCGCAAGTATGCGCTGAGGCTCCTGTTCTTCGCCGTGCTGGCGTTCCTGCTGTTCCGGCTCGTCCCGAGCCTGGCGCAGGCGCTGGACAGTCTCGAACGCGTCAGCTGGCTGTGGCTGCTCGCGGCGCTTGCGCTCGAGACGTTGTCTGAGATCGGATACGTGGTCGCCTGGCGCCAGATCGTCGACCCTGAGCGCGTGCTCGAGCAGGAGGGCGGGGGCCGGCGGCTCGACGTGCGACTCGCCTGGGCTCAGCTCGGCGGCGGCCTACTCGTGCCCGCAGGCTCGTTTTCAGGAGTCGGCGCCGGCGCGGTTCTCCTGCGTCGACGCGGTCTGCCATTGCAGACGGTCACAGAGCGCGAGTTCAACCTCAGCTTCCTCAACACGGCGATCGACGCGCTCGCGTTGATCTCGGTCGGTGTTCTGCTCGCACTTGGGGTCTTCGCTGGCAAGAACAGCCTGACGCTCACGATCCTGCCCGCGGCGGTCGCCGCTGCGGCCCTCGTCGCGGCAATCTTGATCGCCCGTCGCGCCGACCATTTCGCAGCGAGGCTAGAACCTCGCCATCCACGCATCGCCGCGGGGATCGGGACCGTCGCGCGAGCCGTCGAGGAGACCAACGCGCTCGTCTTCGGCAGAGGCGACTGGCGCAGCGTCTTCGGCGCGCTCGCCTACCTGTTCTTCGACGTACTCGTGCTCTGGACGGCGTTCTTCGCGCTGCACGCGCACAGCGTGCCCGCTTTCGCCCCCGTGCTGATGGCGTACGTGATCGGGGCGCTGGGCGGCTCGCTGCCGCTGCCGGCTGGTCTTGGCGCGGTCGGGGGGATCGGCGGCTGCCTGATCCTCTACGGCGCCGGGCGCAACGTGGCGGTTGGCGCGGCCGTCATCTACGGCGCGATCGGGCTCGTAGTACCGTTCGTCGGTGGCCTGATCGCGTATCTGCTGTTGACACGCCAGCTCCGGCGCCAGCGCAGGGATGCAGTCGGCGAACACGGCAACATCGAAGTCGCGGACGGCGGTATGCTGCGACGCACTGTGGCCGATACTGACGAGCTTCCGCACGACCGCTGGCGCGCCTACTTCGACGATCTCAGCCGCGGGCTGGTGACGACGCAGGCGACCGTCGAGATCGACGGCCCCGACCTCGGCGCCCAGGTTCAGGCTGAGGGCCTCGTGCTGAGCGGCATCTCCTACGACGATCGAGATGACGTGTTGGTGATTGGGTTGTCTCCGGGAGGCGCGGCCGAGTCGCTGGAGCATCTTGTCTCGAGCCCGCAGCGAATCAGCGTTGAGCCCTCAGACGCGACCGTGCCCTCGACCATCGAGGTCGAGGACGCTGAGGGCGAGAAAACGCTCGTGCGCCTGCAGGCAGCACCGACGTTGCCGGCGGAGTAGAAGCGCACCCGTACCGAGGGCGGTCGGTTACCGAGTATCTCCTGCGGGACGTCGCGCGATCGGCTGATCCGCGATCGCGTTGAGACTGCTACCGCTGGAGGCACGCGCGAGCCACCGGCGTACACAGCTCGATCACCTCGCCGATGGTCCTCCCGGACAAGTCGAACCCTGGATCTTCGCGTAGCTCGCGGAACCTGGCGATGCCTCCGTGATGGACGCGCGTAAGCAGTTCTAGCCTGACGCTCGGTCTCGTGCTGTGCAGATGTCTCTGCAGGTCAGCCCAAGCGTCGCCCCAGACCGCTTGGCTAGCCCGGTCGAGTGGCACAGCCAGCGCGGGGTGCTCGTGGCCGTACTCGGTCGGCTGCCACAGGAGCACGTCTGCTAGGAGCAGGCAGCGGCCGACAACGGCGGTCAGGCCGCCGGGCGCAGCCACGATGGGCAGCATCAGCCTGACTCCGAGCCCGTACGAGTCGCTAACGGCCTCGTGGTTCACCGCGAAGTCTCGCTTGAGGGGAAGTTTGTGCTGTTTCGCCGTCTCGTCGGCAATGTCGAGATGGCACTTTGCCTCGATCTGCTCACTCAGCGCCGGGCGAGTGACGAACTCAGGGCCGCCTCGCGCGGTACCCACTCTTTTCACTCTGGTCACCTCGCTCTCGAGGGTCAACTCAAGGTCTGCGCGCGAGCTTGTCTGCTGACTGCCGCCGCCATCCCAATCGAGAAGCAGTGGGGCAACAGTCCAACGGTCGAGGTGGCGCGAGAGATGCTCACACGCGATGAGCTCGCCGATGGTCCCTTGGATGTCCGCGACCGCGTTCTTGAGGGAGCCACGATCCTGCCGGGCAGGACGGTCCTTGTTGGAGGCCGTGCGGAGCCCGGCGATCAGCGCGGCGGTAGCCCACATCTCCGGGGTGAGATAGACAGCGTGAGGCTCGCTGAGCAGAGACGTCAGTCCCATCATCGCTCGCGCCCCCGCGGTTGAGCCTACGGGTGGAGCTTGCGTGGTCCCGGCGGGCCGACGCGCGCTTGGCGCTGGGTCGTCGCTCTCGCCAGTGCTGATCGGAGTTCCCTCATTCGGCAAATCTCAGCAATCGTAACCGGGGGCCAAGACGACGGGGGTCGAAGCGGTCGAGGCCGACGAGCGTCAGCGTCTAGCTATGGTCAACCGTAGGCATGCGTCTTAAATCGTCCTGGCTGTTTTCGTCGGGTATCGAGAGGGTCGGCAGGTGAGCCGACCCCACGAGCCAGGTCAGGCCGTCTTCAGCGCGATGCTTCCCGAGGACATCGACTGGAAGCCGTTCCCCGCGTTTCCGCCGTCCGTACGCTTGGCTGTTGTCGTCGGCGAGCCATCGGCGCCAGCTCCTTACGTGATAAGGGTCAAGGTGCCACACGACGTGAAGCTGATGCCACACCGGCATCCAGAGGACCGCGTCTACACGGTGATCTCTGGGGTCTTCTACATCGGTCTCGGCGACCGTTTCGACGCTGATCGGCTCACTGCGTATCCGCCCGGCAGCGTCGTCGTCCTACCTGGCGATACCAGTCATTTTCACTGGGCGAGAGCGGGCGAGTATGTCACTCAGGTGACGGCGATCGGACCGCTCGGCCTCGACTACCTAGACCCGAAGGACGATCCGCGCGCACAATCAGCGCAGCTGTGAGAGGAACTCCACGATCGCCTCGAGCTTCGCGTGGGGCAGGCCCTTGAACGACGGCATCGGCGCGGTGGGGTGGAGGATCGCTCTCATGATCGCGGCGGACGGCAGTTGCGCTCCCACGTGCGTGAGGTTGGGGCCGGGTCGTGCGTTGCCCGTCGCGCCGATCCGGTGACAGGCCGCACATCCCGATTGCGCGTACACCAGCCGTCCCTTCTTGAACTCGCGCAGCGTCTTGCCGCCCGCTCGTTTGACCGCGGTAGGCACGGGCACTGCTGGAAGTGTCGGGCCGGAGCCGATCAGAGGCGCGACGAAGAAGTACATGACTCGAGTGCCGGCAGAGCACTTTTTTGTCCCCCCGGTCAGGGTGCAGCCCGCGATCGTGACGAGCTGCGCGTGGCCCGACACCAGCCACTTGCCGGCGAGCTCCTGCAGCGAGACGACCGCGCTGCCTTCGCCGCTGTAGCGCACCTTCGCCAGGGCGTGCGCGCCGTTTTTGACGACATTCCCGACGGTCCATGAGGCCGGCCAGCTAGTGGGAGTGGGGGGCTCGTAGGGAGCCGTTTGTGTGAACACTTCCGCGACGGCGGATTCGCAAGAGGACCCGGTTGGTGCGCCTGCGACGAGCTGTGAGGCAACGGCGGGCGTGAAGGAGGCGCACAGCGCCGCCGGCTCGCGCCTGAAGAACGCTTCGTAAGGCGCCTGCACGGCGCTGACGATCGCGGCTTGCGATGCCGGTTCGCTGGACGTAGCCGCCGACAGCGTTACGCCGCCCGCCAGCAGCCACGTCGCAAGCACTGCCGAGACGGCCGACACTCGCAGCATCGCCGCAGAATAGATCAACGCGGGGCAGCCACGAGCCCGGCGTGCAGGCGGCCACGGCTTCGCGGCGCGGCAGCCTTGAGCCCGGCGCGAGTCCGCAATTTGGCCATCGTCACGCGAGGGTGGGAAACCGTTCAGCTAGCCTCTGGCCATGTGCGGGATCGTCGGTGTTCTCTATCAGCGGCCGGCCGGCTCTCCGCCGGACCTCGAGCGCACCCTGCTCGAGCTCGACGCGGCAATCGCGCGGCTACGCGGCGGCGCGACGCGCCTGGATGCCGGCGAGCTTGAGCAGATCGCCGCGGGGCTCGAGGCCCTAGACGCTGAGCTGCGCGGCCCGTTCGGGACGATGGCGCTGCTCGCCGCCTCGGGGCTCGCGGGCGTGATCGACATCGAAGCGCGCGCCGCGACCCTCAAGTCGCTGCTCGTCGAGCTCGAAGCCGCGCTGGACGCCGGCACGCTTGCGTGGGCCGCCGACGAGCTCGAGCGCGGCAACGCGGTGCTCGTGCGGCTGGGCGACGTCATCTGGGCGCTCGGCCATGACCGCACGTCCACGGCGCGCGGCGTCGCCGACCTCACAGAGCACACGGACGAGCTGTCGGGCTCCGCGATCTCGGCTTACTGGGCGATCCAGGTCGCGCTGTCGGCGCTCGACCGGCTGGAGGTCCGCGGTCGCGACTCCGCGGGTCTGCACGTGCTCGTCAGCGGCCACAACGTCGACCTCGAGGAGCCCGGCAACAAGACGCTGTGCGCGGCGCGCGGCGATGAGCTGTTCACGTCGATGGCCGTGCGCACGCCGCTTGGGCAGCTGAGCTTCGTGTACAAGATCGCGGCCGAGATTGGCGAGCTTGGCGACAACACGCACGCGCTGCGCGAGGCGATTCGGGGCGATGAGCTCCTGCGCCGCGCGCTCGCCGGCCCCGACGCGCTGGCGACGGTGCTCGGCCACACGCGCTGGGCGAGCGTCGGCGCGATCTCGGAGGCCAACGCGCACCCATTGGACGGCGAGGAGCTCGGCGCGAACGGCGATCTGTCGAACGGCGATCCGTACATCGTCGCCGCGATCAACGGCGACATCGACAACCACCGCGAGCTGAGCGACGCCGCGGGGCTGCGCCTCGCGCCGGAGATCACGACCGACAGCAAGGTCCTGCCGGTGCTCGTCGCGCGCCGGCTGCAAAGCGGCGAGGACGCTGACCAGGCGTTCTGTGCGACGGTTGCGCGCTGCGAGGGCTCGGCCGCGATCGCGCTCAACGGCGCCGCCACGCCCGATCGCCTGCATCTGGCGCTGCGCGGGAGCGGGCAGTCGCTGTACGTCGGGCTCGCGAGCGACGCGTTCGTGATCGCCAGCGAGCCATACGGCGTCGTGCAGGAGACCTCGCGCTACCTGCCGATGGATGGTGAGGGCGCCGCCGACGGCAGCTCTGGTCAGGTCGTGGTGCTGCAGCGCGAGGGCGCCGGCACGCTCGCCGCGGTCAGCCGGCTCGGCTACGACGGCGTGCCACGGCCGATCGAGGACGCGGAGGTCCGCACCGCCGAGATCACCGCCCGCGACATCGACCGCTCCGGCTTTCCGCATTTCCTGCTGAAGGAGATCTCCGAGGCGCCGCGGTCGTTTATGAAGACGCTGCGCGGGAAGATCGTCGAGGACGGTGAGGGACACCTGAGCGTGCAGCTCGGCTCCGAGACGCTGCCGCCGGCGATCGTCGCGCTCCTGCAGAGTCGCGAAGTCGCGCGGATTCGGGTGATCGCGCAGGGCACTGCCGCGGTCGCCGCACAGAGCGTTGCGGCCTCGATCGCCGCCGCGCTCGGCTCGCAGCCGATCCTCGTTGACGCTGCGTTGGCGACCGAGTTGTCGGGCTTTGAACTCGCGGACGACATGAGCGACACGCTCGTAATCGCGGTCAGCCAGTCGGGCACGACGACCGACACGAACCGCACCGTCGACCTCGTGCGCACGCGCGGCGCGCGCGTCGTCTCGATCGTCAACCGGCGCAACAGCGACCTCGTCGACAAGTCCGACGGCGTGCTCTACACCTCCGACGGGCGCGACGTCGAGATGAGCGTCGCCTCGACGAAGGCCTTCTACGCGCAGGTCGCAGCTGGGCTGCTGCTCGCGGATGCCCTCGCCGAGCACTTCGGCTGTCGCGACGCGCGCCGCTCGGATCGGCTGCTGCGCGCGCTCTGGGACCTGCCCGAGGCGATGGAGCAGGTGCTCGCGCAGCGCGCGAGCATCGCTGCGGCCGCGACCGAGCTGGCGCCCTTCAGGCGCCACTGGGCCGTCGTCGGCAGCGGTCCCAACCGCGTCGCCGCCGAGGAGATCCGCATCAAGCTCTCAGAGCTCTGCTACCACTCGATCGCCTGCGACGGCACCGAGGACAAGAAGCACATCGACCTCTCCTCCGAACCGCTCGTGCTCGTCTGCGCGGCAGGCCTGTCCGGCGCGACCGCCGACGACGCGGCCAAGGAGGTCAAGATCTTCGCCGCCCACAAGGCCGCCCCGATCGTCGTCGCCGATCGCGGCCAGGAGGCGCGCTTCGCGGATAGCGCGCACGTGATCGACGTTCCCGCCGTCGACCCTGAGATCGCGTTCGTGCTGTCGGTGATGGTCGGCCATCTGTTTGGTTATGAGGCCGCGCTCGCGATCGACGCGCACGCGCGGCCGCTGCGCGAGGCGCTGTCGGCGATCGAGACGTCGACCGACGGGCGCTGGCTGTCGGCGGATGCGATCCTGCGCGCGCTTGCGCCCGCGCTGGAGGTGTCCGGCGCCGAGTTCTTCACGCGGCTGCAGTCGGGTGCGTACAACGGCAATCTCGAGGCGGACACGGCGGTCCGCGTCGCGACGCTGCTGCGCTACGCCACCGGTGTGCTGCCGGTCGAGGGCTACGAGCTGGAATACAAGCGAGTGGGCACGCCGGAGGCGATCGTCGAGGACCTGGCGGAGGCGCTGACGACTGCGGTCGGCGAGCTCACGCGGCCCGTCGACGCGATCAAGCACCAGGCGAAGACGGTCACGGTGGGGATCTCCCGCAGCGAGGACGAGCTGCTGGGCGTGCCGCTGGTCGCCGGCGCGCTCGCCGCCGGCGCGTCGGTACAGCGCCTCTCATACAGGGGCCTGCGCACGCTCGCGCGGCTTGACGCGGCGGTGCTCGCGCTCGACGGCTTCACGCGCTACCGGATCGAGGGCGATGTCGCGGCCGCTGCCACGATCGAGATCGTGGGTCGCGGCGGCATCGCCGTTGAGCTGTCCTCGCGCACCGATTCCGATAACCGTCTGCTGGGCGCCAAGCACCGCGCGGCGCAAGAGCGCGAGGTCACGGTCGCCGTCGGCGCTCGCGACGGGCGCAGCCTGATCCTCGTCCCCGAGATCGAAGCCGGAGCGGTCGCCGGCATGACGCTCCTGCACGTCCAGTTCCACGAGTCGCTCTCGGCGGCGGACACCCGCCGCGTGCTCGAGGGCTACCGCGATCGCTACGCGGCGCTCGTCGATGCGGTCACGGAGACCGAGGCGACGTTCAGCGACGAGCGCTTCGAGCAGATCGCGCTGCTGGACCTGCTGACGCTGCCGGTGCGCGTCCTGGCCGAGCACTGGAGCCGGCAGGCGAGCTCGCTGCTCAGCGACTAGCGCGCCGTCTGGCGCCGCTCATGGGCGCCCGGCTCGGCTCCCGCCTCACGCGGCCGCCTCGAACAGCTCGACCAGCCGTGCGCGGCTGTAGTGCCACTGCTTGCGATTGCGCCCGTCGCCGGGGTGCAGCGTGTCGAGTAGCGCCAGCCCGCGAATCGTCGAGATCGCAAGCTCGATCAGGCGGTCGAAGTCGGGCTGCTCGGCGATCGTCGGGAACAGGCGTCTGGTGATCTCGAGCGTCTGCCGGTCGAGCCGGCGCTCGACCGGCACCAGTCGCTCGCGCAGGTCGGGGTCGGTGCGCGCGTGCGACCACAGGTCGAGCGCCGCCTGGAACAGCGGGTTGGCGTAGCTGGCCCACAGCAGGTCCAAGCCCTGCACGAGGCGCTCGCGCCCGTCCGGGAGCTTCTCGGCGGCCGCCAGCAGCTCGGCGCCGCGACGTTCGGCCAGACGCTCCATCGCGGCCGCCACGAGCGCTTGGCGTGTCTGGAAGTGGTGCAGGTGCGCGCCGCGCGAGACGCCTGCGCGTTCGGCGACGCGGCTGGTGGTCGTGTTGGCGTAGCCGTCAGCGACCAGGCACGCGATCGTCGCGTCGAGCAGCGCGTCGCGGGTCGCGGCGCTGCGCTCGGCCTGACTGCGGCGTTCGGAGGGCTTGGCGGTCGCCGGCACGCCGCTGATCTTAGACATATTTGCGTTCACGCACGAACGTTTGTGTGGTAGTTTTGCGGCCCCGAGTTTTCAGCCTGGAGCTGCGCCCACCCCTGGCGCCTCCACGACACAGGAGGTCTGTCTGATGGCAGCGACCGACGCATTGGTCTTCGATGCGATCCGCACGCCGCGCGGCAAGGGCAAGTTCAACGGCTCGCTGCACGGCACCAAGCCGGTCGACCTGGTGGTCGGCCTGATGCACGAGACGCTCGTGCGCAACGAGAAACTCGACCCCTCACGGATCGACGATGTGGTCCTGGGCTGCGTCTCGCCGGTCGGCGACCAGGGCGCCGACATCGCCAAGACCGCCGCGATCAAGGCCGGCCTGCCCGACACGGTCGCCGGCGTGCAGCTCAACCGCTTCTGCGCCTCGGGCCTCGAGGCCGTGAACATCGCCGCGCAGAAGGTCGCCTCCGGCTGGGAGGACCTCGTGTTCGCGGGCGGCGTCGAGTCGATGTCGCGCGTGCCGATGGGCTCCGACGGTGGCGCCTGGGCGATGGACCCGGAGACCAACTACGACACCTCGTTCGTGCCGCAGGGCATCAGCGCGGATCTGATCGCGACGATCGAGGAGTTCAGCCGCGAGGACGTCGACACGTACGCGGTGCGCTCGCAGGAGCGCGCAGCGGCGGCCGAGGCGGAGGGCCGCTTCGCCGGCTCGGTGGTGCCGGTCAAGGACCTCAACGAGAACGTCGTGCTCGACCGCGAGGAGTTCATCCGCCGGGGCACGACCGTCGAAACTCTGGGTGGCCTGAAGCCTTCGTTCGCGGCGATGGGCGAGATGGGCGGCTTTGACTCGGTGGCGCTGCAGAAGTACCACTGGATCGAGAAGATCGACCACGTCCACACGCCCGGCAACTCGTCGGGCATCGTCGATGGCGCCTCGCTCTTGACGATCGGCAACGAGCAGACCGGCAAGGACCTCGGCCTGACACCGAAGGCGCGGATCCTCGCCACGGCGGTCTCGGGTGCGGACCCGACGATCATGCTCACGGGCCCCGCGCCGGCGAGCCGCAAGGCGCTGGCGAAGGCGGGCATCACGGTCGATCAGCTCGACTTGGTTGAGATCAACGAGGCGTTCGCAGCGGTCGTGCTGCGCTTCGTCCGCGACATGGGGCTGGACATGGAGAAAGTCAACGTCAACGGTGGCGCGATCGCGATGGGCCATCCGCTCGGCGCGACCGGCGGCATGATCCTCGGCACGCTCGTCGATGAGCTGCACCGCACGGGCGGCAGGTACGGCCTCGCGACGCTGTGCGTCGGCGGCGGCATGGGCATCGCGACAGTCGTGGAGGCGATCTAGTCATGGCGGCAAGTGAGGCTACGCCGAACGGTAAAGCGAGGCTGGAGGCCGAGCATCAGGATCAGAACGCGGGGCCGGATGCCCCGCGGAGCGCCAGCACCATTCGCTGGGACAAAGGCGAGGACGGCATCGTCGTGCTGACGCTCGACGACCCCAACCAGTCGGCAAACACGATGAATGCCGCGTACGCCGAATCGATGGCCGCGACGATCGAGCGCCTTGAGGCCGAGAAGGACGAGATCACAGGCGTCGTCATCACCTCCGCCAAGAAGACGTTCTTCGCCGGCGGCGACCTCAACGACCTCAAGCAGGCGACCCCCGAGAACGCGCCGGAGCTGGCGGAGATGGTGCGCGCCGGCAAGGCGCAGTTGCGGCGCCTGGAGACGCTCGGCAAGCCGGTCGTCGCCGCGATCAACGGCGCCGCGCTCGGCGGCGGCCTCGAGATCGCGCTCGCGACCCACCACCGCATCGCGGTCGATGACCCGAAGGTGCAGATGGGCTTTCCCGAGGTCCAGCTCGGCCTGCTGCCGGGGGCCGGCGGCGTCGTGCGCACGGTGCGCATGATCGGCATCGTCGATGCGCTGATGCAGCTCTTGATGCAGGGCCAGCGACTGCGCCCGGCCAAGGCCAAAGAGGTCGGCATCCTCGATCAGGTCGTCGCCACGCGCGAGGAGCTGGTGCCGGCGGCGAAGGCGTGGATCGCGTCGAAGGCGGGGGAGGAGGTCGCGCAGCCGTGGGACGTCAAGGGCTACAAGATCCCTGGGGGCACGCCGTCCAACCCGAAGCTCGCGCAGAACCTGCCGGCGTTCCCGGCGAACCTGCGCAAGCAGCTGAAGGGCGCCAACTACCCCGCGCCGCATCACATCATGGCCGCCGCCGTCGAGGGCGCGCAGGTCGACTTCGACACCGCGATCGAGATCGAGGGGCGCTACTTCGTCGACCTGCTCATCGGGCAGGTCTCGAAGAACATGATCCAGGCGTTCTTCTTCGACATGCAGCAGGTCAACGGCGACCGCGGCCGACCGGAGGGCATCGAGCCCTACACGGCCAAGAAGGCCGTCGTGCTGGGTGCCGGGATGATGGGCGCGGCGATCGCCTACGTGTGCGCGAAAGCAGGGATCGAGGTCGTGCTGAAGGACGTCTCCCAGGAGGCGGCCGAGCGCGGCAAGGGCTACTCGCAGGTGCTCGTCGAGAAGGCCGTCGCGCGCGGACGCTCGACGCAGGAGAAAGGCGAGGAGCTGCTCGCGCGGATCACGCCCACGACCGACCCGGCCGCCGCCGCCGGTGCGGACCTCGTGATCGAGGCCGTGTTCGAGGACCCGGCGGTCAAGGCGCAGGTGTTCGCCGAGATCGAGCCGCACCTCGCACCCGACGCGCTGCTGGGGTCGAACACCTCGACGCTGCCGATCACCGAGCTCGCGGAGGGCGTCAGCCGCCCCGAGGAGTTCATCGGCCTGCACTTCTTCAGCCCGGTCGACAAGATGCCGCTGCTGGAGATCATCAAGGGCGAGAAGACCAACGAGGAGACGCTGTATCGAGCGCTCGACCTCGCCAAGCAGATCAAGAAGACACCGATCGTCGTCAACGACAGCCGCGGCTTCTTCACCAGCCGCGTGATCGGCACGTTCATCAACGAGGGCGTCGGCATGCTGCTGGAGGGCATCCCGGCGCCGTCGATCGAGCAGGCGTCGAGCCAGGCCGGCTACCCGGCGCCTGTGCTGCAGCTGAGCGACGAGCTGAACCTGAAGCTCGCGCGCAAGATCCGCGATGCCACGAAGGCAGCGATCGAGTCCGAAGGCGGCGTGTTCGAGGACCGTCCGTCGTTCCAGGTCGTCGACCGCATGCTGGCCGAGGGACGTGCCGGCAAGCTCGAGGGCGCCGGCTACTACGAGTACGAGGACGGCAAGCGCAGCGGCCTGTGGAAGGGCCTCAAGGGGCTGTTCCGCGAGATCGAGGACCCATCCTCGATCTCTTTGCGTGACCTCGAGGAGCGGATGCTGTTCGCGGAGGCGCTGGAGTCGGTCAGATGTCTGGACGAGGGCGTGATCGAGTCGGTCGCCGACGCCAACATCGGCTCGATCCTCGGCATCGGCTTCCCCGGCTGGACGGGCGGCGTGCTGCAGTACATCAACGGGTATCAGGGCCCCGCCGCCGATGGCCAATCTGCTGCCGCCGACGATCCGCAGGCCACCGGCGTCGCCGCCTTCGTGGCGCGCGCGCGGGAGCTGGCCGTGAAGTACGGAGAGCGCTTCGAGCCGCCGGCCTCGCTGGTCGAAAAGGCCGAGCGCGGCGAGCGCTACAGCGACGAGCAGCTCGCGGTCGCGGGCGCCTGAGCGTCGATTCTCCGATTTGGGCCGGCCTGGCGATCGTCTGATCCTGGGCCGGCTCGACGATCGTCCAATCGATTGTTAGAGGCCGCTCATGGAAGTCTTAGCTGAGCCTCAAGAATCTGGGTAACCGTTCCGATGGGGGCTCGACAACTCCACTGCCCGTTTCGACCCAGGAGAGACTTCCATGGCCAGAATCATCGTGACGACCGACCAAGCCGAACGACGCGACGGCCCGGTGCTGCTCGAAGAGCGCGTCTACCCGGTGCACCTCTCTAGCGACCACTCCGCCGCTCAGTTGATGGAGCGCCTGGCGTGGGCGATTCGCGACGCCGAGGGCGCCGAGCAGCAGACGCAAAGCGCTCGCTAGCGCGTCGTCTGCGACTGCAGGTGAGCCGGCGCGCCGTCGCTGTATCCTCCTGTCAATGCGGGAGGTGAGAAGCGGCAGGGCGCACGCGCGGCTCGGCGGCTGGATCGTCGCGGTCCTGTGCGCAGCCACGCTCCTGGCACCGTCGCTCGCGAGTGCTGCGGCGCAGCCGATCGAGCTGGCCGCGCCATACGAGTACCTGGGGTGGGGAGACCCGCAGCCGCCCGCGAGCGTGATCACTGCCACCGGCTTGCACGACATCACGCTCGCGTTCGTCCTCAGCCACGGCAAGTGCAACCCGGAGTGGGATGGCGAACGCCCGCTGCTCGGCGGCTCCGACCAGTCCGCGATCGAAAGCGTGCGCGCGGCCGGCGGCGAAGTCGACGTGTCCTTCGGCGGCTGGAGCGGCAAGAAGCTCGGCAACGCCTGCAAGACCCCGGCCGCGCTCGCCGCCGCCTACCAAAAGGTGATCACCGCATACTCGCTGCAGGCGATCGACGTCGACATCGAGCACACCGAGTTCACCAAGGCGCCCGTGCGCAAACGCGTGATCGAAGCGCTCGCGATCGTGCACACGCAGGATCCGAGCCTCGAGATCTCGGTCACCTTCGGGACCGAAGAAAGCGGGCCGGAAGCAACCGGCAGGAGCCTGATTGCAGACGCCGCCGCGATCGGCTTTCAGCCAAACGCCTGGACGATCATGCCGTTTGACTTCGGTCGTCCGCTGACGGACATGGGCCACGCCTCGATCAGAGCCGTCGAAGGCCTACAGCGGGATCTCGTCGCCGCCTACGGGATCACGCCGGCGGTCGCCTACGAACACGCGGGCATCTCCTCGATGAACGGCGAAACGGACGAAGCCTCTGAGGTCGCGAGCGTCGAAAACTTTGAAACGATGCTCGCGTTCGCGCAGCAGCACCACCTCGCGCGCTTCACGTTCTGGGCCGTCAACCGCGACCGGCAATGCACGGGCGGCGAGAACGCAGGCGAAGACTGCAGCGCGATCACGCAGACGCCGTTCGCGTTCAGCGAAGTGATCGCCCGCTACCACGGCTGACGGGCGCGCTCTCAGCTCCTCAGCACGTGCTTACGACCGCGCCGCGCCCGCATGCGGCACTCGGCACTCGGTGGGCGGGAGCGCTAGTCGATGATCACCGGCAGCGGCAGGCTGAACGTCGCGAAGCCGTGTTTGGCGCCGGGCTTTTCGCTGACGCTGCTGGTGAGCCTGTAGATCGCGGCCTTGGCGCCTGCCGGCACCTTGAAGCTGACGCGAAAGCGCCCGCTTGCGGGTGGCGTGAAGTGTGCGACTACCGACGTCTTGCCGCATTCCAGCTGCTGTTCGACGCTGACCTTCGCGATCGGCTTCGTCAACGGTGGCAGTACCTGGCCGACGAGCGTGACCGTGCCCGCGGACGCCGTCGGCGGTTCGAGGCTGAGCCGCCGGGTCAGCTTCAGGTTGAGCGAGCGCTGGCTGCCGGACTCGGCGAGGTAGCGCGCGCTGTTGCCGCTGCGTAGTCGTGCCGGGGGCAGTGGCGCGGTCGTCGAGAACTGGCCATCGGCGCCGACGGTTGCCGTCGCGACCTGCTTGCTGCCGTCGAAGATGATCTTGACGGGCTTGCCGTCGAGGCTCTTGGCGGCGCTGCCCTCGAGCGCCACGTGTCCGCCGCGGATCAGCACGTCGTTGAGCACGAGTTGCGCTTTGCCGCAGCCGAGCAGCAGTTCTTCGACGACCTTCGGCGAGGTCACGGTCTGCTCGATTGTCGCAGTCGTCGCGATCGTTTTGGCCGCTGGCGTTTCCTCGCCAGCATTCGTTTCGCCACCCGTTTTCGTTTCGCCGCCAGTTTTCGTTTCCCCGCCGGCCGACAGCGTGGTGAAGCTGCTGTCGAGGCCAATACTCTGGCCGTCGTGGTTCGTGGCCACGATTCGGTAGTGGTAGGTGGTTGCAGGCGTCAGGCCGCTGAGCGCCTTCGTCTCCGCCACCGGTTTGGAGCCCGCGCCCGGCGGCGCCGGACACGTGCTGCTCGTGCCGTAGCTCGATGCGCTGGTGCCGAATTCGAAGTCGCAGATCGTCACCATCTGCAGGTTCGGGTTGACGCTCGCGTTCAGCACCGCCGTTGTTGCGGTGACCTGCGACGCGGCTTCGGTCAACGCCGTCGGCGGGCGTTCCGCGACTTCGAGCTCGTCTGAGCTCGGGATCTGTATTTCTCTGAAGCCCGCCGTGATCGTTTCGAACGCGCCGATCATGCCGCCGCCCGTGATGAACACGAAGTCGGTGCCGACAGGCGGTTCGTAGCCGCCGAGCAGGTTCACGTCGAGCGTGCCCGCTGGGCCGAAGTTGCTGCCGTCGGCGAGCTTGTCGAAAGATGTCGCCGAGGCGACGTCGAGGACCAGCGTGCCGCCGGCGGACTGGCCGCTCAGCATCGTCAGGTGCAGAGTGCCGACCGTGCCCGCGCCGCCGGGCTCGAGCGTGCCGCCCTGGTTGTTGAACTGAGCCGCGATCGTGCCGTCTCCGCTGAGCGTGCCGCTCACCAACCTCACGAGCGCTTCCGAGGGCCTGCTCGTCGATATTTCCCCTTCCAGCAACACGATGCCGGTGAGGAATACCCAGCCGCCGGCGGTCGTGAGGTGCCCGCCGGATTCGAGCGTGAGGCCCGCGAGCGTGCTGGTCGTGCCGCCGAAGCCGACCGTTTCCGCGATCGCGAGCGTCGCCGTCGCGACGATCTTGACTGCCGACTGCGCGGCGAGCGTCTTCGCTTCGGCTTTGAAGCCGGCCGGCACTTCGATCGTGCCCTTGCCCGCCGGGATGCACACCGCCTGCGCTGTCGTCGGCACGGCGTCACCGCTCCAGTTGGCTTTCGTCTGCCAGCTGCCGTCGGCCGCTCCTTCATAGTTGACTTCACACGCGCTCGCGTTCGCCGCGGGCGCGAACGACAGCGCGCACACGGCACATATGGCGGCGATCACCGCTGCAGCCTGCTTCATCGATGCCCCCGGGGTTTTGGTGCGCGCGCGGGCTGCGTGCGCTGTCGTTGACCCTACATGTGCGCGGGCATGCGATGTCAAGCCACGCACGCGGCGGCGTATTGGCTCAGGCCCGCGCGCTCGTCTGTGGGTCCAGCCGCGACATCGTTACCGCGGCCGTCAGCTCGGACTCCGCGCCGGTTGCCGGTGGACCCCTGAAGAGGCCCTTGACCGGCGGGATGTCGGCGTAGAAGCGACCGTGGCCGATCTTCACGTGCGTCTCGCCTGCCAGGCGCCGGTTGGTGGGGTCGGCGCCCACCCACACCGGCTCGCCGCGGCCGTCGCTGCTCGGCAACAGCGCCTCCAGCCACGCGTGCGTGTCGACCTCGACCGAGTCGGTGCCCTGATCCTCGGGCGCCGCCCACAGGTAGCCGGAGACGTAGCGCGCGGCGATGCCGCGACGGCGCAGCAGCACCAGCGACAGGTGCACGAAGTCCTGGCACACGCCCGCGCCCAGGTCGAGCAGGTCGCGCACGCTCGAGCCCACATACGTCGCGCCCGGCCGGTACTCGAAACGGTCGGGGATCAGGTCGCACAGCAGCTCGAGCGTCTCCAGTGGGCTGTCGCAGGACAGCGCCTGATCCAGGCTCTCCAGGCCGGCGAGCGCCGGCTGGTCGTGCCACGGCAGCGCGAACTCGCCCGCCGCATCGACGTACGCGGGACTTTGAAGGCTCTCCCACGAGCCTTCCGGTGGGTCGGGGGGCGCGGAGGTGACCACGCGCGCGCGGACGTCGATCGTGAGCTGCTCATGGCTGGTCGGGATCCCGAACTCGAGCACCTCGGTGCCGAAGTAGTCGAGGTGACGGCTGACCCTGGCCTCAGGCTCGATGCGCGTGTGGAACTCGTCGCAACGCTGCGTCGAGGTCGTCGCCGGGCGCACGCGCAGCGCGTTGAGGTTGTCGGTGACCGGCACGTCGTAGCGGTACTCGGTCAGGAAACGGATCGCGAAGTGCACGCGCTCACCTTCTCAGGCCGGCGGTCGCCGCGCCCGCGAAGTAGCGCTCGGCGACGTCCTGGTCGATGCGCGCAAGCTCCTGCTGCGTCTGTTCGCAGATGCCCGTCAGCTCGGCTCCGTCAGGCAGGGCCCTGCGCTGGAAGTCCAGGTCGGCCGCCAGGCGGCTGACGCGCAGCACCGGCTTTGAGTTGCGTGGGCCGGCATCGGCGCTTGTGAAGACCTCGTGCAGCGAGTCCACGCACGCGGCCACGCTGTCAGGGTAGGCGCGCTCGAACAGCAGGAAGCGCGCCACCGGACGCGCGTTCGGCGGAGCCGTTACTGCCCGTAGGTAGGCGTGAAAGCCGCCGACCGCCTGCAGCAAGATCAGCGCGTGGCCGTCCGACGGTGTCGTGTCGCGGGCAGCGCCGCCGGAGGCCGTGGTCGGTAGCGCCACACGCAGCATCCGCAGCACCATGTCGGAGATCTCGATCAGGCCGCCCGCGTCGAGGAAGCACTTGGCCTCGTCGCGCAGCATCGAGCGGTTGGCCACACCCCAGATCAGCGCGGTGCGCTCCTTGACGTACTGCGAGGCCAGGTACGGGCCCGAGGCCGCCGCCCAGCCCGGCTGGCCGCCGCCGCGCAGTCCCAGCGCGGTCGTATTGATCGCCTCCCACATCTCCGCGCTGATCACGTCGCGCACCGTGCGCGCGCCCTCGCGAGCGCGCTCGATGCTCGCGAGCATCGACCCAGGGCGCTCAGGGTCGAGCGTCAGCTGGCCGAGCGCGCGCCCGCCTAGCGTCTGTCCCGAGGGCGGAAGCGCGGGGCTCTCGTCGACGTCGCCGAACATCGCCAGCAGCCCGCCCGAGCCGAAGCTCACCCCAGGCGTCGTCTCCGAAGTGCCCTGCAACTCGGCCTGGAACACCGCCTCGACCGCGCGCGCGGTGAACTCCGCGCGCGCCAGGTTGCGCCCCAGCCAGTACAGCTCGTGCGCGATGCGGGCGAGCATCAGGCGGCGCGCCCGCGCGGCGCCCTCGGTGTCCGCCGCGCACGCTCTGCCCGATGCTGCTGCTGCTGATGTTCAGCCTGTTGTTGCTGTTGCTGCTGGCCGCTCCACGCCCCATAGCGCAGGTCGGGCAGCGCCGGCGGCTGCGTATCGGCGATCGGCGGCCCCGCGCGGTCGGCATCGTCGCCGTCCTCGAGCACCCACGTGTCCTTCGAGCCGCCGCCGCGCGAGGAGTTGACGATCAGCGAGCCGTCCTCGAGGGCCACGCGCGTGAGCCCGCCGGGGACGATGTCGATGCGCTCGCCGAACACCGCGAACGGTCGCAGGTCGACGTGGCGCGGCTCAAGCGTCGCGTCTGGCCCGACGGTCGGCACCGTCGACAGGCGCACGACGTCCTGCGCGATCCAGCGATCGGGGTGTGTGCTGATCACGCGCCGCATCTTCTGCAGTTCGACCTCGTCGGCGTGCGGGCCGATCATCACGCCTTTGCCGCCCGACTCGCCGGTCGGCTTGACCACCAGCTCGTCCAGGTGCTCGAGCACGTGCTCGAGCACTTCCGGGTTCGACAGCAGGTACGTCCTGACGTTTTCGAGGATCGGCTCCTCGCCGAGGTAGAAGCGGATCATGTCCGGCACGAAGCAGTAGATCGCCTTGTCGTCGGCGACGCCGGTACCGAACGCGTTGGCGATCGCGACGCTGCCCGCGCGGTACGCGCGCACAAGTCCAGGCACGCCCAGCAGCGAGTCGCCGCGGAACTCCAGCGGGTCGACGAAGTCGTCGTCCAGCCGCCGGTACACAGCGTGCGCGCGCTCCAGGCCGCGCGTGGTGCGCATGTACAGGACGTCGTCGCGGACCACCAAGTCTGAGGCCTCGACCAGCTCGACGCCCATCTGGCGCGCCAGGAACGCGTGCTCGAAGTACGCCGGGTTGGCCGGTCCGGGCGTCCACACGACGACCGTCGCCTCGCTCTCCGCCGACGGTGCCACCGCGCGCAGCGCGCGCAACAGCAGCTGTGGGTAGTGGTCGACCGGACGCACGCGGTAGGAGGCGAACAGCTCCGGCACCAGCCGCGCCATCGCCGCGCGGTTCTCCAGCACGTAGGAGATCCCCGACGGGATGCGCACGTTGTCCTCGATCACCTTCCATGTGCCGTCGCTGTGGCGCACCAGGTCGCAGCCCGCCACGTGCGTGTACACGCCGCCGGGTGGCCGGATGCCGTGCACGGCGCGCGCGAAGTGCGGGCACGAGGCGACCAGCTGCCACGGCACGAGTCCTTCGCGCACGATCTCACGCGCGTGGTAGACGTCATCGACGAAGTGGTTCAGCGCACGGATGCGCTGTGCCAGGCCGCGCTTGATGTCACGCCATTCCTGGCCGCTCAGGACGCGCGGCACGAGGTCCAGCGGGAACGGCCGTTCGTGCGTCGGCCCGCCGCCGCCGCTCGTCTCGAACGTGATCCCCTGCTGCATGAAGATCGCATCGCGCCGCCGCCCAGCCTCGGCCAGCCCCTCGGGGCCGAGCCGCCGCAGCTCATCGACCAGCGCGCGCGCCGCCGGCCGCGGCGTGCCGTCGCGCTCGAACAGCTCGTCGAGAAACGGCGCCTGCGGACGGTAGTCGCCGGTATCCGGTGTCTGCACCTCCGAGCTCACCAAAAGATTTTCCCGCGCAGGTCGCGGCCTTTCCTTCGACGGATGGAGAAACCGCGGGCGTTCGCGGTGCTCACCTGTCACAGGTGAAGAGTCCCCCGCTCAGGCGTCTGCCAACCGCGATCAGTGGGCGGTGGCCGCGGACTGGACGCGGGGCGAGCGGCCGTGGGACCGAACGTGGATCAGCGCGGCCAGCGGCCGTGGCGATTGAAGTACTCGCGCGCGGCCTGCTCGGCGTCGCGCTCGCGGTCGCCGTTCGCACCCATGCGAAACAGCCAGTTCACGAGGTAGATCGCGAGACCGGCGCTGACGATGCTGGCGCCGCCCTCGAGGTTGTTTTCGCCGCCCAGCGCCATGAACACGAGGCCCGCGATCACGACGAGCGCGGGCAGGACGTAGCGCACGCCGATCAACAGCCAGCGCCTCCGGTCCGCACCGCTCATGCCGGTTGCAGCGGCCGCGCAGCCGCTTCCGTTTGTGCTTCCTGCTCGAGCTGCTCGGCGCAGCGCGCCGCCGTGCGCCGCGCCCACGCGCCGGTCGAAACGCCGCCCAGTGCGAGCACGCACACGCCGCCGCCCGTCACCAGCCACCACGCGGGGTGGCTCGCCGACGTCAGGTGCGTGCCGATGCCGCTGCCGGCCGCCACGCCGAGGATCGAGCCGGTGATCGCCACCCCCAGAGCTTGACCGATCTGGCGGCTGGTCGACGCGACCGCGGCCGCGACACCGGCCTGGTTGTTGGGCATGCCCGAGACGGCGGTGTAGGTGATCGGCGGGTTGACGAAGCCGAAGCCGACGCCGAACACCGCGTACACGGCGAGCAGCTCTGCCAGCGGTGTCGAAGCCGTCAGCGTCGTCAGCGCTCCCGCGCCCGCCGCCATGCAGCCGCCGGCGATGAACAGCGGTATACGCGGTCCACGATTTCCCAGCAAGCGGGCTGACAGCGGGCTGCTCGCAAGCGCCGCGAGCGCCATCGGCAGCGTGCACAGCCCCGCATCCAGCGCTGAGTAGCCGCGCACGTCCTGCAGGTACAGCGTGTTCACGAACAGGAACCCGCTGAATGCCGCGAACGCGCTGATCGCGATCAGCGTCGCGCCTGAGAACGGCGCGCTGCGGAAGAAACGCAGTTCGATCAGCGGGTCCGTGCGCCGCAGCTCGTAGCGCACGAGGCCCGCTGCCGCCAGCACGGCCAGGGCGAACGTGCCGATCGTCTGCGCCGAGGACCAGCCCGCGCGCGGACCCTCGATGATCGCGTACGTCAGCGAGGCCAGCGCCACGATCACCAGGACCTGGCCAACGGGATCGATGCGCCGCGCGCGCGGCGCGCGCGATTCGGGCACGAACAGCGCCGTCAGCACCACCGCTGCCAGCCCGATCGGCACGTTGATCCAGAAGATCGCGCGCCAGCCCACGCTCTCGGTCAGCGCACCGCCGATGATCGGCCCGAGCGCCAGGCTGATGCCGACGACCGCGCCCCACACGCCGATCGCGCGGGCGCGCTCGCGCGGGACGGTGAACACGTTCGTGATGATCGACATCGCCACCGGGTTCAGCATCGAGCCGCCGACGCCCTGCAGCGCCCGTGCCGCGATCAACCAGCCGAGCGTCGGTGCCAGGCTGCAAAGCAGCGAGCCGCCCACGAACACCAACAGGCCCACCTGGAACGTGCGGCGACGGCCCAGCCGGTCCGCGGTCGAGCCCGACAGCAGCAACAGGCTCGCGATCACGATCACATATGCGTCGATCGTCCACTGCAAGCCCGACAGCGGCGCGTGAAGGTCACGGCGGATCGACGGCAGCGCGACGTTCACGATCGTGTTGTCCATCGCCACGATCAACAGGCTCATGCAGCAGATCGCCAGGATCGTCAACCGCCGACGGTCGCTCAGCTCGGGTGTACCGTTCACGCCTGATCGTTTTAGCGTCATCGGCGTCCGCAACCCGGATCAGCGCCGTGGGCGCGAGGTGCGAGAGCGGTCTTGCCCGCAACGGTGATCGATCAGGAGCGCGTCCTGTCTGCAATCACGATCGATGAGCTGACCATCGCCGAGGAGCCCGCCCGCTGGGCGGCGCTCGGCTTCGACGTGGCCGATTGGCAATGCCAGATCGGCAGCGTGCGGCTGCGCTTCACCGACGCCGGGACGGGCATCGTCGGCTGGTCGCTGCGCGGTGCGCAAAGCACCGATCTCGACGGGCTCGCAACGACGCTCACGTCGAGTCCGCTGCCGCCGCCAGCACTCGCACATCCCAACGGCGTGCTCGCGATCGACCACGTCGTCGCCGCCTCACCGGAGCTCAACCGCAGCATCGCCGTGCTGCAGGCCGCCGGCCTGGACCTGCGCCGCGTGCGCGAGCAGCCCAGCCCCGCCGGCGCACCGCGCCAGGCGTTCTTCCGCCTCGGCGCGGAGATCCTCGAGCTGATCCAGGAGCCGGTCGCGGCGAGCGCGCCAGCCGCCACAGGCGAGCGCGCCGGCGCCGGTGAGCAGAAGGACAGCCGCGAGCAGGAAGGCAGCCACGACCACAAGCGCCCGGCGCGCTTCTGGGGCCTCGCGCTGCTCGTCGAGGACCTCGATCGCGCCGCCGCGATGCTCGCGCCGCATCTCAGCGACGTGCGCGCGGCGGTGCAGCCGGGCCGGCGCATCGCGAGCGTGCGCCGCACGGCGGGCTTGTCGGTGCCGCTAGCGTTGATGAGCAAAGACGAACGAGTCGTGCAGGAGCGATGAGCGAGCTGCTGTGGAGCGAGGCCGATGACGAACGAGCCGCGGAGGATCGATGAGCGAGCAGCGTTGGAGCGAGGTTGACAGATACGTGGAGGAACAGGTCGTGGGGGAGGACGCCGTGTTGGGCGTCGCGCGGCAGGCCAGCGCCGATGCGGGCCTGCCGCCAATCGCGCTGACGCCGGCTCTCGGCAAGCTGCTGCACCTGCTCGCGCGCATGCACGGCGCGCGCCGTGTGCTCGAGATCGGCACGCTCGGGGGCTACAGCACGATCTGGCTAGCCCGCGCGCTCCCCGCAGACGGCCAGCTCGTGACGCTCGAGCTGAACCCCGACTACGCGGCGGTTGCCGCTGCGAACGCCGAGCGGGCCGGCCTTGCCGGCCTCATAAAAATAGAGGTCGGACCAGCGCTCGACTCATTGCAAGCCCTCGTTGACCAGCATGCCGACCCGTTCGACCTGGTGTTCATCGACGCCGACAAGGAGAGCACGCCCGAGTACTTCGAGCTGGCGCTGCAGTTGACGCGACCGGGCAGCGTGATCGTCACCGACAACGTCGTGCGCGACGGCGAGCTGGCCAACGCCGCCACGACCGACGCGCGCGCTCTCGGCATGCGTCGCTTCCACGATCTGCTCGCCGCCGATCGCCGTGGCGCCCGGCGCGTGAGCGCGACCACCGTGCAGACGGTCGGCGCCAAGGGCTACGACGGCTTCACGCTAGCGCTCGTCGAGCGGTAGGCTCGTCGTATGGCGGGAGAGCTGAAGCTCGGGATGAACACCGGCTACTGGGCCGGCGGGCCGCCCGCCGGCGCAGTCGAGGCGATCGCCGAGGCCGAGCGGCTGGGCTTCGACTCGATCTGGACCGCCGAGGCCTACGGCTCCGACTGCCTCACGCCGCTCGCCTGGTGGGGCGCCGCGACCGAGCGCATCAAGCTCGGCACCGCGATCGTGCAGATGTCCGCGCGCCAGCCCGCCGCCACCGCGATGGCCGCGATGACCATGGATCACCTGTCAGGCGGGCGCTTCATCCTCGGCCTCGGCGTCTCCGGGCCGCAGGTCGTCGAGGGCTGGTACGGGATGCCGTTCGCCAAGCCGCTCGCGCGCACCCGCGAGTACATCGCGATCCTCCGCGACATCTGGGCGCGCAAGGGTCCGCTCGAGGCGCCCGGGCCGCACTATCCGCTGCCGTTGCCCGAAGGCACCGGTCTCGGCAAGCCGCTCAAGTCCTCGATCCACCCGCTGCGCGAGGACATCCCGATCTATCTCGGCGCCGAGGGGCCCAAGAACATCGCGCTGTGCGCCGAGCTGTGCGACGGCTGGCTAGCGATGCTGTTCTCGCCCGCCGTCTACGACGAGCTGTATCGCCCGTCGCTGGAGGAGGGCTGGGCGCGGGAGGGAGCGCGTCGCAGCGCCGCCGACTTCGAGGTCTGCGCGACCGTGCCGTTGATCGTCACCGACGACCTCGAGGGGACCGCCGATGGGCTGCGGCCGTTCTACGCGCTGTACTTCGGCGGCATGGGCGCCAAGGGCGCCAACTTCCACGCCAACGTGCCGATCCGCATGGGCTACGAGCAGGAGGTCTCAGAAATCCAAGACCTCTATTTGGAAGGCAAGAAGCAGGAGGCCGGCGCCAAGGTCCCCACCAAGCTGATCGAAGAGCTGTCGCTGATCGGCTCGCGCGAGAAGATCCGCGACGACCTCGCCAAGTGGCGCGAGTCGGTCGTCACGACGCTGCTCGTCAGCGGCGACGCAGCCACGCTGCGCAACGCCGCCGAGCTTGTGCTCGGCTGATCGATCCACGACCGTCTGCGATCAGGCGACCGCGTCTGCGATCAGGCGACCGTCAGCGTCTCGGACTGCCCCAGCGGCGTGCCCACTGCGTCGAGCGCCCGCACTGCCAGCAGCGGTCCCGCCAGCGGCGCCTCGAGCGCCGTCTCGAAGCCGCTCGCGCGCACGCTCGACAACGGCCGCAGCGTGGCTTCGGACGTGCCCGCCAACAGCTGCCAGCGGTACACGTCGGTCGCGCCGTTCCAGCTCGCGTACACGACCTGCGCGCCGTCGGTGCCCGTCACCGCGATCGACGGCGCCTGCGCCGGGCTGGCATGCCACGGCAGCCGAAACGCGCGGTAGGACTGGTACTTCTCGCCGAGCACCGCGTCGAACACCAGCTTGCCGGAGTGGTTGAACTCCGACACGCGCGGCACTTCGCCCCAGCCGACGAACACGTTGCCGTTGTCCAGCAGCTGCACGCTGCCCTGGCTGCCCGCGAGGATGCCCGCGTGCGCGTACTGGTGGCGCAGGCTGGCCGTCATCGCGCGCTCGTCGAGGTCGAGGATCAAGCCGCGCGAGAGCCGCTCCACCGCGGGCGTCGCGCCGTTGTCGAACACCGTCAGCGTCCCGTTTGTCTGGCGGCGGGCGTGGTGCTGCCACGCAAAGCTGCTGCCGGGGCCCATCGCGAAGTCGCTGTGCTTGCCGCCCAGACGCCACACGATCTCCCCGCGCCGGTCGAGCTTGTAGACAGTGTGCGTGCTGCGCCCGGACACCAGCAGGCCGCCGTCCGCGTCGAGGTCCACCGAGTTGATGTGAAAGAAGTCCCAGTCCGCCGTCACCGGCGCGTAGGAGTCGCGCAGCGGGATGTGATCGAGGCTGTGCCACTCCAGCAGCAGCCTGCCGCTCGCCAGATCGATCTCTTGGAAGATCGCGTCCTGGATCGTGCCCTTGTGTGCGCCGCCCGCCGCCGACAGGTTCGCGTGCGTCACTACGTAGCTCGTCAGCAGCGCCGTGTCGCGCGGCGTGATCACGAACTCGTGCAGGTCGCCGCGCAGCCCGCCCGCCGCCTGCACGCGGCGCACCGTGCGGTACGCCGTGTCCGTGATCACGTATTCGCCGACGCCGTGGCCGAGTTCGATCTTGCCCTCCCACCACGTCAGCACCGGGCTGCCGCGATAGGACTGCACGCGGAAGTTCGTCGTCACCTTGCCCGGCAGTGGGTTCTCCCAGATCGCCTCGCCGCTGTTGTCCGTGATCACGGCACCCACCTGGCCCTTCGGCACGTTGTACGGCGCGATGAAGATCGGATCGGTGGCCGCCTCGCGTGTGCTGGTCGTGACCGTCAGCGTTGGGATCCGCAGGTCGGGCCGGCTGTGCCAGCGCGGCACGCTCGGCGGCGGCGGTGATACGGCCGTGCGGCGGCGCGCGGATGCTGTCGCGGCCGCGATGATCTCGCCGGCGGAGCCAGCGAGTGCCAGCCCGGCCACGCCGACGCCGGCAGAGCGCAGCAGCTGTCTGCGGGTGACCCCGTGCTCGACGCCTGTCTGCTCGACGCTTGACATCTACCTTCACGAAAGCGCACCCATGGAAAAGCTTCCTAAGGAATCACGTAGGGTTTGGTGATGGCCGAGGTCGAGACCGCATCTTCACCTGGAGGAGAGCCCGCGCAGCCGGAGCAGGCGTTCGCGAACTTCCAGTTCGAGATCTACGCCTACGGTCTCGGCGGCCAGACACCCACGCTGCCGCTGTCGGCCGCGGAGCTTGAAGCGCGAGCGCGCGAGCAGCTGAGCGTCGAGGCGTTCGGCTACGTCGCCGGTGGTGCGGGCTCTGAGCTGACGATGGCCGCCAACCTGAGCGCGTTCGCGCGCCACCAGATCGTTCCCAGGATGCTGCGCGATGTTTCCGAGCGCAAGCTCAAGACCACCTTGCTCGGTACCCCAATGGCAGCGCCGGTGCTGCTCGCGCCGATCGGCGTGCAGTCGATCGTGCACCCCGACGCCGAGCTTGCCGTCGGCCGCGCCGCCGCCGCTCACGGCCTGCCCGCGATCCTCAGCACCGCCGGCTCGCACTCGATCGAGGACGTTGCCGATGCGATGGGCTCCTCAGCGAGCCGCTGGTTCCAGCTGTACTGGCCCCGCGACCGCGACCTCGCCGCCAGCTTCGTCGCCCGCGCTGGCGACGCCGGCTACGAAGCGATCGTCGTCACGCTCGACACCTGGCTGCTCGGCTGGCGCCCGCGCGACCTCAGCAACGGCTACCTGCCGTTCCTCAAAGGCGAGGGCGTCGCCACATACCTCAGCGACCCTGTCTTCCGCGCCGCGCTCGAGCGGCCACCCGAGGAGGACCTCGGCCCGGCGATCGGCCACTGGGCCTACCAGTTCGCTAACCCCCGCGTCACCTGGGCGGACCTCGCGTGGCTGCGCGAGCAGACCAAATTGCCGATCGTGCTCAAGGGCATCCTGCACGCCGACGACGCGCACCTCGCGCTCGACGCCGGCGTCGACGGGCTGATCGTCTCAAACCACGGCGGTCGCCAGGTCGACGGCTCGATCGGCGCGCTCGACGCGCTGCCCGGCGTGCGCGCCGCCGTCGGCGAGGACTTCCCCGTGCTGTTCGACAGCGGCATCCGCACCGGCGCCGACATCTTCAAGGCGCTCGCGCTCGGCGCCGACGCCGTCTGCATCGGGCGCCCGTACATGTGGGGGCTCGGCCTCGACGGCCAAGCCGGCGTCGAGTTCGTGCTGCGCTGCCTGCTCGCCGAGCTCGATCTCACGCTCGCGCTCAGTGGCTACACCGACGTCGCGCAGGTGGACCGCTCCGCGCTGTCGGACTCGAGCGCCTGAGTCAGACAGTCGGAGGCCAGCGCCCGGTTGGGGCCAGTGCTTGAGTCAGACGGCGGGCCGGCCTGCGCCGCTACGGTTGCGGTGTGCCGGACGACCCGCTCGCACGCACGAAGAGCCTGACGCTGGTCGCGTGCATCCTCGGCTCGGGGATCGTGCTGCTCGACGGGTCGGTCGTGAACGTCGCGTTGCCGACGATTCAGCGAGCGCTCGGCGGCGGCCTCGCAGCGCAGCAGTGGGTCGTCAACGGCTATCTCCTGACGCTCGGCTCGCTGATCCTGGTCGGCGGCTCGCTCGGCGACCTGTTTGGCGAGCGGCGCGTGTTCGCGCTCGGTGTCGCGGGCTTCGGGCTGGCGTCGCTGGCGTGCGCGCTGTCGCCGACGATCGGCGTGCTGGTGGCCGCGCGCGCGGTTCAGGGCGTGGCCGGTGCGCTGCTCGTGCCCAGCTCGCTGGCCGTGATCGTGAACACGTTCACGGCGTCCGAGCGCGGCAAGGCGATCGGCAGCTGGACCGCGTGGGGCGCGATCGCGGGCGTGCTCGGCCCGCTGGCGGGCGGCGAGCTGCTGGCGCTCGCCTCGTGGCGCTGGATCTTCCTGATCAACATCCCGGCGGTGATCCTGTGCGTGGCGCTGATCCGGCTCGAGATCCCGCCCAGCGCGCCGCGCGGGGACAGCGCGCCCCGTGTCGACTGGGTTGGCGCGGCGCTGTGCGTCACCGGTCTCGGTGGGCCGGTGTTCGCGCTGATCGAGCAGCCGCGCTTGGGCTGGTCGAGCCCGGCGGTGCTCGTGCCGCTGATCGCCGGGGGTTGCCTGCTGGCGGCGTTCTTGGTGTTCGAGTCGCGCGCGCACGCGCCGATGCTGCCGCTGCGCCTGTTTCGCCGGCGCAACTTCGCGATCGGCAACGTCGAGACGTTCGTGATGTACGCGGGGCTTGCGATCCTGTTCTTCTTCCTCGTGCTGTTCCTGCAGCAGATCGGCGGCTACACGCCGCTGCAGAGCGGCCTCGCGACGCTGCCCGCGACCGCGATCATGTTCGTGCTCTCGCGCCGCTTCGGCGCGCTCGCCGACCGTTACGGCCCGCGCCTGTTCATGGGCGCCGGCCCGCTCGTGTCCGCCGCCGGGCTGCTGCTGTTCCAACGCGTCGGGCTGCGCGCCGACTATCTCTCCGAAGTGCTGCCGGGGGTGCTGGTGTTCGCGCTCGGGCTGTCGATGACCGTCGCGCCGCTGACGACGGCGGTGCTCGCTGGCTCAGAGCAGGAGGCCGGGATCGCCTCCGGCGTCAACAACGCCGTGGCGCGCGTCGCCGGGCTGCTCGGCACAGCCGCGGTCGGCGCCGCGATCTCCTCGGCGTTCTCGGCGTCGCTGCGCGGCCACCTGTCCGGCACCGCGCTCGGTGCCGCCGCGCGCGCGGCGGTGCGCTCGGCTGAGCGTCTGCCGCTCGGGCGCCCCGGCGTGGGCAGCCTGCCGGCGGGGCAGGCGCGCGCGCTGCGCGCGGCCGCTGAACAGGCCTCGCTGCACAGCTTTCACCTGGGCCTCGCGATCGCCGCCGCGCTCGTGGCGCTCGGCGGCGTCGTCGGCGCGGCCGGGATTCGCAACCCCGACGAGGATCCCGGTGCAGACGAAGGGTCGAGCGGCCAGCTGGCCGGCGTCAACCCCGCGCCCTACGGTCCGCACGCGTTCGGCTCGAGCGTCGGCTCGGCGTGAGCGCGCCGCGCTCACGATAGAGTCGCCAACTTGCGCCGAGCCGCCCTCATCTCGCCGTGCCTGTTCTTGCTCATTGCCGGCAGTGCGTCGGCGACCGTCTCGCGCTGGGGCTACGACGGCAAAACGACCGCGCGCGCGGTGCCCGTGGAAGTAAAGGGGCTCCCGGCCGAAGCGCCGGTCGAAGTCGACGCCGGCAACGTCACCGGCTTCGCGCTTTACGCCAACGGCAACGAGTACGCGTGGGGCTCGGGCGCGGAGGGCCAGATCGGCGACGGTGGCGCCAACGAACGCGAAGGCAAGGATGCAGCGAGCAAAGTCGAATTCCCCAAGGGCGTGAAGATCGTCTCGATCGGCGAGGCCCGCAACAGCGGCTATGCCGTTGACTCGACCGGCCAAGGATGGGGCTGGGGGGAACTCGGCGCCGATCAGGGCTGCGCGGCCGCGCCGAAAGCGAAGCTGCCTGAGGAGATCCCCGGCATCACCGACGCCGTCAAGGTGCAGGGCGGGCAGGCGCACACGCTGTGGATCCTCGCGGACGGTCACGTCGTCGGTTGCGGCAACAGCAGGGAGGGGGAGCTGGGCTTCAGAGGCGAAGCTGTCGCTCCGACGGAAATCCCCGGGCTGAGCAACATCGTGGAAGTCTCGGCGGGGACGTTCTTCTCGCTCGCGCGCACCGCCTCCGGGCAGGTCTACGGCATGGGCCGCAACGAGGAAGGGCAGCTGTGCCTGCCCGCCTCCGTCGAAAAGTCGTTCGAACCCGTCCAGCTCGACCTGCCCGGCAAGGCCAGCGAGATCTCCGGCGGCGGCAACAACGTCGAAGCGGACGGCCACTCGATGTTCCTCGTCGAAGGCGTGCCCTACGGCTGCGGAGCCGACGAACAGGGGGAGCTGGGCGACGGTCAGACGAGCCCGAAATACGCGCCGACGGTGGCTAGCAAGGTGGCGATGCTCGGGCTGACGCAACTTGTGACCGGCGCCCAGGCCTCGGTCGGGATCTCCGGTTCGGGCGAGGTCTACACCTGGGGCTCAGCCGGAAAGGGTGCGCTCGGCAACGGCAAGGAAGAAGGCTTCTCGCTGACGCCGTTTGCGCTGGAGGCCGGCGGTACGCTGGTGTCGGCGACCTCGTGGAACATGCTCGTGCGGCGCTAGCCGTTCCATGCCTGGAGCGACGGCGGGCGCCGCTCCAGGCAGGTTGAGCAGGCTCGCTCTAAACAGGCTCGCGTGCGTACTCGCGCATCGCGTCGATGATCGGCGCGAGCCGCCGTCCCTTGACCGTCAGCCGATACTCGACGGTCGGCGGGCTCGAAGGGATCACGGTGCGCTGCACGAGACCCGCTGCCTCTAGGTCGCGCAGGCGCTCCGAGAGCATCCGCGGCGAGATGCCGGCGACCGCATCGGCGAACTCGTTGAAGCGCAGCGCGCCGGTCAGCGCCGCGTACAGGATCGATAGCTGCCAGCGCCGCTCGAGGAGGTCCGCGGTCTCGCGGACCTCCATCGGAACGGGCTCACATCTACGAGAGATGCGCGACATCGCGTGCGGGCTCCAGCGCGCGGTCGAGGACCTCTTGGACGGTCATCACCGGGTGGAAGGTCATCTGCTCGCGGACCTCCTCCGGGATGTCGTCGAGATCGCCTCGGTTGCGCTCCGGCAGGATCACGTCGGTCAGGCCGGCAGCGTGGGCGGCCAGCGCCTTCTGCTTGAAGCCGCCGATCGGCAGCACGCGGCCCTGCAGCGTGACCTCGCCGGTCATGCCTACCGTGTGCTTCACCGGACGCCCCGACAGCAGCGACGCGAACGCCGTGACCATCGTCACGCCAGCGCTCGGGCCGTCCTTGGGGATCGCGCCGGCCGGCACGTGCACGTGGAACTCCTTGTTCTCGAACGCGCTCTCGTCGATGCCGAGCTCCTCAGCGTGGCCGCGGACGTAGGAGAGCGCGATCTTCGCGGACTCCTTCATCACGTCACCCAGCTGACCGGTCAGCACGAGGCTGTTGCCGCCGGAGCCGCCGCCCTTCATGGCGGTCGCCTCGACGAACAGCACATCGCCACCGGCGCCGGTCACCGCGAGCCCCGTCGCCACACCTGGCGTCGCGGTCCTGGCGGCCGACTCCTGGAAGAACTTCTGGCGTCCGAGCGCGTCGCGCACGGCCTCCACGTCGATCTCCACAGGCGCCTTCAGCTTCGTCTTCCTCGAGGCGATCTTGGTCGCGGTCTTGCGCAGCACCGTGCCGAGGTTGCGCTCGAGGCTACGAACGCCGGCCTCGCGCGTGTACTCGGAGATGATCGTGCGCAGCACCTCGTCTGAGACCTGGACCTCGTCCTCGCGCAGGCCGTTGCGGTCGCGCTGGCGCGGCCACAGGTAGCCCTTGGCGATCGCGAGCTTCTCCTCGGAGGTGTAGCCGTCGAAGCTGATCACCTCCATGCGGTCGAGCAGCGGTCCGGGGATCGTGTCGGCGACGTTGGCCGTGGCCAGGAACATCACCTGGCTGAGGTCCAGCTCGACGTCGAGGTAGTGGTCGCGGAACGAGTGGTTCTGCGCGGGGTCCAGGACCTCGAGCAGCGCCGCGGAGGGGTCTCCGCGCCAGTCCGCGCCGACCTTGTCGACCTCGTCGAGCAGGATCACCGGGTTCATCGTGCCGGCGTCCCTCAGCGCCCTCACCAGACGACCTGGCAGCGCGCCGATGTACGTACGCCGGTGCCCGCGGATCTCGGCCTCGTCGCGCACGCCGCCCAGCGACATGCGCACGAACTCGCGTCCGGTGGCACGGGCGATCGACTCGCCGATCGAGGTCTTGCCGGTGCCGGGAGGCCCGATCAGCGTCAGGATCGCGCCCGACTTCGGGTCAGCCTCGATGCCGCGGTCCTGGCGCAGCTTGCGCACCGCCAGGTACTCGGTCACCCGGTCCTTGACGTCCTCCAGGCCCGCGTGGTCGGCGTCCAGCACCTCTCTCGCGGCGACCGGGTCGAGCTTCTCCTCGGAGCGCTTGCCCCACGGCACCGCGATCAGCCAGTCCAGGTACGTGCGGATCATGCTCGACTCGCCTGTCTGCTCGCCCATGCGCTCCAGGCGCGCTAGCTCCTTCAGCGCCTGCTCCTTGACCGTCTCGGGCATCTCGGCGTCGTCGATCTTCGTGCGGTACTCATCCGCGACCGACGCGTCGTCCTCGCCCAGCTCCTTGCGGATCGAGTCCATCTGCTTGCGCAGGAAGTACTCGCGCTGCTGCTTCTCAGCGCCCTCCTGCACGTCCTCGCGGATGCGCCTGCGCACCTGCAACTCGGCGAGGCTCTCGCGCTGCAGCTTGACCGCCAGCTCGAGGCGCTCGGTCACGTCGAGCGTGCGCAGCAGCTCGACCTTCTGCTCGTAGGACAGGTTGGGGGAGTAGCCGGCGGAGTCCGCCAGCGCGCCCGGCTCGGCGATCGCCCGCAGGAACGCGGAGATGCGCCCGTCGTCGCCGCGCAGCTCGAGGATCTCCTCGACCGTCGCGCGGTATTCGCGCTCGAGCTCACGCGTGCGTTTGTCGTGCGGCACCTTGTCGGGGCGCTCGTCGACCTCCACGCGCAGCTCGCCGCCGGCGCCCGTCTGTGCGGCGCCGATCAGCGCGCGGTGCTCGCCCGAAAGCGACACCGCACGTCCACCGCCGGGCAGGCGGATCTGCTCTGAGACCTCGGCGATCGTGCCGACCTCGAGGAACTCGTTCTCGTGGCGCGGCACCAACACCACGCGCTCGTCATCGCCAACATCGATCGTCAGCGTGATGCCCATGTTCGGGAACACAACGGTGTCGTCGAGCGGGATCAGCCGCAGGCGCGGCGCCGGCTCTGACGGCTGTACTGCTGGTTTCTCAGGGGGTGTTGAGGCAGGGGTCATAGGTAATTGCTCCATATGAGCTTACGAAAGTTTAGTTAGTATAGCGCGGGGTGGTTGCTTGTGCAAGTACTTTGGGGGTGATGGCGGGATCGGCTTGGTAGAGCCGGATTTGGGGGGCGCAAGGTGTATGGGCACGTCCTGCGCCCTCGGATAAGCGGTGACAACAACAACAACGCAGCGAGCGAACCCCCCAGCCGTCGGCGCCGTGCTCCGGGTCTGACGCCGACCTCTCCAAGGTGTCTCGGGGGATGCCGGCCCGGCTACGGCCGATGACGGAATGTGCTGCAGGGCTTCGACGACCGGATAGAAACCGCTCCGTCGATCTGTGGGCTCTGGTATCCACGCATAGCTATCGTGATAACCAGATGGCTACGACGCAGCGAGACTGATCTACCATAGGATTAGCGGGCGTGGTCCTCAAGGCGTGACCGCCGCCGTGACGATGGGAATGACATGACCGAGCCATTCGCTGAGCCGCCGGACATCACGGGGCTGCCGATCATCTACACGAACTGGCTGCGGGCGATCCCGGCACCGTTCGAGTTCGGGCTTGATTTCGGGTACATGCAGCCAACTTCTGGCCCTCCGACCGAGCCGCCGAAGGCTGCTGTACGCATCGTGATGAGCTGGGAGTACGCCAAGCTGCTTCGGGATGCGCTGCAGGAAGTCATCGAGCAGCGAGAGGGAAATGTTGGCGAACTGACGGTACCTCCCGGTGTCATGCTAGAGACGTCTGAAGACGGTGCAAAACAGGATGGCTGAGCAAATCGTGATTAGGGGCAGCGGAGCAGCAGAAGCACCGGTATCGCGCTATCTGAATGAAGGCGAGGTGATGCGCGTCACGAATTGGCCAGCTTCGCAGGCGGTGGGACACGCCTATCAGCAGCGCCTTTGGCTTGTCGACCCCAGGCCCATACAACGACGTGCTGCGGCGAGGCAATTTGCGCAGGATGTTCGCGCTGTGGACGGTGTCTGCGAGGTGTGGCTCCACAGCAGTAGCCCGGACTTGGAGATTGCGGTCGTGCTATACGACCTAGATCTTTCGCGTGAGCTTGGAATACGTGGGATGTTCGTTGACGTGATGTGCGAGCGATTGAGTCCCGGAGAGGGCGAATTGTTCGTCTACGCGCAATCTGAGGGCGTCCCTGCATGGGTACGCGAAGGCGAGCGACTGACCGACTGATCTAAGCTCGGCGGGTGCCCATATCTGCCGCTGAACATCAATCATGGGCGCGGCAGAACGAGGCTTTTTACAAGCACATCGGTGGAAGCCACTCGAAGTGGCCAGAGTGGGCCATGACCGCTCTTTTCTACACCGCTGTTCATGAGATGCAAGCTGCGTTGGTGGCGAGCGGTTCGCGCCCCGCCGATCACAAGGCGCGTATTGCGGCGCTCCGCGCAAAATGGCCGTCGCTTGCGACGGTGTATGAAACGCTGTATTCGCGGAGCAAGCAGGCACGATACAAATGCCAGCGCCACTCGCAGGCAGAGCTAGCGTTGGCTGAGATGTCGCTTGCCCAGGCACGCGCCGAGATCGCCAAGCTCAAATTGCCACCGTATTAGCACTGCGCCTCCGGACGCGCGACTTGCGTGCGCCGCAGATACCTGGGCCATGGCCAGTGGGGAAAGTTATCCGTCTTGTTGGCTGGTAGCCTGAGAATCATGCTGACAAACGTCTTCAAAAAGCGCGCCCGCGCTGAGTCCGAGCCAGCTCGGTTGAAACCGCGCCCGCCGATAGGCTTCCCGGCGACTCCACCCCCGGGGTTCGCGATCGTGCACAAATACGGGAAACTGTTTCGGAGACGGAGCCAAGTCGGCTCGGGTACGTCTGACGCCGGTAGCTGACGCCTTGCTGTGCGTCAATCGGTCCCCTCAAAGCTCACATCGACGTTCTCCTCCTGCACCCGCTCCTCGACCTCGGCCGATGATGTAAGCGCTCGCCTGTCCGCATCGAGCAGCGGGTCGGAGAAGAAGCTGCGCGGCCACAGCCGCCGCACGCGCACGACGTTGATCTCCGCGGCGAAGATCGTCAGCTGCGCGCCCAGGTACAGCCACGCGAGCAGCCCGAGCACGAGCGCGAACACGCCGTATAGCGGGCCGGTGCGCTTCAGCTCGTGATCCACGTAGAAGCCGCCGAGGTGCTGCAGCAGCTGCCAGAAGACGGCCGCGACGATCACGCCCGGCAGCAGCTCTCGCCATGTCGTCTCCACAGCGGTGAGAAGTTTGAAGGCGGTCATGAACAGCGCGAGGTTGAACACGAACGCGACGATCACGCCCGCAACAACAGCAGGCGCGGCGTGGCTTGCCGACCCGACGAAGCCTGCGGCGGTGGTGGAGACGATCGACAGCGTGCCGAGGATCGCGAGCATGCCGAGGCCGCGCAGGCGCGCGTGGAGGAAGTTGGGACGGTCCTTGAACGGCACGCTCCAGATGCGGTTGAACGCGCTCTGCGCGGCGCCGGTGATGCCCATGCCGGCGACCAGCGAGCCGAGCACGCCGATCGCTAGGCCGAAGCTACTGCCGGTGAGCGATTGCAGCTTCAACTGGTCGCTGATCAGCGGGAACTGACCGAGCGCGCCGTCGAGGATGCGCTTCTGCTCGCCGGGGTCGCCCTGCAGCACGAAGCCGAGCACGGTCACGAGCACCAGCAGCAGCGGGAACAGCGACACGAACGCGTAGTAGGCGATCAGCGCGGCGAGCTGTCCGCCCTGGTCGTCGCCGAACTTCTTGATTACCGCGGCGAGGAATGACAGGCGCGGGTGCTGCTGCTGGCGGCGGTCGTGGGCGCGCAGGCGCGCGTCGAGGCTCATCGCGGGGCTCCGCTCACGCGATCGCCAGTTGGGAGGGGGGTCTGCGCGCGCTCGCGTGCGACATGTCCGTGTGTCTACCCGATCCCAACCGTCGATGTCCGCGCCGCTCGCGGCCCGGCCGCCCGCAAGCTCGTCCTTACGGTGGCATGGCAAGGGCGCGCGCGGTGCGCTCGACCCCGCCGAGGAGGTCGCGCTGGTCGCGCGCGCGAAGCGCGAGCTGCTGTTGCGCGTTCATCGCCACCGCCTGCGGCGCGAGGACCTCGAGGACTGCTACAGCCAGGCGGTGCTCGAGCTGGTGGCGCACGTCCGGCGCGGCGGGCGCTTCGCCAGCAGGTCGCATCTGGCGAACGTGCTCGAGCAGCGCTTCTGCTCGCGGATCGGCGATCGCCGGCGTGCGCTGTCGGGGCGTAGCCCGATGCAAGCTGCGCTCGAGCGCGCCGTCCCGCTGGATTGGGGAGAGGGGCGCATGGTCGAGGTGGTCGACACCAGGGCGGAGCTGGAGACGCTTGTGATGCTGCGCCACGAGCTGGAGCGTCTGAGCGCGTTCGCGTGCGAGCTGACGGTGGATCAGCGTCTGGTCATCGCCTGTCAGGTAGGGCTGCAAATGAGCCGCGGCGAGTTCTGCCGGCGGTATGGCTGGTCGCCCGAGAAGTACCGCAAGGTCGCGCAGCGCGCTCGCGCGCGCCTGCGCCAGCTGATGAGCGAGGAACTCGGTGTCCCACCAGCGAAGCGGTCGTCGGAAGAGCAGACAGGGACGCTCCATGAACATCTCACCCCCCACTCATAGAGCGCTCCCCGCGAGCGCCGGCGGCCGGTTGAAGGCACGGCGGCACGGCGATCTCGATCCGCGCGCAAGCGGCCGGGATCCGGAGGGATCCCCGCTCCGGCTCCCGGCCGCCCGCGTGCCTTTGGAGCTGGTGCGTCGATGACGCTGCTGCGGCGAGCGCCTCGCGAGGTCTACCGCGTGTATGGCGAGGAGGAGTTCCTCGCGAGCGCCGGCATGGAAGAGACCTTCGAGGATCTGGCAGATAGCCGCGACCGACGGATGCAGCGCCTCGCCGGCGCGACACTGCTGGTGGCGATCACGGGTGTGGCCGGCGGCTTGGTCGTCGTCACGAGTCTGCCGTCCGCGGCCGGCGGCACGCGTCGAGCCGCCGGCCTGCTGGCGGTCGCTGGTGCGGTCGTCCGTGGGCGGGCGGCGCACGCTCACGCGTGGCGAACGTCAGCGGCGGCGGCCGTCCGCGTGAATCTGCCAGCTCCAGCCGGCACTCAGCGGCTGATACCCCGCCAGCTCGTCGCGCGCAGCGAGCCCGTGGGGGGCGCGCTCGCCACGCGGCCGGTGCCAGCCTCGCGACGCGTGTTTGTCTCGGCGCAGTCGCGGACGGCCGCGCGACTAGAGCCCGCAACGCAGCCGCAGCCTGCCACGCAGACGGCTGCCGCGTCGCAGCCGGCGGCGCCGCGGCAGCCGGAACCTTCAGAGTTCGGATTCGAGCGCTGAGGTGCGCCCGATGTCCGACGAGCGGCAGCGCGCGAGCGTCACGGTCGTCAGTCGCGCGCTCTGGCGGATTCGTCTGGCGCGTGAGCTGCCCCGGTATCTGTTGTGCGCGGCCGCGATGGCGGGACTGGCCGCGAGCGCACGCTTCGCGCTCGCGCCGCCGGCGCCAAACGCTCCAGTGGCGACCGTGCGCACGTCCGCGCCGGCGGATCGTGCGGCCGAAGCGTTCGCGGTGCTGTTCTCGCGCCGCTATCTGACTTGGAACGCTGGAGAACCACAGGCGCTGGAACGGGCGTTGGAACCGTTCCTCGGGCCGGGGATGGAAGCGGACGCGGGGCTCGAGCTTCCCGCCGGCGGCGAGCAGCGCGTGGAATGGGCGGAAGTCGTCCAGGCGCGTGCGCTGGCGCCCGGCGAGCACATGTATACGGTGGCTGCGCAGACCGACACGCAGGGCCTCGTGTACATGACGGTCTCGGTGGCGCGCACCGCTGACGGCGGTCTCGCCCTGGCGGGCTACCCGGCGTTCGTCGGCGCCCCCGCATCGGCTCCGGCGCAGGCGCCGGCACGCCTGCGCGAAGTCGCCGAACCGGCGCTCGCGACGGTCGTGCAGCGCGCGCTGCGCAACTACCTGGCGTCCTCGTCGAGCGAGCTTGCCGCCGACCTGGCGAGCGGTACGCGTGTGTCGCTGCCGGCGACGCCGCTGGTCCTGCAGTCGATGCAGCGGCTGGACTGGGCGCCGGGCACCGGCTCGGTGCTGGCGACGGTGCAGGCGCAGGACGCGCGCGGCGTTCGCTACACGCTCGCCTACGAACTGGACGTGGTGCGCGCGCAGGGGCGCTGGGAGATCTCGGCCGTGCAGATGGACCCCGATGCGTAGACCACGACGAAAGGAGAAGCAGATGAGCAGGCGACGGTTTCCCTGGCCGGTGCTCGCGCTGGTCGCGTGCACCTGCGTGTACGCGTGCGTATGCGCATACCTGGCGCTGGCGCCAACCGGCGCGAGCGCCGCGGTGACGAGCACGAGCCCCGTGCCGGCCAGCTCCGCGGGAGCTGCGGGCGCCGCAGGCGGCGAAGGCACCGGCAGCTCGCTGGAAGCGGCCGCCGCCAAGGCCAGCAGCACGGGACGTGCGGTGGCGATGAGCCTGATAGGCCTTGCGTTTGCGGTGGCCGCGACGGTGCTCGCGTTCCGGCGCGACTTCAAGGAGGCGGCGGGCGTGTTCGCCGTGGGGATCGTGTCGGTGCTGCTGGCGACTCCCGCGGGACTGAGCCTGCTGCGCGACACGGTCACGTCGCTGTTCGGCTCGCCATGATCGAGATCCGCTCCTATCGCCGCGTGTTCGACCTCGAGCGGCGCATCTACAGCGTCGATCGTCTGCGCCTGAACCCGGGCGGAGTGCCGGTGCGCGGTGTTGTCTACTTCCTCGCGATCCTGGCGGTCGTCGCGCTGGCTGGGGCTCTGCCGCTGCTCGGTACGCTCGCGGGCGGGCTCCACTGGTATCTGCGCGACGTCGCCATCCCGGGTGCTGGCGCGACCGTGCTGGGCGTCGTGCGGCTGGAGGGCCGTACCTTCCATCAGGCGGCCCAGGCGCTCCTGCGCTACGGCATCGGCCCGCGCCGGCTGGTCGGCGCGCGGCGCTGTGCCGGGCTCGGCGGACGCTGGTTCCCGCACGAGCTGTTGCTGTTCCCCGACGGCTCTGACGGGCGTATGCGCGAGCTTCGCTACACGGGTCCAGGAGCGGTGCTCGTGACGATCGAGCATGAGCGTGGCGGGCGTGCGATCGAGCACGGGACGAGCGGCGTTGCGCGCCCCGGCCGCCGCGTCGCGCTGACGGTGAGACAGCGTGCCGACGCCCGCTCGCTAGAGCGGGGCGAGGTGATCGCACTGGGGCGCGACGCGCGCCTGCGGGTGCGGGCGAGCGCTTCGCGGAGATCGTGAGGCGTCGTGGGGCCGATTGCGTTCGTGTACGGCAACTGCGTCTTCGCGAGCGGTCTCGAGGACTGCTGGGCAGCGTTTGCGCTGGAGCCGTCGTCCTATTCGTGGCTGAGCGATGAAGGCAAGCGCGCTCGCTTCCTGGCGTTGATCGGCGCAATCGAAGCGATCGAGGCCGACGTGCAGATCCTGCGTGTGCATCGACGCTGGGAGCCTGAGCGATACACGCGCAGCGTGCGCGAGGAGGTCACCGGCGGCGCGTCGCACGGCCGCACCCACGCGCGTGCGCGCGAACGCTACGTGGAGGAGCAGGCGCGGCGGCTCGGCGGCGTCGGTGCGGCGCAACCGGCGGTGTTCCTGTTCGTGAGCCTGCGCGAGCCGGAGCGCGACATCGCCTCCTACGTCTCGCGCGCGGCGGGGCAGACCCCGCGGGAGTGGTGGCGTGGCCTCAAGCGCACGCTGACGTGGAGCGACAAGCGGCTGCTGAGCGCGGCGGAGCTGGAGCGCGCCCGGGTTCGCGCCGACCACGCGCATGCGCGGCTCGAGAGCTTTCTGCCTGTGCGCCAGGCGCGCGGCGTCGAGCTGCAGTGGCTGGTGCGCAGGGCTTTCTGTCGGGGTCTCGGGGAACCGGTAGTCGATGGCTTGCACGAGCCGCGCGCGCTTGTCTTCGAGCGAAATGGCATGGCACTGCTCGCGCCGTTGGAAGCGGACGTGCTGCGCTGGGCCGACGGCTACGTCGAAAATCGCGGCAGGCTGCTGCGGATCGAGTCCGAGCTGGGCACGAGCTGGCAGGCGCAGCTGGTGATGGGCGCGCTGCCCGAGCGGGTGCAGTTCCCAGGTGCGCGGGCGGAGCTGATGTTCGCGCCCGCTGAAAGCCTGCCGTTCGGGATCGACCTGTCGCTGAACGCGCGCTTCCTGCCCAACGAGCTGGCGCTGCGGATTGCGCGGCGCCGGATTCAGGACGCCGACCAGATCGTGCGGGCGGAGGCCGGCGGTGAGCAGGGCGTCTCAGACCTCGGCTACGAGCGCACGCACGAGGCGCGGGACCTGCTCGCCTATCTGCAGGCGTCGAGCAAGCCGCCGCTGCTGCGTGCGACGCTCGCGATCGCGGTTGCGGCTGAGAGCGAGGAGGAGCTCGAAGAGCGCGTGGAGATGTGCAGGCGCGCCTATGGCGAGATTCGCCTGCACCGGCCGCTTGGCGACCAGCTGCAGCTATTTCTGCAGCAGCTACCGGGTCAGCGCACGCGGCTTGCGGGCTATGACGACACGCTCACGGCCGAGCAGGTCGCGGCGATGATGCCGACGGCCACGCACGCGGTCGGCTCGAGCGGCGGCTACTACCTGGGTCACACGCTCTCCGGCTCGCGCCAGCCGGTCAGGCTCAACCTGCGCGAGGGCTCCGACAGCAACCGCAACGCGACGATCCTCAGCGTCGGCGCGCTCGGCTCGGGCAAGACGACGCTCGCGCAGAAGCTCGAGTACGAGGGCTTTCTGCACGGGGCCAGGGTGATCGACTGCGATCCGAAGGGCGATCACCGCTTCCATCTGCTGGCGGACGTCGCCCCGCACGTTGAGTGCGTGACGTTGCGCCCGGACCCGGCGCTGCGCGGAATGCTCGATCCGCTGCGGGTCGCTCCCGCGCACCTGCGCCAGGACGTCGCGACGGCGTTCCTGCGCGATCTCTTGCCGGGGCGAGCCGAGCCGGCGTGGGAGACGGCGGTGGTTGGCGCCGTCGACCGCGTGCTGACGCGCTGCTCGCAGCCGACGTGCCGCGAGGTCGTGCGCGCGCTGGAGCAGGGAGACGAGACGGACGTGCTGGTGGGCAAGGCGCTTGACGTGTACGCGCGTTCGGGCCTGACGCAGCTCGGGTTCGCCGACCCGGAGGTCAAGCTGCCGCCGGTGGGCGAACGGCAGGTGACGTATCTGCCGATCCGCGACCTGCCCGCGCCGCCGCCTGGCATGGCGCGCTCGGAGTACTCCCAGGCCGAGCGTGTGGGCGAGCAGATCGTGCGCCTGATCGCGATGTTCGCGATGCATCTGCTGGGCTCGGAGCGGGGACGGATGAAGGTGTTCGCGTTCGATGAGGGCTGGCGGCTGCTGAACGACCCGGTCGGGCGCACGCTGCTCGAGTCGCTGCAACGGATGGGCCGCTCGGAGCTGGCGGTGCCGATCATCAGCACGCAGCTGGTCTCCGATGCGCTGATCGGAGAGCGCGAGTCGCTCGAGAACCTGATCGGCGCGACGTTCGTGTTCGGGATGCGCTCGCGCGCGGAGGCAGAGCGCGCGCTGGCGCTGCTCGGACTGGATCCGCAGGACAGGCGCATGTGCCAGACGCTGCTGGAGCTCGAGGCCGGCCGTTGCCTGTTCCGTGACCATCGTGGGCGGGTCGAGGCGATCCAGGTGGACGTGGTGGTGCCGTCGCTGCTACGAGCATTCTCGACGACCCCGACGAGCTGAGTGCGCGTACGGCCGCGTGTGCGACTGGCGCTGATTGCGCTGGCGCTGCCGGTGGCCGTGACAGGCCAGCCGCGGATCGCCTCGGCGCTGGGCGCTCGTGCGCTGCGCGCTCATGCCGGCCGCGTTGCGAGAGAAGAAGCGCGCTCGGCGCCGACGGCCGGCCCCGCGCCGAGCGGTCCGCCGCTGACCTCGGTCGGCGCAGGTGCTGGTGTCGGCGGGGAAGGCGAAGGCGCTACCACGGCACCGCAGGCGCAGAGCGACCCGCTGGTGAGCAATGGCCTCGGCAGCCCCGCGTGCAAGGGAGCGCTCGCGGGGGAACTGTCGGCTGCGAGCAGACGCAACTGCGAAACGTCGGGCTTCGCGGCGGCGCCGGCCCCGACCGGGGACTATGGGATCGACGTGCACATCGGCACGGGACTGCTCGACATCGGCCCGGGCGCTGGGCTGAGCATCTTGCAGGAGATCTTCGTGACGCCGCCGTGGATGGCGTTGGTGTGGGCGGTGCACGCGCTCGTGGTGATGCTCGAATGGGCGTTCACGATCGATCTGCTCGACGGCCCCGCGGCAAGCGGCATCGGCAGCGGCCTGCGCCAGATGCAGGCGGCGTTCACCGCGCCGTGGCTGCCGCTCGCGTTGGCGTGCGCGTCGGTGCTCGCGCTCTACCACGGGCTGATCCGCCGTCGTGTGGCCGAGACGCTCGGTGAGGCGCTGCTGATGGTCGCGATGATGAGCGCCGGGCTGTGGGTGATCGTGGACCCGACAGGTACGATCGGCGCGCTTGGGCGCTGGGCGAACCAGGCGAGCCTGGGGACGCTCGCGGTGGTGGCGAGCGGCACGCCCGCGAACCCGGCTCGCGCGCTCGGCGACGGCCTCGGCAGCGTGTTCGCGGCCGCGATCGAAGTGCCGTGGTGCTTTCTCGAGTTCGGTGACGTCGGCTGGTGCCGCGATCCTTCGCAGCTGGACCCGAGCCTGCGCGCCGCCGGCTCGAGGATCGCGCAGGAGGAGCAAGCAGAGCTCGAATGCCAGCCGGCGGCCGCGGCGCTCGAACGGTGCGTGATCGTCGGCGGTGCAGAGGCCAAGGCGCTCGTACACAGCGCCGAGTTGCTGCGTGCCGCTCGGAGCAACAGCGCGATCTTCCTTGCGCTGCCCGCGAACGGCGCGGCGCGCAACTCGACCACCGATTCGGGTTCACTGTTGCGCGTCCTCTGCGACAGCAGCGAAGCCACGAGCTGCCGCGGGCCGACCGCCGCGCAGGCTGAATTCCGTACCAACGGCGGCACTCTGCCCCGCATGGGCGGTCTCGTGCTGATCGCCGCGGGCGTGCTCGGAATGCTGTTGCTGTTGGGTTTCGTCGTGCTGCGGCTGCTCGCCGCGGCGATCGCCAGCCTGCTGTATCTGTTGCTGGCGCCGGCGATGGTGCTGGCTCCGGCGTTCGGCGACGGCGGCCGCGCGCTGTTTCGCAGATGGGCGGGGCGGCTGTTGTCGGCGGTCGTGTCGAAGCTCGTGTTCTCGTTCGTGCTCGGCGCGGTACTCGCCGTGCTGGGAGTCCTGGCTGACCTGCGGGCGCTCGGCTGGTGGACGCAGTGGCTGCTGATGTCGGCGTTCTGGTGGGGCGCGTTCATCCAGCGCGACCAGGTGTTCGGCATCGTCGCGGGCGCGGCCGGCCAGCGTGCCGGCGGCGGCGAGAGCGCACGCCCGCGGTCGCTCGCCCGCAGGCTCGGCGGGGCGCTGGAGACCCCGCGCATGGGCGTCGCCGTGGCCCGCGCCGTCAAAGACAGGCTCGCGACGCCGGCGCCGCAGGAGCGCCAGCGTGCGCACGCCCGCGTGGTCGGTGAGCGGGCACGCGCGAGCATCGACGAGCAGACGCTGCGCACGCTGCACGTCGAGCAGCGCGAGCTTGGCGCGCAGGCAGAGGCTGCCCCGAGGACCCAGCGCGAGTTGGCCGACAAGCGCGCGCAGCTCGCCCGCCTCGCCGGTGAGCGTGGGCGCGCAACGGCGGCGGGCGACACGCGCCGCGTCGCCAGGCTCGCGCACCGCGAGGCGCGTGTGCGCGAGCAGCTCCAGCGCGAGCAGCAGACGCTGGATACGGCACGGCGCAGCGCGCGCCAGGCAGAGCAGACTCGGCGCCGAACGGGCGCGACGTACTCCCCCGAGCGTCGCGTCGCGCAGGAGCGCTTTCTCGACCAACAGGCAGCGCTGGCGTCGAGCGCGCACAGGCGACCGGGCGGCGAGCGTCGCGACTACGCGGCGCTTGCGGGCCTCGCGGGCTACGGGTGTCAGGAGTACGAACGCTTGGCTTCGCGTCCGCAGCGCGCGGCGCGCCTGGAGATCGATCGCGAGCTGGCGCTGCGCCGCGAGCTGGGCGAGACGGCGGGAGCGCTTGTGGCAGAGGCCGAGGCGCCACAGCCTGGGCGCCGGGAGCGGCGCAAGACCGGCAGGGACTTCGACCAGGCGCTGGAGCGACGCATGCGTGATGCCGGCCAGCGCATGCCTGCGTCGCGCGGGCAGCGTTCGCGGCTGGAGACATGGGGTCAGGATGGGGTCGCCGAGGCGGACGGCGGTCGGGCATCTGGGCGAGGTGGCCCCGAGGACTCGAGCGTAATGCGCGATGCGCACGAGGTCGCCGCGCGTCGCAAACGTCAGCTCGGTCACGGACGGCCGTGATGGGCGGGACGGTCGTGGCACGCGCCGGGGTCGTGAGCGCCGCGGCGGCGGGGCTGTTGGCGCTCGTGCTCTGCGCCGTGCTCGCTGCACTCGGCGGCGCGTCGTTCAGCGGGGTCGAAGCCACCGTCGAAGCTTCCGGCGCTGAGGTCTCCGCGTTGGCTCAGCGCGAAATCCCCTCGCTGTACCTACGCCTGTACGAGCAGGCGGCGCAGCGCTATGGCCTCGACTGGGCGATCCTCGCGGGGATCGGCAAGGTCGAGTGCGATCACGGCCGCGACCCCGACCCGTCGTGTACGCAAGAGGGCGCCGTGAACGCGGCGGGCGCGGGTGGGCCGATGCAGTTCCTGGCCGCGACGTGGGCTCGGTACGGGGTGGACGCGGACGGCGGGGGTCCGCCGAACCGTTGGGATCCCGCCGACGCGATCTACGGCGCGGCCAACTACCTGCGCGCGTCGGGCGCCCCGGGCGACTACCAGCGGGCGATCCTCGCGTACAACCACGCGGATTGGTATGTGGCTGAGGTTGAGGATTGGGCCGCGCGGTACGGCGGGCCCGTCGGCTCTGCCTCGGCAATCGCAGGACAGCCAGCGCCGATTGGCGCACTGGTCGCAGAGGAAGCGGCAGGGCTCGAAGGTGCCGAAGCGCCAGAAGGCGCGGACGTGCGCCTGCGGGAAGAGAGCCCGACGCCGGTGCGTTTCATCGCGGGCGAACGTGCCGAGCTGGACCCGCGGGACGGCCATCTGGCGTTCGTGCCGGCGGGAGCGCCGGCTGTCGTGCAGGCGATGGTCGTGGCGGGCAACGAGCTGCAAGAACTGCCGTACGGCCCTGGTGGACACCCGAACCCGCTGGGCGCGCGCGAAGAGGACTGCTCTAGCACGGTCAACTACGTGCTCTACAGAGCGGGTGTACGTCCGCTTGCCGAAATCCTCGCTGAGAACCCGCTGGCGCAGGACTACGTGAGCTGGGGCGCGCCGGGCCCCGGCCGCTGGGTGACGATCTACGCGAGCGCGAGCCCGACGCCGCACGTGTTCATGGTGATCGCCGGTCTCAGGCTCGACACCTCCCACGACGGCACGGACGTCGGCCCGAACCGCCTCGAAAACGGCCCGCGCTGGCGCATCCTTGATCACATCCCGACGTGGGCGCACTGGTCGGTGCGCCACCTGCCGGGGCTGTAGGCTGCGAGCATGTCCGCCCGCAAGGTCGACTATCTGCTGATCGGCGGCGGCCTCGCGTCGGCGAACTGCGCGCGCTGGCTGCGCGAGGAAGGCGCGCTCGGCGAGGTGCTGGTGGTGGGCCGCGAGCCGGACGCGCCGTACAACCGCCCGGAGTGCTCGAAGGGCTACTTGCGCGGCGAGGAGAGCCGCGAGCAGCCGCTGTTTCGCCCGGCTGACTGGTGGCGCGAGCAGACCGTCGAGCTGTTGACGCGCACGAGCGTGACGGGTCTGGACCTTGAGGCGCGCACGGCGCGGCTGTCGAACAAGGAGGAGATCGCGTTCGATAAGGCGCTGATTGCGACGGGCGCGAACGTTAGGCGGCTGAACGTGAGCGGCTGCGATCTGGAGCAGATCTACTACCTGCGCACGCTGGGCAACTCAGATGCGATCCGCGAAGGCGTGGCGGATGCGGAGCGGGTGGTGCTGATTGGCGGCTCGTTCATCGCTTGCGAGGTGGCGGCGTCGCTGACGCTGATGGGCAAGCGTTGCGAGGTGGTGATGCAGGAGCAGGCGACGTTTGAACGGAACTTCGGCCAGGAGACGGGGCGCTTCTTCCAGCAGCTACTCGAAGGGCATGGCGTGGTGTTCCACGCGGACGATCAGCTGGAGCGCTTTGAAGGCGAGGAGCGCGTGGCGAAGGTGATCACGCGCAACGGCCTTGAGCTGGAGGCCGACGCGGTGGTGGTTGGCGCGGGCGTGATGCCGGACGTGCAGCTGGCGCAGAAGGCAGGCCTTGAGATCGGCGAGAAAGGCGGTGTGCGCTGCTCGTCGCGTCTTGAAACCCAGGTGCCGGGTGTGTTTGCGGCTGGCGACATCTGCGAGTACGACTCGGTGATTCACGGCGTGCCGATCCGCGTTGAGCACTGGGACGTGGCGTTCAACCAGGGCAAGACGGCGGCGCTGAACATGCTCGGCCGCGACATCCCGCACGAGGTCGTGCCGTACTTCTATTCGGTGCTCGGTACCTGGGGCGAACTCGAATCGGTGGGGCCGGCGTACAAGTGGGACACGGAGATCGTGCGCGGGTCCTACGCCGATGGCGCGTTCACCAGCTGGTATCTCCAGGACGACGTCCTGCAGGGCGCGATGACGTTCGGCCGCCCCGACGATCTCGACGCGGCACGGCGGTTGATCGTGGACGGCAGCCCGCTGGACGACCGCACGCGCGCGGCGCTGGCCGACGTCGACTCCGATCTCGCGACGGTCGGCTCCTAGAGCCGGCATACGCGGCGGGCAAGGCGAGCGGGTCGTGGCGGGCGAAGCGGAGAGCGCATGATCGGCGTGTTGCAGCTCGCGAGCGGAACGCCGCGGTTCACGCTGGAAGCCGAGCGCCTGCTGCGCGCGCCGGGCATGTTCGAGTGGTCGACGGTGACGCTGCTGGCGCTGGCTGTGTACGTGTACGCGGTGGAGGTCGAGAAAGCCAACTGGAGCGTGGTGCTGGCGGGCTTGGCGTTCTGGCTGATGGACTGGTTCAACGAGATTGCGAACGCGCTGGTGCTGCACTTCGACGGCCACGCGGCGCTGTGGACGGTGACGGGCCACAGCAGCTTCGTGATCCTGATCGGCCTGACGGTCGAGATCACGCTGTTCTTTGCGATCAACGGCGTGGTGTTCGCGAAGCTGCTGCCGGCCGACCGCTCCGCCCGGATCCTCGGCCTGCCGAACCGCTGGGCGATGTCGATCGCGCTGTCGCTGGTGTCGGTGGGCGTCGAGCTGCTGCTGCACGCGGACGGCGTGTTTCACTGGTACTACTGGTGGTGGAACGTGGCGAGCTTCCCGGTGATCGTGGTGTTCGGCTACCTGACGTTCTACGTGGTCGCGTTCACCGTTCACGACATGCCGCGCCGCACACGCCAGCTGCAGGCCGTCGGCGGTCTCGCGGCGCTCGATTTGATCGCAGGCCTTGTGTTCGGCCCGCTGCTCGGGTGGATCTGAGCGATTTTTTGGGCGACGCGCGCGGCCTCCTCGCACGGCGTGGCTGGAGCGCGAAACGGCCGGCGTCATCGCCCCGCCGGCGCGCAAGGCGAAGCCGATGCGCAGCCGCTGAGGTCTTCGTCAGGTCGCCTCGCTCGCGGGCGCGACGAAGCCGGTGGTCGCCCGCGGCAGCTCGTGCGATGCGATCACGCGGTCGATCAGCCCGTACTCGCGCGCCTGCTCGGCGGTGAAGTAGCGGTCGCGATCCATGTCGTCGTGTACGCGCTCGACGGACTGCCCGGTGTGCCGCGCGTAGATCTCGTCGACGTGCTCGCGCAGCGCGAGCGTCTCGCGTGCGTGGATCTCGATGTCGGCGGCCTGGCCCTCGAAGCCGCCGGAGGGCTGGTGGATGAGGATGCGGCTGTTGGGCAGCGCCATGCGCTTGCCGGGCGCGCCGCCGGCGAGCAGCAGCGAGCCCATGCTCATCGCGACGCCGAAGCAGATCGTCTGCACGTCGGGCTTGATGAACTGCATCGTGTCGTAGATCGCAAGGCCCGCGTAGACGCCGCCGCCGGGCGAGTTGACGTACAGCGAGACGTCCTTGTCGGGATCCTCGCTCTCCAGATGCAGAAGTTGGGCGACGACGAGGTTGGCGATCTGGTCATCGACGGGGTTGCCGAGGAACACGATGCGCTCGTTCAGCAGGCGCGAGTAGATGTCGAACGAGCGCTCGCCGCGGGCGCTCTGCTCGACGACCATCGGAATCAGTGGCATCTGGGCTATCCTTTCGACAACTGTGTGGTTGTCAAACACAATAGCAACCAAATGGTTGTCAAGGAGGTCATGATGGCTGTGAGGCGAGAGATCGACGTCGATGCGTCACCCGATGAGGTGTTCGAGGCGCTTGCGACCGAGGAGGGACGCGAGCGCTGGCTGGCGGAGCCCGAGCGCGAGATCCACGTCGAGGTGCTAGACGCGCCGCACCGGCTGGTGTGGTGGTGGGCGGCGGCGGAAGAGCCGGCGACGCGCGTGGAGTTCCTGATCGTCGCCGGCACAGAGGCGCGCCCGGTGACGCGCGTGGTGGTGACCGAGAGCATGCCGAGCTTCCCGCTGGCGATGCTGGCGGCGGGCTTCGAGCCGGTATATGCCTGACGCGGCGCGCGCAGGCGCGACGATGGGTGAGGGAGTGCGCCGAGGCGACGATGCGCGAGGCGGCGCGCACGGACGCGACGATGCGTGAGGCAGTGAGCGCGGACGCGACGAGCGACCCGGTCGGCCCGGTGTTCGCGGCGCTCGCCGACCCGACCAGGCGGCTGATGGTCGAGCAGCTGTTGCGCGAGGACACGACCAGCGTGCCGGCGCTCAGCGCGGTGCTGCCGATCACGCGCCAGGCGGTCGCCAAGCACCTCGCGGCGCTCGACCACGCGGGTCTCGTCGAGCGCGCGCCGGCGCGCGGGCGCGAGGTCCGCTACCGGCTGCGCGCCGGTGCGCTCGAGCAGGCTTCGCAGTGGATGGCCGGCGCCGAGGCCGCGTGGGAGCGAAGGCTTGGCCGCCTGAAGAGCGTCGTCGAGAGCGGCGAGTCGCTTTGAGGTTGCGGCGCGCGATAGCGGGCATAGCGGCGAGGCTGCCGCGCGCTGAATCGAGCCCGCCAGGCGTGGCTTTGAGCGTGCGCGCGCTTGTCGGCTGCGTGCTCGTCTGCTGCGTCCTCGCGGGCTGCGGGCTGGTAACGGCCGCGGCGCCGACCGCGGTGCAGCTGCTCGTGACACGCGAGTACGGCAGCCAGGCGGTGTACCGCGATGGCGGCCTGCGGGCGACGGGGGACAGGACCGTGGCTGGGCTGCTGAGCAGCAAGCTCGCCGGTGCCGGCGTGGCCGCGGGTTCGGGCGGGACCTACTTCGTCAACGGCGCGCAGCCGCTCAAGAGCCCCACCGCCACGGCGGTGTACCCAGGCGACCACATCTGGTTGGACTTGCACGACGCGAGCTTGCTCGCGTCACCGCAGGCGGTCGTCGGCGCGTTCCCCGAGCCCTTCCTCAACGGCCTTGAAGGCAAGCGCCTGCCGACGCGCATCGAATGCGCGTCCGCGTCGGCGGCGGCGTGCAACAGGATCACGGCGAGCTTGCGCAACGCCGGCGTGCCGGCCGCGGTGGCGGCGATCGGCAGCGGCAGCGCCCCTGAAACGCTGCGCGTGATGGTCGGGCCGTGGGCGGACGTGGGCAGTGACGTCGAGGCCGGGATCATCGCCAGCGGGCCCGCCACGAGCGGCGTGTACGCGCGCTTCTCGGCCAGCGGCCAGGCGCTGACGCTGCTCGACGCGCAGGGCCGCCCGGTCAGGACGCTGCGTCTCGACGGAGGGCTGATCGCGGCGACGCTGCGCGCCAAGGAAGCGCCGGTGTGGGTGGTCACGGGCACCGACGAGGGCGGCGTGACGCTCGCCGCACGCGCGTTCAACGCCGCGACGCTCGAGGATCGCTTCGCGGTCGCGCTCGATCCTGCCGGCGCGATCGCGCTGCCGGTCGTCGATCGCTGAGCCGTTCAGGCCCGCTTAAGCGAACGTCATACCCTGGGGGGATGCTCGAACACGCTTACACCACCGGCGCGATGCCGCCGCGGCGCGCGGTCGTCGAGCGCGAGCCGGCGCGCGCGTCCAGTGCGCTGCTGCTCGCCGGCCTGTGCGTGCTGGGGCTCGCGCTGGTGTGGGTCGTTGCCGAGCTGGTGCCCGCGGTGCAGTTCAAAGACGCGCTCGCGCTGCACGACTTCACGCTGCTGAGCAGACCGCGCATCGACAGGCCCGCCGAATACCTGCTGCACCTGCTCGACCCGCTGCCGTTCGTGCTGTGCGGCACGGCGCTGGTGGCGGTGGCGCTCGCGCGCGAACGCCCGCGCGTGGCGCTCGCGGTTGTGGCGGTGATGTCGCTTGCGCCGCTGACCTCGGAGACGCTGAAGCCGCTGGTGGCGCATCCGCACGTGCAGATCGGGCTGGTGCACATCGACGCGGCGTCGTGGCCGAGCGGCCACTCGACCGCCGCGCTCGCGCTGGCGCTGTCGGCGGTGCTGGTCGCACCGGCGCGGCTGCGGCCGCTGGTCGCGGGCCTCGGCGTCGCGTTCGCGCTCGCGGTCGGCTGCTCGCTGCTGATGCTCGCGTGGCACATGCCCAGCGACGTGCTCGGCGGCTACCTCGTCGCGAGCCTGTGGACGGCGCTCGCGGTAGCGGCGCTGCGCGCCGCCGACCGCCGCTGGCCGCCGCGCGTCAGCTCCTGACGCCAACGCCAGCCATGCCGCGTCTCGCGACGCCTCTGGGCGCTCAGTCAGTCGACTCGGCGCTGCCGGCGATATGCGCGCCGGGCTCCCACAGTGGCTCCGGGCTGCCTCCTGCTTCCGCTTGCGCGTTGGCGGCACGGCTGAGGATGAACAGCAGGTCCGACAGGCGGTTGAGATAGCGCACGACCTCGGGATTGACCTCCGCGCCGACCGCGATCGTGCGGCGCTCGGCGCGGCGGCAGACGGTGCGGCAGACGTGCAGGTGGGCGGCCGCGGGGCTGCCGCCGGGGATCACGAACGAGCGCAGCGGCGCGAGCGGGGCGTTGACCTCGTCGCACGCTAGCTCCAGCCACATCGTGTACTCCGCGTCGACCCGCAGGCGTGGGCGCGCAGCTTGCTTGGCGTCGATCTGCTGGTCGTCGCCGGCCTGCTGATCGGCGTCGGCGTCCGGGTTCGCGGCGGGTGCCGGCACCGACAGGTCCGCGCCCAGGTCGAGCAGGTCGTTCTGCACGCGGCGCAGCCACGCGGCGAACTGCGGCGCGAGGCCAGGCTGCAGCAGCGCGACGCCGATCGTCGCGTTGAGCTCGTCGACGGTGCCGTACGCCTCCACGCGCGGGTGCAACTTGGAGACACGACTCATGTCGCCGAGGTGCGTGTCGCCGCCGTCGCCGAGCTTGGTGTAGATGCGGGTGAGATTGACTGTCATGTGCGGCCGACCGTGGGTCGACACGAGTGATGATAAGGCCGCGCGCCGGCGCTCCCGAGGAGGAGACGAACGCGACCGCGCGTCGCGTATCCGTGCGATCGGATACTTTCTCGCACCTCGTATGAGGATTGGCGTTCCGAGGGAGACGGCGGCGGGCGAGCACCGGGTGGCACTCGTTCCGGAGGTCGTCGGCAAGCTGCAGGCGAAAGGCCTGGACGTGATCGTCCAGGCCGGCGCGGGCGCGGACGCGATGCTGACCGACGCCGCGTTCACGGACGCGGGCGCGAGCATCACCGACGATCCCGCCGAGGTCTGGCGCAGCGACGTGGTCGTCACGATCGCGCCGCCGGACCCGCAGGCGATCCGCGCGCTCGGCTCGGGCTCGATCCTGATCGGCTTTCTCGCGCCGCTGACCAGCCCGCAGACGACGCGCGCGCTGGTCGACGCGAAAGCGACCGCGTTTGCGATGGAGGCGATCCCGCGCATCACGCGTGCGCAGGCGATGGACGCGCTGTCTTCGCAAAGCAACGTCGCCGGTTACCGTGCCGCGCTGCTCGGGGCCGAGGAGATCGGCCGCTTCTACCCGATGCTGATGACCGCCGCCGGCACGATCCCGCCGGCGAAGGTGCTGGTGCTCGGCGTTGGCGTCGCCGGGCTACAGGCGATCGCCACCGCCAAGCGCCTTGGCGCACGCACGACCGGCTACGACGTGCGGCCCGAGGTCGCCGAGCAGGTCGAATCGCTAGGTGCGATGTGGCTTGACCTGGGCCTCGAGGCAAGCGGCGAGGGTGGCTACGCGCGCGAGCTGAGCGAGGCGGAGCGTGCGCAGCAGCAGCAGGCTCTGACCGACGCGATCAAGGGCTTTGACGTCGTCATCACGACCGCGCTCGTGCCTGGGCGCCCGGCGCCGAGGCTCGTCACCGCGGAGGCCGTCGAAGGCATGAAGCCGGGGTCGGTGATCATCGACCTGGCCGGTGAGGCGGGCGGCAACTGCGAGCTGACCGAGCCGGGGGAGACCGTCATCCGCCACGACGTCAAGATCGTCTCGCCGCTGAACCTGCCCGCGACCATGGCCGAGCACTCCTCGCAGCTGTTCGCGCGCAACGTGCTCGCGTTGCTCGAGCTGTTCGTCGGCGAGGACGGTGCGCTGAGCCTCGACTTCGACGATGAGATCGTCAAGGGCGCGTGCATCGTGCGCGATGGTGAGATCGTGCACGAGGGCGCGAAGAAGGCTGTGGAGGCCGCCGCATGATCATCGCCAGCACGCTCACGACCAACCTCGCGATCCTCGTGCTGGCCGGCTTCATCGGCTTCGTCGTGATCTCCAAGGTGCCCAACACGCTGCACACGCCGCTGATGTCGGGCACCAACGCGATCCACGGCATCGTGCTGCTCGGCGGCCTGTTGATCGTTGGGCTGTCCGGCAACGGCACCTTCAACAAGATCATCCTCGTGATCGCGATCGCGTTCGGCACGATCAACGTCGTCGGCGGCTTCCTTGTCACCGACAGGATGCTCGAGATGTTCAAGTCGAAGCCGAAGCCGAGCGGGGGAGATGCAGCCGGCAAAGGCAAGGGCGAGGACGGCAAGGGGGCGGGCTCATGAGCGGACTGCCGCTCGCCACCTCGTTCCTGCAGAGCCAGAGTTTCCTCGACGTTCTGTACATCATCGCCTTCGGCCTCTTCATCCAGGGCCTGCGCGGCCTCTCCGGGCCGACGACAGCGGTTCGCGGTAACCGCATCGCCGCCGTCGGCATGCTGATCGCGGTGATCGCGACGCTGCTGAACCGCAACGAGGGCAACTGGGGTCTGATCGTGCTCGGCGTCGCGCTCGGCGCGGCCGTCGGCGTGCCGGCGGCGCGGCAGGTGAAGATGACCGCGATGCCGCAGATGGTGGCGCTGTTCAACGGCGTCGGCGGCGGCGCCGTGTTCCTGATCTCGTGGTCGGAGTTCCGCCTCACCGACGGCTACCAGGGCGTCGCCACGTACATCACGATCTTCTCGCTGTTCGCCGCGATCGTCGGCTCGGTCTCGTTCTGGGGTTCGAACATCGCCTTCGGCAAGCTCCAGGAAATCATCCCCGGACGCCCGATCAGCCTCGGCTCCGCCCAGCAGATCGTCAACCTGCTGCTGCTGATCCTCGCGGTCGCGGCGGGCGTCGACATCGCCTCCGGCGCGCACTCCGAAGGTCTGTTCATCGGCATGCTCGTGTGCGCCGCGCTGCTCGGCAACGCGGTCGTGTTCCCGATCGGCGGGGCCGACATGCCGGTTGTGATCTCGATGCTCAATGCCTTCACCGGCCTGTCCGCGGCGGCGACCGGGATCGCGCTGAACAACCCCGCGCTGATCGTCGCCGGCATGATCGTAGGCGCCTCCGGCTCGATCCTCACGAACCTGATGGCGGTCGCCATGAACCGTTCGATCCCCGCGATCATCGCCGGCGGCTTCGGCGGTGGTGGCGCTGTCGAGGGCGCCAGCGGCGCCGGCGAGCACGCCGGCACGGTGCGCTCCACCAGCGCCGCCGACGCCGCGATCCAGCTCGCCTACGCCAACCGCGTCGTGATCGTGCCCGGCTACGGCATGGCGGTTGCGCAGGCCCAGCACGCGGTGCGCGAGCTGACCAAGGAGCTTGAGAAACGCGGCGTCGAAGTCAGCTACGCGATCCACCCGGTGGCAGGGCGCATGCCAGGGCACATGAACGTGCTGCTGGCTGAGGCCGACGTGCCCTACGACCAGCTGAAGGAGATGGAGGACGCCAACCCCGAGTTCGGGCGCACCGACGTCTCGCTCGTGATCGGCGCCAACGACGTCACCAACCCGGCCGCCAAGACCAACCCCGCCTCGCCGATCTACGGCATGCCGATCCTCGAAGTCTCCAACAGCCACTCGGTGATCGTGATCAAGCGCTCGATGAATCCCGGCTTCGCGGGCATCGAAAACGAGCTGTACTACGAGCCGGAGACGACGATGCTGTTCGGCGACGCCAAGTCCGCCGTCAGCGAGATCACCGCGGAGCTCGGTCAGCTCTAGCCCCATGGGCCAGCGGGCCGATGGTCAAGCCAGGCAAGGACGCAGTGAGCGAAGTGTGCTGAGGCACACGAGCGAGCGAGGACGCCGCCTGGCGCCGTGCCAGCGGGCCGCTGGTGCGAGACTGCGCTGGTGATCGAGCGAAGCCAGGCTCTAGAGGCGCTGTCGCACGACGAGTTCGATGTCGTTGTCGTCGGTGGCGGTATCACCGGCGCGGGGGTCGCGCTGGATGCGGCCGCGCGCGGCTACAGCGTCGCGCTGCTGGAGCGCGCTGACTTCGCCTCGGGGACGTCCAGCCGTTCCAGCAAGCTCGTGCACGGCGGCCTGCGCTACCTGCAGAACTTCGACCTCGGGCTCGTGCGCGAGGCGCTGCTGGAGCGTCAGCTGATGGTTGCGCTGGCGCCGCATCTGGTCAAGCCGCTGCCGCTGGTGGTGCCGGCGTTCGAGGGCGCGCACCCGGACCGGCTGGTCGGCGTTGGCCTGAACCTCTACGACGTCATGTCGCGCGAGCGCCGCGGGCGCAAAGGCGAGTCGTGGAGCCCAGATCGCCACCGCGTGATCTCAGGTGAGGAAGTGCTCGAGCTGCTGCCCGCGCTGGCCGCGCGTGAGCCGACCAGCGGTTATCTCTTTTATGACTGCCAGACCGACGACGTGCGCCTGGTGCTGACGGTGCTCGGCGAGGCCGAACGCTTCGGTGCCGTCTGCGCCAACCGTCTCGACGTCACCGGCCTGCTCGAGCAGGGCGGCCGCGCGGGCGGCGTGCAGGTGCTCGACACCGAGACCGACACGCGCTTTGACGTGCGCGCCGCCAACGTCGTCAACGCCACCGGCGTGTGGGCCGACCAGCTGCGACCGCACGAGCTGCACGAGGAGGCCGAGCTGCCGCGCATCCGGCCCAGCCGTGGCACGCACATCACGCTCCGCCACGCCGACCTGCCGCTGATCGGCGGTGCGATCGTGCCCGCCGGCGGCGGGCGCTCGATCTTCGCGCTGCCGTGGTTGGGGCACACGCTCGTCGGCACCACCGACAACGACTACGAGGGGCCGCTCGAGCACATCAGCCCCTCCGGCGAGGACGTCGACTACCTGTTGGAGGCTGTCAACACGTTCTTTGGTGTCGAGCTCGCGCCCGCCGACCTCACCGGCGCGTTCGCCGGCGTGCGGCCGCTGATCTCCACCGGCGACCCGAAGAAGTCGGTCGACATCTCGCGCAAGTCCGAGCTGTACGAGACCTCCTCGGGGATGATCACGATCACCGGCGGCAAGCTCACGACCTGGCGGCGCATGGCCAAGATGACCGTCGACCGGCTAGTCGAGCGCGACGCGCGCGACGCGCCGTGCCGCACGCACGAGATTCCGCTCGGGCAGGCGATCGCCGCCGAGGAGCTGCCGCGCGTGGAGGGCGTCGGGCTCAGCGGTCCCGACCCGTATGAGGCGCTCGCCTCGCGCTACGGCTACGCCGCGCGCCAGGTGCTCGCGCTGGCAGCGGAGCGCGGCGAGCTCGCGCAGCCGATCGTGCCCGGCCTGCCCGACCTGCTCGCCGAGGTCGCGCTCGCCGCGCGCAGCGAGCAGGCGCGCAGCATCGGCGACGTGCTGTTGCGGCGTACACGCCTGGGATTGCTGGCCGCGCGCGAGCTGAGCGGCGGGGCGGTGCCGCCCGAGCAGGGCGCACCTGGTGCCGCTCAGCCCGCGCCGCCCGTGCGCCGCGTCGGCGAGACGCTCGCGCGTGAGCTGGGGTGGGGTCGCGAGCGGCTGGAGCTGGAGCTGGAGCGGTTCGCCGTGGAGGCGCGGGCGGAGGGCATGCTCGCCGACGGCGCGCCGGTGGGCGAGCGCTCCGCAGACGTGGACGGCCGCGCCGGCGCGCAGCCGGGCGCGACGGTGCCGTGAGCGCGCCGGCGCACAGCTTGAGAGCGTGCGAGCTGACGATCGAGCTGGGCGGGCCGGCGGGCAGGCCGCTGCTGATGGGGATCGTCAACGCCTCGCCGGACTCCTTCAGCGACGGCGGTCGCTACGACGGCCTGGACGCACAGGTGCAGCTCGCGCGCGAGCTGCTTGAGGCGGGTGCCGACATCCTCGACGTCGGCGGCGAGTCGGCGTCCACCGGCCGCCCGCCGGTCGCGGTCGCGCAGGAGATCGAGCGGGTGGCGCCGCTCATAGGAAGGCTTGCCGGCGAGCTTGGGGCGATCGTCTCGGTCGACACCTACAAGCCGGCGGTCGCACGCGCAGCGATCGCGGCCGGGGCGAAGATCGTCAACGACGTCAGCGGCCTGCGCGACGCGGAGATCGCGGACGTCTGCGCCGAGACCGGCGCCGCGCTCGTGATCATGCACACGCTCGCCGTCCCGCGCGAACGCTTGCAGGACCCGGACCTCTACGACGACGTCACCGGCGAGGTGATCGCGTTCCTGCGCGAGCGCGTCGAGCTGGCGCTGGCGCACGGCGTGGCGCGCGAGCAGCTGCTGCTCGATCCCGGCCCCGACTTCGCCAAGACGCCCGCGCAGACGATCCGCCTGCTCGCCGAGGTCGGCCGCCTGCACGAGCTGGGCCGTCCGCTGCTGATGGCGATCTCGCGCAAGGACTTCATCGGCGCGCTCACGGGCCGTGCACCGCGTGCGCGCCTGGCCGGCACGCTCGCCGCGCTCGCCCACGGCGTGCAGCACGGCGCGCAGGTGTTTCGCGTGCACGACGTCGCGGCGGCGTCCGATTTCCTGACCGTGCGGGCCGCGCTCGCGGGGGAGACCGCGGCCGGCCGCGAGCTGGCGCTCAGCGAGCAGATTCGCTACGAGTTGGTCGACGGCGACTGATGCAGCTCACCACCCGGCCTCCGAGCCGCCCGGAATAGCCGCTAGGCTGGGGCCTATCAACGGGTGCCCGGCGCTGTCCAACGCGTCGGGACGCCGACCGCCCCTCCACCGAGAAGGAAGGAACATCACATGCCAGTACTCGCACGCCCCGAGCTGGAGGCCAGCCCGCTCGCCGACCTCCACACGATCGCAAACCAGGTAGGTCTCGAGGGCTTCAGGCGGCTGCGCAAGGCCGATCTGATCGACGCGATCCTCGATGAGACCGGCTCCGCCGCGCCGGCGGCCGACGCGGGGCAGGACGGACGCGATGACGCCGATGCCGATGCTCGTCCGCGCCGGCGCCGTCCGCTGCGCTCGCGCCGCTCACGGGAGGACGCCGATGAGGACACGGGCGCCGAGGAGGCCGAGGTCGCTGACGCCGAGCCGGCGCGTGCCTCCGGCGAGGACGCCGACTCCGCCGCCGGTAACGGCTCGCGCCGCAGCCGTAGCCGCAGGCCCCGCGCTGGCGCCGCCGACACGTCCAGCCGCAGCGGTGAGCCGGCGAGCCGCAGCGCCGAGTCATCGGCTCGCGGCGGCGGCCGCGGCCAGGATGACGACGGCTCGCAGGACGCCGGGCGCATCGCCGCCGGCATCGTCGACGTGCTGGGCAACGGCTCGGCGTTCCTGCGCGTGGACCCGCCCGAGCCCTCCGACGAGGACGTCTACATCTCAGCCGCGCAGGTTCGCCGCTGCGAGCTGGTCTCCGGCGATCGCGTCACCGGACCCGTGCGCACGCCGCGTCGCTCCGAGCGCTACCCGTCGCTGGTCCGCATCGACACGATCAACGGCGCGTCCGCCGACACCGTCTCCGACGGCGTCCGCTACGACGAGCTGCCGGTCGACTGGCCGCGCGAGCGCCTCGCGCTCGGCGCCCAGGACCCGACGCTCGAGGCGATCGAGTGGATGACGCCGATCGGCCATGGCTCACGCGTGGTGATCGTCGGCGCGCGCCACGCCGGCAAGTCCGAGACGCTGCTGCGGCTGCTGGAGGCGCTGCAGGGCCGCGAGCAGCTCGAGCTGAGCCTGGTGCTCGTCGGCGCGAGGCCCGAGGAGATCGCGCAGGCGCAGGCCGGCTCCGCGGCGCCCGTCGCGGCACTGACGTTCGCCGCCTCCGCTGACGCCCAGGATCAGGCTGTGGAGCGCGCGATCGACGCCGCCAAGCGCGTCGCCGCGCGCGGCGGCAACGCGCTGGTCGCGATCGACAGCCTCGACGGCCTGCACCCGCACGCCGCGCGCAAGGCGCTGGCCGCCGCGCGCAACCTGCGCGACAGCGGCTCGCTGACGGTGATCGCGATCGCCGAGCAGCCGCTCGGCGGCGAGACGACCGTGATCGCGCTCGACGCCGCGCTCACCTCCACCGGCCAGCAGCCGATCCTCGACCTCGCTGCCAGCGGCACGCTGAAGCCCGAGCTGCTCGTCGGCGAGGACGGCGCCGCGGCAATCAACAAAGCGCGCGCGGCGGCCGTCTAGTCAGAGGACGGGCGGTGGCGGCCGTCTAGCGTCGGTACGCTACGCGGCCCCACGAGGGCTCCGGGGCGAGTTCGATCGGCTCGCCCCCGCGTGCGGAGACGCCATCGCGCCCGCCGGCGGGCTGCACGTAGCAGAAGCCGCCGGTGCGCTCGTCGAAGTTGACGCTCAGCTCGCCCTCCTTGACGCGCTGGTCGAGCCAGGCGCCGCGGAACACCAGCCGCCGCAGCCAGTGCACGAGCGAGCGCTCGGCGGGGCCGACCAGCTCGGGCCAGCAGTCGTTGACGTGCTCGCCGAGCGCTGACGCCGGGTCGAGGATCTCGCCGTTGACGGCGAGGTTGACGAGGTCTTCCAGCTCGCCGGCGCCGAGACGCCCGCCGACGAAGCCGAGCTTCAACGCGGCCTGCTCGCAGCGCTCGGAGAAGTCGGCCTCGTTGAACGTGAAGCGCAGCTCGCCGTATTCGAGGACGAAGTCCTCGCCGGAGTCGTAGTTTTCGCGTCGCGCCGTTTCCATTGTGCGTTGCCGAGGCCAGTTCGAGCCTGTCGTCCCTCGGGCGTCGGAATCATACGTCCGGTTCCTGCTCGTGTGACTGCGGTGCACGGGATGTTGCACATCCCCTGCAGTGTCGCCCGCCCACCTCGCCGGGGCGCGCGAAGGCGGCCGCGCGGGCAGGCTGTAGCCTCCCGAGCCGATGGCACGCCTGTCAGAGCACGGACTGCGCAAGTCGGTCGGGGTGTCGGGGATGTTCGCGACGGCCTACGGCAACGTCGGCTCCTCGATCTACTACGCGCTGGGACTCGTAGCGGCCCACGCGCTGGGGCTGACGCCACTGGTGTTCGTGTTCGCGGGCGGCCTGTTCGCGCTGACCGCCAAAACGTATGCCGAGGGCGCCTCGATGTTCCCGGAAGCCGGCGGCTCCTCCTCGTTCGCGCGCCACGCCTTCGACGACGTCGTCTCGTTCTTTGCCGGCTGGGCGCTGAGCCTCGACTACATCCTCACGATCGCGATCTCGGCGTTCTTCGTGCCGCACTACCTGAGCGCGTTCCCGGGCCTCGGCGCGCTCAAGCACAACCCAGACGACATCTTCGGCGGGCTGATCGTCGTCGGTCTGCTCGCGTGGCTGAACATCCGTGGCCTCGGCGAGTCGGCGAAGCTGAACATCGTCCTCGCGCTGCTGGACCTCTCGACGCAGATCATGCTCGCGGGTCTTGGCATCGTGCTCGTGCTGAACCCGCACCTGCTCGTCAGCCAGGTGCACCTGGGGTCGGTGCCGACGTGGAAAGAACTGATCTTCGCGCTGTCGCTGGCGATGCTCGCGTATACCGGCATCGAGACGGTTGCGAACATGGCAGAGGAGTCCAAGGACCCCGGCAAGCAGGTGCCGAAGGCGGTCAACCTCGTCGTGCTCGCGGTGCTCGGCGTGTACGCCGGCATCTCGGTCGTCGCGCTCTCGGCGCTGCCGATCCTGCACCACGGCGTCGGCTACAGCGCCGAGCTCAAACAGTCCTTCACCAAACCCGGCTACGCGACCTCGCTCGGCGGCTTCTTCGAAAACGACCCGATGCTCGGCGTGGTCGAACACCTGGGGCTGCACGGCACGGTCCTGAAACTGGCCCGCTACTACCTCGGGATCCTCGCCGCGACGATCCTGTTCATCGCCACCAACGCGGGCATGATCGGGATCTCGCGCCTGTCGTGGTCGCTGTCCGAGCACCGCCAGCTGCCGCAGCTGTTCTCGCAGCTGCACGCGAAGTACCGCACGCCGTGGTTCACGTTGATCTTCTTCTCGATGCTCGCGAGCACGCTGATCATCTACGGCAACACCGAAGTGCTCGGCAACCTCTACTCGTTCGGCGCGATGCTGTCGTTCACGACCGCGCACGCGGCAATCGTCAGGCTGCGCGTCAGCGACCCGGACCGCGAGCGCCCGTACAGCACCCCGTGGGGCGTGCGCATCAAAGGCTCGGTGATCCCGCTGACCGCGGTGATCGGCGGCATCGGCACGTTCGCCGCGTGGATCGCCGTCACGATCCTGCACACGGAGGCGAAGATCGTCGGCATCCCCTGGATGGTGATCGGCATGGGCGGCTACTTCATCTACCGCAAGCGGCAGGGCCTCGACCCGCGCAAGAGCTACAAGATCGAGCACACCGAACGACCGGCGGACTTCGAGGAGCTGGAGTACAAGACCGCGCTGGTGCCGATCTTCGGCGACGACGTCAGCGCCTCGGCGCTCTCGAGCGCCGCCAAGCTGATCGGCGAGGAAGGCGTCGTGTATGCGATCTACGTGCTGCCGGTGCCCAGCCAGTTGTCGCTCGAGTCGGGCCTTGAAGAGGAGGAGGCGCACGGACGCTCGGTGCTCGAGAGCGCGCGCATCCAGGCTCGGCGCCTGGGCATCAAGATCCACACCGGCTTGATCCGCACGCGCAATCCGGGCTCCGCGCTGGTTGAGGAAGCCGAACGGGTCCACTGCGACGTCATCTACTGGTCCACGATCCACGCGCCCGCCGGCGAGCAGCGCATCGGCCCGACCGCTGCCTACCTGCTCAGCAAGCGCCCCTGCCGCGTGATCATCGAGACCGAGAACCGCCCGCCTGCGCGCAGCGAGCGCGTGCCGGCCACCGCCTGAGCCGCGCCTCGCGGGCTTCGTCAGCTGCGGGTAAGCGCCGCGCGGAGCGCCGGCTCCAGCTGCGGCTGCGCGAACTCGTAGCCGAGCACCAGCGCCTTCGCCGGCATCACGCGCGCGCCGGTCGTGACGATCTCGGCCATCTCGCCGTACAGCACGCGCAGCGCCAGCCCCGGCACGGGGAGCAGCGCCGGTCGCCCCAGCACGCGGCCGAGGACCTTCGCGAAGAGGCTGTTGAGGACCGGTGCTGGCGCGGTCGCGTTGACCGCCCCGCGCCAGCGCTCGTCGGTCACCGCCGCGAGCATGATCCCGACGAGGTCGTCGGGGTGGATCCACGAGATGAACTGGCGCCCGCCCGCGACCGGACCGCCGACGCCGAGGCGAAACGGCGGCAGCATCTTCGCGAGCGCGCCGCCGCTGCGGTCCAGCACCACGCCCGTGCGCGCCTGCACGACGCGCACGCCGAGCTCGCCGGCCGCGGCCGCGGCGGCCTCCCATTCGGTGCACACCCGCGCGAGGAAGTCGCTGCCGGGCGGCGCGTCCTCGTCCAGCGGCTCCTCGCCGTGCGCTCCGTAGTAGCCGGTGGCCGAGGAGCTGACCAACGTGCGCGGGCGCGCGTCCGCGTCGTCGCTCTCGCCGAGCTGCGCGAGACCGGCCACGAGGTTGCGCGTGCCGCTGACGCGGCTCTCGCGGATCGCGTGCTTGGCCTTCGCGCTCCAGCGCTGCGCGACGGGCTCGCCGGCCATGTGGATGACCGCGTCGCGTCCGGCCAGTGCCGCGGCGGGGGCCGCTTCGCCGAGCGGGTCCCAGCGGACCGCCTCGACGTCGCCGAGCACCGCCCGCGCGCGGTCTGGGTCGCGCGTCAGCACCGTCACCTGTGCGCCGCGCGCGTGCAGGGCCGCCAGCAGCGACGGGCCGATCAGGCCGCTCGCGCCGGTGACGGTCACGCGCAGAGCGCACATGCGCTCAGCCTCTCACACGCGCCCGTCGAGCGCCTGAGCGCTTGAGGCGCCGCTCGCGCCCGTGTCGCCCTGTGCGAAGCCGACCTCCTGGCCGGCGAGCGCCGTGCCGGCCGCGCGCGCCTGCTCGGCCACGGCCGCGGCGACCGCGGGCGCGACGTCGCGGTTGAACACCGACGGGATGATGTAGTCCTCGCGCAGCTCGCTCTCGTCGACGATCGCCGCGATCGCGTGCGCGGCGGCCATCTTCATCTCCTCGGTGATCGCGGGCGCGCGCACGTCGAGCGCGCCGCGGAAGATGCCGGGGAAGCAGAGCACGTTGTTGATCTGGTTGGGGTAGTCCGAGCGTCCGGTGGCCATGATCCGCACGTACGGCGCCGCCTCCTCGGGGTTGACCTCCGGGGTGGGGTTGGCCATCGCGAACACCATTGCGTCCTTGTTCATGCGCGCGAGCGCCTGCGCCGGCAGCGCGCGGGCGCCGGAGACGCCGATCAGGAGGTCCGTGCCGTCGATCACGTCCGCCGGCGCGCCCGCGAGGCAGTCCGGGTTGGTGACCTCGGCGAACCAGCGCTTGATGTTGTTCATGCTGCCGTCGAGATAGTCCTCGCGTTGGCGGTGCACGACGCCGCGCGAGTCCGCGCCGATGATCTCGCCGACGCCGGCGGCGAGCAGGATCTTGGCGACCGCGATGCCGGCGGCGCCGAGCCCGATGATCAGCACCTTCAGCTCCTCCAGCGAGCGGCCGGTCAGCTTGACGGCGTTCAGCAGCGCCGCCAGCACGACCACGGCGGTGCCGTGCTGGTCGTCGTGGAAGACCGGGATGTCGAGCTGCGCCTTCAGCCGATCCTCGATCTCGAAGCAGCGCGGCGCGGAGATGTCCTCGAGGTTGATGCCGCCCAGGCCTGGAGCCAGCAGCTCGACCGTGCGCACGATCTCCTCGGTGTCGGTCGTGTCGAGGCAGATCGGGAACGCGTCGACGCCGGCGAACTCCTTGAACAGGCAGCACTTGCCCTCCATCACCGGCATCGCGGCGCGCGGGCCGATGTCGCCGAGGCCGAGCACCGCGGTGCCGTCGGAGACGACCGCAACCGTGTTGCGCTTGATCGTGTACTGGAAGGCCTTGTCCTGGTCGTCGGCGATCGCGCGGCACACGCGCGCCACGCCGGGCGTGTAGACCATCGAGAGGTCGTCGCGCGTCTTCAGCGGGTGCTTGTTGGCCTGTTCGATCTTGCCGCCGACGTGCAGCAGGAAGGTGCGGTCGGTGGTGTCGATCACCTCAGCGCCCTCGATCGCCGCGATCGCCTCGAGAATCCGCGTCCAGTGGTCGCGACCGGATGCGTCGACCACGATGTCGCGAACACTGTGGCCGCCGTCCACCTCGACCAGGTCGACGGCGTCGACGATGCCGCCGGCCTCGCCGATGGCGCTCGTGACGTGGCCGAGGATGCCCTGAACGTCCTCGAACTTGACGCGGATCGTGAGACGGTACTGGGCGCTTGGGGTTGCGCTCACTTGCTGTGGCTCCCTCGGTTGTTGGCGGGGCTGATCTTAGGTGGTCTCCGATCGTGCGGCGTGCCTCGTAGAGTGCGCGGTCGTGAACGCCACGCGCCGCTTGTTCCTGATCGACGGCCCGAGCCTCGTCTACCGCGCGTTCTTCGCGCTGCCGGAGTCGATCGCCACCTCCACCGGCGTGCCCACCAACGCGATCTTCGGGTTCGCCTCGATGCTCGTGAAGATCGTCACCGAGTACGGCGTGTGCCCGACGGTCGTCGCCTGGGACGCCGGCACCTCCGGGCGCACGGAGATGTTCCCCGAGTACAAGGCCCAGCGCCGCTCGCGCCCGGACCTGCTGAAGCAGCAGTGGCCGGCGATGGAACCGCTGGTGGAGGCCTTCGGCTACGCCAACGTGCGTGTCGAGGGCTACGAGGCCGACGACGTGATCGCGTCGCTGACCGAGCGCGCGCTGCGCTCCGAGCCGCCGGTGGCGGTGACGATCGTCACCGGTGACCGCGATGTCTTTCAGCTGATCGACGACCGCGACCTGGTGCGCGTGATGGCGACCGCGCGCGGGATCACCGAGACCAAGATCTACGACCGCCAGGCGGTCGTCGACCGCTACGGCATCGCGCCCGAGCTGATCCCCGACTTCTACGGCCTGAAGGGCGACACCTCCGACAACATCCCCGGCGTCCCCGGCATCGGCGAGAAGACCGCCAGCGAGCTGATCCAGAGCTTCGGCTCGCTCGAGGAAGTGCTCGCCCGCATCGACGAGGTCAAAGGCGCCAAGCGCAAACAGAACCTGATCGAGCACGCTGATGACGCGCGCGTGTCAAAGCGCCTGGCGACCGTGCAGCGCGACGTCGCGGTCGACTTCGACATCGCCGCTGAGGCAGTGCGCGAGCCCGATCGCTCGCGCCTACGCGAGGTGTTCCGCGAGTACGAGCTGCGCGACCCGCTGCGGCGCCTGGAGGAGGCGCTCGGCGACGCCGAGCTGGCGGTGCCGGTAGGCGATGCGCAGGTCAGCCTGACCGCGCGCGTGCGTTCGGGGGCACCCGCTGACATCGTTCGCGTTGGCGGCGCCGACAGCGAGCTGTGCGTCGCGGTGAGCGCCAACGAGCCGCCGGAGGGCGAGCTGTTCGCGGAGGGCGCGCCGTGGCGCTTTGCGGTCGCCGCCGACGGCGAAGTGCTGGTCGGCGACTGCACGAGCCCGGAGGAAGTCGTGGCGACACTCGGCGAGCGTCCCGTCGTCGCGCACGACGCCAAGGCGCTCGGCGTCGTGCCCGCGCGGCTCGTGCACGACACGCTGCTCGGTGCCTACCTGCTCGAGCCCGCAAGGCGCGGCTATCCGCTGGCGGAGCTGTGCGAGGAGCGCGGTCTCATCAGCGACATCGATGACCCGCTGGCCTCCGAGGCGGTGCTGCTGGGCGTGCTCGCGGACTGGCAGCGCGAGCAGATCGCCGAGCGCGGTCTCGGCCAGGTGATGGCCGAGATCGAGCTGCCGCTGGTGCCGGTGCTGCGCGAGATCGAGCTGCTGGGGGTGCGTCTGGACCTGGAGCGCCTGGCGGGCATCACCGCGCGCGTACGCGCCGAGATCGACGGCCTGGAATGCGAGATCTTCGTGCTCGCCGGCGAGGAGTTCCTGATCGCCTCGCCGCAGCAGCTGGGAGAGATCCTGTTCGAGCGGCTGGGGCTGTCGCGCAAGCGCCGCGGCAAGACCGGCTACTCGACCGACGCGCGCGTGCTGCAGGCGATCCGCTCAGAGCACGAGATCATCCCCAAGGTCGAGCGCTGGCGCGAGCTCTCGACGCTGATCAAGACGTATCTCGACGTGCTGCCGGAGCTCGTGGACGCGCGCTCGCGCATCCACACCACGTTTCTGCAGGCCGTCGCGCAGACCGGCCGCCTGTCGAGCACCAACCCGAACATGCAGAACGTGCCGATCCGCACGCCGCTGGGGCGCGAGATCCGTGGCTGCTTCGAGGCCGAGGAGGGCAGGCTGCTGATCTCCTCGGACTACTCGCAGATCGAGCTGCGCGTGCTCGCGCACGCTGCCGAGGAGCCGGTGCTGCTGGAGATCTTCGAGCGCGGCGAGGACGTGCACACCGCGACCGCCTCGCGCGTGTTCGGCGTGCAGCCCGACGCGATCGACCCCGGCATGCGCTCGAAGGCGAAGATGATCAACTACGGGATCGTCTACGGGCTGTCGGACTTCGGGCTCGCCGATCGCCTGAACATCCCGCGCGCCGAGGCCAAGGAGTTCATCGATGCCTACCTGGAGCGCTTCCCGCGCGTCGCCGAGTTCATGGCCGCGACGATCGAGCAGGCCAAGGAGGAGGGCCACGTCAAGACGCTGTGGGGGCGGCGCCGGCAGATCCCCGAGCTGCGCGCGCGCAACTACCAGGTGCGCACGCTCGGCGAGCGCCTCGCCGTCAACACCGTGATTCAGGGCACCGCCGCCGACATCATCAAGCTCGCGATGGTTCGCTGCCACAGTGCGCTCGCGCAGTCGCAACTGCAGACACGGCTGCTGCTGACGATCCACGACGAGCTGCTGTTCGAAGGGCCGCCCGAGGAGGAGGCGGACGCGCGCGCGCTGATCGAGCGCGAGATGGTCGGGGTGTGGGAAGGCCGTGAGCCACCGCTCGCGGTCGACATCGGCGCGGGGCGCACTTGGCTGGAGGCTAAGTGAGCGACATGCGCCCGGGCGGGCCTGGGGTGGCACGGTTCGCGCTGACGGATCGCGACGACGTTCGTGGTACACAGGTAATTTGAGCCGGGATGGCCGATCTCACGATCACGATCGACGATGAGTTGCTCGCGCGAGCCGAAAGCCGTGCGCGCGAAAAAAGTACGTCGGTGGGCGCCCTTGTGTGTGGGTATCTCGAAGGGATTGCCGGTCAGCCCAACGAGCGGGACGCGATCAAAGCATTCCTCGACCTGGCAGAGCGCTGCGAAGCGGGCAGCGGCCTGAACGGGCGAACATGGACGCGCGGCGATCTCGATAAGCGCTAGCAGGGCCCGCGGCCGAGTGGTGCTCGGTGAGAAGTGCTTCGCTCGCGTCAGCCGAGCGCCTGCGCGAACCCCTCGCGCCAGCTCGCGTAGCGCGGCCGCCAGCCCAGCTCATCCTTGACGCGCGCGTTGCTCGCGCCGCGCAGCTCGTTCATCATCTCGACGGCCACCGGGCCGGCTGCGAGCCGTCCGACCCAGGCCGGGACTCGTCTGGGCGCGGGCGCGCCGATGATGCCCGTGAAGACGGGCAGCCACTGGCTGATCGGCGCGGGCTCGTCGTCGACGACGTTGTACGTCGCCGGGCCGTCATGCATCAGTGCCGCGACGGTCGCGCTCGCAGCGTCCTCGACGTGCACGAACGAGAACACGCCGCTGCCTGCGCCGACGATCGGCAGGCGCCGGCGGCGCAGGTTGGCGGCCCACGAGCCGTTGCTGGCGAATGCCGTTCCGGGTCCGTACAGCTGCCCGTAGCGCAGTACGATGCCGCCGGTGTCGAGCAGCCGGCGCTCGAGCTCGGCCAGCGGTCCGACGATCGCCGGCATCGCGGTGGCGGCCAACGGCGCGTCCTCGTCCTTGACGCGCTCGCCCTCGGCGGCGTATGCGAACGCGATGCTCTCGCCGACGATCCGCTGCACGCCCGCGGCGCTTGCCGCGGCGATCAGGTTGGCGGTGCCCTCGCGGCGCAGGCGACCCGTGCTCGCCAGCTCGCGCTCGAAACGGCGCATGTTGATCTCGGCGGGCAGGTCGGTCAGCAGGTGCACGATCTGCTCGGGCCGCGCGTCGGCGACGGCGCGGAGCAGGCCGGGCGCGTCGTAGGCGTCGCACACGCACGCCTCGATCCCGCGTGCGCGCAGCGCGTCGGCCTTCTGTGCCGAGCGCGTCATCGCGATCGGCTCGTGTCCGGCGGCTATCAGCTGCGGTAGCAGCGCGCGGCCGATCGCGCCGGTGGCGCCCGCGACGAACACCCTCACGACGTGCCCTCCCGCGCCGCCGCGCGCCACAGCCAAGCGAGCAGCACGCTCGCCGCGGCGAGCGAGAAGAAGTCGATGTAGCCGTTCCAGGCGGGGTGCGCCTTGCCGATGTCGATCAGGTGGTTGACGCTGTGCAGCGCGTACTGGATGGTTGTCAGCGCGAGCACCGGCACCCGCCAGGAGACGCGCCTGACGGCGATCGCGAGACCGATGCCGATCGCGCCGTAGAAGCTCGCGACGTCACGGATGTAGTGGCCGTTGAACGCGCCGAACGGGCCGACGGCGGTGTAGAACGTGTGCGGGCTGATCGCCATCAGCAGCGCGAGGCCGAGCTGGATCGCGGCGAACGCGACGAGACCCACCGCCACGACCGACGGGGCCGGGTGGGGCAACGTTGCCGCGTCCACGGGCTGCTCGTAGGCGGCGCTCACCACGTGCACGATATGGCTTGCCGCAGGGCCTGCCGAGGTCCAGTTGCGCGGTCAGCGGCGATGCCAATCTGCGCCTACTTGCATGTTTGCCGCGGGCCCGGCGAGCGTCAGCTGACCTCCGCGAGCGCCTCGGCGATCAGGCTCACCCCGTGCTCGATCGCCGGCTCTGACAGGTTGCCGTAGCCGAGCAGCACGCCGGGCGGGCCGCCGTGCGCGAAGCGATGCCAGGACAGGCCCTCGATGCCGACCCCGCGCGCGCTCGCGGCCGCCAACAGCGCGGGCTCGTCCGTGCCGTCCGGCAGCTCGAGCAGCTCGAACAGGCCGGCGGCCGTGCCGCGCGGGCGCCCCTGCGGCAGCGAGCGCGCGAGCGCCTCAAGCAGCGCCTCGCGTCGTGCCTGGTAGCGCAGGCGCATGCGGCGCACGTGGCGGTCGAGCTCGCCGCGCTCGATGAAGTCGCACAGCGCGAGCTGGCCGACGACCTCCGAGCCGCCGTCCTCGATCGCCTTCGCCGAGATCAGTTGCCACGCGAGCCATGAGGGCAGCAGCATCCAGCCCAAGCGCATCGCCGGCGCCAGTCGCTTGCTCGCCGAGCCGATGTACAGCACGCGCTCGGAGGCCAGGCCCTGCAGCGCGCCGACGGCGACGCGCTCGTAGCGAAACTCCGCGTCGTAGTCGTCCTCGATGATCAGCCGCTCGCCGTCCTCCGCCCATTCCACGAGCTGTGCGCGGCGCTCGCGGCTGAGCACGGCGCCGGTGGGGAACTGGTGTGCGGGGGTAACGAGCACCGCGCGCACCTCGCTCGCGGCGAGCGCCCGCACGTCGAGGCCCTGTTCGTCGACCGGCACCGGGACGGTCCGCACGCCGGCCTGCTCGGCGATCAGACGGTGGACGTGCCAGCCCGGATCCTCCATCGCGATCGCCTCCACGCCCTGCCCGTGCAGCCAGCGGCACAGCATCGAGAAGCCCTGCATGAAGCCGGTGCAGATGAGCATGTTCTCCGGGTCGGCGGCCGCGCCGCGAGCGCGCGCGAGGTAGTCGGCGAGCGCTTCGCGCAGCCTCGGCACGCCGCGTGGATCGCCGTAGCCGACCGCGTCGAGCGGCGACTGCGCCAGCGCGGCGCGCAGCGAGCGCAGCCAGCGGTCGCGCGGGAAGCCCGCGAGGTCGGGCAGCCCGGGGTGGAAGTGGTAGGGGTAGCTCGGCAGCAGCGAGCGCGCCGGCGCTCGCGGCAGCGCCGCGCGCACCGCCCTAGCGACCCGCACCGCGGCGCCCTGGCGCGTCTCCAGATAGCCCTCCGCTCCAAGCTGGCCGTAAGCCTCGGTGACGACGCCGCGAGAGACCCCCAGCTCCGCCGCGAGCCCGCGCGTGGAGGGTAGTCGCGTGCCGGCGGGCAGCCGTCCACGACGGATGTTCTCGCGCAGCGAGCGCTCGAGCTGCTCGTGCAACGGCAGCTCGTCGGAACGGTCGAGCTCGACCAGCAGCTCGGGACCAGAAACTGGCCCATTTCGATCGGGCATTACTGGAACTGTATAACGGGCCAGTGACGGCGTAGTGTGAGCGTCACAGCGACCATCTGGAGGATGCCATGAGCCTGCCGAGCCGCAACGGAAACAGCGCCAGCAAGCGGATCACGATCGTCGGCGGAGGGCTCGCGGGGCTGACCGCCGCGATCACCTGCGCCGAGGGCGGCGCGAGCGTGTCGCTGCTGGAGGCGCACGCGACGCTCGGCGGCCGTGCGCGCAGCAGCGACGGCCCTTACAAGGCCAACTTCGGGCCGCACGCGCTCTACAAGGACGGCCCCTTCTGGAGCTGGATGCTCGAGCGCAAGGTGCTGCCGAAGTACGCCGGCCTGCCGCTGGCCGGCGTGCGCTTTCGCTGGCAGGGTGAGGTCAGGCGCACGCCGCCGCTCGGCACGATCCCATCGGTGCTGAGGATGCGCGGCCGCGAAGCTCCCGTGGAGCTCGACTTCCGCACCTGGGCGGCGCGTCACAGCGACGAGCGCACTGCCGCCATGCTCAGCTCGGCGGCCGGCGTCTACAGCTTCCACCACGACCCCGGAGCGTTGTCGGCCGCGTTTGTGTGGCCACGGACGATCCGCTCGCTGCTGAGCCCGCCGCCGGTGGCGCGCTATGCGCTTGGTGGCTGGGGTGCGGTGGTCAGCTCGCTGGAGGCGCGCGCCCGCGATCTGGGCGTCGAGATCGAGGTCGGCAGCGGCGTGTCCGAGCTGCCCGAGCCGCCGGTGATCGTGGCGACAGAGCTTGCTCAGGCGCGCGAGTTGCTGGGCGATGAGAGCCTGCGCTGGAGCAGCGGCCACACGCTCTGCATCGACCTCGCGATGCGCCGCCGCCGTGGCGACCCGTTCGCGGTCTCCGACCTCGACGACGCCGGCTGGATCGAGCGCTTCACCGCGGCCGATCGCTCGCTCGCCCCGGCGGGCGAGGAGCTTGTGCAGGCGCACATGCCGATTCGTCCGGGGGAGGCACCCGAGCTGGCGGCGGCGCGCTTGGAGCGCCTGCTCGACGGCTCGTTCGTGGGCTGGCGCGAGCGCGAGACCTGGCGTCGGCGCCAGGTGATGGACGCGCGCAGCGGCGCCGTGGACATGCCCGGCACGAGCTGGCGCGATCGTCCGGCCGTCGATCGCGGCGACGGCGTGTTCCTGGCAGGCGACATGCTCGCCGCACCCGGCCTGCTCGCCGAGGTCGCGTGGGCGAGCGCCGTCGAGGCGGGGCGGCTCGCGCTGGAGGCGCTGGCGGCTCGGCCGCGGCTGCGGAAGGTGGCTTGAGCAGGTCCGCCGGCGTGGCGCGCGAAGCGTGAGCGGCTCGTGAGCCGCTCGCCGTGCTCAGCCCGCGCTCGCGCTCGCGCCGGCCACAGCCAGGCTCGTTCGAGAGGGTCCGCCCAGGCTCGCGCCGACGAACGAGGGCGGCGCGATCGCGAGGTAGTGCCCGAACACCCACGCGCTGAGACGGCGGCTCTCGAAGGCGCGGACGATCGCGGTCATCGCGCGGCTCGGCGTGATCTGGCCGACGGCGCGCTGCACGTTCAGCAGCCAGCGATATTTGCGCTCGTGCGAGTCAGAGAAGGCTCCGTAACGCGCGAGCGCCTGCTCGCGCGTGCTCGCGCCCTGGTGCACGGCGCGCAGCTCGCGGCCGCACGCCAGCCCGAAGTACAGCGCCGTGCGGATGCCCTCGGCGGTGAGCGGGAGACAGTGCCCGGCGGAGTCGCCGGCGAAGAACACGCCGTCCTCCACCGCTCGACGCAGCTGGTGCGGGATCCAGTTGCCCTGGTAGCCATCGGGCGGCAGGCCGAGGTCGTGGGCGAGTCGCACGGTCGGCTCCTTGACATGGTGCGCTGGCCAGAACGAGCCGATGCCGACGCGCAGCTCGTCCTTCGCGGGAAAGCTCCAGCCGTAGCCGGCGCGGACGTAGCCGTGGTCGATCCACAGCTCCATCTGCTCGCCGGTGCCTTCGGGGTGGACCTCCAGCCCGCGCGAGAGCCGCGCGTCGGGCGGCTGGATCGTGGTTGCGTTGGACAGCACCCGTCGCCAGCCGAGCGCGTCGACGATCAGCGGCGCGCGCAGCTCGCCGCGGTCGGTCTGAACCGTGTCGCCGCTGCGGCCCGTGACGGTCGCCATCTCCAGTTCCAGCTCGGTGCTAGCAGCCTGCTCCCACAGCAGCGCGCACAGCTCGCGGTAGTCGAACGTGGAGAACGACCACGGCAGCGGCCAGCGCGCGCTGCGGTACGGGGTGTGCACGAGCATCTCGTCGAAGCTCTGGCGCCACGAGCCCATCAGATCGAGCGCCGACATCCACGTGGTGGGCATCGCGCACGCCGAGGTCTGGCGCTCGCCCAGCTCGTAGCGGTCGATCATCAGCACCCTCGCGCCGGAGCCTGCAAGCTCTCGTGCAGCCGCCAATCCAGCGAAGCTGGCGCCGCAAATCAGCACGTCGCAGTCTCGCTCCAGGGCGGTTCGCGCTGCTCCGCGCAAGGTCTGTCGGACGGGCATCTGGCCCGCAATGATACGGCTGCGCTACGCTTCGGCCGGTGCATACAGTGATGGAGAATCCTCAGGCCCGCGTGGTCGACGGGTCGAACGGGCTATTGCTCGAAGTCGACGGCCAGATCGTGCCCAACTACGACGCGACCTTCCGGCCGATCGAGGAGGGCGAGGTCGTCACCGGCCACGTCGTCCGCATCGACAAGGACGAGGTGCTCGTCGACATCGGCTACAAGTCCGAGGGCGTCATCCCCGCGAACGAGCTTTCGATTCGCAAGGCGGTCGATCCCAGCGAGGAGGTGCACCTCGGCGAGGAGGTCGACGCGATCGTCATGACCAAGGAGGATCAGGACGGCCGCCTGATCATGTCCAAGAAGCGCGCCCGCTTCGAGAAGGCGTGGCGGCGCATCGAAACTGCGGCCGAGTCGGGCGAGCCGGTCGAGGGCACCGTGATCGAGGTCGTCAAGGGCGGGCTGATCATCGACCTGGGGGTGCGTGGCTTCCTGCCGGCGTCGCTGGTCGACATTCGCCGCGTGCCGAACCTCGACGAGTACATGGGCACGAAGATCGAGACGAAGGTGATCGAGCTGAACCGCTCGCGCAACAACGTCGTGCTCTCGCGCCGTGCGGTGCTCGAGGAGGAGCGCAAGGAGGTTCGCCAGCAGATCCTCGATCGTCTGCAGCCGGGGCTCGTCGTCGAGGGCCAGATCTCGAACATCGTCGACTTCGGCGCGTTCGTGGACCTCGACGGCATCGACGGTCTGATCCACATCTCCGAGCTTTCGTGGTCGCACGTCAACCACCCGAGCGAGATCCTCAACATCGGCGACACCGTCAAGGTCAAGGTGCTCGACATCGACCGCGACCGCCAGCGCATCTCGCTGGGTCTCAAGCAGACCCAAGAGGACCCGTGGCAGCGGATCGTCGACACCTACAACGTCGGCGACGAGCTTGCCGGCAAGGTCACCAAGGTCGTCACGTTCGGCGCGTTCGTCGAGATCCTCGACGGCGTCGAGGGCCTGGTGCACATCTCCGAGCTTGCCGCGCACCACGTCGAGAGCCCGCGCGAGATCGTCCACCCGGGCGATGAGATCCGCGTGAAGATCCTCGAGATCGACTCCGAGCGCCGGCGCCTGTCGCTGTCGGCCAAGCGCGTCGAGGACCAGATCCTGCCGGTGTCGAGGCCGGGCGAGCCGGCACGTGAGCCGGAGACCGACGTGCCCGCAACGGAAGGCGAGGCGGTCGCGGAGGTAGTCGAGGCCGCTGAGGCCGAGGCCGTCGAGGAGCTTGCCGAGGCGATCGTGGTCGCCGACGAGGTCGCGCAGGCGGTCGAGGCGGAGGCGGAGGCGGTCGCGGAAGTCGAGGCGGAGGCCGTCGCGGAGGTTGCCGACGCTGTCGCGGAGGTCGAGGCTCCCGAGGCGGCTGCGGCTCCGGCCGACGACGCGGCGCCCGCCGACGAGCCGGCCGCGGACGCCGAGGCGGTCGCGGACGCACCGGCTGACGAGTCGCCCGCCCAGCAGGACTGACGCGGTCCCGGGCACGCCCGAGCAGGTGCAGCCGGTGGTGCCGTTCGTGGGGCTGACCGGCGGCATGGGGTCAGGCAAGTCGACGGCGCTCGCGGCGCTGCAACGACTCGGGGCGGATGTGATCTCGAGCGACGCGATCGTGCACGAGCTGTACGAGGGCGCGCAGCTGCGCGACGCGGTGGTCGCCCGCTTCGGGCCTGAGGTGGCGCCGGATGGGAAGGTTGATCGCGCGGCCGTGGCGCGTCGCGTGTTCGCAAACGAGGCGGACAGGGCCTGGCTGGAGGGACAGGTGTGGCCCTTGGTGGGGGCGCGCGTGGCCACGTGGCTCGAGCACGCGCGCGCCGCGCAACCGCCGCCGCCGGCCGCGGTGGTCGAGGTGCCGCTGCTGTTCGAGGCGGGCCTCGAGCAGATGTACGACGCGACGATCGCGGTGGTGTCGCAGGAGTCGCTGCGCCAAGAGCGCGCTGCCGCGCGTGGGCACGCGTCGGTGGACGAGCGCGCCGCACGACAGCTATCCCAGGAGGAGAAGGCGCGGCGAGCTACGTTCGTGGTGCGCAACGACGGCAGCGTCGAGCAGCTCGAGCGCGAACTGTCGGCGGTGCTTGGCAAGCTAGAGAGATGAGCGGGAGGGTCTTCGGCACGTTCGCGGCGATCGTCGTGAGCGTGCTGCTCGTGGGCGTGATCGTCTCGATGCTGCACACGGCTGCGGACAACTTCGCGCTGCCGCTGAGCGACGCCAGCATCATCCGCAAGCAGGCCGCTGAGAAGGACCTGGACCCGGCGCTGATCGCCGCTGTGATCTACGCCGAGACCAAATTCGACCCGCGTCCGTCCTCGGCGGGAGCGGAGGGACTGATGCAGATCCTGCCGGCGACCGCGTACTACCTCGCGCACCTCTCGGGAGGCGTCACGTTCACCGCGAGCGATCTCGCCGACCCGAGCGTGAATGTTGCCTACGGCAGTTATTACCTGCGCTACCTGCTCAACCACTACGGCGGCGACGAAATGCTCGCGGTGGCGGCCTACAACGGCGGCCTGACGAACGTCGATGAATGGGTGGCGCACGCTCAGGCAGCGGGCCATCAGCTCGCGGTGCGTGAAATCCCGTTCCCGCAGACCCGCGAATACGTGCAACGAGTGCTCGAAGCCGAGCGCGCTTACAGGGAAACGTATCCGCGCCAGCTCGGGCTGGAGTAGCGCCGCCAGTCACAGCGCGTCGCCGGCCTCCGTGCGACCGGGATCGCGATGGTCCGCCGCAGACGCTCGACGGGTGTGGCGGTGGTTTGCGCGGGTGTTGAACGATCGTACGAATAGGGTCTGCTGTACGATCGCAGCATGAGGTGTCCACGCTCCAACGCGCATCTCATCCGGGTGACTGGAGCGTGGCTGTGCTGTTGCTTGTCCGTCTGGCTGCTGCTGTGCGGTCTTGCGCCGGGGCGCGCGGCGGCGATGTCGCTGGCGGCCAACCCGTTTTCGCAGCAGGGCGAAAAGCTCGTCGCCACGGGCGTCAGCGAACTCGCCGAACAGGGTGCGAGCGTGGCGCTCTCGGCGAACGGCGAAACGGCGCTCGTGGGCGGGCGCGCATACAACAGCTCCGACGGTGCCGCCTGGGTCTACACGCGCTCGGGTTCCATCTGGACACAGCAGGCGAAGCTGGTGAGCAAAGAAGCGAGCGGGAACGTCCAGCAGGGCTACAGCGTCGCGCTGTCGGCGAACGGCGATACCGCGTTGGTCGGTGGCAAGACCTACACGGGTGGTACCGGAGCGGCCTGGGTCTTTACGCGTACTGGTTCAACCTGGACCGAACGAGCAAAGCTGGTTGGCTCAGAAGCGAGCGGTAACGCCGAACAGGGTGACAGCGTGGCGCTTTCTGCCAACGGCGAAACCGCGTTGATCGGCGGCTACAAGGATGAAAGCGGCGTGGGCGCGGCGTGGGTCTTCACCGGCTCGGGCTCGAGCTGGACGCAGCAGGGCAAAAAGCTCGTGGGCGCGCCGGCGAGCGGGCTCGAGGAGCAGGGCACCAGCGTGGCGCTCTCCGCGGACGGCAAAACCGCGCTGCTCGGCGGCCCGTTCACCGAAACACGCAAGGGAGCCGTGTGGGTGTTCACGCTCTCGGGGTCAAGCTGGAAAGAACAGGCAAAACTTCCGGCGGGCACGGGCGCGGGTGAAGACAGCGCTCAGGGTGAAAGCGTGGCGCTCTCGGCAAACGGGGCAACTGCACTCGTGGGTGGCCCGGACGAAGACAAAGATACGGGCGCGGGCTGGGTGTTCACGCGCTCGGGCGAATCTTGGAGTCAGCAGGGTGGGGTGCTGCTGGGCGAAGACGCAACGTTGACAGAAGCGCAGGTTGGACACAGCGTCGCGCTCTCCGAAGACGGCAACACGGCGCTACTCGGCGGCTACCACGACGACGACAAGGTGGGAGCGGCGTGGGCGTTTGTGCGCTCGGGCTCGACGTGGAGCGAACAGCAGAAACTCGTGGGCACGGGCTCCACGGGCGGGTTCCCGACGCAGGGCACGGGCGTCGCGCTGTCCGGCGACGGCGCCACAGCGCTGGTGGGTGCCGCCGGCGACAACGGCGAGGTGGGCGCCGCTTGGGTGTTCGCGCGAACGCCTGAATCGGGCGGCGAACCCGCACCAACGCCAGGAGAAAAAACGCAGACCAACAGCAACAACACGACCAGCTCGACCGCGAACAACTCCGGTTCCCCGGGCGGCGAAGCGGCCACGCCCGGCATTGCCTCGACGCCGCAGGCCGTTGAAGAACTGAAGCTCGGCTGCAGCAAACGCTCGCTGGTGCTCAACGACGTGCTGGTCCGCGGCGCGCGCGTGGCGCTCGAGGGCAGCGCCGCCAGGAGCCTCGACGGCAAGCGGGTCAAGATCATCTTCGACGACGGCAAGCAGGTTGCGACGGCGACGGTTGCCGCGGACGGCGAGTTCTCGACGACGGCGCCGTTGCCGCCGGTGCGTTTGCGTGACGGCAACAGCGCCCGTTATCTGGCTGAGCCTGGTTCTCAGCGCTCGCTGAACCTGAAGCTGACGAGGCGCGTGAGTCTCGAACCGCCGACCTTCTCCGCCGGCGCGGTCACGCTCGTGGGGCAGGTGCTGCCGCCGTTGACGAAGCCGGTCACGGCGGTGAGCGTCGAGCAGGAGCTGGAATGCGGTAAGACCACTGTTGCCGGGCGCTTCAAGCCGTCGGGGAGCGGGCACTTCCGCATCACGCTCAAAGTTCCCACCTCGGCCAAAGCCGGTATCTATAGGCTCACAAGCGATGTCGTCGAAAGGCCTGGCACCAAGCATGGCTTTGCCACCTACAGCCTGCCGTTGCCCGTGATCCTCGGCTGAGCCTGGCTCTTGATGAAACAGACACCAGCCCCGACAGCGAGTGCTCGCCGGTGTCCGCTCTGGGCGGCGCTGCTCGTCGGGTTGACGCTCGCGCTTGCGTGGGCGAGTGTCGGCGCGGCAACGGCCACCGCGTCGCTCGGAGAGCTTTCGTTCCTTGGCTGCATCGGCCAGGTGACCCTCAGCGAATGCGCGGCGGTGCCGTTCGGGTTTGGCGGCACGGTGGAAGAACCGAAGGGGCTCGCGGTGAGCCCCGACGGGGCCAACGTCTACGCGGCAGACGATGACTCGAGCACGATCGACGTCTTCTCTCGCAACCCTGTCACCGGGTCGCTGACGTTGACGAGCTGCATCGGCCAACACGCGGGGTGCGCGACGACATCGCCGCAGGCGAAAGCGGTCGAACGACCGTTCGCGGTCGCGGTCAGCACGGACGGCAAAAACGTCTATTCCGTATCGGTCGGCTCGAACGTCGTCGATGAGTTCTCGCGCAACGACGCCAACGGCGCGCTCAGCTACACGGGCTGTATCGGCCAGCTTGCCGGGTGCACGCCGACGACACCTGCAGAAGCCATCTCGGGCCCACAGTCGATCGCGATCAGCGCGGATGGCACGAGCGTGTATGTGGCCTCCGAGAACGCAGGCGGCGCCGTCGACGAGTTCTCCCGCGAAGTCACCACCGGCGCATTGACGTTCAAGGGCTGCGTTGGCGCCGGCGGCTGCACAGCCGCCCCGGCGGAAACTCTTCGTGATGCGAACGCAGTCGTGATCAGCCCTGACGGGAACAACGTATATGTCGGCGGGCAGGGTGCCTCGATCAGCACGTTTGCCCGCAACACGTCCACCGGCGCGATCAGCTTCCAGCGCTGCATCGGGAACTCGAACGTTTGCGAACAGGTGAGCCCTTTGGCCGTCAACGAGCCCACATCGCTGGCGCTCAGCCCTGACGGTGCCAACCTCTATGCCGGCAACTTCGCCAACGGCGCGGTGGACGTCTTCTCGCGAGACGCGACCTCGGGCGCATTGGCGTTCGTCGGCTGCAACGGAGTGCTCAGCGGCGTGCCCGGGGCTTGCACCGAAATGCCCTCCGGCAACCCAGAAGGCCCTCTGACCGTGGCCATCAGCCCAGACGGCGCGGACCTATACGTAAGCGCTGAGCAGGGGGTCTATGAGTACGCGCGCGGTCCCGCGGGCGTACTCGCCTTCGCCGGCTGCACCGGAGACCAGCCGGGTGTGTGCACGGCGACCGTTCCCGCCGAAGCCCTGTCCTTCTCGGTCTCGCTCGCGCTCAGTCCGAACGGCACGAGCCTCTACGCTGGCGCCGAGGTCGCCAAAGACCTCGACGTGTTCGGGCGCGCGACGCTCCCGGTGTGCAGCAACATCACCGCTGTGGTGCCGTATGAAACGGCGACCGCCCTGGCGTTGAGCTGTAGCGATGCCGATGGCAAGCCGGTGACGTATGGGATCGTCGGCGGCCCGTCGCACGGCGCGCTCGGCACGCTCGGCGCCGGGGGTCAGCTCACCTACACACCCAGAGCCGGTTACAGCGGCCCCGACAGCTTCACGTTCACAGCGCAGAACGCCGACGGTGCTGCGGTGCCCGCGACCGCGAGCATCACGGTCGGCTCGCCTCCCGGCGCCACCCCCACTTCGACGGGCGGCGCATCGTCGACCGCGGGTATCGCCTCGACGCCGCGAGCAGTTGAAGAACTGGAGCTGGGTTGCAGCAAACGCTCGCTGGTTCTGAACGATGTGTTGGTCCGTGGCGGTCGCGTGGCGCTCGAGGGCAGCGCGGCCAAGAGCCTCGACGGCAAGCGGGTCAAGATCATCTTCGATGGGGGCAAGCAGGTTGCGAGCGCGACGGTCGCCGCGGACGGTGAGTTCTCGACGACGGCGCCGTTGCCGCCGGTGCGTTTGCGTGACGGCAACAGCGCGCGCTACATGGCTGAGTCTGGTTCCCAGCGCTCGCTGAACCTGAAGCTGACGAGGCGTCTGGGTCTCGAACCGCCGACGTTCTCGGATGGCTCGGTAGCGCTTGTGGGCCAGGTGCTGCCGCCGTTGACGAAGCCGGTCACGGCGGTGAGCGTCGAGCAGGAGCTGGAATGCGGTAAGACCACGGTCGCGGGGCGGTTCAAGCCGTCGGCGAGCGGGCATTTTCGCATCACGCTGAAGGTGCCAGCCGCGGCCAAGGCCGCGATCTACAGGCTCACCAGCAGCGTCACCGAAAAGCCCGGTGCCAAGCACAGCTTCGCCACCTACAGCCTGCCGCTGCCCGTGATTCTTGGCTGACCTGCCGGCCGCGGCGGGCCGAACCGCCGGCTGCCGCGTGGGCTGAGCCGCCGGCGGCTGTGCGACGGGCTACGCTAGGACGACCCTCCGCGCATGCCCGACTTCAAGCTCGACTCCGTCTTCACCCCAACCGCCGATCAGCCGCGGGCGATCGAGTCGCTCGCCGAGGGCATCGAGCAAGGCGAGCGCTTTCAGACGCTGCTCGGCGCCACCGGCACGGGCAAGACGATGACGATGGCGGGCGTGATCGAGGCGGTCCAGCGCCCGGCGCTCGTGATCGCGCACAACAAGACGCTCGCGGCGCAGCTGTGCAACGAGTTCCGCACGTTCTTTCCGGAGAACGCGGTCGAGTACTTCGTGTCCTACTACGACTACTACCAGCCCGAGGCCTACGTCCCCAGCCGCGACCTGTACATCGAGAAGGACTCCGCGATCAACCAGGAGGTCGACCGCCTGCGCCACGCGGCGACGGCGGCGGTGTTCGCGCGCAGGGACGTGATCGTGGTGGCGTCGGTGTCGTGCATCTACGGCCTCGGCTCGCCCGAGACGTATGAGATGAACATGCAGATCCTGAAGCGCGGCGAGATGATCGACCGCGATGCGCTGCTGCGCAAGCTGGTCTCGATCCAGTACACCCGCAACGACAGCGTGCTCTCGCGCGGCAGCTTCCGCGTGCGCGGCGAGACGCTGGAGGTGTTCCCGGCGTACGCCCAGACCGCGTTCCGGGCGACGATGTTCGGCGATGAGGTCGAACGCCTGCAGCAGTTCGACCCGCTGACCGGCGAGCTGCTGGACGACGATCTGGAGCACGTGGCGATCTGGCCGGCGACGCACTACAACGTCAAGGAGGGCACGATCGAGGCGGGCGTCGCGGAGATCGGACGCGAGCTGAACGAGCGCTGCGAGCAGCTCGAGTCCGAAGGCAAGCAGCTGGAGTCCCATCGCTTGCGCCAGCGCACGCAGTACGACATGGAGATGCTCAAAGAGGTCGGGTTCTGCTCAGGCATCGAGAACTACTCGCGCATTCTCGACGGGCGCCAACCCGGAGATCGCCCGTACTGCCTGATCGACTACTTCCCCAAGGACTTCATCTGTCTGATCGACGAGTCTCACCAGACCGTGCCGCAGATCGGCGGCATGTTCGAGGGTGACCGCTCGCGCAAGCAGACGCTGATCGACTACGGCTTTCGTCTGCCGAGCGCGCTCGACAACCGCCCGCAGACGTTTCAGGAGTTCCTGTCGATCACGCCGCAGCTGCTGTTCGTGTCGGCCACGCCGGGCGAGTACGAGCGCACACAGTCCACGCGCGTGGTCGAGCAGATCGTGCGCCCGACCGGGATCGTCGACCCGATCGTGGAGGTGCGCGAGACCAAGAACCAGATCGACGATCTGATGAACGAAGTGCGGAAGCGCGTCGAGCGCAACGAGCGCGTGCTCGTGACGACGCTGACGAAGAAGATGAGCGAGGACCTCTCCCAGTACCTGCTCGAGATGGGCTTCAAGACGCGCTATCTGCACTCCGAGATCGACACGCTCGAACGCATCCAGATCATCCGCGACCTGCGCCTGGGCGAGTACGACGTGCTGGTCGGCGTCAACCTGCTGCGCGAGGGCCTCGATCTGCCGGAGGTCTCGCTGGTGGCGATCCTCGACGCCGACAAGGAGGGCTTCCTGCGCGGGGAGACCTCGCTGATCCAGACGATCGGTCGCGCGGCGCGCAACATCGAGGGCAAGGTGCTGATGTACGCGGACAAGGAGACCCGCGCGATGAAAGCGGCGATCTCCGAGACCGATCGCCGGCGCGAGATCCAGCTCGCGTACAACGAGGAGCACGGGATCACCGCGGCGACGATCGTCAAGGGGATCTCCGACATCGCCGAGTTCCTGCAGGCCGAGTCGAAGGTGCCGCGCGGACGCAAACGCCGCACGGCCAAGCGCGGGACGAGCGAGGGGCTGCCGAAGCACGAGCTGGAGAGGATGATCGTGGAGCTGGAGGAGGAGATGCTCGCGGCGGCCGATGATCTGCGTTTCGAGTACGCAGCGCAGCTGCGCGACGAGCTGCGCGAGCTGCGCCGCGACCTGCAGGAGATTCGCGCTCAGGAAGCTCCAGCGGGCGAGATCGCGCAGATCAAGCCTTCCGCCCGCGACATGGCTTAGGATGCCCGCCGTGGACTTCGACAGGCAGGCAGTCGAGCGTAGGGATTTTCCTATCGGTCGTCGCGGGTACGACCCGGCTGCGGTCGACTCTCACCTGCGAGCGCTTGCCGACGAGCTGGAGGAACTCCAGCGCCGCGCGATCACGGGCGGCGCCGACGTGTCGGTCGCCTCGACCGCCGGAACCCAGGTTCAGAGCATCCTGCAGGCGGCTGAGACCGCCGCCGCGGAAATCGAGCGCCACGCGCTGGAGAACGCGCGTCAGGTACGCGAAGACGCCGACCGCGACGCCGACCGCACGCGCGAAGAGGCCGTCGAGCGGGCGCGCCATCACGTCGCGGCGGTGGCGCAGGTGACAGCGAGGCTGCTCGAGCATGTCGGCTCGATGGACGGTGAGGTCAGCGCGCTGGTGGAGAGCATGCGCGCCGGCGCGGGGCGCCTGGCTGCCGATCTGTCGGCCGTGGAGACCGGCATGAGCGAGCTTTACGACGCCGCGTCAGGGCGCGGCGAAGCGGCGCTCGAGCCCGAACCGCAGCGGCCCTTCGAGGCGGAACCGCGCGGGTTTGAGCCCGAACCGCGGCCGTTCGAGCGCGAGCTGGACAACGCACTGCAGGACGCGCCACAGCCGGTCGCCGCGTCGGTGCCGGGCGCCGCGCAGGAGGCCGGCGCGGGCGGCGGCGACCTCGACGGGGCGCGTCTGATCGCCTTGAACATGGCGCTCAACGGCGAATCGCGCGCGGACACCGAGCGCTACCTGGCCGAGAACTTCCAGCTTCCCGACCGGCTGAAGCTCATCGACGAGGTCTACGCGGCGATCGACGGCTAGCGAGCGTCGTCGCGACGCGGCGATCTCGAGGGGCTTGGCCGTCGCATGTCGATGGCGCTTGAACCCTTAAGGGGCTTCATAACGTAGTTGAAGTCATTTTCGACTTCAACTACGAATTGAAGGCTAATATGTATTCAGCTGAGTGCCGAAGGATGAAAAATCCCCAATTCTGGCGGCTGTCATGGGCATCGTTGTCATCTTGGATCAGCAGAAAAGTCGCATTGGCCCCGATCTGGTCGATGATGTGCTCGACCATCTCGATGTCGTCGTCCGATCAGGGCTGATCCGTCGTTTCGTCCGTACGGCGGGCGATGAGGTGCAGGCGGTCGTGGGCGAGCCATCTGCTTTGACGGGCATCCTCGAGTATTGCCTGCGCTATGGCGGCTGGTGGCTGGGGATCGGGCTCGGCGAGATCGAGTCGCTCGGTGAGACCTCTCGCGAGTCTCGTGGAGCTGTGTTTGCGGCGGCGCGCGGAGCCGTCGAACACGCAAAGCACCGACGGCACGGGCCCGTCGTAGTCGATGGCGAGCCAACGGGACTCGCTGAACGCCTGCAGGGTCTGTGCGACGTACTGGCATTCATCACCGCCAAACGGACGGAGCGGCAGTGGGAGGTGATCGACGCGATGCGCCAGGTGGGCTCGGGCTCTCGAGTGGCTGAGAGGTTCGACATCGCGCCGCAGACGTCGAATCGTCTGCTGCGGGTTGCCGGTCTGCGCGAGCAGGAAGCGCTGGAACACGAGATCGAATGTCTCGCGCGAGATGCGCTCGCCGTGGAGGGAGCGTGATGCACGACGAGTTGGTCCGCGCGGCTGTGGCGGTGCCGGTCGCCTCGCTGTTGGGCCTTCCCCTCGCTCGCGTTCCGCGCCTGTGGCGCATCCTCGTGGCTGGCGCCCTCGTCATCCTCGCCCTGGCCGATCACCTTGGCAGTTGGCAGGCGTGGGTCGCGATGCTCGCGGCGGTCGTCGCTTCTGCGTTCATGCCGCCTCCGCCAGTGGTCGGGGCCGATGGCAAGTCCACGCCTTGGGTATGGGCGGCCGCGCGTGCGGTCGCGCTCACTGCTGGTGCTACCGGAGTTGCCGCGTTCATCATCGATACCACCGCAACCACCGCGGCCTTGGAATCGCTCGGAAGCCGGCAGAGCCTGGTGATCGTGATCGCTGGCGGCCTGATCGCGCTCTTCGTGGGCGGTGAGGTGATTGCCCGCGTGATGCATCCGTTCGCGCTGAAACTTGGCTCGTCTCCGGCGGGAATGGAGAACGCGGGACTGGTGATCGGTTGGCTAGAGCGCGCCTTGCTCTATTCGCTGGTGCTGGCCGGTGCTCCAGACGCCGCCGCGCTGATCATTGCCGGCAAGTCGATCGCCCGCTTCCCTTCCTTCAAGGAGGAGGCGTTCGCTGAGTACTACCTGATCGGGTCGCTGATGAGCTTGACCGTGGCTGCCGGTGCGGCGATCGCTGCCAGGGCTGCGCTCGGACTCTCGCTGCTGCCGTCTGTCGGTGGGTGATGGCCTGAGTCCTCGCGCAATCTGCGCAAATTGCGGGCACATAACCTGCGCCAAGGGCGAACGTCTGTTCGCCCGACTATCATGGATGATAGATGCCGCAGAGCAACCAGATCGTCGTCTCGGGAGCCCGTGAGCACAACCTGAAGGACATCTCGCTGACGCTGCCGCGGGACGCGCTGGTTGTCATAACGGGTCTCTCTGGCTCGGGCAAGTCGAGCCTCGCGTTCGACACCATCTACGCGGAGGGCCAACGTCGCTACGTGGAGTCGCTGTCGGCGTATGCCAGGCAGTTCCTCGGCCAGATGGACAAGCCGGACGTCGACTCGATCGAGGGGCTCTCGCCGGCGATCTCGATCGATCAGAAGACGACCTCGCGCAACCCGCGCTCGACGGTCGGCACAGTGACGGAGATCTACGACTACCTGCGGCTGCTGTGGGCGCGCGTGGGCAAGCCCCACTGTCCGATCTGCGGACGCCCGATCGTCGGCCAGTCGGCCGAGCAGATCATCGACCAGGTGATGGAGCTGGCCGAGGGCACGCGCTTCATGGTGCTCGCGCCGGTCGTCAGGGGACGCAAGGGCGAGTACGGCAAGCTGCTGGAGGAGCTGCGCGCGGATGGCTTCGCGCGCGTGAAGATCGACGACCGCGTGCGCATGCTGGAGGAGTCGATCGTGCTCGACAAGCGCTACAAGCACGACGTCTCCGTGGTCGTCGACCGCCTGGTGATGCGCCACGACGTGCGCAAGCGCTTGGCCGACTCGATCGAGACGGCGGTGGGCCTCGCCGACGGGCTCGTCGAGGTCGAGATCGTCGGCGCCGGCTCGGGCGCCGCGGGGTCGGATGCGCCCAGCACTGGCGAGGTCGCCAAGGGCGCCAGGGGTGCGAAGGGGCCGCGCGCGGCCGCCACGCAGATCGTGCCCGGCGTCCAGCCCGACCTGGGCACGCTGTACACGTTCTCCGAGCGCTTCGCGTGCCCTGAGCACGGTCCCTCGCTGGTCGAGCTAGAGCCGCGGATCTTCTCGTTCAACTCTCCTCACGGCGCGTGCGAGCGCTGCACCGGCCTCGGCTCGCAGATGGAGATCGACCCCGAGCTGGTCGTGCCCGACCCGTCGCTGTCGATCAGCGAAGGCGCGATCGCGCCGTGGGCGAACAGCTCCTCCAACTACTACGAGCAGATGACCGAGGCGATCGCCGAGCTATACGACGTCGATCTGGAGGCGCCGTGGGAAGACCTCACAGACGAGCAGCGCGACGTCTTCCTGCACGGCACGGACGGCGAGACCGTGCAGGTCACCTACCGCAACCGCTACGGGCGCCGGCGCTCCTACGCCGCTCGCTTCGAGGGCATCGTCAAAAACCTGCAGCGCCGCTACCGCGAGACCGACTCGGAGTGGACGCGCGAGAAGATCGAGGAGTACATGTCGCTGCGCGCCTGCCCGGTGTGCGGCGGTGCACGCCTGCGCGCAGAGTCGCGCGCGGTGCTCGTGTCGGGCACGCGAATCGAGGACTTCTGCGCGCTGTCCGCTCGCCGCGCGCTCGAGTGGGTGCAGGAGATCGAGCTGTCGGAGACCGACAGGCACGTGGCGCGCCTGATCCTGCGTGAGATCTCCGAGCGCTTGCAGTTCCTCGAGAACGTCGGCATCGGCTATCTCTCGATGGACCGCGCGGCGGCGACGCTATCCGGCGGCGAGGCGCAGCGCATCCGCCTGGCGACGCAGATCGGCTCCTCGCTGGTCGGCGTGCTGTACATCCTCGATGAGCCCTCGATCGGCCTACACCAGCGCGACAACTCCAAGCTGATTGCGACGCTAGAGCGTCTGCGCGACCTCGGCAACACCGTGATCGTGGTCGAGCACGACGAGCAGACGATGCGCGCGGCCGATCACCTCGTCGACCTCGGGCCGGGGGCCGGCGAGCACGGTGGGCGCATCGTCGCAGAGGGGACAGCCGCGCAGGTAGAGCGTGTGAAGGAGTCGCTCACGGGGCAGTTCCTGGCTGGCACGCGCACGATCGAGCCGCCCAAGCGGCGGCGTACGCCAACCGGCTACGTGGAGATCGTCGGTGCCAGCGAGCACAACCTGCGTGACATCGACGTGCACGTCCCGCTGGGCGTGCTGACGTGCGTGACGGGCGTCTCGGGCTCGGGCAAGTCGACGCTCGTCAACGACATCCTCTACAAGGCCGTCGCCAACCGCCTGCACCGCGCCCGCAAGCGCCCCGGGGCGTTCCGCGCGATCCACGGCGTCGAGCAGCTCGACAAGATCATCGCGGTCGACCAGTCGCCGATCGGGCGCACACCGCGCTCGAACCCAGCGACGTACACGGGGCTGTTCGACGTGATCCGCGATCTGTTCGCGAAGACCCAGGAGGCGCGCGCGCGCGGCTACAAGCCGGGGCGCTTCAGCTTCAACGTCAAGGGCGGGCGCTGCGAGGTCTGCCGCGGCGACGGGCAGATCAAGATCGAGATGCACTTCCTGCCCGACGTGTACGTCCCGTGCGAGCAGTGCCACGGCAAGCGCTACAACCGCGAGACGCTGGAGGTGCGGTTCAAGGGCAAGAGCATCGCCGACGTGCTCGAGATGCCGGTCGAGGAGGCGCTGGACTTCTTTGCGCACATTCCGAAGGTCCGCCGGCGGCTGGAGACGCTCGACGCGGTTGGCCTCGGCTACGTCCGCCTTGGCCAGCCCGCTACGACGCTCTCCGGCGGCGAGGCGCAGCGCGTGAAGCTCGCCACGGAGCTATCGAAGATCGCCACCGGCAGCACGCTCTACATCCTCGACGAGCCCACCACAGGACTGCACTTCGCCGACGTGCAGCGGCTGCTGATGGTGCTGCAACGTCTCGTTGACGCCGGCAACAGCGTCGTCGTGATCGAGCACAACCTCGACATCATCAAGAGCGCCGACCGCCTGATCGACATGGGGCCCGAGGGTGGGGAGGAGGGCGGCATGGCGATCGCCGTCGGCACGCCCGAGGAGGTCGCCGCCGAGCCGCAGTCCTACACGGGCCAGTTCCTTGCGGAGCTGCTGACGCCCGCAGTCCGCCGCCGTACCGCGAACACCGGCAAGGCCCCCGCGCGCAAACGTCGCGAGAAGGTCACGGCGTAGCCGCCGAGATGGCCGCGGAGCTCGCGCGCCAGACGCGCCTGTGGGCGCAGAAGTGGCGCTGGTACGAGCGCAACTCGTTGCCGTGGAACCGCGCGCGGATTCACTGGGAGCTGATGCGCCGTGAAGCGTTCGCGCGCTGGCCGCTGCACGGCAACGTGCTCGAGGCGCTGCGCGAGCGGCGCCTGGAGATCGGCGCGCAGACGCTGCTCGAGCCCGGCGTGTGGATCACCGCGCCAGGCGCAGCGCGCGTACGCATCGGCGCCGGCACGTTCCTGAACATGGGGGTGATGATCGCCGCGCAGGAGCTGGTCGAGATCGGCGATCACTGCATGCTCGCCAACGGCTGCTTCGTCTCCGACGCCAGCCACCGCTACGACGATCCAAGCCAGCCGATCACCTGGCAGGGCTTCGAGAGCAAGGGCCCGACGCGCATCGGCGAGAACTGCTGGCTGGGCGCCAACGTGGTCGTGACCAGCGGCGTGAGCATCGGCGAGCACTGCGTGATCGGCGCCAACAGCGTCGTCACGCGCGACCTGGCACCGTTCTCGCTCGCCGCCGGCGCGCCCGCGAAGGTGCTGCGGCGGATCGAGCTGCAAACCCGCTAGCGTCAGCTCGAATGGACCTGTACGAGACGATGCGCTGCGCGCCGACGTCGCGTCGCTTCAAGGACGACGCGGTGCCGCGCGAGGCGCTGGTGCGCGCGCTCGAGGCGGCGCGCTTCGCCCCCAGCGGGGGCAACCGCCAGGGCTGGCGCGTGGTCGTGGTCGAGGACCCTGCCAAGCGCGCGGCCCTGCGCGACCTCTACCTGCCCGGCTGGCGCGCGTATCTGGAGCTGACCGGCGGCGCGCACATGCTGGCCGCGCCGGACAGCTTCGATGCGGCGCGCGTGCGCATGGTCAGGCGCGCGGACGACTACGCGCACGGTTTGGACCGCGTCCCCGTGCACCTGGTCGTGGGCGTGCGTCTCGAGGACCTGGCTGTGACCGACGCGGAGCTGCCGCGCCAGAGCATCGTCGGCGGCGCGTCGGTCTATCCGTTCGTGCAGAACCTGCTGCTCGCGTTGCGCGGCGAGGGGCTCGGAGCCGCGCTCACGACGCTGCTGGTGCCGGCCGAGGCGGACGTCAAGCGCCTGCTCGAGATCCCCGAGGAGATCGCGATCGCAGCGCACATCGGCGTCGGCTACCGCGACGAGCCCTGGCCGGCGCGCCTCGCGCGCAAACCGGTGGAGGAGTTCGCCTTCAGCGACCGCTATGGCGACCCGTTGCGCTAGGCCGGGCGCAGCGCAGTGCGCCACGCCCGGCTCGTGCGCTGCGTTCAGGACGCCGGGATCCAGACGGCAGAGATGTGGCAGACCTCGGCGATCGCGGATACGGACGTGAACAGTTCCAGCTGCCCGTGCACCGGTGCGGTGATCGTGATGCGCGCCTGGCCGTAGCTTTCCTGTGTGCCCGATCCGTCGGCGGTCACGCCGAACAGGTAGGCGGGGCTCGCGTTTGCGCCCTGCGTCGCGCTGAACAGCGAGCTGGTCGCCGGAAAGCCGTCGTCGGATTCGGTGCGCGTTTCGTCCTCACCGAGCGCGGTCTTGTTGGTCTCGGTGACGTTGACCTCGACCACGCTCGGGCCGAGCTGCAGGCAGTTGCTCATCAGCGCGAACGGGCCGGCGTTGCCGAGCGGCGTGTTTTCTTCGCTGAACACCGGGGTCCTCGAGTTGTAGGTGAACTCGACGGCGCCCGGGCCCTGCGGGCCAGCAGCGCCGGTTTCGCCCTTCGGCCCCTGTGATCCGGCGGCGCCCTGCGGGCCGCTCGCGCCGGTCTTGCCGCGCGGTCCGACGAGCGAGCCTTTGTTCGCTTTCCTGTGGCCGTGGGACGTCGAGGCGCTGTGTGCGTGGCCGTGCGCCGTGTGGGCGTCGGCGCCGGCGGTACCGAGCGCCAGCGTCGCGAGGGTCGCGGCGAGCAACGTGAACGTGGTGGTGATGGTGCGGGACGTGTGCATTGAGATTGCCTCCTGGTCGTGCGGGCGAGAGCCCGGCGTTGGGTGTGTGGTGCTCTCTCAACAGGGCCACGTGTCGTTCCTTACGCCGGCCGCGAGAAATCTTTCAGCGGTGCATCTAGCGCGCGTGCGTAAGGAATCGCCGCGTGCGCGGTTTCACCTCATGTCAGCGCAGGACTCATGCCAAGGAGATGCCCCAATGCCAGCCGACAGCCACCCCGGATCTTGTTCGCGTGGAGGGGCTGTGGGAGAATCGCGATGAGCGGCAGACGATGGCGAGCACGACCGCAAGCGCAGGCAAGACCCGCGACGACCGCGAGCTGGCGCAGCTGGCTGTGGCCGGCGACGGCAACGCGTTCGCGGAGCTGTACGACCGCCACGAGCGCCGCGTGTTCGGCTTCTGCCTGCGCATGCTCGGCAACGAGGACGAGGCCGCGGAAGCGACCCAGGAGACCTTCGTGGGCTTGCTGCGGCGCCTGCCGAAAATGGACGGGCGCGAGGTGAACTTCGTCGCCTACGCGCTCACCACCGCGCGCAACGCCTGCTACGACACGATCAACGCGCGCCGTCGCGTCGAGCCCGTCGGCGAGCTGCCCGAGCCGGTGCGGCCGCAGCCGAGCGACGTCGAGCTGGACCCGGAGCGCGCGGCGCTGCTCGCGGCCACGCGCGAGGCGGTGCGCGCGGCCAACGCGCGTCTACCCGAGCGCCAGCGCGAGGTGCTCGCGTTGCGCGAGCTCGAGCAGCTCTCCTACGATGAGATCGGCGCGATCGTGGGCCTCAACGCCAACGCGGTGGCCCAGCTGATCTCGCGCGCGCGCATCAAGCTGCGCGACCTTCTCAGCGGCGGTGCGCTGGAGTCGATTGCGAGCTCCTCGCCGCACTGCGAGCGCGCGCTGGCGCTGCTCGCGCGGATTCAGGACGAACAGCTCCAGGGGAGCGAGGACCGCGACTGGGTGCACGATCATCTTTCTCGTTGTGAGACCTGCCGCGTGAGTCGGGCCGCGATGCAGGAGGCGGGCGTCTCCTATCGCGCGCTGGGTCCGATCGTGGTCGTGGCCTGGTTGCGCCATGCCACGATCGCGCACGCCGCTCAGGCTGTCGGCGCCGACTGGAGCCAGCTGGCCGGCGGTCACGCCGGCGTGGCCGGCGACGCGGGTATCGGTGTTCGGCACGATCGCGACCGTGGCGTTCGCAGCGGTGGTCGCGACGATGACAGTGGCGCCGGTGGGCGCGTGCGAGCACCGCGCGCGGCCGGACGCCTGCGCTTCAGGGTCGCGGCGGTCGCGCTCGTGTGCGCTGTGATCGCGCTTGTCCTGACCGCGACGCTCACGCGCGACGCGAGCGTGCGGCTGCTCCCAGGTGCCACGGGAGCAGCCGCGGTGGCTCACGCGCATGCCCGTGCCCTCGCGGGCACGCGCCACGCGCAGGCTCGCGCGCATCGGCGCTCCGGCTCCTCAGCTGGCGCGAACGCCCCGCTGGCGCTCGTCGTGCCCGCGGGCGAGCAGGCGGGCACGGCTGCGCGGACGCCGATGTCGCCGCGGGTGTCGCACGTACACCACCGCCACTCAGGCCATATCCCGGCGAAGTCTTCGCCGCCCGTGTCGACGTCGCCCCCGGCGACGACGCCCGCGACGCCGACGACGACGGTGCCGGCCACGTCCACGCCCGCCGGCGGTGAACCCAGCTCATCGACACCTGCGCCGACCACCGAAACCACGAGCACCACGACAACCGACCCGGGCGTGCCCGGCGGTCCGCCGGAATCGGGCGAACACCGCTGCGCGCTTGCGGCGGTCTGCTGAGCGCGCAGCGGCGGGAGCCGTGCTAGCTCGTGCCTGTCGCCGCGAGCTGCTCGCGCAGCTCGCTCAGCTCGGCGGCGTCGATCGAGTAGCCGTGCTCCGGGCCCGGATAGCGCCGTGCGCGCACATCCTCGGCGTAGGCGCTGACGCCGTCGTTCATCTCCTGCTGCAGGTTGGCGTAGCGCTTGACGAAGCGTGCTCCGAGCCCGTCGCGAATGCCGAGTAGGTCGTGGAACACCAGCACCTGCCCGTCGGTGGCCGGTCCCGCGCCGATGCCGATCACGGGTATCTCGAGCAGCGCCACGAGCTCCTCGGTGACGGCGCTGGGGATCGCCTCGAACACGAGTGCAAAACAGCCGGCCTCCTGCAGCGCGAGCGCCTGCGCGGCGATCTGCGCGGCCGCGGTCGCGGTCCGTCCCTGCGCCTTCCAGCCGCCCAGAGCCGTGGCGGTTTGCGGCGTGAGCCCGACGTGGCCCATCACCGGGATGCCCGCGCCGATGATCGCGCGCGCGCGCTTGACCGGAGTCTCGCCGCCGCCCTCGAGCTTGACGACGTCGCAGCCGGCCTCCTTGACCATGCGCATCGCGGTCGTGATCGCCTGCTCGTCGGAGACCTCGTAGGAGCCGAACGGCAGGTCGCCGATCAGCAGCGGTGTGCGCAGACCGCGACGCACGGCGCGCGCGAGCACCAGCATGTCGTTCAGCTCGACCGGCGTCGTGGCGTTGTAGCCGAGCACGGTGGTGGCGGCGGAGTCGCCCACGAGCGTCAGGTCCACGCCGGCGGCCTCGGCCGCGCGAGCGCTCGGGTAGTCGTAGGCGGTGACCATCACGATCGGTTCGCCGAGCCGCTTCTTCTCCATCAACAGCGGCAGCGTCATCGGCAGGCGACCCGGATCCGATGGGGCCCGACCCAGTGCTCCGCGTTGTGCGCCTGTGGGGTGGCTGGACATGGTTGCTTCCTCTCTGACGGCGGGTTGACGCTCGCTCTCTCAGGAGAGCAGGGTCGCCACCTGCTCGTCGATCGTGACGATGCGGTTGGTGTCTGCCTGCACGTGGACCACGCGCGGGACGTAGCGCTCCAGGTCGACCTCGTCGTAGGAGCCGTAGGAGATCACGATGATGGTGTCGCCGCGATGCACCAGGCGCGCGGCGGCGCCGTTGACGCGCATGTCGCCCGAGCCGCGCTCGCCGGGGATCGTGTACGTCTCGAAGCGCGCGCCGTTGTCGACGTCGACGACGTGCACCTGCTCGTACTCGAGCATGTCGGCGGCCTCGAGCAGGTCGGGGTCGATCGTGATCGAGCCGACGTAGTGCAGGTCGCAGTCGGTCACCGTCGCACGGTGGATCTTGGACTTGAGCATCACGCGCTGCATGTGGCGATCGCCTCTCCTTCGAGCGGTTGACTGGATACGTTGACTGGATCGAGGATCGTGTTGTCGATCAGGCGCACCGCGCCGACGCGCGCCGCGATCGCGAGCAGCGCTTCGCGGGTGATCTCCGCCACCGGCTCGAGCGTGTCGGGCTCGACGAGCGCGATGTACTCGGGCTCTGCGTCGAACGCCAGCATCGCCGCGTACGCAGCGTCGATTAGCGCAGTCGCCGAGCGTTCGCCGGCTGCGAGCGACGCGCGCGCGGCCCGCAGCGCCGCCGGCAGCGCCTGTGCGCGAGCGCGCTCGGCCGCTGTCAGCAGCGCGTTGCGGCTCGACAGCGCCAGCCCGTCGTGCTCGCGCACCGTCGGCAGCGCCTCGATTCGCACCGGCAGGTTCAGGTCGCTCGCCAGACGGCGGATCACGAGCACCTGCTGCGCGTCCTTCTGCCCGAAGTAAGCGACGTCGGGCAACGCCATGCACAGCAGCTTGGTCACGACGGTGGCCACGCCGCGGAAGTGCTCGGCGCCGCGGGAGGCGCCCTCCAGGCGCTCGCTGATGCCACCGAGCACCTCGACGCTCGTCGCAAAACCTCTGGGGTAGACCTCCTCGACGGACGGCGCGAACAGCACGTCCGCGCCCGCCGCCGCCGCCAGCTCGGCGTCGCGGCGCTCGTCGCGCGGGTAGCGCTCGAGGTCGGCGCGCTCGTTGAACTGCGCGGGGTTGACGAACAGCGACACGACGACGATGTCGCAACACGCGCGTGCGTGGCGCATCAGCGACAGGTGACCCTCGTGCAGCGCGCCCATCGTCGGCACTAGGCCGATCCTCAGCCCCTCCCGGCGCGACGGCGCGAGCGCCGCACGCAGCTCTGCGACTGTGCGCACGGTTCTCATGCGCGCAGCGACGTTCGGTGGTGGTGGGGGCTCATCGGCTTCGGTCCAGTTCCCTACGGATACCGGCGCGACTTCAGATGTCCAGCGGTTTCTCTCTCCGGTCCACCGCGAGCTAGCTCACTGGCGGCCTGTGAGAAATGATACACGCGGCCGGCGGCTTGTAAATAGGCCGCGGCGGCATGTGCCCAACGTCACAGAGCGCGTCACCAGGCGTCAACGAACGCGCGCTTCTTGCCCTCGCGCCGCCACCACTCGCCAGTGTGCTCGTCGAACAGCGTCGCGATCCAGCGTCGCGAGTCGGCGGGGTCGATGACGTCGTCGATCTCGCCGTAGGCGGCCATGTTCACGCCCTGCCCGCGCTCGTAGGCGGTCGCCACGAGCTGCTCGAAGATGCGCTTGCGCTCCTGCTCATCCTCGATCGCGTCCAGCTCGCGGCGCATGCCCAGGCGCACCGCGCCCTCCAGGCCCATGCCGCCGAACTCCGACGTCGGCCAGCCGACGGTGAAGATCGGCGCCTTGAAGCCGCCGCTGGCCATCGCCTGCGCGCCGAGGCCGTAGCCCTTGCGCAGCACGATCGTGCCGGTCGGCACGCTGACGTTGGCGCCGCCGAGGAACATGCGCGCGAAGTGGCGCACGGTTGCCGTGCGCTCGGCGTCGGGGCCGACCATGAAGCCGGGCGTGTCGCACAGGAACAGCACCGGCAGCTCGTAGGCGTCGCAGAGCTGCAGGAAGCGCGCCGCCTTGTCGGCGCCATCGGCGTCGATCGCGCCGCCGAGGTGCGTCGGGTCGTTCGCGACGACTCCCAGCGGACGCCCATCCACGCGCGCCAGCGCGGTCAGCATCCCCGGCCCGAAGCCGCGCCGCAGCTCCAGCACCGAGCCCGTGTCGAACAGCGTCGCGACGACGCGGCGCACGTCGTACACGCGCTTGCGCTGCTCGGGGATCAGCTCGCGCAGCAGCTGCTGGTCGGGCACGGACGAAGTCCCGCCCGTCTCGTCCGCGCCGGTCGTCTCGTCCACCCTGGTCGTGGCGCCGCGAAAATAGGACAGGTAGCGCTTGGCGAGCGCCACCGCCTCGGCGTCGTCGGCGGCGCGCAGGTCGACGACGCCGTTTGCGTTCTGCACGTCGATCGGGCCGACCTCCATCGGCTCGTACACGCCGAGCCCGCCGCCCTCGATCATCGCCGGTCCGCCCATGCCGATGCTCGAGTCCTCGGTCGCGATCACCACGTCGCAGCAGCCGAGCAGCGCGGCGTTGCCAGCGAAGCAGTAGCCGGAGGCGATCCCGACGAGCGGCACGAGCCCGCTGAGGCTCGCGAACAGGGCAAACGCGCGGCAGTCAAGGCCCGCGACGATCGGCATGTCGACGTCGCCGGGGCGTCCGCCGCCGCCCTCGGCGAACAGCACGACGGGCAGTCGCCGGCGCTCGGCCAGCTCGAACAGGCGGTCCTTCTTGGCGTGGTTGCGCATCCCCTGTGTGCCGGCCAGCACCGTGTAGTCGTAGGACATCGCCACGCACGGCCGGCCGTCGATCGCGCCGACGCCGCCGACGAGCCCGTCTGCGGGCGTGCGCGCGATCAGCTCCTCGCGCGAGCGCCGACGCTCCTGCGCGGCGAACAGCAGTGGCCCGTACTCGACGAACGTGTCCACGTCGAGCAGGTCGTCGAGGTTCTCTCGCGCGGTGCGCCGCCCGCGCTCGCGCCGCTGCGCCACCGCCTCAGGCCGGGCCGCGTCGAGCCCCAGCTCGTGGCGCTCGCGCACAGCGCGCACGTCCGCGCGCTCGCCCGCGGCCTCGAGCGGCTGCGCGGGCGCAGTGGCCGCGCCCGCGCCAACGCCAGGCTCGAGCGTCAGCAGCAGCTGGCCCTCTTGCACCGCGTCGCCGATCGCCACCGCGAGGCTGCTGATCAAGCCGTCCACGTCGGCGAGCACCTCGTGCTCCATCTTCATCGCCTCCAGCACCGCCACGATGCTGCCCGCGCCGACGTGCTCCTCGCGCGCGTGCGGGATCGCGACGACGACGCCGGCAAACGGCGCGTTCACTGCGTGCTCGGTAGCGGAGGGCATCGCGGCATCATCGCAATTACCATCCGGCGCGATGTCCTCGGACGAGCGTCAGCTACCTGCATCCGAGCGGCGCGAGGCGCTCAAGGGGGTGCTCGCGCAGGCGCGGGCCTGCACCCGTTGCCCCGAGCTGGCCGCGACCCGCAAAACCGTCGTGTTCGGCGCTGGCAACGCGGACGCCGAGCTGATGTTCATCGGCGAGGCCCCCGGCGCGAGCGAGGACGAGCAGGGTGTGCCGTTCGTCGGGCGCGCGGGCAAACTGCTGCAGACGCTTCTCGAAGAGATTGGGCTTTCACGTACGGATGTCTTTATTGCAAACACCTTGAAGTGCCGCCCGCCCGGCAACCGCGACCCGCAGCCGATCGAGATCCAGAACTGCCAGGAGTACCTGCTGCGCCAGGTCGAGCTGATCCAGCCGACGGTGATCTGCACGCTTGGCAACTTCTCGACGAAGCTGCTGCGCGGCGACCCGACCGGGATCACGCGCCTGCACGGGCAGCCGGAGGTGCTGGTGCTCGGCGCGCGCGCGGTGCGCCTGTACCCGATCTACCACCCGGCCGCGGCGCTGTACACGCCACGGATGCTCGAGACGCTGCGCGAGGACTTCATGCGCCTGCCGGAGCTGCTGGCGCTCGGCGCGCCCGAGCAGCCGCCGCCGGACGCCGCGGCCGAGCTGGCCGTGCTGCCCGAGCCGGCGGACGCAGCCGGGGAGTCGGGCGCAGCCGCGCCGGCGGGCGGATCGGCGTCGGAGCGCAGCGCGGAAGCGGACCAGCTTGGACTCTTCTAGAACACCCGTTGAGTGCCATTTTCCCTGCAAAACAGGATGTTCTGGGTGAGCGTCGAAAAATATCGCTCAGGTCCTAAAGTAGGACGGCAAGGATGTCGATGAAGGTCCTGTCTCCATCCCTCCAGGAGTAACGACCGGCCCGCGCACCATTCTCCCGCGGGCCGGTCTTTTTTTTGGCGCGCTCGGCCGCGCATGCTCAGCATCTAGAGTCTCCCGGTGGCCCTGCGCAGCGTCGAAACCACGGCTCCCGCCGAGACGGAATCGCTGGGAGCCGAGCTGGCCGGCATGCTGTGCGATGGCGACGTGGTGTTGGTTCGTGGCGAGCTGGGGTCGGGCAAGACGACGCTCGTGCGCGGTGCCGCCCGCGCGCTCGGCGTGAGTGGTCCCGTCACGAGCCCCACGTTCAGCATCGGCCACCGCTACGCCGCGGGGCGCGTCAGCGTCTCGCATCTGGATCTCTACCGCCTGGCGGGGCTTGAAAGCGAGGACCCCGATCTGCTGGCGGACTACCTCGGGCCGGGGCGGATCGCGTTCGTGGAGTGGCCCGAGGACACGCACGCGGAGCTGGCGGGCGCGCGCATCCGTGTGACGCTCAGCCACGGCGGCGGGGACCGCCGCCGGATCGACGTCGACGAGCTGACCGACGCCGCCCAGGAGCACGGCGAGCGCGGCGCTGACCAAGGTGAGCGCGGCGCTGGGGACGGTGGGCGCTGATGGTCGTGCTCGGTCTGGACACGTCCACTTCCGCGACCGCCGTGGCGCTGCGTCTCGCCGACGGCAGCACCACGCAGGCGCGCGACGACCCGCCCGCGGGCGCGCATCCAGGGCACGCGACACGGCTGCTGGAGATGGCCGATGGGTTGCTCGAGCAGGCCGGCGTCGGCTGGAGCGCGATCGCGCGCATCGCGGTTGGGGTCGGTCCGGGCACGTTCACCGGCCTGCGCGTCGGCGTGGCCACCGCGCGTGGTCTCGCACAGTCGCTGTCATGTGAGCTGGTCGGGGTGTCGAGCACGCTCGCGCTCGCGCTGCCCGCGCTGACGGAGCCGGGAGCGCGCGCGACCGTGCTCGCCGTTATCGACGCGCGCCGCGGCGAGGTGTTTGCCGCTGCGTACGAGCTGGGTGAGCGCGGCGGCGAGGACCCGCCGCGCGAGCTGGTCGCACCGGCGCCGCTGGCGCCGGGCCAGCTTGCGAATGTCGTCGCGGAGGTCGACCGGGGTGATGGCGCGGGGCGGCGGTGGCTGGCGGTCGGCGACGGCGCGCTGCGCTACCGCGATCAGCTCGAGCTGGCCGCCATCCCGATGCCGCCGGACTCCTCGCCGCTACACCTGCTGAGCGCCGCGGCCGTGTGCGTGCTCGGCGCGAGCGTTACCTCGACGGGCCTGCACGAGACGCTGCCCGACTACCGGCGGCGGCCGGATGCGGAGCTAGCCTTGGCTCGTACCGATGGAGGCACGGTGAGATGAGCGAGCGAACCGCGAGTGGGCAGCCGCTGGAGCAGGCCGCGCAGGTTGAGGTGCGGCGCCTGAGCTACCCCGACCTGCCGCAGGTGATCGCGGTCGAGCGGCGCGTGTTCCCGACGCCGTGGTCGCTGGCGATGTTCGTGCTCGAGCTGTCGAAGCAGTCGGGCATCTGCCTGGCAGCGACGGTGCGGGCACCGGCGGCGACGGGCGCGAGCTCGGAGCGGCGCCTGGTGGGCTACCTGATCTGCTCGCGCTACGACACCGTCTGGCACATCATGAACGTGGCCGTCGACGGCGATCACCAGCGCATGGGGATCGCCTCGGCGCTGCTCGCTGACCTATATGAGCGCGTCGGTGACGTGCGCGCGCGCTTCACGCTGGAGGTGCGCCGCTCCAACCACGTCGCGATCCATCTGTACGAGCGCGAGGGCTTTCGCGCGGCCGGCATGCGCCGCCGCTACTACCAGGACAACGGCGAGGACGCGCTCGTGATGTGGCGCACGCCGGCGACGCTCGAAGGCTCGCTCGGCGACGTGCCGAACCCGGATCCGCGGGCGGGGCTGTAGTCACTTGATCCTGGCGCTGGAGACCAGCTGCGACGACACCTGCGCGGCCGTGCTCGACGGCGAAGGGCGCATTCGCGCGAACGTGATCTCCTCGCAGGAGGTGCACGCGCGCTTCGGCGGCGTCGTCCCCGAGATCGCCTCGCGCCACCATCTCGAGCTGGTCAACGTGGTCGTCGCGGAGGCGCTGCAACGCGCGGGGGTGTCGCTCGCCGACGTCGACCTCGTCGCCGCCACGCAGGGCCCCGGGCTCGTCGGTGCGCTGCTCGTCGGGCTCTCCACGGCGAAGGCGCTTGCCGCCGCCCGCGAGCTGCCGTTCGCGCCGGTCGATCATCTGCAGGGCCACGTCGCGGCCAACTTCATCGCCGACGACGAAGCGTCGAACGACGGGGCAAACGATGGGTCGGGCCGGCGCTCCGTGCCGGAGAGCTCACCGGCTGGGTCGGGCCGGCGCTCCGTGCCGGCCCTTGGCTTCGAGCCGCCGTTCGTGTGCCTGATCGCCAGCGGCGGGCACACGCTGCTTGCAATCGTGAGCGAGCACGACGGCTTTGAGGTGCTCGGCGCGACGCTTGACGACGCGGCCGGCGAGGCGTTCGACAAGGGCGCGCGGATGCTCGGTCTTGGCTTCCCCGGCGGCCCTGCGGTCGAGCGGCTTGCCGTCGATGGAGACCCCGAAGCGTTCGCGTTCCCGGGGTCGCCCCACGAGCGCGCGCGGGGCGGCCGCGGAGTGCGACACAAGCGCTATGCAGACAGCCTCGATTTTTCCTTCGCGGGTGTCAAGACCGCGCTGCTCTACACGATCCGCGACCTGGGGGAACCCGCTGCTCAGGAACGCGCCGCGGACCTCGCGGCCTCCTACCAGGCGGCGATCGTCGAGTCGCTGGCGGTGCGCGCCGAGCAGGCGCTCGCGCGTACCGGGATCGGCCGCCTGGCGGTCGGCGGCGGCGTGGCCGCCAGCGGCGCGCTGCGCCGGCGCCTGCAGGAGCTTGGCGTCGAGTTGCACGTGCCCGAGCGCGCGCTGTGCACCGATAACGCCGCGATGATCGCGAGCGCGGCGCGCTTTCGCGCGCCGCTTGCGTACCCCGACTATCTGACGCTCGACGCGTACGCGACCGGCGAGCGCCCGATCTGACGGCGCCCCCGGTGGCGTGCGCGCAGCCGCGGCCGCGCACACGCCGTTGCCCGCAGGGTCTCGCTAGACGACCCTGTTCACCTCGATTTCTTCGACGTTGGTCAGCGTCCCGCGCAGCGCCATCCCTGACTGTTCCGGAGCGGCGCTGCCGATCGCGCTCTCGAGCACATCCGCCGGTTCGCCTTCAAAGGCTTCCGGTTTCTGTTTGCCTTTGGTTTGCGTGAACGTTTCGGTTTCGCTCGAGACCATCGTGTTGGTTTTGACGTAGTGGATCACCGAGCCGGTGACGACCACCGAGACGGAGCCTTTGAATTCGCCGAGGGAGTAAGGGCAGCTGAACTTCGCCACGTCTTCGCCTTCGGCCGGGGACAGGTCCAGCCCGACTTTGACGATTTTGCCTTCTTCGCTCGTCGCGATGCCCAGGCGGCCGTTGAGCGTCGCTGTCACGATTTCACCTTCTGCGGCGCCTTCGGACTGGCATTTCAGCGCGCCGAGGAAGCTTTCGGTCGTGCAGCCGGTGAACGCTGTTTTGAGGTCTCCCACGGTTTTCGTCCCGGTGTACTCGCCTTCGCTGGTCACGCCGCTGCACGTAACCGTGGAGCCGGATTTGGTTTCCAGTTCGGCCGGCGCTTTTGCGTGCGTTTCCTTCACATACGCTTCGCATTCTTCGAGTGCCGTCGGCGGTGGCGTCGCGGCGCCGGTGAAGCCCGATTTTCTGAGCTGTTCTTTCGCGGCCGCTTCATTTTCTTCGGCTTCGTGGATCAGCGTCGCTTTTTCCGGTTCGGGTGCCGTCGCCGCTCGTTCGCGATCGTTCTTGGCGATCCCTTCGTGCGCGATCGCGGAGATGCAGTCGTTGTATTTCGCGGGGTACACAAAGCGTTCAACCGATTCAAACCTGGGATTGGCGCCGGGCCCTGGTTCCCAGGTGAACCTGCCTTCCGCGCTCACATGGGTCGTGCAGTTGGCGTTTGAATAGCCTTCGCCGCTTGGTTTGCCGGTTTTTTTGATGCACCGGCCGTATTCCGGTGCCGCCGCCGAGGCGCTCGCTACCGCGAGTGCGCTGATGGCAAACGCTGCTATCAGGCAGAGCCCGATTACCCTGAGCTGTCTCATCTTGATCCCTTCTGTTGGCTAACCGTGTGCCTACGCTGGGAGAGCGACGGCTCGCTTGCTCGCGCCCGTCGACCGCGCAGGGGTCGACAGCGGACGTCCTCATGCACGTCCGCGTTTGCCCCCACAACCGCTCGACCCCCGGATCCATCCACCAACGCGCTCCCCAGTGAGAGCAGTGTCCGTCGAAGATGGGCCAATGTCAATATGTGGCAACGTCGCCATAACTCGCAAATAGCGAATATTTCGTAGATCGAGATCGTCTCGGTGGCCGCCATGCGTCGCGCGGGGCGACAGGCGGTCAGGAAGCTGCCGGTGCCGCGCTGCGGGCAGTGATCGCTCGCTAGTCTCGTCGTGATGGGGTCGCTGGCCAACATCACCGTCTACTCCAAGCCCGATTGCCATCTGTGCTCGGAAGCGATGGCCGTGCTGCGGCGCCTGCAGGGCGAGCTGCTCTTCGCGCTGAGCGAGTGCGACATCAGCGCCGAGGAGGCACTGCATCGCGCGTACTTCGAGCGCATCCCGGTGGTGGTGCTGGATGGCGTGGAGCTGTGCGAGTACTTCGTCGATGAGGCGCTCGTGCGCGAGCGTCTAGAGTCCCGAACGTGAGCTACGGCATCGTCCCCGGAGGGGGAGAACGCAGCGGCGGCGCGCTGGCGGGCGGGCGTGACGGCTTGGCTGCGACCGGCGAGCGTCTATCGCTGGGGGTGGCGGCGCGCCTGTCGCGCTACCTGCAGGTGCTGACGCAGGCGAAGAAGATGGGGAAGGAGACGATCTCCTCGCAGGAGTTGTCCGACTACACGCACGTCAACTCCACCCAGATCCGCCGCGACCTGTCCGGCTTTGGCAAGTTCGGCAAGCGCGGCGTCGGCTACAACGTCGAGGCGCTCGTCTCGCAGATCCGCAAAATCCTGCGCACCGCCGGCCAGCACAACATCGGGCTGATCGGCGCGGGCCACCTCGGACAGGCAATCGCCTCCTCGGAAATCTTCGCCGACCACGGCTTTCGCGTGGTGGCGATCTTCGACAGTGCCGAGGCGAAGATCGGCACCAAGGTCGGCAGCCAGGTGGTGCGCGACATCGTCGACCTGCGCCAGGTGGTGGAGGACGAGGACATCGTCGTGGGTGTGCTCGCGGTGCCGCAGGTCGCCGCGCAGGGGCTTGCCGACGAGCTTGTCGACGCGGGCGTGAAGATCATCTTCAACTACTCGGAGTCGCTGCTGGACGTGCCGCCGGAGGTGACCGTCCACACCTCGAGCCCGGCGGTCGATCTGCTGTACGCGCTGTACTTCTACCTGACCTAAGCCGACGCGCCTCGCGGGTACGTCAAACTGGACGCCCGCGCGCCTGACCGACCCCCAAGCAGCCGCCACGCGATGAACAGCCTGGATCTAGACCGAGCCGCCGAGACGTTTGCGAGCGCCGCCGACCTGACCGTCGGCGTCGAGGAGGAGTTCTCGATCCTCGACCCGCGCACGCTCGAACTGGTGCCGGCCTTCGAGCGGCTGCGCGATGCTGCCGCGCACGATCGGCTGCTGCGTGAGAGCGTCGCCGGCGAGCTGATCTCCTCGGAGATCGAGATCATCTCGGGCGTCGGCGCGGACCTCAAGGACGCGCTCGCGCGCCAGCGCGAGCGTCGCCGGCGGCTGTTCGCGCTGGCCGCCGCCGAGGGCGTCGCGCTCGGTGCGACCGGCACGCATCCGTGGGCCGACTACCGCGCGCAGCCGATCATCGACACCGAGCACTATCGCCGTGTCGAGGACGGTCTCAAATACGTCGCTTGGCGCAACAACACTTTCAGCCTGCACGTGCACATGGGCGTGCGCGACATCGACCGCGCGGTGCGCGCGTGCGATCGCCTGCGTCCGGTGTTGCCGCTGCTGCTCGCGATCTCCGCCAACTCGCCGTTCCTGGACGGCCGCGACAGTGGGCTGCACTCGGCGCGCACGCAGAGCTTTACCAAGAGCTTTCCCCGCTGTGGCGTCCCCGACGCGTTCGGCGGCTGGCGTGCTTATCGTGAGTACATCGAGTTCCTGCAGGCGACCAACTCGATCGTCGAGTTCACGCAGGTGTGGTGGTCGGTCAGGCCGCACTTCAAGTTCGGCACCGTCGAGGTGCGCATCTGTGACGCGCAGGCCACCGCGCAGGAGTCCGACGCGCTGGCCAGCCTGATCGTCGCGTGCATCGCGCAGGCCGTGCGCGATGTCGACGAGGGCGTCCCGCACGCGACGCTCGCGCCGCGGCTGATCGAGGAGAACATGTGGCGCGCGATCCGTTTCGGCCTCGACGGCCGCCTGATCGACCTGGGGCGCGCGCAGGAGTACCCGGCGCGCGTGGCGATCGAGCGGCTGCTCGCGTGGACGGCGCCGGTGCGCGCGGAGCTGGCGATCGAGCCGAGCTTCCCTGAGCGCAACGGCGCCCAGCGCCAGCGCCAGTTGATCGACATGGGCGTCACGCGCGAGGATGTGTTCGCGGCAAGCGTCGGCGAGACCCGAGAGAGCTATTCACAGGAGGTGGCGGTGTGAGCGCAGATGGAACGCAACCTGTAGACGATGGATCTGCCGGCCCTCCGGGCGAGGCAGCAAGCGGTCACAGCGCGGGTGACCCCGGCCCCGGCTTCGGCGGTCCTGGCGAGCCCAGCGAAGAGGAGCTGCGCGCGGCCTACGAAGCGGAACTGAGCCGCCTGAACACGACCGACGTGATGGCGCAGACGGTCGTGTCGCTGCTGAACCTCGGCGCGCGGCGCCTGGGGCCCCCCGGCGGCGAGCAGAGCGGCGCGCCCGACGCCGCGCACCCCGAGCGCGACCTCGAGCAGGCACGCGACGCGATCGACGCGGTGCGCGCGCTGCTTGAGATCCTCGAGCGCAGGCTGCCGCGCGAGCTGGCACCGCTGCGCGACGCGCTCTCGCGCCTACAGATGGCCTATGCGCGCGAGGTGGGCGCGGGCGAGCCGGCGGGTCCCGCGGGTGCGCCGGCAGGGGCCGCGGGCGCGAGCGGCGGTGGCGAAGGTGGTCCTGGGCAGGCGCCGAGCGAGGCCACCGGCGGCGGTCCTGCGCCAGCGCCGGGCGAGCAGTCCAAGGGCCCCGGACCGGCGGAGTCGAGCGGTAGGTTGTGGGTGCCGGGCCGCTGAGACGCACGGCGTGCGAGCGGCCAGCTGTGGGTGCCCGGCCGCTGACGCGCAGCGCGCTGAGCCCGCGCGGGCAGGCATAGCGCCGGCTGGCACGATACACTGCGCCCGCGTTTGCACCGGGTAAACGCTCGTTCCGAGCGATCCGGGCGACAAATGTGCGCGCGAAGATCCTCGCGCGGCACGCAAATCAGACCGCGGAGGATTTCTGTTGAGCAGCTTTCTGACGAACCATGGGGTCGTCGTCGCCCTTGTTTGCGCCGCCTGTGCGGTGGTGTACGGCCTCGTGACGACTCGATCCCTGCTCGCGCTGTCGCCGGGCAACGAGAAGATGCAGAGCATCTCGCTGGCGGTGCAGCAGGGTGCGCGCGCCTACCTGAACCGCCAGTACACGACGATCGCCGGCGTCGGTGTGGTCGTGTTCGTGGCGCTGATCTTCATCCAGAACATCGCTGTGGCGTGCGGGTTCCTGATCGGAGCGCTGCTCTCCGGCTCGACCGGCTACATCGGCATGAACGTGTCGGTGCGCTCCAACGCGCGCGTCGCGGAGGCCGCCAAGGGCGGCGTCTCGCCGGCGCTGAAGGTCGCGTTCCGCGGTGGCGCGATCACCGGCCTGCTGGTCGTCGGGCTCGCGCTGATCGGCGTCTCGGGCTACTACGGCGCGCTGACGTCGTTCTTCAACGACAGCCCCAAGACGGCGGTCGACGCGCTCGTCGGCCTCGGCTTCGGTGGCTCACTGATCTCCGTGTTCGCAAGGCTCGGCGGCGGCATCTTCACGAAGGCCGCTGACGTCGGCGCCGACCTCGTCGGCAAGGTCGAGGCGGGCATCCCCGAGGACGACCCGCGCAACCCGGCGACGATCGCCGACAACGTCGGCGACAACGTCGGCGACTGCGCCGGCATGGCGGCGGACCTGTTCGAGACCTACGCGGTGACCGCGATCGCGGTGATCCTGCTCGGCGTGCTGACGTTCCACGAGTCCACGCAGGTGGCGCTGTACCCGCTGGTGATCGGCGGCGTGGCGATCATCGCTTCGATCATCGGCACGTTCGCGGTGCGCACGAACACGGACAACGTCGAGCGCGCGCTGCTGCAGGGGCTGGTCGTCTCCGGCGTGATCGCGGCCGCCGCATTCGCCCCGATCACCTACTGGCTGATGCGCAACCTCACGTTCAAGGACGTCGGCAGCACCGTCAACGCGCCCGGCTGGTTTCACCTGTACCTGTGCTCGCTGATCGGGATCGTCGTCACCGGGCTGCTATTCGGACTAACCGAATACTACACGTCGACCCGCTTCGCGCCGGTCAAGAAGACCGCCAAAGCGTCGGTCACGGGCCACGCGACGAACATCATCCAGGGCTTCTCTTCGGGTCTGCAGGCCACGGCGCTGCCGGCGCTCGTGATCGTGCTCGGCATCCTCGGCTCGTGGAAGCTCGCCGGCGGTGGCGTCACCGGCATCTACGGCATCCTGATCGCGGCCATGGGCCTGCTGTCGCTGACGGGCCTGATCGTGGCGCTCGACGCGTTCGGCCCGATCACCGACAACGCCGGCGGCATCGCCGAGATGGCCGACCTGCCCGAGGAGGTGCGCCAGGTCACCGACCGGCTGGACGCGGTCGGCAACACGACCAAGGCCGTGACCAAGGGTTACGCGATCGGCTCCGCCGTGCTCGCCGCGGTCGGCCTGTTCGCGGGCTTCCAGAAAGAACTCGAAAACAAGCTCGGGCACATCATCAACTTCGGCATCAACGAACCGCCGGTGCTGATCGGCCTGCTGCTGGGCGGGCTGATGGTGTGCCTGTTCGCGTCGCTGTCGATCGAGGCGGTCGGGCGCGCCGGTGGCGCGGTCGTCGAGGAGGTGCGCCGCCAGTTCCGCGAGCACCCAGGGATCATGGACTACACCGAAGAGCCCGACTACGCGCGCTGCGTTGACATCGTCACCAAGACCGCGCAGCGCGAGATGATCCTGCCGTCGCTGCTGCCGATCGGCTTGACGCTGATCGTGGGGCTGATCGACCAGCAGGCGCTCGGTGGGCTGTTGATCGGCGTGATCGTCGTCGGCTTCTTCTTCGCGGTGATGATGACCGCGGGCGGTGGCGCGTGGGACAACGCCAAGAAGCTCATCGAGGATGGCTCGTTCGGCGGCAAGGGCTCTGACGCGCACGCCGCGTCGGTCACCGGCGACACGGTCGGCGATCCCTTCAAGGACACCGCCGGGCCGGCGATCAACCCGATGATCAAGGTCGCCAACATCGTCGCGATCCTGATCATTCCGCTGATTACCTGATCGCATACGGCACATGCTTGTCCTAAAGCTGGTTTGGAAGGTCACGCCGCAAGCGGCATGACTCGGCAGGGCCGCATGCGGCCCTGCCCGGACGGCGCATGCGCCGTCCGCCAGACACGCCGCATGCGGCGCGTCTCGGGGCCGCACATGTGCGGCCCCGCCTGTTGGCGCATGCGCCAACAGGAACAGCTAGCGAGCACGTGTGGGGTGCCGCCGGCCCGCGCATGCGCCCCCCGGAACGGCTTCGCCGCCACCGGAATAACCTCAAGATGAGATGAACGGTCGACAGGCGCACCGGATGAGCACGCTCGTGCTGTCGCTGCTGATGGCGGCGGTCGGCGTGGCGCTGATCGTCGAGGCGGTCAGCGGGCACGCGACGATCTCGCCGCGGCTGCTGCTGGGCGCGCTGTTCATCGCGGCGGGCGTCGGGCGCTGGTACATCGAAGTCAGGCGGGCGCGCGGGCGATGAGCGCGCAGGAGCACCAGACCTCGGAGTTGGCGGCGCGCTCGCGCGTGATCGCGCGGCGCAGCATCGGCTCGCCGATCCTGTTCACGATCGTGTACTCGTCGCTGGCCAGCGCGGTGTACTTCTCGCTGGGGGTGATCGCGGGGCACGCGCTGGGTCTGACGCCGCTGGTGTTCCTGGTGGCGGCGGTCCTCTACACGGTCACCGCGATGACATACGTCGAGGGCGCGTCGCTGCACCAGGAGCGCGGCGGCTCGACGGTGTTCGCGCGCTACGCGTTCAACGAGCTCGTCAGCTTCATCGCCGGCTGGGCGATCCTGCTCGACTACGTGATCCTGGTAGCGGTCACGACGTACTCGGCGACGCAGTACCTGAAGGTGTTCTGGCACCCGCTCGGCAACAGCGGCGAGGCGCTCGGCCTGTCGCTCGTGTTCATCGGCTTCGTCGTGCTCGGCAACATCCGTGGCTTCGGCGGCCGGCGCGCGCGGCGCTTGGGCGTGCTGCTCGCCGGCGACCTGCTGCTGCAGGCGCTGATCGTCGTGCTCGGGCTGATCCTGTTCTTCAACCCGCACACGCTCACCGGCCCGATCCACCTCGGCACCGCGCCGACGTGGTCGAAGCTGGTGTTCGCGCTGACCGTCGCGGTGATCTCGTTCACGAGCCTCGAGTCCGCGTCCGGCCTCGCCGGCGAGGTGCGCATCAGCCGCGCCGGCCTGAAGCGGTTGGTCGCCAGCACCACCGCCACCGTCGCGTTCCTGTACGTCGGCATCGCGCTCGTCGCCGTCACCGCGCTGCCCGTCCACGACGGGCGCACATCGCTGTCCGGGCGCTACCTCGACGCGCCCGTGATCGGCATCGTCGAACGCGTGCACCCGCACTGGCTGGGGCAGACGCTGATGTACCTGGTGGCGGCGATGGCCGCCGTGACGCTCGTCGCCGCCGCCAACTCGGCGATGCTCGGCCTCTCGCGCCTGGCGTACTCGCTGTCGACCAATCGCCAGATCCCCAGCGGCCTCGGCCGCTTGCACCCGCAGCGCTCGACGCCGTACGTGCTGATCATGTTCGCCGGCCTGATCGCCGCGGGGCTCGCCGCGACCGAGGACCTCGACTTCCTCGTCGGCATCTACGCCGTCGGCGCGACGCTCGCGTTCACGATCGCGCACCTGTCGATCTGCCGGCTGCGCTACTCAGAGCCCGACCGCGACAGGCCCTACCGCGTGCCGCTGTCGATCCGCGTGCGCGGCGGGCAGCTGCCGCTGCCGGCGGCATTCGGCGCGCTCGCCTCCGCCGCCGGCCTCGTGGCGGTGCTCGTCGTGCACGAAACCGCGCGCTACGTCGGCCTCGGCTGGATGGCCGTCGGGATCGCGCTGTACGTGATCTACCGCCGCGCCGACGAGACCTCGCTGCTGCGTCGCGTGACCGTCTCGCCGAAGGTGCTGCGCGCCGAGCCGGTCGCCGAGCGCGACTACGGCTCGATCCTCGTGCCGCTGTTCGGCACCGACCTCGACGACGACATCGTGCAGACCGCCGCGCTGCTCGTCTCGAGCGAACAGACCGACGAGGCCGCGATCGACGCCGCCACGATCGAGGCCGTGTGGATGTTCGTGATCCCGATGTCGCTGCCGCTCGACGCGAGCCTGCCCGAGGCGCAGATCAAGCACGCCCGCCAGGTGCTCGCGCGCGCCAAGGCCGTCGGCGAGGAGTACACCGGCGTGCACGTCGCCACCGCCACCGTGCGCACGCGCCGCGCCGGCTTCGCGATCGTCGACGAGGCGCGCCGGCGTGGGGTGGAGGCGATCGTGCTCGGCGCCGAGGAACCGTCGCTGATCCGCGGCGGCGCGCGTCTGGGCGGCCGCGGCGGCTCGCTTGAGGGATTCGTCGGAGACGTCACCAAGTACGTCGTGCGCAAGGCAACCTGTAGGGTGATCGTCACAGCGCCCGCCGCGCGCGACTCGCCTGCCGAGGTCGCCCGCCGCGCCCACCGGGCCGGCGCTCCAATGGTCTAACCTGCGAACCAATGGGTATCTGCACAGACATATGTTTGTCCTGATCGTCGGCGCCGGGCGCGTCGGCTCGGCCGTCGCCAAGTCCGCGCTCGCGGCCGGACACGAGGTCTCCGTGCTGGACGAGGACCCGCTCTCGCACGAGCGCCTCGACGCCGGCCAGAGCAAGAGCTGGGAGGACTCCGGCGGCCAGTTCACGGTCGGCACCGCGCTTGAGACCGACGCGCTGATCCAGGCCGGGATCGAGCGCGCCGACGCGTTCATCGCCTCCACCGCCGGCGACAACACCAACCTCGTGATCGCGCAGATCGCGCAGAAGCGCTTCGGCGTCGAGAAGGCGATCGTGCGCGTGATGGATCCCGCGCGCGCCGACTGGTACGGCGAGCAGGGCCTGCACACGATCTCCCCGACCAAGCACGCGATCGACATGTTCAAGAGCGCGCTCGAGCCGCAGGAGGTCCCCTAGCGATGCTGCTCCTCTCGACGCCTTGCGCCGCACCGTGGCCGGCGTACTCCACGGATCGGCGGGTCAGCTAGGCCATGTACGCGATCATCGCCGGCGCCGGCAAGGTCGGGCGCAACCTCGCCCGTGAGCTGATGTCGAAGGATCACGAAGTCACGCTGATCGAGTCCTCGCGCTCGTGCTACCTGGCCGCCGAGGAGGAGTTCGAGCACGCGATCCAGTACGGCGACGCCACCGAGCTGTGGGTGCTCGAGCGCGCCGGCATCCAGCGCGCCGACCTCGTGATCGCCGTCACCGGCGACGACGAGGACAACATCCTCGTGTGCCAGGTGGCCAAGGAGAAGTACCTGTGCGAGCGCGTCATCGCGCGCGTCAACAACCCTCGCAACCACGACCACTTCCGGCTGCTCGGCATCCAGCCCGCGGTGTCCGCCACCGACCTGATCCTGCGCCTGATCGAGCACGAGGTGCCCCGCTACGGCCTCGTGCACCTGCTCGCGCTCGAAGAGGAGCGCTTGGAGATCATCGAGCTGGAGGTCGCCGCCGACGCGCCCACCGTCGGCGAGCGCGTCGCCGACATCGCGTTGCCCGAAGGCGCGTTGATCATCTCCGTGCTGCGCGGCGGCTCCGGCTTCGTGCCCAAGCACGACACCACCATCGAGGCCGGCGACGAGGTGCTGCTGGTGCTCGATCCAGGACTCGAGGAGGCGATCACCGCGTACTTCGCGCCCAACGGCCACGCGGCAGCGTTTTAGATCGACTGCAGCGGCGCTCCCGCGGGCGCTAGATCCGCTGGAAGGTTGGCTATTCTCTAGGCCAAGACACTGTCCGGGATAGTCCAATTGGCAGTGACGCCCGGTTCTGGTCCGGGAGATTGGGGTTCGAGTCCCTGTCCCGGAGTTGGCTTGCGCCCCGTGTTTACGCGGGCGTTTCGCGGCCAGGTGACCACTCGGGCTAGGATTTTGGGCCAGTCGTGTGATCGCGGCCTCGGTGAGTGCCGGCGAGGGCAGGTATCGTGAGCGCGTGCTTGACGATGCGGTGATAGCGGAGGCTGGCCGTCGGTTGTCGGACGCGGCGCCACCTCGCTCACGGGTGATCCTGTTTGGCTCGGCTGCGCGTGGAGAGCTGACCCGCGATAGCGATCTGGACTTCTTGGTGATCGAGCCCGAGGTCGAGAATCCAGCTTTGGAGTCGGTGCGGCTGCGTAGGGCACTGGGGGATCTGGTGCTGGCCGCGGACGTGATCGTCGCGAGTGAGCACCGGGTAAAGGAGTGGCGCGATGTAAGGGGGAGCTTGATCCACGCGGCGCTGGCCGAGGGCAGGGAGCTGGCAGCTTAATGGCCAGCAAGCAGGATCTCGCAGAGCAGCTTCTTCGCCGCGCTGACACGGACGCGGCCGGGGCCAGGGCGATGCTGCCGATCAACGAAGTGGCGGATGTGCTCGTCTGCTTTCACGCCCAGCAGGCTGTCGAGAAGGCGCTCAAGGCCGTGCTTGCTGCCTGCGGCGTGGAGTTCCCATTCATTCATGACATCAGTGGTCTGGCCAAGCTGTGCAGGGAAGCGGGCGCACCGCTACCGGGAAAGATGGATGGTGCAGACCTGCTTACGCCCTACGCGGCTGGCTTGCGCTATGACGACGATACGGTGCACGCCGTCGAGCGTGAGACGGCGTCGAGGTGGGCGACCGCCGCCGTGCAGTGGGCGAGGGGCCTCGTTGAGGAGGCCGGGCGACGGCCAGAAGCCCGGGACTGATCCCGAGTCCCTGTCCGGGAGTTTGCGTTTGTACCGTGTTTACACGGCCGGTGCCAGGGCAAGCATGCTCTGACGTCCGAGTTTGAGAACACCCTCGACCGTCAGGACACAAGTGGCGCACGAGCGCAGACCGCGACGCTTCACAGACACCGGCTTGGTCATACGAGCGGTCGCGGCGGTGGTCGCCGTCGTTGCCGTGCTGACGGTGGTTTCGATGCGATCCTCCGGGCCTGCGCACAGGATCGGCGGTACGTCCGCGGTCGTGACCGCGAGCAAGGTCATTTCGTTTGGCAACGCGGTTGAACCTGCGCAGGCGCGCTCGGCCGGGAGCGCGGCGGCGCGTGGCAAGCACGCCAAGGGCACCAAGGCCGAAACGTTCTCCTGCTCGGTCGAAGTGACGCCCTCGGAAGCCGGGAAGCTGGCGGCGAAGATCGCGAGCGTGGCCACCGGCGGCGGCACCGTGTGCCTGCAGAGCGGCACGTTTCCCTACACGACGATCTCTGAAGATCGCTCGCACACGGGCTACGTGGTGGTGCGGCCGGCAAAGGGCGCGAGCGTCACCGACGGGGGCTTTGAAATCGAGGACAGCACGTACATCGCGATCGAACACTTCGGCGTCACGACGACGCTTGCGGCGAACTCGTCGCACATGAGCGAAGGCGTGAGGATCACCGGCGAAGGCAAGCCCGGAAGCAGGTACATGCGGATCGACTACGACACGATTGAAGACCCCTCGTGCAACCGCGGCCACGGCTGTCCGGGACCCGAGACCGGGGTGATCGTCGGCAAAAGCAACACCAGTCCCACCGAATACACGCAGGTCGACTACGACTACATGCGGCACGTGAGCTTCGGCGGCGGCGCCGCGGAAGAAAAATGCGAAGGCGGTGTGGCCAGGGGCCAGGACGTGACGATGTATGACTCCGACCACACCGAAATCGAGCACGACGTCTTCTATCTCGCGCAGGGCCACTACCTCCAGGGCGGCGACAACACGACGGTCGCGCACGACCTGTTCATGGGCGGCTGGGAACTCGACGGCCCGTACTGCGAAAAAGCCGGTGGCGAGGATTACCACCAGAACCTGTGGCAGATGTGGTCCGGGAGCGAAGAGAACGACGTCTACAGCGACAACATCGCGCTCGGCGAAGAACTGAGCACGCCGGGCGCGGCGGCGACCGACGGCGTGCTGGCCGAGAACGGCCCCAACTCGGGTACCTGCTCGGAGTACGTGACGGGCCTGACGATGGAAGGCAACCTGTTCGTGAACGCCGGCTCGTCCTACCCGGTACAGATCTACTACACGGCGGGGCATTCCTACTACAAGCACAACACCGTCGCGCACTCCTCCTACGGCACCGGCTTCGAGCTGGAAGCGCCCAGCAAATGCGGTGTCGGCGAAGCGGAAATCACGAAGAACGTGAACGTCGAAACGACCGCCAAAGGCGAAGGCTTCTCGCTCGCCTGCGCGGGGGCGCTGTGCCTGATCGACGAAAACGTCGCCGACGACGATTCCACGAGCAGCGAGAAGACGAAGGTCGAGGGCTGGAAGCCGTCGTGGGTGTCCCCGGCGTCGTGTCCGACCCCGAAAGGCGCCGGCGGCTGCTGGGACCCGTTCAAGGAAGTAGAAGACGGTGTCCGCTTCCCGAAGCCGCCGCGCGGCTACTACGTCGAGAAGGGCCTGCCGTTCAAGGCGGGCTACGAAGGCAAGGGCGGGCCGGTGCCGGGCGGCCGCTAAGCGGGCAGGAGGCACGGCCGCCGTCTGCGCATCCGCGCAACCCACGCGCCGTGCGCGTGTGCGGCCAGCGCGCGAGCTACGCCGCCGCCTGTGATGCCCAGTCGCTGTACAGCTGGAAGTAGCGGCCCTCGGCGGCGATCAGCTCGTCGTGGGTGCCCTGCTCGGCGATGCGGCCGTGCTCGAGCACGACGATCCGCCCGGCCTGGCGGATCGTGGACAGGCGGTGGGCGATCACGATCGAGGTGCGCCCGGCGAGCAGACGTTTGAGCGCGGCTTCGATGCGGCCCTCGGTGTGCAGGTCGACGTTGGACGTGGCCTCGTCGAGGATCAGGATGCGCGGGTCGGCGACGAGCGCGCGCGCGAACGCGATCAGCTGGCGCTGGCCGGCCGACAGCTGCGCGCCGCGCTCGCCGACCTCGGTGTCGTAGCCGTTTGGCAGCTCGGAGATGAACTCGTCGGCGCCGACGGCGGTGGCGGCGGCGCGCACCTGCTGGTCGTCGGCGTCGGGGCGCCCGAAGGCGATGTTCTCGCGCACGGTGCCGGAGAACAGGAACGCCTCCTGCGGCACGATCCCCATCTGCGAGCGCAGCGAGTGGCTCGAGATCTCCCGCAGGTCGTGCTCGTCGACGAGCACGCGCCCGCGCGTCGGGTCGTAGAAGCGCGCGGCGAGCTTGGCCATCGTCGACTTGCCCGCGCCGGTCGCGCCGACCAGCGCGATCGTCTGCCCGGCGGGCACGTCGAGGTCGATGTGCTCGAGCGCGAGCACCTCCGCCGGCTCGTCCGGGGTGGGGTCGCCGCCGCTGCCCGCGGGCACACTCCCGTTGTGGCCGGGCCCGGCGCCGTTGCCGTTCGCCGCCGCCGGCGCGCTGCCGTCGTCGCGCCGCTCGGAGCGCGGGCGATACGCGAACGACACATCCTCGAAGCGGACCTCGCCGCGGATCGGCCCGATTGCGGGCGCGCCGGGTAGGTCTTCGAGCGTGGGCTTGGTGTCGAGCAGTTGGAAGATCTTCTCGAGCGCGGCCATGCCGGACTGGTACGTGGTGTACAGCTGGGAGAGCTGCTGGATCGGTTCGAACAGGAACGACAGCGTCGCTACGAACGCGACGATCGTGCCGACCGTGATGTGGCCGTCGATCGCCTGGTAGCCGCCGTACAGCACGATCACCGCGAGCGCGATGCCGGAGAGCATTTCGACCGCCGGGAAGTACGTCGCGTTGAGATGCACCGTGACCATGTTGGCCGCGCGGTTGTCCTCGTTCAGCTCAGCAAAGCGCGCCTCGTGGACGGGCTCCTGTCCGAAGCTGCGCACGACGCGGATGCCCGACAGCGTCTCCTGCAGGTAGCCCGTGATCGCGCCGATCGTCTCTCGCGTACGCCGGAACGCGCCCGCGGAGGTCAGCCGGAACCAGACGCTCGCGCCGGCGACGAACGGCACGACGCAGAACGTCAGCAGGGCCAACCTGACGTCCAGGTACAGCAGCACGCCGATCGCTCCGAGCAGCGTCAGGCCCGACTGGAACAGCGTCACGACCGAGTCGGTCACGAGGCTTTCGAGCGCCTCGACGTCGTTGGTCATGCGCGAGATCAGCACGCCCGCGGGGCGGCTCTCATAGAAGCCGATCGGCTGGCTCTGCAGGTGCTTGAAGATGCGGATGCGTAGGTCCGCGAGCGCGCGCTGGCCGACCCATCCGACGAGGTAGGTCTGCGCGTATGTAGCCACCCACACCAGGAGCGCTGAGAGCAAGAACGCGAGCACGACGACCGTCAGCGTGTGGATGTCGTGCTTGTCGATGCCCGAGTCGATCGCGACCTTGGCCAGCAACGGTGGCGCAAGCGAGGCGCCAGTGCCGAGCACGAGCGCGACGAGCATCGCGGTGGTGCGCAGACGGTAGGGGCGCAGCAGCTCGAGCAGGCCGCGCAGGTTGCGTCCGCGGCTGCCGCGGCTGGCGCGCGAGCCATCCCACTGGGCCGGGCCGCCGCGGCCGAGGCCGGCGCGCGCGCCGGGGCGTCCGCCGCCTGCGCCCATACCCATGCCGCCCCTGGCGCTCATAGCCGATCACCGCCTCGCTCGCCGCCGCCTGCACCCGTGTCGATGCTGCCCCTGGCGCTCACAGTCGTCCGCCGGCGTTGGTCTGTGGGCGCTCGCCCGCAAGCGCGAGCGCGTCGGCGTCGCTGGCTGAGGTGGTGCCGGCGACGATCTCGCGGTACAGCTCGGAGCGATCGAGCAGCTGATCGTGGTTGCCCTCGGCGACGATCTGCCCGTGGTCGAGCACAACGATGCGGTCGGCCAGTTCGATCGTCGACAGGCGGTGCGCGATCACGAAGGTCGTGCGCCCGGCCATCGCCTCGGCGAGTGCCCGCTTGATGCTGCGCTCGGTCGAGGCGTCGACCGAGGAGGTTGCGTCGTCGAGCACCAGCACGCGCGGGTTGGCGACGAGCGCGCGCGCGATCGCCAGGCGCTGGCGCTGCCCGCCGGAGAGCGTCACGCCACGCTCGCCGATCTGTGTGTCATAGCCCTGTGGCAGGCGCTCGATGAACTCGTGCGCCTGGGCGCGACGAGCGGCCTGCTCGACCTCGGCGCGGGGCGTGTGCGGACGCGCGTAGGCGATGTTCTCGGCGACGCTGGCGGAGAACAGGAACGGGTCGTCGCTGACAACGGCTACCGCGGCGCGCACCGAGCGCACCGTCACCTCACGCACGTTGGCGCCGTCGAGCAGCACCTCGCCCGCCACGGGGTCATACAGCCGTGAGATCAGCGCCACGAGGCTGGTCTTGCCAGAGCCGGTGGCGCCGACGAGCGCAACGGTGTGCCCGGCGGGTACGTCGAGGTTGATGTCGCGCAACACCGCGCGCCCGCTCTGCGGCGCCGTGTGCGTGCTCGCCACGAGCGCGCTGGCGCCAAGCTCGTCGTGTGGATCCTCGTAGCGCAGCGTCACGTCGCGCAGCTGCACGTGCCCGTTGCCGGTGGGCAGCTCGGGCGCGTTCGGCGTATCGTTCAAGTGCGGCTCGCGGTCGAGCAGCTGGAAGATGCGCGCGCCCGAGGCGGTCGCGCGCTGGGCGAGGTTGAGCGTCACGCCGAGCGAGCGCATCGGCGTGATCAGCATGTTCACGTACAGGTAGAACTCGGTGAACTGGCCGAGGCTGAGGTGCGCGTGCACGACCGACTCGCCGCCGATCAGCAGCACCGCCGCGAGGCCGAGCTGGGGGAGAAAGCCGATCACGGGGTTGTACGTGGCTTCCAGGCGCGTCGCGACCATGGCTTGGTCGAACACGCGCCCGACGGTGTCTTTGAAGCGCGTCAGCTGCCGGCTCTCGCGCGCGAACGCCTTCACGACGCGCACGCCCGAGATGTTCTCCTCGGCGTCCGCGGTCAGCTCGGCGATGCGCTGCTGGGTCTCCTGGATCGCGGGGCGCGCGCGGTTGCCGTAGCGGTACGAGATCAGCACCACGAACGGCACCGGCACCAGCGCGATCAGGCCGAGCCCGGGGTTGATCGCGAGCATCACCACGCCGGCTAGCGCGATCGTGAGGATCGACTGCAGGATGAACACCAGCCCGTAGCCGAGGAAGAAGCGCACCGCCGCGAGGTCGACGGTCGCGCGGGACATCAGCTGCCCAGTCTGCTGATGGTCGAAGAAGCCAAGCTCCAGTCGCTGCAGGTGCGCGTACATGCGCTCGCGCAGGTCGTATTCGACGGCCAGCGACATGCGCCCAGCGACGATCCGCCGCCAGTACATGAAGCCCCAGCGCGCGAGCACGACGCCGATGATCACCAGCGAGAGCACCAACAGCGTGTGGCGATCGTGGGCGCGTGTGCTGAGCGCGTGGCCGTGCACGAGCACGGCGCCCTTTTTGATCGCCTCGACCGCGGAGCCCGTCAGCGCGGGCAGCGCAACCGTCATCACCATCGCGAGGCTCGCGAGTCCCCACGAGATGCTGAGCCCGCGCTTGTACGGGCTGAGAAATCCAAGTAGTCGGTAGAAAGTGTTCATAGTTGTATAGGCAACTAGTATCGCAGGCGCGGTGCGCGCAACCGAGCGGCCGCGCCGGGCACGCGGCCGCGAGCGCCGGCGCGTGGCGCGCAGCAGCGGACGCCCACGCCGGGCGTGCTCCTAAGCTCAGTTGATGTCCACGCCGAGCGACCCGCGAGCTGGATCGCGCCCGTCCGTGCCGTCGCGGCCCGCGCGCGCCGGCCTGTGCGACACGTGCGCCTACCAGCAGCTGGTGCGCAACACGCGCGGCTCGACGTTCTCGCTGTGCCGGCGCTCGCGCGAGGACCCGGCCTACCCGCGCTACCCGCGCGTACCGGTGCTGTCGTGTCCGGGGTTCGAGATCGCCGCGCGGCCGGACGCACCGTCGAGCTGACGGGCCGCGCGCGGCTCGACGCGCGACCACGCTCGAAGGCGTGCTCCGTCCGGGTCAACCCGCGACCACGCTGGCCGGCTCGGCGGCGGCGGCCCCGGCGGGCGCCTGCTGGGAGGTGACGAAGTCGCGGCCGCGCACGAGCGCGAAGGCGAGCGCGCCGCCGGCGAGCGCGATCAGCGCGGCGATCAACGCGATCTCGGTGAAGGCGCCGGTGAAGCCCACGCGGTAGGCGTGCACGAGTGCCGTGTGCGCCGCCGCCGGCAGCTTGCGCGCGAAGTGCGTGACTTCGCCGGACTCGAGGATCGTCGAGAGCTGTCCGTGCGCGGCGTCGACGATCTCGTGCAGGTGACCGCTGGCGGCGAGCGTCTTGTGCGTGCTGTTGGTGACGCTGTGCTGGAAGATCGCGCCGAGCCCGGCGATGCCGGTGGCGATGCCGACCTGGCGGAAGGTCGAGTTGATGCCGGAGGCCATGCCGCTGCGCTCGTGTGGGACGACGCCGATGGCGGTCGAGGCGAGCGGTGGGTTGATCAGCCCGATGCCGGCGCCGCCGAGCAGGAAGCCGGGGATCAACGCGGTCCAGCCGGAGCTCGAGTCGATGCCGGTCATCGCCAGCAGGCCGATGCCGGCGAGCACGAGCCCGGAGCCGAGCAGCAGCCGCACGGGCACGCGCACGCTGAGCTTGCCGGCGACTGGCGCGACGGCGAACGACAGCAGCGTGACCGGCAGGAAGCGCAGCCCCGCCTGCAGAGGGCCGAAGCCAAGCACGTCCTGGATGTACAGCGTCAGGTACAGGAACATCGCGAAATAGGACGCCGAGATCGCGAACGCGACGATGCTCGCGCCCGTGAAGGCGGGGCGGCGGAACAGCGCGAGGTCGAGCATCGGGCGGCTCTGCAGGTGCTCGACGAGCACGAACGTGACTAGCAGCACGGCGGAGGCGATCAGCAGCGCGAGGATCTCGGTCGAGCCCCAGCCCTTTTCGTTGCCCTGCACGAGCGCGAACACGAGCAGGAACAGCGATGCGGAGAACGTCACGAGCCCGGCCCAGTCGACGCCGGTGGCGTTGGGGTCACGCGAGTCGGCGACCTGGGTGAGCGTGACGAACACGGCGAGCGCGCCGATCGGCACGTTGACGAAGAAGATCCACTGCCAGCCGATGCCGGTGGTGATGACGCCGCCGACCACTGGTCCGACGGCGACGGCGGCGCCGGTGGCGGCGCCGAACACGCCGAAGGCGGTGCCGCGCTCCTTGCCGTGGAAGGCCTCGGCGATCAGCGCGAGCGAGGTGGCGAACATCATCGCGCCGCCGGTGCCCTGCACGGCGCGCGCGAGGTTCAGCATCAGCGGCGAGCTGGACAGACCGCAGACAGCGGAGGCGGTGGTGAACACGACGAGGCCGGCGACGAACACGCGCTTGCGCCCGATCAGGTCGGCGATCGAGCCTGCCGTCAGCAGGAACGCGGCGAGCGTCAGCGCGTACGCGTTGACGACCCACTGCAGGTCCGAGAAGGAGGAGTGCAGCGAGCGCTGGATGTCGGGCAGTGCGACGTTGACGACGGTGATGTCCAGCAACAGCATGAAGATCGCCACCGCGACGGCGATCAGCGTCCACCACTTGCGCTCCATAAGGCTCAGCCCCCCTGTAGATGTCGCTGTAGAAACGGCACGATCTCGTCCCACAGCTTCGCCGCGGCGGCGGGGCGGTAGTTGGGCCGGTAATCGGCGAAGAACGCGTGCCCGGCGTCCTCGTAGACGTCGACTTCGACCTCCTGGCCGCTCGCGGTGGCACGCTCGCGCAGCTGCTCGGCGAGCTGCGGCGAGGGGTTCTGATCCTCGGCCCCGACGGCGGCCAAGAGCGGGCAGGCGAGTTTGTCGGCAAGCTCCAGCGGCGGCGTCGGCCGCGCCGGCGTCGAGTGCTCGTCGGGCGTGGCGCGGTCGATGAAGCCGCCCCAGCAATCGACGGCGGCGTCGAGCCGGTCGCTGGCGCCTGCGAACAACAGCGTGTAGCGCCCGCCCATGCAGAAGCCGATGCAGCCGACCTTGCCGGTCGCATCCTCGCGCGCGCGCAGGTGATCCGCGGCGCCCTCGAGGTCGCCGAGCACGGTCGCGTCCTGCATCGCGAACAGCCGCGCCATCAGCGCCGGCAGGTCGCCCATCGGCGGCGGGCCGCCTTCGCGGGTGTACAGGTCCACGCCCAGCGCCACGTAGCCGAGGTCGGCGATGCGGTTGGTGACGTCGCGAATGTGCTCGTTCAGCCCGTGGGCCTCGTGGATCACGATCATGCCTGGATGGGAGCCGGGGTTTGCGGGGCGCGCGAGATAGCCGTTGATCTGCGTCCCGCCGGCACCCGCGAACGTCAGCTCCTCGGCGGCGAGCGCGGACGGGTCGGTGACCGCTCCGGGCACGCCCGCGGGGCTGGGAACGACCGTCGCTGTTGTCATCCTGGCGCTGCCTCCTCGTGTCGGTGGTCGTGCTCGTCTAGGGGCGCGCGGCGCCGGCGAGCTGCTCGGGCTCTGACTCCAGCTCACGCAGTTTGCGCCGCACGCGCTTGCGTGTCTCGCACAGCTCGTGCTCGAGCTTGCCCAGCTCATCTGCGCGGTGGCGCACCAGCTCGAGCTGGCGCTCGATGTGGCCGAGCGCCTCGTTCAGCAGCTCGCGCCGGCGTCCCGCGTCGACATCGTCGCGTTGCAGCTGCGCGCGCACCTCCGCGCGCGCCTCCTCGACGGTCAGCAGCGCCTTCAGCTCGTCGAGCGATACGCCGAGCAGGTGCTTCAGGCGCATCACCTCGCGCAGGCGCTCGACCTCGGCGTGCGTGTAGACGCGGTGCTGGCCCGACGGTCGCGCGGGCGCCTCGGGCAGCAGCCCGATCTCCTCGTAGTAGCGGATTGTGCGCGGCGTGGTGCCGACCAGGCGTGCGACGTCACCGATGCGAAGGTTTGCGATCTCGTCGCTCATGCCGGCACGCGGCCTACTGGAAGTTGCGCCTCGACGCGGGCCTCAGTCTCGGCGGCGTCCTGCGACTGCACGTGGCTGGGCCGCAGCAGGCACACGAACATGCCGACGAACGAGACCGCGGCGAGCACCCACAGGGCGGTGTGCATGTTGGCGATGAACGGCGCGAGCTTCGCCGCGGACAGCCCTTTGGCGAGGCCGGAGAAGACCGCGAACAGCGTCGCTTTGGGCACGGCGGAGGTGACGATCGCAAGCACGAACGCGATCGACAGGACGGCACCGGTGTTCTGCAGCAACGTGCGCGCGCCGGCGGCGATGCCGCGACGGTGCGCGGGCACGACGCCCATCATCGCGGCGGTGTTGGGGCTGTTGAACATGCCCGAGCCGACGCCCACGAGCGCGAGCCACAGGGCGCTCTGCCAGTAGACGGTGTGGACCTGCAGCGTGGTCATCGCGGCGAGGCCGGCGGCGCTGACGAGCATGCCGAGCGCGGCGAGCGTGCGCGAGCCGTGGCGGTCGGCGTAGGCGCCGGCGATCGGCGAGGCGATCAGCATTCCGAGCGCGAGCGGGATCAGCTTGATGCCGGCGTCGATCGGCGAGTCGCCCTGCGCGCCTTGGAAGTAGAACACGAACAGGAACATCAGCGCGAAGCGCGCGAGGCCGTTGATGAACGCCGCGGCGCTGGCGGCGGCGAACAGCCGGTTGCGGAAGATCTGCAGGTCGAGCATCGGCGCCTTGGAGCGGCGCTCGATCAGCACCCACAGCGGCAGCAGCGTCGCGGCGGCAGCGAGGCCGACGATCACGATCGGGTCGTTCCAGCCGCTGAGCCCGCCGCGCGAGACGCCGAGCACGAGCCCGGTGAGGCCGATCACGAACGTGGTCGTGCCGAGCACGTCGAAGCCGCGCACGGAGTCGGGTTTGGCCAGCTCGCGCAGAACCAGTGCGCCCCAGGCGGCGCCGGCGAGCGCGAACGGCACGTTGAACCAGAACACCCAGTGCCACGAGATCGACACGAGCGCGCCGCCGAGCACCGGGCCGAGCACGAGCCCGATCGCGGCGACCATCGTGTTGGCGCCCATCGCCAGGCCGAGTTCCTCCCGGGGGAACGCGTCGGTGACGAGCGCGGCGGCGTTGGCGAACAGGAACGCCGAGCTAATGCCCTGCAGCACGCGCCAGACGATCAGCACGGTTGCGTCGGGGGAGAAGCCGGCGCCGAGCGAGGCCAGCGCGAACGCCACGAAACCGCCGACGTACGCGCGCTTGCGCCCGAACAGGTCGCTGAGGCGGCCGGCCATCAGCACGAGCACGGTCGCGGCGATCAGGTAGGCGAGGATCACCCACACGAGCGCCAAAAGGCTCGTGTGCAGCGAGCGCTCGAGATCGGGCAGCGCGATGATCAGCGTGCCGGAGTTGGTCGCCGCGAGCAGCATCCCGAGGCTGGTACACGACAGCGCCCACCACTTGTAGCTGGCGTGCCCGGCGGCGACGCCGAAGCGCGATTCGGGGCGGGGCTGACCAGAGCTTGTTGAACCTGACGTGAACGTAAAGATCACGATAGCAGGAGGCGCGGGCGTCGCCCGCGTTGTGGCGCGCAGTGAGCCCGTGCGCCGGCGGCCTGCGTGTCGCCCCGAGCCACCGCGCGCGGTGTCGGTTACGCGCGGTCGCGGCTAGTGCTAAAACGTGTGTATGGCAACGAACGAGCCCAAGGTGGTGAAGTCCGACGAGGAGTGGCGCGAGCAGCTGACGCCGGCGCAGTACGACGTGCTGCGCAAGGCTGGCACGGAGCCGCCGTTCACGGGCGAGTACGTGTACAACAAGGACTCGGGCGACTATCGCTGCGCGGCGTGCGGGGCGACGCTGTTCAGCGCGGACACGAAGTTCGACTCGGGCACGGGCTGGCCGAGCTTCACCGAGCCGGCGGTCGCGGAGGCGGTCGAGTTGCGGCCTGACAACAGCCTGTTCATGCGCCGCACGGAGGTCAACTGCCGCAACTGCGGCGGGCACCTGGGGCACGTCTTCGACGACGGGCCGGGGCCGGACGGCCAGCGCTACTGCATCAACTCGGCGGCGCTGTCGTTCAAGCCTTCCGAGTAGCCTTCCCGGCGCCATGATCATGCAAGACCAGTCGCGGCGGCTGTCGCAGCCGCTGCGCTGGGGCCGTCGCGAGAAGACGATCGTCGCGGTGCTGCTGAGCTGTGTGGCGCTCGCGGCGATCGGACTGAGCGTGTTCGCGCTGACCGGCGGTGCGCCGCGGCGCAAGGACTGCATCGAAGTGACGTTCGCGAGCACGTTGGGCGGCGCCGAGCTGCACGGCTGCGGCGCGCGAGCCAGGGAGATCTGCGCCTCGGGCGGCGATTTCCACAGCATCCGCAGCGAACTGCGGGCAGCCTGCGAGCGGGCAGGCTATCCGTTCAGATCTGGCTGATCGAGCCTCCTCGGGCCGTCTAGACAAATGTCGAAAGGCCTGGGGCCAGTGTTGGCCCGGATGGCCCTACCGGCGTTTACAAAGGCCGGTTTTCATACGCGGACTGTTATTTGGTGTGGGGCACCCGCCTTCGGGAGGGCAGGCCGTACGCCATATCCAATCGAAGGAACGGAGGCCCATGACCTGGCTGTCATACCCAAGTTGGCTAAACGCTGGCGACAACGCGTGGCAGATGACTGCGGCGACTTTCGTCGGCCTGATGAGCCTGCCGGGCCTGGCGGTCCTGTACGGCGGTGTCATGCAGAAGCGCTGGTCGGTGAACAGCATGATGCTCGTGTTCGTGGCGTTCTGCCTGGTGCTGGTCGCATGGTGTCTGTGGGCCTTCAAGATGGGCTTCGACAACCCGATCGCCCACAGCGGCGGCGGCATCTTCGGCACCCACGGGTTCCTGGGCACGGCGCTCGGTGAACCTGGAAGCGTGCTGGGGCACGCCGCAGAGGAGAACCAGGCGGTGATCCCGTCGGTCACGGAAGGACCGCCGTTCCACTTCCCGGAGTCCTCGCTCGTGTACTTCCAGTTCGTGTTCGCCGCGATCACGCCGATCCTGATGCTTGGATCGGTGCTCGGACGGATCAGCTTCAAGGCGTGGATCCCGTTCGTGCTGTTGTGGATCACCTGTGTGTACACGGTCAACGCGTTCCTGATCTGGGGCGGTGGCTACTTCGCCGCGCACGGTGCGCTGGACTACTCCGGTGGATACGTGATCCACCTGGCGGCAGGTGTGTCGGGCTTCGTGGCTGCGGCTGTGATCGGACCACGATTGCAACGAGATCGAGAGATCGACGCTCCGAACAACCTGCTGATGGTGGCGGTCGGAGCTGGTCTGCTGTGGCTCGGTTGGAACGGCTTCAACGGTGGAGACTCCTACTACGCGGGTGCTGACGCCTCCGCGGCTGTCCTGAACACGAACCTGTGCACGGCGGTGGCGATGCTGGTGTGGATCGCCTGGGACTACATCTTCCGCGACAAGCCGTCGATGATCGGCGCCGTCAATGGCATGATCACCGGGCTCGTGGGCATCACCCCGGCGGCCGGGTTCGTCAACGGCTACGGGGCGATCATCATCGGTGTGGTGGCCTCCACGATCGTGTGGATGGCGATTCGCTTCCTCAGCCGTGCGCCGATGTTCCGGCATGTCGATGACACCCTGGGGGTGATCTATACGCACGGGATCGCCGGACTATGCGGCGGTCTGCTTGTGGGCCTGCTGGCGGACTCCAACGTGGTCGAGTACATCGGCCGGGGCGGTGCGTCGAACCTGCCAGGGAAATCCGGTCTGCTGATCAACGGCAGCTGGACGCTGCTGCGCTGGCAGGCCGAGGCCGGGCTGTGGGTGATCGTGTACTGTGCGATCGTGACGTTCCTGCTGCTGAAGCTGGTGGGATTGTTCATCCCGCTGCGTCTCTCCGACGAGGAACTGGAGATCGGCGATCACGCGATCCACGGCAACGAGGTGTACCCCTCGGACGTGCCGACACTGGGCGGGCCGCACGCACCTGCGTGGCAGCCGAGCGCAGCGCCGGCCGGCGCAGGGGCGTAAGCCGAAGAGAAGCGCTTCTCCCGCAGCGCGGGCGCGTCCTCCCCACGGACGCGCCCGCGTGGGTTGAGGAAGGTCAGCGGCCCCGCTTCGGCGGGGCCGCTGTTGTTTGTGGGCCAAGTGCGCTGTGGCTCAGGTGGCGATGCCGATGGGGCAGGAGACGCCGGTGCCGCCGAGCCCGCAATAGCCGCCGGGGTTCTTGGCGAGGTACTGCTGGTGGTAGGACTCGGCGTAGTAGAACGGGTGCTGCTGGTCGGTGCGCGCAAACTCGGTGGAGATGGTGCCGTGGCCGGCGGCGGAGAGCATCTGCTGGTAGGCGCTGCGCGAGGCCTCGGCGGCGGCGAGCTGCGCGTCGTCGCTCCACATCAGCAGCGAGCGGTACTGGGTGCCGACGTCGTTGCCCTGACGCATGCCCTGCGTGGGGTCGTGTCCCTCCCAGAACAGCCGCAGCATGTTCTCGTAGCTGGTGAGGGCGGTGTCGAAGGCGACGAGCACGACCTCGGCGTGGCCGGTGCGTCCGCCGCAGACCTCCTCATAGGTCGGGTTGGGGGTGATGCCGCCGGCGTAGCCGACCGCGGTTGTGTACACACCGTCCGCTTCCCAGAAGATGCGCTCGGCGCCCCAGAAGCAGCCCATGCCGAAGATCGCGGTCTGCACGCCCTCGGGGAACGGGCCCTCGAGCGGCGTTCCGAGCACCTCGTGGCGCTCTGGGACGGGCATCTTCTGCTCGCGCCCGGGGAGTGCGACGCTGGGCTCGACCATCGCAGCCTTGTCGCGTCCAAACAGTCCCATGGACGTCAGGCTAGCGGACGCGGACTGTAGAGTCGGGCACCATGAGCGTGAGATCGTCGGGGTCGTGGTGAGCGAGGCGACGGTGGTCCGCTACGAGGTCGCCGAGCGCATCGCGCGGATCACGCTCGACCGCCCCGAGCGCGGCAACGGGATCACGCGACAGCTGGTCACGGAACTGGCCTCGTGCGTCGAGCGCGCGGACCTCGACCCGTCGGTGCATGTGATGCTGCTGTCGGGCGCAGGAACGGGCTTCTGCGGCGGCTATGACCTGGTCGAGAGCGCCGAGGGCGCGATGGGCGTGGATGGCGGGGGAGGGGCGGGGAGCGGCTCGCCGCTCGATCCGGCGGTGATCGCCGCCAACCACGATCCTGCGCGCACGTGGGATCCGATGGTCGACTACGCGATGATGAGCCGCAACGTGCGCGGCTTCATGAGCTTGCTGCAGTGCGGCAAGCCGGTGGTGTGCATGGTGCACGGGTTCTGTGTCGCGGGCGGCACCGACATGGCGTTGTGCTCGGACCTGCTGGTGATCGCGGAGGACGCGAAGATCGGCTACCCGCCGGCGCGCGTTTGGGGCTCGCCGACGACGGCGCTGTGGGCGCAGCGAGTGGGCGTGCAGCGCGCGAAGCGCCTGTTGTTCACGGGTGACTCGCTGTCGGGGTCGGAGGCGCTCGAGTGGGGGCTCGCGATCGAGGCGCCGCCGGCGGAGCAGCTGGTGGAGCGCACGGAGATCCTGCTCGGGCGGATCGCGCGCATGCCGGTGAACCAACTGATGATGATGAAGCTACTCGTCAACCAGACGCTGCTCGCTCAGGGGGTGCAGAGCACGCAGGTGCTGGGCACGGTGTTCGACGGGATCGCGCGCCACACGGCCGAGGGCTACGGCTTTCGCGAGCGCGCCGGGGAGGCTGGATTTCGCGAGGCGGTGCGCGAGCGCGACGAGCCGTTCGGCGATTTCGGTCGCTCTCACTTCAAAGGCTGACGCTCATATGCGATTGTTCGAGCGTGGCGATCATCCAGGCGAGCAGACCACTTGGGCACGAGCTACAGCGAGTGTTTCCAATACGGCCGTTCAACGTGCGCTTCTGGGACGGCGGCGTCGTCGCTGCGACCAACGAAGGAGCGCCGACGTTCTTCGTGGCGCGCCCGACGGCGCTCGCTCACGTTCTGTCGGCGCCGGGCACGCTGGGTCTCGGCCGCGCGTACGTCGATGGCTCGCTGGCGGTCGATGACCTCGACGGCGCGCTGCGTGTGGTCGATGCGTTCGAGCCGCCGCCGCTGAGCGTTTCCGATCGCGCGCGGCTGGCGCTTGCGGCTGCTGCCGCGGCTCTGCCGGGTGGCCTGCCGCGCCGTCCGCGCCTGGAGCTGCTGCTGAGCGGCCGGCTGCACAGCGCCGAGCGCGATGCGGCGGCGGTGCGCTACCACTACGACGTCGGCAACGAGTTCTTCGCGCTGTTCCTCGACGAGTCGATGACCTACAGCTGCGCGATCTTCTCCAAAGGCGCGCAGACGCTGGAGGAGGCGCAACGCACGAAACTGGAGCTGACGGCCGGCAAGCTCGATCTGCAGCCCGGCATGCGCGTGCTCGATGTCGGCTGCGGCTGGGGCAGCTTCGCGATGCACATAGCGCGCGAGCACGAGGTGGAGGTGGTCGGCATCACGCTGTCCGAGCAGCAGGCGGCGCTCGCGCGCGAGCGGGTCGCGCAGGCGGGCCTCAGCGAGCAGATCGAGATCCGCGTGCAGGACTACCGACAGCTGCCGAAGGCGTCGTTTGACGCGATCGCGAGCATCGGCATGTCCGAGCATGTCGGCGAGGCCCAGATCGACGTCTACGCGCGCACGCTGTTCTCGCTGTTGCGCCCCGGCGGCAAACTGCTCAACCACGCGATCGCGGCGCTCGACCCTGACGCGACGCCGCTCGACGATCTGTTCTCGACGCGCTACGTGTTCCCCGACGGCGAGCCGCTGCCGCTGTCGCGCGTCCAGCTTGCGCTCGAACGCGCGGGCTTCTGGACAGGACACGTGGAGGGCTTCCGCGAGGACTACGCCGAGACGCTGCGCCACTGGGCGCGGCGTCTGGACGAGCACCTGGAGGAGGCGGAGCGGCTGGCGGGCGTGGAGCGCACACGCGTGTGGCGCCTGTACCTGCGCTCGGCGGGCCACGGCTTCGAGGCGGGCGACCTGGGTGTCTACCAGGTACGCGCGCGTCGACCGCTGTAGAATGGCCGAACCTTGCGGATGTAGCTCAGCTGGCTAGAGCGTCGCCTTGCCATGGCGAAGGTCGAGGGTTCGAATCCCTTCATCCGCTTCGAGCGAAGGCCCTGCAGATCGGGACGATCTAACGGCGATCGGCAGGGGCGCCGCATCGCGGCGCCCCTGCGCCGCTAAAGCAGTCGATCGAAGTCCTCGCGACTGATCCCGGCCGTTCTCAGAATGTTGCCGAGCGTACCTCGCTTGATCGACTGGTTGCCGTGGACGGGTACGGGGATCGCATCACGGATGCTCGGGTGGCGCATGATGTGGTGGCTGCCACGCACGCGCTTGACGTACCAGCCCTGACGTTCGAGGAGTTTGACGAGCTGCTTGCCGCTGACGGCCGGCGTTTGGCTCACGCGGCGTGGACCGCTACGCGATCACGGTGCACCGTGGGCACGGGGAGACCATCCTCGTGCATTACCTCGAGATAGCCCTCGATCGCCTCCTGGGCGTTGGCTCGCGCCTCCTCGATGGTCTCGCCCTGCGTGGCGACACTCGGTAGTTCTGGCACGAACACGCTGTAGCCGCCTTCCGGCTCGGCCACGATCACCACATCGAACTCGCGCAGCGTGCTAATGGCATAGACGATAGCGGGCCGCTAGGGCGACCGTTGGGCTCTGTTGAGGCTCGCGCCGAAGAGGCGCCAGGCGTTCCTCAAGTCGGCGTCCAGCGGTCAAGCTCCTTGGCTGCTATCCCGCGCACGTAGCCGTCCGAATCTGAAAGTAGGGCTGTCTCGCAGTCCTCGTCAGGATGGTCCTTGAGCACAGGCAGCAAGGCAAATTTGACCTGGTTACTCGAATCTCGCGCAAGCCGCCAAAGGTCTGTTTGGGGTATATCGTGACCTGAGGCTCGCCATGCGTCGATAGCAGTTGCGCGGACGTCATTCGACGGATGCCTCAGTGCTCGCCGAGCGCCATGAGGCTCAAAGAGCGCTGGATGGATTTGGGCAGCAAACCAGCCGGCGTCTACGACAGGGGGACGTTCGTCGTATGTCGCCTCTCGGGCGGCGTCAACGAGCCAGTCGGGTGGCGATGTGTTCTCAGAAAATGCGGCCGCAGCCCGGATCGCCATGGCCTCCAGATCTCCACGTTCGGCCCACATCTCGCGAAACCACTCCGCACTTTCGTCATCGAGGTCATTTTCAGGTGCAGCCAGTGGCTTCAATTGCTCGACCCATGCGTGCCGGTCGAGAGATTCGCGTAGCTCCCACAAGCCCGCGACCGCGCCTACACGGTTGTGCATGGGCCACTTCGTCTCAGACGCATAAACCAGGAGGCGTCCAGCCGTCTCTCGGCACAGATCCTCATTGCCTGTCGCTGCTACCACAGCCGCGTCACGATCCAGGGCGAGAAGCCCGGCGATTCCCTCACCGTCGGGCATCATCCCGAGATCGGACGCAAGGATTCGCTCTGCGACTCTCTCGCACATCGCTCTTAGCTGATCGTCTTGCTGAATCAGATCAGCCCGCACCAACGCCGTGAGAGCTTGAGGGTTACCGTTTAGGGCAGCCGCTCTTACACCTGCTGCTTGCTCCGCGTCTCCAAGTCGCTCAGCGACCCAGGCTGGGCCAGGCTCAGCAATCTGCGGATTCGCGATGAAGAGGCTTACGAGCTGATCGGCGTATTCATCCATCCCGACGTCGACAAGCATTCGTAGTCCGCTCCGAGCAGCCAAAGCGACCGGATAGGCGCCTCCGATTGCGAGGTCACGCAGGCATTTCGCGGCTGAGTCGCGAGTCTCGGCATCATCAGCCGCGAGAGCGAGCGCCGCGAGAGCTTCCGTTGCTGCCGCCTTCGTGTTGTCCAGACGTTTCTCTGGCTGGCCTACTGTCGCGACCGCCAGTGCGATCAGCTCCCCAGCCGACTCTCGGTCTGCAGAGCGTCCGACACGTCCGAGCGCCCCCAATCGAGACTCAAGGCTCCAGGCGGGCCACCTCCCAGTCAGCCTCCTAACAACGTCCGCAGCCTCTTTCGCGTTGTCAGCCGCTGTTTCGGCTGCCTTTCGTTCCTTACATAGACAATGAAGAACCATTGCTTCCGTGTGGGCTCCTGATGCTTCATAGGCGGCCGCGAGGAGCGAACGATCCTTAAGTACGCCGTGCAACATGCCGCTTCGCTCGCAGCACCAGCGGGCTGCAAGAAGGAGCGGGATTGCTCGTTCGGGATGCTCGTCCAAGCGCTCCTGCGCGGCGAATCGCTCCAATTCTTCCCCGCGGCCGAAGAAACTGCGTCGGGACCGGCGCTGGCTGGCTGCAAGCTCTCGCAGACCCCAACCCGCAAACCGCCACGAGTCCTCCAGCCTCGATGCGGCCTGCGCAGAGAAGAACGCGAGGGCTGCTTCATCCTGTCCCGTCGCGAGCTTAGACCACCGGCTCGCGACGTCGGCGTAAGCTCGCTCCGCATCGGAAAGGCGTTCGTCGTTGACCAGATCCAAGGCCGCGCGGGTTTGGACCCAGGCTGCGCTCGCAGGATCATCCTCGAGGCGCTCATGTGCAACGAGCCGGAGACGTTGCCAGGCGTCGTCGGCACCGGGGTCGCCTGCCGCACGCAGTGCATCAGCGTGGAGCATCGCGAGTTCAAGTTCCAGTGCCGTCGAGTTGGTGCTTGGCGTTACGGTCTCCGCGGCCGTAACGGAGCCTGCGTCTCCGACATACAACTGACAGCGCCAAAGCACGGCAAGCCAGTGTTGTTCGACTGCGTTGCCGCGGATATCGGTACCCGCGTGCTCGATCGCCGATGCGAGCCTATTAGCGGTCCACGCCGGATCATCAGGGGCGCGCCCACAGGCTCTCCATCCAGCTGCCTCGGACGACACATCAGGGGGCAGAGCTTTCGCAAGGCGATCAACGACACGGGGGATCTCATCGAAAGCCATCCACCATGTCATCCGACCGAGTATCTCGCGAAACGTTTCGACTGCCTCAGCCGTTAGTCCCCCTGCGGCGAATGCCTCACACGCCCTGGTTCTCAGTTCGCGCGCATGCCGAATGAAGCCGATTGCTTCGACATCGCGGGCCAGCCCGCACAACAGGTGGGCAGCTTCAGCAGGATCACTCTCAACGAGGGTGTCGGCGAGGCTCTGGCGTTCCGTACCGTCAGCCACGAGCCAAGCGGGATTCTCGTCGTAAGCGGCGCCCCAATCGATCGCGGCGCCCCCGAGGTCGACGCGAGTCAGGCCGCTGCGTTCGAGCGCGAGTGTCAGGAGTCGCACCCGGATTAGCGAGCGATACTCCTCCGTGGTGTCGTACTGCTTGTAGAACACCGTCTCGTCGTGAGTGACCTTCTCCCTGAACTGGCGGACCTGTTTTGTCTGCTCATCCTCAGGATCAGTATCTGACGGCAGACGTCTTAGGTAGAGCCAAACATCTGGGCTTCCGGTGCGCTCGCGCCGCCTTAGCGCCAAGTTCCACTCCTCCGCGAAGCCGGAGGTGTTGTCGCCGGTGGGTGTGCCCCAGCGGTCCCAAACGAGGGCGAGCAGGACATCGCATCGCTCGACATCCTTGTTGATGTCCGCCTGTGCCCTACCACCGGCGGGACCACGTTCCTCCCATCCATCGATTTCGATCTGCCATCCGTGTCGGCGGAGGGATTTGTTTAGCTCCTCAGCAGCCTCCCGGGTGGCCCGGCGCTCGCTCTCAACGCCTCCAGGTGAGGCGAGGAAGACGCGGATAGGTTGCACTGAACCTAGCGAGGCTAGTCTCGGCACCGGCGGTGCGAACCAGCCGGATTCGCATTGCGATTCCGGCTAGTGCTCATCCGTTGCCGACCGTCACGGCCGGCGGTCTCGGTTTCGGCTTTGGCGGGTCAAGCAGCGAGCTGATAAAGACGAATCTCTCGGCCATTAGGCCGAGCGCCGTCTTGACCTGCTTGCCCTGAAATCGCCAGAAGGCTTCGTAGAACGGTTGCCCGCGGTGTTCGCGAACCAGCAGCGTTGCTTTGGGACTGTTGACCGTCACGACGCCTCCCGCCTTGCTCCGGAGCGAGTCCGGATCGCGCGATTCTATCGTGGCTAGCAGATGGGTAGCAGGCCTCGCGTGGGTAGCAGTTTGAGTGGCAAACCAGCCCAAATCAGCGCCACCAAGCCAGTTTCAGCATCGCAAACTATGCCTATCTAAGCCCGCCGGGGAGCTATCCACGCCTCGCCATGGCGAAGGTCTAGAGTTCGAATCCCTTCATCTGCTTGAAGCGAAAGGCCTGCAGATCGCGGCGGTTTTCTGATCTCGACGAGGCTGCCGCGTTGGCGCTCGGCGAGCGTCTGAGTCGCTACCCGCGCAGCACTGGCGGCGACATTGGATGGCTGATCACCACTGCGCTAATTTCGGTGCCCCCGGGGACCTGGCGGGTGCCTCGTTCACCGAGCGCGGTCTGACCGGCGCCGAGGCTACTCGCTCGCACGCCATGCGGACCAGCAACGAGTAGCGAGCGGATGAAGATCAGATAACTCGCAGTCCCCGAAGTCGCCTCGCCCCAGCATTTCTCCCGGATGACCCGGTATGCGCGCGATCGGGTCACACCGGTGCAAACCGCGTGGATCCCCCCATAGGCGGGTAGACGCGCCGGCTCAAGTCCCATGGTCCTGATGAGTCCTGACGCGACCGGTTCGCTCAGCACGAGCGAGAGGGAGCGCCGCCAGCAGGCGGAATGAGCATTGCGAAGATGATTGAAACAAGCAACAGGGCGAAATCCCGATGCAGGATCGACCCGGGCAAGCATTGCCATCGCCTGTGAGCTAGTGAGTACATGCGGCGCGTGCTGGGGTCGGCTCTCGTTGGCATCTCGGCTCATGCCGGCGCCACAGCCCAATGCAAGCAAAACCGACGCCAGCAGCGCGGCACTCAGGGGCAGGCTCTTGAGCACGAGGCGCATCGTACGAACGATTTATCGGACGGTCTGGGCAGCTTCGTTAGTGTGGATGCAGCCAGACGGCACGGCTGTAGGCTTGAGCTGATGGCTGGTCGCTAACCACCGTCGCTGCCTGCGGCAAGTACCTGCCGAGAACGTGCGATGGGCGACTTGCCGTGCCCACGCCCCCGCCCGCGCGGCGGCAGGTCAGACGGACGGTCGGCGTCGGCGCGCGCGATGTCGCTGGGGCGCCAGTCGCGCAGAAAGTCCTCGGTCGCGTCCACCGTGAGCGGGCGCGCGAACAGGTAGCCCTGGCCGCTGTCGCAGCGCTCCTCGCGCAGCACCGACAGTTGCTGGCGCAGCTCGATGCCCTCGGCGAGCGTCTCGATCGACAGCGCCTTGCCGAGCTGCACGAGCGTGCGCAGCAGCGTCTCGCCTTCGGGGTTCTCGGCGAGCTGCGAGATGAACGAGCGGTCGATCTTGAGCGCATCGACGGGGAACTGTTTGAGGTGCGCGAACGACGAGTAGCCGGTGCCGAAGTCGTCGATCGCGATGCGCACGCCGAGCGCCTTGATCGCGTGCAGGCGCCGCGCGGTCTGCTCGGGGTTGCGCATCAGCGCCGTCTCGGTGATCTCGAGCGTCAGCGCGCTCGCGTCGAGGCCCGAGCGCTGGATCGCCTGGCGCACGTCGGCGATGATCTCGTCGCTCTCCAGCTGGCGTACCGATACGTTGACCGCGACGCCGATCGCGTGGCCGCGCGCATGCCAGTGCGCGCCCTGGCTGCACGCCTGCGCGAGCACCCACCTGCCGACGTCTACGATCAGCCCGGTCTCCTCGAGCAGCGGGATGAAGTCGGTCGGCTGCACCAGCCCGCGCGTGTCGCTCTGCCAGCGGATCAGCGCCTCGACGCCCGTCGGGCGCATGCCATGCAGGTCGAGCGTCGGCTGATACAGCAGGAAGAACTCCTCGCGCGCGAGCGCGACGCGCAGGTCCATCTCCAACTCCATGCGGCTCTGCACTACGTCCTGCATGCCCGACTCGAACACCACGTAGCGGTCCTTGCCGTCGCGCTTGGCACGGTGCATGGCGATGTCTGCGTCGCGCAGGAAGTCGTCGACCGACGCGCGCTCGCCGGTCGCCACGCCGATGCTCGCCGTCACGGTCAGCGCCGTCTGCTTGTCGTCGGCCAGCACGAACGGTGCCGTCAGAGCCTGCCTGATGCGTTCGGCGATCAGCTCCGCGTCGGCCGCCTTGGAGAACTCTTCGGCGAGCACCACGAACTCGTCGCCGCCGATGCGCCCGAGCGCGTCGACATCGCGCACCACGCCGTCGAGCCGTGCGGCGATCGCACGCAACAGCTCGTCGCCGGCCGCGTGGCCGAGCGTGTCGTTGATGCTCGTGAAGTTGTCGAGGTCGATCACCAGCGCCGCCACCGGCAGGCGCATGCGGCGCGCGCGGCCCAGCATCTGCTCGCCGCGGTCGAGGATCAGCGTGCGGTTCGGCAGGCCGGTCAGCTGGTCGTGCGTCGCCATGAACGCCAGCTCCTCCTCGCGGCGCGAGAGCTCCTCGGCGATGCGCGCGCGCTCCAGCTCGAACGCCTCGCAGATGCGCACCAGCGTCACGTCGATCGTGATCTGTGTCATCGAAACCGCCTGCGCCAGCGCCGGCGGCGACACCGCCAGCTCGCTCGCGCACACGCCCAGTACCTCGTTCACAGCGTCGCGCCAGCGCAGGCAGCGCTTGGTCACCTCGTTCAGCGGCGCCGCTCGCTGTGCCGCCATCTGACCGTACGTGTGCCACGCGCGCTTGCCGGTCTCGCGCCCAGCTTTCTCGCTGCCGCCCGCGAGCCACTCCGCCAAAGCCGCGGTCGACGTCCTCGCGATCTGCGCGAGCACGTTCGCGATCGCCGGCTCCAGCGTGTCGTCCCAGCGCTCGGCCGTGTTGCGTCGGCGCGTCGCGATCAGCTCGAGCACGTCCTCGACGCGCCCACTCAACGCCTCGCCGAGGAGGCGAACCTCTGGCTCGGAGCTCGGGCGGGTGCGCGTCGCTCGCCCGGCCGGTTTTCGCGTGCCCGCCGCGCGCTTGGCGGACGCCTGCGCCGCCTGTTGCCGTTTTTCCGGTGCCCGCATCCTCGGTCCGTCCGCATTGAGCTGATCCTTCATCTCAGCCATTGGCGTCGGCTATACCAGTCGTCCGCTTGAGAATGACTTGTATTCAATAGACGACTAACTTCTAGTAGTCCAGTGGGTCGCGCGGCACGTAGCGGGCGCCGTCACCGCGCGTGAGTATTCCCATCAGCTCCAGCTGGCTCAGTGCCAGCAGTAGACGCGAGCTGTCGAGTCCCGCGCGCGCGAGCTTGTCCGGCGTGTCGTGTCCCGCACCGACGTGCGCGAGCGTCTGGCGCAGCTCCGGCGCGAGGGTCGCACGCCGGTCGACGCGGTCGTGGCGCAAGCGGCGATCGTCATTGTCCTCGCCGCCACGTGGCGTGTCTAGCGAGTACAGCAGCTCGAGCACGTCGCGCGGTCCCCGCACGAGGCTCGCGCCCTGCAGCAGCAGCGCGTGTGTGCCGCGCGACAGGGGGGAGGTGACGCGGCCGGGGAACGCCGCCAGCGTCCGGCCGAGCGTCGCAGCGGTACGTGCCGGCGCTAGGTCCGCCGCCGTCGCCTCCGCCTCGACGACCACCGTCAACAGTGCCAGCTCTGCGACGATGCGCTCGCTCGCGAGCTGCCCCCAGTGTCGCCCAGCGCAGTTCCACGGCAGCTCCGAGATGCCGCAGCCCGTGCGCAGCACGCGCTCGTACAGAGCCAGCCTGCGTGGCGGACACGTCACGCCCAGCCCGCCGCCCAGCACTGCCACGCTGCCAGTGCCCATGCGCGTGCCGGCGACCATGCATGTGCCCGCATCCAGCGCGCCCGTGTGCGCCGCGGCCGCGATCCCGTCGCCGAGACCCGTGACCACGGTCACGCCGCACGCTGACAGCCCTCGCGCGAGGCATCGCGCCAGCTCGACGCCGTAGTCGCTCGGCGCGCGCGATCCCACCACCGCGACCACCGGCGCCGTCGTCAGCCGCGCCAGCCGCTCCGCTCCGCCCGCGACCTCCAGCATCGGCGGCGCGAAGCCGCTCGCCAGCGCGCGCGGGTAGCGGGGATCGTGGTGGCAGACGGACGCAAGCGAATGCTCCGGCGCCGCGCTCGCCTCTCGCGCGTCACGTGCAAGCGTTGTCGCGGCGGTGCGGCCTGCGCGCGTCGCCGTGTCGCCCGTGCATGAGAGGTCCTCCGCGTCGCACCGATCTCCCCAAGTAAGAAAGCGCTCGTAGCGCTCGCGCAGCTCGGCCTTGCGGCGGCCTCCGACCGCCTCCAGCAGGGCCGCGTCGTCGAGCGCCAGCAGCTCCAGCAGGCGCTCGCGGTCTCGCGCGCAGTACTCGAGCGGCCCGCTCAACGCAGACAGCAACCAACTGCGCCGCCGGCAGTCGACGCACGCGCGGGGTGTGGGCCCGCGGTGGCTCACGCCGCGCGGTTGCCCCGGACACTGGGCTCCGTGCGCAGCGCCAGCGCCGCGCCGAGGTCCTGCGCGCGCACACGCTCGCTCGCGTCGAGGTCGGCGATCGTGCGCGCGACGCGCAGCACGCGCGTCTCTCCGCGCGCGCTCAGCATGCCCGCCTCGCAGGCCCTGCGCAGCAGCTCCTCGCCGCGCTCGTCAAGGCGCGCGTAGCGGCGCAGCATGCGCCCGTCCATGTGCGCGTTGACGCTCACGCGCTCCGACGCAAGGCGCGCGGCCTGACGTGCGCGGGCGTCCGCCACCTGCGCGCGCGCCCCCGCCGAGCTGGTCAGCGGCGGCGCGCTCAGGTCGTGCGCGAGGTCGCGCTGCAGGCACGACAGCAGGTCGATGCGGTCCAGCAGCGGGCCGCTCAGGCGGCGGCGGTGGCGTGCCAGTTCTGCTTCGCTGCAGTCGCAGCGCTCGCCGTCGCCCGCGTAGCCGCACGGGCACGGGTTGGTCGCCGCCACGAGCATGAAGCGCGCGGGGTACACCGCCGAGTGGCCCGCACGCGCGATCGCCACGCGCCCATCCTCCAGCGGCTGGCGCAGCGCCTCGAGCGTCGCGCGCGAAAACTCAGACAGCTCGTCCAGAAAAAGGACTCCGCGGTGCGCGAGCACGACCTCGCCGAGCGAGCCGCGACTGGCACCGCCGACGAGGCCCGCTGCGGTCGTCGAGTGATGCGGAGCGCGGAACGGGCGGCGCAGCGCCAGTGCACTCACGCGCGTGGCCAACAGGCTGTGGATGCGCGTCACCTCGATCGCCTCCGCGCGGTCGAGCGGCGGCAGGATCGACACGAGCCGCTGCGCGAGCATCGTCTTGCCCGTCCCCGGTGGCCCGCTCAGCAGCAAGTTGTGCCCGCCAGCCGCCGCGATCACCAGCGCTTTGACAGCGTGGTGCTGGCCGCGCACGTCGTTCAGGTCTGGCCCCGGCGGTGGTGTAATCGCGGCGGTGTTGGAGGGCGATCCGGGTGGGCAGACGTCGGATGCGCCGCAGGGGACTCCGCGCGAATGCGCAGGCGATCTCGGTCGGTGCGCGGGCTCCGCCGGCGCGTCGTCGGGGCCGGCGCCGAGCACGCGTGCGACACCGCACAGGTGCGCTAGCGCGAGCACCCGCAGGCCGTCGATCAGACGTGCCTCACGCGCGCACGCGGGCGCGAGCGCCAGCGCGCGCATGCCCGCGCACTGTGCGCCGTGTGCTACCGCGAGTGCGCCGCGCGAGGGGCGCACCGCCCCGTCGAGGCCCAGCTCGCCGAACAGCGCCACGCGCTCGAGCAACTCCTGCTCGAGCTGGCCGGTCGCCGCGAGCAGCGCGCACGCCAGCGCCAGGTCGAGGCCCGGTCCGGCCTTGCGCACGTCGCCCGGCGCCAGGTTCGCGGTCACACGACGCGCTGGGAACTCGAAGCCCGCGTTCAGGATCGCCGCTGTGATGCGCTCGCGCGCCTCGCGCACGGCGGCGTCCGCGAGCCCGACGATCGTGAACGCCGGCAGCCCCGCGCGCACGTCTACCTCGACGCTCACACGTCGTGTCTGCAGCCCGTCGATCGTGAACGCGTGCGCCCGCGCAAGCATCGTGTTTCTCCCGTCGCCGTCGGTGTGGGGGCGCAGCAAGGTAGACGGTGCTTGGGACGGTACGCGCGATCTGCGAGCCCTCCTACGCGTTATCCGCAGTTCGCACCCGCACATGTGCGGGTGCGACGGTGGGCGCATGCGCCCACCGGGAGAACGCCGCATGCGGCGTTCTCGGCCGGGCCGCATGCGGCCCGGCACGGGACGTGCGTGCACGTCCCGAACAGCTCATTACCCAAGCATGCGACCCCGCGCGGGAGGTCGCATGCGTCGCACGTGGGAGTCATGCGGCCGCGACGGCCAGCACCCCGTGGGCCTTCGTCCCGCGGACAGCCGAGCGTCCCGAACTACTACAACCCCGCCGGGTGCCGTTCGATGAAGTCGCCGCCGTCGTCGCCTGGGGAGTTCGACCAGCGCGAGCCGGTTTCCGCCAGCGCGACCGTGTCGAAGCGTTTGCCGTCGATCACCATGTACGCGTGTTCGGCGTTCGCGTAGATCGTGATGTACTTGCCGGGGCCCGCTTCGCCGTATGACTCGAGGCCCGTCGAGTCCTCCGGCGAGCTGAGCAGGCCGCCGCCGTGCAGCGCGTAGGACACCGAGCCCGAGCAGTCATAGCCGTCTGACTCGAACGAGCCGTGGCCGCCGCCCCACACGTACGGGCGCGTCGCGATTTCATCCGCCGCTGCGATCACGCGCGCGACGATCGCTTCCGCTTCATCGCTCACCGCACCGGATGCGCCGGCGCCCGCAGACCCACCTGAGGTGCTCGGCGCCGCCAGCGCGGAGGGGGGAGGGGTGAGGGTTTCCGCGTCCTGCACGCCGATCAGGCTCCACGTCGCCGGGCCGACGACGCCATCGACGCCCAGGCCATGGCGGGCCTGCAGGCGACGTACCGCCGCCTCGGTTTCCGGGCCGAATTCGCCGTCCACGGGGAGCTTCAGCGCCTTCTGCAGCCACTCCACGGCGGTCGCGCCGGTCGGCGGCGTGACCGGGGTGCCGGCGGGCGCCGTGGCACTGTCCTGCGCGTTGGCGCCGGGTGTCGTGCCGGCAGCGGCCGTCCCGGTCGCCGGGGCCGGCATCTGGGGCAGCGCCGACGCGGGCGGTGTCAGTTCCTGCGCTTCGTGCACGCCGATTACGTTCCACGTCGCCGCGCCGACAACGCCGTCCACGCCCAGGCCGTGGCGGGCCTGCAGGCGACGCACCGCCGCCTCGGTTTCCGGGCCGAAATTGCCGTCGACGCTCACGTGCAGCGCGATCTGCAGCTGCTTGACCGTGTCCGTGGTGGTTGTCTGCGCGTGTTCTTCTTCGGCTTGCTTTTCCGCCGACGCGTTCTTGGCTTCCGCTTCGGCTTCCGCCGGTTCGAGTTCGGTCTTCGCTTCCGAGCCGCCCGCGGTGGTGAGCGCCGCGTTTGTGGCGTGTGCGCCAGCTTCGGCGCCAGTGCCCGTGGCGTCTGTCTCGACTCCAGCAGTTGCAGATGCGCCTGTTTCCGTAGTCGTAGCGCCCGTTTCCGTGCTGCCCGACGCGGCGGGCGTCGTCGCGGGCAGCGTTTCGCTCGCGCTGAGCGTCGCCGGGCCCGCCAGCGTGCTGCTGACGTCTGCGATGAACGCTTTGCCGGCGCTCTGCGTGCGCAGCGCGCCGCTCGTCTGCGGTCCGGCGATGCCATCCACCGTCAGCCCCGCGCTGGCCTGGAAGCTGCGCACGGCGGCTTCCGTTTCCGGCCCGTAGACGCCGTCGACCTTGACGTTGCCGAGCGCCTTTTGCAGCAGCTGCACCTGGCGGCCTTCGCTTTCGGAGTTCAGCACGATCGTGTGTTCGGTCGTGGTCACCGGTTCAGGGTTGATGGCCGGGAGCGTCGTCGACTGTCCGCTTGCGAGGCTCGCGGCCGGGGCGACCGTCAGCGCCGCAATTGCGCCCAGCGAGACGCGCTTGGCGCGCGAGCCCGTGGGCACGAAGCGCAGCTGCGCGGCGCGCCTGCGTGCGCGAGAGCGGCCCAGCGACAGCTGCCACGGCGTCTCGTCTGCCAGGTCACGGGCCAGGCGTGGCGCGCCGCGGTGCTCGAGCAGCGCCGCCAGCGAGCCCGCGTGCGGGGCGCGGCGCACGCCACGGCCACGCTGCGCACGGGATCGGCGTGCCTGCGAGCGCGCAAGCGAGGCACTCCAGTGGTCATCAACAGCAAGATCACGCGGGGATCCCGGCATCGAGGCGTCCTTTCAATTCCGTTGCATGGCGCCTACGGGGTTAGCTGACGGGCTCGCGTAAACGTCTACGCTACGCCACACTGCGTGGCGATTCGCCCCCGCAGCCTCACGGCTGCTTTGGGTCCCCCGCTCCTCAACCCCTTGGGGTCGAGGACTCGGCACGAACGAGCGGCAAGCTAGCAGAAACCCCTGCAAGTTGCATCACACGGGAAGGACTGCAAGCTCGCTTGCCGACGTACGGTCCCCACGGAGCTGTCGCGCGCGCTCTCCAGCGCTGATAACTTCGCACAGCGAATGCGCAAGAACGGGCTCGACTTCCGCGTGCTGCTGTCGCTGCTGGTGCTCGTGCTGGTCGCCGGCGCGGTCGCGCTGTTCGCGATCGGCGGCACGCCCGGCGCGAAGGCGCGCGCGCAGGCGCGCGCCGCGCACTTCGACGCGGCTGAAGTGCTACTGCCGGCCAAACCGGCGCCGGCGCTCGCGCTGCACAACTACCTCGGCCAGCCCGTCAACATCGCCTCCTACAAAGGCAAGGCCGTGCTCGTCACCTTCCTCTACACGAGCTGCCCGGATGTGTGCCCGCTGATCGCCTCCAACCTGCGCGTCGCGCTGAACCTGCTCGGCAAGAAGCTGGACGCCAAGGTGCAGGTCATCGCCGTGTCCGTCGACCCGCGCGGGGACACGCCCAAAGCCGTCGCCGCGTTTCTCGCGCGCCACGGCATGACCGGGCGCATGCAGTACCTGATCGGCTCCGCCAAGGAACTCGCGCGCGTGTGGAAGGCGTGGGGAGTGGGCGCGGAACGCGACGCCGAGCAGCCGCAGTTCATCAACCACGACGGGCTCGTGTACGGGGTCACCGGCTCCGGCAAGCGCCTCACGCTGTACGCGTCGAGCTTCCAGCCCTCCGAAATCGCGCACGACGTGCCGCTGCTGATCGCGCGCTAGAAGGCGCGGGTCGAGATGCCACGGCGGCTGCGACTGCTCGTCTCGACGCTCGTGCTGCTCGCCGCGCTCGTCGTCGCCGCGGTGCTCGGCCTCGCCTCCCATCCCCAGACGGGCAGCCCCGCGCCGGCGCTGCCGCGCGAAGCGCTCGCCGGTGCGCCGGTCACGCTCGCGAGCCTGCTCGCTGGCGCGCACGGGCGCCCCGCGCTCGTCGTCTTCTGGGCCAGCTGGTGCGGGCCGTGCGGCGAAGAGGCGCCCGAACTGGAGCGCTTCGCACGCAGCGCCGTCGGTCACGATCGCATCGTCGGCGTCGACTGGAGCGACCCCTCGCGGGCCGACGCGCGCAAGTTCATGCGCCGCTACGCCTGGACGTTCCCCAGCCTGCGCGACGGCGAAGGCTTCGTCGGCAACGACTACCACCTGCGTGACCTGCCCACCACGTTCGTGATCGACTCGCACCTGCGCATCCGCGCCGTGCTGCGCGGGCCGCAAAGCCAGCGCTCGCTACGCGCCGCGCTCGCGGGGGCCGAACGCAGCTAGCTGAGGCGCGGCGCTGGCAAGGGCCGCGTGCGCGTGACGTTCATCCGGCTCTGCCTGGGCTCAGCGCGTGGCGCTGCCCCTCGGCAGGATCACTTGGGGCACTTCTGCCAACTGCCACTGGCCCCCTCTATAAATCGCCTTTTCGGGCGTCGTCGAGCGATATACAAGCGCTTGATCGCCCGCGAGGACGATGCGCGTGCTCGCCCCGATGCCCGGCACGCGGATCTTTTCCGCCCAGCGTTCAAAGCTCGTCGTCAGGCAGTCGCGCTCGAACGGCGTCAGCTCCTGGCGCAGGCGGCCGTCCATGTAGGAGCGGCAGATGTCGCTGAACTCGCCGGAGCTGGCGTCGAGACCGATCGCGCGGTACATCGCGCGCACGCCCGCCGTGCTCTTCGGTGCGCTCGCGCCGCCGCAGCCGGCCAGCAGCGCGAGCGCTGAGCACAGCGCCGCCGCGCGGGCGCCGTGGCCGCGGAAGAGCGAGTGACGCACGGGGAGACATCGTAGGCGCATCGTGAGCCACGGCGGCACGGGCACGCCGGCACCGCTAGGGGCGATTGGTGCTGTGGAGGCGTCGGTGCCGGGGAGGGATCGGCGGTGGGGAATTGGCGTTGGGAAGGGATCGGCGCCGCGCGGACAATGAGCTTGTAGTGGAGATCATCTCGAGCACAGCAGCGACGCCAACCGACGCGACCGTGATCGCGCGCTCGCGCACCGACGCGCAGGCGTTCGCCGCGATCGTCGACCGCCACTTCACGGCGATCCATCGCTACCTCGCGCGCCGCATCGGCAGCGACCGCGCCGACGACCTCGCCGCGCAGGCGTTCGCGACCGCGTTTCGCCGGCGCGGCGACTTCGACATGGGCGCCGACAGCGCGCGCCCGTGGCTGTTCGGTATCGCTACCAACGTGCTGCGCAACGAGCTGCGCGCCGAGCGTCGGATGCTCGCTGCGATCGCGCGCCTGGACGCCGGCGATGCCCCCGATCTGAGCGAGGAGCTGGAACGCTCGCTCGCGCGCGTTGACGCCGCCGATGAGGTCGCGCGGCTCGCCGGCGCGATCGCCGCCCTCGACGCCGACCAGCGCGACGTGCTGCTGCTGCACGCGTGGGGCGAGCTGTCTCACGGTGAGATCGCCGCCGCGCTGCAGATCCCCGTCGGAACCGTTTACTCGCGCCTGTCGCGCGCGCGGGCCAGCCTGCGCCGCGCCGCCAGTCAGCAGCCCCTGAGCGAGCAGCCATCAAGCGAAGCCAAGGAGACGCACCGATGACAGACGAAGACGAGCCGCTTCGCCGCTTCCGCGCTGAGATCCCGGCGCCTGAGGAGACAGCGTGGACGAAGGTACGCGCGGCGCTCGCGCGCGAGATCGCCGCCGAGGACGCGCGCGGTCGTGGCGGCGCGCGGAGCGTGCGCCGGCGCTCGCCGCGGCTGCTCGCCGTCGCGCTCGCCGGCCTCGCGCTGACCGGCGCCGTCGCCTACGGCGCGACCAGCCTGATCGGCGTCGGCGCGCCCGCGCCCAACCCGCCGATGCCGCTCGAACCATCCAACATCAAGGTGCTCGGGCTGCGCGTCGCCGACCCCGCCGGCGGGCCACCGTGGGGGCTGCGCCTGGCGCTGTCGCAGCCGCGCGCGCGCTTCGGCCCGCGGGCCGGCGTCGCGATCCAGATCGGGCGCATCCGCGACGGCCAGATGGGCTTCATCGGCCGCGACGGCGTGTTCGGCGACGACCAGCTGTTCCACGTCGCCGGGCCCAACAGCGCGCTGATCACGCCCGCCGACTACTCGATCTCGGGCACCCCGCAGAAGCCAGACCTGCAGGGCGTCTACCACTTCGCGCTGACCCTGCCCGGCGTCACCAGCGCGTATGAGGGCTGCAGCAACGTCAAGGTGCCCTACACGCGCCCGCGCGTGCCCAAGCGCGCGATCGAAACCGAACGGCGCACGCTGCGCCAACAGCTCGCGATCGTGCGCGCCGGTGGGCCCGCCGCGCAGCTCGCGGCCAGTCGCTACGGCGGCAGCCTTGGGCAACTGCGGCTGGCACTCGAACAGGACCTGCGCGCGCTCGTGGCCGAGCCCTCGCTGCAGCCTAAGCTCGTGTTCGAAGCCAAGGTGCGTGGGCTGCGCCATCAGATCGCAAACCTGCGCCGCGGTCAGGCCGCCGCGCGCCGGGCCGCCGGGCCGTTCGGCGGCAGCGTCAGGGAACTGCGCCTCACGCTCGAACAGGCCCTCAGGGAGGTACAGCAGCGGGCGCGCGGCTACACGCTCCAGCGCACGTTCAACACGTGCCCGAGCGCCGACCTGCGCACGATCATCTTCGGCTTCGCCGGTCTTGCCAGCACGTCCGTGACGATCAGCGGGTGGGGCTTTCACGAGACCGAGCAGCTGCATTCGGACGACGACGGGTTCTATCTGTTCGTGCTCGCCAGCCACTGGAACTACGGGAGCAAGTTCACGGACGTCGTGACGTGTGCCGGTGGGGGAACCGTGCGGGGGGTGGCGGCGCCAGGGACGCCTGACGCGCCTTACTGCCGGGGGCGGTGAGGGGGAGCGGGGAGGGCTTGCGACATCGAGGCGGTCGCCTCTCCGAGCAGAGTACTGTTTCCAAGATGCTGAATAGTCACAGTCGCGAAGACGCACTCTGCGTAACCAGCGATGAGCCTCCCTCGGTTTGCACGACGTGATGGCGCCTAGCCGGCGCCCCGCTATTCACGAGTGAGCCTGCAAAACCGCATCGGCGCGGCGCGCAGCGCCTGGGATGTCGCGCTCGCAGGCATCGGCCTCTGGGAGGCCGCGCGCGGCGGCGCGCCTTCGGTGCTCCACGCTCCCAGCCTCGACCGTGGGCGAGCCCGGGCGTGGGCGCGACTCGTCAGAGCCGCCCAACAGCGCCTGCGCGCCAGCACGGGCGGCCACCTCGCCGACGACCAGATCGAGTGGCTCGTGCGCGCAACCAACGACGGCCGCGGACACGATGAGCTGCATGCGTGCCTGTTCGGGCTCGACCACGCGAACGCCGACGTGTTCGTCGACTCCTGGAGGGCAGCCGCCGGTGATGAGGCTCTGCTCACCGCGGGCGATCGCCTGCCCGTCCCGGACATGCTCTGGCCCACGCTCGACCGAGCCGCCCTCGTGTCCCGTCCGAGCTCGCTGAACCAGCCCGAAGACGGAGACCTGCCGCACGTGCGTCGCTTCCGGCCGTTGCTGCTAGCCGGCCGCCCGCTGGAAGTGGTCGTGGACTTCGAGTGGGAGGCCGAGCTGCAGGAGGTGCTGCTGCCTGCGTTCACCGCCGCAGCCTGCCACCCCTATGCCGACCTCAGCGACTTCCAGGGCATTGGCGGCATCGCCAACTTCCCCATTCGCCCACGGCGATCCACGCCTGCTGTCGAGTCTGCCCGTGAAGCGCTGGCGACCGGGGCCAGCGTCATCGTGCTGCCTGAGCTGCACGTCGATGAGAGAGCCCTCAGGCGGATCGCCGCGTTGGTTCTCGCCCAAGACGAGCCGTGTCTGATGATCGCGGGCTCGCGTCACGTGGAGACCGGTGGACGGAAGCTGAACATCGCGACCGGCCTGTTTGCCGGCGTCGATGAGCCGTTGCTCTACACGAAGCTCTCGCGAGCGATCTCACCGTACGCAGCCGAGGGGCCGATGTTCGAGCTGATCGACCAGCCCGAGCCGCTGCGGCTCCGCGTGTGGCAGGCCGGTTCCCTGCGCGTCGCCATCCTGATCTGCAAGGACGTCCTGAACTTCGGGCTCGTCCAGCACCTCGCGCATCTCGGCGTCAACGTCCTGCTGAGCCCGTCGATGAGCCCGCGGACCGATGCTTACCGCACGCACGCCGACTGGCTGATGAGCGACGCGCAGTGCGTTTCGGTCATCGTCAACGGCCCACCTGACTGGAGTGGCCATACGCCGGCGCCGAGCTCGCTGCTCACTCGCCCGCTGGCAGACGACCCGCGCTCTGCCGGCAGCCGGACCAAGCCTGGCATTGACCTGCTCTCGCTGGAGCCATAAAATAGATGACAAGTTGGGGACAGTTTCTGCTAGGATGCCGGCATGGTTGAAATGCTGAGATCGCTACGTCGCCCCCTCATCGACGCGCTCGAGGAGGAACGCGACGATGACGCCACGCAGGTCCTGGCCAAGCTCGAGGACCAGGCCAACGCAGCGCTGGCGACAGGCGAGCTGGCGGCAATCGTCTCGGCCCGCGGGCAACTGTCGCGGTTGCGACGCGCCGCCGTGACCGCCGATCCGCAGTGGCAGGGTGTCCAGCGCATGCTCTTGCTCGACCGCGCGCTGGGCTCGGCGATCACAGGCATGCAGCTCGCGCTGCGCCGCGAGCTACCCGTCCCGATCCCCGAGCACGTCAGCGACGCAGCCAACCAGCGCTCGCCGCCACCGACGATCCGCCAGCTCGTCCTCAACGCGCTCGACGACAAGCCCCGCCGCCCGATCGACCTCGGCCAACGCACCGGCGTGTCCAAGCGCCAGCTGCAGCGCGCGCTCCGCGAACTGGTCGCCACCGGCAGGGCGCAGACGGTCGTGGGCGCCGTCGAGGACGCGCGCGCGGCTTTCTATCAGCGGGTTGTCTGAGCGGGGCGGGGAGAGGCGACGACCGGAATCGAACCGGTGTAGACGGCTTTGCAGGCCGCTGCGTAGCCACTCCGCCACGTCGCCGAATCGCCTCATAGCGTACCGGGCTACCGCGGCTGTCCACAGCAGCGGCGTTCACGCGCTTGGATAGCCGGCGAGGGCTCCGGCGGTGGCGGCTGGAGCGGGTGGGTGTGTGCAGCAGCGTCGTCACCCACGGAGCCGCCGTTATGAACTTCTTCTGGCGCCCTTAACCCCGCTTACGCACTTCGTTAGCGCCCGCAGAGCCCGTCGTCGCACGATGGATCTCCCCGATGAACTCAGAGGTGATCCCCTTGAAACGTGTATTCGCACCCATGTTGCTGGCGGCGCTCGTCGGAGCGCTCGTGGCAGGCGCAGGTTTCTTGCTGTTCGGCGCGCGCGGGCGAAGCTCCGCCTCGCCCGGTACCGCCACCGTCCCCGCCGCGTCGACTCAGACGGGGACTCGCAGGGAGGTCTCATCGACGTCGATGTCCGCAACTCAGATCTACGAGCACGACTCCGCCGGTGTGGTCGCGATCAAGGTCGCCACGGCGGAAGGCGAGGATGAGGGCACGGGCATCGTGCTCAACGACAAAGGCTTGATCCTCACGAACGATCACGTCGTCAAGGGCGCCACGAGCATCACCGTCGACGCGGGCGGGTCCTCGAAGATCACGCGCAGCGCAAAGCTCGTCGGCGAAGAAGCCAACCAGGATCTGGCGCTAATCAGCGTCGATCCGACCGGCCTCGGCTTGACCCCGCTGACGCTCGCGAGCTCGCAGCTCCGTGCAGGTGGGCGACTCGGTCTACGCGATCGGCAGCCCGTACGGTCTCGAAGAGACCCTCACGCGCGGCATCGTCTCGGCTCTCGGACGCGAAATTGAGGCCCCTGATGGCGCCAAGATCGCGGACGCGATCCAGACCGATGCGGCGCTCAACCCAGGCAACTCCGGTGGGCCGCTGCTCGACGAAGAAGGCGAGGTCATCGGCGTCAACTCGCAGATCGCGAGCGACGCGGCCTCGGTCGATGGCTCGCAGCCGGGCAGCACCGGCGTGGGCTTCGCGATCTCCTCAAACACGGTCGCACAGGCGATCAAGAAGATCGAGGCCGGCGAAGGCGTGACGTATGCCTCGGCGACGCAAGGCGCCGTACGGTCCGCGAGCGCGGGCGGCGCGCAGTCGCCGTATGCCGTCTCGCCCTATGGATCGCGGAGCCCGTACGGCGAAGAGGAAGCCTCCGGAGCTGATGGCGAGACCGGCAGCGAAATCGGCTCGGGCGCCGGCGCCGCGGAAGGCGCCGGCACGGAAGGCGCCTACACGGAACGAGCTTACGGCGGCGAATCGGGCGGCGGCGAAGGGCGGGCCGTGATCCTGCCTTGATCGGGAGTTGGGCTGCTATGAGCGTCGTGTGATCCGGCGCCCATAGCTGTGCATGCCGGCGGTCGGTCGCAGTGTTGTCGGGTCCGGGCGAGCCGGTCCGCGACCGCTCGTTGATACCCTTGGCCCCCGATCCCAGGGCGATTAGCTCAGCTGGGAGAGCGCCGCCTCGACAAGGCGGAGGTCATTGGTTCGAGCCCAATATCGCCCATCGCGGAAAGCCCTGCAAATGCGGGGTTTTTCTTTGGCGCAAGGTGATGGCTCGGGAGCCAAATCGAGCACTTTTCCCACATTCTTCCCACATGGCTCGATCGAGCGGGCCTTGTGAGCGTTGACGCGGCTGCCTAAAGGCAGCCGCGCGGTCGTCTTGCGCCCGTCATTTGCCTCTTGAGATCGAGCGCGAGTTCTGCTCTGCTCTGGCGCGCAGTCCAAGAAAACCGAGTGGCCGGACGAGTGCGCTAACACCCGCCCGGCCGTAGCACCGAAGGGCACTCCTTCGATGCCACGGAGAACCGTAGTCGCTCGCTACGGATCGTCGGTCGTCCGTGCTTCGCGGGAGTGCCCTTCCTCGGTGCGGGAAGGAACCATTGGCCGACGATCACGAGCAGCACCCGCGCACGCTTGAGTCTCCGGGCCGTTGTCCGGGGGTGTTGCTGCTCTACGGTGAGCAGCGCGCGAACGCCGGGATAGCCGGGGAGCTTGAGCTTGACGGCTACCAGGTCCACCGGGCGAGCCACGTGGGAACGCTGCGGGCTCGCTTCAACTCCGGCGAGGTCGATTTGGTCATCTTCGGCCACTCGCCGCACCGTGGCCTTGACGTGTTGCGGGCGCTCCGCGTCGGGGAGCTTGCGCCGGGTATGTCCGGCGTCCGTGTGTTGTGGATGGGCACGAGCCGGGAGACGACGACGAGCGTGCTGCGCGCGTTTGAGGCGGGCGCGGATGATGTGACCAGGACCCCTCTTGGCTATGCCGAGCTGCTCGCGCGCGTGCGAGCTCTGCTGCGCCGCCACAGCCTGATCGATGGGCCTGCCGTGATCGCGTGTGGGCCGCTGGAGATCAACGTGGCGGCGCGCACGGTCACCTTCGAGGGAGTCTCGGTCGAGCTTCGCCGCCAAGAGTTCGCGCTGCTGGCTCATCTTGCGCGCGACCCGATGCGCGTCCATGACAAGCGTGAACTGCTGCGTGAGGTCTGGGGCTATCGCGCCACGGGCTCGACGCGCACTGTCGAGTCCCACGCTTGCCGCCTGCGACGCAAGCTCGCTCGTGCCGGCGCTGAGGGCTGGGTGTGCTCGGCCTGGGGCGTCGGCTACAGCCTTGCGCCGGACGTTCGGGCAGCCGCATCGCGGTCGGTCGGCGGGTGAGAACCAACTCGAAACGAAAGGGGAGTCGCAGCATGAATGATGACAGAAGCGACGATCAGGTTTTGGCGGCGTTCGGGCAGGCGGTTCGCCAGTTCCGCGAGCAGCGCGGGATGAGCCCTGATGACCTCTCCGGCGTGAGCAGACGGTCGGACGGGCGCAAAATGTCGGTGCGGCGCATTGGCCGCATCGAAGCCGGGGAAGGCAATCCAACGTATGACGAGATGCTTACGCTGGCTAGCGGTCTCGCCCGGGCGCCGATTAGCGTGGTTCGCCGGGACCAGCTTGGTGAAGCTCTGGCCCATATGAGCGCAGGCCGTCATCATCTGGCCGTCCCACTGCTTATCAACCCGATAGAGGGAATCTTCTGGACCGCGGCTGCCGACGCCGGTCTCATTGAACAAGACCGCCACGGCAAGTGGCACTGCACAGCGGCCACCAGCACACCTGGAAAGCCGGTGCACGGCTTGGAGCAGGTTCTCGTTCTTCCCGAGGTTGACCTAGAGGACGCCTTTCGCGCCTTTCTAAAAGCCGTCGTCTATGGGGGCGCTGGAGACCCGTTCCGCCACGGCACTGCGACCAGCGGTTGGCAGCTCCGCGCGTCATTCCTCACGATCGCCTTGATGGGATGGCTGGAGACCCTGAACAGGTTCAGCGTTGACACGGCGCTGTGTTCAGCGTTCGCCCGCGCGGCGACTCACAAACGAGTCACGAGTTCAGACCCGTGACTGAGCGGGGGCGCCCCCGGGCGCCCCCGGAACGGATCATCCCACACGAACTTTCCACAAACTCCCACAAACGACGCCGAACAACGCCAGATCGAGATGCGGGCGGAGGCCGAAAACCACGCTTGGTCAGCTCGGCGTAGCGGCGACGCGCCTACTCCTGCTCGATCTCCCGTTCCTCTCTCAGCCGCCGTTCGACGTCGGCCTCAGCCGCAACGAGCACATCGCCGGCACGATCGCAGAGTGTAGAGATGGCAGATAGGAGGAAGGGGGCTGCCCAACTATCGGTTGATGTGAGAAGCGTGCCGGTGCTGACAAGCAAGGACAGCGCTACGGCGTGAGCTGGCGTGGCGATGACAAGAGGCGAGGGGCCGGTGACCTGAGCACGCTCTCGCAAAGGTCGAGGCCTGGACCGTATGCCTGCCGGATCATCTCGGCGATCCCGGCCTCGTTCGCGCGCCGTTCGATAATCAGGCCGGGCGTTCGCTCCGCAAGGCCGTCAGCTATGGACGAGCCGATCTCGGGCGCGGACGCTGCGATCGCCTCGCCGAGCTTGCCGGACTTGAGGACGCGCATAACCTCCTCCTCGCCGGCCTGCTCCGCCGCCGTCATGACGGCGTTCTCGATGACTGCCCGAAAGTCGTCCTCGATGCCCATAGCGGAAGGCTATGCGCTCTCGGGCATTCCGTCTCACTGCGACAGCCGCGTCCATCCCACAATTCTTCCCACATTCTTCCCACAAACGATGATGGACTACGCGCGAGCGAGGATCGCGTGGCCGCTTGAAAACCGCATGAACACTAGGTTTCGGCCACATAGAGTCGTGTCGGTTGCCCCTCAAGCTGATTCGACAAGGCGGAGGTCACTGGTTCGAGCCCAGTATCGCCCATCACGGAAAGCCCGTTCACGCCCGAAGATCCCGGGAACGCCGAACTCTGCCTGTATGTCGGGGAAGCTCGCTCGTCGGGACGCTGCTGTACCCGGAGGTCGGAGCGCCAGCGTCGCCGCCCGCAGCACCGAGATCGGCCGTCCCGATTCTTGCCGGTCCTCCCGCCGGGTCGCGGGCGTCGCTCGACGAGGAAGGCTACGGCCACGTCAAGCCATCGACCATCTACAACGGTGGCGACGCCGAGGGCCGCATCCGCGATATCCACTGGTCATCGTGGGGCGGCGCGCAAGCCATCGGCTTGGTCGTCTCCGGATATGTCGCGCCCGGCCAGACCGGTGTGGAAGGGCGCCCCGAGCCGGCCCGCTTGGTCCTATTCCATCTCGGCTACTGCCGCGAACGGCGGGCATACGACGCAGTGGAGTGGTACTTCCCGCAGCATGGCCAGCGCTTCCGGCCGCACACGTACATCGATAGCTGTACCGGGCACTACCGGTAGCCCGTCGCCTGGAACAGCGTGCGCTTCATGGCAGGTGTCCAGAAGCGCTGTCGGGCTTCAGTCCGCGATGTGCGATATTCCAGCGCGATGCCGGCCGCTGATGAGTTCGCCCTCGTCATTGATCTGGGAACACGCAACGCCCGCGAGCTTGCCGAGGTGTCTCTTGGAGAGATCGGCATCCGCGAGCGAGCAGATCTGCAACGCTGGGTCGAGGAGTATCCCGAGCTCGTAGGTCCGGATCTCTTGTTGATCACAACTGAGTTCGACCAATGGGAGCTGGGAGAGAAGCGGGTCGCTGACCGACTTGACGTGCTGTTCCTCGACCCGCACGGCAGCCTGCTGGTCGCAGAGCTGAAGCGCGGCGAGGCGCCCGACGTGATCGACCTCCAGGCGCTCAAGTACGCGGCCTATTGCTCGAATCTCACGGCCACAGATGTCGTCGACGAGTACGCGCGCCATCATGAGGTGACCGTCGAGGCCGCACGGGAGGCAGTCCACGGACATGCGCCAGCGCTGGAGGATGCAGAGCCAGGCGGGATGAGGATCAGGCTACTCGCGTCGCATTTCGGGGCGGCAGTGACGAGCGTTGTGCTTTGGCTTGGTGAGCAGGGGCTCGACATCGGCTGCGTCGAGATCCGCGTGCGCCGCGTGGGTGATTCTGAGGCAGTTCTCACGGCGAAGCAGATTCTCCCGCCCCCTCAAGCGGCCGACTACCTGGTGCGCCGCCGCAGGCGCGATGCGGTGGCGGAGGAGCGCAGCTCTAGTGCGCGGCGTCCTAACACCGTCCTGGTTCTGAATCAGGCCGGCTCTGTCGCGGCGGGGACAGGGATTACGCTGAATCTCGGTGCGTTCAATCCCGAGCAGCGCATAGCAGTCGAGGCGCAGATCGCGAGCAACGAGCGTTACGGCACGGCGACCTGGACCGGGCGGTCGGGTGCGAACTCGATCCAGTGGGATCTGGATGGCGACACGTACTCGCCGAGTGGGCTCACCTGGAAGATGCTCGACCAGCTCGGGTTCTCGCCAGGAGGGATAAACGGTTCCGTGTACTGGGTGTTGCCCACGGGCCGGACCCTGTGGGACGAGGCGCAAGCACTACTCGACGACGAGGGCACTTAGCGAGGCCCCTCCACGACACGTAGGTCGGCCGAGGCATCTTGCTCTCTCCGATGAGACAGACGCCTCCGACCCCACTCACGGTCCTGCGGCATGGCCGGACCGCCCGCTAGCGTTGTTCTCGGTTATGGCCCCTAGTCAGCGTGTCTCGCCCAACGCCGTCCAAGCGCTCAAGGACGCCCTGACAGCGGCGTTCTGGTTCAAGCGCGACCTCCGTAGCTATCTCAGCTCGGCGGTCTCAGATACGACCTTGCTCTCGGACATCAACTGGGATGACTACAAGTGGTCAATAGTCGACCAGGTAGTGGATCGCATGGTCCGTCGACCGGAGCGGTACCGCGAAGCCCTCGTCCAGTTGATGATCGACGTGGCCGCGATGGAGAGCTTCCCCAAGCTCGCGCGCCACGAGGATCATGTGAGGCTCACGGACGAGGCCACCGCCGCGGTGGCACGTTTGCGAGAGGTTGTCGAGCCCTACGAGCGTCGGATTCTTGAGCGTGAGAAGCTCAATGCGCGGATCGCAGAGGTGCGCGCTGGCGGAGAGGAGCGCCGGGCCTTCGCGCAACGCCTGGAGACGCTGGCGGCTCGCTACCTAGAGCTTGTCCAGATGACCGACGTTCGTGCCCGTGGGTATGCGCTGGAGTCTTTCCTGCGAGAGCTGTTCGTTCTCTTCGATCTTGACCCACGTGCCGCTTTCCGTATCGAGGGAGAGCAGATCGACGGGGCATTCGCGCTCGATTCCACGAACTTCCTGTTGGAGGCGAAGTGGCACACAGTCCCGACGCCCCGCATTGATCTAGACGCATTCGCGGCGAAGATCGCAGATAAGATCGAGAACACGCTTGGCCTATTCCTGTCGATCAACGGATTCGAGTCGACTGCGGTCGGCAAGCATTCGGGGAAGGGCACAGCAATGATCCTGATGGACGGGGCAGACCTCTATGCGGTACTGGAGGGGCGCATCGATCTCGTAGATCTGCTTCGACGCAAGTACCGGCATGCAGCACAGACTGGCGAGATCATGCTCAAGTTGTCGGCAGTCCTAGGCGAATAGTTGGCGCCCGCGATGGTGGACCCGTTCGTGAGCCATGACCTCGAGGGGGACGTTGACAGACCGTGTGTTGACATTGGCTCGGCGGATCACGAGACTGGACGCGGTGGTCAGCTTCGATCCGGACGGTTATGAGAACGCGGAGCAGTTGGCTCGCGTTCTGCGCGTCAATGGCCGGTCACTGCGGGCGATACTCCGCGCTTCCAAGCTGGTCCCGGGCCACGAAGAGCCGGACGGCTCGCACTATCGGATAGTCCGCGAGGTCGCTGAACAGATCGCCAGAGATCCGCATGTCCTAGCGCTGCCGCGTCACTGAGACGCAAGTTGGTCCCGGGGCCTGAGTCCGTCCAGGCGGCTAAGGTGCTGAGCGCTCGCGCGCAATGGCGAGTGCCTGATTCGTATTGTGGGCTTCCCTACCGGCGGCCACGATCTCAAGCTCGGCCTCGTCGAGCGCATAGCGCGCGCCTTCCGGATCGGCATTGTCCAGCGAGACGAGAGCCTGCCCGAGGGCGTCCTTGGCGCCGTTCAGTCTGCGCTCGACATCCGCGATAGAGCCGCGAACGTGTCGATTCTGGTCGTCCGAGAGATGCGTCACGAGCCGAGATGTTATCCGCGGCATCGACGGTGGCGCGCGCATAGAGCAGTAGCCGTCCGGGCACGTGGAACCCGCGCGCCGCGTGGGTGTACGACGGTAGCCGCCACGTCCGCTTGTAGCCGTAGCTTCCAAAGCATGTCCAGCAGCGAAGCGGCCATCATCGCTGGCGTGAGCGCATTCGGCGGCGGTCTGATCGTCGCCCTCAGCAACTACGCAGTCAACTGGCTGCAAGCCCGTGAGACCCGTAGGGCCGAGTTGCAGCGTGTGCTGATCCAGCTCTGGTCCATCGTGAGCCGAATCGACCATCAGTTGCGGATGGAGCCGGCGCCTGGTGATGTGGAACGCACGATCAACGAGGCGATGTCTTCTCGCGCACCGCTGATCGACTACAACGTCGGGCGCCTGCGGCGTCGGCTGCTCGAACCGCACCTCGATGCATTCGTGGCGGAGATGAACAATGCGCTAGCCGCGGCCACAATGTTGGCGCCGCACAAGCTCTTGCCGGCGATGGTCGCTCTCACCGAAGCGATGGATGGAGCCGAGAGCCGTGACAAGGAGTGGCGAGCGAGATGGGACGCCGCGCGGACCGAGTACTTCCTACAGTGCCGAGAACTGCTCGGCACCGGGGTGGCGCGGGCTGCTGCACGGGCCGCGAGCGCATCGGGCACTCCCGCGGCGACTGAGTAGAGTCGCCCGCACGACTGCAGCTCCGCGGCAGGGCCGTGGTCCTCCCCGTGGTCCCTGACCGCGCCTCAAAGCATCTCGCAATCGCCCACACGTCTGCCGCGGCCCAGAGCACCCCATCTTGCTCCATCGAGCCCCCCATCGCCCACTACCGGAAGCCCTGTAAATGGCATGATTCCGTGATCTGGGGGCACCGTGGTAGCAGCGCACGAATACGAATCGTCGCCGTCGCCCGCAACGATGGATCACATCCGGCGATGTCGCTTGCCGTTGCGGGATCAAGCCTGAGAGGTAGGCTTTTGGTTGTGCCCGCCTCGACGCCATCCGAGGGTGCGTACCACGCGCCCGAGGTTGCGAACTTGCTCGTGAGTCTGGAGGAGGCTACGCGCGCAACGCCCGAGGGTGGCCCGAATGTGTTCGTCCCTCCCGCGGGAGGCGAGTTGAGCCAGGCGCAGGCGAACTTCCATCACTTCGTGTTCGGGCGACGCGGGTCAGGCAAGACGACGCTTCTGCGGCGAATCGAGCGTCAGTTGAAGGACGAGGGGCGTGCGACAGTCTGGATCGACCAGGAGTTGTTCATGGAGCTGTCATTCCCTGACGTGCTCGTCAGTTCGGTGCTGGCCGTAATGGACGGTGTGCGCAGGGCAATCGAGGAGTCGGCAGCGCGGCAGCCAAAGTCATCCGGTATACGTCATTTCTTCAAGGGCAGATCGAGCCGTCGTCTCAAGGCCGAGCGAACAGCAGAGATCATCGAGCGGTTGGATCAGGTAATCAACAATCTCTCAGTAGTCAAGTTCGCGCCAAGCGATCGAAAGATCGAATGGACGCATAAGACAGGCTCCGCAAACAACACCGAAGTCCTCGGTTCGGTTAAGCTCGGGCACCCCGGCGTTGCAGGGGTGGAAGGCGGAGCCAAGGAGTCGGCGATCACGTCGTCCGAGGCCACGAGCGCCGAGACGATTGAGAGCTCCAAGGAGGAGTACCTGGAGCGAAGCCTCACGGACTTCCGTGCGATCCTCGTCGACGCCAGCAACGAGGTAGGCGGGGGCTACGTCTTCCTAGACGAGTTCTACCGAGTGAACCGCAACGATCAGCCATTGGTCTTGGGCTACATGCATCGCCTCGTGAAGGACACTGGCTTCTGGCTGAAGGTCGGTAGCGTTCGTTACTGGACGACGCCGTATCGCGGTGGTAATCCGCCGAGGGGGATGCAAGAAACCCAGGATGCGGGGGTCATCTCCCTTGATCGCGGGCTCCAGTTCGTTGAGTCGACCGGGAACTTCCTGGAGGAGATCCTGACGAATATCGCCAAGCCCTCGGGCACCGATGTCTCCGCGCTCATGACTCCCGGCGCGCTGAAGCGGCTTGTGTTGGCATCCGGTGGTGTGCCGCGTGACTACCTCAGACTGGCAGCGCAGGCAATCCATCAGGCTCGTAACCGTGGGCCGAGTGCGAAGGTCGGGAGTCAAAGGGTGATGGCCGAGGACGTAAATCAAGCTGCGGGCCAGACAGGACCCGCGAAGCTGAATGATCTACGTGAGGACGCGCCTGATGAGGCTGCGACGCTGGAGGCGCTGCTAGCGGACCTGACCGAGTTCTGTCGGGCGCGGAAAACCGCCTACTTCCTCGTTGACAATCAGGACGCCGAGCTTACGTCGAAGATCGACCAACTTCAGGACCTTCGGTTCACACATATGCTGTTCGAGAGCGAGACGATCCCTGACGAGGGCTCGCGGCGCCACAAGGTGCTGTTGCTCGATGTCTCGCATCTCAGTGCTCAGCGCGCTCTCGAGGTCGACTTCGAGGGCTGGCAGGAGCGATCCAAGCGACGGCGGAAGCGACTTATTTATCACGAGGGCGAGGGTGCTGCGCGAGTCACCGCACCGATAGCGAAGGCGGACCCGAAGCCGGAGGCCCGCTCGGAGACAATGCCGCTCTTCGAGCGGGAGGATTAGGTGCACGGCCCTGATCGGCGGCGCCCATTGGGCACGAAGCTAAATTGCTCATCTGGCGCGGACAGCCTGGCCGAAAATGTCAGACAGCTGGCGGAAGCGAACCCGGCCGGCGAGATCGCCGGTGGGCAATCGGCACGGAGAGCTTGTGGTCCTCCCCGTCTCCCTAACTGAGCGAATCTCAGGTGATCTAAGAGCACCTCAGAACCGCCGGCACGCCTCAAAGCACCCCACACATCCCCAGGCGCTCCTTCGAGCCCAGTATCGCCCATAGCGTCCAGAATCCGGTCACGCGCGGTCAGGCTAGGTCACGACTGGGGATTCGCCTCTAGCGCAATAGGGGGAAACGGGCGTCGGCGCCAGTCTGCTGCCAGCAAGCGTGGCGCGGCGAGGGCAGGCTGTCTCAGTCGGTCTACTCCAGCCCCGCTCTGACTGCGAATGCGGCGGCTGCGGTTCGCGATGGGAGGTTGAGCTTGTTTCTGATGTTGGCGACGTGGCGGTGGACTGTGTGGGTACTGAGCACGAGCTGCTCAGCTATGGCGGAATCGCTGAAGCCGCGTGCGACGAGCGTGAGCACTTCGCGCTCGCGCGCGGTCAATGACTGCGCCAACGGCACGGCGTGCGCGCCTGGTTCTGTGCCGAGGCCGAGCGCGCTGGCGATGGTCGCACCGGTGCCGCTCGCGTCTCCGCGCCAGGGATGGTGCGCGTCGCCAGGGAGGGGGATGAGGCGCGCATCGGGTACGAGGGTGGCAAGCTCACGGCCCTGGGAGAAGGGGACCGTGCGGTCTCCAGTCCGGTGGACCACGACGGTTGGTGCCCGGAGGTGAGCAAGGTCGTCGCGGACGTTGAGCGCGAAGATCAGCTCGAGGAGGTCGGCGGCCATGTCCGCGCTCGCGGAGGTTCGCTGGAATTCGACATACGCGCTTCGCTCGCGATCGTCGGCCCCAGTCATGAACACCTCCGCCAGGATCCGTGATCCGAACCCCCAGGTGCCGCGCACGAGCTCGATCAGCGACGCCTGCACCTGCGGTGGTGCAAGAGCTTGGCCGTCCGCCCAGCCGCCATATAGCACGAGCCGCTCCACGCGCTCGGGGTGGCGACGCGCGTACGCGGCGGCGAAGCAGCCGCATGAGACGCCGACGAGCGAGCAGCTGCCGACATCGTGCTCGTCGAGGAGCGCGTGGAGCACGCCGAGCTCGGACTCAATCGACGTGTGGTGCGGCTCGCGCCGGCGATCTGATAGGCCCACGCCGAGCCTGTCGTAGCGCAGCACCGTGTGCGTTTCCGCGAACTCGCCAAAGAACGACCGAAAGCCGGGCTGCTGCCACTCGAGCTCGATATGGCTGATCCACCACGGTGGAAACACGACCAACGGCCCTTCGCCCACGAGTGAGTAGGCCACCTTGCGCCCCTCGAAGCCAAAGAAACCGATCCGCTGGTCCAGCATGATCGATGAGGCTACACGCAGGTGATCGCAACCACGAGTGGGAGCAGATGGCCGATCGGGCCATCTCGGAGGGATGGCCCGTAATCGCGATGACGGCCCGGGCATGGGTTGGGATGCTCTCGAGACGCTAAGTCAACCCCAAGGCCGGCTCATCGTGAGCGGCGAGGAGTGCGAGATGCCATTCATCAATGTGAAGGTCATCGAGGGAGTCTTTACCGTTGAGCAGAAGCGCGAGATTGCCGAGCGCTTGAGCGAGACGATGATCGACATCGAGGGCGAGAGCATGCGTGAGGTCACCATGGTCGTGATCGACGAGACGAAGTCCGAAGACTGGGCGATCGGGGGTCGCTGCATGAGCACCGAGGACGTTCGTGCGCTCGCAGCCCAGAGTACAGGCGTGAAGTCATGAGTCCACAGCCCGAGACGACACCGCGGGTCACGCGCACGGGTCGATCGCAGGTCGCGGCTCGACAGGCGCCGCTGCGGCGCACCTACGAACAGGACGCCGCGCAAGCGCTTGTCGTCGATCGCGCGCACACTGTCGGCTTCGACCTGGAGGACCCTGTTCGTACTGCCGTGGTGCCGGGCGAGGAGTACCGCGCCGAGGACGTGATGATCGCGGTCGGCAATCACCGCGGGGTTGGCGGCCTGCATGAGGCCCCCAACTCTGGCGAGCTGCTGTGCGCCGCGCTCGCGGCCTGCCAAGACTCGACCATTCGCATGGTTGCCGATCTGTTGGGCGTCCGCCTGACCGCCCTTGCGGTCGAGGTTGAAGGCGACGTGGACCTACGCGGTGCACTCGCGGTGGACACGTCGGTGCGTGTGGGCTTCCAATCCATGCGCAGCCGAATCAACATCGAGGTGGCAGACGGCACCGATCAGCGAACCGTAGAGATGCTGCTCGCCGCCGCCGAGCGATCGTGCGTCATTCTCGACACCCTCAGACACGGAGTGGACGTCACAACCAAGGTGGACCTTGCGCATCTCACGAACGATTGATGCGTTTCATTGATCGTCACCCCCGACGGCGAGCGGCATTGCACACGCCGTGCCCCTCCGACGTGAGCGCAGCGTCTGAGCTGTCGTTTGCATCCCCACGCGCGAGCAAGAGGACGTCACCCTCGGCGTGATAGCCGCCGCGCTCGGCTTCGGTTTCGCGACGCCGCCGGCCTGTGAGTTAGCCTGCGTGGCGTCAACCAAAAGGGGCTGCCCACTTCTCCGACTCACATCCAACCGGACTCGGAACTGGGCGCCCCGAAAGGGAGCATCATGCAGACGAAGACCAGTCTCAAGCCAGAGGAAAAGGTCCGCCAGCACGTCATCGCGGAGCTGAAGAAGCTCGGCTGGCTCGACACTCGCCTCCAGTGGAAGCCGGAGTGGCAGGTCCCCGACACGCCCCACGATCTCACGAAGCGGGAGCGCAATCAGCGCTTCAAGGCATGCGGAAGCGCCGACCTCGTCGCGTTCGCGGACGACTCGCGCGAGGCATATGCGCTGCAGGTCATGTTCGAGTTCAAGGAACCGACGATCGACAAGGGGCGCATGCAACTCATGCGCTACCTGTCGAACGAGCCGGTCGCGAGGATGGGCTACTGGACCAACGGGACCGAATCGCTTGCCGTATACAAGTCGCACAGCAGCGACTGGGTTTACGTCGAGAACGCGACGCTTCCCGCGCCGGACGACGACCTGACGCGGCCGCCGGAAGAGCCGCCTACGTGGAAAGACCTGCGCACGCCGAACGAGGCGCAGTTGAGCGCCACCCTGCGGCGCCTCGTCGCCACCACGGTCATCACCGACTCGCGCTCGACGCGGCGCGAGGATCAGATGCGGGAGCTCCTGCACCTCGTGCTCGTGAAGGTCGAGGCCGACTCACAGGCAGCGTTGCAGACCGACAAGCCGCACCCGTTCCGCATCTACGGCGACAAGGGGACGATGGTCAGCACGACCGCGAGCATCATGCGCGAGCGCTACCGCTCCTACTTCCTGACCCAACGTGAGCGCGTCTTTCACGACGACGATCGCGAGGAGATCCTGCTGACCGACGAGACGATCTTCAACGTAGTTGTCGCGCTCTGGCCGTGGCGGCTGCTCGGCGACTCCGTAAACGTTCTCGCGAAGGCCTTCCAGGTTTTCCGCACCTCAGCGCTGAAGTCAGGCGAGGGCCAGTTCCTGACCCCGCTGCGCGTGGTTCGCCCGAGCGTCAAGATCTTGGAGATCACCTCAGAGGACAAGATCATCGATCCCGCGTGCGGCACCGGTGGCTTCGTGATCGAGGCGTTGCGTCAGGTCCAAGAAAACGAGTTTCCCAACGAGGCGGACTCGTGGCGGTTGGTCAAGTTCGCGAACGACAGTCTGTACGCCGTTGACATCGACCCGCTCGGTACGAAGCTCACTCGCGCCCTGATGATCGCGTCGCGCGATGGCTCGACGCACGTCCTCATGGGCGACGCGGTCCGCAGCAACCAGTGGAAGGCGAAGTACCCGGATCTGTACACGAACCTGATGCACAAGGGCGCGATCAGCCCGTCGTTCACGGTCGTCATCACCAACCCCCCGTTCGGCGAGGATCTGAAAGTGTCGGCCGCGGACGCGCGCGCCGGTGGCTACTCGATCGCCAAGGCCGCCGCGATGGAAGGCAAGCGCGAGTACGTCGACCTGGAGATCGGCCTCATCTATCTCGAGCTTGCCCACAAGCTCCTGCAGGTGGGCGGGCGTGTCGGCATCGTGCTTCCAGAGACGTATTTCTTCTCGTTCAAGTACAGGTGGCTGCCGGGTTGGCTCGAGGGTCGTCTCGAGCTGCGCGGTATGTTCAACATCGCGATGGAGGCATTCGAGGAGTTCTGCCGCGCGAAGACGAACTTCTATGTCTTCGAGAAGGTTGGGAACCGCCGAGGCGATCAGGTCGCAAAGACCGAGGAGGGCTAGCTCGTGGCAATCCGCAAGCCGTCGTGGTTCTCCGATGGTGTCGTCGTGGTCTCGACAGCGCCGACCGTCGGCCTGACGAAGGGGGGACGTTTGCTTCCCCTGATCGACGAGCACGGCGAGCGCGTACAGGTGGCCGACCCTGAGACCGACGAGCCCATCGACGCGATCAACGATGTCTACGAATCTGATGCAGATGCCCTGGTCGAGGGGCAGCGTACGGCCACCCTACGCGACATTCCCGCCGAGGAGGTGTCGCTCAGGACGGCCGTGCCCGTCTACTACGACCGTCGATTCCATGAGAGCTTCACCGCCGCGATGGCCACCAAGCGGTTCTCGCGGTTCACCGCCGCCACCCTCGGCTCGCTGATCGATCGCGAGGTGCTCGAGGTGATGGGCGGCCACGGCTCGCCGTCAGCCGATCAGCGTGTCGGCGAGGTGCCCTACATCAAGGTGTCGGACCTCCGCGCCGGGCTCGTGAACATCAACCCGACCAATCGCATTCCGCACCGGCTCGCGAAGAAGATGTGGGGCGAGCTCGGCTCCAGGCTCCAGGCGTATGACATTCTCTCCCCGGAGCGCACGAGCAAGAACATCGGCGACTTCTGCCTGCTCATGCCTGGGCAGGAGCAGGTCGTGCTGACGAAGGAGATCATCGTGCTGCGGCCTGGGCCGGAGGCCGACTTCGACTCGTTCTACCTGCTGTGGGCGATGTCGCTGAGGATCGTCCGCGAACAGTGGCGGCGCGTGGTGTTCATGCAGACCAACCGCGAGGACGTCGGCAGGCGCTGGCTCGAGATCGAGGTGCCCGTCCCGAGCTCACGCGCGGTGGCCGACCGCGTCTCGGAGCCCTTCCGCACGTACTACCAGGCGATCGCCGGTGCGCGTGAGGCGCTGGCGTCGTACCTGCGGGACTCCGACGATCACCACTTCTTCGTCTCGGGAGCAGAGCCGCCCGAGCCGGAGGCGCAGGCGATGTCCGAGGCCGAGGGCCTGCTCTCAGCCGACGCTGGCCCTGATTAGGGCGCCGCGCGCAGCGACAGCGATCGCCCGCGCATCGTCCAGATGTCCAATACCGCTTGGCGCGGCGTGCCACGCGGCTATCTTCCGCTCCATATGAGGTGCAACAAAGCGATGGGCATCGCGGCGCTCTTGGCGCTGACGACGGCGCTGGCGCTTGGCGGCACGGTGAGCAACGCAGCCGCTGTGTACACACCAGGCTGTGGCCAGATCCCGATCGTCTACGGGATCCCGCCCTGGGGGTTCCACACCGGCTCTCCAGCCGGAGCTACGGGCAGCTTCGCCCGTGGCCACGGCGAAATCAGCTTGGAAGCGGGCACGGTCTCCGGGGTCATATGCCAGGAACAGCACTTCCGGGGCCAGCCCACCCGGGCGATCACGATGACCGTCGAGCGTCACCTCGTCTACCACTCTCACTACGCGACGATGTGGGGATACCCCGGAAACGTGATGAAGATCATCGTCCGTGTGCTGGCGAGCAACGACCCGGGGTGTGAAGTCGGAGCCGTTGGGCACGCGACGCTGTTCGCCAGCTACAACGGTGTCCGCAGCGACAGCGTCCAGTTCTTCTTCCCGGCAAGCTGCAAGGACCAGGACCAGCTCTACCACGGAACCCAGGTCAACAACCAGGTTCCGCCGCTGTAGCGATGCTGTCGGCGAGCTGGCTCTAACGCGAGATCTCGACTGCGAAGGCTGTGGTGACGCCTTCGCTGGCGATGCTCGCCGCCAGCAGCGACGGATGTGCGCTGCGGGAGATTGGCAGGGTAAAGCTGGTCTGCGTCGACTTCAGCGTGTAGCTGTGGTGCCCGATCGTCAGGGTCGTGGGCGTGCTCGCCGACCCGGTGAACGTGAGCTTGCGGGACTTCGCGGACACCGCCTTCGGGAATTTCAGCGTCACGCCCGGCAGCGACAGCGCAGCCACCGTGAACGTCACACTCGCCGTGGCGGTGCGCCCGGCGGAGTCACGCGCCACGAGGCGAATGTGGTTGACGCCCGACGGCAGCGGCCCGGCCACGATGCTGGGACCGTAGCCGAGCGAGATCGCGCCGTCATACCAGTGCAGGCTGTGCCCCGAGAGCGTGTGCGCGAGCTGGTCGACAGCGCCTCCGAGGAGCGTCACGGGTGCGTCGGCCGCGATGCTGGCGGTGTGTGAGAACTGCGTCAGGATCGCGACTTTGGGCGGCGCGCCGAGTGCCGTGAAGACGCGTGAAGTGGCGATCGCCTCGTTGAAGCCGTCGTTCACCCGCACTCGCAGCCTCGCGTGGTGGGAGGCGCTCAGGTAGAAGCTCGGCACCGACGCGCGGCCACTATCGGCGCCCGCGTAGATCGTTCTCCAGACGCGCCCGCCGTCGGAGGAGTAGTCGATCGCGACTCTCAGCGTCAGATGTTCAGGGTCCTTCGTGCTCCAGCGCACGAGCACCGAGTGACCGCCGCCCACGCGTGTGCCGGCTCTGGGAGAGAGCACCCGCACAATCGGCGCGCGCGCCGGGCGGGTCCGGCTGGCAAGCACCTTGCCGCTCAGCGCGATCGCGAGCGCATCCGCGTTCGCGCTGGGGATCTCGGCGGTCAGCTGAGTGATCGCGCCGGCGTTGTCGATGTGGCCGCCGCTGGTCGCGTACATCTGCACGCTGCCTAGCTTCTGTCCGCTAGCGGAGGTCGTGCTCAACGTGTAGGCGGGGTCGAGGCTGCCGTGGTTGATCTCGCCGCTGACCGCTGGGCCGACCGACGTGATGTGCGTGCCGGTCTCGCTGTTGGCATAGCCGATCACCCTGAGCATGCCGGTGTTCAGTTGCGCGTCCGCGGCAAGCGGGTCGCGGCCGACGCTCCTGCCGGTGCCCGGATCGGAGACGGACGCGACGGTCGCGCGGCTGGCTGCTCCCGCGGTCGGGTTGACGCCGAATATTTCGATCAGCCGGCCCCAGTTGCGCGGCGATATCCAGTCGTTCGGGTCGCCGCCGCCGACCTGGGCGCAGTAGGACATCGGGTCATACGCGAAGGCAAAGCCGTTGAGTCCGTTCGCGATGAAGTCGTATGGCTCAGAGTTCGGGTTCACGGCGATCCCGTCCAGCTCGCCGCGTTCGTCTGGCGGCCAGGCCTCGGCGGTCTGCCCGTTCGCGCCGGCGCCGTTACAGGGGCTGGCGTGGACCAGCCCGTACTGGTGCAGAACCTCGTGTGCGACCGAGGTCAGCGGCCGCGAGCCGTTGCCGTCGACCGCCGAGGTGTTGCCCGGAACCGAGTTGGTCAGACCGTAGGCGGCGCCCGAGGTGACGCCCACCGCGTGGCTGGTGTTGCCGAAGTCTTCTTCCATCAGGCTCAGGACTTCTTCGTTCTTTTCCGCCGCGGTTTTGCCCGAGTTGGTGATGAAGCTGATGTCGGCTTCGCTGAAGTAGCCGATGATGCCGAGGTCGCCGTTGGGTAGCGGTGTGATCGCTTCGGTGTCCTGGAAGACCTTTTCCGCCGGCGGCGGCGCTTTGCCGTTTTCGACCAGCGCGACCGGGTTCAGGTCGGCGTCGTAGTTGATCCCTACCTGCTCGAACCCGACGTTGTTGAGCGTGAACTGGTTGTTGGTGTGGCAGGAGGCGATCTGCCCCGCGCCCGGATACGGCTGCGTTTCGCCGACCAGCTGGATCGTCTGGCCGGAGGGGTAGTAGATACCCACGGAGGCTCCGGGCCGCGGGACATAGCCGCCGCTGGTCCAGGATTCGGGCAGCGTGAAGGTGTAGGCGTTGGCTTCGCTCTCCAGCTCGGAGTCCGAGACGACCTCACCGGAGGCGTGGGCGTTGGGGAGCGTCGAGGGACCGTAGTCGGGGGCGAGGGGACTGCCGGGGAGCGGTTTGCCGTTCTTGTAGCCGTAGAGCTGCGCGACAGCGCCCGCGAGCCCGGCAGCGGCGTCGGTGTCGCCGTAGACCCTCACGATCGTCGTCTTGCCAGCGACGAGCGTGACGCCCCTATATGAGTTCCCTGACGCGCCCGAGCCGCTCGGTTCCAGGTGGCCGTAGTCGGGCTGGGTGCCCTGAGTGACGTAGACCCCCTGTGTCGTGGTCGGGGCGCTGCGTTCGACGTAGATGTGCACGCTCGCGCTCGGCAGTGAGCCGTCGGTCTCGGTGACGGTGTACTTGGCTTCGCCCGTGCCGCCCGAGCCGTTGCTGGCAAACGACAGCGAGACGTTCTGCCCGAGCGAGATCGTGTGCGAGCCGAGTGTGGCGGTGAGACCGGCTGTGTCGCCGCTGGACGTGAGCGTCAGCGCGCCCGAGCCGGACACGGCCTGTAGGCCGGTGATCGTTGCCAAGCCGTCCGAGCAGGGACCCAGCTTGATCGTCTGTTCCGTGTCTTCTCCTGCGCCGAGGGTCAGTCCAAGCCCTCTGACCACCGCGAAGGTGCCTTTCTCGCTGACGGAGCCGCTGACGTCGGGGCTTTTGGCTGTGAGGGTGAATTCGCTGCTCGCCACCGGCGCGTTGGCTGCGACGGAGAAAACCAGTTCGGCCTTGTCGCCGTTGGCGGGAATCACGTTTTCCCCGGCCACCGTGACACCTTCGGGAAGTCCCGAGACGGTCAAGGTGACGGGGTCATCGGCGTCGTTGAAACGCTGGATGCCGAGCACCTCGGTGACTTGCTGACTTTGCGCCAGCGAGAGGAACCCGACCGCTTCCAGGCTGATCTGCGGTGGCGGAGGACTGCTGGGAACCTCGAAGCTGAGGTCGTCGATCTCCAGTGGCTCGCTGATGGCGATCGGACCCTGCACCGCGAAGTAGGCGATCTCTTCGCTCGCGGTCGTGATCGTCATCAACGTCGCCGCGTCGGCTCCTACCGTGGCTGTGTCGCTGGCGACGACCTGACCGTGGATGTTGTAGCCGGTGAGCGTCACGCCGGACATTCCCGAGCCGTACATGACGCCGTTGACGGTCCCGCCGGGAGCCCCGGCGTAGACGCTGACCGAGTCGCTGAAGTCCGAGAGCTGGCCGAGGATCTCGGCTTCGCTGTCGAAGTCTTCCCCGTGCGCCTGGCAGAAGCTGTAGGCCACCTGTGAGCCCGAATGGGCGTGCGTCGGGTCGTGGTACAGCTGTGAGCCGCAGTCGTCAGGGATTTCCAGCGCGCGCACGTTCGGGTTGAAGGTCACGCCCTCGGCCGAGTACTGGCTGCCAAGCCCCACAGGGCTGCTGACCACGGGGCTCTCGAAGTTGATCGTCGTGGTGCTGGCGAGCGCGGCTGGGGCACCAAGACCGAGCGCGAGAACGGCCGTGACGAAGATGCCACCGAGTCCGCGCGCGAGCAGCCAGCGCTGCGCGATCCCACGCCCACCGCTGACCCGCGATCCGCTGCCGACCCGATCACCAGCCGCACCTGTGCGCATCTCACCCCTCGCTCGCGTGTTCGATCGTTCGTTCAGCCGTGCCGGCTCGACCCTACACGGTCAGACCAACGGAAGGGTCGCCATTGGTGGCCATCGCGATCGTCACCGTCCCCGATGACCATTGGTACTCCGGCAGCGACCTTGTGGCTGTGTCCTCACAGGCGATAATGGAGCGCGAACCCGAACACGTGAGGTAGGGCGATGACAAGCACAGCCGACATCGACGGGCACGCGGGCACAGCACCCGAGTGCCTCGACATGATCATCATCGGCGCCGGCATCTCTGGCATCGGTGCCGCCTGGTACCTGGAGCACCGCCTGCCGGGCAAGAGCTACGCGATCCTCGAGAGCCGCGAGCGGGTGGGTGGGACGTGGGACCTGTTTCGCTATCCGGGCATACGCTCGGACTCCGACCTGCACACCTACGGCTATGCGTTCAAGCCGTGGACGGACGAGAAGTCGATCGCCGACGGGCCGGCGATCCTCGACTACATCCGCGAGACGGCCAGCGAGAACGACATCGACCGGCACATCCGCTTCGGGCACCGCGTCGTGCGCGCGTCCTGGTCCAGCGACGAGGCCCTTTGGAGCGTCGAGGCCCAGCGCAGCGACAGCGGCGAGCCGGTCGTGCTCAAGTGCTCGTGGCTGTTCGGAGCCGCCGGCTACTACCACTACGAGCAGGGCTATCTGCCCGAGTTCGAGGGCGTCGAGCGCTTTCAGGGCCAGCTGATCCACCCTCAGCACTGGCCCGAGCAGCTCGACTACAGCGGCAAGCGCATCGTCGTGATCGGCAGCGGCGCCACGGCCGTGACGCTCGTGCCCGCGATGAGCGACCGCGCGGCTCACGTGACGATGCTCCAACGCACGCCCACCTACATCGCGAGCCTGCCCGAAAGGGACCGCATCGCGAACCTGCTGAGGCGCCTGCTGCCGGATGAGCACGCGTACGCGATCACGCGGCGCAAGAACATCTGGATACAACGCACCCTCTATGACCTCAGCCAGAAACAACCCGGATTGGTTAAGTGGCTGCTGCGCAAGGGCCTCGAGAAACGACTGCCCGCGGGCTACGACATCGACACGCACTTCACGCCCTCATACAACCCTTGGGACCAGCGCCTGTGCGCCGTGCCAGACGGAGATCTGTTCGCCGCGATCTCCTCGGGTCGCGCGTCCGTTCTCACCGACCGGATCGCGACGTTCACCGAGCGCGGCATCGCGCTCGAGTCCGGCACGGAGCTGGAGGCCGACATCGTCGTCACGGCCACCGGCCTTGACCTGCAGGCGCTCGGCGGCGTACAGCTGAACGTCGACGGCGCCGAGGTCTCGCTGCCGAACCAGCTCATCTACAAGAGCGTGATGATCAGCGACGTGCCCAACATGGCGTTCGTCTTCGGCTACACCAACGCCTCGTGGACGCTGAAGGTAGATCTCGTCTGCGACTACATCTGCAGGCTGATCGCGTTCATGGATGACAGCGGCTATGCGAGCTGTGTCGCCGTGAACACCAACGCGACGATGCAGACGCGCCCGATGCTCGACTTCGGCGCCGGCTACGTGCAACGTGCTGTCGACCGCTTCCCGCGCCAGGGTGACGGCCCGTGGGAGGTCAAGATGAGCTACCGCGAGGATCGCGAGCGGCTACTTCAAGGCGCGCTAGCCGACGGCGTGCTCAGCTTCTCCGCGCTCCGCGAGCGACCAGCCGATCGACCGATCATGTCCGTGGCCTGAGCACCGCAGAGCGATGAGCCCGGGCGGCTGAGCACAGTGGGGGCGGGCTGAGCCGAGCGGGAGGCTCTAACTGCCGCACTGTGAGCTGATCGCGAACAGGGCGACACCGCGCGCGGGCACGCGTTCGCTGATCGTGGCGCCGTCTTGAACGCGCTGCTGGCCGGTCCACAGGTTCTGCAGCGCGTAGCCCTGTGAGCAGGCTTCGAGCCCGAGTGCGGACGTCGTGGTCGAAAGCGAGCGCGCCGTGCTCCCGGTGTCGAACAGGCCGACGGCGACCTCACCCGTGCCGAGCCTCTTCGCGACGATCCGCTCGTCCTTGCCGCTTGCGATCGGCGCGGCGACGATCCCGTCCTGATCGAGCGCCAGCACCCGCGTGTTCTCGAGCATCGCCAGGTCTGTCGCGCACAGGTCTGTGAGGTTGGCGCCGATGATCAGCGGCGAGGAGGCCAGCGACCACAGGCTCAGCATCGTTTCTCGTGCCGGCACGCTGAGCCCGTCCTGTTCGCAGTTGCCGATCTCCACGGAGTCGAAGTCGCTGTAGGCATCGAACTGGGCGCCGCTGAACGCGTGCCACTTGTCGAGCGCGGCAAAGCGCAGCTTGACGTTGCGGTAATCGGTCAGCGGGTAGGAGCTGCCTTCGGCCTCGCATTCATAACACTCGATGTCCGGGCTGTACTCCCACTGGGTGGCGTATTCCTCGAGCGTGTCCGCGAGCGCCAAGTTGAAGTGCCCCTCGGTCACGTCGAGTTGCATCGGACGCCCCGATTGCCTGATCGCCTCAGACCAGGCGGCGACGTCGGGCGCGTTCGCGTTGGTGATGCCGTCGAGCTTGACGAAGTCGACGCCCCAGCCGGCGAGCTCGTCCGCGATCGAGTCCACGAACGCCTGCGCTCCGGGGCGCGCGTAGTCGATGCCGACCATGCCGCCGCAGTTGTAGTTGTTCTCGCGCCTGCGCGTCGCTATCTCCCGAGCCGTGTCGTCGGTGCCAAGGATCGGCGTGTTCTCCGCCACCGCCTGCTTGGAGATACCGGGCGTCAGGTAGATCCCGAACCTCAGCCCTAGGCCGTGAACGTAGCGGGCGAGCGCGGCGATCCCGTTTTCACCGTCCGGGCCGGACGGGAACGCGGTTTCCTCGGTGATCCATCTGCCATACGCATCCACGCTCGGCCCCTGCGGTCCCGGGCACTCATACCAGCCGTCGTCCTGGTTGAAGTACTCATAGCCGAGGCTCTGCAGGCCGCTGTCGTGCAACGCCAGCGCCTCGGTCTCGTCTGCTTCGGTGCTGACGTTCAGCCGGAGATAGCTCCAGGTGCTGTAGCCGAGCGCCGGCTTCAGGTCGGTGCCCGGAAGTGGGTTCAGCTCCGCGGATGCGACCGCGGCCGTGCTCAGCAGCAAGAGGAGCACCGCCAGCAGCGATGCTCCGGTGGCCGTCGATCTTGCACTTGACATCTGGCGATCGTACCGGCCGGTCGCCGGCGTGCGCGCCGCATGCGGGCAGCGCCCGCCATCTCGGTTCGATGCCGCCCCGCTTACTGCAGGTAGCCCTCCACGGTCGTCGAATCGCGCACGGAGGCGTCGTCGGGATTCTCGTTGAACTCGCGCCGCGCGCGGCGCTGGCGCAGCAGATCCCAGCAACGGTCGAGTTCCACCTCGACTGCCGCCAGACGCTCGTGCTTCTCGGATGAGCGAGCGTGCTCGTCGAGCTGCAGCAGCGCGTGCTCCTCCTGCACGAGCTGCTCGATCCGGTTCTCGATGCGTTCGTCGTTCATGCTCGCTCCTTCGCGCTTCGATTGAGGGCTGTCGATGACGTTGATGGTACGCACCCGCCCGCGCGCGCTAGGATCGACGCGTGCCGCGACCCGAGCTGATCGACGAGCTTGCCAACGAGCTAGACAGCTGGCCCGGCGTTCACATCGAGGCGCGCGCGGACGGCGCTCACGTCGTGCGCTACGAGCGGCTCGAGCTGGGCGTTCTCGATCGCGACCGCGGCCTCGCGGAGTTGCGCTTTTCACATCCCGAGCACGATGAGCTGGTCGAGCACGGCGAGGCTGAGCCCGACAGCGCCGCGCCCGAGGACGACGCGGTCAGCCACAGAGTTGACGGGCCGTCGGACGTGACCGCGGTGCTCGAGCTGTTCGACCGCCGCTACCGCGATCTGCGCGGTGAGGACGACCCTTACAGCTCGCAGGACCCAGCCTGAGCTCGGCGCCGCGGCGCCCGCGTCTATAACCCTCGCATGGAGGATCTCGGCAGGCCCGAGCGCACCGTGCTCGCGCTGATGCGGGCTGTGCGCTGGCTCGGGCGCCGGTTGCGCGGCCAGGTCGTCGAGCTGGTCGGCGGGCCCGCGCGGGCGCGGGTGATCTCGCTGTTCGCCTGCGTGCTGGCGCTCAGCAGCGCTCAGATCGCCACCGTCGGCGCCGTCGCGCCGCAGCTCGAGCGGGCGCTGCACATCGGCAACGCCAAGATCGGCCTGCTCAACTCGGTGGCGCTGCTGATCGGCGCGGTCGCCGTGATCCCCGTGGGGCTGCTCGTGGATCGCGCCCGGCGAATCCCGCTGCTCGCCGCGAGCATCGTCCTGTGGAGCGTCGCGACGCTGTTCGCCGCGTTCGCGCGCTCCTACTCCGGTCTGCTGCTCACCCGTGTCGGCCTCGGCGCGGTGGCTGCCACCGCCGGTCCCGCGATCGCGTCGCTGACCGGCGACTACTTCCCCTCGCGCGAGCGCGGACGCATCTACGGCTACATCCTCAGCGGCGAGATCCTCGGCACGGCGATCGGGTTCCTGGTCAGCGGCACGGTCGCCAACGCGTTCTCCTGGCGGGTGGCGTTTGCGCTGCTCGCGCTCCCCGGGTTCTTTCTGGCACGCGCGCTGTGGCGCACCGTGCCTGAGCCCCAGCGCGGTGGGCAGAGCCGCCTGCAGCCGGGGGCGCAGGATCTGACAGGCGCGCGTGTGGAGAGAGAGCGCGGCGGCGTCGCGGAGTCGGGAATGCGGGAAGGGGAGAGGCCCGGTGGGCGAGACGGTGACAGGCCGGGAGGGCTGGACGGGGAGCGGCCGCAGGCCGTAGAGGAACGCGATCTCGCGCGCGAGGCCGCGAGCAGGCGCGGCTTCGAGCCAAACCCAGCGCTCGTGCTTGACACCGACCCGAACGCGATGTCGCTTGGCGACGCCGTACGCTACATCCTGCGCATCCCCACGAACGTGATGTTGATCGTCGGCTCCTCGCTCGGCTACTTCTTCTTCGCCGGGCTGCAGACGTTCGCCGTCGTGTTCGTGCGTGGTCAGTACCACGCAAGCCAGGCGACCGCGACGCTCGTGCTCGGGATGCTCGTGCTCGGCGCCCTCGCCGGCACGCTGGTAAGCGGGCACGTCACCGACGCGTTGGTTCGTCGTGGCCAGCTGCAAGCGCGCGTATGGGTTCCGGCGCTGTGCTACCTCGGCGCTGCTGCGCTGTTGATCCCCGGACTGCTGGGTAGTCACATCACGCCGGCGATCTGGTTCGACGCCGGCGGTGCCGCGCTCATCTCCGCCGCCAACCCGCCGCTCGACGCCGCCCGCCTGGACATCATGCCCGCAGGTCTGTGGGGGCGCGCGGAGAGCACGCGCACGTTCCTGCGCTCGGTCGCGCAGGCGCTCGCGCCGCTGCTGTTCGGCGCCGTCGCCGATCTTGTCGCCGGCTTCGTGCCCGCACCGGCGCCCGTCGGCACGCACACTCACGGGATCGTCTCCGCGGCCACCGCCACCGGCCTGCAGGTGAGCTTCCTGATCATGCTCGGCACGCTTGCCGCCGCCGGCGTGTTCCTGCTGCGTGCGAGGAGCACCTACCCGACGGACGTCGCCACCGCCGGGGCCGCGCACGTCGCGCCAGCGCAAATCGAGCTCGCGCCGGGGGAGGTCGCGAAGGGGGAGAAGTAGCTGGTGGCCGCCCCCGTCGGCCACCAGCTACCGATCGATCGCGCCCGGCCCCTCTCCGCGTCGTTTCGGGCGCGCTGCTCAGATGTCTACGCCGCCGGCGGCGCTGGCAGGAAGCTGAGATTGCCGTTCGGCACCGTGACTTCTTCCAGTTCGCCTTCCATGCGGCCGTTCGTGAATTCCGCTTCGCCGGCGGCGTTCAGGTGCGTGCCTTCGTACTGGCACGTCGGCGTCAGCTTGATCGTCGTGTCGATGCCTTTCAGTTCCCATTCGAGGTCGAGGCGTTCGCGGAATTCGCCGAACTTTTTCTCCGGGCCGCCTTCGAGTTTTTCAGTTTCTGTGGCGTATTTGCCGGCTTCGAAGGTCCGCTCTTCGCCGCGCGTTTCAGCTATGCCCGGAACCCACTGTGCGGGGACCGTCACCTGGCAGGTGCTGTCGGTGGCCCCGAACGTCACGCTCGTGGGGCCCAGCCTGAGCGATCCGTTGGAGTGGAATTCCATGCCGAGCGTGAAGTTCGCGTACACGGTTTCTCTGAGCTGGCCGGTGACGTCGCGTGTCGCCAGGCATTTCGAGAAGCGCACTTCTTGAAAGAAGGTTTCGGATTCGCCGAGGGCGACCGTTCCGCTGGAGTGGATTTCTTTTTCGCATTCTTCGAACTTGTATGGCCCAAGGACCATTTCGCCGGCTTCGCCTTTGCCCTTCGCCGTGCCGGCCACCGTGGCCTTGAACTTCCCGAACACCGGCTTTTCCTTTTCCTTGGCCGCGAGCGCCGGTGAGACGAGCACGCCCCAGCTCAGCACGCTCATCGCCACAGCGAGCACCATCGTTGTCCGTCTCATTCCCTGATCTCTCCTTGCGGTCGCGATGCGGAGTGTTACCGAGACCGTGCCGGGACGGGTCACGTCGCCATCCCGTCGCGCCCGCGCCTTGACCGCCTCTCCTGATGAGCGACGGAAGATACCACGACGTGCTGTGCTATTTAGCCGCTACAGGAGACGTTGGTACGCTTGCGTACATCCAGTCAGGCGCTTGGCTCGAGCGACTCCATGTCCGCGTGGCTCGGCCAGCTGCTGACCGTCGGGTGCTCGTGCAGCGGCGGTGTCACGATCGGACCCGACGCGGGCGGGTCGCCGTTCTCCGGCGCGGGTTGGTGCGCGATCGCAGGCGCGGGTCGCTCGCCGGCGTCCGACATCGACAGATGGGATGTATCGGACGCGCGCGGGTAACTGGTCTCCACGGGTGAGTATGCAGCGACTGGCGCAGGTGAGTACGCAGCATCGGGTGCCTCCGGCGTCGGCCTGTGGGCGGTTTCCGGCACAGCCGCGTGGGCGCGCGTCAGCAGTGAACCTGCGGACTCCATCACCTGGTCGGTGCTGGCCAGCAGCTCGCCGATCGCGCCGTCGATGTCGCGTGCCAGCATGTCGGCGTCGGGCAGCGCCTGGCGATCGGCGTACACGCCGAAGCACGCCTGGTCGTGGACCGTCAGCATCCCGATCGAGACCGCGTGGTGGTCCGCGAGCGGCACCACCGGGTAGGCGGCCTGCAACGGACAGCCGAGCATGTACATCGGCACCGTCGGACCGGGGATGTTGGAGACCACGAGGTTGAACGCGCGCGGCCCCGCGAGCAGCCGCGACAGCGTCTGCTGCACCATTACGGGCGTGCGCGCTGCGGCCTTCAACACGAGGTCCGCGCCCTCGGGCTCGCCGTCGCGCTTGCGGCGGATCATCGACGCGTGCACCTGGTAGAGGCGGCCGACCGGGTCGGCTTCGTCGCACGGCAGGTCCGCGAACACGAACGAGATGTGGTTGCCGAGCACGTCGTTCTCGCTGCGTACGCTCACCGGCACCATCACCTTCAACGGCAGCGGCTGCTCGCCGCGACGGGTCAGGTAAGCGCGCATGCCGCCCGCGACCGCCGCGAGGATCACGTCGTTGACGGTCGTGCCGTACGCGCGCTTGATCTTCTGCAGCTCATCGAGCGGGCGCCGTGTCCAGGCAAGGCGCCGCAGCGGCGACTGCTCGCCGTTGAGCACACTCGCCGGCGCCGCGCGAAACAGATGGCCGAGCGCGCGCGTGACGCGCATCGCGCCCGCGGCGGCCTGCTGTGCCACCGGCGCTGGGGCGCTCGCCACGCTCAACGACCAGTTCAAGAGGTCGAGCGGCTGGCCGATCAGGTCGCGCAGACCGCGCGCGAGCAGCGCCTCCTCGCCGGGTTCCGGCGCCGCGCTCCAGGTGTCGGGCTCGTAGTCGGCGGGCTCCGGCGTCGGGTCGAGCAGCAGCGAGGCCAGTTGCACTGCCGCGAGGCCGTCGACCATGCAGTGATGGGTCTTGCCGACGATCGCCAGGCGTCCCGCCTGTGCGTCCTCGCAGATCCACATCTCCCACAGCGGACGGTCGCGGCGCAGCGGGATCGACATCACTTCGTCGACCAGGTCGTCGAGCGGTCCGGGGGCCCAGTACACGTGCCTGTCGACTGAGAAAGCGCGGTCGTCGGCCCACTCTGGCACGGCCAGGCCGAGCGGCACCGACGCGAGCTTTTGACGGTAGCGCGGCGCGTAGGCCAGCCGTCGCGCGATGTGATCGCGAATCTCCGCAAAGCCCGGCAGGCGACCGTCGTCGGGCGCTGAGAACACCGCGACCCAGCCGACGTGCATGTGCGCGGTCGGCGTCTCCACCGCCAGGAACGACGCGTCCAACGCCGAGAGTCGCTCGCCGCTCATTCCGCGAGCACCAGTCGCGGCCGAGGCTGGGGGCGGCGGGTCCGCGGACTGGGCGCGATCATCGCTCCCGCGGTCGCATCGAAGCGCGAGATCTCCCGTCGTCCCCACTGTGCCGCAAGCGCGAACTCCAGCAGGCGCACGAAGTACGTGCGCAGCGGCGCGGTCTTGATCCCCGACCCGCGCAGCGCCACGCGCGTGCGCCGGTCGTCGTATGTGACGCGCGCGTCGAAGTACGGGAAGAACACTTCGCTGCGCAGCAGCGCGCGGCGCGAGCGCTCATCGGTGGCGGCACGAACGAGGAGCGGATGCATGACTCCTCTGTACATTGACGGCTCTATCAGACGTGGTGCCTGACGGCCGAAGAACTTCGCCGCGAGCGCTACCAGCTCGCCGACGCTGCTCACGTTTTCGCCCGCCGTCAGATGGAAGGTCGTGCCCTCCGCCTCGCGCGCCTGGCTCAGCGCGAAGGCGGCGTCAGCGACGTAGTCGACCGGCACAACATCGACCGGCGCCTCGCCGCGTGCGGGCAGCGCCGCGTAGGAGCCGCGCGCGAACGCCCGCAGCGGCCAGTAGATGACGTTGAACGACGCGGTCCAGCCGCTGTCGCGCTCGCCGACGATGATGCTCGGACGCAGCACCGTGATCGGCAGCTGCCCGCGCGAGCGTGCGACCAGGCTCTCAGCCTCGAACTTCGACTGCTCGTAGGTGTTGCGGAAACGCTGGCCGGCGTCCAGGTCATCCTCGCTGAAAGTCCCGCGGTGTTCGCCCGCGACGTACGCGGTGGAGATGTAGGACAGGCGCCGCAGGCCGCCGCGGGCCTGGCAGCGCTCCGCGAACTCGAGCACCCGCCGTGTGCCATCGACGTTGATCGCGCGCGCGGTCTGCAGCTCGTGCTCGAAGGACACCGACGCCGCGCCGTGGACGATCTCGCTGACGCGTTCGGCGAGCCCATCGAGCCAGCCGCCGATCCCGAGCCCCGGACGCGTGATGTCACCCCGCACCGCCACCGCCCGATGTGAGTACGGATGCTGTGGGCCGAACACGGAACGCAGCGTCTGCTCGAGTCGAGCCGCAACCTCGAAGTCGTCCGCGCCGCGCACCAGCGCGTACACGCGGCGATCCGTGCGCTGCAGGTAGCGCGCGAGCAGCTCCATCCCGACGAACCCCGTCGCGCCGGTCAAAAACACACCATCTGTTGTCCGCTCCAAGGTCCTCTCCCGACTAGGCGCGACCGGCAACCATAAACGCCGCCAGCATTTCGAGTCAGGCTACGGCCTGCTGCGGCGGATCTCGGAATCTGCGGGGAATTCGCAGATGGTTCCGGCGGCGAGCGCGCTCTCGAGCTGGTCCCACAGCGCCGCGCTGCTCGCACGCGCCGGCCAGCTGCAGCTTCCACGGCGGGTACGTTATGAGCTCGCTACCGGCGGCGTCGGCGCGCGCTAGCTGCCGGTCGCGTCAGCTCACGAGCACAGGTCGTTCAAACGAAGCCGCTTCCGGTATCACCAGGCCGGCTTCAGTCTCAAACCACTGCTCCAGCAGCGAGCAGTACATGCCTCGGTAGTCGGACGTCCTGATCACGTTTTCGTTTTCGTCGAGGTTCGTCAGGCCTGGGAACTCGCCGACCATCTTCCCAGCCGCGCGCGTGCCGATCAGGAACGCCACGCCGCCCGCGCCGTGGTCGGTGCCCGAGCCGTTTTCTCTGGGGCGCCGGCCGAACTCCGACCAAAGCTGGATCAGCACGCGCCGGTCGAGCCCGCGGGCTTCGAGGTCGCGCTGGAACGCCAGCACCGCGGGGATCGTCTGTTCGAGGTTCGTGCTCAGCGTGGTCAGCTCGCTGGCGTGCGTGTCGTAGGAGCCAACCGCGTTCAGCGACACACATTTGATCGGCATGCCGTTGTGCAGCATCGCCGCCAGCACCGCCAGCCGTTCCGCGAATTCATTCGTCGGATAAGTGACAGTCGGGTGGTCGCCCGTTTCTTTCTCGGTCTTGACGAAGCTGGCCATCTCTTCGAGCACCAGGCTCGTGTCATAGGAGGCGCCGCGTGCCTGCGCGTAGGCCGGTGAGGGCGCCGCCAACGCCCCCAGCGCGCCGAACGTCTCGAGCGCCGGACCGCTCACCGGCTCGCCCAGGCCGTACGCCCACATCGTGTAGTCCGCCGGCGAGGACACCGCCGCGACCGGCATTGTCGCCGTCGCGAGCGCCGGCGCCAGCGAGTAGTCCAGCGACAGGCCCTGCAGCGGATTGTCGGGTTCGCCGACCACGTCCAGGTAGCGCCCCATCCAGCCGGTGCGAGCGTTCGCGTCGAGTTGGCCGACCTCCCAGTAGTGACGGCTAGTGAAGTGGCTCTCTTCCGAGGGCTCATAGCCGATTGCCGGGAACACGGAGACCTTGCCTTCTTCGTGCAGTTCCGCGAGGCCGCCAGCCGCCGGGTGCCACATCAGCGTCTCGTCCTCGGTGAACACCTTGCCTGCGCCTTCCTGCAGCCCGAGCAGCGGTCGCAGTTCCTGATACCTGGCTTCCCGCACGGGCGCGAGCACAGACAACGCGTCCCAGCCTCCTTCCATAAAAATCGAAACCAAGACCGGAGAATCCGCGCCTGTACTTGCGGCTGCCTGCGCGATGCCAGCGTCGAAGTGGCGCGGACCGAGCATCGAGGCGCCGTACACCGACAGCGCCGCTCCGGCCGAGCGCAGCAAGAACGTGCGCCGGTCCATGCCCGTGCCGGCGGGCAGCGGCATTCCGGGCTCGATCTGCGGCAGGCCCTTGCCCGCGACCGCCGCGCCACGCCGCAGTAGCTGCGCGCGCGTGAAGTCCTGACAGGAACAGCTCCTGGCCATCGTCAACCCTTCCCGTGCCCTTGCTTGACTCGCGTGGGCATCTCAGCTCACCTGCATGTCCGGTGCCGTCGCGATCAGCATGCGCAGCGCGTTCTGGCGCATCGCCCGGCAGGGGCTCTGCTGCCACTGCGCGAGCGGCTGCTCCAGGCACGTTTCAGCGAAGGTCGCGATGCACTGCGCCGATTCACTGGACAGCGGCGGGTGAGCCCAGTATGCGAGCGCGCTCGCGAGCGCTTCCGCGGGGCTCTCACTCGCGCTGTACTGCGGTTCGCCCTGCGCAGGCCACGGGTTCGGATAGGTCTTCGCCGTCACGTAGCTCGCCATTTCCCAGCGCGCCCGCGCCGTCGAGGTATCGAGCCAGCGAGTGAAGTCCCAGCCGGACACGTTCGGCGGGTAGAAGAGCTGTTGGCCCGCGTTCGCCGACAGCCACGCCCACGCGGTCGTGTCGATCGGGCGCGAGATCGAACGCAGCAGGCCCGCGTTGTAGACCACCGGCGGGATCACGAGCTCGGGGCCTTCATAGAAATCCGGGTGCTGCAGGATCGCCTCGACGACCGCGCGAATGCTGTAGCCCGAGCTCGTGTACAGACCCTGGAGCGAAGCCAGCGTCGCGTCATCGGGCGCCGTCGCGACGAAGTACCCCCACAGCTTCGTCACGAAGAACGACGGGTGCAGAGGATGATTCACACACAGGCGCACAGCGTCTTCGTAATCCCAGTCGCCCGTCTGTTCAAACACCGTCTTGCTGCCTGAGTCGTGATAGCTCGGGTCGAAGCGGAAGTCATAGTCACCCTGCTGCGCTGACCATTCGTTGCGCCAGCCCGTCAGCGCGCGCGCCAGTTCGCGAACGTCGTCCTCGGTATACGCGCCGCGGTCGGCGCCCAGCGAGAACAGCTCCATCATCTCGCGCGCGTAGTTCTCGTTCGGGTCCCACTTGTTGTTCGACGTGCCGTTCAGGAACACCAACATCGCCGGGTTCGTCGTCACCGCCATGAACAGCTCGTCGAATTTGCCGAGCGCCAGCGAGCGCAGCAGCGCGTTCTGTTCGAGCATCAGCGGCGGGCTGTTGACCTGCTCGTTCGAGGTCGCAAACCAGTCGTGGAAGATCAACGTCATGCGCTCGACCAGCTGCTGGTCGGAGCGCACCATGCGGTCGAGCCACCAGCAGTGGTCATCGCCCCAAGCCGTGTCAGGTTCAAGTGGCTGGCCTGATTCGTTCACCGGTTCCGGGCCGCTCAGCGTCGCCGGCCCCGCGGGGCGGGTGAGACCGAACACCGCCTGTTCCAGCGGCTGGCCCACGAGCGCCTGCACCTGTCCGGGGGCCGGCCCGAAGCCCGCGCGCCACAGCAGTCGCTGCGCCTGCGCGAGCGCGATCGGCGGCGAGCCCAGCGACGCGACCGGCGCGGAGGAGGAGGGTGGTGGTGAGATAGGCGCCAGCGGCAGCGTCACGCCGAGCGTGCCGCGCGGCGGTGCGACCCGATGCACGGCAGGCTTGTGGTGCTTGCGCCGGCGCTTGTGATGCTTGCCGTGCTCGGCCTCGTGCTTCTCGTGCTTTGCCTGGTGTGCGGCGTGCTCGCTCGCGTGGCGGTGCTGCTCGTCACGTGCGGGCGGCGTGCGCGTCTTTGTCATCGAGGGCATCTCGACCACTGTGATGCGAGGGCGCTCGCCTCAAACCCGCAATCGACGGATGTCCTACCCGGCGTACGGGCGCACTATCGTGTGCGCGTGCCCTACACGCCCGCCCAGGAGATCCTCGAGCGCTACGCCTCCGTGCTGATCGACTTCGCGCTCGGCGACGGCCGCGGCGTGCAGCCCGGCGAGACCGTCAGGGTGGTGGCGCCCGAGAGTGCCAAGCCTCTGTATGCGGCGCTCAACCGCGCCGTGTGGCGCGCCGGCGGCAACGTGCTCGGCGCCTACCAGCCCGACGACGACGCCGGCGTCAACCTCTCGCGCGACTTCTACGAGCTGGCGAGCCCCGAGCAGCTCGAGCACTTTCCCGCGCTGTACACACGCGGGCTCGTCGACCAGATCGATCACCAGGTGACCGTCATCGCGCCGAGCGACCCGCGTGCGCTGGACGCCGTCGACCCCGCGCGGATCATGCGCCACGGCGAGGCCATGCGCCCGCTGCTCGACTGGCGTGGGGAGAAGGAGAACGCCGGGCGCTTCACCTGGACGCTGGGCCTCTACGGCACGCCGGGCATGGCAGCCGAGGCGGGCACGAGCGTGGAGGAGTACTGGCAGCAGATCGTGCACGCCTGCTTCCTCGACAGCGACGAGCCGCTTGAGCACTGGCGCGAGGTCGGGCGGCGTCTGGAGGAGACCCGCCACCGGCTCGACGCGCTGGAGATCGAGCGTCTGCACGTCGAGGGGGAGGACGTCGACCTGTGGGTGAGCGTCGGCGAGCGGCGGCGCTGGCTCGGTGGGCGCGGGCGCAACATCCCGAGCTTCGAGCTGTTCACCAGCCCCGACTGGCGCGGCACCGAGGGCTGGATCTACTGCAACCAGCCGCTCTACCGTTACGGGAACCTGGTCAAGGGCATTCGCCTGACGTTCGCCGACGGGCGCGTGACCGAGGCCACCGCCGAGGAGAACGAGCGCGTGCTCAAGGAGATGGTCGCCACCGAGGGCGCCGACCGCATCGGCGAGTTCTCGCTCACCGACCGGCGCTTCTCGCGGATCACGCGCTTCATGGCGCAGACGCTGTACGACGAGAACTTCGGCGGCGACTTCGGCAACACCCACGTCGCCGTCGGGCGCTCCTACCAGGACGCCTACGACGGCGATCCCGCGAGCGTCAGCGCCGAGGAGTGGAAGCGACTGGGCTTCAACAGCTCGAGCGTTCACACCGACGTCGTCTCCACCAGCGATCGCATCGTCACAGCGACGCTGCGCGACGGCAGCGAGCGCGTGATCTATCGCGGCGGCGAGTTCCAGCTCGACTGAAATGCAGATCGTGAGACCACTTAGGGCGCTCGCACTGCTTGTGTCGCTGACGGCGATGGTGACGTTGACTGCTGAGAGCGTCGGGGTTACGACAGCGGCCAGCGCACGCTCTGCGCGGGCGACGATTGCGTCGAGGCCCCTCGCTCGCGCGGCGAGCCCACCCAAATGCGCCACCTCCGGACTCGTCATCTGGTTGAACGCCGAAGGCTCCGGCACCGCCGGCAGCTTCTACTTCAAACTGGAGTTCGCGAACCTCTCCGGTCACACCTGCACGCTGAGCGGCTATCCGGGGGTCTCCGCGGTGAGCCTCAGCGGTCAGCAGATCGGCTCGCCCGCCAGCCGCGAAGTCATCGGTGCGCCGGCGCTCGTGACGCTCGCGCCCGAAGCGCAGACGACCGCGATCCTGCATGTCACCGACGTCGGCGTCATCCCGACGTCGAGCTGTCACCCGGTCGCCGCCGCCGGCGTTCGCGTCTACCCGCCAGGGCAGCGCAGCGCGAAGCTCGTGCCGTTCCCGTTTCGCACGTGCGCGCTCGCCGGCCACAGCCCGATGCGCGTGCGCGTCGTCGCGTCCGAATAGACGCGACGCGTGTCCAACCGTGCCGCGCGAATCCTGGCCACGCGGCCCTTCGCCGGTGTGCCCGCAGCGGGCACCATCGGTACATGTCCAATGATCCAGAGATAATCGGCGGGCCAACCCCGATCGAGGTGCCCCGTCCGGGCTCCACCTACCGCTGGAAGGTGCAGCACGGCCGCGCGGAAAAGCACGTTTACGTCCAGATTGCGGACGCGCTGCGCGCGGAGGCGTTCGATGAGCCACTGCGGTCGAGCATCGAGTCCAAGGGCGAGTCGGTTCTGCGCAAGCTGCTGGAGCGCGGCAACGTGCCGACGCGGATCAAGATCACCTCCGCGGGCATCACCGAAGTCGGCATCGACCGGCGCTCGCGGATCTGCTCCGTCTAGGTCGGCGGTTGCTCTGACGCGGTGACGGCGTTTGCGCGCACGAACTGCTCGGTCACCGCGAACGCTCGCTCGACCGTGCCCCAGTCGAGGTTTGCGGGCGTGTCGTTCGGCGAGTGATAGTTGGATGGGAACTTCAGCGCGTCGATCGACGCCAGCGTGACCGTCGCGTAGCCGCGGCGCAGCGCCACCAGCGCGTCGGTGGCGAGCACCGTGCGCAGCCCGCGCGCCAGCTTCACGTTCGCCGCCTGCGCCGCGGCGGCCAGCCGCGCGCGGGCGCGCTCGTCATACGGACGCATCCTCAGCATCCCCTCCGCCTCGACCAGCGCGAGCGTCGGGCTGCCCAGGCACTCCAGGCACAGCACCGTCGTGCGCTCCGGATCGAGCGCCTGGCGATGACGACGCACGAAGCCCTGCATGCCCTCCATGAACGACTCCTCCGAGCCTGTCGACAGCAGCAGCACGCGCACACCCGGCGTCTGCCGTTCCGCCAGCGTGCGCGCCAGCGCCAGCAGCACCGCCACCGCGCTGAGGTTGTCGTTCGCGCCTGGGACGACCGGGCTGCGTCCAATGTCGAGCATCGCTGCCGCCGTACCGGCGCCAAACAGCGCCGCAGCGCGCAGCAGCCCGGTGCGGCGCAGCAGCGCTCCCAGCGCGAGCAGCACCGGACCAAGCCACGTCGCGTACATGATCGGCAGCGTCTGGTTGGAGCGCTCGTGGCGCTCCGGGAAACGCTCGGCGAAAAGGCGTCCCAGCGCCGGGTGAAACACCAGGCCGCCGTGAGCCGCGTCGTGGTGGGCGACGACCAGCACCGTCTCATGACCCTGCGGGTCGCCGGCCTCGGCGAACACGTTGAACGTCTCGCGGTGCGGCAACAGCGCCCGGCGGAACCACAGCCGCCCGCCGCCCAGTTCGTCCCAGATCGCCGCGGCCGCGCCGGCGCCGAGGATCGTCGCGAGCGCCCGCGGCCTACGCAGGGATTGCCAACGTCGCGCGGTGAGCGCCGTCACCGCGACCGCGCCGTTCAGCAGGCCGAGCGGCCACCAGTAGCCTCCGTGCGCGCGCTCGGCCTCGATCTCCGCGTGATGACCGTGCTCGCGCATGCGCGCCGCGATCCACTCGGCGGCGCGCAGCTCGCCCGCCGAAGCCGACGGCCGCTCGAACGCGGCCAGCTCCTCGATCACGCTCTCCAGCTCCTGCATAAGCCACGGTGGCGTCGCGAGCCCCGGATCGTCGTGCGCGGTCGTGCTCATGCGCAGACCGTAGCCCAGGTGCGCTGCCGGCGCGATCAAGCCACGGCCGCCACGGGTCTGATAGCAGTCCGGCGATGAAGCGGTCGATGTTCCTCTCGTGTTTGGCCGGTGTTCTTGCGCTGCTCGCGTGCCCGCGCGGCGGTGCGAGCGCGCAGGCGCGCGAGCTGCCCGGTCGCGCGGCGGTCCCCAGCCGCGTCGCGCTCGCGCACGCCGCGGTCATCGGCGGCGCCACCGCCGCGAGCGGTGCGTTCCCCTCGCTCGCGGAGGTACTCGATACGCGCGGAGACCAGATCGGGCAGTGCTCAGGCACGGTCGTCGCGCCGACGCTGATCCTGACGGCCGGGCACTGTGGCGAGAACATCAGGACCGGTGTGCACAACCCAGCATCTGGCTACAGCGTCCTGACGTACGCAGGCGCTGGCGCCGAATCCGAACGGCAGACGTCCCAGGTCAAGGCGGTCCTGGTCTATGAAGGCTTCGAGCGCAAAGCCGACAACGATGACGCCGCGCTGCTCGTGCTCGCCGCGCCCGTCAGCGCTCCAGCCGTGAAGCTCGCCACCGCCTCTGGGGACGGCGAGCCGACGGCGGGGACGCGCGCCACGATCACCGGCTGGGGGAAGACCAGGTTTCAGCAGTCGCAGTCCCCGGGGCCGCTGCACGCGGCCGGGACCGTCGTGCAGACGGCCAGCTGGTGTGCGCGCAACGCGCCGCCGTTCTTCGCGCGCAGCGAGCTGTGCACGATCGATCCGCCGAGCTACGCGACCGGTGCCTGCGACGGCGACAGCGGCGGCCCACTGCTGATCGCCGTCGACAGCGGAGCCGGGACCGAAGCAGTTGAGGTCGGCATCGCGGTTCACGTCTACGGGCGCTGCTCGACGCGACGGCCGACAGTCTTCACGAGCGTCGCCTCGATCGGGCCGTGGCTGCGGAGCTGGATCGCGGCATACGCCGCGCCAAGCACGCCGCCGACAGACGTGCCGAGCACGATGCGGGCGAGCGTGCGAAGTCTGTCGTCAGCTGCCACGCTGAGCATACGCCACGCCGCATCACAAGGTGTGAAAAACCGGCCGCACTAACGCCACGCGTGCACGATTTCTCGCGCGCCCGGAGTGAAATTATTTGCTTGACAGCGGAAACCGCTGCTGTAGACTCCCGCAAAATGCGGATTGGGGGAAAGATGAAGACTGCTGTGCTTGCCGTGCTCGGAATGCTCCTTCTGCTGCCCGCGAGCGCAGCGGCCAGCGGCCCTCTCAACCCGATTACGGTCAACGAATCGGCGACCGACGCGCCACTTGAATCGAGCGGCGACGCACAGCTCGAATGTGTCAGCGAAAGCAGCGGTGAAGGCTGCTCGCTGCGCGCGGCGGTGGAACTTGCCAACTATGAGTCCAAGGAGTACGGGATCGTCGTCACGATCGATGTGCCCGGCGAAACGTTCGGCAACACGCAGTCATACGGGACGTTCACAATCGAAACCGGAGCAAGCATCGTCATCAGCGGCGCGGGCGCCGGGGTGACAAAGATCGAAGGCGCCGGAGAGGAATTTCAGCGTACCTCGATCTTTACGGTTGATGGGGGAGCGTCACTGACCGTCAAGAACCTCACGCTCCTGCACGGGGACGCCGAAGGCAGCAGAGGCTATGGCGGCGCCATCTACGCGTACGAAGGAACCTCTGTCACGGTTGAAGGCTCCGCGATCGAAGACAACACGGCCGACCACAATGGTGGCGGCATCTTCGCCCGCGATGATTCCTATCTGCACGAGGGTGCCTCGATCACGATCAAGAGCTCAACGATCACCGGCAACCTCGCCAAGGTCTCGCGCGAAGAAGCAGAAGGCGGCGACGGCGGTGGAATCTATGGTGAACCGGGCACCTCGATCACGATCGAATCCTCAACCATCTCCGGAAACAGAGCCGAACGCAACGGAGGCGGCGTCGCCGCCGGTACCGGAGAGCTGATTACCACTACTGAGTGTGGTGAGGAGGACGCAAGCCCGCGTGCGTCGCACGGCAAGGCCGACGTTGTTGCTGCCGGGCCGAGTGGAAACATCGGTTTGACGATCAAGCAGTCGACGATTGAAGGCAACACCGCCGAAGGCGACGGGGACGACTTCGAAATCGGCGGCGGTGGCGGCGTCTACGTAAGCCAGGGCGCTGAAGAAGAATGCTTCCGCGAGGACGCTGACGGTGCACATGCCAAGCCGGCGATCTCGTCGTCGCCCGAAGACAGCATCACGATCGAACAGTCGAAGATCCTCGACAACGACGCCACCCGCGGTGACGGTGGCGGTGTCCTGGAGTTCAACTTCGGCGGTTGCGTAGAGTCATCGGTCGACGGTCTTACCGTCACGCAGTCGACGATCGAAGGCAATACCGCGGAGGGCAGCGACGGTGACGGTGACGGCGGTGGCATCTACACCGCGAGTGAGTTTGACGACTGTTTCGGTGCGCGTTCCGCTCATTCCGCTGGCGCTCACGCCAAGCCCGCGAGCGACGACTTCCTTGCCGAAGAAAGCGGTCTCACCGTTGAACAGTCGACGATCGCCAACAACCGGGCTGGCGCTGAGGGCGGCGGTGACGGCGGCGGCATCTATGAGGACGTGGAAGAGGATGACGCGATCGTGAACTCGACGATCGCCGACAACATCGCCGGTGAAGCGGGCGGCGGGGTGTTTGCCGGTGAAGAGGACTTCGCTGCGTTGACCAGCGACACCGTGGCCGACAACGAAAGCGAAAATGAGGACGCTGGCAACCTCGTGGCTGAAGACGACGGCGGCATTGCCGTGCGCAACACGATCGTCGCCGAGGAACAGGACAGCGGCCAGGGCAACTGCGAAGGCAACGTCGAATCACTGGTGCCGGATGCCGGCTACAACCTCGACTATCCCTCCGAAGCGCGCGAGGACTCGAGCTCCGACACGTGTGGCCTCAGCGCCTCCGATCAAGATCTCGTCGATGTTGAACCGGGATTCGAAGGAGGCTTGGCGAGCAACGGTGGCCCGACACAGACGATCGCGCTCGCGCCCACCAGCAAGGCGATTGGTGTCGTGCCGCTGGCGGAGGACTGCGAAGTATCCAGTCCCGAAGGCCCCGGTCTGGTCGACCAGCGCGGCGAACCGCGCCCGGGCATCGCCGGCGATGGCTGTGACATCGGCGCCTACGAGTACCAGGGTGGCCACGTGCAGCCCAAAGCCGAGGTCAGCCTGTCGCTGTCGCCCGCTTCAGAAGAACAGGAAGCGGGTGCGACGCACACGCACTCCGTCACCGCGACAGTGAGCGAAGGCGAGACTCCTGCCGTCCGCTCAGATGCGGCGGAGGGCGGCAGCTCGAGCCTCGACGTGACGTTCACCGTAAGCGGCCAGAACAGCGGTGTCGCGGGCACCTGCGCGACGCCGGAAGGCGCCGCGGACCCAACGTGCGCCACGAACTCGGCGGGTCAGGTCGTGTTCACCTACCCCGACACGAACGGCGCCGGCAGCGACGCGATCGAAGCGACCGCGAGCGCTCACGGCGCGACCGGCCGCGCGACCGCGGCGATGGTCTGGAAGCAGCCGAAGGCCGCGACCACGTCGACTCCGGCCGCGAGCGCGAGCGTGCTGCCGTTCAAAGCGGAGGTTCCGCCGGCTTGCACGAGCAAGCGCGACATCACGATTCACATCCAGCACGTCAAGCAGCTGGGCGTCGTCTCGGCGGTGGTGTCGGTCGACGGACACGCGAAGCGCACGCTCAAGGGCAGGGCCCTGACCACGGCGATCGACCTGCAGGGACTTCCCACAGGGACCTTCACTGTGAAGATCGTGGCCCGCTTGCGTGACGGCCGCACGCTTACGGGTAAGCGCGTGTACCACACCTGCAGAGCAACGCCGCTGCCGGGCCGCTCCTACCTGCCGCTGTAGGTATGAGCGGCCTCGCGCGAGCCGGGGGGCTGGCCTACCGCGAGGCGGGGCGCGCGTCAGACCCCGCCGTGCTGCTCGTGCACGGCTACCCCGAGTCCTCCTACATGTGGCACGCGGCATTGCCGGCGCTCGCCGCGGCCGGCTGGCGCGCGCTTGCTCCCGACCTGCCGGGCTACGGTGACTCCGAGCCAGGCGCGTCGGGCTCCTGGGAGGCGCACGTGGACGCGCTCGCGCGCTTCGTAGAGGCGCTCGAGCCCGGTCCCGTGGCGCTCGTCACGCACGACTGGGGGGTGATGATCGGGCTACGCTGGGCGTGCGAGCATCCAGGGGATGCGAGCGCGCTCGTGATCTCCGACGGCGGCTTCTTCTCGGATCGCAAGTGGCACGACCTCGCGAACGTGATGCGTACCCCCGAGGAGGGCGAGCGGCTGATACGCGCATACACCGAGGAGGGCTTTGGCGCCGCGCTGCGCGCGGTCTCCAAGGGCATGAGCGAGGACGCGCTCGCGGATTACTGGAAGGCGTTCGCCGACGATCGCCGCCGCCTTGCGCAGCTCGAGCTGTACCGCTCGGGCGACTTCGAGAAGCTCGTCCCGTTCGAGGGCTGCGTCACCGCGCTGGGGCTGCCGGCGCTGATCGTGTGGGGCCGCCAGGACCGCTTCGCCGGCGTGGCGATGGCGCAGCGCTTCCACGATGAGCTGCCGGGCTCCGAGCTTGCCGTGCTCGACGACGCCGGGCACTTCGTGTGGGACGACGAGCCTGCACAGACGAGCGCGCTGCTCGTCGACTTCCTGCGCCGGCACGCCGGTTGAGAGACGGCGAACTGCCGCAAGCAGCGGCGTCAGGCGCCGGCGTGTGTCTGCCTCACTCGATCCGCGTGGTCGGTTCGGTGGCCGAAAGCTGGTCGGGCAAGTTGATTTCGACGCCCGGCGGTGGGTCCACGTATCCCGCCAGCAGCGGATCGTCGGTGTCGCGCATCCACTGATCCAGACGCGCGCGCAGGTCGGCGAGCACGTCCGCATAGTCCGGGTCCGCGAGCAGGTTGTTCGCCTCGTTGGGGTCGAACAGCAGGTCGTAGAGCTGTTCTTTGGGGATCTCGCGCTTGGCCCACCCGGCTGCCAGCAGCAGGTCCTTGCTCGGACCGTCGTCGGTGTTGGCGAGCACGGGTGTCAGGCGATCGCCCCAGCGGCGGATGAACTTGTGGCGCTCGGTGCGAACTGCGCGTTGCGGCTCATACGCCGCATGCCAGGTCGATCCCGCGAAGATCTCATCGCGCACGCTCGTCTGCTGCCCGTGCAGCAGCGGCAGCAGCGAGACGCCCTGCAGGAACGACGGGCGCTCGATGCCCACGTACTCGCACACCGTCGGGTAGATGTCGATGTGCGAGACCAGCGCGTCGATCACACGCCCGCCGTTGAACGGCTCTGGTCCGCGCAGGATCAGGTTGACTCCCAGCCCGCGGTCATACAGCGTCGCCTTGGCGCCCGGGAACGGCATGCCGTGGTCGGTCGTGAAGATGATCAGCGTGTCGTCCATCATCCCCGAGGCGTCGAGCTGGTTGAGCACCATGCCGACGCCGTGATCCAAGGATCGCGCGCTGGCCTTGAACGCGGCCACGTCGGCGCGCACCGTGGGACCGTCGGGCAGGTTGTTCGGCGGCTTGGAGTAGTGGACGTCGCGCAGCGAGCCGGGGCCGAGGAATTCGCGGTGGGTCTCGAAGAAGCCGACGGATAGGAACAGCGGCCGCTCGCGCTCGCGCCGCAGCACCTCCATCGCCAGCGGCGCGACCGTCTCGACGTGCGTCGTCGGGATCTTCATCACCTCGTCGTAGCCGATCACCTCGGGCTCCTTGGAGATGTGCTGCTCGCCGATCAAGGTCGAGGTGTAGCCCACGCGGCGCAGCACGTTGACGATGTGATGGCGGTAGTCACGCAGCGACCAGCCGCGGTGGGCCAGCCCGAGCATGCCGTTGCTCTGCCCGTACTGCCCGGTCAACAGGCACGCGCGGCTCGCCGAGCACGTCGGCGCGGCGCAGAACGCCTCGCGGAACAGCACGCCCTGGTCGGCCAGCGCCTGGACGTTGGGCATCGGCACGGGCTCGCCGTAGGGCTGCACGTAGCGGCCCGTGTCGTGCGAGTGCATGTAAACGATGTTTGGAAGCTTCTGCACGTAATTGTCCACTGGATCAGTGTGCTTTGTGGGATCATCTCGACGATGACGCCGATGCTCTCCTACCTGGTTTGTGCGACACCGCGAAGCGGCAGCACTCTACTCTGCCACGCGCTCGACGAGACGGGCGTGGCGGGCCACCCGCAGGAGTACTTCGAGGCGCTCAGCCGCTCTGGGCTGCCGCGCCGGCCGCACGAGTACTTCGACCCGCAACGCCACGCCAACATCGTCGAGCGCTTGGCCTTCCGCGAGATGCCGGACGGCATGGCCAAACCCAATCCCCTGTGGCATCCGGACACCTACGACCAGTATCTGGCGTGGGCGCTGCACGAGGGCACCACCGCCAACGGGGTATTCGGCGCCAAGCTCATGTGGGGCTACCTGGGCGACTTCGCCGAGCTGCTGCGCGGCATCGACGGCAATGCCGAGCGACCGCTGCCGGAGCTGCTCGCTCGCGGCTTCCCGGGGTTGCGCTACATCCAGATCACGCGCGAGAACAAGATCCGCCAGGCGGTGTCGCTGTGGAAGGCGGTGCAGACGCAGGCGTGGAAGGCGGGCGATGAGGTCGAGCGCTCGGTGGAGCCGGTGTTCTCCTTCCGTGCGATCAATTACCTGGTGCGGCTGCTGACCGCCCACGACGCCTCTTGGGACGCGTACTTCCTCGGTCTCGGATACGAACCGCTGAAGCTCACCTACGAGGAGCTGGCCGAGAGCACCGACGCCGTTGTTCGCCGTGTGCTCGCGTACCTCGGTATCCCTGAGCCGGCAGTTCCCGTCCTGCAGCCCCCGCGACTGTCAGTGCAGGCGGACGCGGTTTCAGAGGAATGGGTGCGGCGTGTGGATGAGCACCTGCGCGCGCTCGAGGCGCCTGAGCCGGCCTGAGGTGAAACCGATCAGGGCCTGATCTTGGAGCGTTCGACTGCCTCGGCAAGAGCCACCAGGCTGATCTCGAGCGCAAGCGCGATCCGTCGTACGGTTGTCCAGGTCGGATTTGCGTGTCCGCGCTCGATGCGCGCGAAGGCCGCAACCGTGAGTCCGGCGCGGTGTGCAAGGTCCTCCTGAGTGTCACCGCGCTCGACGCGCATACGGCGCACGGTGGACGCGAACGCAGGGTCTGGCTGGGTCGGGGCCGACACAATCAGAAACATCTCACGTCGCGAGTAGCAAGATCCAGACAGCCACCTGCTGGTATCTTGGTGCCGTCACGCCATCCCCACAGAAGGCGTCGGCTCGGTCGGCACGGCGCGCCGTACGCGCGCGTGCCGACCGTTCAGATTTCAGCTGTGTCAGCAGCCGGCTGGCAGGCGGTACTTGCGCGTTGTCGGGTCGCGCTCGAGCAGGCCCAGCTCGACCAGTGTGGAGGCGTAACGATGCGCCGTGCTGGGACTCATGTCGAGATCGTGTGCAATCTCGACGATGCCGCGCGAGGTGCCGTCGGCGGCGAAGCACGTCAGTAGCGAAAGGCCACGTAGCAGCGAGCGCGACAACCGCGGATCGCTGTCGTCGAGGGAATATCCGCCGGTTGCGCTCTCGGCGGGCGCACGGGGTGAAACCTGGCCGTCGGGCTGCTCGCTGTGAAGCGGCGCGCGCAGCGCGTTGCCGATCAGCGTGGACACGCTGGGCGTACGACTGAACGTAGCCGCGCGTACGACTTTGTCGACCTGCGTGGGGGAAAGGGTGATGGTGATTGAGTCTCGCTCGTGATTGATCATGGCGCGATGCTCGCATAGCAGACAGTTGTCTGCCAGTCCGTGTTTTTCAATCGGCTGGAATCGCGACTGCTGGCACGCGAGTGCTCTTTGACCGTGGTTAATTGCGCTTTTTGTGGCGGCTCGGAGTGTGTGAAGGAGCTTCGAGCGGGCGGTCGAGCATGGGTGGAGGAGGTGCTCCTGGCGCATGTGCTCGGGCAGGGTTGACCCCGGTGTGGTGCTTGCGCGTGCAATCATTGCCTGCGTGAGCAGCATCACCGTCACGCACTTCACCGATCCGGGCTGTCCGTTCGCATACTCGGCGAGCCCGGCGCTGGCGGTGCTGCGCTGGCGTTACGGCGACCAGCTCGACTGGCGCTTGGTGACGATCGGCCTGGCGGAGGACCCGCAGCGCTACATCGACGCCGGCTACACGCCGACGCGCTCGACGATCGGCCAGCAGAGCTATTTCCGGCGCTTCGGCATGCCGTTGCTGATGCAGCCGCGCGCACGTGTCACCGCGACCTCGCGCGCGTGCCGCGCGATCGTCGCGACCCGCATGCTGTTCCCCGGACGCGAGGAGCAGGTGCTGCGCGCGCTGCAGCTCGCATGGTTCACCACCACGCTGCTGCTCGACCAGGACGCTGACATCGCGCAGGCGCTCGCACGCGTGGACGGCCTCGACGTGGACGCGGTGGTCGGCGCGATCGACGCGCGGGACACGATCGCCGCGTACGACGACGACAAGGAGCAGACGCGCAGCGCCGAGGGTGGGCCCACGGACTTTCAGGGCAAGGCGCGCCAGACCGACGGGCCGGTGCGCTATTCGGCACCGTCGCTCGTCTTCCACAGCAGCGCCGGTGTGCGCCTGGAGGCCGGCGGCTTCCAGCCGATCGAGGCCTATGACGTGCTGATCGCGAACCTCGACCCGACGCTGGAGCGCCAGGCGCAGCCCGAGGAGGCGATCGATGCGCTGCGCGGGTTCCCCGAGGGCCTTGTCACCGCTGAGGTCGCGGCAATCCTCACTCAAAATAATCAGCTGCCCGATCGCGAGGCCGCCGAGCGCGCGCTGATCGAGTTGGCCGGGGCGGGCTTGGTAAAGCGCGAGGCGCTGGCTGACGACGCCCTCTGGCAGCTGGCCTGACGCGGCGGCGTCAGAAAACTCTCGGCGGCTACGGGTAGCCTCCAGCGCGACATGTCCGTGACGGTCACTCTCCCAGACGGCAAGCGGCTCGAGCTGGCCGACGGCGCCACCGGCGCCGACGCGGCTGCCGCGATCGGGCCTGGGCTCGCGCGCGCCGCGCTCGCGATCGAGGTCGTCGCGGGTGGCGCCTCGGCCGCGGAGGACGGCGCGGAGGTTCGCGACCTCGCACGACCGCTGCCCGATGGCGCGCACATCGCGATCGTGACCAAGAACGATGGGGCGAAGGCGCTGGAGCTGATTCGCCACGACGCCGCGCACGTACTGGCCGCGGCGGTGATGGAGCTGTACGAGGGCGTGAAGATCTCGATCGGGCCGCCGATCGAGGACGGCTTCTACTACGACTTCGAGTTCCCGGCGGGCACCGCGCCCTCCGAGGCCGACTTCCCGCGCATCGAAGAGCGCATGCGCGCCCACGTCAAGGCTGCTGAGCCGTTCGCGCGTGAGGACGTGCCCGTCGCGTACGCGCGCGAGCGCTTCCTCGCCGAGCGTCAGGATTACAAGGTCGAGCTGATCGACGACCTCGTCACGGCGGCCGCGCAGAGCCTGCACCGCGAGCCGCTGCAGACCGTCTCGCTTTACACCAACGGCCCCTTCACCGACCTCTGTCGCGGCCCGCACGCGCCGAGCACGAAGACCGTGGGCGCGTTCAAGCTGCAGTCGCTGGCCGGCGCCTACTGGCGCGGCGACTCGACGCGCACGATGCTCACCCGCATCTACGGCACGGCGTTCTTCACGAAGGCCGAGCTGGAGGCGCACCTCGAGCGGATCGAGCAGGCCAAGGCGCGCGACCACCGCAAGCTGGGGCGCGAGCTGGGGCTGTTCGCGTTCTCGGAGATCTCGCCCGGCGCCGCCTTCTGGCTGCCCGCGGGCACGGGCGTGTTCAACGCGCTCGTCGGACTGTCGCGTCGGATGGGCGCCGAGCGCGGCTACAGCGAGGTCAAGACGCCGCAGATCTTCGACGCGGAGCTGTGGAAGACATCTGGGCATTGGGGCAAGTACCGCGAGAACATGTTCACGCTGCAGGTCGAGGAGCGCGAGATGGCGGTCAAGCCAATGAACTGCCCCGGCCACTGCCAGCTCTTCGGCCTCAGCCGCCACTCCTATCGGGACCTGCCGATCCGCTATTCCGAGCCGGGGCTGCTGCACCGCAACGAGGCCTCCGGCGTGTTGCACGGGCTCCTGCGCGTGCGCCACTTCGCGCAGGACGATGGCCACATCTTCTGCACCGAGGAGCAGGTGCAGGAGGAGGTCAGGGGCTGTCTGGAGATGGCCTTCGAGACCTACAAGCTGTTCGACTTCGAGGTCAAGCTGGAGCTGTCGACGCGCCCCGAGCAGCGCGTCGGCACCGACGAGATGTGGGACCGCGCCGAGCAGAAGCTGATGCGCGTGCTCGAGGAGATGGGCCTCGAGTACACGCTCAACCCCGGCGACGGCGCCTTCTACGGCCCCAAGATCGACGTGCACATGACCGACTCGCTCGGGCGCTCCTGGCAGCTGGGGACCGTGCAGCTGGACTACTCGATGCCGGCGCGCTTCGAGCTGACCTACACCGGCGCCGACAACCAGGATCACACCCCGGTGATGATCCACCGTGCGATGTTCGGCTCCTACGAGCGCTTCATCGGCATCATGATCGAGCACTACGCGGGTGAGCTGCCGCTGTGGCTGACGCCCGTGCAGGCGATCGTGCTGCCGGTCTCCGACCGCTTCGCCGACTACGGAGCGCAGGTCAGAGACAGTCTCCGCGAGCAGGAGCTGCGTGTCGAGCTGGACGATCGCAACGAGTCGATCGGGCGCAAGATCCGCGATGCGGAGCTGCGCAAAATCCCATACATGCTGGTCGTCGGCGAGCGCGAGCAGGGGGAGGGCACGGTCTCGGTGCGCGAGCACCACGGCGCGGATCTGGGCAGCGAGCCGACGGCCGACTTCATGCAACGCCTGCGAGTACAGCTATAATCCACGTCATTGCAGCCCGGCAAATCCTCAGAACGCCAAGCGTAACGTCCGCTTGACGCGCGGTCACTACAGCTAGTGCCGGTTCCACGCCGCTTCGACCGGCGCCCGCCTGAGCGGGACACGACGAGGATCAACGAGCGCATTCGTGTGCCCGAGGTGCGTCTGATCGACGACCAGGGCCAGCAGATCGGTGTGCTCAAGACCGCCGACGCGCTCGTGTTCGCCCAGGAGCGCGAACTGGACCTCGTCGAGGTCGCGCCCGAGGCGCGCCCGCCGGTGTGCCGTGTGCTCGACTACTCCAAGTACAAGTACGAGCAGGCGCAAAAGGTCAAGCAGGCGCGCAAGCACCAGCAGCAGATCACCGTGCGCGAGATCAAGTTTCGCCCGAAGATCGCCGAGCACGACTACGACACCAAGAAGCACCACGTCGAGCGCTTCCTCAGGCACAAGGACAAGGTCAAGGTCACGATCATGTTCCGCGGGCGCGAGGTGACGCACCCCGAGCGTGGCACCGCGATCCTCGATCGGCTCGCCGAGGAGCTGTCCGAGCTGGGTGTCGTCGAGCAGCGCCCGATGCAGGAAGGGCGCAACATGACGATGATGATGGCGCCCTCCAAAGCGGTGCTGGCGGGCAAGGCCGACGCCGCGCCGGCCGCTGACGAGGTGTTCCCCGCCGACGCGAGCGGTGACGTCGCCGCCGAGGCGCTCGCCTCCCCCCTGGAGTCGGAGAAGCCCGCCGACGCGGACTCGGCAGTTGCGCCGGCGCAGCCCACCGATGTGCCGGCGAGCGATGCTGAGCCCACCTCAGAGGCGTCCTCGGACGCTGCTGCCAGTACCGCGGACACGCCCGCCGAGGTGCCGGCGGAGCCCGTCGAGGCCGTGGCCGCCGACGGCGACACCGCGACTACCGGCACCGCCGTGTCATAATCATCCGCTCGCGGGTGGCGTAGCCGGCCTTTGGGCGGCGAGCCGGACCCCCGTTCTCTGATCCTATGCCCAAGATGAAGACACACTCCGGCGCCAAGAAGCGCTTCAAGGTCACCGCCACCGGCAAGGTGCGCGGCAGGCACGCCTTCACGAGCCACATCCTTGAGAAGAAGTCGCCGAAACACAAGCGCGATCTGGGCAAGCCGATGATGGTCTCCGACGACGACACGCCGCGCATCAAGCGCATGCTCGGGGTCGGCAAATGACACGCGTAAAGCGCTCGGTCGGCGCGCGCAAGAAGCGCCGCGCGGTACTCGAGCAGACGAAGGGCTTCCGCGGCGAGGCGCACTCGAACTACAAGCGCGCCAAGGAGGCGCTGCTGAAGGCCGACGCCTACGCGTATCGCGACCGGCGCAACCGCAAGCGCGACTTCCGCAGGCTGTGGATCACCCGCATCAACGCCGCCGCGCGCATCAACGGCATGAGCTATTCGCAGCTGATGCACGGCCTGAAACTGGCCGGCGTCGAGCTGGACCGCAAGGTGCTCGCGGACATCGCCGTGCGCGACGCCGAGACATTCCGACGTTTCGCCGAAGTCGCCCGCGAGGCGTCGGCTGCCTGACCCCGGAGGAGCCGGGGCCCCGGCACACCGACAGACAGCCTCCCGGGCGTCGCTCCTGCAAAGGACGGCGCCCTTTTTGTTGGCCCGAGCAGCAAGGAACAAGCGGTAGCAAGCGAAACGACACCCGACATGAGCCAGATCGAATCCCCCCAGAACCAGCGCCTGAAGGCCGTGCGCCACCTGCACACCAAGCGCGGGCGCGCTCGCAACGCCACCTTCCTGGTCGAAGGCGAGGACCTGATCGCCGCCGCGGCGCTGGCCCGGCGTCCGGCGCTCGAGGGCTACCGGCTCGCCGGCTCGGACCTCGGCGAGGAGAGCTTTCACGACGTCGAGCGCTCGGCCCTGGCGAGCGTCTCGGCGCTCGGCTCGGGCACGCGTGTGATCGCCGTCTACGAGCAGCGCTGGAGCGCCGCGGTGGGACCGCTGTGCGTGTACCTGCACCGCGTTGGCGATCCCGGCAACGTCGGCACCGTGCTGCGCTCCGCGCACGCGTTCGGCGCCTCGTGCGTGGCGCTCGGCCCCGGCTGTGCCGACCCGCACGCTCCGAAGGCCGTGCGCGCGAGCATGGGCGCGATCTTCGCCGTCGCGCTCGCGCGCGTCGCCGACATCGCCGAGCTGCCGGGAGAGCTGGTGGCGCTCGCGGCCGACGCGCCGGAAGAGCTGCGCGGGCCGCGCGAGGGTGACCTCACGCTGCTCGTCGGGGCCGAGCGCGAGGGGCTTCCTGACACGCTCACGGCCGCGTGCTCGCGGACCGCGCGCATCCCGATCGCCGGCGACTCGCTCAACGCCGCGATGGCCGCGACCGTGGCGCTGTATGAGGTGACCCGTCGACCGGATCGTGCTCCCGCCCGCGCCAACGATACGGTGCCCGCGTCATGATCGACCGCATCCAGGAGCTGCAGCGCGAAGCCGAGAGCGCGATCGCGGCTGCGCCGTCCAGCGCCGAGCTTGAGGAGCTGCGCGTGCGTTTCCTCGGGCGCAAGGCCGAGCTGCCGCAGCTGCTGCGCGGGGTCGCGTCGCTCGAGCCCGAGCAGCGCGGCGTTGTCGGCAAGGCCGCCAACCAGGCGCGCCAGGCGCTCGAGACGCTGATCCAGGCTCGCATCGACGCGCTGGCGGTGGGCGAGCTGGAGCAGCGGCTGCTGGACGATCGCATCGACGTCACGTTGCCCGGCACGCCGCCACAGTCGATCGGCCGCCTGCACGTGCTCACCGCGACCCGCCGCGAGCTGGAAGACATCTTCCTCGGCCTCGGCTTTATCGTCATGGAGGGCCCCGAGATCGAGACCGTCCACTACAACTTCGACGCGCTCAACCACAGTCCCACGCATCCCGCGCGGGCACGCACCGACACCTTCTACGTCGCGCGCGCGGGCGGGCATCAAGCCGAGACGCGCGCCGGGCAGCCGCCCTCGCCGCTGGCCGCCGAGGAGCTGGTGCTGCGCACGCACACCTCGCCGATGCAGGTGCGCGCGATGGAGGCGCACCCGCCGCCGCTGTACGTCGTGATCCCCGGGCGCGTGTACAGGCCCGACTCCGACGCCACGCACACGCCGCAGTTCCACCAGATCGAGGGTCTCGCGGTCGACGAGGACATCACGCTCGCGGATCTCAAGGGCACGCTGCTGGAGTTCGCGCGCGCGGTCTTCGGCAGCGAGCGCGACGTCAGGCTGCGTCCGCACTTCTTCCCGTTCACCGAGCCCAGCGTGGAGGTCGACGTCTCCTGCTTTCACTGCGGCGGCAAGGGCTTCCTGAAGGACGGCGCGCGCTGCTACCTGTGCAAGGGCGAGGGCTGGCTGGAGGTGCTGGGCGCAGGCGAGGTCGATCCCAACGTCTACGCGCACGTCCCCACGACGGAGGCCAACGCTCCCGGCTATGACCCCGAGAAGGTGCAGGGCTTCGCGTGGGGGATGGGCGTGGAGCGGATCGCGATGCTCAAGCACGGCATCCCCGATCTGCGCCTGTATTACGAGAACGACCTTCGCTTTCTGGAGCAGTTCTCATGACCACAGGCACGTATACCGGCGCCGGATCTGCGTCCTCGGTCGCTCGCGTGCGCAGCACGCCACGCTCCCTGCGTCCTTGCCCGGCTTGGCCTACGTGCCTGTGGCGGCGGCGGGCGGAGGTACGGCCATGAGGGTGGCGCTGCCGTGGCTGCGCGAATACTGCGACCCCGAGTTGGACGTGCGCCAGATCGAGGAGCGCCTGACGATGACCGGCACGAAGGTCGAGGCGATCCACCACCACGGCGTGCCCGCGACCGACGGCTTCGTGGTCGGGCGCGTGCTGAGCGCCGAGCAGCACCCGGACGCCGATCGCCTGAAGGTCTGCGAGGTCGACCTAGGCGCGGAGGATGGAGAGCCCGCGACGATCGTCTGCGGTGCGCCGAACGTGGCCGCCGGTCAGACGGTGGCGGTCGCGCGGCCCGGCGCGGTGATGCCCGACGGCACCAAGCTGAAGCAGGCGAAGCTGCGCGGCGTCGTCTCCGAAGGCATGATCCTGTCGGAGTCCGAGCTGGAGATCGGCTCGGGCGCCGCCGGGATTCTCGTACTCGACGGGCAGATGCTCGACGCGGAGCTGGCGCCCGGCACGCCGCTCGCGGATGTGCTGGCGATCTCGAGCGACGTGCTCGAGCTCGAGATCACGACCAACCGGCCCGACTGCCTCGGCGTCTACGGCGTCGCACGCGAGCTGCACGCCGCGACCGGCGCGCCGCTGGCCGCCGCGCCGTGGGGTCAGGACCCCGGCTCGGATGGGCCCGTCGCCGGCGCGGAGGTGCTGCTCGAGGCGCCCGAGTTGTGCCCGCGCTTCACCGCGCGCGTGTTCGAGGACGTCGTGGTCGCGCCCTCGCCACCGTGGCTGAAAGCGCGGCTGACGGCGGCCGGACAGCGCACGATCAACAACGTCGTCGACATCACCAACTACGCGATGCTGCTGAGCGGGCAGCCGCTGCACGCGTTCGACCTCGACCGTGTCGCGGGCGCGCGCCTGACCGTGCGCCGCGCCCACGAAGGCGAGCAGGTGCAGACGCTCGACGGACAGACGCGCACGCTCGACGCGCAGATGCTCGTGATCGAGGACGCCGAGGGACCGACCTCGATCGCCGGGCTGATGGGTGGCGCGCGTTCGGAGGTCGAGCTGGGCACGACGCGCGTGCTGATGGAGGTCGCGACCTGGAACGGGCCCAACATCCACCGCAGCTCGTGGACGCTCGGCCTGCGCAGCGAGGCCTCGGGGCGCTTCGAGAAGGGCCTGCAGCCGGAGCAGTGCATGCACGCGCAGGCGATCGCCACGCAGCTGATGCTCGAGCTGTGTGGCGCGCGCGTGCTGCCGGGCACGATCGACCTCGGCCTGCGCGCCGGCGATGCGGTCGTCCCCCGCCAGCAGCTCGCTCTACGCGAGGCACGCGTGCAGGCGATCCTCGGCGTGCCCGTCGCGCGTGAGCGCCAGGCCCAGATCCTGAACGCGCTCGACTTCGCGACCGAGCCGCGCGCGGACGGCCTCGAGGTCACCGTGCCGGCGCTGCGACGCGACGACGTCACACGCGAGGTCGACCTGATCGAGGAGGTCGCGCGCATCGACGGCCTCGAGCGCCTGCCCGCGACGCTGCCCGCGCGCCGCGGCGCCGCGGGCAAGCTCACGCACGCCCAGCGCGTGCGCCGCGACGCCGAGGACGCGCTCGTCGGCCGCGGCCTGCACGAGATCATCGGCTGGAGCTTCACCGACCCCGAGCTGCTCGACCGCCTGCTGCTGCCGGCGGATCATGAGCTGCGGCACGTCGTCGCGCTCGAGAACCCGCTGTCGGAGGGCCAGTCGATCATGCGCCCAACGCTGCTCGGCTCGCTGCTCGACGCCGCTCGCCACAATGTCGCGCGCAACGGTCCAGACGTCGCGATCTTCGAGTCCGGCACCGTCTACCGTGCCTCGCGCGACGAGCGTCCCGCTGACGAGCACCACGCCCTCGGTGCGCTGCTCAGCGGTGAGCTGGAGCCTCGCTCCTGGCGCGGTGAACGCCGTGAGGCGGACTTCTTCGCCGTCAAGGCGTTGCTCGGCGTGCTGCTCGATCGCTTCGGCCTGGACTGGGCTGTCGAGGCCGCCACCTGGCCGTTCCTGCATCCCGGTCGCAGCGCCGCCGTTATCGCCGCGGCCGCCGCCGGTACCGTGACCGGCGCGACGCGCGCGGAGGGAGACGGTGATGGCGTCGGACGCGGCGATGCTGTCGGACACGGCGAGGGAGCCGTGCGCCTCGGCTTCATCGGCGAGCTGCACCCGCTCGTCGCCGGCGGCTGGGACCTGCCGCGCGCGGCCGCCTTCGCAATCGACCTTGGCAAGCTGGCCGCGCTGGCTCCCGAGGTCGTCGAGTTCACCGCCTTCGGCCCATTCCCGCCGCTGCGACAGGACCTCGCGGTGACGCTGCCCGAGACGGTCGCCGCCGCCGAGGTGCTCGCGCGCGTGCGCGCCGCCGCCGGCAAGCTGCTCGAGGACGCGCGCGTGTTCGACGTGTACACCGGCGCGCAGGTGGGGGAGGGCCGCCGCTCGCTCGCGCTCGCGCTGTCCTTCCGCGCGCTCGATCGCACGCTCACCGATGAGGACATCGAGCCCGTGCGCGCACAGGTCGTGACGGCGCTCGAAGAGCTGGGAGGCGAGCTGCGTGGCTAGCCCTGAGCTCGCCTCCCAGCCGTACGCCGCGGGCAACCCGCGGGTGATCGTCGCCGGCGCCACCGGCTTCACCGGTGCGCTCGCCGCGCACCTGCTCTGGCGCCACCCCGACTTCGAGCTGGTCGCCGTCACCGGGCGCTCCGAGCTGGGCCGGCCGCTGGGTGAGGTCTACCCGCGCTACCGTGTGCCGCTCGCGATCGAGCCGCTCGAGGTCGAGCGCCTGCAGGGGATCGACGCGGCCGTCGTCGCCTACCCGCACGCCGCCGCGGCGCCGACGGTCGGCGCGTTGCGCGAGCGCGGCATCCGCGTCGTCGACCTGAGCGCCGACTTCCGGCTGCGCTCGCTCGCAACCTACGAGCGCTGGTATGGCGAGCACCCGCGCCCGGACCTGCTCGAGGACGCCGTCTACGGGCTGACCGAGCTGCACCGCGAGCAGATCGCCGGCGCCGCGATCGTCGCCAACCCCGGCTGCTACCCGACCGCGTCGCTGCTCGCGCTCGCGCCGCTCGCGCGTGCAGGGCTGATCGCCGACGTCGTGATCGACGCCAAGCAGGGCATCTCCGGCGCCGGGCGCGTGTTCGACGAGACCACGCACCTATCGATCGCGGGCGAGAACATCGTCCCCTACAAGGTCGCCGCGCACCGCCACACGCCCGAGATCGAGGAGCAGCTCGCGTTGCTCGGCGCCGACGGGCTGAAGGTGCAGTTCCAGGCGCACCTGGTGCCGCTCGACCAGGGCGAGATGGCAAGCTGCTACGTCACGACCACGCGCCCGGTGGACGCCGAGGAGCTGCGGCGCATGTACCTCGACGCGTACGCCGAGGAGCCGTTCGTGGAGCTCGTCGAGCGGCCGCCTGGAGTGCTCGAGACGCGCGAGACCAACTACTGCCGCGTGTTTGCCGCCGCCGACGAGCACACCGGCAAGGTGGTCGCGTTCGGAGCAATCGACAACCTCTGGAAGGGAACTTCCTCGCAGGCGGTGCAGAACCTCAACCTGATGTTCGGGCTGGAAGAGACGAGGGGGTTGCTGTGAGCGCCGGATCGGAGGAGGCCGCGACGCTGCCGTTTTTCCGCTCGCGCTGGGTCGCCGCGCCAGCACACGTACGCGAACTGGGGCTCGACGCGGGCCTGCCCGAGGGCTTCCGCGCCGCCGGCGTGCCCGCAGGCATCAAGACCAGCGGCCGCGCCGACGTCGGTCTGCTCGTGTGCGACGCGCCGGCCCCGACGAGCGCCGCGCGCTTCACCGCCACCGGCACGCCCGCAGCCCCGGTGCTCGTCAGTCGCGAGCGCTGCCACCTGGACGCGCTGCGCGTGGTGCTCGCCAACTCGGGCTGCGCCAACGCCGCCACCGGGCGGCGGGGCCTCGACGACGCCGCCAAGACGCAGGGCGCGGCGGCGCTCGCAGCCGGCGTCGACCCTGCCGAGGTCGCGCTCGCCTCCACCGGCGGCATCAGCCACCTGCTGCCGGTGGACGCCGTGCTCAAAGGCATCCTGCAGGCGCGTGGGCAGCTTCGCCGCGACGGCGACAGCGACTTCCAGCAGGCGATCCAGACGACCGACGCGTTCGAGAAGCGCGCCAACCTAGAGCTGACGCTGCCGTCTGGGGTCGTGCGCCTGAGCGCCCAGTGCAAGGGCGCCGGCATGATCTCGCCGCGCTTTGCCACGATGCTGTGCTTCGTCGAGACCGACGCCGAGCTGAGCGCTGAGACCGCCGAGCTGCTGTTCGGCGTGTGCGTCAAGCGCTCATTCGACCGTGCGTCCGTCGACGGGCAGCTCTCGACCAACGACACCGCGATCCTGATGTGCTCCGGGTCGAGCGGCGTGCGCGTGGCACCCGAGAGCGAGGACGAGCTGCGCTTCGGCGAGGCGCTCGACGCGCTGCTGCGCCAGCTCGCGGTGATGATGGTCGCCGACGGCGAGGGCGCCGGGCGGCTCGCGCGCGTGATCGTCCGCGGCGGCGACCTGCACAACGCTGAGACCGCCGCTCGCGCGGTGGCGAACTCGCCGCTCGTGAAGGCCGCGCTGCACGGCGGCGACCCCAACTGGGGGCGGATCGTGCAGTCCGTCGGCGGGGCGCTGATCGGCACCGCGCCGCTAGCCGTCGATGTCGCGATCGAGGGCATCCAGGTGTGCTCGGCCGGCAGCGCGATCCCCTACGACGAGGCCGCGCTTGCGAAGGCCGTGCAACAGACGGAGGTCGAGTACGAGGTCGACCTGCCGGGCGAGGGCGCCGAGACCGAGGTGTTCTTCTCGGATCTCTCGCACGAGTACGTGACCGTCAACGCCGACTACCACACATGAACACGCATGCCGGCGCTGGCCGGCGTCCTCACTCGCTCGCGTGCAGAGCACGCCACGCTCGCTGCGTCCTTGGTCAGCTTGGCCTGCGTGTCCATGCCCCCACCCCTCGTGAAAGGCTCTGCCAATGCGCGATGTAGGCACGCTGCTGGAGGCGCTCCCGTACATCAGGGAGTTCTACGGCCGCACGGTGGTCATCAAGTACGGCGGCGCCGCGATGGAGGACGTCGAGCTGCGCGAGGAGTTCGCGCGCGATGTCGTGCTGCTCAAGTACGTTGGGCTGAACCCGATCGTGGTGCACGGCGGCGGTCCTGAGATCACCGGCTACATGGAACGGCTGGGGCTGCCTGTGCGGTTCGTCGGCGGCCTGCGCGTCTCTGACGAGAGCACCGTGGAGGTCGCGAAGATGGTGCTGATGGGCAAGGTCAACAAGGAGATCGTGCTGCGCCTGAATCGTCACGGCCAGCCGGCAGTCGGCCTCTGTGGCGACGATGGCTCGCTGTTTCGCGTCGCGCGTCGCACCGCGCCCGGGGGCGAGGACATCGGCTTCGTGGGCCGCATCGAGCGCGTCAACGTCGGCGTCATCGAGCACATCGCGCGCGACTACATCCCCGTGATCGCCTCCGTCGGCGCCGACCGCGACGGCAACTCCTACAACGTCAACGCCGACGAGGCCGCCGGCGCGGTCGCCGGTGCGCTCGGTGCTTACAAGGTCGTGTTCCTCACCGACGTTGCCGGCTGGCTCGCCGACCCCGCCGACACCGACAGCCTCATCGGCCACGCCAGCGCCGAGCAGGTGCAGGCAGCGCTCGCGAGCCTCGACGGCGGCATGCGCCCCAAGCTCGAGGCGTGCCTGGACGCGATCAACGACGGCGTCAGCGCCGCGCACATCCTCGACGGGCGCATCGCGCACTCGCTGCTGCTGGAGCTGTTCACGGACGCGGGCATCGGCACCAAGATCGAGGCTGCCGCATGACCATGCATGCCTGCGCAGCGATCGCGGGCGGTGGCTCATGAGCCTCGTGGAGCTGCAGGAGCTCGAGCGCACGAGCGTGGTCGGCTCCTATGCGCGTCTGCCGGTGGAGTTCGTGCGCGGCGAGGGCGCGCGGCTGTGGGACGAGCAGGGCAACGAGTACCTGGACTTCCTGTGCGGCATCTCGGTCACGAACCTCGGCCACTGCCACCCGCGTGTTGTGAGCGCGGTGCGCGAGCAGGTCGGGCGGCTGATGCACGTCAGCAACCTCTTCTACACCGAGCCAGCGATGCGCCTCGCGGCGCGCCTGTCGGACTCCAGCCTTGGCGGCAAGGTGTTCTTTTGCAACTCCGGCGCCGAGGCCAGCGAGGCGGCGATCAAGCTTGCCCGCAAGGCGCGCTCCGGGGGTGACGTGGTGGTCGTGCACGGCGCCTTCCACGGGCGCACCTACGGCGCGCTGTCGGCGACGCCACAGGAGGCCAAGCAGGCGCCGTTCGCGCCGCTCGTGCCGGGCTTTCGCGCGGTGCCCGCCGAGCCGGATGCGCTGCGCGCGGCCGTCGATGCGCGCACGGCTGCGGTGCTGCTCGAGCCGATTCAGGGCGAGAGCGGCGTCAACGTGCTCTCCGCCGAGCTGCTCGCCGCCGCTCGCGCCGCGTGCGACGAGCACGGTGCGGCGCTCGTGTTCGACGAAGTGCAGTGCGGTATGGGACGCACGGGCAGCCTGTGGGCGTACGAGCAGACGGGTGTGAAGCCCGACGCGATGATGGTCGCCAAGGCGCTCGGCGGTGGCCTGCCGATCGGCGCGCTCGTCACCGGCGAGCGGCTCGCGGACGTGCTCGTCGCCGGCGACCACGGCTCGACCTTCGCTGGCGGGCCGGTGATCGCGAGCGCGGCGCTCGCGGCGCTCGACATCACCGACGACGAGGCGCTGCTGGGTGACGTGCGCGAGCTGGGCCAGCGGCTCGTGGCGGGACTGCGAGACCTGCCGCACGTCCTCTCCGTGCGCGGACGCGGGCTGATGCTCGCGTGCGAGCTGGACGTCTCCGCACCCGAGGTCGTGCGCCGCGCGCTGCTGGAACAACGGCTGGTGTTGAACGCGACCGGCGCCGGCACGCTGCGGCTGCTGCCGCCGCTGATCGCGACCGAGGCTGACGTCGATGAGGCGCTTGAGCGGCTCGCCGGCGCGCTGGAGGGCTGAACGCTGCGCCGGGAGCTGGAAAACGGCTTCGAGCTGGACGACGATCCCGCGCGGATCGACGTCGATGCGGTGCACGCGTTCATCAGCGGCGAGTCCTATTGGGGGCGCGGACGCACGCGCGAGCGCGTCGCGCGTGCGATCGGCGGCTCGACGCGGGTGATGGGGCTGTACCGCGACGGCGAGCAGGTCGGCTTCGCGCGGGCCGTCAGCGACGGCGTGATCGTCGCCTACCTCGCCGACGTGTACGTGCTGAGCGCCTACCGTGGCCGCGGGCTCGGCCTGCAGCTCGTGAGGGAGATCATCGACGGCGACGGCTCGCGCGCGATCTCCGCGGAGGTGCGCTGGCTGCTGCACACCGCCGACGCGCAGGGGCTGTACGCGAAGCTGGGCTTCCGCGAAGACGCGCCCGCATACCCGCTGATGGAACGCGGGCGCACGCCTGCCGTGGCCGAGCGCGCGGGCGAGGCCCAGCCCGGATAGCCTTCGCCGACCGTGAGCCGCGAGCAACAGATCCCGAGCGTCCGCACGGCCTCCTACGAGGCCGATCCCGAGCACGTGCACCGCGTGCTGCTGCTGTATTCCGGCGGCCTTGACACGAGCGTGATGCTCAAGTGGATTCAGGACTCATATGGCGCCGAGGTCGTGTGCCTGACGGTCAACCTCGGCCAGCCCGGCGAGGACTACGCGGTGATCGAGGGCAAGGCGCTGCAGCTCGGCGCGCTCGAATGCCACGTCGTGGACGCGCGTGAGGAGTTCGCGCGCGACTTCGTGCTGCCGGCGATCCGGGCCAACGCGCTCTATGGCGGCGGCTACCCGCTGTTCACCGCGCTCGGGCGGCCGCTGATCGCCAAGCTCGCGGTCGAGTATGCGCGCCGCAGCGGCTGTGACACGATCGCTCACGGCTGCACCGGCAAGGGCAACGACCAGGTGCGCATCGAGGCAACGATCGCGACGCTCGCGCCGGAGCTGAAGGTGATCGCGCCGGTGCGCTCGTGGCAGATGGGGCGCGAGGAGGAGATCGCCTACGCGCGCGAGCACGGCATTCCGATCAAGGGCGGAGCGGAGGCGACCCCGTACTCGATCGACGACAACCTCTGGGGGCGCTCCTCGGAGGGTCGCTGGATCGAGGACCTCGAGCACGCCCCCGACGACGATGTCTTCCAGCTCGTGACGCCGCCCGAGCAGGCGCCCGACGAGCCCGAGACGGTCGAGCTGGGCTTCGAGGCCGGCGTGCCCGTGACGCTGAACGGCGAGCCTCTGGGGTTGGTCGAGCTGATCGAACGCGTCGCCGAGATCGGCGCGCGCCACGGCGTTGGCATCGTCGACCACATCGAGGATCGCATCGTCGGGCTGAAGGTGCGCGACATCTACGAGGTACCAGCCGCGGCGATCCTGCTGCCGGCGCACCAGGAGCTCGAGCACCTCGTGTGCACGATCCACCAGAACCAGTTCAAGCCCGAGCTCGACCGTCAGTGGGCCTATCTGGTCTACGCCGGGCTGTGGTGGGAGCCGCTGCGCGACGACCTCGACGCCTACATGCAGCGCGTCGGCGAGCGCGTCACCGGCACGATCGGCGTGAAGCTCTACAAGGGTCACGCGCGCGTGGTCACGCGCTCCTCGCCCAACGCCGTCTACGACGCGAGCCTCGCCTCGTTCTCGGAGTCCGGCGGGCTGTTCTCGCAGACTGCCTCGCCCGGCTTCATCGAGCTGTGGTCGCTGCAGTCGCGCATGGCTTGGCGCTTGCGCAACTCCTGATCGCGCCCCGCGGGACTGGTCCGGAAACGCTGATCGCGCCGCTCGCAGCGTCGCTCCCGAGCGTCGTCCGGCGCGCCCCTTAAGTTGGCCTCGACGTGATGGCAGAGGGCAGCGAGACGCCGAACGGAGAGACGGGCAGCGGGCCCGAGGGTCGCGCGCGCCGCGGCGAGGGAGACCTGTTCGCCGAACGGCGCGCGCGCCGCGCGGCCGAGAGCGGCGAGGTCGCATTGACGCGCCGCGCCGAGGCGGCGGAAGCGACCGTGCAGACACTCGAACGCCACGTGGCGAGCCTGCAGCAGCGCCTGCGCGAGGCCGAGGACGAACGCCTTCGGATGGACGAGCTGCTCGAGGGCGAGCGCGAGGCGGCGCTCGAGCGCGAGCACGAGCTGCGGCGGGTCAAGCAGCGCGAGTACGCAGAGCAGCAGCTGCGGGTCGAGGCCGAGGAGCGCGCGGAGCAGGCATCGGACATGGGTGCGCGCCTGGAGCGCGAGAGCCGCGGCGAGATCGAACGGCTGAGCGCGCGCTTGGGCTCGAGCGAGGAGAGCGCGCGTCAGCTCGCGCGACGGCTGCAGGCCGTCCAGCGTCAGCTCGTCGAGGCCGAGCAGGCCGCGCGCGAGGCACGCGCGACGAACAGCGAGCAACAGCGCGCCGACGCTGGGCCGGAGCTGCAATCCAGGCTCGAGGAGCTGGAGCGCCGGGCGCTGGAGATCCAGAGCGGGCTCGACTCCGAGCGCGCCGCTCGCGAGCGCTCCGAGCTGCTGCTCACGAGCATGCGCGAGGGCCACGCCCGCATGGAGCAGCTGCTCGGTGAGCTGAAGGGAATCGTCGGCCGCGTGACCGGTGCGATCGCCGCCCAGGAACGCGCGGCGAGCCTCCGCCAGAGCGCGCCGGCGGCTGCCGGCGAGGCGCGCGGCGGTGAGATGGCCGACGCGCTGGCGGCCGCGGTCGAGCGTCTGCGCGCGCGCGCAGAGGCCGTGCCGGACGATCAAGAGACACCGGCGCCGGCGCCTGCCGGCGTCGTTGCGCAGCAGCTGGGGCAGGCTCCGGCGGGCGCCCGCCAAGCGCCGCCGCAGCTGCCCGTACACAGGCACTCCTTGTCGTGGTTCGCGCGCCGACGGATCAAGCGCAAACAGCGGCGTGGCGAATGAGATCCGCCGCTTGGCCTCATAGCATCCAGTGTCAGTGAGCAGCTCTTCCTGCGCCCATCTGCACGTCCACTCCGAGTACTCGCTGCTTGATGGCGCCTGCAAGATCGAAGACCTGGCCGAACGCGCGGCGAAGTTCGGACAGCCGGCGCTGAGCCTCACCGACCACGGCGTCATGAACGGCGCGGTCGAGCTTTACAAGGCGTGCAAGAAGCACGACGTCAAGCCGATCATCGGCTGTGAGATCTACCTCGTCGATGACCACTCGGTGGCCGCCACCGGCGTTCGCACCGAGCGCAACCACCTGACGCTGCTGGCCGCCGACGACCGCGGCTATCGCAACCTCGTCAAGCTCTGCTCGGCGGGTTTTCTAGAGGGTCTGCAACGTGGCAAGCCGACCGTCGACCTCGGCCAGGTCGAGCACTACTCGGAGGGCGTGATCGCGCTCACCGGCTGCCTTGCCTCGCGCTTCTGCCAGCGCCTGCTCGACGATCGCGTGCAGGAGGCGCGCGCGCACGCGGAGGACCTGCGCGGCATCTTCGGAGCCGAGAGCGTCTATTTCGAGGTGCAGAAGAACGGCCTCGCGCCCCAGGACAAGTGCAACGAGGGCATCGTCAAGATCGCCCGCGAACTGGGTGGCAGCCTCGTCGGCACCGGCGACGTGCACTACCTGCGCCGCGAGGACTACGAACACCACACGGCGCTCTTGTGCGTGCAGACCAAGAGCACGATCGCCGCGCCCAAGCTGACGTTCGACACGAACGAGTTCTACCTGCGCGACAGCCAGGAAATGGCGAGCGCGTTCGCCGAGTGGCCGGAGGCGATCGCGAGCACGCTGGAGATCGCCGAGCGCTGCTCGGTCGAGATCGAGCTGGGCAAGCAGCTGATCCCCAGCTACCAGTGCCCGGACGGTCTCGGCGAGCGCGAGTACCTGCGCGAACGGGTGCTCGAGGGTCTGCACGTGCGCTACGGCGACCCGCCGCCGGCGCAGGCGCTCGAGCGCATGGAGATGGAGCTCGAGGTGATCGACGGGATGGGCTTCAACGCGTACTTCCTGATCGTCTGGGACTTCGTCAAGTACGCCAAGGAGAACGGCATCGCGGTCGGCCCGGGCCGTGGCTCGGCGGCCGGGTCGATCGTCTCCTACTGCCTGGCGATCACCGACGTCGACCCGCTGCGCTACGACCTCCTGTTCGAGCGCTTCCTCAACCCCGAGCGCGTGTCGATGCCGGACATCGACATCGACTTCTCCGTGCGAGGCCGCGAGCGCGTGATGCGCTACGTGACCGAGAAGTACGGGCGCGAGTCGGTCGCGCAGATCATCACCTTCGGCAAGATGTTCCCGCGCGCGGCCACCCGCGACGCGGCGCGGGTGCTCGGCTTCGACTACGGCACCGGCGATCGTCTCGCGAAGCTGATCCCCGACCCGATCATGGGGCGCTCGCCGTCGTTCGAGGAATGTCTCAAGTCCGGCCAGCCGCTGCGCAAGGCATGCGACGAAGATCCCGCGGCGAAGAAGATCGTGGACGTCGCACAGGGTCTCGAGGGCATCGTGCGCAACTCCTCGATCCACGCTGCCGCGGTCGTGATCGCCGACCGGCCGCTGACCGACATCGTGCCGCTACAGCTGGCCGACGCCGGCACCGACGAGAACGGCGAGCGGACGTTCAAGACGGTGACGCAGTTCTCGATGAAGCCGATCGAGGAGATCGGCATCCTGAAGATGGACTTCCTGGGGTTGCGCAACCTCGACGTGATCGAGGACGCGCTGGACATCATCGAGCGCTCGACCGGAGAGCGCCCGGACATGACGACGCTGCCGCTCGACGACGCCAAGACCTACGAGATGATGGCGCGCGGTGACTCCACCGGCGTCTTCCAGTTCGAGTCCGAGGGCATGCGCGAGGCGCTGAAGAAGGTGCGCCCGGACGAGTTCAACGACCTCGTCGCGCTCAACGCGCTGTACCGCCCGGGCGCGATGGACCAGATTCCCGTGTACGCGAAGGGCAAGCGCAACCCCGAGGCGATCTCCTACCCCGACGCGCGCCTGCGCCCGATCCTCGAGTCCTCCAACGGCGTGATCCTCTACCAGGAGCAGGCAATGCAGATCTCCAAGGAGCTGGCCGGCTTCTCGGGTGCCAAGGCCGACGATCTGCGCAAGGCGATCGGCAAGAAGAACCGCGCCGCGATGGCGGCGTTGAAGCCCGAGTTCGTGGAGGGCTGCCGCGCCTCGGGAACTAAGCCCGAGGTGATCGAGTTCCTGTGGAACACCAACGAAAAGTCCGCTGACTACTCGTTCAACAAGAGTCACGCCGCGTGTTACGGCCTGATCGCGTATCGCACCGCGTGGCTGAAGGCCAACTACACCTCGGAGTACATGGCCGCGCTGATCTCCTCGGTGATGTCGACCAAGGACAAGGTCCCGTTCTTCGTGGCCCGCTGTGAGGAGATGGGCATCGAGATCCTGCCGCCGGACGTGAACCTCTCAGACCACGAGTTCACGGTCGAGGCGCCGTCCAAGGAGGGCGGCCTGGGCAGCATCCGCTTCGGCCTCGACGCCGTCAAGGGCGTCGGCTATCAGGCGGTCGAGGCGATCAAGCGCGCGCGCGAGGATGCTGGTGAGTTCACCTCGATCTGGGACTTCTGCGAGCGCGTCGATGGTCGTACGGTCAACAAGAAGTCGATCGAGGCGCTCGTCAAGTGCGGCGCCCTCGGCTCGACCGGCGCCACCCGCAAGGGGATGCTCGAAGTGCTCGAGAAAGCACAGGCCAAAGGCCAGCAGGTCCAGCAGGACGCGCAGATCGGCCAAGGCTCGATCTTCGACCTGCAGGAAGCGGCGCCCGCCGGCTCGCGCTCGGACGCGCAGGACGCGTTGGCGGCGCTCGCGCAGCCGGTGCACCCGTCGATCCCCAGCGAGGAGTTCGAGCAGGCCGAGCTGCTGGCGGCCGAGAAGGAAGCGATCGGCCTGTTCGTCTCCGCGCACCCGCTGAAGCCGCTGCGCGAGGCGCTGCGCGCGCGCGTCGACTGCCCGATCGCGGCGCTCGAAGATCGCCGCGACAAGGACTGGGTGACGGTCGGCGGCATCATCACGGAGTCAAAGCGGATCCGCACCCGCAACGGTGATCACATGATGTTCGCGACGCTCGACGACCTCGCGGGCGCGGTCGAGATGCTGGTGTTCGGCAAGGCGCTAGCCGAGCACGAGGCCGCGCTTGCGGTCGATGAGGTCGTGATCGTGAAGGGGCGTGTCGACCACAAGGAAGCGGGCAAGACGTGCCTGGTCGTGCAGTCCGTCGAGAGGTTCGCGCCGAGCGCCGATGAGATCGATCGCGCCCGCTCGCAGGCCGACGCCGCCGCGGCAAACGCCACCGCGATGGCTCAGCCCGTGCACCTGACCGTGGAGCTGGCGACGCTCGAGCACGGGGCGCTGGATGACCTCAAGCAGGCGATCGAGGACTTCCCCGGTCCCGCGGAGGTGCTGATCGAGCTGCGTACGCAAGGCGGCACGAGTCGCCGCCTGCGCCTCGGCAAGGAGTACCGCGTGCGGCACACGCCCACGCTGCTGGCAGAACTGGAGCACGCGCTGACGCGCTCCAGTCGCGCGGCCGGGGCTGCACTGGCCGTGGCCGCGAACGCCTGAGGCAGTAAGCCGTTCGGGGCTGCGCCGCTGTGGCCGCGGACGCCTGTCCGCCGCGCGGGGCAGTGCCTGCCGTGCGGCGCCCGCCGCGCTAGCGGGCGGCGATCCCGCGCTCGCGCAGGGCGAGCGCGAACGCGACTTCCTCGGCCGAGGCGCCGCTGCGTTTCTCGCCTGGGGTCTCGAGCACGCACGGCAGACCGGCGAGCGCCGGCGCCGACAGGAACGCGGCGCAGCCGTCCTCGCCCAGCTCGCCCTTGCCGATGTTCGCGTGGCGGTCGCGGTTTGAGCCGAGCGGCGTTTGCGAGTCGTTCAGGTGCAGCGAGCGCACGCGACCGCGACCGAGCTTGCGCGTGCACTCGCGCAGCACCGCCGCCATGCCCTTCGGTGTACGGATGTCATAGCCGGAGGCCAGCAGGTGGCAGGAGTCCAGGCACACGCCCAAGCGCGGGTCGCCGCCGGCGGCCTCCAGCAGCTGCGCCAGCTCGTCGATCGAGCGTCCCAAGGTGCCACCCGCGCCGGCGGTGTTCTCCAGGTGCAGCTCGCAGCCCTCGCTGGCGGCCAGCGCCTCGCGGATGCTCGCTCCGGCGCGAGCGATCGCCTCGCCCACGTCGCCGGTCTTGGCGGAGCCCGGATGCAGGACCACCGCGCACGCGCCGATTGCCTGGCCGGCTCGCAGCGAGTGCGTCAGCGAAGCCAGCGATTTCGCCTGGATGTCGGGGTCCTCGCTTGCGCAGTTGAGCAGGTACACGGCGTGGATCAGCACGGCGTCGATCGGGCTCTGCGCCATCGCCTCCCGAAACGCGGCCACGTCCTCGTCGCGATACACGGTCGCGCGCCACATGCGCGGCGACTGGTTGAAGATCTGGATCGCCCGGCAGCCTCGCTCGACGCCGCGCTCGATCGCCTTCGGCAGGCCGCCGGCGGGGGAGACGTGCGCGCCGATTAGCATGCGCGGATCCTATGGATCAGATGAGAGTCAGGTTCGCGCCCTCGCCCACGGGGGCGCTGCACATCGGCGGTGCGCGCACCGCGCTGTTCAATTGGCTGCTCGCGCGCCACAGCGGTGGCGTGCTGGTGCTGCGCATCGAGGACACCGACCGCGAGCGCTCGACGCCCGAGAACATCGAGCAGATCCTCGACGCGCTGCGTTGGCTGGAGCTGGACTGGGACGAGGGCCCGATCCTGCAGACCGAGCGCTCCGCGCGCCACGGCGAGGCACTGCAAGCGCTGCTCGAGTCTGGCCATGCGTACCGCTCGACCGCCACCGCCGATGACGTCAAGGCATTCAAGGAGCGCCATGGCGCCGACCGCGGCTTCCGCGGCGAGGCCGAGAGCGAGGGCGCGGTGCGCCTGCGCGTGCCGGAGGCAGGCGCGACGGTCGTACACGACGCGATTCGCGGCGACACTCGCTTTGAGCACGTGCACCTAGACGACCCTGTGATCGCCCGCGCCGACGGGTCCGTTCTCTACAACTTCGCGGTCGCGATCGACGATCTCGACGCCGGCATCACACATGTGGTGCGTGGTGAGGACCACCTCTCGAACACGCCCAAGCAGTTGCTCGTGCTGGAGGCCGCGCGCGCCAGCGGCCTTGATCCGGGCGCGCCCGTGCCCGTCTACGCGCACCTGCCGCTGCTGCACGGACCGGACGGCAAGAAGCTCTCAAAGCGCCACGGCGCAGCGTCCGTGCAGGAGCTGCGCGACGCCGGCTACCTGCCCGAGGCGGTGCGCAACTACCTGGCGCTGCTCGGCTGGGGCGCCGGCGACGACGCCACGGTGCTCTCAACAGAGGAGCTGGTCGAGCGCTTCACGCTCGAGCGCGTCAGCCGCAGCCCCGCGCGCTTCGACGAGGTCAAGCTGCGCTGGCTCGACGGCCTTTACATCCGCAAACTGCCGGTCGCCGAGCTGGCACGAGAGCTGGAAGCGTTCACCGGGCGCAGCGGGCTGCTGGACGCGGCGCGCATCAGCCAGGAGAAGATCCAGACGCTCGCCGACTTCATGCCGCTCGCCGGCTCGCTGCTGGACGGCCCGGTCGACGATCCGAAGGCGCGCGAGCGCTGGCTGGACGAGCGCGGCCGCGCGACGTTGGCCGAGGTCCGCGATGCGCTCCTACAGACGGCGAGCTTCGAGCAGGATGCGATCGAGCAGGCGCTGGGCGCGGTGATCGAGGCTCGCGCGGCCAAGCCGCGCGACGTCTACCAGCCGCTGCGCGTGGCGCTCACCGGCGGCACGGTCTCGCCGGGGATCTTCGAGAGCGTCGCGCTGCTCGGCCGCGAGGAGACGTTGCGACGCATCGACAGCGCGCTCGCCGCGGGCTGAAAAGCCCAGCCAAGACTGGCCCGGCGCGCAAGCTTGCGCGCAGCTCGGGGGGAGCGGCTAAACATTTGCCTACGGATGCCGATACGAAGGCATCGCCGGAATCCCGGCAGCATCGGGCGAACCCAAGGAAGGGGTCAAATAGGCATGCAGGCTACTGCTGCAGCAAAGAAGCTGACCGCAGCAAAGACGCTGACCGCCACTGCGCGGAGGACGGCGAACGCGACGACGGCGCCGGCCAGGAAGTCGAGCGACCCCAGCTCCGGCCCCGCGGCACGGATCCAGCGGCGCGTCGGCGCGCCGAGCACCGGCTCCAGCTCCGGAGAGCGCCACCAGAACGAGGGACACGGCCGCCGCCTGACGCTGGCCTTTGAAGCGCTCGAGGCATTCCCCGCGCTCGCCGAGTCGCGTGACCGCCTGCTCGCCGTCGTCTCCAAAGACCACGTCGCCACCGCGGACGTGGTCGCGGCCGTCGAGTCCGACGTCGCCCTGATCATCGCCGTGCTGCGCCTGGCCAACCGCGCCCAGGACGGCCGCGCGCGGGTCGACACCGCCGTCGCCGCGGTCGAGCTGCTCAACCCGCACACCGTGCAGGCTGTCGCCAGCCGCGTGCGCACGTTCGACTTCTTCGAGCGCGCGAGCGTGTGGGACGCGGCGCCTGAGCGCTTCCGACTGCACGCGCTCGCGACCCAGCACGCCGCCGACCGCATCGCCACCGAGGTCGGCTACGAGAACCGCGACCGTCTTACGGTCACGAGCCTGCTGCACGACGTCGGCAAGCTGGTGCTGCTGCACGCCTACCCCGGCTATCCCTCACAGGTGCATCGCGGCGCGCGCACACCCGAGGAGCGCATCCACCAGGAGCGCCGTGAGCTGGGCGTCGACCACGCGCTCGTCGGCGGTGTGCTGATCCGCCGTTGGGGCCTGCCGGCCTCGCTGGCGACGCCGATCGAGCGCCACCACAACCCCGACGTCGAAGGCGAGGCCGCGTTCATTCGCCTCGCCGACATGCTCGCCCACTACGAGCAGGGCGCGCGCGTCTCGCCGACCGAGATGATCCACACCGCGCGCGCGATCGGGCTTGGCCCCGACGAGCTGAGGCGCGTGATGTACGAACTGCCGAGCCCCAGCGGTCAGCGCCAGCGCCACGTCGACCCGTGCCCGCTGTCGGGCCGCGAGTTGGGCGTCCTGCAGCGGCTGGCCGAGGGCAAGGTCTACAAGCAGATCGCCCACGAGCTGACGCTCTCGACGAGCACCGTGCGCACCCACCTGCACAACATCTATGGCAAGCTCGGCGCGGTCGACCGTGCGCAGGCGGTCCTGATCGCCACCGAGCGCGGCTGGCTGTAGGCGTTAGCATCGCGCGCACGGTGCAGGCGCGATGATCTCGATCACGAGCAAGTCCCCATACGCGGTGTCGGCGCTGGTCGAGTTGGCGCGCAGCGGCGACGCCGGGCCGGTGCCAATCGGCGAGCTTGCGCGCAAGCGCGAGGTGCCTGTGCAGTTCCTGGAGCAGCTTTTCGCGGTGCTGCGCCGTGGCGGCGTGATCAGCTCTCAGCGCGGAGTCAAGGGCGGCTACCGCTTCGCGCGCGAGCCATCGAAGGTCACCGTGCTCGAGATCGTCGAGCTACTCGACGGCCCAATCGGCCGTGACGCGCAAGGTGTGTTCGCGGACTCCGCCGACGCGGCGCGCAAGGTCTTGGAGCACACGACGATCGCCGATGTGCTCGAGCGCGAGATGCGCGACGCCGGCGCCAGCATGTACCACATTTGACATCGCGTGCGGGCGTGGGTCGCGCGGCCCGCCGCTCGGGTTGACCTCAGGTATTCCCACAGGTGCACAAAGCGTCACCAGCGGGGCTGGTCGGCTGGCCAAGATCTGGCTCGTTCATTGACTTTGTGCGGCGCATGTGTAGCCTTGGTCAAGCTAATGTGATCGTGGAGATCCGGAGATGAGACAGCCGGTCCGGTTGTAATCACGGCAGGCTGGGGAATGGCGACTATGGAGGGTTGCGAATGCGTCGACCGACTGCGGCCGCGCTGGTAGCACGAGGGGGCAGGGGATGACAGGACGTATAGCGCTTGCTGCACGCGCACATCTCGCGTGGCGCCCGGCGGCGTTCGCCGCGTTGCTGTCGCTGGCGCTTGCCGCCGTGCTTACGCAGGGCCTTCACTCGCTCGAGCGCGGCTCCTCCGCGGTGCCCAGCACGAGCGCGATCGCATCGGCGCACGGTGCTGAGGCTGACCTCGCACCCGCGGCGCGAGCGTCGATCTCCGCGGCGATCGGCGCCGAGAGCCCCGCCTATAGCTTTGATTCCGCGCCCGGTGGCGCGCGGGCGGCCAATCCTTCGCAGCATCTCAGCATCGGCGTTAGTCGCACGGGCGTGCGGATCGAGCGACCTGGGCTCGAGCTTGGTTTGAGCGCCCATGCTCTCGGCTACGGCGACTCACTGCAAACGTTGCGGGCAGCGCAGCCGAGCTTCGCCGCCAACCGCGCCACGTACGCAGCTCCGGGTCTGACGCAGTGGTACGTGAACGGCCCGCTTGGCGTCGAGCAAGGGTTCACGCTCGCGCACGCTCCGGCTGGGCACGCGACGGGGCCACTGACGGTTGCGATCGCGCTGTCCGGCGACACGCGCGCCACGCTCGCCTCCAGTGGGCAGAGCGTGACGTTCATCGGCGCCCACGGGGCCAAGCTGAGATATGCGGGGCTGAGCGTCAGCGACGCCCGCGGGCACTCGCTGCACAGTTGGCTTGCTCTCGTCGGCGGGCAGTTGCTGCTGCGGGTTGACACCCGGCACGCGCGCTTTCCGCTACGCATCGATCCATCCATCGAACTAGAGGCGCCGGAAGCCCTGCTCTCACCGACAAACGGCAAGGAAGCGGGCGAAGAAGCCGAAGAACGCTCGGAAGTCGGCATCGACGTTGCGATTTCGGCTGACGGCAACACGGCGCTCGTCGGCGCGCCGGGGGGCAAACAGTCCGGCGGCGCCGTGTGGGTGTTCACGCGCTCGGGAAGCGAATGGGTCCAGCAGCAGAAGCTGGAAGCGCCCGAAATGGAAGGCGGCGCCGATGTGTGCGCGGAAGCCGCGGCCGGTGAAGAAGGCGAAGAATGTCGCTTCGGCCGGGCGGTCGCCCTATCGGCCGACGGCGATGAGGCGTTGATCGGGGCGCCGCTGGCCAACTCCGCTCAGGGTGCAGCGTGGATCTTCACGCGCAACGGCTCCACGTTCACACCCAGCGCGGAACTGACCAGCCCAGAACCGGCGTCGTTCGGGCACTTCGGACGTAGCGTGTCGCTGTCCGACAACGGCGAGACCGCGCTCGTGGGAGCGCCCGGCGAGCTGAAAAACGGCGGCAGGGCATGGGTGTTCACCGGCACGGGCTCGACCTGGGCAGTCGGCGCGCCGCTCGTCGGCGCCGGCGAGCAGGGCGCCGGTCGCCTCGGTCGCAGCGTCGCGCTCTCCGGCGATGGCGAAGTCGCGCTCGTCGGCGCTCCCGTCGATGACGAACTCGCCGGCGCGGCCTGGGTGTTCCAGCGCTCGGGGGTCACCTGGAGCGAACAGGGCTCCAAGCTCACCGGCGGCAGCGCAAGCGCTGAAGCGCGCTTCGGCCACAGCGTCGCGCTCAACGAAGAAGGCAGCGTCGCGCTCGTCGGCGCGAACGACTACAAGAGTGGTGAGGGGGCCGTGTGGACGTTCGCGCGCTCCGGCGGCGAATGGAGCGAACAGACACCCAAACTCGAAGGTGCGACCGAAGGCTCCGAAGAATTCGGCAACAGCGTGGCGCTGTCAGCCTCCGGCAACAGCGCGATCGTCGGCGCACCCAACTACCAGGACCAGCGCGGGACGGCGTGGGCATATGCGCGCACGGGCACGGCGTGGGGCTCGCCGGTGAGGCAGCTCGTGCGAGAAGCCCAGCGCACGCACAAATCCCGTTTTGGCTACAGCGTTTCGATGGCGGCCAACGGTGAAACCATGCTCGTCGGCGGTCCCACCGAAGGTGACAAGGGGGGAGCGGCGTGGGTGTTCGGACACGCACCGATCGTGGAATCGATCGAACTGCCCCATCCCGCGGTCGGCAGCACCCTCGGCGGCACCTACGTGACGATCGTGGGGTGGAACTTCGCCGCCGCGACCGCGGTCCGCTTCGGTGCCAACGAAGCGCCCAACTTCGTGGTGAACCCGGACGGACACTCGATCGTCGCCGTCTCGCCACCGGGCAAGGCCGGTACCGTCGACATCACAGTGGAAACGCCGCTCGGCATCAGCGCGGTGAACGAGGAAGACAAGGAGCGCTATGAGTTCATGTACGTGACCCCAGGTCACACGAGCGGCAAAGGCGGTGGGGGAGGCGGCGGCGGGAGCGGCACCGGAGGCGAAGAACCGCCAGCGGTCAGTACCCCCGAAAACCCTTCATCGGCGGGCGGCACGCAGCTCGGTACCGAGGCCGTGCTCGCGCTCGGACCCCTCTCGAGCACCGCCTGCGGCGCCTCGCTGATCAGCAAGAAGATCGCGGTGCAGAGCAACAGCCACGCGCTGTTCAAGCTGCTCGGGACCGGCACCGGTAAATGCGCCGGCAAGCTCAGGCTGAGGGTGGAGATCAAGCTCGCGAACAAACACCTGAAGCTGAAGACGATCGGCGTGGCGGTGTTCTCGATCGCTGCCGGCAAGCGTGTATCGGTCAGCGTCAAGCTCAACTCCGTCGGACGCTCGTTGATGAAGCTCGGCCACGGTCGTCTCACGGGGAACCTGTTGCTCGTCAAGCAGTCACCGACACCATTCGTCTCGCGCACAGCGAGCGTGCGTCTCGCGCTCCAGCGGCCGAAGCCCAAGCACAAGGCCTAGCGCTCGCGGCGCACGCCTGGGCGCGACGGCGACGGGGCGCACGTCGCGCCGGTTGCGGGACGTGCTGTGTGTCGTTGCGGGACGCGCGTCGTGTCGGCTGCACTATTGTCGTGCGGGCATGTCGAGAATCCCGATCAACATTGCTGATTTGGTTGGCGGTACGCCGTTGGTCGGGATCCCGCGAATGCTCGACGGCACACCCGCAGCCGAGAGCGGAGTCGAGCTGTTCGCCAAGCTCGAGGCGTTCAACCCCGGCGGCAGCGTCAAGGATCGCATCGGCGTCGCGATGATCGAGGCCGCCGAGAGCGAAGGGCTAATCGAGCCGGGCCGCACGCTGATCGTCGAGGCCACCAGCGGCAACACCGGGATCGCGCTCGCGTTCGTGTGCGCGGCCAAGGGCTATGAGCTGGTGCTGACGTTGCCACAGGGCATGAGCCGCGAGCGCGAGAGCCTGTTGCGCCTGTACGGCGCGCGTGTGGAGATCACCGAGTCGCTGGGCGGCATGGGCGAGGCGGTCGCCGCCGCCCGCGCGCTGGCGCGCGAGGACAACGTGTTCCTGCCGGATCAGTTCTCGAATCCCGCGAACCCCGAGATCCACCGCCGCACGACCGGGCCGGAGATCGAGCGGGCGCTCGACGGTCGCGTCGACGTGCTCGTCGCCGGGGTCGGCACAGGGGGCACGATCACCGGCGTCGGCGAGTACCTGCGCGAGCACGCCAACCCGAAGCTGCGCGTGGTCGCCGTCGAGCCGCGCGGCTCGGCTGTCCTCTCCGGCGGCGTGCCAGGGCCGCACCGCATTCAGGGCATCGGCGCTGGCTTCGTGCCGCCCGTGCTGAACCGTGAGCTGATCGACGAGGTCGTCGCCGTCAGCGACGACGACGCGATCCAGACCGCGTGGGCCTGCGCCAAACGCGTCGGGCTGCTTGCCGGGATCTCGTGCGGGGCGGCGCTGTGGGCCGGCGTGCAGGTCGCCGCGCGTCCCGAGTCGAAGGGCAAGCGGATAGTCGTGATGATGCCCGACTCCGGCGAGCGCTACGTCTCGCAAGCGTTCTTCGCGCCCTGACGCCACCCGGCGTCTGTCCACGTGCCACCGGCACGCGGACAGCCCCCGTGCACCGTCAGCACTCGATCGACATTCACCTGTCGCCAGCATAGGCCCCACATGGCCGTAGCCGGCGAGCGTCACAGGCCGGTCTTGTAGAGGTCAAGATCGTCGGAATCGTCGCTACGCTGTTGCCATGGCCGGTTTCGGCAAGGTGGCGTCGGTGGCCAGGGAGGTGCGTCGCGACGTGCTTGCCGCACGCGACCGCGACCCCGCCGCGAGCGGCGTCTCGCCGGCCGAGATCCTCGCCACATGGCCCGGCATCCACGCGCTGTTGGCCTACCGTGTCGCGCACGCGCTGCAGCTCGCCGGCGTACCACTCGCGCCGCGGCTGATATCGATGCTCACGCGCGCGCTCACCGGCATCGAGATACACCCCGCCGCGCGCATCGGCCAGGGTCTGTTCATCGATCACGGCGCTGGCGTCGTGATCGGCGAGACGGCCGACATCGGCAACGACGTCACGCTCTATCAGGGCGTCACGCTCGGCGGCACCGGCTTTGCCGTCGGCAAGCGCCATCCGACCGTTCAGGACAACGTCACGATCGGCTCTGGAGCGAAGCTGCTGGGGCCGATCACGATCGGTCACGGTGCGAAGATCGGCGCCAACAGCGTGGTCATCACCGACGTGCCCGCCAACTCGACGGTCGTCGGCAATCCGGGGCACCCGGTGCGTGTCGATGGGCGCCGCGTCGAGGGTCCCGACGCCGACTGGATCCACCTGCCCGACCCGATCGCCGAGGCGATTCAGGCGCTCTCCAGCCGTATCGTCACGCTCGAACGCATGCTCGCCGAGCTGTCCGACGCCGAGCCGCAGCCCGTGGCCGAGGTCAGGCCGCTGCGCACGGTCAGAGGCCCAAACCCCGCCGGGGGCTAGAGGCCCGAACCCGCTGGGTAGATCCAGCCAGTCGCCCGCAGCCGCATCTATGCTGGGGATTCGATGTCCGAGAACCCCCATGCGGCGCACATTCAAGAGCTGCTCGCGGGCTTGAACGAGCCCCAGCGCGAGGCCGTCACGCACGGCGAGGGGCCGCTGTTGATCCTCGCCGGCGCCGGCAGCGGCAAGACGCGCGTGCTCACGCACCGGATCGCATATCTGATCTACACCGACCAGGCGCAGGCGGGGGAGATCCTCGCGATCACGTTCACGAACAAGGCCGCCAACGAGATGCGCGAGCGCGTCGAGCGCTTGCTCGGGCGCAGCACGCGCGGCATGTGGGTGATGACCTTCCACTCCGCGTGCGCGCGCATCCTGCGCGCGGAGGCCGACCGCCTTGGCTACACGCGCCAGTTCACGATCTACGACCAGGCCGACGCGCGGCGCTTGGCCAAGCGCTCGGCCGACGCGGTCGGCATCGATCCCAAGCGCTACACGCCGGCCGCGATCCACAACCAGATCTCCGCCGCGAAGAACCGTCTGATCGACGCCGACGCCTTTCGCCAGCAGGTGGGCTCGCAGTTCGAGGAGATGATCGCCGACGTCTACGACATCTACGAGCGCGACCTGCAGCGCATGAACGCGATGGACTTCGACGACCTGCTGTTCCGGGTCGTCAACCTGCTCGAGCTGTTCGAGGACGTCCGCGATCGTTACCGCAACACCTTCCGCCACGTGCTCGTCGACGAGTACCAGGACACCAACCACGCGCAGTACCGGCTGCTGCAGCTGCTGGTCGGCGGTGGACGGGCGCCGCAGCGCGGCGAGCAGTCTCAGCGCGACGATCGCCCCACCTACAGCGGCCCTATCGGGCACCGCAACCTCGCGGTCGTCGGCGACGACGCGCAGTCGATCTACAGCTTCAGGCAGGCCGACATTCGCAACATCCTCGACTTCCAGGAGGACTTCCCCGACGCGCGCGTGATCAAGCTGGAGCAGAACTATCGCTCGACCGAGACGATCCTGCGCGCGGCCAACGCCGTGATCGCCAACAACCGCGGCGGCATTCCCAAGCGCCTGTGGAGCGAATTGGGGCAGGGTGAGCAGATCCAGTTGCGGGTGCTCGACGACGAGTACGCCGAGGCGCGTTTCATCGTGGGAGAGGTCCAGCGTCTGATCGACGGCGGCGCCTCGCGCGCGGAGATCGCCGTGCTGTACCGCACCAACGCGCTCTCGCGGGCGCTCGAGGAAACGCTCACGCGCGCCGACATGGCCTACCAGGTGATCGGCGGCACGAAGTTCTTCGAGCGCGCCGAGGTCAAGGACGCGATCGCCTACCTGTCGCTGATCGCCAACCCCGCCGACGTCGTCAGCTTCACGCGCGTCGTCAACTCGCCGCGGCGCGGCCTCGGGCAGACCTCGCTGGCGCGCGTGCTCGCCAACGCCGACGCGCTCGGCGTTCCCGTGTGGGAGGCGGCCGTGCAACCCGATCAGGTCCCCGGCCTCGGCGCCGCGGCCGTGAAGGCGCTGCGACGCTTCATGGACACGATGCAGGAGCTGCGCGCGCTCGCGGGGATGCCCGCGGTGGGCGCCGCCGCACCGGAGGTTGCCATCATCGACACGGATGGCGCGACCGAGCTGGCTGCTGTCGCCAGGACGCATGGCGTCGTCGAGTCGGACGGTCCCGTGCGGGTCGCTGATGCGCCCGCGCAGGCAGGTGTGCCCGTCGGTGACCTGCTCGAGGCGGTACTCGCACAGACCGGCTACATCGAGGCATTGGAGGCCGAGCGTACGATCGAGTCGCAGGGGCGCATCGAGAACCTCGAGCAGCTCGTGGAGGGCGCGCGCACGTTCGACGCGCAGGCCGCCGCGGGCCAGGACACGCTCGCCGCCTACCTGCAGGAGGTCGCGCTCGTGGCGGACGCCGACAGCCGCAGCGACGAAGGTCTCGTGACGCTGATGACGCTGCACAACGCCAAGGGCCTGGAGTACCCGACCGTGTTCATCGCCGGCTGCGAGGACGGCGTGTTCCCGCACTCGCGCGCGATCGACGAGGGTGGCCTGGAGGAGGAGCGCCGGCTGTTCTACGTCGGGATCACGCGCGCCATGCGCCAGCTCTACCTCACCCATGCGCGCCGGCGCGCGGTGTTTGGAGCGCAGACCTACGGCATGCGCAGCCGCTTCCTCGACGAGATCCCCGTCGATCTGCTCGAGGAGCCCCTGCAGAGCGCGTTCCGGCCGGGCGCCGGCTGGTCGGGCGCTGGCGGCGGCGGCTGGTCGCGAACGGGCGCCGATGCGCCGTCGATCAGCGCGCGGCGCGGCGCGGGGCAGAGCTGGGGCAAGCCGGCGAGCGGCGAGCGCACCGCGGTGCGTGACGCGGCGCCGCTCGCCAGCCAGTTCCGCCTCGGCGAGGACGTCGTGCATGCCGCCTTCGGCGACGGCGTCGTGATCGGCACGGAGCCCGGCGGCGTGATCGTCGTGCGCTTCGCGGGCGATGGCTCCGAGCGCAAGCTGATGGCCGAGTACGCCCCGGTCAGCCGGCGGTGAGCGGCGATGGTTCCCAACCTCTCGCAAAGGCATAGCATCTGAGCATGAGCGCCGTGATCATCGACGGGAAAGCGATCGCGGCGCGCGTGCGCGCCGAGGTGGCGCGCGAAGTCGCGACCTTTACGCAGACCGTCGGCCGTGCGCCTGGGCTCGCCACGGTGCTCGTCGGCGACGATCCCGCCTCGGCCGTGTACGTCGGCGGCAAGCAACGCGCCTGCAAGGAGGTCGGCATGATGCCGTTCGACCGGCGGCTGGCGGCGGATGCGACCTTCGAGCAGGTCGCCGAGGAGCTCGAACGGCTCAACGACGACCGCGCCGTCAGCGGCGTGCTGCTGCAGCTGCCAGTGCCAGCGCACCTCAACGGTCCGGCGCTCACGGGCCTGATCAGCCCCGACAAGGACGTTGACGGCCTCACGCCCGTCAACGCCGGGCTGCTGTCGCTCGGCCGGCCGGGGCTGCGCCCGGCAACGCCGCTCGGGGTGATGGAGCTGCTGGCCGACACCGGCGTCGAGCTGGAAGGCGCCGAGGCGGTCGTCGTCGGGCGCTCGAACTTGTTCGGCAAGCCGATGGCACAGCTGTTGCTAGAGCAGAACGCCACCGTCACCGTCTGCCACTCGCGCACGCGCGATCTGCGCGAGGTTTGCTCGCGGGCGGAGCTGCTGATCGTCGCCGTCGGCCGGGCGCGCATGATCGAGCGGGACTTCGTGCGTCCGGGCGCCGTCGTCATCGACGTCGGCATGAACCGCCTGACCCCCGAGGAGGCCGGCAACAAGAGCGGGCTCGTCGGCGACGTCGACTACGCCGCTGCGGCCGAGGTCGCCTCCGCGATCACGCCCGTGCCTGGCGGTGTCGGCCCGATGACGATCGCGCTGCTGCTGCGCAACACGTTGCAGGCCGCGCGCTACCACGCTGAGCTGGAAGCGCTGCTCGCGGAAGTCGACGGGGATGTCGCGTGAGCGGCAGGTCGAGGGGACGGCGATGAGCCTCAGGCGCCTGCGCCTGGGCGAGCTGCTCGGGCTCGTCGGCGCGATCTGCGTGATCGTCTCGCTGTTCGTGCGCTCCTACTCGGCGGGCGCGCTCGGCGACCTCGACGCGTGGAGCACGTTCGGGCCCGCCGTCGCGCTGGAGATCGCCGCGGTATGCGCGGCGCTTGCGATGGTGCTGAGCGCGCTCACCGAGCGCAGCCCCGCGCTGCCCGTTTCCACGGCCGTGTGGTGCGTGCTGCTTGGGCTGATCGGTGTGATCGCGGCGCTCGTCAGGGTCTTCGAGCGCCCCGACCAAGCCACCGAGGTCTGCTACGGCGTGTGGCTCGCGTTGGCCGGCACGCTCGCGATCCTGCTCGGCGCCTGGCAGGTGCTCCGCGACGAACGGCCTTCGATGTACGCGCCGGCACGTCCCGAGCCGCGTCCGCGGCCCTAGCCGCCCGCGATCGCCGCTCCGACGCGGCCCGTGCCGATGCGGTTTGGTTTCGCCGCGGCGAGCGTGCGCGTCCCGGTGCACAGCCATATTTGTGCAGGAATGCCGGCAGCCGAGAGGAACATTCGTGACATTGGGTGCAAGCCCCGGTCGTTGGCGGCCTGGGTGAGACGTCGCATTCACCACTACAAAAGGGGACTCCGCGCATGCGCTTCGATAGCCGCCGGCTACGCCGCTGCGATCGTGTCGTCGGCATCGGCGCGATCGCGCTGTTCATCTTCATGTTCTTCTTCAAGTGGTATGGGTACAGCGCGAACCTACCGTCGGTCGCCGGCGTCAGCATCAGCAGCAGCCTCAACGTCGACGGCTGGCACGCCTTCTCCAACAGCCGCTGGATCTGGCTTGCCACGATCGTCGCCGCGCTTGGCGCGGTCGCGATCTCGGCCGGCGCGCTCGAGTTGGGAAGGTCGGTGGAGGCCGGCGTGATCGTCGCCGGCCTCGGCACGCTCTCGACGATCACGATCCTCTACCGGATCGCCCATCACCACACCGCCAGCGCCAGCTTCGAGGGCTTCCACGCCTCGGTCGGCATCAAGATCGGCATCTGGCTTGCGCTGGTCGCGGCCGCGACGATCGCCTACGGCGGCTTCCTCACCATGCAGGATGAAGGCGCAGCGCGGGCCGACGTGCCCGAGCCGCCCGACGCCACGCCAGCCTGACCCCGCGCGGCGACCGCAGGGTTGCGCGCAGTGACCGCAGGGCGGTGCGAAGCACTGCCCGTACAATGCGCGACTGTGATCGACCGTGACGAAGTCCTGCACGTGGCGCGGCTGGCGCGACTGGCGCTGTCCGAGGAGGAGATCGAGTCGATGTCGCGCGAGCTGTCCGCGGTGCTCGACCACGTCGCGCGCATCGGCGAGCTCGATCTCGACGACGTCGCGCCCACCTCGCACGTGATCGACGTCACCGGCGCGCTGCGCCCCGATGAGCCGCGTGAATGCCTGCCGCGCGAGGTCGCGCTCGCGCAGGCCCCCGCGGTGGCCGAGGGCGGTTTTCTAGTGCCTAGCCCACAGGCATGAACGACACCGATGTGCTGCAGCTGTCGGCCGTGCAGGCGGTCGCTGAGATCGCCGCGGGATCGCTGTCGGCGGACGAGCTGTTCGAGGCCTACCGCGCCCGCGCGGCGGCCGACCGCGCTGCCGGCGCGGACGGGCTCAACTGCTTCACCTGGGTAGCCGACGGTGCGCCCGACGCGACCGCGGGAGCAGCGCTCGGTGGCGTGCCGCTTGCCGTCAAGGATCTGTTCTGCACCAACGGGGTTCCAAGCCAGTCCGGCTCGCGCATCCTCGAGGGCTACCTGCCGCCGTACGACGCCAGCGTCATCGCGCGACTCAAGGACGCCGGCGCGAGCCTGCTCGCCAAGACCAACCAGGACGAGTTCGCGATGGGCTCCTCCAACGAGAACTGCGCCTTCGGCTCAGTGCGCAACCCCTGGGACCGCACCCGCGTTCCGGGTGGCTCCTCCGGCGGCAGCGCCGCCGCCGTCGCCGCCGGGCTCGCACCGTGGGCGCTCGGCACCGACACCGGCGGCTCGATCCGCCAGCCCGCGGCGCTCTGCGGGATCGTCGGCATGAAACCCACCTACGGGTCGGTCTCGCGCTACGGCATGATCGCCTTCGCATCCTCGCTCGACCAGGCCGGGCCGCTGACCCGCGACGTGCGCGACGCCGCGCTGCTGCTGCGCCACATGGTCGGGCGCGACGAGTGCGACGCGACCTCGCTCGCATACCCAGGCGAGATCTCGTTGCCGGGAGCAGAGCGTCTCGACGGTATCCGCCTTGGTGTCCCGCAGGAGCTGGCCGGCGAGGGCATCGAAGCGGGTGTGCTCGAGGCCTTCCGTAGCGCGCTCGCACAAGCCGAGCAGCTCGGCGCGCAGATCAGCGAGGTTCGCCTCCCGCACGCGCCGCACGCGCTGTCCGCGTACTACGTCATCGCTCCTGCAGAGGCGTCCTCCAACCTCGCCCGCTACGACGGCGTGCGCTTCGGCCTGCGCGCCGCGGATGCCACAGACCTGCTCGACATGTACACGCGCACGCGCCACGACGGCTTCGGCGCGGAGGTCAAGCGGCGCATCATGCTCGGCACCTACGCGCTGTCCTCCGGCTACTACGACGCCTACTACGGTCGCGCGCAGCGCGTGCGCACGAAGATCGCCGAGGACTTCCACGCGGCCTTCGAGCAGGTCGATCTGATCGTCACGCCGAGCGCGCCGAGCGTCGCCTTCAAGCTCGGCGAGAAGACCGCCGACCCGCTCGCCATGTACCTCAACGACTTCTGCACCGTGCCGATGTCGCTCGCCGGCATCCCCGCGATCTCGATTCCCTGTGGGCTCTCGGGCGGCCTGCCCGTCGGCCTGCAGCTCGCCGGCCCTGCGTTCAGCGAGAACCGTCTGCTCGACGCCGCCTACGCGCTCGAGCAGAGCCTCGGCTTCGACGGGACGGCCGCACATGTCTGAGCCACAGCGAACCCCGAGCCAGCCGCCGGCAGGCGGCCCCATAAAAAACGAGGGCGCCTTCGAGCCCGTCATCGGCCTCGAGATCCACGTGCAGCTCGCGACCGCCACCAAGATGTTCTGCGGCTGCGAGCTGTCCTTCGGCGAGCCCCCCAACACGCGCACCTGCCCCGTTTGCCTCGGCCTGCCCGGCAGCCTGCCCGTCGTCAACGCGCGCGCCGTGCACCTCGGCCTGATGATCGGCCTCGCGCTCGGCTCCCAGCTCGCGCCGCGCTCGATCTTCCACCGCAAGAACTACTTCTATCCCGACCTGCCCAAGGGCTACCAGATCTCCCAGTACGACGAGCCACTGTGCCTCGGAGGCAACCTCGGCGAGGTGCGCATCCACCGCGTGCACCTCGAGGAGGACGCCGCCAAGCTGATCCACGTCGGCTCGAGCGGACGTATCCACGGCTCCGACGCCTCGATCGTCGACTTCAACCGTGGCGGCACGCCGCTCGCCGAGATCGTCACCGAGCCCGACCTGCGCGCGCCCGAGCAGGCTTCCGACTGGCTGAAGCTGCTGCGCACCACGCTGCGCCAGCTCGGCGTCTCCGACGTCAACATGGAGGAGGGCTCGCTGCGCTGCGACGCCAACATCTCGCTGCGGCCCGCCGGCACGCGCGAGCTGGGCGTCAAGACCGAGCTGAAGAACATGAACTCCTTCCGCTTCATCGAGCGCGGCATCCGCGCCGAGATCGCGCGCCAGCAGAAGCTCCTCGCCAGCGGTGGGCAGGTCGTGCAGGAGACGCTGCACTTCGACCCCGGCTCCGGCGCCATCACCTCGCTGCGTTCCAAGGAGGAGGCGCACGACTACCGCTACTTCCCCGAGCCCGACCTGCTGCCGATCGCCATCGACCAGCAGATGATCGACGCCGCCCGCGCCGACATGAGCGAGCTGCCCGCCGACCGCGCCGAGCGTCTGCAGCGCGAGCTTGAGCTCAGCGCAGACAGCGCCCAGCTGCTCGCCTTCCGCGGTGAGCTCGGCGACTACTTCGAGGCCGCGCTCGCCGCCGGCTCAGACCCCGCGCCGCCGCCGCAGGCGCTCGCCAACTGGGTCACCGGCGAGCTTGCCAGCAGGCTGGACGACGGCGGCGACCCTGGCGAGGCGCAGGTCAGCCCCCGCGCGCTCGCCGAGTTGGTGGCGATGGTGGCCGCCAAGCAGGTCAGCGTCGGCGCCGCGCGGCAGGTGCTGGACAAGTTGATCGCGGATGGTGGCGACCCGCACGCGATTGTTGAGGCCGAGGGTCTCGCCGCGCTTGACGACGGTGACGAGCTCGCCGCGATCGTCGCCGCCGCGCTCGCCGCCAACGCCGACGCCGCCGCGCGCGTGCGCGCAGGCAACGCCAAGGCCATCGGCCCGATCGTCGGGCACGTCATGCGCGAGACCAAAGGCCGCGCCGACGGCACCGAGGTCGCGCGGCTCGTCAACGAGCAGCTCGGCGTCTGATCGCATCGCCGCCCGGTCGCCGCGGGGCGCGTTGGCCGCACGGAGATCTTTGGACCGGACGCGCCTGCTAGCACTTAGAAGACCCCCGCTCGCCACATTTTGGACTTCGGGCCAAAGGCACCAGCAGCCCTTCGCGCCAACATGCTGAGCATGAACCGTTCAGCGACCAACTCAAGCGTTTCACCTCCTCGGCGGTTCATGTGGTTGCCCGAGGATCTCGATCGGCTGGGTCGCATGTAGTGATCCCTCCGCAGCGACCGGTGCCGGCTTCCCTCGGCCGGCACCCTGGCGGCGCGGCCGGGCAGGGGTAGTTGTTCCTGTCCGGCCGCGCTACCATTGAGTGGATCCTCATGAACGAGTCAACAGGCAAATCATTCGGTCGCACGGCGCTCGCCGCGCTGGTGTTCCTGGTGGCGGCGTGGCTGCTCCTGGGCGTCGTCGTGCACGTACTGTCGTTCCTGTTCAGCACGGTGATTCTGGTCGTCGCCGTGGTGGCTGTCGTGTGGGCCCTACGGATCCTGCTGTAAAGACCGACAGGGGTCGCGCCCGGCCATGGCATACGTCCTCATCGCCGTCGGCTTCGGTCTGTCAGGCGGGGTGATCGGCAAGCTCAAGGGCAGCTCGTTCTTCCTGTGGTTCCTGATCTCCGGCATCGTGCCGTTCTTCGGCCTGTTCGCCGCGATCGCCTACCGTGTCGAGCGCGAGGAGCTGCGCCGCCAGTGCCCGCAGTGCGGGCGCGTCACCAAGATCTACGACGCGCTGTGCACGCGCTGCGGCACCGAGCTGGAGTTCCCCGACGTCGCGATCGCGCCCGAGTCCTGGGTGCGCGTGCCGTCGGAGCCGACCACCTGAGGATCAGGACGACGCGGCGGCGAGTGCCGAAAGGCGGGGCCGCGGTCGCGGCGAGAGTTCGGCTTGCCTAAGCCATATTCGGCGGACCTAATCCGACGACTCGCATACGCTGTCGGTAGCGATGAGCACGAACGTCAAGACCGCCCCCGCTCCTGGGGACACGCTGCTCGCGCGGTGGATTCACCGCTCGGGCTTCGCCGACGAGCGCGACTTCGTGCTGCGCGTGGTGCAGCCCGCGCTCGTGGGCATGATCGACGGCACCGTCTCCTCGCTCGCGCCAATCTTCGCCGCGGCGATCGCCTCCAGCTCGCACACCGCGCTGCTCGTCGGCTTCTCCACGGCGCTCGGCGCAGGCGTCAGCATGGGCTGGTCGGAGGCGCTGTCGGACACCGGCGAGCAGACCGGCCGCGGCTCGGCGCTGGTGCGCGGCGCCATCACCGGCGGCATGACCACGCTCGGCGGCATCTTCCACACGCTGCCGTTCCTGATCTCCAACGTCAACAAAGCGCTGCTCGTCGCCGGCTGTGTCGTCGCCTTTGAGCTGTTCGCGATCGCCTGGGTGCGCAACCGCTTCCTCGAAGTGTCGCTGCGCTCCTCGCTGCTCGTCGTCACCGTCGGTGGCGCGATCGTGCTCGCGATCGGCATCGCCATCGGCTCCTCCTAGCAGTCGCTGGCGCGGCGCCGGGCGGCGTCCTCGCTCGCTCGTGTGCGGAGCACACTTCGCTCACTGCGTCCTTGCCTGGCTTGGCCATCGACCGCTAGGAGCGGCGTGGTGGCTGGGGGATCGGTCGGGGCTGCGCGGAACGCTCCGCATGGTGCTTGCAGGAGCTTGTCAATCCGGGTGTAAACCCGCTGGTACACTGGTTTTTCCCCCAGTTTCCACGAATCATAAGGAAGGGAGGTCGAAGATGCGCGCGGTTGATGCGTTGATGGAATGTCTTAAGGCGGAGGGCGTGGATGTCGTCTTCGGTCTCCCCGGTGGTGCCAACCTGCCGACCTACGACGCGCTCGTGACCGGCGGCATCCGCCACATCCTCGTTAGGCACGAGGCCGGCGGCGGGCATGCGGCGGAGGGCTACGCGAAGGCGACGGGCAAAGTCGGCGTGGCGTTCGCGACGAGCGGGCCGGGTGCGACGAACCTGATCACGCCGATCTGCGACGCGATGATGGACTCGGTGCCGTGCGTGTTCATCACCGGCCAGGTGCGCACCGACCTGCTTGGCACCGACGGCTTTCAGGAGGCTGACACGATCGGCATCACGATGCCGGTGGTCAAGCACTCGTTCATGATCACCCACCCGCAGGAGCTGCCGCGCGCGATCCACGAGGCCTTCCACATCGCGCGCAGCGGGCGTCCCGGTCCGGTGCTGGTCGACATCCCGCTCGATCTCTCCCGCGCGGAGATCGACTACGAGCCGGTCACCGACCTGCGCCTACCGGGCTACCAGCCGAAGGTCGAGGGCAACCAGAAGCAGATCCGCCAGGCCGCCAAGGCGCTCGCCGCCGCACAGCGCCCGGTGATCTACGCGGGCGGCGGCGTCGTCAACGCGAACGCATCGGAGGAGCTGCGCGAGTTTGCGCGCAGCGACCGCTTCCCGGTGACCTGCACGCTGATGGGGCTGGGTGCCTTCCCGGCGGTGGTACAGGGAGAGGGCGGGTGGGAACCTGATCCCCAGTGGCTGGGGATGCTCGGCATGCACGGCACGCGCTCCGCCAACTACGCGATGGACGAGGCGGACCTGATCTGTGCAGTCGGCGCGCGCTTCGACGACCGCATCACCGGCAAGCTCTCGGAGTTCGCGCCGCGCGCGAAGTTCATCCACATCGACGTCGATCCGGCCGAGATCTCCAAGAACGTGCCGGCGCACATCCCGATCGTCGGCGACGCCAAGAACGTGCTCGCGAAGCTCGTAAACGAGTACCGCGCAATCGGTGCCGACCCCGCGCGTCTGGACGCGTGGTGGAGCAGGATCGACGGCTGGAAAGCCAAGTACCCGCTCGCCTACGAGGACACCGCCGACGCGGAGATCAAGCCGCAGTACATGATCCGCGCGCTGTGGGAGGCGACCGGGGGCCAGGCGATCATCACCAGCGATGTCGGCCAGCACCAGATGTGGACGGCCCAGCTGTACGACTTCCCCGAGCCGCGACGCTGGATCAACTCCGGTGGCCTTGGCACGATGGGCTTCGGGCTGCCGGCGGCGATGGGCGCCGCCGTGGGCTCACCGGATCAGCTCGTGTGTTGCGTGGCGGGCGACGGCTCTGTGCAGATGAACGCGCAGGAGCTCGCGACCTGTGCGCAGAATGACATCCCGATCAAGGTGTTCATCATGAACAACGGCTATCTCGGCATGGTGCGCCAGTGGCAGGAGCTGTTCTGGGACCGCAAATACAGCCACGTCGACATGGGCGAGTTCCCCGACTTCGTCAAGCTCGCGGAGGCCTATGGCGTTACCGGCATGCGCTTCATCGACAAGCACACGCTCGTCGATGACATCAAGCGCGCGATCGCAGTCGAGGGGCCGGTGCTCGTCGACGTGCGTGTGACGCGCGAGGAGAACACCTACCCGATGATTCCTGCCGGCATGGCCGCGCGCGAGATGGTGGGGTGAGCGTAATCATGGGAGAGCCAGGCACCAAGGAGCCGCTCAGCCTCGAGGGGCTGGAAGCGTCCACGAACATACGCACGGGCCGCAAGCACGTGCTTTCGATCCTCGTTGAAAACAAGTCTGGTGTGCTCACGCGCATCGCCGGCCTGTTCGCCAGGCGCGGCTTCAACATCGACACGCTGACCGTCGGCCCGACCGAGGACGCGCAGGTCTCGCGTGTGACGCTGACGGTCGACGGGGCGCTGCACCCGATCGACCAGGTGACCAAGCAGCTGCACAAGCTGATCAACGTGCTCAAGATCCGCGACCTCGAGCCAGCCGACACGGTCGCGCGCGAGCTGGCGCTGTTCAAGGTGTCGGCCGACGGCGTGCAACGCGGCGAGCTGATGCAGATCGCGGAGATCTTCCGCGGCAAGGTCGTGGACGTGACCAAGCGCGCGATCATCATCGAGGTGACCGGCACGACGGAGAAGATCGAGGCGTTCGAGACGATGGTCCGCCCGTTTGGTCTGATCGAGATGATGCGCACGGGCGAGATCGCGATCTCGCGGGGCCGCACCGAGACGTAGTGCCCGCTCGATCGCGCGTGCGAGGTGCCGAGGACTCTCCGGGGGGTGCAGTCGCCGTTCACAGCCAAGACTTCGCCGGCGCCGGCCGCCACAGCTTCGCGCTCAGCGCGCAGGATCGCGAGCGGCTGGCGGCACGGCTGGCGCTGGCGGTCAGGCGCGCGCGGCGCGGCGGACGCGAGGTGCTCGCGACGATCACGCTGCCGCTCGCGGGCGACGTCGACCCGTCTGCGGTCGTGTGCGCGTCGCGTCGCGCGGGCGAGCGCTGGTTCGTGTTCGAGCAGCCCGACCGCGGCCGCGTGGCGCTGGCGGCGCTCGGTACGGCGACCCACCTGCAGGCGTCCGGCCCGACGCGCTTTGCCACCGTCGCCGATCGCTGGCGCTCGCTCGCTGCCGCAGCCGTCGCAGACCACGAGGATCAGCCCGCAGGCGCCGGGGTGGGCGGAGGTCCGATTGCGGTCGGCGGCTTCGCGTTCGCGCCGGACGGCGGCGCCGCGCCGCACTGGCGCGGCTTCGAGCCGGCGTCGCTGACCGTGCCGGAGGTCGCGCTCGCGCGCAGCGAACACGCCGGCAGGACGACCGTGCGTCTCACGCTCACCGCGCTCGCGTGCCCAGATGACGTGCCCGAGCAGCTGCTCGAGCGGCTGGAGCAGCGCGTGGCCGAGCTGCACGACGCGCCGCTGCCGCTGCTCGACCCAGCGCCGACCGGACGCTTCCAGGTCGTCAGCGCGATGCCGCCCGAGCACTTCGAACAGGCGGTCGCGCGCGCCACGCAGATGATCGGCGCGGGCGAGCTGAGGAAGATCGTGCTCGCGCGCGAGGTGCAGGTGCACGCGCCGCGCGCGCACGACCCCGCGGCCGTGTTCGGGGTGCTGCGTCAGGAGTTCCCGTCGTGTTTCGTGTTCTGTGTCGGCCGCGGCGAGAGCACGCTGATCGCCGCGAGCCCCGAGCTGCTCGTGCGCCGCGAGGGCCACCGCGTCAGCACGCTCGCACTCGCCGGCTCGACGCGCCGCAGCGCCGACCCGGCCGTCGATGCGCACCTCGGCGAGCAGCTCCTGCGCGACGAGAGCTATCGCGAGGAGCACACGATCGTCGCCCGGCGCATCGAGCGCACGCTGCGCCCGCACTCGATCTGGGTTGCTGCCGCACCCGAGCCCGAGCTGGTCAGGATCGCCAACATCCAGCATCTCGCCACGCCGATCCGTGCGCAGCTGGCGGCGCCGATCGAGGCGCTCGAGCTGGCGGAGCTGATGCACCCGACGCCTGCCGTCGGCGGCGAGCCCCGCACTCGCGCGATGCCCCTGATCCCCGCGCTCGAGGGCCTGGATCGCGGCTGGTACACCGGGCCCGTCGGCTGGACCGACGCCACCGGCGACGGTGAATTCTGCGTCGCGCTGCGCTGCGCGCTGCTGCACGAGAACGTCGCGCGCTGTTACGCCGGCAACGGCATCGTGCGCGGCTCCGAGCCTGACAGCGAGCTGGCCGAGACCGAGATCAAGCTGCAGGCATTGCTGCCGCTGCTCGCCGGCTGAGGAATTTCGCCATGTCGCCGGGCAGGGGGCCGGGCCGAGGGTTAGGATCGCCGATGTGTTGCGGACGCTGCGAGCGACGGTTGCGCGGACACTCGTGTCGACGGTCGTGCTCACGTCAGCGGCGCTGACGCTGACGCCGGCGGTCGCACACGCTGGCCTTACCTTCGGCGGCTGCTTTCGCGACAGCCAGATCCCCGCCGCGCGCGCTCCGGCGTGCGCTGCGCTGCCGACGCTCGGCCCGAGCATGAGCTCGATCCAGTTCCCGCCCGGCAGCTCCACGCAGCTGTATGCGACCGCCGAGGGTGCCGGCGCGACGATCTTCTCGCGCGACCCCAGTACCGGGGCGCTGAGCTACAGCGGCTGCGTGCCGACCAACATCGCCTCTGGCTGCCCCGGCAGTCCCGTGCGCACGGCCGTTGGCGCGCTCAGCCAGCTTGCGTTCAGCGCCAACGGGCAGTACGCGTATGCCAGCGACAGCTACCAGGTCAACTGGTTCACGCGCGAACCCGCATCCGGCGCGCTGACGTTCGCCGGCTGCATCCTCGACAGCGCCGGCCACGCGCTGTTCCCCGAAGACACGAGCTGCGCTGGCAACCTCGAGACCGGCATCGGGCTGCCGCAGGATCTGACGATGGCCCCAGAAGGCGAACAGCTATACGTCGCGAGCCCGCAGACCAACTCGATCGCGAGCATCGACGTCGACCCGGTGACCGGCGCGCTGATGCCGGGTCAGTGCGCGAGCGCCGGCGCGACGGCCGCCGGCTCCTCGATCTTCCCCAGCTACACCTGCCCGCTGACGAGCCCGCAGCTCTCGCAGGTCTACGGCGTGACCGTCAGCCCCGACGGTCGCACGCTGTATGCGACCGGCCTCGGCGATGGCAGCATCGTGCCGTTTGAACGCACCACCAACGCGGGTGCCCGCCCGCTCGCCCAGGAGCCTTGCGTGTCCTCCGCCAGCGGCTGTGCGGAAGTCGTGCCGACGCTCGCGCGCGCGACCAACGCGCAGGTCTCGAGCGACGGGCGCACGGTCACGGTCGGCTCGGAGACCGGCGTCGTCTCGTTCTTCTCGCGCAACACCCTGACCGGTGTGCTGACGTTCGCCGGCTGCTTGGCGCCTGCGGAAGCCGACCAGCCGGCGTGTGCGCAGGACCCGGCCGGCGCCGGCGCTGCTGGCGGGCGTGCCTACCTGACTCCGGATGGTGCCGACGTGTACATCACCGGCACCGTCTACAAGCCGACCGAGACTCTGCAGATCTACGCTCGCAACGCGGCCACCGGCTTTCTCAGCTACGTGGGCTGCCTGAAGGACGCCACCAACACGCCGGCCGGCATCGGCACGGGCTGCACCGCCGTCGAAGGCCTCTACGGGATCGGCGAGCTCACGGCATCGCCCGATGGCCGCTCCCTGTACGGCGTCTCGGGCCTCTACGGTCTGCCCAACGGCGGTGGCGAGGACCCCTACGGCGCGGTCGTCTGGTTTGCGCGCACGCCAGACGTCGCACCCACGATCACGCCGCCGCTGCCGGGGTCGACAGCGAACGTTTCGAGCTCAGGCGCCGCGACGCTGCCGCTCAGCTGCCCGGCGGGCATCACCGACTACTGCGATGTCACCGTGACCGTGTCGCTGACCCAGCGTCTCGCGCTGGCCGCCTCACGACAGACGAGCACCGTGCACGTCGCCCGCCTGACCAGGCACGGCGACCTCAGCGTCGCGCTGCACCTGCCGGCGGCCGTCCTGCGCGCCGTGCGCCGGCAGCGCACGCGCAGCCTCCACGTCACCGTCACCCGCGTCAACGCCAACGGCACGACGACGACGGTGCACCGCACGGTACGGCTGGTGCTCGCTAAGCGCTAGCCGCGACGGCGCGCCACACGCGGCGATGAAGCTCGACGTTGTCCGCGCGCTCGCTGCGCACGTGGACGAGCGCCGAGCGCGCGTCAGGCGCGAGCCCACGCTCCAGCGCACTGCGCAGCGCTGCAAGCGTGTCCACGCGCTCGTAGGCCAGCCCGTACAGCCGTGCCGCGTCGGCGAAGTCCAGGCCGGTGGGGGTCGCGATGTGGCGCGTGTAGATGTCCGTGTCGCTGTCGTCTGGCTCGGGGCCGTCGCCGGGCTGCGCGTCGGGCGCGCGGGCGATGCTCGCGCCGGCGACCGCGAGGAAGTCGAAGATGCCACCGCCGTCGTTGTCGAGCAGCACGATCGTCAGCTTCAACCCGAGCCGCGAGGCGGCGAGCAGACCGCCCACGTCATAAGTGAGCGCCACGTCGCCGATCAACAGCGCCACCGGGCCGCCGCCGTGCGCGGCCGCGCCGAACGCCGAGGAGACGATGCCGTCGATCCCGTTGGCGCCGCGGTTGCACAGGACACGCGGTGGGTCCGCGCGCACCGGCCAGAACGTCTCGATGTCGCGCACCGGCATCGAGGAGGCGACGAACAGCGTCGCCTGCGCGGGCAGCAGCACGCCCAGCTCGGCCGCGACCGCTGGCTCGGAAAGCTCGCCGCCGAGCACGCCCAAGATCTCCTGTGCGGCGCGCTCGTCGGCGCTGCGCCAGCGCTCCAGCCAGTCCGCGTCCGCTTGGGCGCGCCGCCCGTCCTCGCTTGTGAGCCACGCGCTCAAGCGGGTGAGCGTGGGCGCCGGCTCGAGCGCGAGCGAGTCCGCGAGCACCGCGTCCGGGTCCTGCCATGCGCGCTCCGGGTCAAACGCCGCCTGGCGCACGCCATCGAGCTGCGCGAGCCAGCCGCGCAGCGGCTTGGACACCGGCAGATCGCCGACCCGCAGCACCAGGTCCGGCTCCAGCGAGGCGGCGAAGCGCTCGTCACGCAGCAGCGCGTCGTAGTGGGCAACTGCGGCCTCGCCCCGCCGCGCGCCCGACAACGGGTCGGCCAGCAGTGGCCAGCCGGCCGCCTGCGCGAACGCCGCGGCGGCCGCGCCGAGACCGTTGTCGCGCTCTTCACGCCCAGCTACGAGCACGCCACGGCGCGCTCCCGCCACCAACTCGCGCAGGTAGGCGTCCTCTGTCGTTGTCGTTGTCGTTGTCGTTGTCGGCATCCGGCGCACGTACGGCACGCCGCCGCTACGGCCGCTCGCGTCCTCTGGCAGCGGCTCCTCGCTGACGAGCGGCTCGCGCAGCGGGAAGTTCAGGTGCACGGCGCCTGGGCTGCCCTCGAGCGCCGTCCAGTAGGCGCGGCAGGCGAGCGTGCGCATCCAGCGCAGCTGTCGCGGACCGGCCTCGTGCACGCCGACCTCGAAGAACCACTTGGCGGCGCCGCCGAACAGCTTCAGCTGGTCGATCGCCTGACCGGCGCCGTTCTCGCGCAGCTCGGCCGGCCTGTCGGCGGTCAGCAGCAGCAGCGGCACGCGCGCCTCGCGCGCCTCGACGGCCGCCGCCAGCAGCTCGGCAGCAGCGGTCCCGGATGTGCAAGCGACCGCCACCGGCAGCCCCGAGGCCTTGGCCAGGCCAAGCGCAAAGAAGCCGGCGCAACGCTCGTCCACGTGCGAGAAGCAGCGCATGCGCGGCTCACGCGCGAGCGAGATCACGAGCGGCGCGCTGCGCGATCCCGGTGAGGTGCAGGCGGCGCGCATGCCGCAGCGTGCCAGCTCGTCCACGAATGCCCGCAGCAGCGTGTACATGTCGGTCGTAGGGGTCATAGGATCCTCAGATGCCGGAGAGCGTCGTCCTGCTGCACGGATTCGCCGGCACGCGCCGTTCCTGGGACGGCGTGATCGCGGCGCTCGAGCCGGAACGCTACCGACCGCTGGCGCTCGACCTGCCCGGCCACGGCGAAGCGGCGGACGCGCCGCGGCCGATCAGCTTCGCCGGATGCGTCGAGCACGTGCTTGCGCGCAGCCCCGAGCGCTTCACGCTGTGCGGCTACTCGCTGGGGGGAAGGGTTGCGCTGCACGTCGCGCTCGCCGCGCCCGCGCGCGTGCGAAGGCTGGTGCTCGTCTCCGCCAGCGCGGGCATCGAGGACGCCGGCGAGCGCGCCACGCGCCGCGCCGCCGACGAGCTGATCGCGCGCGAGCTGGAGGATGCCCCGTTCGAGCGCTTCATCGAGCGCTGGCGCACACAGCCGCTGTTCGCCAGCGACCCACCGCAGGTCAGCGCGCTGGCCGACGCGGACCAGCGGCGCAACCGCCCCGACGCGCTCGCCGCCGTCATGCGCGGGATCGGCACCGGCGAGATGCAGCCGCTGTGGCAGCGGCTTGGGGACTTGAGCATGCCGGCGACGGTGCTCGCCGGTGCGCGCGACCGCAAGTTCGTCGAGCTGGGCCAGCGCATGGCGTCGCTGCTGGGCGACGGCGAGCTCGTCATCGTCGACGGCGGCCACCGGCTCGCGCTCGAGCGCCCGGACGCGGTCGCGGCGGCACTGGGCTAGCTGTCCCGCTAAAACGGCTCGACGCCGAGCCCCGGGCCGCTCGGCAGTGCGATCGCGCCATCCACGACGGGCAGCGGGTTCGGCAGGCCCTCGAACAGCTCGAGCGTCGCCAGCCCGCAGTGCGCGACCGGCCCGCGCGAGGCAAGCGCGGCGGCCGCGTGCACGGCGGCCGCCACCCCCAACGGTCCGTCGAGCGTCGAGGCGAGGTACACCTCCGCGCCGGTGGCGCGCACGAGCGCGGCCGCGGCCAGCAGACGCGCGATGCCGCCGCAGCGGGAGACCTTCAGGCAGACAGCATCGGCGACGCCAGCGGTCAGCGCGCCAAGCTCTGCAGCGGTCTCGTCGATCGCGACACGCACCGCCACGCGCGCGCGCACCTCGCGCATCGCCTCGAGGCCGTGCGTGGGCTCCTCGACCAGCTCGAGCCCCGCCGGCGCCAGTGCCTCGATCGCGGCGACCGCCTGTGCCACGTCCCAGGCGCCGTTGGCGTCCAGCCGCAGCGACACCTCCGGGCCGGCCGCCGCGCGCGTCGCTGCCACGCGGCCCGCGTCGTCGCCGACGCCGACCTTGAGCTTCAGGCACGTGTAGCCGGCGCGCACCGCCGCCGCGGCTTGGTCGGCGGCGGTGCGGCGGTCGAGCGCCGAGAGCGTCGCGTTGACCGCCACCCGCGCCACGGGGTCATCGCTCAAGAGCGCCGCGACCGGCTTGTCTTCGCGGCGCCCGGCGCGGTCCCACAACGCCATGTCGATCGCCGCCAGCGCTTGCGGCAGATCCTCGACCTCGCGGCAGGTGTCGATCAGCTGTGCCCCGTTCAGGACCCGTGCATCGGCCAGCACCGGCGCGTAGCGCTCCAGCGCGCTCTGTGTGCGTGCGAGGCTGACGCCGTCGTAGGGCTCGAGCGGCGCCGCTTCGCCATATCCAGTGGTGCCGTCCTCGCCGGTCAGCGCGACAAGCAGCAGCTCGCGCTCGTCGACCGGGCCGTAGGAGGTCTGTAGCGGCGTCGCCAGCCGCAGCGTGCGTCGCTCGAGCTCGAGCCTCATCCGCCGATGCCGCCGCTCGCCAGGATCCCGGCGGCGAACAGCAGGCAGAAGACGAGCTGCATCGCGCCGGTGCCAGCCAGCGCGCCGTTGAGCGCGGGCCCGTCGGTGCGCGTGCGCACGGTCGTCGCGACTTTCGCTGCCAGTGGGATCGCCGCCCACGGCAGCAGCAGCCACGCGCTCATCGACCCGAACGCCCACGGCAGCGGCGCGGTCACGAACGCGCCGGCGACCATCGCCGTGTACAGCGTGCGCGTGCGCGCCCGCCCGAGGCGCACCGCGAGCGTGCGCTTGCCCGCGCGCCTGTCGGTGTCGAGGTCGCGCACGTTGTTGACGACGAGGATCGCGCTCGCCAGCAGCCCGACGGGCACCGCGCACACGAACGCCTGCCATGGCAGATGCTGCACCTGCACGAAGTAGGAGCCCGCTACCGCGACGATGCCGAAGAACAGGAACACGAACACCTCGCCAAGACCCTCATACCCATACGGGCGCGGACCGCCGGTGTAGAGCACGCCGGCGAGGATCGACGCGGCGCCCACCGCGATCAGCTCCGGTCCCGCGACGGCGACGAGATACGCGCCGCATGCCACCGCCAGGCCGAACGTCACGTACGTCGCCAGCAGCACCTGGCTGGGGGGGACGAGCCCGCCGGCCGTGACCCTCACGGGTCCGAGACGATCCTCGGTGTCGGCGCCGCGGCGCGCGTCGGAGTAGTCGTTCGACAGGTTCGTGCCGACCTGGATGAAGACCGCGCCCAGCAGCGCCGCGAAGAACGCGAGCGCGCGGAAGTGCCCGGCGCCGAGTGCCAGCGAGGTGCCGACGAGCACCGGCGCCACGGCGGCCGGCAGCGTGCGCACCCGCGCGGCCATCACCCAGATGCGAACCGCGCTCACGCTTGGATGCTTGCTTGCAAGGTCGTGTGCCCTGTCTAAGCCCGCTTGGGGAAGCGCGCGAAGTCGGGCTTTCGCTTTTCGCGGTAGGCATCCCTGCCCTCCTGCGCCTCCTCGCTGCCGTAGAACAGCAGGTTGGCGTCGTGCGCGAGCTGCTGAATCCCCGACAGCCCATCCTCGGCGGCGTTGAAGCTCGCCTTCAGCAGCCGTAGCGCGAACGGTGAGAGCGCGAGCATCTCCTGGCACCAGGCGACCGTCTCCTCCTCCAGGCGCTCGAGCGGCACGACCGTGTTGACCATGCCCATCTCGCGCGCCTCCTCGGCTGAGTACTGGCGGCACAGGAACCAGATCTCCTTGGCCTTCTTCGGTCCCACGAGGTTCGCCAAGAGGCCTGCGCCGAAGCCGCCGTCGAAGGAGCCGACCTTGGGGCCGACCTGGCCGAAGCGCGCGTTGTCGGCCGCGATCGTCAGGTCGCACACGAGATGCAGCACGTGCCCGCCGCCGATCGCGTAGCCGGCGACCATCGCTACCACCGGCTTCGGCAGGCGCCTGATCTGGATGTGCAGGTCGGTTACGTGGAAGCGCCCGACGCCCGCTTTGCCGGCCTCGTCGTCGTTCAGGTAGCCGGAGTCGCCGCGCACGCGCTGATCGCCGCCGGAGCAGAACGCGTCGGGGCCCTCGCCGGTGAGGACGATCACGCCGATCGCCGTGTCCTCGCGCGCGTCCTCGAGCGCCTGGGAGATCTCGATGATCGTGCGCGGGCGAAACGCGTTGCGCACCTCCGGGCGGGCGATCGTGATCTTGGCGATGCCCGATGAAGTCCCGCCCACCCCGGCGGACTTCTCGTAGCGGATGTCGGCGAAGTCGCCGCCGGCGGGTGCGGGGGAGGGGATCCATGTGGTGCTCATCGCGCGAAGGCTAGCCTGTGTGTCATGGAGGTCGAGGCATGGCTGGCCCGCGCCGCGGCGAACAGGCCTGAGCACACCGCGCTCGCGACGCCTCGGGGGGACTGTTCATACGCGCGCTTGCACGCGGCCGCGCGCGCCGGCGCGGCGGAGCTGGCCGCCCGCGGTGTCACGCGCGGCGAGCGCGTCGCGATCGCGCTTGCGCCCGGGCTCGAGTTCGCGCAGGCCCTGCACGCATGTCTGCTGCTGGGCGCGGTTGCGGTGCCCGTCGACCTGCGCCTGTCGGCGGCCGAGCAGGCGCAGATCGCCGCCGGTGCCGCGACGCTCGTGTCAGAGCCGCTCGGCGAGGCGCGCGCGCCAACGGACGCCAGCGCTGGCGCCCGCCACGATCTCGACGCGACCGCCGTCGTGATCCACACGTCTGGCACCACCGCGGCGCCGCGGCCGGTCGAGCTGAGCTACGGCAACGTTCTCTGGAGCGCGCTCGGCTCCGCCGTCGCGCTCGGGCTCGACCCGCAGGAGCGCTGGCTGTGCGCGCTGCCGCTCGCGCACGTCGGGGGGCTCTCGATCCTGCTGCGCTCGGCGATCTACGCGACCACTGCGGTCGTGCACGAGCGCTTCGAGACCGAGCCCGTGCGCGACGCGCTGCAGAACGGCGGCGTGACGCTCGTGAGCGTCGTCGCGACGACGCTCACACGGCTGCTCGACGCGGGCCTCGAGCAGCCGCCGGCGCTGCGCTGCGCGCTGACCGGAGGTGGCCCCGTGCCGGAAGCGCTGGTCGCGCGCGCACACGCGGCCGGCGTGCCCGTGAGCCTCACCTATGGCCTGACCGAGAGCTGCTCGCAGGCCACGACGACGCCCGTCGCCGAGATCGCTCGCGCGCCGTCGAGCGCCGGGCCGCCGCTGTTCTGCACACGGCTGCGGATCGCTGGGACCGGCGAGATCCTGATCGCCGGGCCGACCGTCGCTAGGGCCTCGATCGCCCCCGACGGCTGGCTGCACACCGGCGATCTCGGCCAGCTCGACGCGGGCGGTCGCCTGCGCGTGCGCGGGCGGATCGCGGACACGATCGTCAGCGGCGGCGAGAACGTGGCGCCGGCCGAGGTCGAGGCGGTGCTCGAAGCGCACTCGCAGGTGCTGGAGGCGGCGGTGCTCGGTCGTCCGGACCCGCAGTGGGGCGAGGCGGTCAGCGCGATCGTGGTCGCGCGCGCCGACACGAGCCTGGACGTCGATGAGCTGCGCGCGCACTGCGCGCGCACGCTGGCGCCGTACAAGGTGCCCAAGCGCTTCGAGCTGGCGAGCGGGCCGCTGCCGCGAACGCGCTCGGGCAAGCTGTTGCGCCGGGAGCTGCGATGAGCTTCGACGCGGACGCGTATCGGCAGACGAGCCTCGAGAGCTGGGAAGCGGCGGCGCCGGGCTGGGTGCGCCGCCAGGAGCTGATGCGCACGTTCGCCGCGCCGGTCTCGCAGCGGATGCTCGAGCTGCTCGCGCCGCAGCCGGGTGAGCGTGTGCTCGAGCTGGCCGCCGGGCTCGGCGAAACCGGGCTGCTCGCCGCCGAGCTGGTCGCGCCGCTCGGCGGCGTCGTGATCTCCGACCAGGCCGAGGCGATGCTTGCGGGCGCGCGTCAGCTGGCGCTGGAGCTGGGGCTCAGCAACGTCGAGTTCCAGGTGCTCGACGGCGAATGGATCGACCTGCCGTTCGCGAGCGTCGATGCGATCCTCTGCCGCTGGGGGTACATGCTGATGGCCGACCCGGCCGCCGCGCTGTCGGAGGCGCGGCGCGTGCTGCGCCCCGGCGGGCGCATTGCGCTCGCCGTCTGGGACGCGCTCGCGCGCAACCCGTGGGCATTGCTGCCCGGCCAGGAGCTGGTCGAGCGCGGGCTCGCGCCCGCACCGAGCGAGCAGAGCGAGCCGCGGCCGGGGCCGTTCGCACTGGCGGACGCCGAGCAGGTCCGCGAGCTGCTCGAGCAGGCCGGCTTCGTCGAGGTCGACGTTCAGGCGCTGGAGCTGACACGCCGCCACCCGGACTTCGCGGAGCTGTGGGAGACGACGCTCGACCTGTCGCCGAGCTTCCACGATGCGGTGCTATCGCGGCCTGCGCCTGAGATCGCCGCGATCGAAGCGTCATTGGCGGCGCGTTTCGCGCCGTACACGACGGCGGCTGGCGCGCTCGAGATTCCCGCCAGCACGCTCGTGGCCGCGGCCAGCGCGTGAGCGCTCCCGCCGCGACGGCGCTTTCGGTCTCGCCCCGCGCACGCGGCGCGCATGGCCGTGCCGCGGAAGTTGGATAGCCTGCGGCCAATGATCTACGACGACGACGCAGACCTCACGCTCCTCGACGGCAAGACCGTCGCCATCATCGGCTATGGCTCACAGGGCCACGCGCACGCGCTGAACCTCAAGGACTCCGGCGTCGACGTCGTGGTCGGTCTGCGCGAGGACTCCGAATCGGTTGCCGCTGCGCGCGAGCAGGGTCTCGAGGTGCTGCCGGTGGTCGAGGCCGCGAGCCGCGGCGATCTCGTGATGATCCTGCTGCCCGACGAGCTGCACCGCCAGGTGTGGGAGGCGGAGATTCGAGACGGCATCGCCGAGGGCAACATGCTGCTGTTCGGGCACGGCTTCTCGATCCACTACGACGAGATCGAGCCGCCGGCCGGCGTGGACGTGGCGATGGTCGCGCCCAAGGGGCCCGGTCACCTCGTGCGCCGCCAGTTCACCGAAGGCAGCGGCGTGCCTGGGCTGATCGCTGTCGAGCAGGATGCCACCGGCAACGCTCGCGCGTTGGCGCTCGCATACGCCAAGGGCATCGGCTGCACACGCGGCGGCGTGATCGAGACGAGCTTCAAGGACGAGACGGAGACAGACCTGTTCGGCGAGCAGGCGGTGCTGTGCGGCGGTGCCTCCGAGCTGGTGCAGGCCGGCTTCGAGACGCTTGTCGAGGCTGGCTACGACCCCGAGATGGCGTACTTCGAGTGCCTCCACGAGCTGAAGCTGATCGTCGACCTGATGCACGAGAAGGGCCTCGCGGGGATGCGCTTCTCGATCTCCAACACGGCCGAGTACGGCGACTACACGCGCGGCAAGCGCGTGATCACCGAGCAGACGCGCGAGAACATGAAACAGATCCTCGCCGAGATCCAGTCGGGCGACTTCGCGCGCGAGTGGATCGCCGAGAACCGCGCCGGGCAGGAGAACTTCAAGCGCATGCGCGCCGAACAGGCCGACACGCAGGTCGAGCATGTCGGCGCGGAGCTGCGCTCGCACATGGACTGGATCAAGCCCGCGTTCTAGAGCGAGCGACGCTCGGCTCCACGGTGCTCGCCTACCTCTCCTGGCATCGCCCGGCACCGACCGTCGAGGTCGAGGTCTATGAGCGTGCGCTGGAGCAATTTCACCGCTCGCTCGCACACAGTGCACCGAGCGGCTTTCGCGGGTCGGCGAGCTTCCGCACAGCCGAGCTGCCGTGGCTCCTCGCCGCGCCGCCCACGCCTGCGCAGGCCGGTGCACCACACGCCTACGAGGACTGGTACCTGCTGGATGACTGGGCCGCGCTCGGCGTGCTCGAGGAGGCCGCGGTCTCGCACGCGCACGTCGACTCGCACGACAAGGTCGCCTCCCTGTCGGGCGTGGCGAGCGGCGCCGTGTACCGCTTTCAGGAGGGGCACGCTGGCCTCGATCAGGCACAGGTCGCGGTGTGGGTGGCGAGCGCGGGCGGACATGAGCACCCGTCGCTGTCGGCGCTCCTCGGCGACGGCATGAACCCGGCGATGGACGGGCTGTGGCGCCGCTGCCTGGGCCTGGGCCCGGCGCCCGAGTTCTGCCTGCTCGGGTCCGAGGCCGCGGCCGGCGTTGCGCCGAGCCGCCTGCCGGCGGGCTGGAGCGCGACGACGCTCGCGCGCGAGGCGCTCTGGCGTGGTTGACGTGCTGATCGACGGCGAGCTGGCCGACGGCGAGTTCAAGCGCCAGGACAGCCGCTTTCGCGAGTGGGTCGGAAGCAGGGATGGGGAGGACGCGAGCGAGGTCGATGCGCTGGAGCCGCTCGCGGTGGCGCCCGGGCGCTACCACCTGTACGTGTCGCTGGCGTGCCCTTGGTGCCACCGCACTGCGATCCTGCGCGAGCTGGCGGGCCTGACGGAGGCGGTCGCGATCTCCTACGTAGCGCCGTTTCGCGACGAGCGCGGCTGGGCGTTCAGCGGCGAGGGCTTCGACGACGGTCCCGGTGGCGAGTACGTCGACCGCTTGCACGGATGGAGCTTCGTGAGCGAGGCCTATTTCCTCTCCGACCCAGGCTTCCGCGGCCGCGTCACCGTGCCGGTTCTGTGGGATACAGAAACAGAGCGGATCGTCAACAACGAGTCGAGCGACATCATGCGGATGATGGCCAGCGCCGGGTCGCTCGGCGGCCTTGGGCACGGCGGCGAGCTGGAGCTCCGCCCGCAGTCGCTGCGCGCGGAGATCGACACGATCAACGAGCGCGTCTATGAGACCGTCAACAACGGCGTCTACCGCGCCGGCTTCGCGCGCCTGCAGGGCGCCTACGAGCGCGCGTTCGCGGCGCTGTTCGACAGCTTCGACTGGCTGGAGACGCTGCTCGACGGGCGTCGTTACCTGCTCGGCGAGCACATCACCGAGGCCGACTGGCGGCTGTTCCCGACGCTCGTGCGCTTCGACGAGGTCTACAACCTGCACTTCCGCTGCAACCGCCGGCGCCTCGTCGACTACCCCAACCTGTGGCGCTACGCGCGCGAGCTGTACCAGCGGCCCGGCGTGGAGGCGACCGTCGCGATGGCGCAGATCAAGCGCCACTACTACACGACCCACGACGAGCTCAACCCCAAGCGCATCATCCCCGTCGGGCCGGGCTATGACTGGAGCGAGCCTCACGGCCGTTAGCGTTCGCTACACTCGCGTCCGTCGTCGCGACTGGCGCTCGGGTGGCGTTCACCACCGGGAAGTGACGACTCAGCACCGCCGCGCGCCTGGGCACCAGCAGCGCACCGTTGATACCTCGATGCCCGACAGGCGAGGAGCCCGCATGAGTACGAGTCCCGTGACAGAGCAGACGCCGCTGGTCATCCCCGATGAGTTGAAGCCCGGCGACGGGCGTTTCGGCTGTGGGCCGTCGAAGGTGCGCCCGCAGGCGCTCGAGCGCCTGCTCAGCGATGGCAGCGCGGTGATGGGCACCTCGCACCGGCAGAAGCCCGTGAAGGCGCTCGTCAAAGAGATCAGGGCGGGCCTGATCACCCTCTTCAACGCACCCGACGGCTACGAGGTCGTGCTCGGCAACGGCGGCGCGACGGCGTTCTGGGACGCGGCTGCGTTTGGGCTCGTCGTGCGCCGCTCCGCGCACCTGACGTTCGGTGAGTTCTCGCAGAAGTTCGCGGCTGTCACCGGCGGCGCACCGTTTCTGGATGACCCGGTGACGATCTCCGCCGAGGCTGGCGACGCACCCGATCCGCAGGCGCTGGGCGCAGCCGCCGCCGAGGGCGCGGACCTGCTCGCGTGGGCGCACAACGAGACCTCGACGGGCGTGATGGCGCCGGTGCTGCGGCCGGCGGGCGCTGGCGATGAGGCGCTGGTGGCGATCGACGCGACCTCCGGCGCCGGCGGCCTGCCGGTCGACGTCTCGCAGGTCGACGCTTACTACTTCGCGCCGCAGAAGAGCTTCGGCGCCGACGGCGGCCTGTGGCTCGCGCTGCTGAGCCCGGCGGCGCAGGAGCGGATCGCCGCGCTGCACGCAACCGAGCGCTGGATTCCCGAGTTCCTATCGCTGCACACAGCGCTCGATAACTCGCTCAAGGACCAGACCTACAACACGCCCGCCGTGGCGACGCTGTTCCTGCTCGCCGACCAGATCGCGTGGATGCTCGACGGCGGCGGCCTCGACTTCTGCGTGGCGCGCACGCGCGCGTCCTCCGAGCACCTGTACGGCTGGGCCGAGCGGACCGCGTACACGACCCCGTTCGTCGCCGACCCGGCCAAGCGCTCGCTGGTCGTCGGCACGATCGACTTCGACGACACGGTCGACGCGGCCGCGGTCGCCCAGGCGCTGCGCCAGAACGGCATCGTCGACGTCGAGCCCTATCGCAAGCTCGGGCGCAACCAGCTGCGCATCGGCATGTTCCCCGCGATCGACACCGCCGACGTGCAGGCGCTCACCGCCTGCATCGAGTGGGTCGTAGAGAGGTTGGGCCAGTGAGTGCCGCGGCGGCGGACACCACCGGCGCCGCCAACGGCGCCCGCCCGAAAGTGCTGGTCAAGGAGAAGATCGGCGACTCCGGCGTGGCGCTGCTGCGTGAGCACTTCGACGTCGACCTGGGGCTCGACTGGAGCGATGAGGAGCTGGTCGAGCGCATCGGCGCCTACGACGGCATCGTGATCCGCTCGGCGACGAAGCTGACAGCCGAGCTGATCGGGCACGCCACGAGCCTGAAGGCCGTCGGGCGCGCCGGCGTCGGTGTCGACAACGTCGACGTCGTCGCAGCCACACAGCGCGGCATCGTCGTCGCCAACGCGCCCGAGTCGAACGTCGTGACCGCGGCCGAGCACACGATGGCGCTGTTGCTGGCGCTCGCGCGCAACGTGCCGCAGGCGTACGCGTCGCTGGTCGCCGGCAAATGGGACCGCTCGAAGTACTCCGGCGTGGAGCTGTACGAGAAGACGATCGGGATCCTCGGCTTCGGCCGCATCGGCCAGCTGGTTGCGCAGCGCGCACGCGGCTTTGGCATGCGCGTGCTCGCGTTCGACCCGTTCGTCAGCGCCGAGCGCTATCGCGAGCTGGGCGTCGAGAAGGCCGACAGCGTCGATGACCTCTACGCGCAATCGGACTTCATCACGATCCACCTGCCAAAGACGCCCGAGACGGAAGGCTTCCTCGACGCGGCGGCGTTCGCGAAGATGCGCGACGGCGTGCGGATCCTCAACGTCGCCCGCGGTGGCCTGATCGACGACGGCGCGCTCAAGGACGCGCTGGACTCGGGCAAGGTCGCCGGTGCGGCGCTCGACGTGTTCGCAAAGGAGCCGATGACCGAGCACCCGCTGTTCGGCTATCCAAACGTCGTCGTCACGCCGCACCTGGGCGCGTCGACCGCCGAGGCAACCGATCGCGCCGGCTACCAGAGCGCCGAGCAGGTCGTCGCGGCGCTGACCGGCGGCGTCGTCTCGACCGCCGTCAACATCCCCGCGATCGGCGCCGAGGACATGGAGATGCTCGGGCCGTTCCTGCCCTTGGCCTCGCAGCTCGGGCGCCTGGCGATGGAGCTGGCCGAGGGCAGCTCCATCGAGCGCATCGAGGCTGCGTTCCTCGGGCGGATCGCCGACTTCGACACGCGCCTCTTGGGGCTCGCGGTGATCGTCGGCGCGCTCCAAGGTCGTGGTGAGGAACAGGTCAACCTCGTCAACGCGCCGACCATGGCCCAGCAGCGGGGCATCGTCTTCGAGGAGAAGTCCGTCTCCGAGGCGCAGGACTTCAACGAGCTGATCCGCGTGACCGTCGTCGCAGGCTCGCAGCGTGTGGCTGTCGCCGGTACCGGCATCGGCCCCAACCGCGTCCCGCACCTGGTTGAGGTGCAGGGCCGGCGCCTGACGATCGAGCTGGCGCGCTACGTGACCGTGTTCCGCTACGAGGACCTGCCCGGCATGGTCGGGCGCGTGGGCACGATCTTCGGCACGCACGGCATCAACATCTCCTCGGCCGCGGTCGGCCACGTGCCCGACGGACGCGAGGACACCGAGGAGGACTCGGGCCAGCGCCTGGCCGCGATGGTCGTCACGACCGACGCCGCCGTGCCAAAGTCCGTGATCGACGAGATCGTGGCCTCCGAGGGGTTTGTCAACGGCTGGTCCATCGATCTTGGCTGAGGCGGCCGATGGCCTTCGCGATGCGGCGTCCTCGCTCGCTCGCGTGCTAGCGCACGCCACGCTCACTGCGTCCTTGCCTCGCTCGACCCTCGGCCGCCTCGGCGAAATTACTGGCTGGCTCGCCGGCCAGTAATCGGGTAGGGTCGTAGTCGTGAAGGCGGTGGTCATAACCAAGCACGGCGGTCCTGGGGTGCTACAGGTGCAGGAGCGCCCTGACCCGGTGCTCGGCGCCGGACAGGTACGGATCGACGTCGCCGCTACGGGCATCAACTTCGCCGACGTGATGGCGCGCCTGGGCTTCTACCCCGACGCGCCGAAGACGCCGTGCATCGTCGGCTACGAGGTGGCCGGCACGGTGCTCGAGCTGGCGCCCGATGTCACGAGCGTCAGCGTCGGCCAGCGCGTGTTCGCGAGCACCAAATTCGGCGGCTACGCCTCGCAGGTGGTGGCCGACGCGACCGACGTGGTCGAGCTGCCGGAGGCGCTCAGCTTCGAGCAGGGCGCGGCGATCCCGGTCAACTACGGCACCGCGTGGGCGGGCCTGATCGGCTACGGCAACGTGCAGCCCGGCGAACGCGTGCTGATCCACTCCGCCGGCGGCGGCGTGGGGATCGCGGCCACGCAGATCGCCAAGCGGGCTGGGGTGGAGGTCTACGGCACCGCCTCGCCAGCCAAGCACGCGCGCTGCCTCGAGTTGGGCGTCGACCACGTGATCGACTACACCCAGCCGGGCTGGGAGCGCGGCGTGCCGAAGTTCGACCTGATCATGGACGCGATCGGCGGCAAGAGCTTCCGGCGCAGCTACGAGCTGCTGCGTCCGGGGGGTCGTCTGGTCGCGTATGGCGCCTCCGCGGTCGTCGCGGGCGAGCGGCGCAACCCGGTGACCGCGTTGCGCACGATCGCGCGCATGCCGCGCTTCAACATGGTCAAGCAGATGTCCGAGTCGAAGGCCGTGATCGGCTTGAACATGCTCAGCCTGTGGAAGGATCGCGGCACGCTGCAGCCGTGGATCGGGCCGATGCGCGAGCTGCTCGCCGACGGCACGGTCGTCCCGGTGATCGCCGGAAGCTTCAGCTTCGAGGAAGCCGGCGCGGCGCAGAACATGATCACCGAACGCAAGAACGTGGGCAAGGTCGTGCTCACGCCCTAGTCGTTTGGCACCCGCGCCCGCGGGTGCTACCCTGCGCCTAGATGTCGTTCCGTAACTCGCTTCTGCAGCTTCTTCTCCTCCCCCCTCGGGGGGAATAGCGCGTGGCGGCCGCGTAGCCGCATACCCAGCAGAGAGGAACAGCAAGCGAGATAGAGAAGGAGCACGAACGACATGAGCACTAACGACGGAAATGCTGGCGCCCCAAATGAGGGCCCCGGCCAGCAGTCAGGCCGCAGTGACGCCAACCGCGTCAAGATCTTCGACACGACGCTGCGCGACGGCGAGCAGTCGCCGGGGATCTCGTTGAACAGGCAGGAAAAGCTGGAGATCGCACATCAGCTGGCGCGTCTCGGCGTCGATGTGATCGAGGCGGGCTTCCCGATCACCTCGCCGGGTGATTTCGAGTCGGTGCAGGCGATCGCGCGCGAGGTCGAAGGCCCCGTGATCTGCGGTTTGGCGCGGACCTCGAAGCAGGACATCGAGGCTGCGTGGCAGGCGGTGAAAGACTCGGAGCGTCCGCGCATTCACATGTTCCTGGCCACCAGCGACATTCACATCGAGCGCAAGCTGCAGACGACGCGTGAGGACGTCAAGGGTCAGGTTCGCGCGGCGGTGGCGCAGGCGCGCGAATACACCGACGACGTGGAGTTCTCACCGGAGGACGGCTCGCGCTCTGACGTGGAGTACATGGCCGAAGTGATCCAGATCGCGTTGGACGAGGGTGCAACCACGATCAACGTGCCGGACACGGTTGGCTACACGATGCCGAACGAGTACGCGGCGATGTTCACGGAGCTGTACCGGCTGGTGCCGGGCCTGCGCGAGGTGACGGTGTCGGTGCACTGTCACGACGACCTGGGCTTGGCGGTGGCGAACTCGCTGGCGGGCCTGGAAGCGGGTTGTCGCCAGGTCGAGTGCGCGATCAACGGCATCGGCGAGCGTGCGGGCAACGCGTCGCTGGAGGAGATCGTGATGCTGCTGCACACACGCGAGCCGAGCCTGGGGCTGTGGACGGGCGCGGACACGACCGAGATCGCGCGTACCAGTCGGCTGGTCTCGCGTTTGACCGGCTATCAGGTGCAGCCGAACAAGGCGATCGTCGGTCGCAACGCGTTTGCGCACGAGGCTGGCATCCACCAGGACGGCGTGCTGAAGGAGCGCACGACGTACGAGATCATGGACGCGACGACCGTCGGCCTGCGCAGCAACTCGATCGTGCTGGGCAAGCACTCCGGTCGTCACGCGCTGAGCAAAGCGCTGGAGGAGATGGGCTTCGAGATCGACGGCGCGGCGTTGAACACGGCGTTCAAGCGCTTCAAGGAGATCGCCGACCGCAAGAAGCAGGTCACGGCGATGGATCTGGAGGCGTTGGTCACCGATGAGCTGCGCGAGGAGGTCGCGGGCTATGCGCTCGAGTCCTTCGAGGTCGACGCCTCCTCGCTGCGTCCGCCGCACGCGCGCGTGTCGGTGACGCTGCCTGACGGCTCCTCCGCCAGCGGCTCGTTCACCGGCGACGGTCCGATCGACGCCGTCTTTCAGGCAATCAACGTTGCCACGGGAATCGCGCCGGTGCTCAGCGACTTCACGATCGGCGCCGTCACCGAGGGCCAGGATGCACTGGGGGAGGTCTCGGTGGTGCTCGAGGTCGATGGCTTCAGCGGCGCCGGCCAGGGCGTCTCGACCGACATCATCGATGCGGCCGCGCGGGCATATGTACGCGCGTTGTCGGTCGCGGTCGCGCTCGCGCGCGGATGATGCGATCGGGTTGCCTGAGGCCACGGCGGGCTGAACGCTCCCGTGGGAGGCGCGTCAGGCGAAGAAGTCGGCGACCGCGACCCGCCAGCCGGGCACCGCGTCGCTGAGGTCGATCTCGGCGCCTCCCGCCGCGGAGGCTGCGGTGAAGACGCACGCGTCCTGCCTGTCGCGATACACGGTCGCGGAGCAATCGCGGGGATCGAGCACGACGACCGCGATCGCGCCCGCCGCGAGCCAGTTCGACGCCTTCTCTCGCAGATACCGGCGGCTGTCTTCAGGCGAGACAACCTCGATCGCCAGGTCAGGCGCGCCGCCGGGCCAGAAGCCGAAGGTCGTGCCGATCGCGTCCGCGCGCGCCTTCGACACGAACGCGGCGTCCGGCGCGCGCACCGTGTCGGGGTCGCGGGCGAGGATGAAGCCAGTCTCTGCACCCAGCGTCACACCAGATCCAGCGGCGCGCACGTGGCTGCCCAGCAGGTAGTTGGCGGTCGAGGCGACGCGACCGTGCTCAAAGCCCGCGGCGCACATCACGTGCAGCTGCCCTTCGATGAGCTCGTATCGCTCGCCCATGCCGGTCGGCAGCTTGAGCAGCTCCTCTGCGGTCGTAACGACGGCATGTACGCTCATGCCACAGAGGGTAGCGGTATATGCGCCAGAAATGCAGCGCTTTGTCTGAGTTGGCGTTGGCATCGGAATGTGGCTCGGCTCATGGGATCAACAGTGACGCCTGCTTGGGATGGAACGCGCGATCGCACCCGTCTGTGATAACGTACGTTTGTATGACGCCAAGCGCAGCAGCGGCAACGACAACAACGACCGCGACGAACGCCCCTAGCGAGCCCGCCTCGCTGGACCACGCCGCGTCCCTGTCCCCGCCCGTGATCGGCGCGCGCGTGAAGGCGCTGCGCGAGTCGGCGGGCCTGTCGCTGCGCGACCTGTCGGAGCGCAGCGGTGTGAGCGCGCCGATGCTGTCGCAGGTGGAGCGCGGCGAGACGAGCCCGACGTTGACGGTCGCGGCGCGGATCGCGGCGGGCCTCGACCTGCGCCTGTCGCAGCTGCTGCGTCTGGACGAGACGGGCGCGGTGACGGTTGTGCGCGCGGGCGAACGCACGCGCGGCGCGAACAAGAAGCGCGGCCACAGCTTCGAGGTGCTGACGTCCTCGCAGCCGGGGCAGCGCGCGGAGCTCTCGCGTCACACGCTGGCGGCCGGCGGCGCGACGGGTGCGCCGGACGACCCGCCGATGCACGAGCCGGGCAGTCGCGAGACGGCGCTCGTCGAGCGCGGCTCGCTGGTGCTGGTTTGCGACGGGCAGCAGTACGCGCTGGCCGCTGGCGACTGTGTCACTTTCGACGCCGATCTGCCGCACCACTTTGAGAACCCCAACACCGCGGAGGCCTCCTTTCTGGCGGTTGTCTCCGCGGGCTTGAGAAGGAGCTGAAGCGATGCCGAAGACGATGTTCGAGAAGATCTGGCAGGCGCACGAGGTCGCCGACGGTCTCATCTACATCGACCTGCACCTGGTGCACGAGGTCACGAGCCCGCAGGCGTTCGACGGGCTGCGCCTGGCGGGTCGTAACGTGCGCCGCCCGGACCGCACGCTGGCGACGGCTGACCACAACACGCCGACGGACGGCACGCCGGTGGCGGCGCGGATCAAGGACGAGCTGTCGCGCGTGCAGGTGGAAACGCTGGAGCGCAACTGCGCGGAGTTCGGCGTGCCGGTGTACTCGCTGGGCTCGGAGCGCCAGGGAATCGTGCACGTGATCGGCCCGGAGCTGGGCGTGACGCAGCCGGGCATGACGATCGTGTGCGGCGACTCGCACACCTCGACGCACGGCGCGTTCGGCGCGCTGGCGTTCGGGATCGGCACCTCGGAGGTCGAGCACGTGCTGGCGACGCAGTGCATGGTGCAGCACAAACCGCGCTCGATGCGCATCCGCTACGAGGGTGAGCTGGGCTTTGGCGTGACCGCCAAGGACCTGATCCTGGGCACGCTCGGCCAGCTCGGTGTCGGCGGTCTCACCGGCCACGTGGTCGAGTACTGCGGGCCGGCGATCGAGGCGCTGTCGATGGAGGGCCGCATGACCGTCTGCAACATGACGATCGAGGGCGGCGGGCGCGCGGGCATGATCGCCCCGGACGCGACCACGTTCAAGTGGTTTGAAGATGTTGGGCGACCGGGTGCGCCTCCCGCTGGCGCTGAGCTGGAGCGCGCCGTCGCGCAGTGGTCCTCGCTGCGCAGCGACGAGGGCGCTGCCTTCGACACGGACGTGACGATCGACGCGTCGGCGATCTCGCCGCAGGTGACGTGGGGCACGAACCCAGGCATGGTGCGCGCGGTCACCGAGCGCGTGCCGGCGCCGGAGGAGTTCGACAGCCCGGCCGACCGCGAAAGCGCGGAGCGGGCGCTGCACTACATGGGCCTGGAGGCGGGAACGCCGATCGAGGAGATCGCGATCGACCGTGTGTTTATCGGCTCGTGCACGAACTCGCGGATCGGCGATCTGCGCGCCGCCGCGGAGGTGATCAAGGGCCGCAGGGTCGCCGACAGCGTCAGCGCGATGGTCGTACCCGGCTCCCAGCAGGTCAAGGCGCAGGCCGAGGCGGAGGGTCTCGATCGGGTGTTCCGCGACGCGGGCTTCGACTGGCGCGTGGCGGGCTGCTCGATGTGCCTTGGCATGAACCCGGACACGCTGCAGCCGGGCGAGCGCTGCGCGTCGACCTCCAACCGCAACTTCGAGGGTCGCCAGGGCCGCGGTGGGCGCACGCACCTGGTCTCGCCGCAGATGGCCGCGGCGGCGGCGGTCGCGGGGCGCTTCGTCGACATTCGCGAGTGGCGATGAGCGCGCCGATACCCCAGCCGGTGTGGCAGCGCGAGCACGTCGTCGCGAGCTTCGCCGACCGCCGCCGCACGCTGGTGCCGCTGCTGGAGCTGCAGGAGGACGTGCTCGCGCGCGTGCTCGCCGGCAACGCGCGCCCGATCGCGCGCTTCCTGGATCTGGGCTGCGGCGCCGGCGCGGTCAGCGAGCTGGTGCTGGCGACGCAGCCTGGGTCGAGCGGCGTGCTGGTCGACTTCTCCGAGCCGATGCTGGAGCGGGTGGCGGCGACGCTCGCCGACTACGAAGGGCGCTGGCAGGTGGTGCGCGGCGACCTCTCGCAGCCCTCTTGGCGTGAGGCGTTGCCGGCTGGCGGCTATGACGCGATCGTTTCGGGCCTCGCGATCCACCATCTGTCGGCGGCGCGTAAGCGGGCGTTGTTCGCGGAGGCGTTTGCGCTGCTGGAGCCGGGCGGCGTGTTCGTCAACATGGACTACGTCGCGATCGACGGGCCGCTGCGCGGCCTGTTCGACGAGCAGATGGCGGTCAACGCCGCGCACGCGCACGACCACGAGCCGCAGGACGTCGACTTCGACGGCGACGAAGACCAGCCCGACACCGTGCTCGACCAGCTCGCGTGGCTGCGCGACGCCGGCTTCGAGCAGACCGAAGTGCACTTCAAATGGGCCGAGGCCGCCGTCTACGGCGGCGTCAAGCCGGTAATCGCATGAGCCCGCGGTCGAAGCGCCAGAGCAAGGGAGGGCAAAGCCCGACCGCCACGGACGACACGAGGTCGGACGTTCACATCAAATACGAGCCCGGACGGCTCGTTTCGCGACCTAGGAGAAAACCTTGGAACCACTAGAGACAATCGCCGGCCAAGTAAGCCACCTGGACCGCGCGAACGTGGACACGGACCAGATCATGCCCAAGCAGTTCCTGAAGCGCGTCGAGCGCACGGGCTTTGGCGAGTTTCTGTTCTACGACTGGGCGAAGGAGCCCGACTGGGACCTGCCGCCCAACCCGATCCTGGTCGCGGGCGAGAACTTCGGCTGTGGCTCCTCGCGTGAGCACGCGCCGTGGGGACTGCAGGACTACGGCTTCCAGGCGCTCGTCGCGCCGAGCTACGCCGACATCTTCTACTCCAACTGCACGAAGATCGGGCTGCTGCCGGTGGTGCTCGACGAGCAACACTGCCGCGCGCTGGCGCAGGCGGGGGAGGGGCAGGTCGACCTGCGCGCCCAGGAGGTCCGCTACCCCGGTCCCGACGGCACGCTCGTGACGGTTGCCTTCGACATCGACCCCGAGATCCGCCGGCGGCTGCTCGACGGCCTCGACGACATCGGCGTGACGCTGGTCTCAGAAGCCGTGATCGCCGACTACGAAGCGTCGCTGACCGAGACGCGCGACTGGGCGGCGGTGCCGACGACGGCGCTGTGAGCGCCGGCCCGCTCGATGCCGAGCAGGGGCGTGCGCTGGCCGCGGAGTGGGTCGCCGTCTGGAACGCGCACGACCTCGACGCGATCATGGCGCTGTACGCGCCCGCGATCGTGTTCCAGACGCCGACGATCATCGATACGCTCGGCATCCTCGACGGTCGTGTTGCCGGCAGGGAGAAGCTGCGCGAGCACTTCGCGCGCGGTCTCGCGCGCCTGCCCGACCTGCGCTTCGACCTGGAGCAGGTGTACGTGGGGGTGCGCTCGCTGGCGATCACCTACCGCTGGGCCGACGGCACGCCGGTGGCGGAGCTGCACGAGTACGACGACGACGGGTTGATCGAGCGTGTGCAGGCGCTGTACGTGGACCTGTCCTGGTAGCGTCGCGTATATATACAGCTCAGAGGTGTATATACTGAGACTATGAGCAAGCATCTGGTTGACATCGACGAGACGGCGCTGAGCGCCGCGCGTGCGGAGCTGGGCACGCGCACGATCAAGGAGACGATCAACCAGGCGTTGCGCCTCGTGGGCGGAGATCGCGAGCGGAAGGTCAAAGAGGCCCTTGACTGGCTTGCAAACAGAGAGTTCGCGCCCCGCGAGGATGCATGGCGCTGACGTACATCGTCGATACGAGCGTTCTCACGCGTCTACACCGCCCCACCGTCCGCGCCGCGATCGACTCGCGCGCCCAGCATGACGAGCTAGCTCGGGCAGGTATTAGCGACCTTGAGCTCGGCTTCTCGGCCAGGAGTGACACCGAGTGGGACCAGATGGCTGAGCGTTTGGATGCCTTCCAGCTAGTGGAGACGACCCCAGAGCACATGAGGCGAGCGCGCCAGGTACAGCGCCTGCTTGCCGAGCATCATCAGCGCGGTCGCAAGATCCCGGATCTGCTCGTGGCGGCAGCGGCGGAGACCAGTGGGCTGTCCGTCCTGCACTACGATGCCGACTTCGATCGCATCGCCGCCGTTACCGGTCAGCAGACCGAGTGGGTCGTCGCGGCAGGATCGGTCGACTAATCACGCCATGACCCATCACATCGTCACCCTCCCCGGCGACGGCATCGGCCCGGAGATCATGGCGCCGACGCTGGCGCTGCTACAGACGCTCGGCGACTTTGAGTTCGAGGAACACGCCTTTGGCGGCGCCGCGATCGACGCGCACGGCGTCGCGCTGACCGACGAGACGCTTGACGCGTGCCGGCGCGCGGACGCGGTGCTGTTGGCGGCGGTGGGCGGGCCGAAGTGGGACACCACCGACCCGAGCAAACCGCGTCCCGAGCAGGGCCTGTTGGGGCTGCGCAAGGGCCTCGGGCTGTACGCGAACCTACGCCCGGTGAAGCCGTTGCCGGCTCTGTACGACGCCTCGCCGCTGCGGCGCGAGCGGATCGAGGGCACCGACCTGCTGGTCGTGCGCGAGCTGACGGGCGGCATCTACTTCGGCGAGAAGACCCGCACCGACAGCTTCGCTTCCGACCTCTGCGCCTACAGCAGCGCGGAGATCGAGCGGATCGCCCGCAGCGCGTTCGCGGCCGCGGAGCGGCGCGCGGGCGGCACCACGGGACGGGCGCCGAAGGTCACGAGCGTGGACAAGGCCAACGTGCTCGAGACCTCGCGGCTGTGGCGCGCGGTCGTCAGCGACCTGCATTCGCGGGAGTACCCCCACGTCGAGCTTGAGCACGTGCTCGTCGACAACGCCGCGATGCAACTGGTGTCGGCGCCGCGCGAGTTCGACGTGATCGTCACCGAGAACATGTTCGGGGACATCCTCTCCGACGAGGCCGCGATGCTGACAGGCTCGATCGGCATGCTGCCGAGCGCGTCGCTCGGAGATCAGAGCCCGACGGCCGCCGGCTCGACGCCGGGGCTGTTCGAGCCGGTGCACGGCTCCGCCCCGGACATTGCCGGGCAGGGCATCGCCAACCCGCTGGCGATGTTTCTCTCGGCGGCGCTGATGCTCAGGCACGGCCTCGGCTTGGAAAGCGAGGCCGCGGCTGTAGAATCGGGCGTTGAAGGTGCACTGGCTGCGGGCCTGCGCACCCCCGACCTGGGTGGTGCGGCGGGCACGGAGGAGGCGACCAGGACAGTGCTCGAAAACGTCAAATAGGAGCGCGATGAACGTGGAGCCGACCGACCTCATCTGGATGAACGGAGATTTCGTCGCCTGGGAGGACGCTCAGGTCCACGTCTTGACGCACGGCCTGCACTACGGCACCGGCGTGTTCGAGGGCGTGCGCTGCTACGACACGGTGCTCGGACCCGCCGTGTTCCGCAACACCGACCACGTCCAGCGCCTGCGCCGCTCGGCCGAGCTGTTCTACATGGAGCTGCCGTTCTCCGATGAGGAGCTGCGCGCGGCGACGCTCGAGCTGGTGGCGCGCAACGGTCTGCGCGAGTGCTACATCCGCCCGATCGTCTACCGCGGCTACGGCAGCATGGGCCTGAACCCGATGGACGCGCCGGTCGACGTGACGATCGCGTGCTGGGAGTGGGGCACCTACCTCGGCGAGGAGGGCATGCGCAACGGTGTGCGCGCGATGACCTCCTCGTGGCGGCGCATCAGCCCCGACTCGCTGATCCCGCACGCCAAGGCCAGCGGGCAGTACCTCAACAGCGTGCTCGCGAAGGTCGAGTCGGTGAAGGCCGGCTATGAAGAGGCGATCCTGCTCGACGATCACGGTCACGTGTGCGAGGGCACCGGCGAGAACATCTACATCGTGCGCGAGGGCGAGATCGCAACGCCGGGGCAGCACAACTCGATCCTCGACGGCATCACGCGCCGCTCGGTGATGCAGATCGCGCAGGACCTCGGCTACAAGGTGGTCGAGCGCAACGTCGCGCGCGCCGAGATGTACCTCGCGGATGAGGTGTTCCTGTCGGGCACCGCCGCCGAGATCGTGCCGGTGCGCGAGGTCGACAACCACGAGGTCGGCTCCGGCAAGCCTGGCGAGATCACGCGCGTGCTGCAGGCGTCCTTCGACGACGCGATCCACGGGCGCTCCGAGCGCTACCGCGAGTGGCTGGACCTCGTGCACATGGTCGATCTGGAGACCCCGGCGGGCGAGGCGCCCGCGGCGACGGAGCGAATTACCGGGGCGACCGGCTAGAGGCGGTACGCGCCGCGGCCGGTTGCAACCACGAGCCGCCCCGTATCCCTCCAAGCCGAAAGGACCTCCCCAATGAGCTCCACACCAACCCGTATCGAGCTGTACGACGCGACGCTGCGCGACGGCATGGGCGGCGGCGGGCTGACGCTCACCGCCGCTGAGAAGCTGCGCGTCGTGCACGCGCTGGACGCGCTGGGCGTAGACATGATCGAGGCCGGCTTCCCGGCGTCGAACCCGAAGGAGCTGGAGCTGTTCGGGCTGTTGGCGGCGGAGACGCTGGCGCACGCCGAGATCGTCGCCTTCGGGATGACGCGCCGAAGGGATGTGAGCGCCGCGGCAGACGAGGGCCTGCGCGTGCTGGCCGAGTCGTTCGCGCCGGTGTGCACGATCGTCGGCAAGGCCTCGGTGCTGCACGTCGAGAAGGTCGTGCGCGTCACGCGCGAGGAGAACCTCGCGATGATCGCCGACTCGGTCGCGTTCCTCGTCGGGGCCGGCAAGCGCGTGCTGCTCGACGCCGAGCACTTCTTCGACGGCTTCGCGCTCGACCCCGCCTACGCCCTGGACTGCCTGCGCGTGGCCGCCGACGCGGGGGCAGAGCGGCTGGTGCTGTGCGACACCAACGGCGGCTCGCTGCCGCCGCAGATCAGGACGGCGCTCGCGGTCGTCGGCGAAGCGCTCGCGGGCGTGGCGCTCGGCATCCACACGCACGACGACTCCGGTTGCGCGGTCGCCAACACGCTGACGGCGGTCGAATGCGGCGCCACGCAGGTGCAGGGCACCGTCAACGGCATCGGCGAGCGTACCGGCAATGCCAACCTGATCACGATCATCGCCGACCTGCAATTGAAGATGGGCGTGGAGCTGCTGGCGCCTGAGCGCCTTGCGCGCCTGACTGAGACGGCGCACTTCGTCGATGAGCTGCTCAACCGTGCGCCCAACCCCGCGCAGCCGTACGTTGGCAAGCATGCATTTGCGCACAAGGCGGGCCTGCACGCGGCTGGCGTGCGCGCCGAGCCGCAGAGCTTCGAGCACATCGACCCGGCGTTCGTCGGCAACGACCGCGACGTGCTGATCTCCGAGCTGTCCGGGCGTGGCACGATCGTCGAGAAGGCCCGGCAGGCGGGGATCGCCGCCGATGAGCAGCTTGCACAGCGCGTGGTCGAGCGCGTCAAGCAGCTCGAGCACGAAGGGTTCCAGTTCGAGGCGGCCGACGGCTCGTTCGAGCTGCTGCTGCGCAAGGAGGCCGGCGAGTACGAGCCGCTGTTTCGCCTGGAGTCCTGGCGGGTGATCGTCGAGAAGCACGCGGGCGGGCACGCGAGCACCGAGGCGACCGTCAAGATCTGGCTCGGCGGCGAGCGCTACGTGCGCACGGCCGAGGGCAACGGTCCCGTCAACGCGCTCGATCGCGCGCTGCGCGAGGCGATCGGCGAGATCCACCCGCACCTGAAGGACATCGACCTCGTCAACTACAAGGTGCGCATCCTCGACGAGACCAAGGGCACGGGCGCGGTCACACGCGTGCTGATCGACGCCTCCGACGGGCACGACGTGTGGGGCTCGATCGGCGTCGCCGAGAACCTGATCGCGGCATCGTGGGACGCGCTGGTGGACTCGCTGGAGTACGGCATGCAGGGCGAGCGCAGAGCCGCCGCGGAGTCTTCGCTCGGCTCGGGCGGCAGGGTTTAGGTGGCGAGCGGCGATCACGGCTCTAGCGCTTCCGGCGGCGGGGCGCCGGAGCCGATCCCGCTCGCGCGGCCGGTGATCGGCGAGCCGGAGGAGCAGGCGGTGCTGGCGGTGCTGCGTTCGGGCCAGCTGTCGCTCGGGCCGCGCCTGGCGGAGTTCGAGCGCGGCTTCGCCGCGCGCGTCGGCGCCCCACACGCGAGCGCTGTCAGCAGCGGCACCGCCGGGCTGCACTTGGCGCTGCGCGCGGTCGATGTCGGCGAGGGCGATGAGGTCGTCACGAGCCCGTTCTCGTTCGTGGCCTCGGCGAACGCGGCGCTGTACGAGCGGGCGCGGCCGGTGTTCGCGGACATCGACCCGGTCACGCTCAACCTCGATCCGGACGCCGCCGCCGCGGCGGTCGGCGCGCGCACGCGGGCGCTGCTGCCGGTGCACATCTTCGGCTACCCGGCGGATATGCCGGCGTTCGAGCGCATCGCCGCCGCCAACGATCTCGCGATCGTAGAGGACGCCTGCGAGGCGCTCGGCGCGGTCCACGGCGACGGCGTGCGCGTCGGCGGTCGCGGGCACCCAGCGGTGTTTGGCTTCTACGCCAACAAGCAGCTGACCACCGGCGAGGGGGGGATGGTGACGCTCGCGGATGCGGAGCTGAAGCAACGCATCGACTCCGAGCGCAACCAGGGGCGCGCGCCCGATATGGGTTGGCTCGAGCACGACAGGCTTGGCTTCAACTACCGCCTCTCGGACATCGCTTGCGCGCTCGGGATCGCACAGCTCGGGCGGCTGGAGCAGATGCTCGCCGACCGCGCCCGCGTGGCGCAGCTCTACCGCGATGGGTTGACAGAGATCGAGGGTCTGCAGACGCCCTGTGTTGACAAAGTTGGAAACATTCGCGCCTGGTTCGTGTTCGTCGTGCAGCTGCCGCGCGGGGTCGATCGCGATGCAGTCATCCGCGCGCTGGCAGCCGCTGACATCCAGAGCAAGCCGTATCTGCCGGCGATCCATCTGATGCCGTTCTACCGCGAGCTGATGGGCTATCGCGAGGGTCAGTTCCCGGTCTGCGAGGACGTGGCCCGCCGTTCGCTGGCATTGCCGTTCTTCCCGGCAATGCGCGGCGGCGAGGTCGAACACGTGATCGAGGAGCTGCGCAACGCGCTGGCGCGTTTGACCAGCGCCGCCACTGTGTGATAGGTCGCCGCCCGGCATGAGCCAGTTGGGCTGGCGCCGGGGCATCTCCGACCTGAAAGACGAGCGCCCCGGCGCCGGCTTGACCAACCCTCGCCAGCGCAGTGCCGGCGGGGCATGCCGATGATACTCCCGAGTCGGAAACAGGACTAGCTCTTGTATACGTCTGAGATCTAGAGTGTCAAACGTTGTATGTAGGACGAACACGAAATAGACCGGCCTCGTCAGTCTCCGACCTGAAACGACGAGCCAAGCGGAGCCGGTTGACCAACCCTCTACAAGGAGATGCACATGAAGCGCATGAGAGTTGTGGGTCTGGCCCTGGTGGCCATGCTTGCGATCAGTGCAGTTGCAGCAGCGTCGGCATCGGCGACCGTTACTGGCCCGATCTGGGAAGTCGGTGGCGCCAAACTGGGCACGGGCGTCGAAGAAGCACTCACCGGCAAAGCCTCGTCGGCCTACGAACTGAAGGGCAAGGCGTTCGGCTTCATCGAAGTTGCGATCACCTGCAAAAAGGCCGCCAACAGCGGCAGCATCATCGGTGGCGAACCGGGCACGGACGCGACGACGATCGAATACACAGAATGTTCGTCGAGCCTGTGCACGCCGACCGAACCGATCGTGACCAAAGCGAAGTCGGAACTCGTGTACTACACGGCCAGCAGCAAAACGTTCATCGGCGACCTGTTCTCGCCGAAAACGGGCACGGTGTTCACGGAAATCAAGTGCGGCTCGATCACCGCGAAAGTCACCGGCAGCATCGTCGGCGAACTCCTCAACGAAGCGGGCGAACCGGTCCTGAAGTCCGGGTCGGCTGCAGGTAAAGTCGGCTTTGTGCGGTTCGCAGGCAGCAGCAGCGAGAAATACGAAAACCACAAAGGCGAATCAAAAACGGCGGAACTGGTACTCGAAGGTAACCCGTCGACTCTGAAAGGCACGACCGAAGTCACGTTGAACTCGGGCTCGTCCTACAGGGCAGCCGAATAGGCGCATAGGTGGCTGGAGCGCGACCCCTCGTTGCGCTCCAGCAACGCCGGTGCGGTTGGCATAGTCGGCAAAGGCAGATGATGGCCGGGTCACATTCGCCGGATGTGGCTCGGCCATCGGCCTTGTGCCGTCGGCACCGGTGTCTGCTCGCGTGGCGCCCGCTGTCGCTGTGTGCGGTGCGCGAGTTTTCTTGGCGGCCAGCGTCTGCTGACCAACAGGACGTAGGATTTTTGCAGCGAGCGCCATGTTGCTCGCTGCTAGCTGTCAGCTAGGCTGGGTGCGGTGCTGATCGATGACCTCATGAGCCCTCGTAATGGCGCACTGGGACAGGAGATCGAGCTTCGATAGGGAGGCGCGGCCGTGGTCCAGGTGGCCGAGCCAGGTGTCAGGGCCGGTATGGGCACTTGACATGTAGGTGCCGCTCTGCTTAGATACCGCTATCGTTTACTGAATGCCGATTTGGCGCGTGGGGCGGCCGCGCGACTGGCGCGAGTCGTGTGTGCAACGGCTTCGAGGTATGAGCGGGACGGGAGAGGGTGGATGTCGGGTAGAGGGCCGAGCAGATGATCTGGACGGGTGTGCGCCGCATGGCGTGGCTGGCGGCGGCAGTCGCATCCGCCTCGCTGGTGCTCGGGCTCGCCTCGACGGTGGCCGCCGCGGCTGGCGAACCCTGTGCGAACGAAGCGTTGCGCTCGGAACTGCACTCGGGTGCGCTCCCCGACTGTCGCGCCTATGAGCTGGTCACGCCCTCATACAAGGAGGGCGATGGGGTCGCGATCTGGGGGTTTTCACAGGACGGCTCGCGCGTGCTGGGCACCAGCATGGGCGCCTTCGCTGGGACCGAAAGCAACGAATTCCAGGGCAGCAGCTCGAGCTTCGGGGAAGCCGCCCTGTATCTGTTCACCCGTAGCGCATCGGGCTGGAGCACGGAAGCGATCGCGCCCGCCGCCGCACGGTTCCCGTCGGGCCGGCTCGTCGCGATGAACCCGGAACTGACGAGCACGCTGTGGCTGTTGCGCACATCGGCTGAGCCGTTTCGCACCGAAGCGGAACTGTACCTGCGCACGGGCGGGCAGTTTGTGCCGATTGGGCCGACCCAGCCGACGCTCGGCGAACCCGACGTCGAAGGCATCGAATATGGCGGCTCGTCGCGCTCGCTGAGCCATGTGCTGTTCTGGATCAGCTCTGAAGACGCGGGCGAGTTCCTGTGGCCAGGCGATCAGACGTTCACCGCGCCGGGGCAGAAATACCGGTCGCTGTATGAATACACGGGCACCCGCAACAGCGAACCAGTGCTCGTTGGGGTCCGCAACGAAGGACGGCTACACGGCTCGCCACACGTCAACGAAGGGGCCGAACTGGTGGGCGAGTGCGGGACCCTGCTGGGCGGCGAAGGCAGCGCCTACAACGCCGTCTCGGCAAGCGGCACCACCGTGTTCTTCACCGCGCTGCCGTTCGGCGATGAAGGCTGCAGGCCGGCGGAAGCGCGTCTTGCCCCCACCGTCGAAGAAATCTACGCGCGCGTTGACAGCGAACACACGGTTGCGATCTCCGAGCCCGCGGCGGCTGACTGCGAAGCGTGCAACACGACCAAAAACCTCGCCGGAGCGTCGTTCGCCGGCGCCTCCGAAGACGGCTCGAAGGCGTTCTTCACGACCACGCAGGAACTGCTGCCGGGCGCCAAAGGCGAGAACTTGTATGAGTACGACTTCGCCGCCGCCGCCGCGAGCCCCGAACATCCCGATGGGCGCATAACGCTGGCCTCCGCGGGCGCTTCGCCGGCCGGCGTGATCGGCGTCGCGCGGATCTCGGAGGACGGCTCGCACGTCTACTACGTCGCCTCCGGTGCGCTCACGGGCGCGAACGCGGAAGGGCACAGCCCTGCCGCGGGTCACGACAACCTCTACTGCTACGACACCCTCACCGGGCGCACGCAGTTCATCGGCACGCTGCTCGCCGGTGATGCGCAGGTGTGGAGCCGCGTCGATCGCTCGAGGCCGATCGAGACCACGCCCGACGGTGACTTCCTCGTGTTCGCCAGCGCCGCCGACCTGACGCCCAGTGACACGAGCAGCGTGGCGCAGGTGTTCGAGTACGACGCCGAAGACGAACGGCTGCAGCGCGTCTCGATTGGGCAGGACGGCTACGACGCGAACGGCAACACGAGCGAAGAAGCGGACGCGGCGAGCATCGGCACCGAAGCCGCGTTGCCGACGTTCGTCGCCTCGATCACCACGACCAAGCGCTCGGCCGCGCGCGCTCTCTCCACGGACGGCTCGCGCGTGTTCTTTGAAAGCGCCGACGCGCTGACGCCGCAGACGGTCGCCGGCCTGCCCAGCAACGTCTACGAGTGGGAGCGCGAAGGCGCTGGCAGCTGCCCTGCTGGCCAGCGTGAAGGCTGCGTGTACCTGATCTCCGACGGGCGCGATGACTCGACGACCGCTGGCGGCGCGAGCGTGAGGTTCGTTGCGACGGACGAATCGGGCGAAGACGTGCTCTTCGACACCGCCGACCAGCTCCTGCCAGGGCGCGACACAGATACGCAGGCCGACGTGTACGACGCTCGCGTCGGCGGTGGCTTTGAAGAACCGCGCACGACGGTGGAATGCGCCGGCAGCGGCTGCCAGCAGCCGCTCGGGCTGTCATCGCCGGCGCCGACGATCGCGACCGCCACGGACGCCGCGGAAGCGCCCCCGCAGGCGCCCGCGCCGAAGCCGGCCGCCGCGCCGAAGTCGCCCAGCAAGGCACAGCAGCTCACCAAAGCGCTGGCCAAGTGTCACGCTGAGAAGGCGCGTGCACGCCGGCGCGCGTGCGAAGCCCAGGCGCGCAAGCGCTACGGAGCCGTGGCCACGAAGAGCAGGGCGCACGCAAGCGAGGCACGATGAGGGGGGCCGTGAGCGATCTGCGCCCGCGCTGGCTCGCGCTGCTCGCCGCGGCGGCGCTCGTGAGCCTTGCCTGCATGTCGTTCAGCGCCCAGGCACTGGCGCTCACGCCGGCGCCTGGGTGGACGATCCATGGGATCACCGAACCGACCGAGCTGAACGCCGCCGATGACAGCGCCTGCGAAGCTGAACCCGAAGGCATACCGCGGCGCTCGGCGCCGTGTGACAGCTACCGGATCGTCGTCACCAACGCCGGCAGCGAGCCGTCGAGCGGGCCGGTCGAAATCTCCGAGGCGCTGTCGTCGAACGTCACCCCGGTCTACGTGGCGGGCACGGAGGAGCAGCCGGAAGGCTTCAACACCGGGGAACTCTCCTGCACAACGAGCCCGGTGAGCTGCACCGACAGCGAACCGGTGCCGCCGGGCGGCATCCTGATCATGACGATCAACGTCACCGTGTCTGAAACCTCGGGAACGGCCACGAACACGACGACCGTCGAAGGCGGCGGCGCTCCCACCGTGTCGGCGAGCGAATCGACGACGCTGGGCGAGTCGCCCCCAAGCTTTGGCATCTATGACCTCTCGCAGACAGCGCTAGGCGTGAACGGAACACCCGACACGCAGGCGGGCGATCACCCGTACTCGTTCACCACGAGCTTCAATTTCAACAACGCGCGCACGTACAAGCCGAGCGCGATCGAGCAGTACGCCCACGCCTCGCCGCAGAACGTGCGCGAACTCGTCGTCGACCTGCCGCCTGGCTTCGTCGCCGATCCACAGGCCAGCGCGCGCTGTCCGCTATACGCGCTGGACATCAACACCGGCATCACCCACTGCCCCAAGGCCAGCGAGGTCGGTCTCGTCGACATCGGCGAAGGCGAAGGCGGTCGCTTCGACCTCTCGGGCGCGGAAGAAACGGCGACGACCCCGATCTACAGCCTCGTCCCCGAGGCCGGCTATCCCGCCGAGTTCGGCTTCACCTATCTGGGACAACCGATCCACCTGTACGGCAGCCTCGTGCGCACGGACGCGCAGGCGGGCGGCTACGCGCTGCAGGTCAGAACCCCGGGGCTGCTCAACGTCCCGCTGAACAGCGTCTCGGTGACGTTCTTCGGCGACCCCGCCGAACACGACGGCGAATCCTCGCCCTCGGCCGCGTACTTCACGAACCCGACGGACTGCACGGCGGGCCCGCTTGAGACGCGCGTGGAAGCCGACTCGTGGGAAGACCCCCAGCGCTGGGTTTCCGACGAAGCGGTCTCCTATCCGCAGCTGAGCGGCTGCGAACTGCTGCAGTTCGCGCCGACGATCGCGGTCACCCCCGAAACCACGAGCGCCGACACGCCGTCCGGCTACGTCGTCGAAGTCGCGGTCCCGCAGTTCCAGAGCCTCGCGCCGGTGCTCGCGACACCCGAGCTGCGCAACGCCACCGTCGTGCTGCCGGCCGGCGTCTCGGCTTCGCCCGCGGCCGCCAACGGGCTCCAGGGCTGTAGCGACGCGCAGATCGACCTGGCCTCCTCGAGCCCGGGCGAATGCCCGCCGCAGTCGAAGATCGGCACGGTCAAGATCGTCACGCCGCTGCTCGCGGAACCCCTGGAAGGACAGGTGTACCTCGGCGAACCGGAATGCGCGCCGTGCAATGAAGAAGACGCGCGGGACGGACGCATGCTGCGTCTGTTCGTGCAGGCGCAGGGCTCGGGCACGCGCGTCAAGCTCGAAGGCAGGACCACGACGAGCTCGAGCTCGGGCGGGCAGCTGACGACGAGCTTCACCAACAACCCGCAGCTGCCGTTCAGCTCGCTGCGGCTGACGCTCAACGGGGGTCCGTGGGCACCGCTGGCAAATCCCCAAAGCTGCGGGACCGCGACGACCACCAGCGACCTATCGCCATGGAGCGCGCCGATCACCCCGGACGCGACGCCGCTGTCGAGCTTCCAGGTCGAAGGCTGCGCCAGCACGCAGCCGTTCTCACCCGGCTTCAGCGCGGGCGCCACACAGGCAAGCGCGGGTACCTACACGCACTTCACGCTGACGTTCTCGCGCAGCGATGGCCAGCAGGATCTCTCGGCAATCCAGGTTCACACGCCGCCCGGTCTGCTCGGGATGCTCTCGGCGGTGACGTTGTGTCCCGAACCTCAGGCCGCGGACGGTACCTGCGGGTCGCAGAGCCTGATCGGCCACAGCGCGGTCGCGGCCGGCGCCGGCCCAGATCCGTTCTGGGTGGGGGGCGAAGTCTTCCTCACGGGCCCCTATGACGGCGCGCCGTTCGGGTTGAGCGTCGTGACCGAGGCCAAGGCCGGGCCGTTCGATCTCGGCAAGGTCGTCGTGCGCGCCGCGATCAACGTCGATCCCAACACCTCAGCGATCACCGTCACGAGCGGGCCGCTGCCGCAGATCCTCGACGGTGTGCCGCTGAGAATCCAGACCGTCGCCGTCACCGTCGACCGCGAAGGCTTCATGTTCAACCCAACGAGCTGTCGTACGCAGGAAGTCAGCGCGACGGTCGCCTCCGCGCAGGGCGCGCTGGCCGCCGTGCACACTCCGTTCACCGCCAGCGGCTGCGGGAGCCTGTCGTTCAAGCCGACGTTGACGGCGGCGGCCGGGGGGCAGGGCAGCAAAGCGGATGGCACGCGCTTCGCCGTCAAGCTCACCTCGCAGGGACTTGGCCACGCCGACCTCGCGAAGGTCGACCTGCAGCTGCCGAAGACGCTCTCGACGCGCAACGAAACCTTGCAGAAGGCCTGCCTGCAGGCGGTCTTTGAAACGAACCCGGCATCATGCGGCGCGGGCTCGGTGATCGGCAGCGCGACCGTGCGCACGCCGATCCTCAACAGCCCCCTGCGCGGGCCCGCGTACCTGGTCTCACACGGCGGCGCGGCCTTCCCCGACGTCGAGTTCGTGCTCCAGGGCGAAGGGGTGACCCTGATCCTCGACGGCAAGACCGACATCAAAAAGGGCATCACCTACTCGCGCTTTGAATCCGCGCCGGACGCGCCCTTCTCGACCTTTGAATCTGTCTTTCCGACCGGCCCTCACTCAATTCTCACGGCCAACGTCCCCGAAAGCAAGAACCACGACCTCTGCGGTGAACGTTTGCTGATGCCGACGGTGCTGACGGCACAGAACGGCGCTGTGATCGAACAGGACACGACGATCGCGATCGAAGGCTGTGGCACGGTCGCCGCAAAGCCGACGCGCGCGCAGCTGCTGGCGCGTGAATTGAAGCGTTGCCGCAGCGCGCACCAGCACTCGCGCGTCGCCCGCAGTGCCTGTGAAGAGCGCGTCCGCAAGCATCTGTGAATGGTGTAACACACCGTTTATTAGGATCTGATCAATACTTGACAATTGGTACAGGCTATGGTTAGATACCGTCGTCGTTCACAATGTCCTCCTCCAGTTGTAACTGAGGGCGAGGACTCATCTAGGAAAGGATGCTCGACTCAGACGAATTTCCGGGGGGCAGAGCGAAGTCGTTTCGCTCCGCTGTTGACGAGGAGGCGCTTCCGGTGCGAAGGTCGCAATGGCGTGGGATGAAGCCAGTGCGTTCCGCTGTCTCGCTCCAAGCGTCGTCGACTCGGGTGTCTACGCGCGTGTCGCCTTGCGATCCCCGAGCTGGGTCGATCCAACGGTCATAGAGGGAAAGGAGCAGTGGAGAATATGAAACGGTTGAAGGGTGCAGGGATCTGTATCGGGCTGGCGTTCGCGTTCAGCGCGCTGGTCCCGGTCGCGGCCCAGGCCGCCACGCCGGAATACGGCAAGTGCGTGGAAGCGAAGAAGGCTGAATACACCGAATCGAAATGTGAAACGGTCGCAGAAAAGAAGGGCAAACCGGACCACAAGGGCAAATTTGAATGGGAGGCCGGCCCGTTGCCCACGTGTGTTGCCGTCAAGAAGGGCTTCTACTCGAACGGCGAATGCACGACGCGCGATGAAAAGAAGGGTAAGCCGGGCGGCAAATTCGAAAAAGTCTGTGCTGAAAGCTGTGCCGACTTCAAGACCACGAGCGGTGCCGTGACCTTCTACAACTTCACGCCCGAAAACGAATCCGAACCCGAAAAACTGCCGCAGGGCAAAACACTGACGGGCGTCGGCGGCGCGATCACATGCGCTCACAGCACGAGCGTCGGTGAAATCGTCGGTCCATCGGAAAGCGCCGAGACCGTCACCTACACGGGCTGCGAATCGGGCGGCGACAGCTGCACGACTCCGGGCGAAGCGTCGGGGACGATCGTGGCGCCGGAGATCTTCGGTGACCTCGTGACGCTGCCGGCTGGCAAAGGCGTGGGCGATCTGACGCGTCTGGGCGGTAACGAAATCGCCTTCAACTGCGGGCCGGAAGTCGAAGAGACGATCGAAAACGGCAACGCGCTGGGGGTGGTCACGGGTGACATCAACACCGTCTCCACGACCTCGACGCAGACGTTCGCGGTCACGAGCCCGAGCGAAGGCGTGCAGGCGCAGCGTTACTACCTCAATGAAGAAAACGTTCTCAAGGGCGGGCCGTTCCTGCACCTGAACTCGCACCTGACCGGCTACGCCGGCAGCGGCAAATTCGGGAAATTCGTCCCGACAGGGGTCAGCACGACCGAAACGGTGACAAGCGAAGCGGCGGAGGAGATCCGACCCTGAGCTAGGTCTGGCAAAGGTAGATACGAGATAGCAGTTCGAGTTGTGTGGGGGGCTCCGCGGAGCCCCCCACACGGCACACAGCGAGGGAGAGTCATGGATGAGCCGGGCACAGATTTCGAGGGGCGCATGAGACGTGGCCTGATGGCAAGGATTGCCCCGATCGCTGCCGTGGCGGCGGTCTTGCTGGCGTTTGTGGGGGGCGCTCAGCCCGCGCTCGCGGCAGGTGCGTTCAAGCTGCAGGGCTCGTTTGGCGTGGCAGGCACGAAGCTCGGACAGCTCGAAGAACCGGCGGCGCTGGCGGTCGAAGCGAGCACCGGCGACGTGTTCGTCGTGGACGTCAAGAACGAGCGCGTGCAGAAGTTCGAACCGCGCGGGGCTGGCAGCTACGAAGCGGTGGCCGAACTGCACGCCGCGACGGGCGCGTTCAAGCTGAAGAGCTTCTCGGGGCTCGCCGTCGATGACTCCGCCGGCGCGAGCGCCGGCGACGTGTATCTAGCGAGCGGCAAGGACGTCGAGCAGTTCGTGCCCGTCGCCGGGCACGCGAACGAATACGCGCCGCCGCAGGTGCTGTTCGTCGCCGGCGAAGACGTCCACGGCCTCGCGGTCGACGCGAACGGCGACGTGTACGTGGCCTATGGGCAGAGCCTGTCGATACTGAGCCCGGGCGGCCGCGAACTCACGCCCGGCGCGCAGCAGACCGGCTCGGCGATCGCGGGCGTGGCGGTGCTCGGAAGCGAGGTGTACCTGGCGAGCGCGAGCGGGCTCGAGCGCTGGAGCCTCACGGGCGGGGATGAGCTCACGAGCGAGGTGACGATCGCCGAAGCGATCGCGCCGAGCGTCTTCGAGGCGGTCGCGGTTGGGCTGAGGGATCAGGTGTACGTTGACGTCAAGGAAGGCAGGGCAGGGCACGTGGCGGCATATGCGCCGGGCGCTGGGCCCGTAAGCGCGCCGGTGGAAGAATTCGGCGGCGGTGAGGTCGGCGCGTCCTTTGGGATCGCGGCGCTCGCGGGCGACGTGCCGACGCTGTACGTGAGCGATGCCACGAACGACCGGGTGGACGTCTACCCGCACGTGGCCCCGCCGGAACTGTCTAACTGCACCGCCACGCCTGATACCGGCGGCGCGCGGATCGCGTGCGCGATCGCGCTCGAAGCAGCAGAAGCGAGCTGGCAGCTCGAGTACCGCTTTGGCTTCGAGGGGTTCAACGAAGTGCTGAGCGGCACGGTCGCCGCGCCAGGTGAGCTCGAAGGCCAGATCACGGGCCTCGAGCCTGCGCAAAGCTATGTCTACCGGCTCACCGCCCGCAACGCCAACGGCGAAGCGCGCGTCGAACAGCCATTCGAGACGATGCCGGTAGCGCCGCCCGTGGCGGTGTCTGCGGCCTCGGAAGTGCTCGCGCGCGCGGCGACGCTGAACGCGACCGTCAACCCGGAGAACAGCGAGACGTTCTACCGCTTCCAGTACGGCCCTTGCGAAACGACGGCGAGCTGCGCGAGCAGTCCCTATCCGGAGGAATCGGCGCAGACGGCTGCCGGATCGGATCTCGGAGCTCTGGCGGTTGCGCAACCGATCCATGAACTGCAGCCGCAGACGAGCTATCACTACCGTGTCGTGGCGGTCGACGTCGCCGGCGAAGAAGTCAGCGGAGAAGGCATCTTCACCACGCAGGCGCAGGCACAGGCGCAGGCGCTGACCGGTGCGGCAAGCGAGGTCTCGCAGACGGCGGCGACGATCTCGGGAACGGTTGCGCCCGACGGGCAGGCGACGAGCTTCGTCTGGGAAGTCGGTACGAGCACCGGCTACGGGATCTCCGTGTACGGCTCGGCCGGGGAAGGCGAAGCGGAGTCGCTGACGTTGACGCTGAGCTCGCTGCTGCCCGCCACGACGTACCACTATCGGCTGGTCGCGAGCAACCGCAGCGGCACCGTCTACGGCGCCGACGAGACGTTCACGACGCTGGCCGGCACGAGCCTCTCGGCGCTGACCGCGCCGCCCACGTCGCCGCTGGTGCCGTTCGTCGCCGAAAGCGTCACGCCATCCGGCGGCGTGCTCGGGTTCGTCAAAGCCAAACCGACCAACGCGCAGCTGCTGACGAAAGCGCTGAAGGCATGCCGCAAACAGGCCGCGCGCAAGCGCGCCGCCTGCGAGCGCGCGGCGCGCAGACGCTATGCGGCGAAGCCGGCCGGCAAGTAGGCGAAGCGGGGTGAGCTACGCGCGAAGCTGCGAGCCGGCGCCACGACGAGCGCGGGCGCGCGTTTCGCGCAGCTGCCCTGTCAGCGCGATCGCCTCCTCGGGCCCGGTGAAGGGGGCGATCGCGATGTACACGAGCTGCGGCAGATGCTGCTTCAGCGCCTGTCCGTGGTCGTGCGCGATCTCGCGGCGGATCAGCTCGAAGATCGCCCCGGAGATCGCCTGGGAGCAAAGGCTCGGCAGCCGTTCGGCCTGCGGTCGGTAGTGGTAGCCCTCCTCGAGGAAGATCGCGAACGAGCGCGTGATGTCCTCGGCGCGGCGGATCGCCTCCGGCCCGGCGGCGTAGCACTCGACCTGCCGCAGGTGCGAGAGCGCGGGGTTCTCGACGATCAGCTCGAGCAGCGTGCGCAGGCCCGCCCAAACCCGCTCCGGCCAGGTGTCGGCGGCGAAGTACGCGGCCGCGCAGCTGTCGAGTATGTGTTGCGTCGGATAGTGCTGGGCTTCGAGGAAGGCGTGTTGCTTGTCGGTGAAGTGCTCGTAGAAGACGTCGCGTGCGACGCCCGCCGCGGCGACGATGTCGGCGACGGTCGTGTTCGCGTAGCCCTTGGCCATCATCACCTCGGCGGTTCCGTGGATGATGCGCGTGCGTTGGCTGCGCGCGACGACGCCTGCCGGCAGGCCGTGACGGCCGCGCGGCAATCGCTGCGCCGTCGTCGAGGCGTTGGCGCGCGCCGGCGTGCGGCGGGCACCGCCGGAGCGCAGCAGCGCGCGCCGGCTCGTGCTCCAGCGCGTCTTCGCGGAGGCGCCGTAGGCTTCGAGCCACGCGAGCACGTCGTCCACCAGCGCCGGCAGCTGATCCTCGGTGGTCGTGCGCAGGTGTCGCGAGACGATGCTGCGGGTCGCGCCCACGAGCGCCGTCGTCGGCAGGTCCAGCAGCTTGGCGTCGGCTGGGGTGCTATCGAGGAACTGCTGGGCATAGCGCTCGATCTCGGCGAGCACCAACGCGCGCTCCTTACGGATCCCCGGTCCGCCGGCGATCGACTCGACGTACAGCAGGCGCGCGCCGTCGGGATCCTCCTGCACGGAGACCAGCACCCGCGTGAGCGCCGCGCGTGCCGCCAGCGACCACTCGCTCTGCGTCAGCGTCGGGTCCGTGGGCACCGGCTCGATCCGGCCGAGCAGGCGCTCGGCACGCGAGCGATAGGCGGCCACCAGGCAGGCTTCCTTGTCGGCGAACTGCTCGTAGAAGGTTGCGCTGGAGACCCGCGCGCGGGAGCTGATCTGCGCGACGCTTACCGCCTGAAAACCGGCTCGGGCCGACAGCTGAATCACCGCGTCGAGGAGTCGCTCACGCTGGCTGCGCTGCGGCCTCTGGGCCCCCGTGCCGCCGGACTTGGCGCCACGCTGACCGCGCGCCGCGGCGGGTTGGCGGGCAGATCGTGACATGGCGAGACGACGAGGATACAGCACAAATGCGGCGCTGTTCCAGATACCGACACCAGCTTTCAAAGCTGCTTGCGTCGGGTGACAGATATCAACCTCTGTCCAGGTCCTGATACGGCTCGGAGAATCGCGTGAGAGCCGGTTGTTTGTGCGCAAAGCATAACTATCTCGCAATGGGATCTGGGCTTGCGCTGATGTCACTGCGTGACAGCCGAATAGTCTCTATATTTGCATTCTGATGACGTTCACACGTAGGGTCAGACAGACGGGGAAGCGGGTCACGGTGGGGGATACGGCGAGCGGTCGCACGCAGCTCGATCTCGGCGGGTCGTGTCGCAGATGAAGGCTGACGTCGCCGTGGCCGCGCGCACGTACAAGCGACCCCGGCGCCTGCCGCGTGGCAGCGTCAGCGAGGCTCAGCGCGCGCGGATCATCGCGGCCATGATCGAGGTCGCCTACGAGCGCGGTCCCGAGTCGGTCGCGCTCTCGAAGCTGGTTGCACGCGCGCGCGTGTCGACGCGGACCTTCTACGAACTGTTCGAGGATCGCAGCGACTGCCTGCTGGCGGCGATCGAACAGGCGCTGGAGCTGGCCGGCGAGCGTCTTGGCACGGCGTGCGCGAGCCGCGAGCGCTGGCTCGATCGGGTGCGGGCGGGGTTGCTCGAGGTGCTGAGCCTGTTCGACGAAGAGCCGCAGCTGGCGTGGCTGCTGATCGTGCATTCGGCGGGCGCTGGCCCGGCGGCGCTGACGCTGCGCGTGCGCGTGCTCGACAGGCTCGCCGCCGCGCTCGACGAGGGGCGTGCGGACGCGCGCCGCGAGCCCCCGCCGTTGACCGCGCAGGCGGTCGTCGGTGGGGTCATGAGCGTGATCCACTCGCGCCTGCTGGCGCCTGACACCGGCGTGCTGCTCGACCTGCTCAACCCGCTGATGAGCATGATCGCGCTGCCCTACCGTGGCGCCGGCGCGGCGCGCAGCGAGCTGGCGCGCCCGCGTGCGACGCCGCGTCCGAACGCGGGGTCCGGGCTCTCCTCGCGTGCGCTGATCGGGTACGACATCCGCCTGACCTCGCGCACGCTGGCGGTGCTGCGCATCGTCGCGGCCGAGCCCGGCCTCAGCAACCGGCAGATTGGCGACCGGGCCGGGATCGCCGACCGCGGCCAAGCATCGCGGCTGCTCGCCCGCCTCAGCGAGCGAAAGCTGATCGAGAACACCGGCGGCGGCCAGCCGATGGGCGCGGCGAACGCGTGGCAGCTGACGCCCAGCGGCAGGCGGCTCGGGTTCGCCGTGGGACGCGCGAGCGCGACGGAGCGCGGCTTCCCCGGCGCGGGTGTCTGAACGCCACGGGCGGGCCGGCCTACACTGACGCTCCGTGTCGCGCTTCCATGAGCCCCAGCACCCCGATTTCCAGCGGCTGAACAACTCGATCGAGTTCGACCGGCGCCTGTGGCCGCAGGACGTCGCGCAGTCAAGCGCGCACGCGCGCATGCTCGCCGAGCGCGGCATCATCACGGCGGCCGATCGGGATGCGCTGCTGGTTGGGCTCGAGCAGGTCGCCGGCGAGCTGCGCCAGGGCGAGTTCCGCTTCGACGCCGACGACGAAGACATTCACATGGCGATCGAGCGGCGACTGACGGAGATCGTCGGTCCGGTCGGGGGGCGCCTGCACACGGCGCGCTCGCGCAACGACCAGGTGGTGACCGACCTCGTGATGTACACGCGCGAGCGGACCGTCGAGACGCGGGGCGCGATCACGGCGCTGATGGCGGTGCTGCTCGAGCGTGCGGAGGAGCACATGGACTGGCCGATGCCCGGTTACACGCATCTACAGCGTGCGCAACCTGTCTACCTCGGGCACCATCTGCTCGCGTACTTCTGGATGCTGCAGCGCGACCGGGAGCGCTTCGCGTTCGCCGAGCACGAATCGGGACGGCTGCCGCTCGGCGCGGGCGCGCTTGCGGGCGTCAACTTCGACACCGATCGTTGGCTCGTCGCCAGCGAGCTGGGCTTCCCCGGCGTGGCGCCGAACTCGATCGACGCGGTTTCCGGGCGTGACTTCGTGTTCGACTATCTGGGCGCGGCGGCGGTCTGCTCGACCCACCTCTCGCGCCTCGGCGCCGAGCTGGTGCTGTGGTCGAGCGCGGAGTTCGGCTTCTGCGAGCTGCCCGACGCGTGGAGCGCGGGCTCCTCGATCATGCCGCAGAAGAAGAACCCGGATGCGGCCGAGCTGCTGCGCGCGAAGGCGCCGCGCGTGGTCGGCCACCTGGCGGCGTTCCACGGGGTCATGCACGCGCTGCCGCTGACGTACAACAAGGACCTGCAGGAGGACAAGGAGCACCTGTTCGACACGGTCGACACGCTGAAGCTGACGCTTGCGGCCGCCACCGGCATGATCGCCGGCGCGCGCTTCGCGCGCGAGCGCATGCGCGCGGCGGCGGCCGATGAGCTGATCGCGGCGACCGACATCGCTGACCTGCTGGTGCGTCTGGGGCTGCCGTTCCGCGAGGCGCACGGCGTCGTCGCTGGGCTGGTGCGCACGGCGCTCGACACGGGCAGGCCGCTGTCGCAACTGAGCGTTCAGGAGTTGGCGGCTCACAGCGAGACATTGAGCGCCAACCATGAGCAGTTCCAGCGCGTGCTCGCCCAGGGCTCGTGGCTCGAGTCGAAGGTCTCCGAGGGTGGCACATCGCTGGTGCGCGTGCGCGAGCAACTGGAGCTGGCCCGCGCGGCGCTCGACGCGCAGTCCTAGGCGGGCCGGCGATCGGTCGCTGAGCGGATTGGCGATGTGCTCACCGAGCAAGGACTGGCTATGTGTCCACTGAGCAAAGGCGGACGATGCGCTCGCTGAGCGAGGACTTCTACGTGCGCCCTGTACTCCAGGTGGCACGCGATTTGGTCGGCTGCACCGTCATGCACGGTGACACGGCGGGCGTGATCGTCGAGACCGAGGCATACCACGAGTCAGAGCCCGCGTGCCACGCGTTCGTCGGCGTGACGCCGCGCACGCGCATCTTGTTCGGCGCGCCGGGCCGCGCTTACGTTTACCGCTCGTATGGCATTCACACGCTCTTGAACGCCGTGTGCGAGCCGGAAGGAATCGGCGCGGGGGTGCTGATCAGGGCGCTTGCGCCGTCGTCTGGGATCGAGCTGATGGCTGTTCGCCGCGGCCGCGCGCAGGGCGCGAGCGCAGGGGCGGCGTTGCGCCCGGCACAGCTCGAGCAGCTGTGCTCGGGGCCGGGCAAGCTCACGCAGGCACTCGGCGTCTCGCTCGAGCAGAACGGCAGCAGCCTGTCGAGCGGGCCCGTGCGGTTTGGACCGCGTACGCGCGGGTGGGAGGACCCGCCGGTGCTGGCGAGCGAGCGCATCGGCATCAGCCGCGCCGTGGAGCTGCCCTGGCGCTTTTCCGTGGCCGGCTGCCGCTACGTCTCGCGCCCGTGGCCGTCAGCCGCCGGGGGCGCCGACGCCGCCCGTCGCTGACGGCGTGGCGGGCGCCGTCGGCGCCGCCGCCGGCGTCGGTTCGGCAGCGGGAGGGGTCGTCGCGGGCGTGTTCGGGGCAGCGGCGTGTTCGGTGCCGTGCGCTTCGCCGGCGGCTTCTTGCTTGCTCGCGCCTGGCGCTGCCGAGCCGCCCGGAGTCGCGGAACCGGCTGGCTTGCTTGTGGTCGCGGGCGTCGAGGACGCCGACGTGCCGCCTTCGGACAGCGTCGTGCCGGTCGCTTCGCTGGCCTTGCCTGCGGCGCCCTTCTTGCCGCTGCTGGTGTGTTCGGCGCGTTCGGCTTCGATCTGCAACGCCGAGATCATGAAGTCGTGCCAGATCAGCGCGGGGAAGGTGCCCCCGAGCACGGGCCCGCCGTCGAAGTCGGTCGTCATCGGGATCAGCTTGTTGGGGTAGCCGACCCACACGGCGACCGTGAACTTGGAGTCCCAGCCAACGAACCAGGCGTCGCCGTAGTTGGAGGTGGTGCCGGTCTTGCCGGCGGCGAACTGGCCGATCGCGGCGGCCTTGCCGGTGCCGTACTGGATCACCGTTTCGAGCATCGAGGTCTCGGTTTCGGCCACCGAAGCTGGCAGCACGCGGTGTGTGATGACCCGGTTCTTTTCCACGCGTGAGCCGTCGGGCAGCGGCTGCGTTCCTGCTTCGACTTCCTGAATCCCGACTGGCGCGTCGCCTTCCACGAGTGAGCCGGTGACGCGTTCGCCGTTGTGGGCGATCGTCTCGTACGCGTGCGCCATGTCGAGCGGGGTGACGCCGACGGTGAGCCCGCCGATCGTCATTGCGGGGTTGGTCGACAGCGGCGTGGTGATGCCCATCCGGTGCGCGAGCAGGGCGATTTTCTTGGTGCCGACTTTGAGGCCGACTTCGGCGAAGATCGAGTTGTCTGAGAAGGCGAGCGCGCCGGTCAGCGTGTTCTCGCCGGTGTAGTTGCCTTCGTCGTTGTGGACGACGAACTTTTCGGGGCCGCTGCTGGAGTTCACGATGAAGGTCTTTTCCTTGGAGGTCCAGACCGAGTCGGGCGAGATGCCCTGCTCGAGCGCGGCGGCGAGGTCGAACGCCTTGAACGAGGAGCCCGGCTGGCGCTCGCCCTCGGTGGCGAGATTGAACGGACTTTCGTCGTAGTCGCGTCCGCCGACCATCGCGCGCACGTCGCCGGTGGAGTTTTCGATCACGACGAGCGCCGAGGAAGGGTCTTCGGCGTAGGGGAGGTTGTCGGTGACAGCCTGTTCGGCCGCTCGCTGCAGGTCGAGATCGAGCGTGGTCTTGACCTTGAGACCGCCGTCGAAGGCACGCGGTGCGCCATAGCGTTCGATGATCTGCTGCTGGACCCAGCTCGTGAAGTAGCCCGCGTCGACGCCTGCGACCGTTTGCTCCTGCGGCGCCTGGATTTCGGCTGACGACGGCAGCGGCTGGCGGACACTCTGTTCGTAGAGGGTCCTGCTCAGGTACCCCTGGTCGAGCATCTGTTCCAGCACCAGGTTGCGTCGTTCCCTGGCCGCCTGCGGGTGCGTCAGGGGGCTGTATTCCGTCGGCGAGCGCAGGATCGCCGCGAGCAGCGCCGCCTCCCACGGTTTGAGCTCTTCGACGCACAGCTTCTGTCCGGGCGTGCCGCAGCCGAGGTGATCGCCTTCGTGTCCGAAGTAGGTCTGCGCCGCGGCCTCGATCCCGTAGGCGCCGTTGCCGAAGTAGACGGTGTTGAGGTAGGCGGTGATGATCTTTTCCTTGGACCACTTGTGCGAGAGTTGGTAAGCGAGCGCCGCCTCGCGCAGCTTCTCGAAGATCGTGCGGTGCGACTGCGCCTGCAGAGCGTTCTTGATGAACTCCTCCTCGATCGTCGAGGCTCCCTGCACGGCGCCTTTGTGCTCGATGTCGTCGATGAACGCGCGTGCGATGCCACGTAGGTCGACGCCACTGTTGGTCCAGAAGCGCTTGTCCTCGATCGAGATCACCGCGTTCTCGACCAGGCGCGGAATCTGCCCAGAGGTGACGATCACGCGGCTCTGCTGGCTGAGGATGCCGATCGGCTGGCCGAGGTCGTCTGACAGCAGCGAGCTCTTCTCGTTCTTGTAGAGCGCGAACTTGGTCAAGGACGGGAGGTCGGAGGCGACGGACACGAACATGCCGAACACGAACGACACGAGGCCGAGCGTGAGCACGGCGGCGAGGATCGCGACGAAGCGCAGTCGCTTGAGGCGAGTCCGGCGGCTGGATCTGTAGTCGTTGGGCCGCGAGGCGGCCGCGGTGGGGGCGCTTGGCGCGGCGAGCGCGGTGGGCGTTATGTCGGGGCGATCGTCATCGCGCATGGGGCGGTGGAGGCGAAGCCCCCGGTGTGCGGGAGGCCCCGGTCCCGGCGATTCGGGTCGCGCTGGAGGCAACGCGGCAGGGCCGTTCAGACGGGCGAGAGTCTAGCATTGGCCCCCATGCCGAACGCCACTGACGCGGACGCCGAGGACGCGCGGCTCGCCGCGAAGCTGGCTGGCAACGCAGTCGAGAGCCTGCCGTCGGAAGCGCTCGCCGGCAAGCTGCGCACGGCACGCGTGGAGGGGCGCCCGCTGCGCGTGAAGCTCGGCATCGATCCGACGGCTCCCGATATCCACCTGGGCCACGCCGTCGTGCTCGGCAAGCTGCGAGAATTTCAGGACGCCGGCCACCGCGTGGTGCTGATCGTCGGCGACTACACCGCGCGTGTGGGCGACCCGTCCGGACGTTCGAGCCTGCGTCCGATGCTCTCGGCGGAGGAGATCGACGCCAACGCGGCGACCTTCCAGGAGCAGGCGCTGAAGATCCTCGACGCCGACCCCGAGCGCTTGGAGGTGCGGCGCAACAGCGAATGGCTGGACATGTCGATGGTCGAGCTGCTGCAGCTTGTCGGCACGACGACCATCGCGCAGCTGCTCGAGCGCGACGACTTCGCCAAGCGCTGGGCGGGCGGTGCACCGATCTCGATGCTGGAGCTGATGTACCCGCTGCTGCAGGGCTATGACTCGGTGGCGATTCGCGCGGACGTTGAGTTGGGCGGGACCGACCAGAAGTTCAACCTGCTGCTCGGGCGCGACATCCAGCGGGCGTACGGGCAGCCCGAGCAGGCGATCCTGACGATGCCGATCCTCGTGGGCTTGGACGGTCGCCAGAAGATGTCGAAGTCGCTCGGCAACCAGATCGGCGTGACCGACCCGCCGCAGGAGATGTACGGCAAGACGATGGCGATCCCAGACGAGGCGCTGGAGGAGTACTACAGGCTGCTGATCGATCCGCGCGCGGCGGACGGCGCGGCTTCGCCAGTCGCGCCGGAGTCGGTCGGGGAGCTCAGCGGCGCAGAGGGGCTGTCCAGCGCAGCGCGAGTGGGATTGTTCCCGAGCCCGGAGCTGCTGCCGCGGGATGCCAAGCGCGCGCTGGCACGCGCGCTGGTCGCGTGGCTGCACTCCGAGCAGGACGCGCAGGACGCGGAGCGGCACTTCGACCGCGTGTTCGTCGAGCGCGGCGTGCCCGAGGAGATCGAGGAGGCTCACTTCGAGTGTGTCGACGGCGTGCTGCATCTACCGGGGCTGATCGCGAGCGAGCTGGGCATGTCGCGCTCGGAGGCGCGGCGCGTGATCGATCAGGGCGGCGTCACGCTCGACGAGGCACCGCTTGAGCCCGGAGAGCACGACGTGCCGTGCGCCCGTGCAGACGGTAGTATTCTGCGCGTGGGCAGGCGGCGCTTCCGTCGTTTGCGTGCCCGCTAGACAGAGCGTCCGACAGCGCGCTATACTCGCTGGTCGGCTCGCAACGCGCCCTTGGGCGTGGGTCGGATCGGTCTCCTCCAGAAGGAAACACTTTCGGTGAGGCTAGGCGGTCTTTGAAAACTCAACAGCATGCGCATCTACGATCTTCGTGATCGTGGTGTGCGTCCAGGTTCGACCCGCCGACGGGAGCGCTTAGGCGTCCCCGGGTGGCGGTCAAGAGTCAAGTAGATGAAGTACCCCGTCACGGTTCGGGACCACGGTGTATGGGTCTCGATAGCCGAGTCGGCCGTGCGCTTGCGTACGACCGGCAAAGGCAGCCGATGACAGCTTTTCGTGAAGTTCTTCACGGAGAGTTTGATCCTGGCTCAGGACGAACGCTGGCGGCGTGCTTAACACATGCAAGTGGAGCGACGAACCAGGGCTTGCCCTGGGGCAGAGCCGCGAACGGGTGAGTAACACGTGGGTTACCTGCCTCGATGACCGGGACAACCCGAGGAAACTCGGGCTAATACCGGATGTGCCCGCAAGGGGAAAGGAAGCTTCGGCCTCCGCATCGAGATGGGCCCGCGGCCCATTAGCTTGTTGGTGAGGTAACGGCTCACCAAGGCTTCGATGGGTAGCTGGTCTGAGAGGACGATCAGCCACACTGGGACTGAGACACGGCCCAGACTCCTACGGGAGGCAGCAGTGGGGAATCTTGCGCAATGCGCGAAAGCGTGACGCAGCAACGCCGCGTGGGGGAAGAAGGCTTTCGGGTTGTAAACCCCTTTCAGTTGGGACGAAGCTTCTCCGGTAAATAGCCGGACGGAGTGACGGTACCTTCACAAGAAGCACCGGCTAACTACGTGCCAGCAGCCGCGGTAATACGTAGGGTGCAAGCGTTGTCCGGAATTATTGGGCGTAAAGAGCGTGTAGGCGGCCCGATTAGTCCGCTGTGAAAGTCCAGGGCTCAACCCTGGAATGCCGGTGGATACTGTCGGGCTAGAGTCCGGAAGGGGCGAGTGGAATTCCTGGTGTAGCGGTGAAATGCGCAGATATCAGGAGGAACACCAATGGCGAAGGCAGCTCGCTGGGACGTGACTGACGCTGAGACGCGAAAGCGTGGGGAGCAAACAGGATTAGATACCCTGGTAGTCCACGCTGTAAACGATGGCAACTAGATGTGGGGGGTGTCGACTCCCCCCGTGTCGAAGCTAACGCATTAAGTTGCCCGCCTGGGGAGTACGGCCGCAAGGCTAAAACTCAAAGGAATTGACGGGGGCCCGCACAAGCAGCGGAGCATGTGGTTTAATTCGACGCGACGCGAAGAACCTTACCTGGGCTTGACATGTGAGTGACCGGCGTGGAAACACGTCTTCCCTTCGGGGCACTTTCACAGGTGGTGCATGGCTGTCGTCAGCTCGTGTCGTGAGATGTTGGGTTAAGTCCCGCAACGAGCGCAACCCCCGTCGCATGTTGCCAGCATTTAGTTGGGGACTCATGCGAGACTGCCGGTGACAAACCGGAGGAAGGTGGGGATGACGTCAAGTCCTCATGCCCCTTATGTTCAGGGCTACACACGTGCTACATTGGCGCATACAGAGGGCTGCGATACCGCGAGGTGGAGCGAATCCCTTAAAGTGCGTCTCGGTTCGGATTGCAGGCTGAAATTCGCCTGCATGAAGGCGGAGTTGCTAGTAATCGCGGATCAGCATTGCCGCGGTGAATACGTTCCCGGGCCTTGTACACACCGCCCGTCACACCACGGGAGTGAGCAACACCCGAAGCCGGTGGCCTAACCCGCAAGGGAGGGAGCCGTCGAAGGTGGGGCTCGTGACTGGGGTGAAGTCGTAACAAGGTAGCCGTAGCGGAAGCTGCGGCTGGATCACCTCCTTTCTAGGGAGCACCTACCGGTGCCCCGATCCAGGGTCCGTCGTAAGACGGGCCCGCGCGGCCACCGAGCCCTCGAGGCACGGTGGTGACTAAGCGGATCGGGCCTAGCATGTCGACCGAACCTGGCTGGATGGCGTGGCAGCGTTGCGCTCTCGTCCTACTTCGAGAGAGCTCGTGGCCAAGCCGCAAACGATCCCAGCATGCTGTTGAGTTTTGAGAGACCGGCGCTCGCCGGTGTCGCGTGGACACGTCCGTAAAGTGGCGTGACCAATTGGCGCGAGATCGGCCGGCGTTATACGCCTCTCCACGGTCCTTGAAAACTGCACAATGCCACAATCAGCCGCCATCGATAAGCGGCGGCTGAATAAACGGGTATCACCGGGCCCTGCAAGACCTAGTGCCTCGAAAGAGGTATGCGGTCTCGTTGGGTCAGATCACCGTCAAGATAGTAAGGGCGCATGGTGGATGCCTTGGCACCAAGAGTCGATGAAGGGCGTGAACGGCTGCGATAAGCCACGGTTAGGCGCTGAATAGCCTTTGACCCGTGGATTCCCGAATGGGGAAACCCAGCGCTGGTAATGCGGCGTTATCCCCGGCTGAACACATAGGCCGGCGGAAGACAAGCGGGGGAAGTGAAACATCTCAGTACCCCGAGGAAAGTAAATCAACAGAGACTCCCTGAGTAGTGGCGAGCGAAAAGGGATCAGCCCAAACCTGGCAGATGTAAGCGGACATGCGTTGTCTGTCAGGGGTTGTAGGGCGTTTGTTCCGAGTCGTGTCCGGCTCGGCAGGAGTTACAAAATCATGTGGTAGTCGAAGCGCGTGGAACCGCGCACCATAGAGGGCAATCGTCCCGTAGACGAAACTGCATGATCTCCTGTCAGACGTTCCTGAGTAAGTCCGCTCCCGTGAAACGCGGACTGAACCTGGGGGGACCACCCTCCAAGGCTAAGTACTCCTTGGTGACCGATAGCGGACAAGTACCGTGAGGGAAAGGTGAAAAGTACCCCGGAAGGGGAGTGAAATAGTACCTGAAACCGCGCGCCTACAAGCGGTGGGAGCAGGCTTGTCCTGTGACCGCGTGCTTTTTGCATAACGAGCCGGCGAGTTACTCGTCTGCGGCAAGGTTAAGCGATGAGCGGAGCCGTAGCGAAAGCGAGTCCTAATAGGGCGACATAGTCGTAGGCGGTAGACCCGAAACTGAGCGAGCTACCCATGGGCAGGCTGAAGCGGGGGTAAGACCTCGTGGAGGGCCGAACCGACCTAGGTTGAAAACTGGGCGGATGACCTGTGGGTCGGAGTGAAAGGCTAATCAAGCTCAGTGATATCTGGTTCTCTCCGAAATATATTTAGGTATAGCCTCGGATAAATTGCGTGTTGGCCGTAGAGCACTGTTTGGATTAGGGGCCCTACCAGGTTACCGACTTCAGGCAAACTCCGAAGACCAATCACGTTTACTCCGGGAGTCAGTTGCTGGGGGATAAACTTCAGCGTCGAAAGGGAAACAGCCCAGACCGCCAGCTAAGGTCCCAAAGTACTAGCTAAGTGGGAAACGATGTTCGAGTGCATAGACAACCAGGAGGTTGGCTTAGAGGCAGCCACCCTTGAAAGAGTGCGTAACAGCTCACTGGTCAAGTGTTCGAGCGCGGACAATGTAACGGGGCTCAAGCTAGTCACCGAAGCTGCGGGTGCGTGAGACCTTCGGGTCGATCGCGCGGTAGGAGAGCGTTCCCATGCCAGTAAAGCGGCGGCGGAAGCCAGCCGTGGAGGCATGGGAAGTGAGAATGCCGGCATAAGTAACGAAAGAGGGGTGAGAATCCCCTCCACCGATTGCCCAAGGATTCCTGAGTAAAGTTCGTCTGCTCAGGGTTAGTCGGGACCTAAGGCGAGGCCGAAAGGCGTAGTCGATGGCCAACAGGTTGATATTCCTGTACCACGTCGCGTCCGTTTGACCGATGGGGGGACGAGGAAGGCTAAGGGAACCCAGGCGATGGTCGTCCTGGGACAAGCATGTAGGGGTGGCCCATGTCAAATGCAGGGCCGCATAACCTGAGGTGCGATGTGAGCTGGCGTTAAGCCGGCGACTCCCCAACGCCATACCTCCAAGAAAATCCTCTAGGGAGGACGCGCGTGCCCGTACCAAAACCGACACAGGTGGGCAAGTAGAGAATACTAAGGTGATCGAGATAACCCTCGTTAAGGAACTCGGCAAAATCGCCCCGTAACTTCGGGATAAGGGGCGCCCCAGTAAGGTGAAACTCCTCGCGAGTGGAGCCTGAGAGGGCCGCAGTGAATTGGCTGAAGCGACTGTTTACCAAAAACACAGGTCTCTGCTAAGTCGAAAGACGACGTATAGGGGCTGACGCCTGCCCGGTGCCGGAAGGTTACGTGGAGTTGTTAGGGCTTGACCCGAAGCAGCGAAGCTAAGCCCCGGTAAACGGCGGCCGTAACTATCAGTTGACCGAGGTAGTTGTAAAACTCGGCTATATGCTGGAACATCCGAGTATCCCGCACTACGAGTTCCGTCCCATGTGGGCGGTACCGTGAAAATGTGTCGGGTGCGGACAATCAGCAGGAAAGACCGTGCATAGAGGCCATATCGGTCTCGCTCGGTAGCTTCTTGTCCGGGTTCGCGCTGGGTGAGGGAAGCTTCATGCTTGTGTGTCGTTTACGCGCACAGCAAGCGGGACGCTTTCGGATCTCAGCCGCCTTCAACGTGTCGCAGCACGATCGCATGCCCCTTGAGCTCTTTCGAGAGACAGTGGGCTGCGGGACGCTGAGGCAGGCAGGAAACGGCGGTTGGTATTGGGAGGTCAATCGGCTCCCCGATCTCACCAGCCGGATCGTGCCCTTCTTCGATCGATTTCCGATCGTGGGGGTGAAGGCGCAGGATTATCGGCTTTGGAGGGATGCAGTTAGTCTCCTCGCAGCCGGTCGTCTCAGCGACCAGGACTACCGTCAGGTTCTTGCTCTCCGGGAACGGATGAACCGCGGCGGAAAGAGACGCCATCGAATGGACGGAATCCTCAGAGACTATACGCCGAGCCCATCGACCTAGAGCGGTCGTGGGATGAGATAGTCCGCTCTCATGGGCGACCATGAGAGTCCGTCAGAAATGAGCGGACCGCTCGAGCAAAGTGTTCGAGTAGTAACAGTGAGGAACGGTCCTAAGGTAGCGAAATTCCTTGTCGGGTAAGTTCCGACCTGCACGAATGGCGTAACGACTTCAGCGCTGTCTCAACGAGGAGCTCGGTGAAATTGCAGTCTCGGTGAAGATGCCGAGTACCCGCGGCTAGACGGAAAGACCCCGTGAACCTTTACTACAACCTGGTATTGGATTTCGGTGCATTTCGCTCAGGATAGGTGGGAGGCTTTGAAGCGCCGGTTGCGGCTGGCGTGGAGCCAACCTTGAGATACCACCCTTGGTGTATTGGAGTTCTAACAGCATTCCGTGAATCCGGGTGCTGGACAGTTCCAGGCGGGTAGTTTGACTGGGGCGGTCGCCTCCCAAAATGTAACGGAGGCGCACAAAGGTTCCCTCATCACGGTTGGAAATCGTGTGTAGAGCGTAAAGGTAGTAAGGGAGCTTGACTGCGAGACTGACAAGTCGAGCAGGTGCGAAAGCAGGTCTTAGTGATCCGGCGGTAGCAAGTGGAAGTGCCGTCGCTCAACGGATAAAAGGTACTCCGGGGATAACAGGCTTATCGGGCCCAAGAGTCCACATCGACGGCCCGGTTTGGCACCTCGATGTCGGCTCGTCGCATCCTGGGGGTGGAGTTGCTCCCAAGGGTTGGGCTGTTCGCCCATTAAAGCGGTACGCGAGCTGGGTTCAGAACGTCGTGAGACAGTTCGGTCCCTATCTGCCGTGGGCGTTGGAGAGTTGAGAGGATTTGTCCCTAGTACGAGAGGACCGGGATGAACGCACCTCTGGTGTATCTGTTGTCCTGCCAAGGGCATAGCAGGCTAGCTACGTGTGGATCGGATAACCGCTGAAAGCATCTAAGCGGGAAGCCGGCCTCAAGATGAACTCTCCCATCCCCTAGAGGGAGTAAGACCCCTGGTAGACCACCAGGTTGATAGGCCGGATCTGGAAGGGCGGCAACGTCCGTAGGAGACCGGTACTAATGGGTCGAGGGCTTGACGGATTTTTCCTACCCGCGAGGGTAGGGATCAGTGGTACCCGCTGTGGCGCTGTGCAGTTTTGAGGGACCGTGGGAGGCGTGGTCTTTCGCCTTTTTCCGGTGGCCTTGGCGAGGGGGAAACACCTCTTCCCATTCCGAACAGAGCAGTTAAGCCCCTCAGCGCCGATGGTACTTGGCCCGCAAGGGCCTGGGAGAGTAGGACGCCGCCGGTTTTTTCAGTACGCGGGCCGCCTTCGGGTGGCCCGCTGTCGTGCGCGGCGAGCGCCGCGGCGCGGGTTGCTCCGATCGCCACCCGCACCGATCGGCCGGGTCGTCGTGTTGCGAGCGCTCAGGGCCGGGTGTAGCTGGCGAGAAGATCCCCGTAAGGAACCTGCGCCCGAGTCAGCGTGGTGAAGAGCTGTTCGTCGGTGAAACCCGGGTGTGCTTCGAGCCGGCGTGGGAGGGTGAAGAGCGTGATCAGATAGCTCTGGCGCGAGCCCCTTGCTGGGCAGATCGAGTAGCGAGAGCCTCGCGGACCCAGACCGACGAGTGCGCCCGGGGGGAGTGTCCCCGGGGCGAGCTGTCGCAGCGTAGGTGGCAGCCCGAGAACACCCCACTGCGCGACGACCTTCGCTGCTTCCCCGGCTGCGTTTTTACGCGGCGACTGCAGGGCCAGGATCATGACGGCGAGCTCCTGTGTTTGGGCGGGAACCGGGCTCCAACGCAGGGGCAGCGAGAGATCCTTGCCGTCACACGTGTAGTTGCGCGGGATCGCGTGAGCGCCAACGAGCGCCGGGCTTTCGAGTGCCACCGCTCGCCCGTGGTCCGCCTGCGCTGAGGAGCTCGTCGCGGAGCCGCCGCATCCGGCAACCAGAAGTGCGGTGAGCAGCAGGATGCTCACGGTCACGATCGAGGTCGTTCGCATCAGCGCTCGGTCTTGCAATGGAATCGGGCTCGCGGTCGAAGTCGGACGGTGCGGATGATCAGGGCGTCACGCTAGATGTCCGTTCGTCGAATGCCAAGCGATTGGAGCAAGTGTCTCCAATCGCCGCGGCCCTCAGGACGCTGAGGACACGCCCGACTGCAGTATGCGAAAGCTGCTGGCGATCAGCGATCGCTCGCGGAGCGCGAAAGCGCACAAGCACGGCTCGCGGCAGGAGCGTCGCGCGCTCCACTCTGGGGACGCCGGTCACGCCCGAGCGCGTGCGCGGGCACCTGGTTGCGGATCGGCGAGAGGCACGGCTGCGCAGGCGCCGGTACTACCCCCGGACGCCTGCGCGCGGCCCCTCTGCGCAGCGGCGCTCGGTGCGGATGCGGGGCGTGGCGGGGCTCGTCCTGGCCGACCTCCCAGTCGACCTCGTAGTCGTCCTCGAGCAGCAGGAACGAACGGGCCACGCGGACCGCACCGAGCGCGCGCTGCGCAAGCTTGGTTTTGGGCGTGCGTGAGAACATGTGTTCGTAAAGCTAGGCACGCGATCGGACGGACCGGGGGCGAACGTGTGTACGCACCGGATGTGTTCGTCGAAAATGGCTCTACGACGCCGATTTGGCGCTCTTGTGTTGCAACGGAAGTTGCGTTCGGGTGCTCGCGGGGCGCGTTCGGAGTGCTCCTGTTGAGCACGAGCGGGAGCCCGGCGCCAGGCCACGGGTGGTGCCGGGCGCCGAGCGCCGCGGCGCAAGCAGGTGCCCGGCGTGGCGGCGCGAACTGGACAGCAGAGATGGGTGTTACGCTTGCCAAGCGGACCGGCCGGGCGGATGGGGTGGGTGGGACCCCGTTCACCGAGGGACGGCGCCCAAAGCTTATGGAGAAGTTCGTAATCGAAGGCGGCGTGCCGTTGTCGGGAACGATGTTCCCGGCCGGCAACAAGAACGGCGCGCTGCCGATCCTCGCCGCCAGCGTCCTCACCGAGGACGAGGTGATCGTGCGCAATGTGCCGCGCATCCGCGACGTCGAGGCGATGGTCGCGATCCTCGTCGCGATCGGCGTGAGCGCGAGCTGGCGCGGCCCGAACGAACTGGTGCTGTGCGCCGCCGACGTCGAGCACGCCGAGATCGACCCGGAGCTGGCGGAGTCGATCCGCGCGTCGTTCCTGCTCGCCGGGCCACTGCTCGCGCGCTTCGGGCGCGCGGTGATGCCGCCGCCGGGCGGCGACGTGATCGGTCGCCGGCGCCTGGACCCGCACCTCGACGCGTTTCGCGCGATGGGCGCGGTCAGCGACTGTGCCCACGAGATCGTGCTCAGCGCTCCGCGCGGCCTGCGCCCAAGCGACGTGTTCATGGACGAGCCGTCGGTGATGGCCACCGAGAACGCGCTGATGGCGGCCGCGCTCACGCCCGGCACCACCGTGATCGGCAACGCCGCCTGCGAGCCGCACGTGCAGGACCTTGCGCGCATGCTCGTGAAGATGGGCGCGGACATCCAGGGCATCGGCTCGAACCTGATCACGGTCAACGGCGCCAAGCGCCTGCGCGGCTGCGAGCACGACGTGGCGCCCGACCACATCGAGATCGGCAGCTTCATGGCGCTCGCGGGCGTCACCGGCGGCGAACTGTGCATCAAGGACACGGTGCCCGGCGACCTGCGCATGATCCGCCTCGTCTTCGAACGCATCGGTTTGCGCAGCGAGCTGCGCGGCAACGACGTGCTCGTGCCCGGCGGCCAGAAGCTCGTCGCGCGCGCCGACGTCGGCGACTACAAGGGCAAGATTCAGGACGGTCCCTGGCCGGCGTTCCCCGCCGACCTCACCTCGATCGCCGTCGCGCTGGCCACGCAGGCGCACGGCTCGCTGCTCGTGCACGAGTGGATGTTCGAGAACCGCCTCGTGTTCACCGACAAACTGATCCTGATGGGCGCCGACATCGTCGTCTGCGACCCGCACCGCGTGATCGTCACCGGGCCGCGGCGGCTGCGCGGCAGCGGCGGCGAGCGCGTCGAGTCGCCCGACATCCGCGCCGGCATGGCGATGCTGCTGGCGGCGCTGTGCGCCGAAGGGCGCAGCGAGATCGGCAACATCCGCCAGATCGACCGTGGCTACGAGCGCATCGACGAGCGTCTGCGCGAGCTCGGTGCGCGCATCGAGCGCGTGGCCACAGAGCCTGTCCACGCATAATCTCCGGGGTCCGATGATCCACCCGATCCCGAGCGGCACGCGCGACGTGCTTCCAGACGAGACGCGCGAGGTGCGCGCGATCACCGACATCCTGCGCGGCGTGTTCGAGCGCCACGGCTACGGCGAGGTGTACACGCCGGCGCTCGAGTACGAGTCGGTGCTCGCGCGCGCGGACATGGCCGAAGCGAAGCCCGCCTACCGCGTGTTCGACGAGTCCGGCCAGGTGCTGGTGCTGCGCTCGGACATGACCGTGCCGATCGCGCGTGTCGTCGCCACCCGCTACCCGACGAGCGAGCCGCCGCTGCGCTTCTGCTACTTCGCCCACTGCTACCGCGGCGTCCGCCCGCAGCGCGGGCAACCGCGCGAGCTGCTGCAGGCGGGCATCGAGCTGATCGGCTCGCCCGCCCCGCAGGGCACCGTCGAGGCGCTCACCGTGCTCTGCCATGCGCTCGACGCCACCGGGCTCAAGGACTACCGCATCGGTCTCGGCGACGCCTCGCTGTTCCCGGCGCTGATGGCGAGCCTCGCGGTACCCCAGGAGCTGCGCGCGGGCCTGCTCGACGTGCTCGTGCTGCGCGACTTCGTCGGGCTCGAACGCGCGCTCGCCGAGTCAGGGCTCGCGGGCGAGGCCGCCGAGCTGCTGCTGGAGGTGCCCCAGCGGCGCGGCGGCCCCGAGGTGCTCGCCGATGCGCCCGCGCAGGCGCAGGAGGCCGTCACGGGCCTGCGGCGCGTGCACGAGCTGCTCGAGCCGAGCGTCGCCGCGCGCGTGATCTTCGACCTCGGTCTCGTGCGCAACATCGGCTACTACACCGGCGCGGTGTTCGACGTGTACGACCCCGCGCTCGGCGCGCCGATCGGCGGCGGCGGCCGCTACGACGAGCTTGTCGGGCGCTTTGGGCGCAGCCTGCCCGCCGTCGGCTTCGCGCTCGGCGTCGACCGGCTGCACATCGCGCTCGCCGGCGAGGAGCGCGGCACCGGCGCGCTGCTCGCGGACGCCGGCGGACGCACTCCCGTGCCAGAGGTGGAGCTTTGAGCGCCATCAACGGCCTCACGATCGCGGTGCCGCGCGGCGCGCTGTTCGGCGGTACCGTCGACCTGCTCGCCGCTCTCGGTCTTGACACCGACGAGCTGCGCGCCAACGACCGCAAGCTGCTGTTCGAGGACATCGGCGTGATCACGATGCGCCCGACCGACGTGCCCACCTACGTCGAGGCCGGCGCCGCCGACCTCGGCGTCACCGGCAAGGACGTGCTGCTCGAGCAAGCCGCGCAGCGCTCCGCCGAGGGCGGACGCGACGTGTACGAGCTGCTGGACCTCGGCTACGGGCGCTGCACGATGGTGCTCGCCAGCAAGGCCGGTCCCGACCCTGCGCACGAGGCGCTGCGCCGCCTCGGCGTGATGCGTGTCGCCACCAAGTACCCGCGCATCGCCGCGCGCCATCTCGAAGAGACCGGCCGCCAGGCCGAGATCGTCGAGGTCAAAGGCTCCGTCGAGCTGGCGCCGCTGACCGGCATGGTCGAGGCGATCGTCGACCTCACCGCCACCGGCACCACGTTGCGCGAGAACAACCTCGTGATCCGCGAGGAGATCGTCGTGTGTACCGCCCGGCTGATCGCGAACCCCGTCGCCCACAAGCTCAAGGCTGCAGCCATCGACGAGCTGCTGGCACGGCTGCGCGAGCTGCCCGCCGGCGCCCGCGGCCGCGGCGCTCCCGACCCCGCCTGATGATGAGCGCAGGCGCAAGATGGGAAGCGCATGCCCGCGTCGCGAGCACAGGTGCGTGGCGCAAAGCGAGCGCGTGACGTGCGGATCGAGCGCCTGAGCACGGAGGAGGTAACGCGCCTCGGCGGGCCCGCCGCCGCCGCCGCGCGCGTGCGCGCGCTCGTGCCCGACGGCGACTCCGTCGCCGAGCCGGTACGCGCGATACTCGCCAAGGTCCGCGCCGAGGGCGACGCCGCGGTGCTCGCCTACACGCGCGAGTTCGACACCGCCGGCAGCGAGCCGCGCCCGCTGCGCGTGCCCGCCGAGGAGCTCGACGAGGCGATCAAACGCCTGCCGCTCGAGCTGATCGCCGGGCTGCAGGTCGCGATCGTCAACGTCGCGCTCGTTGCCGACGCGGCCGTCGGCAACGACGTCCCCGTCGAGTTGCCGCAGGGGCAGCGCATCGTCCTGCGCGAGGTGCCCGTCGAGTCCGCCGCCGTGTACGTCCCCGGCGGGCGCGCCGCCTACCCCAGCACGGTCGTCATGGGCGTCGTCACCGCGCGCTCCGCCGGCGTCATCGACGTGGCCGTCTGCGCGCCGCCGGGCGCCGACGGCCAGATCGACCCGGTGATCCTCGGCGCCTGCCGGCTGTGCGGCGTCGAGCGCGTGTACCGCATGGGCGGCGCGCAGGCGGTAGCCGCGCTCGCCTACGGCACCGACACCGTCGCGCGCGCCGACGTGATCGTCGGCCCCGGCAACCTCTACGTGCAGGAGGCCAAGCACCAGCTCTCCGCGCACGTTGGCATCGACGGCTTTGCCGGCCCCAGCGACCTGCTCGTCGTGCTCGGCGCCGAGGCCGAGGCGGAGCTGGACGAGGCGCACAGTGGCGAGACGCTGCGGCTGGCGGCGCTCGACATGCTCGCCCAGGCCGAGCATGGCGCGGGGAGCCTCGTCGTCGCCGCGTCGTCCTCGGCGCGCGTCTGTGACGCGCTCGCCATGACGCTCGACGCGCTCGTCGTGGAACGGCCGACCGTCGGCGACGCCGCGTTCGCGATCGTCAACGTCGCCAGCGCCCGCGAAGCGATTGCGCTCGCCAACGCCTTCGCCCCCGAGCACCTGCAGCTGATCGGCGCCGACGTCGAGTCGCTCGCGCCCGCGATCCGCTGCGCCGGCTGCCTGTTCGTCGGGCGCGACAGCGCTACCGCGTTCGGCGACTACGTCGCCGGCTCCAACCACGTGCTGCCGACGGGCGGCGCCGCGCGCTTTGCCTCGACGCTCTCGCCGCGCCACTTCCGCCGCACGATGTCCGAGGTGCGCATCGGCCGTGCCGCCGCCAAGCTCGCCGCCGCCGGCGCGCCGATCGCCCGCGCGGAGGGCTTCGACGTGCACGCTGAGTCGATGCAGGCTCGCGTGCGCGAGAATCAACAGTTGTGAGCCCGATGCCGTCGACCCCGGAGCCCCCGCACGAGCTACGCGCCGGCGACAAACGAGACCCCGCATGACCTACGCACCGCCGACCTCCGGAGACTGCACATGAGCCGCACCGCCACGATCGAGCGCAAGACCGCTGAGACCGACGTGCGCCTGACGCTCACGCTCGACGGCGGTGGCGCCGGCAGCCGCGTCACCGGCGTCGGCTTCCTCGACCACATGCTCGACCTGCTCGCGCGCCACGGCCGCATCGACCTCGACGTGGCCGTCACCGGCGACCTGCAGACCGGCGCGCACCACACCGCCGAGGACACCGCGATCGTGCTCGGCCAGGCGCTCGACGCGGCGCTCGGCGATCGCGCCGGCATCACCCGCTACGGCGCTGCCACCGTGCCGATGGACGAGGCGCGCGCGAGCTGCGCGATCGACGTCTCCGGGCGCCCGTTCACGCTGTTTGAAGCCGAGCTGCCGCCCGGCGCCACCGGCGACTTCGAGCACGAGCTGACCGAGGAGTTCTTCCGCGCGCTCGCCAACGCCGCCAAGCTAACGCTGCACCTGCGCGTCGAAACCGGAAGCAACGCGCACCACATGATCGAGGCCGCGTTCAAGGCGTTCGCGCGCGCGCTGCGCCAGGCTGTCGCGATCGACCCCACCGAGACCGGCGTGCCGAGCACCAAGGGGACGCTCACGGCGTGAGCCAGCGTGCGACAGCACTGACCGACGAGCCCGTGCGGATTGGGATCGTCGATTACGGCATGGGCAACCGCCGCTCCGTGGAGAAGGCGCTCGAGCACGTCGGCGCGCGTGCGCTGGTGACCAGCGAGCACGAGCCGCTGCGCGCCGCCGCCGGCCTGATCGTGCCGGGCGTCGGCGCGTTCCCGCGTGCGATGAACAACCTGCGCGAGCTGGGGCTCGACGAGCTGCTGCGCGAGCGTCTCGCCGACGGCACGCCTGTGCTCGGCATCTGCCTCGGCATGCAACTCGCGTTCGACTCCTCCAGCGAGCTGGGCGGCGCCGCCGGCCTCGGCATCGTCCCCGGCGAGGTGCGCGCGCTCGCGCCCGGCGCGTTGAAGCTCCCGCACATGGGTTGGAACGAGGTGCGCTTCACGCAGCCGCGCTCGCCGCTCGTCGCCGACCTGCCCAGCAGCTGCGCCTTCTACCACGTGCACTCGCTCGCACCCGTGCCCGCCGACGAGCACGACATCCTCGGCGTCGCCGACTACGGCGCGCCGTTCGTCAGCGCCGTGCAGCGCGGCTCCTTCTACGGCGTGCAGTTCCACCCCGAGAAGTCTTCCGCCGCCGGCCTGCGCCTGCTCGCGAACTTCGCGCGCGTCTGCGCCGCCGCCGCGCCCGCCGACGTCTCATCCGCCGTCCGGTGAGGCTCTACCCGGCGATCGACATCCTCGGCGGCAACGCCGTGAGGCTCGTGCGCGGCGACTTCGACGCCAAGAAGGTCTATGACGAGGACCCGCTCGCGGCCGCGCGAGGTTGGGTCGACGCGGGCGCCGACTACCTGCACGTAGTCGACCTCGACGGCGCCAAGACCGGCCGGCCGGTGAACCTCGAGCAGCTCCGCCGGGTCGCCGACGAGGCCGGCGTGCCGGTGCAGTACGGCGGTGGCCTGCGCACCTCGGGAGCCGTCGCGGACGCGCTCGACGCCGGCGCCGCGCGCGTAATCCTCGGCACCGCGGCGTTCGCCGACCCCGAGCTGCTGCGCGACGCGCTCGACGCGCACGGGCCCGAGCGGGTGCTCGTCGGGGTCGACGTGCGCGGTGGCCGTGTCGCCACGCACGGCTGGCTGCAGAGCACCGACATCCAGGCGCGCGACGCGTTCGCCGAGCTGCGCCAGCGAGGTGTGCTGCACTTCGTCTTCACCAACATCGACCACGACGGCATGCTCGACGGTGCCAACCGCGACGAGGTCGCCTGGGTGGCGAAGGCGGCGGGGGAGGGCAGCGTGATCTTCTCCGGCGGCATCGGCCAGCGCCACGACCTCGAAGCGCTCGCCGGCCTGCGCAGGGAGCTGGAGCTGACCGCGCTCGACGGCGTGATTGTCGGCACCGCGCTGTACGAGCACCGCTTCACCGTCGCCGAAGGCAAGGCCGCCCTGGCCGCGTAGATACGCTGAGCGCGTGCACTACAAGCGCGTCATTCCCTGCCTCGACGTCGATCGCGGACGCGTCGTCAAGGGCGTTCAGTTCGTGGACATCCGCGACGCCGGCGATCCCGTCGAGTTGGCCGCGCACTACGACCGCGAGGGCGCTGACGAGCTGGTGTTCCTCGATATCACCGCCACCCACGAGCAGCGCGACACGATCGCCAAGCTGGCGCGCAGCACCGCCGACGACGTGTTCGTGCCGTTCACGATCGGTGGCGGCATCCGCTCGGTCACCGACGCCCAGGCCGTGCTCGACGCGGGAGCGGACAAGGTGACCGTCAACTCCGCCGCGCTGCAGCGGCCAGAGCTGCTGAACGAGCTGGCCGACGTGTTCGGCGCGCAGTGCGTTGTGCTCGCGATCGACGCCAAGGCGCGCGACGCTCGGTCCGGTGAGGTCACCGGTGCGAAACCGGACGCCCCGACCGACACGGACGCCGAACCTGCCGAGCACGGCGCCCCACCGGATCTCGCGGGTTGGGAGGCGTACCTGGCGGGCGGGCGCACGCCCACCGGGCGCGACGTCGTCGAGTGGGCGCGCGAGGCGGTCGAGCGCGGCGCCGGCGAGATCCTGCTGACGAGCATGGACCGCGACGGCACCAACGACGGTTACGACCTGCCGCTCACGCGCGCCGTCAGCGACGCCGTCGGCGTGCCCGTGATCGCCTCCGGCGGTGCCGGCGAGCTGGAGCACCTCGCGCAGGCGCTCGCCGCCGGCGCCGACGCCGTGCTGTGCGCGTCGATCTTCCACTACGGCCGCTACACCATCGCCCAGGCTAAGGCCCACCTCGCCGCATCCGGCATCCCGGTGCGCGTGACCTGATGCGCGGCCGCGAGCTGCTTGATGCGCTGGACGCGCTGCCCGGCGGTCGCGAGCTGCTGGCGCTGGGCGAGAGCGGGGAGGAGCTGGCGCTCGTCGGCGGCGCCGTGCGTGACCTGCTGCTCGGCCGCACGCCGCGCGAGCTGGACGTGGTCGTCGCCGGCGACGCCGCCGCGCTCGCGCGCCTGCTCGCCGAGCGCGTCGGCGCGGGCGCCGCGCAGACGCCCAGCACGACGCTGCACGAGCGCTTCGGAACCGCGCTGCTGCAGTGGGACGGCGCGCGTGTGGACATCGCCGCGCGCCGCGCCGAGTCCTACCCCGCGCCTGGGGCGCTGCCGCAGGTGCGCGCGGGCAGCGATGAGGAGGACCTCGCGCGCCGCGACTTCACCGTGAACGCGATCGCCGTCGCGCTCGGCGGCGCGCGCCGGGGCGAGCTGAGCAGCGTCGAGCATGCGCTCGAGGACCTCGACGCGGGACGCCTGCGCGTGCTGCACGAGCGCAGCTTCATCGACGACCCCACGCGGCTCCTGCGCCTCGCACGCTATCGCGCCAGGCTCGGCTTCGAGGTCGAGCCGCGCACCGCCGCGCTTGTCACCGCCGCGCTCCACGACGACGCCCTGATGACCGTCTCGCGCGCGCGCCTCGGCGCCGAGCTGCGTCTCGCGCTCGGCGAACACGACGCGCCCGCGGCGCTCGAGTCGATGAGCCGGCTCGGCGTGCTCGCTGCGCTGCCGACCGGCCTGCGCTTCGACCGCGACCTCGCCGAGCGCGCGCTCGCCCTGCTGCCCGGCGACGGCCGCTCCGACCTGCTGCTGATGGCCGCCCTGCTGCTGCACCTGACGATGCTCACAACGCAGGACCCCGAGCCGACGATCCACGGCATCCTCGACGATCTCGAGTTCACCGCCGCCGACCGCGAGCGTGCGATGCGCAGCGCGCTCGCCGCGCCGGTGCTGGTCGCGCGCATGGCAAGTCCCGCCAAGCCTTCGCAGCTGCGCGAGCTGCTGCGCGTGCACACGCCCGAGGCGATCGCGCTCGCCGGCGCGCTCGGCCAGGAGCGTACGCCGAGTGCCGCCGACGCCGCCGTCGCGTGGTTCGAGAAGTTGCGCGACGTCGGCCTCGAGATCAACGGCGACGACCTGATCGCCGCCGGCGTGCCCAGCGGCCCGGAGATCGGACGCCGGCTCACACACGCGCTCGCGCTGAGACTCGACGGTGAGCTTTCAGCGGGACGCGACGCCGAGCTACAAGCCGCGCTCGAAGCGGACGGCTGATGGAGGCGCCGCTCATGTTCGAGCTGCCGGGCGGCGGACGGGCGCTGTTCACCCACCGCCGCGACGGCAACCTCTCGACCAGCGCCGGCGAGGATCACGAGCACGGACTGCAGCGCCGCCACGAGCTGTGTGAGCGCCTGCGGCTGCGCTGGCTGTGCGCGAGCGCGCAGGTGCACGGCACGCACGTCCAGCGCCTGCTCGACTACGACGGCTCGCGCGGGCACCCGGCGACGCTCGACGCCGACGCGCACGCCACCGCGCTGCCCGAGTTGGGCGTGATGGCGCTCGCCGCCGACTGCCTGCCGGTCGCGCTCGGCTGCGTCGGCGCGGTCGCGATCGTGCACGCCGGTTGGCGCGGGCTTGCCGCCGGCGTGCTCGAGCAGGGCGTCCGCGCAGTGCGCGAGCTCGGCGGCGCAGGTCAGATCGGCGCCGTCATCGGCCCCAGCGCCGGCGCCTGCTGCTACGAGGTCGGCCCCGAGGTGCACCGCGCGCTCGGCGAGGAGCACCGCCGCGGTCCTAACGCCGACCTGCCCGCGGTCGCCCGCGCGCGCCTCGCCGCCGCCGGCGTCACCGACGTGCGCGTGCTCGGCGCGTGCACGATCTGCGACGAGCGCTTCTTCTCCCACCGCCGCGAAGGCGCGCGCGCCGGGCGCCAGGCCGGGGTCGCATGGTTGAGCTGATCACCGGCCTGCGCGCCGACACCGTCCGCGCGAACCTCGAGCGCGTCCAAGCCAATATCGCCGCCGCCAGCCAGCGCGCGCTGCAACTGCGCCCGGAGGACGAGCAGCCCACGGTGCAGGTGCTCGCCGCCGTCAAGTACGTACCGACCGCCGAGCTGCCCGTGCTCGCCGGCGCTGGCGTGCGGCTCGTCGGCGAGAACCGCGCGCAGGACCTGCAGGAGAAGCACGCCGCGCACGGCGAACTGTTCGAGTGGGACTTCATCGGCCAGCTACAGAGCCGGCGCGTACGCCTGATCGTGCCGTACGCGCGTCTGATCCACTCGCTCGCATCCGAGTCCGCGCTGCGCGAGCTGGCGCGCCACCTCGAGATCGCGCGCCCCGGGCTGCGTGTGCTGCTCGAGGTCAACGTCGCCGGCGAGCCCGGCAAGGCCGGCATCGCTCCACACGAAATTGGCGACTTCATCGCGCGCTCGCCCGTGCCCGTCGCTGGGCTGATGACGATGCCGCCGCGTGCGCCGAGTCCCGAGGACAGCCGCCGCTGGTTCGCCTCGCTACGCGTGCTCGCGCGCGAGCACGGCCTCGAGCACCTGTCGATGGGCACCTCGCAGGATTACGCCATCGCCGTCGAGGAGGGCGCCACGATCGTGCGGATAGGCACGAGTCTCTATCATGCCTAATCGGATCTGCGCCAACCCCGGCGTGCTCGTTCGGGGCGCGAATTACTAGCATCACCAGCAGGGAAACTCGTCCTCCGGGCGAACACGCACCTATACCGATGGCCTTCCGCGACTCCTGGCACAGCGCACTCGTGTACTTCGGCCTTGCCGAGGAGTACCACGACGACTACGACGACGAGCCCGTCGACAGCGGGCGAGCGGGACGCGAGGGCGCCGAGACCGAGATCGAGGACCGCTACCGCGAGCGCCCCAACGTGCGCCGTCTGCGCCGGCGCCGCGACGAGTTCGACGACATCTTCGCCGACGACGACGCCGGCGAGGCAGCCGGCGGCGCGCGCGCGGCACGCGGCGGCGGGCGCGCCACGACCGTGCTGCGGCCGGTCGCCAACGGCGACGTGCGCGTGCACCTGGTCGTGCCCAAGTCGTTCAACGACGCACAGCAGATCGCCGACAAGTTCAAGGACTCGATCCCCGTGATCCTCAACCTGCAGAGCTCCGACACCGACCTGTCCAAGCGCCTCATCGACTTCGCCTCCGGCCTCACCTACGCGCTCGACGGCGGCATGCAGCGGATCGCCGACAAGGTCTTCATGCTCACGCCTCGCAACGTCGAGATCTCCGCCGAGGAGCGGGCAAGGCTGATCGAGAAGGGCTTCTTCAATCAGAGCTGACGCTCGGTAGCCTGGAGCGTCCTATGCGGATCGGTCTCATTGGTTGCGGCAACATGGCGCGGGCGCTCGCGCGAGGGTGGGGACAGCCCGTACTTTGCGCAGATCCCGTGGCCGAGCGTGCGCAGAGCCTGGTCGCGGAGCTGGGCGGCGAGGCGCTCGCCAGCAACGCCGAGGTCGCCGCGCGCGCGGAGCTGCTGGTGCTCTGTCACAAGCCGGCGCAGCTGAACGCCGTCGCCGCCGAAATCGGGGCCGGCAGTACACCCGTCGCTTCGATCCTCGCGGTCACGCCGCTAGCCACGCTGCGCGGCGCGTATCCCGGCAGGCCCGTGTACCGCTTCATCCCGTCGCTGCCCGTGGAAGTGCGTCAGGGCGCTGTCGTACAGGCCGCCGGGCCAGGCAAGCTCGACGACGACGGTCAGGGCGGTCCGGACCCCGCGCTCGATGCGAACGTCGCGGCGCTGTTCGCTGAGCTGGGAACGCTCGTCACGCTCGACGACGCGCTCGTTGACGTCGCCACCGGGCTGATGTCGTGCGCCCCCGCATACGTCGCGCTGGTTGCCGAGGCGCAGATCGACGCCGGCGTGCGCCGCGGGATCCCCGCCGCGCAGGGCGCGCAACTGGTCGTGCAGACGCTCGCCGGCACCGCGGAGCTGCTGCGTCGCCGCGAGTACGACACGCTGGCCGTGCGCCGCGAGGTCTCCTCGCCCGGCGGACTCACCGCCCGCGGCGTCGATGCGCTCGAGCGCGCCGGCCTGCGCCGCGCCTTCAGCGACGCGCTCGACGCCGTGCTCGAGGAGGGCTCGCGGTGATCATCGCCAGCGCTCGCACCGACATCGCCGGCTACTTGTCGGCGCTGATCTACGTCTACGTGCTGATCATCCTTGTCTACATCGTCATCCAGCTGCTGTTCAACGCCGGCATCCGACCGCCGTACTCGCCGACCACCGATCGCATCCTCGGCTTTCTGCGCGACGTCGTCGAGCCATATCTGCGCCTCTTCCGCCGCTTCGCGCCGCAGCTCGGCGGCTGGGACCTCAGCCCGATGCTCGCGATCATCACGCTCTACCTGATCAACATCATCGTCGTCGAAGGCATCATCAGCTGAGGCTTGCGAGCCCTGCGCCTTTCATGCGTCTGATGGCCTGGCTGCGTGCCGCGCTCGTGCTCGTGTGCGTGGTTGTGCTCGACCAGATCACCAAGCACGCGATCGAACACTCGATCGTGCCCGGCGAAGAACACCGCTTCCTGCCGGGCGTGCAGCTCGTCAACACGCGCAATCGCGGCGTCGCCTTCGGCTTCCTGCCCGGCAACCACGTCGCCGTCACCGTGCTGATCGCGCTTGCGCTGGTGGCGCTGCTCGTGTACTTCGCGCGCCACGCCACGCACGCGTGGATCTGGCTGCCGACCGGCATGATCGCCGGCGGCGCGCTCGGCAACATCCTCGACCGCGTACGCCACGGCTCCGTCACCGACTTCATCAAGCTGCCGCTCGGATGGCCGCCCTTCAACCTTGCCGACGCGTCGATCACGCTCGGCATCGTGATCCTGTTCCTGGTCGTGGACCTCGCCCGCCGGCCGAGCTCGTGACCACACACGCCGACGCCGACCGTGCGCCCGGGCCTCCCTTTAAAATCGCCTTCCAAGACGATCACGTGATCGTCGTCGACAAGGCCCCCGGGGTCGTCGTGCACCCCGCGCGCGGACACCGCGAGAACACGCTCGCGCAGCTGCTCGCGCCGCTGCTCGCGGACGCCGGCGATGCCGCCAGCCGGGACGCTGAAGGGGGTGTCGAGGGAGGCGGGCGTGCTGGCGAAGCGGAAGTCGAAGCCGAGCGCCGCGGGATCGTGCACCGCCTCGACCGCGACACCTCCGGGCTGCTCGTCGTCGCGCGCACCCACGAGGCGCTCACGCGCCTGCAGGCCGCGCTCGCAGAGCGGCACATCGAGCGCGAGTACCTGGCGCTCGTCGAGGGACGCCCGCCCGCGCGCAGCGGCACGATCGAGGCGCCCATCGGCCGCGACCCGCGCGTGCGCACGCGCATGGCGATCGACGGCGCCGGCGCGCGCGACGCGCGCACGCACTTCACGCTCGAGCGCGCGCTCGCCGACACCTCGCTCCTGCGCCTGCGCCTGGAGACCGGGCGCACGCACCAGATCCGCGTGCACCTGCAGGCGATCGGCCACCCCGTCTGCGGCGACCACGAGTACGGCAGCGCCGGGCGACTCGGGCTGGGGCGCCAGTTCCTGCACGCCACGCGCCTGGCCTTCGCGCACCCGCTCACCGGAGAGCGCATCGAGGTCAGCTCGCCGCTGCCGGATGACCTGCAGGCCGCGCTCGAGCGCGCGGAGATCGCCGGCGCAGCCGGTGGTCCGGTATCCTGACCCTCAAATCAAGACCTTCGACCCGCGCGGCCACGGATAGCGGCCCTGCCCGAAGCGCCGGCACTCACGCCGGCGACTTCGGGTCCGCTCCAGCCACGCGGTACCAACCGCATTTCAAATAAGGGAGTAGCCCGTGGCTGAAGTTGGCATCGCGGAGCTGCTGGAGGCCGGCGTTCACTTCGGTCACCAGACGCGCCGCTGGAATCCCAAGATGCGCCGCTTTATTTTCGGTGAGCGCGGCGGCATCTACATCATCGACCTGCTCAAGACGCAGGTGCTGCTCGCGCAGGCGCAGCAGTTCGCCGGCGAGCTCGCCCACCGTGGCGGCACCGTCCTGTTCGTCGGCACCAAGAAGCAGGCGCGCGACACGATCAAAGACGTCGCCGAGGCCGCCGACATGCCCTACGTCAACCACCGCTGGCTCGGCGGGCTGCTGACCAACTTCCAGACCATCAGCCTGCGCATCCGGCGCTTGCACGACCTCGAACGTTTCGAGGCCGAGGGCCAGCTCGCGCTGCTGCCCACGCGCGAGCGCATGGCCGCGCAGGCCGATCTCGCGAAGCTGCGCGCCAACCTCGGCGGCGTCAAGAACATGCAGCGCGTGCCCGACGCGATGTTCGTGATCGACCTCAAAACCGAGGAAATCGCCGTCAAAGAGGCGCGCCGGCTGCGCATCCCGATCATCGGGCTCGTCGACACCAACTGCGACCCCGACGGCATCGACTTCGTGGTGCCCGGCAACGACGACGCGATCCGCTCCTGCTCGCTGATCACGCAGGCCATCGGCCAGGTCGTCTCCGAGGGCCACGGCGTGTTCCGCGCCCAGGAGGAAAAAGCCCGTCAAGAAGCCGAGGAACGCGCCAAAGCTGAGGCCGAAGCCCGCGCCAAGCGCGAAGCCGAGGAACAGGCCAAGCGCGAGGCCGAGGAGCAGGCCAAGAAAGAGGCCGCCGAGCGCGAGGCAGCAGCCCGCGCAGCCGCTGCCGCCGCATCGGCGCAGGCCACGCCGGCGCCCGCGGAGACGCCTGCGGCCGCAGAGCCCGCCGCCGCTGCGCCTGCGCCGGCCGCCCCCGAGGCCGCCACGCCGACGCCAGCCGAGCCCGCGCCCGCCGCATCGGCGCAGGCAGAGACGTCGGCGCAGCCCGCGCCTGCCCAGGGCGAGGACGCGGTGCACGCCGAGGCCGAGGCGCAGGCTGACGCGGCGCTACATCCGCCCACGCCAGCGCCTGACCCAAGCGCGCAGGGCGAGGACGCGGTGCACGCCGAGGCCGAGGCGCAGGCTGACGCAGCGCTGCATCCGCCGACGCCAGAACCCGATCCAAGCGCCCAAGCCGACGCTGCCGCGCCGGCTACTGCAGCCGAGCCAGAGACGACAGCGACGGCGCCGGAGACCCCGGCCGCCGAGCAGGAGGCGCCCGCGGCCGCCTCCGAGGCCAGCGGCGAGACAACGACGGAGGCCAGCGCACAATGAGCACCGTGGAGATCGGAGCAAAGGACGTGAAGGCCCTGCGCGAGCGCACCGGCGCGGGCATGATGGACTGCAAGAAGGCGCTCACCGAGGCGCAGGGAGACATCGACAAGGCGATCGAGATCCTGCGCGTCAAGCAGGGCAAGAAAATCCAGGACCTAGGCGAGCGCGCCGCCACCGAGGGCACCGTCCAGGCCTACGTGCACGCGGGCTCGAAGGTCGGCGTGCTGATCGAGGTCGACTGCAACACCGACTTCGTCGCCAAGAACGAGGACTTCGTCAACTTCGCGCGTGAGATTGCCATACAGATCGCCGCCACGCCGACCGTCAAATACGTCAGCCGCGAGGACGTCCCCGCCGAGCAGCGCGACGCCGAGGCGCGCATCTACGAGCAGGAGGCCGCCGACAAGCCCGAGAACGTGCGCGAGAAAATCGTCTCCGGCAAGCTCGACTCGTGGCTCGCCACGATCGTGCTGCTCGAGCAGGAGATGCACAATCCCAAGTTCGACGGCAAGACCGTCCAGCAGCTGCGCGACGAGCTCACCGCAACCACCGGCGAGAACGTCGTCATACGCCGCTTCTCGCGATTCGCAATAGGCCAGTAGGCCGTGGACGCTGCGCGGGACTTTGTCCTCGGTCGCTCGAGTGCATAAGCACGCCACGCTTCCTGCGTCCGCGTCCCGCTTGGTCCACGGCCTCCTGGTACGCGGTCTGAGCGAATAGGCTGCGCGGCGATGGCCCCTGCCTTCAAACGCATCCTCTTGAAGCTCTCCGGCGAGGCGCTGATGGGGGAGCTGGACTACGGCACCGACCCGGCGCGCGTGGCGGCGGTCGCGCGGCAGGTGAGCGCCGTGCGCGACCAGGGCGTCGAGGTCGCGATCGTCGTCGGCGCGGGCAACATCTACCGCGGCATGAAGGGCGCCGCCGCGGGCATGGACCGTTCGACCGCCGACTACATGGGCATGCTCGCGACCGTGCTCAACGCGCTGCCCCTGCAAGACGCGCTCGAGAAGACCGGCACGAACACGCGCGTGCAGTCCGCGCTCAGCATCTCCGAGGTCGCCGAGCCCTACATCCGCCGGCGCGCGATGCGCCACCTCGAGAAGGGCCGCGTGGTGATCTTCGCCGCTGGCACCGGCAACCCGTTCTTCACGACCGACACCGCCGCCGCGCTGCGCGCCGCGGAGATCCACGCTGAGATTATCCTGATGGCCAAGAACGGCGTAGAGGGCGTCTACAGCGCCGATCCCGCGCTCGACCCCGACGCCGAGTTCATCCCCGAAATCACGCACATGGAGGCGATCGAGCGGCGGCTGCGCGTGATGGACTCGACCGCCCTGGCGCTGTGCATGGAGAACGGCATGCCGCTCAACGTGTTCAACATGGACAACGAGGCCAGCCTCGCGCAGATAATCTCAGGCGTGCGCGTGGGCACGCTGGTAACGACACCCAGAGGAGACGACGATGGCCGCTGAGAGTCTGATCGACGAGCTGCTGGAGGACGCCGGCGAGCGTATGAACAAATCCGTCGAGGCCTCCACGCACGAGTTCTCGACCGTGCGCACCGGGCGCGCCAGCCCGGCGCTGCTGGACCGCGTCGTGGTCGACTACTACGGCGCGATGACGCCGCTGAACCAGCTGGCCACAATCTCCGCTCCCGAAGCGCGGCTGCTGAGCGTGCAGCCGTACGACAAATCCTCGATCAAGGCGATCGAGAAGGCGATCAACGAGTCAGACGTCGGGTTGACGCCGTCCAACGACGGCAACGTCGTGCGCCTGGTCGTGCCGGAGCTGACCGAAGAGCGCCGCCGCGACCTCGTCAAGGTCCTGCGCAACCTCGCCGAGGAGGGGCGCGTGGCGGTGCGCAACGTGCGCCGCGACACGATGCAGCACCTGCGCGAGCTGAAGGCCGAGGGCGAAGCGTCCTCCGATGACGAGCACCGCGCCGAGGTCGAGCTGCAGAAGCTCACCGACGGGCGCATCGGCGACCTCGACGGTGTGCTCAAGGTCAAGGAAGAGGAGATCCTCGCAGTCTGATGGCGGCCGCCGGTGGACCCGCGGCGGATGGGCGGGTTCGCTACCTCGCGATCATCACCGACGGCAACGGCCGCTGGGCGCGCGCGCACGGTGTGCCGGTCAGCGAGGGGCACAGCGCCGGCGCGGACACGGTCAAGGCACGGCTGCGCGACGCCGCCGAGCTGGGCGTCGAGGAGTTCACCGTGTACTCGTTCTCGACCGAGAACTGGTCGCGTCCCCCCGCGGAGGTCCAGGGGCTGATGGAGATGTTCTCCCAGCGCATCGCCGGCGAGACGCCCGAGCTGCACGAGGAAGGCGTGCGCATGCGCTTCATCGGCCGTCGCGAGGGCATCGGCGAGCGCCTGGTCGAGCAGATGCGCTGGGCCGAAGCGCTCACACACGCCAACACGCGCATCACGATGTTCGTCGCGTTCAACTACGGCGGGCGCGCCGAGATCCTCGATGCGGCGCGCCGCTTCAAAGGCGAGACAGAAGAGGAGTTCCGCGCCTGCCTGTACGCGCCTGAGATGCACGACCCCGACCTGATCATCCGTACCAGCGGCGAGCGGCGCCTGTCCAACTATCTGCTCTGGCAGTCCGCCTACTCGGAGCTGGTGTTCCGCGACGAGCTGTGGCCGGACTTCACCCGCGAGGCGCTCGAGCAGTCGCTTGCCGAGTACGCCGAGCGTCGCCGCCGGTTCGGCGGGCGATGACATCGCCCTGCTGATGGCAAGCGGACCGCACACACCCGCCGGCGCCCACGTCGCGCGCCAGCCGCGCGCCGACGCCGACGCGCGGCGCAAACCCGGCCGCCGGCGCCCTTCGCGTCGGCGTCGCGACGCCGGCCGGCGTGAGGGGCGCTCGGACCTGCGCGCGCGCGTGCTCGCCGCGATCCCGGCGATCGCCGTGGCGCTGTTCCTCGTGATCGAAGGCGGCCTCGTGTTCGCGCTCGGCATGTTCGTGCTCGGCGCGATCTGCATGCACGAGCTGTACGGCATGTACGAGCGCGCGCAGCCCGCGCGCCTGGCTGGCTTCATCGCGCTCGCCGGGCTGCTCGCCGCCGCCCTGTACGGCAACCAATTCCAGGTGCTGCTCGTCGCCGTCGCCGCGCTGCCGCTCGTGTTCGGGCTGACGCTGCTGCAGCCGCGGCCGTCGGTCGGCGCGATCGCGGTCACGCTGCTCGGGATCTACTGGATCGGCTTCGCGCTCGCGCACGCGGTGCTGCTGCGCGGCCTGCCGCACGGCCTCGGCATCGTGCTCGACATCGCCGTCGGCACGTTCCTCGGCGACACCGGCGCCTACCTCGGCGGGCGCATGTTCGGGCGCCGACCGCTCGCGCCCACGATCTCGCCCAACAAGACGGTCGAGGGGCTCCTGATCGGCATGCTGTTCGCGATCCTCGGCGTGTGGATCGCCGGGCGCTACCAGGAATGGCTGCCCGGCACGCACGCGCTCGTGCTCGGCCTCGGCGTCGCGCTGGTCGCGCCCGTCGGCGACCTGTTCGAGTCGTTCGTCAAGCGCGAGGCCGGCACCAAGGACTCCGGCGGGCTGTTCGGCGCGCACGGAGGCGCGCTCGACCGGCTCGACGCGATCCTGTTCGCCGCGGTCATCAGCTATTACATCTGGAGCGCCTATGTCCACGCGTAAGCGGCTCCTGATCCTCGGCTCGACTGGCTCGATCGGCACGCAGGCGCTCGACGTGTGCGAGCGCGGCGACGAGCTCGAGCTCGTCGGCCTCGCCGCCGGCTCCTCATGGGAGGCGCTGCTCGAACAGGCCCGCGCTCACAGCGTCACGCGCATCGCGCTCGGCGACCCGCACGCGGCCGCGCGTGCCGCGGAGGCGTGGACCGACGGCGAGGTGCTGAGTGGCCCCGAGGGGCTCGTCAAGCTCGTCGTCGAGTCCGGTGCGGATTTGGTGCTGAACGCGCTCGTCGGCTCGGTCGGCCTCGGCCCGACCGTCGCCACGCTCGGCGAGGGCATCGACCTCGCGCTCGCCAACAAGGAGTCGCTGGTCGTCGGCGGCGAGCTCGTGACCGCGCTCGCCGAGGCCACCGGCGCGCGGATCGTGCCCGTCGACTCCGAGCACACCGCGCTGCACCAGCTGATCGCCGGCCAGCCGGTCGGCGCCGTGCAGCGCCTGACGATAACCGCCAGCGGCGGGCCGTTTCGCGGGCGCCGCCGCGAGCAGCTCGAGGAGGTGACGGTGGCGCAGGCGCTCGCGCACCCGACGTGGGCGATGGGCGGCAAGATCACGATCGACTCGGCCACGCTGATGAACAAGGGCCTCGAGCTGATGGAGGCGCACCACCTGTTCGGCACGCCGTACGAGCGCATCGACGTGGTCGTGCACCCGCAGTCGCTCGTACACGGCCTCGTGCAGCTGGCCGACGGCGCGATGCTCGCGCATCTCGGCCCGCCCGACATGCGCATCGCGATCTCCTACGCGCTGCACGGCGGCGAGAGCGTGCGGCTGCCGATCGCCGCGCTCGACCTCGCCGCGATCGGTGAGCTGAGCTTCGAGCCCGTCGACCTCGACGCGTTCCCATGCCTGCGCCTCGCGGGCGAAGCCGCGCGCGAGGGCGGCACGGCTCCGTGCGTGCTGAACGCCGCCAACGAGATCGCCGTGCACGCGTTTCTCGACGGACGCCTCGGCTTTCTGGAGATCTCCGAGGTGATCGAGCGCACGCTCGCCGAGCTCGGCTCAGAGCCCGTGCGCTCGTTCGAGTCGCTGTACGAGGCCGACCGGCGCGCGCGGGCGCTCGCGGGGGAGACCGTCGCCGAGCTGGCGTGAGCGTGCGGCGCCGGCCGCGCAGGTGGTGCACGTTCCTGCGAAGCGGCCGGCGCCGGCCGCGCACTGTGCCTGCAAAGTAGTAACCGGCGGAAGCAGCGCACACGCCTGCCAAACTGAGGCCGTGGCCTGGTTCCTGACAATCCTCGGCATCGTCGCGCTGATCGTGCTGCACGAGTTCGGGCACTTCCTCGCCGCCAAGGCGGTCGGCATGCGCGTCGAGCGCTTCTCGCTGTTCTTCCCGCCGACCCTGTTTCGCGTGCGCCGCGGCGAGACCGAGTACGCGATCGGTGCGATCCCCGCGGGCGGCTACGTGAAGATCACCGGCATGAGCCCCGAAGAGATCGACGGGCTCGAACCGGAGGTCGCCAGACGCGCCTACTACAACCAGGCGCCGTGGAAGCGCATCGTCGTGATCCTCGCCGGCCCCGGAGTGAACATCGCGATCGCGTTCCTGCTGTTCTGGGCGGTGCTGTTCACGGGCAGCCTCAACGGCGCGATCGCGCTCGGCAACCTCGACCCGTCGGTGCAGACGCTCGTGGCGACGACCTCGGTGCAGGAAGTCGTGCGCGGCGATCCCGCCGACGGCGTGCTGCGCAGAGGCGATCGCATCGTCGCGGTCGAAGGCAAGCCCGCGAGCGTCGCCACGACCGTCACCCGCATCTCCAGCCACCGCTGCGCCGGCCCGCTGGTGGACGGCTGCCGCGCAAGCACGCCCGTGCGGCTGACGGTGCGCCGCGCCGGGCGCGATCTGACGGTGTCGCTGTATCCCCGCTACGACAAGGCGCTTGGGCGGATGCTGGTGGGCTTCGACTTCGGCCCCGCGAGCAAACCTTTCGGCGCGCTCGCCGCCGCGGGCGCGTCGCTGAGCGAGATGTGGCACGTCACGACCGGCACTCTGACGGGCTTCGTCAAAGCGCTCACCAGCTCCAAGGCGCGCAAGCAGGTCTCGAGCATCGTCGGCATCACGCAGGACGCGCACGAAGACGTTGCCGCGGGCGCGGGCTTCGGGCTCGTGTTCCTCGGCTTCCTGTCGCTGATCCTCGCGGTAATCAACCTGTTCCCGTTCCTGCCGCTCGACGGCGGGCACATCCTGTGGTCGCTGGCCGAGAAGCTGCGCGGGCGGCGGATCTCGCTGATCGCGATGTACCGCTACAGCTCGGTCGGCATCTGCCTGCTGCTGTTCCTGGTGGTCAACGGCATCAGCAACGACATCAGCCGCCTGGCGGGCTGACGCACACCCAGCTCTTGACCAGCCCGCTGACGCGCTCGGCGACCGCGGGCCCGAACAGCGACTCAAGCTCCGCGCGGCTCAGCAGCGAGATCTCTTCCCAGCCGCCGGTCGCGCCCAGGCGCCAGTAGGGCCTGCGCAGACGGCTGGGGAGCCAGTGCGCGCCTGGCAACAGCGAGTGCGGCTCGATCGGGAACGACAGCGCGGGGGTCTGCACGAACCAGCCGCGCCCGACGCGCCGCAGCTCGGCGGCGAACGCCGCGCGCCGTGCCGGCGGCACGTGCTCGATCACGCTGGAGCAGTACACGAGGTCGAACTCGTCATCGGCGAACGGCAGGCCCTCGGCTGCGTCTGCACGGACGAACGGGCCCGGGTAAGCGGGGTAATCGAGCAGGTCGACGCCGGTGATGTCCAGGTTGGGCTCCTGAGCACGCAGCCCCAGGACACCGCAGCCAACGTCGAGCACTTTGGCGTCGCTCCTCAGCCTGGCCAGGGCGAAGAAGCGCGCATGGCGCCGGGCTCTGGCGCGTGCGGCGGCGGGGCCGGCCAGGCGCGCCAGCGGTCCATTGGCGGTGGCATAGACGTCGGGCATCGTAGAATCAGACTATGTCTTCCAAGCGACAAATCCACGTCGGTGCGGTGCCCGTCGGTGGCGGCGCGCCCGTCGCGGTGCAGACGATGACCAAGACCGAGACCGCCAACCTGCAGGCGACGATGGCGCAGATCCGCACGGTCGCGGACGCGGGCGCCGACATCGTGCGCGTGGCGGTGCCGCGCGAGCAGGACGCCGAGGCGCTGAAGACGATCGTCGCTCAGTCGCCGATCCCGATCATCGCCGACATCCACTTCAACCACACGCTCGCGCTGAAGGCGATCGAGGCGGGCGCGCACTGCGTCAGGCTGAACCCCGGCAACATCGGCGGCGCCGAGAAGGTCGCCGAGGTGATCGCGCTGGCAAAGCAGCGCGGCACGCCGCTGCGCGTCGGCGTCAACTCCGGCTCGCTGCCCAAGCATCTGCGCCAGCTCGAGTACGACAATCCCGTCGAGGCGCTCGTGACCGCCGCGATCGAGACCGTCGAGCTGATGGAGAGCCTCGACTTCGACAACTTCAAGGTCTCGATGAAGTCGACGTCCGTGCCCAACACGATCGCCTCCAACCGCCTGCTCTCCGAGAAAATCCCCTACCCGCTGCACCTCGGGGTGACGGAGGCCGGGACCAAGTGGGCGGGCTCGCTCAAGTCCGCCGTCGGCCTCGGCACGCTGCTGGCAGACGGCATCGGCGACACGATCAGGATCTCGCTGTCGACGTTCCACGCTGAGGAAGAGGTCAAGGTCGCGTGGGAGATCTTGAAGGCGCTGAAGCTGCGCGAGCGCGGCCCCGACCTGATCGCTTGCCCGACCTGTGGGCGTCTGCAGTTCGACATGGACTCGGTGGTGGCGGAGGTCGAGCGGCGCTTGGAAGCCTACGAGGACCCGATTGAGGTGTCCGTGCTCGGGTGCGCCGTCAACGGCATCGGCGAGGCACGCCACGCCGACTTCGGCATCACCGGCGCCAAAGACATGGGCATGATCTACTCCAAGGGCGAGCCGCTCAAGAAGGTGCCCACCGAGCAGCTCGTCGAGGAGCTGTTCAAGGAGATCGACCGCTACTACGCCGCCGGCAAGACCGTGCAGCGCGACGAGGCCGCCGCCGCCGACGCGCGTGCCTGGCTGGCCGCCAACGAGGACGCCACCGCGATGACGCCCGAGCGCATCGCCGCGCTGGAAGCCGCCGCCGCGCAGGAGGACGCGAGCGCGGGCGCTGTGCTCGAGTCGATGCTGGAGCCGGCCGGCGCGCTCGACGAGTCCGTCTCGCCTGTCGCCGGCCGGCGCTTTACGCGCTGAGGTTTAGCTCGCTGCCGCGAAGCGCTCCGCGACCTTCGACCAGTTGACGACGTTCCACCACGCGTCGAGGTAGTCGGGGCGACGGTTCTGGTAGTTGAGGTAGTAGGCGTGCTCCCACACGTCGACGCCGAGCAGCGGCGTCTTGCCGTCTGAGATCGGGTTGTCCTGGTTGGCGGAGCCGATCACCGCGAGACCGGAGCCGTCGTGCACAAGCCATGACCAGCCCGAGCCGAACTGGTTGATGCCAGTTTCCTTCAGCTTGCCCTGGAAGTCCGAGAACGAGCCGAACGTCGAGTTGATCGCGTCGGCCAGCGCACCATCAGGCTCGCCGCCGCCGTCCGGACCCATGCTCTCCCAGAACAGCGAATGGTTGTAGTGCCCGCCGGCGTTGTTTTTGACGGGGCCTTTCTTGTCGCCGAGGCTGTCTAGGTTCTTGAGCACCTCCTCGACCGGCTTGTCGGCCCACTCCGTGCCCTCCAGCGCGGCGTTTGCCTTGTCCACGTAAGCCTGGTGGTGCTTGTCGTGGTGGATTTCCATCGTCAGCTTGTCGATGTGGGGCTCGAGCGCGTCGTAGGCGTAGGGAAGCGGCGGGACGGAATAGGCCATGTCGTGGGGCTCCTTGTAGGTCTGCGTCGAAGTTCTGTCGAAACATCGCTGTTCTATCAGAGGCAGCGACACCCGCTGGCGATTAGGCTTAGACCATGACCCCGGTGATCACCGGCCGGCCCGGACGTCCAGCCGCCTCCACGCGCGACGCAGCGCTGCAGCTTGCGACCAAGCGCTTCCTCGCGAGCGAACGCATCGACGTGCAGGCGATCGCGCGCGAGCTCGGTCTCGCGCGGGCGACGATGCACCGCTGGTTTCAAACGCGCGAGATGCTCGTCGGCGAGGTGCTGGCGACGCTCGCCGAGCGACGTCTGTTGGCGGTGCGCGAGCAGACCGGCGGTCACGGCGCGCGGGCGCTGCTCGAGACCTTCGACAGCTTCAATCGCGAGATCGCCGCGACACCCGGCATGCGCGCGCTGCTTGCGCAGGAGCAGGAGCGGGCACTGCGGATCCTCACCTCTAGCGCTGGGCTCGTGCAGCCGCGCGTGGTCGTGGCGATTACGCGCGTAATCGACGAGGAGGTCAAAGCGGGCCACTACGTCGCGCCGATCCCCACCGACGTGCTCGCCTACTCGATCGCGCGGCTCGGCGAGGCGTTCATCTACAACGACGCGCTCGTCGGCATCCGCGGCGACACCGAGCGACTGCGCCAGGTCGAGGCAGCGCTGCTCGGCGTGCAGTAAGGGTTTGCGACTTACCACTTGGTATGTCTAAAATCTCCTCGAACCGCGGCTGAGCCGCTCGGCGCGAGCCGCACTAGCAAGAGGAGAGAGGGATGCGACACGGATTGAGATCTGCTCCGGCCCATGCGGCCGGAGGCAACGCACGGCTGCTCGTGGCCGTCGGCCTGGCGGCGCTCGTCGCGCTCGGCCTGATGGCGGGCTCGGCGTCGGCGATGAAGGTCAAGCCGCCGAAGACGGTGTGGCTGTGCAAGCCGGGCCTCAAAGCGGACCCATGCACGAGCTCCATGACCACGACGGTCGTCCAGACGGACGGTGAAGCGAGCGTCGAAAATGCGAAGCGCAACGCCAAGGCTCCGATCGACTGCTTCTACGTGTATCCGACCGTCAGCGAACAGAAAAGCGAAAACGCCAACCTCGAAATCGAACTGCAGGAGACGCAGATCGCGATCGACCAGGCGTCGCGCTTTTCCCAGGACTGCAAGGTGTACGCGCCGATGTACCCGCAGATCACGCTGGCGGCGCTCAACGGCGGGCCGGTCTCTCCCGAAGCCTCGGTGAAGGCGTATCTCGGGGTACGCGCGGCGTTCGTCGAATACCTCACCAAGTACAACAAGGGTCGTGGTTTCGTCCTGATCGGCCACTCGCAGGGCTCGCTGATGCTGGAGGCGCTGATCAAAGAATTCATCGACACGACGCCTGCCCTGCACAAGCAGCTGGTCTCGGCGCTGCTGATGGGCGGCAACGTGCTGGTGCCGGAAGGCAAGCTCGTGGGCGGTACTTTCGAGACTGTGCCGGCCTGCCAGGCGGCCGATGAAACGCACTGCGTGATCGCCTACTCGACGTTCCTCAAAGAACCACCTGAAGGCTCGTTCTTCGGTCGTCCGAGCAGCCCGCTGCTGGGTGGCGGCTCGAACCCGGGCATGCAGGTGCTGTGCGTGAACCCGACGCTGCTGAACCAGACGGGCGGCGCCGGGCCACTGCTGCCGTACGCCACGACGGCCGCGTTCCCAGGCACGCTCGGCTTCTTCACGCAGACGCCGACCGGGACCACGCCATGGGTGGCCTCGCCGGGCGAGTACACAGCGCAGTGCCACAACGAAAACGGCGCGAGCTGGCTGCAGGTCAACCCCGTCGGTACCGCCGTCGATCCGGCCGAATACGTGGTCGAATCACTCGGACCCGACTGGGGCCTGCACCTGTACGACGTGGACATCGCGATCGGCAACCTCATCAAGACGGTCGCGATCCAGTCGCAGGCGTACGCGTTCGAAGGCTAGGCGTTCGCAAGCTGGGAAGGTCAGGTGTGGGCGTCCGTGTCCACACCTGACCGTCGTATCGAGCGCAGATCGATATCTCGATCGCCCGACCCAGCTATACGTCGGCCGGGCCGGGCCGCGGCATGGATTAGGCTCTGCGATCCGCGCCATGCCCCGTCTCTCCCAATACCTACTGCCAACCGAGAAGCAGCCGCCGGCCGACGCGGAGGCGATCTCGCACAAGCTGATGGTCAGGGCCGGCCTGATCCGCCAGATGGGCGCCGGCATGTGGACGTGGCTGCCCGCCGGCTGGCGCGTGCACCAACGCGTCGAGCAGATCATCCGCGAGGAGATGGACGCGATCGGCGCCCAGGAGATGCTGATGCCGGTGCTGCAACCGGCGGAGGTGTGGCGCAAGACCGGGCGCCTGGACATCGAGGCGCTGTTCAAGCTCACCGACCGCAAGGGCTCGGAGCTGGTGCTGGCGATGACCCACGAGGAGGCGGTCACCTTCCACATGGCGCAGCTGATCCGTTCCTACCGTGACCTGCCGCAGATCGTCTACCACTTTCAGGTCAAGGAGCGCGACGAGGCACGCCCGCGCGCCGGCGTGCTGCGCACGCGCGAGTTCATCATGAAGGACTCCTACAGCTTCGACCGCGACCTCGACGGGCTCGAGCAGAGCTACGCGCTGCACGTCGGCGCCTACGATCGGATGATGGCGCGCACCGGTCTGCGCTTCTACAAAGTCGAGGGCGACGTCGGCATGATGGGCGGCGTCGGCGCGCACGAGTACATGGCGCCGTGCGCCGCCGGCGAGGACGAGATCGTGAGGGGTGGGGCGGACGGGGATCATTACGCGGCCAACGTCGAGGTCGCGCTGAGTAGCCCCGGCGTCGAGAAGATCGGTGAGGAGTACTTCCGCGACGGCGAGCCGCTGACGCGCGAACCGGCGATCGAGATCGGAAACATCTTCAAGCTCGGCACGCGCTACTCCGAGCCGCTGGGCGCGCGCTACCTGGACGAGACCGGCGCCGAGCTGCCGGTGTGGATGGCCTCCTACGGGATCGGCCCGGCGCGGATCGTAGCGGCGGCCGTCGAGCAGTTCGCCGATGAGCACGGCATCTCCTGGCCGCGGGCGCTGGCGCCGTTCGCCGTGCACCTGGTCGCGCTGGGCAAGCCCGGCACGCCCGAGCGCGACGCCGCCGACGCGCTGTACGCGACGCTGGAGAGCGGCGGCGTGGAGGTCATCTACGACGACCGCGACCTCGGTCCGGGCGAGAAGTTCGCGGACGCCGAGCTGCTCGGCTGCCCGCTGCGCTTGACCGTCGGGCGCCGCTCGCTGGAGTCGGGCGCCGCCGAGGTGCAGGTGCGCCGCGGCCGCGAGGAGGTCCCAGGTCTCGAGCTTGGCGGGGAGCCCGAGGCGTTGCTGCGGGCTGTGGACGAGCTATGGCAGAGCCTTCCCTAGATGGCTCACGGCCGCGTCTGACGCTCAGGCGCCTGTTCGGCCTCGACCGCTCAGGACCGCCGCCCGCACAGACGCAGGCCGGTCAGCCGCTGCGGCCGTGGACGCTTCCCAACGCGATCGGCTTCGCGCGCCTGGCGCTGATCCCGGTGTTCCTGATCGTCGCGCTCTCAAGCGTCAGCGGTAGCGGCGCGCCCGAGGCGACGCTGTTCGGGGTGATCGGCTGGGGCGACTATGCCGACGGCATCGCCGCGCGCGTCACCGGCCAGTACAGCCGCCTGGGTGCGTTGATGGACCCGATCACCGATCGCCTGCTGGTGATCTCGGGCGTCGTCGTCGCGTGGCGCTTCGAGCTGTTGCCACGCTGGGCGCTGGCGGTGCTGGCGGCGCGCGAGCTGGCGATGCTGGTGCTCGGGCGCTACGGCCTCGCGCACGGCGTCGAGCTGCGCATCAACTGGCCCGGCCGCCTCGCGGTCGCGCCGGTGCTCGGCTCGTTCTTCTTCGCGATGGCCGGCCTGCGCACCGTCGGTGAAGTGATGTTGCTCGTCGGCCTCGCGCTGGCGCTCGTCGCGAGCGCGCTGTACGCGCGCAGCGGCGTGCGCCAAATGCGCGCTGCAAGCGCCGGCCCACCGCTCACATAGCCTCAAGCTCAGCCTGACCTTTTGGGCTATACTCGCCCGCGTGGCCGGCGACGCCGGCGTGTACGCGGCCGGTATCAGGCCGGCGTGAGCCCGGTGAGAGGAGAGAGCCCGATGGACGAGACGTTCCCTGACCTTGGCTCGTTGACGGACGTCGAATTGAAAGACGTGATCCGCCAGCTGACCGAGGAGGAGACGGAGATCTCCTACAACCGACGCATCCTGCACGGCAAGATCGACATCCTGCGCGCCGAGCTGGTCAACCGCCTGCGCCACAAGCACGAGGACGGCGAGATCAGCATCACCGGCGAGGACGTCCAGAAGCTGACCGACATCCTGGCCAATCGCCAGCAGTAGCGGCGATGGCCCTGCACTGCACCGAGTGCGGCTTCCTCAACGACGAGGGCGCCAATTACTGCCAGCGCTGCGGTGCGCTGCTGCCGCGCGCCGAGAGCAGCGGTGCGGCGGGCGGGGATCCAGTTACCGCCACCTACCGCATCGATGAGGGCACCGGCGAGCTGGTGCCGGTCGAGATCGGCGAGGTAACCGCGCGCGGGCCGGCGCTCGTGATCCGCGCGGGCGGCGGGCGCGTCGGCGAGAGTTTTGCGATCGACGGCGAACGCATGAGCATCGGGCGGCGACCGGACTGCGCGGTGTTCCTCGACGACGTCACCGTCTCGCGCGATCACGCGCTGCTGATTCGTCGTGGCGAGCAGTGGTATCTGGACGACTGCGGCTCGCTCAACGGCACCTACGTAAACCGCTCGCGGATCGAGTCGCACCGTCTGGAAGAGGGCGATGAGGTACAGATCGGCAAGTACAAGCTGACGTTCCACGCACGCTGATGGCGACGCACGCCAAGGATGGGAGCACGAACGCAATGGAATCGGCGCCGCTCGATCTGGAGCTGGAGCTGGACGAGCGCGAAGCGGTCGAGCCCGCCGCGCGCCAGAAGTCGCTGACGATCGGCGCGGTCTGCAAGGCGCTCGCGCAGGAGTTCCCCGACATCTCGATCTCCAAGATCCGCTATCTGGAGGACCAGAAGCTACTGACGCCGCGCCGCACGCCCGGCGGCTACCGGCTCTACACTCAGGGCGACGTTGCGCGCCTGCGCACGATCCTACGGATGCAGCGCGACGAGTTCCTGCCGCTGCGCGTGATCCGCCAGGAGCTGGCGGCCGGGCGCGGCGGCGCGGGAGCGGTGGGGTCCGACACCCCGCCGATTCCCGGTCGCGTCGGGCGCGAGGGCGCGCGTACGTGGCGTCCCAGCGTCAGTGTGCGCGAGGCGACCGGTGCGCTGTACTCGCTCGACGACGTGCTGCTCGAGACCAAGGCCGAGGCGAAGCTCGTACGCGAGCTGGAAGAGTACGGTGTGATCAAGGGCGAGATGCGCAGCGGCGTGCGCTACTTCGACGAGACCGAGCGCGAGATCATCGCCGCGGTCGCCGAGTTGGCGCGCTACGGCGTCGGCGGACGCAACCTCAGGGTCTTTCGCTCCTCCGCCGACCGCGAGGCGAACCTGTTGCAGCAGATCCTCGCGCCGGCGCTGCGCTCGCGCAACCCCGAGCGGCGCAAGGAGGCCGTCGATGCACTCGAGAACCTGGCCGCGGTCGCGACCCACCTCAAGCACCTCCTCTTGATCAGAGACCTCCGCAAGATCGTACGGTGAGCGGTCGGCTGGCCAGTGGGCCCGCAGATCTACGCTCGCTGATCCGCGAGATCCCTGACTTCCCGCGGCCGGGGATCGGCTTCAAGGACATCACGCCGCTGATGGCTGACGCCGGCGCGCTGGCTGACACGGTGGCGCGGCTGGCGGAGTACGCGCGGCCGCTGGAGATCGACTGCGTGGTCGCCGCCGAGGCGCGCGGCTTCTTGCTCGGCCCGGCGCTCGCGGTCGCGCTCGGCGCGGGCTTCGCGCTCGCGCGCAAGCCCGGCAAGCTCCCGTATGAGACTGTCAGCGCGGAGTATCTGCTCGAGTACGGCGCGGGCACGCTGGAGCTGCACACCGACGCCGTGTCGAGCGGACGCCGCGTGCTCGTGCACGACGACCTGCTGGCGACGGGCGGCACCGCGGCGAGCATGTGCGAGCTAGTCGAGCAGCTCGGCGGCGAGGTCGTGGGCTGCGGCTTCCTGATCGAGTTGGCGTTCCTGAACGGGCGCGAGCAACTGGCTGGGCGCGACGTGCACGCGCTGCTCACGTACACGTCATAGGCGCCGGCGCCCGCCTATGACGCTCGCCGTCGCAGGTGCGGCTGTGGCTCGCGCGCGCGGGCTTCGCGTAGGCTTGGTCGGTGCCCACCACGCGTGTCAGCCGCACGATCGCCGCGCCGCCGCAGGAGCTGTGGGAGCTGCTGTGCGACCCGCATCACCAGCCGCGCTGGTGGCCGCGCGTGACGCGTGTCGAGGATGTCGAGGCGGGCGCTTTCACGCAGGTGATGCGCACGCGCAAGGGCAAACTGGTGCGCGCCGACTACAGCGTCCGTCGCGAAGACGAGCAGCATCGGCTCACCTGGGTTCAGCGGATCGCGGGGACACCCTTCGCAAGTGTTCTGAAATCGGCTGAGATAGAGCTGCAGATGGAACCCGCGCCGAGCACCGCGGCTAGGGTGGCGCCGGACACCGAGGCGAGCGTGGTGACGATCGAGCTGCGTCAGGAGATGGCGGTCGGCTCCGCGCGCTACAGCCCGATCATGAGCCTGGCACCGCGCTTCGGCGGCCCGCTCGTGCGACGCGCCGCCGCCGCCACGCTCGCGCAGGCGCTCGACGGCCTGGAGCGGATCAGTGGCTGACACGCCAGACCGAGCTGCGCCCGCCGCGCCGTCGATGCGTTGGTGGGGCTGGGGCGATCCGGCGCACCCGCCGGGGCTGCCGGCGCACGCGCTGACGTTCCTGCGCGAGCACGTCGGGCTCGCCGAGCGGCCGCGCCCACCGGTCGCGCTCGCCCAGGTGCAACTGCCGGTGGCCCGCCTCGACGAGGCGACGCTTGCTGCGCTGCGCAAGATCCTCGGCGCCGAGCATGTCCGCGACGATCACTCGCAGCGTGTGCTGCACGCCGCCGGCAAGGGCTATCCAGACCTCGTGCGGCTGCGCTCCGGTGCGCCCGAGGGAGCGCCCGACGCGGTTCTCTACCCGCGCTCGCACGCGCAGCTGCGGGCGCTGCTGGAGCTGTGCGCGCGCAGCTCGCTGGCGGTGGTGCCGTTTGGCGGCGGCACGAGCGTGGTCGGCGGCGTGGCGCCGCTGCGAGGTGTGCACGCTGCCGTGCTCGCGCTCGACCTCAGCCGTATGGGCGAGGTGCTCGAGCTGGATGCGCAGTCAGCCACGGTGACGGTCCAGGCCGGCATCCGGGCGCCTGCACTGGAGCGCCACCTGGCTGCGCGCGGGCTGACGCTAGGGCACTTCCCACAGTCCTTCGAGTACGTCTCGCTGGGCGGCTGCGCGGCCACGCGCTCGGCTGGACAGGCATCCACGGGCTACGGCGCGATCGACAAGCTGGTGTTGGGCATGCGCCTGGCCGCACCGGCGAGCGATATCGAGCTGCCGGCGCTGCCCGCAAGCGCGGCGGGACCCGGGCTGCGTCAGCTCGTGGTGGGCTCCGAGGGCACGCTCGGCGTGATCTCAGAGTTGGCCCTGCGCGTGCGCCCGGCGCCGCGCGAGCGCGTGTACGAGGGCTTCTTCTTCACCGACTTCCTCGCTGGTGTGCAGGCTGTGCGCGTGCTCGCACGCGAGCACGCTTTGGCGGAGGTGACGCGCCTGTCCGACGAGCAGGAGACGCAGATGTCGCTCGCGCTGGCGGGCAGCGGCGGCATCAAGGGTCGCGCTGGGCGCTCCTACCTGAGGCTGCGCGGCTACAGCGGCGGCTGTCTGGCGATCCTCGGTTTCGAGGGCGAGGGGGAGGAGCTGGCGTGCCGGCGCAAGCGGGCGCTTGAGCTCGTGCGCGGAGAGGGTGGGCTGGCGGTCGGCGCTAGCGCCGGCGAGGCGTGGCTGCGGGGGCGCTTCCAGGCCCCGTACCTGCGCGATGAGCTGCTCACGCAGGGCGTGATGGTGGAGACGCTCGAGACCGCCGTGCAGTGGTCGCGGCTGGCGCAGCTGCATCGCGCTGTGTCGCAGGCGATCGCGGCCGCGCTCGAGCGCTGTGGCACGCCGGGGCTGGTCATGTGCCACGTATCGCATGTGTATGAGACCGGCGCGTCGCTGTACTTCACGCTGCTCGCGCGCCAGCGCGAGAATGATCCACTCGGGCAGTGGCGCGCGGTCAAGCAGGCGGCCGGCGACGCGATCATCGCCGGCGGTGGCACGATCACCCACCACCACGCGGTCGGACGCGACCACGAGCCGTGGATGGCGCGGGAGGTTGGCGCTGGCGGCCTGCAGGCGCTGCGGGCGCTGAAGCGGGAGCTTGACCCGGCGGGGATCATGAACCCCGGCAAGCTGCTCGACGGCGCTACAGCTTGAACGGACCCTGCAGCACGATGCGGCCGGGGCGCGTCGGTTTCTTGCTGGTTTCCTTCGTCAGCAGCACGCGATGGAACTCGCTCGCGTTGGTGGGCAGCGGCGAGATGCCTTCCAGGCGCCCGTTGGCGCCGACGTCGGAGCTCTTGGTCACCGGCTGGAAGTCAGTGGGGGAGTTGTACAGCCAGATCGCGTAGTAGAAGCCCTTGGCGGGAGGTATGTGCTCGGCTTGGATGAAGAACGCGACCGTCGAGCCTTTCGAGAGCACGTACGCCGCGCCGACGCTCTTGCTGGCGGCGTTCGGCGGTTTCAATGCGATCGAGTCCTCGATCGTGGGACCGGTCGTGGTTGCGCTGGCGGTGGTCGTGTCGCTGGTCCTCGCGGGCGCCTTGTTGCTCGAGCCGCCGCCGCTCGACAGCACGACGACAAGCACGATCACGGCCGCGGCGATGATCGCCAGCAGCACGGCTCCGCCGAGGCGCGAGCTTCGGAGCTGGTGAGAGGCTGCGGCGTTGGTCACACCCGGGACCGCTGGCGGCGGCGGGGAGGACGAGGAGAGATCGCCGACGCGCTGAGGGCCTGCAGCGCCTGTGTCGTGCGCGGCGGCGTCCGCCGGCGGTATCTCCGGTAGCTGGTTTGTGAGCGGCGCCAGCTCCACAGTCAGCTCGCTCGCCCACGCGCGCGCCGGCTCGAAGCTCGCGAGGTAGGTGCGTGTGCGCAGGCGTTCGGCGACGCCGGGCTGTTGGCCGAGCAGGTAGTCGCCCACCTCGAGCCTGCGCTCGGCGCTGACCTCGCGCGCGCGGCGCGGCGCCAGCACCGCAAGCGCCGCGTGCGCGCGATCGTGCACGGCCAGCTCGGCGATGCCCAGCAGCGCGGCGACCTCGGCGTAGCTCTTGTGCTGGAGCAGCAGCAACGACAGCGCCGCGCGCTGATCGGGTGGGAGCTCGTCCAAGCGACTCATGATGTGAGGGCGTCCGCCACCGCCGGTGATGGCCTCGCTGGGCCAGTAACGGAAGGACCGTAGGCTATCGTGGCGCCTGGATGGCCACGGTCGCGGAGCAGATCAACGCGGTGCTGCAGGGGTTCGATCGGCTCTACGGGCTCGAGCTGCTGGAGTGCTCGGACACGGAGGTGCGCGCGCAGGTGACGGTGCGCGACGAGCTGAAGCAGCCCGCCGGCCTGATCCACGGCGGCGTGTACGCGTCGATCGCCGAGACGATGGCCTCGCTTGCGACCGCGCTGGCGGTGGCGGAGGACGGGCAGACGGCGATGGGCCTGTCCAACAACACGAGCTTTCTCAGGCCGATCACCGCGGGGGTTGTGCACGGCGTAGCCACACGCGTGCACCGCGGGCGCACGACGTGGGTGTGGGACGTGCACTTCAGCGACGACGCCGGGCACACGTGCGCGCTCACGCGCATGACGATCGCGGTGCGGCCGCTGCCTGGGTCAGCCGAGCGGATGTAGCGGCGCGGGTACCTGCGAGGGCAGCGGCGTGTCGCCGAAGCCGGTGTTCGGCAGCGCCGCCGGCAGCGGTGTTTCGGGTGCGCCGACAGCGTTGATCGGCACGGCTGTACGCGCGGCGGCGGCGGCGGTGCGCGCGCTGGCGGCGTAGATGTCGACGATGACGGGGCCGGTGGGCATCACGATCGTCCTGCCGCTCAGCGTGAGCTGCGCCCGCACGCCGCGAATGCGCGCGTTTGCGCTCGGCGCCTGCCCGCCGGGCAGGAAGCTGTTGTCGGGCGAGGTGACGATCCGTAGTTGCGGTACGCAGCTGCCCTCGCCGCCCTCCAGGCAGTTGCCGTACTGCACGCTGTAGGAGCCGCTCGGGTCGTGTGTGACTTCGCTGACGGCGAGGCCGTGGAAGGAGCCGCCGAGCCAGTACACCGGGAACGGTGCGCCGATCATGCCCTCCAACTCGTTGTGCGGTATCGGTGTGCTCTGCAGCGTGTTGGCGCACGCGCTCAGGCTGAGCGCGCAGAGCACGCAGGCACACAGCGCGAGCAGCGGTCGCGTGCGGCTAGCCACGGTAGCGATTGGTGATCGGCATGCGCCGGTCGCGCCCGAACGCGCGCGCGCTGATCTTGATGCCCGGCGGCGCCTGGCGTCGCTTGTACTCGGCGAGGTCGACCAGGCGGATCGTGCGATCGACCTCGGGCTCGGGCAGTCCCTGTGCGATCAGCTGCTCGCGGCTCTGATCCAGCTCGACGTAGCCCTCGAGGATACGGTCGAGCAGCGCATACGGCGGCAGCGAGTCCTCGTCGCGCTGATCGTGTCGCAGCTCGGCAGAGGGCGCGCGCTCGATGATCGAGACCGGGATTGGCCGCGCGACCGCGGGTGGCGCGTCCGGGCCGGCGAGCGCCCGCGGGGCAAACGCGCCGGCCGGTGCGTTGCGCCACTCGCAGAGGCGGTAGACGAGCGTCTTGGGCACGTCCTTGATGACCGCGAAGCCGCCTGCAAGGTCTCCGTACAGGGTGCTGTAGCCGACCGACATCTCCGACTTGTTGCCGGTCGTCAGGACCAGCCAGCCGAACTTGTTGGAGAGCGCCATCAGGAGGTTGCCGCGGATCCGTGCCTGCAGGTTCTCCTCCGTCAGGTCCGGCTCGTGCTGGGCGAACTCGTGCGCGAGCGTCTGCTCGTAGGCGCTCATGACCGACTCGATCGGCAGCTCGTGGCTGCGCAGCCCGAGCGCCGCCGCGAGCGCGCGCGCGTCAGCCTGCGTGGCCGTCGCCGAGTATGGGGAGGGCATGATCGTCGCGCTCACCCGCTCAGCGCCGAGCGCGTCAGCCGCCAAGCATGCCACGAGCGCCGAGTCGATCCCGCCGGAGAGGCCGAGCACGACATGCGCGAAGCCGTTCTTGTGTACGTAGTCGCGCAGGCCGAGCATCAGCGCGCCGTAGACCTCGGCCTCGACAGGCGCAAGCGGCTCGCTGAGCGGACCACCCAACAGGGTGGCGGTGGGCGCCTCGCGAGCCGGCTCGGGCAGCGCCGCCAGCAGCTCTGCACGGCGCTCGGAGCGGCGCGCGGCAGGGCGCTGGCTAGGATCGCGCAGGCGTGCGGCCGCGGCCGCGTCTAGGTCGACGTCGCAGATCAGAAGCTCCTCGCGGAACTGCGCGGCGCGCGCGATCGTCGTGCCGGTGTGGTCGACCACGCATGAATGCCCGTCGAAGACCAGCTCGTCCTGACCGCCGACAAGCGCGCAGAAGGCCACGCACGCGAGGTTGTCGCGGGCGCGCTGGGCGCACATGCGCTCGCGCTCGAAGCCCTTGCCGGCGTGGTAGGGAGAGGCGGAGATGTTGAGAATCAGCGTCGCGCCGGCAAGCGCCTCTTCACTGGCGGGAGGCCCGGGCTCCCAGATGTCCTCGCAGACCGTCACGCCGAGGCGCCGGCCGGCGACGTCGATCACGGCGCCGCCGTCGCCGGCCTGGAAGTAGCGTTGCTCGTCGAAGACTCCGTAGTTGGGCAGGTAGACCTTGCGGTAGATCGCGTGCACCCTGCCGCCGGCGAGGATCGCGGCGGCGTTGAATACGTCCTCGGCGCGCTCGGGGAAGCCGACGACCGCGACCAGCTCGCGCGCGTCGGCGGCCAGCTCGCGCAGCGCCGCGGCGGCGTCCGCGAGAAAGTGCTCCTTCAACAGCAGGTCCTCGGGCGGGTAGCCGGTCAGCGCCAGCTCCGGAAACAGCACCAGCTCGGCACCGGCGGCGGCGGCTTCGCGCATGCCGGCTCGGATGCGCTCGGCGTTGCCGGCGATGTCGCCGACGGTTGCGTTCATCTGGCACAGGCCGAGGCGCATGCGCGGATCGTATCCGTGCCCAGGCGCGCGCTCGGCGCAGGCCGCGCTCGGTTATCGGCATGGCGACTCTCAAGTTCGCCCGATGCGGCTGCCGATGCGATCGGCGTGCTAAGTCCACGCTCGCTGCTGCGCCACCCACGGGCGCTGATCATCACGACGCTCGCCGCGTCCGACCTCGCCTACAGGCTGCTGCTGCGGGAGTCGCTGCGTCGTTCTCTGGGTATCGAGACGCGTCTGCCGGGCGCGCTCGGCGAGGCCGGCGCGCGAGACTCAGCCGGCGTTCGCCGGCTTCGTGACTGAGCCCCGCTGCGCGCTGGCGCGCTTTGCTGGCGCGCCGTTCTGGGGCGTGGCTTTGGCTTTGCTCTGAGCGCGGCCACTCGCGCTTCGACGGGACGGCGGGCGTACGCCGGCGGCGCGGGCCAGCGAGGCGATCGCCCACTGCAGGTCCAGCGCGATCTGGTCGAGGTCGGGCAGCGCGTCGTAGTCGCCGAGCAGGCCGAAGCCGAGGTGCCCGTCGTAGCTCATCACGGCGATTCCGAGCGCCTGGCGCTGCGCGAGCGGCACCACCGGGAACAGCACACGCAGACGGCGGCCGAGCAGATACAGCGGAAACTGCGGGCCGGGCACGTTCGTGACGACGAGGTTGAAGAACGGCTGGCGCGCCTGCAGGCGCGCGGCCTGGCTGAGGATCGTCGGCGGCGCGAAGCCGGCGAGGTTCGTCAGCACCTGTGCGCCGACCGCCTGCCCGCCCTGCTTCAGGTCCTCCATCGCGGCTGAGATCTCGTGCAGGCACTGTGCTGGGTTCTCGACGCCGACGGGCAGCGGCGCCCACATCGCGGCGACCTGGTTGCCGAGCGCGCCGCGTTGCTCCTTGGAGCGCACCGACACCGGCACCATCGCCTTCAGCACGAGTCCCTCGGTGTCGTGGTCGCGGCTGCGCAGGTAGCGGCCGAGTGCGAGGCTGACGGAGGCGAGCACGACGTCGTTGAGCGTGCCGCCGAGCGAGTCCTTGATCGCCTTGAAGGTCTGTAGGTCGGCGTCCACGAACGTGTAGCGGCGGTGTGGCCCGATGTCGACGTTGAACGGGCTCGGCGGCGCCGGTGCGCTGATGCCGGCGAGCGTGGTCGCGCCGACGCTTGCAAGGCCGTCCTTCAGCTGCGAGACGGCGCGCCTGGGGGCACGCAGCAGCGCGCGTGCGCCGCGTGCCATCTCGGCGGGCACGGTCGAGCGTTCGATCAGCGCCTCGCCGAGCAGCTTCGCCTGTCCCGGCAGTGGCTTGGCGCTCCACGGCGAGGCCGGTGCCGTCGGCGCGGGATCGGGTGCGGTGTCGAACAGCACGGTCGTGATGTCCACGCCGGAGATGCCGTCCACGAGCGCGTGGTGGGTCTTGGCCACGAGCGCGAAGCGCCCGCCGGACATGTTCTGCACCAGCCAGATCTCCCACAGCGGCTTGGAGCGGTCCAGGCGCTGAGAGAACAGTCGCCCGGCGAGTCGCTTCAGGGCGGCATCGTCAGCCGGCTTCGGCAGCGCGGTGTGACGGATGTGGTAGTAGGCGTTGAAGTGCGGGTCGTCGGTCCACACCGGCCGGCCCTGGTCGAACGGTACGTACGCCAGACGCTGGCGGTAACGGGGTACCAGGTGTAGCCGGCCCTGCACGTGCTCGACGAGTTCCCGCAGCGTCGGTGCCTCGCCCTCGAACACCATCACCGAGGCGACGTGCATGTGCGCGCTGGAGTGGTCCTCGAGATGTAGGAACGTCGAGTCCAGTGCTGTCAGGCGGTCCGGGTTGGCCATCGCAGCGATTGTCGCGGTTCGTGGAGCCCGCGTCAACGACCTGAGCGAAACATCTGCGGCTCAGGCTTTCCCGACCGCGCAAAACACGTGCTGCTTGGGCGCGGCTGGAAAGCGTGGCGCCGCCGCATCAGCCTTCCTCGGGCTCGCCGCGAACGTCGCCGAGCGCGACCCGCTCGGCCATGCGCAGCAGCCCGATCAGCCCGTGGGGGCGCACGTCGGCGCCAGGGCGCACCGCCACCGAGGAGCCGTGCGGCCCCAGCACCTCGACGATCGTGCACACGTCGCCGATCTGGCAGTCCGCTCCAAAGCGTCCTTCCAGCGCCTCCATCTGTTCCGCCACGACCTGCCCGATCTTGGTTGCGTCCAAAGACATGTGCAAGCTCCTGGGAATAGGGATCCGAGTGCTTGGATCATGCCGCAGAGCGCTGGCGCGCTTCGAGCTCCAGCGCTTGCGCCACCTGCGCACGCAGGCGCGTGAGCTCACGCTGGCGGTAGAGCACGAACATTCCAAGCAGACCGACCGCGCCGAGGCCGACAAAGCCGAGCCCGGCCTCTAGCTTGGCCACGGTGCTGGTGGTGGCGTTGGTTCGCGGCGGCAGCTTCAGCTCGCGCAGGGCCGGCAGCGCGGTGCCAGCAGGTGCGCCGCTGGCGACGGGACCGCCGACGGGCAGTGTCTGCGCGGCGATCGCCAGCATCTCGCGCGGCCCGATGCTGTTGGTGAGCGTGTTCTGTATCCAGTAGGCGGCGCCGCCTTCTTGCCAGGAGATCGTCCGCAGTTGTTCGCCGGCGTAGTAGAGGCTGTAGGTGCGCGCGCCGATCTGCACGGTCTGATTCGGGTCGTTCAGCAGCGGCGGATCCGTCCAGGTGCTGCCTTGCACGTCGTAGTATTCGCCGAGTCCGCCGCGGTCGATCACGATCGCGTAGATCGGGTGAGCGTGCCCGTGGCGATCGTGGATGTTGTAGAGCCGCAGCACGTCGGGTTCGGCTTCGGCGTTGGCGTCGCGCACACGTGGATACTCGAGCGCGAACGGTAGCTCGGGCGCGTCGGCGGTTGCCTGCGCGAGCGCTTCGGCGGTGGTTGGCGTCAGCGCGAGCGCTGGCGGACGGCTATGAGCGTGCGGTCGCGGACGCGCGGCGTGGACGGCCTCGTTGACCTGGCGTGGGGAAATCGGCGCGGTGCCATGCAGGAACGACTGCACCGCTTCGCTGATCTGGTCGGGCGTGGCCGTGTCCACGGTCGGCAGCAGCGTCACGTGAAAGGGCACCTGGCGTACCGGCTTGCCGGCTGATTCGACCAGCAACTCGAGCAGCGAGAGCACCTGTTCTTCGCCGTGCAGGTCCGTTTCGACAGCCTTGCCGAGGATGTGCTCGAACTTTTCCCGCTGTTCAAACAATGTTGCGCCGTACTCAGCCTTGACTTCGAGCAGGAAGCGCTGATCGCGCGAGTCGCGGATCAGCGAGGTACTTTCGTGGCGGTTGGCGACGAATTCGAGCGCCTGTTTGCCGCACAGGCGCTGGTAGCCAGGCTGCAGGTTAATTTCGAAATATTGTTCACCTTCGGGTTCGTTGACGTGGTAGTAGCGCTTGTCAACGGTCATGTAAACGCAGCCCATTTCGTCGACCGCGCGCTTGAATTTGGAGAAGTTCGTCACGAACACGTGGTTGATGACAGGGATGCCGAGCACGTTTTTGAGCGTTTCGACCATCAGCTTGACGCCGCCGGAGGTACCGCCGCCATCGTCGTATCCATACGTGTAGGCGGAGTTGATGCGGTTGGTGATGACTTCGCCGCCCGGCGCCGTGAACGTGACCTGCAGCTCGCGCGGTATCGACAGCATCGAGATCGTCGGCTTGCTCGGGTCGATGCGCACGAGCAGCATCTCGTTGGAGTGAGGCAGGACCGCGCCCGACGGGTTGTCTCGGGGTGGCGGGCGTTCGTCGTTGCCGATCAGCAGCAGCGTCTCGGGGGCGCCTTTGCTCGTCGGTGCCAGCACCTTCGGCGCGACCTTCACGGCCCGGTTCTGGTCGAGCGCTTCGACGACTCTGCCGACCTCGTTGCGCGCGATCGCGTACGTCGCACCGCCCGTGACCAGCACGATCGTAAGCGCGGCGAGCAGCACCCGCGCCGCCAGCCACCATGATCGTCGGGGCGGCTCCGGCGGGACCGGCCCCGGCGCGACCCCGCCGGATGGGGCCAGCGGCGGCGGCAGTGGCGGGACGGAACTCAACGCACAGAGATGATCGTGCGCGGGTGCGCGTCTGTCGTCGGCCCGTTGCGGTATTCGCGTCTACGACAGCGGGCGTAGGCGCGACGCCTGCGCGTCTGGCGCGAGCGACGGCGAGCAGCATCGCCCCCTGTCGTCGGGCGTCGAGCATCGGTCGCCCAGGGCTAGCCAGCCGCCACCAGGCCACTCTGATAGGCCTGCACGACGAGCTGCGCGCGATCGCGCGCGCCCAGCTTCACCATCGCGCGGCTCACGTGCGTCTTGGCCGTGGCCGGGCTGATCGTTAGGAGCTGCGCGATCTCCTCGTTGCTGAGGCCCGTGGCCGCCAGTGCCATGATCTCGCGCTCGCGCTCGGTCAGCGCGTCGAGTCGCTCGCGAGCCTCGTCGCGCTCGGGCGAACGGTGTGGCTCGGGGGCAGCCAGGAAGCTCTCGATCAGGCGCCGCGTGACGCTCGGCGAGAGCAGCGCGTCGCCTGCGGCGATCACGCGCACGGCCTGCAGCAGCTCGATCGGCTCGGCGTCCTTGAGCAGAAAGCCGCTGGCTCCCGCCCGCAGCGCCTCGAAGACGTATTCGTCGATCTCGAAGGTGGTCAGGATCAGCACCCTGACGGCGGCCAGCTGCACGTCGGCCGCGATCTGGCGAGTGGCCTCCAGGCCGTCCAGCACGGGCATGCGAATGTCCATCAGCACGACGTCCGGGCGCGCGTGGCGAGCGAGGCTCAGCGCCTCCTCGCCGTTGGCGGCCTCGCCGACGACGGCGATGTCGGGCTCGCTCTCGAACAGCACCCGCAGCCCGGCGCGTACGAGTGGCTGATCGTCGACGAGCAGGACGCGGATCATGCGTTGGCCGTGACCGGCAGGCGCGCCCGCACGCAGAAGCCGCCGTTGGCGCGCGGACCGGCCTCCAGCTCGCCGCCGAGCGCGTGCACGCGCTCGCGCATGCCCATGATCCCGTGGCCCGCGGCGCCGTCGTGCCGGCTGCGGGCCGCAGCGACGTGAGCGCCGTGACGACCGTCGTCATCGATGCTGATCGTCATCTCCTGCTCGGCGTAGCAGATTGCCACGCGAGCGCGGGCGCCGGCGGCGTGGCGCAGAACGTTCGTCAGTGACTCCTGCACGATCCGGTAGGCGGCGAGGTCGACGGTTGCCGGCAGCGGTCGTCGCCGGCCGGTGATCAGCACCTCGGTCGGCACGCCGGCGTCGCTGGTGGTGTCGATCAGGCGCTCGATCTGGTTGAGACCGGGCGTCGGCTCGCGCGGCTGGCTCTCCTCGGCTTCGCGCAGGACGCCGAGGATCCCGCGCAGCTCTCGCAGCGACTGCTTGCTGGTCGCCTTGATCGTGCGCAGCGCCTCGGCGGCGTGCTCGGGGCGCTCGTGCAGCACGTGCGCGGCGACGCCCGCCTGCACGTTGATCGTCGCGATGCCGTGGGCGAGCACGTCGTGCAGCTCGCGGGCGATCCGCAGCCGCTCGGCGTCGACCCGGCGACGCGCGTCCTCCTCGCGTGTGCGCTCAGCCTCGAGCGCGCGCGCTTCGATCGCGGCAACGTAGGCGCGGCGGTTGCTGAGCGCCCATCCGAGAAACAGCGCCGCGAGCGCGAGCGCCGGGTCGAGCGCCGTCCTCGCATCGGACCAGCCGCGGTATTGCAGAAACCCCCGAGCCAGTGCCAGCGAGATTCCCGCCAGCACCGCCAGCAGCGCTGCGCGCCGTCGCTCCTGCACCTGCGCAAGCGTGTACACGGCGAGCATCACCGGCAGCGAGATTGCGCCGGTGGGGGAGGCGAACGCGATCGCCAGCAGCGCCAGTACGAGCGTGCCGGCGAATACGGCCAGCGGCCAACGGCGCCGACCCGCGACGAGCGACGCCGCCGCGACGATCAGCAGGTAGCCGAGCCAGGCCCCGCGGTGCAGCCCGTGCGCCTCGACCGCGCGCGCGGCGACGAGCAGCGCGGCGAGCGCAACGGCAAGCGACGCGTCGACGAGCCACGCCGGCCGTCGGGAGATCGAGGGCGTTCGCGGTCGCTCGCTCATCCCTGAAAGGTAAGCGAGATCGGCCGCGCTGCCATCGGCCTTGGGGCGTACGCGCGACTACCACAGCGGGTGTAGTCGAGACGGGTGCCGGAATACACTCGCTCGAAACATCTCGACGGCGTATGTGTCCGCCCCAGCGGCGGCGAGGAGGATCGATGACAGACAGCGTCCCGGTTGGTTTCGAGCATCGGATGGCACATCGCGTGGGTGGCCCAGTCAAGAACGGGCATCACCTCGCGAAGGCGCTGCACCCCAGCCCGCGCGTGCTCAAAGAAGCGATGGGCGAGGTCGACGGCTTCAACGCGAAGTTCGCCGTGCTGATCACGCGGCTCGTGGGCACGATGTGGTGCGCGTATGTGTTCGCGCTGATCGCGCTGATCGGTCTCGGCCCGGCGCTGAAACCGGGCGGCGAGGGGATCGTGGCGTGGATCGCGCAGACGTTCCTGCAGCTCGTGCTGCTGTCGGTGATCATGGTCGGCCAGAACGTGCAGAGCCTCGCCTCCGACGCGCGCTCCGCCAACACCTACAAGGACGCCGAGATGATCCTCGACCGTCTTGACGTGCACACGCAGGGCGGCATCAGGACAATCCTCGACCGGCTCAACGAGATCTACCCGTCGGCGGCGGGTGCTCCAGGCGGCACGGACGCCGGCTGAGCGTCAGGGCGCTGCGAGCCCGGCCTACAGGTCGCGTGTCGCTGACAGACAACAGGTCTCACAGGCCCCCGCCCGGTCGGCTGGGGTAAGGACCGGGCGGGGCACGCCTGTGTTCCTAGAGGCCGGGGAGCAGTGGAAAAGATGCCCCCGGTTCTGCGAGCGTAGCCGACCGCGCGCCGCTCGGCGTTGACTGCCACCGGGCTTGCGTGTTCATTGTCGCCGAACCAAACCGAGTCAAATGATGGAATGTGGTGCATCTCCGGCGATGGGCGCCCAGTGTGCGGCGCTGCTGAGCGTGGCCTGTTCGGACGCCGCCCCGAGCCCATTCGGTGCTCCGCTAGGCGTTCAGCGCTCGGCCGGCGCGCGCAGCTAACGAGAGGAGTCGCGTTTGCGGCTGATTGCTCGAACCAGCGCCACGTCGCCGGCGACGAGGCCGATGAGAACCACCAGGAGGATGGCCGCGATCAGCATGCATCTCCCCACATCACGTTTCCCAGACTAGCCCCATGTGCGTCGCAGGCGGCATTCGAGAGTGCTCCCACGATCGTCCGAGAAGGCTCCGGCGGCGTTCGAGAAGGCTCCGGCGGCGTTCGAGAAGGCTCCCGCGACGCTTATACACAAGGGGTGCATATGTGTCATCGGTCACACAAAGACTCGTATAAACGGCTATCATCCCGAACAGTTGTTCGACACGCCGAGTCGTTCCCGTTGATGGGGGCGAACGGGGGACCCACTGCCGGACCGCGTAAAGCGGACCCGGATGGGGCGAATCCGCCACTGCTGTGGCGGTAACGCCCGGCTGACACGCGGCCTATGCGCGTGGGCAGTCGGCCGTGAGCCCGACAGCTAACCCCGTAGGCGCAAACAAGGAGGTTTGTAGACCGTATGTACGTCCCTGCGACGCCGCTTCCCGCGGCGCCACTGGCCCCCGTCGGGATTGCCTCGACGGCTTCGGCTCCGCCGGCACCCGTGCACACCGCGCTGAGGCTGCGCTGGCGCCAGCTCAACGTCCTCGCCGATCATCGCGCGAGCGTCGCCGGTGCGCTGCTGGAGAGCGCCCATGAGGGCCTCGGCGGGCAGTTGGTCGCGCTGCAGCAGCTCGGCAGGCGCGGCTGGCACACGATCGCCCGTGCTCGCACAGGCGCGCGCGGGCACTTCCGGTTGAGCTTCACGCCGCGGCGCATCGGCAGCGACTGGGTGCGCGTGCGCTTTGCCGGCAGCGCCACCGGCCTGGCCGCCCAGCGCACGCTCGGCTGGCTGAACGTCTACCGCCTGGCGGAGGCCTCGTGGTATGGCGGCGGCGGCAGCATGGCGTGCGGCGGCGAGCTGACCAGCTCGACGATGGGCGTGGCCAACAAGACGCTGCCGTGCGGCACGCTGATCACGCTGCGCTACGACGGGCGCACCGTGCGCGTGCCGGTCGTCGACCGCGGTCCGTATGTCGCGGGACGCGAATTCGACCTCACCGAAGCGACCAAGGATGCGCTCGGGTTCCAGGGCGTGGGCGAGGTGTGGAGCACGAGCTGACACGCTTGATCCCTGCACGTCCGCCTGCAGGATGGGCGCGGGCGTGCAGGGGTTGGATTTCAGCCCGGTGCTTCATTGAATCTCCAGAATGTCCGTAGTGGCGAAAGGGTCGCGCACGCAGGTATGGCTCGACAGCCTCGGCGACTGGAGCTGGCCGGGGCAGGGTGGCGCGGCGGCGGCTGACTTCCTGCCGCCGGCGTGGGTGCCTGCGTTCCCGCCGCGGCACGAGCCGGCGGTCGCGGGGCCGACGCTGCCGAACGCGCGGCGGCGCCCGCGCTCGCGTGCGCGCAGGCTCGTCAACGGCGTGCTGCTGTCGGCACTCGCGATCGTCTGCGTGGCGCTCGAGCAGGGCCGGCAGCTCACGCTTGGAGGACTCGTGAGCACGCACGCCGCGAGCGTCGTCGAAGAAGCGCCGGCGATCAGCTCGGCCCCTGCGGTCGAGTCGCTGCCGACGCTCGAGCCGGTCAACCAAGACGCTGCCGGGAGCTGGGTCGATCGTGCTGACTTCACCTCGCCGGCGCTGCACGGCGCCGAAGGCTCGTTCCTCGTGTACCTGCCGCCGGGCTACGCGAGCACCACGGAACACTACCCCGTGCTGTACATGCTGCCCGGCCAGGACCAGCCGGACGCGGCGTTCACGCAGATCGGGCTGCAGAACCAGCTTGACGCGCTGATCGCCAAGCACGCGATCCCGCCGATGATCGCGGTGATGATCCAGGGCGGCCCCGGCGCGAACCTGTGGCGCAATCAGGGCCCGCTGCACTACGAAAGCTACGTTCTGGAAGTGCAGGAACTGATCGACCGCATGCTGCCGACGCTGCCCGAGCGCGACGCGCGCGCGATCGTCGGCGACTCGATGGGCGGCTACGGTGCGATGAACCTCGCGCTCTCAAACCCATATCGCTTCGGTGTCGTCGAGAGCTGGCTGAGCTTCTTCAACGGCCTCGAAGGCACGCTGCACGCCGACCAGCCGATCATCGCGCGGCTCGGCCTGCACGCGTTCGTCTACGGCGGCGAACAGGACCACATCGCCAACCCCGACGAGGACCTGCCGTTCGCCGCCGCGCTGCGCGCGGCCGGCGCCGACGCGCACGGCGCCGTGTACCCGGGCGAACACAACCTGGAAACGATCGAAGCGCACCTCACGAGCATGCTCACGTTCGCCGGCAGCGCGCTGCGCAAAGCCGAGCCGCAAACTGCGGGCTAGCACGCGTCGTCTGCACTCTTTCTGGCCGGCCAGCCAGTAGTATCTGGGGGCGTCCTGCGGTGACTAGCAGAGGAGTCCGATGGCGGCGGTTGGCAGCGATCTCGAGAGCCTCGAACTGACGACGCGCGAGCACTGGCTCGAGGGTCCGCCGCACGCGCTGTTCAAGCAGCTGCGCGGCGGCTGCCCGATCCACTGGACCGCGCGCATCGAGGAGTTCCCCGAGGAGGCGGGCTTCTGGTCGGTGACGACCGCCGAGGACATCCACACGGTCAGCCGCGACTGGCGCACGTACTCCTCCGAACACGGCATCACCGCGGCAGGTGTGTTCCCGCAGGAGCTGATCAGCGCGATGTTCATCGGCATGGACCCGCCCAAGCACGACCGTCTCAAGGCGCTGTTCCAGGCGGGCTTCACGCCCAAGCGGATCGCCGCGCACGAGGATGCGATCCGCGCGATCGTGGCCAGGGTGCTCGACCGGCTCGACGGTCGCGAAGACTGTGACCTGGTGAGCGACCTCGCCCAGCCGGTCGTGGCACGCGTGATCGGCAGCTTCATGGGCATCGCCGAGGACGAAGACGAGATCTGGGCGCGACTGATGAACTCGACGCTCGGCGCGGGCGACCTGGACGTCAACCCGCATGGCCTCGAGGCCACGGTCGAGCGAGACATTCCCGAGATCTTCGAGCGCTGCAGCAAGCTGATCGCCGCGCGCCGCGAGCGCTCCACCGACGATCTGACGAGCGTGCTCGTACACGCCGAGCTCGACGGCGAGCAGCTCGAGGAACACGAGATCGTGATGGGCTTCTTCCTGCTGATGGCCGCCGGCAACGACAGCACCAAGGCGACGTTCTGCTCGGCGATGCGCGCGTTGATGGAGGACCGCGAGCAGATGCAGGCGCTGCTCGACGATCCGGGGCTGATCCCGAGCGCAGTCGAGGAGGCGCTGAGAATGTTCCCGGCGTTCGCGCACTTCCGCCGCACCGCGACGTGTGACACCGAGCTGCACGGGCAGACGATCCGCGCGGGCGAGAAGGTCGTGCTCTGGTACGTCTCCTCCAACCGCGACGAGACCGTGTACGAGGACGCTGAGCACTTCGACGTGCGCCGCAACCCCGAGCACCAGGCGTTCGGCGCCGGTGGTCGGCACTTCTGCCTGGGCACCGCGCTGGCGCGCCTGGAGCTGACGGTCATGCTCGAGGAGACGCTCGCGCGCTACCCGCGGATGCGGCTCGCGGACGGACCGGGCGGCGTGGACGGCCCTGAGTACGTCGAATCCCCCTTCATCAATCAGCTCAAGCTGCTCCCCGTCCGGCTCGCGGCGTAGTGCCGCGAGCCGGACGGCCCTCTCCTGCTTCCACGTTCGAGCTGCGAACCGAGCGGCTGCTGCTGCGGCCGTGGCGCCTTGCCGACCGCGCGCCGTTCGCGGCGCTGAATGCAGACCCGACGGTCATGGAGTTCTTCCCGGCGACGCTCACGAAGGACGAAAGCGACGCGCTCGCCGCGCGCATCGACGGCGACCTGCAGTGGCACGGCTACGGCCTGTGGGCGGTTGAGATCCCCGGCGAGGCGCCGTTCATCGGCTTCGTCGGGCTAAGCGCGACCGAAGCGGACATGCCGTTCCCGCACGCGATCGAGGTCGGCTGGCGGCTCGCGCGCGCATACTGGGGGAGAGGGCTCGCCAGCGAGGCGGCGCGTGCGGCGCTCGCCTACGGCTTCGACGAGCTGGGGCTGGAGGAGATCGTGTCGCTGACCGCCGTGCGCAACGTGCGCTCGCGCCGTGTGATGGAGCGGCTGGGGATGAGCTGCGATCCGGCTGAGGACTTCACCCACCCCGACCTGCCAGCCGAGCATCCGCTCGCGCCGCACGTGCTCTACCGTCTCGCCGCTCACGCGCGAGCGTGACGCGCGCAGATCGCGGCGACCCGTCGCATCGCGCGCTCGGGCTCGATCGGGATCTCCGCAAGCCCGTCGACCAGCTCGACGACGTCGTCGATGCTCGCCTGCCCGTGGCGCTCCGCGCACCAGCGCTCCAGCCAGCGCAGCGTCCACACGTCGAACGCGTCCGGACGCTGCTCGGCGATCAGCGGCAGGAAGCGCACGGTCAGCTCCAGCTCCAGCGGGCGCGTGCGCTCGCGCGCGGCCTGCCGTGCCAGCGCGATCGCGAAATCCAGCTCGCCGCGATCGAGATGGGCTTCCAGCTCGCGCACAGGACGATAGGGCCTTGCCATACGAACACATGTTCGCACAGGCCCGGCGCGTGCGCGAGCGATGAGGACCGACAGCGGCTCTCGACGAGTGGCGGGAAGGTCGTCCGCCGCGCGCCTATGCTCAGAGCATGTGCGGCCGCTACACCAACACCGCCGGCCCTGAAGAGCTGAACGACCGTTTCAAGGTCCCGATCGCAAGCGACGCCGGCACGCGCCGCTTCAACATCGCGCCCACCGAAGAGGTGCTGGCGATCGTCGCGCCGCACGGCGAGCCCGAAGCGCAGCTGCTGCGCTGGGGGTTGATCCCGCACTGGGCCAAGGACCTGAAGGGCGGCGCGAAGATGATCAACGCGAGGATCGAGACCGTTGTCTCCAAGCCCGCCTTCAGGGAGCTCGTGCCGAAGGGCTCGCGCCGCGCGCTGCAACTCGCGGACGGCTACTTCGAGTGGCTGAAGCCGGAGAAGCGCAGCGAGCCCCGCCAGCCGTTCTTCTTCCAGGTCGACGGCGGCGTGCCGTTTGCGTTCGCGGCGCTGTGGACGCCGGCGAAGATCGACGGCAACTGGATCCACAGCATCACGCTGCTGACGTGCGACTCCGCGCCCAACCGCATCGCCGCGCCGATCCACGACCGCATGCCGGTGATCCTCGCCGACCGCGACGCCCAGCAGGCGTGGCTCGATCCGGCGCTCGGCGCCGAGGAAGCGCTCGCGGTGTGCGGCGCGCTGGCGACCGAGCGGCTGTCCGCGCAGGCCGCCAACCCGGCCGTCAACAAGGCCGGCAATCTCGCCGCTGAGGGGCCAGAGCTGTTGCGAGCGCCGGCGATGAGCGTCTAAATCGATTAACAGGGGGCCCGCGCGCGAGCCTCTGCGCGGCGGCGCCAGCGGCCTACGCGGTCAGCCAGCGCCGCGGGTTCTCGACGAAGATCGTCTGGAAGATCGCGTCGTCCATCACGCCCAGCTCGCGCAGCGCCGGCACGACCTCCTCGAACACCAGCGTCATCGACCAGTTGCGGATCGCGCCGCTGCCTTCGAACACCTCAGCTGCCTCCGGCGGGAACCAGTCGATCGACGCGCAGAAGTCCTGGGAGATCATCAACCGCTCGGCGTGGCCGCGGCGCAGCAGCTCGGCGGCGACCGCGTTGCGCTTGTCGATCGGCATGTACATCTCGAGGCCATAGCGGTCCAGTCCCACGTACACGCCGCTTGCGAGCAGGCCCTCGATGTAGTCGAGGTCCTCGCTGTCGCCGCAGTGCGCGATCTGCACGCGCGCCATGTCGACGCCCTCCTCTTGGAATATCTCGACCTGGCGCGGGCCGGTGCCGACCGCGGGCATCGAGTGCGCCATGATCGACGCGCCTGTCTGCACGCTCGCGCGCGCGACCGCGCGGTGGATCTTCTCGACGTTCTCCGTCACACCCGCCGCGTCCGCCGCGCACTTCAGGAACGCCGCCTTGATGTCCGTACCCTGGACTCCCACTTCGATGTCCTCGACGAAGTGGTCGGCCATCACGTCGATGTCGCGGTTGGCGAAGTAGTGGGGGAGATAGTCATAGCTGTAGATGCCGGTGCACGCCGCGATCCGTACGCCCGTCTGATCGGCCACCTGCTTCATGAAGCGCACGTCGCGCCCGCCGAACATCGCCGTCGGGTCGACGATCGTCCGCACGCCGTGCGCCTTGGCGGCGTTGACCGCCAGCAGCGCCGCGTCCAGCTCCAGCTGCTCGTCGTAGCGGCCGGGCCACTCCGCCGCCACCGCCTCGTCGCGGAAGCGAACGTGCTCGTGCACCAACACCAGCCCCAGCTCGTCAGCATCGACTGGTCCCTGCACTGTCTCTACGCTCGGCATCTATCGCTCTCCTTGGGTTGTTCGACGAGGCTCGCTCAGCGCAGCGCCTTGCCCCAGCTCGTCTGCTCGCGTAGCTGCGCCTTCAGCACCTTGCCGCCGGGGTTGCGCGGCAGCGGCTCCTCGCGCAGCGCCACGTACTGCGGGACCTTGAAGTCGGCCAGGTGCGCGCGCGTGTGCGCGATCACGGCGGCGACGTCCAGCTCCTGCCCGGCGAGCGGCACGAGCACCGCGCCGACCTTCTCGCCCATCATGTCGTCCGGCACCGCCACGACCGCCGCCTCGCCCACGCCGGGGGCGCCCGCGAGCGCGTTCTCGACCTCGATCGAGTACACGTTCTCGCCGCCGCGGTTGATCATGTCCTTGCTGCGGTCGACGATGTACAGCAGCCCGTCCGCGTCCACGCGGCCGATGTCGCCGGTGTGCAGCCAACCTTCGGTGAACGTCTGCGCGTTGGCCTCTGGCTTGTTCCAGTATCCCTCCACCACGTTCGGCCCGCGCACCAGCAGCTCACCAGCGCCGGTTTGTGCATCGACGTCGTCGAGCGCCAGGTCCACGACCGGCATCGCGAAGCCGACCGAGTCGGCGTGTTCGGCGGCCTCCTCGTGGGGGAGGTAGGACGTCAGCGAGCACGTCTCCGTGAGGCCGAAGCCGTTGCCCACGCGCGCGTACGGGAATGCCTCCTTGATCTGGTGCACGAGCGTCTCGGCGATCGGAGCGCCGCCGTAGGAGACCCAGCGCACGTTGCTCACGTCCAGCTCGGGAAAGCGCGGGTGACGGATCACCGCGTGGTAGATCGCCGGCACCGAGACAATCTGGTTGATGCGGTGCTCGCCGACCGCTGCGAAGAAGCCGTCGAAGTCGAGCGGACCCGACAGCAGCTCGACGCGGCCCCCGCGTTCGAGCGTCGGCAGCAGCTGGCTGTTGCAGCCGGTGACGTGGAACAGCGGCACCGACACCAGCGTCGAGATGTGCGGGCCTTCAGCGCGGTCCGTTTTCAGGCAGCGAAAGGCGCTCTCGCAGTTCGTCAGGAAGTTCGCGTGCGTTGTCATCGCGCCCTTCGGAAAGCCCGTCGTGCCGCTCGTGTAGAAGATCGCCGCGAGCTCATCCGGCGCGAGGTCCTCGACCGCCAGCGGCTCGCCGTCCGGCAGCGGCTCATCGGGCGCGAACGTGAACTTCGCGCCCGAGTCAGAGACAACGTAGGCGACCTCCTCCTCGGTGAAGCGCGTGTTCACCGGCACGACCGTCGCGCCCAGCAGCTGCGTGCCCGCGAACGCCAGCACCCAGTCGATCCCGTTCGGCAAGCGCAGCGCCACGCGGTCGCCGCGCTCAACGCCCGCGCGGTGCAGGCCGCCGGCCACACGCGCCGCCTGGCGCCACAGCTCGCCGTAGCTGATCGCGCGCCCGCCGCCTACCTCCAGCACCGCGATCGCGTTCGCGTCGCGCTCGACGCTCGCGCGCAGCATCGCCGTCAGCGACGACGGGCGATCGACATAGCGCGCGACGCCGTCGGTACCGCGCTGCACGCCCGAATCGTCAAACGGGTTTCGCCCTCTCCCCAGTGCCCCGATCACCCCAACCATCCCCTCGCTAGCTGTCTACAGCAGACTATCCACACGTGCCTGTGATGGCGCCGCCATCGAGCGCCGTGCGAGGCCCACCGTGCGAGGCGCGCTCCAGCCACGCCGCAGCAAACGCAACGCGCGCGGCAGCCCTCCTAATCCGCGAAGTGCTTCGCCGCCACCTGCGTGATCGTGCCCATCGTGCGGATCGTCATCACGCCGAGCGTGCGTGCCAGCGAGGTCATGTCGAGCGTCGAGTCGAGCACCCCGCCGCGCGGCAGCCAGTACAGCTCGCGCCCATCAAACACGAGCCCGTCGGTATCGCCCGCCAGCTCGAGTGCCTGCGCCTGTGCCTGTGGGGGCGCGGGCGTTGCCATCAAGCCCACCTGCAGCTTGCCAGCTGCGCGTAGCTGCTGCGCGTCAAACGGCTCTGCCGCAGCGATCGCTGTGATCTCCGCCGCTGTGCGCACGAACGTCGGCACCGCGTAGCCGAGCGCCGTCTCCAGGCCCCGCTCGATGCGCTCACACACCGCGTCCGGGGCTTGTTCTTCACCGGCGAACACGACGTTGCCGCTCGCGCGGAACGTCGCCACGTCGCGGAAGCCCAGCGCCGTGAAGTGCGCGCGCAGCTCGTCGTTCGTCAGGCGGTGGCCGCCGACGTTCATGCCGCGCAGAAACGCTGCATAGCGGGACACCCGCGAGAGCCTAGCTACACCTGCTACGCCGCCGACGCGCGAGACCGGCGCCTGAGGACGTTACTTCGCCTTCTTGTACTTGAAGTGATCCGCGGCGCTTACCGCGCTCGTGCCACCGGGTGTCGTCACGGTCACGTCGACCGTGCCCACCGTCCCCGCCGGCGATTCCGCCGTCATCGACGTCGGCGAGAGGACCGTGAACTTCGCGGCCTCACCGTCCGCGAACTTGACTTCTGTGGCGCCCGTGAAGCCGCTGCCGGCGATCGTCACCGACGTGCCGCCAGTCGCCGGCCCGCTCTTCGGTGTGACCTTCGTCACCGTCGGCGCGGGCGCGACGCCGATCACGCCGTCGGGCGTGCCTAGGCCGGTCGGCCCGTCGTAGCCCACCTCCGCATTGCACAGGTATTCGGCGGGAGCGCATTCGCTCGAGCCGTTGAAGGTGTCCCAGTTGAAGCCTTCGGTCACGTCGTTCAGCGAGCCCGGAGCCGCGTAGAAGGCGTCTGCGCCGAGCGCACGCTCGGACCCGCTCGCGTGCGCCTCGATCCCAGCGACAAGCGGCGAGGCCACGCTGGTGCCGCCGTACACCTGCCATTCGCCGTCTAGACGAACCGACACGCCGGTCTTGACCGCGGCGTCCGCCGCGACGTCGTTGTCGGTCCGCTGTGCGCAGCCGCTGTCGGTCTGCCAGGTGGGCTTGGACTCGAACTTGCTGCAGCCGCCGCCGCTGCCGGCGAAGATCCGCGGTTCGTTCCAGACTTCTTCGCGCCAGCCGCGCGCGAGTTTCTTGTCCTTGATCAGCGCCGTGCCGCCCACCGCGACTACGTTCGGCGATGAGGACGGGAAGTTCGTCTGCAAGCCGAGACCGTCGTAGGTGTCCTCAAAGCCGGAGTCTCCCGCCGAGGCGAAGATCATCACGCCAGCATGCACGTAGTCCGTGTTGTACTGCGCGCAGCCCGTCTTCCCGCACAGTTCTTCGTCCTGTTCGGGGTAGCCGTAGCTGTTGCTGATCTCGGTCGCGCCCAAGCTCGCGGCCGTGTTGACCGATTCCGCGAGGTCGGCCGGCGCTTCGGTGGAGCCCTCGACGAGCAGGATGTGACAGCCCGGACACGCCGCCGAGACCATGTCCTCATCGAGCGCCGCCTCACCGTCCCATTCCGCTTCTTCCTTGGGGTAGTGGGCCTGTTCGCCTTGCTCGTTGACCTTCTCGAAGCAGCCGTTGGCCTTAGTGCACGCCGGCAGCCCGTAGCGTTCGCGGTACGTCGCGAGGTCCGATTCAGCGTCCGGGTAGCCAAACGCGTCGATCAGCGCCACGGTCTGCCCGCTGCCACCCGTCGCCGGAACGCTGTAAGCGGAGCGCAGTTCTTCCGGGTCGAGCCCACCCAGTTCGCCGCCGCCCTTGAGCAGCGTGCCGCTCTGGGGCAGCGCGAAGCCGTCGCCGACACGCACCGGTCGCGGCGCGATGATCGCTTCGCACGCGCCTTCCGGGCAGGCCCAGCGCGGACGCGTGGATGGCGCGCCTGTCCCGAGCGCGCGCTTGTGCAGGTGCAGCTTGGCGTGGACTGCGGGGGCACCAGCAGGGAATGCGATCGCAGTCGTCGCCGCAACGAGCGCCGTGGCAGTGAGCACTGCAGCGGCCAGCGCCACACGGCAGATCAGCGACCATGTCGCCGGGGCACGACGAACTGCGGCTGCGATCGCGAGCGCTCTTGCGAGGCCCGGGCGCATGCTCAGGCCGCTGCCGAAGCGCTGACGCGGTCGGCCAGCAGCTCCGCGACGCGGGCGCGGTGACGGCTCGCACCGCCGAGCATCGCCGCGTCCAGCTGGGCGCGCTTGAACAGCCAGTGCACGTCCGCCTCCCAGGTGAAGCCGATGCCGCCGTGCGCCTGGATCGCGCTGGCCGTGACTTCGCGCCCGGCGTCCGAGGCGGCCGCCTTGGCCATCGACGCCGCCTCCGCCAGGCCGTCCGGGTTGGCGTCCGCGCTCCACGCGGCGGAGCCCACCAGCGAGCGCGCCTTCTCGGTGTCCAGCAGCATCTGCGCGCAGCGGTGCGAGACCGCCTGGTAGGCACCGACCGGCACACCGAACTGCTTGCGGTCCTTGACGTAGGCGACCGTCATCTCGAGCGCCCTCCCACACACACCGACGAGCTCCGAGCTGACCGCCACGAGCGCGCGCCCGAGGCCGGGGCAGCCTTGCTCCAGCGCCTCGCCGGCGTCATCAGACGCGCTCACGCGCGCCGCCGAGCGCGTCGGGTCGATCGCCTGCAGCGGGGTCACGTCGGCCTGCTCGGGTGTCAACAGGCGTCCGCTGCCGTCGCCTTCGACGAGCACGATCACGCCCGCCTCGGCGCCGCCGACGACCAGCTCGGCGGTGCCGTCGACCGCGCTCGCCAGCGCACCGATCGTCTCGCCCGAGGCCAAGCCCGGCAGCCAGCGCTCGCACTGCTCGGGCGTGCCCGCCTGCTCGATCACGCACGCCGCCATCGCGCTGCCCAAGAACGGCACCGGCGCGATCACGCGGCCCAGCTCCTCGCACAGGATCGACAGCTCGATCGTGCCGAGACCCTGGCCGCCGTTGGCCTCTGAGATCGCGATCCCCGGCCAGCCCAGCTCGCACAGCTCCCGCCACAGGACCGTGTCGGTCGTGCGCGCCTCCGCGTGCTCGCGCACCCGCGCGGCCGTCGCGCGCTCGGCCAGCAGGTCGCGCGCGGTGCGCTGAATGTCGCGCTGGTCGTCTGTCAGGCCGAAGTCCATTACGCGGCGACCTTCAGGCGGGGGAGACCCAGCACGCGCTCGGCGACGATGTTCTTGAGCACCTCGGTCGTGCCACCCTCGATCGTGTTCCCGCGCGCGCGCAACAGCTCATAGCTCCAGCTCGTGCCGCTGATCAGCGCCTGCGCGCCGATCACGTCGGCGCCCAGCTGCGTCACCTGTTGGTTGGTGTCCGACCACAGCCACTTGACCAGCGAGCCCTCCGGGCCGGGCTGCCCGTAGCGCTCCGCGTCGGTCAGGCCCTTCCACGCCAGCAGCCGGATCGACTCGCAGCGCAAGTGCATCTCGGCGAGCTTGTCCGCGTACAGGGGGTTCTCCAGCAGGCCGTTCGCCGCGGCCGCCGCGATCACGTCGTCGAGCAGCTGGCGCAGGCGGATCTGCAGCGCGAAGCCGAGGCCCGCGCGCTCGTTCATCAGCGTCGTCAGCGCGACCTTCCAGCCGTTGCCGACGCCGCCGACGACGTTCGCGTCGGGGATCCGCGCCTCCTCGATGAACAGCTCGTTGAACTCCGCCTCGCCGGTGATCTGGCGCAGCGGGCGGATCTGCACCGCCTCCTGCTCCATGTCCATCAGGAAGTAGGTGAGGCCCTTGTGCTTGGCGACCTCGGAGTCGGTGCGCGCCACCAGCATGCACCACTTGGCGTACTGCGCGCCGCTGGTCCACACCTTCTGGCCGGTCACGACCCATTCGTCGCCGTCCTTCACCGCGCGCGTCTTCAACGCCGCGAGGTCCGAGCCCGCGTCGGGCTCAGAGAAGCCCTGGCACCAGATCTCCTCGGCCGACAGGATCGGCGCGAGGTAGCGCTCCTTCTGCTCCGGCGTGCCCCACACCATCAGCGTCGGGCCGCCCAGCAACAGGCCCAGCGTGTTCGCCGCGAACGGCACGCGCGCGCGGCCCAGCTCTTCGAAGTAGATCGCCGACTCGCTCTGCGACGCGCCGCGCCCGCCGTACTCCGTCGGCCACGCCGGCGCCGCCCAGCCCGCGTTGTACAGGTGGCGCTGCCAGTCGCGGCGGTACGCGAACTGCGCGTCATCGCCCGCGTCCGCCGGCGGTTTCTCGCCCGGCTTGTTCTCCGCCAGCCAACCGCGCAGCTCGTCGCGGAAGGCCAGCTCCTTGTCGCTGAAAGTCAGGTCCATTGCTGTTCGAGTTCGCAGATTACTGCAAGTGGGCTTGACAAGTGGAGCCACGTCGCTCGGAAGTGGCGGCAGGGGTGTGCAGCTCGAAGCCTCTCGAGCACCGCCTCGGCTCCTCCTGGGACGCACAGGGCTGGGATCCCCGTCCCATGCGGCGCGTACCGTGGGAACCCCCGGCCATTCGCTGTACGGTACCGGCTCTTGGAATAGCGGCAGATGCTCGCGGCAGGCGCCCCGCGTGTAGACTGCATGTGAGCGTCCATGTCTTGGGAGAGACGACGGGTCGCGGGAAAGGGTTTCGAGCTGTGAGGGAGCTGCGAGAGCTACCGGTTGACGCGATCGACCCGAACGCCTCGCAGCCGCGGCAGCGCTTCGACGAGGCGGCCCTCCAAGCGTTGGCAAGCTCTATACGCGAGCGTGGCGTTTTGCAACCGGTCCTCGTGCGCCCTCGTACGGGCGGCGGCTACCAGATCGTCGCGGGCGAGCGGCGCTGGCTTGCGGCTCAGATCGCGGGCCTGGAGAAGATCCCCGCGTTGGTGTGCGAGTACGACGACGCCGCGACGCTAGAGGTGGCGCTGATCGAGAACATGGCGCGGGAGGACCTCGGCCCGCTGGAGGAGGCGCGAGCCTGCGAGACGCTGGTGCAACTCGGCCTGACTCACCGGCAGATCGGCGATCGCGTGGGGCGGAGCATCAGCGCAGTGGCGAACCTGAGACGCCTGCTGAACCTGTCGGGGGAGATCCTCGACTTCATCGAGCGGGGCGAGCTGGGCATCGCGCACGGGCTGGCACTGCTCGTGGCCAAGGATGCCAAGACGCGTGGGGAGTTGGCGAGCAAAGCGGTCACGGAGGGATGGACGGTGCGGGCGATCGAAGCTCGTGCGCGAGAAAGCGATGGGGACGCGGCTGGTCTCGACAAGCAGGCGCCGCGGCGGCGAGGCTCAAAAGGGGTCGGCCCGGAGCGATATCTCGACGAGACCGGCCTCGCTGTTGTCAGGGCGTGGCGCGAGTTGGGGGGCGCGGAAGTGGGCGTCCGCCCGATGGCGCATGGGCGAGTGCGCGTGGAGCTTCAGTTCGACTCCCCACAGGCGGCACTCGAGGCTGCCGCACGGCCGGCCGAGCGAGACTTTGGCCACGGGGGACATGTAGCTGCTCTCCCCACAAGCAGCGATGTTCTCCAACAGGACATCGAGCGGGCGCGGATGATCGCTTGGACGACCGCGCTGGGCGCGATCACGGTCGAGGCGTTGTCCGAGCGCGACGAGCTGGGCGCCGCCACAGCCAGGGAGCGTTTGGATGAGGCCGTTGGTCTTGGCCTGTTGGAGAAGCATTCGCTGCTGGTCGGATATCCCGACCTGTACACGGCGACGGGCGCGGGTCGGAGGCTGGCTCGCAAGCACGCGGACGCCGGCGGGTACTCCTACCCGGAGGGGCTGCGCACGGCCGGTGTCACGATCAAGGATGCCAGGCACACGATCGCCTGCGTCAGCGTGGTGGCCACTCTGGAACGCCGCTATCCCGGCCACCGCGTCATCGGAGAGCGCGAGCTGCATCGCGATGAGCGAACGCAGGAGTGTCGCCTCGCGAGCGTGGAGATCCGGCGTCACGGCCGGACACGATCCCACCACCCCGACATCGTGATCTGGCCACCGTCCGGCGCTGGCGGCCCACCGCCCTTGCCGATCGCGGTGGAGGTTGAGCTGACGATGAAGTCGAGAGAGGAGCTGACTGCGATCTGCCTTGCTTATGCCCGCAGCCGCCACATCGAGGGAGCGCTTTACTACGCCGAGACCACGAAGATCGAGGAACGACTCCTCGAGACGATCGAGCGGGTACGCGCTGAGCAGATGGTCGTGGTGAACCCCCTGAGCGCGATTGTCAAGTCACTGCCCGGCTTCGAGCTGTCGCCGTGGGAGGCTGACGAGTGACTCTGTTCGCCGCGGGGACGTTTCACCCGCCCCCGAGCTCGAGCACATCGACCACCGCGTGCTTCGGCACCTCGGCCCAGAGCGCGCCGTCCTTGGTCGCGAGGGGCTCGTTCAGATGCTCGGCGAGGGCGACGAATAGCCCGTCCGCCGCCGTCAGGTTCCCGCGCAGCGACCAGGCGCGCTCCCGCAACGGGAGGCTGGGGAATAGCTCGAGCGAGAGGTCGCCGAGATCGCGCACGGCGGCGTCCGCCCGCTCCGACGATACGTCGCCTCGGTGCGCTGCCCGGCGCAGGACCGCCAGCACCTCGAACACGACCACGTCGGGGGCGACAAGCTCGCCCTCCGCGCTCATCAGCGCCTCGACGTCCCGCGCCACACCGACACCCAATAGGAAGTCGACGACCCCCGAGGTGTCGAGGACGGTCACTCGCCGCGATCGCGAATCTCGCGGACTGTCAGCTCGCTCGGCTCGGCCAGCGCCACCGCACCGCGCGCCTCGATGCGCGCCGCCAGCTCCCGCGGCGTCGCCGCGCGGCCGCGCGCCCGTGCGACGCCGCCGACGGCGCTAGATTCGCCTGTCCGTGTCCGATGGACAGTCAGCGCTGCGCGTCGCGCACCTGGATGCCGACGCGTTCTACGTGTCGATCGAGCTGCGCCGCCATCCGGAGCTGCGCGGCAAGCCGGTGATCGTCGCCGGCAGCGGACCGCGCGCGGTCGTCACCACCGCGAGCTACGAGGCGCGGCGCTTCGGTGTCGGCTCCGCGATGCCGGCGAGCAGGGCACTACGACTGTGCCCCGAAGCGGTGGTGCTCCCGCCTGATTTCAACGTCTACCGGGAGGCCTCCAGGCAGGTGATGAGCATCGTGCGCGAGCACGTCGAGCGCGTCGAGGTCGTCGGGCTCGACGAGGCGTATCTCGACATCGCCGGCCTGTTCTCCCCACGCGCGGCGATGCGGCGGCTGCTGGCCGCGATCAAGGCCGAGACACAGCTGACCTGCTCGGTCGGCATCGGGCCGAACAAGCTCGTCGCCAAGGTCGCCTCCGACGCCGAGAAGCCCGCCGGCTTCGTCGTGCTCAGCCGCGAGCAGGCGTGCGCGCGGTTCGCGGACGCGCCGCCCGGGCTCGTGCCGGGCATCGGGCCGAAGACCGCCGCGCGCCTGGCCGAGCTGGGGCTGAGCACGCTCGCCGCCGTTGGCGCCGCGCCGGAGCAGCTGCTGATCGAGCGCTTCGGACCGAATCTCGGGCGCGAGCTGGGACGCCGCGCGCGCTTCGAGCACGACGGCGAGATCGGCGCTGCGCGCAAGGTCGTCTCCGAGTCGCGCGAGCGCACCTTCGACACCGACCTCAGCGACCCAGCGCAGATGCGCGAGCAGCTGTCGCTGATGGCCGAGGAGCTGTGCGCGGGGCTCGCCGCGCACGGTCGCCGCGGCCGCACGATCGGGATCAAGGTGCGCCTCGACGACTGGACCACCGTCACGCGCGCGCACACCGTCGCCGAGCCCACCTGTGACGTGCAGCTCGTCAGCGAGGTCGCGCTGCGGTTGCTGCGCGAGTACGCGCCGGCGCGGCCCGTGCGGCTGCTCGGCGTGCGCGTCGCCGGCCTCAACCTGGCGACTGCGCGCGCGGGCGAGGACGGGCGCAGCACCGGTGCGGACGCACGAGCAGGAAAGGGCGCTGGCGCTCACGCTGAGGCGAGCGGCGGCGCGGAAGCGACCGACCAGCTCGCGCTGCCCGTATAGGATCGCCCAATGACCGTGATCCCCGTCGGCGACTTCGAGCTGGACTACGAACGCGGCGGCTCCGGCCCGCCGCTGCTGCTGATCATGGGCATGAGCGGCACCGCGCTGAGCTGGGGCGAGGAGCTGCTCGCGGATCTGCGTCGCGACTTCGACGTGATCGCCTATGACCACCGCGGCGTCGGCGCCAGCAGCCGCCTCGACGGCCCGATCACGATCAGCGAGATGGCGGCGGACGCGGCCGGGCTGCTGGCGGCGCTCGAGCTCGACTCCGCGCACGTCCTCGGGATCTCGATGGGCGGGATGGTCGCGCAGGAGCTGGCGCTCGCGCACCCCGAGCTGATCCGCACGCTGGCGCTCGGCTGCACCTACTGCGGCGGTCCTCGCAGCGTGCACCTGAGCGAGGACGTGCTGCGCCGGATCGTGCACGCCCGCAAGTCCGGCGACCGCGAGCTGGCGCTGCGGACCTCGTGGGAGACCAACGTCTCCGCGGAGTTCGCTGCCGATGACGAGCAGTGGGCGCGCTTCGTCGCGCGCGCAGACCAGCGCAGCGTCGCGCTCGCCGTGATCGCGCAGCAGGCGTTCGCGATCTCAAAGCACGACACCTCAGCGCGCCTCGGCCAGATCGAGCTGCCGACGCTCGTGCTGCACGGCAGCGCCGATGAGCTGCTGCCGGTCGCAAACGGCCACCTGATCGCCGAGCTGATCCCCGGCGCCCAGCTCGAGATCTTCGATGGCGTCGGGCACATGTTCTTCCTTGAGCGCCCGGTGCGCTCCGCCGAGCTGCTGCGCGCGCACGTCATGGCGTACGCCTGAGCCAGGCCGAGGGGCTGGCTCATCCGGCGCGTGCCGCGCCGCGTATAGAGGCTCAGAGGACTTGCCAGACCCGAGCGCACACGAATACGGCGACGGAGGACACGACATGCCCGAAAACACCCGCGGACCCTTTGCCAGCGCGAGCGTCGCGCGCCATCTCACGCGCGGCGGCGTCGGCTTCACCTTGATCATCGTCGCGTTCGTGCTGAGCGCACGCGGCACGCCGCTGGCGTTGACACTGCTCGCGCCGGGCGCGCTCGTGCTGCGCGGCTGCCCCACCTGCTGGCTGGTCGGGCTTGCGGAGACCGTGTCCGCCGGGCGACTCGAGCGCAGCTGCCGCGCCGATCAGAGCGCTAGATTCGCCCAGCGATGCCAGCTCCAGAGCAAGCGCCCAATGCCGGATCGCGCTCGCTGAACGTGACGAGCAGCGACGCTGTGCTGCTCGCCGGCGAAGAGGAAGGCACCGGCGCGCCGATCGCGCTGCTGCACGGCATCACCGCCACCCGCCGCTACGTGGTCATGGGCTCGCGCACCCTGCAGCGCTCCGGGCACCGCGTGCTCGCCTACGACGCGCGCGGGCACGGACATTCGGCGCCGGCGCCGCAGCCGAGCGCCTACGGCTATGAGCGCCTCGCCGATGACCTCGGCGACGTGCTCGCGGCCGCGGGGGTGGAGCGTGCGCTGCTGGCGGGCGCCTCGATGGGCGCGCACACGGCCGTGCGCTTCGCGCTCGAGCACCCCGAGCGCGTAGCCGCGCTCGCGATCATCACGCCCGCGTTCGATCCCGATGCGCGCGCCGCGGATGCTGACTTCACGCATTGGGACGCGCTCGCGCACGGCCTGCGCGAGGGTGGGGTGGAGGGCTTCGTCAGCGCGTACGACCTGGACTCGGTGCCAGAGCCCCTGCGCGCGACGATCGCGACCGTGCTGCGCCAGCGCCTGGCCGCGCACGAGCACCCCGACGCGGTCGCCGACGCACTCGAAGTCGTGCCGCGCTCGCGCCCATTCGAGAGCTTCGCCGAGCTGGCGGCGGTCGCGGTGCCGACGGTTGTCGTCGCCAGCCGCGACGAGGCCGATCCGGGGCATCCGCTGGCCGTCGGCGAACGCTACGCGCGTGCGATCCCCGGCGCGAGCTTGATCGTGGAGGACGCCTGGGTGGACGGGCATCCGATTCGCTCGCCGATCGCCTGGCAAGGCGGGCAGCTCTCGCGGGTGATCGCCGAGCTGGCATCCCGCGCGAGTACGTGATAACGTACGCTCGTATGCCAGTGCGCGAGTGGGATGGAGCCAGCTACGACCGCGTCTCCGGGACGATGGAGGCGCTGGGCCTCGCGGTGCTCGAACGCCTCGAGCTGCGCGGCGATGAGACCGTGCTCGACGCCGGCTGCGGCTCCGGGCGCATCACGCAGGCGCTGATCGAGCGCCTGCCGCACGGACATGTGATCGCGGTCGACCAGTCGCCGTCGATGATCGCTGCCGCCCGCGAGCGGCTCGGGCCCGACGCGGACCTGCGTGTCGCCGACCTGCTGGAGCTGGAGCTGGAGCAGCCCATCGAGGCGATCCTCTCGACCGCAACCTTCCACTGGATCGCCGATCACGAGCGCCTGTTCGCGCGTCTGCGCGCGGCGCTAGCGCCCGGCGGGCGGCTGGTCGCGCAATGCGGGGGAGAGGGCAACATCGACATCCTGCGCGGGCATGCCAACGCGGTGCTCGCGCACGAGCCTTACGCACAGTACTTCGCCGACTGGCACGCACCGTGGAACTACGCGGGAGCAGAGATCACGCGAGAGCGCCTGCTCGCGGCCGGCTTCGCCACGGCGGAGTGCTGGTTGGAGCCGGCGCCGCGCCAGCCCGAGGACCCGCGCGCGTTCCTCTCCACGATCGTGCTCGGCCCGCACGTGCAGCGCTTGCCTGAGGAGCTGCGCGAGCAGTTCATCGACGAGGTCATCGCCCGCGCGGGCGAGCCGGTGACCGTCGACTATGTGCGCCTGAACATCGACGCGAGCGCCTGAGCGCCAACTTGGCGGGATCGCGCGCCTCGCGGAGCGCTCGCCAGCCGCCAGCTCAGGCGAGTGCCGCCGGCGAGTCTTCCCCGAGCGGCTCCGGCGCGACCTCCGCGCCGCTGAGGAGCGCCGCGTAGCGCCCGCCGAGCGCGACCAGCTCATCGTGCGTGCCGCGCTCGACGATGTGCCCGGCGTCGAGCACCAGGATCTGATCGGCGTCCCTGATCGTCGAGAGCCGGTGCGCGATCGCGATCGTCGTGCGCCCGCGCGAGAGGTCGTCCAGCGCCTGCTGCACCGCGCGCTCGGTCTCGGTGTCGAGCGCGGAGGTCGCCTCATCGAGGATCAGCACCGGCGGGTTGCGCAGCACCGTGCGCGCGATCGCGATGCGCTGCTTCTCACCGCCGGAGAAGCGGTAGCCGCGCTCGCCCACCGGCGTGTCGTAGCCCTCGGGCAGCGAGGCGATCAGCTCGTGGATCTGCGCCGCGCGGGCCGCGTCTTCGATCTCCTGGTCGCTGGCCTGCGGACACGCGAAGCGCAGGTTCTCGCGAATCGAGGCGTGGAACAGGTAGGTCTCCTGTGAGACCAGACCGACGGTCGCGGCCAGCGAGTCGAGCGTCACGTCGCGGATGTCGATGCCGTCGATGCTCACGCAGCCGCGCTGCGCCTCATACAGCCGCGCGACCAGATAGGCGAGCGTGGTCTTGCCGGAGCCGGTCTCGCCGACCAGGGCCGTGCGCGTACCCGCCGGGATCTGGGCGCTGATCTCCTCGAGCGTCCACGGCGCCTCGGGCGCGTAGCGAAACCACACGTTCTCGAGCTGCACGTCGCCGCGCACATCGCTCAGCGTGCGCGCGTCGGGGCGTTCGACGATGTCCACCGGCAGGTCCAGGTACTCGAAGATGCGCCCGAACAGCGCCAGCGAGGTCTGCACTTCGAGGCCCACCGACAGCAGCTGCTGCATCGGGAACAGCAGGCGCGTCTGCAGCGTCGTGAACGCGACGACCGTGCCGATCGAGATCGCGTCGTGGCCGTGGGCGATGCTGTAGCCGGCGAACCAGTACACGGCGGCCGGCATGATCGCGAACGCCATCTGCACCGATGCCATGCGCCAGCGCCCGGCCATCCGCGCGCGCACCTCGAGGTCGGCGAGCTGGCTCGACTCCGAGGAGAAGCGCTGGACGAGCTCGTGCGAGCGGCCCATCGTCTTGCCCAGCAGGATGCCCGACACCGACAGCGACTCCTCGACGAGCGTCGACATGTCCGCCAGGCGCCCCTGGCGCACCGACTGGATGCGCCGGCGCTCGTTGCCGACGCGGCGCGTCAGCCACACGAAGAACGGCAGCAGGATCAGCGAGAAAACCGTCAGCTGCCAGCTCAGCGCGAACATCGCCACCACCGTCGCGAGCACCGTGGCGACGGTCGACACGGTCGAGGTCGCGGTGCTCGTGACGACGTCGTCGATGCCGCCGATGTCATACGCGATGCGCGCCTGCACCTCGCCCGAGCGCGTGCGCGTGAAGAACGCCAGCGACATGCGCTGCAGGTGCGCGAACACCGCCGCGCGCAGGTCGTGCATCACGTGCTGGCCGACCTCGTTGGAGATCCACGTCTGCGCGACGCCGATCACGCCGTTGACGATCGCCAGCGCGATCATGCCGCCGACGAGCCACGACAGCAGCGTCAGGTCGTGTTTGACGATGCCCTTGTTGATCGCTTCGCGCAGCAGGAACGGCGAGGCGACGCTCAGCACCGAGCCGAGCACGATCAGCGCGAGCAGCGAGCTCAGGCGCACCCGGTAGGGGATGAACAGGCGGCCGATGCGCCGCAGCGACACGTCTTTGTCGGGGACGTCCTCAGGGCGCGGGCCCGGCTCGGGTTGGCTCGCGCGTCGCGAGCGCCGGGACCCGGCGATGTCCCCGTGTCCCTGAGCGAACGGCTGATGACTCACAGGCTGACTCTATCGGCGCGCGGCACGCTCCCCGAAGGCTGCACAGCGCGCAACGGAGCCTGAGGTGGCGGACGCCATTAGGGTTAAGCGCATGGATCTTTCCGCCGCGGAGACGCGCGTGCTCGGCTGCCTGCTCGAGAAGCAGCGCACGACCCCCGACGCCTATCCGCTGTCGCTGAACGCGCTGCGGCTGGCGTGCAACCAGTCGACCAACCGCGACCCCGTGGTCGAATACGACGACGCGATCATCCGCGACGCGCTCCACCGTTTGGAACGCCGCGGTTACACGCGGCTGGCGAGCGGCGCCGGCAGCCGCGCCGCGAAGTACCGCCACCTGCTCGCGGAGGCGCTGCCGATGAGCGAGGCTGAGCAGGCGCTGATGTGCGTGCTGATGCTGCGTGGGCCGCAGACGCCCGGCGAGCTGAAGCAGCGCAGCGATCGCATGCACGCGTTCGGCGATCTGGCCGACGTCCACGACACGCTCGAGCGCCTGATCGCGCGCGAGCTGGTGGCGCGCCTCGACCGCCGCCCGGGCCACAAGGAGGAGCGCTACGCACAGCTGTTGCAGAGCGATGCGGACGGCGGCCCGCCGCTTGCGTACGAGTCCACCGCGGAGGCGCCGCCATCTATGGCCGCGCACGTGCCCGAAGGCGTCGAGGCACCGCCGCTCGCCACGCGCGCGCCCGCAGGGCGCGATCCGCGTGAGCACCAGGGCGGGCGCGACGATCTGTACGAGCGCGTCGCGCGCCTGGAGCGCGAAGTGGCGCAACTGCGTGCCGCGATACGCGATCGTGACGCGGAGCTGCAGCCGTGAGCCACACGCAGCTGATCCTCGGCGTCGCCTCCGACACCGCCAGCGGCGTCGGCATCCCGCTGGCGCTCGCCGCGGGGCTCGTGTCGTTCCTGTCGCCGTGCGTGCTGCCGCTGGTGCCCGGCTACCTGTCGACCGTGATCGGCGTCACGCCAGCGGACCTCAAGGAGGGCGTGGGCGTGCGCCGCGTGCTCGTCCCGAGCCTGCTGTTCATCGCGAGCTTCTCGCTGATCTTCATCCTGCTGGGCCTCTCCGCGACGGTCATCGGCTCGTCGCTGAACACGCACAAACATCTGCTCGAGCAGATCGGCGGTGCGCTGATCGTCGTCATGGGCGTCGCGTTCCTGGCGACGCCGTTCGTCGGCATGCTCAACCGCGAGTGGCACTCCGAGTCGCTGCTGCGCCTGGCCGGGCGCGGCGGGCCACTGGTCGCGGGAGCCGCGTTCGCGATCGCGTGGACGCCCTGCACGAGCATCACGCTCGGCGCGATCCTCACGCAGGCGGCGATCTCGAGCTCGGCCGCGCACGGCGCGCTGCTGCTGGCGTTCTACTCGGCTGGCCTCGCGATCCCATTCCTCGCGATCGCGCTCGCGTTCGAGCGGTTCACGAACGCGCTCGGCGTCGTCAAGCGCCATTTCCCCGTGATCATCGGCATCGGCGGCGCGGTCATGATCTGCCTCGGCCTGTTGATCCTCACCGGCGAGTTCACGACGCTGAACACGCAGGCAAACGACCTGCTGCAGGGGACCGGGTTGAGCGTGTCGAGCGTTTGAGCGCTCAGGCAGCAGGCCCCGAGCCCGCGTGTGCGAACAACCCCTGCTGGGCGGTCAGCTAGGATCGCGCCACCAAATTTAGGTCCTACCAATGAGGAGTTTTCGATGAACGTCAACAAGCGCTCGCTGGGGCTAGCCGGCCTCGTTGTGTCAGGCGTCCTCGCGCTGCCGGCGTCGGCCGCGACGCCGGCCTTCAAGACGGGGGTCTATAGAGGCACCGGCGCGGGGGTCCAGGTGCGGTTGACAGCCAGCAAAAGCGCGATCACGAGCAGCAGCCTGGTTGCAAAGGACACCTGCACGCCGACCGATGTCAACATCCGTGAAATCAAAGGCGGGGCTATCACTCCCATCGCGATCCACAAGGACAGCTTCTCGAGCACGGTCGCGATCCAAAACGGAGCGGTGAGCAGCACGATCGCCGGCAGGCTGTCGGGCAGCAGCGCTTCGGGAACGTTCTCGATCACCGGCCACTACACCCTCACGGGACAGCCGCTGCCAGCAGCCCCGTTCACCTGCACCACCGGCACGGTTCACTGGACGGCAAAGCTCGGGTGACGCTCGCTACAGGGTCGCCGCCTGAGCGTGTGAGCGCTCAGGCAGCTGACCCCGACCCTGCGTCCTTCTCCTCGTAAAGCTCGCGCTCGTGGGCCCATTGCTGGGCCTCCGCGTTGGGATCCTTCGGCGCAAGATCGCCGGGCTCCTCGCCGATGTAGTCCCTCGTCGGCAGTCGCTCGGCGAGCTCGGAAGCCTCGACCATCGCCGCAGTGGGCGCCGCGAAAGGCCTGGCCCGAAACATCGGTCCCACGTCTACGCGCGGCCCATTTTCCTCGTGGCGCTTGATCAGGCGCATGATCCGATCCAGCATCACCGCACCGTACCACTACCTAGCTGCCCGATCTCAAACGTAAGTCCGATGACCAGAACATGCCCGTCATCCGTGCCTATCCACGGATGACGATCGAGCTACGGAACGGCGATGCGAGCGTCGCCCCGCTCCAAAAACCGCCGTTCCCAAGCTTCCTGGTTGCGCTTGGCGTCGAGCACGAAGGGGGAGTAGCCGATCGCCTTGACGATTGCGCGGTTGATCGCTGACTCGGGGAAGGGGAGGAGGCGCAGCACGTCTACGAACAGCACCACGCGCGTCTCGTCGGTGTCGTTCCAGACCTCGTGGTTGAAGGTGTCGTCGAAGACCATGCTCTTGCCCGCTTCCCAGTGGCGGACGTCCTCGCCGACGCGGATGCGGCAGGACTCGGCGTCCTCGGGGACGATCAGCCCGAGGTGGTAGCGCAGCACGCCCTTGTACGGGCCGCGGTGGTCGAGGATGTGCTTGCGCGGGGAGAGGATCGAGATCATCGCGGTCGTCATGCCGGGGATCTCGCGCATCAGCGCGGCCGTGCGCGGGCACATCTCGACGCCGAGCTTGGCCTCGAAGCCGTAGCCGTAGATGAAGAACGTCTTCCAGCGGTCGTCGTCGGTGATCTCGATCTGATCCTTGGAGATGTCCTGGAAGTTGGCGAGGTCGGCCTGGTGCTCGAGCAGCCGTTCGGCCTCCTCGCGGATCACCGTCCAGTTGTCCTCGATGTGCGCGACCCACGGGAAGCGCTCGAGCGGGAAGAACGTCGCGTCGCCGACCAGCGAACGCTTGCCGATGAAGCGCTCGACCGGCGCGAGGATGCGTTCGCCGATCGCGATCGTCCACTGGACGACGCGGTCCCAAGAAGACTTTTCCATCTGGCTCACCTCGTTTCGCGCGGGTCAGCTGCTACCAGCGCACCCTAGCGAACGCTCAGCTAGGAGCCCAGGAACGCGCGTGGTGCCGTCCGCCTCGGCTCACGCGGCGGCCTGGATGACCGGCACGTCGTAGGGCGCAAAGCGACGATCCGCCGTGACGATCGTCAACCCTTCGCTGCGCGCCTGGGAGATCAGAAGCCGATCGAACGGGTCGCGGTGGTGCAGCGGCAGCTCGGCGATACCCAGGCCGTGCTCGGGTGACAGGCCGAGGATTCGCGCGCCGCTGTCGAGCACGTGCTCGCGTAGGCCGGCCGGCAGTCGCAGCTTCCCGGTCGCTGCCTTGATGCCGATCTCGATGAACGAGACGACGCTCACCATCAGTTCGTCGGCCGCCCTGATCGCCTCTGTCGCGCTGCCGATGCGATCCAGACGACCCTCCTGTTGCCAGATGAGAACGTTCGTGTCGAGCAGGAGCCTCACAGCAGCTTGTTCTCCTCGTCCCATTCGGCGTACATCTCGTCCAGTTCCTGCTCGCTGAGCTCGAAGTCCTCCGAGACCCAGATCTGGCCTGCCATCGCGCCCGCGCTCGCGAGGAACCTCTCGCCGGGGCGCAGCTCTCGCTCGACGCGCACGAGCTTCGCCACCGGCACGCCGTTGCGCGCGATCTCCACGTCCTCGCCTGCCTCAACGCGCGCGAGCAGTTGCGACAGGTTCGTCTTGGCATCGCCGACGTTCACCTTCATAGGATTCACGCTACCGACTTGGTCAAGCTTGGTCAAGGCCGTTGTCGGCTGGTGGGCCATAACTCTCTATCCGACGATCGAGCGCATGCGGGACAACTGCTCCGCCGTCCACTTCTAAGGAAGGGCCGCATGCGGCCCTTCCCCGGCCGCGCATGCGCGGCCGGCAGGCCGGTGCATGCACCGGCCTGAATCGCAATAGAAGCCAAAAACGCAAGAGGCCCCCGGCGGAGTGCTTCCCGCCGAGGGCCTATGCGTTCAGAGAGGGAAGAGGGGCTTACGCCGCCTCGCGCAGTGCCGCCAACTCTGGCGACTCCGCGAGCTTCTTCAGCGCTCGCTGCTCCAGCTGTGATGCTCGCTCCGCGGAGAAGCCGAGTCGCTTGCCGATCGCGGTCAGCGTCTGCGGGTCCTCGCGGCCGGTGCCGAAGCGCAGGGTCAGGACCTTGCGCTCGGTTTCGGGCAGCTGCTCGATCGCGCGGTGCACGATGCGCTCGCGCTCGTTCTCCCAGGCTGTCTCCTCGGGCACCTCGGCGTCGGAGGGCAGCAGGTCGCCGAGCGCCGTGTCGCCGTCCTCGCCGATCTGCTGGTCGAGGCTGACGAGCGCCGCACGCTGGTGGCGCACCTCTTCGACCTGATCGATCGGCAGCCCGGTCTCCTCGGAGAGCTCCTCGAGCGTGGGCTCGCGGCCAAGCCTGACCGACAGCTCGCGCTCTACGCGCCCGACCTTGCGGGAACGCTGGGCAACGTGGACGGGCAGGCGGATCGTGCGCCCGGAGTTCTCCAGGCCGCGCTGAATCGCCTGACGGATCCACAGGGTTGCGTACGTCGAGAAGCGAAAGCCCTTGCGCCAGTCGAACTTCTCGCTCGCGCGGATCAGGCCGAGCATGCCCTCCTGGACGAGATCGCCGAGGGGCAGGCCCTGGTTCTGGTAGCGCCGGGCGTTGGAGGCTACGAGTCGTAGGTTGGAGTTGACGAGCAGTTCCTTGGCCTGTAGATCGCCGCGCTCGATCCGCTTGGCGAGGTCGATCTCTTCCGCCGGGGTCAGCAGCGGGTAGCGCCGCGAGTGGGCCAGCAGCTGGTCGACCGCCTCTGGGATGAACGTGTCGGGGGTGCTGACGTCGAGGCGCTCGATCGGGCTGTCCAGCCGCTCTGGGGGAGCGACGACCTGCTCGACCTCTGCCACGAGCTCCTCGGGCTCTTGCTCTAGCGTGAGGGTGGAATTTGTTGTGTCTGACATGTGTGTCCTTCTAATCCGATGCTTGGAGTCGGAATTATACGCGTCGATAGTTGCGTTGTCAACCATTCTTGATGGAGTCGTTCCCAGTGGGTCGTTCGACGCCATGTGCGTGGTTACCTTCCCGGCAGATCACATCTACCGTTCCCGGCTTTACGCCTGCTAAAACCCATCATTGGGCCAAAAGGAGCGATCTTCGGTGTGGCCCTGGTTATCGACCGCACCCCCTGAATCGCTGAGCGAGTACGGCTAAGCTCGGCGCATGACCATCGATCTATCTTCTCAGGTCGTCGCCGTGACCGGCGCTTCCTCCGGCATCGGCGAGGCTACAGCGCTTGCCTGCGCCCGCGCCGGCGCCGCCGTCGCCCTCGCTGCGCGCCGCGCAGATCGCATCGAGGCGCTTGCGCGGCGCATCGTCGAGGAGGGTGGGCGCGCGGTCGCCGTGCCGAGCGATGTCGGCGAGGAGGCACAGGCGCAGGCGTTCGTGACGCGCGTCCACGATGAGCTCGGTCGCCTGGACGTGCTCGTCAACAACGCCGGCGTGATGCTGCTCGGCCCGATCGAGAACGCGCCCACCGAGGAATGGCGGCGCATGATCCACGTGAACGTGTTCGGCGTGCTCTACTGCACGCACGCCGCGCTGCCGCACATGCGCGCGCAGGGCTCCGGCCACATCGTCAACGTCAGCTCCGTCGCCGGCCGCTTCGCTCGCGCCGGCTCAGGCGTCTACAACCTCACCAAGTTCGGCGTCGGCGCGTTCTCGGAGTCGCTGCGCCAGGAGACCGCGCCGGCGGGCATACGCGTGACGCTGATCGAGCCGGGCGCCGTCGCCACCGAGCTGCCCGAGCACAACCGCCCGGAGATCCAAGAGGTCATCGCGAACGTTTTCGCCGACGTCGAGCCGCTGCAGTCCGAGGACATCGCCGCCGCGATCCTCTACGCGATCGGCTCGCCGCCGAACGTCGCGGTCAACGAGATCCTCGTGCGTCCCAGCCGGCAGGTGCGCTGATCTCGAGCAGCTCGCCCGCGGCGACGTGGTCGACCTGCAGCGTCGTGTGGTCCAGCGCGAAGCGCTCGCGCAGCATCGCCTCGATCTCCCGCCGTGCCGCATGGCAGTCGCTGTCGCTGCCGACCAGCACGTGCGCTGACAACGCCGGGAAGCCGCTGGTGACCTCCCACACGTGCAGGTCGTGGACCTCGACGACCTCCGGCTGGGCGACCAGCGCACGGCCGATCTCCTGCGGGTCGAGGCCCTTGGGCGCCGCCTCCAGGAACACACGCCCCGAGTCCCGCACGAGCGCGCTGCCAGAGCGCAGCATCAGCCCCGCGATCAGCAGCGAGGCGATCGCATCGGCGCGCTGAAAGCCGGTCGCCAGGATCACGCCGGCGGCGACGGCCGTGCCGATGAAGCCGTACAGGTCGGTGAGGATGTGCTGGAAGCTGCCTTCGACGTTGAGGCTGCGGCGATTGGCGCCCGCGAGCGTCCACATCGCCGCGAGGTTGACGAGCGCGCCGACGAGCGCCACCGCCAGCACCAGGCCCGCCTGCACGTGCGGCGCGGCGAACAGCCGGCGCACCGCCTCGTAAGCGATCAACACGGCGAGCAGCAGCAGAGTGATGCCGTTCGCCAGCGCCGACAGGATCTCCACGCGCTTCAACCCGAACGTCAGCGCGCCTCCCGGCGGACGCGCGGCCAGCCGCAGCGCCAGCAGCGAGAAGCCGATCGCGGCGGCGTCCGTGAGCATGTGCCCGGCGTCCGACAGCAGCGCCAGCGAGTGCGCCACGACACCGGCGGTCAGCTCGACCGCCATCAAGCACGCGATCAGCGCGAGCGCGCCCGCCAGCCGGCGGCGGTCGGCGTCCGGGCTGACGCCGTGGCAGTGTCCGGCGTGCTCGTGAGCCATCCCTCGCTCACGATACGACGCACGCGGGACGCCGGCTCAGTAGCCGTAGCTGCCGCTGCTTTCGCCACCCGAGCTTTCGCCGCCGCCGGAGCTCGACGCCGCAGCGGGCGCCGCCGGCGATGCGGGCGCGCTGCTCGCGCCGGCGACGACCGCGCTCCAGGTGCCGCCATCCGCTTTCACGCCCTGACCGTTGGCTTCTCCGGGCGCCCTGTCGCCGGCGAACGTGTACAGCGGCTCGCCCCTGTAGGCGAGCTGCTCGCTGCCGTCAGGTCGCTTGACCGTTTCCAGCCCGCTGACACCGCCGCTGCCGGCGCTCGCGCTGAGCGGCGGCCACTCGCCGACGCAGGCGGCGCTCGTGCACAGGAACTTGCCGTTGCCCTCGCCGCTCAGGTGGTAGAGGGTCTTTCCCTGAGCATCGACCAGCACCGTCGCGCCGAGCGTCGTGTTCGAGGCCGTCTTCACGGCTCCCGCGCCGGCGCCGCTCGCAGTCGAGGCGGCCGCGCTCGCGGACGGGGAAGCGGTGCCGGCGGACGTCGCGCCGCCCGAGCTGGCCGAGCCTGAGCTGTAGGAGCTGCCGCCGCAAGCCGCCAGCGTCAGCGAAATGGCGAGCGTCGGGATCAGGGTCTTCAGGGTGGTGCGCATCGGGGCTCCTTTGGCCGAACAGCAGTTGGTGGCGCCGGCGACACAGTTGTGCGGCGGGCAACCTCCTGAGACTCCGCGCCGTCGCGATTCCTTTCGCCGGCGCCGCCGCCGGGCTGGACGAGGAGGAGCGCAGGGCTCGCCGAGGGAGGCTCCCCGAAGCGGTGGGTCATACCCAGGGGAGCGGGCCATAGTCTCTAGTCGCAGATGTCGCAGATCGGAGAACAGGGCCTGCTGACGCGGCGGGGCAGCACGCTGATCTCGGTCGCCGCGGCCGGCCTGCTGGTGATCCTGAAGCTGGGCGTCGGGCTGGCGAGCGCCAGCCTCGGCTTGATCTCCAGCGGGATCGAGTCCAGCGGCGACGTGATCGCGGCGGTGCTGACGCTATTCGCGGTCAACCTCGGCCGCCGGCCGGCGGACTTCGACCACCCTTACGGCCATCGCCGCGCGGAGAACCTCGGCGCGCTCGGCGAGGCGGCGATCCTGCTGGCGGCCGGCGTGCTCGTGAGCGTCGAGGCGATCACGCGCCTGACCGGCAACGGCGCGTCGCCGACCGTGCACTGGTACGAGCTGGCGGTGATCGGTGCGGCGCTGCTGCTGGAAGCCGGTCGCATGAGCGTCACGCTCGCGACCGCGCAGCGCGACGACAGCCCCGCGCTGCGCTCCAACGTCGCGCACTTCGCCGCGGACATGGCCGGCTCGCTGGCGGTGCTTGTCGGCCTCGTGTCCACGCACGCGGGCTTTCACGACGGCGACGCGCTGGCGGCGCTGCTCGTCGCCGCCGTGATCCTCGCCACCGCCGTGCGCCTGATCGTCGTCAACGCCAACGTGCTCATGGATCGCGAGCCCGAGCAGGCGCGCGTGGCGGCTGAGAAGGCGATCGCGGAGCTCGGCGCGGAGGTCGAGCTGGACCGTCTGCGCCTGCGCGAGTCCGCCGGCCGCTACTTCGCCGACGTGGTCGTCAGCGTCCCGCCCGGACAGGCAGTGGTCGAGGGCCACCGCACCGCCGACCTGGTCGAGGGTGCGCTCGAGCGGGCGCTGCCGGGCAGCGACGTGGTCGTCCACGTCGAGCCCCGCAGCCAGGGGCTCGACCTGCGTGACCGCGTACTCGCGATCGCCCTGTCCGAGCCGCTGGTCAAGGAGGCCCACGACATCACGATCTTCGAGCAGCAGGGCTCGCGCAACGTGTCGCTGCACCTGAAGTTCCCCGCCGACCTCGACGTGCGCGCCGCGCACGAGATCGCCGAGCGCGTCGAGGAGGCGATCCGCGCGCGGCCCGGCGTCAGCGAGGTTCAGACCCATCTCGAGCCGCTCGAGCGGCCGCTGACCGCGCGCGCCCCCGAGGACCGCGCCGGCGCACAGCTGACGCAGCAGGTCGCGCAGCTCGTGCGCGAGCGCACCGGCAGCGATCCGCAACGGGTGCGGCTGCTGTCCACCGACACCGGCGAGGTGCTGTTCCTGACGCTGCTCGTCGACCCGTCGGACTCGCTCACCGACGCCCACCGCCTGGCCAGCGAGCTCGAGGACGAGCTGCACAAGCGGATCGCCGGCATCGCCGACGTGGTGATCCACACCGAGCCCTCTCCGTAGGGGAGCCGGCGGTCGCGGGAGCGGCGGGAAGCGCCGTCGCGGGGCGGCGGGAAGCAAATGTCGCCACCGGAGTCTTGGCTAGGGAGCGGCCGTCCAGGCACGCTCGTCCGGACGTGCAGAGCACGTCCCTTGATGCCGACCCGACAGGAGACATTGCAGTGCACAAATCGCTTCTCGCCGCCCTCGCCGTCGCCGCCCTCGCGCTCGCGGGCTGCGGCAGCTCGAACAGCTCTGGCACTTCCAGCTCGGGCTCGACGCAAGCTGCCACCGCGCCGACGCCCAAGGCCGCGTTCATCGCGCCGCTGACGAACTTCTCGACGGTCGCCTCGACGGTTCCGGCCAACGGCGACGTGAACCCCTACGGCATCGTGTTCGTTCCCACCAGCGTGGGCAAGCTCCAGGCTGGGCAGGTGCTGATCAGCAACTTCAACGCCAAGGAAGGCGCCAAGGAGAGCGGTCAGGGCACCGGCACGACGATCGTGCAGGTCTCGACGACCGGCAAGATCACGCCGTTTGCGACGATCAACGCCAAGACGCTCCCCGGCCCGTGTCCCGGTGGCGTCGGGCTGACGACGGCGCTGAACATCCTGCCCGGCGGCTACGTCGTGGTTGGCAGCCTGCCGACCACCAACGGCATGTCGGCGACCGCCAAGTACGGCTGCCTGATCGTGCTCGACAGCGAGGGCAAGCCGGTCAAGACGATCGCGAGCAAGAACATCCAGGGCCCGTGGGACTCGACCGCCAAGAGCGAAGGCTCGAAGACGATGCTGTTCGTCAGCAACGCGCTCAACGGCGGGCCGGTGATCGGCAAGAAAACGGTCGACAACTCGACGGTGCTGCGGATCGAACTCGAATCCGGCGAAGACCAGACGCCGACGGTGCTCAACGAAACGGTGATCGCGAAGGGCATCCCCTGGATCGACTCCGCCGAAGCGCTCGTGCTCGGCCCGACCGGGCTCGCGCTCGGCGCAAACGGCACGCTGTACGTGGCCTCGACCGAGAACAGCAAGATCCTTGCGATCTCCGAAGCGATGACCCGCACGACGCCTGTCGAAAACGGTGGGAGCGTGTTGACCGAAGGCGGCCACCTGAAGGAACCGCTCGGCATGGTGATTGCGCCGAACGGCGACATCCTCACCACCAACGGCGGTGACGGCAACATCGTTGAGACGACCCCAGCCGGCAAGCAGACCGCGGTGCAGACCGCCGACAGGAAGACCGGCGCGGGCTCGTTGTTCGGTCTGGCGATCAGCCCCGCTGCAAACAGCATCTACTACGTGGACGACGGTGAAAACACGCTGAACGTGTTGCGCTGAGCGCCGCGATGGACGCCGGCGGAAGGTTGTACGGCCGCCGGCGTCTAACCGTGTAGGCACCCACCAGCGACAAGGAGAACCCGATGAGGCACCAGACGATGCTCAAGCTAGGGATGGCCGTGGCGACCTTCGCGGTCGCAGTGACCTTCGCGGCGATCGCGCTCGGCTCCAGCTCCACGAGCATCAGCTCGGCCTCCAACGCCTCGCTCGGGGAGCACATTCTGGCCGGCCCGTCGGGGCACACGCTGTACGCGCTCTCGCCCGAGACCAGCTCGCACCTGCTGTGCAAGAGCAGCGAATGCCTGAAGTTCTGGCCGCCGCTGAAGGCAAGCTCCGCGGGCAAGGTCAAGCTCGGGGCGGGCGTGCACGGAAAGGTGGGGATCCTGCGCCGCTCCGACGGCATCTCGCAGGTGACGCTGGGCGGGCGCCCGCTGTACTACTTCTCTGGCGATGGCGGTCGCGGCGAAGTCAACGGCCAGAACCTCAAAAGCTTCGGTGGCACCTGGCACGTGCTGGGCGCCTCAGGCACGCCGAGCGCAGTCAAGCCGGTGAGCCCCGGCGCACCGACGAACACGACACCAACGAGCACCACCTCGACGCCGAGCAGCCCCGGCTACGAATACTGATCGAAGTCGAGCAGCGCGAGCACGCCGATCGCGTGCTCAGCTTTCGGCCAGGCGCTGCAACAGCGAGAGCGCCTGCCTCAGCACCTCCTGCTCTTCCGCCGAGAGGTCATCGGTGATCGCGCGTGCGAGCCAGCCCTCGCGCTGGCGGCGCTCCTGTTCGAGCGTCTGCACGCCCTGCTCGGTCAGCGCGACGAGCGTGCGCCGTCCGTCGGCGGGGTCGGGCTGACGCGCGATCAGGCCGTCGGCCTCGAGGTCGCTGACGATCTGCGTCATCGACTGCGGACGCACCCGCTCCGCGGCCGCGAGGTCGCCGATCGAGCGCGTGCCTTCGCGGTCCAGGCGCCCGAGCACCGCACCCTGAGACAGCGAGAAGCGATGCTCGACGCGCAGTCGGCGCATCAGCTGCCCGAGCACCATGCGTAGTTCGCTCGCGAGGCGCGAGGTATCCAGGTCCTTGCTCACGGCGCCGCACAATATATACGGAGAAAGGCAGGCAAACTACTCAGTTTCCCTGTATAATTTCTGGAGTGACGGACGCTGCGACGATCAGGACGGCTGCGAGCGGAGCAACGCCCGCAGCAGAGCCTGACGGCAATCGCGGCGGCACGAGCGCCAGCGATCGCTACAAGTGGATCGCGCTGTCGAACGTCACGCTGGGGGTGCTGCTGGCGACGCTCGACGGCTCGATCACGCTGATCGCGATGCCGGACATCTTCCGCGGCATCCATCTCGACCCGCTGGTGCCCGCCAACAGCTTCTACCTGCTGTGGATGATCCTTGGCTTCCTGGTCGTGACGAGCGTGCTGATCGTCAGCCTCGGGCGCCTGGGGGACATGTACGGGCGGGTCAAGATGTACAACCTCGGCTTCGTCATCTACACGCTCGCCTCGCTGGTGCTGACCGTCGACTGGCTCAACGGGCGCGCGGGCGCCACCTACCTGATCGCGTTTCGCATCGTGCAGGGGATCGGCGCCGCGTTCCTGCTGGCCAACGCGGCGGCGATCATCACCGACGCGTTCCCCGCCAACCAGCGGGGCATGGCGCTCGGCATCAACAACATCGTCGGCGTCAGCGGCATGTTCGTTGGGCTCGTGCTCGGCGGCCTGTTGGCGCCGATCGAATGGCGGCTGGTGTTCCTGATCTCGGTGCCGGTCGGCCTGTTCGGCACGGTCTGGGCGTATCTGAAGCTCGAGGAGCGCAGCACACCGAAACCCGCGCGCGTGGACTGGTGGGGAAACGTCACGTTCGCGCTCGGGCTGATCCTGATCATGGTGTCGGTGACGTACGGCATTCGCCCGTACGGCAGCCATGCGACCGGCTGGGGCAGCCCACGGGTACTGATACTGCTCGGCGCCGGGCTCGCGTCGTTGGCTGCGTTCGCGATCGTCGAGAGCCGCGTCGCCGAGCCGATGTTCCGGCTACCCCTATTTCGCATCCGTGCGTTCACGTTCGGCACGCTGTCGACGTTCCTGTCGGCGATCTCCCGCGGCGGGCTGATGTTCATGCTGATCATCTGGCTGCAGGGGATCTGGCTGCCGCTGCACGGCGTGAACTTCACCGACACGCCGCTGCGGGCTGGCATCTACATGCTGCCGCTGACGCTCGGCATGCTCGTCGCCGGCCCGACCTCGGGATACCTCTCCGACCGCTTCGGCGCGCGCTGGTTCGCGACCGGGGGGATGCTCGGCACGGCGCTCAGCTTCTACCTGCTGACGCTGCTGCCGATCGACTTCTCGTTCTGGCTGTTCGCGGCCGTGCTTGCGATGGTCGGCATCTCGATGGGCATGTTCGCCTCGCCCAACCGCGCCGCGGTCATGAACAGCCTGCCGCCGGAGCACCGCGGCGCCGGCGGTGGCATGAACCAGACCTTCCAGAACTCCGCGCAGGTGCTCTCGATCGGCGTGTTCTTCACGCTGATGATCGTCGGCCTCGCCTCAGATCTGCCGCACACGCTGTCCGCCGGGCTGCAGGCGCACGGCGTCTCGGCCAGCGCCGCCAGCGGCGCCGCGCACACGCCGCCCGTGTCGGTGCTGTTCGCGGCGTTTCTCGGCTACAACCCGATCGAACACCTCGTCGGGGCACACGTGCTCGGCACGCTGTCCGCCGCCAACCGCGCGACGCTCGCCGGTCGCTCGTTCTTCCCGCACCTGATCTCCGGGCCGTTTCGCACCGGCCTGCACGAGGCGTTCCTGTTCGCGATCATCGCCTGCCTGATCGCCGCCGGCGCGTCGCTGCTGCGCGGCGGCAAGTATCACCACGCCGAGCCGCTGCTCGCCACGCCCGGCGACGGTGCGACGCATGCGAAGGACGAGGCGCACGAGAATGGCCGAGCGCCGGATGGCGCAATCCCCACGGACGATTTCGACCCAGGCGCGAGCGAACTCGCGCGGACTACGACAGCAGAGGAGCAGCATGCGCGTTGAGTGGTACGGGCAGTCGGCGTTTCACCTGAGCGACGGCGAGCACAGCGTCGCGATCGACCCGTTCGCGGACATGTCGGCGATGGCGGCGAGCCGCGGCATGCAGTTCGACTACCCGCCGATCGAGGGCGTCGAGGCGGAGCTGCTGCTGGTGACGCACGAGCACATCGATCACAACGGCGTCGAGGCGATCGCGGGCGAGCCGACGATCCTGCGCTCGACCGCCGGCACGCATGAGTCGCCGCTCGGTGCAGTGACAGGGATCGCCTCCGAGCACGACGAGCAGGCCGGCACCGCGCGCGGGCCGAACACGATCTTCGTGTTCGAGCTGGACGGGATGCGCGTCGCCCACTTCGGCGACTTCGGCCAGAGCGCGCTGCGCGAGGAGCAGTTGGCCGCGATCGGCCAGGTCGACCTGCTGATCCTGCCCGTCGGCGGAGGTCCGACGATCGGCGCCGAGCAGGCCGCTGAGATCGTCGCGCGGCTGGCGCCGCGCTGGGTCGTGCCGATGCACTACCGCACGCCGCGGATCGGGTTCCTGGAGACGGCCGATGCGTTCCTCGAGCTCCACGATCACGTCGAGCGACTGGAGAGCCCGGTGTTCGACACCGAGCAGCTGCCGAGCCTGGACGAGCCGCTGATCGTCGTGCCCGCGGCGCCCTGACGCGGCACCGGCGGGCACGCTGGACGGCTCTGCGGCACACGGGCATGAGCGCTCCCGAGACCTGCGTGGCACGGCCGCCTGAGCGGCTAGAGTTCGCACGGTTCGTACACGGACCGGGAAGGATCCGCGGCTGGCGGAGTCCGGCGGGATGACGACCCCTACATCTGGAGGACCTGAATCGTGAGTTTCCCAACGCAAGGCCGAGCAAAGAAGCACTCAATCGCCGCGCTCTCAGCTATGACCCTGGCCGTCGGCGTGCTCGCGCTCGCCGGCTGCGGCAGCTCCTCCAACACCAACTCCTCCACGACATCGGCGACGACGTCGAGCACACCGACGACCGCGACGACGTCGAGCACCGCGAGCACTTCCACGACATCGACCACGGCGCCGAGCGGCGCGCTCGCGATCGAAGCCAACCGCGAAGGCCAGCTCAAATACAACAAGACCTCGCTGACCGCCGCGAAGGCGGGCGAGGTCTCGATCGACTTCACCAATGCCTCGCCGCTGGGGCACAACCTGACGATCGAATCCTCCGCCGGCAAGGTGCTCGGCGCGACCCCAACGTTCCAAGGCGGCTCGAAGGTCCTGACGCTCAACCTCAAGGCCGGCGCGTACAAGTTCTTCTGCTCGGTCCCGGGGCACCGCACGGCCGGGATGGAAGGGACCTTGACGGTGAAGTAGGGGAGAGGGCAACGGGCGCGCGTTCGCCCATGGCTTCTACCGGATGTGTTTCGAACGGCTGCCCGCTAGCGCGGGCGGCCGAGCGTCAGCGCGCGCTCGAGACCGGCGTCGACCTGTGACATCAGCCAATCCGGCATCGCGCCGATCTGCTGCTCGAGCGCGAGCCGATCGATCGTCGCGACCTGGGTGACGTTGACCACGGAATTCTCCTCGAGGCCGATCATGTCCGCCGTTACGGCGACGTTGCCCGGAACCGCGGCCAGCCGCATGTTGCTCGTGAGCACCACCACCGTGACCGTGCGCAGCTCCGAGCGGTTGTACTGGTCTGCGCTGATCACGAGCACAGGTCGTCTGAGCGCGGGAGCTGACCCGCGCGGCAGACCGAGGTCAGCCCACCACAGCTCGCCTCTGAGCATCAGGCGATGTCGTCGGCGACTGCCAGCAGCGCCACAGCGGCCGCGCCAGTGAACTCGTGATCGGATGGCGCGCCGCGGAGCGCGCCGTTGATCGCGGCCGTCGTGTCCGGGTCCTCGAGCGCCGCCAACCAGCTCTCGGCTGCGCGCGCGAAGAACTCGCTTCGCGACACACCGAGCTGCTTTGCGGCGCGGTCGACGCGGTGGAACGTGTCGTCCGGTAGGGAGATGGCCGTCTTCATGGTATGACCAGGTTATACCAGCCCGACCACTTAGCCTGAGGCTCGGGCCGAAGCGGAACCGCAACGAGAGGAGACAGGATGCGCCAGGACATCAAGGTCGGAGCGCTGTTCCCCGACTACGAGCTCAGCGACCACACCGGCACCGTCCGCTCGATCTCCGCGATCCAGCGCAACCTACCGATGGTGCTGCATCTCGCCCGCGGGGGCTACGACCCCAAGGAGCATAGATTTCTACGCCATCTGGTCGACCACTCGCTCGACTTCAAGGTCGCGTACACGCGCATCTGCGTGATCACAAAGGACAACCAGCTCGACATCAACGAGTTCCGCGACGCCGTCGGAGCGGATTGGCCGTTCCTCAGCGACCCCGATCACACGGTTCAGCGCGACCTCGACATCAAGGAGTACACGGACCCTCACGACCCGATGGTCCCGCACACGTTCGTGCTCGAGCCGGGTCTGCGCATCTTCAGGATCTACAACGGCTACTGGTACTGGGGTCGGCCGACGGTCGGCGAGCTGCACCAAGACCTCCGCGGGGTGCTGCAGAAGACCAGGGTCGACTTCGACCTCCACGCTCCGGGCCTGTCCGAGGCGTGGGAGCGCGGTGAGCGCGAGCAGTTTCTCGTGGAAAGCATCGAGCCCGCGATCCGCAACACGGAGGGAACGAGCGTGGGCATCAAACGCTGACGGGCACGGGAACGCCGGCGAGGGGCCGCCGCAAGAGCCGCCGACGCGTTGTCCCAGGCCGCAAAGGGTTGACAACACGAAAATGCTCTGGGAGGCTGTGCTCCAAGGAGGGAGTCGCTACGGAGATGGCGGATGGCTGAGGGATTTGGGGCTGGCCGGTTTCGGGTGCTTTGCGCGCCCGCGGCGCTGATAGCGGTCACGGTCGCGGCGTTCGCGCTCCTGTGCGGCGCCGCGCTCGCGGTGAGCAACGCTTCGCGCGCAAAGGCTCATGCGAGCAAGGTCATCAAGCTGAAGAAGCTGACGCGACCCACGATCTCCGGGGTCGTCGAGGACGGGCAGGTCCTGACCGCTCACAACGGCGCCTGGCAGGGCCCCACGCCGATCTACTTCAGCTACCAGTGGCAGGTTTGCAGAGGCGGCTGCTCGCCGATCCCCGAAGCGACCGAACCGACGTACCGAGTCGACACGGCGCAGATCGGAAATCGCCTGCAGGTGCTGATCACCGCCAAAGACGCGCAGGGCGCGAGCGTCGCGCGGTCCACTCACACGGCGCGCGTGCTGGCGGGACCGCCGGTCAACACCGCGCCGCCCGCGATCTCGGGGACGCCCACAGTGGGGCAGACCCTGGAAGCAAGCACCGGCTCTTGGGCGGGCACGCCCTCGTTCAGCTACAGCTACCAGTGGCTGAGCTGCAACATCCTTGGCGAATGCCTCGAAATCGCCGACGCTACCGAGCCCACCTACACGGTGCCGGCGCTCGACGTCGCAAGCACGCTGGAGGTGCTCGTCACGACGCGAAGCCACACCGGCGAAGCCAGCGCGACCTCCCAAGCCAGTGCTCCAGTCGCGGCGGTGGCGCCGCTGGACGAGGAGCTGCCGACGATCACCGGGCGCTCGACGGACGGGCAGCTGCTGAGCGTGCTCGTGGGCGAATGGGAAGGCACCGGGCCGTTGGCGTACAGCTACCAGTGGCAGCTTTGCAACGCGAAAGGCGAAGAATGCGCGAACATCTCCGAAGCCGTCGCGGCGACGCTGTCGCTGATCTCCGCCGACGTCGGCAAGACCGTGCGCGTGGCGGTGACGGCGACCAACTCAGGCGGCTCCATGACCGCAACATCATCGGCGACGAGCGCAATCGCGGCACTCGCGCCGAGTAACATCGAATTGCCGTCGGTCAGCGGCGCTCTGCTCGACGGTCAGGTGTTGACAGCGTTGACGGGGAGCTGGTCGGGGTCGACCCCCCTATCTTACAGCTATCAGTGGGAGCAGTGCAACGCGACCGGTGGCGAATGCTCCAGCGTCAGCGAAGCGCTTGCCGGGACGCTCTCGCTGGTATCCGCAGATGTCGGCAAGACGGTGCGCGTTGCTGTCACGGCAACCAATTCTGGTGGGTCGACGACGGTGACCTCACCTGCGACGAACGCTGTTGCGGCGTTGCTGCCCAGCGACAAAGAACTGCCGAGCGTCGTGGGGAGCCTCGTCGATGGCCAGGCGTTGAAAGCACTCATCGGGAGCTGGTCCGGATCGACGCCGCTGAGCTACAGCTACCAGTGGCAGCTTTGCAACGCGAAAGGCGAAGAATGCGCGAACGTCAGCGAAGCGTTCGCGGCGACCCTGTCACTGGTGTCTTCTGAGGTAGGCAAGACGGCACGGGTGGTGGTGACGGCGACCAACTCGGGCGGCTCCGTGACCGCTACATCGCCTGCCACGAGCGCGATCGCGGCGCTGCTGCCGAGCAGCACGAGCCTGCCAGAAATCTCGGGTCTGCTGAAGGTGGGCCAGCTGCTGCACGTCTCGACGGGGAGCTGGAGCGGCACGACGCCGATCACCTACACCTACCAGTGGCAGAGCTGCCTGCTCGGTAGCTGCAAGAACATCGCCAAAGCGGTCGAAAACGTGTTGAAACTGGAACTCGCGGACGTCGGTCTGGCGCTCCGGGTGATCGTGACCGCGACGAACCCGGCTGGCTCGGTCAGCGCCGACTCCAGCGTGACCGGCCTGCTCGAAGGGCTGCTGTAGCGCCTCACCCTTTGACGTCGACGATGTCACCGATGGCCAGCATCCCGAAGACGGTGTGCGCGGCTTCGATCGGCAACTCGACGCATCCGTTCGACTGCGGGAACCCGTAGCTTTCGCGTGGGTACCCGTGCACGGCGTCGCCGCCGTTGAAGTAGTTGACCCAGGGCACGTCGGGGACGTCGTATTTGGTGCCGTCGACGTCGGTGCCGCTCATCGTGGTCGAGACGTAGCGGGCGTAGATGGGGAAGATCCCGAGTTCGGTTTCGGCGCCGGGCACGCCGGTGTTGACAGGGGTGGTGAAGACGACGCGGTCGCCGCGGTGAACCTGGAGCGTCTCGGGCAACGACTCGGACACCGACACCCAGGTATAGGAGATCGGGTCGCGCCGGTAGTGGGTCTCGTCGTACAGCAGTGACTCCCAGGTGGCGCGGTTGGGTTCGCCTGTGACTTCGAGACCGCGATCGGCCTGGTAGACCTCGATCGCGCCGCGCGTGACGGCTTCGAGGTGACCCATGTCGACGGGCGGTGCGTTGCGCGGGTCGGGCGCGAGCCCGCCGCGCGGCGGATGGAAGGCGTGTTCGGCGGCTTCGCGACGCGTCTCGGCGGCAGCGGCGATGTGGACGATGTAGCGCGGGTGCAGCTTCGCGCCGAGGTAGCCGAGCCGCGCGAGCGCCTGCTGCATTCCGGCGAGCGGCGGGCAGGCGACGTGCAGGCCGAGCGTCTGTTTGTGCCCCAGCTGGGTGTGGCCGGTTGAGCTGGTGCGCGCCCAGATCGTGAGCGCGTAGCTGCTGCATGGCTCGAGCGTGGAGGCGGGCGTGAAGACCTCGGAGTCGCCGGCGATGCTCCAGCTGCCGGCGACGCTGGGGCTGATCGTGGGCGGCGGCGAGGTGGGGGCGACCGGCGCCGATAGCGTCACGCTCAGCGGCGCGCTGCCGTCTGCGATCGTGCGCCTGGGCAGCGCCGCAAGCTGCGTCGGGGGCAGCGGCGAGGCGGCGGCCGCCGCGGCAACGGCGTGCGAGCCGAGCAGCGTGCCGACGTTGTGGCTGCGGGTGCCCAGCGACAACACCGTGACGGCTGCCACGGCCACGATCGCCAGCAACAGGAGCAGCCCGCGTCTCATATATGGGAAGGCTAACGCACGAACAAGCCAAAAACTGCATCAGCACTGGCACTCTCGCGGCACGTTTGCTGCCGCCGGCAGCCGCCTCAGTCGAGGTAGCTGACGACCTCGACGAGCGGCGCGCGCTCGGGCACGCGCTGCTCCTGCACGGGCGTGCCTAGATACAGCAGCCCGACGGGGGTCTGCCCGTCTTGCAGGCCGAGGATCTCGCGGCCGCGGGGGTCGTCGAGCAGCGGCACGCTGCGCCAGTAGCCGGCGAGCCCGCGGGCGTGCGCGCCGAGCAGCACGAGGTAGGCGGCGACGGCGGTGGCGAGCAGGTCCTCGCGGTCCTGGGCAGGCTCGCCGCTCTGTTGTGCGGTGACGGCGACGAGCGTGGGCGCGCGCTGCAGCTTGACGGCCGAGCCCGGCTGCTGTGACTCGGCGAGGTGCATCAGCCGTTCGCGCGTGCGCTCGCCGAGCACACGAAAGCGCCAGGGGCTCGTCAGGTGGTGGTTGGGCGCCCAGCTCGCCAGCTCGAACAGCTCGTCGAGCACGGCGGCGTCGAGCGGCTGCGAGCCGAACGCCTTGTGCGTGCGGCGCGTGCGGATAGCCTTCTCGACTTCCATGCCCCCTACGGTAGAGCCACGGCTCACTTCAGGCTGACGCCGGATGAGCCTCGGCGAAATCGTGGCGATCGCGGCCGCGGGCCTGGCGGCGGGCGCGATCAACACGCTGGTGGGCAGCGGCACGCTGATCACGTTCCCGGTGCTGCTGGCGTGCGGCTACGCGCCGGTGACGGCGAACGTGTCGAACACGATCGGCCTGGTGTTTGGCAACGTCTCGGGGGCGGTGGGCTACCGGCGCGAGCTGGCCGGCCAGCGCGGGCGCGCGCTGCGGCTGGGCACGATGTCGCTGGCGGGCGGCATCACGGGCGCGGTGCTGCTGCTGGTATTGCCGGCCTCGGCGTTCAAGGCGATCGTGCCGGCGTTCATCGCGGTGGCGCTGGTGCTGACGGTGCTGCAGCCGCGCCTGGCGCGGCTGCTGGCCAAGCGCGAGGTCAACCTCGAGCGCCGCGGCGCGCTGCTGGTGCCGGGCGCGGTGTACCTGGCCGGCGTGTACGGCGGCTACTTCGGGGCGGCGCAGGGGATCCTGCTGCTGGGAGTCCTCGGCGTGGCGCTGGCACAGGACCTGCAGCGCACGAACGCACTCAAGAACGTGCTCGTCGGGCTGGTCAACGGCGTGGCGGCGGTGTACTTCGCGTTCGCCGCACACGTCGACTGGGGCCCGGCGGCGATCATCGCGTGCACGTCGATCCTCGGCGCACAGGTCGGAGCGCTCTACGGGCGCCGCCTGCCACCGAGCGCGCTGCGCGCGGTGATCGTGCTGGTGGGCGTGTTCGCGATCGTGCACCTGCTGGTGAGCTAACGACACGGGGTCGACGCGGCCGCACGGCCCGCGTCGCCGCGACGGGCGCGCCGGCCTCGGTGCGATGAGCCTCAGCGCAACTGCGCGAAGAACGTGTAGATGACCATCAGGCTGACGAGCACGACGAACACGCGCAACGCCCACAGGCCGGCGCTGGCGCGCGTGCTGAGCGATGCGCGCGGCACTGGCTGCGAGGTGGCGGCGACGAACTGGTCGCGCTCGAGGCTCATGATCAGCTCGTCTTCGGCGCTCATGAGCCGATCAGGTGGACACTCTGCAGGAACGAGTCGATGCCGTAGGCGGCGCCGCAGACGCCTACGAACGCGATCACGGCGATGCCGATGACGTTGGTCGAGCGCTTGTTGACCCACGGGCCCATCAGCCCCTTGTCGTTGGCGAGCATGACCATCAGCACGAGGCTGACGGGTAGCAGCACGGTGGCGAGCACGTTGGCGTTGAGCGCGATCGACAGCAGCGGCGCGCCGGGGATCAGGATCACGATCGCGGCGAGCAGCGCGACGCCGATGTTGGCTATGTAGAAGACGGCGGCGCCACGCGGGGAGCTGTTGAAGCTGTGCGAGGCGCCAATGCATTCGCCGGCGGCGTAGGCGGTGCTGGCGGAGATCGTGAGGATCGCGACGGCGCCGGCCTCGATCAGCCCGAGCGCGAAGACGGTGCCGGCGGCGCCGCCGGCGACGTGCGCGAGCGCCTGCGGGAAGCCGGCGCCGGCGAAGCCCTGGATGCCGGCGTAGGTCTGGTGCCCGCCCACCCGCAGCGCGGCGCCGGCGACGAGTGCGCCGATGCCGAAGATCGCGGCGAGCACGGCGCCGAGCGCGGTGTCGTAGCGGCCGTAGCTGACGTCGGCGGGCGTCATGCCCTTGTCGGCGGAGGCGCTCTGCTGGAAGAAGATCATCCACGGCGTGACGGTCGCGCCGATCGTGGAGGCGAGCAGCAACAGCAGCGTGTTGAAGCTGCCGCCCGGCAGCGGCGAGAAGTCAAACGAGCCGGCGACGGCTGCGACGTGCGGTTTGACGAGGATCGCGGCGAGCAGGAACAGGCCGTTGAAGGCGGCGAGGCCGAGCACGATGCGCTCCCAGCGCCAGTAGCGCCCGCCGCTGAGCGTGAACACGACGAGCGCGAGCCCGAGCACGACGGCGACAACGGAGCCAAGGTGGAAGTAGGCGAGCCCGACGCGGATCGCGACGAACTCAGCGACGAGCGTGACGAGGTTGGTGAGCGTGAGATCGCCCGCGCCGAACCAGCCCCACACGCGTCCGTAGCGCTGCAGCACCAGCTCGCCGTAGCCGCGGTGTGTGACGGCGCCGACGCGCATGCACATCTCCTGGCAGACGTAGGCCATCGCGAACAGGATCGGGATGAACGGGACGAAGAAGCCGAGCCCGTACTGCGCGCCGTCGGAGGCGTAGGCGATCATGCTCGGCCCGTCGTTCTCGCCGAGCATCGCGAGGATCCCCGGCCCGACTAGCAGCCACAACAGGCGCCAGCGGCGGCTGTGGCTGCGCGCGTCGTACACGCGCGAGCGGTCGTGTGAGCGTGCGGCGTCCTCGTCGGTGAGCTGCGGTTGTTCGGAGGGCTGCGGCTGGCGCAGCAGCGGCGAGGGGGCGGTGACTTCGGGGGTGCTCAAGAGGAGACCTCCAGGTCGCCAGGTGACGTCGGCTCGGTGGGCTCGAGCTCGACGCGCATGGCGCCGGCGAGCTGGCCGCCGATGGCGTGCTCGTGCTCGCCAAACCGCACGAACAGCGGGCCGCCGAAGGGCTGGCGCTCGCGCACGGCGAAGCGATCGCCGGGCGCGATGCCGCGCTCGGCGAGGTAGCGCAGCATCTCGGGGTCGGAGTCGGACACGCGCACGAACAGGCCGCGGTCGCCGGGCTGCAGGTTCTCCATGCGTTCGGTCGCGCGCTCGTGCAGCTCGAGGTCGGCGCTGGGGATAGGGTCGCCGTGGGGGTCGACGGTGGGGTGCCCGAGCTTGGCGGCGATCAGCTCCTCGAGGTCGTCGGAGAGCACGTGCTCGAGCACCTCGGCCTCGTCGTGCACGCGATCCCAAGGCATGCCGAGCGCATTGGCGAGGTAGCTCTCGAGCAGGCGGTGGTGGCGGATGACCTCGAGCGCGATGCGGCGCCCGTCGTCGGTCAGGCGCACGCCCCGGTAGGGCACGTGCGAGATCACGCCCAGCTCGTCCAGGCGCCTGAGCATCGCGGAGACCGAGCCTGGCGTGATGTCCAGGCGCTCGGCGAGAGCGTTGGTCGAGACCGGCTGCTCGCTGCGCGATTCGAGCGTGAAGATGGCCTTGGCGTAGTCCTCCACGGCAGGCGTTCGCAGTTGATCCTTGGTCGCCATAAAAGAGATTATGGCATGCCAAAATATTTATTCAAGGATGCCATGGCGCTGTGACCTCATCGAACGACCCGCGGTGAACCTTGAGCAGAGCAGCCGGGGCGCGGTTGAGAGATCAAGTGGGCGCGTGCGAGCGTGTGGCGGAGCAGCGCACGCGGCGATGTAATGTGCGCGCGTGGACTTGTGGCCTGAGATCGACGCGCTGTTCGAGCGGGCGACGCACGATGGGTCGCTGCCGGGCGTGGTGGCGGTGGCGGGAGATCGCGACGGGACGCTGTACGAGGCGGCGTTCGGGCGCTTGAGCGTCGATGGCGAGGAGCCCGCGCGAACGGACACGATGCTCGCGCTGGCGTCGATGACGAAGGCGTTCACGAGCGTGGCGGCGCTGCAGCTGATCGAGCAGGGCCGCATGCAGCTCGAGCAGCCGGTGGCAGAGGTGCTGCCGGCGTTCGCGCAGCTGCCGGTGCTGGAGGGCTTCGACGGCGATGAGCCGCGGCTGCGCCCGCCGGCGCGCCAGGCAAGCATCCGCGAGCTCATGACCCACACCTCGGGCCTCGGCTATTCGTTTGCCAACGCGGACATCCTGCGATACCACGAGCTGACGGGCACGCCCGACGTGACGAGCGGCCGGCTGGCGGCGCTGGAGGTGCCGCTGGTGGCTGACCCAGGCACGCGCTGGGAATACGGCACGAGCACCGACTGGCTCGGCCAGGCGGTCGAGGCGATCAGCGGCAGCGATCTGGCGAGCTACTGCGCGGAGCACATCTTCGCGCCGCTGGGCATGCATGACGCGAGCTTCGTGCCTAGCGCGGAGCAGCAGGCGCGGCTGATGACGCTGCACCAGCGCACGCCGCAGGGCGAGCTGATCGTCAGCCCGTTCGAGTTCCCCGAGCCGGAGTTCGCGGCCGGCGGCAGCGGCGCCTACGCAACCGCATCGGACTACCTGCGCTTCATGCGCGCGCTGCTGCGCGGCGGTGAGCTGGACGGCGAGCGAATCCTGAGCGAGGCGACCGTGGAGCTGGCGTTCAGCGACCATCTAGCCGGAGCGGCGCTGCCAGGCGCGATCCGCAGCGCGAGCCCGGAGCTGTGCAATGACATCCCGGCATTTCCGCTGGCGCAGGGCTGGGGCCTTGGTTTTCACCTGGTGCTGCAGGACATCCCCGGGATGCGCAGCGCCGGTACCGGCGACTGGACCGGTCTGTTCAACTGCTACTACTGGATCGACCGCGCGGCGGGCGTAGCTGGTGCACTACTGACACAGCTGCTGCCGTTCTTCGACCAGCAGGTCGTGGGCGCGGCGGTGGGCTTTGAGCAGGGCGTGTACGCGCGGCTTGCGGCGCCGGCGCCGTCGTAGCGGCGGTGCTAGCGAATATCCTGCGCTGATCGATCGCGCGGGGGGACTACCGGCTGGACCGCGAGCGCTCGCGCGCTGTCGCTTGCCGCTGGCGTACGGCGGCCTGGTGTTGGCGCTGATGCTCCTGAGCCTGTCGCCGGCGGGCGCGCAGGCCGCGAGCGTTGGCCTCTCCGCGCGCCTGGCGGCGCCGACATTCCCCAGCTCCGTGTCGGCGGCGGGCGGCGTGGTGGCATGGGCGAGCGCGTCGGGCTCCGGCCATCGCTTTGAGATCGTCGTGCGCAGCGGCGGGCGCGACCGCGCCCTGACTGCGACCTCCGCGGTTGGCTGGATCGACGGCGTCAAGCTCGGCACCGGCGCCGGCGGCGAAACGATCGTGGTCTACTCGCGCTGCCCGCACTCGCCGTTTGCGGGCGGCAGCGTAGGCGCCGCCGGCACCGATGGCTGCCGCCTGTGGTGGGCTCGTCTGAGCGGTGGCCGCGCGCGCGAGATCGCAGCGGCGCCGCCCGACACGAGCATCGGCGCCGCCAGCGATGGCTTGTTGGTGTTCGCGGTGCAACCGAACACGGCGCGTGAACGCGAACCTGCGCGCGTGGAGACGGCCTCGCTGAGCAGCCGTACGGCGCACGCGCTGACGGTGCCGACGCCTGACGGCGCGGCGATCGACGACGTCAGCGCGAGCGGGGGACAGGTGGTCTTCAGCGAGGCGGTGGCGCCGTCGCGCGCGGACGTGGGGGTCTCGGAGATCTGGCTGGACGAAGGCGCCGCGGCGCCGCGCCTGATCGCGAAGGTCAGCTCGGACGCGAACCCGATCGACGAGTCCGAGCAGTACTTCGACAGCGTGACGCTCAGCGGCGACTTCGTCTACGCGTTCCTTTACTCCCAGGCGGGGTTCGTGCCGCCGTTGCCCTCGCAGCTCGAGCAGATCGCGCTGCCGGGACTCGCGAGCAGCGTCGTCACCTGGGCGCCGAACGCCGCGCTGCGCGAAGACGGCATCGACGCGACCGCGTTCGACCCCAGCGACGACCTGCTCACGCTCGACCTGTTCTCGCCGCAGAGCGACTTCTCTTCCGCGTCGGCGTCGTGCTCGACCAACGCGCACAGCATGCGGGCGTGCCCGGTCGTGCAGAGCGGGCCGGTCAGCTTCGGCTGAGCGGCGGGCCGCCGACATCGCCGCGAGTCTAGGTCACGCCTGCGCGGCGTCAACCCCAAGTTGTCATGTCACATGAGGTTGTCGTAGGACTGCGCCATCGCCGTCGGCGTGCACGGGCAACGGGACTAGCGGCCCGCGGTCACGACTCTCAGCTCGTCCAGCGACTCGCGGATCAGCCGTGGCAGATCCGCCTGGCCCGTATCACCGACGTAGCGCTCGAACGCGACCTTGAAGACCGCGATGCCGGCCTCGGCGGTCAGGCTTGCGGGCGCGTCCTCGACGCCGCGCGCGCGCAACGCGTTGGCGAGCGCCTCCGCGAGCGACGCGAGCTTGATCAGCTCGCGCTCGCGCAGCTCCGCGCTGGCGGCGATGATCGCCTGACGCTCGCGTGCGAGTTCCCCGCCCTCCTGAATGAACACGCCGGCCGCCTCGAGGCCGGCGGCCGCCATCTCGATCGGGGCGAGCGACGCCGGCGCCTCGGCGACGGCGCTGACAAGCCGCTCTCGCAATGCGTCCGCGCCGGCGAACAGGACCTCGCGCTTGTCGGCGAAGTGCCGGAAGAACGTGCGCTCGGTCAGCCCCGCCCGCGCGGCGATCTCCGCCACGGTGGTCTCCTCGAACCCACGCTCGCCGTACAGCGCGTAGGCCGCCTGCATGAGCCGCCCGCGCGCGTTCGGCTCCCATCTACCCATCTGTCGATCCTAGCTCACGACAGTGACTGACATCAAGTGCTAGGCTAATGACAGTCGCTGTCATCAGCTTTCTACCTGGAGGTGTCTCATGCGCGTATTCATAACCGGAGCGTCGGGGTGGATCGGTTCCGCCGTGGTTCCCGAGCTGCTCGGCGCCGGTCACCAGGTGATCGGGCTCGCCCGCTCGGACGCCGCGGCCGACGCGATCCTCGCCGCTGGGGCGGAGGCGCGTCGCGGCTCGCTCGACGACCTCGACGAGCTTCGAGACGCGTCCGACGCGTCGGACGGCGTGATCCACTTGGCGTTCAAGCACGACCTCGCCTTCTCGGGCGATTTCCAAGGGGCGGCCGTCGCTGACCGCCGCGCGGTCGAGGCGATCGGCGAGACGCTGGCAGGGTCCGAGCGGCCGTTCGTGATCGCCTCCGGAACGCTCGGGCTGGCGCCAGGGCGCGTGGCGAGCGAGCGGGACGGGCACGGGCCAGCCTCGACGATGGCCGGCCACAGTCCCGGCCCGACGGCCCGCTGGGCAACCGCCGAGTGGGTGCTGTCGCTCGCCTCCCGCGGCGTGCGCTCGTCGATCGTGCGCCTCGCGCCGACCAACCACGGCGATGGCGACAACGGCTTCGTGGCGACGCTCGTGGGCATCGCCCGCGAGCAGGGGGTGTCCGGCTACATCGGTGATGGGGCCAACCGCTGGACCGCCGTGCACCGGCTCGACTCCGCGCGCCTGTTCCGCCTCGCGTTGGAACACGCGCCGGCCGGCTCGACGCTGCACGGGGTGGCCGAGGAAGGCGTGCCGATCCGCGACATCGCCGAGGTGATCGGCCGGCATCTCGACGTGCCGGTCGCCTCGATCGCCGCCGAGGACGCGGGCGAGCACTTCACCTGGCTGGCCGGCTTCCTCGGGCTCGACAGCCCCGCCTCGAACGAGCTGACGCGCGAGCTGCTGGGGTGGGAGCCGAGCCAGCCTGGGCTGATCGAGGATCTCGACCAGGGGCACTATTTCCGGTAGGCGCTGTCGCGGCCGCCCGAATCGAGGTGCGGGTCGAACGCGCCGACGGCCTTCGCAGCGTTTGCCGCGTGCGCTCCGCGACGGCCTCGGTAGCGTTGCCGCCTGGTCTTTGCGTTAGCTTGTCGGGGGTGTCAACGCGTGCCCACATACTGGCGCTGCTGGCGGTGCTCGCCGCGCTCGCATGCGTGCCGGTAAGCGCCGTCGCGGCACACGCGCGCGCCGCCGGCGGCTGTGCTGGCCATCTGCTCGAGCAGGTCAGCGGCGGGACGCTCACCGAACAGATCATCGGGCACGACGCGGGGCCGGAAACCGAGCTGATCCACTTGTGCAGCTCCACAGGCGACAGGCGCTTCACGTTCCCAGAAGGACCCGAGGGCTATGCCTACTCGTTCAACTACGCCGGCCTTGCGTTCGCGGGCGGCGAAACATCGGCGCTCGCGTGGGCGTGGGGGGGCGAAGCGCCCAAGCTGTGGGTGGTGAGCCTCGTCACGCACAAGGTGCTGTTCAGGAAAACACTCCCCGAAGACTCCGCAGACCCGGAAAAGATCCTGCTGGGCAAGCTCGTGCTGCAGCGCGACGGCTCGGTCGCGTGGACGCAGACATCCAAGAGTGGCGCGTGTGAGGTCGTCGCGCACACCAGCAGCGGCACGCGCGTGCTCAACCCCACGCGCAAAGCGCAGCCGGAATCGCTGACGCTCACCGGCACGACGCTGCAATGGCTCGAACAGGACGGGCAGGCGCGCACGGCCACGCTGCGTTGAGCGGCGGTGGCGCTCACGCGGTCGGGCAGCGCCGGATCTCCGCCGCGAGCGCCTCGCCCACGTAGCTTTTCACAGGCCGAACTGCTCCCTGTAAGCCTCCGGCACCAGCGCCTCGAACTCCCGGTGGCGTTGGATGAACGCGTTGACGAACGGGCAGAACGGCAGCACCACGAGACCTCGCGCGCGCACGTCTTCCAGCGCGAACCGGATCAGCCGATCCGCGAGCCCGTGACCCTGGAGGGATCCGTCGACCTGCGTGTGCACGAACGCGATCAGCCCGGGGCGTATGCGGTAGGCGCTGAAGCCGACCACCCTGCCATCGAGCGACAGCTCGTAGCGTTCACGATCAGGTGCATCGGCCACCTCGATGCGTCCCTCCGCAGCCATGCCAGAAGACTAGAACGCGTGCGGCTCAAAGCCGGGTTAACCGCGTCTCGCGTCAGGCGAGCTGATCGAGCATGTGCTGAGCGCCTGCATCCACAGCTGGGCCGGGCCCGAAGGCCATCGTCGCGGCCGCCTGGGCGTAGCGCGAGGAAGCCGTCGCCTTCGTGGTCTGAGCGGATGCACCGGGACCGTCGGCTGAGACTCCAGCCATGGTGTGCGCCTGAGCGCTGCAGAAGATCCTCCGGCCGTGCGGAGCCCAGCGCGGCGCGCGCATCCTCCCGCGTGGAGTAGAGCGCGATCAGGCTCGCGAGGCCGGCGATGTCGAAGATTCGCTGCACTCGCTGGTTCTCCTCGCCGCACACGATCCCCAGCGACCCACCGGCGGACTCCTGCCTCGAGGCGGCTCCGACGAGCACACCGATCGCGCTCGAGTCGATGAACGTCACCGCCGACAGGTCGAGTACGAGTCGGCGTCCTCCGGTCTCGATCGCGGTTTGCATGCGCTTGCGCAGATGCGGGGTGGCCGCGTAGTCGACCTCGCCCGCGAGCACCAGCGTCGTCACATCCGCGCCGTAGCCGGCGTCGGAGCCGTCTGGAGCATCGCTGATGGAGAACAAGCTCATCCTGTGAACACCTCGACCAATGTGGTGCCCGATCCCAGCGTTCCATTAGTTTGACTAGCCGCTTATACGAGATCATTCTCCAGGCTCTAAGACAGCGGGCCGGAGGCCGTCGAGACGGGAGCGGGGGACAGGTCAGCCGATCCGCTCCGCCAGCTCGACGATGATCTGCGCGGGGCCGCGCACGTAGCAGAGCTTGTAGATGTCCTCGTAGCGCTCCAGCTCGCCGACGATCTCCGCGCCGCGGGCTCGCAGGCGAGCGAGGACGGCGTCGATGTCCTCGACGACGAACGCGACATGGCGGATGCCGAACGCGTTCGCCGGCGCACGCTCGCGGCTGTCGCCGTCGGCCGCCGGCGCGTGAAACTGTGTCAGCTCCAGCCGCCCGTGCCCGTCCGGCGTGCGCAGCATCGCGATCTGCGCCCGCACGCCCTCGAGCCCGATGACACGACCGACCCAATCGCCCTCGACCGGCGTCTCGCCCTCCAGCTCGAGCCCAAGCTCGACGAAGAACGCAACCGCGTCCGCGAGATCGTCGACGACCACGCCCACGTGATCCATGCGCTGGATTGTCATGCGCTTGATGGTAAGCGCGCGAGGCTCGCCGGACGCGCGACGCGCGAAGGGCCAGAATGTCCCCGCCGAAGCCGTCGCGTCACACCAGGCAGTGCCTCGAACGGATGACATCCACACCCGAGCAGCCCGACCCGCACCCCGCCAAGCACCGGGCTCGTTCACCTGGCCGGCCGAAGGCGACGCTCACCTGGCTGGCGATGGCGATGCTGACGCTGGGATCGGTGGGGGACCTGGGCGCCACGCCCGCGACAGCCGTCCTCGGTCTCGCGTCGGTGGTGATCTACGTCCTGCCCGCGATCGTGTTCCTGCTGCCGGCCTCGCTCGTGTCGGCGGAGCTTGCCTCCGGCTGGCCGGGCGGCGTCTACAACTGGGTCTCGGAAGGCATCTCTCCAAGGATGGGCTTTGTGGCCATCTGGTGCCAGTTCGCCCAAACGACGTTCTACTACCCGGCGCTGCTGGCCTACGTCGCGAGCACGCTGGCTTACGTGTTCGCGCCAAACCTGGCGCACAGCGGCCTGTACACGACCGTCGTGATCATCGTCCTCTTCTGGGCGGCCGTGCTGGTCTCCGCCAAAGGGCTGCTCACCACCGGCCGACTGGCGTCCTACGGGATCTTCATCGGGACGCTGATCCCCGGCCTGCTCCTGGTCATCCTCGCCGCGATCTACCTGCTGCAGGGCCACGTCTCCGCGGCGCCGCTGAACGCCCATCATGTGCTCCCGGCGTGGCACGGGCTAACGAGCGTCGTGCTGATCGTCAACAGCTTCTTCCTCTACGCCGGGGTCGAGGTCAACGCCGTGCACATCGACGAGCTGCGCGACGCGCCTCGGGAGTTCCCCAGAGCGACGCTCCTCGCCGTCGTGCTGATCCTGCTCGTCTTCATCCTCCCGACGCTCGCGATCTCCGTCGCGGTCCCCGCCGCGCACATCAGCTTCACCGCCGGCGTGATGCAGGCGGTCAAGAGCCTGCTCGATCACTTCGGGCTGAGCGTGCTGACGCCGGTCATCGCCATCGCGCTGGTGATCGCCTCCCTCAGCGGCCTGCTCGACTGGCTCACCGGCCCATCCACGGGCCTGCTGGAGATCGCCCGCGAGCGCGGCTACCTGCCGCAGTACTTCCAGAAGCTCAACCCGAACGGCGTGCAGCTCCACATCCTCATCGCTCAGGGTCTGATCATCACCCTGATCGGGCTGCTCTACGCCCTGGTGCCCGTGGTCTCGAGCGCCTACTGGGTGTTCGCCGCCCTCGCGACAGAGGTCTATCTGATCATGTACATGCTCATGTTCGTCGCGGCGATCAACCTACGGCGGCGACAGCCCGAGCACCCACGCGGCTACCGGGCGCCCGCGCTGCTGGCGATCTGCATCCTCGGCACGCTCGCCTCCGCAATCGCCTGCGTGATCGGCCTGCTGCCGCCGAGCCAGCTCGAGCACATCACCACGGTGCCTTACCTCCTGGCGCTGCTGGTGGCGACCCTGCTCGTGGGGATCCTGCCGCCGCTGGTGCTCCACAAGCTGCGGCGGCCGGGTTGGAAGGCGGCTGCCTGAGAGCAGGGGAGGGCAGCCTGGTCAGGTGAACTCTGCACACGTCACATCAAGCGCGTCGCAGGGCCATGAGCCGTTCGCCTACCCCGGGCTGCCCGCCGCGAGCTCTGTGGGGCGTTCCGCTTCCGCGACGCCGCTAGGCCTCCCGCACCATCTCGTAGGCAAGGGCGACAAGGCCGTCACCGATAGTCCTAGTGTTGAGCAGGCGCATGGGCTTCTGCTCGCTGGTCTCGCCGAAGAGGCGCTCACCCGCTCCGAGCACAACCGGGAAGACGACCAGCCGCACCGCGTCGACGAGGTCGTGCTCGATCAGCGTGCGCACGAGCTGATAGCTGGCGTAGACGACGATCTCCCCGTCCAGCTCGCGCTTCAGCTGTGAGACATCGTTCACCACGTCACCATTGAGTACTGTCGAGTTGGTCCATTTGGGGTCTTTGAGGGTGGAGGACACGACGTACTTGGGCAGGCCGTTCAACCTGTCCGCCCACTCGCCGCTGCGGGATGTCCAGCGGGCCGCGAACCACTCGTCGCTCCGTCGACCGAGCAGTAGGGCCTCGGCTCCTAGCGCCTCGTCGAGCGAGGCCTTGGCCCACGCTGCGGAGTCCTTGCCCCCGAACTGGCCAAACCAGCCGCCGTGCCTGAAGCCCTCCTGACCGTCCGGGTCCTGGACCACTCCATCGAGCGAGACGTTCGTGCTGATCACGAGCTTTCCCATTTTCGGTTCTCCGTTCATTGGCCTATTGGTAGCTGCGCTCGTTGAGGCGTCCTCCGTGACGAAAACTGAGCGACGAATTTCGCGTCGCCCCGACGTCATTGCTTGTGATGACGATCAAAGGACGAGTTGGTGCGAGGATGCGAACGTGACCGAACAGACCCTCACCCGTGCGCGCGCGGGGGACGAAGGCGCGTTCCGCGAGCTGACCGATCGCTACAAGCGCGAGCTGCAGCTGCACATCTACCGGATCGTCGGCTCGACCCAGGACGCCGAGGACCTACTCCAAGAGACGCTGCTCGCCGCGTGGCGCGGCCTCGGGCAGTTCGAGGGACGAGCGTCTGTCCGTGCCTGGCTCTACCGAATCGCCACCAACCGCTCGTTGGATTCACTACGGGCGAGCCGGCGCCGCCCGGAAGACCAGCGGATGAGCCAGATGCCCGATCCGACACGCTGGAGTGAGCCGGTTTGGCTCGAGCCATACCCCGAGCTTCTCCTCGAGGGAATCCCGGACCAGACCCCCGGACCGGAGGCACGCTACGAGACCAGGGAGGCGATCGCGCTGGCGTTCATCGTCGGCCTGCAGCATCTCCCGTCCCAACAGCGCGCGGTGCTGGTGCTACGCGATGTGCTGGGCTACCGCGCGACGGAGGTTGCCGAGATGCTCGAGACCACCGAAGCGTCGGTCAACAGCCTGCTGCGCCGCGCGCGGGCGGCGTTCGAGTCTCGCTTGCCAGCGGCCGAGCGCGAACGAGCGCCGCTCCCGAGCTCCAGGCTCGAGCGCGAGATCGTCGGGCACTTCGCTGAAGCGATCGAGAGCGGCGACATCGACGCAATGGTCGCCGTCCTGACCGACGACGCATGGCTCACGATGCCGCCACTCCCTCACGTCTACCAGGGACGCAGCGCGATCGGCGCGTTCCTGCGCGGCGCTGAGGAGCGCCGCGGCGCACCGCTGCGTCTGATGGCGGCGCGCGCAAACGGACAGCCAGCGTTCGGGTGCTACCTCTCGGCGGCCGAGACCGACATCGCGCGTGCGTTCTCGCTGCTAGTGCTGACACTCGAGGGCGAGCGCATTTCGGCCATCACATGGTTTGCCGACAGCAGTGTCTTCCCGCGATTCGGCCTACCGCAGATACTGCAATGAGAACGCGAGTCTCCAGGATCAGACCCCGGACTCTTCGGGTAGCTCGCCCGCACCCGCTCCTCGCCCTCGTCCATCACGCGAGCCCCCCAGCCGCGAGATCATGCCTGGGGAGGCAGCCCGAACCGCTCGACCAGCGACGCCGTGCGGAAGTGGATGATCTTGTCGATTCGCTCTGCCTCGAAGCTGAGGACCGTCACGCCATTGGCGAGGTAGACGCCCGAGCCGTCGAGCTCGTAGGCGCCGACTGCCAGCTGGCCGTTGGCCGCGGTGGGCACCATACGCCAGCTCCGCACGCCGTCGAACACCGCGCGGCGCAAGATCCTCGCTACCGCCTCGCGCCCGTGATACCAGCTCGGGATCGGAGGCATCGCGAGCGTCGCCGTGTCGGTGAGCATCCCCACGATCGTGTCCACATCGTCGCGCGCCCAGGCTTCGACGTAGCGTGCGACGATCTGCTTCTGTTGCTCGTCGCCCAGCGAGCGGAGCGTCGCCTGCTGGCTGCGGTCGGGCCGTCGCTCCTCCAGCGTCGCGTGCGCACGCTGTAGGGCGCTGTAGACCGAGGCGGGTGTCGTCTCGAGCGCCTCGGCGACCTGCGCGCCAGAGAAGCCGAGCACGTCGCGGAGGATCAGCACCGCCCGCTGGCGAGGCGGTAGAAGCTGGAGCGCGGCGACGAACGCGAGCTCGATGCTCTCTCGCTGCTCGTAGCGGGCCTCCGGCCCGGCGAGGCCGTCGTCGAGGCCGAGCCGCTCGTCCGGGTACGGGTCCATCCACATGGGCTCGAGCAGCGGCGCTTCGATCAGCTGGTGTGAGTCCGCGGGCGGGCCGTAGTCGGTCGGCAGCACACGCGCACGCCTGCGCTCGATCGCGCGCAGGCAGACGTTCGTGGCGATCGAGTACAGCCAGCTTCGCAGCGAGCTTCGCCCCTGAAACGACGACAGGCGCCGCCACGCCCGCAGCAGCGTCTCCTGCACGGCATCCTCAGCGTCCTGCAGCGAGCCGAGCATCCGATAGCAGTGCGCGTGAAGCGGCCGCCGGTGCGGCTCCACGAGCTCGGCGAACACCGCCTGATCGCCGCCCGCAGCTGCCTCGATCACCTGAGCGTCGGTCATCTGATCGCTGCCATGAGAGACATTCTCGCTGATGACGATCGTCCCCATCTCGTTCTCCATTCGTCGCGCGGTTAGAGCCTTTTCAACTGAGATCCGAGTGAGTGGCAAGATCCATCGCTCGCGGGCCAGGTTTTCGCGAGGAGCGATGGATTTATGTGCGCGCTCGTATCTCTGCTCTCACAAGGGCGACCCAGATCGTCGAAAGCACGAGAGATCCAAGGAGCGACACATGAAGATCGCCGACAAGGCAATCCTGGTGACCGGCGCCAACCGCGGCATCGGCAAGGCGCTGGTTGACGAGGCGCTGAAGCGAGGCGCAAGCCGGGTGTACGCAGGGACGCGCCAGCCACTCGTGCACCCAGATCGGCGCGTCACGCCCGTGACACTGGACGTGACCCATTTGAACCAGGTTCGAGCAGTGGCTGAGCAGGTCGAGTCGCTGGACATCCTCATCAACAACGCCGGCATCTCGCTACCCGATGACCTCAGCGACCGCGCCGCGTTCGAAGCGCACCTCGCCGTCAACCTGTACGGCACGTATGACGTCACCGGGACGTTGCTACCGCTGCTCAGCGAGTCGCGCGGCGCGATCGTCAACATCGTGTCGCTGGCGGCGTTCGCCGCGGTGCCCGTGCTTCCGGCCTACTCGGCCTCGAAGGCGGCCGAGCTGTCCCTGACGCAGTCGCTGCGCGCGCTCCTAGCGGGACAGGGCGTGAGCGTTCACGCAGTCATGCCCGGCCCTGTAGACACCGACATGGTGCGCTTCCTCGAGATCCCGAAGAGGGCTCCGGGCTCCGTCGCCTCCGCGATCCTCGACGGCGTGGAGAGCGGGGAGGAGGAGATCTTCCCCGACCCCATGTCGGCGTCGATGGCCGACGGCTGGCGCAACGGCTTCGCCAAGGCGTTCGAGCGCCAGAACGCCGAGCTCGTGGCGCAAGCGCCCGTCGCCGCATGAGCGGATCAAGGGCTCACGCCAACGGCGCGCAGCGTGACAGCGGTGATGCGAACCGCGCCGAGTTGCTGGTGAACGACGAGAGAGGGGAGAGGCGATGACCGCTCACAAGACGGGAACGCGTCAGGAATGGCTTGCCGCGCGCGCCGAGCTACTGCAGCACGAGAAGGAGCACACGCGGTTGGGAGACGAGCTTGCGCGGCAGCGGCGCGAGCTGCCTTGGGTTCAAGTCGAGCACGACTACACGCTCGACACCGACGAGGGCACGCGCACGCTGGCCGAGCTGTTCGACGGTCGCAGCCAGCTGCTCGTGTACCACTTCATGTTCGGCCCGAGCTACGAGAACGGCTGCCCGACGAACTCGTCGATCGCGGACGCGGTCGACGGCATCCTCCCGCATCTGAACGCGCGCGACGTGACGATGCTGCTCGTGTCGCAGGCGCCGCTCGAGAAGCTGCAGACCTACAAGCGACGCATGGGCTGGAGCCTCCCGTGGGCCTCGTCGGCGAACAGCGACTTCAACATCGATCTCGGGTTCTCCAGCAGCGCACAGCAGGCGCGCGAGGCGGTCTCACCGATGCTCGAGCCCCTACCGCCGATCGTCGCGCACAACGCGGCCGCGACCGGCACCGACGTATTCGGCTATCTGACCGAGAGCCCCGGACTCAGCGCGTTCGTCCTGGACGACGGGACGGTCTACCACACCTACTCAACCGGAGCTCGCGGGCTCGAGTTTCTCATGAGCTACTACCCGATCCTCGACCGCGCGCCGCGCGGGCGCGACGAGGGCGACGCGTTCCAGGTGTGGCTGCGGCGGCGCGGGGAGTATGAAGCGCTGTGACGCAGAGCATCAAACTCGACGCCGAAACGCCGCCAGTCTCAGATAGCCTTGGTACGACCGTCGGCGACTCGACCGGATCTCCGCCGACGATCTTGCTCTCGTCGAGCGAGCGATCAGCTAGCTACTAAATCTTGCTGGTAGCACCGTTTGGATATGCAGACCGCTCTGCCGCCGACGATGCCTATACGGTGCCACGGTGCACAGGGCGGACCTAGAGGACTACATACGAACCGCAAGCGTGGTTCACACAGCGCGGCTGGAGGGCGGTATCGGTCACCCGAACAAGCAGCTCTTGGTTCTAGATGGTGGCCTTGGCGTCGTGGCAAAGCTCGCGGAGCATGCCGACCCGGCGGGGCGTCCGACAGCGGCACAGAAGGTCAGAGCAGAGGTGGCAGCATGGCTCATGGCATCAGAGCTTGGCTGGGACGACCTCGTCCCAGTGACGACGCTCGGCGTCGTGGAGTCGCTGTTCAGCGGTGAGCACGTTGCTGCGAGCCTGCAGGTAGTGTGGCCGCGATTCAAGATCGCCGCCGAGCCCTCACAGCCGCCACAGCCGCCACGAGAACCAACCGACTGCTCCATGGAGGATCGGTGGCGCGTGGCGATCTTCGACGCGCTGGCCGGAAACACCGACCGAAACCCATGGAACTGGGGATTCATCGACGGACTGGAGCGTCCGAAGCTGATCGACCACGGGAATGGCTTTGGCGGCGATCAAACCACGTCGCCGTTTGCGATCGAACTAAAAGACCAGCAAATCCCCGACTTGTGCAAGCAGCACCTCGAGGAGTTCATCGCCGGTGAAAAAGGTACGAGGCTGAGCAGCGTTCTGTCTAAGCAGGCTTTGTCCGTGCTTTTCTCCAAAGCGCAACTCTTGGTCCAGAACGGCACTTTTTCTGTGTAAACCCGATATCGTCCGTAGCTCGCGGACAAGGAAGAAGGCTGTGAATGCTCCATGTGGACATCATCAAGACTGACCCATTGGCCGCTCGCGCGCAAAGGCTTGCCCAGGCCGTCCTGAACAACGGCACGATCTACATCGAGGAGACCCTCGATGTCGAGTACTGGCGCACAACTTTGGCGTCTGCGACCTCGATCGACCCGGATCTCGCACCAGAGGAGTTCTTGAGGGCGCTTCCGAAGAAGCTCGACGGAACCTACGTCTACGCCACCGATCCTCATGACGAGGACGACTGCCCGCTGAAGCATCCGTCCGTTGACGGGAAGTCCTCGTAGTAGCTCGCGCCGCAGAGACCAGCAGCCGAAGGCCCATCAGCGCTTGATCGTCGTCCGCATGCCGAAAGATGCGGCGCACAACGGTTCCTTCAGGCCTACAGAGCCGCTAAACGCGAGCTGAAGCCAGCACACACAGCCCCAAAGTGCCGCCTCGGATGTCGATGGCCGACGCCATTCGAGGGCATCTGGCCCTCTCCCGATCACGCCTGATAATACATCTTATGTAAACCTACAGATCGCAAGGCCGCACTCGAGGCGTGCGCTGGCCAGCGATTCGACTCCTCCAGGTGCAGACCTTGGGGCCACACCTAGGATCTCGTTCGAGGCGCTGCTCGAGCGCACATCACGAACCCGTTTCGAGATCTGCCGTTTGCGCGGCACTCACGGCCGCCAGCAGCTCATCGGCGCGCTGCCGCGCCGTTGCGCCGACCAGGCGCCCGAAACTGGCTCGTCGGGCTGCCACCAGCCTGTACAGCAACGCGGTCGTGCGCGGCAGCTCCCGTGCCAGCCAGCCAAGCACCTGCGTGCGTTGCAGCGCACTGAGCACGTCCGCCGCTGCCGCGCCGCCAGAGTGGATGCGACCGTCGGCGGCGATCGTGTGCGCAGAGCGCAGGCGATCGTCCACCGGCAACCCAGCGAGCAGCTCGGATCCGTACGCGGACTGGATCGCGATCGGCACGAGCGCGTGCTCCGTGTCACGCGTCAAGACCCATGCCACCGCCCAACGGCAGAAGCCACAGTCCGCGTCGTACAGGACGATCACGTCCCCAGGCTAGCTCCCGCGACGTTACATAAAGCGCAGACAACGTCCTCGCCTGCGAGATCCAGCGCTCTCGCCTCGCTCAGCGCAAGCGCACCGCGAAGCGCCCCACGACCAGGCCGCTGCCCAGAAACGGCAGGTGCACCGAACGATTGCCGTACAGCACCTCGCCCGAGTAGATCCCTGGACACGGCTTCGAGCCGGGCGGACCATTGCTCATCTGCATCGTGAACGTCAGCCGCCGTCCGCTCGCCACGTCTTCGTCGAGCGTGGCGCCGCTGCTGCCGCCACGGCATGGGTCGCGCATCGCGACCGCGTAGTAGTTCGCGGTGCTCGTGATCGGCGCGTGCGCCGCGAAGCTCACCAGCACCACATCTTCTGGGTGCAGTGGCGAATCGTGCTTGTCGTAGACGATTCGCGCGCTCACCGGGGCGCGCACCTCGGCCGGCGTCGGCCGCGCGAGCGCCACCATCCCGATCGGCGCGCACGACCGCCCGCGGTTGTCGCGATCGCCGCTCGCGCCGATGTGACAGACGCTGCCGTCGCGGTAAGTGATCGTGCGGATCGGCTGGTAGCTGCCTGCCGGCAGCTGCGGCGAGCCGCCGCGCAGGCCGCTTGGGCCGAGCACTTCGAGCCCGGCTCTGGGCGGCGGCGTCGCGACGATCAGATACGCGCCCTGCGGCCCCACCGTCGGCACCGTCACCTTCGGGCCATGTAGCGCGTACACCGTGCGCGTGATCGCCAGCTTGCCACCGCGACCGCGCGCGGTGACCGTTTCGCTGCGCGTGCTCAGCGAGTAGCTGATGCTTCTCACGTCCGGGCCAAGCGCACCGTAGAACAGCACGCGCTCGTCTGCACGCGGGCACAGCCCCAGCCCCGGGTCGCCCGGATCGCGCGCGCCCGCTTCGTACTCCGCGCGCGGCATGCACGCCGCCGGATACGCGCTCGCTGGCACCAGCTGGCTCTGCACCGCCTCGAACAGGCGGCCGTCCGCGTCCAGCGACGCACAGCCTTCAAAGCCGGCGACCGCGTCCTGCAGCGAGAAGGCATGGAAGCGATGGTCATCGCCGAACGCGCCGTCCTGGCCGAGCACCCCTAGCTGCCCGCCATACAGGCGCCCGTACTGCAGGCAACCCGCGCCGCGCGTCGTGCTCACCACCCGTAGCCCCCACGGCGGCCCGCCTGCGGGGTCCGCCACCGACAGCGCCAGCAGCTGCGCGCTCGCGCCGATCGGCACGCCGTCGCCCTGCCGCGGCCGCGGCGCGAACGGCGGCGTCACCGGCGCCCCAGACAGCAGCCCGTCCGCAAGCGCGACGGCCGCCGCGGTCGCCAGCAACACCACCAACGCAATCGCCACACGCAGGTTCAACGCCGCCAACCGCCGACGAGGTCGCGAGAATGCCCGTGCCGAGCGCGCGCTGACCGTGCCCTCACGCACGCCGGGCTCACACGCGCCCGAGAGCGCCGCCGCCTCGCGGGCCTCGCCGCGCTCCCGCGTGAGGAACAGGTGGTGAAGCTCCTCCCCCACCTCCGCCAGCAGCGGCAGCTCGACCGGCTCACGCCCGCGCTCAGACATGCTCCTCACCCTCTGTCGCCAGCAGGCTCAGAGCCTCTGACTCGCGCATCGCGCGCAGCGCCCTGCTCACGCGCGCACGCGCCGTCTGCTCGCTGACCGCCAGCGCCCGCGCCACTTCCGCGTAGCTGCGCTCCTCCACCACGCGCAGCCGCAGCGCCGCACGCTGCTCCTCGCCGAGTCCGTCCAACCCAGCGAGCAGCCGCTGACGCACCCCATCGATATCAGCCAGCTGCTCCGCGCGTTCATATTCGTCATCCGTAAGCGCACGGCGATGGAACCCGAGACGGTCGAGCGCGGCCCGCTCGACCCTGCCACGCCTGTAGAAGTCGACCAGGCGGTGACGCGCGATCCCATACAGCCATGCGGTCTGCTCGCGCTCGTCCGCGGCCCTGCAGTGCTCGCGGTCCGCGAATGCGCACGCGAACGTCTCCGCCACCAGGTCGAGCGAGACCTCCGGCTCATACGTGCGCTTCATGAAGAACCCCAGCATCCTCTCGGCGTGCGCCGCGTACAGACGTGCAAGCGCATCCGCATCGAGGGTCATCCGTTCGCGTCGATCGACATTGCTGTCCATAAAGGCGCGCTTGGCCAACTTCTGTGACAGCGGCGCAACATGGCGGCGCGACCAACCGCCTGCCCTACGCCAGCGGCTCCCCCGCGAACGCCCTGCCCAACGCCTCCTCATTGGTCGCCTCCGGCGCCTGCGGCTCTCCCGCATCCCCATCGAGCGCCTCCGCCGGCTGCAGGTCGCGCAGCCTGTCGACCCGCGCGAGCGCCGGGAACAGGCGGCTCCAGCCAAGCGCGATCACGACCGTCAGCGCGCCGCCGATCACAACCGCCGGCACCGCGCCGAGCACGAACGCCGCCAGCCCGGACTCGAACGCGCCCAGCTCGTTCGACGCGCTGATGAACACCATCTCCACCGCCATCACGCGCCCGCGCAGACGATCAGGTGTCGCCAGCGCGACCGTCGTCGAGCGGATATTCATGCTGTACATGTCCACGAAGCCGCTCACCGCCAGCGCCGCCAGCGACAGCGCAAACGAGCGCGACAGCCCGAACACGATCATGCTCGCGCCGAACGCGCCCACCACCGTCAGCAGCGTGCGGCCCGCGCGCCCGCCCAGCGGCCGGCGCGTCAACAGCGCCGCCGCGCACAGCGCCCCCACCGAAGGTGCGCTGCGCAATATCCCAAGGCCCGTTGGGCCGACGTGCAGGACCGAGCGCGCGAACAGCGGCAGTAGCGCCACCGCGCCGCCGAACAGCACCGCCAGCAGGTCCAGCAGGATCGCGCCGAACAGGATCTGCGTGTCGCGCACGAAGCGAATCCCGCCGAGCACGCTCGCAAGGCCCGGCGCCGCGCCCGTGTCTGGTGCCTCATCCGCCGCCGGCGTGTGCGCGATCGCCGCCACGCAGCCCGCCGCCGCCAGGCACATGCCGCCCGAGACCCCGTACACGACCCCCGGCGATAGCGGGTACAGGAGGCCGCCGAACGCCGGCCCCAATACCGCGCCAGCCTGAATCGCGATCGAGCGCAGCGTCATCGCGCTCTCCAGCAGGGAGCTTGGAACCATCATCGGCGGCAGCGCCCGCGCCGCCGGCGCACCGATCGCGCCCGCCGCGCCCGCCCCCAGCGCCAGCGCCAGGAACGGCAGCACCGCCGTCACGCCCGCCGCGCTCAACGCCACCAGCCCACCCGCCACGGCAACGCTCAACAGCAGCGAGCACATGAACACCAGGCGCCGCGACAGCCGGTCCGCGAGCTGGCCCGCCGGCAGCGCCAGCACGAACATCGGGATGAACTCCGCCAGCCCGATCAGGCCCAGGTACAGCGCACTGCGGTGGTAGGTGTACACCTGCCAGCCGATCGCCACCTCGAGCATCTGCACGCTCAGCACCTCCCCCAGCAGCGCCAGCCACAGCAGCCTGAAGTCGCGCTCGCCGAGCGCCGGGCCGAGTCGTCGCATCGTTCTGGTCTAGCACCTGCGAGTGCGCCGACCCCGACATCCATGCGCCCCACCCGACGTGACTGCGGCTGCTAGCGGCACGCACGTCCACGCCGACCTTCTAGCATCACGCCCGACCTGCACCCGCAAACGAGAGGGATCCGATGGCAGACAAGCTCTACACCGCCAAGGCGCACGTGACCGGGGGGCGCGCCGAGGGGCACGGCCACACCAGCGACGGCGCGCTCGACGTCGACCTGCGCCTGCCCGCGGAGATGGGCGGCTCCGGCGGCGGCACCAACCCCGAGCAGCTGTTCGCCGTCGGCTACGCCGCCTGCTTCGAGGGCGCGCTCGGCGTCGTCGCGCGCCGCGCACACGCCGAGGCCGGCGACGTCGCGATCGACTCCGAGGTCTCGCTCTCACCCGATGGCAAAGGCGGCTTCCTGCTGTCCGTCGGCCTCGACGTGACGCTTCCGTCCGTCTCCGACACGGCTGCCGCCGTCGAGCTGGTGCGCGCCGCGCACCAGGTGTGCCCCTACTCCAACGCCACGCGCGGCAACATCGACGTGGCGCTCACCGCCAACGGCGCAGCCGTCGAGTAGCGCTCGTCAAGCCCACGCGCGCCGTCAGCTGGCGGCGCGCACGCGGTCTCGTTCAGTCACTCGGTCAGCGTCCGAGCGTGCGCTCGAACTCGCGCGCTCGGGCTCCAAGGCCGCCCAGCAGCGAGCGAACCTGCTCCAGGTCCGCGCGCAGTTCCTGATCACCGACCTCGACCGGCAGCATCGAGTCCTGCAGCGTCGCGAGCGTTTGGTCGGCGTCGCCGATCGCCGCCACGGCGCTGTCCAGAAAGCCCCTCGCCCCCTGCGCCGGAGCGCCTGCCGTGGCAGCCGCCGCGAACGTGCGCGTTGGCAGCTCATGGCGTTCCGCGAACGCCGCGTGCGCGCGCCGCGCGCGACCGTATGCCACCTGCACAGGGCGGAACAGCCCCTCCTCGATCACATCAGCGCTGTTCTCGTCCAGCCGCTCGTAGGCTTCGCTCAGCGACGCCAGCGCCGCGCTGAGCTTCTCGACCGCCTCGGCGATCGAGTCGAGTAGCTGCTGTCTGGCGTCGGCGGTCGTGTACGGCACGCGCACCAGGTTAGTGGGCGAACCTGTCAGTTGAGCGCGGCGAAGCTCAGTTGAGCGTGTAGACGAGCGACACCTGCGCGCTCAGCGTGCAGACCGGCGCGCTCGCCTTCTTCGCCGTGGGGCGCTTCCTGCGTCGTTTCACCGCCCGTTTCGGGGGCGACGCCGCCGCCTCCTCCGGCGCCACCGCCAGCCCGCGGCCCTGCGCGACGTCGTCCGCCGAGCCGAAGTCAGGCTGTTCGCCTTCATAGCTGGCGTAGCCGGATTCGGCATCTTCGCTGACGGTGCAGTTGATCGAGCCGCCGTCTTCGATGATGCTCTGCACGCTGCCGAGCGTCGCCCCCGCCTTGCCGGCGAGGTATTCGGCCTTGCTCTGGCCGTCGCTGACCGCCGCCGCCATCCCGACGCGGTAGGCCGCCGTCGCTTCCGCCAGCTTCGCGTACTGGCCGATCGGCGCCGTGCCGACGCCCTGCACGCTCACGCTCTGTATTGCGGTCGCCGTCGTCGGCGCTTCCGCTGCGGCGACCCCGAGCATGTTCGCAAGCACCAGCCCTGCCACCACTACCAGCGTCGCCGCAATCGCGCCTCGCATCATCACAACCGATGCTAGCGCTAGTCGTCCGCCAGCTCCCGCGCGCGTTCCAGCACCGCGTCGATCATCGGCTCAGTCAGCTTGCCCGTGAACGTGTTCTGCTGGCTCGGGTGAAAGCAGCCCAGCAGCGAGTGGCGCTCGCGCAGCAGCTCCGCGCCGTGGCCGAAGCGCGGACGCGGACGCAGCGGCGGGCTCGGCGGATCGGCAACCGCCGCCGTCAGGCGCAGCGCCGCATCCCACGCGAACGCGCCCAGGCACACCACCACGCGCACGTCAGCGAGCAGCCCCAGCTCCGTCACGCTCCACGGCATGCAGTTGTCGCGCTCCTGCGGCGTCGGGCGGTTCGCCGGTGGCGCGCAGCGCACCGCCGCGGTGATCCAGGCATCGTTCAGGGCAAGACCGTCGTCACGGGCGCGCGAGCCCGGCTGGTTGGCAAAGCCGGTGCGCCACAGCGCCGCGAACAGAAAGTCGCCCGAGCGGTCGCCCGTGAACACACGGCCAGTGCGGTTCGCGCCGTGCGCCGCCGGCGCGAGGCCCAGCAGAAGCACGCGCGCCATCGGGTCGCCAAAGCCGGGCAGCGGGCGCCCCCAGTACTCCTGCTGCGCAAACGCCGCGCGCCGCTCGCGCGCCACCTGCTCGCGCCAGGCGACCAGGCGCGGGCAGCGGCGACAGCCGCTGACCTCCGCCGCCAGCGCGTTCAACTCAAGAGCTCGTCGCGATTGCACACGGCAGTAGTACCATCGCCGGGGAGATGCCGTTGTGGCTCTGGATCCTGTTCTTCGCCGCGCTCATCAAGATCCCGCTGGCCGGCTTGATGCTGTGGATCCCCTATCGCTTCGACGAGTCGCAGAACGTCAGCAACGACCTGCCCGACTCCTCCGAAGAGGACGGCGGCTCCAAGGCGCTGCCGGCGAGCCCGCTCGATCCGCGTCCCCGCGCGCCGCACCCACGCGGCCCACGCCCGCGCTCGCCGCGCCGCGGTCCGCACGGCTCACCGACGCCGCCGCCGCGGCGCATACGCACGAGCGCGCGCCCGGCGCGAGCGCTGCGCGTACGTTGAGCTAGCGATTGCGCTTGCGCTGCTTGCGCGCGGCTTTCGCTTTCGCGCGGCGCTTACGCATAGCCGCCTCGGAGTGGCGCGCCGTGCTGCCTTCGTACAGGTCGTTGTCGGTCGCCGGCACCACGCCGCGCACGTCGCGCATGATCAAAAACGCGATCCCGACCAGCAGCGCTGCCGCCGAGCCGAGGCCGAGCAGCAGCAGCGTGTCCGAGTTGTGCGGTTCCGAGCTGCTCGTGGCGCTGGTCGACGTCGATGTTTCCGTCGTTTCGGTCGCGCCGCTACCGCCACCCGTCAATTCGCTGAGCGCGCCGCCCGTGCCCAGGCTGGCGGCTGCGAGCGCCGTCGGCGCCTCTGCTCCCGCGAACGCCAGCAGCGCCGCGACGCAAAGTGCGCACACGCTCGCGCGCGGGCTCCACGACCTCGATTGTGGACGGCTTGGCACTTCGCGAGCATACCGGCTGGACGACAACGTGCCGAGCACAGCCACGAGCCGATGGCGCCGCCGGCAGTCGGCGCTCGCCACACGTAGAATGGCTGCCCATGCCTCCCAAACAACGTCAGGTCCGCGTCGAACAGCGCGGCGGCCTCGAGGCCATTCAAGCGCTCGAGCAGCGCTCCGACGAGGAGCTCGAAGCCGAGACCAAATACAAGGCAGCCGCGATGGCGATCCTCGGCGCGCGCGCGTCCGAGCGCTTCGACGCCGAGGCCGCACGCGGCTACTTCCAACGCGCGATCGCCGCCGCGCGCCCGCAGGAGCGCATGCAGATCAGGCGTATGGCAGACGCGTCGCTCGCGCTCGCCGAACGCCGTGCCGGCGACCTCAAGAGCGCCGTCGAGCGTCTTGGCCAGGCGCCCCCCAGCGGGCGTCAGCTGTTCGCGCTGCGCGCCATGGGGCTGCTGATCCCGACCGCCTCCGCAGGCATCCTCGCGCGTACCCGCGGCGTGCTGTTGATCATCCTGCTGATCCTCGTGCTGCTCGCGCTCGGCGCCGGCATCGTCGAGCTGATCTCGCTGCCGTTCGGCGGTCTCGGGCTGGCGCCCGCGATCCTGCTCGGGCTGTTCCTCGCGATTGCCGTGCTCGCCGTGATCGCGATGATCGGACGGCGCCGGCGCGACCGAGCGCGCTCCGGCTCCTCGGGCTGAGCACAACCCCACCGCGCGCAGCCCCCGCCGGCAACCCCGGCGCGAGTGCTCACGCGCTGGGCGGACACTAGGCTTGGGGACGTGTCCGCACCGATCTGCCTCGTCGTGAACCCCGCCGCTGGAGGCGGCAGGGCCGGCCGTCTCGCACCAGACGTCGAGCGCGCCCTGCGCGCCCGCGGGCTGAGCGTGCGCCGCGCCGACACGCGCGACCTCGCCCACGCCCGCGAGCTGGCCACCGAGGCGGCCGCTGCCGGCGAGACGATCGTCGCGCTCAGCGGCGACGGCCTGATCGGCGCGCTCGCCGACGCGCTCAGGTCGCTGCCCGGTGCCGTGCTCGGCATCGTCCCCGGCGGGCGCGGCAACGACCTCGCACGCGTGCTCGGGATCCCCGACGACATCGACGCAGCGGTCGCGATCGTCGCCGCCGGGCATACGCAGCCGGTCGACCTCGGGCTCGTCGAGCAGCAGGGCTCCGACGGTGGCGGGCAGACCTACGTCGGGATCGCCTCCGCCGGCTTCGACAGCGACGCCAACCGCATCGCCAACGAGGCCCCCGCGTGGCTCGGCGGCCTCGTCTACCTGTACGGCGCGCTGCGCGCGCTCGCCGCCTGGCGGCCCGCGCGCTTCGAGCTGGAGCTGGACCCGCCGAGTGAGCCACGCAGCTTCGCCGCCTTCTCCGTCGGCGCCTGTAACTCCAGGACCTACGGTGGCGGTATGCGCGCGGCGCCCGACGCGATGCTCGACGACGGCATGCTCGATGTGGTCGTCTGCGAGAGCGTCAGCAAGCTCACGTTCCTCACGCGGATCCTGCCGAAGGTGTTCAAGGGGACGCACATACACGAGCCGAGCGTGCACGTCTTCCGCGCGCGCGAACTCGCTGTCAGCGCCGACCGGCCGTTCACCATGTACGCCGACGGCGACCCGATCGGCGAGCTTCCCGTGCGCGTCCGCGCGCTCGCCGGCGCCGTCACGATGCTCACCCCGGCCGAGGTCGGGCCGGCGTTCTCCAAGCGCTGATGGCCGACACGCTGACCGCCAAGCTCGCGCTCGCCCGCGGCGTCGGCGCCGTCTCGCGCCTGCGCGGCGGCGGTGGCACGAGCGCTCCCGGCAAGCTGCTGATGCGCCTCGCGCCTGGCGCGATCGGCGAGCTGGCCGCGCGCCTCACGCGCGGCAGCGTGCTGATCTCCGCCACCAACGGCAAGACCACAACCGCGGCGATGACCGCCGCGATCCTCGAGCGCGCCGGCATCCCGCTCGTTCACAACCAGGCCGGCGCGAACATGGCCGGCGGTATCGCCACGACGCTGCTCGCCGCCGCGCGTCCGCACGGTGCGATCGCCGGAGAACTCGGCCTGTTCGAGGTCGACGAGCTATGGCTGGCACAGCTCGCGGCGCAGCTGCAGCCGCGCGCGATCCTGCTCGGAAACCTGTTCCGCGACCAGCTCGACCGCTACGGCGAGCTTGACACGATCGCCGAGCGCTGGGAGCAGATGCTGAGTAGCGGCATGCCCAAGCTCGTCCTCAACGCCGACGACCCGCTGCTCGCCGACCTCGGTCGCGAGCGCGGGCCGGCGGACACCGTCTACTTCGGGCTTGACGACGACTCGCTGGCGCTCGCCGGCATGGCGCACGCCGCCGACGCCAAGCACTGCCGTCGCTGCGGCGCGCCCTACGCGTTCGACGCCATCTACCTCGGCCACCTCGGCCACTATCACTGCCCTAGCTGCGGCCAATCGCGACCGACCCCCACCGTCACCGCCACCGACGTGCACCTGCAGGGCGTGCACGCGGCGAGCTTCACGCTCGCCACACCCGCCGGGCGAGCGCAGGTCACGCTCACGCTGCCGGGCCTCTACAACGTCTACAACGCGCTGGCCGCCGCCGCGCTCGCACATGCGCTGGAGATCCCGCTCGAGACGATCGTCGCCGGCCTCGCCGCCACGAGAGCGGCGTTCGGTCGCGCCGAGACCGTCAGCGTGTCGGTGCCCGCGGCCCCCGCGCGGGAGCTGCGGATCATGCTGGTCAAGAATCCCGCCGGTGCCAACGAGGTGCTGCGCACGCTCGCGCTCGAGCCTGGCGAGCACGACCTGCTGGGGGTGCTCAACGACCAGATCGCCGACGGACGCGACGTGTCGTGGATCTGGGACGCAGACTTCGAGCTGCTCGCGGCGCGCGTGCGCCGCGCGACCTGCAGCGGCAACCGCGCCGCCGACCTCGCGGCGCGCTTGAAGTACGCCGGCGTCGACCCGGCGCGGATCGACGTGCGCGAGCGGCTGCCCGACGCGCTCGACGCCGCCGCGGCCGACAGCATCGACGGCGCGCCGCTGTTCGCACTGCCCACATACACAGCCATGCTCGCGCTGCGCGAGCTGCTCGTGGCGCGCGGAGAGGCCAGCAGCGCGTGGTCATGAGCGCGCCGGAGACCGTCATCTGGCACGACCTCGAGTGCGGCTGCTACAGCGCCGACCTTGCCCTGTGGCGCGAGCTGTGCGCCCAACAGGACGGCGCCGTGCTCGACATCGGCGCCGGCAGCGGCCGCGTCACGCTCGACCTCGCGCGCGCCGGCCACCGCCTGACCGCACTCGACCTGGACGCCGCGCTGCTGCAGGCATTGCGCGAGCGCGCCGGTGAGCTGCCGATCGAGACGGTCTGCGCCGACGCGCGCAGCTTCGAGCTGGCGCACCGCGACTTCGCGCTCTGCATCGCGCCGATGCAAACGCTACAGCTGCTCGGCGGCGGCGCCGGCCGCGCACAGTTTCTGCGCCGCGCCGGCGCGCACCTGGCGCCCGGCGGTCTGCTCGCCTGCGCGATCGTCACCGACGTCGATCCGTTCGACTGCGACGCCGGCGACGCCGGACCGTCGCCCGAGACTGCGTGCGTGGATGACGTCGTCTACATCAGCCGCGCGACGCGCGTGCACATCGGCCGCGAGGCGATGCGCATCGAGCGCGAGCGCAGTGTGCACGCGGAGGGCATCCGCTCGGCCCGGCCACAGCTCCAGTGCGATGTCGTCGAGCTGGACCGCCTCGGCGTCGCGCAGCTGCAGCGCGAGGGACGCGACGCCGGCCTCGCGCCGGCCGGCACGCGCGCGATTCCCGCCACCGAGGAACACACCGGCAGCGTGGCGGTGATGTTCCGTGCCTGAGACCGCGGCCAGCGGCGACACGCACAATCCTGCGCAGGCGCTGCGCGTGTGCGCGCTGTACCCGGACCTGATGAACATCTACGCCGACCGTGGCAACCTGATCGTGCTCGAGCGCCGCTGCCGGTGGCGTGGAATCGGCTTCCAGCTATCCGCCAGCCACCTCGGCGAGCAGCTCGACGGCGACGCCCACGACCTCTTCTACATCGGTGGCGGCCAGGACCGCGACCAGCGCCTCTGCGCCGAGGACCTGATCGAGAACAAGCGCGCGGGGCTGCACGCGGCGGCTACGCGCGGCGCGCTCGTGCTCGGCGTCTGCGGCGGCTACCAGCTACTGGGGCACTCCTACACACTGGAGCGGGAGCAGATCCCCGGTGTCGGGCTGCTCGACGTGCGCACCGTGCGCGAGGACGGCCCGCGCCTGATCGGCAACGTCGCGATCGAGGTCACGCTCGACGGCGAGCAGCCGCGCGTGCTTGCCGGCTTCGAGAACCACGGCGGGCGCACGCACCTGGGCGACGGGCAACAGCCGCTCGGACGCGTGCTCAACGGGTACGGCAACGATGGCCACAGCGGCTTCGAGGGCGCGCGCAGCGCGAACACGATCGGCACCTACCTGCACGGGCCGCTGCTGCCCAAGAACGTGTGGTTCGCCGACTGGCTGATCGCCCGCGCGCTCGGCATCGACCCGAGCGAGCTGGCGCCGCTGGACGACTCGATCGAGCACGAGACGCACCTCAGCGCGCGCCACGCTGCCGGCGTCTGAGCAGGACCCACACGCGAGCACAGCACCCGCGCTTGCATGTCGCGAGCACCGCGATCGCTCGCAAACTCGGCGATCGCCCACCGTCGCGCGCCGCCCCGCGGCATACGATCGGCGGCGTGGAGCTATCGGAGTATCAGCGCCTGTCGCGGCGCACCGCCGAGTACCCGCGCGAGGCGTGGCTCGCCTATCCCGCACTCGGCCTCGCCGGCGAGGCCGGCGAGGTGGCCGAGCACGCCAAGAAGGCGATCCGTGACGACGGCGGCGAGGTCAGCGACGAGCGCCGCGCGAAGATGGCCAAGGAGCTGGGCGACGTGCTCTGGTACGTAGCTCAGCTCGCCAGCGAGCTGGGGCTCGAGCTCGACGAGATCGCGCAGACGAACCTCGACAAGCTGCTCTCACGGCAGCGGCGCGGGGTGCTGTCGGGCAGCGGAGACGAGCGCTGAGGGCCGCTGACGCCCGTCCTGCGCCCTCGTTCTCTCTCTCGCAACCGTCCGAGCCATCGCAACTTCGGCCGCGCTTCACATCCGCGTAACCGAGGCGTCTGGACTCGTGACATACTGCGCGCGATGCGCACCTCAGCCGCCAAGATCGTCGCGTCGCTCGCGGTTGTCGCGATGCTGTTCGCGGCGGCACCCGTCAGCGCGCGCCTCGCGGGTGGACGCCCGGCGACCGCTGCCGCGGCGCCTCCCATCTCCGGCTCCTCTGCTTTCTCGCTCCCGTCCGCAACGCCCTGCGTGAGCGGGCACACGCTGACGATCAGGCTCCGCAAGATCCCTCACGTCGTGTGGGCTGCTGAGCGCGTCAAGGTCAACGGCAAGCTCGTCGTGATGGTCACCCATGCTCGTATCGGACGCGCTGTGACCTTGACGGGCCTGCCGTCCGGGAAGTTCGTCGTCACGATTCTCGCCACGTCCTCGCGCAGGCGCACGGCGACCCTGAGCCGCACCTACCATGCATGCTCGACGGGACGGGTTGGGCCACATCCGTCGCTGCCGGTGGGCACGCCTGCGCCTGGGGGTGTCGCGGTTGTGCCCGGCGTGACACCGCTGACGAACGGCACGCCCGTGGAAGGGGCCGTCACGGGGCCGGCCGGCGTCGACTACACGTTCATGGCCGTGGCGGGCCAGCACGTCACCGTCGCGATCACCAACCCGCACGTGGCGCCATCCGGCGGCAGCCTGCAGATGCAGGTCCTGGATCCCAGCAACGCCGAAGACTCGGGCCGGGTGTACGTGAGCACCACGCCCACCGAGATCGACTTTACGCCGACAGCGGCAGAGGCGGGCCTGACCACTGTCGTCATCAGCCCTTACAACTCGGGTACGACCGGCAGCTTCACGCTGACCTACGCGACAGACGTGACCGGTGAACTGACGTCGGGCGTGGCGAGGAGCGGCGCGATCTCGGTCGCGGGGCAGCACGCGGCATACACGTTCCCTGCGGTGACAGGCGAACACCTCACGGTGGCGCTGACCAGCCCGCTGGTGGAACCTTCGGGAAGCAGCCTGCAGATGCAGGTGCTGGACTCGAGCGGCGCCGAAGACTCAGGGCGGGCGTACGTCAGCACGACGCCTACCGAGATCGACTTCACGCCGACTTCGACCACGGCCGGGACGACGACCGTTCTGATCAGCGCGTACAACTTCGAGACGCTGGGCAGGTTCACCCTGACGTTCGCGAAGGACGTGACGGGTGCGTTGACGCCGGGCGTGCCCACGGACGGCGCGATCGCGTTCGCGGGCCAGCACGCCGACTACAGCTTCGACGCCACCGAAGGGCGGCACGTGACGCTCGCGGTCACCAGCCCCGACGTGTCGCCGACGGGTCAGAGCCTGCAGATGCAGGTGCTGGACTCGAGCGGCGCGGAAGACGCTGGCCGCGCATACATCGGCACGTCGCCCACGGACATCGAATTCACCCCGTCGTCGCAGCAGGCAGGGCCGACGACCGTCGTCATAAGCCCATACAACTTCGAGACGACGGGAAGCTTCGTGCTCACGCTGACCGAAGGACCGTAGGTCGCGCGAGCGGCGCCTCAAGAGGCGACGGCAAAGCGCGCGAAGCGAGCCGCCAGCCGCGCTGGCACGAGGGCATGCACGCGCACGCCCTCGGCGGTGTCCTCGCGGCTGACCTCGCCGGCCAGCTCGTGCAGCTCGGCGAGGCTGCCGCCGTCGGCGTACGGCACGAGCAGGTCGAGTGGGCGCAGCGTGTGCGCGAGCTCATGCTCGAGGCGGTCGCGCAGCTGATCGAGGCCATCGCCAGTGACGCCGCTGACGAGCACGGCGTCGGGGTGGCGGAAGCGCAGCTCCTCGCGCTCGTCGTGCTCGAGCAGGTCGACCTTGTTGAGGACCAGCAGCCGCGGCCGCTCGCCGGCGCCGATCTCCTCCAGCGTGCCCTCCACGGAGCGCTTCATGATCTCCTGTTGGGCCTCGGGCGCCGAGGCGTCGAGCACGTGCGCCAGCAGCTCCGCGCGACTCGTCTCCTCGAGCGTCGCACCGAACGCGTCGACGAGCTGGTGAGGCAGCTTGCTGATGAAGCCGACGGTGTCGGTCAGCAGGTGCGGCCGGCCGCCCAGCCGCAGCGTGCGCGTGGTCGGGTCGAGCGTGTGGAACAGGCGATCGCGCACACCGACCTCCGAGCCGGTCAGCGCGTTCAGCAGCGTCGACTTGCCGGCGTTGGTGTATCCGACGAGCGCGATCGTCGGCAGCGCCGCGCGCTCGCGCTCGGCGCGCTGCACCGCGCGCGTGCCCTTGACGTGCTCCAGGCGCCGGCGCAGCACCGCGATGCGGTCGCGCGCCAGACGCCGGTCGGTCTCGATCTGCGTCTCCCCCGGCCCCCTTGTGCCGATGCCGCCGCCAAGGCGCTCGAGGTGGCTCCACAGACCGCGCATGCGCGCGAGGTTGTACTCCAGCTGCGCCAGCTCCACCTGCAGCTTGCCCTCGGCGCTGTTGGCGTGCGAGGCGAAGATGTCGAGGATCACGGTCGTGCGGTCCACCACCGGCAGGCCGAGCGCCTCCTCCAGGTTGCGCTCCTGGCGCGCGCTCAGCTCGTCGTCGCAGGCGATCACGTTGGCGTCGCTCGCGAGCGCCGCGACCTTCGCCTCGGCCACCTTGCCAGGCCCGAGGTAGGTGTTCGGATGCGGCTGCTCGCGGTGCTGGATCATCTCACCGACGGTCGCGACGCCGGCCGTGCGCAGCAGCTCTCCCAGCTCCGCGAGGTCCTCGCCGTCGGGCAGCGCGGCAATGCAGAAGGCGCGCTGTGCCGCGCGCTGAGTCGGTTCGGTGCCGTTACGGCTTGAATCCATCCGCGCTCAAGTCTAGGGCCTGCGGTCGCGCGCGCCCGGGTGAACGCGCTCGACGCCGCGAGCGCCTGGAGACCTCAATCGCTGAGCGTGCCCAGACGCTGGACCGCCTCGAGCAGGCGCTCGTCGGGAGTCGTCAGCGAGATCCGGAACCAGCCCTCGCCGGCGGGGCCGTAGACGGCTCCAGGCGTGAGCACCACACCGGTGCGCTCGAGCACGTGCTCGCAGTAGGACTCGGAGCTCGCGAAACCGTCGGGCACCGGCGCCCACACATAGATCGTGCTGTGCGGCACGCGGACGTTGACGCCGATCGCGCGCAGCGCGTCGCACACGAGGTCACGCCGGCGTCGGTACAGCTCGTTCATCGAGGCGACCTCGGCGTCCGTCTCCGGCGAGAGCGCCGCGATGCCCGCGAGCTGCACCGCCTCGAACACGCCTGAGTCGATGTTCGTCTTCAAGCGCCAGTACGTCTCCAGCGCGTCCGCGTTTCCGACCAGTACGCCCAGACGCCAGCCGGTCATGTTGTAGCCCTTGGACAGCGAGAACACCTCGATGCCGACGTCCTTTGCTCCGGGCGTCTGCAGAAACGACGGCGCGCGGTAGCCGTCGAACGTGATCTCCGAGTAGGCGTTGTCGTGCACGACCAGGATCTCGTATGCACGCGCGAAGTCGACCACCCGCTCGAAGAAGCCGTCCGGCACGACCGCGCCGGTGGGGTTGTTGGGGTAGTTCAGGAACATCAGCTTGGCGCGGCGGGCGACGTCCTCGTCGATCGCCCCGAGGTCCGGAACGAAGCCGCGCTCGGGATCGAGCGCCATCAGCACCGGCTCCGCGCCAGCCAGCCACGGGCCACCCGTGTAAACCGGATAGCCGGGGTCGGCCGCGAGCGCGTAGTCCTCGGGGTCCAAGAACGCGAGGCTGAGGTTGAAGATCGCCTCCTTGCCGCCGAGCGCCGGGATGACCTCGCTGGCGGGATCGAGCTTGACGTCGAACCGGCGCTCGTAGAAGTCGCGCACCGCGCCGCGGAAGTCCTCGCGGCCGCGGTTCGTCGGGTACTGATGCGTCTCGGGCTCCGTGACCGCCTCTCGCATCGCCTCCACCACGAGCGCCGGCGTCGGGCGATCGGGGTCGCCGATGCCGAGGCTGATCACGTCGATCCCCTCGGCGCGCTTGTCGGCGATCTTGCGCTCGAGCTGGGCGAACGCGTAGGGCGGGATGCGCTCCAGGCGCTTACTCGATCTCATGCAGCTCCTTTTCAAAATCCTCGCTGAGCTGACCCGCGAACACGGGTCGCGCCCAGCCTGTCAGGTTGATGTGCAGCTCCGCCCCCACCTCGACATCCAGCTCGCCGCCGTCGAGCTGCACGCGCACACGCGCCTCAGCGCGCTCGGCCGGATCGGCGAGCGATCGCAGCACGTGCGCGACAGCCGCGCCGGTCGCCCCCGTGCCGGAGGACAGCGTCTCGCCGACGCCGCGCTCGAAGATCCGCGCTCGGATTTGTGTGAAAGCAGGAGGCCTGAGCGGCTGGGCAGCCGGGGCTGCGCCAAGCTCCGTGTACCACGATACGTTCGTGCGGTTGGGGAACTGCGCGTCGCCTTCTATCTGCGGGCCGACGCTCGCCAGGTCCACCGCCTCGAGCTGCTCGAGCGAGTCGACGTGGATCGCGCACTGTGGGTTGCCGATCGAGACGTGGCGAAACTCCCACACACGCCCCCCCGCCTCCACGCTGCCCAGCCCATCGGCGGAACCACCCGGGAAGTCCCGCGATCTGAGGCTCGCACGGCCCATGTCCACGGTGCAGGTGTCGGGTCCGGTGATCGTCGGGCTGATCTCGCCCGCGGCGGTGTTGATCGTGAACGTGTCCGCGTCGGTCCAGCCGCGCCGGCGCAGGTACAGGATCGCCTCGCGCGCGCCGTTGCCCGACAGCTCCGCCTCCGAGCCGTCGGGGTTGAAGATGCGCAGGTCGGCGACGTGCGCTGGGTTCTGCGGCCGCGCGAGCAGCAGCACGCCGTCGGCGTACACGCCGAAGTGCCCCGCGCACAGCCTGCGCACGCGCGCGGGCGACAGCTCGAACGCCAGCTCGTCGCGCTCGACGATCAGATAGTCGTTGCCGAGCGCCTGCCACTTCTCAAATCGCGTTGGGCTCATCAGGCGCGGGAGTCTAGGTCAGGCGCCGCGCTGAGGATCTCGCGGGCGAGCGCCAGCGGCTCGCGGCCGGTGGCGTCGATCACGCGCACGCCGCCGAGCTTGCGCATCCACGTGAGCTGGCGCTTTGCGTAGTTGCGCGTGCGCCGCTTCATGCCTTCGACGTCGCCCGCCAGCAGCTCGTTGAAGCCGAGCGCCTTGCGCGCCGTCTGCGCCGCGCCGGCGGCGTGCGCGCGGCGAACCTCCTCGCGCGCGCCCGCCGCGAGCATCGCCTCGACGCGCGCGTCGATCGCCGCGTACAGCGCCTCGCGCTCCATCGTCAGACCCACCAGCTGCGTCGGCCGGCGCACCTCATCGCTCCACAGCTGCGAGGTGCGCTCACCCAGCCCAGCGGTCTCTGCCGCTGGCTCCAGCTCGCCCAGATCTGCCAGCTCCAGCGCTCGCACCACCCGCTGGCGGTCGTTGGGATCGATCTCCGCGGCCGCCCACGGCGCGCGCTCGCGCAGCTGCGCGTGCAACGCCGGCGCGCCGTCGCGTTCGAGCTGCGCCGTCCAGCGCTCGCGTACGCCCTCGGGGGGCGGCGGGCGCAGGCTCAGCTCGGTCAGCGCCGCGCGCAGGTACAGCCCGGTGCCACCGACCACGATCGGACGCCTGCCGGCCACCAGCAGACCGTCGATCTCGGCGTGCGCCAGCTGCGCGTACTGGCCGACGCTGAACGTCGCGTCGACCGGCAGGAACGAAACGAGCCGGTGCTCCAGGCGCGTCTGCTCCATGGCGCTCGCGACGCCGGTCAGCGTCTCGAGGCCCGCATATACCTGCAGTGCGTCCGCGGACACCGCCACCGGATCCTCGCCCTCGGCGCGCAGCAACTGCGCGAGCGCGAGCGCCACGGCGGTCTTGCCGACGCCCGTCGGTCCGAACAGCGCGACGATTTGCATGCGAATAGGCTCACAGCTTGTGCAGATCGCCGGCTCCTCCGTGCTCCTCACCGGCGCCAGTGGCGGCCTCGGCCACGCGATCGCACGCGCGCTGCATGCTCGCGGCGCGCAGCTGACGCTCACCGGACGGCACATCGAGCTGCTCGAGCCGCTCGCCGTCGAGCTGCGGGCACGCGCGCTCGCAGCCGACCTCAGCGATCGCGTCGCGCTCGAGCGCCTGCTCGACGAAGTCGGAGACGTCGACATCCTGCTCGCCAACGCCGCGCTGCCCGCCTCCGGGCGCCTGGAGTCCTTCTCGATCGATGAGATCGACCGCGCGCTCGAGGTCAACCTCAGGGCGCCGATCGTGCTCGCCCGCGCGCTCGTACCGGCGATGCTCGAGCGCCGCCGCGGGCACCTGCTGTTCATGTCCTCGCTCATCGGCAAGGCGCCCGCGCCCGGTGCCTCGATCTACGCGTCCACCAAGGCCGGCCTGCGCGCCTTCGCTGCCGGCCTGCGCGCCGACCTGCACGGCAGCGGCGTCGGCGTCTCAGCCGTCTTCCCCGCCTTCATCAGCGACGCCGGCATGTTCGCCGATGCGCCCGCGCCGCTCCCGCGCGGCGTCAGCACACGTACGCCCGAGGACGTCGCGCACGCTGTCCTCAGCGCGATCGAGCACAACCGCGGCGAGGTCGACGTCGCGCCGCTGTCGTTGCGCGCGGGCACGCTGATCGCCGGCGTCGCGCCGGAGCTTGCCACGCGCGTATCGCGGCGGCTCGGATCTGAGGAGATCGCGCGCACGATCGCGGAAGGCCAGCGGGAGATGCGCTGAGAGCTTGATCGGCTCAGACGCAGATCAGCGTGACGCCGAGATCAGGCGCACGCGTCAAGCGCCGGTCGACCGTTAGCAGCGGGCATCCGAGCGCCAGCGCCAGCGCCACGTAGCAGGCGTCGTAGGAGGAGAGGTTCGCGCGCAATGACCAGATGTCCTTGAGCAGCACCGCTGTCGGCACGCGTGGAGAGCTCGCTTTCGACCAGCCTCGCCAGCGCGCGCGAGGCGCGCGCGCTCGTCAGCTTGCCGCCGCGCTCGAGACCTCTGAGGCTCTGCGCAACCTCCGGATTGACAACATCCGGAGCCATCAGCGTCGCCTCACCGATAGCTTGCTCGACGCGTCTGCCGGTATCGGTCTGGAGCAGCAGCTCGACGAGAGCCGACGCGTCAATCACTACCGGAGATGGCACGGATGATCTGCTCATCGCGCTCAGCCCGCCCTTCGTGGATCAAGCCCACGATGTCTTGCGAGGTGATGCCCTCCACGGCCTCGTCCTGTCTCAGGCGCGCAAGCCATTCGCGCGTGCTCGGCACCGATAGGTCTCGTTCGAGCACCTCGAGCGCGTACTCGCTCATGTTCCGCCCCTCGCGTCGCGCCCGCTCGCGCAGCCGTTCGTGCAGATCGGGAGGAACGTTCTTGATCTGAATGGCCCCCATCTAGCATGATAATAGCATGCTACTGACATGCCGATGGCATGCCAACAAGCGGATCTGCTCCGCCGAGCAGACCCATATTCGGTACACGGTCAAAACAGGCTCTGCTGCCCGGAGACGGCGAGCTGCCGTGTGCCGATCGCGAACGCATCGTCCTCATCGTTGTCCTCGCCCGGCCGTGGGCTGCCGCGCCAGAACGCCCCCGGCGTCCCACCACGGCGGACCAGGCGCCCGAGGCGCACGCGTTCCTCGCGCGGCGCATACGCGCCACGCCGATATAGCGCCTCATAGCGAGGCACCAGGTCGGGCCGCTGCGAGCGCAGCCAGCCCATGAACACGGTGCGCACCTCGCCTCGCAAGTGCAGGGCAGCGCCACCGACGTTCGTCGCGCCGGCCTGCGCCACCTGTTCCAGCAGCGGCTCGATCTGGTGCGGAGCGTCGTTGATCCCAGGCATCAGCGGCGCGATCAGCACGCCCGTTGGGATGCCCGCGCGGTTCAGCTCTGCGACCGCCTCCAGTCGAGCACGAGGGCTCGGCGTGTGCGGCTCGGTCGCCCGCCAGGCCTTCTCGTCGAGCGTCGGGATCGACAGGCACGCGGAAAAGCTCGTGCGCTTTGCGATCTCGAGCATCAGCGACAGGTCGCGCAGCAGCAGCGGCGACTTGGTCAGCACCGAGCACGGGTTGGCCGCGTCGCGAAGCGCCTCCCAGATGCCCTCCATCAGGCGGTAGCGGCCCTCCACCCACTGGTACGGGTCGGTGTTCGTCCCCAAGGCCACGTGCTCGCGCTTCCAAGATGGCTTTGCCAGCTCCACGCGCAGAACCTCGGGCGCGTTGACCTTGACCACGATCTCGCGCTCGAAGTCCCGCCCCGGGTTGAACTCCAGAAACTTGTGCGTGGGGCGCGCGAAGCAGTAGAGGCACGCATGGCTGCAGCCCCTATACGGGTTGATCGTCCAGCGAAACGGCATCTGAGATTGCGCGGGCACGCGGTTGAGCACCGACTTCGCGTGGACCTCGTAGAAGCGCATGTCGAGCGCCTCGGGCGCGTCGAATCGGCGCACGGCGGCTGGGTCGCGGTAGCCCGGGAGCTGCCGCTGCTCCCCACCGTCGAGCGTCAGGTTGCTCCAGCGCACGAACATATGTTCGCATACGTGACGGCGGATAGCCCACGCATCTCCAGCGGACGCCGACCAACCCCAGATGTCAGCGGGGCGCGCGCGAGCCGCCGCGGCCCCTTACGAAACCCCTACGCGCATCTGCGCTGCGGCTTAGCGACGTCACGCACGATGGTCATCACACCCCACCCCACTCGACCCCAGGAGGTTCGATACCAATGACCATCTCAAGGATGCTCGGCGCAACCATGATCGCGGGGGCGCTCGCCACGGGCGGCGCCGCCGCCGGCATCGCCAACGCGGGCGCCGCGACGACGAGCACCACACAGAGCACGAGCGCGACAAGCACGCAGTCCGGCTCGACGGCGAGCACACCGTCGACGACGACCCCCTCCCCGCCGCAGAAATCTGGAGCGCCGGACGGGAAAGCCTGCCCGAACATGGGCTCGGGCTCCAGTGGCAGCTCGAGTTCAGGCGGCTCCAATTCGGGCGCCGCGTACACGGCGCCGCCCGCCGGGGCTACTGCGCAGTAGCCAACTCGACATACGCACCACAAACGCAGTTGACAGCGCGCAACAAATCAACCAGGAATCGAAGCGTGGATGGGGCCTGGCACGGCCCCATCCACGCCATTTCCCGCTGACTGCTGGTATCGCGGCCAATCGGTAACGAGCCCTCACCAGTTTTGCGTGTTTCTGACGTTGTCAACGTCCGTCCACCCCCCTATGGCGGTGTAATCGTCGCCGCTGCCGCAACCGAGCGAGGAAGGGTGAGCTCCGATTGTCAGACATCTCCTGAGCGCAGGACCGGCAGATCATCGTGGCTGTGCCGCGACGACGCCGATCGCGAGCGGATGCTCGACATGGAGGACCGCGTTCGCCCGTGCCGCCAGCGAGCGATGGCGATCCTCGCCTTCGCGCTGGTGTCGGTCGGCCCCTGGGTCGGCTGGTGGCCGCTGTTGTTCCTGATCCCCTCGGCTGCGTTCTTCGCCCTCGCCGACCACTTCCTGACGCGCGTGGCGCGTCCCGAGCTCGTGATGTTCACGGCGTGGATCGGCAGCGAGCTGACGATCGCGGGCGCGGTCGTGCTCGGCGGCGGCGCACGCGTGGTGGCGCTGTCGTGGATCGCGATCCCGGTCATCACCCTCAGCTCGCGCTTCTCCACGCGCGGCGTCGTCGCCGGCGTGATCATCGCGAGCGCGCTGGTGGTGGCCGTGGGTATCGGCGTGGAGCCGCACACGATCATCAACAGCCCTGAGCTCGTGATCGCGCCGCTGGCGCTGGTCCTGTGCGTGGCGGTGCTCTCGACGCCGCTGATGCACTCGGACATCCAGCACCGCAGCGACGCCGTGATCGATCAGTTGACGGGGATGCTCAACCGCAAGGCGCTGAGCGTGCGCACGCATGAGCTGACCCAGCAGTCGCACGTGACGGGCGAGCCCGTGGGCGTGATCGTCGCCGACCTCGACCGCTTCAAGCGCATCAACGACACCCGCGGGCACGCGATGGGCGACATGGTGCTCAAGGAAGTGGCGTACCTGCTGCGCAAGCAGCTGCGCGCGTTCGACCTCGCATACCGCCTCGGCGGCGAGGAGTTCCTGATCCTCGTGCCGGGCTCTGACCTGGAGCAGACCGCCGAGCTGGCGGATCGGCTGCGCGAGGCGATCGCCGCGGAGCCGCTTGGCGACGGTGTGAAGGTGACGATGAGCCTCGGGGTCGGCGCGTCGGAGCGCGATGGGCGCTTTGACTATGCGGCGGTCTTCGCCGAGGCCGACGCGGCACTGTACGACGCCAAGCGCGAAGGGCGCAACCGCGTGTGCGTCGCCTCAAAGCTCGATCACGCTGCGGATGCCGTCTTGAGCCTCCATCAGCTCGAAGCCGTGATTGATGTCCGCCAGCCGCAGACGATGTGAGATGAACGGGTCGACGTCGATCTCGCCGGCGAGATAGCGATCGACGAGTGCCGGTACGTCATCGCGCCCCTTCAGCCCGCCGAACGATGAGCCGCACACACGCCTGCCGGTGATCAACAGGCGCGGCACGACATCGAGCGTCTCGCCGCGACCGGCCACACCGCAGACCGTGCACAGGCCCCAGCCCATGCGTGCAGCCTCCAGCGCCTGGCGCATGACCGCGACGCTGCCTGTTGCCTCGAATGTGTAGTCGGCGCCGAAGCCGCCTGTCATCTCGAGAATCCGCGCGACCGCATCCTCGCCTCCGATCAGCAGGTCGGTCGCGCCCTGTCCGCGCGCCAGCTCCAACCGCTCCGGCGAGAGATCGACGCACACGATCCGCTGCGCGTTCTGCAGACGGCAGCCGGCGACGGCGCCCAGCCCGACCATGCCGGCGCCGAACACCACGCACGTCGAGCCCTCGCGCACGGCCGCCGTCTTGATCGCGGCGCCGAGCCCGGTCGAAAGGCCACACGCGAACAGGCACGCGCGATCGAGCGGCGCCTCGGGATCGATGCGCGCGAGCGCGATCTCCGGCATCACCGTGTACTCGGCGAACGTCGAGGTCCCCATGAAATGGCGCAGCGGCTCGCCGTCGCGGGAAAGCCGTGTCGTACCGTCAGGCAGGTAGCCGAGGTTCTGTTGCTCGCGGATCGCCAGGCACAGGTTCGTCAAGGGGCTGACGCAGTGCACGCACTCGCCGCACTGCGGCGAGAACAGCGTCACGACGTGATCGCCCTCGCGCACGAGCGTGACGTCCTCGCCGCAACGCTCGACCACGCCCGCGCCCTCGTGGCCGAGCACCGTCGGCGCATAGCCGGAGGGATCGACCCCGGAAGCGGTGTACATATCGGTGTGGCAGACGCCGCACGCCTGCAGGCGCACGAGCACCTCGCGCGGCCCCGGCTCGGCCAGCTCGACCTCCTGCACGACGAGCGGCTTGGCGAACTCCTCGAGCACGGCGGCGCGCATCCTCACGATCAAGGCCTCCTCTTTACTTGACTTGGGGTTGCTCGTCCATACAACTTTCGTCCACCCCTCCGACGTGCGCTTGATAGGGCCGCGCAGGGGTCCGAGCCAAAGGCCATGGGCTCCACGGACAGGGCTGGCGAGAGCACCGAGTCGTCGTGGCTGTGCCACGACGACTCCGACCGCCAGCGCATGCTGGAAATGGAGGAGCGTCTCCGGCCGGTTCGTCGTCGCGCGGCGATGATCATGGCACTGGCGATCCTAGCCGGCGGCCCGTGGCTGGGTTGGTGGCCGCTGGCGTTCGTGCTCAGCATCATGGGCGGCTTTGCCGTCGCCGACGCGTTGATGCCGCGACTCGCGCGGCCCGAGCTGCTGATGTTCAGCTCGTGGATCGCGTCGGTGTCGACGATCGCGCTCGCGGTCGCCCTCAGCGGCGCCCACGGGACCTGCGCGCTGCCGTTGCTGGCGATCCCGGTACTGACGCTCAGCACCCGCTTCTCGACCCGTGGCGTGATCGTCGGCGTCTGCATCAGCCTCGCGCTCACGTTTGCCGTCGGCTTCGGCGTCGATCTGAAAACGGTGCTCGCCAACCCGGTGCTCGTAATCATCCCCGTGGCGCTGATCCTGTGCGCGGCGATCCTCTCGATGCCGCTGATGCAGTCGGACATCAAGCACCGCAGCGACGCGGTGATCGACCAGCTGACGGGCATGCTCAACCGTCACGCGCTCGCCTCGCGCGTGCGCGAGCTGACCGAGCAGGCCGCGATCACCGGCGAGCCGATCGGGCTGATCGTTTGCGACGTCGACCATTTCAAGCACGTCAACGACACCTTCGGGCACGCGATCGGGGACGTCGTGCTCAAGGAGATCGCCTACCTCTTGCGCAAGCAGCTGCGCGCGTTCGACCTCGCCTACCGACTCGGCGGCGAGGAGTTTCTCGTGCTGCTGCCGGGCGGCCAGCTGGACAGCGCGGTGAGCCTCGCCGAGAGCCTGCGTGAGGCAATCGCCCGCGGTCCCCTTGGCCCGGGCGTGCCGGTCAGCCTCAGCCTCGGCGTGTACGCCTCCGCGCGCGGCGAGCCGTTCGACTACGCATCGGCGTTCGCGCAGGCCGACGCGGCGCTGTACGAGGCCAAGCGCACGGGCCGCGACCGCGTGTGTGTCGCCGATGGCGAACATCCGCTGGTCCCGGTCGCCGCGTAAACGAGGCTGCCTACCGACAACGCCGAGTCCGGACGAGGATGCGTGTAGGCGCTGGGTGCAATCGTGCTGCGCTCAGCCGCCGGCGCGCGCCAGCAAGCGCTCCTCGCCCGCGAGCGTCTGGCTGGTGGCGGACACGATCTGCACGTCGGTGAGCTCGCCGGCAGCTGCCAGGCCGCTGAAGTTGACGGCTTTGTTGTGGCGCGTGCGACCGCGCAGGCGCTCGGGATCGGTGCGCGAAGGGCCTTCGACGAGCACCTCCAGCGTGCGCCCGACAAAGCGCTGGGCGCGCTCGCGTGCACCCGCCTGCACCAACTCGACAAGTTGCTGCATGCGCTCCACCTTCAACGGATGCGGGACGACGTCCTCGCCGATCGCAGCCGCCTCGGTGCCGCGTCGCGGTGAGAACACGAACGTGAACGCGGCGTCGTAGCCGACCTCCTGCACGACTTCGAGCGTTTCGCGGAAGTCAGCGTCGCTCTCCCCCGGAAAGCCGACGATGATGTCTGTCGTCAGCGCCACGTCGGGGACGTGCGCGCGGATCATCGCCACGCGCTCGAGGTAGCGCGCACGGTCGTATGTGCGCCGCATCGCCTTGAGGATGCGGCTAGAGCCCGACTGCAGCGGCAGGTGGATGTGCTCACAGACACTCTCGAGCTCTGCGTGCGCGCGGACCACGTCCTCACGCATGTCCTTCGGGTGCGGGCTCGTGTAGCGGATCCGCTCGATGCCGTCGATCTCGTCGAGCATGCGCAGCAGCTCGGCAAAGCCGGTGCGCTGCGGACGGACGCCCGCGGACGCCGGGCCAATCGGCAGATCGCGCCCGTAGGAGTTGACGTTCTGCCCGAGCAGCGTCACCTCCTTGACGCCGTCGGCGGCCATCGCGGCCACCTCGGCGACCAGCTCGTGCGGCTCGCGGCTGACCTCGCGCCCGCGCGTTGACGGCACGATGCAGTAGGAGCACGCGCAGTTACAGCCGACGCTGATCTGCACCCAGCCCTGGAAGCGGCGCTCGCGGTGCGCCGGCAGGTGACCGGTGAAGCCCTCGAACTCGAAGAACCCCTGCGCGGTGAGCGAGTCGCTGGTGAGGAACTCCGCGAGCTTGTGCACCTGGCCTGGCCCGAAAGCGACATCGACGAACGGGAAGCGCTCGAACACCTCGTCCTTGACCGACTGCGCCCAGCAGCCGCCGACGCCCACGATCCGCTCCGGCCGTTCGCGCTTCAGCCGCTTGGCCTCCCCCAGGTGCGTGATGAAGCGCCGGTCGGCGTTCTCGCGGATCGAGCAGGTGTTGAACAGGATCAGGTCGGCGTCGGCGCGCTCTGACGCCTCGACGTAGCCGATCGACTCGAGCATGCCCTTCATGCGCTCGGAGTCGTGCTCGTTCATCTGACAGCCGAAGGTCGTGACGTGGTACTGCCGCCGGATGTCATCGCGCAAGGCCATGTCGCCCACAGGGTAGCCCGATGCTCTCGGGTGGTGGTGGAACCGCCGAGGACGGGCGTCGTGAGCGGCTGGTCCTCGCGACCCAAGCCGCGGATGATCGCGAGCTACAGTCGCGCGAACGGCGCCGGCGTGTGCGTGACCGAGATTTTGGTGTTCTCCAGGCTTTCGGCGTCCTCCTGGTCGAACGGGACGTCGTTGAAGCTGATCGTGCCGAAGTCGGCCCCGCCACCCGCGGTGAGCGTGAACTTGTATACGTCAAGCGTGTCGGGCAGCGCTTCGCTCTTGTGCTGGGCGTCCCAATCAGACCACCAGGCCGGCTCTTTCACGATCATCGGGAACGGGTCGCACACCGCTTCGGTCGCTGTGGCCAGGTAGTTCTCGGTTGGGAGGCCGGTTTCGAACGTCAGCGTCGGGTCGCCACCCTTTTCCGTGGGAGGCACGTATTCGACGACCTTGAAGGTGGATGGATTGCCGCCTTCGTCGATCTGCTCGTTTTCGCTGTTCGGACCGCCTTTGCAGGGCGCGGATTTTCTGACCGTACCGGTCGCCTGCGCGTACGCCCCCATCGCACTGCCGTTGATCGGCAGGCCTGCCACCCCTTCTGTCTGCGGCTTGACCTTGACCGTCGCGGTGTACTCGTTCACATAGGTGCCGTGGCCGTCTCCGTCCTCGCCCAGGATGTTGTCTTCCATGGTCGAGTCGAATTCAACGGTGAAGTGGTCGCACACGAGCAGTTCTTCGAGCGACAGCGAGTCGGGGTGCCCGGAGAACACGTCTGTGCGATACCAGGTCAAGATCGTGGGGAGCTGCCCCAGTTCGTGCTGGTTGGCGCACTTTTCCTGAGCGCGGTCATACGCGGCGCCGGCCAGCTTCTGGTAGACGCTTAGAACCTTTTCGTCTTCCCAATTCGGTCCGAACAGCGCGGACATGCCGTTGTAGGTCGTTGTCGTGCTCGTCTCTCCGCCAACCGTCGTGTGACCGTCTCCGAGCAGGATCACCGCCGACTGTGCCCACGCGGACAGGTCGTTCATCGCGGTTTCCGCAGCTTCATCACTTTCCATCCCCGGCGGAACCTCGTTGGCGGTGATTTCGCCATACCATTCCTTCAGCGTCGCCAGGACGGCTGTTTCGTAGGCCTTCGCGGCCGCACTGCCGTCGCCGATGTCGCCTCCGGCTTCGACGAGCTGGTGCACGTCGCCGGCCAGTTCGTCCTGGTAGTAGCTCGTGCGCCCGGAGACGGTAGAGGCTTCGGCAATACGCGCCAGCGGCCGACCGAAGGCCGAGTGCGCCCGGCCAGCCGCGTGTGCGCGGGCGGCGACCCCCTGCAGCGAGCCACCACTGAGCAGCGCATAGCCGGCGGTGGTGCCCACCGGCAGCACGATCGGGGCCTTCTGCGGCGCCGTCGGGATCGGGTGGATGCCCACGCCCGCGCCCGTGAACTCGACCGCTTCGCGAGCGCCCGCCGCGACCGCGTGCGCCGGTTCGATGATCAGCACCGCGCCACGGATGAAGCGCACGTTGGATGGCGAGAGCTCCGCACCGCCGGCGAACGTCCCCAGGCTCGCGCCCGCGAGGCCCGCGAGTGGTGTGACCGTCACGGCCGTGCCGCTCGGCACCGAGTTGGCGTTGTACGCGAGCGTGTACTTGGTCCCTTCCGGGCCGGTCGCGCTGAGCGTGCCACCGGCCGCGCTGAGCACGCCCGCGACCGCGTGGGCCGCGTCTGGCGTGGCGCTGCCATTGACCTGCACGACCGCCCCTGCCGGAAGGTGCAGCGTTTTCGTCGTCGGCACGACGATGGTCGGCTTCTTCGAGGCGACGCACTTCTGATGATGGCCGCTGCCCTCGCACACGATCACGTAGTACCTGCCGGCCTTGACCGTCGAGCGGACCGCAACCGTCAGCTTGCCGTGCTTCGCCTTCGCGTGCCCGAGCGACACGTCGCCGTGGGCGAGCTTGCGCTTGGGGCTGAGATACACCGACAGGGCTCCGCTCAAGCCCTTCAGCTTCACGGTGAAGGACGATTTGACGACCACCGGCGGGTTCGACACGCTCAACGCCAGCGCAGTCGCGGGAACCGCCAGCAAGCACAGCAACGCGAGGGCCGTGAGACCAACAAGCTCTAGACGTTGCATCAACACCGATCCTCCCGACTCACCCGAACGCATCGGATGAGCGTATAGGGCGGCCCGGCGGCAGATCGAGGCGTCACGGCAGCGACCGACGTCTGGCAATACGCGTTTACTGCACCATGTGGCGACGTGGCAGCGCTTTTGGTGACAGGGACCCCAAGCACCGTGTCACCGCAACCCACAGCAGCCTGTCGGGTTGCGTGATGCGGTGACCGCTTTGCGCCGCTCGCTGCCGCTCGTCCTCGCGCTCGCCGCGCTCTTCGCACCGGCGAGGAGCAATGCTGCCTCTGCGCTGCACTGGTCGGTTCTGCCAGCAACGGCGCCGACGCCGTTCGATCACACAGGCGCTCTGACCGCTGTCTCGTGTGTGTCGGAATCGCTGTGCGTGGCCGTCGATAGCGAGGGCCACGCGTTCAGCACCTCGAACCCGACCGCCGCGAGCCCGTCATGGAGCGAAGCCGAACTCGACCACGGTGAAGCCCTGACCGCCGTGTCCTGCGCCCCAGGCGGCCCATGCGTTGCCGTCGATGGACACGGAAGGGCGTTCGTCAAGATCGGCTCCGGCGCCGGCGGATGGTCCGCAGCCACGGTCCCAGACGGAGGCAAGCCACTGACCGGCGTCTCCTGCCCCAGCTCATCGCTGTGTGTGGCGGTCGATGAAGCAGGCGACGTCATGACGAGCGGAGCCCCGACGTCGGGGGCCTGGACGCTCGCAAGCAGCAATCCGGGGCACCATCTGACGGGTGTGTCGTGCTCATCGCCGACGCTGTGCGTGGCGGTCGACGGCGCGGGCAACGTGCTTTCGAGCAAAGCGCCGACGGGCGCCGCCGCGTGGCCGGCGCAGCGGGTCGACGCCGGGGCGCTGACCGGCGTCTCGTGTTGGGCGGCTGGCGTGTGCGTCGCGATCGATGACAGCGGCAACGCGCTCGCGAGCGCCGATCCGTTGGGATCGGCGGCGACCTGGAGCATCACGCCGGTCGACGACGGCGAACGCCTTGCCGGGGTCTCCTGTGCCGCGTCGGGGCTGTGCGTCGGCGTCGACGCCCGCGGCAGGGCCCAAGCAAGCGATGACCCGACCGCTGCGATTCCCGTGTGGGGCGAATCGAGCGCGGACACGGCGGCGCTGACCGGGGTCTCCTGCCTGCCCGGCGGCTTCTGCCTCGCGGTTGACGCGAGCGGGTATGCCGTCGCGGGTCGAGTTCCGCCACCGGAAGCGAGAACGCTCGCGGTCGGCGAACCCACCGAAACGCAGGCCGCGCTTGCCGGCGAAGTCGATCCGAACGACGCCGCGCTCAGCGCCTGCACGTTTGAATACGGGACCAGCCTGCCCTACAGCCAGACTGCCGCCTGCGAAACGACGCCGACGGCGAACGGAGGAACGCAGGTTGTCTCCGTCAAGCTGACGGGACTGTCGCCGAACGCCGCCTACCACTATCGCGTTGCCGCCTCCACGCCGATCGGAGCGGCGGTGGGCGTCGACGAGACGTTCACGACCAAGCTCTCGCCGCAGGTGCCGCTGATTCACCCGAACCCGTCGATCACGGGCACGCCCGCCAACGGTCAGGTGCTGACGTGCCATGCCGGCACGCCGGCCGGCGCCGCGGTGACGCTGGCGTACGCGTGGCTGCGCGACCAAATTCCGATCGCGGGCGCGACGAACGCGACCTATAGCGTCAAAGGCCAGGACACTGGGCACCATCTGCAGTGTCGCGTGACGACGACCGACGGTGGCGGTAGTGCGAGCGCGACGAGCGCCTTCGTGACGATTCCGGTCGGTGGCGTGGCCGTGTCGGCCGGCGAGACCGCCATCGGCAAGGCATCGTTCCAAAGCCCCAAGGTCAGCGTGCCGGTGAGCTGCTCGACGCAGGCCAGCGACGGCTGCCAGCTCACGCTGCGCCTGACGAGCGTCGAGACGCTCAGCGGCGTCCGCGTCGTGGCCGTCGCCGCACGCGCCAAGCGCAGCGCCCACACGAGCGCCGCGGCACTGCGACATCGCACGGTCACGCTCGCAAGCCTGCGCGTGCATCTCGCGCCCGGAGCGCGCGCGACCGTCAGCGCAACGCTCAGCGCCACCGCCCGACGCCTGCTCGCCGCCAAGCGGACGTTCACCGCGAACCTGTACTTGACGGGCACCGTTATCGGCGTGATCGAAGCACAGCTCGCGCAGCAGCTGCTCACGCTCACCAACCCACCACGGCGCGCATCGACGCATGCTGCCCGGCGCAGCTAGGCACGGCGGGCTCGCCGCGACGCTGCTCGCGCTCGCGAGCGCACTGACGCTGGCGCAATCTGCAGTGGCGCAGCCCACCGCGACCAAGGCGGCGCCGGCGACGGCCCAGGTGGCACGGACCGCGAGCGTACTCGCCGCGACCCCGTACATGGGCTGGGACACGTACTTCGCGTTCGGCGGCAACTACAGCGAGGCGACCGTCCTCAGACAGGCCAGCCAGCTCGTCTCGCTCGGGCTCGAGCGGGACGGCTACCGCTACGTGTGGCTTGACGTCGGCTGGTGGCACGGCACACGTAACGCCAGCGGCGAAATCACCGTCAGCTCGACGCAGTGGCCGCACGGCATGGCCTGGCTGACGCGCACGCTGCACGCGGCGGGTTTGCTCGTCGGCCTCTACACCGACGCCGGGCCCAACGGCTGCGGCGGCGCCGGGCAGGGCAGCTACGGCCACTACCAGCAGGACATCGACACGTTCGCCGCGTGGGGCTTTGACGCGGTCAAGGTCGACTTCTGCGGCGGCGCCGAATACCACCTCGACCCCTCGGTCGCCTATTCCGAACTGCACGCGGCGATCGCCGCGAACTCCAGCCATCGCCCGATGCTGCTGTCGATCTGCGACTACCTGCAGCCGGAACAGTACGGCGAAGGTCGCCCAGCGCTCGACGAATCGGCCTTCTCCACCTACAGCTTCGGCCCGAGCGTCGGCAACAGCTGGCGCACCGACACCGACGTTGGGCTTCCGGGCAACGTCCCGTTCGCCGACGTGCTGCGCAACATCGACGCCGACGCCGCCGCCCCGCAGGCGGCGGGGCCAGGGCACTGGAACGACCCCGACTACCTCGCCCCCGACCAGGGCATGTCCGCCGCACAGTTCCGCTCCCAGCTCAGCATGTGGTCGATGCTCGCCGCGCCGTTGATGATCAGCGACAACCTCACCAAGATCAGCTCCGCGAGCCTCGCCGCCGTGCAGAACACCGAAGTCATCGCAATCGACCAGGACCCCGCCGGTGTGCAGGGCACGCTGCTGTCCAGCGCCGGCAACGGCGAGGTCTGGATCAAGCCGCTGGTCGACGGCTCCCGCGCCGTGGCCCTGCTGAACCGGGGCTCGAGCCCCACGCAGATTCAAACCAGCGCGGGCGCCGTCGGCCTGCCGTCCGCGCCGCGCTACACCGTGCGCAGCGTCTGGAGCCACGACGTTAGCTCGATCGGCGGCCTGATCAGCGCCGAGGTGCCGGGGGACAGCACATTGCTTCTCCGCGTATCCGCGCGGTAGCGCCACACCCAGCCGCACAACGCTCAAATGCGCAGATCAGGAACCTACGGGCGCTGCAGTCCCAGGGTCGATCTCGGGCTCACCGCGAGGCAGACTGACGACTCTCGCGATTTCCTCACGAGGCACCAGCACTGTCGCGCCGTCTGCGAGCTTGAGCTCGACAGAACCAGCCGATACCCCTCCACGGTACAGCCGACGTCCTCTGATCTTCTCGACGACGCCGACGAGGCGATTTACGGTTTCGACCTCCGCTCCCCTCTCAACCTTACCGACTGCATCCTGCACCACGGCAAGACTGCCCAACGTACCGCCGCTCAGAGCAACATGTACGGACGTAGATGCGGGCGGAAGGACTATGCGACCATCATCACTCATTGACGTCCATTCTAGAACCCAATCAGAACGGCTGAATAGACGACTGTCACGGCCAGGAGTGCAACGGCCGCAGTCAAGACCAACGTTTTCAGCCGCAGAGCCCCTGCACACTTCCGCGTGCTGACCCGCAGGTCCACAAGTAGTTGCGCGAGGCCTTCATCGTCGACTTTGTTCTCGTTGTAGAAGACGACCGGATCCGGCCCGATGTCATATTTGCCGACGCTGATCGCGCCACCGGCGGCAAGGATTGACACCGCCAATCCCAGGAGCGGCACCCACCATAAAGCGCCGAGAACTGCTCTCTGGGCCGCCAGCACACCGGCACCAAGAGCTGTGTTGAGGCCAATTAGCCCAAATGACTGTGTTTCCAGCGCGGCACCGCGAGCAAGGAGCGCAGCGATCTGGGACTGGCTCAGTGCGACCAGCGCTTCGAGCATGATGTCGGGCAGATCGAACTCTGGAAGTGACCAGCCAGAGCTAGCCTACGCAGCCGCCACCGCCGGTTCACTCACCATCGGCGGCACGCCCGCCTCCTTGTCGCGATCGATCGGCGTCACCAGGTCCTTGCCGAGGCCCAGCGCCGCGTAGATCTTGTCTTCGATCTCTTTCGCCATCGTCGGGTTTTCGTCGAGGTAGGCCTTTGCGTTGCCGCGCCCTTGGCCGAGGCGATCGCTGCCGTAGGAGAAGAACGAGCCCGACTTGGACACGATGTTGTGCTCCAGGCCCAGGTCGATCAGGCAGCCCGACGTCGAGATGCCCTTGCCGAACTCGATGTCGAACTCGGCCTGGCGGAACGGCGCCGCCACCTTGTTCTTGACGACCTTCACGCGCACGCGGTTGCCGACCGCCTCGGTGCCGTCCTTCAGCGTCTCGATGCGGCGGATGTCAAGGCGCTGGGAGGCGTAGAACTTCAGCGCGCGCCCACCCGGCTGCGTCTCCGGCGAGCCGAACATCACGCCGACCTTTTCGCGGATCTGGTTGGTGAGGATGCACAGCGTCTGCGTGCGGTTCAGGTTGCCCGCGAGCTTGCGCATCGCCTGGGACATCATGCGCGCCTGCGCGCCAACCGTCTGGTCGCCCATCTGCCCCTCGAGCTCGACCTTCGGGGTCAGTGCCGCGACCGAGTCGATCGCCACGACGTCCACGGCACCCGAGCGCACCAGCATGTCGGCGATCTCCAGCGCCTGCTCGCCGTAGTCGGGCTGAGACACGAGCAGCTCGTCGATGTCGACGCCGATCTCTTTCGCGTACAGCGGGTCCATCGCGTGCTCGGCATCGATGAACGCGCAAACGCCGCCGAGTTTCTGCGCCTCGGCCAGCACGTGGTAGATCATCGTCGTCTTACCCGAAGACTCTGGGCCGAACACCTCGACGATGCGCCCGCGCGGCACACCGCCGATCCCGAGCGCCAGGTCGAGCGACAGCGCACCCGTGGGAATCGCCTCGCAGCGCACCTGCGCGCCCTCGTCGCCCATGCGCATGACCGTGCCCTTGCCGAACTCTCGCTCGATCTGCGTGAGCGCGCCCTGAAGCGCGGCGTCGCGCGCCTTGGCGGCCTTCTCCTGGTCGGTCACGGGCATGGTCTTGCTCCTCCGGTCGAAATGGGAGGTCACAAGCTAGACGGCACATCGGACGGAACAACTGTTCGTATACGCATGGGAGCTGCGCACGGAAGCGACCGCCACTTCGTCCACGCGCCCGCGCCGCGCTCGCGCCGTGGGCGCGCGCTGTCGATAGGCAGCCAGTCACACCCCCGCCGTGAGTCCGCTCCCCTTGACCAGCCGCCACCCCAACAGCCGCCGCCCCCGGATCGCAACGATCGCGCTGTCGCTCTGCATGCTCGTCGCAGCGCTGCTGGGGCCCTCGCAGACGCTCGCGCAGACGCACAAGGCCGCCTGCGCAGCCGCTCACGGCAAGGCCGCGCGCGCCTGCCCACAGTCCTCGCACAAGAACAAGCACAAGCCGCACCACACGAGCAAGAGCTCCGCCAAGCACAAGCCCGCGAAGACCAAGGGCAAGGGCAAGAACGGATCTTCGAGCCCCGTGATCCTCGTGCCCGCGCTCTGCGAAAACGGCGACAAGCCGGTGCGCGAAGGCACCAACGGCTTCGCCTGCGAAGACGGCTCCGAACCGAGCTGCGAAGGCGGCGTCGCCCCGACGACCTCGCGCAACGGCAAGACCCTGCTCTGCGCCGTGCCCGCTGAACCTGAAACGAGCGCCGCCGAAGGCGAAGGCCAGGGCGAATGCGAAGAAGAAGAATCCCTCAGCTGCAGCCCCGTCTCGGAATCCGACACGGTTGAAAAGGTCTGCGAAGTCTCGCCCGGCTCGGACTCCAGCTTCACCTGCGAAGGCGAACGCTGAGACTCACGGCGCCCAACGCGCCACGTTGAGGAGATCGCTGCTGGCCAGCGCCTCGTAGCGCGCGCCCGCGGGCTCCAGCCACGAGCGGTACAGCACGAGCGCCTCCGGCGCGAACTCGAGCCTCGGCGTCGCCGCCGGCACCGGTTCGTGCAGCAGCTCGCGCCCGCGCGCGAGCGTGATGTGCGGACGAAAGCGACGCCGCTCCGGCCGCCAACCGCTGGCTCCCGCGAGCGACTCGCAGAGCCGCGTCTGCAGTCGCGCCAGCTCGCCGCCACGATCGTGCACCTCCACCGCGAGCGCGTGTGAGCGTCGCGGCGGCAGCCACAGCGGCGCGCCCAGCGACAGCTCGCACGTTTGCTCCGCGCATGCCGCCAGCACGTCCGACAGCGCCTCGATCTCCGCCACCGGCCGGCTGCCCAGAAAACACAGCGTCAGATGCAACGACTCCGCCCCCAGCAGCCTCAGCGACCGATTCGCGCTCCCGCCCGCGCGGGCGGAGATCACCATGCCGCGCGCCCACTCGATCAGCTCATCGCACACCCACAGCGGCGGATCGACCGCCACGAACAGCCTCGCTGTGGCACCCCGTGACATCGCGCTGACGCGATGCTAGCGCGCAGCTGAGCGCTCAGGACCCGAGCAGCGCGCGGCGCACCAGGTGCAGCGCGACCGTCGTCGCGCGATCGCGCACGTCAGCCCGGCCGCCTGGGAGGCTCACCGAGCGCGTCAGCGACTCGACAGCTGGATCGGCAGCGGTGGTCACGCTCAGCCACACCAGCCCCACCGGCTTCTCCTCGCTGCCGCCGCCAGGGCCCGCGATGCCGGTCACGCCCACGCCCACATCGGCCCCCAGGCGCGCCCGCGCGCCGTCCGCCAGCGCCCGCGCCACCTCCGCCGAGACGGCACCGTGCGCCTCGATCAGCTCGCGCGGCACCCCCGCCTGCGCGATCTTCGCCTCGTTCGAGTACACCACCAAGCCGCCGTTGAAGTACTCCGACGCGCCCGCCAGCTCCGTCAGCCGCGCCGCCAGCAGGCCGCCCGTGCACGACTCCGCGGTCGCGATCGTGCGCCCTGGCCGCGAACCGTCAGCGCGCAGCAGCGCCGCCACCTGCTGATCGACGGTCGTACCGTCGCGCGAGAACAGCGTGTCGGCGTGGCGCTTGGCGACGAGCTGCACAAACGCGTCGTAGGCATCCTGCGCGTCGGGCTCATAGCGGGTCACGATCTCCACCTCGCCACGTTTCAAGCACGTCGTGACCTCCAGCTCGTCCAGCCGCACGCCCTCGCGCACTGCCTCGCGCAGCGTCTCCGCGATCTCCGACTCGGGGATGCCAAACAGCCGCAGCGTGTGCTGGCGGTACGTCGTCGCGCCGGCCAGCGCCGCCTGTAGCGCCTGTGTCTGGAGCGCCTGACCCCACATCGGCTGCAGCTCGCGCGGCGGGCCCGGCAGCACCACGACCGTCGGCCCGCGCGATGACCCGGTGGCGCCCGTGGGCGCGGCCTCGGACGCCTCGGCGCTAGCAGGCGATGAGACACCCGCCAGGGAAGCCTCCGGCGGCGGCACCACCAGCCCCGGCGCCGTGCCAACCGGCTCCAGCACAGTCGCACCGCGTGGCACCATCGCCTGCTTGCGGTTGGCCTCCGCGATCGCCTCCGGGTCGATGTTCGGCCAGCGTTTCAGCAGCGGTGCCACGATCCGCGCAATGCGCTCCGCCAACTGCTCGTCGAGCAGCATCTCACGGCCCTGAAAGTCACCCACGACCGCCGCCGTCATGTCATCCGCCGTCGGACCCAGCCCGCCGCTCGTGAGGATCACCTCGATCCCGCTCATGGCCATGAACTCCAGCGCCAAGCGCATGTCCTCAGGGCGATCGCCGACGATCGTCGTGTACGCGAGGTCGACGCCCAGCTCCCGCAGCCGCTCGGCCAGCCACGGCCCGTTGCGGTCGCTGACGCGCCCGGTCAGCACCTCCGTGCCCGTCACGACGATGCCGGCGCGCACGCTCATCAGGGCTCGCGTCCCGATCGATCGCGAGCCCTCACAGCGCGCTCACTTGCACGTCGGCAACTGCGCCGCCGCCAGCGGCCTGCGGCCGAGCGCCTTCGTGATCGAGTACCCGATCGGTTCGCTGGAAGGCGCAACCGTGCGCGGAATGCCATCGACGTACAACGTCACCGAGCTGTTCCCGAGCGTGATCTCAAAGCGCCTTGCATGGTACGTGTGCGTCGATTCACCCGGCTGCAACTCGAGCCCCGGAATCAGCTTGCGCCCATCGTCGCCGACCAGACACACGTACACCACCGCGCTTGACCGCAGCGACAGCGCGACCAGCGCGTCGGCGGGCACGACGCGGTGCTTGGCGAGCCCACCCGTGCCTGTGCCGGTGGTGCCATGGCCGTTGCCAGCGGCGGCGGCGGTGTTACCGGTGCCCGTCGCGGTGCTCGGGCTCTTCTTCGAGTTGCCGCCGCCACCGGCGATCAGCAGCACGATCAGCACCACGATCACGACGCCGATCGCGCTGACCGCGATCAGGTAGCCCCGCGAGGGCCCGGCGCCGCCGGCGCTCCGCCCGCCGCCGCGCGCGCCTGTGCGCCCGCGCGCCTGGCGACTCTGCGGCGTCGAGACGATCGGCTCGAGCATCGCCTCGCTCGGGCGCTCGTGCTCGCGCCGGTACTCCTCCACCAGCGCCTTGCCGTCGAGGTCGAGCGCCTGCGCATACGTACGCAGAAAGCTCTTCACGAACGTCGGCCCCGGCAACAGCCCCCACTCTTCGTTCTCCAGGGCGCGCAGGTACTTCGCGCGGATCTTGGTCTGGGCCTCGATCTCCGACACGTCGATGCGAGCGCGCATACGCGCCTCGCGCAACGTTGCTCCGATCTCGGGCATCAGCGCAAGAGGCTAGATGATTGATTTCACGGTCGTATGCCCGTGCAGGACGGTGCGATCGATCATCTAGTCGTTGACGACCGCCGCGGACTCCGCGGGTGTCCCTTCCAGCATCGCCAGCACGCGCGGCACGTCGGCCTCGGTGATCAGCACCTGCCGCGGCTTTGAGCCCTCGTAGCCCGAGATCACACCACGGCGCTCGAGCATGTCGATCATGCGGCCCGCACGCGTGTAACCCAGGCGCAGCCTACGCTGGAGCATCGACGTCGAGGCGGTCTGCATCTCCGCGACGAGGCGGATCGCATCGTTGAGCAGCGGGTCCTCGTCGGGGTCGAACTCGTCGTTGCCCTTGCCTGTGCCCTCCAGCGGCTCGACCTCCTCCAGCAGCTCCTCGCGCAGCTCCGGCTCGCCCTGGCGGCGCCACAGGTCCGTCAGCTTCGCGATCTGCGCCTCGTCGATGTAGGCGCCCTGGATCCGCTGCAGGCGCGAGCTGCCGACGGGGCTGAACAGCATGTCGCCCTGCCCCAGCAGCGACTCTGCGCCGTTCTGGTCGAGGATCACGCGCGAGTCCGTCTGCGAGGAGACCGCGAAAGCGATGCGCGAGGGCACGTTCGCCTTGATCATGCCCGTGATCACGTCCACGCGCGGGCTCTGCGTCGCCAGCACCAGGTGGATGCCCACCGCCCGCGCCTTCTGCGCGAGACGGATGATCGAGTCCTCGACGTCGGCCGGCGCCACCATCATCAGATCCGCAAGCTCGTCGATCACGCACAGGATGTACGGCAGCGGCGCTTCATCGCGCTTCGCACGCGCCTTGTTCAACTCGATCAGGCTGCGCGTGCGCGCCAGCGACATGATCCCGTAGCGCTGCTCCATCTCCTTGACCAGGTTCTGCAGCGCGTTCGCCGCCATCCGCGGGCTCGTGATCACCGGCGTCAGCAGGTGCGGGATCGACTCGTAGTGGTTGAGCTCCACCTGCTTCGGGTCGACCAGCACCAGGCGCACCTCGTGCGGCGTCGCGCGCAGCAGCACGCTCGAGAGCATCGCGTTGATCGCGCCCGACTTGCCCGCGCCGGTCGTGCCCGCGACGAGGATGTGCGGCATCTTCGCCAAATCCGCGCCGATCGCCTTGCCGGCCACGTCCTTGCCCAGCCACACCGTCAGCGGCGACCAGTCCTTCGGCGGCGCCTGGAACACGTCGCCGAGCTTGACGATCCGCCGGTGGGCGTTCGGCACCTCGACGCCGACCGCCTGCTTGCCCGGGATCGGCGCGAGGATGCGGATGTCGGTCGCCGCCAGCGCGTACGCGAGATCGTCCTTCAGCTGCGCCACCTTCGCCACCTTCGTGCCTGGCGCCAGGCGCAGCTCGTAGCGCGTGATGTGCGGGCCGGCAACCGTGCCGATCACCTTCGCCTGCACGCCGAAGTGCCCGAGCGCCTCGACCAGGTTGGTGGCGGTCCGCTCCTGCCCCGCGGTATCCGGGCGCGTCTGCTCGGCGCTCGAGCGCGTCAGCAGCTTCACCGCGTCGGGCAGTTCCCACACGAAGTCCGGGTCGTCGGTCACCGAGCCGCGCAGCCGGCCCTGCGGGGTCAGCTGCTCGGCCGAGTACTCCCCCGCCTCTGCGTGCGCCACGCCAGCGATACGCTCCTCCTCGCCCGTGTCCTCCTCCGCCGCGGCGCCAGCCTCGGCCGCCGGCTCATCGTCAAGATCCAGCTGCGCCGCGTCGGGCAGCTCGTCCGCCGGCTCCCCGGGCCCTGCGCCGTCGTCCTCGTCGCGCCAGTCGTGCGCCGGCGCCTCGACGTGCGTCGCGCGCACGATCAGCTCGCGCGGCGCCGGTTCGGGCGGCGCGAGCGGTGACGCGTCCAGCTCGTCCTCGATCGCGGCGATGCCCGACGCGCGCACGCGCGCGCTGCGAGCCCGCGGTGCTGGCTCGCGCTCGCGGCGACTGCGCACCATGCGCGTCGTGTCGAGCACGCCGTTGCCGGTCGCGCGGATCACGCTCGCGATCGAAGCACCCGTCAACAGGATCGCGCCGACGAGCAGCAGGAACACCACGAGGATGTCCACGCCGACGCTCTGCACGAGCCCGTGCGCGAGCTGATACAGCGCCTCGCCCACGACGCCGCCGTGTGACTGTAGGTGTGCCGACATCCACGCCAGGCGGCCGCTCGCCGGCGCCGAGCTCAGCCCGAACATGCCGGCAGCCAGCGCCAGCGTCACCGCCGCGAACACGCACAGCGCGCCGGTGCGCAGCGGCCGCAACGCCGGCAGCACCGGGCGCAGCAGCAGCGCGCCGCCGCCGATCACGAGCGTCACCGGCGCGAGCACGCGCGCGCGTCCGAGCATCCAGCCAAGCGCAACGGCCAGGCCGTGCCCGACGCCGCCGCCCGCCGCGGGTGTGCCGCCCGAGCCATACAGCACGAAGCCCATGAACACCCCCAACGCGATCAGCGCCAGCCCGAGCACATCGCGCTGACGCTGGTCCAGCACCGGCAGTCGCGGCAAGCCGCCAGCCAGCAGCGAGCCGCGCGCGGCGGATGCGCCACGGCCACGCGCGCGACCTGAGCCGGAGCGTGCAGGCGCGCGCCGCCGTGCGTTCGTCGAGCGCGATGAGGGGCGTTTGCGAGCGGGGGCCATCTCGCGCAACTTCGACACCAGATGCCCTGGGACCTGCCAAACAGGGTCCAAGAGCCTTACCATCGCTTTACACGCCCCTACTTACATAAAGACCATGAACGACTTCTCTCGCGCACCCCGCGTCCTGGTCGTCGAGGACGACGAGGACATCGCCCAGGCACTGCAGCGCTCGCTGCGCATGGAGGGCTATGAGGTCAGGACGGCCGCCGACGGACAGGCCGCGCTCGAGCAGGGACACGCCTTCGCGCCCGATCTCGTGATCCTAGACCTCGGCCTGCCCAAGCTCGACGGCGTCGAGGTCGCGCGCGGGTTGCGCGCCGACGACGACGTGCCGATCCTGATCCTGACCGCGCGCGACGCGCTCGAGTCGCGCGTCGAGGGCCTCGACGCCGGCGCTGATGACTACCTCGTCAAGCCGTTCGAGCGCCAGGAGCTGCTCGCGCGCATGCGCGCGCTGCTGCGCCGGCGCCCGCCGCGCGGGTCCGCGCCGCTGCGCGTCGGCGACCTGTCGCTGAACGTCGACACGCACGAGGTGCAGCGCGCGGAGCGCACGATCGAGCTGACCCAGCGCGAGTTCGAGCTGCTCGAGTACCTGATGCGCAACGAGCGCATCGTGATCTCGCGCCAGCGTCTGCTCGACGAGGTCTGGGGCTATGACCCGTTCTCGACCACCAACACCATCGAGGTGTTCGTCTCCAACCTGCGCCGCAAGCTGGAGGCCGAAGGCGAGCCCCGTCTCCTGCACACCATCAGGGGAGCCGGCTACGTCCTCCGAGCATAGACAGCCGCAGCTTCCCGCCCCGCTGCAACGCTCGCTCGCGCGCGTCTCGGCCAGCTTCGACCGGCTCCCGATCCGCGTGCGCCTGGCCGGCGCCTCGGCGCTGCTGACGTTCGTGATCCTGTGCGCGTTCGCGGTCGCGATCGGCTCGCTGACCGTGCACCGCATCCGTTCGGACTTCAACAACCAGGTGCTGACGGCGGCCGAGCAGATCAGGCTGCGAATCACGTTCGAGCCGTTCAGGATCGAACCGTCGCTCGACGAGTTCGCCTCCAAGGAGGACCACTCGGTCATCAGGATTCTCACCCGCGGCGGCAGCGTGATCGCACAGTCGCCGCTGAAAGCCCCCACCCTCGGGCCGCCGCCGTCCTCGCTCGGGCAGGGACAACCACACGCACGGAACATCAACGGCTACCGCGTGGAGGAGATTCCCGCTCCGGTCGTCGACGCCGAGGGGTTCGACGTCGGCGAAGTCGTGATCCAGTACGGCCGTCAGGTCGCTGCCACCGAGGCCACCTGCAAGCGCGTCGAGCTGTTCCTGCTGCTGGGCGTGCTCGCCGGCAGCCTGCTGGCGCTGGCCGCGGGCATGGCGATCGCGCGCCGCGCGATGGCGCCGATCGCGCTCTTGACCTCGACCGCCGCGGAGATCGCGCGCACACGCGACCCTTCCGGCGGTGTGCCGCAGTCGCTCGCCGACGACGAGGTCGCCGAGCTGGCGCGCACGCTCGAGGGCATGCTCCGCGAGCTGGACGCCGCACGCAGCGAGACCGAGTCGACGCTCGCGCGCCAGCGCCAGTTCGTGGCCGACGCCTCACACGAGCTGCGCACGCCGCTGACGAGCGTGCTCGCCAACCTCGAGCTGCTCGCCGAATCGCTGCACGGCGACCAGGGCGAGGCGGCCAACTCAGCGCTGCGCTCCTCGCAGCGAATGCGCAGGCTCGTCGCCGACCTGCTGCTGCTCGCGCGCACCGACGCCGCGCGCGTGGTCGCGCGCAAGCCGTGCGACCTAGCGCAGATCGTCGTCGAGGCCGCTGCTGAGCTCGGGCCCGTCAGTGGCGAGCACGAGATCACGCTCGACATCCAGCCTGCCAGGGTGACGGGCGCGAGCGACGAGCTGCACCGCCTGACGATCAACCTGATCGAGAACGCCCTGCGTCACACGCCGACCGGCACCCAGATCCACGTCTCCACCAGCACCACCCCCGATGGGCAGGTGCAGTTGGTCGTCGAGGACAGCGGTCCCGGCGTCCCCGCCGAGCTCGCGCCGACGCTGTTCGAACGCTTCGTGCGCGGCGCCGGCGACCGCGGCGGCTCGTTCGGGCTGGGCCTCGCGATCGTGCAGGCGGTCGCCGTTACCCACGGCGGCGCCGTCACGCTCGAGCGTTCGCAGCTCGGCGGGCCCGACGCGACCGGCGCGCGCTTCGTCGTAACGATGCCCGCGAGACGGACCGACGAGTCCGGCCCAGAACAGCAGCAGCACGAGATCGCACAACCCGCCGTCTAGCGGGCGCTCTAGACCTCTACGACGACCGGGAGCACCATCGGGCGTCGCTTCAGTCGGTCATAGACCAGCTTCGCGAGGTCGTCGTGGAGTACCTGCTGGAGCAGGTCGACCTCCCTGATCTCCTCCTTCGCGGCCCGCCGCAGAGACTGCTCGACGGTCAGCCTGATCTCCTCCACCAGTCGGTCGGCCTCGTCGAGGAACGGCACGCCGCGGAAGATCACCTCGGGGTCGGCGACCGAGCTGCCGTCCTGCTCGGCGATCGTGACGACCACGATGAAGATCCCGTCGGCCGAGAGCATGCGCCGATCGCGCAGCGCCGCGTCAGCCATCTCGCCGATCTCGACGCCGTCGACGAAGATCATGCCCGCCTGCTCGCGCGCGCCGAAGCGCGCGCCGCGCTCGTCGATGTCGAGCGGCAGCCCGTTGTCGCCCTGGAAGATGTCGCGCGGCTCGACGCCGACCGCCTCCGCCAGCTGCGCGTGCAGGCGCAGACGCTTGAAGTCGCCGTGGAAGGGCATCACGTAGCGCGGCTTGACGAGGTTGAGCATCAGCTTGACCTCCTCGGCGTAGCCGTGCCCGGAGGCGTGCACGGGCGCCTCACGCGGCGTGATCACGTCGCAACCGATGTGGTACAGGCGATCGATCGTCTCGTTGACCGCGCGCTCATTACCTGGAACGGGCGTCGCCGAGAACACAACCGTGTCGCCGGACTTGAGCTCGACCTGGGGATGGTCGCGGTAGGCCATGCGGCGCAACGCCGACAACGGCTCGCCTTGGGAGCCAGTGGACACGATCACGACGCGCTCATCGGGAAAGTCGCTGATCTCGCGCGGACCGACGAGCATCCCGTCGGGGATCTCGATGTGTCCGAGCGTGCGCCCGATGCCGACGTTCTTGCGCATCGAGCGCCCCACCAGCGCGACCTTGCGGTCGAGCGCGTAGGCGGCGTCGACGACCTGCTGCACGCGATGGATGTTCGAGGCAAAGCTCGTCACCACGATCCGCCCCTCGCAGCGCGCGAACACCTCCTCCAGATGCGGGCCGACGACCGACTCCGACGGCGAGAAGCCCTCGCGGTCGACGTTCGTGGAGTCGCCGCACAGCAGCAGCACGCCTTCACGACCCAGCTCGGCCAGGCGCGAGACGTCCGCGGGCGCGCCGTCGACCGGCGTCTGGTCGAACTTGTAGTCGCCCGTGATCAGGACCGTGCCGAGATCTGTGCCGAGCGCGACGGCGCTGGAGTCGGGGATCGAGTGCGTCATGTGCACCAGCTCCAGCGAGAACGGGCCAAGCTCGAGCGTCTCCCCCGGCTCGACCTCGTTCAGCTCGACGTCGCGCAGCTTGTGCTCGTCGAGCTTGGAGCGCGCCATCGCGACCGTCAGCGCGCCCGCGTAGATCGGCGGCTGGGCCTTCGCGCCGAGCTCGCGCAGCACCCACGGCAGCGCCCCCAGATGGTCCTCGTGGCCATGCGTGATGACGATCGCCTCGATCTCGCGGGCGCGCTCGCGCAGGTAGGCGAAGTCTGGCAGCACGAGATCGATGCCGACCATCTCGGGCGTCGGGAAGCGCAGGCCGACATCGACGACGATGATGCGGCCGTCGTACTCGACGACCGTCATGTTCTTGCCTATCTCGCCCAGCCCACCAAGGGGCAGGACCCGCAACTTTGGGCTCACGCGTGAGCGCTCGCCAGCAGACCGTGACGTTCGAGCATCGCGCGCACCGCTTCGGTCTCATCGGCGGTGGCCGCCACCAGCGGCAGGCGCAGCCCGCCGGCATTGTGGCCGAGCAGGTTCAGCGCCGTCTTCGTGCACGTCGGGCTAGCGGTCATGAACAGGGTGCTGTAGACGTCGCGCAGCGACGCGTCGATCTCCGCGCGGCGCTCAGGCTCGTCGACCATGCGGCGCATCTCGTTGCCGACGACATGGCTGGCAACCGCGATCACGCCAGCGCCGCCCATGTCCAGCGTACGCGCGAACGTCGCGTCGTCGCCCGCGTACAGCGCGAGGCCGTCGATCGGCTGTAGCTCGTCCGCGTTGGCCTGCTTGACACCATCGATTCCGGGGATCTGCGCCAGCTCGGCAAGCAGGTCCGGCGGCATGTTCGTGCCGGTCCGCGCCGGGATGTTGTAGATCAGCATCGGCTTGTCCGTCGCCGCCGCCACCGCTTCGTAGTGGCGGCGCAGGCCCAGGCGGCTCGGCCGGTTGTAGTAGGGGGTCACCGACAGCGTCGCATCGACGCCCAGCTCGGTGGCGCGCTCGGTCAGATACACAGCCTGGCGCGTGTCGTTGGTGCCGGTGCCGGCGACGATCGTCTTGCCGGCCGGGCGCTCCGCGACCGCCAGCTCAATCAGGCGCAGCTGCTCATCGGCGGTCATCGTCGACGCCTCGCCGGTCGTGCCGGCGACCACGAAGCCATCGGAGCCGTTCTCGGCGAGGTGTTGCATGAGCGCCACGAACGACTCCTCGTTGACCCTCAGGTCCTCGTCGAACGGGGTCACAATCGCCGTCAAGATCGTGCCAAGCCCTGGTGTGCGGTCGAGGATGCTCATCGGCTGCAGTATCTCATGGTCGCGCCACTCGGACGGGCCGGCCGCGTGACCTGACGGTCATTTGCTTTTGTGCGTATGGGTGTGGTGTTCGTGCTTGCCTTTCGATCCACCCGACCCGGAGCCCGAGCCCGAGCGTCCCTTTTGCGGTGCCGGCGCGGGCACAGGCACCGGGTTGCCCGCGCTCGGCGAGCTGGAGCTGACGCTCATCGCGGCCTCTTCCTGCTTGCGCTTGGCGAGCGCCGCGATTTCCTGTTCGACCTGCCTGTCCTCGTGCGGCCCTTCGCCTGCGATGCGCTCGCCGGCGGCACGTTCCGCGGCATCCTGTCCGCTCGACTGCGTGTGCTTGGACTTGCGCGCGCTCTTGCCGGCGCCCGTCCGCTTCGCCTGCGTGCCTGACCGTGTGTGTGCCGAGTGCTTCTTGGTGGCGTCCTTCGCCGGCGCGCTCGCGGCCGCCTTGGCAGCGTCTTGCTGCTGCTGCTCCTCTTCCGCCGCTTCGGCTGCTTCGCGCTTCTTCGCGTTCGCTGACTGGTCCGCGTTGGTGCTCGCCCCTTCCGCCGATTCGGCGGCACTGGGCGAGGCTTCAGCGCTGGCTTCACCCGTTTCCGAGCTACCGCCGCAGGCGGTCAGGCCGCCGGCGCAGGCGAGCACGATCAGCGCGAGCATTACGGAGCGTGGCAGCGCCACCCGTTCCCTCAGCGAGCGCCCTCCGTGCATGAGCGCATTCTACGGCTACTGGAAGAGCAGCTGCTCCAGGCCGAAGACCGGCGATTGCGACAGGCTTCCGACGCGGCGTATCGCCAACAGCACCCCCGGCATGAACGACTCGCGGCCGATCGTGTCGTGGCGAATCGTCAGCGTCTGAGCCAGGTCGCCGAGGACCACCTCCTGGTGAGCGACCAGTCCGGGCAAGCGCACCGAGTGGATCGGCGGCGGGGCGCCGCCGCTCGCCTCGGCCATCAGCTGCGCCGTGCGCGCCGCCGTGCCGCTCGGGGCGTCGAGCTTGGCGTCGTGGTGCAGCTCGATGATCTCCGCCTTGGGCATGTAGCGCGCCGCCTCCGCCGCGAAGCGCATCATCAGCACCGCGCCGATCGCGAAGTTAGGGGCGATCAGGACGTTTGCGCGAACGGCCTGCCCAGCCGCGTCCGCTGGCCCGCCTGCCAGCTCCTGCGCAGCCCGCTCCAGCGGCGCGGGGTCAAAGCCGGTCGTGCCGATCACGACGTGCACGCCGGCGCGCACGCACGCGAGCGCGTTCTCGAGGGCGGTGTCCGGCTGGGTGAAGTCGACGACCACGTCCGCGTCGCCGAGGACATCGGCGAGCGCCGTGTCGAGCAACGGATCGGCACGGCCAACCAGCTCCATGTCATCGGCGCCGAGCACCGCCGCGCACACCGTCTGGCCCATACGCCCGGCTGCGCCGGCGACCGCGACCTTGATCATCTCGCGACCGCCGTGCCGAGCGGCTCGATCGCCGCCGTGAACTCGCTCTCGTCGGGACCGACGCCGGCGACCGACAGGCGGCTCGGCTCGAACAGCTCAGCCGCGAGCGCACGCACCTGCTCGATCTCGACCGCGTCGATCCGCTCGATCATCTCGTTGACCGACAGGATCGGCAGCTCGCCCAGGATCGATGAGCCCAGACGGCTCATGCGCGCGCCCGTGGACTCCATGCCGAGCACCACGCGCCCCTTCAGGTTCTCGCGCGAGCGCACCAGCTCAGCCTCGCTGGCGGGGTCCTCGACGCAGCGCCGCAGCTCGGCCGCGACCACCGCCAGGGCCTCACGGATGTTGTCCGGGCGCGTGCCGACGTACAGCCCGATCTCGCCCGTGTGCGCAAACAGGTTCGAGAACGTGAAGACCGAGTAGGCAAGGCCGCGGCGCTCGCGAATCTCCTGGAACAGCCGTGAAGACGAGGTACCACCGAGCACACCTTCGAGCACGCGCAGCGCGTAGCGCCGCTCGTCCGCGCGCGCGATGCCCGCACCGCCGACGCACACGTGGTACTGCTCGGTGTCTTTCTGCAGGAACTCCATGCGCGGCTGAAAGTCCGGCTCATGGGCTGCGGCCGCCGCGGCGTCCACAGCCTGCGCGTCCAGGGTGTGCTCGAACGCCTCGGCCCGTGCCTGCTCGACGGCACGCGCCATCTGCACCAGCGCGTCGTGATCGATCGAGCCGGCGGCCGAGATCACGATCGAGCCGGGTAGGTAGCGCTGCGCGTGGAATGCCTGGAGCTGCTCGCGGGTGACCGCGCCGACCACCGCGGCGGTGCCGATCACCGCGCGCCCCAGCGGGTGCGACCCGAAGATCGCCCTGCCGAGCACGTCGAAGACGCGGTCCTGCGGATCGTCTTCGTACATCGCGATCTCCTCCAGCACGACCTCGCGCTCGGGCTCCAGCTCGCCGAAGCGAGGCTGCCAGATCATGTCGCTCATGACGTCGAAGGCGTGCTCGAGGTGGCGGTCGAGCACGCGCGTATACAGCGACGTTGCTTCCTTGTCGGTGCCGGCGTTGATCTCCGCGCCCATCGCGTCGAAGATCTCGTCGATCTCCTGCGAGCCGTAGCGCTCGGTGCCGCGGAACAGCATGTGCTCGAGCAGGTGCGAGATGCCGGCCTGGTCCTCGTGCTCGGAGACCGAGCCGGTCGCGATCCAGAAGCCGAGCGCCACCGAACGCACGCTGGGCACGCGTTCGGTGACGATCCTCACGCCCGAGTCAAGCGTGGTTATGCGGTGCTCGTCGCTCACGCTCGAGCGCCCTGCGGTCAGTCGCGGCCGTGGCGTGGGCGCCCGGAGCCGCGATCGCCGTCGCGGCGCGGGCCGCGATCGGAGCGACCGTTGCGCGAGCCGCCGCCCTCACGCGGGGGGCGTCCGCCGCCGCCACCACCGCCGGTGCCGACGCCGGCGAGTTCCTCGACGGACTTGCCGGCGATGTCCGGGTCCTCGCTCAGGCGCAAGCCGATGCGCCCGCGCTCGCGGTCGACCTCGACCACGCGCACGTTGACCTCGTCGCCCTTGTTGAGCACGTCCTCGACGCTGTCGACGCGCTGGCCGGGCGAGACGTTGGAGATGTGCAGCAGCCCGTCGGTGCCCTTGGCGAGCTCGATGAACGCGCCGAAGGTGGTCGTCTTGACGACCTTGCCGACGTATTCGTCGCCGACCTCGACCTCCTTCATCATCATCCGCACGCGCTCCACGAGCGCGTCGCCCAGCTCGCCGTTGGCGGAGTAGATCAGCACCTGGCCGTCGTCGTTGACGTCGATCTGCGATTCGAACTCCTCGGAGAGCCCACGGATGGTTTCGCCGCCCTTGCCGATCAGCAGGCCGATCTGCGAGGGGTCGATCTGGATCGTCTGGATCCGCGGCGCGAACTGTGAGAGCTGCTCGCGCGGGGTCCCGATCACGTCGGCCATCTTGCCGAGGATGAACGTGCGCGCCTCTTTGGCCTGCGACAGCGCGTCGCGCAGGATCTCGAACGTGACGCCCGTGATCTTGATGTCCATCTGCAGCGCCGTGATGCCGCGCTCGGTGCCGGCGACCTTGAAGTCCATGTCGCCGAGGTGATCCTCGACGCCGGCGATGTCGGTCAGCACGATGTAGTCATCGCCCTCTTTGATCAGGCCCATCGCGATACCCGCCACCGGGCGCTTGATCGGCACCCCGGCGTCCATCAGCGACAGCGAGGAACCGCACACCGAGGCCATCGAGGACGAGCCGTTTGACTCGAGGATGTCCGAGACGACACGGATCGAGTACGGGAACTCCTCGATCGACGGCACCATCGGCGCGAGCGCGCGCTCGGCGAGCGCGCCGTGACCGATGTCGCGGCGCTTGACGCCGCCCATGCGGCCCGCCTCCCCGACCGAGAACGGCGGGAAGTTGTAGTGGTGCCAGTAGTACTTTTTGGTCTCCAGGCCGAGCGTGTCGATGCGCATCTCCTCCTTGAGCGTGCCCATCGCCACGACGCTCAGCGCCTGTGTCTGCCCGCGCGTGAACAGCGCCGAGCCGTGCGTGCGCGGCGTCACGCCGACCTCGATCGTGATGTCGCGGATCTCGTTCTCCGAGCGCCCGTCGGGGCGCTTCTTGTGCACGGCGATGCGCTCGCGGATGATCGACTTCTCGAGCTTGTCGAACGCGAGCTGGGCGGCGGCGCGGCGCGCCTTGGCGTCCGCGAGCTGCTCATCTGAGGCACCGTCGGGCGCGCTCTGACCGTACTGCTCGAGGATCGCCGCCTCGACGGCCTTGGTGGCGTCTTGGCGCTCGAGCTTGTCCTCCACCTGCGTGGCCGCGTCAAGCGCCGCGCCGTGCGAGGCACGGATCTGCTCGAGCAGCGCCGTGTCGACCTGAATCGGCGCGAAGACTTTCTTCTCCTTGCCGACTTTGGCGGCGAGGTCGCGCTGCAGCTCACACAGCTTCTTGATCGCAGCGTGCGCGATGTCCAGCGCGTCGAGGATCTCCGCCTCGGGGATCTCGTTGGCGCCTGCCTCGACCATCAGGATCGCGTCTTCCGTGCCGGCCACGATCAGGTCGAGGTCCGACTCGTTCTCGGCATCCGGCAACAGATCCGCCTCGGGCGGGTTGACGACGAAGTTGCCGTCGATCTTGCCGATGCGCACGGCGCCGACGGGCGTCGGCAGCGGGATGTCGGAGATCATCAGCGCGGCGGACGCGCCGTTCATCGCCAGGATGTCGTACGGGTGAACGTGGTCGATCGACAGCGGAATCGCCACCAGCTGCGTGTCGTAGCGCCAATCCTTCGGGAACAGCGGGCGGATCGGGCGGTCGATCATGCGCGCGGTCAGCGTGCCCTTCTCGCCCGGACGACCCTCGCGCTTGAAGAACGAGCCGGGGATTTTCCCGGCGGCGTACATGCGCTCCTCGACGTCCACCGTCAAGGGCATGAAGTCGGTGTCGCGGATGCCGCCCGCGACGGCGGTGCAAAGCACCATCGTGTCGCCCTGACGGACGACGACTGCGCCGGAGGCCTGCTTGGCCATCCTGCCGGTCTCGAACGAGATCTCGCTGCCGGCAATCTCCACGGAGATCCGTGTAACGGCGTCACTGCTCATATTCACTGCCTTCCTGTTCCGCCCGTCGGTCGGCGGTCCGTTTCTCTTTTTCTCTTTTCCCGAACGGACGGAGCTTAGCGAACTGCGTCGGCGGGCAAGGGCCGTGCGTGTACCGCGAGCGCCGGCAGGGCAGTGCTCGGAGTCCGCGTCAGGAATCGACGGCGGCGAGGCCCTCGAGCAGCAGCGCGGTCCCCGGCAGCTCGCCTGGCGAGGCGGCCTGGTAGCTCCAGCGCACGACCGCGTCAGGGCCGGTGATCACGAGCGCGCGCTCGGGAAAACCGCCTGGGTGGAGCACGCCGAAGGCCGCGCACGTCGCACCCTTGGGCTCGAAGTCAGACAGCTGCTCGCTGCCGACACCGAGCTTCTCGACGAACGCGCTCTGCGCCCACGTCGAGTCGCACGAGACGCCGTACAGCGCGTCGCCGCGTGCCGCGAGCTCGGCGCGCAGCTCGTCATACAGCTGCAGCTGATCTGTACACACAGGGCTAAACGCGAATGGGTAGAACACGAGCACGCTCGTGCGCCCCTGCAGGTCCTGCTCGGTGAACGTCTCGCCGTCAGCGCGGGCAAGCTTGAAGCTCGGCGCCGCGGTGCCTGGAGCGATTACAGCCACTACGCCGCGGGACGGTCGTGGACCGAGTGATCCAAGGACGCAAGGAGCGTGGCGTGCTCTGCACGCGAGCGACTGAGGACGAAGGAGCGCGAAGCGTCCACGGCCGTCCCTATTTGCGGAGGCCGAGCTCTTTGATCAGCGACCTGTAGCCCTCGAGGTCGCGCTTGCGCAGGTAGGCGAGGAAGCGGCGGCGCTGGCCGACGAGCATCAACAGCCCGCGGTATGAGTGGTTGTCTTTGGCCTGCTCGCGCAGATGCCCGTTGAGGTGGTTGATGCGCTCTGTCAGCAGCGCGATCTGCACCTTCGTGTTGCCGGTGTCTTTCTCATTGGCGCCGAACTGTGCGGCGATCTCGCGCTTGCGCTCACTTGTTATCGCGGCCATGGTCCGGGCACGGTAGCAGACGCGAGGCGCTCGTCCGGCTCCGTGAGGCGCCCGTCCGGCTCCGCGAGCGTCGCGCTAGGAGAGCGGCGGCGTGCCCGCGCGGACGCTACTGCGCGATCTCGCGCGTGCGGGCGACGTCGCGGTGCATCTGCTCGATCAGCGCGGCCGGATCTGAGAAGCGCCGCTCGCCGCGCAGCCGCTCGAGAAAGCGCAGGCGCAGCTCGCTGCCGTACAGGTCGCCGTCGAAGTCGAGCACGTAGGCCTCGATCAGCTCGCCGCGCCCGGTCTGGAACGTCGGGCGCACGCCGATGCTGACGGCGGCCGCGCGCACACCGATCACCTCGCTCTCGGCGATGCACGCGTACACGCCGTGACCGGGGCACACGAGCGCCTCCTCGGGCACGAGGTTGGCGGTCGGGAAGCCTAGCTCGCGTCCGCGCTCGTCGCCGTGCACGACCTCGCCGCGCAGCTCGAAGCTGGCGCCCAGCAGCCGGTCGGCCTCCGCGACCTCGCCCGCGAGCACCAGCCCGCGAATGTGGCTGGAGGAGACGATCTCGCCGTCGACCTCCAGCAGCGGGTGCACGACGGTGCGAAAGCGCCGGTCTGCGGACAGCAGCGTCGGGTCCCCCTGCGCCTTGTGCCCGAAGCGGAAGTTCTCGCCGATCGCGACCTGCTTGGCCCCGAGCCCACCGACGAGCACATCGTCGATGAACTCGCTCGCGGAGCGGCTGGCGAACTCGCGGTCGAACGGGATCACGATCAGCTCCTGCACGCCGAGCGAGGCCACGAGCTCGGCCTTGCGCGCGAGCGTGGTCAGCAGCTTCGGCGTGTGCTGCGGCGCGACCACCGACACTGGGTGCGGCTCGAACGTGAGCACGCTGTCTGCTCCCTTGATGACCTCGCGGTGGCCGAGGTGCACACCGTCGAAGGTGCCCACCGCGACGCTGCGTTCGGCTCCACGCTCGACGTCAGGCAGCTGAGTGATCTTCACGGGGGCACAGCCTATTTGGAGATCAGCCCAAGCGCCTGCTCCAACGTGATCACCGGCGGATCGCGCCACGGCTGACCGCGCGCGGGTAGGGCAACGGCGTCGCGCACCTCGAACGGTCCGATCGCGGTGCGCCGCAGCGATAGGCAGTAGGCGTCCCCGAGGTCGGCGATCAGCGAGCGCACGTAGGTGCCGGAGCCGCACTCGATCGCGAACGCCGCACGCGGCGGCTCGCCAGGCAAGTCGACGCCCGTCGGGGCGTCGGGGTCGCGCCACAGCTGCTCGAAGCGCGTGACGGTGACGATCCGCTCGGGCATCTCGAAGCTCTCGCCGCGGCGTGCGCGCTTGTACGCACGCTCGCCGCCGATCTTCACGGCCGAGTAGATCGGCGGGCGCTGGCGCAGCTCGCCGGTCGGCAGCTGCGGCGGGTCGGGCGGCACGCGCCCGGTGTGCGTGATCTCGCCCTCGGTATCGCCGGTGCTCGAGACGGCGCCCAGCTGCGCCACGGTCTCATAGCGCTTGGGCAGCGACATCAGCGCGTTCTGTGCCTTGGTCGCCCTGCCGACGAGCACCAGCAGCAGGCCCGTCGCGAACGGGTCAAGCGTCCCCGCATGCCCGGTGCGCACGCCATCGAGCGCGCGCCGCACTGCGGCGACGACATCGTGCGAGCTGATCCCCGCGGGCTTGTCGATCAGCAGCACACCGTCCATCGCAAGGCCCCCTTGACGCTTCTGACCGCCGCGGGCGCTCAGGCGAGCGTGGCGGCGGCGTGCCCGTCGGAGGACGGGTGCAGCTGCGCGGCGATCGCCTCGCGCAGGAACACGATCAGCTCCTCGGGCTCGAGCGGCGTGGAGAAGCCGGCCGCGCGGCGGTGCCCGCCGCCGCCCTGCGCGCGGGCGATGATCGAGACGTCGACGTCGTCGTCGGTCGCGCGCAGCGAGACTTTGTGCTGGCCCTTGCGCTCGCCGCTCGATAGCTCGCGCACGAGCACCGCCACCTTCGTGCCCTCCAGCGCGCGCAGCTGGTCGATGATGCCCTCGGAGTAGCTCTCTTCGGCCTCGGCGCGATCGAAGTCCTCGGCGCTGAGGCTGGCGATCGCGAGCTCGCCGCCGTCGAAGCGCTGCAGCTGCGAGAGCGCGACCGCGAGCAGCGTGAGCTTGCCGAGCGGCACGCCCTCGTACAGCCGGCGATACACGCCGGGCACGTCAATCCCCGCTTCGATCAGCTCGGCGGCCATCACGTGCGCGCGCGGCCCGGTGTTCTCGTACATGAAGCGCCCGGTGTCGGTGATCAGGCCGATGTACAGCGCCTCGGCCACCGCAGGCGTCGGGCGCACGTCGAGGCCGTGCATCAGGTCCCACACGATCTCGGCCGTGCACGAAGCCTCGGGCACGACCAGGTTGAGCGTGCCGAAGCGCGTGTTGTCGTGGTGGTGGTCGATGTTCAGCAGGTGCGCGCCGTCGCGCAGCACGCTCGCCGAGTTGCGGTCGATGTTGCCGCAGTCCAGGAACACGACGGTGCGCGTGGCGACGTCAGCCGGCGGCTGCGTGATCAGGCCGTCGAGCGAGAAGAAGCGGTACTCGCGCGGCAGCGGCAGGTCGGACGGCGAGATGAACATCGCCGAGTCCTTGCCGAGCGCGGTCAACAGGCCCTGCATGCCGACGAGCGAGCCGAGCGCGTCGCCGTCTGGGTTCTCGTGCGCGGCGAGCACGAAACGCTCGTCCTCGCGTAGCCGTGCGAGCACCAGCTCGCGTGTGCTTTGGTCCGCGGAGACATCGCTCACAGCTCCTCGACCTCCTCCCCTTCGTCCAGCGGATTGGACGCGGGGCCTTGCGAGCTGGACTCCAGGTCCGCGGACACTGCCGGTGCCGGCGCCTCGGCGATCAGCTCCTCGACGCGCAGCGCGCGGTCGGCGGTGTCGTCGTAGAAGAACTCGAGCGCCGGCGTACGCTTCAGGCGTAGCTCGCTCGCGACGCGCGCCTGCAGGAAGCCGTGAGCGCTGCGCAGGCCATCCAGCGTCAGCTCCCGCTCCAGCGGCTGCGACGATCCGCCGTCGGTACCGAGAACACTCACGTACACGCGCGCATGGCGCAGATCTGGGCTGGTTCTGACGTCGGTCACGGTTACAAATCCCACTCTCGGGTCCTTCAGGTCCCCTGCCACGGCATCGCCGAGCACCTGCCGGATCGCCTCGTCCACCCGACGCATCCGTCCCGTGCTCATCCTACCCCTCCAATTCCGCGCCGCGCCGTCGGTCCCTGCCCGCCACGCCTGCGCGAATCTCGAATCTCCCAGCCGATGTCAGGCCCGCGCGCGCGTCTGCGCCGCTCAGACAGAGAGCTCGCGCTCGACTTGGCGCGTCTCGTAGGTCTCGAGCACGTCGCCCTCGTGCAGGTCTTGGAAGTTCGCCAGCACGATGCCGCACTCGAAGCCGCTTGTGACCTCGCGCGCGTCCTCGTTGAAGCGGCGCAGGCTATCGATCGTGGTGTCGTAGATGACGGTGCCCTCGCGCACGACGCGCACACGCGAGCCGCGCGTGACCGTGCCTTCGCTGACGAACGAGCCGGCGATCGTGCCGATGCGTGAGGCTTTGAACAGCTGGCGCACCTCCGCCTGGCCGAGCGGCGTCTCGACCTCTTCGGGCGCGAGCATGCCCTGCATCGCCGCGCGCAGCTCCTCGATCGCGCGGTAGATGACCGCGTAGGAGCGGATCTCGACGCCCTCGCGGTCGGCGATCTGACGCGCGTCGCCGACGGGCCTGACGTTGAACGCCAGGATCACGCCCTCCGAGGCGGAGGCGAGCATCACGTCGGACTCGTTGATACCGCCGACGCCGCGGTGGATGATGTTGACCTTGACCTCCTGCTGAGGCAGCTTCGCGATCTCGTCCTCGATCGCCTCGAGCGATCCGGCGACGTCCGCCTTGACGACCAGGCCAAGCTCCTTGACGGTGCCCTCCTGGGCGAGCTTGAAGACGTCCTCGAGCGAGACCTTGCGTCCCGAGCGTCGTGCCAGCGCCTCGGTCTTCAGACGGTTGGCGCGTTCGCCCGCGAGCTGGCGGGCGCGGCGCTCGTTCTCGACCACGCGCACGTGCTCGCCGGCCTCGGGCACGCCGTCGAAGCCGAGCACCTCGACCGGCTGGCCGGGCATCGCGCGCTTCAGTTTGCCGCCGGTGAAGTCGTGCATCGCGCGCACGCGCCCGAAGTGCGCGCCGGCCACGAGCGCGTCGCCGACGCGCAGCGTGCCACGCTGGATCAGGATCGTGACGACCGGCCCGCGGCCCGGATCGAGCTTCGACTCGATCACCGCGCCCGAGGCCTCGGTGTCGGCGTTGGCCTTCAGCTCCTCGAGGTCGGTGACGACCTGGATCGTCTCCAACAGGGTGTCGAGGCCGTCGTGGGTCTTGGCGCTGACGTCGACGAACTCGGTGTCGCCGCCCCACTCGGAGGGCTGCAGGCCGTGCTGGGTCATCTCCGTGCGCACGCGCTCGGGCTGCGCACCCTCCTTGTCGATCTTGTTGACCGCGACGATGATCGGCACTTCGGCCGCCTTGGCGTGGTCGATCGCCTCTTCGGTCTGCGGCTTGACGCCATCGTCGGCGGCGACGACGATCACCGCCAGATCGGTGACTTTGGCGCCGCGCGCGCGCATCGCGGTGAATGCCTCGTGGCCGGGCGTGTCGAGGAACGTGATCTCTTTGCCGGCATGGCGCACCTGGTAGGCGCCGATGTGCTGGGTGATGCCGCCGGCCTCGCCCGCGACCACCTCGGTCTCGCGGATCGCGTCCAGCAGCGAGGTCTTGCCGTGGTCGACGTGACCCATGATCGTGACCACCGGCGGGCGCTCGATCAGGTCCTCGTCGGCGTCCTCGAACTCCGGCTCGACCTCAACGTCGTCGGCGGCGTGCACGATCTCGATCTGCTTGTCGAACTCGTCGGCGAGCACCTGGATGGCGTCGTCGGACAGCGTCTGCGTGAGCGTCGCCATCTCCCCCAGCGACATCAGCTTCTTGATCACCTCGGGCACCGGCACGCCGAGGTACTCGGCGATGTCCTTGACGGTCGAGCCAGAGTTGACGCGGATCAGGTCGGTGGCCTCCATCGCGGCGGTGTCGATCGGCGCGATCGTCTCGTCGTAGGTGCCGCGCCGGCGGCGCCCGCGGCGGGGCCGGCGCTGCGGCTGGTTGGAGGGGCCGCCCTGCTGGCGGCGCGATGCCTGCGAGTCGATCACGACACGCCTGCGACCGCCCGGGCCGATGTCGCCCGGCGTGCGCTCGCCGGTGCGCGAGTCGCGCGTGGGACGCACCCGCGCGGCCTCGGCCGCGGCCGCATCCGCTGCCGAGGTGGGAGTCGCGGCGGTCGGCGCGGCCACAGTCGGGGCTGCGGCAGTGGCCGCAACCGGCGCGGCAGGCGTCGCCGCAGCAGGCGTCGGCGCGCTTGCCTGAGCGCTCGGCGCGGGTGCCGCCACGGAAGCGGGCGCGGCTGGAGCGGGCTTGGCGGCAGGCGCTGGCGCGGTGGCCTGGGCACTAGCGACGGGGGCCGGCGCGGGCGCAGCGGCGGGAGCGGACTTGGCCGGCGCGGGTGCGCTTGGCGCCGCGCCACCGTTGGAGCTGGCGGGCAGGGCGCCCGAGCCGAGGCCGAGCGCGCGCAACGCGGCGTCCTCCTCGACCGAGGAGGCGGCGGCCTTGGCCTCGATGCCGGCGGCCTGGAGCTTCTCGAGCAGCTCCTTGCTCGAGAGACCCTGCTCTTTGGCGATCTCGTGTACGCGCTTCTTGCTCATGACGGCTCCATGGAAAGTAGAGGGGCCAGGCCCGCCTGGTTGCGCTCGGCGCCGCCCCCCTCAGGCGATTCTACGAGCTTGGGGTCGAGCGTTACAGCGGCGCGCAGCGCGCGCGCGATCCCGCCACGGCGGCTCGCGCGATCCAGGCACGCCGGATCGACGCGGCCGGCGGCGTGAGCGGCTCCGGCACGGCACAGATAGGCGCCGCGGCCGGGCATCGTGCCGGCACGATCGACAACGGCGACGCGGCGCGGGCGCCCGCCCACGGACGGCGACTGCTGATCGGTAGCGGTAAGACGCAGGAGCTCTGACTTCGGCGCGATCCGCCCGCAGCCGACGCAGCGGCGTCGGGGTACGTGCGCCGCTATGTCGCCTGCTCCTCGGCGCCCGGCTCGCCCGCCTGCTCGGTGGGGTCGGCAGCCGGTGCGTCAGCGCTCGGCGCATCGACCGCGGGGTCGGGCGCCGGCGCCGCGGGCGCCTGCTCGGGCGCGTCGGCTGTCGGCGCGCCGTCGCCGCCCTCGGAGGCGAGGTCGGCGACGTTGTCGCTGGCGATGTGCGCGAGCGCCTGGTGGCTTTCCAGGCCGCAGTAGCGTGAGTTGGGCAGCGCCGCGTTGGGACAGCGCCTGCCGTTTGAGAGGATCGCGGCGCAGCGGCCCTGCACCTCCTCCTCCTCGTAGCCGTGCTCGGCCTCCTCGGCGGCGAACTCGGTCTCCGAGCGGATGTCCACGCGCCAGCCGGTCAGGCGCGCGGCCAGACGCGCGTTCTGGCCCTCGCGTCCGATTGCCAGCGACAGCTGGTCGTCGGGCACGATCACGGTCGCCTGCTTGGCGTCGTCGTCGACGAGCACCTCGCGCACACGTGCGGGCGAGAGCGCCTTGGCGACGAAGCGCGCGGGCTCGTCGTTGAAGGGGATGATGTCGATCTTCTCGCCGCGCAGCTCGGAGACGACCATGCGCACGCGCGAGCCGCGCGGCCCGACGCAGGCACCGACGGGATCGACGCCGTCGGTGTGCGAGATCACGGCGATCTTCGAGCGGTAGCCGGGCTCACGGGCGACGTTGGCGATCTCGACGAGGCCGTCGGCGATCTCGGGGACCTCCAGCTCGAACAGCTTCTTGATCAGCTCAGGGTCACGCCTGGAGACGATGATCGCGGGGCCCTTGGTGGACGGCGAGACCTCCTTGATCACGGCCTTGATGCGCTGCGAGTGGTCGTAGCGCTCACCCTCGACCTGCTCGGACTTGGGCAGCAGCGCCTCGACGCGTTCGCGCAGCTGCACGAGCGTGTAGCGCGAGTCGGACTGCTGCACGATGCCGGTGATCAGCTCGCCGACGCGGTCGCGGTACTCCTCGAACATCATGTCGCGCTCAGCCTCGCGGATGCGCTGCAGGATCACCTGCTTGGCGGTCTGCGCGGCGATCCGCCCGAAGTCGTCGGGCGTGACGTCGCGTTCGTCGATTTGATCGCGGTATTCGGCGAACTTGGCCGGGTCGATTTCCGGTTCCTCTGGTTCGCGCATCTCGCCTGTCTCGGGGTCCACCGTCGTACCCTCGTCGATCGTCTCGACGATCAGGTGCGCCTCCAAGCGTTCGGGGATGATCAGTTCGATCACGCGGAAGTCGGCCGTCTCGCGATCCATTTCAACGCGCGCGTACTTGGCGGAGTCCGGCTGCTTCTTGTACGCGGACAGGAGGGCGTCCTCGAGCGCGATCATCAACTTCTCGGGCTCGATCCCCTTCTCGCGCGCAAGCGCGTGCATGGCCTCAAGGATTTCGCGTGACATGGTCGGGCGGGGCTCCTTAATCTTCGATCAGGTTCGAACGTTGTATCTCCGAGTAGGGAATCGCGATGATCCCCCCGTCGGCGGCCAGCGTGACCTCCACCTCAGAGGCTCCCACCAGCTCCCCCGTGAAGCTTCGTACCGGGCGCGCAGATCCGTGCCCGCCCGTCCGCTGCCCGTCGAGCTGCGTGACCGGACGCGGGTGACGCGTGCGTACACGCGCGCGCTGTCCGACGAAGCGGCGGAAGTGCGCGGGCTTGGTCAGCGGGCGCTCCGTGCCCGGCGAGGAGACCTCCAGCGAGTAGCGCTCGCGCAGATCGTTCAGCGCGAGCGTCACGCGCTCGCACATGGCCAGCGTGACGCCGTCGGGATGGTCGATGAACACGCGCAGGCAGCGTCCGCCGGCGACCTCTGCGAGGAGCACCTCGATCTCGGGCTCGCTGTCGGCCAGACGCCTCTCTATATCTGTCTGCAGCATGGTCATGAACTGGCTCCTTACGCAAAAAGAGCGGGCGGGCGCCCACTCTCGGCACTGCTACCGGCGCCTGCGCGACGGTACGAAAGCTGTCGTCCGAGGATAGCAGTGGGGCGTCTGCGCGTAGCGGGCTCAGCCGCGCTCGCGCTCTTCCGTCGCGGAGGACGCGGCGTCCCGGCGCGCACGTTCGCGGTACAGCCGGTAGTCGGCGCGCTCGGGCGCCAGCGAGCACGCGAGCGCCAGCGGCTTGCACGCCTCGCGATGGCGTCCGAGCAGCTGCATGGCGCGTCCCAGACAGAACTGCGCGTAGTCGTTGGTGGGCGTGCGTGAGGCGACCGCGTCGAACTCGGCGGCGGCGCTTGCGTAGCGCTGCGCGTGAAACAGCGCGCGCCCGAGCGCCTCGCGGATCGAGGCCTTGTCGGGCTCCAGGTCACGTGCCCGGCTGAGCGGCACGATCGCGGCCTGGTGGTCGCCGTGGTCAAGCAGATCGCAGCCTCGCTGGTAGAGGTCATAGACGCTCTCCATCAGCCCAGTTTAACGAGCGCCGCGCAGCCCTTCGACAGCATCGAGGATCGCCTCGGCGACCTGCGCCTTGCTGGCGCGCGGCACGTGGCGCTGCTCGATCTGCACGCCAGCGTCGGCGCCCACGGTCGGCGTCGTGGAGCGATCCGGGCGCGGCACGCTGCGCAGAATCGTGACCTCGTTGGCGTCGACGTCGAAGCCGATGTCGCTGCGCGAGATGTCGTTGACGACGAGCGCGTCGAGGCCCTTGCCGGTGAGCTTGCCGCGCGCCTGCTCGAGCGCGCGCGCGCCGTGCTCGGCCGCGAACCCAACCAGCGTCTGGCCCTCGCGCCGGCGTTCGGCGAGCCCGGCGAGCACGTCGGCGGTCGGTTCGAGCGCCAGCTCGAGACGCGCGCGGGAGGACTTCTTGATCTTGCCCTGCTCGGGTGCGGCGGGCGTGAAGTCGGCGACGGCGGCGGCCATCAGCAGCACGTCGCAGTCGGGGAACTCCTGCTCGCAGGCATCCTTGAGCTGGGCGGCGGTGACGACCTCGCGCCGCTTCACGTCGGCGGGCGTGTCGAGCGTGATGTTGGCGGCCACGAGCGTGACGTCGGCGCCGCGAGCGCGGGCGGCCTGCGCGAGCGCGAGACCCATGCGCCCGGATGAGCTGTTGCCAACGAACCTGACGCTGTCGATCGGCTCGCGCGTGCCGCCGGCGGTGACAAGCACCCGCAGGCCACGCATGCGCGCACCGGCGCCGTTCGATCCGAGCACCTGCGCGAGCGTCGCCAGAATCCGCGCCGGCTCCGCGAGACGTCCAACGCCCTCCTCCCCCGCCGAGGCGAGCCGTCCGACGTCCGGCCCGACGACGGTCGCGCCGCGCTCGCGCAGCGTGCGCAGGTTCGCCTGCGTGGCCGGATGCTCGTACATGCGGTTGTTCATCGCCGGCGCGATCACGAGCGGGCAGGCGGCCGCGAGCGCGCAGCTGCTGAGCAGGTTGTCGGCGAGCCCGGCGGCGAGCTTGGCGATCGTGTTCGCCGACGCGGGCGCGATCACGTAGACGTCGGCGTTGGCGACCAGCTCCAGGTGGCTGAGCGGGTCGTGATTGGGGGGCGCCTGGTCGGGGAACGCCCCGCGCGCGGGGTCGCGCTCGAACTCGCCGCTGAGCACCGGCGCGCCGCTGAGCGCCGCGAACGACGCCTTGCCGACGAAGCGCAGGCTGGCGGGCGTCTGCACGACCCGCACCGCGTGCCCCTCGGCGGTCGCCAAGCGCACCAGCTCGAGCGCCTTGTACGCAGCGATACCGCCGCTGACACCGAGCAGGATGCGAGACATGACTAGAGGTTGTAGAGCGCGGGCATGCAGCTAGCAAGCCCTGGCCGCGCAGTTGCGGTGCGGCCAGGGACCACGGTCAGAGGGTCTGCGTCCCTGAGCCGGCCCGAGGGGCAAGCGAGGCAAGGACGCAGTGAGCGAAATGTGCTCCGCACATGAACGATCGAGGACGCAGCGTCGCGCCGCCCATCGGTCGGCTCAGCGGTAGTGGTACTTCATCTTTCCTGCTGCTACCTCCTCAAGGGCAATCGTGAGGTAGTTTTTCGAGACGGTGTCGACCATCGGCGGCGGGAACTCATCGAAGGTGCCCTCGCCCAGGTTGTGGTAGTAGCTGTTGATCTGGCGGGCGCGCTTGGCGGCGACGATCACGCCGGCGTAGTTTGAGTCGACCTGCTCGAGCAGGCGGTCGATGCGGGGGGAGATCACGGTTACGTTGACCTTTCGTCGTTGGCCTTGCAGTCTAGATGATCGGTTCCACGGTCCTGTGCCCGTTTCCGCAGGACGGTGGACTCAATCGTCGAGCCCGCCGTGCACGATCTGCACGAGTTGCGCGAGCGCGTCGTCGAGACGATCGTTGACGACGACGTGCGCGAACTCGGGCTGCGCGCTCAGCTCCTGCTCGGCGACGCGCAGGCGCCGCTCGACCTCCTCGTGGTCGTCGGTGCCGCGACCGACGAGCCGGGTGCGCAGCGCGGCCAGCGACGGCGGCGCGATGAACACCTGCACGGCCTCGGGCATCGCGGCGCGCACCTGGCGCGCACCCTGGACCTCGATCTCGAGCACGACCGGAGCGCCGGCGCGGACGCGGCCCTCGAGCTCCGAACGCAACGTTCCATAGCTGCGCCCGGCGTAGTCGGCGTGCTCGACGAAGTCGCCAGCGACGACCCGCGCATCGAACTCCTCGCGGGTAAGGAAGTGGTAGTGCACACCGTCCTCCTCGCCCGGACGCGGCGCGCGCGTGGTCGCCGACACAGACAGCTCCAGCTTCGGCAGCCGCTCCATGAGGCCACGGATGAGCGTCCCCTTGCCGACCCCCGAAGGTCCCGTTATGACGAACACGCGCGCCACCGCTTGGACCCTAGTGGCGAGCGAGGACGCGGGCTCAGGCTGGCCGGCCGCCACCTAGTGGTGAAGCAACGAAATGAGCTCGGAGCGTTGGCGCTCTGAGAGCCCGCCGATCGTCTTGCTCGGAGCGATGCGGCAGTGCGCGAGGATCTTGTTGACCTTGACGCGGCCGTACTTGGGGACGGCGAGCAGCATGTCGAAGACCTTGGCGGTCTCGACGTACTCGGGCGGCTCGAGTAGCAGCGAGTGGATCGAACGGCGGCCGGACTTGAGGTCGCGCTTGAGCTGCGCCCGCTGAATGCGGATCTCGTTTGCTCGCGCCAGCGCGTCCATCCTCTGGTTGAGCGACCGCTCGGGGGCGATGGAGGTGTTTGCGGACGTCGTTCCGGTGGCCGGCGTCATGGGCGGCGAGTCTACACACCCGCGGCCGACGATCCAAAAAAATTGCTCAATTCATCTCAACCTCAGGTTCAGGTATAGGAACGTCGAGGTTGGTGTACGGTCGAGCGGTGGGTTTGCAGGGGTTTTTATGTGGTCCGAATCTTCGGCCAGGCGGGATGATGTCCGATGCTGCGCGCCTATGCCTTGGCCACTTGCAGCTATGCCGAGACGTGTGATCTTTGGGCGTTTGGCGCCTCGCCGGCCAGCTCGCGGGCGATTGTCGAGGCCGCGGCGGGGTCACGGAAGCTCTCAGTGCCGACGGCCACGAGCGTGGCGCCAACGTCGAGCAGATCGCGCGCGTGAGCGGCGCGCTGCACACCCCCCATGCCGATCACGGGGATGCTCACGCGCGCGGTCACGGCGGCGACCTGGGCGAGCGCGACGGCGCGGATCGCGGGCCCTGACAACCCGCCCGTGCCACCGCCGAGCCACGAGCCGCCGCCGCGCGGATCGAGCGCCATCGCGCGCAGCGTGTTGATCAGCGACACCGCGTCTGCTCCCCCGTGCTCGGCGGCGAGCGCGCAGGCGGCGACGTCGGCGGTGTTGGGCGTGAGCTTGACGATCAGCGGCTTGGCCGTGCGCGTGCGCACCTCGCTTACGACCTGTTCGAGCTGGTGCGGGTCGGCGCCGATGTCAAGGCCGGTCTTGACGTTGGGGCAGGACACGTTGAGCTCGAGCGCGGCGATCTCGCGCCGCGCGTCGCACGCCTCGAGCAGCTGCGCCAACTCGTCGGCGCCGGCACCCATGACGTTCGTGATCAGCGGCACGCGGCGCTGCTCGCCGTCGAGATCGGCGTCATCGTGGACGATCACATCGGCTGCGACATCGTCACGCGCGACGCTGTCAGCGGCGACGGCGCCGATGCCGATCGCAGCGAGCTGCGGCAGGTCCTCGCGCAGGTAGCCGTCGAGCCCCTTGTTGGGCAGGCCGATCGAGTTGATCAGGCCGGCGGGCGCCTCCCACAGCCGCGGCGGCGGGTTGCCGGCGCGCGGGGCGAGCGTGATCGTCTTGGACACGTAGGCGGCGAACGGGAAGCGCTCGCGCAGCTGCTCGCCGAACGCGCGGCGGGCGGCGATCGCGTCGAACGTGCCGGAGCCGTTGATGATCGGGTGCGCGAGCCGCAGGCCGCAGAACTCAACGCTCACGCGGGTGCTCCAGCGTGGGCGTCGACACGATCCAGCTCGGCCGCGTCGATCACGGGACCGTCGACGCACACGCGCAGGTAGCCGCCGCCGCGCCTCGGCACGACGCACCCGAAGCACGCACCGAAGCCGCACGCCATGCCCGCCTCGAGCGCGAGCTGCGCGGGCACGTCGCGCTGCTCGCACATCGCCCTGACGCCCTCGAGCATCGGCGCGGGCCCGCAGGCGTAGACGACCGCGTGCGGATCGCGCCGCAGCTCATCGTCGAGCAGCTCGGTGACGAGACCGTGGTGACCGACGGAGCCGTCGTCGGTCGCGACGCACGCGTCGCTCAGCAGCGCGGCGCCGGCGGCGCGCGCGGCGTCGCGGAAGCCGAGCAGCACCGTCGTGGCGTCCGCGCGCGCCGTCGCGTCCGCGCCGGGCCGGACGGCAGTGCCGGCGGCGTCGCTGAGCGCGTCCTGCAGGATCGCGAGCGGCGCGATGCCGACGCCGCCGCCGACGAGCAGCGCGCGACGGCCGTCCTCCGGGGCTGTGAAACCGCGACCGAGCGGCCCGAGCGCCCACAGCCGCTCGCCGGCGCGCAGCTCGCACAGGCGCCGCGTGCCGGGACCAACGTCCTCGAGCAGGAAGTGCGACTCGCCGTCGCGCTGGCGGGCGATCGAGAAAGCGCGCGGCACGTACGGCCGGTCGGACTCGCCTCCCCCCCAGCGCTCGACCGCGGCGAGCATCGCGAACTGGCCGGGCTCCGGATTGAGCGCCCACCCGTCGCCGTGCGGGTCGCCGGCGCGCAGGACGCGGTAGGCACCCAGCTCGTCGATGCCCGTGACGGTCAGCTCGCGCCTGCCGAACTGAGCCTCGCTCACGCCACGCCGGCCCCGTCGGGGCTGGCCGAGCGAGCGTCACCCGGCGCGAGGACGCCGCCCCGCGCGCCGCCGGGCGTGCGGACCATGCCGTGCAGCTCCTGCAGGCACAGGACCTCTGGCTCGCCGCTGCGGTGCGCGCTGGCGATCGCGCGCGCGGCGGAGATGCCGGCGGCAAGCGTCGTCAGGCAGGGAATGCCGTGGGCCACGGCGGCACGGCGGATCTCGTAGCCGTCGCTGCGCGCACCGACGCCGGTGGGCGTGTTGACGACCAGGTCGACGTCGCCGCGCTCGATCCAGTCGAGCACGTGCGGCGAGCCCTCGGCGATCTTGTTGATCGCCTGCGCGGGCACGCCCATGCGCGCGATCGCCTCGGCGGTGCCGCGCGTGGCGACGATGCGAAAGCCGCATTCGTGCAGGCTCTGCGCGACGGCGAACGCGCCGGCCTTGTCGGAGTCGGTGACGGTGATGAAGACCGTGCCCTCGCGCGGCAGCGGCACGCCGGCGGCGGCCTGCGCCTTGGCGAACGCGGTCGGGAAGTCGCGCGCGATGCCCATCACCTCGCCGGTGGAGCGCATCTCGGGTCCGAGCAGCGCGTCGGAGCCCTCGAAGCGGTCGAACGGCAGCACCGCCTCCTTGACGGACACGTGCTCGCCGTAGCCGATGCCCTGACGCTCGTGCGGCAGATCCAGATCGGCGATGCGCTCGCCGAGCATGATCCGGCAGGCGAGCTTGGCGAGCGGCAGGCCGATCGCCTTGGACACGAACGGTACGGTGCGCGAGGCGCGCGGGTTGGCCTCGATCACGTACAGCTCGCCGCCGGCGACCGCGTACTGCACGTTGAGCAGACCGACGACGCCAAGCGCGAGCGCCAGCTCGCGCGTGGCGGTGCGGATCTGCTCGAGCATCTCCTCGCCGAGCGAGTGCGGTGGCAGCACGCAGGCGCTGTCGCCGGAGTGGATGCCGGCCTCCTCGACGTGCTGCATGATGCCGCCGATCCACACCTCGTGGCCGTCGCAGAGGGCGTCCACGTCGACCTCGGTGGCATCCTCGAGAAAACGGTCGAGAAATATTGATGGAGAGCCGCTGCCGACCTCGCGGCGCAGATAGTCGGCGAGGCCGTCGTGTGCGTAGACGATCTCCATCGCGCGCCCGCCGAGCACGTAGGACGGTCGCACGATCAGCGGGAAGCCGACGAGGTCGGCGCACTTGAGCGCCTCCTGCAGCGAGCCGGCGGTGGCGTACGGCGGCGCTTTGTAGCCGAGGCGGTCGAGCAGCGCGCCGAAGCGCGCACGGTCCTCGGCGAGGTCGATCGCGTCGACGCTCGTGCCGAGCAGCGGCACGCCTGCCTCGACCAGGCCGGCGGCGAGCTTCAGCGGCGTCTGCCCGCCGAACTGCACGATCACCCCCAGCGGCTGCTCGACCTCGACGACCGCGAGCACGTCCTCGAGCGTGAGCGGCTCGAAGTACAGGCGGTCGGAGGTGTCGTAGTCGGTGGACACGGTCTCGGGGTTGCAGTTGACCATCACCGCGTCGCGCCCTGACGCGCGCACCGTCATCGCGGCGTGCACGCAGCAGTAGTCGAACTCGATGCCCTGGCCGATGCGGTTGGGGCCGGAGCCGAGGATCACGACCGACTCGCGCTCGCCGCGGCGGACCTCGTTGGCCGAGAGTCGTCCCGCGCCACTGGCGCCCGCGACTGGGTGCATGCCACCGGCGCCAGCGGCCGGGCGCTCGCCGGCGGCGGTGACCACGCGACGCTCCCAGCCGGAGTAGTAATAGGGCGTGCGCGCAGGGAACTCGGCCGCACAGGTGTCGACCGAACGGAACGAGCGCTCGCCTGCAAACGGCGCCTCGGGGTCGAGCGCGAGCTGGCGCAGCTCGTCGAGGAACCACGGGTCGATGTGCGTGCGCTCGTTGACAGCCGCGACCGACGTGCCCCGGCCGAGCAGCTCGAGCACCGTCTCGTATCGCGCGGGCCCAGGCGCGTCAAGGCTGTCCAGCAGCGTCTGCTCGGAGACACCGGCGAGGATCGGCGTCTTGTCGAGCTCACGCGCGCGCAGCGCCTTTGCGAACGCCTGCTGGAAGGTGCGCCCGATGGCCATCGCCTCGCCGACGGACTTCATGTGCGTGGTCAGCGTGGGATCTGTGCCGGGGAACTTCTCGAACGCGAAGCGCGGCCACTTGACGACGACGTAGTCGATCGTCGGCTCAAAGCACGCCGGCGTGACGCCGGTGATGTCGTTGTCGATCTCGTCGAGGCGGTAGCCGACCGCCAGGCGCGCCGCGATCTTGGCGATCGGGAAGCCGGTGGCCTTGGAGGCGAGCGCGGAGGAGCGCGAGACCCGCGGGTTCATCTCGATCACGAGGATCTCCTCGGTGTCGGGGTTGACCGCGAACTGCACGTTCGAGCCGCCCGTCTCGACGCCGACCGCGCGGATCACCGCGATCGCCTGGTCGCGCAACTGCTGGTAGAGACTGTCGGTGAGCGTCTGCTGCGGCGCGACCGTCACCGAGTCGCCCGTGTGCACGCCCATCGGGTCGACGTTCTCAATCGAGCACACGATCACGACGTTGTCGGCGCGGTCGCGCATCACCTCTAGCTCGAACTCGCCCCAGCCGATCACCGACTCGTCGAGCAGCACCTGCCCGATCGGCGAGGCCTCGAGGCCCCGCGCGACGATCCGCTCGAACTCCTGCTCGGTGCGGGCGATGCCGCCGCCGCGCCCACCGAGCGTGAACGCGGGCCGCACGATGCACGGCAGGCCGAGCTCGGGCAGCGCCGCGCGCGCCTGTGTGAGCCCGCGCTCGACGTCGACGTGTCCGGGACCGCCAGCTGTCAGCTGCAGATCGCCGACGACCCCGTCATCGTCGTCTCCCGCGAGGATTCCGTCGGCAACCCAGCCGGAGGCGATCGCGCTCTTCGGCATGCGCAGCCCGACGCGCTCCATCGCGTCGCGGAACAGCTCGCGGTCCTCGGCGCACGCGATCGCCTCGTAGTTGGCGCCGATCAGCTCGACGTCATAGCGCGCGAGCGTGCCGTCGTCGTGCAGCGCCTTGGCGACGTTCAGCGCGGTCTGGCCTCCGAGCGTGCCGAGCAAAGCGTCGGGGCGCTCGCGCTCGATCACCTGCGCGACCGGCCCTGGCAGCAGCGGCTCGATGTACGTCGCGTCGGCGAACTCCGGGTCGGTCATGATCGTCGCCGGGTTGGAGTTGACGAGGACCACCTCGTAGCCCTCCTCGCGCAGCACCTTGCACGCCTGCACGCCTGAGTAGTCGAACTCGGCAGCCTGCCCGATCACGATCGGCCCCGAGCCGAGGATCAGGATCTTGCGGATGTCGTCGCGGCGTGGCACTAGCGGTCCCCTGGTGAGTGACTCGTTGACGAGTGGGCCGGCGTCACGCGGCCGCCTCGATCCGCTCCAGAAAACGGTCGAACAGATACAGGCTGTCGTGCGGCCCAGGACCGGCCTCGGGGTGATACTGGACGGTGCCGCCGGGTACATCCAGCAGCTCCAGGCCCTCGACCGTGCGGTCGTACAGGTTCACGTGCGAGAGCTGCGCGGCGCCGAAGTCGGTGTCCCAGCGCACGGGCTCGTCGCTGTCGATCGTGCGCGAGCCGCCCGGCCCGAGCGCGGCGAAGCCGTGATTCTGCGAGGTGATCTCCACGCGCCCGGTCTGCAGGTCGCGTACCGGATGGTTGGCGCCGTGGTGGCCGAACGGCAGCTTGAACGTCTCGAGGCCGACCGCGCGGCACAGCAGTTGGTGGCCCAGGCAGATGCCCCACACGGGCTTCCTGCCGACGATCTCGCGCACCGTCTCGACGATGTAGCCGAGCGCCGCGGGGTCGCCGGGTCCGTTTGAGAGGAACACCGCGTCGGGGTCCTCGGCGAGCAGCTCAGCGGCGCTGCTCGTGCACGGGTGCAGCGTCACACGCGCACCGCGCGCCACCAGCTCGCGCACCATCGACAGCTTGATGCCGGTGTCGAGCACAGCAATGCGTGGCCCGTCGCCGCTGCCGTGGCGGCTGACCGCGGCGGGCGTGACCAGCCGCGCCAGGTCCTGGCCGGCCATCTGTGGCTCAGCGTCGATCAGCGCGCGCGCCTCGGCCTCTGACATCGCAGCCGGAAAGACGCCGCCGCGCATCGCACCGGCCTCGCGGATGTGCTGCACCAGCGTGCGCGTGTCGACGCCGCTGATCCCCTGCACGCCGCAGTCCGCGAGCCAGTCCAGCCAGCCGCGCTCCGCGCTCGGCGCGTCCTCGCGGTTGCACGCCTCGCGCATGATCGCCGCACGCGCCCACGCGCCCTCTGACTCCATCGCCTGCGCACTCACACCGTAGTTGCCGACGTGCGGGTAGGTGTACGCGATCAGCTGACCCGCGAACGACGGGTCGGTCAGCGACTCCTGGTAGCCCGACATGCCCGTCGTGAACACGATCTCGCCGACCGCGTGGCCGTCGGCGCCGCACGCCTCGCCGTCGAAGCGCGTGCCGTCCTCAAGCAGGATGTAGGCGGTCGCGGCGCTCATCGCGAGGCCCCGTCGCAGCGGTGCTGGTGTAGGCAGTTCGAGCGCATTACTTGATCAACGCCTGGACAGCTTTGAACTCTGGCGTGCCCGCGCGCTCGAGCAGCTCGAACAGCGCCGTCTCGACGGTGCTCAGGACAGCGCCGGCGCCGATCATGCGCTCGAGGCCGCACTCGTAGTCGATCTCGTGGCGCGAGCCCACCGCGTCGGCCGGCACGTGCACTTCGATCCCGTCGGCGAGCAGATCGTGCACCGTCTGGCTCACGCACACGTGCGTCTCGATCCCGCACACGATCGCCTGCTCGGCGCCACGCAGGTCAAAGCCCTCCGCGCGCGCCGCTGAGAACACCGTCTTCTCGATCCGCCGCTCACCCTCCAGGCCCAGCTCCGGCGCGCTCTCGCCAAGCCCTTTCGGGTACTGCTCGCTGACCAGCGTCGTCAGCCCCAGGATGCGCGCCGCCGCGAGCAGCGTGGCGCACGCGCGTGCGACGCCCTCAAACGACGCGTACGGGCGAAAGCCCTGCTGCACGTCGACCACCACCAGCGCCGCGCGGTCGCGTTTGAGCAGGGCCATCAGGCGCCCGCCTCGCCGCTCGCGGCGTCACGCACGGAGCTTACGGCGCCTAGCGCCACCCTCATCGGACTCCCTCCATCGCCAGCGCGCGATGGCGATGCGCGACCGCGCCGGCCGCGACCGTCATCAGCACCAGGCCCTGCAGCTCGCGCCCGGCGAAGCAGCAGTTCTCAGAACGGCTCTCCCAGCCGTGCTCGCCGGCGACCCACACCGCATCGAGGTCCACGAGCGTCAGGTTCGCGACCGCGCCGAGCGCGATCGACGGCGTCGGCAGCTCGAACAGCGCGGCGCCCGCGGTCATGCGCTGCACGAGCAGCGCCAGGTCGATGATCCCCGGCAACACGAGGCCGGTGTGCAGCGCAGCGAACGCCGTCTCCAGGCCCGTGCTGCCCATCGGCGCCTGCTCGAACGGCACCTCCTTCTCATCGCGCGCGTGCGGCGCGTGATCGGTCGCGACGCAATCGATCGTGCCCGTGCGCAGCCCCTCGATCAGCGCCAGCCGGTCCTCCTCCCGCGCCAGCGGCGGGTACATCTTCATGCGCGTGTCCATGCCGCGCACGTCCTCCTCGGTCAGCAGCAGGTGGTGCGGGCAGACCTCGCCGCTGACACGCCAGCCGTGGCCCTTGGCGGCGGCAAGCGCCTCGACCGAAGCCGCGCAGGAGAGGTGCTGGAAGTGCACGCGACCGTCCTCATAGCCCGCGAGCGCCGCGTCGCGCGCGACCATCGTCGACTCCGCGATGCTCGGGATGCCGCCGATCCCCAGCGCGGCGCTGACCGCGCCCTCGTGCATCGCGCCGCCGCGCGACAGCGTCCGGTCCTCCTCGTGCAGCGACAGCACACCACCGCACAGGCGCTGGTACTGCAACGCCTTGCGCAGCATGCCCGCGCTCTGCACCGGGCGTCCGTCGTCGGTGAAGCCAAGCGCGCCCTCCTGTCGCAGCTCAGCCATCTCGGTCAGCTGCTCGCCCTCCGAGCCGCGCGTGATCGCCGGCAGGAAGCCAACCGGCACGCGCGCCTCGCGCGCGGCGGCGTCGCGCAGCGAACGCAGCAGCGGCGCCGAGTCGAGCACCGGGTCGGTGTTCGGCATCGCGATCACCGCGCCGAAACCGCCAGCGGCGGCAGCGCGCGTGCCGCTTTCCAGATCCTCCTTGTGCTCCTGCCCCGGCGTGCGCAGATGCACGTGCGGGTCGAAGAACGCGGGCAACAGGAGCAAGCGCCCGCCGCCGTCGACCAGCTCCTGCTCGCCGCCGTCGCCGACACTGCGAGATTCGCGCTCCAGCGTGCCGGGCGTGGCCAGCTCCGCGACGCGCCCTCCCCTCACAAGTACGTCATGGCGCGAGTCGATACCAGTATTCGGATCGAGCACGCGGACATCGCGCAGCAGCAGCTCGGCGGGCGTCTGCAGCCCACCAATCAAGGACTCGCCGGCGCTCACGCGGCCTGGCCCCCGAGCACCGGCTCCGCCGTCGCCGTCTCGCCGCTCGCGCTCGCGGACGGCCCGCCGACCGCCGCTTGGCGCGGCTCGCGCGCACCCGCCAGCAGCTCGTACAGCACCGCCATGCGCACGACCACGCCGGCCTGCACCTGCGCGGTGATCACCGCCTGCGGCGAGTCGACCACCTCGCCCGACAGCTCAACGCCGCGGTTGACCGGGCCGGGGTGCATCAGCGTCTGCTTCGGCGTCAGCCGCCGGCCGTTGATCTGGTACCACGCCGCGTACTCGCGCATCGACGGCACCCACGTCTCGTTCATGCGCTCGTGCTGCATGCGCAGCGCGTACACCACGTCCGCCGAGGCAAGTCCATCGAGCGTGTAGCGCACCTCGCAGCCCAGCTCCTCGATCCCGCGCGGGATCAGCGTCGGCGGCCCCGCCACCGTCACCTCCGCGCCCATCAGCTGGAACGCCAAGATGTTCGACCGCGCCACGCGCGAGTGCGCGACATCGCCCACGATCCAGATGCGCGTGCCGTCGAGCGCCCCCAGGCGGCGGCGCAGCGTGTACACGTCCAGCAGCGCCTGCGTCGGGTGCTCGTGCTTGCCGTCGCCCGCGTTCACGACCGCCGCGCTGCACCACCCCGCCACCAGCTCCGCCGCACCCGCCCACGGCGTGCGCAACACGATCGCGTCCGGCTTGTGCGCGCTCAGCGTCAACACCGTGTCCTTCAGCGACTCGCCCTTCTCCACGCTCGAGCCGCTCGCCGAGAAGTTCACCACGTCCGCCGACAGGCGCTTGGCGGCAAGCTCGAACGAGCCGCGCGTGCGCGTCGAGGACTCGTAGAACAAGTTCAACACCATCCGCCCCCGCAGCGTCGGCAGCGTCTTGATCTCGCGGTCCGACACCTCCGCGAAGCGCTCCGCCTGGCTGACGATCCGCTCGATGTCCTCGCGCCGCAGGTCCGCGATCGAGATCAGATGGTTCACGCCGCCGCCTCCACAATCGGCGCCCGCCCGCCCTCGGCGATTGCGACCTCATCCACACCGTCCAGCTCGCGCAAGCGCACGTGCACGTGCTCGCTGCTCGACGTCGGCAGGTTCTTGCCGACGTAGTCCGGGCGGATCGGCAGCTCGCGGTGGCCGCGGTCGACCAGCACCGACAGCTGCACGCGCTGCGGGCGCCCGTAAGCGAACAGCGCCTCGATCGCCGCGCGCACCGTGCGCCCCGTGTACAGCACGTCATCGACGATCACCACCGTCAATCCGGTGACGTCGAAGTCGACGTGCGAGGCGTGCAGCACCGGCGCGTCCGGGCGCGTCGCCACGTCGTCGCGGTAGAAGCCGATGTCGAGGTCGCCCAGCGGCACATCTGCGCCGAGAATCTCCTCCAGCAGCGTGTGCAGCCTGCGCGCGAGGAACGTGCCGCGGCGGTGAATGCCGACCAGCGCCGGTGCCGGATCGCCGGGGTTGCGCTCGATGATCTCGTGCGCGACGCGCGTCAGCGCCCGTCCTATTTCGTCCTCGTGGAGGACGACCTTCTCTTCGCCTGACATCGATTCCTTCCTGGCCTCACTGGACCGGGTTAAAGGAGCATCAGGAATGTATCAGGGGGATGTGACGGGCTCGCCCTGCGGCGAGGGCGCCTCCAAAGCGTCCGTCCTCTCGACCGCGGACACGGCGCTTCGCTCCGGCGGGCCGCTCTGGTTGCCCGCCTGCGCGCGCTCACGCGCCAGGCGCTCCGACCAGCGCTCGAGCGTCGCGCCGCCGCGCTCTGGGAACGGCACGTCGATCGTGTCGAAGTCGCGCGCCGCCTCCGTCGCGGCGAACACCGCGCGCGCCTCGTCGCGCAGCTCGCCGCCCGCGTAGCGGCTCGACACGTGCGTCAGCGCCAGCAGCCGCACCTGCGCGTCACGCGCCAGCTCCGCCGCCTGGCGCGCGGTGCTGTGCTGCGTCAGCCGCGCGCGCTCGGCGTCCTCGTGCAGGAACGTCGCCTCGTGCACCAGCACGTCAGCCTCGTGCGCCGCGATCGCGAGCATCTCGCACGGCGTCGTGTCACCCGACAGCACCACCTTGCGCCCCTCCCGCGTCGGACCCATCACCTGCTCCGGCTTCACACCGTCGACCGTCTCGCCGCGCTGCAAGCGTCCGAAGTCCGGCCCCGGCCTCACGCCCAGCTGCTCGGCCAGCTGCGGGTCCAGATGGCCGGGGCGCGGCTCCTCCACCAGCGCGTAGCCGAACGCCGAGGCGCCCTTGTGGTTAACCGGGATCGCCGCGATCAGGTAGCCGTCGCGCTGCACTGTCTCCCCCGGCTCCAGCTCGACGATGTCGCACCGGTACGGCAGGCGGCCGAACACGACGCGCATTTCCGCCAGCAGCGCCCTTAGGCCTACAGGGCCATACACGCTCAACGGCTCGCTGCGCTCGCGCAGCGCGAACGACTTCAGCATGCCCGGCAGCCCCAGCCAATGGTCGGCGTGGAAGTGCGTGATGAACACGCTGTCCAGGTCGAGCAGCCCAACCGATCGCAGCAGCTGGCGCTGCGTGCCTTCTCCGCAGTCGAACAGCAGGCGGTCGCCGCCGCGGCGGATCAGCACCGCCGGCAGCCCGCGGCGCGCGCTCGGCACCGAGCCCGCGGTGCCAGCGAAGAAGAGGGACAGATCCATGTCGCTACGGTAGCGGCGGGGCGAGCTGGGTGGCCTGCCGTGAGGAGCGCCGCGCGCGCTGCCGAGCGTGTCTCGCGGCGCTAAGCTCCGGGTTCGGGGATGTCGTCCACGCGGCGGTATCTGCGCCCGTAGCTCAGTGGATAGAGCGCTCGCCTCCGGAGCGAGAGGTCGCAAGTTCGAATCTTGCCGGGCGCGTCGCTGGATTGCCTGACGTCGAGCCAGGTTTGGGGGCAGGCGAACCCGTCGGTTGAGGCTTGCGGTCGGCGGTTGGAGCGCTCATCTGCCACCGACTGCCATTTCAAGCCCGTCCACGTGGCATCTTGAAGACGGCGTCGAGCATGCCGACACCGTAGCTCGAAAGTAGGGCCGTGTCGTCGGATGCCGGGGGCTACCTACTGCTGCCCCGACCGCGTGGCGACCGAGCCTTCAGGACGGCTCGAAGGGAGGGCCTGAACTTGGGCGCGCCCATCGACGAGATGGGCAAATACGGAGAACTGCACGAGCAATACGTCGAGGCACTGAGCCAAAAGCAGACCCTCATCATGGAGAAGGATCGCGTCGAGGCCCAGGAACTATGAGACAAAGCCGGTTGAGTCGGGCGCCCATCTAAGGACCAGCAGCCCCAACGAGCGGAGCACTCACGACGCTATGCCTTAGCCCCCACACGCAGCCGCGTGCCCGTGTCGCCGCTTCAGGTTCGCAACGTCACTAGGCACGTCAGCTAAACCGCAGCGAGCGCCGGCGCAAGCTGCTCGGCGGTGGTCTCAACGGTGTCAGGTACGGTGACTGAAAGACGCCCGTCGCGCTCCAAGACATGCCGCGCGCCAAGGACTGTAAGCCCCACGACCCGACTGCTTCCCGGCGCGTAGCGCACGACGTGGCCCTCCGGAGTCTCCTCCCCCTCGCCTGCCTGCGGCTCGCCCACATGCAGGTAGAGCACGTCGTTGTCGGCGTCGTAGTCGGCGTGATCGAAGCTCAGCGGCCCGATCGTGATGTTCACGCGCTCCATGATCTTGGGTCCTTCCGGTTGGCGAACGCGGAGACGATCCGCGCCGGCACCTGCTCATAGCTTACGACGACAAGCAGCCATCGACTTGGACCGACGCCCCTCATGTAGTAGCGGGTTCGCGCAGCGAAGATCGGGTCGGCAGCAACATGATCAGGCTCGGCCACGGCCTGTAGGACATCGGATAGATGCGTCTCAATCTCCGGATGGTCGCGGACGATCTTCTCGCGCCAGACCGCATCAGCCAAGACCACCCGTCTGCCCTCGTGGTCGGTCGCCTCGGCAGCGATCGGCTCGTCTCCCATGACCGATCAGGATGGCCGTCCGCTCGGATGCAATCCGGGGCTTCAACGTCCGAGCCGCGAGAGCGCCGCGCCGCGACCCAATTCGGGCGAGCGTATCGTCCCCAAGCCGCTGCCGCTCCTGCGGCACCGGCAACATCGGATAGATCGCGCAGACCCAAGCGGCGCGCCCAGGACTGGCGACGCGGCCGAAGAAGGTTCGGGGAAATGGCAGCCTGCCACTACCGCCCAAACTCGCCCGCGAATCGGAGGCATCAGTCGAGAGGCGTGCCAGCGTATCCAGTGCCGCAATCCCGTATTCCAATGCGGTTTTCGCGCACTAGCCGCCGTCACTCGAGACGCCTCCGGAGCGAGAGGTCGCGAGTTCGAATCTTGCCGGGCACGCTTGAGATTTCTGAAACGCGCAAGGACTGTAAGCGGGCAAGAAGGGTAAAGAGTGTGGTGTTGGGGCGACGCCGACTGGTGACCCTAAGCAGCTTGACGCTCTGACGCTCAGTGAGGGCTGCGCAGCCCTTTCGACCTAGACACTCAAGTGCCCTCGAAATCGGGTGTGAAGTCCACTATGTGGAGTAGGCTCCGATAGAGGACGCCGCAACCTGACTACAGGAAGGGGAGATCGTGAGCACTGCAGGCCAGGATCAGACGCCGCTCGACGAGCTGGGTGTCGCTGACCGCGCCCACTTCCAGCAGGGGCCGCCGCTGGAGTTGTTCAGGCGGTTGCGCGCTGAGTGTCCGGTTCACTGGTCGAGCGGCATCGCTGAGTTTCCCGACGAACCCGGCTTCTGGTCGGTGACGACCGCCGAGGATGTGTTCGAGGTCAGCCGTGACTGGCAGACCTACTCCTCCGAAGTCGGCGGCTTCACCTCGTCCAACGCAGGCTTGTCGTTGGAGATGCAGCAGGCGATGTTCATCGGCATGGACCCGCCCAAGCACGACCGGCTGAAGGCGCTGTTCCAGCGTGGCTTTACGCCGAAGCGGATCGCCGAGCACGAGGACGCGATCCGCGCGATCACGATCGAGGTGCTCGAGCGTTTGGAGGGCCGGGAGACCTGCGATCTGGTCAGCGACGTCGCCCAGCCGGTGGTGGCACGGGTGATCGGGAGTTTCATGGGTCTTTCGGCAGAGGACGACCAGGCATGGGCGAACTTGATGAACGCGATCGTCGGCGCGGGCGACCCGGACGCGACGCCGGAGGGTGCGCAGAGCGTGATGGAGCGCGAGGTGCCCGAGGTGTTTGCGCGTTGCGGCAGGCTGATCGCCGAACGACGCGCGACGCCGACCGATGACCTCACGAGCGTGCTCGTGCACGCGGAGCTCGAGGGCGAGCGGCTCGAGGACCACGAGATCGTGATGGGGTTCCTGCTGCTGATGGCCGCCGGCAACGACAGCACCAAGGCGACCTACTGCAGCGGCATGCGCGCGCTGATGGAAAACCCCGAGCAACGACGGATGGTGCTCGAGGACCCCTCGCTGGTGCCCGCGGCGGTCGAGGAGTCACTGCGCATGTTCCCGGCGTTCGCGCACTTCGCCCGCACCGCGACACGCGACACCGAGCTGCACGGGCAGCGCATACGTGAGGGCGAGAAGCTGGTTATGTGGTACCCGTCGTCCAACCGCGACGAGACGCGCTTTGAGGACCCCGACCGCTTCGACCTGACCCGCGAAGCCGAGCACCAAGCGTTCGGTGCCGGTGGCCGGCATTTCTGTCTGGGCACCGCGCTCGCGCGACTGGAGTTGCGGATCCTGATCGAGGAGACGCTCAAGCGCTACCCCGAGATCCAGATCGCCGGCGAGTGCACACACGTCGAATCAGCGTTCGCCAACCAGCACAAGACGCTGCCAGTGCGACTGCGTCCGCTATAGGTCACCCAGCGCACGCAGCGCGACGACAAGCGCCGACCTCTCCTATCCAGACGCCGTACTCGTTGCGAGCCAGAACACAGTCGAGCGTCGCTGCCGGCAGCAGCCGCGGTCTCAGCGTCGCCCTGATGATGCGCGCATCGCCCACCGCGCGCCGCAGTGGCCGCTTGGCCGAGTCCGGCAGCACCTCCCTCAAAGCGCCCCCTCCCGCCATCGGCCGGAGCGTACCAGCCCGTGATTTTGCGTTCAGCTCCGCATGACAGGCTCTGAGGAGAGCCCAACGCGCTCGGCATGATGTGGTGGCGGGCTCACATGTGCCCGCATAGCTCAGTCGTGGATCAGACCGGTTTCCGGCCAGCGCCCCGGCTGCCCAAACAGGTCAATTCCGTCGCGGATTTCGCGTTCCACGTGACCGTGGATCCGGACGCGCGTGCCGGAACCCTCGGCCTCGAAGTCGACGTGCAGGTGATGACCTGTGATCTCACGCAGCGCCGAGTACAGCTCGGTGTCATCGCTGCGCCTGATCGGCAGGTCGATCGGGTCGACGATGCCGTCGTTGAACAGCACGTGTCCGGGCTCGTCCTTGCACATCGCCAGTTCCGCCTTCTTGTGCAGTTCCGGCGCGATCTCATCGACGAACATCGTCTGCGCCTGATCGGGAGCCTGCGACATCAGGAAGCTGTGATCGACCTTTGCCACGCTCGCGAATATATAAGCGGCCGGCGCACCTGCTCCTGACACGAACTACACAGACTGTGAGCACACGAGACAGGACGCTCTCGTCCAAGCTGCCCGCCCACCCCGCTACCGCTGGCTGAGCACCACCACCGGGATCTCCCGGTCGGTCTTGGCCTGATAGTCGTCGTAGGCGGGCCACACCTCGGCCATCAGCGCCCACAGGCGTGCGCGCTCCTCGCCGGTGGCGGTGCTTGCGCGCACGGGAATCGTCGCGTCGAGCAGCTCGATCGTCGCGTCGGGATCAGCCAACAGGTTCTCGTACCAGCTCGGGTGCTCCGGGGCGCCGCCCTTGGACGCGATCACAACCCAATCCTCACCATCGGGGCAGTGGATCAGTGGCGTCGTGCGGTCCTTGCCGGAGGCGCGACCTTTGGTCGTCAGCAGCAGGATCGTCGTGCCGCGCCAGAGATAGCCGCGCTGCCCGTGGGTCTCGCGATAGACGCGCACGTGCTCGGAGCCAAAGAGGTCGTCGTCGGAGTCAGCCATCCGACCGCGAGTCTAGCGCCGGTCGGCCGTCGCCGCGGGCGGCGCCGGCGCGGCGCGCGGTGCTTGCTGCTACTGATCTGTCGGTGATGCGGGACGTGGACTGGCTGGTCGCCCCCGACAGCTTCAAGGGCAGCTTCTCCGCGCGCGAGGTCGCGCTCGCGTCGCTGCGCGAGACCGGCGACCTCGCGGCGCTCGAACACGCCGGAAGCGTGCTGGCAAGGACGCTCTGCTCGACATGAGCTCCGCCGAGGATCGCCGCGTGCCCATCGCCGGCAAGGCCGAGCACGCGCGCTCGTTCGCGCATGTGGCGGACGAGTACGATCGTGGCCGTCCGGGCTACCCGCGCGCGGCAGTCGACTGGCTGCTCGGGAGCGGCTCGTCTTCGGCAGGAGAGCCACTGGAGGTACTCGACCTCGGCGCCGGCACCGGCAAGCTGACCGAGGCGCTGCTGAAAGCCGGGCACCGTGTGATCGCGGTCGAGCCACTGCCGGAGATGCGCGCGATCCTCGTCGCCGCGCTGCCCGAGGCGCAGGCGCTCGCGGGCACCGCTGAGGCACTGCCGCTGGCGGACGCGAGCGTCGATGCGGTCACCGTCGGCGCGGCGTTTCACTGGTTCGACGAACGCGCGGCGCTTGCGGAGATCGCCCGCGTGCTGCGCCCACCCGGGCTGCTCGGGCTGTTCGGCAACAGCTTCGACACCTCGCTCGCGTGGGTCGCGCGCGTACGCTCGATCCTCGGCTCGCCGGCGATCGAGCGTCCCGGCCACTGGCCGTCGGTGGAGGACCTGCGCGAGGATTTCGCCGAAGTCGAGGATCGCGAGTTCCCCCACGAGCAACGCGTGGACCGCGCCAGCCTGCGCGATCTCGCGAGCTCACGCAGCACGCTCGCGACAATGCCAGCAGGCGAGCGCGAGCAGGTGCTCGCGCGTCTGGATCGCCTGTGGGACGAGGAGCCGGAGCTGATTGGACAGACGGACGTGCTGCTGCCGTGGCGCGCGCGCGTGCGACGCTGTAGGAAGCTGCGTTGAGCGCGTCGGCGCGGACCGCCGAAGCGCAGCGAAGCCAAGCCCTATGACCTACCTTCACGCCGCCTTCATCCCGAGCCCGTCGCACAACGGCTTCTACCTGGGCCCGCTGTTCGTGCACGCCTACGGCCTCGCCTACGTCGTAGGGGTGCTCGCTGCTGTCACCCTCACGGTGCGCCGCTGGGAGACGCTCGGCGGCGAGCGCCAGCTCGTCTACGACGTCGCGCTGTGGGGCTTTCCGGCCGGCGTCATCGGCGGACGGCTGTACTTCCTGGCCACGAGCTGGAACGAAGTGCCGCCGCATTGGTGGGGGCCGTTCGCGATCTGGAAGGGCGGTCTTGGGATCTGGGGCGGCATTGCGTTCGGCACGCTCGCCGGGATCTGGGTGCTGCGCCGTCGCGGCGCAAACGTGACGCTGTTCATGGACGCCGCCGCCCCAGGGCTACTCGTCGCGCAGGCTATCGGGCGCATCGGCAACTACTTCAACCAGGAGCTGTTCGGCTCGCCGAGCAAACTGCCGTGGGCGCTTGAAATCTCCGCCGCGCACAGGCCGCTCGGCTACACGCAGTTCGCGACCTTCCAGCCGACGTTCCTGTACGAGCTGATCTGGAACCTGCTGCTGGCGGTGGCGCTCGTGCAGCTCGGGCGCCGGCGCAGCATCAGGCCGCCGGGCCTGTTCGCGCTGTATGTCGCCGGTTACTCGTTCGCGCGCATCGGCGAGGAGCTGCTGCGCGTCGACCCGGCACGCCACATCTTCGGGCTGCGCCTGAACTTCTACGTCGCGACGCTCATCTGCCTCGCCGGACTCAGCTGGTTCGTGCGCATTCAGCGCGGCGCCACGGACACGCCCGCGACGGTCGGAGCTGCGAACAGAGCCGCCGCTGACACATACGCCGAGGCGCCCGTCGTCTCGCGCCAGTAGCCTGCGCCGCGATGGCCGACACGAGCACGATCGCCTCGCTCGCGACGGCCGGCGGCACGCTCGTGCTGGCGGTCGCGACGTTCTCCTCGACGCGCTCGGCCAACCGCGCCGCGCGCGTCTCCGAGCAGGCGTTGAAGGTCGGGCTGCGCCCGGTGCTGTTCAACGCGCGCCCGCAGGACCCGCCGCAGAAGGTTGGCTTCATCGACGACCACTGGCTGCTGCTGCACGACGGGCTCGCCGCCGTGCAGGAGTCAGACGGCAAGCTGTATCTGGCGATCCCGCTGCGCAACGTCGCTTCCGGGATCGCCGTGCTGCACGCCTGGCATGTGTGGCCGGAGCAGATCGCCGGCGAAACGCCGCTGCCTCCGGTCGAGGACTTCCACCGACTGCAGCGCGACCTGTATGTCCCGGCCGGCGACGTCAGCTTCTGGCAGGCGGCCGTGCGCGATCCGCAGGATCCGTTGTACGAGCCGCTGCGCGCCGCGATCGCGAACAACACGCCGATCCGCATCGACATCCTCTACGGCGACCACGACGGCGGGCAGCGCACGATCACGCGCTTCTACCTGACGCCGCGCACGCACCCTCCGGCTGCAGACGAGCCATGGCTGCGGGTGTGCTCGACCTCGCGTCACTGGAACCTCGACCGCGACGATCCACGCTGACGGCTCGCCCGAGCAGCTGCGAGCCGGCCGCGAACGCGCCGAGCGTTACGCGCGGCGGCGCAGATCGCCGAGGAAGTACGTGACCGCGCGGTTCAGCAGCGCGGCGCGCTCCCACTGCAGGAAATGCCCCGCGCGTTGCACCACGAACGGGCCGATCAGCTCAGCGAACGCGACTTCGCACATCTGCGGGAACTGCCTCCAGATGACGTGGTCATCGGCGCCGTACAGGGCGAGCGTAGGCACGTCTGAGATCTCGAAGAAGCGCGGTGGCTCTGAGAGCGGGCGCGCGCCGAGCGCGCTCTCGTAGTTGCCCCAGCCGGCACGCAGCCGCTGCGCGTCAGCGAACGGCTCGGTCATGAAGTCGACGTCCGCGCGCGAGAACGCCCCCGGCGCGGCCCAGAAGCGGTGGCCGTAGAAGTCGCCGACATAGCGGCGGCGGCGCTCGGGGCTGTCCAGCTCGCCGGCCAGCGCGTCGGCTTCGCGTCCCTGGCGCACGAAGTAGTCCGCCGCCATGCGCAGCTCGGGCGTCGGCGCGGTGTCGATCCCCGCCTCCTCATAGGCCTTCCCGAGCAGCGGCAGCACACAGTTGAACAGCACCTGACGCTCGACGAAGCCCGCGAAGCGCAGCGCCAGGTCCTGAATCACGCCGCCGCCCAAATCGCCGCCGACGGCGCAGCAGCGCTCGTGGCCCAGCACGTCGCGCAGCAGCGCGTGCATGTCGCGCGCGTGCGCCGCCAGATCGTAGAAGCCGTCGGGCGCCAGGCCGGAGTCGCCGTAGCCGCGCAGGTCCGGCACGATCACCTCGAAGCCGGCCGCCGCGAGCGGCGCGACGTTGCGCCACCAGATGCGCTTGGTCTCGGGCCAGCCGTGCACGAGCAGCAACGGGTAGCCGCCCTCCCCCGCGCGCACGTAGGCGAGGCTCACGCCCGGTCGTACCTCCGCGCGCTCGACCGGGAAAGCCTCGTAACGCGTCTGCTCCTGCATCGCGCGCCACGATACCCGGCGTGGGCGGTGCCGGCTGCTACACCTCCAGGTAGCGCAGCACGACGCGGCCGAGCACGATCACGTCGCCGCCGCGCAGCTCGGCCTGCTGGACGCGCCGGCCGTTTACGAACGTGCCGTTGGCGCTGCGGTCGTCGAGGATGCGCGCGCCGCCGGGGCGCGGCACCAGGATCGCGTGGCGCCGTGAGACCGAGCTGTCGTCGAGGCGCAGATCGGCGACAAGCCCGCGCCCGATGTGCAGCATCGCGCTGCCGAGCGGGATCAGCAACTTGCGCTCGGGCCCTTCGATCTCGAGATAGCGGCCGGGTCCGACCGGCTCAGCCGGCGCGAACGGCAGCGCCTGATGGCGCGCGCGCTCATCCAGACACGCGGTCGGGTCGAAGCGCTCGGTGATTCCGTCGGTCGCTGGGCGGCTGAGCATCTGTGTAGTCATGCTCCACAGATAACCGCTCCGCGCTCAGGCAAACCTCAATGCTCACTAAGAAATAGAGAAATAAAGCGCGTAAGAGGCGATGAAGAGCGCGCCCGCTGGGCTGCTCGCGGACGACGGCCGCCGCCGACGATCGCCCGGAGACCGGGCCCCCGCGGTGGTGGCGCTACTCGCCGGAGTGACGCACGCGCATCGCCGCACCCGCTGCCTTGCGCCGGGCCATGCGCTTGGAGCTGTACCAGCCCCAGCCGCCGACCGCGACGACGGGCACCACGTACATCATCGAGATGTACCAGTGCATCAGGCAAGCCAACGGTGCCATCGCCGCAGAATCTAGCACGCGCTCACCATGCCGTTTCGGGTGAGCTGCCGCCGCTCGGGTCGCCACCTGCCGCAGCGAGACGCGCGCGCCGGCGGCGCACGAACACCACGAACGCGAGCCCGCCGATGACGATCGCGACGCCCAGGATGATCACCGCCAGCGGCGCCTTCGAGTTCTCCGGCGTCCAGAACAGCTGGCCGTCGACCGCGACCTTGCTGGCGCCAACCGTGAGCGGCACCGTCCAGTTGAACACCAGCGTGCGCTTGCTCCTGTCCTTGACTTGCGGCGGCACCACCGGCGACATGTAGTGGATGCGGTGGTCATGCCATTCGAACTCGCCCGTGCGGTCGACCACTTCCCACTTCGGCGTCGCGCCAGCGCTGGCGATCGGCGGCACGGTGACGTCGCCGTAGAAGTTCGTGTTCAGGTACGTCGCCGGCGCGTGCACGTTCTGCTCGGCGGTGCCGTTGGCCAACACGCGCGCGTACGGTTCGCCTTCGTAGCCGTAGATCGTGACGGTCTTGCCGGTGTGGTTGCGCAGCAGCAGACGGTCGGCGAACTCGAGTACTTCGATGCTCAGGCCCGGCACGCGCGGCGTGATCGCGGTGATGTTCGAGCGGTACTCGTAGCTTGAGCCCTGGTCGTTGATCGGGTTGGCGCTCTCAGAACTGGCACCCGCAGCCGGCGAAGGGACGACCGCCAACAGCGCCTGCGCCAAGCACGCGGCGCCCAGCAGCACCGGGATCAGACGACGGGCCATCCGTCGGAAACCGTAGCGCAGGGGTGCGCGCGTCATGTCCCCACCGACGACAGCAACCACAGCCCGAAGCTCGTGAATGCGACCATCACCGCCAGCATCCAGTACTGGCTGCGCACCGCCTCTTCCGGGTCCTTGTAGAGCACCAGCGCACGGTCGTGCGCGAGCGCCAGGCCGCCGACGTGGCCGCTGACGAGCGCGGCGACCTGCACGTACCAAATCGCCGCGTAGGAGATGAGGTGGTAGTCGATCTGGAAGTTGCTGGTGCCGAAGATGTTGGCGCCGTTGCCGAGCGGGTCGGATGCTAGGTAGACCATCGCCTGGCTCTGCCACAGCAGCAGCGAGAAGTAGTGCGCGAGCACATACGCAAACGCGATCGGCACGAGCGAGTGCGCGAACGTGCGCGTCAGCGTCGCGCGGTCGTAGCGCTCGCTGACCCTGTGCACACCGAAGATCCCGACGCGGTAGACGGCGGTGATCAGCAGCAGGCAGAACACCATGCCAAGCGAGTAGGCGAGCTCCTGCGCCGGCGTCGCATGAAAGCCGAGGTCTTCGAACAGCCCCTGCAGGCTCGGCTCGTTGTTACGCCAGATGCCGCCATTGGAGAAGCCGTCGAACGTGGTCGTGCCGATCTGGATGCAGATGAACGCGACCGTGCCCGGGCGGATCTCCAGATCCGTGACGCCGCTGAGCAGCCGCCGCCCGTAGACCACGCCGTCCTTGCCGCGCACGAGCGCCGAGAGCTTGGAGAGCAGGTTGAAGTAGACGCCGAAGCCGTCCGCCTGCGAGCACCACTCATCGATGCCGAACAGCGCCATGCCGAGCAGCATCGCCGCGAAGTACCCCAGCGACAGGGCCGCGAGGATCGACGGGCGGTCTTTTTCGACGTAGATCAGCTCGAGCCAGGCGAAGCCGATGATCCCGGCGCTCGCCGGCCACAGGCCGAGCCAGCGCGGATAGCGCAGCGGCGCCCGCACAGGACGCCCGCGCCGCAGCAATCGCACCAACGCGGCGCACACGCGTGCGCAGGTGCGCCATGGGCTGAGCGCGCGGAAGACGTCGCCGAACAGCACGCTCGCGACCGGCAGCCCGACCCAGAAGATCACGTAGATGAACGTCACCGAGAAGTTCGCCTGCGTTACCTGCGCGCCGTCGAAGCCGCTGTACACGACGAGCGCGAACAGGCCCACGCCGAGCCCGCCCGCCAGCCACTCCAGCGCGCGCGGCCACCGGAACAGCCTGCGCAGCCGCTGCTCTTGCAGTTGCGGGCGCGTCCACATCGTCGACAGCGCCACGAACGAGATCACGAGCACGATCGCCGCCGTCCAGCTGAACAGCCACACCGGGATCGGCAGATCGGCCTTGCCGACGATCCCGTGCGCGTAGGCGCTGGCCGGCAGCGCGAGCCCGATGAGCGCGAGCCCGCCGAGCAGCGGCACCAGCGTGCGACGAGACGGGCCCCTCATGCGTGAGGCAGTCTAGGCAACCGTGCTCCGCTCGGCCTCACCGATCGCGCCGCGCTCGCGTACGCTGAGACAGCATGTTGAGCGTCCCACTGGCCGTCTCCACTGACACCTCCGCCGCGTTCCAGCTCGGGCCGCTGGCGCTACTCGGCCTGCTCTACGCGCGGCGCGCGCACACGCTCGCCGAAGATGACCACCCGGTGCCGGGCTGGCGACAGGCATGCTTCTACGGCGGCTTCGTCGTGATCGGCGTCGCGCTTACCTCGCTCGGGCGCATCAGCCAGGATCTGCTCTGGGTGCACATGATCGAGCACCTGCTGCTCGGCGACATCGCCGCGCTGTTGATCGTGCTCGGCCTGACCGGGCCGCTGCTCGTGCCGGTCCTGCGCATCCGCCTGTTCGACCGCCTGCGCGCGCTCTCGCACCCCGCGATCGCGTTCCCGCTGTGGGTGATCGACCTGTACACCTGGCACATACCCGTCCTCTACGAAGCCGCGCTGCGCCACAGCGGCATTCACGCGCTCGAGCACGCGATGTTCCTCGGCTTCGGCATCAACATGTGGATGTGCCTGCTCGGCCCACTGCCGACGCCGAGCTGGTTCGGCAACCTCGGCAAGCTGATCTACATCGTCTCCGTGCGCCTGACCGGAACCGTCCTCGGCAACATCTTCCTGTGGTCGGGCACCGTCTTCTACCCGTACTACCTCAAAGGCGACGCGCAGTTCCACATCTCACCGCTCGCCGACCAGAGCATCGCCGGCGCGATCATGATGGTCGAGGAGTCGATTCTCACGCTCGGGTTGTTCTGCTGGCTGTTCCTGCGAGCGGCGCGCGAGAGCGAGGAACGCCAGACGCTGCTCGAGTTCGCTCAGGCGCGCGGGCTGGAGCTGACCGAGGAGCGCGCCGCGCGCGCCGTCGCGGCAGGTCGCGGCGCCGAGCTGCGCGAGCGCCTGGAGGCGCGCTCGCAGACGCCCGAGCTTGTGCAGGCGCGCACCGGCGCATCCGAGCCGCTGTAGACCGGCGCGCCCGCTCCGCTGTACTCGCTACGCTGCGCCCATGTGCGCCGGTTGCGCGATGGCGGCAGCGTCCGCCGCGAGCGGTTTTCGAACCTGGATGCAGAGCCAGAACATTCCCTGGCTCACGCCGCAGCGCATGCGCCGCCTAACGATCGGCGCGATGTGCACCGCCGGTGTCGTCTCGACGATCGGCTTCAGCGGCTCGACTCCCGCGACCGCGCATGCCAACCGTGTGAGCGCGCCGGCCCAGCACGTCTCGACCCGCTAGCTAGCCTCCGGCTACGGCCGGAAGTATCGTCAGCTCCGCGCCATCGACGACGGGCGTCGAAAGCCCGTCCAGGAAGCGGATGTCTTCGCCCGCGAGATAGACGTTGACGAAGCGTCGCAGCGAGCCATCGTCATCGGCGATGCGCACGCGCAGCTCCTCGTGGCGCTCGAACAGGCCGTCGAGCACCTCCTGCACGGTCGCGCCGTCGATCTGCGCCTCAGCCTCGCCGCCCGCCGCCGCGCGCAGCTGCGTGGGGATCTTCACGACGACGCTCATCAGACCGTCACCCGCTCGCCGACACCCGCCTCGAACGACTCAAGGGTCGGCTCGATCGTGCTCGTCTCAAACGCGCCGCGCACCGCGTCGAGCGTCTTCAGGCCCTCGCCCGTGATCACCAGCACGACGCGCTCGTCCGGGTCGATGTCACCGCGCGCGGCGAGCTTCGCGAGCACCGCTGTCGTGACGCCTCCCGCGGTCTCGGTGAAGACACCCGTCGTCTCCGCCAGCAGCTTGATGCCGGCGCGGATCTCATCGTCGCTGACCGCGTCGACCGAGCCGCCCGTGCGCCGCGCCAGCTCGAGCGCGTACGGCCCGTCGGCGGGATTGCCGATCGCCAGCGACTTCGCGATCGTGTTGGGCTTCACCGGGCGGCACACCTCGTGCCCGTCGGCGAACGCGTTCGCCACCGGCGAGCAGCCCTCTGCCTGCGCGCCGTTCATGCGCGGCAGGGGACGCTCAGAGCCGTCGATCAGCCCCAGCTCCGTCCATTCCTGAAAGCCCCTGGCGATTTTCGTGAACAGCGAGCCCGAGGCCACCGGCACGATGCAGCGGTCCGGCAGCTCCCAGCCGAGCTGCTCGGCAATCTCGAACGCGAGCGTCTTGGAGCCCTCGGCGTAGTACGGGCGCAGGTTGATGTTCACGAACGCCCAGTCGCGCTCGGCGCACAGCTCAGTGCACAGGCGGTTGACGTCGTCGTAGTTGCCTTCCACGCCAACGAGCTTGGTTCCGTAGATGCCGGTGGCGAGGATCTTCTGCTCCTCGAGGTCCGCCGGGATGAACACGTAGGACTCGAGGCCCAGCGCCGCGCCGTGGGCGGCGACCGAGTTGGCGAGGTTGCCGGTGGAGGCGCACGCGATCGTCTCGAAGCCCAGCTCGCGCGCACGCGTCACGGCGACCGACACGACGCGGTCCTTGAACGAGTGCGTCGGGTTGGCGGCGTCGTTCTTGACCCATACCTCGCGTAGGCCCAGGCGCTCGGCGAGCCTGTCGGCGCGGATCAGCGGTGTGCAGCCCGCCGGCAGGCCGACGCGCGAGGCCAGCCTGCCCGACGGACCGGGAGGCCCGCCCGCGAGCGGCAGGAAGTCGGCGTAGCGCCAGATGTTCTGGGGTCCACCCTGGATGCGCCGGCGCAACTCGCCGACATCGCCGTGCTCGATCTGAAATGTGTGGTCATAAGCGACCTCCAGCGGCCCGAAGCAGCGCTCGCACACGTACAGCGCCTCAAGCGGATACTCGGCCTTGCACTCCTTGCACTGCAGATGACTGACAGCCATTGGGGCTCCTTCGCTCTGGTCTTCGCGGTGTCACTTGTGCGAAGAGCACGAAGGCTCGCCACACATCTCTTTGGAGTTGGCACCTTCCCGCTGTGACGTGACGGTGGTTGCCGGGGTTTCGTAGGGCCAAGTCCCTCCACCCCTCTGGATGTGTCCAGCTATGTGCGCGACAGTTTAGCGACAGTTTAGCAACCGTATCGGCGAACGCAACTCGTGCCATGAGGTCACCTGGACGCTTGGATGCTCACGGGTAACGTCGCGGCGCGGCTGGTGTAGGCCAAGCCGTGAGCAGCTCCACACACGCGCAGGATGAGCTTACCGGCCAGGCCGACGCGCCTTTTCGCTTCGCCTCCCCGGACACCAAGAGACGGATGCTGATCATCGTCAATCCGTACGCCACGACTGTCTCCGACCGCCTGCGCAACCTCGTCGTGTACGCGCTGCAGGGCCGCTTCGAGGTCGACGCGGTCGACACCGAGGCGCGCGGTCACGCCACCGAGCTGTGCCGCGAGGCGGCACACGAGGGCTACGACGTGGTCGTCGCGTTCGGCGGCGACGGCACCGTCAACGAAGCCGCCAACGGGCTGCTTGGCTCCCCCACCCCGCTCTGCTGCCTGCCCGGCGGCTCGGCCAACGTCTTCGGCAAGATGCTCGGCATTCCCGGTGACGTCGTCGACGCGACTGAGCACCTGCTCGCGATGGCCGACGACTGGCGCCCGCGCAAGGTCGACCTCGGCGTCGTCAACGGCCGCTGCTTCACGTTCGCCTCCGGCCTCGGCCTCGACGCCAGCGTCGTCGAGCGCGTCGATGCCAACCCCAAGCTGAAGGCGCGTCTGGGGCCCTACTTCTTCACCTGGGTCGCCGTCAGCACGTTCATGCGCCGCTATCTCGTCTCGCCGCCGCGCCTGCGCGTCGAGGCAGGCGACGGTCGCGACGCGCTCGACGGCGTCACCGCGATCATCCAGAACGGATCGCCGTTCACCTATTTCCAGAACCGCCCGATCGAGATCGCCGACGGCGCCGCGCTGGACTCCGGCGCGCTCGCCGGCGGCGTGCTGCACCGCGCGACGCTGCTGTCGATGCCATCGATCGCCTGGCGCGCGTTCTCGCCGCGCGCGCGTGTCGCCGGCCACCGTCAGGTCAGCCCCCTCGGCGAGGTGCGCGAGCTGACCGTGCGCAGCGCCGACGAGCGCTCACTGCCGCTCCAGGTCGACGGCGACTACCTCGGCGAGGTCACCGAAGCCCGCTACTCGATCATGCCGGACGCGCTGAGCGTCATTTCCTAGCCGATCGATAGGCGGCGCGATACTGCGTCCTCGGTCGCTCGCGTGCAGAGCACGCCACGCTCTCTGCGTCCTTGTCTCGCTTGCCTCTCGGTCGGCTGCTAGGCCGCTGCGGCGCCCGGTGTTACGCGGTACGCGTCGAACACCGACTCGGTGTTGCGCAGGCGCGTGATCGCGCTCTTCAGCGAGTGCGTGTCGGCGACCTCGACCACGAAGCGGTTCTTGACCATCGGCGGCATCGACAGGCAACGCGCTTCGAGGATGTTCGCGCCGGACTCCGAGAACGCGCGGGAGAGGTCAGCCAGGAGGTGGTGGCGGTCCCATGCGTCGATCTGGATTTCGACGACGAAGCCGGTTGACTGGTCGCCTTCCCACGACACGTTCGTGAAGCGCTCGGGGCTCTTGCGCAGCAGCGTTGCGTTGGGGCAGTCTTCGCGGTGGATCGTGATGCCGCGGCCAAGCGAGATGTAGCCGACGATCTCATCGCCGGGCACCGGCCGGCAGCACTTGGCCAGGCGCAGCATGACGTCCTCCACGCCTTCCACCCGGATCCCGTACTGATTCGATGACTTCGTCGGGCGCCGCCGCGCGCGTCCGACGCGCAGCAGGTCCGCGGCACCCTCCTCGCCGTCCGCGGACTCGCCCTGCTTGAGGCGCTGCATGACCTTGTTGACGACCAGCTTCGGCGAGACCTTGGCCGCGCCAAGCGCGATGTAGAAGTCATCGGCCTTGCGGTAGCCGACCTCCCTGATCACGTCCGCGAGCAGCGCCGAGCCGGTGATCTTCTGCGCCGGCAGACCCTGTTTGCGCAGGTGCTCCTGCAGCAGCTCGCGCCCGGAGTGCTCGGTGTCCTGGCGCGTCTCGGCCTTGAACCACGCCTTGATCTTGTTGCGCGCGCGCGTCGTCTTGACCATCGCCAGCCAGTCGCGCGAAGGTCCGCGCTCGCGCTTGGCGGTGAGGATCTCGACGATGTCGCCCGACTGCAGCTCGTAGTGCAGCGGCACGATTTTGCCGTTGACGCGCGCGCCGACGCAGCGGTGGCCGATCTCCGTGTGCACCTCGTAGGCGAAGTCCAGCGGCGTCGCGCCGGCCGCCAGCGACTTGACTTCGCCCTTCGGCGTGAAGACGTACACCTCCTCCTCGAACAGGTCGGTGCGCAGCGTCTCCATGAACTCGCGCGGGTCCGACAGCTCCTTCTGCCAGTCGAGCATCGAGCGCAGCCACTTGAGCTTGGCGTCCTCGCCCGCGAGCGACCAGCCGCCCGCCGGCCGATCGGCTTCCTGCTCGCCGCCCGGGCCGCCGTTCGACTGCTTGTAGACCCAGTGCGCCGCGACCCCGAACTCCGCCATCTCGTGCATCTCGTGGGTGCGGATCTGGATCTCCAGCGGCTGGCCCTCCGGCCCGATCACGGTCGTGTGCAGCGACTGGTACATGTTGAACTTCGGCATCGCGATGAAGTCCTTGAAGCGGCCCGGCAAGGGCTTCCACAGCGAGTGGATCACGCCGACCGTGCCGTAGCAATCCTTCACCGAGTCGACGATCACGCGCATCGCGGTGAGGTCGTAGATCTCGTTGAACTCGCGGCCCTTGTTGGTCATCTTCGAGTAGATCGAGTAGAAGTGCTTGGCGCGCCCGGCGATCTGCGCCTCGATGCCGACGTCCGCCAGCTCTTCGTGCAGGTACTCGCCGGCCTCTGAGACGTAGCGCTCGCGCTCCTCGCGCTGCTGCGCGACCAGGCCCTTGATCTCCTGGTACTTGCGCGGGTGCAGCGTCGCGAACGCCAGGTCCTCCAGCTCCCACTTGATCGCGTGGATACCGAGGCGGTGGGCCAGCGGCGCGTATATCTCGAGCGTCTCGCGCGCCTTCTCCATCTGCTTCTGCTTGGACATCGCCTCGATCGTGCGCATGTTGTGCAGACGGTCGGCGAGCTTGATCAGGATGACCCGCACGTCGGTGGCCATCGCGACCATCATCTTGCGGTAGTTGTTGGCCTGCGCCTCGTCGCGCGACTGGAAGGTGATGCCGGTGAGCTTCGTAACGCCATCGACGATCGCCGAGATCTCCTCGCCGAAGCGCGCGCGCACCTCCTCGATCGACGCCGAGGTGTCCTCGACGGTGTCGTGCAGCAGCGCCGCGCACAGCGTCTCCGTGTCCAAGCGCATGCTCGCGCAGATGCGCGCCACGCCGACTGGGTGCACGATGAAGTCCTCGCCCGACTTGCGCCGCTGGTCGGCGTGGTGCTCACACGCGAACACGAACGCGTCTTCGACGCGCGCGCGGTCGATTTCCACCGATGAGTCCGCCGCGTGCTCGGAGACGATCGCGAACAGGTCGCTCAACAGCCGCCGCTCGGACGCGCTCAGGACCTCGGCGGCCTGCGCCGCCACGGGCACGGGAACGGACGCCTCACCGTCCTGCGTACGCTTTGGGTCTTCGGCGATCGCCATGATCTAAGGGTAGGGGACGGCGAGCGTGGATTGAAGGCGTCGAGCGCTCATATCGCGAACAGCACCAACTCCTCCGTCGCCGGTGTCTTCTGACGAGCCTTTCCGCGCGCCGGAGCAGCCGCAACGATCCGTTCCGCGTCGGGCACCTCGGGCGCCGCGGGCGGTTGCGCGGTCGACGGCAGCACCGCCGCTTGCACGGTGAGCGGTTCGGGCTCTGTGACCTGCGCGCGGCGCAGCACCAGCCGCGGTTCGCTAACGCCGTTGTACTCGTTGACCTCCAGCGCGAACGTCGCCTGCAGCTCCTGCGCCGAGCCCTCCGCGGGCTGCGCCAACCGCCCGCCGCTGCCGAACGCGACCGCCCGCGCGCGCCCGCCGCGCGAGAGCACGGTGAAGCGCGCGTGCTTGCCTTCGCCCATGGGCCTGACGTCTGCGAACGTCGCGTCGGCGAGCATCAGCGAGACCGGCGGGTTGCCGCGGCCGAACGGCGCGAGCGCCTGCAGCTCCTCCGCCAGCTCCATGTCGATCTGATCGCCGCCGACGACCGCGTCCACGCGCTCGACCTCGACCAGGTCCGCCGCCTGCAGCACGCGCTCGGCGTGGGCCGCCAGCGCGCCAGCGAACTGCGGCACCCGTGAGCGCTCGATCTCCAGGCCCGCGGCCGCGCGGTGCCCGCCGAAGCGCAGCAGGTGCTCGCCGCACGCGCTCAGCCCCGCGAGCAGGTCGAACGCCTCGACGCTGCGCCCGGATGCCCGGCCGGTGTCTCCGTCGAGCGCGATCAGCACGACCGGGCGCCCGCTCTGCTCGACCAGGCGCGAGGCGACGATCCCGATCACCCCGGGGTGCCAGCCGTCGGCGGCAAGCACGTACGCCGCGCGCTCCCCCAGCTCCGCCATCTGCGCCTCGGCCTGGAAGCGAATGCGCTGCTCGACCTGGCGGCGCTCGCGGTTGGCCGAGTCCAACTCCTGCGCGATCTGGTGCGCCCGCGCGGAGTCCTCGGTCAGCAGCAGCTCGAGGCCGGCGTCGGCGCGGTACAGCCGCCCCGCCGCGTTCAGGCGCGGCGCGAGCGCGAACGCGACCGCGCGCTCGCCCACCTTCGCCGACTCGACACGCGCGACCGCCATCAGCGCCCGCAGGCCCGGCTTGCTCGTGCCCGCCAGAGCGCGCAGCCCACGCCGCGCGAGCGTTCGGTTCTCGCCGATCAGCGGCACGACGTCAGCGATCGTCGCGAGCGCGACCAGGTCGAGGTCGTCTTCGAGCGCGCCACGCGCGCGCATGCCGCGCGCGAGCTCGGCCACGCGCTCGTCGGCGCCGCCGTCGGCGCATGCGTTCAGCAGCGCCTGCGCAAGCTTGTACGCGACCGCCGCCGCGCACAGCTCCGCACACGGGTATCCGCACAGCGCCGGGTGCACGAGCGGCGCATTCGGCAGCTTCCCGTCGGCGCGCGCGGCGTGATGGTCGCTGACCACCACGTCGATCCCCAGCGCCTGCGCGTGCGCCACCTCCTCGACGGCCGTGACGCCGCAGTCGACCGTCACGAGCAGGCGCGTGCCGCGCGCCGCGAGCATGTCGACCGTCGCCGCGCTCAGCCCGTAGCCGTCGCCGGCGCGGTCGGGGATAAACGAGTCGATATCAGCGCCGAGGCTGCGCAGCGCGCGCACGAGGATCGCCGTCGAGCAGATGCCGTCGACGTCGTAGTCACCGTGGATCGTGATTCGCGTGCCCTGCGCGAGGTGGGCGGCGATCGCGGCGACCGCCTCGCCGATGCCGCCGAACGCCTCCGGCGGGTGCTCCTCGGTGGCGGCCAGGAACGCGCGCGCGCGCTCCGGCGCGGCCATGCCGCGCCGCACGAGCACCTGCGCGAGCGCTTCGCTCACACCCAACTCGGTCCGCAGCCGCGCGACCTGCTCGGGCGGGCACGGAGGGATCTCGAAGCGGCACGCGGACATGTCGCCGAGACTACGGGCACGACGGGACAGAACCGGGCCGCCCGCGCGCTCGCGCGCGATGGCGGCCCGGCTGTGGCCCACAGCCTGTACCGGCCGTAGGCCGTACCGGCTCTACGGCTTGGCGACGACCTGCAGCACCGGCTGGTAGCCCGCCCAGCTGCCTTCGCTGAGCGCGCCCCTGACGTATGCGTCTTCGGGCAGCGGGTCATGGCCGATCAGGGGGTTTCCGTCTTCCAGGGGAGCTTCCGGAACGAATTCTCCGTTCCATTCCTTGTAGGCCGTCTGCATGCCGATGTTGACGACATCGCTGGGGTTGTCGGTCGGCGTGTCGGTGAGCTCGATGATCGCCTTTTCGGGCAGGACCGCCGAGACGGGCAGGAAGTGCTTGAACTCGACCGTCGCCAGGTAGCCGCCGACATCGCAGTTGACGCCGAAGCCCTTGCCTTCCGGTGTGCTCGGGCAGTTCACGTTGGTCGTCGGGCGGTAGGGGATCTTGAACGTCGCGGTCGAGGAGGCGACCAGCGTTCCGGGTTCGTCGCCGGCCTTCACTTCATAGATGTCCGCCGTGAGTTCGTAGGCGAACTTCTTGCTCGCGCGTGCCGTGAAGCAGTTTTCGAGGCTGTAGATGCCGTGTTCGCAGGTGAAGCTGTCGACCTCGGCGGTCAGGTTCTTGATCGCTCCGGGCCTGTGGCTGAATTCCACCATGCCGCCAAACGGAAATTCAAACGGCGCCGCCGAGTACGTGTCTTCGTCGGCGTGCCCCTTCACGACGCTCGGCACGGTGTTGAAGTTGCTGTACACGACGGTCAGCGCGCTTGCCGTCGAGCTCATCGCCAGCGCTCCGACCGCGACCAGCGCCGCCACCAGCCCGATGCGGCCGGTTGGAATCTTTCCACTCATATCGCTCCACTCCTTAGGGTTGCCTCCATCGCCAGCGTCGAGCCGGCGCACACGCCCACCGTCTGCACGCGGGGCCCCTCAGCTACCGCGCCCGGTCGGGCGGCGAGGACTCTATGGGAAACACCGGCCTACCGCCAGCCCACTCGTACTATTTCGGTACTTGGGCGATCCTGTCATCCGGAACCGAAAGGCGCGGTCACGGCGAGGGCGACCCGCCCGGCGTCAGCGGTTGAAAGCCCACGAGCGAGCCGCGCCGCCGAGCGCTCGGACGCGGGTGAGCAAGGCGACGGCGAGTCGATCGCCGCGCGAGGACTAGGAAAGCGGCTGTTGCGCGGCGGCCGCCCGTTCGCGGCGCATGCCCTCCAGGTAGACGAGCGCGATCCCGACGATCGCCCCTGGAACCGCGTAGAGCACGACGCCGATGTCGGTCGCCTTTTCACCCGGTATGCGCAGCGCGGAGACCCTCACGCCGTAGATGATCAGCCCGACGACGATCGCGCCGATCAGCGAGCCGACGAACGCACCCACGATCCCGCCCCAGAAGCGGTCGGGCAGGAAGATCGTGAAATGCCAGATAGCAAGGCCCATGATGACCCACCCGAGCAGGCCCATCAGCGCGCCCTGCCGTGACGACGGTTGCGCTGACGCTTGGGCTTCTCGCGCCGCTTGGGATCTTCCTTGAGCACAAGATCCTCGGGCGTGAGATCGGCCGCGGGGTCGCGCTCGGACTCAGGGGACGCCGCCGCGGGAGGCGGCGTCGCCACCGTCGCGCCGCTCTCGGCCGCGCGCCCGCGCCGGCCACGGCCGGGCGCCGCCGGCTGCGTGCCGTTGCCCTCCCCGTCAACGTCGAGGTCGCGCACCAGCTCTTGGAACTCGTCGCGCGAGAGCTGCTGGCCGGGCTCCTCGGGCGCGATCAGGCTGCCGCGGCGCGTGCGCCTGCGCTTCTGCTCGGGCTCGACATCCTCGGGCGCACCGCCGGCGGTCGTCGCGTACGCGGGCACCACGCCCAGCTCGCTGACGATCCGCGCGCGCCGCACGCGGTAGCCGGGCTCGCGCTCCTTCCAGTGGGTCAGCACCGGCGAGGCGATGAAGATCGACGAGTACGCGCCGGAGGCGATGCCGACCATCAGCGCAAACGCGAAGCCCTTCAGCGTTTCGCCGCCGAACAGCAGCAGCGAGACAACCGGCAGCAGCGTGCAGAAGCTCGTCGCCAACGACCTCGTGACGACCTCGGACATCGAGCGGTTGACGATCTGCGAGAACGCCGCGCGCGGCATGCGCGGCACGTTCTCGCGTATTCGGTCGAACACGATGATCGTGTCGTACAGCGAGTACCCCAGGATCGTCAGCAGCGCGGCAACCGTCGCCGTCGTGACTTCCCTCCCCGTGAGCGAGTAGACGCCGGCCGTGATCAGCAGGTCGTGCATCAACGCAATCAGCACCGGCACCGCGTACTTCCACTCGAAGCGCAGCGCGATATAGGCGGAGATCACCAGCAGCGAGGCGATGATCGCGATCACCGCCGAGTTGGCCACGGTTTTCCCGAACGTCGGCCCGATCGAGGTCGAGGAGAAGTCCTTGGTCCCGGAGCTGTCGCGACCGCTGCCGAACTTGGTTTCCAGCGCGCGCTGGATCTCGTCGACCTTTTCAGGACGCAACGTCTTCGTTGAGATCTGATAGCCACTGCCGCCGACGGCCTTGTTCGCAAACTTCTGCACCTCGGCGTCGGGATAGCCGGCTTCCTTCATCACCTTCGCGACTTCCGCCTCGGAGACCGGCTTGACGAACGCCGTCTGGATGCGCGTGCCGGACTTGAAGTCGATGCCGAAGTTGAGCCCCTTGCCGCCGATCGCAAGCGCGCCGATCAGGAGGATCGTGCCCGACAGCGAGAAGAACCACTTGGAGGCGCCCATGAAGTCGAACGTCCAGCCTTTGCGCTTGTCCGTCGCGCCCAGCGCCGACGGGTGGCTGACCAGGCGTGAGCGGCTCATCGTGCCGAGCGCCGCCTGCGTGGCGAGCACCGCCGTGAACAGCGACACGAGCGTGCCGATGCCAAGCATGAACGCGAAGCCCTTGACTTCGGCGGTCGCCAGTGCGAACAGGATGAACGCGGTCATGAACGTCACCACGTTGGCGTCGACGATCGCGGCGAAGCCGTGCTTATAGCCCGTGGCGATACCCGAGATGATCGATCTACCGCCGCGGATCTCCTCCTTGACACGCTCGAAGATCACGATGTTGGCGTCGGCGCAGACGCCGATCGTCAGGATCAGGCCGGCGATCCCGGGCAGCGTCAGCGTGACCGGAACGAGCTTCACCAGCGCGAACACATAGGCGCCGTAGATGACCAGGCCGCCGACCGCGATCATGCCCAGGAAGCGGTAGAACAGCAGCAGGAACAGGCACACGATGATGAAGCCGGCGAGGCCTGCCTTGAGGCCCTGGCTGAGCGCCTGTTTGCCGAGCGTCGCCGACACCTGCGAGCGCGAGATCAGCGACAGCTTCAGGGGCAGCGCACCGGACTGCAGCTCGTTGGCGAGCGCCTGCGCCGAGGTGATCGTGAAGCCGCCGGAGATCTCCGAGCCGGTCGAGGCGTCGATCCCTTCCGGGTACTTCGTGTAGTCGATCGACGGCACCGTGATCAGCTGCCCGTCGAGCACTACCGCGAAGTGCTGCAGCGCCTCTTCCTTGTTGGAGACGCCCGGCAGCTGCGCTTCCTGGCCGCGGTGGGCGATTTCCTTGGTGACGCGTTCGAAGACCTTCTTGCCGTACGAGCTGAAGCCGAAGGTGACGTCCGGCTGCCCGGTCGCTTCGTCGTTGCCCTGCGCCGGGTTGGTGATGTTGTTGCCTTCGAGCACCGGGTCGTCGTTGAGCACGTAATAGCTTTTCGGCGACGCGTTGATGACCTTGCCTTCCTTTTCGGTGGCGGTCGCCTCGACGATCACGGTGCCGGGGTTGACGCGCACCGCCTTCAGCTTCGCGAACTTGGGCTGTTTCGGAAGGTTCGTGTAGAGGTTACGTTCGAGTTCTTCGGGTCCGCGCACGACCGATTCGTTGGCGGTGTCGAGCAGGTACCAGCTCCCGTAGATGCAGTCGTTGACCTGTGCGGGCGTGCAGCCTTTCTCCCAGGTCGTGGCGCTCTTGCGCAGCATCGGCTTGCGTTTGGCGGCGCGCAGGACGGCTTCGTACAGGCCCAGCCCGTTGGCTGCCCCGCCGGGGTCGTTGGGGTCGCCAGTGACGGTGCCTTCGGTGGGCGCCGGTTCCCCGGTCGGGCCGATGACGTTGGTCTCCCAGTCGTAGAACACCAGCTGCGCGGTCTTGCCGACCTCTTTTTCGGCGTGCGAGATGTTCTGTTCGCCCGGCAGCGACACGTCGATCTGGGCGTTGCCGGAGCTCTGGATTTCCGGCTGGGCGACGCCGAGCTGGTCGACGCGCTTGCGCATGATGTTGATCGAGCGTTCGAGCGATTCGGGGGTGACTTTGGACTGCGACGTAGGTTTGGCCTGGTAGACGAGCTCCACGCCGCCCTTCAGTTCCAGCCCCAGACGCGTCGGCTTGGTCACGATCGCCGCGACCGACGCCGCGACGAGACCCGCGACGACGAGCAGCACGAGGAGGTTGCGGCGAGGATCGTTCATCGTCTTCAGACTACTTGTCAGGCGTCAGCACTAGCAACAGCCCGCCGTCGTCGTCGTAGGCCGGGAACATGTCCGCTTTCGCGCTCGCGGCGACATCGCGTTCGCCGCTGACCCGCACCGGCACCTCGAGCGCCCGTACGCCCCACTCGAGCACGGTCGCCACCGGGTCGTCGCCGTTGGCGAAGCTGAGGCCCAGCACCTGCTCGACACGCTGACCGATCACGTCTTCCTCCTCCAGGCCCGTGAACGCAAACGAGTTCTTGCCGCAACCGACGATCCGCCCCTCGCCGTCGCAGACGAAGAACGCCGCGTCAGGCGCCGGGTAGTAGTCGTCGAGCAGTTCGAACAGAAATGCGAAGCCGCACTTCGAGCAGCCCTTGGGCTGGCGCGTGAAGCCGATGTTGCGGTCCAGCTCGCTCGTGCGATGGCCGCAGTTGGGGCAGATGAACGGATGGGTCATGGTGTTTCCACACAGACTACGCAAGCGCGCGATGAAGGTCGGCGGTCAAGTTGTGAACCGCCCAGCCGAACGGCGCTCAAAACAGCGACGTTTCGAGCCTCGCTGGCGCCTCGACGCCGAGGTGCTCGTAGGCGGCGGGCGTCGCCATGCGCCCGCGCGGCGTGCGCTTGATCAGGCCCTCCTGCAGCAGATACGGCTCGTACACGTCCTCGATCGTGTCCTGCTCCTCGCCGACCGCCACCGCCAGCGTCGAGAGGCCGACTGGACCACCGTCGAACTTCGTGCAGATCGCGCTCAGGATCTCGCGGTCCAGGCGATCGAGCCCGCGCTCGTCGACCTCGAGCAGCTCCAGCGCCGCGTGCGCGGCCTCGGCTGTGACGATGCCCGCCATGCGCACCTCGGCGAAGTCGCGCACACGCTTCAGCAGCCGGTTGGCCACGCGCGGCGTGCCGCGGCTGCGCGCGGCGATCGCGAGCGCGCCGGCCGGCTCCAGCTCGATGTCGAGAATGCCGGCCGAGCGACGCACGATCACCGCCAGCTCCGCGTGCGAGTAGGGCTCCAGGCGCGCCTGGATGCCGAAGCGATCGCGCAGCGGCGTCGTCAGCAGGCCCGTGCGGGTGGTCGCGCCGATCAGCGTGAACGGCGGCAGCTCGAGCGTGACCACGCGCGCGCCCGCGCCCTGGCCGACGGTGATCGGCAGGCGCAGGTCCTCCATCGCCGGATAGAACGTCTCCTCGAGCGTGCGCGCGAGCCGGTGAATCTCATCGACGAAGAACACGCTGCGCGGCTCCAGCGCCGTCAGAAAAGCGGCGATGTCTCCCTTGCGCTCGAGCGCCGGGCCGGCGGTCTGCACGAACGGCACTTCCAGCTCGGCCGCCACGATCTGCGCGAGCGAGGTCTTGCCGAGTCCCGGCGGCCCCGCCAGCAGCAAGTGATCGAGCGCCTCCCCGCGAGCGCTGCATGCCTCGATCGCCACCGCAAGCTGCTCGCGCAGGGTCTCTTGCCCGACGAACTCGGCCAGCCGCCGCGGGCGCAGCGAGCGGTCGAGCTCGTCCTCGGCGACGAGATACGGGGTCTGGATGCGGGCGGCGGTCTCGGTCATGGCAAGCGGGCGACGTTCTCAGTGATAGCGGTCAGCGGAGCAGCGTTCTCGGTCATAGAGCCAAGCCAACGAGCGATCACGAGACCGATCGCGCCAGGCGCAGCGCGCCGCCGATCAGCTCCTCGGCCGTCTCCCCTTCGACCCCCGCAAGCAGCTCCTCTGCCTCGACCGGCGCATAGCCAAGCTCCAATAGCCCGTCTCGCGCGAGCAGCCGAGGGTCCTGCGCCTCGCCGCGCCTGGCGATGATCGGCGTGCGCGCCGCGGCGCCGGCATCGCCGTCCACGCCGACCTTCTCGCGCAGCTCGACGATGATCCGTTCGGCGGTGCGCTTGCCGATGCCGGGCACCGCCTGAAAGCGCGCCGCGTCGCCCGCCGCGAGCGCCCGGATCAGCTCGCGCGGCGCACCCGCCGAGAGCACCGCGAGCGCCACCTTCGGGCCGACTGCCTGCACCGACAGCAGCATCAGGAACAGGTCGCGCTCCTGCTCGGACGCGAAGCCATAGAGCGTCAGCGCGTCGTCGCGCACGATCAGGTGCGTGTGCAGCGTCACCTGCTCGCCGACGGCCGGCACCTGCGCGAGCGTCTGCGCGGACACCGCCGCGCGATAGCCGACGCTGCCGCTGAGGATCACGACGTGATCGGTGCGGCGAACCGCCACCTCGCCCCGCAGCAGCGCGATCACGCTCCCACCCCCGCTCCCGCTAGCGCCGACGCCAGCGGCGCACAGTTGACATGGCAGATCGCCACCGCCAGCGCGTCCGCCGCGTGGTCCGGGTGCGGCTCCTCGGCCAGCCCGAGCAGCGTCTTGACCATGCGCGCCACCTGGTCCTTCTGCGCGCGTCCCGAGCCACAGACCGCGCCCTTGACCTGCTGCGGCGTGTAGCTCGCGCACGGCAGCCCGTGCTGGCCAGCGGCAAGCAGCACCGCGCCGCGCGCCTGCCCGACGGCGAACGCCGTGCGCACGTTCTGGCCGAAATACAGTTCCTCGAGCGCGACCGCTGCGGGTTCGTGTTCCTCGAGTAGCGCGTCCACCGCAGCGTGGATCTGCGCCAGCCGACGCTCGGGCGCGAGCCCTGCAGGCGTGGTGATCACGCCGCCGTCTAGCGCCAGCAGCTGGCCGCGCCGGCGCGCGACGACGCCGTAGCCGGTGTTGGCCAAGCCGGGATCTATGCCGAGGACGACCACGGCTCCTGATTCTGCGCGCGCCACCGGACGCCTGCTCGCGTGCGGCCGTCGTATGCCTGTCGTACGCTGGGCGCGGATGCCACCTGATCGAATCGACTTCGCGGCCGAGGGCCTGCTCGACGGGCTGCAAGGCGACGCGCGCACGGAGCGCTTGGCGCTGCTCGAACAGCTCGCGGGCGAAGGCGTGGCGCTGTCGGAGCTGCGGCGCACGACCGCCAGCGGCACGATCATCTTCATGCCGGCCGATCGCGTGATCGTCGGCAACGAGCGCTACACGGCGGTCGAAGTGGCCGCGCTCACGGGCGTCGAGCTCGAGTTCCTGGCGGCGGCGCGCCGCGCGATGGCCTGCCGGTCCCCGAGCCAGATGAGCCCCTATATACCGAGGCCGAGTTCGAGTCCGCCTCGCGGATCGTGCTCGCGCGCCAAGCCGGCATCGCCGATGAGGACATCCTCGAGCTGCTGCGGGTGCTCGGCCGCGGCCTCTCCCAGGCCGCCGAAAGCATGCGGCTGCTGCCGCTGAAACTGGTGCTCGAGCCCGGCATGAGCGAGCGCGACCTCGCCAGCCGCTACGCCCAAGCCGCCGCGCAGCTGTACCCGCTGGTCAACCCGATGCTCAACAACGTGCTCGCGTTGCACCTGCGCCACACCGCGCAGAGCGAGGTGATCAGCGCACTCGAGCGCGACGGCGGGCAGTTGCCCGGCTCACGCGAGGTCGCGGTGTGCTTCGCCGACCTCGTCGGCTTCACGCGGCTGGGCGAGGAGGTGCCGCCAGAGGAGCTCGGGCAACTCGCCGTGCGCCTGGAGCGACTGGCCTCGGAGGTCGCACAGCCGCCGGTGCGGCTGGTCAAGACGATCGGCGACGCCGCGATGCTCGCCTCGGTCGAGCCCGAGCCGCTGCTCGAGGCCGCGCTCGCGCTGATCGACGCCGCCGACGCTGAGGGCGAGGACTTCCCGCAGCTGCGGGCCGGCGCCGCCGTCGGCCGCGCGCTGCCGCGCGCCGGCGACTGGTTCGGGCGCCCCGTCAACCTTGCCAGCCGCATCACCGGCATCGCCCGGCCCGGCAGCGTGCTCGCCGAGCGCGAGCTGCGCGAGTCGGCCAAGGACGCCTACGGCTGGTCCTTCGCCGGCGAGCGGCGCCTGCGCGGGATTCGCGAGCCGGTGCCGCTGTTTCGGGCGCGCAGGCTGGCGAGCGCGAGCGGCCGCTAGCAAACCTGAAGCAGTCAAGCTCGGCTGTTAGGCACACCGCCAACCAGGACGCGGCCCGCGCGCGCAGCCCCGCGCCCCCGCCAAGGCGCCTCGCCCGACTCCCACAGGTCGTTGAGCGCGACGGCGTCCTTGTAGGTGTCCATGCACTCCCAGAAGCGCTCGTGGCGATATGCACGCAGCTCGCCGTCGGCAGCCAGGCGCTCCAGCGGCACGCGCTCCAGCACGCTATCGCGGTCGAGATAGTCGAGCACGGGCGCGGAGAAGCAGAAGAAGCCGCCGTTGATCCAGTGCTCGGAGGTGGGCTTCTCGCGAAAGCCCGTCACACGGTCCTCGTCGGCCAGCTCGGTGACGCCGAACTGCAACCGCGGGCGCACGACGGTCATGCTGGCGAGCGCGCCGTGGTCGCGGTGAAACGCGAGCAGCGCGCCGAGATCAACGTCGGCGAGCCCGTCGGAGTAGGTGGCGCAGAACAGCTCAGTTCCGGCCAGTTGCGGCGCGAGCAGCTTGATACGCCCGCCGGTGGGCGTATCAAGACCCGTGTCGATGCACTCGACGCGCACACCTTCATGCCACTCGTGCTCAGCGACGAACTGCTCGATCAGCTCGCCGCGGTAGCCGGTGGCGAGCAGGAAACGGCGAAACCCCTGGCGCGCGTACAGCTCGATCACGTGCGCCACGATCGGCACGCCGCCGATCTCGACGAGCGGCTTGGGGAGCGCCTGCGTGTGCTCCTGCAGGCGCGTACCGCGCCCGCCGCACAGAATCACGACCGGCGGGCGCGCGACCGGCGCCTCGGCGGCCGCGGTCACGTCGGTCTGCTCGACAAGCTCTGCAGGCTCGGCAGGTTGCGCGCGCCGCGCCCGCTCAGCCGGCGACACGCTCGAGCACGTCCGCCGATACGTCGAAGTTGGCGTGCACGGCGCTGACGTCGTCGTTGTCTTCGAGCGCCTCGATCAGCCGCATCAGTTTGCCCGCCTGGGCCTCGTCGATCGGCACCACACTCGACGGTCGGTAGACCAGCTCGACGCTCTCCATCGCCACGTCGGCCGCCTCCAGCGCCTTGCGCACGGGCTCGAAGTCAGCCGGCTCGGTGACCACCTCGAACACGCCTTCGTCGGTGATGATGTCCTCGGCGCCGGCCTCGACGGCGACCATCAGGTCGTCTTCGGAGTAACGCTCGGCGTCGATCACGATCGTGCCCTTCTTGTCGAACAGGTACGCCACCGAGCCCGGCTCGCCGAGGCTGCCGCCGTTCTTGGAGAACGCGTGCCTGACGTCCGCGCCGGTGCGGTTGCGGTTCTCGGTCAGCGCCTCGACCAGCACCGCCACGCCGCCCGGCCCGTAGCCCTCGTACAGCACGCTTTCGATCGCGTCCGCCTCACCACCCTCGCCTGTGCCCTTGACGATCGCGCGTTCGATGTTGTCCTTCGGCATCGACGCTTCCTTGGCCTTGCGGATCGCCAGATCCAGCGCCGGGTTGCCAACGGGATCGCCGCCGCCGTCGCGCGCGGCGACCGTGATCGCGCGCGTCAGCTTCGAGAACTGCGCGCCACGGCGCGAGTCGACGATCGCCTTCTTGTGCTTGATGCTTGCCCACTTGGAGTGCCCTGACATGGCACACAGCTTAGGATGCGAGCCGACATGAGCGCAGTCCCGGCAGAGATCTTCAAGGCGTACGACATCCGTGGCCTCTACGGCGAGCAGATCGACGGCGATCTGGCCGAGCTGATCGGGGGCGCGTTCGCGCGCGTGCTCGCCGCGCTTGCGGGCAAGCCGGTCACCGATCTACGCGTCGGCCTCGGACGCGACATGCGCCTGAGCGCGCCGGAGCTGGCGTCGCGCTACCGCGAGGGCCTGCTGGCGGCGGGCGCGAGCGTGATCGACGCCGGGCAGGTGGGCAGCGAGATGCTGTACTTCCTCGTCGGCTCGCGCGAGCTGGACGGTGGGCTGATGTGCACCGCCTCACACAACCCCAAGGCCTACACCGGCGCGAAGCTCGTGCGCGAGGGCGCGATCGCGCTGTCCGGCGACTCCGGCATCCAGGACATTCGCCGCGAGGTCGAAGCGGGAAACAGCGCGACGGCCGGCGCCCCGGCGCGCGGCGCGCTCGAGCAGATCGACCTGTACGAGGAGTTCCAGCGCGCGGCGCTCGGCTTCATCGACGCCGACACGGTGCGCTCGGCGCCGCGACCGCTGCGCGTGGTGGTTGACGGCGGCAACGGCATGGCCGGCCCGATGGTCGGCCCGGTGCTCGAAGAGCCTCGAGCTGGAGCTGATCGAGACCTACTGGACGCCGGACGGAAACTTCCCCGACCACGAGCCCAACCCGCTGCTGCCCGAGAATCGCCGCCTGATCATCGAGAAGGTGCGCGAGAGCGGCGCCGACTTGGGGATCGCGTGGGACGGCGACGCCGACCGTTGCTTCTTCATCGACGACACCGGCGCGTTCGTCGACGGCGACTTCCTGACGGCGCTGCTCGCCGGCACGCTCCTGGAGAAGCACCCCAGCGAAGCGATCCTGTACGACGTGCGCGCCTCGCGCGCGGTGCCCGACACGGTCGAGCGCGCGGGCGGCACCGCGTATCGCAACCGCGTCGGGCACGCGTTCTTCAAGACGCGCATGCGCAAGGAGGGATCGCTGTTCGGCGGCGAGGTCTCCGGCCACTACTACTTCCGCGACTTCTACTGCGCGGACTCCGGCACGATCCCCGCGCTGCTGGTGCTCGAGCAGCTGTGCACGCAGCGCAAGCGCATGTCCGAGCTGCTCGCGCCCTACCACGCCAAGTACTTCATCTCGGGCGAGATCAACTCCGAAGTGACCGACCCGGCGGGCAAGATCGAGCAGCTCGCCACGCACTACGCCGACGCCCGCCAGGATCGCCTCGACGGGATCTCGATCGACTACGACGACTGGCACTTCAACGTGCGCCCGTCGAACACCGAGCCGCTACTGCGCCTGTGCCTGGAGTCGCTGGTCTCGCCCGCGGACATGGAACGCAGGCGTGACGAGGTGCTGGCGCTGATCCGCTCGTGAGCGGAGCCGAGGAACTGGAGCAGGAGGCCGAGCGCCAGGCGCTCGCACAAGCCGCGCAAGCCGGCATCCACCGCCTCGCGATCCCAACCCCGTTCATGGTCGGGCGCGTGAACGCCTACCTGATCGAGGACTCGCCGCTGACGCTCGTGGACTCCGGGCCGAACTCGGCGAAGGCGCTCGACGAGCTGGAGCAGGCGCTGGCGGCGCACGGACACGCCGTCGAGGACATCGAGCTGCTGGTGATCACACACCAGCACATGGACCACTTCGGGCTCGCCTCGATCCTCGCGCGCCGCTCCGGCGCCGAGGTCGCGGCGCTCGACCGCCTCGGCCCGTTCCTCGCGAGCTACGGCCACCAGACCGATCTCGAAGACCGCTTCGCCGAGCGACTGATGCTGCGCCACGGCATCCCCTCGGAAATCGTGACCGCGCTGCGTGCCGTCTCCGCGGGCTTCCGCGCGTGGGGCGCGGCCGTCGAGGTCACCCGCCCGCTCGCCGACGGCGAGCTGCTGCAGCTGCGCGACCGCGAGCTGCGCGTGCTGCACCGCCCCGGCCACAGCCCATCGGACACCGTGTTCGTGGACGAGTCGCGCGCGATGATGCTGGCCGCCGATCACCTGATCGCGCACATCTCCTCCAACCCGCTGCTCGCACGGCCGCTCGACGCCGGCGAGGAGTACGACGGCCCGCGCCCACAGGCGCTGATCACCTACATGGCCTCGCTCGAGCAGACACGCGCGATGGAGCTGTCGCTCGTGCTGCCGGGCCACGGGCGCCCGATCACCGACCACGCCGCGCTGGTCGAGGAGCGCTTCCGCCTGCACGAGCGACGCGCGGCGAGGATCCTGCGGCTGATCGCGGCGCAGCCGCGCACCGCGCACGAGATCGCCCAGGAGATGTGGGGCAACGTCGCCGTCACCCAGGCGTACCTGACGCTGTCGGAGGTGCTTGGGCACGTCGACCTGCTGCTGCGCGACGGCGCGGTCGTCGAGGACGAGCGCGACGGCGTGGTGCACTTCACGGCGGCGTGAGGCGAGATCGCCGCGCCGCGCTGTCCCCTATTAGCCGCGCTCACTCATACAGGTGCCCACAAAGCACCGCGCCAACCGTAGCCCGCGCGTGCGATACGCTAAAGCGTAGATTGTCGATCCAATAAGTGGGGAAGCCGGGCTCTCGGAAGGGACATGGGCAAACGATGCTGTTCAGGCAGATAACGCACGACGACCTCGGCTGCGCCTCGTATCTGATCGGCGACGAGCGCGCCGGCGTCGCGGCCGTCGTCGACCCGCGTTTCGAGATCGGCGAGTACCTTGAGCTGGCGCGCTACCACGGCGTCCGCATCGCGCACGTGCTCGAGACGCACAACCACGCCGATCACGTCTCCGGCCACGGCCGGCTCGTCGCTGCGACCGGCGCGCGCATCCACATCCACCGCGCCGCCGCCGCCGAGTATGAGCACGAGCCGTTCGAGGACGGCTGGGAGCTGGAGCTGGGCGCGCTGATCGTGCGCGCGCTGCACACGCCCGGCCATCGCCCCGAGCACACGGCCTTCCTGCTGTGCGATCGCACACGCGGACCGGAGCCGTGGGCGCTGCTCAGCGGCGACAGCCTGTTCGTCGGCGACGTCGCGCGTACGGACCTCGCGATCGAGGCCTCGGCGGGCGCACGCGAGATCTTCCACTCCGTGCACGAGCGCCTGCTGAGCCTGCCGGACGACTGCGAGCTGTGGCCCGCGCATCTCGGCGGCTCGATGTGCGGCGGCGGCGCGATGAGCATGAAGATCTGCTCGACGATCGGCTTCGAGCGCACCCACAACCCGGGGCTCGCGATCGCCGACGAGCAGAGCTTCGTGCAGGACGCGCTCGCGCGGCTCGGGCCGCAGCCCCCGAACTTCCAGCGAATCGTGGCGCTCAACCGCGGCCCGCTGCTGAGCAGCGGCGTCGAGGCACCGGCGCTGTACCCGCATCAGGTTCAACGCAAGCGCGAGGAAGGCGCGCAGCTGATCGACGTGCGCACCGAGCAGCAGTTCGACGACGTGCACATCCACGGCTCGATCTGCATACCGTCGTTCAGCTCCGGCTTCGGCTCGAAGCTGGCGTGGCTGGCCGACCACGACCACGAGGTCGTGTTCATCGGCCGCGACGATGACGACGGCCGCCGCGCCGCCCGCCTCGCGCTGGCGGTCGGCGTGCGCGACATCGCCGGCTTCCTGTCCGGCGGCATGACCAACTGGCGCCAGGAACGCCAACCGGCCGACCACACCGACCGCGTCGCCGCCGAGGACCTACGCGGATGGCTCGCCACGGAACCCGACCTGCAGCTGCTGGACGTGCGCGAGCGGCACGAGTGGGACGCCGGCCACGTGCCGGGCTCGCTGTTCACCCCCTGGCACGACATCGCGGGCATCCCCGACGGCCTCGACCCGACACGGCCGATCGCGGTGATCTGCGCGGGCGGCGCGCGGGCGGCGACCGCCGCCAGCCTGCTGAAGCTCCACGGCGCGCAGGACGTGATCCACGTGGTCGACGGCGGCGTGCCCGCGCTGGCGGACGCTGGGGTGCCGCTGGAGTCCAGCTCCGAGACACCTGCATCGGTCTAGCGAGCGGCAGTCGCTCGGTCAGCCGATGCTGTCCAGCTCGTTGAGCTCCCGCTCGGAGAGGGCGAGCGCTGCGCCTTCGATGTTCTCGCGCAGGTGCGCGATCGACGAGGTGCCGGGGATCAGCAGGATGTTCGGGGAGCGCTGCAGCAGCCAGGCGAGCGCGACGGCCATCGGCGTGGCCCGCATGCGGGCGGCAACCGCCTCGAGCGTGTCGGACTGCAGCGGCGTGAAACCGCCGAGCGGGAAGTAGGGCACGTAGGCGATGCCCTGTGCGGCGAGCGAGTCGATCAGGTCGTCGTCGACCCGCTGTGCGAGGTTGTAGAGGTTCTGCACGCACACGATCGGCGCGATCGACTGGGCCTCAGCGATCTGCTCCGCGGAGACGGTGCTGACGCCGAGATGCTTGATCAGACCTTCCCGCTGCATCTCCGCGAGCGCGGTGAACGGCTCGGCGATGGAGCCGGGGATGGGGCTGTCGAAGCCGCCGACGCGCAGGTTGACGACGTCGAGCGCTTCGAGGCCGAGGTGAATGAGGTTGTCGTGCACGGCTTGGCGCAGCTGCTCGGGAGACCGCGCGTGCGGCCAGCCGCCCTTGACGTCGCGGTACGCCCCAACCTTGGTGACGATGTGCAGATCGTCCGGGTAGGGGTGCAGGGCCTCCTCGATGATCTGGTTCGTGATGTGCGGGCCGTAGTAGTCGCTGGTGTCGATGTGGGTGATGCCCAGCTCGACTGCCTCGCGCAGCACCGCCACCGCGCCGGCGCGGTCGGCCGGCGGTCCGAACACGCCGGGGCCGGCAAGCTGCATCGCGCCATACCCCACGCGGGTGACCGTCAGGCCCTCGGCCATCGCGAACGTACCGCCCGGAAGTCTCTGCGTTGCCATCAGCAATCCTCGTCTCTTGGTCGTAGGTTGACGGGCGTCCGGGTCATCGAACCCGACAGGCGCGAGCCGCCCGGCGGCCAGGGAATCAAAGGCCTGCCGATTTCCCAGTGGTGACCGAACGGATCTTCGACCCTGCCAAGGCGCCAGCCGTGTTCGTCAGCCACAGCGCGCACCTCTGCGGCGCCGGCCGCGACCGCGGTGGCAACCACCGCATCGGGATCAGCGACGACGAGCAGCATCCGTACGGTGCCGCCGCCGAGCGACTCGGGGCTGAAGTTGAGGTGCTCCGGAGACTCGTCGGCGACCCAGAACGAGGTCGTGCCCACGGCGAGCTGTGAGACGACCGCCTCGTGCTCGGCGGTGCCGCCGACGCGGTACACCTCGACGGCACCGAATGCCGCTTCGTAGAACGCGACCGCCTCGCGCCCGTGCCGGACTGAAAGCTGCGCCAGGGCGCCGGGCACCGCAGGCGCTCCAGGCCGAGCCTCGCCCTGCGCCGGCACAGGCGACGGTGGCGATGAAGGCAGCGGCACAGGCGACGCCAGCGCCGACCCAATCGCATCCAGGTGCTCGACGTTTGCGCGATCGTCCGCCTCGGTGCTCACCTCCGCGGCGAACCACGCGTCGAGGATCTCCCCCAGCTCGGCCTCGGAGATCGCGCGCAGGCTGAGCGCGAGCACGTTGGCGTCGTTCCAGCGACGCGCGCCGGCGGCGGTGGGCGCGTCGCCGCACAGCGCGGCGCGCACGCCGTCGACCTTGTTGGCGGCGATCGACGCGCCGGTGCCAGTCCAGCAGCACACGATCCCCTGCTCCGCGCGTCCTTCGGCGACGTCTCGCGCGACCGCCTCCGACGCCCACGCCCAATCCTCGCGCTCACCGCTGGCGAGCGCGCCGTGCACAAGCGTCTGGTAACCGCGGCGCTCGAGCGCGGCCACGAGCACGCCCGCGATCCCCGTCAGCTCGTCGGCGCACACCGAGACGCGCATCAGCCGCTCTCCCCCACCTCGCTCGTCGGCGCACCCGCTTCTGGCAGCGTCTCGCCCGTCGGCTCTGGCACTCCGGGCGACGCCTGCGCCACCAGCTCCAGAAACAGACGGTGCAGCCGATCGTCGCTGCCCAGCTCGGCGTGAAACGCCACGGCGAGCGTCGCCCCCTGCCGCGCCGCGACCGCGTGGCCTTCAACCTCGCCGAGGATCTCCACCTCGGGCCCGTGCTCTGCGATCCACGGGGCGCGGATGAAGATGCCCCTGAGCGGCGGGCCGCTCAGCCCCGCCAGCTCGACATCGGCCTCGAAGCTCCTGATCTGGCGGCCGAACGCATTGCGCGAAGCGCGCATGTCCATCACGTCGAGATGGTCGCGGTCGAGCATGATCAGCCCGGCGCACGATCCGAGGATCGGCGTGCCGCGCGCTGCCAGCTCGCGCAACGGCGCGGCCAGCCCCTCGCGCGCGACGCCGAGCGTCATCGTCGTCGACTCACCGCCGGGAACGACGAGCCCGTCGAGGCCGTCGAGATCCTCGATCACGCGCACCTCGCGCGTGCGCGCGCCGAGCCCGCGCAGCATCCGCTCGTGCGCCTCGAAACCGCCCTGCAGGGCGAGGACGCCGATCAGCGGCGCGGTACTACCAGCCACGCTGGGCGAGGAGCTGCTCGCCCTCGAGCTTGGAGCTCTCCAGGCTGATCATCGCGGGCCCGAGGCCGCGCGAGGCGGCGGCGACGCGCTCGGCGCTCTGCCAGTGCGTGGTCGACTCGACGATCGCGCGCGCGCGGGCCGGCGGGTCCTCGGCCTTGAAGATGCCCGAGCCGACGAACACGCCTTCGGCGCCGAGGGCCATCATCAACGCCGCGTCCGCGGGCGTGGCGATACCGCCGGCGCAGAACAGCACGACGGGCAGCCGTCCAGCAAGCGCCACCTCGCGCACGATGTCCAGCGGCGCGGCGAGCGCTTTGGCGGCCGAGGCAAGCTCGTCCGCGCCGAGCGTCGACAGGCGGCGGATTTCGCCGGTGATCTGGCGCATGTGGCGGACCGCCTCAACGATGTCGCCGGTGCCAGCCTCACCCTTTGAGCGGATCATCGCGGCGCCCTCGCCGATGCGGCGCAGCGCCTCACCAAGGTTGGTCGCGCCGCACACGAACGGCACCTTGAAGTCCCACTTGTCGATGTGGTTGGCCTCGTCGGCCGGCGTGAGCACCTCAGACTCGTCGATGTAGTCGACCTCGAGCGCCTCGAGCACGCGCGCCTCCATGAAGTGGCCGATGCGCGCCTTCGCCATCACGGGGATGCTGACGGCGTCCTGGATGCCGGCGATCATCTCCGGGTCCGACATGCGTGCGACACCGCCGTCGCGACGGATGTCCGCGGGCACGCGCTCGAGCGCCATCACCGCGGCAGCGCCGGCGTCCTCGGCGACCTTGGCCTGCTCGGGCGTGACGACGTCCATGATCACGCCGCCCTTGAGCATCTCGGCCAGGCCGGTCTTTACGGTGAAGGTCGCCTCGTCACGCATGGGCATTAGTTTGACAGCCCGGCCGGGGTGGTAGCGGGGTGGGCGGCGTTGTTGTTTGCCGGCAGCGCGCCATCTCCTTCTACGCGAGGTCCGGATTGCGTACCCGGCGCGCGATCAGCGCAAGCGACAGCCTCACGATGGCGCTCGCGGATGGTGCGCGCCGGCGCGCCGCGTCGGGCTTCGGCGCGATAGCGCGACGCTCGGCATCGCGTCGCAACTCGGCCTCGCGCTGCCGGGCAAGCTCAGCGTTTAGGACGTCTCGTGACATTGCTCCACCTCAAATTAGGAATAACTGTCGTGCAACTGCACAGTATCCGCTAGATTTCAGATTGCAATGTCGATCAATTTTGGATTGAAGTAGCACATGCCTGGACTGCTCGATGATCGCCTGCGGGCTGTTGACCGCAACGCGAAGCCATCGCTCACGCGCCAGCTCGCCGACGTGTTCGCAGCGGCGATCGCGAGCGGCGAGCTCGAGCCAGGCGCGAAGCTGCCGACAACGCGCGAGCTCGCTGAGACCGCCGGCATCAACCAGCTGACGGCCGGTCGCTGCTACCGGCGCCTGCAGGATCAGGGCCTGGTCGTCTCCGTGGTCGGCCGCGGCACGTTCGTGCGCGCGGCCGCTCGCAACCTCGCCGACACAGCGGACCTGTCCTGGCAGACCTACGCGCTGGGTCCGCCTCGCGACGGCCTCGCAGGCAGGGTGCTGAGCGAGGCAGCGCAGCACGCAGGCAGTACGCGCCTGGTGGCGCTGTCCGTTGGCTACCCGTCGAGTGAGCAGATTCCGCTCGCGGAGCTCGAACACGCGGTACGCGCGACGCTCGACGCACAGGCGCTCGCGAGCTTCGAGTACTGCCCGATCGAGGGTGTCGAGGAGCTGCGCGCGCAGCTGGCGACGCTCGGACGCGCCCGCGGGCTCGACGACGACTCAGACAACATCTTGATCACGACCGGAGGGCGCCAGGGACTGACGCTGGCGGCACGCGCGGTGCTGCGCCCAGGCGATGTCGTGGCCTGTGAGTCGCCGACGTACATGGGCCTGCTGGAGGCGCTGCGCGCGACCGGAGCAACCGTGATGCCGGTGCCGATCGACGAGCAGGGGTTCGACGTGCAGGCACTCGAGCGGCTGCTGCGCGGGCGCGAGCTGCGGATGGTGGCGCTACAGCCGCGCGGCCACAACCCGACCGGCACCGACACGAGCGCGGAACGCCGTACGCACCTGCTGGAGCTGGCCGCGCGACACGGCTTCTTCGTGCTCGAGGACGCGGTGTACGCGGACCTGCGCTACGACGGCGCCGACCCTGGATCACTGCGGGCGCTCGACCCCGCGCACGTGATCTATGTGGATTCGCTGTCGAAGACCGTCGCACCCGGTCTACGCACCGGCTGGATCGCCGCGAGCGGACCCGTTCTCGACCGCATCATCGCCGAGAAGCGCGACGACGACGCCCACTGCGCGACCTTGCCGCAGCTTGTCGCCGCGCGGTTCCTCGCCGCCGGGCACTACCCCGAGCAGGTAGCCCGCGCGCGCCAGCTCTATCGCGCCCGTCGCGACGCGCTGCTCGAAAGCCTCGACAACGAGCTGCGCGGGCTCGCGAGCTTCACGCACCCAAGCGCCGGTGGCCACGTGTGGGTGACACTCGATCACCCGCGCGACGATCAGGAGCTCTACCGCGCCGCGCTCGCCACCGGCGTCAGCTACGTCCCGGGCCCTGCGATGCTCGTAGAGGCTCCGCGCGCCACCCACCTGCGCCTGTCGTTCACCTCGCTCACCCCGGAGCGGCTGCGCGAGGGCGTGCGGCGTCTAGGGCGCGCGATTCGGGCGCAGCCGCAGGCACCGCGGCATCGACACACGCTGCCGGTGGCGTGATCGGCATCAAAGGCCACCCTGCCGTTCTCAATCACTCGGGCGGGGCACGGCGAACGCGTCGTGCGCACGTACCCCAGCAGCCGTAACGCCCGCGCACACTAGCGCCAATGTCAGGTTCAGAGCTGCATCGGTGATCAGGTTCGGGTGACTGTGCGGCTTGACGTTGAACACGTACACGTCGCACCAAGCCTTGGCGAGACCAAACACCGCGAGCGTGCCAAGCGCTACGCACGCGGCCCAACGCCGGCCGATCAAAAGGCCACCGGCAGCCGAAGCAACGAGGGTCAGAGCTAGATACAGCCCGAACGACACAGGTGCGAACGGGATCAACAGGAGGATTGCGCCAAACCAGATCCAGGTCTTACGCATTTGGAGCTACCCCGGAATCGCTACAGCTTGTTCAAGTAGTCCACGAAGATCGGTGCGTTGCCGCGCATCGCGCGCTACACACCGTTCTACTTCAGCCGAAAAGCCTTGATGCGATCGTCGTACTGCGCGGTGTCCTGCGCATAGACCCCGTAAGCGAGCGCCTGAATGATGCTCAAGAGCGCTGTGTGCGAGCGCACGTAGGCGGGGCTGTTCGACGAGTAGTAGAGCTTGATCTGCGCGAGCTTGGCGACCTCGGAGAGCGTCGCGTCGGTGATCGCGGCGGTGCGCGCTTGGCGGTGGCGGGCGAGCTTCATCGCGCGCACGACCAGCGGGTGCGGGCGCCCGGCGGAGAGGCCGATCACGAGCGTGTTCGCGTCGATTCGCCCGAGGCGGCTGAGCGCCTCCTGGGATGGGCTCGCGACGACGTCCACGCGCAGGTCCAGCAGCATCAGCAGGTGGCGCAGATAGCTGGCGAAGAACGCCATCTGGTCGGTGCCCGCGACGAGCACCTTCTCGGCGCCGACGATCGCCTCGATCAGCGCATCGACGGAGCTGCGCGAGACCTTGCGCGCGGTGTCCTCGACGTTCAGGTGATCCGCCGCGAGCGCCGCCTCGAACTCGTTCTGGTCGAGCGAGAACAGCGGCGTGGACGGCCCAGAGCCGGTCTCCTTGGTGGCCTTGGCGTTGACGCGCCGGTATTCCTCGCGCGCGGCGGCCTGCAGCTCGGGGAAGCCCTCGAAGCCGAGCGCCTGCGAGAAGCGCACGACCGTCGAGCTGGACGTGTTCGCGCGCCGCGCCAGCTCCTCGGCGGTCTGGAACGCGGCCTCGTCGAGATGGTCGACGATGTACTGCGCGACATCCTTCTGCGAGCGCGAGCACTCGTCGAAGCGAGCCTGGATGTACTTCGACAGGCTCTGGTGCTCGCTCGTGCCATTCACTGGCGGCGGCTCTGCGGTCTTTGTCGCTGCACGCTTCATCGTCGGCGGTTTTGTTCGACGTCCCCGGCTCGCACTCCTCCCCAAGCGGACACACTTAGTTCGAGTTCGCGAGATCCGTCCGCATCTGCGCCTTGGTGATCCGCCGCGACCGCCGCTGCGTAGACAATCTCAGCCGATGCCTGAGACCGGAGAACACCGATGAGGATCGCGATTGTCGGCGCCGGCGTCTCGGGGCTCGTCGCCGGGCATCTGCTGCACCGCGAGCACGACCTCGTCCTGTACGAGTCCAGCTACTACGCCGGCGGGCACGCCAACACGGTGCGCGTCGACACGCCCCTCGGCAGCCACCACGTCGATACCGGCTTCATCGTCCTGAACGACCGCAACTACCCCAACTTCACGCGTCTGCTCAAGCGCCTCGGCGTCGCCACGCAGCCCACGCACATGAGCTTCTCGGTCAACGCCGAGGCCGAGGACTTCGAGTACGCCGGCACACCGCGCGGGTTGTTCTGCCAGCCGCGCAACCTCGTCAGCCCGCGCTTTCAGCGCATGCTGCTCGACCTGCTGCGCTTCAACCGCGAGCTGCGACGAATGCTCGCGCGGGATCAGCTCACCGACGAGTCGCTGGGTGAATTCCTCGAGCGCCGGCGCTTCTCGAGCGCGTTCATCGAGCGCCTGATCGTGCCGCAGGTGTCGGCCGTGTGGTCAGCCGACGTGCGCCAGATGCGCTCGTTCCCGCTGCAGTTCATGGCCGAGTTCTTCGCCAACCACGGCATGCTCGGCTTCCGCGACCGTCCCGGCTGGTCGACCGTTGCCGGTGGCTCGGCGCGCTATGTCGACGCGCTGATCGCGCCGTTTCGCGAGCGTGTGCGTCTGCGCACGCCGGTGCGCGCGATCGCCCGCCACGAGGACCACGTCGAGGTTGTGAGCGACGGCCGCGACGGCGCGCCAGCGACCGAAAGCTTCGACCACGTCGTCATCGCCACACACTCCGACCAGGCGCTCGCGCTGCTCAGCGACCCCTCGCCGCAGGAGCGCGCGCTGCTCGGCGCGATCCCCTACCAGGAGAACGAGGCGATCCTGCACACCGACAGCGCGCTGCTGCCGCGCCGGACCGCCGCGCGCGCCGCCTGGAACTTCCACCTGCTGCGCGAGCCCAAGCCGCTCAGCACCGTCACCTACTACATGAACCACCTGCAGCAGCTGCGCGCCGACCGCGACTTCTGCGTCACGCTCAACCGCAGCGAGGCGATCGACCCCGCGAGGATCATCCGCGCGATCTCCTACGCGCACCCCGTGTACACGCCCGCCGGTGTCGCCGCGCAGTCCCAGCACGCTTCGATCAGCGGCCTACCCGGACGCACTCACTACTGCGGCGCCTACTGGGGCTGGGGCTTTCACGAGGACGGCGTGGTCAGCGCGCTGCGCGCGTGCGAGCCGTTCGGGGTGACGCTATGAGCGACCGCACCGCGACGGGCGGCGCCCACCCCCTGGCGGCCGGCAACGGCGCACGGCAGCGGCGCCGCGACGCCGGAGCCAGTGTCTCGTGCCTGTACGAGGGCAGCGTGCGCCACCGCCGCCACGGCAACCCCGGTGACGAGCTGCGCTACCCGTTGTTCATGGTGTATCTCGACCTGGACGAGCTGCCGCAGCTTTTCGACGGGCGCCTGCTGTGGTCGGCCCGGCGCCCGGCGCTCGCCTGGTTTCGCCGCGCCGATCACCTCGGCGACCCGCAGGAGCCGCTCGCCGAGGAGGTCCGCGCGCTGGTGGCCAAGCGCACCGGCGTGCGGCCCGAGGGCCCGATCCGGCTGCTCACGAACCTGCGCTACTTCGGGCACTGCTTCAACCCCGTGAGCTTCTACTACTGCTATGAGAACGTCGGGGCGGAGCACGACCGCGGCGGCGTCGAGCCACACGCAGCGCTCGCCCACGCGGCGGCCCGCGAGCGGATCAGCGCAGTCGTCGCGCACGTGACGAACACGCCGTGGGGAGAGAGTCATTCCTATGTGCTCGCCGGCGAGCAGCTCGCCGACCACGGCTCGACGATGCTCCTCAGCGGGCGCTCGCGCAAGCAGTTGCACGTCTCGCCGCTGATGGCCATGGAGCAGACCTACGTGTGGCGCGCGAGCGACCCAGCACAAGGGCTGTCGGTGCACATCGAATCCCACGACGACAGCGGCGAGCGCGTGTTCGACGCGACGCTCGCGCTGCGGCGCCGCGCGCTGAACCCACACGAGCTGAACCGCGCGCTCGCGCGCTACCCGTTCCTGACGCTGCGTATCCTCGCGCGCATCTACGGGCACGCGGCGAAGCTGCGGCTGCGCGGCGCGCGCTACTTCCCGCACCCGCGCGGGGCCAGCACCGACGAGCGGAGCGTTGCGGCGTGAGCGCGCCGGGTCGCATGATCGACCGTGCAGCACGGCGACTGGTGCTGAGCGTGCTCGCGCACATTCGCGGCGGCGAGCTGGTGATCGTCGAGGACGGCACCCCGATCGTGCTGGGCGCGCTCGCGCCGGCGCGCCCTCTGTGCGCGGTGCTGCAAGTGCGCTCGCCGCGCTTCTACCGACAGCTTCTGCGCGGCAGCGTCGGGCTGTGCGAGTCCTACATGGACGGCCTGTGGGAGTGCGAGGACCTCGTCGCGCTGACGCGCATCGCGGCGCTCAACGTGGGCGCGCTGGACACGCTGCGGCGCGTGCTCTCCCCCGTGTTGATCCCGGTGCAGCGCTGGGCGCGCTGGCTGGCGCGCAACACGCCTGTGCGTGCGCGGCGGCGCATCGCCGCGCACTACGACCTCGGCAACGAGCTGTTCGCGCTGTTCCTCGATCGCACGATGATGTACTCGTGCGCGCTGTTCGAGCGTCCGGACGCGAGCCTGGAGGACGCGTCGCTGGCGAAGCTCGAGCGCGTGTGCGCGAAGCTCGCGCTCGCGCCCTCGGACCATCTGCTCGAGATCGGCACCGGCTGGGGCGGGCTCGCGGTGTACGCGGCCGAACACTACGGCTGCCGCGTTACAACGACCACGATCTCGCGCGAACAGCACGCCTACGCATGCGAGCGCGTGCGCGCCGCCGGCCTGCAGGACCGCGTGACGGTGCTGTTGGCGGACTACCGCGACCGTTCGCAGCTCGACGTGCACGGCCCCTACGACAAGCTCGTCTCGATCGAGATGATCGAGGCCGTCGGCTGGCAGTACTTCCCGACGTACTTCCGCCGCTGCTCGGAGCTGCTCGCCGACGACGGCGCGATGCTGCTGCAGGCGATCACGATCGACGACCGCGCCTACCACGTCGAGAAGGCCGGACGCAGCTTCATCAACACCTACATCTTCCCCGGCGGCTGTCTGCCGTCGCAGCAGATCATCGCCCGCTCGCTCGCGCGCGCCACCAACCTGCGCCAGGTGCACGCCGAGGACATCACCGCGCACTACGCGACCACGCTCGCACGCTGGCGCGAGCGCTTCCTCGCCGCCGGCGAGCGCCTGGCCGAGCTCGGCTACGACGAGCGCTTCCGCAGGCTGTGGGAGCTGTACCTGTGCTACTGCGAGGGCGGCTTTCGCGAGCGGCGCATCCAGGACGTGCAGCTGCTGCTCGCGAAGCCCGGCTACCAGGCCGCAGCGAACGCCGCCACGCAGGCGCCCGCCGCCGCGGCACGGCAACCCGCGGCGGGCGATCTCGCGGCCGCCTGAGCGCGGCCACGCGCGCACGGTAGTGTCTGGCGCGGGATGAGACGCAGCCTGTTCGAGGACGTGCACGAGGACTTCCGCGCGAGCTTTCGCACGTTCCTGGAGCGTGAGGTGATCGGCGACGAGGGCCGCTACGGCGAGTGGGAGCGCGCGGAGATCGTGCCGCGCGAGGTCTACGAACTGGCCGGCAAGGGCGGCTTTCTCGGCATGGCCGTGCCGGAGGCCCACGGCGGCGCCGGCGCCGAGGACTTCCGCTTCAACATGGTGATCGGCGAAGAGACCCAGCGCGCGGCCGTCGGCGGCGTAGGGCTGGGGATGTCGGTGCACACTGACATCTGCCTGCCGTACTTCCTGAGCTACTGCAGCGAGCCTCAGCGCGAGCGCTGGCTCGACGGGATCGCGTCCGGTGAGCTGATCGCGGCGATCGCGATGACCGAGCCGGGGATCGGCTCGGACCTCGCGGCGATGTCCACGAGCGCGAGGCGCGAGGGCGAGCACTACGTGGTCAACGGCGCGAAGACGTTCATCACCAACGGCATCAACGCCGACGTCGTGATCGTCGCGGTCAAGACCGATCCGACAGAGCGCCACCGCGGCATCAGCCTGCTGATCGTCGAGCGCGGCATGGAGGGCTTCGAGCGCGGGCGCAACCTCGAGAAGATCGGCCAGCACTCACAGGACACCGCCGAGCTGTCGTTCAGCGATGTGCGCGTGCCGCTCGAGAACCTGCTCGGTGAGGAGGGCGAGGGCTTTCGCTACCTCGTCTCGAACCTGCCGCAGGAGCGGCTGTCGATCGCCGCCGCCGCGGTCGCCGCGGGCGAAGCCGCGCTCGGCTGGACGCTCGATTATGTGCGCGAGCGCCAGGCGTTCGGCCAGCCGATCGGCTCATTCCAGAACTCCCGCTTCACGCTCGCGGAGCTGCACGGCGAAGTCCAGATCGCGCGTGCGTTCGTCGATCAGTGCGCGAAGGCGCTCAACGCCGGCGAGCTGACGCCGGAGGACGCTGCGACCGCCAAGTGGTGGTGCACGGACCTGCAGGGCCGCGTCGTCGACCGCTGCCTGCAGCTGTTCGGCGGCTACGGCTACATGCTCGAGTACCCAATCGCGCGCGCCTTCGCCGACGCGCGCGTGACCCGCATCTACGGCGGCGCCAACGAGATCATGAAGGAGATCGTCGGGCGCTCGCTGGGTTTGTAGAGCCGGCGTCGGCCGCCGGAGTGCGCCGCGGCCGGCCGGCGTCAGGCGCCGCGCGTACCTGTGTCAGGCGCCGCAAGCCGGCATCAGCCGCCGGCCGGAGTGCGCCGCGGCCGGCCGGCGTCAGGCGCCGCGCGTACCTGTGTCAGGCGCCGCAAGCCGGCATCAGCCGCCGCACATCTTCGCCGCCAGCTTCGCCCCCGCTTCGTGCACGACCCCAATCAACTGCGAGTCGGTGGGGTTTTCTTCGATGTTCGGCAGCTGGAGCTGCGCGACGACGATGTCGAAGAAGAAGCCGGGCCGGCTGAGACTGCTCAGCTCGAGCCCGATTTCAACGACCCCCGCTCCCAAGAGCTGCGTCAGCGCCGTCACCTGATACTGCGCGTGCACCGGCTTGTAGACGAACGGCGTCGCGAGCTTGCCGGCCGCGGACAGGCCGGACTCCTGCCGCGCGAACGCGGTGAACTGCGGCGAGGTGTCAGCGAACTCGATCCCCTTCGACGCGCAGCGGCTGAACACGTCGTTGACCACGTAGTTCGTCAGTTCGATCGGCACGGGTTCGTTGTCGTGCACGGGCGGGCGCCTGTCCTCGATCAGGATCGGCGCGAACGTCACCACCGAGCCGGGCTTGAGCTTGTGGTCTCCGGTCGCGGCTGCCGTCGCAGTCGGCGCGACGGCGATCGGCCCTGCGCCGGCGTGGCTCCCCGCCCGTACGCGCACCGGCGCGCTGAACCCGCCGAACAGCGCGTCGGCCGCATCGGAGCTGTTGGCGATCAGCCACGTGCCCGGCGGCAGCGTCAGCGAGTAGCCGCCGCTCGCGTTCGTCGTCGCCACGCCGCCGATCTCGCCCTGCGTGTCGATCGCCGTCACCACGTCGAAGGCGGAGCCACCGGGGACTTCGCTGACCTTGCCGCTGACCGATCCGCGCGCGCCCAGCGCGAGGCTCGAGCACGTGAACGCCACGCTTACCGCCAGTGCCACGATCGTCAACAGGCGCCTCATGGGCGCCACCGTATCAGCGCCGGCGGGCGCCGATCTCGGCGGGAGCCTCGCACGTCAGGCACCGACGGACGCGATCCAGGCAAGAGCTCCACAAGTCAAGCGCTCGCGGGCGCACCGATCTCGGCGGCCAGCTCGACGAAGTAGTCCAGCGAGCGCGGGTTTGCGAGCGACTCGACGCTCGCGGCCTGCGCCGGCGGCGTGCCCATCAGGATGCGCTTGACGGGCACCTCGAGCACCTTGCCGGACAGCGTGCGCGGCACCTCAGCGACCTGGCGAATCTCGTTCGGCACGTGCCGCGGCGAGCAGTCCTCGCGGATACGCCGCTTGATCTGCGCGGCGAGATCATCGTTAAGCGTGAGGCCCTCGCGCAGCACCACGAACAGGATCATCGACAGCGCGCCCGCGGGCTCACCGGCGGTCGGCTTGCCGGGGATGTCGACGACGAGCGCATCGAGCACCTCGGGCACGGCCGCCGCGGCTCGGTAGATCTCGGCGGTGCCCATGCGCACGCCCATGCGGTTGATCGTCGAGTCCGAGCGCCCGTTGATGACCGCGCCGCCGCGCGGCGTGATGCGAATCCAGTCGCCGTGACGCCACACGCCGGGGTACATCGCAAAGTAGCTCTCGTGCAACCGCGAGCCGGGGTGGGCGGGATCGTCATCACCCCACAGGTACAGCGGCATCGAGGGCATCGGCTCGGTGATCACCAGCTCGCCGACCTCGTTCTCGAGGCTGTTGCCCTGCTCGTCCCACGCCTGCACCGCGCAGCCGAGCGCGCGGCACTGCAGTTCGCCCTCGTACACCGGCAGCAGCGGGCAGCCGGCGACGAACGCGGTGCAGACGTCGGTGCCGCCGCTGGTCGAGAACAGCCACACGTCGGACTTGACGTGCTCGTACACCCAGCGATAGCTCTCCGGCGACAGCGGCGAGCCGGTCGCGCCGAGCGCGCGCAGCGCGCTCAGGTCGTGGTCGCGGCCGGGCTCCACCCCCGCCTTCTCACAGCTCGCCAACAGGCCCGGGCTGACGCCCATACAGGTGATCTTCGCGCGCTCGGCGAGGCCCCACAGGAAGTCCAGGTCGGGGTGCGCGGGGCTGCCGTCGTACAGCACCACCGCCGCCTCTGAGATCAGGCAGCCGACGAGGAAGTTCCACATCATCCAGCCGGTCGTCGTGAACCAGAACATGCGGTCGCCGCGGCGCAGGTCCAGGTGCAGGCGCTTCTTCAGCTGCTCCAGCAGGATGCCGCCGTGGCCCTGCACGATCGCCTTCGGCAGGCCGGTCGTGCCCGACGAGTACAGCACCCACAGCGGGTGGTCGAAGGGCAGCTGCTCAAACACCAGCTCAGCGCCCTCGCCGCTGGCGAGCAGCTGATCCCAAGCGATGACGCTGCGAACGCCCCCGCCGCCGGAGGCGGCCTCATAAATATCTTTGTCCGCCAGGTACGCCAGCGCGACCACGTGCTCGACGGTGGGCAACTCCTCGAGAATCCGCCGCACGTTGTCCGTGCGGTCGAAGTCCTTGCCGCCGTGGCGGTAGCCGTCGACCGTCAGCAGCACCTTCGGCTCGATCTGCGCGAAACGGTCGATCACGCTGCGCGCGCCGAACTCCGGCGCCGCGCTCGACCAGATCGCGCCGATGCTCGCCGTCGCCAGCAGCGCGATCAGCGTCTCCGGGATGTTCGGCATGTACGCGACCACGCGGTCGCCGCGCTGCACGCCCAACGCGCGCAGGCCGCCCGCCGCGGCCGCCACGCGCTGCTGCAGCTCGCCCCACGTGATCTCGCCGAGCGTGTCGCGCAGCTCCGAGCAGTGCAGCACCGCAACCTCGCCGGCGCGATCGACGCGACCGTCCCCCGCACCACTACGGTCGGCGTGAACCGCCTCACCGGTACTGTCGGCACCCCCGACCGGCCCGAGCAGCAGGTTCTCGGCGTAGTTCAGCTCCGCGCCCTCAAACCAGCGCGTGCCCGGCATCTCATGCGAAGCGAGCACGCGCTCATACGGCTTTGACGCGCGCACGCCGCAGAACTCCCACACGCTTGCCCAGAACTCCTCCAACTCGTCCACCGACCAGCGCCACAGCTCGTCGTAATCCGCGAACGCGTGGCCGCGGCGCGCGGCGACCCAGTCCATGAAGCGCGCCATCTCCACGTCGCGCAGCTGCTCCGGCGCGGGTCGCCACAGCGGCTGCTGATTCTGGGCGCTGGTCATGCGGGTATTCTCGCGGTTTGTGAGCCTGCCTGGGTTGCGCGACGAGTTTCCCGTTCTTGGCACCGTCGCCTACCTCAACGCGGGCACCGACGGGCCACTGCCCACGCGCGCCGTGGAGGCCGCCACGAAGGAGCTAGAGCGTGAGCTGCGCGACGGCCGCGCCAAAGCGCACTTCGAGCGCCGCACCGAGCTGGGCACGCAGCTTCGCGCCGCCTACGCGCGTGCGCTCGGCGCCGAGGAGACCGACGTCGCGCTCACAACCTGCACCAGCGAGGGCATGGCGCAGGTGATCGGCGGCCTGGAGCTGGGGCGCGGCGATCAGATCCTCACCAGCGACGAGGAGCACCCCGGTCTGCTCGGGGCGCTGACCGCCGCGCGCGACCTGCGCGGCGTCGAGGTCCGCGAAGCGCCCCTCGCGGAGCTGGCTGAAGCCGTCGGCCCGCGCACGCGGCTCGTCGCCTGCTCGCACGTCGGCTGGGTCAGCGGCTCGCTCGCGCCCGCCGCGCTCGCGCAGCTCGACGTGCCGGTGCTGCTCGACGGCGCTCAGGGTCTCGGCGCGGTGCCCGTCGACGTGCACGCGCTCGGCTGCGACGCCTACGCCGGCGCCGGGCAGAAGTGGCTGTGCGGCCCCGACGGCACCGGCGCGCTGTGGGTCAGCCCCGCGCTGCGCGAGCGCATCGCCGTCTCGCGCCGCGGCTACGCCAACCTCGCCGACCCCAATGACGGCCTCGACGCACGCGTGCAAGAGGACGCGCGGCGCTTCGACACGATGTCCCAGAACGCCGAGACCGTCGCCTGCGCGCTCGCCGCGATCGGCGTGCTCGAGGGCGCCGGCTGGGCCGCCGTGCACGAGCACGCCCGCACGCTGGCCGCACGCCTAGCCGAGCTGCTCGCCGAGCACGGGCGCGAGCCCGCGCCGCGCGGCCCCTCGACGCTCGTGTCGTTCGCCAGCCCCGACCCGGCCGCCGAGCGCGAGCTGCTCGCCGAGCACGGTGTGATCGTGCGCGACATCCCCGGCCGCCCATGGCTGCGCGCGTCCGTCGGCGCGTGGAACGACGAGCGCGATCTCGAGCGGCTCGTGGAGACGCTCCCCGCTTGAGCGCCGCAGCTCCCCGCTCGAGCGCCGCGACTGCCCGCTCAAACGCCGCAACCCACCGCTCGAACCCCGCGCGCCCATACCTTCGTCACGCCGGCCTGCCCGTCGCGCTCGCGCTCTCCGCGGTGCTGAACACGCACCGGCTCGCCCAGAACGGCTACGCCAACATCTTCTACTCCGCCGGCGTCAAGTCGATGCTGCGCTCGCTGCACAACTTCGTGTTCGTGTCGTTCGACCCCGGCGGCCTCGTCACCGTCGACAAGCCGCCGCTCGCGCTGTGGGTGCAGGCGGTGAGCGCCAAGCTGTTCGGCTTCTCGCCGCTCAGCCTGCTCGTGCCCGAGGCAATCGTCGGCGTGCTCACGGTCGCGCTGCTGTACGTCGTGCTCAACCGCCGCCTCGGCGCCGCGGCCGCGTTCGCCGGCGCGCTCGCGCTCGCGCTGTTCCCGTCGTTCGTCGCCGTCTCGCGCGACAACGGCGTCGACCCCGTGCTGATCCTGCTGCTGCTCGCCGCCTGCGCCGCCGCGCTGCGCGCCTGCGAAAGCGGGCGCTGGCGGGCGCTGCTCGGCTGCGCCGTGCTCGTCGGGCTCGCGTTCAACACCAAGACGCTCGCCGCCTACCTCGTCGTACCGTCGATCGCGCTCGGATACGCAATCTGCGCGCCCGGCTCGCTGCCGCGACGCCTCGTGCAGCTGCTCGTCGCGGGTGCGGTGATGCTCGTGGTGTCGTTCGCGTGGATCGCGTTCGTCGAACTCACGCCCGCGTCCAAGCGCCCGTACGTCGGCAGCTCCACCAACAACACCGAGCTAGGGCTGACGTTTGAATACAACGGCCTCGGCCGCGTCGAAGGGCAGACCGGCGGCCCCAACAGCGTCAGCGTGCGCCCCGGCGCTTACGTGCCGGCCGCGCGCGAGCAGCGCGTCGACGCAGAAGCGCGCGCACATCCGCATCCGCCGGAATCCGCGTCCAGCCCCGCGAGGCTCGACCCCGGTGCCGTGCCCGAGCCCGCGCGCAAGGTTCACGGCCGCGAAGCCGACCCGATCCCCTTCGGCGAAGAACCCAAGGTGCTGCGCCTGTTCGGCAAAGGCCTCGGCGACCAGGCCGGCTGGATGCTGCCGTTCGCGCTGTTCGGGCTGCTCGGCCTGCTCGCGCTGGTGTTGTTCGACCCCCATGAGCCCAAGGCGCGTGGCGGCGCCGCGGGCACCGAGCCGACCGCGCTCGCTACCGACAGGCGGCGCGCCGTACAGCGCGCGCGCCGCGACCCGCGCCTGGCGCTCGCGCTCGTGCTCGGCGGCTGGTTCGTCGTCGAGGCCGCGGTGCTGAGCCTGTCCAAGGGCATCGTCCACCCCTACTACGTCTCGGCGCTCGCGCCCGCCACCGGCGCGATGGCGGGCGGCGGCGTCTGCGCGTTCGTGAAGCTCGCGCGCGGGCGCGGACGCGCGCGGCTGGCGGGCCTCGCGCTGGCGGCGTGCGCGCTCGCGAGCACCGCGCTCGTACAGGTCGTGCTGATGCATCGCGAGCACTACATGACCTCGTTCGTGCCCGTGCTCGCGATCGGCGCCGCCGTCGGCTTCGCCGCGCTGCTCGCCTCGCGCCGGCTGGCGGCGCCGGCGCTCGCGCTGGCGTTCGCGCTCCTGCTGGTCGTGCCGGGCGCCTACGCCAAGACGACGTGGCTCGCGCCGGTCGAGGGCACGTTCCCGGTCGCCGGACCGAAAGCCTTCCCAGGCGCCGGCGGCTATGGCGTGAATGCGCGCGATCTCGCAATCGATCGAGCGCTGCTGAACTACGTCGCCACGCACCGGCCCGGCTCGCGCTGGGCGCTGTTGACAGTCGCCGCCGACACCGGCTCGCCGATGATCCTCATGGGCCTGAACGCCGGCGCGCTCGCCGGCTACAGCGGCGTCGACCCCGCCGTCGACGGCCCGCAGCTCGCGCACTACGTCGCGACTGGCCAGGCACGCTACGTGCTGCTTGGCGGGGAGTACTCGCTGCGCGGCGGCAACCGCGCCACGCAGGCCGTGCTGCGCGCCTGCCGTGAGCTGTCGCCCGCGGAATGGAACAGCCCCGTTGGCTACCCGTTCGGGCTGGTGCTGTTCGACTGCAAGGGCGACCAGGCGGGACTTGCAGTGGCGGGCTGAGAGACCTGACGGCCGCTGAGCAAGCGAGACAAGGACGCAGGGAGCGTGGCGTGCTTCGCACGCGAGCGACCGAGGACGCGGTATCGCGCCGCTCAGCGGCCGTCAGGCCGCGACGGACAGATCACGGTGGAATGCTCTCGCAAAAAGCTCGCGCTCACGGCCAGCGGCCCAGCGCGGCACCGCGGACTCGCCGTCGGCGATCAGCCGCAGCTCGACCTCGCCGTCGCTCAGCTCGAGGCTCGTGCCGCGCACGAGCTGGTCGCGCGAGCGCTCGAGGTCCTCGGCCAGACGCAGCAGCGTCGCGCAGCGGTCCAGGCGCGCGATGTCGCCCTCGCCGAACAGCGGCGCCATCGGCCCCGGCACGGGCATGCCCTTGCGGTGATAGCGCGCCGCCTGCGCGATGATCGCCGTCTCGACCGGCGTGAAGCCGGGCAGGCCGCCGTTGAGGATCAGATAGCGCGAGTGCTTGTGGTGGTCGTCGTAGTCGATCGACATGCCGATGTCGTGCAGCATGCACGCCGCCCACAGCAGCTCGCGCTCGCGCGGGTCGCCCTCGTGCAGGCCCAACTCGGCCAGCTCGTCGAACATACCGAGCGCGAGCGTCGCAACATGCTCGGTGTGCTCGCTGTCGACCCGATACTGGGCCGCCATGTTCAGGACGCTGGCGCGGCGCACGTCCGCGAACAGCGGCTGCTCCTGCGCCGAGAGCAGGCGCTCGAAGAACACGCCCTCGCGCAGGCCCGCCTCGGTCGTCTCCAGCGACTGGAAGCCGCCCGCCCGCAGCACGCCCTGCACGACCACCGCGCCCGCGAGGATCAGATCGGCGCGCGCGGGCTTGATCCCGGGCACGCTCGCGCGCTCGGCGGCGGGCAGCGCCGCCAGCCGCTGGACAAGCGCGTCGAGCGCCTCGCGCTGGATCACCATGCCCTGCACGCCGTTGGACGGCAGCCCCGCGGCGCGCTGGGCAGCAGCCGCGAGGTTGCGCACGGTGCCACCCGTCCCGACCAGGCGCGTGGTAGCTCCCGCGCCGTCCACGTCCGCGTCGGGCTTCAGCCACTGCGCGCTCGCCAGCTCGGCGGCGACGTACTCGCACAGCTCTTCTAGCTGCTTGCGCTTGGCGGGGCCGTTCGGCGGCAGGAAGCGCTCGCTCATGCGCACGGTGCCGAGCTGCCACGAGTCCGAGTCCGTGACGAGTCGATGCTTGACACGCACCAGCTGCAGCGAGCCGCCACCGAGGTCGAGCACGCTGCCGTCCGTCAGCGTCGTCGAGTTGACGGCCGCGAGGTAGCCATAGTGCGCCTCCTGCTCGCGGCTGAGCACGCGGATCGGCAGGCCCAGGCACGCCTGTGCGCGCTCGAGGAAAGCCGGCGCGTTCTCGGCGTCGCGGATCGCGCTGGTGGCGACCGCGTCAACCGTATCCTCGCCGAGCCCGCTCGCGCGGCAAAAGTGCGCGAACACGTCGAGCGTCGCGAGCGCGCGGCGCATCGGGCCCTCCCCCAGCTTGCCGCTGGCCATCAGGCCCTCGCCGATGCGCACCGGCTCGTAGATCTCGTCGGTGCGCCGCCACCAGCCGTTGCCGGCCATGAACACGACCAGCCGAAAGGAGTTTGAGCCCAGGTCGATGACCGCGACGCGCTCGTTCGGCTTCATGCGATGAGCGTATTCGCCGCGCCGGAAGGTCCCGTTGGCTCGGCCCGGCGACGGCGGCCGCGCGCTCAGTCGGGCAGCGGTGTCCGCGCACGCCGCTCGGCGCGCATCTCGCGGTCCGCGCGCAACAGCGCATCCTCGGCGCTGTCGGTCAGCTCGTCCACGATCGTGAAGCCGATGCTCGCGGACGGATGCAGCACGTCGTCTCCGACATCGATCGCGCAGGCGGCGACGACGCGGGTGAGCCCCTCGGCCACGACCGCGAGCCCTTCCTCATCGATGTGCGGAAGCAGCACCGCGAACTGGTCGGCGCCGAGGCGCGCAGCCAGGTCGGTCTCGCGCAGCCGGCGCGTGAGCGCGCGTGCGATCGCCTCGAGTGCTTCGTCCCCGGCGCGTTCGCCATGGTGCTCGTTGACGTCGCGGAAGCCGTCCAGGTCGATCAACATCAGCCCAGCGACCTCGCCGTAGCGGCGCGAGCGCGCGACCTGCAGTTTGAGATCGTGGCCGAACAGCCGGCGGTTGCGCAGGCCGGTGAGCGGATCGTGGTCGCCGAGCCCGCGCAGGTTCTCCTCCAGGCGCTTGCGCTCGGAGACGTCCTGCAACTGCACCACGTAGTACAGCGGCGTGCCGTCGCGCTCGCGGATCAGCGCCATCGAGACGATCGCCGAGACGGTCTCGCCGGCCGCGTCGAAGTAGCGCTTCTCGACACAGAACGCGGGGATCTCGCCGGCGAGCAGGCGCCGGCGCTGCTCGCTGTCGTTGCCGGCATCCTGGGGATGCACGATCCCGTCGAAGCGCTTGCCGATCAGCTCGTCGGAGGTGTAGCCGGTGATGTCGCACAGCGCGCGGTTGACCAGCAGCCAGCGGCCCTCGCCGTCGAGCAGGCCGGTCCCGAGCGGCGCGCGTTCAAGGCGCTCGATGTGCTCCTCGAAATCGCTCTGCGGACGCGGCGCCAGCAGCTCTGCCTGGCGGCGCGCGGTGATGTCGAGCAAGACCGCGATACCGGCGGGGGCGTACCCGTCCTCGCCGTCGTGCGCACCAGCGTCCAGGCCGCCTGGCGTCAGCGGCCCAACGTCGACCATCACGCAGTGGCGCTGGCCGAGCGTCCAGATCTCGCGCGAGCGCGTCTCGCCCGCAAGCGCCGAGCGCAGCAGCGGCTCGAGCGTGCGCCAGAGGTCCTCCGGCAGCGCCCCGGCGAGCGGCTGACCGGCGCCGCAGTTCTCGGGGTCTCCCAGCCGCTCGAGCGCGTGCCCGGCCGTGCGCAGGAAGCGCAGCTCGGCGTCGAACACGATCACGAGGGCATCGGGCAGCTCGCGCAGAGCAGCCTCGGCCGCTCGATCGGCGCCCGCCCGCAGCGGGTCCGTCCTCGGCTCGCGCGCGAATGACACGGACATCACCCAAGCATCGGCCGCGATCGCCGTTTACCTGAGCACCGGCGCCGACAGACTCGACGCCGGTGCGCGCGCGTGCATGCGTGAGGGGTGTCGCGGGAGGGCGCGCGCGTGAAGATCACGTATGTCGCGCACGCGCCGCCCTGCCTGCGGCTGAGCTATTTGACGTTGTGTCCCGACGCGCTCAGCGCGTCCCAGTCACCGCCGAACTCGTTGACGCCGACGTAGTCGGCGGCACCGCGCGTGTCTTCGCTGAACGTGTACAGCGGGTGGCCCGCATATGTGACCTGTTTGGCGCCCCCCGAGATGCGGATCGTGGAGAGCAGCGACGCCTTCACGCCCGGGCCGGCTGTCGGTTGACCGCTGGTCTCGAGCGCCGGCCATGCCTGCGCGCAGCCGTGGATCTTCAGGCAGCTGTCTTCCGCGCCGTGGTCGTGGGTGAAGGCGTACAGCGTGAATCCCGACGAGGTCGTCAGGATCGAGCCAACGCTCGTGTGGCGCAACAGCACCTCGGTGGCGCGGCTGGCGTGGGCGCCGGGGTCCCCGGCGCTGTGCGCGCTCGCGACCGCGGCGACGCTCGCGGCGAGCGCCAGCACGCCGGTCAAAAGCATGAGAACTCGCTTCATTGGGTTCCTCGCAATGTGAGAATTGGGTTTAGCTGACTAGACGCCGCTGACCGCGCAACCTTCCTGGCGCGAGCGCTGTGTGAGCACGCGCAAGTGTGAACACGCCCGGTTTCCCTAGCGCGCACCGGCTCCGCGCGCGAACATGCGCAGGTTCTCCACGAGCGGGTTGGCGCGGTCCTGATGGCCGACGAGCACGATCGTCGCGGAGTCGGCGTCGCGCAGCGGGATCGCGACCACGCCTGCGAGGACGCTCGGGATCAGGCGCGCGACAGCCGCCGGCACGGTCGTGATCGCCTGGCGCGCCGCGAGCGCGGCGAGCACCTCGTGCGGGTTGGCGGCGCCGTCCGCGGTCGAGCGTCGCGGCCTCGCGCCGCGGTGATCGTCGAGGCTCCAGAATCCGGCCCACGCCGCGTCAACCGACGGGTGCAGGCCGATGAAGGTCTCGTCGAGCACGTCCGCGAGCGATAGCTGGCGCGCGTCGGCCAGCGGGTGGCGCCCCGGCACGAGCACGACGCGCGGTTCGCTGCGCAGTTCCTGCGTCCACACGCGCGGGTCGGCGGGCGGGCGGTGGCAGACGGCCACGTCAACATCGCGCAGCCACGAGTCCGTCATCGTCGAGGGGAACTGCAGCTCGCGGTAGCACAGGTCGATCTCGGGGTGGGCGACACAGAACATCTCGAGCACCTCGGGGCTGTCGAGCGCGGGCGGCACGCCAACGAACCCGAACTCGATGCGTCCGCTGCGCACGCGCGCCAGCGACTGCGCGGTCGCGTCGGCGTCCGACCAGGCAGCGACCGCCGCGCGCGCCTTCACCAGGAACACCTCGCCCGGAGCCGTCAGCGAAACGCCGCGGGCGTGACGCTCGAGCAGCTTGAAGCCCAGATCCAGCTCGAGCTGCGCGATCGCCTGCGAGAGCGCCGGCTGTGCAAGTTGCAGCTTGCGCGCGGCGCGGGTGATCTGCCCCTCGTCCGCGACCGCGACGAAGTAGCTCAGGTGACGGCGCTTAAAGTTCATCGTCACGCCTGCTCAGCGCTCGGGCGGCCTCGACGAGCTCCTCGACGAGCGGGTTGCACGTATCGGTGCGCCACATCAGCGACACCTCTGCCGGCGCCGCGTCGTGCAGCGGGATCGCGACGATGCCGGGCAATACCTGCTGCGCGAGTTTGGCGTCGAGGCACGGAAGCACCGTAACCGCGCGCGGCGGAGCAGACATGATCCCCAGCATCTGCAGCGACGTCAGCGCACGGTCGTGCGTCAGCCCCGCGGGCGGCCCGCCACGGTGGTCATCGAGGCTGTGGAAGCCCGCCCATGCCGGCTGCACGTCCGGGTGATAGCCGATGAACGGCTCGTCGAGCACCTCCGCGAGCTCCAGCTCCGGGCTCGCGGCGAGGGCGTGCGCGCGGTTGAGGACGACCGCCCGCGGTTCCACCCTGACCGACTGCGCGGAGACGCCTCGTTCGAGCACCGGCTGGTGCGCCAGCGCGACATCGACGTCGGCCATCCAGCTCGACGTCGCGCCACACGGGAACTGCAGGTCCTGGAACGCGATCTCGGCCTGCGGACTGCGCTCGCTGAACGCGGCAAACAGCGCCGGCACGCTGATCGCTGGCGGCGGTCCGACGAAGCCGACCGTGACCGAGGCGTTGGCCGCCCGGCGCAGTGCCAGCGCCGTCTGCGCCGTCTCCGCCTCGGCGGCGAGCGCCGCGCGCGCCTTCACCAGGAACACCGCGCCGGCGTCGGTCAGCGTCACGCCCCGGGAATGGCGCACGAACAGCTCCACGTCGAGCTGCGATTCCAGCTGCCCGATCGCCTGCGAGAGCGCCGGCTGCGCGAGCTGCAACCGCTTGGCCGCGCGCGTGATCTGCCCCTCTTCAGAAACGGTGACGAAGTAGCGCAACTGTCCCTGGCTGAACATCAGGCCTTCCTCGAGCCAGACCCGCGGCCCGCACAACCCGTCACGAGGACCCCGACAACGTCCTTGCCCCGTCGACCCTGCCTTCGACAGAACTACTCCGCTGTTTGGGATAAGCGGGTTTTATAGCACGCGAGGTCAAGGGTGCACCAGTCCTGCTGTCAAGGGTTGGCGAGCGCCTCGACGAGCGCCGTGCGCGGTTACGCTTGCACGTGCATGAGTCAAGCGCTCGGGGACCTGCGGATAGTCGACTTCTCGCGGGTCCTGGCCGGTCCGCTGGCGACGATGGTGCTGGGCGACCTCGGCGCCCAGGTGACGAAGATCGAGCGGCCCGCGAGCGGAGACGACACGCGCGCCTGGGGACCGCCGTATGACGCGGCCGGCATGTCCACGTACTTCCAGTCGGTCAACCGCAACAAGCACAGCGTCGCGCTCGACCTGCGTGACGCGGCCGATCTGGAGCGCGCGCGAGAGCTGGTGGCTGGCGCGGACGTGCTCGTCGAGAACTTCCGCCCAGGGCTGATGGACGGCGTTGGGCTCGGTTACGCGGAGCTGCACGCCGCGCATCCCGCGCTCGTCTACTGCTCGATCACCGGCTTCGGCAACGCGAGCGCCGACGCGGCGGCGCTGCCCGGCTATGACCTGCTCGTGCAGGCACTCGGCGGCCTGATGAGCATCACCGGCAGCGCCGACGGTGAGCCGCAGAAGGTGGGCGTAGCGCTCGTGGACGTGATCTGCGGTCTGTTCGCCAGCGTCGGCATCCTTGCCGCGCTGCGCCACCGCGAGCGCACCGGCGAAGGCCAGCGCGTCGAGGTCAACCTGCTCTCGAGCCTGCTGGCCGCGCTGGTCAACCAGGGCTCCGCGTTCACCATCGCCGGTGAGGTCGCCTCCCGCATGGGCAACGCGCACCCGAGCGTCGCTCCGTACGAGCTGCTTGCGACGGCCGCCGGCGAGCTGGTGCTCGCGGTCGGCACCGACCGGCAGTTCGACGCGCTGGCGCAGACCCTCGGCGCCCCGCAGCTCGCCGCGGACGAGCGCTTCGCCACGAACGCGGCACGCGTGGCCAATCGCGACGCGCTGCGCGAGCAGCTCGAGCGCCGCCTGTCCTCGGCGCCGGCCGCGCACTGGGTGCGCGTGCTCACGGCAGCTCGTGTGCCGGCGGGCGAGGTCAACGACATCGCGGGCGCGTTCGCGCTCGCCGAGACGCTCGGCCTCGATCCGATCGTCGAGCTTCCGGACGCGGACGGGCGCGTTACGCGCCTGACACGCAACCCGATCGCGCTGTCAGCCACGCCCGCCAGCTACCGCTCACCGCCGCCGCGGCTGCCGCACGCTGGACCGTTGCACTGACGCCTGGCCGCCTACTTGACGAGCCGGCATTCGCACGCTAATCTAATGCTATTAGGCAATCTCCTAGGAGGCATAGACCATGCGGATCGTGACGATCACCGACAACCTGCTGCAGCTCAACCGTGCGCACTTCGTCAACGCCTACCTGGTCCGCGAGGACGACGGCTTCACGCTCGTCGACTCGACCATCGGCGGCGGCGCCGAGAAGCTGGCCGCGGCGGCGCGCGCCGCCGGCGGCGAGATCCGCCGCATCGCGCTCACGCACGGACACGGCGACCACGTCGGCTCGCTCGACGCGCTGCGCGAGCTGCTGGGCGCTGACGTGGAGGTGCTGATGGGCGAGCCCGACGCCCGCATCCACGCGGGCGAGGCCGTTGTCGAGGGCAAGCCGCGCGGCTCGTGGCCAAAACTGCAGACCAAGCCCGACACGCTGCTGAGCGGCGGCGAGCGGGTCGGCAGCCTCGAAGTGATCGCCTGCCCCGGTCACACCCCCGGCCACATCGCGTTCCTCGACACGCGCGACCGCGCGCTGCTCGCGGGCGACACGTTCACCACCTACTGGCGCGCGGAGATCCCCAACCGCATGCGCCAGCGCTTCCCGCTCGCCACGATGGGCACCCAGGACCGGCGCGCGGTGGTGCAGTCCGCGGGCGTGTTGCGAGCATCGGATCCGGCGCTGCTCGCGTGCGGCCACGGCCCCGTCGTGCGCTCGCCCGCCGCGGCGATGGACGCCGCGATCGCGCGCGCGGGCGGGCGCTGATGCCGCGTGCGGGGCTCGACACCGAGGCGGTCGTCGATGCGGCCGCCCGCCTGGCCGACGCCGAGGGGCTGCACGCGGTAACGCTCGCGCGTCTGGCGGCCGCACTCGACGTACGGCCGCCGTCGCTGTACGCGCACGTCGGCGGCCTCGAGGACCTGCGACGGCGGCTGGGGGCGCGCGGCGCACGCGAGCTCGCGGTGGCGCTGGGGCGCGCGGCGGCGGGACGCGCGGGCCGCGACGCGCTGGGCGCGGTGGCGCACGCGTATCGCGCCTACGCCGGCGAGCACCCAGGCTGCTACGCCGCCGCCCAGCGCGCGCGCGAGCTGCAGCATTCCGAGGAGGCGCTCGCGGCCGGGCAGGCGGTGACGGACGTCGTCCTGGCTGTGCTGCGCGGCTATGACCTGCACGACGACGATGCGGTGCACGCGACGCGCATCGTGCGTGTGGCATTGCACGGCTTCGTCGCGCTCGAGGCCGAAGGCGGCTTCGCGATCGAGCTGTCGCTCGACGAGACGTTCGAGCGGCTGATCGCGGCGCTCGATCGGGGCATCAGCGCGTCTGCTCGCGAGCGTCCGTGATCGTCACGCGTCCCAACCCGATCACCTCCATTTCGGTCTGCGGCGCGCACACCGAGATCGCCTGCGACTCGTTGCGCAGCGTCCGTCGCAGGAGCACGAAGGCGCCGGCGCCGAGCACCGCCGGAACCCACAGCGCGATCGCGCGGTAGGCGATCACCGCCGAGGCCGCGGAGGTCAGCGACACGCCGTAGAGGACGAACGTGCCGAGCAGGCCGGCGTCGATGCCGCCGATCCCGCCGGGCACGGGAATCAGCCCGCCGAGCTCGCCGATCAGGTAGGCGATCCAGATGATCGCGAGCGGCGGCGCCGAGCCGAACGCGTGGAACGTGGCCCACAGGATCATCAGGTCGAAGACGAGGTACGCGATCAGCCCGGCGAGCAACCAGGCGTTGCCCTCGCGCAGCAGCGCGACCGCTTCATCGACGCCGTCGGCGATCGCCACCAGCGTGCGCAGAGTGGCGCTGGTGCGTGCCGAGGACGCACCCGCTTCGGCCCGCTGCAAACGCAAACGCAGACGCAGACGCGCCGCCGCGCGCCCGACGAGCAGCGCCCCGACGATCGACAGCGCGGCGATGACCGCCGGCAGCAGCGTCAGCGTGAGTTTGGTCTCGCCGGGGAACAGGCCCACCGCCAGACCGGCACCCACGAGGATCACGCCGACGACGTTCGGCACGCTCGTCAGCAGGAAGAACGCGACCGTGCGCCTGGCAATCTCGGCGCCAGACATGCCGCCGCGTTTCAGCGCCCACGCGCCGAGCGCGAGACCGCCGGCGCCGCCGGTCGGGAACAGCGCGTTGGCGCCGAGCTCGGACATGCCGACCTGGAAGCTCACGCGCCAGCTCATGCGCCGGCAGAAGACCATGCGAAACACAGCCACGTAGCCGAGACCCGACAGCACCTTCAGCCCGACGCCCAGGAGCAGCCATCCGGGCCGCGCGTGCGCGAGGCGGCTGCGCAGGCCCTCCAGCCCAGGCAGCAGCGTCACGACCGCGACCACCGCGAGCACCAACCCGCCCAGCAGCAACAGCCGCGTGCGCAGCCGCCGCCGGCTCAGCTCCTCGGGGACCTCCAGGTCATCGCTGCTGACGCTCTCCCCGGCTGACTGCTCAACGTGCACCCTCCCCATAGTGGCAGCCACATTGTCCACGCAGCTGGGCCTCGGCCCGACGGCGCTCGGTGACGTCCTCGAGCAGCACCAGCGCCCCTTGGCGGCGGCCCTTCGCGTCGTACACAGGGTTGGCGCTAACGCCAAGCAGCACGTCAGCGCCGCTGACGACAACGAGCACGTCGACGCCGCGTACGGCTTCGCCCTGCAGCGCCCGTACCGGCGGTAGGTCCTCGTGCACGAGCGCGATGCCGGATGGCGTGCGCGGGCGCAGATCCGCGAGCCATTCCTCAGCGCGCGTGCCGAGCGCACCGCCGCCACCGCCCAGGATCTCGCCGGCGCGGCGGCCGATGTGCGTCAGGCGTCCGTCGGCGCCCCAGGCCACGATCGCGACGCACACGCTGTCGAGCAACACAGCAAGCAGGTCGCGATCCTCGCGCAAGCGCTGGCGGGCGCGACGGCGCCCGCCGACGGAAGGCGCGAATCGCATGCATTAAGCGTCGGTCGAGGACGAGCGCGCGTCAATACCGCACACGGGGGATTTGCGGCGACGCGTCCAGTGCGCGCTGCGTCTGTCAGCGCAGTGGGCTCGTCGAGCACGCCCTTGCGGCCCATCGGCGCCGAGCGAGACCTCAGCTGTCGAGGTGATCGCTGTGTAGGGCCTGGTCGGAGCCCAACGCGATCGCGACGAGCTGCGCGCGGGTGTGCGCTCCCAGCCGCGACATCGCGTTGCGCACGTGGGTGCGTACGGTCTCGGGCGAGATGTGCAGCCGCTCGGCGATCTCCGTCGTGTCGTGCCCGAGCGCAATCAGGGTGACGACCTCGCGCTCGCGGCTCGTCAGCGGTAGCTCGACAGCGGGCGCCGTGGCGAGAGCGTCGGCGGGGTCCTCGCTGGTCGCAACGTAGATCGCGAGCCGGCGCCCGCCGACGTGCGCCAGCCGTGCCGCGAAGTCGATCTGGACCTCCGAGCCATCGGCCCTTAGCAGCGCCCGCGTGCCCGAGTATTCGCCTGACCCCAAGAACGTCTGCCATTCGCTGGCCGCGCGCGGGCGCTCCTCGGGCCTGATGCTGTCGGCGATCGACATGCCGATCAGGTTCTCGCGCGCGCCGGCGAACAGCATCAGCGCCGCATCGTTGACCTCGATGATCCGCCGCTCGTCGTCGAGCAGCACGATCGGGTTGGACGTGCGCTCGAACACGAGCCAGAACAGCCGCTCCCACCCCCCATCCTCCCTCTGTGCGTGCACGAGCACGCACGCTACTACTGAGTCTGTTCCGGCGGCGGTGTCCAGGTGAGGCTGCCGGTCCACGTCGGTTCAAATCCCGGCGGCAGGCCATAACAGCCGGTGCCGACATGGAACTGGAACGCGAACGGCTGCGTGTTGCTGATCTGGATCGTGTGCGGACCGCTGCCGGCCGGCGTTTCGATCGTGTACGGGCCCGCGATGAAGTCCCAGGCGTCTTCGGCTGTCCCCGGCCCACCGCCGCACGCGCCTTCCCCGCTCGTCGGGCCGCCCGTCGTCGTCGTGCTGCCGACATCGGTGAGAACCACGAGGACTTCGACGTGCGTGCCGAAGTTGTTCACCACCAGCGGCTGGCCGCCGAGAGGGTGATAGCTGCCTTCGTATTGTTCGGTTTCTTCTTCTAGGTTGCTGTTCAAGACGGTCCGCGATCCCTTGATCTGTCCCGTCAGCGAGTAACTGCTTTCTTCGACGTCGCCGTCTGGGTTGTCTTTGAAGTCCACGCTGACACTGCCGCTGATATGGACTTCTGGGTCGCTGGCGCTTTCAGCGCTGAGATGAAGCGAGCCGCTGAGCCCCGCTGACGCACACTCGTTAGCGGTCTTGTACGTCCATTCCGACTGCGTCGTCGATTGGCCTTCGAGCGAGTGGTTGCTGAGCGCGACGACGATCGTTTCGATTTCGTCATCCGGTTCGTCGCGACAGAATTCGAGCTTGTCGCCGTCCATCTTGCGGCTTTCCCATTTGCCGTCCTTGAGATGCACGAGCGCTTCAGGCGTGATTTCACCCGGCAGGCCGTTGAAGTCGATCGTGACTTTGTCGACTTCTTCCTTGGGCGGCAGCTCGATCGTCTTGTAGCGCACTTCGAGGCTGCCGGGGAGCGTGATCGGTTCGCTCTGATCCTTTTCGGCCGTGCCGTTGAGCGTGATCGGCGTGTTGTCCTCGACGTTTTCATAGCTTTCCGGCTTGTCCTTGGGCAGCGACGGCACGCCGTTTTCGCCGGCCTGAAACTCGAGCGCTTCGTCGCTGGAGCCTTCTTCCACATGGGGAATCTGCAGGTCGCGCAGCGCGAACGTCGACAGGTGCGACGCGAACGGGAAGGCGGAGTCGATCGCCTGCAGGGCGCCCGCTTCGCTGCTCGCGCCGGCTAGCGCGTCCCACGCCTTGGCGGGGTTGGTGCCCTCCTGGGTCATGAACAGCGGCCAGATGAAGTCGTCGTAGGCGGCCAGGCTGGTGGGCAGGGTCGTCAGTGAGCGCGGCTGCTGGGTCTGGAAGTTCTGCAGGTTAATCCCGACGTCGCCCTGCGAGACCGTGTTGTGTGGTCCGTAGTGGATCTCCGCCCACTCGGCGCTGCCCTCGCGGAACCATTTCACCGGCACTTCGTAGTTGTGCGCGTCCTGCAGGGCGTGGTACATCTCGTGCACGAGCACGTCTTTGAGGCGTTCCGGGTTGCCGAGCGGGTTGACGGTTCCGGCGTTGAGCATGATGTAGGCCGACGAGGTGGAGCCGGTCGTGTCTGTCGGGGCAGTGATGCCGAAGTTGCCTGCCACACCATCGGCGTAGGCCCGGCCGCGTACTTCGCTCGTGGTGCCCATCACGTAGACGTCGAGGCGCGCGTCGGGGTTGCCTTCCGCGCAGGCCGCCGGCGAACCGCCGCCGTCGGCCTGCGGCGAGCCCATGTCGGGCTGCTCCGCGGACAGCGCTTCTTCGGCGGCCTTCAGCGTCGGCGCTAGGTCCGCGGCGCTCTCAGACCACACGCGAACGGAGGCGCCGGCTTCGGTCTTCCAGCCGGCGGGCGTCGTGCATGCGCCTGCCGCAGCGTGCGCGTGCCGGCGCCGGCGCCGTGGCGGCGGCGCGAACAGGCCGTCGGGAGCCGACGGCCGGGCGAGCGCGGGCGCCAGTTCGCGGGCTTCAGCGGCGCTCAGCTCGTGTTTGGCCTTCGCCTCGAGCGCTTCGAGCAGCACCAGTTCATCGTTTTCGGAACCCGTGCCCCGGTAGCTGGCGGGCAGCGCGTCGTCGTGCCAGTACGCGTACGTTCGATACAGCAGCGACCTGGCGAACGTGATCCCGTGCAGCGCCAGCGCAGTCGCGATCAGGCTCTCGGCGCTCACGTGGTTGGCGACCTCGATCGTGGCGTTCCCCGAAGCGATCGACTTGCCGTGAAGCTCGTAGGTGACGAGCAGCGTGTGCGAGCCGTCGCTCAGGTGGGTGGTCACGAGCACAAGCGGCTTCAGCCCGTGCTTGCCGGCGCGAACGCTCGACACGGGTCGGCCATCGACGCTGACCGTCACGCTCGACACGTGACCGAGTCCCGCTGCGAACAGGTAGACGGTGCCCGCGAGCGTGTGTCCGGCGATCGGGAGCGAGGACTTGGCTGTCTTGCAGGCGCAGACCGTGAGCGGCACCGTGCGCACGCTCGTCGCGGCCCCCACCGCGGATGCCGCGCACAGGCTCGTGGCAATCACGGCGACAGCCGTCAACACCAGCCGCCGTGTGCTCATCCAGCCACCACCGAGTGCCTGCGAGCATTCTTCACTTCAACGCACCCCCGAATCGAGAAGACTTGTTCATACGGCAACCTGCACGTATCCGCACGTCAGGCGCCTGAGCTTATATCCCGGGCGGGACTGCGCCATCCTGACGTGCGATCCCGAGCAGGAGCCCTACCCATACTGGGGATCGTCAGGCAACCAGACACAACACGAGTTCCATGACCAACGAAGCCAACGAGCCGCAACACCCAGCCTCCGCCGACGCCGACGACGACCGCTCGCCGGTCACGCTGGTCCAGCTCAGCGACCTGCACCTGCGCGCGGACGACAGCGGCACGGGCCCGGTCGCGCGCCTGGAGCACGCGGTGAACCGGGTTGCGGCGCTACAGCCGCGGCCGGGCGCGGTGCTGCTCAGCGGCGACATCGCCGACGTGCCCTCGCGGGCGGCGTACGAACAGGCCCACGAGCTGCTCGCACCGCTGGGGCTGCCGGTGCACGCGATCCCAGGCAACCACGACGACCGTGACCTGCTGCGTGCTCGTTTCGGGCCTGTCGCGGCGACCGCCGGCGCGCCGCTGTGCTTCGCGGCGAACTGCGGCGCGCTGCGCATGGTCTGCTGCGACAGCACGCTCGCGGGCGAAGACGGCGGCGCGCTCGACGCCGAGCAGCTGAGCTGGCTGGATCAGACGCTCGGGGAGCAGCCGACGGCGCCGACGCTGCTCGCCCTGCACCACCCTCCGGTGCTGACGGGTGTGCTGGTGATGGACGCGATCGCCCTCGCCGCCGCGGATCGCGTCGCGCTCCAGACGCTGCTGGAACGGCACCCGCAGGTGCGGACGATCACGTGCGGGCATGTGCACACGGCGATGACCACGTCCTTCGCTGGGCGCCCGCTGCTGCTCTGCCCCAGCACCAACTCCGCGCTTGATCTGGACCTGCGCGGGCGTGAGGGCATTTCGTTCAGCACCAGCGCGCCGCTCGGGTTCGCCGTGCACACGCTCATCGACGGGCGGCTGGTGTCGTATGTGCAGCCGCTGGAGCAGTTGCCGGCGGCTTGAGCCTCAACCGGCGGGGCCGGCGATCGGAGATGGGCCCGCCTGGACTCGAACCAGGGACCTACCGATTATGAGTCGGCAGCTCTAACCAACTGAGCTACGGGCCCGCCGCGCGCTCGGCGTACGTGCCGGTGCGCGCCCGCCAGACGCTACCAGCGCGATCTGCCGACAAACCCGCGCGGGAGCCCGTCCCACGCTCCGGCACGGCCGTTGGCCGAGATGTGGGATGCTCCCGCGCGCCGCACCTATGTTGGAGCGGCTACGTCGATTCGACCCAGTCAACCTCGGGGGAGGGCCCGCAGATGTCAGCAGAGCGTGCAGCGATCGTGACAGGAGCATCCAGCGGCATTGGCCTTGCGATCGCGCGGGTGCTCGGGGAGGAGGAGTTCGGCGTGACGATGGCGGCGCGCCGGCCGGAGAAGCTCGACGCGGCCGTCGCGGCACTGGCCGCCGACGGTCTGGACGTGCACGGCGTCGCGGCGAACGTCTCCGACGAGACCGAGATCAAGCGGGTCGTCGCCGAGCACCGCGCGCGCTACGGGCGCCTGGACGTGCTCGTCAACAACGCCGGCGTCGGCGTCGGCCAGGCGGTCGCCGAGATCGAGACCAAGCGCCTGGACATGCAGCTGGACATCAACCTCCGCTCGATCGTCCTGTTCTACCGCGAGTGTGTGGCGCTTCTGAGAGAGGCCGCGGGCGAGCACAAAAACGCACTCGTCGTCAACACGTCGTCGATCTCGGGCAAGCGCGGCGAGGCGTGGCTGTCGGTGTACTCGGCCACCAAGCACGGCGTCGTCGGCTGGACGGAAGCGATGAACAAGGAGCTTGGCGCCGAGGGCATCAAGTCGACGGCGCTGTGCCCGGCGTTCGTGGACACGCCGATGACGGACTTCGTCAAGGGGCAGGTCGCGGCGGCGGACATGATCCGCCCTGAGGACATTGCTGAGGCGGTGCGCTACCTGCTGAAGGTCTCCCCCGCGTGCGTCGTGCCGGAGATGATGTTCGTGCGGCCGGGCGACTCGCTCTAGAGGCGATCGCACCCGCAACGCCGCACGACTCGCCCTGCTAGAGACGATCGCACCAGTAAAGCCGCACGGCTCGCCCTAGGCGGCCGCGCCGACGAGCGGCCTGAGCGACGGCCTGCGCAGGCGCCTGGCGATGATCTCGCCCGACGGGTCGGCGGTGTCGGGCAGCCGCCGGCGCGCGCGGTTGCGCCGGCCACGAATCACTAGCTCACGGTGCTCCTTGATCGCGACGTCGAGCTCGACGGCGCTCGTGCTCTGCAGGCTGTCTTCGAGCTGCGCGACGAGCATGCGCACCTCGCGCTCGGTGGCCGTACGCGAGCGGCGCGAGGCGCGCGTGAAGCGGTCCCAGGAGCGCGCGAAGGAGAGCAGGTCGGTGCGCCCGCCGGCGCGGTGCGCGGCCAGCATCGGACACACGCCACCGCTGCCGTCGACGTAGGCGCCGGCGATGATGCGCTCGTTCGCAAGCACGCCTGCGAGCATCGCTTCGCGGGTGCCGACGGGCAGGCAGTCGATCGCAAGACGCAGGCGCTCGACGGGGCTGGCGCTTTGGCGGTGGCGGTTTCGCATACGCTGTGCACCGCCGTGTTGGCCGTTCAGCCAATGCTCGGTGGCGCGCGGCCAAGCGTATGGCACGCCTTCCGGGACGGCAATGCATTCCCTCCCCCTGAAAGGAAACTTGCACATGAAGCTCGGCGTGCACATCGGCTACTGGGGCATGGGCCTCACCTCGGAGGACCAGCTCGGCATCGTCCAGGAGGCCGAGCGGCTGGGCTATGACTCGGTGTGGGCGGCGGAGGCGTACGGCTCGGACACGGCCACCGTGCTCGGCTGGCTCGCCGGGCAGACCAGCAAGATCCGCCTCGGCGCGGGCATCTTCCAGATGCCGGGGCGTTCGCCGGCGATGACGGCGATGACCGCCGCGACGATCGACCAGCTGTCCAATGGGCGCGTGATCTGCGGCATCGGCTCCTCCGGCCCGCAGGTCGCCGAGGGCTGGCACGGGCAGCGCTTTGCCAAACAGCTGCAGCGCACGCGCGAGTACGTCGCGGTCGTGCGCATGGCGCTGGCGCGCGAGCGCGTCGAGTTCCACGGCGAGACGCTCGAGCTGCCGCTCCCCGACGGCCCCGGCAAGGCGCTGAAGCTGACGATCTCACCCGTGCAGGAGCGCATCCCGATCTACCTCGCGGCGATCGGCCCCAAGAACACGGCGCTGGCCGGCGAGATCGCCGACGGCTGGATCCCCACGCTGTTCAGCCCCGAGCACGTCTCCGAGCTGCGGCCGCTGCTGCAAGAAGGCGCCAAGCGCTCGGGCAAATCACTCGATGACTTCGACATCGCGCCCACGGTCAGCCTCTGCATCACCGACGACCTGGAGGCCGGCCGCAACACGATGCGCCCGTTCATCGCGCTGTACGTCGGCGGCATGGGCTCACGCAAGCAGAACTTCTACAACCAGCTGGTGCAGCGTTATGGATATGAGGCCGAGGCCAAGGTGATTCAGGACCTCTACCTCGAAGGCAAGCGCGAGGAGGCCATGGCGGCGATTCCCGACGAGCTGATCGACACCGTCTCGTTGTGCGGCCCGCCCGAGGTCATCCGCGAGCGTCTGGCTGTGTACCGCGAGGCGGGTGTCGGCACGCTCGGCGTGACCCCCACCGCGTTCACCGCACCCGAGCGCCTGCAGCAACTGCGGCTGCTGGCCGAGCTCGCCGCCTGAGCGACCGCGCCGCGGTGCTGAGCAGCGGCTCCCGGCCGACAGGCGGTCCGCGACGAGTGCTGCTCGGCGCCTTCGGCGACCCCGGGCACGCGTTCCCGATGATCGCGCTGGGACGGGCGCTTGCGGCACGCGGGCACGACGTCACGCTGCAGACGTGGCGGCGCTGGCAGACGCAAGTCGAGGCCGAGGGCATGACGTTCGCGCCGGCGCCCGAGTACGAGGTGTTCCCCTCGGGGCCGGAGCCGCTGGACTTCTACGAGGCGGTCGTGCACGCCACCCGCGACACGCTGCCGCTGGTGCGCGAGCTTGCGCCGGAGGTCGTCGTCGCGGACATCCTGACGCTGGCGCCTGCGCTTGCCGGCGAGATCGCAGGCTGCCCGCGCGCGACGCTCATCCCCCACGTCTACCCACACGGCGAGCCCGACTTCCCGATCTACTCGTTCGGCGCGCGCCTCCCGCGCACCGATGCCGGGCGCGCGTTCTGGCGCCGAGCCCAGCGGGCCGTGGAGTTGGGCCTCGAGCGCGGCCGCGTCGAGCTGAACGACACGCGCACGCGGCTCGGCCTGCCGCCGCTCGATTACGTGCACGGCGGCATCAGCAGGGAGTTGGCGCTCGTCGCGACCTTCCCGCAGCTCGAGTACCCGCGCGCGTGGCCCGCGCACGTGCGCGTTGTCGGCCCGCTGATGTGGGAGCCGCCCGCGCGTGACGTCGAGCTGCCGGGCGCCGCGGCCGGCGCCTCAGAGCAGCCGCTCGTCCTGATCGCCCCGTCGACCGCACAGGATGCCGAGCATAGGCTGCTGCGAGCCGCGTTGCGCGGGCTTGCCGGTGCACCCGTGCGCGTGCTCGCCACCTACAACCGCCGCCTGCCGCCGCGCGCGCTGCCGGTGCCCGAGAACGCGCGCGTCGTCGACTGGGTCTCCTACGCGCGCACGATGCCGCACTGCGACGTCGTCGTCTGCCACGCCGGCCACGGCACGCTCGTACGTGCGCTGTCCTGCGGCTGTGCCGTCGTCGCAGCTCCGGCCGTCGGCGACATGAACGAGAACGCCGCGCGCCTGGACTGGGCCGGCGCCGGCGTGCGCGTGCCGCGTCGCTACATCTCGCCGCGGGTGCTGCGCCTCGCGGTCGAGCGCGCACTCGAGGAGCCCAAGATTCGCGAGCGCGCTCGCGAGTTCGCCGCGTGGGCCGGCGAGCACGACCCGGGGGCGCACGCCGCGCAGCTCGTCGAGGCGTTGGCCGGCTGAGCTCACGCCGCCCAACTCGACCTGCGCCTCGCACGCAGCTCAGAGCAATGCGCTGACCGGTAGTCCAACGGGCGCGAACGCCTCAATCCTGGTGCCGCGCCCCGCCGATGTGCCGGGCGCTGATCCTCCAGCCGTCCCGCGTACGGCGAACCGTCTGGCTGACACGAGCGAACCCGAGCAGCCCCGGCGGCGAGCCACCGCTGACCATCAGCATCACGTGCTCAACGCTCGGCTCTGGCTCCGAGTTCTCGATCACGGCGTTCAGGGTCAGGTGCAGCGTACCGGCCGGCTCGCGTGCCCAGACCGCGGCCACCGTCTCGCCGATGGCGGTCCGGCCTTGCGCATCGCCCATCGCGCCGTCCATCACCGCGTCGTCGGTGAAGAGCACCGCGTAGCCGTCCGCGTCACGGGCACTCGCACACGAGTCGGCACGCGTCACGAGCTGCAGGATCTCGAGCGAGTCCGCCGCGGTCAGGGTCATGCCGCCGGGCGCATCGAGGTCTCGATCCGCGCCGCCAGACGCTCGCCGAGCACCGTCTTGGGGATCATCGCGTGGATCGTCCTCGGGGGCGTGGCGCTGTAGACCGAGCCCGTCTGGTCAGCCCACTGCGTGACACGAAACGAGATCGCCATGCTGCACAGCGCGTAGGCGTCGCGGCGCTCGAGCCCGGCGTGCTGGTGCAACCAGCCGATCGCCGTCCGCACACAGCTCGGCAGCGCTGTGTCCAGCGAGTCCGCGAACGCCATCACGATCCAGTGCGTGTCGGTCTCGATCGTCGGCCCCTCGATCGAGACGCCCTTGCGCACGAGGTACTGCACGCGCAGCTCCTCCATCGCGGACTCGATCCCTGTCTGGTCGACGACCCCGTCCGACTGGATCGCGTTTGCGTCGCCGGTCCACACTCTGGCGCCGGACTTGAACACCGGCAGGAACAGCGAGGTGCCCTCGGCCAGCTCCCACAGATCGAGGTTTCCCCCGTACGGGCCGGCGAGGATCGCGCTGACCGGCTCCTCTCCCTGCGGCTCGACCGCGAACACCCCCATCGACGGCCTCAGCGGAATCCGGATGCCCTCGACGAACTCAGCCTCTGAGCGATCTTCGCTGAAGCGGAAGTAATGCACGTATGGCTCCTCGAAGTCCGAGGGCAGCGCGCCCACACCCAACGGAAAGGAGTTCCAACCCCAGCCGATCGGCCGCGCCCGCAAGATCGCGCACTCGAGCACGTCACCCGGCTCAGCTCCCCTGACCTCGACCGGGCCGAGGTTCGAGTAAGGCCCTGCCGGGAACTGGCGGCGAAGCGGCTCGCGATCGGCGAAGGACATGCCAAAGCGCGCCTGGTTGCCCCACTGTGTCCAGGTGTTCGGGCACGACACGATGTCGCCTGAGTCGATCGTGAGCGCCGCAGGACGGGATGGATCGAGCGTGCCAGCGCTGATCGTCGCTGCGGTCGACTCTAGAACGTGCGTCGTCGGCTGTGGCATCTTCCTCCTCACGAATGACTGCTCAGTCCGCGAGACTAGCCCGTAGAGGACCCGCGGCGCCACACCACGCCACACAGTGACGGCAAGCTCAGCGCCGATCTACGCGGGGGGCCGATTCTCTTCGGCGTGAGAGGTGGCAGGAGCGTCGGTAAGGGGCAGGACAGCGGAGGTGCCCGTCAGCTCGAGCAGGCGCTGCACCTGCCCGCTGCCTGGCCTGACGAGAAAGTCGCATCCGTGCTCCGCACACAGCTCCTGGGCATGGAGCACCGCCTGCAAGCCGGTCGAGTCCATGAACGTCAGCTGTGTCAGATCGAGCAGGATGCCGGTGACGCCCTCGTCACACATACCGAGGACCGTCGCTTGCAACCCCGCGGCCACCGCGAGGTCCAGCTCCCCGCTCAGGACCAGCTCATGACGGCCGTCGCGAACGCGCCTCTGAACTTCAAAATCGGGCATCGAGTTCGCGGAGCCTAGCAATCTGGGAATGCGGGAACCCGATCTATGCTGCTTGCCCAGACTCATGGCCTCGCTAGGCACTCTGCCGCAAGCGGCTGTCGAGCGGGACTTGCGCTCCCGGCTACGAAGACACCGAAAGGGTGAACCAAACGAGCTTGCCGCTCGGTGACGGCGTGATCCCCCAGTCCTCAGACAGCACCTGGACGATTTGAAGTCCTCGTCCCGACTGCTCCCGCACCGTGGGGGAGCGCGGCACCGGCTGGCCCTGGCCGTGATCGCTTACCTCCACGCGGATCTCCTCTGGTGAGAGGTCGATCATCAGCTCGAAGTCGCTGAGGGCGTGTCGCACGCTGTTGGTGGCAAGCTCGGAGACCATCAGCTCAGCGGCTTCCACGATCGCGCGCGGCTGCTCGCTCAGGACGTCTCTGATGAAGTGGCGTGCGCTGGCCACGGACTCGGGCTGGCAGCTGAAGCGGCGCGCCTTGCTCATGGCTCGATCGAGAACACGCTCAAGAGGCCTGTGGCCTCGAGCACGCGCCGGATGATCGGGGACGGGTTGCGCAGCAACACGCTGGTTGCCTGCTCCTTGGCGTTGATCAGCACCGCGATCCCGGCGCTGTCCATGAATCGCAGGCCTGTGAGATCGAAGATCAACCGCCGAGGCGGCTGCGGCGGGATCGACGCCACGTGCTCGTGCAGCGAAGCCGCGTTCGAGCTGTCCAGCTCGCCCGAGAGGACGACGACCTGTGCGCCCGTCGGGTCGAGCCGCATGTTGATCTGGACCGTCGAAGTCTCGGGCTCTAGCTCTGCCATCGGATGCCCACCATCGCCGTATCGTCAGGGTTCCCCTGAGACGTGAGGGCGTCGGCGAGCTTGATCAGCAGGCCGTCGAGCGGCAGCGCCGCGTCGGTGGCCGCCTCCCGCAGGCGCGCCAGGCCGACGTCGAGCGTCTCTCCCCGGCGCTCCACCAGACCGTCGGTAAACGCGATCAGCGTCGTCTTCGGCCGCACCGCCACCGTGCTCTGCACGTACGGCGACTTGCGTGCCACACCGATCGGGACGTTGGCGTCGAGCTCGACGAACTGGCCGCCGGCGCCGTCGATCAACAGCGGCGGCAGGTGACCGGCGCTGGCCGCTGTCAACCGGTGGGCTCCCACGTCGATCAGGACGCAGAGCATCGTCGCGAAGTAGTCATGGGGCGCGCTGTTGACGAAATCCGAGAGCCGCGCCAGCACCGAGGACGGACTGGGGTCCTGCACCGCGTACGCCAGCGCGGCATGGCGCAGCGAGGCCATCGTCGTCGCCGCTGGAAGCCCATGCCCCGAGACGTCGCCGATCATCACCAACACCCGTTCGTCGCCCGCCATGACCACGTCGTACCAGTCGCCTCCAACGTCGATGCCCGATGCGGCCGGCACGTAGCGCGCACCCACGTGCAGCCCGTCGAACTGAGGCAGCCTTTCGGGTAGCAACGCGTGCTGCAGCGTCTGCGCGATGTTGCGCTGCTCGGTGTACATCTCGCGGTTCTCCGCGGCGACCCGATCGAGCACGCCCGCGAGCTGCTCGGCCCGTTGGCGGCGATTGGCGAGGCGATCGGTCATCAGCGCAGCGGACACGCTCACCAACAGACCCACGAGCACGATGATCCACGGCAGCCGCTCAAAGAACGTACCCCCGAGCGAGCCGTTTGCGCTGACCACGATCGTGAACACACCGGCGCCGAAGGGAACGACGTCAGAGGCTTGCTGGCCCTTGATCGGCAGGCGCTTCAGGCTTGTCACCAGCATGTCGCTGGTGCGCTCGGAACGGCCAAGGTACAGCGCATAGTTCAGATCTGAGAAAGCCGAGTTCTTCTCCAATTTCGAGCGTCTGTTTGCCGGAAGCGGTTTTTCGGCGTAGACGGCGAACCCGTGTGCGCGGCCGGGGACGCTGAAGTCAAACCCGAGCGCCGGGCGCGGCGATCGGAGGAAGCTCGTGAGGTTCAACACACCCGGACGGGTGGACTGTGTGAAGAACTGCTTGGCCTTCTCCGGCATCGATGCAAGCACGGGAGCGCTGCCGAGCACGGTGCTCGGCGCGAGCTTCGATGTTCCCAATGGCCACAGCGACACAGAGGAGAACTGGCGAGTGGGGCCCACGTACGGGGCGAGGAACGCACGGAATTTCTGTGCGTTGCCGTTCGTCGCGTTGGCGAGCTCGGCGGCGGACGCCAACGGTGTCTGCGTCGAGGGGGCGGTCGACGCCAGCACGAGGCTCAACTCCCGTACGCGCAAGCTCAACAGCCGCCGCTCGTTGTGGCGATAGACAGCCGCAGACGTCAACGCCAGCGCCGCCGTCACGATCAGCCCCGTCAGCAGCACCGCCACCGCGACCCAAGACGGTCGCCAGCGCCGGCGCGAGCCCCGCGGACTCGTGGGCTGCTCAACACCGCGTGCTGCTGCCGACTCATCTGAATCGTCGCGTGGCCCAGTCGCGCTCGCCGCCGCCGCAAGGCTGCTCATCGCAGCATCCGTCCCCACCGCCATAGTTGCCGTCAAGCCTAGCCGGAGTCCGAGCCGTCATCGAATCTGGGCCTGAGCCTGTATGGCACCTTGTGATACTGCCCGCGCAACCTGGACGCGAAACCGAGCCGCTTCAAGCAGTCGATACAATCCACGTTCTGGGTTTACCGGCACGAACGGGGGCGTTCAACGCATGGATGTGGTGCCACTGGCAGCCGAGCGACCGGCCCGTAAGCGCGTGTGGCGCACGGGTCGCCCCAGCGGCGGAGGCGCACCCGAGGTGGGCAATTGGGGAGAGCACCGTCGATGAGGCGCGTCGGGACGCTCGTCCCTTCCCTGGCCGCGATGCTCGCGATCGGTCTTTTGGCCACCGCGAGCGGACACGCGGCTGTGAAGCACCACGAGGCCCGGGTCGGCGCAGCGGTCGCTCCGGCAGCCGAACAAGGGCCGGGTGTCCTGATGGGCCAAACGCAGAAGGAACACTGGGAAAGCGGGACCGCGCAATGCCCCAAAGCCGACAGCGGGTATTGCGCCGATGAAATCTCGCAGGGGCAGTTCGTCGCGTGGCCGTTCATCGCCCAGCACAGCGGCACGGTCGAAGCGATCTTCGCAGCCCTCGGTACCAACAGCGGCAACACGGGGGCGGAAATAGGGATCTACGCCAACCGTGTCTACTCCTATGCCGAAATCGTGTTCGACGGAGAAGCCGGAAGCAGCAAAGAAACCTGGACGCCGGCCAAGTTCAAAGAGTACGAAGCCGAAATCCCGCCTGAAGATCCTGGCAAACTCCTCTCGACCTCTGGCAAAGTGGCCGAGAGCAGCATCAAGAACGATGCCTGGACCGAATTCAAACTCCAAGATCCGGTCAAGGTCACGAAGGGCCAGAAGTACTGGCTCGCGAACACCGCTTTCGCCCCCGCCTCGAGCTCGGAACTCCACCGCTACCAGCACTTCTACCACGAAACCCTGAGCACCACGGAAGACCAGCCGTGGGGTGACTACTCCAACGAACCGACCGACTGGCCCAGCGTGGTCCGCCCGCTCGGGGAACTCCCGTCCCCCGAAACGACCAAAATCAACTGCGAGAAGTGCAACACGGCAGGCTGGCTGCAGGAGGAACCAAAGGGCTTCAAGCTGGTCAACTCCAACCGCGAAGCACAGGAAGAAGGCGGGCAGACCTACAGCTACGCCTACGGCGAGATCGAAGAAGGCTCAACAGCTCCGACGGTGGTAACGGGGTCGGCGTCCGAAGTCAAGGAGACGACGGCCACGCTGGGTGGGACGGTCAACCCCAACGGGGTAGAAGTCAGCGAATGCAAGCTCGAATACGGCATCACCATCTCATACGGATCGAGCACCCCATGCTCCTCCCCACCCGGATCCGGGATAAGCCCGGTGAAAGTCTCAGCGTCGGTCACGGGCTTGAAAGCAAACACGACCTACCACTTCCGGATCTACGCGAAAAGCTCCGCCGGCAGCAGCACCGGCCTGGATGCCAGCTTCAAGACGCTGCCGGAAGCACCAACCGTTGCGACAGGCGCCGCATCCGGAGTGACCGACGCCAAGGCGACGCTCAACGCGACCGTCAACCCCAACGGCGGCGAAGTCAGCGAATGCAAGCTCGAATACGGGACATCCACCTCATACGAATCGAGCGCGCCATGCTCGACGCAACCCGGGTCGGGCACCAGCCCGGTGGGCGTTGCGGCAGCAACATCGGCGTTGAGCGCCAGCACCGAATACCACTTCCGGGTCTCCGCCACCAACGTCGGCGGAACGAGCGTAGGCAGCGATGGCACCTTCAAAACCACAGCCGCACCGATCGCGCCCACCGTCGTCACGGGGACCGCCACCAACGTCAGCCAGTTCGGGGCGACGTTGAACGCCACGGTCAACCCCAACGGGGTCGAAGTCAGCGAATGCAAGCTCGAATACGGCACCACCATCTCATACGGATCGAGCACCCCATGCTCCTCCCCACCCGGATCCGGGACGAGCCCGGTGAAAGTCTCAGCGCCGGCCACGGGCTTGAAAGCAAACACGACCTACCACTTCCGGATCTATGCGAAGAGCGCCGCCGGCATCAGCACCGGCCTTGACGCGAACCTCAAAACGCTTCCCGAAGCCCCAACCGTGTCCACGAGTCCCGCCTCCGAAATAACCCAGACCAAGGCGACGCTCAACGCGACCGTCAACCCCAACGGGGGCGAAGTCAGCGAATGCAAGCTCGAATACGGGACGTCCACCTCATATGAATCGAGCGCGCCGTGCTCCTCGCTGCCAGGGGCAGGGACGAGCGCGGTCAGCGTCACGGCGGAAGCCTTGGGCTTGAGCCTGAGCACGGAATATCACTTCCGCGTCTCAGCCACCAACGCCGGCGGAACGAACGTCGGTGCCGACGAGAGCTTCAAAACCGCGGCCGCACCCGTCGCACCCACGACGGTCACGGGGTCGGCATCGGAAGTGACACAGACGACAGCGACATTGAGCGCGACGGTCAACCCCAACGGGGTCGAAGTCAGCGAATGCAAGCTCGAATACGGCACCACCACCTCATACGGATCGAGCATCGCATGCTCTTCCCCACCCGGATCGGGGACGAGCCCGGTGAAAGTCTCAGCGCCGGCCACAGGCTTGAAAGCAAACACGACCTACCACTTCCGAATCATCGCGAAAAGCACCGCCGGCACCGGGACCGGCCTGGACGCCAGCATCAAAACACTCCCCGAAGCGCCAACGGTGTCCACGAACGCCGCCTCCGAAATAACCCAAACCGGAGCGACACTCAACGGGACCGTCAACCCCAACGGCGGCGAAGTCAGCGAATGCAAGTTTGAATACGGAGCTTCCACCTCATATGAATCGAGCGTGCCGTGCTCGACGCTCACCGGGTCGGGCAACAGTCCCGTCGCGGTCTCCGCGCCGGGCACCGGCATGTTGGCGGGCGCCAGCTACTACTTCCGCGTCGTGGCCAGCAACGCAGGCGGCACGAGCTACGGCGCCGTTGAGTCGTTGACCACCGAGCTGCCCACTGTGCCGACGCCGCAGGGCCCCGGCGCTCCGCCGATCTCGCCGTTGCAGTCGATCTCCTCTACTCAGGTGACCGCGCCTGAACCCGAGCAGAAGCCGCCGCCAGCTCCCGCAATCGCGATCGTCGGTAGGTCCCTGACGGCCACCGCTACAGGCAACGTCGGCGTAACGCTGCGCTGTCCTGTCGAACGGACGAGCTGCGGTGGGACGATCACACTCGAAACCCTTGCGCGAGCCGTCGGCGACCCCGCCGGTAAGCCCAAGGGCTCGAGCTCAACGCTTGCGAGCGGGGCGTTCAAGATCGCGGAAGGCCACACGACCACGATCAGGCTGCGTCTCTCTGCCAGGGCCCGCAAGCTGATTGCGCGCGCGCGTGTATTGCATGCACGCGCGGCTGTCGTGGCGCTCAACCCCGCCGGCTTGGCTCGCACCACGCAGACGCTCGTCACGATCCGTCCGGCACGAGCACACCCGCAAGCGGCCAGCGTGCGTCGGCACGGCACGGTCGACGCGTGAGTCAGCCGACGAGCGTCGCGAACAACTCATCGAGCGTCGTAGCCGGGTCCGTGCGCAGTCCTGTGTGAACGGGCGAGGGTTGGATCACAGCGCTGGCTGAGGCGACCAGCCAGCCGAAGCGCTCGGAGGGCGGCAACGCGGCTATCGGGCCGGCGTGCGACCGCCTGGAGATGGGGGCGGTCTAGTGGGTTGACTAGTGGTAGCCTAGTGGGCATGGCATACGTGGTTGCCCGTCGTAGAGGGCGATTTGAGATCCGTGAGTCATTGCACACCGCCGAGGGACCTCGCGCTCGCACCCTCGCCGGGTTCGCCGTGCTGACCGACGACGTTCTCGCGGCGGCGGCGCGACGTGCACAGCGCCCATTCGACACTGACGCCGTGCTGCGCTCGGGCCAGAAGGCCGGAGCGCGCGTCCAGGTCGCGCGCAGCGGGGCCAGTCGCGTGCGAGATCACTTCCTGGTCGGCTCGGAGCAGATGGCTGCCTCTATATCCCGACCGCCGGCAAACGCCGCGCGGGGAGATGCAGGCGCGGCGTTGCTGGAACTGCTGGGCTTCGCCGACATGGTCAGGGCAGGCCAGCCCCCGCGGCCACGCGAGCCGCTTGCCTTCCCCGTGTTGGCACAACTGATCAGGCGGCCGGTGCTCGCCAGCGCGCATCGACCGTGAGCGACGCGCGTCGCCTCGACGGCCTCAGTCAGAGGATCGTGGCGGTGCACGAGATGCTCGGCTCGCTGGGCGTGCCGCACCAGTTCGGCGGGGCGATCGCCTTGGCCTGGTATCGCAGCCCCCGCGCCACGACCGATATCGACCTGAACATCACGCTCGCTCCGTCTGAGGCGGAGCCCGTGCTCGGAGCGCTCCGACACCTGGGCGTGAGCGTCGCCGAGGCTGCGCGTGCCACGATCGCACGCGACGGCCAAGCGCGACTGGATTGGGACGGCTCCTACCTCGACGTCTTCTTCGCGACGATCGATCTGCATGGCGAGATGGCCGAGCACTCCCGCGAGGTCAGCTTCGCGGGCCTGCCGATACCGATACTTGCGCCGGAGCACCTGATTGTCTGCAAGGCGATCTTCGACCGCCCGAAGGACTGGGTGGACATCGAAGAAGTCCTCGCCTGGGGGACCAAGGTCGAGGACACCACGATCCTGAACTGGATCGAGGAGCTGCTCGGAGCTGACAGCGTCCAGCACGGCCGTCTGGTCGAACTGCTTGAGCCTGGAGGCAGATAGTTGGGTTCGCCGGCCCTAGTGCCACACGAACGGCCCTGCACGAAAAGCGGAGGGCCGTTGTATGGAACGTCACTCCGGGGGTGGGACTCGAACCCACAACCAATCGGTTAACAGCCGACTACTCTGCCTATTGAGCTACCCCGGATCATGCGCAACTGCGCTACCCCGCATGCGGCTGGTTTTGTCCAGTGCATCAGCCGGGACGGACACCATCCCCTCCTCGACCTCAGCGTGGCAATTAGAGCATAGAAGGACGCACTTTTGCGCCTCGGCACGCAACTTCTCAAGCGCGATCGCGACACCTTTCGCGTTGATCTCGTGTCGCTTCAACGACGGCTCGAGGTGGTGGAAGTGCAGCGCGCGCATGTTGCGGTCATATCCGCATACGCAGCAGGAGCCACCCGCCTCGTGGACGAGGATCGTCTTGACCTTCCTGCGGCGACGAGCCACAGCCTCCGATCGGCAGCGCTTGCAGCGGTAGTAGCCGCGCCCGTCGAGGCAGAACTCCGTCTCCCCATGGCGGCTACAGGCCATGGTCGTAGTCAGAAGCCCTGCCTCCTTCGCAGCCTTCGCCTGACCTGAAGGACGTCTTCCACGACCTCTTTGCGTCTTCAACCCGTGCCTGGTCAGCCAGTGCCTCACCGTCGCCTTGCTCAGCGAGGCCGCCTGCGCGATCTGCGCGATCGACATGTCGGCCTTGACCATTGCCTCCAGGTCCTCTCTCGCGATGCCTCCACGCGCTGCATGCTTGTCGTGGTTTGCAGCGTGCAAGCCGTGTTTCCTGACCCAGTAGCCGACGGTCGCTTCGTGTAGATCGAATCGCCGTCCGATCTCCGCGAGCGACATCCCGCGTCTCAGCATCTGCTCCAACGAAGCGCGATCCATGCGCACATTTTCGCACGAACAGACGTTCGCATACGCGCACTTTGCGCCGACTCTGTGACTTCTCTGTGTCCTGCATGTGACTCCGCCCGCCACAGACACAGCCAGAGACCGAATCGCCCGCCTCGGAAGACCAGAACTCAGCTCCTCAGCCCTCCCTATCCCCCGTCTGCTCCAGCACCTGCCCGTACGCGCGGTCGAAGTCGCGCTTGACCTCCGCCTTGCGTCGCGCCAGCGAGCTGATGTCGCCGCCGTCCTGCCCACGCGCGCGCTGGATCTGGCGGTCCACGCGCGCCAGCTCCAACTGCAAGCGCTGGACCTCGAGCATCGCCGTGCCTGCGCGCTCGCCGCCCGCTTCCACGACCAGCTCCGCCAGCAGCCCCTGCAGTTGCGGGTCGTCCTGCAAGCGCTGCTGCGCGCCCGGCGGGTCGCTCATCGGCGCGCGCAGATCGCCCGCGCATAGGTGCCTGGCCGCGCGGCGCAACAGCCCACTGGAGAAGTGCTCGTCGATGTCGAGGCCCTGGAGCGCCGGCGCGCCGTCCTCCGGCGAGGCGATGCACAGCGCCAAGAAAGCCCGCTCTGTCTCCTCGCGGCGCGTCAGCTCGCTGACCCGCGGCTGGCGCGCCGGCCGCGGGTCGGGCTGGCCCTCACCGTCCGCGCGCGCGCGCTCACGTGCTGGCTCGGTGCTCTGCGCGGGCGCGCGCGGGCCGGTCGCAAGCAGCTTTTCGGCAAGGCCCTCGGGCAGCGCCATGCGGCTGTCCACCGTCCGCGTCAACTCCATCCGCAGCGCGCTCGGCGGCAGCTCCGCGAACACCGGGCGCAACTCCGCGAGCATGCGGTCCTGCTCTTCCGCGTTGGACGGGTCGCCGCTCGCGAGCACGCGCTCCGCGCGGAAGCTCACGAACGAGATCGACCCCTCGACAGCGGCCCGCATCGCCGCCGCGCCGTCGCGCTGGATCATCTCTGCCGGGTCCGTGCCCAGCGGCAGCATCACCACGCGCAGCTCCAGATTGCGTTTGCTCGCGAGCCGAAACGCCTTCAGCATCGCCTCCTGCCCCGCGCTATCCGCGTCCAGCGCCAACAGCACCGTCTGCGCCATGCGCGCCAGCTCCCCCACCTGCTCACCCGTCAGCGCCGTGCCCATCAGCCCCACCACGTTGCGGATCCCCGCCTGGTGCAGCGCGATCACGTCCGTGTAGCCCTCGCACAGGATCACCTCGCCCGCCTTCGTCGCGTGCGCCCGCGCCAGGTCCGCGCCGTATAGCTGCAGGCCCTTGTGGTAGATCTCGTTGTCGGAGGTGTTCAAATACTTCGGGCGCTGTTCCTCGCGCATCGCGCGCGCGCCGAAGCCCAGCACGCGCCCGCGCACGTCCGCCAGCGGGAACATGATCCGCGAGCGAAAACGGTCGTACAGGCGGCGCCCGTCCTCCTTCGAGCGCTGCGCGAGGCCCGTCGTGTACAGCTCCTGCTCGGAGAAGCCGCCGCGGCGTGAGGCCAGCAGCACACGGTCCCACGCGCTCGGCGCATAGCCCACACGAAACGCTCGCAGCGTCTGCTCGTCGAGCCCCCTGCCCCGCAGGTACTCGCGCGCGCCCGCCGCCTCCTCTGACTCCCACAGGTAGCGCTCGTAGTAGGACGCCGTGCGGCTCAACAGCTCCAGCAGCCGCTCCCTGCGCCTGCGCCGCTCCTCCTCTTGCGGGTCCTCGCGCTCGCGCTGCAGCTCGATCCCGTAGCGTTCCGCCAGCAGCTCCAGCGCCCCCTTGAAGTCCACGCCCTCGGTCTCCTGCACGAACGTGAACACGTCGCCCGAGGCCTGGCAGCCGAAGCAGTAGTAGACCTTCTGCGCCGGGTCGATCCCGAACGACGGCGAGCGCTCGTCGTGGAACGGGCACAGGCCCTCATAACGCGCTGGTCCTGCGCGGCGCAGCTCAGTGCGCGCGCCCACCAGCTCGAGGAAATCGACCGCCTCGCGCACGCGGTCCTTGGAGTCGTTCGTGTACAGCGCCACGGCGCTACGCTAGCGGGCGAACGCGCGCGGCACCTGCAGCTCCGTGTACTCCCTGATGCAGTAGCGGTCGGTCATCCCCGCCAGGTAGTCCGTCACCCGCTCCGCCAGCCGATCGCCCTTCACCCCGTCCGCGCCGGCGCCGCCCGGCAGCAACTCCGGATGCTCGGAGTAATGCTCGAACAGCCTGCGCAGCACCGCCGCGATCTTCGCGTGCTCCGCGCGCACCGCCGGCCCCAGGTACACGCGCTCGAACATGAACCCACGCAGCTCGTCCATCGCCGGCCCCGCCAGCGGGCCCTGCACGATCTCCCCCGCGCGCTCCGAGTGCTCGACCATGTCGTGCACCAGCGTGTCGATCCGCTCCGAGCCGCTTGCGCCAAGCACCGCGATCGGCTCGCGCGGCAGCTCCTCCTCACGCAAGATGCCCGCGCGCACCGCGTCGTCGATGTCGTGGTTGATGTACGCGACACGGTCGATCACGCGCACGATCCGCCCCTCCAGCGTGCTCGGCGGCGGCGTGCGGCTGGAATGGTGCGCGATCCCCTCGCGCACCTGCTCGGTCAGGTTCAGCCCGGCTCCGTCTCGCTCCAGCCGCTCGACGATCCGCAGCGAATGCTCGAAGTGGCGGAAGTCGCGCCCGAAGCGCTCTTTCACGCAGTCGTCCAGCACCTCCTCGCCGATGTGCCCAAACGGCGGGTGCCCGAGGTCGTGGCCGAGGCCGATCGCCTCCACCAGGTCCTCGTTCAGGCGCAGCGCGCGCGCCACCGTGCGCGAGATGCTCGTCACCTCCAGCGTGTGCGTCAAGCGCGTGCGGTAGTGATCACCGCGCGGCGCCACGAACACCTGCGTCTTGTGCGTCAGCCGGCGAAACGCCTTGCTGTGCACGATCCTGTCGCGGTCACGCTGAAACGGGGTGCGCAACGAGCAGTCGTCCTCCGCGTGCGCCCGCAGCGCCGGATATGAACGCGCTGCCAGCGGCGACAGCAGCAGCTGCTCCTGCTCGGCCCAGCGCTCCGCGAAGGCGGCCGCGACGGTCTGTGCTTCAGTGGCGACGCTCACCACTCGATTGTGGCAGCGCCCGCGGCCGACGCCGGGGCGCACGCGGAAGCTCAGCGCTCGCGGTGCCAGTCTTTGCGCAGCGTGAACTTGCGCACCAGGTGGCTCCACTTCGTCTGCTCCGCGAGATCGTCGCCGTACACCGGCGCCCGGTGCTCCGGCGGCGGCAGGCTATGCGCGGCCACCGCGTCGATCCGCAGGTCCACGCCAAACTCGTGAATCGACGCGATCGCGTCCGCCTCGACGAAGCGCACGCCGCGGCCGGGCGTGTCGATCAGCAGCCCGTGGAACACGTCCTCATCGGGCGCGCTCAGCACGCTCCCCACCGTGCCCACCTGCTGGCCGTCCACTGCCAGCACCGGCACACCCTCGCCCAGCACCTTGTATGAGATCGGCAGGCCCTCGTCCACGGCGCACCACGATACCGGGATCGACGGGCGCCTCGAGCTTGGAACCGGCGGGCGCCATCTTGGGTCGGCGGACGCGTCTACCCGCGCGTCTCAGGCCGCGCGCCCGACCGACGGCATCAGCCGCACATGCGCATGGTGCTCCAGCGTTGTCGCGATCGCCCGCTCGACCTGGCCAAGCGCCGACGCCGGCGCGTGCGGGACCTCCGTCAGCCCACGACCCAGCGCCTCCGTCATGAACGCGTACGCGTCCTCGCCCAGCGCGAACGAGCCAGCCTCGCACGCCGAGCACACGACTCCTCCAGCGGCGCCCGAGAAGCCCACCAGGTGCTCACGCTCGCCGCAGCTCGCGCACGCCGCTAGCTGCGGCGCCAGGCCCGCCGCCAGCAGCAGCTTCAGGCGGAACGCCAGCGCCCCCTCGCGCGAGGCCGCGGCCGCGCCCTCGTCCAGCAGACCCAGCTGGCGGCACAGCAGGTTGAACACGCCGGGGTGCGGCTCCGAGGTCTCGAACAGCCGCCCCACCGCGTCGCACGCGCGCGCCGCCGCGTCCAGCGCGCGCGCGTCGCCGCGCAGGCGTGCGTAGCCCTCGATCGTCGTCGCGCCCGTCACCGTCAACAGCTCGCCGCGCCCTTCGTGCAGCTCGACATGCAGACGGAAGAACGGCTCCAGCCTGCCGCCGAAGCGGCTGCGCGCGCGGCGCACACCCTTCGCGATCGCGCCCACGCGGCCGCGATGCGGCGTGTACAGGTGCAGGATGCGATCCGCCTCGCCGTAGCGCATCGAGCGCAGCACCACCGCTTCCGTCTTCACCGCACGACTGGACATGAAACCTCAATGTTGACCTACGCGCCCGACGTCCACACTCACCTTGGGCCGCGCGCCGAGCGCTCCACGCGCACCCTGTCACCACGCGCCACCGTCACCACGCCGCTAGGGCCGCGGACATCCTCTAACTTGACCGATATCGAGGAGCTCAGCGCAAAGCAAGCCGACAAGGAGCTGCTGCGGCTGCAGACCGAGCTGGTCTACCTGCAGGAGTGGATCGTTTCTGGCGGACGACGCCTGGTGGTGCTGTTGGAGGGTCGCGACACCGCAGGCAAGGACGGCGCGATCAAGCGCATCACGGCGTACCTGAACCCGCGCAGCTGCCGCGTCGTCGCCGTGCCCACGCCCAACGAGCGCGAGCGCACGCAGTGGTTCTTCCAGCGCTACGTCGCGCACCTGCCCGCCGCCGGCGAAATCGCTCTGTTCAACCGCAGCTGGTACAACCGCGCCGGCGTCGAGCACGTCATGGGCTATTGCAGCCAGGACGAGTACGAAGAGTTCCTGCGCTTCTGCCCGCTGTTCGAGCAGGCGCTGATCAACGACGGCATCCTGCTCGTCAAGTACTGGCTGTCGGTCAGCGACGAGGAGCAGGAGCGGCGCTTCGAGAAGCGCCTGTCGGACCCGCGCAAGCGCTGGAAGTTCAGCCCCACCGATCTGCAGGCGCGCGCCCGCTGGGTCGACTACGCCGAAGCCAAGGACAGGATGTTCGCCTACACCGACACCGACGAAAGCCCCTGGCACGTCGTCGAGGCCGACGACAAGCGCACCGCGCGCCTGAACCTCATCAGCCACCTGCTCTCGATCGTCCCCTACGAGCACGTGCATCACGACAAGCCGCCGAAGCTGCCACCGCGCCAGAAGCGCAAGTACCAGCGCCCACCCAAGCAAAGCCAGCGGCTCGTGCCGACGCGCTACGTCGTCGAGAAGCACTAGCACCTCCGCTATACTTTGTGAAGTAATGCGCCAGGTAGTGATCTACACAACGGAGCCGTGCTCATTCTGCGCCCGCGTCAAGGGCCTGCTCAAAGCGCGCGGCGTCGAATACGCCGAGATCAACCTCTCCCGCGATCCCGACGGACGCGTCGAGCTGGCGCAGCGCACCGGCATGATGACCTTCCCGCAGGTGATCGTCGACGGCGAGCTGCTCGGCGGCTTCACCGAGGTCCAGGCCGCCGCCGAGAGCGGTCGCCTGGACGAACTGCTCGCGGCCTGAGCGCGCGCGGGCGCGGCTGGCAGGTCTCGCACACGTACGTCCCGCGTCCGCCGACGACCATCTTCACGATCGTGTCGCCGCAGTTCACGCACGGCTCGCCCTCGCGCAGGTGCACCAGGAACTGGTTCTGGAAGGAGCCGCGCACACCGTCCACGTGGCGGAAGTCGTCGATGCTCGCGCCGCGCGCATCGATGCCCGCGCTCAGCGCCGAGATCACGCTCTCGCGCAGCCCCGCGTACTGCTCGCGCGACAGCCTCCCCGCGGGCCGGCGCGGGTGCACGCCCGCCCTGAACAGCGCCTCGTCCGCGTAGATGTTGCCCACGCCCGCGATTCTGCGCTGGTCGAGCAGAAACGCCTTCACCGGCGCCGTCCTGCCCCGCGCCAGCTCGCGCAGGTGCTCTGCCGTGAAGCCCTCGTCGAACGGCTCCAAGCCCAGCCGCTCTGCGAAGAACGCCTCCAGCGCATCCGAGCCCAGCAGCAGCTCGCCCGTGCCGAAGCGCCGCGGATCGACGATCGCCAGGCGCCGCGGCCGCACCGGACGCGTCGCGCTCAGCTCGATGCGCACGCGCACGTGCGGCTGCTCCGGGTCCGGGTCCGACAACACTGCGCCGGTCATGCGCAGGTGCTGCGCCAGGTGCACGTCATCGTTGAAGCTCCACACCAGGTACTTGCCGCGCCTGCCCAGCCGCTCGACGCGCCTGCCCGTGAGCGCCTGCTCCAGTTCTCGCGGCGCGAGCGGGCGCGACCAGCGCGGGTCCAGCACTTCCACGCTCGTCAGCCTGCGCCCCTCCACCAGCGGCGCAAGCTGGCGTCTGATCGTCTCGACCTCCGGTAGCTCGGGCATCTGCACCTAGCTTATGAACGCCTCCCCCGGGAGGTCGTCAGCCTCGCCTTCGGTCAGCCACGCGAGCACCGTCGCGCCGACGTCCGCCAGCGGGCCGTCGTGGCGCGCACCACCGAGACCAGGACCGCCAGCACGGCCCGGATCGCTCACGCGGCCCGTGCCACCAGCGGCGCCCCGGCCGCCCTCGCGCCGGGCGAGCATCGCGCCGCTGACCGCCAGCAACGGTGCGTACTCGCGCGTGTGGTCGGTGCCAGGATGGGACAGGTCGACGCCGTGGTCGGCGGTGAGGATCAGCAGGTCCTCGTCGCGCAGGCGCGTGAGCATCCGCCCCACGCGCGCGTCGATCTCGCGCAGCGCGCCCGCGAAGCCGGCCGCGTCCTTGCGATGCCCGTAGACCTGGTCGGTCTCGATCAGGTTCGCGAACACGAGGCCGGATCGCGATTGCGCGAGCAGCTCCTCGACGGCGTCGAGCGCGCGCGTGTTCGTGGCGCCCGCGTGCCGATCGCTCACGCCGACGCCCGCGAACAGGTCGTCGATCTTGCCGACCGCGTGCACGTCCACGCCCGCGTCCCGCAGCTCCTGCAGGTAGCTGCGCGCCGGCGGCTCGAGCGCGAAGTCGCGCCGGCCGTCGGTGCGCACGAACGCTCCAGGCGCGCCGTCGAACGGGCGCGCGATCACGCGCCCGACGGCGTGCTCGCCGCGCATCGCCGCGCGTGCCGCCGCGCACGCGGCGTACAGCTCCCCGACCGGCACGCGCTCGATGTGCGCCGCGAGCTGCAGCACCGAGTCCTGCGACGTGTAGAGGATCAGCGCGCCCGAGCGCAGGTGCTCGGCGCCGAACTCGTCGATCGCCGCGAGCCCGTTGTCCGGGCGGTTGCAGATCAGCTCGCGGCCAGTCGCCTGCTCCAGGAGCCCCAGCAGCTCCGGCGGGAAGCCGCGCGGGTAGGTCGGCAGCGGCCGCGGCGCCACCACCCCCATCAGCTCCCAGTGGCCGCTGATCGAGTCCTTGCCCGGGCCGAGTGGGTGCAGGCGGCCGTGGATCGCCGGGTCCGCGCTCGGAGGCACGCCCCGCACTGGAATGATCGAGCCGAGGCCCAGCGCCCCCAGCACCGGCAGCTCGATGCCGCCAATGGCCTGCGCCAGGTGCCCAAGCGTGTTCGTGCCCGCGTCCCCATAGGACTCTGCGTCGGGCAGCGCGCCGACGCCGCACGCGTCGATCACGAGCACGAACGCGCGCCTGGACTGGAGATCTCTCATCGCCGGATGTCTACCGGGAGCGGCGGCTCGATCACGCGGCGGCGCGATCCGCTACGGCGCACTGGTCGCACGCGGGTGCGCGCTGAAGTACGCGTGCTTCAGCCGCTCCGCCGACAGGTGCGTGTAGACCTGCGTGGTCGCCAGGTCGGCGTGGCCGAGCATCTCCTGCAGCGAGCGCAGGTCGCAGCCTCCGGCCAGCAGGTGCGTGGCGAAGCTGTGGCGCAGCGTGTGCGGGCTCATGCGCTCCTCCAGACCTGCGCGGCGCGCGTGCCCCTGAACGATCTTGTACAGCCCCTGCCGCGTGAGGCTCCCGCCGCGGTTGTTCAGGAACAGCCGCGGGCTCACGCCGCCCGCGAGCAGCGCCGGGCGACCGCCGCGGCAGTACGCCAGCAGCGCCAGCACCGCTTGGCGGCCAACCGGCACGATCCGCTCCTTCGTACCCTTGCCGCGCGCGCACAGCATGCCCTCGTCGAGGTCCACGTCCGCCAGCTCGAGCCCGACCGCCTCCGACGCGCGCAGCCCGCACGCGTACATCAGCTCCAACAGCGCCCGGTCGCGCAGCGCCAGCGGCGCGCTGCCTTGCGGTTGGGCCAGCAGCCGCGCAACCTGCTCGCGGGTCAGCACGCGCGGCAGGCGCTGCGGCGCGCGCGGTCCGCGCAGGTCCGCCGTCGGGTCGTGCTCGATCAGCCCCTCACGGCGCAGGTGGCGGTAGAACGAGCGCAGGCACGCGAGCTTGCGCGCGAGCGTGCTCGACGCCACCTGCAGCTCCGACAGGAACGCCGCCAGGTCGGCATGGCGCGCCTGCGTCGCATCCACGCCGCGGCCGTCGAGGAACTGCCCCAGCTGCAGCAGGTCGCAGCGGTACGCCTCGAGCGTGTTGCGCGACAGCCCGCGCTCCAGCTCCAGGTACGCGAGAAAGTCCAGCAGCAGCGGCTCGATCCCGGTCGCTGGCGCCGCCGGCAGCGGCGACTCGGTCCCGGCCGCTGGCACCGGCGCCACGGGCGCAGGCGTCGTCGCGTCCGGTGGCGCAAGCGTGTCGGTGGGCGTCATACCCTCAGCTTCGCTGACGGCGGTGGCGGTCCTTGGTGGTGCAATCAGACGTTCAGCCGCCGCGCGAGCCACAGCAGCCCGATCAGCGTCTTGGCGTCCACGCACTGCTCGATCGCCTGCGCCAGCTCTGTCAGCGGCCACGGCACGATCTCGATGCGCTCGACCTCGTCGCTGTGCCCGTGCGCGTCGTACAGCTCGGTGGCGTAGAACAGGTGGACGCGCTCGTCGGTGAAGCCGGCGCCCGTGTAGTACGTGACGATCGGCTCCCAGCTGCGCGCGCCGCGGCCGACCTCCTCGGCCAGCTCGCGCTGCGCCGCCTCGAGCGGAGCCTCGCCGTCCACGTCGAGTCGTCCCGCGGGCAGCTCCAGCAGGTCGGGCACGCCGACGGCCTCACGCGGCTGGCGCACGAGCCACATGTGCTCGTCGTCGTGCGCGAGGATCGCCACGGCGCCGCGATGACGCACGACCTCGCGCGAGACGACTTCGCCGTCGGCGTGGCGAAAGCGCTCGACGCGCACGTCCACGATGCGGCCGCTGTAGACGGTCTCGCCGCCGAGCGCCTCGAACGCGCCGCTCACGCCGGTTCGCCGCAGCGGTCCTCGTCGGCGCGACCCGCACCGCTGAGCTGCTCGGCCTCGTGCCCGACCAGCTCCGCGAGCACGCTGCCACCGGCGAGCGCGGCACCGAAGAACAGCGGATCGGCGGTGATCCCGCGGCCCATCGTCTCGGCGGGCAGGCCGCTGGCGGCGTACGCGGGCAGGTCCACGCTCGCGCGGCGCCAGTCGTGGCGGGCGATGCGCGCGGGGCGCTCGACGTCCACGGCAAGCGCCGGCCTGTCCCTGACGACGCTGTTGGGCATCGCGCCGCCAAACACCGCGCCGAGCCCGGCGCGCAGGTCGGCGCCGACCGGCGAGCGCATGCCGGCAGGCAACGCAACGGTCACGGGCTCCAGCAGCAGGTCGAGCACGGTCAGCGTGTGGTGGGAGATGCCGCGGTGGCGCTTGCGCGCGTCGCCCGAGGACATGCGCGCGACGAGCAGCGTTTGGCATTCGAGCGCGAGCGCGACGTGCGCGGAGTCGAGCGCACTCATGCCGCCGTGCCCGAGCGGCGAGCTGGACCCGACGATCCCCGGCCCGGGTCCGCACACGGCGGCGTCCCAGCCGAGCGTGCGCAGGCCGTGGTGCAGCGCGCCGGCGGTGGTGATCGCCTCGCCCTCACCGCCGAAGCTCGCGCCCGCCGTCAGATGGCCGGCCAGCAGCCCGCGCGCGCGCAGCGTGCGCACCGTCTGTGAGTGCCCACCGGGCAGCGCGCCGCCCTCGGTCTGCACGTAGCCGAGCCGCGCGCCTGGCACGGCCTGGGCGAACGCCCACGCGAGCGCCGCAAGCTGGCCGTGCAGCGCGAGCACGGCGACAGGGCGCGCCACCGGCAGCTGCAGCTGCGCGTCCTCGACCGGCGCGACCGCGTGCTGCAGGCTCGTGTAGTTGAGCTTCATCACGTGCGGGCGCGCGGGGCCGGCGTCTTGCTCGTCGGCGAGCCCACGCGTGAGGTTGACGTGCACGACGTCGAAGCCACCGGAACCGAGCCCGAGGTCGAGCGCCTGCACGTTGACGATCACTTCGTCGCCGACCTCCGCGCGCCCGACGAGCGCGACGTCCGCGATCGCGTTGCGGCGCTTGCCGGCGCCGCGAGCAGCCGTCAGCTCCACGACGAGCAGCTGCTCAGCCGCGCCGCGGCCGCCGCTCCCGTCGCGCGCGGGCGCCTCGGACGCGGCGACGGGCTCGCTGCCGGCGCGGCGAGTCTCGACGACGATGGCGGGGCGAAGCTTCAGCATCGGCACTGCAAGCTACATGGCCGCGGCGGGCGCGTGGCTCGCCGCCTCGTCCAGCAGGGCCAGCGCCACGTCGAGCATCTGCTCGAGCGCGACCGCGCTGACGCTCTCCCCCGGCTCGTGGTTGCGCTCGGTGCCGTTCGCCAGGTTGACGGTCGCGAAGCCTTGCGCGATCAGCGCGTTGGCGTCGGAGCCACCGCCGCTTGCGATGTGCACGGGCTCGTGCCCGCAGGCTCGCAGCGCCTGCTCGGCGACCTGCACCGGGCGGCTGCCGGGCGACAGGCGGTAGCCGGAGAAGGTGCGCTGCACGCTGATGTCGAGGTCGCAGTCGCAGTCGGGCAGGTTGGCGGCGGCGTGCAGGCGGTCGACGATCTCGGCGACGACCTCATCGGCGCGCTCGTCCTGCAGCGCGCGCGCCTCGAGCGACAGCGTGGCCATCTCGGCGACGACGTTGATCGCGGTGCCACCGGAGATCGTGCCGACGTTGACGGTGGTGCCGGCGTCGAGCCGGCCGAGCTGCAGCGAGGCGACGGCCCGCGCCGCCGCGAGGATCGCGCTGCGCCCGTCCTCCGGGCGGATGCCCGCGTGCGCGGCCTCGCCGCGGAAGGTCGCTTCGATACGGAAGTGCGTCGGCGAGTCGATCACGACCTCGCCGATCGGCGAGGCGTGGTCGAACACGAAGCCGTAGTCGCTGTGCAGCAGCGACGCGTCGAACGCGCGCGCGCCCGCCAGCGCCACCTCCTCGCCGACGGTGAACAGCAGCTCCAGATCGATCGGCGCGCCCTCCGCGCGGACGTGGCGCGCGAGCGCCAGCAGCACCGCGACGGCCGCCTTGTTGTCGGCGCCGAGAACCCCATCGTTGGCGTTCTCCCAGACGCCGTCGCGCAGCACCGGCTCGACGGGCGCCCGCAACGGCACCGTGTCGAGATGCGCGCACAGCAACAGCGAGCGTCCACGCTCGGCGGCGCCCGCGGCAGCGCCGGCGCGCCCGGCTGAGACGCGCGCCAGCAGGTTGCCGCAGTCCGAGCCGGCGAGCGGCCCGGCGCCGTCCTCGTGGACCTGCACGTCGAGCGCGCGCAGCTCCGCGATCACGCGCTCGGCGCAGACGCGCTCGTGCCCGGACGGGCTCTCGATCCGGCACAGCTCGGCGAACGTCCCGTTCAGGTAGCGCCGCTCGAACTCTCCGACCCTGGACACAGGCGCGCAGGCTGGCTAGGACAGGCCGGCGCGCTGCGCCGGCTGAGACGGCGAGCTGTCTGGGTGCTGCTCGCCGTCGGACTCGCGCTCGCCTTCCCCGGACGCTTCGAGCGCCGCCGCGACGAAGTCGCGGAACAGCGGCGCCGGACGCTCGGGCCGCGACTTGAACTCCGGGTGATACTGCGAGGCGACGAAGAACGGGTGGTCCTCCAGCTCGATCACCTCGACCAGGCGCTCGTCGGGCGAGGTGCCGGTCACGCGCAGCGCGCTGCCAGGACCCTCGCCGCGGGCGTTCGTGAGGCGCTTGCGCAGCAGGTTGTTGACCTCGTAGCGGTGACGGTGGCGCTCGTACACGACCGCCTCCCCGTACATCTCAAGCGCCCGGCTGTCCGGGTGCAGCTTGATCGGGTCGGCGCCGAGGCGCATCGTGCCGCCGAGGTCCGCGACCTCCTTCTGCTCGGGCAGCAGGTCGATCACCGGATACGGCGTCTCGATGTCGAACTCGGTCGAGTTCGCTCCCTCCATGCCGGCGACGTGGCGCGCGAACTCCGCGACCGCGACCTGCATCCCCAGGCAGATGCCCAGGTAGGGAACCTGGCGCTCGCGCGCGAAGCGCGCGGCGGCGATCTTGCCCTCGATCCCGCGCCCGCCGAAGCCTCCTGGGATCAGGATGCCGTCGGCGCCGGCGAGCTGCTCGACGACCCGTCCGTCCTCGCCCTCAAGGCTCTCGGAGTCGACCCAGTCGATCTCCACGCGGGCGTCCTGCAGCGAGGCGGCGTGACGCAGCGCTTCGCAGACCGACAGATAGGCGTCCTCCAGCTGCACGTACTTGCCGACCAGCGCGATCCGCACAGTGCGCGTCGCGCGCGCGGCGCGCTCGATCGGCTCGGTCCACTGCGACAGCTCCGGCGCCGGCGCCTCCAGGCCGAAGTGCTCGAGGATGAACTCGTCGACGCCCTGTTCGCGGAACGTCAGCGGCACCTTGTAGATGTTGTCGACGTCGCACGCGGACACGATCGCCTCGGTCGGCAGGCTCGCGAACAGCGCGATCTTCTTGCGGATGTCGGTGGATAGCGAGCCCTCGGAACGGCACATCAGCATGTCTGGGGCGATGCCGATGCGGCGCAGCTCGTTGACCGAGTGCTGCGTGGGCTTGGTCTTCAGCTCGCCGGCGTGGCCGATGTAGGGGACGAGCGTGAGGTGGATGAACATGCAGCGCCGGCGCCCGACGTCCACGGGGAACTGGCGGATCGCCTCCAGGAACGGCAGCGACTCGATGTCGCCGACGGTGCCGCCGATCTCGGTGATGACGAAGTCGACGTCGCTTGTCTCCGCAATCAGGGCGATGCGCTGCTTGATCTCGTCGGTGATGTGCGGCACGACCTGCACGGTGCCGCCTAGATAGTCGCCGCGGCGCTCGCGGCGGATCACCGTGTCGTAGACGCCGCCGGCGGTGACGTTCGAGGCTTTGCTCGTGTTGGCGTCGGTGAAGCGCTCGTAGTGGCCGAGGTCGAGGTCCGTCTCGGCGCCGTCCTCGGTCACGAACACCTCGCCGTGCTGGTAGGGCGACATCGTGCCGGGGTCGACGTTGATGTACGGGTCGAACTTCTGCAGCCCGACGGTGAGCCCGCGGGCCACAAGCAGCCGCCCGAGCGAGGCCGCAGCGATGCCCTTCCCGAGCGAGGAGACGACACCGCCGGTCACGAAGATGAACCGGGTCTTGCTGGGCGCCTGCGCGTGGCGGTCGGGATAGTGCAAGGTCATGTGGGCCTGCCCCAGGAGTCTAGCTGCCGCAGCAACGGAGCCCGTTCGACGAGCGCCGAGATCGATCTCAGCTCGCCGTACAGCGTGATCGCGGCGAGCAGCGCGAGCGCCACCAGCTGGCCGGTGCCGGACAGCGTCAGCACCAGCCACAGGCCCGCGAGCGCGCCCAGCAAGTTGGCGCCGGTGTCGCCGAGCATCGCCCGCTCGCGCAGGTCATACGCGCCCGCGACGAGCGCCGGCGCGGCGAACAGGCCGAGCGCCCACAGCGGATGCAGGTTGGCAGAGCCGATCGCGAGGCCCGCGCCGAGCAGCACGAACGCCTTGGTCGCGCGCCCCGGACGCAGGTCGAGCAGGTTGAAGACGTTGGTCGCGAGCACCAGCACCGCGGCGGCGAGCAGCCAGCGCGCGTTTGACAGGCCGAGGTAGCTCATCGCGAGCAGCGCGAGGCCGAGCGAGCCGGCGGCCTTCAACGCGCCCGTGGACAGCTGGCCGCGCAGCGTCGCCGCGCCGTGCCCGCGCCAGCCGCGCTGTGACGCGTGGCCGAGCGTGTCGTCGAGCAGCCCCAGCGCGAGCACGCCGAGCGCGTACACGGCGATCGGCAGCAGCCGCGCCGGCAACACCTGCGTGGCGGCCAGCCGTTGCAGCAGCAGCAGCGGCACCAGCGCGAGCAGCGCGGCGGCGAGCGTCAGCACGCCGAACGGGAACGGCAGCGCGCGCTCGCGGTAGTTGGGCCTCGTATGGCCGCCGTCGGCGAGCGCTCGCAACAGCGCCGGCGCGAGGATCGCGGCGCACACAAGCGCGAGGATCAGAGGCAGCGGGCGCATTCGAGGAAGCTAGCGCTGCGAGCGGACGCGCTGGGGGCCGTTGGCGAGGCCTCGCGCGCGCCCATGGCGTGCTCCGTGGACGGCCCTCGCGTCACGGCTGCGCGCCGTTGGTGGTGACCGCCGGCAACAGCGATTCCGCGGTGGACTTGGTGCCGAACGTGCCGCGGTTGCCCGCGAGCGCGTAGTCGAGCGCGGCCTGCCCGGCGAGGTTGTCGAGATCGTCCACGCTCGACAGCCCCTTGCCTTTGTACCAGGGGATCTGCGCGGGTTCGCTGGAGCTGAGTTCGACGCCGACGGCAGGCACGCCCGCGGCGGCGACGCCCGCGAGCAGGCCCGACTCGAACGCGGCGCTCGCTTCGCTTTCCGGCGCGCTCATGCCGGTCGGTTCGGCACGCATCACGACCAGCCCTTCCAGGTGTGCGAGCTGGCCATCGAACGCGCTCATCAGGCTTGCGCGCACGCGGCTGATCAGCTCGCGGTCGACCAGCGGCCCGCCGCTGACGAGCTGGCGGCCGATCAGGTCGCCGAAGCTCGTGAGCAGTTCGCTGGAGGTGCCCAGCGCCGCGTAGTGGGTGCCGGCGACGGCGTGTTCGAGCCCGGCGAGATCCAGCGGCTCGCGCACCGCGACCACGCTCGTGACGTCGCCGCTGGCGTCGGCGACGGCGGTGCGCACGAGCGAGTTGACCTGGTCGGAGGAGGCGCCGAGGAACACCAGCCCGATCGAGCGTCCGGCGAGCAGTTCGTGCACGGCCAGCGGGTACAGGCCGGTGGCGAACGCTTCCTCGTCGCTGAGCTGGCTCTGCAGCTTGCCCGCCTGCTGGCGCGCCTGGCTGACTTCGGCGTCGAGGTTGTGGACGATGCCGTTCTTGGCGGAGGAGACGAGGTTGGAGTCGCCGATCGCGACGCCGAGCAGCACGCCGAGCGCCAGCGCCAACAGGACGGCCGCGAGGGACAGCGCGTGGTATCGATAGTCGAACATGCGGAGGTGCAGAGCGCTCTGGAGGCGGCGCGCGTCAGCCGCCGGCGCCGAGGGCTCCGACGACGGCGAGCGTCTGCAGCCTGACCCACAGCAGTTCCGCGACGTCGCGCAGCGCCGGCGTCAGCCACACGACGCCGATCATCGCGATCAGGCCCGCGGCGAGCACCACCAGCAGCGGCGTCAGCCCCGGCCGCGGCTGGTACAGGCGGCTGACGCCCTTGGCATCGACCAGGATCTCGCCGATGCGCAGGCGCGTCAGGAACGTCGAGGACATGCCTTTGCGGTTGCGGTCGAGGAACTCGACGAGGTTGAACTGCGAGCCGACCGACACGATCAGCCGCGCGCCCTTCTCGGCGGCGATCAGCATCGCGATGTCCTGGCTGGTGCCGGGCGCGGGCACCAGCTTGAACGCCAGCCCCAGCTCCTCCAGGCGGTGACGGCCGGGCGCGCGTCCGTCGGGGTAGGAGTGCACGACGAGCTCCGCGCCGCAGCGCAGCGACGCCTCGCTCGCCGAGTCCATGTCGCCGACGATCATGTGCGGCGTCAGCCCGGCCTCCAGCAGCGCGTCGGCGCCGCCGTCGACGGCGACGATCACCGGGCGGCGGTCGCGCATGAACGGCCGCAGCGCGCGCAGGTCGCGCTGGTGGCCGACGCCGCGCACGACCACCAGCGCCGAGCGGTCGCGGAAGTCGGTCGCGAAGCGCGGTAGCTGGATGCGCCCGGTCAGCAGCTCGCGCTCCTCACGCATGTGCTCGATCGTGTTGTGCGCGAAGCGCTCCAGCGCCTCGCCGACCTCACGGCGGCGGACCTCCGTTTCGGCGCACACGCGCTCGAGGTCAAGCAGCTCGCCGCGCGCCAGCGGCTGGCCCTTGCGCAGCACCTCCACGCGCGCGTCTCCCGGCAGCGCCCGAATCTCCACGGGGTCGCCATCGCCGAGCTTGTCGAACAGCGCGTCGTCAGGCAGGTCGATCAGCACGACGCCCGCCTCGACCAGCAGCTGCGGGCCCAGGTTGGGGTAGGAGCCGCCGGAGGACGGCTTGCAGTTGAGCACCGCGACGGTGCCCGCCGCAATCAGCTCCTCGGCGGAGACGCGGTCGATGTCCAGATGGTCGATCAGCGCGATGTCGCCGCGCACGAGGTGACGAACCAGCAGCTTCGTGCGACGCCCCGGCCGCACCGAGCCCGACGCAAGCGGCGCCGGCGCCAGCGCAGACTCGATGGATCGCGTGGCTGCCACACTGCGAGAGTAACGCCCGGCAGCCGAAAACGGCGCGCGTGCGGGGATTTCAGGCGGCTTTGCGAAGGTCCTTTGCGTGCCTGCGGGCCGTGGTGTCATCGCTGTCGGCGCCGAGCATGCGCACCAGCTCGGCGACGACCTCGCGCTCGCCCAGCTCGACGACGCTCGTGCGCGTCGGCTCGGCGGTCGTGTCCTTGACGATCGAGAAGTGGCGCGCCGCGAGCGAGGCGATCTGCGGCAGGTGGGTGATGCACAGCACCTGCCCGTGATCTCCCAGCTCGCGCAGGCGCGCACCGACGGCGCGCGCGGTCTGGCCGCCGACACCGGCATCGACCTCGTCGAAGACGAGCGTCGCGCCGGCCGCCGAGGCGCCGGCGACGCTCATGATCGCGAGCATCACCCGCGACAGCTCGCCGCCGGAGGCGATCTCCCGCAGCGGCCCCGCCGGCACGCCGGGGTTCGGCGCGATCATGAACTCGACCGCGTCGCCGCCCGCGGGCCCGGGCTCGCGCTCCCCCAACAGCACCTCGAAGCTCGCCTCGGCCATCGCCAGCGACGCGAGCTGCTCGCGCACCGCCGGCGCGAAGCCGGCTGCCGCCTGCTGGCGCGCGTCGCGCAGCGCCGCGACGTGGCGCTGCAGCTCCGCGCGCGCCTGCTCGAGCTGCTCGGTGGCCGCCGCGAGCGCGTCCTCCGCGCCGGCCAGCTCGTCGTGGCGCGCGCGGGCCTGCGCGGCGTAGTCGAGCACCGCCTGGATGCTGCCGCCGTGCTTGCGCGCAAGCCGCTCGATCGCCGCCAGGCGCGCTTCGAGCGCGTCGAGCGTCACGTCCTCGCCGAGCTGTGCGGCGACGCCGTCGATCGCGTCGGCGGCCGCGCGCTCGCTGTAGCCGCGCAGCTCGCCGGCCAGGTCCTGGGACTCGAGCGCGAGCGTGCGCGTGCGCTCCGCGAGCGCGTCCAGCGCCGGGTCCACGCCGACCAGCGCGTCGAGCCCTGCGAGCGCGCCGGCGAGCAACTGCGCGGCGCCCGAGGTCTCGCCGGACTCGGGCGCGAGCGCTTCGGCGCCGGCGCCGGCGGCCGCTCGCAGCGCGTCGATCCTGCGCAGGCGCTCACGCGCCGCGAGCAGCCGCTCGTGCTCGTCCGCGTCGGGGTCCAGCGCGTCGATCTCGCCCAGCTCGTACGCGAGCAGGTCAAGCTCGCGCTCGCGCTGCGAGGACAGCTCACGCAGGCTCTCGAGTCGCTGTTCCAGCTCGCGGCTGCGCGCGAACGAGGCCGCGCAGTCGCGCAGCCGCGCCGCGTGATCGCCCTCGCAGAGCCCGTCGAGGATCTCCAGCTGCGCCGCCGACAGCGTCAGCTTGCGGTGCTCGTGCTGCCCGTAGAAGGCGAGCAGCGCGGCGCCGATCTCGCGCAGCTCGCCGACGCTCGCCGAGCGGCCGTTGAGATAGGCGCGCGTGCGCCCGTCCGCGCCCACGCGGCGTGCGAGCGCCAGCTCCTCGGCGTCGGCGCTGAGACGCTCGCCGAGCTGCTCGCGCAGGCCCACCGGCAGGTCGAAGATCCCCTCCACGTATGCCTCGCCGGCGCCCGGGCGCACGATCCCGGGACGCGCGCGGCCGCCGAGCAGCAGGTCGAGCGCGTGCGCGAGCACCGTCTTGCCGGCGCCGGTCTCGCCGGTGAGCACGTTCAGGCCCGGCGCCAGCCGCAGCTGCGCCTGCTCGATCAGCAGCAGGTTCTCGACGCGTAGCTCTTGTAGCACTGCAAGTGGTGTACCAGCGCATGGGGACGGATCGCGCATAATCTGCCGAGGCGGTCACGAACGGCCGCCGCCCGGGCGTACACTCGTCCGCGACAGGCATGGCTGCCAGCGATCCAAACCCACGCTCCGACCGGCTCGAATCGCCGCTGGCGGTCGAATGCCTGGCGCCGGCGGCGCTGCGCGCGCGCATGGAGGAGGAGATCGGGCGCGCGGAACGGCATGGCACGGGCCTGAGCTGCCTGTTGGTGGCGATCGAGAACCTCGACGAGCTGGCGCGCGAGCACGGTGCGGAGCTGCGCGAGCAGACGCTCGAGTATGCGGCGAGCGCGCTGGCGCACGAGCTGCGCCGCTTCGACCGCATCGGGCGACCGTGGCGTGGCGCCGACGACAGCGACAGCGAGCTGGTGATCGTGCTGCCGGGCGCGGACAGCCCACGCGGTGAGATCGTGGCGCGGCGCGCGCTCGAGCGGCTGCGCACGATCAAGATCGAAGCGGGCGGCTCGCGCCGGCCGCTGGAGATCTCGGTGGGGCTCGCGGCGTGGCGCGAGCAGGTGAGCGCGGAGGCACTGCTGGCGCACGCGCGCGCGGCATTGCGCAGCATCAACGGCGACCGTGGCCACCCGGCGCCGCATGGCGCACCGGCGCCGGCGAGCGCGCCGCAGCCGAGCGGCGAGCACCTCCCACAAGCGCCCGCGCATGCGGACACGGGCACGTCTTCCGCGGTCGGTCACGCGGGAAGCGCATAATCCCGTCCAGTGCTCTCCGGATCAGAGTTGTGGCTGCTGCGCCTGATGGCCGACCGCGGGCTCGCGCTGCTCGACGCCAGCGCGCTGCTGGTCGTGATCGAGGAGCGCGGCGAGCTGCGCGTGGCGGCGAGCGCCGGGACGACTTCGGTGCGTGTGCGGATCACGCGGGTGCAGGGCAGCGCGCTGGGGTCGCTGTACCTGCAGGGCAAGGCGCTGTCGCTCGATCGCCCGCGCGGCGATGAGGCGGCGTGGCTGCACGAACTGGGCCTGGAAGCGCGCGCGGTGCTGGTGGAGCCGCTGAACCTGGAAGGCCACGGCGGCGGCATGGTGATCGCGGCGCGCGCGAACAGCAGCTTCCGCGACCCCGACCGCCAGGCGCTCGAGGCGTTCGCGTCGAGCGTCTCGCAGCGGCTGGCGGCTGAGCGCTCGGTCGAGATCGAACGTCTGCGCTACGGCATGGAGGCACGCGAGCGCGAGCGCACGCGCTGGGCGCGCGAGATCCACGACGAGAGCATCCAGGGCATCGGCGCGCTGCGCCTGCAGCTCGCCAACGCGCGCGACATCGACGACCCGCAGGCGCTGAGCGCGGCGGTCGACACGGCGCTCGAGGGCCTCGGCATGGAGATCGACGGGCTGCGCCACCTGATCACCGAGCTACGCCCGGCGGCGCTCGACGACCTCGGCTTGGCGGCGGCGCTGGAGGCACTGGCCCGACGCGCGCAGGCGATCGACGGGCTGGAGGTCAAGACCGAGATCAACCTCGGCGCGGGCGCCGGCGAGGGACCAGGCGCGGACGGCGCGCTGTCAGCGCCCACGGACGAGAACGGCGGCCGCCTGGACGCGGAGCTCGAGAGCACGATCTACCGCGTGGTGCAGGAGGCGCTGACGAACGTCAGCCGCCACGCGGAAGCGACCAAAGCGGTGATCGGCGTGAGCGAGCGCGATGGCGTGCTGACGGCGTCGGTGACCGACGACGGCCGCGGGCTGCCGGACGCCTCGCGCCTGGGCCCGCGTGGCGACGGCCTGGAGGGAGGCTTTGGCATGTCGGGCATGCGCGAGCGCGCGGAGCTGGTCGGCGGCGAGCTGGAATGGGCGCGCGCGCCGGAGCGCGGGACGATCATGCGCCTGACGGTGCCGCTGACGGGCCGGCCGGCGCACACTGCCGCGCCGCAAGAGAGCTACTGACCGGCGGCTGCGACCGCGGCCGGCTCGCTAGGCCGCTGGCTCCTCGTCCGCGCCGAAGTCCTCATCCTCGTCCGCATCGCCCTCCCCGTCGCCACCGTCTCTGCGCAGCCAACCGGCGAGCTGCTTGCCGACGGAGTTGATCGACTCGCCGGCGTCGCGGAAGCCGTCGCGGATGCGCTCGGCGTAGAAGGCGACGGCCTCGCCGCCGTCGGCACGCGCGTCGATGGGGTCGCCACGGCGGGCGTACTCGCCGCCGACGATGCGCTCGTACTCGCCCGAGCGCACCCACGCCATCAGCTCGTGCGTGCGCTTGACGGGCAGCGGGTGCGTGACGCCGAGGTCGAGCATCAGCCGCGTCAGGCGCTCGATGCCACTCCCCTTCTCCTGGTAGTCCATGCCCTGGCGCATGAACAGGTCGAGGTCGAGCTGATCGACCATCGTGCCGGCGGCGAGCGACATCAACGTGCGGCAGACGACCAGCGGATCACGTGTGACGAGCGCGGCGGCACGGTCGGCGGACAGCTCGGTGGCGCGCCCCCACTCCATCAGCGCGGAGCGCACCGGCGCGAGCGGCAGCGGCAGGCGCGCGCTGCGCGTCATCAGCACGAGGATCGCCAGGGCCGTGCGGTAGAGCTGGTGGTCGGCCAGGATGTGCGCGGCCTCGTGCCCGAACACAGCACGCCGCTGCGGCGCGTCGAGCAGCTGCACGAGCTCTGACTGCACGACGACGATCGGCTTGCTTGCGCCGATCGCAAGCGCGTTGGGCGCCGGGTACTGGGTCAGGTACAGATCCGGCACGTCGGCCATGTCGAGCGTCGCGTAGGCGATCGCGTGCTCGCGGTAGACGTCTCCGAGCTGCTGTTCGGAGAGCCGCACCGAGGAGCCGAGGTAGCTCTGGCGCAGCGCGCGCTCGTAGCCCAGCTCGATCAGCTTGCGGACGACCGTGTCTAGGTATGGGATCGAGCCGAGCGCGGCGGTCGCGGCTTTGTCGGCGGGGTGCTGGAAGGCGCGCGGGGAGATGCCCGTCAGCCGATAACCCTCAGCGGGAACAGCCGATCCAGATGAATCCATCGGTCCAGCGTACTGCGCAACACCAGCATCGAGCAATCAGAAGCGGCGACAACGTGATTCTGCGCGCATCGTGATGCTAGCTGTACTCTGGGTGCTTAATCCTCGGGTTGGGCTACGACGCTTTGAGCAACGTCGAGCGCGCCGTAAGGTCACCGCCCTTGAGGCTCACCGGCGATCCTTTCTTGCCGGCCTTCCGAAGCATTTGCATGCCTGTAGCACTCAATTGCACGTCCAGGGTCTCGCTAGCTCCCGTGGCTAGCGAGAAGCTTGCAGTGCCGATCACGACTTTGCGCGTGCGCGTAACCACGCGGAGCTTTCCGTGGCGTTTGACGATGAGCTTCTCGCCCACCCGGGCGATCAGCTGAATCGTCCCCTTGCACGGGCCGGGCCCCCTGCATGTCAACTTGAGCGCAGCCTTACCGTCCTTCACGATCACCTGTTCGCCGGCTTCCGCGCTGCCAATGGCAGGGGTGCTCGTGGCTGTCGTACTCGTGCTCGTCGTGCTGGAAGCGGTTGTGCCTGTTGTACTCGTGCTCGTGGCAGCGCTGGAAGTGGTTGTGCCAGTCGTGCCGGTGGTCGTGCTGACGGCACCAAACTCCGGCACCGCGATCGGCGTAGCGCTTTCCGGGGTGCCGCCGTCACCCAGCTCACCGAAGCCGTTGCCACCCCAGCAGTCGACCCCGCCACCGCTCGTGAGCGCACACGTGTGTTCGCCCCCAGCAGCGATCGCGACCACACCCGACAGCATGCCCGACCCGCCCACACCCTCCACTTCCACCGGTGTCGAGCTGCTCGTGGTGCTGCCATCACCCAGCCCACCGAAGCTATTGGGCCCCCAGCAGTCGACCCCGCCACCGCTCGTGAGCGCACACGTGTGTTCGCCCCCAGCAGCGATCGCGACCACACCCGACAGCATGCCCGACCCGCCCACACCCTCCACTTCCACCGGTGTCGAGCTTTCCGTGGTGCTGCCGTCGCCCAGCTCACCCTCAAAGTTGATGCCCCAGCAGTCGACCCCGCCGCCGCTCATGAGCGCACACGTGTAATCGCCCCCGGCGGCGATCGCCTTCACGCCCGACAGCATGCCCGACCCGCCCACACCCTCCACTTCCACCGGTGTCGAGCTACAGGGACCAAATGTGCACTGTTCCCCTCTTTCCGGCCCTATGTTCGTGCCATCGCCTAGCTGCCCGAACCTGTTTTCGCCCCAGCAGTCAACGCCACCGCCGCTCGTGAGCGCGCACGTCTGACCGCCCCCGGTGGCGATCGCTGTCACGCCCGACAGCATGCCCGACCCGCCCACACCCTCCACCGCCACGGGCGTCGACCAGGTTGCGCCATAGCCGCCGTTGCCCACCTGACCATCGAGGTTGAAACCCCAACAGTCGACCCGGCTGCCGCTCGTGAGGGCACACGTGTAATCGCCCCCGGTGGCGATCGCTGTCACGCCCGACAGCATGCCCGACCCGCCCACACCCTCCACCGCCACGGGCCTGGAGCTGCTGGTGGTGCTGCCATCGCCGAGCTGACCGTCCTCATCGGCGCCCCAGCAATCGACCCCGCCGCCGCTCGCAACCGCACATGTGGACTCGCCCGCGGCGGCGATCGCCTTCACCCCCGACAGCACACCCGACCCGCCGACACCCTCCACCGCCACGGGCGTGGACCTGCTGGTGGTGCTGCCATCGCCAAGCTGACCGTCCTTATCGGCGCCCCAGCAATCGACCCCGCCGCCGCTTGTGCCCGCGCATGTCTGACCTTCCCCGGCGGCGATCGCTTTTACCCCCGACAGCGTGCCCGACCCGCCGACACCCTCAACCGGAGCTGGCGTCAGGCTTTCCATGATGCTGCCGTCGCCCAGCTGACCGACATCGTTGTCGCCCCAGCAGTCAACCCCGCCACCGCCCACGAGCGCGCACGTTTGATTGCCCCCAGCGGCGATCGCTTCCACGCCCGACAGCGTGCTCAAACTACCCACGCCCTCAACCGCCACCGGCGTCGCGCTATTCGTGTCCATGCCGTCACCCAGCTGACCGAATTCGTTTTCACCCCAGCAGTCGATTCCGCCGCCGCTCATGAGCGCGCAAGTGTCTTCGTTTCCGGCGGCGGAATATGCCCCGGCGGCGATAGCTGTCACGCCCGACAGCACACCCGCCCCGCCCACACCCTCAACGGCCACCGGCGTCGAGCTGTTCGCGGTGGTGCCGTCGCCGAGCTGACCCGCGTCGTTGTAGCCCCAGCAGTCGATCCCGCCGCCGCTCATGAGCGCGCACGTGTGTTGACCCCCAGCGGCGATCGTCTCCACGCCCGAAAGCACGTGGACCGGGGTTCTACTGCACGGGAGGGAGATGCCGGTGCAGGTTTCTGGCCCACGAAAAGTACCGTCGCCCAGTTCACCGAAGCTATTGTCGCCCCAGCAGTCAACCCCACCACCGCCCGTGAGCGCACACGTCTGACCGTCCCCGGCGGCGATAGCTGTCACGCCCGACAGCACACCCGCCCCGCCCACACCCTCAACGGCCACCGGCGTCGAGCTATTCGTGCTGCTGCCGTCGCCCAGCTCACCTTCAAAGTTTACGCCCCAGCAGTCGACACCGCCGCTGCTCGTGAGGGCACACGCATGTTCGGTCCCCGCGGCGATCGCGACCACGCCCGACAGCACACCCGCCCCGCCCACACCCTCAACGGCCACCGGCGTCGGGCTATTCGCGCGGGTGCCGTCTCCGAGATCACCGTAGAAGTTGTAGCCCCAGCAGTCAACACCGCCGTCGCTCACGAGCGCACACGTGTAGCTAGAGCCACCCGCGATAGCTTCCACACCCGACAGCGTCCCCAGCCCGCCCACACCCTCCACCGTCACCGGTGTAGAACTGTTCGCCGTAGTGCCATCGCCCAGCTGCCCCGCGTCGTTGTAGCCCCAGCAGTCGACTCCGCCACCGCTCACGAGCGCACATGTGTGTTCGCGCCCAGCGGCGATCGCCGTGGCGGTGATAGTAGTCGCCATCGCCGGCGCGGCGGACATCAACGCCAAGCACATCCGCGCGACCGCACACGCGAAAATGATCCCCCCAACCGGGCGCCTCCAGTTGAAGCCAATAGCAGGTGCGGATTGCACTGAGTCAGGATACATGCACGGTTCTGAAACACGAGATTTGCGGCCAGTGAGGCCCGAACAGCCCGAGGCCGCGCCACCGCGATCGGCCGGCCTAAGGCGGATCGTCGTGTCCCGTGTAGACCAGCGCGTTATTCGGTGCCCGTGGACCGCTCACGCGCCGGTCGAAGCGGCTCTGCATCCACCACGGGTTGCGGCCAGCAAGCACAAATCCGACCTCTACGAGGAGCAGCACCACCAGCGACGCCCAGACAACCGGCCACGGACCAACGACCGCCAACACCACGCCACTAGCAGACAGGAGGATTAGCCATGGAAGCTTCCATCGGCTGTTCGGCGGCTCAGGCTCGTGACGCCTGTGAAACGACTGCGAAAGTCCCACAGCCACGACGATCGTGCCGATAACGAGCCCGATCAGCATGATGGGATTTTAGAGCCTATGGCTGTCGATCTCCTCAGCCCGCGCAAGTAGCTGTGACGAAGCGACGCCGAGCGCCTTTGCGATCTTGACGATGTTGGCGAGCGCCACGTTCCGCACGCCTCGCTCGACGCCGCTGTAGTAGCCGCGATTGAGGCCGGGGCCCCGGCTGCGCCGTCGATCGTAACTCTCGCCGTGCGCGATCCTACGGGCACGTTCAAAGTCGCTTCGCATGACAGGAGCGTCGGTTGCGTTGATAGGTCCCCTGCTGCTATTGGCCCAAGCTGTACCGGCGATCCTACCTGGCGTGTATGCGCGTCAAGGAACGTCACGATCGCGGTTGCGGAGCCGCCATCGGACTGGCCACCGAGCATAAGTTCAAAATAGAGTTGCTGGGTACCAGCTTCTATAGATTCAGCCAGGTCTTCGAGCGACACATCCTGTTCGAGCGTCGCACTCGGCGCGCTGGCGACGAACAAGTACGATCCCCGGGCGCCAAATTGCCATAGTTCGGCGAATTCGTTTCCAGGCGCCGCAGCGCTGCCGTAGCGGGCTACCCCCCATCCGCTACTGATCCATGGCGCCGTTTCGCCGGCCTCCGCACCGCCGTTGGCAATGCGATTTGCGGCGCTCGACGACAACCCAAAGCTCGACTGCGCGGACCACACCAAGCTGAGCCCACCCAGAATGATCAAGGTCACAGCCAGCCGCCGCACTAGCATCGAGACTACCCCATAAGCATCAGGCCCCAATGGGACAGCGGGTCGACCGGCTCGCATCCTCTGCTCGAAGCGAGTACCTTCAAGGCAGGCCGTTATCGGCCGCGACTGCTCGATTCTCTCGCGCAGGCCCCCGGCGGGCATCACCTGCCTTTCGCTGACCTCACGGGCTGTTTCGTCCATAGCGACAGAAACGCCGTTTACCCGTTGGATCTTCGTCGAGTTCGTACGTCCCGAGAAGGAGCGTCAGCTTGAATGCCGCCGGCTGCATTATCAACATGACCCTCGTGAGCACAGCCTGATGCGTGCTCTTGCCCGCTGGTGTATGGCTCATCGCCGCCGCGTGATCCTGGCTTGGGTCACGGTCGCGGTTCTTGCCACTGTGCTTTCTCATGCGGTAGGACCGAACTACGTCACGGTGTTCGGACTTCCGGGAACCGAGTCACAGCGGGCGAGCGATCTACTCAAGCAGGAGTTCAAGGCTCAGAGCGGTGACGTCGACACGATCGTCTTTCACGTCTCACGCGGCACGGTCGAAGCGCCGGCCGTGCGCGCAAGGATCACACCACTGCTCGGGCGCGTCAGCAGACTAGCGCGCGTCACAGGGGTCGTCAGCCCGTATAGCTCGCGTGGGGCCGTCCAGGTTTCGGCCGACCGGAAGACGGCGTTCGCGACCGTCAACTACGACAAGGCCGCGAACCTGCTGGCGGCCGACGCCGGCAAGCCGCTGCTCTACCAGGTACAGGCCGTCCACGCACCCGGCCTGCAGATCGCTGCGGGCGGTCAGGTCATAGAGCAGGCCGAGGGTTTCAGCACCGGCTCGGCCACAGCCGTCGGCGTGATCGCCGCGCTGCTGATCCTCCTGCTCACATTCGGGTCGCTCACCGCCGCGGGAATGCCGCTGATAACGGCGGCGTTCGGGCTGATCACCGGCGTCGCACTCATCGGTCTCGCTACCCACGTCACGAACCTCTCGAACATTGCTCCTGACCTCGCGCTTATGATCGGCCTCGGCGTCGGCATCGACTACTCCCTCTTCGTCGTCACCCGCTTCCGCGAGAGCTACCAGGCACTCGGCGACGTAGAGGCATCGATCATCGAGGCAATGGATACCTCCGGGCGAGCGGTGCTGCTCGCCGGCGCGACGGTCGTGATCGCCCTGCTGGGCATGTTCGCGACCGGCGTGCCGTTCATGTACGGGCTGGCAGTTGCCGCGGTGATCGCCGTTCTGCTCACGCTAGTCGCGGCCCTCACGTTGCTGCCAGCGATGCTCTCTCGCTTCGGCCTGAAGCTCGTCCGCCCACCCCGAGCCGGTCGAGGTCGCCTCCGCCGGCATCCTAGAGCGGCGCCGGCAAGCAACGGGGCGGCGGTTGCGGACGTCACGCCGCGGCGGCACTCGGCGTGGCGTCGCTGGAGTGAGATCGTGCAGAAGCGGCCGTGGCCGCTCGCGATCGTCTCACTCGCGGTGATGATCGCGCTGCTGAGCCCCGTCCTGGCACTGCGGCTGGACGGCAGCGATGCCGGAAACGACCCGGCCAACGTGAGCTCGCGCCATGCTTTCGATCTGCTTGCGCGGGGATTCGGCCAGGGCTTCAACGGGCCGCTGCTGATCGTCGCCGAGCTGCACGGTCACGATCGTGCAGCAGCGCTCGCGCAGCTTCGGCGAGCGATCAGCGGCGTGTCCGGCATCGTTGCGGTCACGCAGCCGCGGATCTCCCCGTCGGGCACGGTCGCCGTGATGCAGGCGTACCCTAACTCGGCGCCACAGGCATTCGCGACCACCGAACTCGTCAACCATCTCCGCAAAACGGTGCTGCCGCCGATCGAGCACTCGACAGGCGTCCCGGTACTCGTGGGCGGGTTTACCGCCGCGTCGATCGACTTCTCACACGGCCTGTCGGACAAGCTGCCGTTGTTCTTCGCGATCGTGATCCTGCTCTCAGCCCTGTTGCTGTTCGCGGTGTTCCGCTCGATCCTGATCCCGCTGCAAGCCGCGGTAATGAACCTGCTGAGTATCGGTGCCGCGATGGGCGTGATCGTCGCCGTGTTCCAGTGGGGCTGGCTCGGCGGGCTGCTCGGTGTGCAGAAGGGGCCGATCGAGCCGTGGGTGCCAGTACTGATGTTCGCTGTCGTGTTCGGGCTCTCGATGGACTACGAGGTGTTCCTCATCTCACGCATGCGCGAGCAATGGCTGCGCCGCAAAGACGCATCGCTCGCCGTCGCTGATGGCATCGCCCTCACGGGCCGCGTGATCACCGCAGCCGCAGCGATCATGGTCTGCGTGTTCCTCTCGTTCGTGCTCGGCGACGAGCGCACACTCAAGGAGTTCGGTCTCGGCCTCGCTACAGCGATCTTCCTTGACGCGCTCATCGTGCGCTGCATGATGCTCCCCGCCGTCCTCGAGCTGCTCGGTCCGAGCACATGGTGGCTCCCTCGGTGGCTCGACACACGACTACCCCACATCAATATCGAGGGCTCCACCGCCCGCACGGTCCCCGAGCCCGAACCCGACGCTGTCAGCGAGAACATCGACCCGAAGCCCATCCCGGCACCGGCCTGAGAGACAAAACCATGAATACAACGCTCGTGACCGCAGACCTGCGCACCACTTACCTCTCACGCCCCGAAGAGCGCAGCGGCTATGACCCAATCTCACCCGCAGCGACCCGCGCGCCTAGCGCCGAAGTACGGCCATTGCGGAAGGCGTCGTGATTCCACCCGCAGATACCCACCGCTGCGTGCTGTTTGCAAGCAGGAGGTCGCCGGTTCGATCCTGGCTGGATCCACTTGAGAAATCCCTGCAAATTGACAGGTTTTAGCGCTCACGGCAGAAGCTGAGTACCCGTAGGGACGAAGCAGACCGCCAACGACCGCAGCTCCAGTTGCGCGCTTGGCCTGCGCGCCGGCTGTGACGAGCGGGCACCGACAACCAGCCCGGCCGGCCCCTCGATCGAGGGCGAGCGAGCCACTTGGCCGCCGTGCGGTCGCCTGCGTCAGCGACCAACCCTCCGCGAGCCTGAGAGTTGTGGCCCGAGACTTAGCAGCCCTGGCTCTACGCACGAATGTGCTAGCTGTGTCGTTCGCGTCGTCGTCGGATGAATCGAGACATCTGCGACTCGCTAGGCAGTACCCGGCGTGGTCGCACATGTGCGACCACGTGCGGGCCGTGCATGCACGGCCCGCCGGCCGGCACATGTGCCGGCCGCACTACAAACGATGCACTAGGGGAAGCGATGCCGCCCGGCACCGGCCAGCAGCCGCTCAGTCAGCGAGACCGGTACGCCGCACGTACGCCGTGATCTCCGCGCGTGAGGAGAAGCCCAGCTTCTCGATCGCGCGGGCGCGGTAGGTCTTTACGGTGCGCTCGGCGACGTTCAGCTGCTCGGCGATCTCCGGGTTGGTGTAGCCGTTGGCGATCAGCCGCACGACCTCGCGCTCGCGCTCTGACAGCACGACGCCGTCGGCGACGCCCTCCTCGCCGGTCGCCATCAGCGCGCCCAGGCGCGGGTGCAGGTAGTTGCCGCCCGCGACCGCCAGGCGGAACGCCTGCAACAGCTCCGCCGGCTCGGCCTCCTTGAGCACGTAGCTGCGCGCGCCCGCCCTCAGCGCCTGGCGCGCGTACTCGGGGTCCTCGCGCATCGTCAGGATCGCAACCGCCAGCGTCGGATGCGAGATGAAGCACGACGGCAGCGCCCCGAGGCTCGAGCCGCCGGGCATCGTCAGGTCGAGCGTCAGCAGGTCAGGCTTGTGCTCGCGCACCTCGCGGATCATCGACGGGATGTCCGCCGCTTCGGAGACCACGCGAAACTCGCCGTCCTGGCGCTGCAGCACCGCACGAATGCCGTCGCGCACGACCGCGTGATCGTCGGCGATGATCACGTCGATCGGCCGCGTGACCCCTGGCGTGCCAGCCTCCATCATTTGGACGGTATCGGCTCGACAGGACCGAACCAGCGCCTGCAACGGCGTTCTCGGCGAATGTATCGGCGCCGCGCCGGGCGCGGCGCCGGCAACCGGACGCGCGCTGCTGCTAGTTGTCGCTGTCAAGCGTTAGCGTGACCGGCGTGGCCTCACCCATCTCATCGCCGCGGCTGCGGCGGATCGTCGTCGCCTACACCGTCAACAGGCTCGGCTCGTGGATCGGGCTCGTGGCGCTGTCGCTCACCGTCTTCGACCACACCCACAGCGCCCTCGCCGTGGCCGCGCTGCTGTTCGCCTGGCAGGCGCTGCCCGCGTTCCTCGTGCCCAGCCTCGTGGCCCGGGTGGAGGCATCCACGCGCGGTCACGAGCTCAGCGGCCTGTACTTCTTCGAGGCGCTTGCCACCACCGCGATCGCGCTGCTCCTGTTCGACTTCTGGCTGCCTGGGCTGCTGCTGCTGGCGGCGCTCGACGGCACCGCCGCGCTGGCCGCAAGCGCGCTGCTGCGGGCCGCGGTGGGACGGGCAGCGCGCGAGCACGTCGAGGAACAGCCCGACGCCGCCGGCATGTCCGCTGAAGCGCTCGAGCAGGAGACCCAGGCGGCCGAACGCGTCGCCAACGGCACGCTGACGTTCAGCCTCTCCGCGGCGACGATCGGCGGCCCCGTGGCCGGCGCCCTGATCGTGGCGGCTGTGGGGGCTCAAGCGGCGTTGTTCGCCGACGTCGCCTCGTTCGCCATCTGCGGAGCGCTGCTGCTGGATCTCAACCTGCACGTCAAGGAGGAGGTCGGCACAGACACCGTCCGTGCCCGCCTCAACGCCGCCTGGACGCACATCCAACAGACGCGCATGCTGCGCGGGCTGCTCCTGACGGAGGCGACCACGCTGCTGTTCATCCAGGCGGCCGGCCCGATCGAGGTCGCCTACGCGAAGGCCACGCTGCACGCCGGCGACGCCGGCTACGGCCTGCTGGTCACCTGCTGGGGCAGCGGCGCCGCCGTCGCCAGCGTGTTCTTCTCGCGGCTGACGCGCAGATCGCTCGGGACGATGCTCAGCGCCGGGGTGTTCGCGCTCGGCGCCGCCTACGTCGGCATGTCGGTGGCGCCATCCTTGGCGACGGCGTGCGCGGCGGCGTTCGTCGGCGGGCTCGGCAACGGCTTCGAGTGGCCCTCGTTGATCAGCCTCGTGCAACAGCTCTCGCCGCCGAACCTCCACGGGCGGCTGATGGGCGCCGTCGAATCGCTCTCCGCCCTGTGTCTCGCGGTCGGCCTGCCGCTCGGCGGCCTGCTCGTCGCCGTCAGCTCGACGCGCAGCGCGTTCCTGGTCGTCGGGGCGGCCGCGATGCTGACGACGCCGGTGTTCGTGCGCCTGACCCTCAGCGGACGCGCCGCCGTCGTGCCGGTCGCCGCGCCCGTCCTCACGGGCGAGCGCGACGACCTCAGCGACCCCCTGCCGTAGGCACGGGCGACGGGCAACGCACCGCCCGAATAGCCCTCGCACGAGGACCATTCGAGCAGTCGACACACGCGCTCGCGCGCGGCGCGAAGGGCCTATTTGCGCGCCGCTTGTCCTCCCTCAAGTACCACGCCGCGACGGTCGAAAAGGACGACAGGACCGAAATGCCAACGCTCGACCTCACAAGGCGCGTTTCGTGGTGGACAGCCGAGCTGCTCCTGCTCGGCGGCACCGTCTTCGAGAGCGTCCGGATGGCCTCCGAAGGACAGGGCGAATGGCACCCGTTCACGCTCGTCGCGCTGCTGCTCGCGATGGCGTTCGCCGGCGAGTGGTTCAGCGTCGAAACCAGCCACGGCATGCTGAGCGCGTCGCTCGGCGCGATGGTGTTGGCGATGGGGCTGCTCGGCCCCGGGCCCGCGGCGGCTTGCGGGATCGCCGCGACCCTCCCCCACTCCGCTCTCAACCGGCGCCCGCCCGGCGTCTGGCTGAACAACTTCGTCGCGCTCGGTGTCTCGGCCTTCGTCAGCGGCCTGATGATCCGCGCGGCGGAGGGCGCAGTCGCGAATCCGCACGCGCAGGACTTCTCCCAGAGCCTCGTCTTCGGGCTCGTCGTGCTCGCCGCGCTGGCGGTGCTGCTCGTCCTCAACTTCATCCTGTTCGCGCTCGAGCGGCGCATCAGGAACGAGCGCACGTTCTCGGCCCTCGTGCGCGAGCTGTTCCTGCCGCTGCTGCCCGGCGAGCTGGCCGTCGGCGTGGTCGCGACGATCCTCGTGCTCGGCTACCGCCAGGCCGGCCTGCCGGCGCTGCTGGCCGCGATCCCCGTGTTGGCGATCTTCCGGCACCTCACCGTGGCGCTGATCCGCTCTGAGCAACGCGCCGAGCAGCTGCACGCACGCACGATCCACCTCGTGTCGCTGCAGGCCGGCGTGTTGCGGACGCTCGTGCGAGCGCTGGAGATGCGCGAGCCCACCACCAGCCGCCACGCATCGGCCGTCGCGCGCTACAGCGAAGCGTTGGCAAAGGAGCTGGGCTGCTCCGAGCAGGACCAGGAAGTCGTGCGCACCGCCGGCCTGCTCCACGACATCGGCAAGTTCACCTGGCCCGACCGGGTGCTGCACGCCGAGGTCGTGCGCCCCGAGGACCAGGCGATCGTCAGACGCCACCCCGAGGACGGCGCCGAACTCGTGGGCGCGCTCGACGGCTACGGCGCCACCGCCGAGGCGATCCTCTACCACCACGAGCGCGTCGACGGCAGCGGCTATCCAGCCGGCCTGATCGGCAAAGAGATCCCGCTCGGCTCCCGCATCCTCGCTATCTGCTGCGTTTACCACACGATGAGCGCGCGCGACAGCTATCGCACGGCGATGGGTGCCGAGGAGGCCATGGAGGAGCTGCGCCACGCCGCCCGCAACGGGCAGCTCGACGGCGAGATCGTGGAGACGTTCCTGAGCCTGCTCGCACGCGAAGACCCGCTGTCCGGCCACGACGCCGACTTCGAGAAGGACCTCGAATTCGAGCGACGCGTGCGTGAGATGGCCGAGCCTGGCGGGCAGTCAGCGGCCGCCCGACGCGGCCCGCGCTCGCTGAGCCGCCTGGTGGGGCTGCGCCGCGACTAGATCACCGATCGCAGGAGTGAGAGCAAGTCATCTCCTGGCGCCTTAAACGCAAGCGCCCGCTGCTCGAACAGCGGGCGCTTGGCAAAGCTCTCTAGCTGCTTCGCGTGGGATGCACCCCGCGCAAACTCCAACTGCGGTTGCAAACCACTTCGTACTAGCCGATGTGTGGCTGCGACATTTTTGTCTCCTTCTCCGTTGGATCAGCCTGTGCCCGAACCTCGCCTCTGTGCGAGCACCAATGAGTAGGTTTGCGCAGGATAGTAGCGGAATCGGCAGCGATCGGCTACCCCGAATAGCTTTATGCAGGATTGCTTGCAAAAGGAGGGTACGCAGCCGCCGCGTAGATCGAAACGCAGCGCAAAGCTCAGCAGCGCTCAAGTTCTCGGCGCTTGCGGACGAAGCATGTCGTGACACCCCAACCGATCGAGGTTCAGCCATGCCCGTGTCCAGCACCCCAGCCCAGTCGCGCAACGAGCGCCAGCTCGTCTTCACCAGCTCCCAGGCCGCCCGCTACGTCGGCGTCTCACTGGCCACCGTCCGTCGCTGGACGGACGCCGGCCACATCGCCTGCTACCGCACGCCCGGCGGACAGCGACGCTTCTCGCGGGCGCAGCTCGACGAGTTCATCGCCTCGATGCGGCGCACCGGCGCCGACGACGACCACGCCGCGGTCACCCACCGCGACGCGCAGGTCGCCTGACGCTCTCTCAGCTCGCCAGGCGCCCGAACTTCTCGCGCAGCCGCCGATAGAACGACGTGCCTGGTAGCTGCGCGATCGTGCCGACGTCGTTGACGAAGCGCGCCTCGATCCGCCCTTCCCCCGGGATCTCGCCAGCAGGACGCCCGTCAACGGCAATCTCGAGCGGCTCGCGCGAGCGGTTGGAGATCGTCAGCCGATCGTCCGGCGCCACCACCAGCGCCCGCGCGCTCATCGAGTGCGGCGCGATGAACGACACCACGAACCCCTCCACCCCCCACGCCATCACCGGCCCGCCGTTCGCGAGGTTGTAGCCGGTGGACCCCGCCGGCGTGGCGACCACCAGCCCGTCGCAGCGGACGCTGCCAGCCTCCTCGCCGTTGAGCGCGTACGCAAGCTCCGCCACGCGCTCGCCAACCTTGCGGTGGATCGCGATGTCGTTGATCGCCGTCTGACGCGCTCCCGTCGAGCGATCGTCGGGCACGTCCAGCACGATCGCCGGCAGGCGCAGCAGCTCGAAGTCGCCGCCCAGCGCGCGACGGAAGCCGTCCTCGATGTCCTGCGGCTCGACCGTCGCCAGGAACCCAATCGCGCCGAAGTTGATCGCGAACACGGGCACGTCGGTGCCCGCGTAGCGCCGCAGCGCGCGCAGGATCGTGCCATCGCCCCCCAGCACCACGCACAGCTCCACGTCGTCCTTCGCCGTGGCGTCCAGCGCGAGACCCGGACCGGCGACAAGCGCGTGCTTGGCCGTCTCCTCCTGGTCGAGACGCAGCGTCACACCGGCCTGTGCCGCCCGCTCCACGAGCAGCGCAAGCGCCGCCTCGGTGTCCTCCGCGCGCCGGTGCGTGAACACCGTCATCTCGCGGCTCACGGCTCGACCTCGCGCGCCAGCCGCTCCAGCTCGTCCCGCTCGCGTGTGCCCCTGCCGCCCTCCGCATCGGCCAGCCACAGGAACGTCTCGCGGTTGCCCTTCGGCCCCGGCAGCCCCGACGAGCGGTAACCCACAACCGCCGCGCCCAGCTCGAGCGCCGCGCGACCGGCGCCGATCAGCGCCTCGCGCCGGTCCTCGCCGGCGCGCACCACGCCGCCTTTGCCCACGCGGCCGCGCCCCAGCTCGAACTGCGGCTTGACCAGCGCCAGCACGTCGTACGGACGCGCCAAGCAGCCCAGCACAGCGCCAAGCACCTTGCCCAGCGAGATGAACGACACGTCAACCGTCGCCAGGTCCGGCAGCGCGCCGGGCGCCGCGCCCGGCAGCTCATCAGCCCGCGCGTCCCGCGCGGCGTCCGCGTCCCGCGCCGCGACCAGAGCCTGCGGCGTCAGCGCGCGTGCGTTCGTGCGCTCGAGCACCACCACGCGCGGGTCGCTGCGCAGGCGGAAGTCGAGGATGCCATAGCCGACGTCCACCGCGATCACTTCGCGCGCCCCGCGCTGCAGCAGGCAGTCGGTGAAGCCTCCCGTCGAGGCGCCCACGTCGAGCGCGCTGCGACCGCTCACGTCCAGCGCGCACGCCGCGAGCGCGTTCGCCAGCTTGACGCCGCCGCGCGACACGTACACCGGGCGCTCCGCCAGCCGCACGTCCAGCTCTTCGTCCACCAGTTCGCCCGGCTTCTCCGCGCGGCGCTCGCCAGCGCGCGAAGCCGCGCGCGCGGGCACCAAGAACACCTCGCCGGCCATCACCGACGCCGCCGCGCGACTGCGCGACGGGAACAGTCCACGCTCGGCCAGCAAGGTGTCAAGACGACGCTTGGCCATCGCCTCAACACCCTTGCACACAAGCACTCCCAGCGCACGACCTGCACACGAGGTGGCGTGTCAGCGACGCCTGTCGTGGGTGCGGCGCCAGCGCTGGCGAGTGCGCGGGCGCATGGCAGAGGCGTTCTGTGCGCGATATTACGCATATAAAGCCTCTGTAGAGCCCGCCTGGAAATGACGTCCGAATGGGGGTCTAGGTGCTGCGCCCAATCCAAAAGTTGGCCTGGGACGCTTTGAGGCAGTAGCTCGAAGCTGGCTGGGCAGATACCGTCTTTAAGCGGTGAGAAACATAGTCTCAGAGCCAAAAACCCCTGCAAATCAGGATTTCCCCCGGCTTTACATAAGAACGCAGATACAATGTGAGAGTCCGGGGCCTTACCCCCGGACTCCACATACGGCGACGGTAGTTCAGTTGGCAGAACTCCGGACTTGTAATCCGGCTTAACGTGGGTTCGAGGCCCACCCGTCGCCCATCTTTATAAGGTCGTTTTCCCTGGGGGTCTGCCAGGTCCGGCTACTGTCTCGATGGTGTCCCTCTACTCCATCGATTCAGCGTCATTTCGTAAGGCTAACTCTAGCAAAAGTAGCTCAAACGCCCGCTATTTGCGACCTTCTTGGCGTAAAGGGTTTCCGACCCCGACGTCGAAGCACCAGAGCCTTTCCCTGCGATGCGTATTGATCTAGCTGCGCCTCCGGATCAGATCATGGAGCCTTTCGAGACTTTTCATCCACGCAGTTACGACCTCCTGGAGATCATTAGGAGCAGCGGCACTCACGGGCCCCTCGAATAGCGCAAGGTCGCCCTGGCCGAACTCTCGCTCCACGACAACGCTGACACGCTGCTCCCACTTGCGACATCGCTTAGCGGCATCTGCTGGATCCTCAGACAAGATTCCCGACCGTGTGATCCTTAGTTCAGCGTTGCCTCGTCGAGTAAGTAGCCCGAGTCGGTGGATTACGGCATCCGCTCGAGTCGTGGGACGTGTGAGCCACAGCTCCCACGAAAGGCTCACGACAAGCAGCAGCAGCCCGGCGATAGCCAACCAAGCCCCGACATGCCGGGCGGTCAGCGCATACGCGACGATCCCGACTGCTGATCCGATCGCAGCGGCCAGCGCGAACCACCTCCGCACCACACCGCCGACCAATGACACGAACTCATCCTAGGACGCGGATGAGGCACCACCTCTAAGAAGGCCGTCGGCTTCTACAGTCGCTTGACATGTGTGCGCGATATCACACTTGTGTACTAGAGGTAGGTATTTCTTCCGTCCACCAGCCGGCCTAGCTTGCAGCCACATCGACAAGTGGCGCCCGCGCTGCGTGAACAGCCGGGCGCCGTGGCAAGGAAAGGACGGACCTTCCCATGCAAGGAAACCCTACCCCTGGCGAGGATCAGACCCGTGGCGACCGCGAACTGGGCGACATGGAATTGGATGTCGTGAACCTGCTCACGGACCCGAGCAGGCAGCCCACGACCTGGAGCATCGAGGACATCGGCCGGGAGGTCGAGTACTTCGACGCCGAATCGCTCATCCATCCCCTACAGCGCGCGGGGCTGCTGCACCGTATGGGCGATTTCGTGTTCGCCACTCCGGCAGCGTTCCATCTGATCTCGCTGACCGCGCACGTCATCTGAGGACCGCTCGATGCGCCACGCCGCAGGGTAGGGCGTGGCGCGTGTCGGGTGGGCACTAGATGCGCGCGTCAGAATCTGTCCGCGAACCGTTCGATGACGCGAAGAACGCTACTTGCGAGGATCTGAAGCGTGTGATGGCTGAGGGTGGCGTCGGGGTCGTCCCCCGGTTCTTGGATGGCTACATTCAGAAACGCACCGGGGTGGTGTGGCGGCTCTTGGGGCGCTTTGCTGAAGGTCCACCGCTCTATCTCGCCGTAGGGTTTCACAGCGCCATAGAAGGTTTCCGCGTCGATGCGAAACGCCGGTGTCGGGTCCACGATTATCGTGGAGTCCTTCGCGGCCGTTATGAGATGGAGCTTCCGGTGCTTGTCCCAGTTGTGCCACGAGTTAAGGCGACTGAGCGCCCAGCGGGCAACGCTCCACTTATCATCCCGTCGTATGTATGGCTGAAGGTGCTGGAGCGCCGTCCGGTCTCGTTTGCTGAGCGTGGCGATCCGGTAGAAATGACTCGCCCACGCTGCCTCGGAGTCGTAGATGGGGAACTGGGTAGCTCCGTCAACTTGGATGGGCCTCTTGAAGTTCGCGAGCCTGACGTCCTTGGGGATGTTGTTGCGCCAGCGCCGGACATGGAGCTGGTACGCGAGATGGTCGAGTGCCGAGCGAAGGTCGAACAAGATCTCCCCGATCGCGAGCGCCCAATCGGGCTTGATCTCGGGCAACGGGCCGACGTAGAAGCGGCACTCCAATCCCGCCCGGTGAAGTTCGGATCTCACGGGCCGTATCTCAGTGGGCGGCCAGACTTCGGAGATTTCCGTGTTGAGGCTCAGCAGATTGGATTTTGCTCGCGTCCACTTGGCGAGTGGCCCTTCAAGGCTCCCTGCCACGCGCTACCCTCGCCGTAGATGCTGGACGATCACGCGGAGCAGCCTACGCCCAAGACTCAGCTGACGCAGCCGAAGGCAGGCGAGCCGATCGAGATTCCGGTGCCGAAGGAGGACGATTTCGAGAAGCTGATCGGGCGCGCCGTCCCGAACCGCTCGTCGAAAGAGCTACGAGATGCCGCTAGCGGCTCGGATGACTAGCTGCTCGAACAGCGCGGCTCCGTAGAGTTTCGCGTTGTAGCGCCACGTGTACTCGTTCAGGTAGGTCTGTAGATAGGCGGTCGAGACCTTCTTGTACGCGCCGCGCATCCCGGTCTTGAAGTTCCCGAAGAACCCCTCGATCGTGTTCGTGTGCGTGCCGCCTTCGACGTAGACGCCCGCCGAGTGGTTGATGACCTTGTGGTCGATGTAGTGGCGACGCAACGGCTTGTAGGACGCCCAATCGTCCGTGAACAGGATCGAGTCGGGGTTGACGTTCGCCGTGACGGCTCTACTAAGCGTCGCGCCGTGCCTTGACTCGATGATCCGCGCGCGCACGCGTCCGCCGCGCTCGACCATGCCGAGGACCGTCGGCTTCGCCTCGCGTGCTCGCGCTGCCTCTGAGCGCTGCTCGGGTGTCAGCGGCTGATACCGCGACTGGCCGTGCCGGCGTTTCGGCTTGCCGCCCCATGAGGTCTCGTCAACCTCGACATCGCCACGCAGCTGCTGTTCGTCCTCGTCGGTCATCAAGTGCGTGCGGATCTGCTTCATCATCCGGTGAGCCGTCTTGTACGTCACCCCGATCTCGCGCTCCATCTGCTTAGCCGAGACCCCACATCGAGTGCTAGCCATCACGTACATCACGTAAAACCACAGCTTCAACGACACCGGCGAGCCCTCGAAGATCGTGCCCTTCATCGGGTGGATGTGATGCCCACACGAGTCGCACGTGTACGACGCCCGCGTCTTAGTGCGGTGGAACTTCCGGGTGCGCTTGCACTTAGGGCAGTCCGCGTGGTAGCCATCCGGGGCGAAACCCTCCCGCCACAGCCGGTCCAGGCAGGCCGCGTCGTCGGGGTAGCGCTCCAAGAACTCCATTAGCGAGAAGTCCGACTCCGACGAGCGCCGCCGCTTCGGGTCATCACGCATCTTTGGCTTGGCTACTGGCTTTTCGGGGTCCATGCCAACATTATACATACCTCTACTACATAAGTGTGCGCGATATCACACACAAGCAGCCCCGGCAGGATCAATATGTCTATCGATCGAGAGGGCAGCATCGACTCTCCTGAATCCCTCCTCCCGAAACGGCCCGCTCTCCCCGGCGGGTCGTTTCATTTAAGCCCTCAACCGCGCCTGAGAACCGACCACGGTGCTCGGCTCGTCGGCGCCCTGGCTCGCGGCGGCCGCGACACGACCCACACGTCTCGCGCAGCCCGCCCCGCTCAGGCGCCGATGATCGCTGAGCCGCTGTCGCGCGAGCCGCCGCTCGGCGGCCCGGAGCCGGCGCCCCGCGATCCCGAGCCCTGAATCGTGCGCCTGCGCCCGCGATCGGAGATCGCCGCGGCCACGCGCTCGGCGATGCGCTCACCCGTGAAGCCGACCTGCTGGTGCAGCAGCGCTGCCTTGCCGTGCGTGACGTACTCGTCGGGCAGCCCCACGCGCAGGATGCGCGGCGTCAGACCCGCATCGTTGAGCGTCTCCCACACGGCCGAGCCGAAGCCGCCGGCGAGCACGCCCTCCTCGACGGTCACCAGCAGCTCGTGCTCCGCTGCAAGCTGCGCCATCAGGCCCGCGTCGATCGGCTTGGCGAAGCGCGCGTCGACGACCGTCACGGCGATCTCCTGCTCGCGCAGCAGCTCGGCGGCGGCGAGCGCCTTGCCGACGCCGCTGCCGTAGCCGATCAGCGCCACGCGCGCGACGCCCTCGCCGGCACCGACGCCCGCGGACACGCCGTCGCCCTCACACAGAATCTCGCCGGTGCCGATCGCGATCGCCTTGCCCTCGCTCGGCAGCGCCACGCCGGTGCCCTCGCCGCGCGGGTAGCGCAGCGCGATCGGCCCGTCGTGCTCGAGCGCGGTGCGCAGCATGTGCACCAGCATCGCCTCGTCGCGCGGCGCCATCAGGACGATGTTCGGCAGGCAGCGCAGGTAGGCGATGTCGAACGCCCCGTGGTGTGTCGGGCCGTCATCGCCGACCAGCCCCGCGCGGTCCATCGCGAGCACGACGTTCAGCCGCTGCAGGCATACGTCGTGCACGATCTGGTCGTACGCGCGCTGCAGGAACGTCGAGTAGATCGCCGCCACCGGCTTGACGCCCTCGAGCGCCAGCCCCGATGCGAACAGCAGCGCCTGCTGCTCGGCGATGCCGACGTCGAAGTAGCGCTCGGGCATCGCCTTCTGCAGGATGTTCAGGCCGGTGCCCGAGTTCATCGCGGCGGTGATGCCGACGACGCGCTCGTCGCGTTCACATTCGCGCACCAGCGCTTCGCCAAAGACCTGTGTGTACTGCGGTGCCGGCTTGCTGGCGGCGCTCTTGCGCGAGCTGTTGGCGACGGCGGCAGGCGGGCGTGTCGGCGAGCCGTTGAGAATCGACTTGGGCTTGGCCGCGTGCCACTTCTCCATGCCCTCCAGGCCGCCTTCCTCGGCGGGCGCGAAGCCCTTGCCCTTGACGGTCGCGATGTGCACCACCACCGGGCGACCCGCCGCGAGCGCCTCGCGCAGCGCCGCGCGCAGGGCACGCACGTCGTGGCCGTCGATCACGCCCATGTACGCCCAGTCCAGCTCCTCCCACCACAGGCCCGGCGCCCAGAACGCCTTGATCGACTCCTTCAGATGCGGCCCCAGGCGCTCGAACGCAGCGCCGATCCCGATCGGCAGGCGCGTCAGCCCGCCCTCGACGCCCGAGCGCGCGTGCCACAGCTTCGGGTTCAGGCGCACGCGGTTGAAGTAGCGCGACAGCGAGCCCACGTTCGGCGCGATCGACATGCCGTTGTCGTTGAGCACGACCACGATCGGCGTGCCCAGGCCGCCCGCCTGGCTGATCGCCTCGAACGCCACGCCGCCGGTCATCGCACCGTCACCGATGACCGCGACGACCTTGCCGTCGGCGGCACCGCCGAGGCGACGCATGCCCTCCTTGATCCCCACCGCGTAGCCGATCGACGTCGAGGCATGGCCCGCGCCCATGATGTCGTGCGGAGACTCGGCCATCGAGCAGAACGGCGCAAGCCCGCCGTACTGGCGGATCGTGCTCAGCTGATCGCGCCGGCCAGTCAGAACCTTGTGCGGATAGGCCTGATGGCCGACGTCCCACAGGATCTTGTCCTGCGGGGACTCCAACACAGAGTGCAGCGCGACCGCCAGCTCGCAGGTGCCGAGGTTGGCGCCGAAGTGCCCGCCGATCTCGCCGACGGTGTCGATGATGTGCTCGCGTACCTCCTGCGCGAGCTGCGCCAACTCCTGCTCGGACAGGCCACGCAAATCCTCCGGGCCGTCCACGCGCGCCAGCAGCGTGCGCCGCGCGAGCGCGCCTGCGGCAGCGACCGCGTCTGTCTCGTCAGATGTCTGCTTGCGGCTCATGAGGTGCGCGTGTAGATGAAGTCCGCGATGCCCTCAAGCTCTGCGGTGGCGTCCGCCGCGGGAGCGCGGCTCGACACCTCTGCCAGCGCCGCCAGCGCCATCCGGTGGGAGTCGGCGGCCAGCTCTCGCGCTCGCTCGATTCCAAACTCGCTCACGTACGTGCGCTTCCCGTGACGCTCATCGCTACCTCGTGGCTTTCCAAGTGCATCGTCAGTGCCGGTCACATCAAGTATGTCGTCCACGATTTGGAACAACACGCCCAGCTCCGCCGCGAAACGCCGGAACGGGGCCATCTCTGGCTCGTCGGCCCCCGTCAACAGTAGTACGCACAGCACCGACGCACCGATCAGGCGTCCAGTCTTCAGCTCGTGCAGCCGGCGCAGCGCCGACGGACCCGAGTCGGTGTGCGCCTTGACGTCCGCGTACTGCCCGCCGACCATGCCGCCGACGCCGGTTGCAGCGGCGAGCTCAGCGGCGGCAGCGAGCAGACGCTCGGGAGGCGCGTGCTGGCAGGTGAGCAGGTGGCGAAAGGCCTCCGCGTAGAGTCCGTCGCCGGCGAGGATCGCGACGTCCTCGCCGTACTTGACATGGCAGGTCGGCGCGCCGCGGCGCAGCGCGTCGTCGTCCATCGCCGGCAGGTCGTCGTGGATCAGCGAGTAGGTATGGATCAGCTCGATCGCACCGGCCAGCGGCAGCACCTCGCGCTGCTCCAAGCCGACCGTGCGCGCGGTCGCGAGCGCGAGCACCGGACGGATGCGCTTGCCGCCGGCCAGCAGCGAGTAGCGCATCGCCTCGTCCAGCCCCGCGGTGATCGGCTCCTCCGCGAAACGCAGTTCCGTCAGATAGCGCTCGACCTCTTCGCGCAGGTGATCCGGGTAGCCGGCGGTCACAGCTCGAGCGGTCCCGGTGGCAGCAGGGTCGCTATAGAAGCGTGTCCTGGCCGGGTGCCGGGGCCGGGACCTCGGCACGCGTGAGCTGCTCCAGCTCCGCGGCCGCCTGCGTTGCCAGCGCCGCGCAGTCCTCGACCATCGTCGCGGCCGCGTCCGGCGACAGCTCGCCCGAGCGCAACTGCTCGCCGGCGCGCTCCAGGCGCGCGATCAACTCGTCAAGACGCTCAACGCTGGTCATGAGATCGGCGCATTCTCTCGAACCTCGCGCAACACTGCCCCCAGCACCCCGTTGACGAACCCGGGCGCGTCCGCGCCGCAGAACGTCTTGGCGCTCTCGACCGCCTCCTCGATCGCGCCCTCCGGCGGGATCGGCTCATCCGCCGGCGCTGCGTCGGGATGCAGGATCTCGATCAGCGCGACACGCATGATGCTGCGCTCCAGCGGTTGGATCCGCTGCACCGACCAGCCGTGCGCGTGCCGGTCGATCACCTCGTCGAGCTCCTCCGCACGGTCGGCCGCCGCGTGGGCGAGCGCCCGCGCGAACAGCGAGGACTCGCGCGGCAATGTCTCCGATAGCGAGCGGCCGGTGAGATCGTGCTGGTAGAGCGCGATCACAGCCGCCCGGCGCTGATCAGAGCGGCGCATCAGACGCGCGCCACGTAGTCGCCCGTACGCGTGTCCACACGGATTCGCTGGCCCGGCTCGATGAACAGCGGCACCTGGATGACCGCGCCCGTCTCGAGCGTCGCCGGCTTGGTGCCGCCGCCGGAGACCGAGTCGCCGCGCAGCCCCGGGTCCGTCTGCGCGACCTCCAGCTCGACCGCGCTCGGTAGCTGGATGTCGCCAGGCTGATCGTCGATGAACAGCACGTCGACCTCGCTGCTCGGCGTGATCCAGCGCAGCGCATCGGCGACGACGCCTTCGGCGATCGCGGTCTGCTCGAAGGACTCCGTGTCCATGAAGTGCGCGTCGCTGCCGTCCGCGTACAGGAACTGCATCGTGCGCGACTCGGTGCGCACCGGGCGGAACTTCTCGCCGGCGCGGAACGTCCTGTCGATCACGTTGCCGTCGGAGGCGCGACGCAGCTTCGTGCGCACGAACGCGCCGCCCTTGCCTGGCTTGACGTGCTGGAACTCGACGATCTTGAAGACCGTGCCCTCGACGTCGATGTGGTTTCCGTTTTTGAACTGGTTGGTGCTTATCAGGGCGAATCAGTCCTTATAGAGCCATATTGATGCGGTTGCGACTGTGCGACACGCTGGGAAGGAGACCACGATAGCTGGCCGTGCCGACCCGAACACACCACGAGCTACTATCAGCCATGAACACTGATATGATGATTTCATATGTCGCGTCTGCTCTCGGTCTCGATCCCCGATCAGCTCGCCGCTGAGGCCGAGGCACTGGCTCGGACGAGCGGCAAGACAAAGAGCGAGGTTGTGCGCGATGCGCTGCGTCAGCACATCCAGCACGAACACTTCGTGGCACTTCAACGCTATGCCCGCGACCAGGCCGAGGCCCGTGGCATCGGACCGGAAGAAGTCGAGGATCTAGTCGACGAGTTGCGCACAGCGCGCGCGTGAAGCCGCGCGTTCTTTGCGACACGAACATCCTGGTCTCGGCATTCATTGCCGCTGGCCCACCAAGCCGCGTGGTCGAGAGCGCAATCGACGGTCGCATCGAGCTTCTGATCGCCGACCCCGTGATCGACGAGCTAGAACGAATCCTCACCGTCAAGCTCGGCCTCGACAAGCGCCGCGTCAACGAGATCACAGCGCTGCTGACCGAGCTGGCAAGCAGCCAACTACCGCTGCCGCCGACAACGCCACCGCCGATTACCGGAGAACCCGACGACGATCTGGTCCTCACCTGTGCAGTGCAAGGCCATGTTGATGTTCTCGTGTCCGGAGACCATCGACACCTGCTGCCAGTAGGCGAGTACCAAGGGGTACGGATCGTGACAGCACAGACGCTGCTGGCAGAGCTTTCTGCTGCCTAGCACGACCGCTCGTTACGCGGTTGTAAAAATCATTCGATTGGCTTGACTTTCGCCTAGCACTGTGTTTAGTTGATCCTCGGCACGCCACGGACGGCTTCCGCACCGACGACGAAGGGGAGGCCGATGAGACTTTCGTGGAAAGACGGACAGCTTTACCCGAGCGCGCTTGGCGGCTTCGTGGCCATGTTTGGCGTGGTACTTGCGTTGATGGCAGCGAATGCAGCCGCGACACAGGCCTTCACGGTCTCAGGGACCGTCACAGCTCAAGGGAGCGGCCAGGGTGTGCCCAACGTCGAAGTCCTCGTCACCGAAAGCGGCACCAGCAACGAGGTCGCGCTGCCCACGACCACCGCGGCGAATGGCTCCTACTCCGTGTCGGTGCCGGCGGGCACTTACGACGTGACGTTCACGCCGCCCACGGGCTCAGAATTTGGGAGCCTCACAGATCGCGATGAGGTTGTCAGCGGAAACACAAAAGTCGACGTCCTCCTCGTTCCCGCTGGGTCGGCGACTTTCTCGGGTGTGTTGTTCGGTGAGGGTGGGGTGCCTTTGGCCGGCACGGAAGTGCATGTCGGCAACGAAAGCCTGAGGACGAACAGCAGCGGCGAATTCTCAGGCACGTTCGCACCTGGTAAATACAGCTTCTTCCTAGAGGGAGGCCGCGGAAACGAAGTCTCCCACGCAGCGGCGCCCAGCTCTTTCTACTTCCAGGGCTCAATCGATCTCACGAGCAGCATCAACGAGAACCTCACGCTACCCGTGCACGCCCTCACGGTCCGCACGGTCGGACCGAACGGAGACCCAATCCCAGGCGTTACCTTCACCGAAGTCGCCGACGGCTCGATCAACGCAACCCTCGCGCCGGGCATACAAGTCGGATACGCCCAGGTCTACGAGAACGAGACCACCAACGCCAACGGCAACACCACCCTCTCCGTCCCCGACTTCCTAAACGAAACTCGCCTCGAAGCCAAACCACCAGCCGAAACACAACTACCCCGCACCCCCTTCAACATCGAACAAATCACCGAAGACCAAACACGCGAAATCAAACTCATCGAAGGTGTCACTTTTGCGGGTGTGTTGTTCGGTGAGGGTGGGGTGCCTTTGGCCGGCACGGAAGTGCATGTCGGCAACGAAAGCCTGAGGACGAACAGCAGCGGCGAATTCTCAGGCACGTTCGCACCTGGTAAATACAGCTTCTTCCTAGAGGGAGGCCGCGGAAACGAAGTCTCCCACGCAGCGGCGCCCAGCTCTTTCTACTTCCAGGGCTCAATCGATCTCACGAGCAGCATCAACGAGAACCTCACGCTACCCGTGCACGCCCTCACGGTCCGCACGGTCGGACCGAACGGAGACCCAATCCCAGGCGTTACCTTCACCGAAGTCGCCGACGGCTCGATCAACGCAACCCTCGCGCCGGGCATACAAGTCGGATACGCCCAGGTCTACGAGAACGAGACCACCAACGCCAACGGCAACACCACCCTCTCCGTCCCCGACTTCCTAAACGAAACTCGCCTCGAAGCCAAACCACCAGCCGAAACACAACTACCCCGCACCCCCTTCAACATCGAACAAATCACCGAAGACCAAACACGCGAAATCAAACTCATCGAAGGTGTCACTTTTGCGGGTGTGTTGTTCGGTGAGGGTGGGGTGCCTTTGGCCGGCACGGAAGTGCATGTCGGCAACGAAAGCCTGAGGACGAACAGCAGCGGCGAATTCTCAGGCACGTTCGCACCTGGTAAATACAGCTTCTTCCTAGAGGGAGGCCGCGGAAACGAAGTCTCCCACGCAGCGGCGCCCAGCTCTTTCTACTTCCAGGGCTCAATCGATCTCACGAGCAGCATCAACGAGAACCTCACGCTACCCGTGCACGCCCTCACGGTCCGCACGGTCGGACCGAACGGAGACCCAATCCCAGGCGTTACCTTCACCGAAGTCGCCGACGGCTCGATCAACGCAACCCTCGCGCCGGGCATACAAGTCGGATACGCCCAGGTCTACGAGAACGAGACCACCAACGCCAACGGCAACACCACCCTCTCCGTCCCCGACTTCCTAAACGAAACTCGCCTCGAAGCCAAACCACCAGCCGAAACACAACTACCCCGCACCCCCTTCAACATCGAACAAATCACCGAAGACCAAACACGCCTGATCGCGTTCGCTAAATCCGGCACGGACGTCACCCCGCCCGAAATCAAATGCGCCTCCGCGCCATCGGGTTGGCAGGCTGAAAACGTGACGCTCGCGTGCACGGCCTCTGACAGCGACAGCGGCCTAGCCAACCCCGAAGACGCCTCCTTCTCGCTCTCGACCAGCATCGCTGCAGGTGAAGAGACCGCCGCGTCCTACACCAACTCCGTGCGCGTGTGCGACAAGGCAGACAACTGCGCGCAGGCGGGCCCGGTCGGGCCGATCGAGATCGATCGAAAGGCACCTAGCATCTCGATCACCGCGCCGGCGAGCGGAGCGAAGGCCCAGCAGGGATCCAGTGTGAACGCAGAGTACACATGCGCCGACGGCGGCTCCGGGGTCGCAACCTGCGAAGGCACGGTCGCCTCCGGCACCGCCCTCGACACCTCGACGCTCGGCGAACACACGCTAACGGTCACGAGCATCGACACCGTCGGCAACCACTCGTCCAAGAGCGTCACCTACGACGTGATCACCGAAGACACGACGCCGCCGATGATCGCGATCACCGCTCCCGAAGACGGCGAGATCGTAGACAAGGGGACGAAGCTGTCAGCGAGCTATACATGCAGCGACAGCGGCTCGGGCGTCGCCTCGTGCGAAGGCTCGGTGCCGAGCGGCTCGTCACTCGAAACCTCGACGCCTGGCGAACACACGCTGTCCGCGGCCGCGAGCGATCGTGCCGGCAACACCGCCTCGCGCACCGTCCACTACACCGTCGTCGAACCCAGCGGCTGCGGCGAAACAGCGCAGCTGTGTGAGACGGGCCTCGGCGACGAAACGCCCCCGAACGTGACCGGCCTCAGCGTCTCCCCCTCCACTGTCGACACGGCCACCAGCGCCAAGTCCGTAAGCGTGGACGTGCACGCCACCGACAACCTTTCCGGCGTTTCCGCTATCCAGGTCAACCTCTCTAACGGTTCCCGCTGGATCAGTGCGCCCGCTGCACTCGCGTCCGGCACGCGTTTGCACGGCACATGGGACGCGACGCTCGTGCTGCCCGAGGGCTCCGCCGAAGGCTCATACGCCCTGAGCATCTCCACGATTGACAACGTCGGCAACTACCGCAAGTACTCGGCAGACGAACTCGAATCGCTGGGCTTCCCAAGCACAATCACGGAGACCGGCGTCGGCGTCACGACCCCGCCGCAGCTGTCAGCCGTTACCGCGACCCCGGCGAGCCTAAGCACTTGCAGCGCGCCGCAGAGCACGACGATCGGGGTCCGGGCCAGCGACAACTCAGGCGTGGCATACGTAACCGCTTACCTGACCGGCCCCGACGGACAGAGCCGCTCGACTCCGGCGACACTCGATAGCGGCAGCGCGACGAGCGGCCACTGGTCGGCGTCGCTGACGCTTCCGGAACACGCCCAGCAGGGAACCTGGTCGATCTCGATCCAAACGGGTGACGAGGCAGGAAACTCCGCATATATCTCCTCGGCACAGCTCGCGACGGACGGCTACACGAGCACGGTCGAACAGACCTGTCCAGGCGACACCAGCCCACCCCAGGTCACGGGCGTGACGCTCGCACCTGAAACGCTCGACACGAGCGGCGGACCCCGGAACGTTGTCGTGGACGTGCACGCGACCGACAACCTCTCGGGTGTCGCTTCGCTACAGGCCACGCTCAGCTCCGGCGGCCAGTCGCAAACCGCGTCGGCGTCGCTGCAGTCCGGCGGTACCACGCTCACCGGTATCTGGCAGGCGACGATCACGCTGCCGCGGTGGTCGCGGCAGGGGACGTGGCTGCTGAGCTTGACCGCGACCGACGCGGTCGGCAACAGCGTCTCGCTCTCGCCCACGCAGATCGAAGCGCTCGGCCTACCCCACTCGATCGACCAGAGCGGTGAAGGCGACGAAACCCCGCCAACCGCCAACAAAGGCTCGATCTCACCAAGTTCGTTCGACACCTCCCAGCATCCCGTGACCGTCGGCGTCAGCGTGCACGCGGCCGATGCCCAGTCCGGCACCGCGCTGGTGCGCATCGAATTCACTTCGCCCAACGGCACCCAGCACGTGTATGGCGAGGCGACGCGCACGGAAGGAAATCCCCAGGAAGGTGTGTGGACGGCCACGCTCGAATTCCCGCAGTACTCGCAGCAGGGCAGCTGGACACCACGGCTCGAACTTTGGGATGCCTTCGGCAATCACCGTGCTTACACCGGCACAGAACTGGCCGCGATCTTCCCGCCGATCGGCGTAGCGGAAAAGAAGCCTCCGACGATCACGAAGCTCAGCGCGAAGAAAGGCCCCGCCACCGGCGGGACGCCGGTCACAATCACAGGGACCGAATTCCTCGGCGTCAGCGCCGTCCGATTCGGCGCCAACAACGCAACGAGCTTCACCGTCAACGGCCCGACGTCGATAGCCGCCGTCGCACCACCCGGGACCTCCGGCAAGGTTGACGTGTTCGTCACGACGCCCTACGGGACGAGCGTCGAAACCAGCAAGGCTGCATTCAAGTACGCCAGCCCGACCGTGACGGAAGTCGCGCCCGACAGCGGTTTGCTCACCGGCGGGACGGCGGTCGCGATCCACGGCAGCGGCTTCGCCACCGGCGCCGGCAACACGATCTTCGCGTTTGGGAGCGTCAACGCGACGAGCGTCGAATGCTCGTCGACCGCCAACTGCACAGCGATCGCCCCCGCCGCTGAGAAGGCCGGCACGGTCGATGTCCTTGCGAAGGTCGGCAAAGTCAAAAGCAAAAAGGCGCCGCCCGGCGACCAGTACACCTACCACTGAGTCGCACAGACAACCAGCAAGTGCGCGGTCTCACCCGCCTCGGACCGTGAGCGATACTCAGTTGGGCGCGTTGGGCCACCCACTCAAGCAGCAGCGCCACCGCGCCGATGCCAACCCATGCGCCAACGCCTGCGCGAGAACGCCCTGTGCGCGTCGCTGGCAGCTGCCAGCTGCGCGACGATGGCGTGGCTCGCCCTGTACGGGTTCGCGTGGAACGACTACGACTACGAGGTGCGTCCGGCGTATGAAGCGCTCATGCAGGGGCACGTGCTGGCCTTCCTGCGGCTCGCGCCCGCCTACGGCGGCTCGTTGATCGAGCGCGCTCCGTTTGCGCTGACACCGGGACTGTGGGGCGGCGGCTCGCTCGCCGTGTACCGCATGGCGGCCCTGCCGTGCCTGCTCGCGGCAGCCGCGCTCGGCGTGTGGCTGGTCGCACGGATGCGCGCGCAGGGACGCACGCAGCTCGCGCGCGCGGTCGCGCTGGGCGTCTGCGTAGCCAACCCCGTGACGTTGCTGGCACTCGAAGTCGGGCACCCGGAGGAGCTGCTCGGCGCCTGCCTGTGCGTGGCCGCGCTGCTGCTCGCCGCACGCTCCACGCGCGCCCGCGATCACTCGCTGCTGGCGGGCGCGCTGCTCGGCCTCGCGATCGCGAACAAGGAGTGGGCGCTGCTCGCGGCGGGACCGGTGCTGCTGGCGCTACCGCCGGCGCGGCGCCTGCGCTGCCTGGCGAGCGCCACGCTCATCGCCGTCGCGATCCTCGCGCCGCTCACGCTGGCGACCTCGGGAAGCTTTGCGGCCAACACGCGCGCGGTCGCCGCGCCCGCCGGCAGCGCGATCTTCCAGCCCTGGCAGGTGTGGTGGTTCCTCGGCCATCACGGCGCGCTCGTGCATGGCTCCTTCGGCGTCGCCAAGCCCGGCTACCGCATCGGCCCAGCCTGGACCAGCGTCGCCGCACACCCGCTGATCCTGCTCGTGGGCCTCTCGCTCGCGCTCGCGCTTTGGCTTGACGGCGGGCGCCGGGCCGCGCTTGGCGAGCAGCGGGCACTGCTAGCGCTCGCGCTCGCGCTGCTCGCGCGCTGCGTGCTTGACACGTGGGACACCGCCTACTACACGCTGCCGTTCGTCTTCGCGCTGCTCGCGTGGGAGGTCGGCAGGCCGACGCGCAACCCGCCGCTGCTCGCGGTAGCAGCGAGCGCGCTCGTGTGGCTGTGTTGCAGCTGGCTGCCGTTGCACGCCTCACCCGACGTGCAAGCGGCGTGCTTTCTCGCGTGGTCGCTGCCGCTCGCGGCGTGGCTCGCTGTGCAGCTGTTCCTGCCAGCGCGCGCACGGCGCGCGGCGCCGGCCGGTGGCGCTCGTGCTCAGGAGATGACCGTCAGCTCCTTGGGCAGGCGCGTCAAGACCTCGTGAGCGTCCTCGCCGACGACCACCAGGTCCTCGATCGAGGATCGCGGGGTCACGTTCGCCCGATCCTCAAGAGTCGGCGTTAGTCAGTGGTGTTTTCGAGTAGGAACGGAGGTCGCTCGCTCGGGCGGGCGAGGATGGCGAGTAGGTCGCCGACCTTCTGGTTGCGTGCCAGCGCGTCTGGGAGCGGGAGGTCGGTGTGGATGAGGTAGGCATTGCGGCGACCCGTGCGCTTGCGTGTGATGTAGCCAGCGTCGGCGAGCTCGGCGACGATGCGGTATGCAGCTCGTTCGGTGATCCCGACACGCTCGCTGATGTCGCGCAGGCGGACCCCGGGCTCATCAGCTATGCACAACAGAACCTGGGCGTGGTTGGTTAGGAATGCCCAACGTGTCTCGCCGACCACCATAAAGTTAGAGTATCAACTCTAGATTTGGATTTCATGTTATGCTGGTCAGCGGCGGCGTACTCGACTAGCGAGCCACGCGCACCCCATCGAAACGAGGCTCCTCGTGTCAACAGTTCTCCCGCGTCCGTCGGCTGCGCCGCCCGGCGACAGCGCTACGTCCGCCGACACGACAGTCCCTCCCGCCGCTACGAGCCGGGGCTGGTCGGTCATAGGCACAATCGCGGCCGCCAGCGCGTGAGCCCAGCACCCGCCGTTGCAGAGGTCATCGCCGGCCACAGACCACGCCGCGTCCCGTCCGAGCACGCACCGAATCGCGCCTGGCCGTTCGGGCGTGGCAGTCGGGACGGGGCGAGCCTGCGCGTGGCGATGCTCGCCCCGCCATGGATCTCCGTTCCGCCGAGGGGGTACGGAGGTGTGGAGTCGGTCGTAAGCGTCTTGACGGAGGCGCTGGTAGAGCGCGGCAACGAGGTGACTCTGTTCTGTGCGCCCGGATCGACATCGAGCGCGCGCGTGGTGAGCCTGCTCGACGAGGCTCACCCCGATGAGATCGAGCGCTCGCTGTATGAGGTCGACCATGTGGCGCGGGCGTTCGCTGCGATCGACCGAGCGCAGGGCGAGCGCCCCTTCGACGTCGTCCACGATCATTGTGGGTTCACAGCTCTAGGCATGGCGGACCGACTCGCCACCCCACTCGTGCACACGCTGCACGGGCAGTTCACGCGGGCCACTTCCGCGTTCTACACCCGGCACGAGTCCAAGGCGACGCTGGTGGCGATCAGCCGAGCCCAACGCGCAACAGCGCCCGAGCGGCTGGCTGGCGTGGAGGTGATCCCGAATCCCATCGAGCTGCAGGACTGGCCGATGCGCGAGCGCAAGGAGGACTACGTGCTCTGGATCGGCCGGATGAACGCCGAGAAGGGGCCGCACCGCGCGATCGCTGCGGCCCGCGCGGCCGGCGTGCCACTCGTCCTCGCAGGCGTCATCCAACCTGGCCAGCAGGCTTTCTTTGACCGCGAGGTGGCGCCACACATCGACGGCGATCGGGTCAGCTTTCTAGGTGAGATCGGCGGGGCGCTCAAGCACTCGGCATTCGCCGGCGCTCGCGCGCTGCTGATGCCGATCAGCTGGCAGGAGCCGTTTGGGATGGTGATGGTCGAGGCACTGGCGTGCGGCACTCCTGTGATCGCCTTCCCCGCGGGCGCCGCAAGCGAGTTGGTAGTCGACGGACGGACGGGCTTTCTCGTCGAGGACGAGACCGCGATGGCCGAGGCTGTCGAGCGCCTGGAGAACATCTCCGCGCGCGACTGTCGGGCGTGGGTCGCCGAGCACTGCGACGTCAACGTCGTGGCCAGCGCCTACGAGTCCGCCTACCGTGCCGCTGCGCGGGCGCGAACGGAGACGATGGCGTTTGTCTGAGCGCACTCTCAGCGTCCTCGACGGCAGCACCTTCGTGGTCAGCGACCGTCTCGGCGACATGCGTGATGACGACGATCGCGATCACGGGTTCTTCTGCCAGGACACTCGCTTCCTCTCACGCTGGATGCTGCGGGTCACCGAGAAGCCGCTCGAGCTGCTCGGATTGGACCAGCAGGAGCACTTCGCCGCCCAGTTCTTCCTGACACCCCGCGTCGGTCCGGAGACCGAGGCGCCGTGCTCGGTCATGCGCCGTCGCTTGATCGACCACGTGTGGATGGAGGAGATATCCATCATCAACCATCGCCACGAGAGCGCCACGATCGACGTGACCCTCGAGCTCGCCACGGATTTCGCCGACCTATTCGAAGTCAAGGACGGAGCAGTCGCAACCAGGGCGATCACCTTCCAGCAGGATGATCGCTCGCTGACGCTCTCCTACGAGCGCGAAGGCTTCCGACGCTCAGTGACGATCGCCTCGAGCGTGCCCGCAGCCGTCACTCGCGAGGGATTCAGCTACTCGCCGGCGCTGGCGTGCGGCGAGGAATGGTCGACCACCTTGACGATCACACCGGACGCCGAGCAGCCGACGACCGCGTTCGGACGAAGGAGGGCGCGGGACGAGTTCGATGGGATGCGCGCCTCCAAATCGGCCGAGCTCAACCAGTGGCTTGCGCGGGCGCCAGCGCTCGTGGCAAGCGATCCGGCGCTGCTGCGTACCTACCGTGCGAGCCTGAGCGACCTGGGTGCACTGCGACTGCCACCGGACATCAGCCAAGGCGCCACGCTCCCCGCGGCCGGCCTGCCCTGGTTCATGGCGCTATTCGGCCGCGACAGCCTCATCGCCAGCTTCCAGGCGCTGCCTTACCTGCCGGAGCTGGCGGCGACCACGCTGCGCGTCCTCGCCTCAGCGCAGGCAGACGACCGCGACGACTTTCACGAACGCGAGCCCGGAAAGATCTTGCATGAGCTGCGCTTCGGCGAGCTGACCGCCAGGGGCGAGCGACCATACTCGCCATACTTCGGATCGGCTGACGCCACCCCGCTGTTCCTGATCCTCCTCGATGAGTACCACCGCTGGTCCGGCGACGACGAGCTGGTACGGGCGCTCGAGCCGAACGCCCGCGCGGCGCTTGCGTGGATCGAGGACAGCGGCGACGCCGACGGCGATGGATATGTCGAGTATTCGCGCCGGGACTCCGCCACCGGCCTCGTCAACCAGTGCTGGAAGGACAGCTGGGACGCAATCCAGTTCGCCGACGGCACCATCCCACGCGGTCCGATCGCCACCTGCGAGATCCAGGGCTACGTCCACGACGCGCGATCTCGCATGGCCCGTCTGGCGCGCGAGGTGTGGGGCGACCCGAAATTCGCTGAACGCCTGGAGTCGCAAGCGCGCGACCTGCGTATCTCCTTCCGCCGCGACTTCTGGATGCCCGAGCGCCGGTGCCACGCTGTGGCGCTCGACGGCGACAAGCACCAGGTGGACAGCCTGACCTCGAACATCGGCCACTTGCTGTGGTCCGGCCTGCTAGACGAGCGTGAGGCAGCCGTGACGGCCGACCGTCTGCTGGAGACCGAGCTGTACTCCGGCTGGGGCGTAAGGACCCTCGGTGCCAACGAGGCCGGCTACAACCCCCTCGGCTACCACACCGGGACCGTGTGGCCACACGAGAACTCGCTCATCGCCGCCGGCCTCGCGCGCTACGGCCACCGTGACCAAGCGGTCGCGATCGCCGCGTCGATGCTCTCCGCGGCACCACACTTCGAGCATCGCCTGCCCGAGGTCTTCGCCGGCTACCCGGCCGCGGTCACCTCCGTCCCCGTCGCCTACCCAACCGCTTCCCGCCCACAGGCATGGGCAGCGGGCACCCCGCTACAACTGCTCACCACCTTGCTTGACCTGCAACCCGGGATCGCAGAGTGCGATTGCCAGTTGCCGGACATCGGCCACGTCAAGGTCCAATCGAGAGGGAGATCGAGATGACACAGACGGCAACAGACGCGACCGAAGCCGTGGTCAGACGCTTGGCCCGTCCGCACCCCTCCGGGGGAATGGTGATCGAGCGTTCTGTGATAATCGCCGAGGGTGCCGACGCCGCCGCAATCTTGAGGTGGATCTCCGAGCACGACGGCATCGCGGACTCCACCACCTCGTCCACGCGAAGCCACGGGCTGCATGGCTCACGCGCCGACGCCCCACGACAGGACGCGCCAGCACGACGGTTCGTACTGCCGGCACGCGCATTCCTGACCGCGCCAGGCAGCTGAGCGGACGACATGCCCGGAGAGCCCCAAGCGATCTGTAAGCCCGCCTGACCATCGTGCCGCTGGACGGGATCACGGTCGGCCGAACTCGCCAGGACTGCCTCCAAGGAGCCGCAAAACCCCTGCAGATCAGCGGGTTTTTGGGGTTGAGTTTCGGTTCAGACAGACCCGATGTCCATCACGCTGACGGATCGTCTATCCAGACCGTGCGCACGCCCAGCAGCTCGCCGAGTCGCTCGAAGTGATGATCGTAGTGCAGTACGTCCAGCCCAGACGCTTGTGCCGCAACGGCAACGGTGATGTCAGTCAGGGGCAGGCGATGGGCTCCATGAGAACCAACGTCGGCCAACTCACGCATCGCCGAGAGCACACCCCGTTGCACCACGCGATCGACCGCGATCTCCCGCAAACCCACCAGCGTCCGATCGACCGCGACGATTCGTTCCGGGTTTGGGGCATCGCAGGTCAGCTCGTAGCGCACGGGCCAGCACCAGGCAAGCTCACCACGCTCAGCGGCAGCAAAAAGCAGCTCCCGCGCGCGTGGAATCCGGCGCGCGAGCATCCAAGCAGAGGTATCGGCGAGGACCGAACCCCGCCCGTCCCACAGCTCAACGCTCACACGCTGCTCGGAGGCGCGTTGAGCCGATCGATATCCGCCAAGTCGAGATCAAACCCGTCCCGATCCATTGCGACGAACAGCGCCTCGATCGCCTCACGACGTCTGTGCCCCGCCCGCAGCTCGGCCTCAGCCCCCTCCACCGCAAGCCTCCGCACGAGCGAAGCATCGGCCTCCCGCGTGCCCGTAACCGCGCGCACGCGCTCCAGCGCCTCTCCCAGCTCAGGATCCGCTGTCACGGCGATTCGTGGGTGCTTGCTCGGCATCGCATCCACTAGTGTAGCTCGTAGGGGTTACTCCAGCTCGTGCTCAGGAGATGACCGTCAGCTCCTTGGGCAGGCGCGTCAAGACCTCGTGAGCGTCCTCGCCGACGACCACCAGGTCCTCGATCCGCACGCCCAGCACACCCGGTAGGTACACGCCGGGCTCAACCGTCACGACGTTGCCCGCCAGCAACGGCTCCTCGGGCGCGGTGCGCGACAGGCGCGGCGCCTCGTGGATGTCCAGGCCAACGCCGTGGCCGAGGCCGTGCCCGAAGTGCTCGCCCTGCCCGGCGCGCTCGATCAGATCGCGTGCGACCGCGTCGATCTCGCGCCCCGTTGGGCCCGCCTTGACCGCGGCGAGCGCCTGTTCCTGGGCGCTCAGCACCAGCTCGTAGATCTCGCGCGCCTGCGCTGAGATCGCCTCGCCGGTGGCGTACGTGCGTGTGCAGTCCGAGCAGTAGCCCTCGTGCAGCGCGCCCCAATCGATCGTCACGAGCACGTCGCTGGGAATCGTCTGCGCGCGTGGCACCGCGTGCGGGAGCGCACCGTGCGCGCCGGCGGCCACGATCGACGGGAAGCTCGGCGCCTGCGCGCCGAGGCGGCGCATGCGCAGCTCGAGCTCGAACGCCACGTCGCGCTCTGAGCGACCGACCAGCCCGTCTTCGAGCAGCGTGCGCAGCGCCTCGTCGGCCAGCTCGCAGGCGGCGCGCATGCGCGCGATCTCACCGGCGTCCTTGACCGCGCGCAGCCGCCCCACCGCACCGGCGCACTCGACCAGCTCCCAGCGCGGTCCCAGCAGCTCCGCGAGCTGATGGTGGCGCTTGACGGTGATGCTGGTCTCGTCGAAGCCGAGCCGCCCGCCGACGTCGGCCAGCGACTGGGCGAGCGCCTCGAACAGGTCGCCGGCGACGGTCTCGCGCGAGAACGCGTCTGGCACCTGCGCCGCGGACTGCGTCGCGTAGCGAAAGTCGCTGAGGAAGCGGTGGCGGCCGAGCTTCGCGCGCGCCGCGTCGGCGACCACCAGCGCAAGCGCGTTGCTGCCGGTGAAGCCAGTGAGATAGCGCACGTCCACGAGCGAGTCGACCAGCAGGCCGTCGAGCCCGAGCGGCTCCAGCTCGGTCGCCAGCCGCGCGGCACGCGCGGCGTCAGCGTCAGCGGCGCGCACCGCGCTCACGACGCTCCACGTCCATGCGCACCAGGTTGCTCGAGCTCTGTGTGTAGTAGCGCAAGCGCATCACTGTAGCCGTCGGGACCGCGACCGGAGATCGACGCGAAGCACAGCTCGCCGATCACCGATAGATGTCGCCAGGGCTCGCGCTGCTTGACGTCGGAGAGGTGGATCTCGATCGCCGGCAGTCCCGCGATCTCGAGCGCGTCGCGCAGCGACCAGGCGTAGTGCGTCCACGCACCAGGGTTGATCAGGATCGCGTCCGCTTGGGCCGGCGGGCCTCGCAGCGAGTGCAGGTGCTCGACGAAGTCGCCCTCGTGGTTGCTGTGAAAGCAGTGCGCGCTCATGCCCAGCTCGCGCGCCTCGGCCTCGATCCGCTGCTCCAGCTGCGCCAGCGTAAGCGTCCCGTACAGCGCCGGATCGCGCCGGCCGAGCTGGTCGAGGTTGACGCCGTGCATCACCTCGATGCGGTACGTCGGAGCGCTCATGCGGCCAGCTCCGCCACCGCCGCGCGCAGGTCCTCTGGCGGGACCTCGCAGCCGAACTCGACCTCGCCGGGCGCGCGCACGAGCACGAACGGCACGCTCGCGCCGAGACGCTTCTTGTCGCGCGCGCTCGCCGCGATCACCGCCTCGACGGGCACCTCGGCGAAGCGCACCGGCAGCCCGCGCGCGCGCAGCAGCTCGCGCACCTGAGCGTGCAGCTGATCCTGGCCCGAGAGCCGCAGCGCGACCAGCAGGCCGAGCCCGACGGCCTCACCGTGGCGATAGCGCGTGTAGCCGGTGACCGTCTCGATCGCGTGCCCGATCGTGTGCCCGAGGTTCAGCACCTGCCGGCGCCCGCCGTCGCGCTCATCGGCCGCGACCACCGCGAGCTTCGTGCGCGCGCACGCGAGGATCACGCGCTCGTCGACCTCGCCGCCGCCGGCCACCGTCTGCCACAGACGCCCGCCGGCGATCAGCGCCGTCTTCAGCACCTCCACCCAGCCCGCCGCGAACTCCGCCGCGGGCAGCGTCGAAAGCGCGTCGGGGTCGACCAGCACCCCGGCCGGCTGGTGATAGGCACCGACGTAGTTCTTGGCCTCCGGTAGGTCCACCCCGGTCTTGCCGCCGTAGGCGGAGTCGACCTGCGCGACCAGCGTGGTCGGCACCTGCACGACCGGCACGCCGCGCTGGTAGGTGGCCGCACAGAAGCCCGCGAGGTCGCCGACGACGCCGCCTCCGAGCGCAACGACGTGGTCGGCGCGCGTGATCCCCGCACCAACGAGCGCGCGCCACACGCGCTCGGCGCTCGCGAGCGTCTTCTGCTCCTCCCCCGGCGTGATCGCGACCGTCCCCGCCATCCCCTCCAGCTGCTCGCCGTAGAGCCCTGCGACGGTCTCATCGCTCACCAGATACGCACGCGAGCCGCCGTCCTGGATTGGCCAGCTCACGCCCCCGGGCCGCACTTTCGTATCACCCAAAAGTCCGCGTCCGACGAGCACCGGATATTCCCCCGAGGCCGCGCTCGCCCACAGCAGGCGTGTGCCAGCCGGAGCCGCCGCCAGTGCGCGCAGCGCGTCCGCGGCGCGTCCTGCGGCGCCCAGCGGCAGCTCTTCGAGCGTCGCGTCGGCAAGCTCTTCATACAGCTCGCGACGGCTCTCATACAGCGTCAGAAACTGCTCGCGATCGCGCGCCAGCGGCCGCTCGTGGGCGGCTGGCGCCGCGCTCACGCGCTGCCATGCCGTGTCCGCGCCCACGTCGAGCAGCACCGTCACGTGCTCCGTGAGCGCCGTGCGCACACGCTCTGAGAGCACGCTGCCGCCGCCCAGCGCGATCACGTCCTCGGGCGCCACCTCGCCGAGCAGACCGTCCACCAGCTCCTCCTCAGCGGCGCGAAACGACGCCTCGCCGCGCAACTCGAACTCCTGCGCCACCGAATGCCCAAAGCGCTCCTGCAGGAGCGCGTCGCTGTCGAACGCGCGGCCTCCGAGCGCCGCCGCCAGCTCACCGGCCGCGGTCGACTTGCCGGCGCCCATGAAGCCGATCAGGACGAATGCCATCCGATGCGGTCTGTGTAGGCGCCCACGGCCGCGAGCACGTCGTCGACGTGGTCGCCGCCGAACTTGCGCCGGTAGGCGTCGGCGAGCACCAGCGCGACCATCGCCTCCCCCACCACGCCCGCCGCCGGCACGGTGCAGGAGTCGGTGCGCTCGCGCAGCGCCTGCGCCGGCTCGTGCGTCTCGGTGTCGACCGAGCGCAGTGGCTTGGTCAGCGTCGGCAACGGCTTCATCGCGCCGCGCACGATCAGCGGCAGGCCGTTGGTCATGCCGCCCTCCAGGCCGCCCGCATGGTTGGTCTCGCGGTAGTAGCCACGCTCCTGCGAGTAGAAGATCTCGTCGTGCGCCTGCGAGCCGGGCACGCCGGCGATCGTAAACGCGTCGCCGATCGCGGCGCCCTTGATCGCTTGGATCGAGCACAGCGCCATCGCCAGGCGGCCGTCGAGGCGCTCCTCCCAGGAGATGTGCGAGCCAAGGCCCGGAACCAGCCCGAACACCTGCACCTCGAAGACCCCGCCGAGCGACTCGTTGGCCTTGCGCAGCTTGTCGATCTCGCGCACCATCGCCTTCGACGCATCCCCATCCAGGCAGCGCACCGGCGAGGCGTCGACATCGGCGAAGTCGGCGGCGCTGAGCGGCCGCTCGCGTGCAGGCGCGTGCACGGAGGCGATCTGGATCACGTGCGAGTGCACGCTCACGCCGAGCGCGCGCAGGAACGCCTTGCACATGCCGCCGCCGGCCACGCGCGCGGCGGTCTCGCGCGCGGAGGCACGCTCGAGGATGTTGCGCACGTCCGAGTGCTTGTACTTCTGAGCGCCCACCAGATCCGCATGCCCGGGGCGAGGAAGGTGCACCTCGGCGATCGGGTCGGCATCTTCCGACACCGGCCACGGGTTCATCCGCTCCTCCCAGTTGGCGTAGTCGCGGTTGGCCACCTGCAACGCGATCGGGCCGCCGAGCGTGCGCCCGTGGCGCACGCCGCCGGTGACCTCCGCGCTGTCGCGCTCGATCTTCATGCGCCCGCCACGGCCGTGGCCGAGCTGGCGGCGCGCCATGTCGCGATTGAGGTCCTCGGGCGTGAGCTCTATGCCCGCGGGCAGCCCCTCGACGATGCACGTCAACCCAGGGCCGTGCGACTCGCCGGCGGTTGTCAGTCGGAGCTCCACGGCCCCAAGCTTATTTGCTGGAGGCTCAGTGCCCGCGACGGCTGTGCGCGGCTGCGTGCGCGCGGGCAGCGAACGCGTGGTGCCCGGCGAACACAAGCACGCCCGCCTGCGAGGAGAAGCGCATGTCGGGCACCGCTATCAGCCCAGCGTTCCTGAGCAGTTCGCGCCCAGGCTTGGACTCGCCGCCGAGGATGCTCTTGACGCCAGCGCCCGATGCCTGCCCCGCGGTGATGCTCACGATCCGCAGTTCATAGGTTTCGGAGACGCCACCCGGCGTGATGTATTCGAGCTGCTCGGAGCGTCCAGCCTGCAGGTCGATCGCTTCGCACTGCGTGGCACTCGGCAGGCACGCGGCGCCGCCGTGCAGGATCGCTTCGCCGACGAGCGTGAAGGTCGCGCTCTTGCCGCCGGCAGTGACGCCGCGGAAGACGATCAACGGCTCCTTGGCGGACGGCAGCGGCGTCAGCAGCGCGAGGTTCTCATACGGCGTCAGCTGCGCTGTCTGCGCGGTGGTGCCGGGCGAAAGCACGCCGAACAGCACCGCCACGTGGTAGACGGTCTTCGGCTTGGCCACCGGCTTGGTGGGCGTCGCCGGCGTCGGCTTGGTTTCGGTCGAGCTGCCGCCCGTCGAGCTGGAACCGGACGTCGCGCTCGTGCTGGAGCTGGCGGTCGTGGTCGTGGTGCTCGCGGCGGTCGCCTTGGGCGTTGCCAGCGGCGCGAACGGGTTGTGCGCCTTCCCCTGATGTTGATGCGAGGTTCCGCTGGTCATCTCGGCATCGGCGCTTTCCGGGTTGACCTGGCTGATCGCGACGCCCGTGCTGGCGGCGGCCGGCACCTCGGCGACCGTTGCGGACGGCGTGCTCGCGGTTTCGCCGCCACCGAGCACGACATAGGCGACCGCGGCCGCCAGCGCGACGGCCACGACCGCCACCAACGGCAGCATGCGCCGGTCGAGCAGGTCAGCCTTGATGCTGCTCAGGAACTCGTTCATGGGTTCAGCCTCACGATCGCGGGCGAAGTGGTGGAGCTCGAGGACGTGGCGCTCGAGGCGGAGCTCGTGCCAGCGGGCGTGGAAGCCGTGGCGCCGGTCGCGCCGCTGGTGCTCTCGCCGGCCGGCAGCGTGTAAGCGGTGGCGCTGATCGTTCCCGTCAGCTGCTGCTCGGAGCCGCTGCTCGTTTCCGCGTTGCCGGCGGGGCTCAGGTTGACGCTCTGGATCGTCAGCAGGCGTCCGCTCACCTGGAGCTGCCCGGAGGACGTGAGGTTCGCGAAGCTGGTGAGCTGCTTGAAGAGGTGTTCAAGGTCGAAGTAGCTGCCCGAGAACGTGAACGAGAACGGCAGCGACGTGAAGCTGGTCGCGGCGGCAGCCGCAGTGGTCGAGGAGCTGGCCGCGCTGCTCGTGCCGCTGCCGCTGGCGGTGATCGAGGAGAAGTCGACGCTCTTGGCGTGGGAGGCCTGCGTGAGCTGGTCGATCAGCGCCGGCACTTCCTGCGTCGGCGGCACCGCTTTGCCGAGGCTCACGACCGACGCGTACGCCGAGGAGTACTCGGACTGCGCGGTACGGGCGCTTGACACCTTGCCTTCGGCGCTGACGAGCTGCGCCTGGGCGGCTGTGACCTGGGCGCTCAGTTCGTTGGCCTGCTTGCGCTCGGGTGATACGAGCAGCATCCAAGCACCGCCGATAAGCGCGATCACAACCACTGCGATCAGGACCATGCGGTCGCGGCCGGTCATCGTGCGCTCACCCCCGAGCTGGTCGGTGCCGCCGTCGGCGTCGAGGCAGTCCCCGTGGTCTGGTCGGCGACGCTTGTCGTCGCGGCACCGCTGGCAGCGCTTGCCGTCGGCGCCGCGGGCAGCGGAGCAAACGTGATCGTGGCGCTGAAGGATGCGTCGGTACCGGTGCAGCCACCACCGCTGCTGGAGCTGGAGCTGCTCGAGGAGGCGCTGGCGGTGCCCGCGGTGGAGCTCTGCAGCGTCACTTCCTGAACACCGTCGATCAGGTGCAGGCGCTCGAGCGTGAGCGCGACGGCCGGCTGGCTGGTGGCGCAGCCGCTGAGCGAGAACGTCGGAACGCTGCCCGCGTCGCTCGCGTCGGCGCTCGAGCCCGCGCCGCCGATCGAGCCGCTAAGCGACAGGATCGATGCCTGCGTGGGCAGCACACGGCCGAATTCGTGCATCACGTGGGCCCAATCGAAGCGCCCGTTGACAAGCGCCTCGACCGCCTGCACGCGCTGTTCGCGCAGCGCGATGAAGCTCGTGTACGGCGCCAGCTTTTCGGCGGCCGCTTGTGCCCGCTGCGCCTCGGCTGTGAGCGTCGCCGCCTGTGCCCGGCGGCTGCTGACCTGGTGGCTCGCCTGTCCGTACAGGTAGGCCATCAGCGCGAGACCGGCGACCAGCCCGATCACGGCATATGCGGCGCCCTGCGAACGTCCGGCGCCTACGGGCTGGCCGCTGCGCTGCTCAGAGGGGATCAGGTTGACGGCTCTCATCGCGGCGCCTCCGTGGCTGCCAGGCCGGTCGCGATCGCGAGCCTGTGCGGCGCAAGCGCCGTGTCCGCGCCCTGCTCGACGAGGCCCACCTCACCGAGCCGTACCTCCACGCCGAGCGAGCGCTGCAGCGCTTCGGCGAAGCCTGGGATGTCCTGCGCTGCGCCGCTCATCACGACGTGCGAGACCTCGCCGCCGCCGTCCTGGGAGCGGTGGAAGTCGAGCGAGTTACGAACCTCGCCGGAGATGTCGCGAATGCCGTTCTCCAGCACCGCCCACAGATCCGCGTCCGACTGCGCCACCGGCGCGACCTCGACGCTCTCGACCGCCGCCAGCTCCTCGTAGCTCATTGAGCGTTCCTGCGCCTCGGCCTCCTGGGCCTCCTCGGGACTGAGGGCGTGCTCGCCCTCGCCCGGCTCATACTCGTGCTCGGTGTCCTCCACGTCGTCCTGCTGCGGCGCAGGCGTTTGCGCAACCGGCGCGGGGACACTCAGGTCAACCGCGGCAAGCAGCGCACGTGCCTCCGACAGGGCGATGCTGCGACGCTCGGCGATCTCGCTGGCCATGCCCTCCAGGCCGCTGCCGACGACACGGGTGAAGCGGCACACCGTGCCCTCGGCGATCGCGAGGTTGGTCAGCCCATCGACGTTCAGGTACAGCACGCGGCCCGTCTGCTCTGGGTCGGGGCGGTGCTGTGAGCGGATCAGCGCGAAGGCCGACAGGTCCACGCCCTCGGGGCTGAGGCCGGCGCGACGCACGGCGGCGAGCAGTCGCTCGACCATGTCGCGCTGGGCCGCCACCAGCACCACGCGCTGGCGCGGGCCGGCGGGCGTGTCGACGATGCCGAGCGCGTGGAAGTCCATCAACGCATTGTCCAGCGGCATCGGCACCTGGTCCTGAGCTTGGAAGTTGACGGCGGCGGCGAGTTCCTTGGCGTCGGTGACCGGCGGCAGCTCGAGCGTGCGCAGCACCGTGCGCTGGTTGGCGACGCCGACGCGCACGCGCTTGCTCAGGCCGCTGCTGGCGAACAGCTCGCGCAGGACCTCGCTGACCGCGTCCTCGTCCATCACTTCGCCGTCGCGCACCGAGTCGGCCGGGAGCGCCAGCGAGGCGGCTCGCTCAGCCACGATCGAGCCGTTCACCCGTGCCTGCACGGCCGCTACGAAGCCGGGCTGGATATCCAGCCCGATCAGGCCGTCGTCAGAGCGACGACCCAGCTTCAGCGGAATCGTCATCTTGGGGATAGGGATTCGTGGGAGTTGCATCTCAAGTAGGGAGCTTCGGTGGGCCGACCGGATGACCCGCACGTGGGGTATCGGCGCGACGCTCGTGGCGCTTTAGTGAAGGAAGTGGTTGACGTAGACGGCGACCATCTGGTGCCCGAGAAAAACCGCTGTGAGCGCCCCAAGCGCAAGGAACGGGCCGAACGGCACGGTCGTCTTGCGTCCAGCCTGCGCGCCCTTGCGCGCGATCACGACCGCCCCGAAGGCGACACCGGCGATCAGCGCGATCAGCAAGGCCGGAGCCACGGACGCGCCGAGAAACAGACCCATCACCCCGGCGAGCTTGACGTCGCCCATACCCATGCCACCGGGGTAGGCGAGCGCCGCGATCAGCAGGAAGCCGCCGGCGGCGGCCGCCGCGATCAGACGTTCTGGCTCACCGGCGGGATCGAGCGCGAGCCCGAACGCAAGCGCGAGCACCGCGCCGAGAGCCGTGATCCGGTTGGGGATGATGCGATGTTCGAGGTCGATCAGCGCCGCGGGAACGATGATCAGGATCAGCGTCACGCTCAGCGCGATGCCGGTGGCCGTGCTGTGGACCAGCACGGCGCCCGCGCAGAGTGCCGCCGTGAGTCCCTCGACGAGCGGGTAGCGCGCCGAGATCGCCTCTCCGCAGCCGCGGCAGTGGCCGCGCAGCAACAGCCAGGAGACGATCGGGATGTTGTCGTAGGGCTTGACCGGCGTGCCGCACCTGGTGCAGTGCGAGGCCGGTTTGACGATCGACTCGCGGCGCGGCACGCGGTAGACGACGACGTTCAGGAACGACCCGAAGATCGCACCGAGCACACCAGCGAACGTCGCCTCCATGAGGATCTGATCGACCGGCGCGAGCGCGGGCTTAAGCGCCGCCATTCAGGTGGCCACCAGTCTGCGCCCGGCAGCTCCGGCGGCCATGCCGCCGACTGGGCCCACAACGACGGGAGGCGACCCGAAGGCCGCCTCCCGTGAGTACCTGATGCGGTCTGAGCGGTTCAGCTCAGATCGGCGTTACTACCAGCTGGTGGAGGTTTCGGCGTGACCCGGGCAACCCTTTTTCGTGCCGGGGCTGACGCAGAGGTGTTCCACTTCGCCGCCGGACTTGCGGACGACCGAGTACTGGTCTTTGGTGTTGTTGGCTTCGACCGTGACGCTGTATTCGGTCGCGGTAGGAGTACCCGTGCCGGCCGTGATCGTGCCGCCCGTCTCTGTCGGCGGTTTCGCGGTCGTTTCGAGCAGGATCGCTTCGGTGGTGTTGCTGATGTTCAGCGACGGCTCGATTTCGTTGAGCTTCGCCTTGTTCCCACCGACGTAGCTACCGCCGTTTTCGGTCGAGAACGTCTCCATCGCCGTCTGCGCGGTCTGCGCCACGGTCTTGGCCGACGAGTCGTAGGCCTTGCTCTTCTGGCTCAGGAACGCCGGAATCGCGATCGCGGCCAGGATGCCGATGATCAGGATCACAACCAAAAGTTCGATAAGGGTGAAACCACCCTCATCTCCCGTGCGCTGGCGTAGTGACTTCAACATGAATCCTCCTAGGATCCGGTTTTGGCGCCAGCCCGCGGCAATCGCCTCTGATGGCGATGCGTCCCCCTGAGTAGAGGTCCGCCGGCATTGCTACGCACCCGTTTCGATGCTGCCTCGACACCTCGGCACTGGCTCTGTTAGCGCCTGGATCGACTCACGCATGAGCGACCTTTACCGCTGCACGAAGGCTTGGACGGATGACGTGCTGGCTCAGGCAGCCGGCTCAGGCGACGCGTCGGTCACGTCGGCGCCGCTGCCATCCTGGCCCTGCCATCGCGCCTGTGCGTCGATGCCCGGCACGCGCTCGCCGCTGCCGCCGCACCACGGGCAGGCCAGCGTGCTGGGCGTGCCGCCGAGGTTCGAGATCACCTGGCCGCTGCCGCGGCAGGCCATACACTCCCGCGGCCCATGGGACGCCGGTGTGAGATCCTCGCTGTCGCTGCTGTCGCTCGGCACGAGCCGATGAGACTAGCGTTCCACGCGTGAGAGCTCGGTCACGCAGCGCGGAGTGGGTGCTCGTGGGCGCGATCACGCTCGGCGCGGCGGTGCTGCGCCTGGTGCACATCGGCCAGGTTCCTCCGGACCCGTTCTACGACGCGGCGGTGCGCAGCATGGAGATCTCGTGGCACAACTTCTTCTTCGGCGCGTTCGAGCCGGGCGGCAGCGTCTCGATCGACAAGCCGCCGATCGACCTGTGGCTGCAGGTGATCAGCGTGAAGCTGCTCGGCTTCAGCTCGACGACGCTGAAGCTGCCGGAGGCGTTGGCGGGGATCGCCTCGGTGCCGCTGCTGTATGTCGTCGTGCGGCGAATGTGGAGCGCAGCCGCGGGCATCGCCGCGGCGATCGCAATGGCGGTGCTGCCGATCGCGGTGATCACCGCGCGCAGCGACACGATGGACGCAGTGATGATGTTCGTGATCTTGCTGGCGCTGCTGGCGTTCGTGCGGGCGGTCGAGACCGGCCGCCGCGTCTGGCTGCTGGCCGGAGCCGCGGCGCTCGGGGTGGCATTCGACGTGAAGCTGCTCGAGTCGTTGGTGGCGCTGCCGGGGCTCGCGCTGTTCGCCTACCTCGGCATGCCGGGCTCGCGCGTAAGGCGCCTGGCGAACCTGTCGCTGGCGGGAGTGGTGTACGTCGTCGTCGCGCTCGCGTGGCTGACGGGCACGCTCTTGTTCCCGGCGCACGAGCGCCCGTACGCGATCGGCTCCACCAACGGCAGCGCCTGGAACGCGGCGTTCGTGTTCAACGGCACCGACCGCCTCGGCGGCAAAACACCGGAACTGGGCACGGTGGAATACGAAGCCGGCCACCGCTACCCGGTAGCCACGCAGGAGGAGCGCGATCACATCCCGATCGGCCCGCCATCGCCGACGCGCCTGCTCGCGACGGTCGGACCACTGTCCGGCGAGCGACTGGGCCTCGAGATCGTGGCCGCCCTGCTGCTCGGCATTCCGGCGCTGCTGTGGGGTCTGCGCCGTGATGCCGACGCCGATGACGATCCCGATGCCGACGACACCGATGCCGCGTCCGAGGAAGCGCAGCGGCAGACGGAGATGAGATGGAGGATGCACCGCGCAGCCGCCGGCGGGCTGAGCCTGTGGATGCTCGTCGGCATCGCGCTGTTCAGCCACCAGATCCGACTGCACCCGCGCTACGTGGAAGGCTTCACGCCGGCGGTCGCGGCGATGCTCGGGATCGGGCTCGCGTGGGCCGCTTCGGTCAAGGGAGCGCGCAGGGTGTCCGCCGCACGCACGGCGATCCTGGTGGTGGCGATGGCGCTGATCGTCTACTACGGCGAGCGCCTGCTGTACGGCTACCCGATCGCGTGGTGGCTGTCGCTCGCAGCAGCGCTTGCCGCGATCATGCTGACCGTGCTGGCACGCCAGCCGTGGCTTCCCGCGCGGGCGCGCCCGCTGTTGGCGCCAGCGGGCGTGATCGCGTTGGCGCTGATGGCGGTGCTGGTGATCCCCTTGAAGGCGGATCTCACGGCGATCACCGATCGCATCAGCGATGCCGGCCTCGTGGGCGAGCTGCCAGGCGCGCAGCAGCACCCGTTGAGCGCCTACCTACTCGCGCATCAGGGCGGCGCCCACTACGAGGTGGCGGCCGAGTCGGCGACCGCGGTCGGCTCGCTGATCGTGCAGGACGGCCGGCCGGTGCTCGTGTTGACCACCTACGACGCGCGCGTCTTCACGTCCGTGCCCAAGCTGGAGCGCTTGATCGCCGAAGGCAAGGTGCGCTATGCGTTTCTGAACACGTTCTGCGCGGGCTCAAATCAGTCGGTGAACCCGGCGTGCTCGGCGCCGGCGCGGTGGGTGCGCGCGCACGGGACCGACGTCTCGATCAGGGCGGGCCTGCCGCAGGGCGGCCTGCTGTACCTACTGCCGGGCGCGAAACCGTGAGCGCGGCCGGCGAACGCGAGCGGCTTGGCGCTCTGGTCGACGGCGCGCGCGCTTCAGGACGCCTCGCGCTCGACACGGAGTTCATGGGCGAGGGCCGCTATCGCACGCTGCTGTGCCTGATCCAGCTCGCGATCCCGGCATCCTCACCGGAGCTGGAGGGTGACGGCGCTGGCGAGCACATCATGGTGCTCGACCCGCTGGTCGAGGGCTTCGACGGGTCGGCGCTGGCCGCGGTACTCGCGGACCCCGCGATCGAGATCGTCGTGCACGCGGGGCGTCAGGACGTGGCGCTCGCGCGACGCGTCCTGCAGACGGAGGTTCGCAACGTGTTCGACACGCAGGTCGCCGCCGGCTTCGCCGGACTGGGCGCGCAGTCTTCCTATGACACGCTGCTCTCGGAGGTGCTCGGCCTGCGTGTGGCCAAGACCGCGAGCTTCACGCGCTGGGACGCGCGCCCGCTGTCACCGGAGCAGCTGGCCTACGCGCGCGAGGACGTGGTCCACCTGCTCGAGCTGGCCACCGAGCTGCAGCGGCGACTGTCGCAGCTCGGGCGCCTGCAGTGGGCGCGCGAGGAGTGCCAGCCGCTGGCGCTTTCGAGCGACGAGCGAGACCCCGAGACGATCTTCGCGCGGCTGCCGCGGGTCGGCACGCTGAACGCGAACGCGCGCCCGGTCGCGCGCGAGCTGGTGCACTGGCGTGAGCGCACCGCCGCACGTCACGACCGCCCCGTGCAAAGCGTGCTCGGCGACGCGACGTTGATGGAGATCGCCAAGCGTCGTCCGAGGTCGCGTACGGACCTGGAGAAGATCCGCGGCGTCGGCGCAAGCGCCTCCGGCCGCCGCGCCGAGGACCTGCTCGAGGCGGTCGAGCGAGGACGCGCACAGCCCCCCGATCCGCCGCCGCAGCTGGAGCGCGCGCCGGCCTCCAAGCCCGACGACGCGCCGCTCGTGGCGCTCGCCGAGGCGCTGCTGCGCGCGCGTGCGCGAGAAGCGGGCCTCGCCTACGAGCTGCTGGCGGCACGCGCCGACCTGCAGGCGATCGTCGCCTGCGCCCGCATTGGCGAGAGCGAGGCCGACGTGCGTACGCTGCGTGGCTGGCGGCGCGAGCTGGTCGGAGCCGAGCTGCTGCAGCTGCTCGAAGGACGCATCTCGCTGTCGGTGCACGACACCGACAGCGGCCGGCGCGTGCACATCAGCGATACGCGCTGATTCTGTTATTCAATACGGTTGTAGACTTCGAACAATGGTAGGTACATCGAGATGACGATGAAACCGACCATCGCCCCGATCACGATGATCAGGATCGGCTCGAGGATCGACATCAGCGACTTGACCGCCGCTTCGACCTGTTCCTCATAGAATTCGGCGATCCGGTCGAGCATCTCGTCGAGCGCGCCGGTTTCCTCGCCGACGCCGACCATGTGCGTGACCATCGAAGGGAAGATCGGCGCCTGCGCGAGCGGCGCGGCGATCGTGCCGCCGCGCTTGACGGAGGCGATCACGCCGTCCATCGCTTCGTGCACGGCGATGTTGCCGCCGGTGCGCCCGGTGATCTCAAGCGCCTGCAGCAGCGGCACACCGGCATGGGTGAGCGAGGCCAGCGTGCGCGACCAGCGCGCGACGGCGACCTCTTGGACGATCGTGCCGATCTTCATCGGCACGCGCAGGCGGAAGTGATCCCACTGGCGCCGCCCCCACTCGGTCTTCTTCCACTTGACAAAGGTGACGATGACGATCGCGGTGCCGCCGAACAGCGCCCACCAGTAGCCGGTGACGATCTTTGACATCAAGACCGAGACCTGTGTCAACTTCGGCAATTCACCACCGAATTCCTTGAACACACCCTCGAACACAGGCACGAGAAACGCGCACAGTGCCATCATCACGCCGATCGCGAACGTCCCGACGAGCGCGGGGTAGATCATCGCGGATTTGACCTGGCGACGAAGGGCGGCGTCTTTCTGCAGCTGATCGGCGACGCGCACGAGCGAGTCCTCGAGCACACCGCCCGTCTCCCCGGCCTGTGTCATCGCGATGAACAACGGGCTGAACACCTTCGGATGGCGCGCCATCGAGTCGCTCAGCGACAGGCCCGCCTCGACGTCCTTGCGCACCGCGACGATCGTTTCTTTCAGGTACTTGCTCTCGGTCTGCTCCTCCAGCACGTACATCGCGCGCAGGATGCTCATGCCCGAGGAGATCATCGTCGAGAGCTGACGCGCGAAGATCGCAAGCTCGGTCGGCTTGACGCTCTTCATGAACGAGATCTCGATGTTCTTCGAAGAGTGCTTGTCGGCGATGTCGAGGACGATCAGGCCGCGCTGCTTGAGCTGGTCTGAGACGGCCTGCTTGGAGTCAGCCTCGACCTCACCGCGGGCTTTGCCGCCGGCCAGGTCGATCGCCTTGAAAACGTAGGTGCTCATGCCGGGTTGCTCAGGCGGCCGCCAGCGACGGAGCGCCCATCAGGCGCCTGAGCTCATCTGGGGTCGAGGAGCGCGATTCGGCGAGCTTCTGAGAGATCTTGCCCTGGCGCACAAGCGAGGCGAGCGCGGTGTCCATCGTCTGCATGCCCTGCGCCGAGCCGGTCTGCAGCACCGAGTAGATCTGGTGGGTCTTGCCCTCGCGGATGAGGTTGCGGATCGCCGGGTTGGGCACCAGCACCTCGCATGCGACCACGCGCCCGGAGCCATCCGCGTTTGGCAGCAGCTGCTGGGTCATGATGCCCTGCAGCGCGACCGACAGCTGCACGCGCACCTGCCCCTGCTGGTGTGAGGGGAACACGTCGATCACGCGGTCGATCGTCTGCGCGGCGTCCTGCGTGTGCAGCGTCGCGAACACGAGGTGCCCGGTCTCTGCAGCGGTCAGCGCCGTGGAGATCGTCTCCAGGTCGCGCATCTCGCCGACGAGGATCACGTCGGGGTCCTGGCGCAGTGCGGCGGTCAGCGCCATCGAGAAGCTCTTTGCGTCCGAGCCCAGCTCACGCTGGTTGACGATGCACTTCTTGTGGCCGTGCAAGAACTCGATCGGGTCCTCGATCGTCATGATGTGCTCCTCGCGCGAGGAGTTGATCTCGTCGATCATCGCCGCCAGCGAGGTCGACTTGCCCGAGCCCGTCGGGCCGGTGACAAGCACGAACCCACGCGGCTTGCGCGTAAACTCGTGCACGGCGGCAGGCAGACCGAGCTCGTCGATCGAGGTCAGGTTGAAGGGGATCAGGCGGAAGGCGGCGCCGATCGCACCGCGCTGGTAGTAGGCGTTGACACGAAAGCGCGCGTGGCCGGGGATCGAGTAGGCGAAGTCGAGCTGCCAGTCGGTCTCCAGGCGCTGGCGCTGGTCGCCGGTCAGGATCGAGTAGACGATCTCGCGTGTGTCGGTCGCCGAGAGCTTCGGATAGTCCTCGAGCGGCGTGAGTTTCCCGCGCACACGCACAGTCGGGTGCGCGCCCGAGCCGAGGTGCAGATCGGATGCCTTGCGGTGTACGACCTCCATCAGGAGGTCTGCGAAATCGATGTCCATGGGTCCGTGCATCGACAGATTCGCCGCCGATCATTAGGAGGCGTGGTGTGAGCGCGATCGTGCTGGACGAAGATACGAACGCCGGACGAGCGCTCAGTTGGTACCGATCACGCGGGCGATCTCGGCCATCGAGGTGCGGCCCTGGCGGACCTTCAGCAGCCCGTCGTCGCGCAGGCGCGTCATGCCCTGAGCGACGGCGACGTCGCGCAGCGCCTCGGCGGCCCCGCGCTCGAGCGCCAGCGTCTGGATCTCGGGGGTGATCTTCATTACCTCATACAGGCCGACGCGTCCGCGATAGCCGCTCCCGCCGCAGCGCCGGCAGCCGACGGGCTCGTATGCCTCGAGCTCCATGCGCGCGCGGTAGCCGTTCTCGCGCAGCACCTTCGCGGAGATGATCGTGCGCCGCTTGCAGCTCGGGCACAGCATCCGCGCGAGACGCTGAGCGACGACGCAGTCGAGTGCCGAGGCGACGAGGAATGGCTCAATCCCCATCTCGATCAGCCTCGTGATTGCCGAGGGCGCATCGTTGGTGTGCAGCGTCGAGAGCACCAGGTGCCCGGTGAGCGCGGACTCGACGGCGATCTGCGCGGTCTCACGGTCGCGGATCTCGCCGACCATGATGATGTCGGGGTCGGCGCGCACCATCGCGCGCAAGCCCGCGGCAAAGCTCAGGCCCACCTTCGAGGACACCTGGACCTGCGTGAGCCCGGCCATTTCGTACTCGACGGGGTCCTCAACCGTGATGATGTTCTTCTCGGGCGTGTTCAGCAACTGCAGCGCCGCGTACAGCGTGGTCGACTTGCCGGAGCCGGTCGGGCCGGTGACGAGCACCGCGCCGTGCGTCTCGCGGCAGGCCTTTTCGAAGCGCTCGCGCTCGGGGTCGGCCATGCCGAGCTTGTCGAGCTCGACCACGACGGACTCCTTGTCGAGCACGCGCATCACGGCGCCCTCACCGTGGACGCTCGGCAGCGTCACGACGCGCAGGTCGATGTGGCGGCCGTCGACGACCAGCCCGACGCGCCCGTCCTGGGGCAGGCGCTTCTCGGCAATGTTCAGCTCGGCCATGATCTTGATGCGCGAGATCACGCCCGCAGCCATCCGCCGCTGCACGGTCGTGATGTCCTGCAGCACGCCGTCGACCCTGAAGCGCACGCGCAGCTCGCGGCCCTCGGGGGCGAGGTGGATGTCGGAGGCGCCGCGCTCGACGGCCTGGCCGACGATCTGGTTGACGAGCTTGATGACGGGCGCGTCTTCGGAGGTCTCGTGCAGCGCGACGACCTCGCCCCCGTCCTCGCTCTCTTCGCTGACCTCGGCGGACTCGCCGACGACGTCTTCGAGCCGATCCAGGCGCGAGATCAGGTTCGCGATGTCGTCCGGCGGCGCGACCGCGACGCGAATCTCATAGCCGGTCATGATCGCGATGTCGTCTACCGCGAGCACGTTCGAGGGGTCAGCCATCGCGACCAGCAGCGTGCGCTTGTCGGCGAACGCGACAGGGACCGTCTGGTAGCGCTTGGCGACGGTCGTGCTGACGAGGTTGGCGGCGGACATGTCGACGGCGAACACACCGAGGTCGAGGTGGTCGAGCCCGTAGCGCTCGGCAAGCGCGCGCGCGAGCGCGTCCGCTGTAATCGAGCCGTTCTCAAGCAGCACGCGCTCGGGTGTCGTGCCGGTCACGCGCGAGCTCTCCAGCGCATCGTCGACCTGCCGGCGCGTGGCCAGGCCCATGTCGACGATCACGTCGGTGAGGAAACGCTGGGAGGAGCCCCGGCGCGAGGGCTTGGTGATGCCGGTGTAGCCCTCGGCCGCCGTCGGCGGCCCGGCCTCGATGCCCGCGTCACTCGTGTCCGTGTCCGCAGCGAAGGGATCGGCGCCCGCGGCAAACGGGTCGGCGTCCAGCTCGACGTCTACGCCCGGACCGTCGAGCGCGTCGAGGTCGCCCCTGCCCGCGCGCTCGACCGCGATCACGCGCTCGCCGGCGTCCACCGGCGGCGGGTCGATCCCGAAGATCGCGTGCAGGTCGGGGTCGGCCTGTTGCGGAAACTCGCTCATCGCGCGCCTCCGCGCGTGTCGAGCCCGGGCCGGTCGTACCTATGCGTCCGCGCGCGCAGCGCGGCCCATGACCTCCAGCGGCGCCCGCCGGCCGGTCCACAGCTCGAAGCTGAGCGCCCCCTGCGCGACCAGCACTTCGAGCCCGTCGACGGTGCCCGCGCCATGCGCTTTGGCGGCCGCGAGCAGCGGCGTGGTTTCAGAGCTGTAGACCAGATCGACGACATACGAGTACTCACCGACTTGATCGAACGTCATTCCTAGTTGGTTGAGCGCATCAGCCTCAGTAGCCGAGCGTTCTACGCCCGCCCCCCCCTGCAGCCCGACCGCGGTGCAGTTGACCAGCAGATCGGCCGGCTCGGCGCTGCTGACAGCCCGTACGCCAAGCGCGCGTGCGAGCGCCTCGGCGCGCGCTTTGGTGCGGTTCCACACGCACACCTCGCTGGCCCCAGCGTCGCGCAGCGCCCATGCCGCCGCGCGCGCGCTGCCGCCCGCGCCGAGCACCAGCGCGCGGGGATGCGCGGGCAGGCCGTCCAGACAAGCAAGCGCGGCAATCAGCCCGGGGGCGTCGGTGTTGGCGGCTGCGATCGTGCCGTCGGCGGCGAACGTGAGCGTGTTGGCAGCGCCGATCTCACGCGCCGCCGGCGTGTACTCGGTGGCCAGCACGAGTGCTTCCTGCTTGTGCGGGATCGTCACGTTGGCACCGAGGAAGCCGGCCGAGCCGAGCGCGCGTGTGGTCTCGGCGAACAGCCGAGGCGGCACCGGTAGACGCTGATAGTGCCAATCGTCCATCCCGAGTGCGGCGAGCGCGGCGTTGTGGATCGCCGGCGAGCGGCTGTGCGCAATCGGCCAGCCGAGAACGCCGAGCCTGGGCATCACTTGTGCTTGCACACCGGCGGGTGCCCGCCGGCTCGCGCGACGGCTGTTTTGTAGGCGGCGGCGTCGACTTCGAACTGGGCAAGCGTGTTCGAGAACACCTGCTCGCCGCAGCCATCAGCGCCGGCGACGTAGTACAGGTAGGACACGTGCGCGGGGTGCGCGGCCGCTTCGATCGAGGCCACGCCCGGGTTGGAGATCGGCGTCGGCGGCAGGCCAACGTGTGTGCGGGTGTTGTACGGCGAGTCGATGTGCAGTTGCGCTTCGGTCAGTTCGTGCGTGTAGGTGGGAATCCCGCTGGCGAGCTCGACCGCGTAGTAGATGCTCGCGTCGATCCCCAGCGGCATGCCCTGCGCCAAGCGGTTGTAGATGACGGCCGCGATCTTCGGGCGGTCGCCGGGAATCTGCGCCTCACGCTCGACCATCGAGGCCACGATCAGTAGCTGGTAGGGAGTTACGTGTAGCGCTTTCGCGCGCGCAACCTGCGCCGCACCGAAGTTTTCCTGGAACGCGGCGAGCTGCTCTTCCACGAGCCGGCCGGCCGGCGCCCCGACGTCCATGTCGTAGGTCGCCGGGAACAGGAAGCCTTCGAGGTTCGGGGTACGGCGCGGGGCTCCGTAAGCGGTTGGGTTGAGCAGCGGTGAGCGCCCTGAGGCGGCGGCATAGCTGCCCTTCAGCCCGTCGGCCGCGGCGATCTGCACGATCTGCGCGCGGGTCATGCCCTCCGGGATCAAGACCTTGACGACCTTCGGCGGCGGTGGCAGCGGGGGCGCCTTGTTGTCGTGTGCGTGCAGCAGCACGATCACCGCGGCGACCACCGCCGCAAGCGCGATCAGCGCCGACAGCCGCGCAAGCAGCGAACGCCGGCGGCGCGGCGCCGGCGGCGCCAGCGGTCCGGGCGCCGGCGTGTACGCCGGCGCCGGCTCGACCGGCACGGGCGGTGGAGCCTCGGCCGGCTGCTGGGCGTAGGCCGGCAGCTCGTCTTGGACTAGCGGGTCGACCTGGGTCGGCGGCCCCACGTGGGCAGGCGCCTGCACGTTGGCCGGCGGTTCGACGAGCGGCAGCGACTCGGACGGCTCGGCGCTCAGGGACGGCTCGACGCTCAGGGACGGCTCGACGGTCGGCGGCGACTCGATACCCGGCGACGGCTCCGCTTCCCCGCGCAGCCGGGCGCGCTCGAGACGGTCGCGCTCGCGGTCGGCGGCGGTGCGTTCGCGCCGTGGTCGTGATCGGTCGCCGCGAGACAAGGACGTTCAACCCTAACGCGATCGGGCTGCGAGCCAGCTCTCGAGCAGGTGCGCGGCGGCGCGTGAGTCCTCGCTGGTGGCGAACGCGCCGCCGGACCTGTGGCCGCGGCCGGGAATGTCGCTGCGCTGCGCGAGGCGCGTGGTGAAACGCTCGTCGTGCATCTCGACGGGGATGCCCTCGCCGAGCCGCAGCGAAAGCTCGTCGGCGAAGGCGCGCGTCTCGCGCGTCTGCTCGGTGTCGCTGCCGTCGAGCGACAGCGGCAGCCCGACGACTACGCGCTCGACGTCGCGCTCGCGCACGAGCTCGCGCAGGCGCGCGAAGCCGCGCTTGGTGGCGGGCCGCAGCACTGTGTCGATGGGCGTGACGATCGTGCCGGAGGGGTCGCTGAGCGCACAGCCGCAGCGAGCGCTGCCGTAGTCGAGCGCGAGCACCCGCATGTCAGCCGGCGAGCACCGCCTCGATCGCCTCGCGCCCCGCGTCGATCGCCTCGCCGAGTCGCTCGGGGTCGCGCCCGCCGGCTTGGGCGATCGTGTCGCGGCCGCCGCCGCCGCCGCCAACGATCTCAGCGGCACGCTTGACGATCGCGCCGGCTTTGACACCGCGCTGCACGAGCGCGGGCGCGACGCTGGCAAGCAGGTGCACGCGCCCGTCGGCTGCGGTGCCAAGCAGAATCGCGGCGTCGGGCAGGCGGCCCTTGAGCCGATCGAGCAGGTCGAGCAGCGCCTTGGCGTCGCCGACTTCGACGGCTGCGGCAAGCACGCTGGCGCCGTCGACAGCGCGAACACCGGCGGCGAGCGCGTCGAGGTCGACGCCGCCGGCGCCATCGGCGCTGCCGCCGCCCTGCTTGAGCGCCTTCTCCAGCCGCTTGCGCTCCTGGGCGAGCGTGTCCACCGCGGCGGGGACATCCTCGGGACGCGCGCGCAGTTGTGCGGCGATGTCTCTGAGCAGGCGGTCGTGCTCGCGTAGCAGCTCGACGGCGACGGGCCCGGTGACGGCCTCGATGCGGCGTACGTTGGCGGAGCTGGAGGTCTCGTGAAGGATGCGAAACGCGCCGATCTCGGCGGTGCTGCGGACGTGCGTGCCGCCGCAGAGCTCGCGCGAATAGTCGCCGTCGCCGACCTCGACCATGCGCACGACGTCGCCGTACTTCTCGCCGAACAGCGCCATCGCGCCGAGCTGCTTGGCCTCGTCGAGCGTGGTCGTGAGCGCGCGCACTGGGTCGTTGCGGGCGATCCAGGCGTTGACGCGATCCTCGACGTCGCGCAGCTCCTCGGCGCTGAGCGCCTGGCCGTGGCTGAAGTCGAAGCGGAGCTTGTCGGGACCGACGTATGAGCCGGCCTGGCGCACGTGGCTGCCGACGCGCTCGCGCAGCGCGGCCTGCAGCAGGTGCGTGGCGGTGTGGTTGCACTCGGTCTTGTGGCGCGCAAGGTGGTCGACGCGCGCCAGCACGCGCTCGCCAACCGCGAGCGTGCCGGCCTCGACGAGCACCTCGGGCACGCGGTCGGCGCCGATCAGGAGCACGTCCTGCACGCTTGCCAGGCAGTCGCCGTGCTCGCACTCGATCGTGCCGACGTCTGAGACCTGCCCGCCACCGGCGGCGTAGAACGGGGACTCGGCGAGCTTCACAAGCAGGCGTAGGGGCCCGCCCCCACCCCCGTTTCCGCCGGCCTCGCCCGCGCCGTCGGGCTCGTGCAGCGGGCGCAGCGCGACGACGGTCGTGGGCTGCACCTCGGTCTCATAGCCGGTGAACTCGGTGGGCGGCTCGTCGAACGCGGCGGCCAGCACGCCCCCGGTCCCCAGCTTGACCGCGGCGCTGGAACCGGCGCCGCTGCGGCCGCGCTCGCGCTGGCGCTCCATCAACTCGTCGAAGTCGCCGTCGATGTCGAGCCCCTCGCCGGCGAGCAGCTCGCTGGTCATCTCGTAGGGGAAGCCGTGGGTGTCGTACAGCTTGAATACGTCCTCCGCCGCGACCGTCGTGCGGCCCTCGGAGCGCGCCGCTTCGATGATCTCGCGCGCGAGCTCCATGCCCTGCGCGAGCGTGCGCCCGAAGCCGTCCTCCTCGGCGGACAGCCACATGTCGGTGGCGTCGGCGTGCTCGCGCAGCTCGGGGTAGACGTTGCCCATGGTCTCGCGCACACGCGCCGAGTAGCGCGTGAGGAAGCCGGGTGCGAGCTCGAGCGCGAGGCCCTGCTGGATCGCGCGGCGCATGACGCGGCGCAGTACGTAGCCACGATCCTCGTTGGAGGGCACGACACCGTCGGCGGTCAGGAAGGTCATCGCGCGGGCGTGGTCGGCGAGAATGCGCAGCGCGCGGTCGCCCTCGAAGTCGGCGCCGTAGCGGCGTCCGGATAGCTCCTCGCCGAGCGCGATCAGCGGCTGGAACTGGTCGGTCTCGAACACGGACTGCTTGTCCTGGAGGATCGCGGCCATGCGGTTTAGCCCGAGGCCGGTGTCGATGTTGTTGGCGGGCAGCGGCTTCAGGATCGAGCCGGGCTCATCGGGAGCCGGCTCCTGGTCGTACTGCATGAAGACCAGGTTCCAGTACTCGAGGAAGCGCTCGTTCTCGCCTCCCGGGAGGTCCTCGGGCGTGCCGTGCTCGACGCCGCGGTCGACGTACAGCTCCGAGCACGGACCGCACGGGCCGGTGGGACCGGCCTGCCAGAAGTTCTCCGAGCGCGGGCAGCGCACGATCCGCTCAGCGGCGACGCCAAGCTCCCTCCAGAACCCGATCGCCTCCTCGTCGGGGCCGAGCCCGAGGCCGTCGTCGCCTTCGAACACGGTCACCCAGATGTCCTCGGCGCGGAAGCCGAAGACCTCGCGCGACAGCTCCCAGGCGAATGCGATCGCCTCGCGCTTGAAGTAGTCGCCGAACGAGAAGTTGCCGAGCATCTCAAAGAAGGTGAGGTGCCGGGCGGTGTTACCGACGTTGTCGATGTCGACCGTGCGAAACACCTTCTGGCAGTCGGTCAGGCGCGACGCGGGCGGCTTTTCCTGGCCGAGGAAGTAGGGCTTGAGCGGGTGCATGCCGGCGACGGTGAGCAGCGCGGAGGCGTCGTGCGCGGAGGGCACGAGCGAGGCTGAGGGGATGCGCAGGTGCCCGCGCTCCTCGAAGAAGCTCAGGTAGCGCTCGCGGATCTCGTCGGTGCTGATCATCGTGCGACGGATCTTAGGCGGCGAGCGCGGATCTGACGGGGCTATCAGGCGATGGTGCCGTAACCGACGACCAAATCCCCGGAGTACATGCAGGCGATCTGACCGGGCGCGGTGCGCTCGGCGGGCTCGGCGAGCGCGAGCGCGAGACGCTGGTGGCGCCCGGCGGGAAGCTCGTGGGCGAGGCGGCAGGCGAAGCGTCGCCCGTGAGCGCGCACGCGCACGCCGTCGATGCAGCGGCCGTCGCGGTGCAGCGTGGCCTCGGTCACGCTGACCTCATGCGCGAGCAGCGCGTCGCGCCGCCCGACGGTGACGGTGTTGGCGCGCGCGTCGGTGGCGAGCACATATAGAGGCCCACGCACCCCGGGCGCAGAGAGGCCGAGCCCGTGGCGCTGGCCGACGGTGTAACGGTGTGCGCCGGCGTGCTCGCCGAGCACGGCGCCGTCGCGGTCGAGGATCGGCCCGGGCCGCGTGCCGAGGCCGGCGTGACGCTCGAGGAACTCGCCGTGGCGGGTGCCAGCAAGAAAGCACAGGTCCTGGGAGTCGCGCTTGCGTGCGACCGCGAGCCCGGCGCGCTCGGCGAGCACTCTGACCTCGGGCTTGCTGAGAGCGCCGAGCGGGAAGCGCATGCGCGCGAGCGAGTCGGGGGCGAGCGCGGCGAGCACGTAGCTCTGGTCCTTGCCGAGATCGCTGGCGGTGCGCAACAGCGGCGAGGACGGGTCGTCCCCCTCCGGCGACGGTGCGAGCACGCGCGCGTAGTGGCCGGTGGCGAGCGTGCGCGAGCCGAGCCGGTCGGCGAGCTGCAGCATCGCGTCGAGCCGGACGTTGCCGTTGCAGCGCACGCAGGGGTTGGGCGTGAGGCCGGCGGCGTGATCCGCCAGCCAGCCGTCGACGACGCCGGCGCGAAACTCAGCGCGCAGGTCGATCGAGAGGTGAGGCATGCCGAGCTGGTGGGCCAGCTCGCGCGCGCCGCGCACGGCCTGCGCAGAGCAGCAGCTCAGATCGCCGTCGTTGTGCGGGTCGCTCCACAGCTCGAGCGTGACGCCGACGGCCTCGCCGACGGCCTCGCCGACGAGCAACGCGGCGACGGCGCTGTCGACACCGCCGCTCATCGCCACGAGCGTGCGCTCGGCGCACGCGCTGAGCGCAGCACGCGCGCGGGCGGCACCGCCCAGCGCGCGGTGCAGGGCATCGGCGGCCAGCTCCGCGGCGTGTCGCTTGGCCAGGCTGAGACCGCCCAGCTCGGCTGCTATGTCCCCCACGCCGATGCGCGCGGCGGCCAGCAGCGGCGCACCGCGCAGCAGGCTGACGACGGCGCTGCCGGCGGCGATCGTGGCGCCGCAGCCACTGGCGTCGAAGCCGGCGTCGCGAATGCGCCCGTCGGCGCTCGCGTCATCGAGTTCGAGGGAGATGCGGATCAGATCGCCGCAGGCGGCCCCGCCGGCGGCGCCGGTGAACGCGTCGGGCGGCGTGTGGCCGCGTCCGAGCGGGTGTTCGAGGTGGTTGACGAGCGTCTCCCCCTCGGCAGACGATGCGGCGGTATGCACCGACCGAGTGTAAGGCTAGGAGCTACGAGCTTCGGAGATCGCTTGTTCGATCGAGAAGGCGTCCTGCACGCCCGTGAGCACGAGCGCCTGGCCCTTCTTGTTGATGACGAACAGCGTGGGGGTCGCGTTGACCTGCACACCGCGGGTCACGGAGCCGTAGGAGGCGACCTGGCTGGCGTTGGCTTCCTGCACGGCGATCGGCTGGCGCGGGTTGCGCGCGGTCGCGCGCACCTGCTGCAGCGCGCGGTGCACGGCTGCGTCGTCGGAGCCGTTGGGGTTCCAAAACAGCAGCAGCACGACGTCGCCGCGCTTCAGCTCCGCTTCGACGGTGTGCTGGCCGGTGAGCACGAGGGCGCGGCTGGCGGCATGTTTCGTGGTCGAGGGACCGTGAACGCTGCTGGCGGGCACGGTCGAGGTCCTGGTGGCAGGCTTCGCGGCGGTCTTGACGGCAGGCTTTGCGGCCGTGCCGCCCGACGCGTGCACGCTGGCGGAGGCGCCGCTCGAGCTGTGATGTGCGGAGCTTGTGCTGGATGCCTGCGGAGAGGCACCGATCTTGGCGACGGCTTCGTGGGCGCGGCTGACGTCGCGTGTGAGGCCTTCGAGGCCGGGCGCGGAGCCGTGGTAGATGTGCGAGCCGCCGGCCTTGCCGTGAGCGCTGCCCTTGGCTCGCCCGCCGGCCTTGGCGTGAGCGGTAGCCGAGACAGTAGGGCTGCCGGTGCTGGCGGTCGCGGAGCTGGAGGAGCTGGCGCTGGAGGCGGGCGCGGAGCTCGAGGAGCCGCCGTCGCTGGTGCTGTTGATCCGCCCTTGCAGAGCGAACAGCCAGACGCCGGCGAACAGCACGACGACCGCGAGCGCTATCTGGAATGGACGTGAGATCTGCGCCATCGGGTCATGTTTCGGCATCTCGGGCGCGGAAGTTGAACGGCGGTATGTGCCTTGGACGCTTCGAGCGCGAGCGCTGGCGTCCGCTGCAGCGCGTGGTGGCGTCGGCTAGGGCGCGTGGCGGCGTCGGCTACAGCGCGTGATGGCCGCGCAGCACGGCGTGCACGACGGTGTTGGTCGCAAGCGTCTGCTGCGCGCCGGCCTGCATGTCCTTGAGCGTGCTGTGGCCCTCAGCGACGATCGCGACGTAGCGGGCGCCGAGCGCGTCGGCGTGGCTGAGCTGGCCCTTGAGCGAGCGTCCGCCGAGGTCCATTTGCGCGGACAGACCGGCGGAGCGGGCGTCGCTGAGCAGGCCGAAGGCGTCCGCGCGCAGCTGTTCGTGCGGGCCGTCCACGGCGATGAACAGCTCGGGCGGCGCTGGCGCCGGATGGTGCGCGACGGCGCGCTCGTCGCCACTGCCTTCGCCGGCGAGCATGATGCGCTCGATCCCGGCGGCCCAGCCGATGCCGGGCGTGGGCGGCCCGCCGAGCTGCTGGACCAAGCCGTCGTAGCGTCCGCCGCCGCCGACGCCGCTTTGCGCGCCGAGCGCGTCGGAGGTGAACTCGAAGACGGTGCGCGTGTAGTAGTCCAGGCCGCGCACGAGCGTGGGGTCGAGCTCGTAGGCGACGCCGGCGAGGTCGAGCAGCTCGCACACCTGGTTGAAGTGCTCGGCGTCCTCGGCGCTGAGGTGCTCGCGCAGCAGCGGCGCGCCTTGCATGACGGTGCGCGTGCCGGGGTGATCGGAGTCGAACGCGCGCAGCGGGTTCAGCTCGATGCGCGCGCGGACATCCTCGGACAGGCGGTCCTGATTGGCGCGCAGGTACTCCTGGAGCCGTTCGCGGTACTCGCGGCGGCTGTCGATGCTGCCGAGGCTCGAGAGGCGCAGCCGCAGCTCGAGCACGCCCATCTCGGCGAGCAGCGTGGCGAGCAGCGCGATCGCCTCGGCATCGACGGCGGGGTCCTCGGAGCCGAGCGCCTCGGCTCCGACCTGCCAGAACTGCCGGAAGCGCCCGGCCTGCGCGCGCTCGTGGCGGAAGAAGCAGGAGAGGTACCAGAGCTTTACGGGCTGGCGGCGCTTGTGCATGCCGTGCTCGACGTAGGCGCGGCAGACGGGCGCGGTGCCCTCGGGCCGCAGCGTGAGCGAGCGCCCGGCTTGATCTTCGAGCGTGAACATCTCCTTGCGCACGATGTCGGTGGACTCGCCGACGCCGCGGGCGAACAGCTCGGTGGCCTCGAACACAGGGGTCTCGATGCGCTCGTAGCCGGCGCCCTCGAGCAGCGCGCGGGCGCGCGCCTCCAGGGCGGTGCGCCGCGAGGCTTCCTCCCCGAGCACGTCGAAGGTGCCGCGCGGCGCTTTGAGCTTGGCGGCGCTCAACGTCAGGGTGCCGGCGAGCCGGCGTTGCTGGCGCTGGGGGTGCGCTCGCGCAGCTCGCTGAGGAAGGGGTTGCTGTCGCGCTCGCGCCCGAGCGTGGTGATGCCCATGTGCCCTGGGTAGACGACGGTCTCGGGCGGGTAGGCGGCGAGCAGATTGCCGATCGAGCGCTCGAGCGTCGGCCAGTCCCCGCCAGGCAGGTCGACGCGCCCGACGGAGCCCTGGAAGAGCACGTCGCCGGAGAGCAGCGCGGCGTGACCGGGCGACCCGACCGCGTAGGTGACGTGGCCGGGGCTGTGCCCGGGCGTGAAGATGACGTCGAAGTCGAGGCCGGCAAGGTGCAGGCGCTCGCCGCCGCTGACGGTGTGCTCGGGCTCGTAGCTTTCAAACGGCCCGAAGCCGGGCGGCACGAAACGCATGATGTCGGTGAGCAGCGGCCGCTCGATCTCGGGGCAGTAGACGGGGGCGCCGGTGGCGCGCGCGACGGGCGCGACGGCGCCGATGTGATCGAAATGACAGTGGGTGAGCAGGATCGCCTCGATCTGCACGTTCAACGCTGCGATCGCGTCCAGCAGCCGCTGCGGCTCATCGCCGGGGTCAACGATCACGGCTGGTGTCGGGCCCTCACCGCCGGCACCGGTGTCGGCGGCGCGCACGATGTAGCTGTTCTCCTGAACGGGCCCGACGGTGAACGCGCGCACGTCCAGGGCGCTCATCGCGAGGCGCCCCCCTGCTGGGCTTTTTTGCGCTGCCGACGGTCGTAGACCCACTTGTCGGTGTAGTAGCTGACGAGCGTGTAGAAGACGAGCACGATCGGGAACAGCGGGTAGGCGTGCTTGGCCGATTGGTGCAGCAGCAAGGTGACGATCAGCACGAGCCCGACGGCGGCGAGCATCGCCTTGACGAAGGCTCCGCGCCATGTGGGCGGCTGGTCGCGTTTGTCGAGCTTGCGCTCCTTCTCGCGCGCGAGCAGCGCCCGATCGCCGCTCTTCTCGCCGGCGGTCGGCTTGCGCCCGGTGCGTCCGCGCGACTCGATCACGCCGGCGGCGTTGCCGCGGTGCTTGGTCTGGCGCTTACGTCTGGTCTGAGCCATGAGCTAGCAGCGTAGTGCGTTCTCGATCAGCTGGCGAGCCGGATCGAAGCCGAGGATCGGCACGTCTTCGGGGAAGCCGGCGAGCGCGGCGGCGGGCGCGAGCCCGACGAGCTCGGCGCTGGCGACGGGCGCGTGGGCGGCGACCGCATCAAGGACGGCGGCGAGCGGCAGCTCGAACGGGCGCTCGATGTTCATGGATACCTGCGCTGTGCCGCCCCGCAGCTCGACCCCGATGGCACGAACGCCTGGCAACCCGTGGGCGCCGCCCTCGCGGATCAGCCCGGCGACGGCGTGTGCCTCGCTTACGCTCGCGGGCGATCTCAGCTGCAGGTTGAACGCGACGAGCGGCGGGCGCGCGGCGAGCAGCGTGGCGCCGGCGCTTGGGTGTATGCGCGCGGGGCCGAAGTCGGGTGTCATGCCGGGCTCACGGGCGGCGATCCGTGCTGCAAGCGCACGAGCGCCGCCGCGGCGCAGCTGCGCCCGCGTGCGCTGCGCCTGTGGCTCCTCGCCGGACAGCTCGCCGTATGTGAGCACCGGCACTCCAAGCTCCTCGCCGATGCGCTCGCCGAGCACGAGCGCGTGCGCACAGGCATCGCCGCGATCGCGCTGGTCGAGGTAGACGAGCGGCGCGACGTCGAGCGCGCCGACGTGTGGGTGCTGGCCGGCCTGCTCGCCTCCTTCGCTCGCTCCTGCGGGCGTGCGGTCGAGCACGTCGATCCGCTCGACCGCGACACGTGCGCCGCGCATGAGCGCCTCCACGAGCGCGCCGGGAGGCCCAGCGAGCGTGAACACCGAGCGGTGATGATCGGCATCGGAGTGCACGTCAAGCAGGCGCACACCATCCTCCCCCTCCCCCGCGAACGCGGCTGCGATCGCCGCGATCGTGTGCTCGTCGCGCCCCTCTGAGACGTTGGGAACCGCAAATAGCGTCGGCGGCGTCATCGCGTCCCCGAGGCTAGCGGCGCGGAACGCCGCACGCCCGGCGGCTAGACTCCAGCGTCATCCGGGCCGGAGTAGCTCAGCTGGTTAGAGCAGCGGAATCATAATCCGCGTGTCGGGGGTTCGAGTCCCTCCTCCGGCACTCTCGACTGCCGATGGCGACCCGCTCCCGCGCTTCGCATCTAGCTGCAATCCCCGATGCGTAGGCATATCGTCATATCGACTAATGCTCGCACCGGGTTTAGGTCAGCGCAGGGCGGCCACACAGATCCGACATCTCAAACGGCGACGCCTTCCCTCTTTCGTCAGGCTTTCTGATCTCTTGCACCATCTGGGCGGCGCGAATCCGGTCGCGATCGCCCTCGCCGACCCCTCCCGACTATTAGAGTTCCGCCTCATGCCAGCTACCTGTGTACGCCCATGACCACAGCGCGGACGTCGTCGCGTGGAAATAGAAAACCAACATTTCGCTGCCGCCACCCATGAGCGCCGACGGACTCGTGTCGGCCTCCACACTCCCACCCAAAAGATAGTCGGACCACGCATTTCCGTCGTAGTACCAGGTCTCTATTTCATCGCTTTTATTGACGTAGTACGAGAATAGGTCTTCACCAAACGTAGCGCCGGTACCCATGAACGCCGACGGACTCGTACCAGCCTCGACACTCCCACCGTAAGTCGTATTCACCCAGACGGTTTCGTTGTAATACCAAATCGCCATTTCGTCGCTTTTATTGATGTAAAACGAAAACAGGTAATTCGCGTATTTACCGGCGCCCATGAACGCCGACGGACTCGTACCAGCCTCGACACTCCCACCGTAAGTCGTATTCACCCAGGCGGTTTCGTTGTAATACCAAATCGCCATTTCGTCGCTTTTATTGATGTAAAACGAAAACAGGTAATTCGCGTATTTACCGGTACCCATGAACGCCGACGGACTCGTACCAGCCTCAACACTCCCACCGTAAGTCGTATTCACCCAGGCGGTTTCGTTGTAATACCAAATCGCCATTTCGTCGCTTTTATTGATGTAAAAGGCGAAGAGATAATTGCCGTATTTACTGCCGGTGCCCATAATCGCCGACGGACTCGTACCGGACTCCACGCTCCCACCCAAAACGTTGTCGGTCCATCCACCGCCCGGGGTGTAGCTCCAGTAGGCCAGTTCGTTGTTTTTGTTGACGTAGTATGCGAATAGATCACCTTTGTACGTACCGCCTTTGCCCATGAACGCCGACGGGCTCGTACCGGACTCCACGCTCCCACCCAAAACGTTGTCGGTCCATCCACCGACCGGGGTGTAGCTCCAGTAGGCCAGTTCGTGGCTGCTGTTTACGTAAAAGCTCCATTGATCGCCACTGGTTGGTTCGTCTATGCTCGATGAGTGTGTTTCTGCCGCAACGGCCATGCCAGGGGAGAGACAACACAGCAACAGTGCGAGGCCGACTACTGCCAGCGCTCGCCGCCCACACGAGAGCCGACCCCAAGCCCCCCGAATACTCATGCTAACGAGAACAGGCATCGTCTCTCCCTCCGTCGACATCATGCTTTCAACTGCCAGTACTACTCTGCCAGACGCTAGCAATCGTTCAGGAGCAGGTCAACAATCGGGCCCAAGGTTCTGTTAAGTGTCTCTCACCGAGGGGCTAGGCATAGTCACCACTGGTGTATTCAGTAGCAAAGCCATGATCCGCGTGTCGGGGGTTCCAGCCCCTCCCCCGGCATCAAGAAGGCCGCCGGCGAGCGTTGCTCACGCCGGATCGCGCTCAAACGGATTCCCTTCTATGAGCTTGACAAAGCCGAGCTTGTGTAGAAGCCCGGAGCGCGACCCGGGACGCATCCGGGCTTGCGCCGTGGTGGACGCAGCGAGTTCGGAGGCGAACTCATCGCGTGGCCAGCGCTTGTTGACTTCCTGCGTGGCCGGTGCAGCGATTTGATGCAAGCGTCTGCCGACGACATCGAGCGAGACGCCCTTGCTGAGAAGGTGTGCCTCGATGCCAAGGCGCGCCGGCACGTTCACGTTTAGGTGCAGAGAGATCGCTTCGGCTACCTTGCAGGCCCGCTCCTCACTCGCACCGCCGGCTTGCACGAGCGTGTGTGCCGCGCGGGCGCCCTCGACCGCGAAGCACTTTGCGTGAGCGTCGCGCCCGCAGTGCTTCTCGGTGAGGCCGAGATCGTGCAGCATGCAGGCGAGGTAGAGCAGCTCCGCATCGTGCTTGACGCGGTCGCGTTGCGAGAACAGCTCCGCAAAGGCCCACGTGCGAGCGCAGTGACCGTAGAGGGCTGGGCTTGAGAGCTCGCGTACACGCTCCTCGGCCTCGCGGGCGAGCGCGCTGTCTGGAGGGTCGGGAAGCCGCAGCGACGCGTGCTCGCCAAAGATCTTGCTGCGCCACTGACTCGGTATCCGTTCAAGCCGCGCGGATATCCCCTGGCCGATGAGCCGGAGGCGATCCTGACGGCGCAGGCTGCCTTCTGTCTCGAGCGCCCACTCCCACGTGCCGACATAGCTCATCGGGACACCCCCACGCCGACAAGCTCCAGATGATTAGCTGCCGCGCGCCTCAGGACAGGGTCGAGCGGTGTCCTCGCGATGTTGTTCACGTAATTGCCGAGCGTGTTCTCGGCGACGACCGCGGCGATGTCCAACAGCGTTCCGTGATCAAGGCCCGCGGCGTGCGCGGCGTCGAGGTCCGCATCGCCGACGCCTCCGCGGTGATCCAGGATCGCCCTCGCGAACACGAGGATCGCGCTGACCCGCGGATCGCTGCAGGTCCCATCCTGCATGCTCTGCACCTCGGCTGGCGTTGAACCGGCTGCCGCGAGTGCTGCGCTGTGCGCGAGGAGGCAGTAGTCACACCGGTTGTGCGCGGCCGTTGCGATCGCTACGGCCTCTCGCTCCACGTTCGTCAGGCTGGTGCCGGCGTTGAGCTTGCCAGCTGCGAGATACACCTCGGCGGCGCTTCCAGAGCGCACCATCACACGAACCGTGTTCGGAAGCCAGCCATATCGCTTCCGGGCGGCATCGAAGGCTGCCCGCTCGCGCACCCCTGCATCCTGCTCCTCGACCAATGCGATCCGCGGCTCACACGCGACTGCGCTCATCTGTCTGCTCCTCCCACGTTCGATACGGGCGTTGGCCCCGCTCCGTCTCAGCAACCGCCCGATGCGGTCACTAGAAAGAACATAACCGATCGCACAGTTATATTGTAGAGTAGACTCCATGAGCCGATCTGCCACCCCCCTCGATCGCGATCAGGCGTTGCAGCGATGACCAAGCGACGGTCGCAGCCACTGGCCAAGCCCGTTGCAGATGCTGAGCCGTCGGACGGGCGACGCGCGAGAGGAATGCGCAGCCGCAACGCGATCCTTGAACGCTCGGTACAGCTTGCCTCACGGGAGGGCATGGAAGGTCTCAGCGTCGGCGCGCTCGCCGCAGACATAGGGGTGCACAAGAGCAACGTGTTCGCGCTGTTCGGATCCAAGGAGGAGCTTCCAGCTCGCGACCCTCGCGGCCGCCCGCGAAATGCTCATCGGGCTCGTGGTCATGCCAACCCTCACCGCCCCAGAGGGCCTTCAGCGCCTGCGCGCCCTAGGTGAGGCATGGTGCGACTACTTCCTCTCCGATGCCTTCGCCGGAGGCTGCTTCTTGTGTGCGGCGTCGACCGAGATGGACGGTCGCCCTGGCCCCGTAAGGGATGCGGTGGCGGCCGTGATGCGCGAATGGCTAACGGTCCTGAGCCTCAACATCGACGCCGCGATCGCAGCCGGCGAGCTCGCCGCGAACGTCGACTCGGCCGCGATGGCGTTCCGGCTGAACGCGCTCGGAATGGCCGCCAACTGGCAACGACAACTACTGGACGACCGCGCGGGCATCGAACACGCACGCACCGGCTGGAGAGCGGAACTCGACAGACATGAACCCACCGAGCACTAGACAGGAGTCACAGCAATGCCAGCAACAGCCCCCACGGCAACCGACACGCTGCTCGAGCGCAACGCCTTGCTCAGCGAGGGTCTCAGCGCAAAGTCCTTCTCGCTGACCCCGAACCTGCGTGCGCTGATCCTGACCTGCGCCGACCACCGCGTCGACCCGGCACAGGTCCTCGGTCTGCAGCTCGGCGAGGCTGTCGTGCTGCGCAACCCAGGCGGCCGCGTGACACCGGCGTTCATCTCGGAGTTGGCGGTGCTGGCGACGGTTGCCCAGATCGAGGGGCTGGAGACGGGCTTTGAGCTGATCCTCATGCACCACACCGACTGCGGCTTGGCACGCCTCGACGGACCTGAGCAGCGGGGACTGATGGCGTATTTCTTTGGCATCGACGAGGCCGAGGTGGCGGCCAAGCACCTCACTGACCCCTTTGAGTCGGCTCGCACCGACCTGCAGCTGCTGCGCGCAAACCCGCTCATCCCTCGCACGCTGATTGCCTCAGCCGTCGTGTACGACATCGCGTCAGGGCGCGTACAGACCATCTCCCCGCCCGCCCCGCTCGGCGAGGTCTCCTAGCCCGCCGCTTCGCCGATCGTCTCGCCACCTGTTCGGCCGATCACCGTTGCGCTCCGCCTCGCACCTCGGACGAGCAGCACCACCGCCAGGCAGACAAAGCCAGCGAACACGATCGTGTCGTTGCCCGTAAGCGACACATCGGTCGCGCTCGCGTCGACGAACGAATGCAGACCTATACCTGGCAGCAGCGAGCCGGTCCGCTCATACAAAAGACATGCAATCACACCGAAAGCCGCCTTGATCGGCAGCGTGTCCAGCGGATAGCTCGTGATGTGCACGAAGCCGAACATCGCCCCGGCGATGAGCGCCGCGGGCAGGACCGCGAGCCTGTTTCGCAGGCTCCGATACAGAAGTCCGCGAAAGAAGATCTCCTCGACGATCGGAGCGCTGGCTGCAAGCGCGAACACCGCGAGCACGACGTTGATGGCGCTCTGATGCCGAACGCCGGCGAGTGCGTTCGCGCCTCCGCGAGGGTGGACCACAGCAACCCACAACCCGGCAATCAACGCGTAGGCGACGAGCGCCAGGATCACGAGCCCGATCGATCGCGCGGCGGGCGTTGCACGCAGACCGAGATCCCGACCTGTGAGACCGCGCCTGCGCCTCAGTGGTACCAACGCCGCCAGCAGCGTGGCGTCCACGAACAGCACGCCGGCACCAACGTGCAGTTGCACGCCCACCCCGAAGTAGAGCGCGGCGGCCAACGCGTTCGCTCCCACGAAAGTAACCACGTACGCGATCAGCGCATAGCGCGCAGACCATTGCTGCGATTGGGCCGTGGGCTTTGGCCACGGAACGCCTTCACGCACGTGTCCGCGAACGCGGCGCTCGTATCTGGGCCGGATGACGAACGATGTGATCGCCGAGCCCACCCACGCCACGATGATCAGCGCCGTACCAACACCTTCGCCGTGAGGCTTCGCTGAAGCGGCGGGGGTGAGAACCCATCCGGCAACCGCAAGCGCCGACCACAGCAGCCCGAGGACCGTCCAGCTACGCACCCCGCTACGGGCACCGCCAACAACTGGAGCCCACGCGCCGAGCCCTAGCGGCAGCAACGACAGCCAGGGCCAACGCGCGCGCCGGCCAGGCACTTCCTCGGCCGGGCGCCCCGCCATGCATCGCTCATATGCCGGCCGGATCGCAAACGAGGTGACAGCCCCTCCTATCCACGCCACGAACAGCAGCACAACGGCCAGCACTTCCTCGTGGCCAGTGGCCGGTTCGATCGAGGCGAGCACCCACCCGCCGACCGCAAGCACCGACCACAACACGCCGAGCATGGTCCAACGGCGCGTACCGCATCGCACTCCAGCAACAATCGGAGCCCACGCGCCGAGCCCTAGCGGCAGCAACGAAAACCACGACGAGCGACTCCGCGAAAGCGGTCGCCACCTACCTCCCCTCTCGCCCACTTCAACGTCCCGAGCACGCATTAAAAAACCCAAGCATCCTGTTCGTCCGGCCAACCATGCCAGTCTCTTGGCCATCACCCTAACCACAGCCGCCGATGTTCGACCTGTTGGATTCGCTCGCACGATAGGCAGCGCGGCTGGACAGCGTCACGGCCCCGGAGCCAAAGGCCGATGATGGCGTCCGCCCGGTCGGCTTTACTCGTGCCCCTTCGATCAAGCAATCAACTGAGGAGCATGATGCTGACCCAGACACAACTGGCTGCCGCCGTCGCCGAGCGCGCAGACCTGAGCAAAGCAGACGCCAAGAACGCGCTCGCGGCACTCGAGGCGATCGTGCTCGAGCAGATCGGCGACGCGGAACGAGTCAAGATCGGCGGTCTCGTACAGCTCAACGTGCGCGTCAAGCCAGCGCAGAAAGCCCGCAAAGGCCGCAACCCCGCGACCGGCGAGGAGATCACGATCGCCGCCAAGAAAGCCAGCGTGGACGTGCGCGCCCGCGTGCTCACCGCGGCAAAGACCGCGGCCCCGTCGCTGCAAAAGGCTCGCCGCCGCCTCGGCGCCTGATCGCTCGGGCTACGGTGCCGCACGCGCCGGAGCCAACGGTGGAAGCCCAGCCATCGGAGTCCGTTTGAACGTATTCGCGGCTTGACGTTGCGTGTCGCACCGCGATGCCCGTCCTCCGCCGCGGGCAGGTCAAGCCGCCGGGAATACTGTGCGCGTGCTCCTCAACCCGTCAGGCGGCGTGACCACAGACGAGCGCCTGCGGCGCGCCGGCTCACAGCTCGAGGTCGGGATCCCGATCATGTGCCTGCCCGGAGCCAGGTGACGCGCTCGGCCCCGCCACTCAGCGCCCGACGCTCCGCGGAGCTGCTCGTCGAGCGAGCGCGCGACGACCCGAGACGCCGTGTGGAGCTGTGCCTCGGCATCTACGCCGCGTCCGGGACCGGCTCCACACGCCGTCTCCCTTTCCATCGCGCCGCGCTGTCGTTCATGCGCTGGCAGGTCGGCCGCGGCGTGCTCGATCCGCTCGACGCGCCGGTCCCAGGCAGCGCCTGGTGGCGCGCCGTGAACGAGCGCCTCCTGCGCGACGGCTGCGAGGCCGTCGCGAGCAGGCGCGGACTGCCGGGAGCGCCCTCATCCCCCACGATCGGATACTGGCTCGACTTCGTCTCGCGACCGACTGCCAGCCGCTGGTACCGGGCGCACAACGCGAGCATCGTCGCCGGCTATCTGGAGCACGTCGAGCTGGCCGAGCGGGAGACCGCGGCGGAGCGCTTCTTCATGAACGTCGCGCTCATGAGAGTGCTCTACGCGCACGCGCTGGTGGCGGCTTCGCGCCTGTCGCTGGGCCGCTTCGCGCCACTCGGACCACCGCTCGGCGACCCGCGCCTCGGCATGGCGGGTGCGTTCCTGTCGCTGTCTCACATCCTTCCCGCGCGCTACCCCACGACCGACGCCGTGCGCACGTACGTCAACGCCGAGAACAACGTCGGGCGTCTGCTCGACTACGGCATCATCCTGCCTCGGCTGCAGAGCCTCTACGACTGGTCGGCCAAGGAGCTGGAGCAGCCCGCGCTCAGCCTGCTCGTGCAGGCGGGAGCGCCCAGCTACGCGGCCCCGTTCGCGACGCAGTCGGACTGGACGCCGCTCCCGCCCCCGCCACTGGTCAGGCTGTTGCGAGCGCTCACGACGCGGTGAGCACGACCGCCGCCGGATCTCGTCTCAGTCCTCCGCGAGGAGACCCAGTCGCCGCAACCGCCCGAGCAGCACACCCGCCTCCTCGTGCGGCGGCGTCCGCGTACGTGTGTGCCTGATCACCACCGTGCCCTCGCGCGGGCCATACTCGAGCGCGGTCTCGACGAGGCGGGCCTGGCTGCTGTGACTGCGTAGGAACCGATCGTGCCGATCGATCACGCGGCCGCGCGCGGCCAGCTGCTCCAACCACTGCTGTTCGTCGATCTCCAGCACGATCACGACATCAGCAGCCGGGAGCTGTTTGTGATCGGTCGACGCCATCTGCATCGCGACCGGCATGTACTGATCGTCCGGGTCGATCAGCCACTCGAGCCCAGGACTGCCGAGCCAACCGACGCACCACTTGTCGTAGTAGGAGTCGAGAATCGCCGTGTGCCCGGCCGCGACCCGGTCGCTGGCCGCATAGTAGAGCGGCACGCGCTGGCTGCGAAACCACGACAGCCTCGTGAATGCTCCGTTGACGTGGGGACGCACGACGAACTCGGGCCAGTCAGCCTCGTCGGGCTCCAGCAGCGCGTCCGTCTCCAGCAACTCGGCCAAGGCACGCGCGAGCGTGCTCTTGCCGGCCCCGGGGAGACCCAGCATCGCGATGATCACGTCACGTCGCGAGCGAAGCGCGGTCCGCTGCAGACGCGAGCAGACCCCGTGCTCCGAGCACGTCCCAAATCAGGCCGTGCACCTCGGCGGGGCTCAGCAACTCGCCAAACTGCTGGCAGTCCACTCTGACGAGATCCTCGCGCGTCTCGGAATAGCTCCGAAACAGGCTGTCGACGCGAGCCTGCAGGTCGACGTCGCGCTCGTGGATGTCGTTTGCAACCGCCCCATCGCCGTCAGCTCCGGTTCGAGCGCGCGCGCGCAGGCGCTCGGCACGCTCACGCTCGTGCACGTCCAGGTAGATCGAGCACGCCGGGACCGGCAGGGCGTAGTGTCCGAACTCGAGCTTCCTCAGCCACCGAGCGAACGCCTCCACTTCGCTCGGGTCGTTCAGCTTCGCCCCCTGATAGGCCAGATTCGAGTAGAAGTAGCGGTCGCACACCACGATGCGCTCTTCACAGATCGCATCGCGCAGCCGCGGTGCCGCCGCCGCGCGGTCGCTGGCGAACAGCAGGGCGACCAGTCGCGGGTGCACCGCGTCGACCTCACCCAGCTCCCCGCTCAGGAAACGCCTGATCAGGTCGCCGAAAACCGGGTCTGCGTAGCGAGGGAAGGACGCGTGGTAGGTCGCAAAGCCTTCCTCCGTCAGACGATCGACCAGCAACTGAACCTGCGTTGACTTGCCGCAGCCGTCGACCCCCTCCAAGGCGATCAGCATGCGGGGCGCGCCTGACAGGCAGTTCGACGGCTTGCTCGGCCCGGGCTTCGACGCACGGCTTCATCGTAGCCCCGGCCACGACGGCGATGCCCTACGAGTGCCCGAGCGCGACCTCTGCCCGCTCGGAGTCGCGACCGCGCCCGCGACCGAGCTTGGCCTCGTACAACTGCTTGTCCGCCCGCGCGAGCGGCTCCTCAAGGCTCTCGCCCGGCAGCCATTCGCTGACGCCGGTCGACCAGCCGACCGGATCTTCGCCGCTGCACAGACGCTCGAGCGCCGCCTCCGCGCCGCTCTGCCCGGTGCCGGGGAGCAGCAGCACGAACTCGTCGCCGCCGTGGCGCGCGAGGATGTCGCTCGGCCGCGTGCGTTCGCGCCATTCCTGGCCAAGACGCGCAAGCAGCTTGTCGCCGGCGGCGTGGCCGGCGCGGTCATTCACCTGCTTGAAGTCATCGAGGTCGATCACCGCGAGCGTCAGCGGCGCGCCGGTGCGGTTCGCGAGCGAGCGCTCACGCATGGCCGCCGCGAGGAAGCCGTTCCGGTTGAGCAGCCCCGTCAGGTGGTCGGTACCGACCTCGCGGCGCAGGGCCTCGCTGAGATTTCCGAGCAGGATGCAGATCGACCAGATCGTGACGGTCACCACCAGCCAGTAGATCGCCACGTGCGAGAGCCCGCTGAGCAGCAACGCCACCGCGAAGGCCACCGAGATCAAGAGACTCTGCGCGTAGACCGCGCGGCGGGGGAAGAAGTGCGCCGCATAGATAGCTGTCCACGGGTACGCGAAAGCCGCAAGCATCATCCCGCCGCGAGTGCTCGCGTGGGCGATCAGGAGGCTGGTCATCAGCGACCCGCACGCCGCGAGCAGCTCGAGGCCGAGCAGCGATATCTGAGCGGCGAACAGCCAAACGCAGACGCCCGCGATCAGCCCGACGGCCCCGGCGGCGCCCACGAGCCGCGTCGGCTCGCTGGCGCTGAGCGGAAACGCGACGGCGGTGAGGCAGATCAGGCCCTTGAACATGAACAGCAGCGCGAGCGACCAGGCGACCGCCGGCCGCCCGACGGTCGCACCTCGCGCGAGCGCGCGCAGCCACGGAGGACCGGTCGCCGCCAACGGCGGCCCGTCACTTGCGAGCGCCGAGCTTGGCGCCTGCCAGAGCAGCTGAGATGAACCGATGCGCATCGCTCATCTATCTCTTCGGACCCGCGGCACCAACGCTTGAGAAGCGACGAGTTCGCTACACGCGAATTGATTGATCTAGCTTCATGCTCGTGCCCCGCGGCACGACGGGCTGTCTACGCGGCCTCGACCTGGGTCGCGAGCTCAACCAGGCTTACTTCCAGTGCCTCGGCGATTTGCCGCACCGTCGTCCAGGTCGGAGTCGCCTGCCCGAGCTCGATCCGTGCAAGTGAGCCGGTCGTGATCCCAGAACGGTACGCGAGTGCTTCCTGAGTGGAGCCCCGCTCCAGGCGCAGGCGGCGCAGAACGGCAGCGAGGGCGGGGTCGGGCGCAAGGTTCCGCGGCACGAAGGGAACATCGCACGCCATGCACGTCTAGGTCCATGCTGTCCACTGTCCATTGCTTACTGCCTATCGCTTGCAGTGCATCGTCTGCAACATATCGTATACGTCGTGTGCGACATATCGCGCGCCGCGCAACCTGCCTGCCCCGACCCGCGCGACGGATACCGTCGCCTGTCCATCGAGCCACTCACGCTTCCCGACGAGCGCCCGAGCGGCTTACGCGCCGGGCTCATACGCTCACCGCTCCCGCGCGGACGGCCGCGCGACGGTAGCGACGTGAGCGCGGGTGCTGTTCGAGCAGCCCCACGGCCATCCACGTGCCGATGTAGCGATGCGTGGTGCTTGGGGACAGCTCGAGTTCGCGTGCCACGTCGGTCAGCTCGCGCTCCTCGCCGTCGGCTGGGAACGCACCCAGCACAAGCAGCGCCCGCAGCGTCGAGCGCGAGAACGCGGTGTCGTCCAGCAGCGGCAACACGGCGCTCTGTAGCTTCCCGAACTCGCTCAGCCCTTGAGGCAGTGCGGCGAGCCCGGTGGCCGCGGACGCCTCCAGCACGCGCGCGACCTGCCAGCCCGTCAGCGAGATCGTCACGCCGCGATCGCCGCCCGCGAACATGTCCGCGTCCGCTGGCTGGGCATACGACGAGACACTGGCAACGTGCATCTCAGGCCCCGTCATTGCACCAGCCTGTAGCGACGCGTGCTGGGGTCGCGCTCGACCAGGCCGACCGCCACCAGCGTCTGCAGATAGCGGTGGACGGTGCTGACGTTCATACCGAGCGTTCGCGCGAGCTGTGCGTTACCCATGTAACTGCCGTCTTCCGGAAGCGAGGCAACGAGCAGCAGGCCGGACAGCAGCGATCTCGACAGCCGTGGGTCCTGCAACTGCGCCGGCCCGTCGGCGAGCGTGCCGCGCACGCGCTCGAGCCCTGACAGCAGCACCGACATGCTGCCACCGTCCGCCGCCGCGCGCACGACGCGATCGACCTGCGCCGGCGAGAGCTCGATCATCATCCGCTCGGGAGCCCGATCGCGTGCGACAGCATCCGTCGTGTCCGCGGAGCGGTCCTCGCGCACTGGCGGCGCAAGCGCCGCGCCGACGCCGGCAGAGACAGCGCTGGCGTTCTTCGCCAGGCGTGAGACTCGTCGTGATCCGGCGCTGCGGGCCGGCGAGGATCGTGGGTGGTGCTTTGCGCGATTGGCCATATGGACAACGATGATGTCGGCCGACAGCGTGCGTGAATAGTCATCCGTGACGGGTTGTCAATTGGTAGACGAAAAATCTTTAGTTATCTCTTTTACCCACTCGAATCATCTCGCGCGAATCGCCCGCTATCGTTCACGCGGATAGCCGCGTCTTCGCGTATCGTTCGGCTGACCAAGATCTGACCGAACGAAGTGAGCAGCGATGCCCGGCAGGACCTCAGGCAAGGAGCAGTTGAGCGGATCGCCTTTGCAAGGCGTGCTGCTTGCGCTGCTGCTGGGCGAGCAGGAGCAGGCGCTGCACGGCTACATGCTCACCACGCTCGTGGAGCGCCGCCTGGGGCCCGCATGGGGAGTTACCCGTCAGAGCGTCTATGGCGCTCTGAACCGCCTCGAAGAGGCTGGACTGGTCTCCTCCGCATGGAAGACGGCGTCCGAACGCGGCCATGGCCACGGCCAGCGCGTCTATGCCGCGACCGATCGCGCCGAGGCTGCGCTATCGGAATGGATGTGCAGCCCCGTCTCCAAGGAACCGATGCGCGTGGAGCTGCAGGCGCGAATCGCGCTCTCGCGCGCCCGCGACGCGCCGCAGCTGCTGAGCGCGCTCGACGCCTACGAACTCGAGTGCTTCCAGATGCTTCGCCAGACCCAGGAAGCCGAGGTCGCGATGGGCTCGTGGACGGGCCTGGCGATGAACCTCGCGCGCATGGCGGCCGATGAGAGCCTGCAGGCGGAGATGCGCTGGATCGCGACCTCACGCAGGTGGATCGAGGACTTCCTGGCAGAAACCGACGAGAAGCCGCTCGAATGAGCTTGCTGACGCTCGAGCAGGTCTCCAAGAGCTACCCGGACGGGCGTAGAGAGACCACCGTTCTCAACGACGTCTCGCTCGAGGTAGACGCCGGTGAACTGATCGGCGTCTGGGGCATACGACGCTCGGGCAAGAGCACGCTGATGCAGGTGATGGCGGGCCGCGAGTGCCCTGACCAGGGCACCGTCTACTTCGACGGCGAGAACATCACGCGGATGTCACCGGATCGCCGAGCCCGGCTGCAGCGCCATGGCGGCATCGGCCTGCTCGGCACCGACTGGAGCCCGGAACGCAACAAACCGGTGCTCGAGCACATCGCACTGCCGCTGCTGAGCGACGGCCTGAGCCTGCGCGAGGCGAGGGCGCCCGCGTGGCGCGCGCTCGAGCGGGTCGATATCGCAGGCTGCGCTTCGATGCAAGCCGGCAGGATCTCGCACGGCGAGCGCATCCGCGTGGCGCTCGCGCAGATCCTTGTCCACGAGCCGCGAGTGCTGCTCGTCGATGAGCCCGCGGGCCTCCTGCGGCCGCGCGAGGGCGCCGAGCTGTATCAGCTGCTGCACTCGCTTGGCCGCGACTCGCAGATGGCGATCGTGATCGCCTCCGAAGACGTCGCGCCGATCCGCAAGACGCGGCGCATGTTCTCGATCGACGGCGGCAAGCTGCGGGCGATGGACCAGCCCGGAACGCTCGTCCCATTTCCCGATCGCTCGCACGCAAGGCAGCGCTCGCAGCCGTGAGCGCGCTGCACCTGCGCGACGTCGTCAAGCACTACAGCAGCGTCGGCGCCACCGTGCGCGCGGTTGACGGCGCCTCGCTGCTGATCGCACCAGGCGAGCTCGTGGCCCTGTACGGGCCCAGCGGCTCCGGCAAGACCACGTTGTTGCAGCTCGCCGCAGGTCTGCTCGCTCCGGATCGCGGCAGCGTCGTGTTCGACGGGCGCGACATCGCACGGCTGTCGGCGCGCGACAGCGCCGCCTACCGCCTGCACGACATCGGCCTGGTGTTCCAGTCCTTTCACCTGATCGCCGGAGCGTCCGCTTTGGAGAACGCGGCGATCAAGCTGCTCGCCGACGGTTACAGCCTGCGCGAGGCCAGGCGTCGAGCGATGCCGTGGCTCGAACGCGTCGGCCTGGGTGCACGCGCCGAGCACACCGCCGCACAGCTGTCGATGGGCGAGCGCCAGCGCGTCGCGATCGCGCGAGCGCTCGTCAACGAGCCGCGCCTGCTGCTGAGCGACGAGCCGACGGGCAACCTCGACTCGCGCCGCAGCCGTGAGATCCTCGCGCTGCTCAGAGAGGTCTGCGCCGAGCGACAGATTCCCGCAATGCTTGTAACCCACGACCCTCAGGCCGGCGCGTTCGCGTCGAGCGTGTACACACTCCGCGACGGACGCGTGCACGCAGGCCTGGATGCGGAGCTGGCTGTCGCGTCGCTGCCATGAAGCGCCGCCGCGCGCCGAGGCTGACGATCATCGGCATGCGCCCGTCGGCGCTGGTGGACCTATACCGCTGGCGCCTGAGCAATCACAGAGCCCAAGAGCTACTCGCCGGAGCGGGTATAGCGATCGGTGTGGCCCTGTTCTTCGGCGTGCTCGTGGCCAACATCAGCCTGATCAGCTCGACCAGCGAACTGCTGCGCGCGGTCACCGGCTCGGCCACCCTGCAGCTTGCCGCGCGCAGCCCCGAAGGCTTTGAAGAAGGACTGGCAAAGCGCGTAGCCGCCCTACCCGGCGTGCAGATCGCAGCGCCGCTGCTGCGCGAGAACGCCGCAATCGTCGGTCCCAACGGGCGCGCCTCGATCCAGCTCGTCGGCCTGACCTCCAGCGAGGTCTCACTGCGTGGCGCCGCGACACGCAATCTCGGCGCCGGCGCGCTGCTGCTCGCCGGCGGGCTTGGACTTCCCTCGAAGGTCGCGGCGCAAACCGGCGCACGTCCGGGGGCGAACGTGACGCTGCTCACCGACGGCGCCGCGAGCTCCGTTCAGGTGCGCGCGATCCTCGGCAGCCAGACGGTCGGCCCGGTTGCCGACAGCCCGATCGCGGTCGCGCTGCTGCCGGTCGCCCAACGTCTGACCGCCAAGCAGGCGCGGGTCACACAGGTGCTCGTCGAGCCCAAGCCCGGAGCGCAGCGGCTGGTGGAACGGGAGCTAGGCAAGCTCGCGGCCGGGCGTCTGGACGTCGAGCCAGCGGACAAGGAAGTATCGATCCTGCAGGCCACCGCCAGACCGACGAGCCAGTCGACGGGGTTGTTCGCCGCGATCAGCGCGATGATCGGGTTCCTGCTCGCCCTCAACGCGATGCTGCTGACGGTGCCCGAGCGGCGGCGCTTTACCGCCGAGCTGCGCCAGCAGGGCTTCGGCCCGCGACAGGTGCTGCTCGTGCTGGTCTCGCAGGCAGTGATGCTCGGTGTCATCGCGTCGCTCGTGGGCGTCGTCCTCGGCGACGTGCTCTCACGTTCGCTGTTCGACGATGTGCCGAGCTACCTCACGCTTGCGTTCCCGATCGGCACTCAGCCGGTGATCCCGATCGCCACGGTGCTGCTCGCGATCGCCTGCGGCGTGCTCGCCACGCTGATGGCCTCGCTGCTGCCGGTGCTCGATCTGCGCCGCGGGCGACCGGCCGACGCCGTGCTGCACGAGAGCGGCGAAGCGGGCCAGTCGATCGGCGGCCGCGCGATCCTGGTCGCCGGCGTCACCGGAGCGCTGCTCGTGCTGATGGTCAGCGTCGTCGTGCTGCTCGTGCCGAGCCTCAGCGTCGTCGGCGGGGTCGTGCTGGCGCTCGCCGCCTTCTGCCTGGTGCTCCCGATCTTCCTGCTCGTGCTGCGATGTCTCAAGCCGCTCAGCGAACGCGTCCGCGGCAGCATGCTCGCGCTCGCGGTCGTCGAATTGGACGCCACCGCCACCCGCTCGGTCGCGCTCGCCGGCGTCGCGGCGCTCGCCGTCTACGGCATGATCGCGATCGAGGGAGCCCGCCACGACCTCATAAAAGGCCTGGATACAGCACTAATTCAGTACCTCGACACCGCTGACGTCTGGGTCACCACGGACAATAACTTTCTGACCATCGACAGCTTCCACGATCAGGGTGCACAGGCCGCGATCGCTCGCAGTCCCGAGGTTGCCTCGGTACGCGAGTACCAAGGCGGATTGCTCGATGTCGGCACGCGCCGCCTGTGGATCCGCGCGCGGCCATCCGGCGATGCCAGGCTGCTGCAGGCGAGCCAACTGCTGAGCGGCAACCTCGCCCAAGCCACCCAGCGCATCCGCGGCGGCGGCTGGGCAGCGGTCTCCAACGGCTTCGCCCAGGAACGCCACCTGCGGGTCGGCACGAGCTTCACGCTGCCGACGCCCTCCGGGCCCGCTTCGCTGCGCGTAGCCGCGATCACGACCAACGTCGGCTGGCCTCCGGGTGCGATCACGCTCAACGACTCCGACTACCAGCGTTACTGGCAGAGCACCGCGCCCACGGCGCTGGAGGTGAACCTGAGGCCCGGCGTCTCCCCGCAGGCCGGCAGGCGCGCCGTGCAGCAAGCGCTCGGGACACACTCCGGGCTGCTCGTGCAAACGCTGAGGGAACGCGAGTCGCGCTACGAAGAAAGCGCGCGCCAAGGCATCAAGAGCCTGACGCAGATCGCGCTGCTACTGCTCGTCGCCACAGCGCTGGCGATCGCCTCAGCGCTGAGCGCCGCGATCTGGCAACGCCGAGCGCGGCTCGCGTCGCTGAAGTCCCACGGCTTCGACAGCCGCCAGCTATGGCGTTCACTGCTGCTGGAAAGCGCGATCCTGGTGTGCGTCGGCTGCCTGGACGGAGCCATCCTCGGCGTCTACGGCCATGCGCTCGCGAGCCGCTGGCTGCAGGTGTCGGTTGGCTTCCCGGCGCCGTTCTCGCTCGGCATCGGCGTCGTCTTCCTGACGCTCGCGAGCATCATCGGCGTCGCACTGTTCGTGATCGCGCTGCCCGGCCTCGGTGCTGCACGCGTACTACCGGGCGCGAGCTTTCAGGAAACCCAGTAACGACCGGCACGCTGACCAGAGGCTGTCGCCGTAACAGCAATATCCCCACCCGGCCGCAAAGCGCTGGCAGCCTGCTTCATGAAGGCATCACGACGCTATTGGCTCAGCGTCTTCCCCACCATCCGTCGCGAGAGCCGCTACTGGCGCAGACGCGCCGAAGCGATCCCCGACCCAGTGCTGCGCCGGCTGGCGTTGGAGGCGCAGCGCGTCAAGCGGGGCAACATCGAGGGTTCGGCGGCGTTCGCCGCGTTCGCACCCAACGAGCATCGCCAAGACGTGGTGCGCGCGCAGGTCGCATTCCAGTCGGCGTATGACTTCGCCGACACGCTCGCCGAGCAGGCGCACGCTGATCCCGTGGCCAACGGACGCCAACTGCACCAGGCGCTGCTGGCGGCGCTCGATCACGACGGCCGGCAACCCAACTACTACGCGCACCACCCGCGCAGCGAGGACGCTGGCTATCTCGAGGAGATCGTCGAGTCCTGTCGCGGCGCGCTGAACGCGCTGCCCTCGCGCGCCTCGATCATCGGCCCGGCGCGGCGGGTAGCAACGCGGATCGTCGCCTATCAGAGCCTCAACCTGTCCGAGCCGCAGGGAGGGCACCGTCATCTCAAGCAGTGGGCGCTGCGCGAGACGCCGCTCGGGAGCGGGCTGAGATGGTGGGAGACGGCCGCCTCAGCGGGCTCTTCGCTTGGCCTCTTCGCGCTGATAGCGGCCGCCGCGCAGCCCGCGCTGAGGCCCTGCGAAGCGCTCGCGATCGAGCGCGCGTACTGGCCATCGGTGGGCGCACTGCACTCGCTGCTGGACAGCCTCATCGACGAGCCCGAAGACGCGGCGGCTGCACAGCGCAGCCTGCTCGACTACTACGGCACACCGCAGGAGGCGGCCATCCGTCTGCAGTTGCTCGCCCGCGATGCACTGCGCAGTGTGCGCTCGCTGCCGAACGCGCACGAGCACGTGCTGGTGCTCGCCGGCATGGCCAGCTTCTACCTGACCGCACCGCAGGCCTCCTCACCGGGAGCGCGGCTCGCCTCGTGCAAGGTGCTCGAGACGCTCGGCCCGATCGTCAAGCCGACGATGGCCGTATTCGGTGCGCGGCGCACCGCCGGACGGATTCCGCGCCTGCATCATCAGCATGCGGCGCCTTCGTGAGACGAACCATCTGACGCCAGCGTCATCGGCACGCGGCGCCCGCTCCAGGCGCAGCGTCTGACGTTCGCGCAAGCGCCTCAGAAGCAGGGTTCGTAGCGCTTGCCGTCGAGCGCTAGGTTGAAGCGCGCGCCCATGATCCCGGCCGCTTCGTCGGCGGCGCAAAAGCGCTTCTTCCCGAGGTGATACTCGGCATTGAGCACCGGCTCGCCCGCCGCCAGATAAGGCTGGAAGTCAGCGCATTCCTTGAACTGGTTGCACTGCTCGCTGAGCGCACCGTCGAAGTACGGCTGCAGTTCGCGCGTCTGCGCCGCGTCGTTCTTCTGCAGCACCGCCATCCCCAGCGAGTGCACCTCGTTCGCCACCCACTCGTTGTAGGTCAGCTGCTCGGCGGCCGTCAGCGGAAAGCCGCTCTTGTTCGCATAGCCTTCCATGTTGTCCGGCTCGACCGCGTCAAAGCCCTTTTCCCTGCACATCTGAAAACGCGCGGTCATGATCGGCTCGAGCACGCTCAGCTGGCGGATGTCGAGCCAGCGCTCACCCGGCCAGCCGTTGGTGCGCCCAAGCACCGACGCCGGAAACTCGGAGTAGTCGGGCCGGAAGTTCTCGGCGGTGCCGACGTCGATGTAGCAGATCACGTGCTTGCCCTGGCCGTGCAGCGTCGCGACCTCCGCGGCGCTGTTTTCAAAGCCGTCAATGTCGTACACGGCGACCGGCTCGTCGTTGTCGACGGTGCCGGTCAGCTGCCAGTACCAGCTTGGATGCGCAGGCAGCGTCCACCAACCGCCGGCCGCGCTGGCCGCGCCCGTGCCGCCGAGCAGCGTCAGGGCAGCCAACAGAGCAAGCGCCGGCACGATCAGCGCCACGCGTGCCCTCCCCCAGCGCAGTTGCCTGTCACCCAGCCTCACGTCACGCGATGCTAGAGCAACCGCCACACGCTTGTCGCGGTTAGACACCGTGTCTCGGCGCAATGCCCACGGTCAGCGGCCAACAACGTCTAAGCAGGCTCTCAGACCCCTCTTAGGGCCCGCTTACGCTGGGGTTAGCGACGCTTGAGTGCCACCGGTCAACGTATGGCCGCACCCTATGCACGCAACCCACGCGAACATCCTCGCCACCGTCCTCGCCACCGCTGCCGGTCCGCATCTGTTCTGGATCACGAGCCGCGCGGCGGGCATCGCCGCGCTGCTGCTGTCGAGCCTGTCGGTGTGCGTCGGGGTGCTGATCGGCGGACGGGGACTGGTGAGCGGGCGCGGGCGGATCGGCGGACGCACGCTGAGCGCGCACAGGCCAGAGTTGCGGGTCACGCACGAAACGCTGTCGCTCGCGGCGCTCGCCGCGCTCGTCGTTCACGGCCTGACGCTGCTCGGCGACGGCTACCTGCACCCAAGCCTGGGCGACGTCGCGATCCCGCTGCTCAGCGGCTACAAGACGTTGTGGACGAGCATGGGCATCGTCGCGTTCTGGGCGCTGGCCGTGCTCGGCCTCTCCTACTACGCGCGCGCTCGCGTCGGCGTGCAGCGCTGGCGCAAGCTGCACCGGCTCGCGGCGCTCGCCTGGATCCTCGGCCTCGCGCACTCGCTCGGCGAGGGCACCGACGCCGGACAGACGTGGTTCCTCGTGATGGTCGCCGTCGCCGCCGTGCCCGCGCTCCTGTTGCTGCTCATGCGCCTGCTCAGCCCCAACGCGGGTGGCACCGTCGCAGGTGACACCGTCGCACGCGCGAGCGTCGCGCGATGACCCGATCCCCGCGCACGGCCGCGCAGCTCGAGGCTCGCGCGCTCGCCAGGGCCAAGCGCAGGGCGCTGCGCCAGCGTGCCCGTCGTATCCGCCGTGCCGTCGCCAGCCTCGCGGTGTCGCTGTTCCTGATGGCGTTCCTCGTCATCTACGTGCAGCTTGCCTCCGGGCATGACCCCGCGCTGCAGGCCAATGCGAGGAAGCGCGCCGCCGAGGTGAGCGGCACGGCGAAAGCCGCCGACTCCGGATCGAGCGGCGGCCAGGCGACGGACTCGGAGAGCGGTGAATCCTCGGGCACCGACGAGTCGACGCAGTCGAGCGCCGGCGAATCGACGCAATCCACCGACAGCGGATCCTCGAGCGAAAGCCAGTCCGCTGAAACGCAGACTGCCTCGACGGAATCAGACGCCAGCGAATCGACCAAAGCACAGACCAGCGAATCCACGGAAACGAGCGCGGGCGCCGCCGCGGTCACCACATCGCAGTCGTGAGCGCAGCCCGCGAGGCGATCGAGGAGTTCGACTGTTTTGGCTCGCGCTGCGCCGCGCTCGTGATCGGCCCCGGCCAGGCCGGCAACGCACACGAGGCTGCCGCGCTCGTCAAGCGCACGCTGCTCGCGTGGCATGAGCGCTTCTCGCGCTTTGAGCCGCACAGCGAGCTGTCGCGCCTGAACCGCGACGCGCGCGTGACGGTGCCGGTCAGCCACATGCTGGCGCGGCTCGCGCAGGCTGTGCGCGATGCGGGCACGACCAGCGATGGGCTCGTGGACGGAACGCTCGTGCACGAGCTCGAACGCGCCGGCTACGCAGGCGACCTGCGCGCGCCGCTTGACCTGCGGACCGCGCTCGCGCAGGCCCCTCCGCGCAAGCCCGCCGCAGCCTCAGCGTCGCAGCGCTGGCGCGAGCTGCAAGTCGATCTCGACGCCGGCACGATCACGCGTCCGCCGGGCCTCGCACTCGACAGCGGCGGGCTCGCGAAGGGGCTGTTCGCGGATGCGCTCGGCGCGACGCTCGCGACGCACGCTGGCTTCGCGGTCAACTGCGCCGGCGACCTGCTGATCGGCGGCGCGGCGCGGATCACACGCCCGATCAACGTCGAAAGCCCGTTCGACGGGAGCACGCTGCACACGTTCGAGCGCGCTCACGCCGGCGTCGCCACCAGCGGCATCGGCCGGCGCAGCTGGCGCGCGCGTGACGGCCGCCCGGCGCACCACCTGCTCGATCCCTCCAGCGGCGAGCCCGCCTTCACCGGCGTCGTGCAGGTGACCGCGCTCGCGCCAAGCGCGCTGGCCGCCGAGACCGCCGCCAAGGCAGCGCTCCTGAGCGGACCGCGCGCGGCACGCGGATGGCTCGCGCACGGCGGCGTGATCGTCTTCGACGACGGCTCGCACGAGGTCATCGCGCCACCGCCCGTGGTGACGCTCGCGCAGCTCTACGCCACGAGCTCGCGGCCGGCGGCGATGCCGAATGCCGCGCTCAGCTGCTCGGTCAGCTCCGCGGCCGGCAGCGGCCGCGCGATCACGTAGCCCTGTCCGGTCTGCGCGCCGAGGTCAGCCAGGTGCTCCATCACGGCCTCCGTCTCGATGCCCTCGGCGACGACCGTCAGGCCGAGGTTGCGCGCGAGGTCGATCGTCGAGCGCACGATCGCCTCTGCGCGCGCGTCCTCGAGCATGTCGGTGATGAACGAGCGGTCGATCTTCAGCTCGCTCGCCGGCAGTGTCGCCAGGTACTCGATCGAGGCGTTGCCGGTGCCGAAGTCGTCGATCGACACGCCGACGCCGCTGGCGCGCAGCGCCTGCAGCGCCGCGACCGCCCGCTCGGGGTCCACCAGTGCGGCGCTCTCGGTCACCTCGACCGTCAGGCGCTCCGGCGGCAGCTCGTGGCGACGCAGCAGCTCGATCACCTGCGCGGGCAACTCTGGATCCAACAGGTTGCGCGCGGACAGGTTCACCGACATCTCCAGGTCGATGCCGCGCCGGCGCCAGCTCACCAGCTGCGCGAGCGCCTGCTCGATCACGTGCAAGGTGAACGGCCCGACGAGCGCGGTCGGCTCGATCTGCGGGATGAACTCGTGCGGGCCGAGCAGGCCGCGCTCGGGGTGCTCCCAGCGCACGAGCGCCTCGACGCCGGTCACGCGTTTGCGCTGCAGGTCGACCTTGGGCTGGTAGTAGAGCACGAACTCGCTGCGCTCCAGCGCGCCGCGAACCTGGCCGAGCAGGATCAGCCGGTTGGCGTCGAAGTAGTCGCACGCGGGCGAGTGAACGTGTACGCGGCTGGAGCGCGAGCGCGCACGCGCGAGCGCCGTGTCTGCGTGTTGCAGCAGCAGGTCCGCGCCGTCGGCTTGCTCGTCCATGACGGCGATGCCGATGCTCGCCTCGACGTTCAGCGCGACACCGTCGATCACCATCGGTGGCTCCAGGCACGCCTGCACGGCAGCGGCGGCGGCGCGCGCACCGTCCTCGCCGTGCGTGTCGCGGCACATGATCGCGAACTCGTCGGCGCCAAGACGCGCGAGATCGGCGGTGCCGGCGAACGTCTCGCTCAAGCGCCGCGCGACCTCCGTGAGCACGCCGTCGCCGCCCGCGGGCCCGAGCGTGTTGTTGATCTCGGTGAAGCGATCGAGGTCGATCAGCAGCACCGCCACGCTGTCCCGCCGTGTGCCCTCGCGGCCGACCGTCTGCGCGACGGTCTCGATGAACAGCGTGCGGTTGGGCAGTTCGGTCAGCGGGTCGTAGTGCGCCAGGCGATAGTTCTCGCGCGACTGACGCCCCAGCGTCCGCGAGGCGCGGGCGACGATGCGATAGAGAATCAGCCACAGCAGCGCCAGCCCAACCGCCACGACCAGCGCGATCGTGCGCTTGTCGTGCGCGATCGCCGCCGCGATCGGCTTGTAGCTCAGGTAGATCTCAAACGCGCCTTCCGGCGGGCCCGACGCTGCGAAGCGCAGCGGCACGTACACCTCCACCAGCTGTCCCAGCCCAACCTCGCTGGCGGTCTCGGTGCCGAGGCGCGGCGTGACCACGTCGGCGTCGTCGGGTTTGTCCTCGAGCGCGTCGCGCAGGTCGTCGCTCGGCGGCAGCGTGCGCCCGATCAACGCGTGGTCGTCGGAGTAGATGACTTTGTACTTCGAGTTCCAGATCTTGATCCGCGCGAGGTCCTGCGTGACTGAGCGCGCGCTCAGCTGCTGGTCGAGCGCGCGCACGCCCGTCGGCGAGAGCCCGCTGCGCAGGTCCTGCGGTGACAGGTGCGGCTCGATGCCGATGTGCGCGATGATGCGCGCCGACTCGCTCGCGTCGGCGAGCGTGCGCGAGACGATCTGCGCCTGCAGCACACGTGCCAGCACGCAGCCGAGCACGAACATCGGCACGACGCTCAGCAGCGCCACCTGCCGGGTCAAACCGTGACGCCCGCTGAGACCGACCCGGTCGAGCAGTGCTCGCATGCCTCCCGTGTCGAAGCCTCCTCGAGAAATCTAGAGTTTCCATCTGGAAACCTGGACGACAAGCGGCATTTGCCGGCTCTGCGGCTGCGATACTCGCGGCCGTGGCCAACGCGGCTGTCGCCTGTTCTCGCTAGATGCGCGCGCTCGTGCAGAGGGTCGGCCGCGCGTCCGTACACGTCGACGACGAGCTGATCGCAGCGATTGGAGCCGGCCTCTTGGTGCTGCTGGGGGTCGCCCGCAACGATGACGTCGCCGCCGCCGAGCGCCTAGCCGCGAAGGTGCGGGCGCTGCGCGTGTTCGCCGACGCCGACGGTCACATGAACGAGCCGTTGGGCGAGCGCGAGATCCTGTGCGTGAGCCAGTTCACGCTGTACGGCGACGCGCGGCGCGGCAACCGCCCGAGCTTCGTCGCCGCCGCGCCTGGCGAGCTTGCCGAGCCGCTGTACGAGCGCTTCTGCGAGCTGGCCGGCGCCAAGCGCGGCGTGTTCGGCGCGCACATGCAGGTCGAGCTCGTCAACGACGGCCCCGTGACGCTGCTGCTCGAAGCCTGAGGCGCCGGCCGGCTCGCCGCCGTTCGCAGCTGCTACTGGCCGAGACCCAGCACGCGCTGCCCGCGTGCTACTCGGTGCCGGCCCCGCGACGTGCGTCAGCGCGCGCGCACGCGCTTGGCCCAGCGCTCCGCCCACGCCTCGAGCGGCGCATACGCATCCAGTAGCCGCCGACCCTCGTAGGTGAGGCGATAGCCGTCCGTGCCAGCCTCGATCACGTCCGCCTCGCGCAGCTCACGCAGGCGCTGGTTGAGCACGCTCGAGGACATCCCCGCGCAGCGCTCCTGCAGCGCCCGAAACGCCAGCGGCTGCTCGCGCAACTCCCAGATCACGCGCAGCGCCCAGCGCCGACCCAGCAGGTCGAGCAGCGCCATGATCGGGCGCCCGCTGGCCGAGCCGCGCACCGGCCGGTGCGGGCTCGGCGCCATCGGCGCACGCTCGTCTCGCTCGCGCGCGTGCGACCCGGTGCTCGCGTCCGCCGAATCTCTCACCGCAGACCTCCTGTTCCGTTCACCGCGCTCCAACTCTGCTTCTAAAATCAAAGCAGCTGCGATAGCATCGGCTCAGCGCTGTGAAAATAGAAGCACGACTTTAGGAGTGTAGAGAGGATGCCCGAGCACACATCCCGCATCGCACCGCTGCAAGCGCCGTACCCCGACGGGGTCGAGGCGATGTTGGCCAAGTGGATGCCGCCGGCGAGCGACGCCGAGCCGCTGGCGCTGTTTCGCACGCTCGCCGTCAACGGTGAGCTGATGAGCCGCATGCGCCCGCTCGGCGCCGGCATTCTCGGCGCGCGCGCAAGCGTTCCGCCAACGCTGCGCGAGATCGTGATCCACCGCACCTGCGCGCTCACCGGAGCGCACTACGAGTGGGGCGTGCACGCGCTCGCGTTCGGCAAGCCGCTCGGGCTCAGCGACGAGCAGCTCTACGCGACCGTGCACGGCAGCCATCGCGACGCCTGCTGGGAGCCCGCGCAGGCAAGCGTCTTCCGTCTCGCCGACGAGCTACACGGGACCAGTGCGATCTCCGACGAGCTGTGGGCAGCGCTCGCCGAGCGCTTCGAGCACGCGCAGATCATCGAGCTGATCGTCACCGCCGGCTGGTACCACGTGATCGCCTACCTGTGCAACGGCCTGCGCGTCGCCGACGAGCCGTGGGCGCCGGGCTTCCCGCCCGCCTGACTCACGGCGCGGGCATGTTGCCCGCGATCGCCTGCTTGCCGACGGCGCCCACGAGCTGCGCCTCGGCGCCGGCGCCGGAGGTCGTCCACGTCGCCGTGAACGACGCTCTGCGCATGCCCTGCGCCTTCGCGCTCAGCATCGCGAGCACCGTCTCGCCGTCTTCCGGGTCTGGCGCGGGAGCGAGCTTGACGGTGCCGCTGACCGCGACCCCCGGCACCAGCCGATCCCCCAGCAGCGTCAACAGCGAACCGCCCTTTGTAACGCTCACAGAGCCGCCGGCGAGGCCGCGGTCGTGCTTGGCTTCCGTCGCCTGATAGCGGGCGATCGCGTCGCCCGCGGTGCTCACAGCCGCGGCCGCCAACTGCAGCTCCGCGCGCGTCGCGCCGCTCCCAGGCGCAGCCGTCAACGGCGGTTCTTCGGACAGGCTCGCCGCGTACACGCCGACCGTGTGGACCGGCGCGACCGCCGGCGCGCACGAGGCGTTCAGCGAGTCCAGCGCCTGCGGGTCCGACACGAACTCCTGCACCAGCGTCGCGCCGCACACCGTGTCCCCCTCCCCCACCACGTGCGTCGAGTTCGCCAGGTCGATGAAACGCGCGTGCCCACCGATCTCCGCGAGCACCCTCGGCACGCCCGCCGCCGGCGTCCACGTATCGAGTTCGCCGCCGAGCACGAGCACCGGCAACGCGCTCGGGAAAAGCGGCAGGCTGCCCGTCGTCGGCGGCTGGGCGATCGTCGGGCTCGGCCAATCCAGGCACGCCGTGTACGCCTCCGTGTTCTCGTCCTGGGTCAGCCACTCGACCGTGCTGAACGGGCTGAACGTCGCCGCCGGCAGCGCCGCCTCCGCGGCCGCCAGTTCCTGCGCGCGCAGCGCCGGGCTGGAGCTCATGTCGAATAGCTGCGGGTAGTCCAGGCACGACGTCGCCAGGTACAGCTCGACCGAGTATTCGCGCACCGGTTCGCCGAAGTACGCCTCGTCGACGGCCAGGCGCTGCGCGTACAGCCGCAGCAGCGGCGCCGGGTCCGCCGCGTCGAGCAGCGCCCGCGCCGCCGCGTCCAGCTCGCGGTAGATGTTCGTGTCCTCGGCCGCGTCGCTGACGAGGTTCACGAGCCCCGTGACGCCCATGCTGAGCTTCTGCGATTCCCCGCTCGGCCCCGGGACCGTGCCCGCGATCGGGTGTTCGCGCAGGCTGTTCGCGAGCGCTGCGATGCGCGACCACGACGGCCCCGGCGCGGCGCTCGCGCACGCCGGCGAGCGGCTGCACGCGGCGTCGAACGCCGCCGGCATCGATTCGATCGTGCTGCGATACCACGGGTCCAGACCAACCGTTTCATACGTCGAGTCGAGCACCACGCTGTGCACCAGCTGCGGGAAGCGCGATGCGAACACCTGCGCGAAGAACGAGCCATAGGAGTCGCCGTACAGGTCCACCGGCCCGACGCCCAACGCATCGATCACCGCCGCCATGTCCTCTGCCGCCGGCGCCGAGGTGAACAGATCCGAGGCATGCACCCAACTTCCGCCCGCGTACTTCCAGCGATGGTTCAGCGCCGCCGCGCACGTCGCCGCCGTCTGCTGGAACGCTTCGCCACCGCTTTCGCCGGTGAAGCTCTGCAGCGCCGGGCATTTCAGCGGCGTCGATTCGCCGGTGCCGCGGTCGTCGATCGCGAGCATGTTGAAGCTCCTCAGCAGCGGGCCGTACATCATGCTGTAGCCCGACGGCGCGCCCGCCGACTCGAACGAGACCGAGCCGATCGACGGGTAGCCGGGGCCACCCTCCACCGGCACCACCGTGCCCGCCGCCTCCCCGCCCGGCGGCGCCGACGCCGGGTACCAGCGATACGCGATCGAGATCAGCGGGCTCGCCGGCGCGCCGTAGTCGAGCGGCACCGCCAGCGTGCCGCAGTACGCAAGCGGCGCGCTCTGGCACTGCGTCAGCATCTGCGTGCCCACGCGTAGCTGCGACGCCGCCTGCGCGGTCGCGCACGTGCACCCGGACGCCAGTACCAGCAAGGCCGCGGCAAGCCACGCGCGAGCCGTGCCGCTCATCCCCGCGCCGCCGCCGTCCTGGCCCCCGCGATCACCCATCCGCCTCTCCCGCCGCTAGAAGCGCGAAGCTTCGCAGATGGCGCCACCCGCCGCCACATCCGACCGCCACGATCGGCTGCTGCCGTGGATCGCTGGCGAGCGCGCGTTCCGCACGCTCGTGCTGCTCGCCGTAGGGATCGCGCTGGTCACACACCCGCACGCCAACTGGGCCAGCGACGTATCGCATCTCGCGCGGCGGCTGGGACTCGACCCCAACGACAACTGGATCCAGCGTCTGATCAACGACGTCAGCAAGCTCCACGCGCATCAGGACCTCGTCTTCGGGACCGCCGCGATCGCTTACGGAGCACTCGAGGGCACCGAGGCCTACGGCCTGTTCAAGCGCCGGCGCTGGGGCGAGTGGCTGACGGTCCTCGCGACCTCGCTGCTGTTCATCCCGGAGATCTGGGAGCTGACCAAGAGCGCCACCCTGTTGAAGGTCGGCGCGGTGCTCGTCAACGTCGCGATCGTGCTGTACCTGCTGTGGCGGCTGCGCCGCGCGTCGAGTTAGCCGTCACGTCCGCGAGCGCACCCGGCACTCTATGTCCGATGGACGATGCCGATGCGTTCTCCCAGCTATATAAATCAGAGGGGGAAGCCGTGTTGCTGTTCTTGACGCGGCGCACGCTCGACGGCGAGCTTGCGCTGGAGCTGACCGCCGAGACATTCACGATCGCGATGCGCTCCTGGGGCACGCTGCGCGGGCTCGTGCGCGAGCAGCAGCGGGCGTGGCTGTTCACGGTCGCGTATCGGCGCTTCACGCGCTACCTGCGCCGTGCGAGCGTCGAGCGCCGGCTGGTGCAGCGGCTCGGCGTACAGGTGCCACAGATCGAGCACGACGACCTGCAGCTGATCGAGCAGCGAGCCGGGCTCGACGAGCTGCGCGCGGCGCTCGGCCGTGAGCTGGAGCGTCTGAGCGCCGACCAGTGCGAGGCGCTGCGCCTGCGCGTCGTCGAAGAGCGCCCCTACCGCGAGGTCGCCGAGCGCCTTGGTGTCTCCGAGCAGACGGCGCGCGCCCGCGTCTCCCGCGGGCTGCGCAGCCTCGCGCACGCGCTCGAGCCCTACCAGCGGACGCAGGAGGTGTCCTCGTGAGCCAGCGGCCGCGTGCTCTGGACGCGCTGGGAGAGGAGCTGGACCGCGCCGCGCACCGGACACTCGCCGCTGGCTCGAGCCGGCTGCGACGCACGTCGCAGCCGCTGAGCGTGCTTGCGGTGCTGATCGCGTTGCTCGTGCTCGCAGCCGTCGCCGCAGCGGCCGTGCTGATCACGTCCGGCTCGCCACTGCCCGCGCCACACGCGCGGGACCTGGAGTCGGGCGGGATCCCGCTGCCCACGAGCGTGCACCTAGCGGGCCTCGACGCGCCCGACCCGGAAGCGGACGCGCCGCCGTGGGACGTGCGCCTGTCGCGCACCAGCGCCGGCGAGACGTGCACTGCGGTCGGGCAGGTGCTGAACAGGCAGTTCGGCATCGTCGGCCTCGACCGCGTGTTTCGTGTGCTGCCGCTCGGCGGCGTCGACGCGTGCGGGTTCCAGTCCGCCGCCGACCCGGTGCTCGCGGGCGCGCGCGTGTTCTCCGGTTCCGGCTCGATGCAGGCGCGTACCGTCGTCAACGGCGTCGCCGGTACCGGCGCGCGCGCGGTGACCGCCTACGGCCCGGGAGGCGCGCGACCGCTGCGGCTGGGACCGGACGGGAGCTTCATCACCGTGTATCGCGGCTACGTCGAAGAAGTGCAGCCGCGGATCGTCGTGCTCGACGCCGACGGCGTTCGCCACACGATCGCGTTCGCACAGTCGCAGGCGTTTGAAGTCGCCGACCCGAACGGCGGCGCGCCGTGGCAAGTCGAAGGCGAAGCGGACCTCGAACCGGGCGCCTACCCCGACGAGAACTGCGTGCAGGCCGCGCGCGTGCACGACCGCCAGAACCCTCACTTCTTCGCCGGCGGGCTGACGCCAGTGGTCTGCGGACGGCTCGGAGCGAACCAGGTGATCGTCTCGATGCGGCGCTTCGTGCCGGGCACGGGCGCGGGCGGCGGCTTCCCGTGGGGCCAGAGCCCGCCGCGCACGCTCGTCTACGGGATCGCCGCGCCGCGCGTGGCCTCGCTCACGCTCAGCGGCGCCGGCGCGTCGCGGGCGCTGGCGATCGACCCGCACGGCGGCGTCTTCCTCGCAGTGCTCGACGGCCACGTCGACCCGCGCTCGCTGACGCTCAGCGCGCATCTGCGCGACGGCGGCGGGCTCACCTATCGGCACTCCGCCAACCTGCTCTCCTACCGCACCAACCAGCCGGAAGCCGAAGCGCCCGTGCCCGCCTATCGCGAACCGAGTGCTTCGATCCTGCCGAGCTACCCGCCGTTCGAGATCCCGCTGGTCGACACGCAGCGCGAAACGGTGCGCGTCCAAGATCCCGCCGGCGGACCACAGTGGGTGCTGCGCAGCTGGCAGGGCCTACCGAACCCGAAGGCGCCCGGCGCGCGCGCCGAAGGCGATACACACATCTACTGCTTCGAGTTCGGCGTGCTCGACGGCGGCAAGCTCGTGCTGCCGCGCACCGGCGGCACGCCGATCCCGTGGGCCTCGCCGGGCACGCTCGCCGCGGGCTCCGAAGAAGAGCGCTGCAACGGCGCCAGCACCCTGGCCCGCAAAGGCCCGCTGTTCAGCGCCGTCACCTACCTCGCCGACCCCTACGCCTACGCGCCGCAGCCGCTGCGCACGATCGTCAGCGGCCAACTGCCGCCGGGGGCAAGCAGGCCACTGCTGCTCGGCGCCGGCGCGCCGCGCCCGCTGCAGGCCGACGCCAACCTCGCGTTCCTGATCGTGCTGCCCGGCCGCTACTGGAAGACCCCGCTGCACGTCGCCTACACGCGCGACGGGCACATCTTCGGACTGCCCAAGCGCGGCTCGGCAGCGAGCGCCAAGCCGCCGAGCACCGCGCCCGAAGCGCGCGCTCCCGACCCCGACGGCGGCGCCCCCTGGGGGTTCCTCGTGCGCGCCAGCGGCTTCAACGCTTTCGGGCGCATCGTCGACGGGCGCCTCGCCGACATCGAAGAAGCGCGTGGCACGGTCATCAGCCAGGCGGTCGAGTTCGGCTCCGGCGTGCGCCAGTCGCCCGGCGAACGCCAGCAGGTGCTGTTCAACGCGCAGACCGTCGGCGTCGAAGGCGGCCTCGACATGAGCGCACCGGCGCTCACGCCGCCGGAGATCGAGCGGCGCACGCTGCCGGGGCGCACGATCATCACGGGCGTCGCACTGCCCGACGTGGCCTCGGTCACGCTGACGACGCCCAGCGACGTGCGCACGCTGCGCCCGTCCGGCCCGCGCCACCTGCTGATCGCCGTCTACGACGGCGCCTTCTACCAGGGCCAGAGCAGCGCCACGATCCGTCTGCGCGACGGGCGCACGCTCACCGAGCCGGTCGACAACGGCGTGCTCGGCGGCGGCGACCGGCCGGCACGGCCCTCATTTACGCGACTGCTCCACCTGCTCGAACGACGGTCTCGGCTAACGCCGCACAGCCGCGAACCAGTGGGCATGCTCGAGCAGGTCATCCGGCGGCGTATCGCCTACGAACACGCGCATCCGGGGGCGTTGCCGCGCCAGTGAATGCTTCCCGGCGCGGCGCAGCAGCGGCTCACCGCTCGTGGCCAGCCGCAGTCGCAGCCGCGACGCTCACGCCTCGACCGTCACGCCCTTCCAGAACGCGAAGCGATCCTTGAACTCGGCCGCGGTGCTGCCGCTGTAGTCGGCGTCCTTCGGCTCCGGGTAGTACCACGCCGCGTCCGGATTCTCCTGGCCGTCGACGATCACCGTCTTGTAGCTGGCCTCGCCCTTCCACGGGCAGATCGAGTGCGTGTCGCTGTCCCGAAAGTACTCCGCGTTGATGCTGTCCGCCGGGAAGTAGTGGTTGTTCTCGACGACCAGCGTGTCGTCGCTCTCGGCCAGCGTCGCGCCGTTCCAAGTCGCCCTCATCGATGCTCCTTTGCGTGGGGTCATGCCGCGACCTGCTCGGTGCGGCCCGCCTAGAGCGTAGACCGCGGCGCCAAGCTCGGCGGCGGCGAGTCAGCTCCTCAGGCGAGCACGTCGCCGAGGCGCGCGGCGAGCGTCAGGCCCCCGTGCTCGATCCCCGGCCCGGTGGCGCGCAGCGCAGGCACGATCTCGCTGGTGACGAGCCCCGTCTCGCCGGTCATCTGATCGACGATCTCATACCAGCGCGCCATGTTCTCGGGGGTGTCGAGCAGCACCGTCAGCACCGGCACGTGGCGGCGCAGCGACCAGAAGACTTCGCCGTGCGGGCGGTGCGCGCCGTGGTAGCCCCACTGCCCGCGCAGCGCGGTCGCGCCCGCGGCGCCCTCCAGGCGCAGACGGCGGATCAGCGCGCTGTGCAGCGGCTGCCCCTCGAAGCGGCTCTGCTCGCTGGTGTAGACGACGAGCTTCTGCCAGTAGGCGAGGCCCGCGCCGTCGGCGACCGGCGGGCGCAGTGGCTCCGCCAACGACTCGCCATCGCGCTTGCACACGCGTACCCGCTCCAGCGTCAGCGTCGGCTGCTCGAGCATGCCCGCGATCTCCTCCAGCGCCGCGGCGATGCATGCGCGCTCGCCGACGCTCTGGATCATCAGCGGCACCCGCGCATTGCCCGCGAAGAAGCGCGCGCGCCGGCGCTCGCCGCACACGGTGCCGTCGAGGCCCAGAAGCACGCTCGCACCGGCGACACCGTGTCGGTGCAGACACTCGACGACGGCCGCGTACGCCGCCCGCCCGCCGACTCGCTGCTGGCGACCGACGTACACGGTGAGCTTCACCGCATCTGGCCCTACAGAGCCGGGCGCGCCTGGGCCGGACGCGTCGAGCCCCGTCTCCTGGGTGGCGAGCGCGCCCACGAGATCCGTGCCGCTGGCCAGCCGCGCGCGCTCGAGCGTGATCGCGCCGTGGCGGCTGATCGCGCGGACCTCCGCGAGCGCGGCCTCGATGCGCGCCGGCGTGTCCAACGCGATCGCAACCAGCGGCAGGTCTTCGGAGAGCGTCAGCAGACGCTCGGTGCGCAGCCGGTGCTTGATCCCGAAGCCTTCGATCCCGCGCAGCAGCACGCTCGTTCTGAGGTTGTGACGGGCGTAGAGGTCGAGCAGCTCATCGGCGAGCAGCCGCCGACCGACACGGTCGCGCTCGCCGAGGTAGGCGGTCAGCCGCAGCGCGTCCTGGAACATCACCCGCCCCCGAGCAGGCGACCGAGCAAGGCGGCGCCGACGCCGGCCACGAGGCTCAGCGCGACGTTCGCCACGAGCAGCCGGCGACGGCCGTCCTCCGCGAGACGGTGGGACTCGAGCATCCACGTGGAGAACGTCGTGTAGGAGCCGATCACGGCGGTGCCGGCGAGCAGGTACGCGTCGCCGCTGAGCGCAACGCCGACGAGCACGCCGAGCACGAGCGTGCCCGAGAGGTTGACGAGCAGCGTGCCGAGCGGGAAGCGTGAGCCGCTGTTCGTAGAGACGAGCGCATCGAGCAGGAAGCGCGCGACCGCGCCGAGGCCGCCGAGCACGGCGACCGCCAGCCACAGCGCGAGGAAGCTCATCGCGCGAGCCCTGCCCGGCGCACGAGCTTGGTGGACAGGAAGATCGCCGCGAAGCCGCCGGCGACGCTGGCGAGCGCGTAGGCGACGGCCAGCGCCACGTGCGCACCTTCGAGCATCTTCGCCAGCTCGACCATCATCGTCGAGAACGTCGTCAGCGCGCCGCAGATGCCCGTGCCGAGCAACGCGCGCTGGTAGAGCGACGGCGGCAGGCGCTCCTGTAGGCGTGTGACGAAATAGCCGAGCAGCGCCGCGCCCAGCATGTTCACCGTGAACGTCGCCCACGGCCACTGATCGGGACCACTGGTGAGCGTCTGCGCGAGCGCGGCGCGTGCGAGCGCACCGATGCAGCCGCCGGCGAAGATCGCGGCCAGCTCTTGGCGGTCGAGATGCGGCCGCGATACTCGACTACGCCTCATCTCTGCGCGCGGAGCATAGCGGCAGGACCTGATAGACCCCGAGCGATGGGTGCACCGGAGAATGCTCGCCTCCGATCGCGCGGGCCCGTGCTCAGACGGGTCGGCGTCGTGATCGCGCTGCTCGCGCTCGGCGCACTGGTCGCCTTCGCGCTCTCGCGCCTGGAACTGCGGCGCGCCGGCCACGCGTTGGTGACGGCCTCGCCTGGCTGGATCGCGCTGGCGCTGGTGCTGATGGCGCTGGCGATGCTCGTGCGCTCGGTCTCATGGCACCAGACGCTGCGCGCGGCGCTGCCCGAGACGCCGATGCCGTGGGGTCCGGTCGCGCGCGCGCTGATGGTCGGCGTCATGACCTCGGCGCTGGTGCCTGGGCGGATCGGCGAGCCGACGCGCGTGCTCGTGCTCTCGCGCCGGCTCGAGGGCCGCACCACGCGGCTGCTGCCGGTGGTGGCGGGGACGGTGTTCTCGCAGACGCTGATCAACCTGCTCGCGCTGCTGATCCTGCTAGCCGTGACGTTTACCAGCGTGCCGCTCCCGAGCGGGCACCTGACGGCGATCGCGATCGCGCTGGCGGTGCCGCTCGCGGTCGCCGTGCTGGTCATCGTCGGCCCGCGCCTGGTGGCGCTCGGGCGCCGCTCGCGCTCGCCGCGAATCGCACGGGCGGCGCACACGGTCACCCGCCTGCTCGCGCTCGCTCGCCAGGGGCTGGTCGTGTTCGCGCGCCCGCGCTACGGGGTCAGCGCGATCGTCAGCCAACTGCTGGCGTGGGCACTGCAGTGGCTGTCGTGCTACATCGTGATCCTCGCGCTGGGACTCCAGTCGCAGGCCGGTGTGGCGGCAGCCGCGGCGATCCTGCTCGCGATCAACCTCAGCGCGATCCTGCCCCCCACACCGTCGAACGTCGGCGTCTTCCAGGCCGCGTGCCTGGTGGTGCTCGCCGCCTACGGCGTCGGCGCCGGCCAGGGCCTCGCCTACGGCATCATCCTGCAGGCCGTCGAGGTCGTGACCGCAATCGGGCTGGGCGTGCCGGCGCTGCTCAAGGAAGGGCTGTCCTGGCGCGAGATCCGCCGCAGCGGCGTCGACGCGGAGCCCGAGATCGTCGCGGACGCATAGCGTTTAGCGGCTCGATGGCCAAGCCAGCGGGCCGCTAACCGGCGAACGCGCGCAGCGACTGGCGTAGCGAGCGCGTGGTCTGCAGCACCGCCGTCGGCTCGTAGCCACAGTGCGCCATGCAGTTTTCGCAGCGCGGGTCCTTGCCGCGACCGTACTTGCTCCAGTCGGTCGTCTCGAGCAGCTCTTTGTAGGTCTCGGTGTAGCCGTCGGACATCAGGTAACACGGACGCTGCCAGCCGAACAGCGAGTAGCTGGGGATGCCCCACGCGGTGCAGTCGAAGTCGGCCTTGCCCTCGAGGAAGTCGAGGAACAGCGGGCTGTGGTTCAGCCGCCACTTCTTGCGGCGCCCATCGGCGAACGCCTCCTTGAACAGCTTGCGCGTCTCGGTGACGCCGAGGAAGTGCTCCTGGTCGGGCGCTTTCTCGTAGGCGTAGGCGGGCGAGATCATCATCTCGTCGACTTCGAGGTCGTCGTTGAGGAAGTCGAGCACCTCGCGTACGGTCTTCGGCGAGTCGTGCGTGAAGAACGTCGTGTTGGTCGTGACGCGAAAGCCGGCGGCCTTGGCGGCCTTGATCGCGGCGACGGCCTTCTCGAACACGCCCTCGCGCTCGACCGAGGCGTCGTGGCGCTCCTGCAGGCCGTCCATGTGGATCGCCCACGAGAAGTACGGGCTCGGCTTGAAGTTGGGGAGCTTCTTCTCCAGCAGCAGCGCGTTCGTGCACAGGTAGACGAACTTCTTGCGCTTGATCAGCTCCGCCGCGATCACGTGGATCTCGGGGTGGATCAGCGGCTCGCCGCCGGCGATCGAGACCATCGGCGCGCCGCTCTCCTCGATCGCGCCGAGCGCCTGCTCGACCGGCATGCGCCGGCGCAGCTCGTGCTCGGGGTGCTGGATCTTGCCGCAGCCCGAGCAGGCGAGGTTGCACTGGAACAGCGGCTCCAGCTCGACGATCAGCGGGAACTTCTCGCGTTTGGCGATCCGTTGGCGCGCCAAATACCAGCCCATGCGCGTGCTCTGTCTGATGCGGGCCGCCATCTCGCCTACCTTAGACCCCCGGCGCCCACTCGTGAAGGGCGCCTGCCACGCGGCGCAGTGCCAGCGCTGCGCGCAGCGCCCCCGCGGCGGCGCGCACGCGCATCAGCTCATGCTCGGGGCTGTCGAGCACGACGCGCACGACGCCGAACGGCCGCTCGCCGGCGCCCGCCGCGAGCCACACCGACTCCATGTCGACGGCGATCGCGCCGCCCGCGTGCAGCTGCGCGCGCCGCTCGCCGAGCGCCAGGCGCGACACGCACACGACGGCGCCGGTGCGCACCTTCATGCCGCGGCCGGTGAGCTGCTGCACGAGCTGGTGGTTGAGGTCGCAGCGCACGCGCTCCTCGGCATGGCCTTCATCGCTGGCCGCGTACACCTCCTCGGCGACGATCACTTCGCCCGGCACCGAGCCCGCGTCCAGGCCGCCGCAGAAGCCGAGCACGAGCAGCGCGGACGCTCCGGCGCTGGCGCTCGTGAGCCGGCCGGCCGCGGCCTTCGAGCGCCGTGGCCCCATGCCCGTCTTGCGCACGATCGCGCGCCTGCTCCCCGAGGAGATCAGCGCGGCCTCGATCCGCATCGGCGCGGCGACCAGCAGCCGGCTCACCCGGCCACCGCCTCAGAGCGGCCGGCGATGGTCGCAGCCTGTGCTGGCGCGCCGGCGCCTAGCGTGCGCAGCGCCGCCGCGGCCGCCGCGTGCCCGCTGCGCACCGCGCCCTCGAGCGTCGCCGGCCAGCCCGTCGCGGTCCACGCCCCCGCGAGCAGCAGGCCAGGTACGGCCGTGACCGGCCCCGGCCGCAGCGCGCCCGTCCCCGGGGTACAGCGAAACGTCGCGGCGTGCTCGCGCGTCGCCAGGAAGAACTCGACCTTGGCCCCCCGCGCGCGGGGGAACAGCTCGCACAGCGCGGGCAGGTAGCGCTGGCGCAGGCCGTCGGCGCCGATGCTCATCTCGCGCTCGGCGCCGGAAAGCGACACGGCCAGATACTGGCAGCCGGCAGGCAGGCGGGAAGCCAGGCCGATGGGCGAGCCGGCAGGCCCGTCGACGGACGCGCGGGCAGGTGCCCCGGCGGACGAGCCGCCGGGCGCTCCGGCGGACGAGCGGGCGGGTATGCCAGCGCCGGTGCGGTCGAACACGTACTGCACGGGCGTGCCGACGCCGGCGGCGAACCGCTGCTCGCACACCTGCCGGTCATAGACGACGTGCAGGTTGACGATCGGCGAGCTGCCCAGGCGGCCGAACGCGCGCGCCGGCTCCCCCAGCAGCGGCTCCAGCAGCGTCGCCGCGCGCGCGTGCGGCACGGCGAGCACGGTCGCCTCGGCGGCGAGTGTCTCGCTGCCGTGCACCTCCACCCCGCCCGCGCGCTGCTCCAGCCGCTCGGCGCGCCAGCCCAGCCGCACCTCGACACCGGCCTCGCGCAGCGCCCGCTCGGCGGGCTCGCCGAGGATCTGCGCGAGCGTCGCGTCGTGAAAGCCGATGTCGCCGGCGTCGGCGCCCGACAGCAGCCCGGTGCGGAACACGAACGCGGCGAGCGCCAGCGAGGCCTGCGCGGCGGGCAGGTTCAGCGTCGGCAGCGCGATCAGGTCCCACAGCGCGGCCAGCGCGCGCGGACCCTGGCCGCGGCGGGCAAGCCACGCGCCGAAGGTCTGCGCGTCGAGCGACGGATCGTCCGGGTCCAAACGCATCAGCCCGAGCGCCGCGAGCGCGGCGCCGAGGCGTTCGGCGGGCGTCAGGTAGGGGTAGCGGGCGAGCGCGCCGGCCAGGTGCGCCGGCGCCGGCAGCGCACCACGGCGCAGCAGCACAGGCTCCTGCCCGGGCTTCAGGACGGGGATCTCCAGGCGCGGCTGGATCGAGGTCAGGTGCTCGCTGCCGAGGCGTGCGAGCAGCCCGCGGTAGGCGCTGCAGCAGCGCAGGAACACGTGCTGGCCGTTGTCGAGCTGCAGGCCGTCGCGCTCGAACGAGTAGGCGGCGCCGCCGAGCCTGCGCCTGACCTCCACGAGCGTCACGCTCGCGCCCGCGGCCGCGCAATCGAGCGCGGCGGTGATGCCGGCGAGACCGCCGCCGACGACCAGCACGCGGCCGGCGCCAGAGCCGGATGCCGAGCTCACGCGCCGACCCCGAGGATGCCGCGCGCGGCGACCCACGCCTTCTCGCGCGCCGGCAGCGACATGCGCCGGCGCGCCACCTCGCCGGGGTCCGCGTCGATGCGCTCCAGCAGACGTCTGTAGATGCCCGCCATCGCCAGCACGCACGCGGCGCTGCGGCGATCGAGCATCGGCGTGAGCGCGATGCCGCGGTCGAACCACTCGCGCGCGCGCTCGCACTCGAAGCGCACCAGCGCGGACAGCCGCTCGAGCTGCTCGGGGTCGGCGAGTGGCCCGTCGGCGCCATCGGCGCTCAGGACCACACCGAAGCGCCGCAGATCCTCGCCCGGCAGGTACACGCGGCCGATCCGGGCGTCCTCGCGGACGTCGCGCAGGATGTTCGTGAGCTGCAGCGCGACGCCCAGCTCGTCGGCGAGCAGCTCCGCGTGCGCCCGCTCGCCGCGCGCGTCCGCGCGCAGCCCGAAGATCGCCAGGCACACACGGCCGATCGCGCCCGCGACGCGACGGCAGTACACGACCAGCTCGTCGAAGCTCTCATACGCAGTCCCCGCGAGATCCATGCGCACCCCCTGGATCAGCTCCTCGAGCACGGCGGGCGAGAGCGGAAAACGTCGCTGCGCGTCGGCGAGCGCGACCATCACCTGGTCCGTGCTGAGCGAAGCGCCACCGCCCGGCGCCGCGAGCGCCGCCAGCGCGCCCTGCTCACCGTCGAGCAGGCGCAGCTTCTCCTGCGGCGCGAGCGCGTAGTCGTCGCCGATGTCATCGACGCGGCGTGCGAACGCGTACACGGCGCACATCGCGCGGCGGCGCTCGCCCCGGAGCAGGCGGATGCCGTAGAAGAAGTTGGCGGCCTGCGCGCGCGTCACCCTTTCGCAGTGGCGATAGGCCTCGGCGATCTCGACGTCGCCGCTCACGAGCGCGCGCCTTGGCTCACGACCGCGCGCCTCGGTTGATCACGACCGAGCACCTCTTGCCGCGCGCAACGTCGCCGCGAGCGCCAGGGCGCGCCGTGCGCGTCCGGCGCGCGGCGGGCCCGCAAGCACGTCGTAGCCGGCACGCGCGATTGCATCCAGCGCGGCGCTGCCGCCGGCCGCGAATGCGGCGACAGCGAGGCGCGGGCGCCCGCGCAGCTGGGCGATCAGCGGCGTGCCGGCCGCGAGCAGCCCGCGCGCGCGCTCGACCTCGAAGGCGAGCGCTTCGCGCAAGGCCGGCGTGGCGTGCTCGCCGCGCAGGTCGGCCTCGCCGGCGCCGAAGCGCTCGAGGTCCTCCGCCGGTAGGTACACGCGACCGCGGGCCAGATCCTCGGCCACGTCCTGGCAGTGCTCGATCAGTTGCAGCGCCGTGCAGATCGAGTCAGACAGGGCGATCCGCGCAGGGCTCGCGAGACCGAGCACCGCGAGCACCAGCTCGCCGACCGGGTCGGCCGACAGCGCGCAGTAGCCGCGCAGCTGCTCCCAGGTCTGGTAGCGGCTGACGCGCTGGTCGAGGCGGTTGGCCTCGACCAGCCGCAGGAACGGCTCACGCGTGAGCGAGCACGCGACGAGCGTCGGCTGCAGGCGCACGAGCAGCGGGTGCTCGGCTTCACCGCGGAACGCCCGCTCCAGCTCCCCTTCCAGCCAGTCGAGCGCCGCGAGACGCGCCACGACAGCGGCATCTCGATCGCGCTCGCCGGCGGGCGCGTCGCCCAGCTCGTCGACGAGCCGCGCGAACCCGTACAGCGCGAGCAGGTGCAGGCGCACAGGGCGTGGCAGCACGCGGCTGGCGACCGGGAAGTTCTCGCTGTCCGCACGCGCCATGATCGCCGCCGCGGCGGGGGCGTCGCTCGGCGCGTCGGCGGTCAGCGTCACCCCAGTCGCTCGGCGCCGGCGCCATTGCCGTTGCCGTTGTGGCTGGCGTCGCCGTTGCTCGTGACGTCCACGGACAGGCAGCGGGCAAGCGCCATGATCGGGAACGTCAGCCGATAGAGGTGGTAGTTGATGTAGTAGTCGGACGGAAAGCCCGTGCCGGTGTACTGGGGCTCGTCCCAGCCGCCATCCTCGCGCTGGGTCGCTACCAGCCAGGCGATGCCGCGCGCGAGCGCCTGCGAGCGCTCGCCGGCCGCGTGCAGCGCGATCAGCGCCCACGCCGTCTGCGACGCGGTGCTGGGGCCGCGGCCGATCCAGCCAGGATCGTCGTAGGAGCGCGGGTCCTCGCCCCAGCCGCCGTCTTCGTTCTGGTGGCGCTCGAGCCACGCAACGGCACCGCGGATCGCGGGATGCGAGGTGGGCAGGCCGGCGGCGATCAGCCCAGGCAGGGCCGCACCGGTGCCGTAGACGTGGTTGATGCCCCAGCGCCCGAACCACGAGCCATCGGCCTCCTGGCGCTCCAGCAGCCACTGCACGCCACGGCGGGCGGCGGGCGTCTCGCCGAGACCGAGCGCACCCAGCATCTCGACGGTGTGGGCGGTCACGTCCGCGCTCGGCTCGTCGATCACCTCGCCGAAGTCCAAGAACGGCAGCTCGCGCACGAGCGCGCGCGTGTTGTCGGTGTCGAACGCCGCCCAACCGCCGTCGGAGCTCTGCATGCCTTCGACCCAGCGCAGCGCGCGCCCGATCGCGCCGTCGATCGGCGCGCGCAGGGGCTGACGGCCGGCCAGGCGCTGCAACGCGAGCACGACCTCAACGGTGTCGTCGACGTCCGGGTAGTTGATGTTCGCAAACTCGAACGCCCAGCCGCCCGGCTCGAGCCGCGGCCGCATCACCGACCAGTCGCCCCGCTTGGTGACCTCCTCGCCGAGCAGCCAGCGCGCGCCGGCGAGCATCGCCGGATGCTCCTGCTCGAGGCCGGCGTCGCTGAGCGCGACCATCGCCAGCGCCGTGTCCCACACCGGCGATTGGCACGCTTCCAGGCGCCGGCTCGCGCCGGCGGGCGCGCCGACGCCGCCAGCGTCGTCGCGGTCCTCGACCATGAAGCGGTCGAGCCCTTCCAGGCCGCGCCGCATCAGCGGGTGCGTCAACGGGTAGCCGGCGAGGTGCAGCGCCATCAGCGAGTACACCCACGGCGGCTGAATGCCTCCCCATGAGCCGTCGGCCTCCTGGCGGCGCACGATCCAGCGCTCGGCGCGAGCGAGCGCCAGCCGGCGCAGCGGCTTCAGCGGCCGGCGCTCGTAGGCGCGCAGCAGCCGGTCCAGGCGCGTGAGCCAGGAGACGCTGCGCGAGCTCGCGCGGCCCGCGAGGCGCGGCGCCACCCCCTCTACCTCGGCGCCCACGCGCAGCTCGTCGAGGTCGAACGGAAGCTCACGGACCGGGCGGTGGGCTTTGACGATCGACAGCGCGACGATCGTCTGGCGCGCCCAGCAGGCGAAGTCGTAGACGTTCAGCGGCACCGCCGGCGGCAACAGGATCACCTCGGGCGGCAGCGCCGGCACGTGCTCCCACGACCACAAGCCGAACAGCGCGAGCCACACGTGCGTGAACACGCGCGCACGCTCGAGGCCGCCCTCGCTGCGGATGAACTCGGCGGCCGCGCGCATGTGCGCGGCGTCGGCGGGGTCGCCGGCCAGCCGCAGCGCCCAGTAGGCCTCGATCGTCGTCGACAGCTCGCCGGGGCCGCCGTAGAAGTTCGTCCAGGTGCCGTCGTCGCGCTGCTGCGAGCGAATCCACGCGGCCGAGCGCTCCGTCTCATCCGCGCGGCGGATGCCGAGGAACTCGCGCAGGAGCATGTCCTCGGCGTCCATCGTGACGTTGGTCTGCAGCTCCCCGCGCCACCAGCCGACCTCGTTCTGGAGCGACAGCAGGTGCTCGCGGGCGTTCTCCAGCGCAACCTTCGCCTGACTCTGAGCCTCCAAGGTCAACTGCGACATGGAGACAACCTAAATCTTTTCGTCCTAAAACGACAGTTGCGCACTATTGATCGCATTTGCGTCTCTCAAGATGACACCTGCGAGCCCACGGGCACGAGCACATCGGGGGTGGCAAGCGTGATCACGTGATGTCGCAGCGTCGCCTCGCTGACCGTGCGGGAGACCGGCGAGACGAAGCGGAACACGATCAGGCCGTCCACGTCCAGGCGCGCGAGCAGGCGAAAGCCCGGCGCGGGCGGTGCATCGGCGCCGGCGCGCAGCGGCGCATAGCCGGTCTCGTCGATCTCGCGCACGCGCACGGAGCTGCCCGCGCGCAGGCCGTGCAAACCCGGCAGGTAGTACTCAAGCGGCGCCGAGCCGAGCTCGACGGTCGTGATCACGTGTTCGCGTGGAGCGCCACGCAGCGCCCTGGCGACGTCGCGCCAGTTTCCGCGTTGCAGCCGCGGGCTCAAATCGACGTCGATCGAGATCGCCAGCAGCGCCAGCGCGATCGTCGCCGCGAGCGCCAGGCCGAGCGCCGGCGCCGCGCGCGAGCGCCCACTTCGATCCGGCCACACGACCAGCATCGCGATCACGGCACTGACGGGGATCATCGCCGCGACGAGGTTGCGCGGCGCGAGGTAGTCGGCGCCGAAAGCAACGAGCACGATCGGGGTCAGCACGCCGCCGGCGGCGATCGAAAGCGCGATGAGCAGCGCACGCTTGGCGTCGGTGGCCGCGGACTCGGCTCCGTCCGCACGCGCCGACCTTGGCGCGGGCGCGGTCATGCGCCACAGCCCCAACACGAGACCCGCGAGGATCGGCAGCGCGACGAGCAGCTCGACGCCGTGTCCGAGCGGCGCACCGGAGTAGCCGGTGAGGAAGTACTGCGGGATCGCCTCGAGCCGTTCTTTGAGCGGCCAGCGCCCGATCCACTGCGTGCCGTGCCCGCCCTGCGCGGAGATCAGCGGCAGCAGCGCCACCCCGACGACCGCCAGCAGCGCGATCGCCGGCGCCGCGGCGCGCCGCGTGCGTCGTTCGCACGCGAGCCACAACACCATCGGGATCAGCAGGAACACGGCGAAGTAGTGCGTCAGCAGCGCGAGCGCGGCGCTCAGCGCGAACGCCGCCATGCGCCGCGGCGTCGGCTCGCGCTGCGCGCGCAGGAAGCACAGCATCGCCAGCGCGCCCATCAGCACGAACAGCGCGTAGGCACGCGCCTCCTGCGAGTACCACACGAACAGCGGGTCGACCGCGACGAGCAGCGCGCACACGGCCGCCGCGCGACGACCTGCCAACTCGCGCCCGATCGCCCAGGCGACGGGCACGGTCGCGATCCCCGCAAGCGCCGAGGGCAGCCGCAGCGCGACCTCGCCGGTTCCGAGCACGCGCGCGTCAGCCCACGCGAGCACGTACCACAGCGGCGGCGTGTTCTCGGTGTGCACGACCGAGCGCAGCGTCGCCCACAGGCTCGGGTGCAGGACGTGCACGGGCGTGAACGCCTCGTCGTACCAGAAGCTCTGCAGGTCGAGCGTCGACAGCCGCAGGACGGCTGCCAGCAGCGTCAGCGCCGCCAGCGGCCACCAAGGCGCCAGCCGCGGGCCATGTTGCTCTGAGCCCACGTCGTCGACGCGCGTCGCGGTGCCCGCCCCGGCGCCGTTCCCGACCGCCGCGCTCATCGCGGGCAGCGACCCTCGGCGGCCGGCCCGAAGCAGCCGTAGCGGCTGTGCGGCAGGTCTATGCTGTGTGGAGGCAGATACCAGCCGCCGTGCACGCTGCGCCGCCCGTCGATCACCGGCCCCCAGATCGCCAGGCACAGTTGCGTGTACTGCTGCGGTCCGCCGGGGCGCGTGTTGCCGCACAGCACCTCGCGCTGACTGCTGGCGCCAAGCGTTTCCTGGTCGATCGAGATGCCGTGGTAGTCGTGGCCGGTGTAGTGACGCCAGGTCTTCAGGTCCGCGATCAGCCGATGGTTGATGTTGGTCTGGCGGGCGACGTCGTTGATCGTGGCGGTCGCGAGCACGATGCCGACGAGCACCAGCAGCGTCGTCTCGATCAGCCACAGGTTGCCGCTGCCCTTGGTCTCGACCGAGCGCGGGCGCAGCCACGGCGGCAGACGATGCCAGCGCGCCTCGTCGCGATCCAGCGTCGCTCGGCTTGCGGTCGCGTCGTTCACTGGACTGGCGCCAGCAAGGGCGAGATCTGATGGATGACGAACAGCGCCTGCACGACGAGCGTCGCCGCCAACAGGCGCCGGTCGCGGGTGACGACGGCAAGCGGCAGCGGCCACAGGATGTACCAGGCCAGCAGCCACGTGCTGGTGACCGAGATCGCCAGCAGCGCCCAGCCGGACGCGGCGACCCAGTCATAGCCGCGCCAGGTGCGCCACAGCAGGTGCACGACGATCAGCACGAGGCCGGCCTTCAGCAGGTCGTGGTCGACGGGGAACACGCCCGGCTTGCCGAGCAGGTGCGCGAGCTCGACGGCGAAGCTGTCGGTGGAGACGAACGCGGCGTCGCGGTTGAGCGCGGCGACGAGGTCGATGCCGTGGATGCCGAACGCGACATAGCCGATGAGCGCGCCGAGCGCGAGCGCCGCGAGCGTGCCGAGGATCGGCGCGAGGCGGCGTTTGGCGACGATCATGAACGGCAGCAGCACCGCGACGGTGGCCTTGATCAGCGCGCCCGCGACGACCCACGCGGCGGCGCCGGCTTCGCGGCGTGCGGACGGCGCGGGCGTGAGCGTGAGGCTGACGGCGGCCATCATCGCGAGCAGCATCAGCATGTCGTTGTGCGCGCCGCCGAGCCCGTAGATCACGTACAGCGGGTTGGCGCCGACGACGAGGATCGCGGCCACGGGGTCGAAGCCGCGCGCGCGGGCGCAGCGCCAGACGAGCGCGAGCGTGCCGGCGCTCGCGAGCAGCGCCTCGAGCTTCATGGCCCACAGCGCACCGACGACGCCGAGCAGCGCGAGCGGATAGGACAGCAGCGTGTACAGCGGCCCATAGGCGGTGGCGACCCGCTCCCAGTCGTGGCCGACGTACTTGAACACCGGGTCGCCAGCGATCGCGACCGGCCCGTGGGTGTATGGGTTCAGACCGTGCTCAACGCCCATCCGCGCGTAGGCGATGTAGCTGAAGACGTCGGTCGAGAGCAGGATCGGGCCGGCGAACACGATCAGATGCAGTGCGCCGACGAGCACGATCGCCCAGCGTTTGGAGATGACGCCGGTGCTGATCTCGCCGCTGGCCGCCTGGTCGGCGCTGTGCTCGGCGGTACCCGTCGCCTGTGCGCGCGCTTTGCGCACGAGCGCGACCAAGCCCCCGTAGGCGCCGGTCGAGACGAGCAGCGCGATCAGGAAGACGCGATAGCCAAGACGCTCGCCGACGCCGCCCAGCCAGCTGGAGATGTCGGGCGATTTGGGGATCAGCGGCGAGAGCCCCGCGGCGCCGTCGAGCACGATCTCGGCGGCGGCGAGGATCAGCAGCAGCCCCAGCAGCGCGGCGAGCGCGGGCGCCCACCGCTGGGAGCGGACGTGGGCAACGCCACGCCCGCTCTGAACTGCAACGCTCACGAAGCGGCGAGCCTCACAACGCTGTCCACACGGTCTTGGTCTCGAGATAGGCGTCGAGACCGTCGTGACCGTGCTCGCGGCCGATGCCGGATGCCTTGAAGCCGCCGAACGGGGCCGACGGGTCGACCGCTCCCCAGGTGTTGACGTAGACCATGCCCGCGTGCAGCATCGCGGCCAGGCGATGAGCGTTTGAGACGTCGCGCGTCCACACACCCGCGGCCAGCCCGTACTCGCTGTTGTTGGCGCGCTCGGCGACCTCCTCGAGCGAGTCATACGGCGAGGCGACGAGCACCGGCCCGAAGATCTCCTCGCGCGCGATGCGCAGGTCGTCGGACGTCGTGGCGAACAGCGTCGGCGCGACGAAGTAGCCGCCGCTGTCGCTCAGCGCGGCCTCGCCGCCGGCGAGCACCTCGGCGCCCTCCTCGCGGCCGGCTTCGATGTAGCCGAGCACGCGCTCGTGCTGCTCGGCGGAGACGAGCGGCCCGAGCTGAGTGCCGGCGTCCAGGCCCGGACCGAGCTGCGCGGCCTTGGCGGCATCGGCGAGACCGCTCATGACCTCGTCGAAGCGCTCGGCGGGGACAAACAAGCGCGAGCCGGCGTTGCACGCCTGCCCGGAGTTGAAGTAGATCGCCTGGAAGGAGCCCTTGACGGCGGCGTCGATGTCGGCGTCGGGCAGGATGATGTTCGGCGACTTGCCGCCGAGCTCGAGCGTGACGCGCTTCAGCGCCTTGCCGGCCTTGGCGCCGATCTCGCGACCGACCGCCGTGGAGCCGGTGAACGCGACCTTGTTGACGTCGGGGTGATCGACGAGCGCCGCGCCGGTGCTGCCGTCGCCGGTGAGCACGTTGATGACGCCGGGCGGGAAGCCGACCTCGAGCGCCAGCTCACCGACGCGCAGCGCCGACAGCGGCGTCTGCTCGGCGGGCTTCAGCACGATCGTGCAGCCGGCGGCAAGCGCCGGACCGAGCTTCCACGCGGCCATCAGCAGCGGGAAGTTCCAGGGAATGATCTGCGCGCACACGCCCACCGGCTCACGGCGCGTGTAGCAGTGCATGTTCGGCGCGCTCACCGGCAGCACGCCACCCTCGATCTTCGTCGGCCAGCCGGCGAAGTAGCGCAGGTGACCGACGGAGCCGGCCACATCGACGTACTGGGCAAGCCCGACGGGCTTGCCGTTGTCGAGCGACTCGATCTGCGCGATCTCTTCAGCGCGCGCCTCGATCGCGTCGGCGAGCGCGTGCATCAGGCGCTCGCGTCCGGCGGCCGGCATCGAGGACCAGGGGCCATCGGCGAACGCCGCGCGCGCGGCCGCGACGGCCCGGGCGACGTCCTCGGGCCCGCCGAGCGCGACCTCGGCGATCTCCCTGCCGGTGGCAGGGTCGATCGTGGCGAACGTGCGCCCGTCGGCGGCGTCAAGGCGCTCGGAGCCGATCAGCAGGCGGTGCGACTGTGCGACGAAATCGCGCGCGGGAGCGCTCAGCGCGTCTGGCAGGGTGTCTGCGGAAATTGTGGTCATCGATGGAGCCTACCTCGCGCAGCCCATATGCTGCGCGGATGGCCGAGCCCTCCAAGGCGGTGCTGGTGACCGGCTGCTCCTCGGGCATCGGCCGCGCAAGCGCGCTGCGCCTAGCACGCTCCGGCTGGACCGTTTACGCCAGCGCACGGCGGCCCGAGTCGCTGGCCGAGCTGGCCGACGCCGGCTGCCATACGCTCGCGCTCGACGTCACCGACGAGGCCTCGATGCGGGCCGCGGTCGCGAGCATTGAGCGGGCCGAGGGCGCGATCGGGGTGCTGATCAACAACGCCGGCTACAGCCAGAGCGGCGCGATCGAGACGGTGCCGATCGACGCGGTGCGCCGGCAGTTCGAGACGAACGTCTTCGGCCTCGTGCGCCTGACGCAGCTGGCGCTGCCGAAGATGCGCGCGCAGCGCTGGGGCAAGATCGTGAACGTCGGCTCGATGGGCGGGCGCCTGACGTTTCCAGGCGGCGGCTACTACCACGCGAGCAAGTACGCGCTCGAGGCGATCTCCGACGCGATGCGGTTCGAGCTGCGCGGCTTCGGCATCGACGTGATCCTGCTCGAGCCGGGGCTGATCACGACCGCGTTCGGCGACGCCGCCAACGCGAGCATGGCGGACGTCGGCGTGGCGAGCGCGAGCGCGGATGCCGCGAGCGCCACGGACGCTAACGCGCCGGGTGTGGGCGCGGTGGACGCGAAGCCAGCGGACGCGGAGGATCCCTACGCGCACTTCAACGCGACCGTCGGCGCGGTCACCGCGGGCGCGTACGACGGCCCGATGCGCCTGCTGGGTGCTGGCCCGGAGCGCGTGGCGAAGGTGATCGAGCGTGCGATCAGCCGCCGCAAGCCGCCGGCGCGGATCACGATCACACCCTCGGCGAAGCTCTTGATCGCCAGCCGGCGCCTGCTGCCCGACCGCGCCTGGGACGCGGGGATGCGCGCCCAGTTCCCGCAGCCAAGCTAAGCGCGATCAAGCGCCGAGCGAGCAGCGCCCGCTCCCACAGCCCAGGCTAAGCGGCGCCTGCGAGCAGCGCCTGCGGCCGCCCGACGGCGAAGCCCTGCGCGTAGTCGACGCCGTAGCTGCGCAGCATGCCGACGGTCGTCTCGTCGCCGACGAACTCGGCGATCGTCTGCGCGCCCATGCCGCGCACGACGCCGGCAAGTGCCCTGACGACGAGCTGATCGGTACGGGACTCTGGCAGCCGCCGGATGAAGTCGCCGTCGATCTTGAGAAAGCTGAAGGGCAGGTGCTTGAGGTACTGGAAGGAGCCGTAGCCGGCGCCGAAGTCATCGAGCGCGAGACCGCAGCCGAGCGCCAGCACACCGGCGCAGAACGCCTTGGCGCAGTCCATGTCGGAGATCGCGGCGGTCTCGGTGATCTCGATCACCAGCCGCGACGGATCGACGCCGTGCCAGTGCAGACGCCGCGCGATGTGCGCGAGCAGCGTCGCGTCGGTGATCGACACGGCCGACACGTTTACGGCGATGCGGGTAGGCACGCTTGCGTGCCCGTCGCCTGGCGCGTGAGCCTGGTCGCCGAGCAGCGCCGTGACCTGGTTGATCACCATGCGGTCGATCTCGCGGATCATCCCGTAGCGCTCGGCCGCCGGCAGGAAGCGCCCCGGCGCGACCAGCGACCCATCGGGTGCGTCGGCGAGCCGCAGCAGCGCCTCGTGGTGGGAGACGCGCCGGTCGCTGAGCGCGACGATCGGCTGGAAGTGCAGCACGAACAGGCCGCCGTCGAGTGCTTTGCGCAGCCGCGCGAGCCATGGGCGCCGGTGCAGCCCGGCGGGCGAGCAGAAGCCTTCGCTGACTTCGCGCGACGCGAGCCCGCGGGCGCCGCCGCGGACGCCGCCGAGGAACAGGCGTTGGGTGGCGTCGGGCGTGGTCGAGCTGAGCATCTCCACGGTGTCTTCGACGGCGCCGCCGACGCACCTGCCTGTGCCCTCTGCGCACCGATGCGGCGCCAAGGGGCTCTCTGGCTCCAAACGCAGCTAGCAGGTCAGCGGCGCTTGGGCGCCACGTACGGGCGCCGCGCGCGATCTGAGACGACCAGCAGCAGCGCCACGAGCACGAAGTTCATCACCACCGAGGAGCCGCCGTAGGCGACGAACGGCAGCGTCACACCCGTCAGCGGGATCACGCGTGTGACACCGCCGACGATCACGAACACCTGCATCGCGACCACGAACGACAGGCCCGTGGCCAGCAGCTTGGAGAACGAGTCGCGCGCGAGCACCGCTGTCTTCAGGCCTCGCGCGATGAACATCAGGTAGACGCCGAGCAGCGCGGCCGCGCCGACGAGCCCCAGCTCGTTGACGATCACGGCGTAGATCATGTCGCTTTCCGGCACCGGCAAGATCGGGGCGCCGTGCGGGCCGGCGCGCAGCAGCGAGCGGTCGAAGCCGGTGCCGAGCAGTCCCCCGTCGGCCTGCGCGAACAGCGATTGCGCAAGCTGGTAGCTGCCGCCGACTTCGCGGTGGTAGAGGGTTTCGTTGAACGGCTGTTCCCATGCGAGCACTCGCGCCTGCACGTGGCTGACGTGGCCGGCCAGGTACCAGGCGCCGAGCGCGAACAGCGCGATCCCGATCAGCGGGAACGACAGGCGCCCGGTGGCGACGTACAGCAACGCCAGGAACGCGCCGTAGAACATCAGCGAGGTGCCCAGCTCGTCTGTCAGGAGCAGCGTCGCCATCGCCGCGCCCCAGATGATCAGCATCGGACCGAACTGCTTCATCGGTGGGATCGTCAGGCCGAGCACGCGCCGGCCGGCCGTCACCAAGATCTGGCGGTTGTCGCGCAGGTAGCTGGCGAGGAAGATCACGATCGCGACCTTCCCGAGCTCGGCGGGCTGGAACGAGACGCTGCCGAGATGGATGTCGAGGTAGGCGCCGTTTACCTGCTCGCCGATGCCGGGCACGCGCGGCAGCACGGTCAGGCCGATGCCGACCGCGGCGATCGTGTAGCGGTAGCGCTCGAGCACGCCGACACCGCGCTTGCGCAGCGCCAGGATCGTGGCGGCGAACAGCACCAGCCCCAGCACCATCCACTGCGCCTGCTGGCGCGCGAGCGTCGGTTCGATGCGGTAGACCATCACGATCCCGACGCTCGCGAGCACCGCCACGAGCGGGAACAGGTACGGATCGGCGTTCGGCAGCGCGAAACGGATCACCAGGTGCGCCGCCAGGCACAGCCCAAGGAACAGCGCGCCGTAGGTGAGCGACACGCTGGAGGCGTGGTTGAGCGTCAGGTTGGTCGAGGCGGCCGGCGAGTTGCGCTGCGTCTGGATGAAGATCGCCGTGAAGCCGGCGGTCACGAGCAGCGCCGAGGGCACCAGGCCCAGGAGCTCCCGATTGCGCGCGCTGAGCATCGTCCGAGCGTACCCACGAAACCGGCGCATGTGCTCCGACCCGCCTTCGCGCGTACCCACGATACCGGCGCGTGTATACCGGCGCGTGTGCTCCGACCCACGCGCTAGGCTCGCTCCGAGCGGCCCGCTACGTTTGCGTGTAGCGCTTCACGCGCGCGCCAGCCGCTCAGGCCCTATGCCCTGCCCACATCCGGACAGCCCATGAACGACGAGCGCCCGCCCTCGCTGTGGTGGGGAATGTGGAAGCGCTTCCTGATCGCCGGCGTGCTGATCATCGCGCTGAGCGGCGCCGCGACCGCGACCGTCGCGCTGAACAAGCTGACGACGCTGGCAGACGAGGTGTTCCCGCATCTCAGCCACATCAACGCGCCCAAGGGCCTGATCACGCCCGAATACGGCGGCGGCCCGCAGACGTTCCTGATCCTCGGCTCGGACCGGCGCTCGGGCTCGAAAAACATCGAAGAACGCGAATCCGCGCCGCACAGCGACACGATCCTGCTCGTGCGCTTCGACCCCGAACAGGGCCAAACCTCGGTGCTGTCGATTCCGCGCGACTTGATGGTCAACATTCGCGCGCCCAACGGCCAGGTCTATGAAGGCGAAAAGATCAACGCCGCGTACACGATCGGCAGCAAATTCGGCGGCGCGAGCGGCGCCAGCGTGCTCGCGGCGGAAACGATCGTGCGCGAAGTGTTCCCCGAACTGGAGGGCAAGCTGAACGGCATCATCGACGTCAACTTCGCGGGCTTCATCAAAGTCGTCGACACGCTCGGCTGCGCCTACGTGAACGTCGACCACCGCTACCTTCACCAAAAGGGTGAAAACGGTGAAGAATATACGGAAATCAACCTAGAGCCGGGCTATCAGAAGCTCTGTTACGAAGATGCGCTCGACTACGTGCGCTACCGCCACGACGACTCGGACTTCGTGCGCGTCGCGCGCCAGCAGGACTTCCTGCGCGACCTGCGCGAGCAGATCGACCCGTCCAACGAGCTCGGCCAGATCGACACCGTCGCCAAGGCCGTCGGGCACGCGATCAGGACGAACTTCCCGGCGACCCCCGAAGAGCTGGTGCTGCTGTCGAAGCTGATCGCGTTCTCGCAGACCAAGCCGCTGCACCAGGTGAAGTTCCTGGCGACGAACGTCAACTACCAGGCACCCGGTGGTGGCGACTACGTCACGTCCGACCCCGAACTGGAGAAACAGTCGCTCAATACGTTCCTCAACGGCAAGGAAACCACGCAGCTGCCGGCCTCCACCGGCCCCCCTCGGCACTCCTCCAGTCATCACCACCACAGCCACCACAGCAGCTTCTCACCGGCCGCGCTGAACCTCGTCCAGACAGGCTCGGCGGGCGAAGCCGAACTGGTGCAGAAGGCCCCGGAAGTGCCGTTCCCGGTGCTGTATCCGACGCTGCAAACGGGCCAGTCCGAACAGCAGCAGGTGCGCGCCTACCCACTCAAGAACCAGCAGAACATTCGCCACCACGCCTACGTGATCGTGTGGTCGCAGAACACGACGCTCGGCGGCTACTACGACTTCGAGGGCACCGACTGGCTGAACCCGCCGTTGTTCGCGCACGCGCGCACCGAGGTCATCGGCGGCGTCACCTACGAGTTCGTCGATGACGGCTCACACATCCACGTCGTCGGCTGGCGCGACGGCAACGTGCTCTACTGGCTCACCAACACGCTGCTCGAGGAACTCTCCAACTCGCAGATGCTGGCGATCGCCAAATCAGCGCAGCCGCTGCACTGAGGCTCCGCACCGCAGGGCGGGCTAAGCTCGGCGCCGCAAAAGCGACCACCTCGGCGCCGCCAGTGGGCTAGGCTCGGCGTGATCGCGACGCCATGAGCAAACCCCGCCACTACAGCGAGCAGGAGTTCGAGGCGCTTGTCAGCTCAGCGCTCGACGAACTCCCCGGTGAGTTCCAACGTGCGCTGGAGCACGTGGCGATCGTCGTCTCCGATCGCGGTGCCGAGAACCACGCTTACGGCATGTACGTCGGCTCCAGGAGCGGCGGCAGCCCGTTCTTCGGCGGCGGCGGCTTGCCGGAGGAGATCCTGATCTTTCGCGACACGCTCGTACGCGACTTCGGCGACGATCCCAAGCGGTTGCGGGCGCACGTCGCCCAGACGGTGCGCCACGAGGTCGGTCACCACCTCGGCTTCGACGAGGCAGGCGTCCGCAAGCTAGGCCTCTAGCCGGCCGGTCGATAGGCGGCGCAATACTGCGTCCTCGGTCGCTCGCGTGCAGAGCACGCCACGCTTCCTGCGTCCTTGTCTTGCTTGCCTCTCGGCCGGCTAGGGCGTAGTGGCGGCGGCCTGGTCGAGCGCGGCGTTGACGAGCGCGTCGGCGTCATCGTTCTGCGCGCGCGGGACGGTGCGGATCGACCATTTCTCGAAGCCTCTGAACGCCTCCATCGCTTCGAGGTAGAGCGGGCGCATGGAGGGGTGCTTGACCTTGTACAGGCCCTGGACCTGCTTGGCGATCAGCTCGGAGTCGCCGATCACCTCGACCTCGCTGGCGCCCAGCTCGCGTGCCCGCGCGAGACCGAGCAGCAGCGCGCGGTACTCGGCGACGTTGTTGGTGACCTTGCCGAGCAGTTGTGCGCGCTCGTCGACCAGCTCGCCGCTGGGCGAGGTGAGCACGGCGGCGGCGGCGGCGGGGCCGGGGTTGCCACGAGCGCCGCCGTCGACATGGATGACGAGCTTCATAGGCGCGTGATTATGCAGCTCGCCGAGGACGAAGCCGCGCACGCGCTCGTCCGCCGGGCGCACTCGTCCACGCTGCATGCCCTGCCGGGCCCGTACGGGCAGCCTAGCTGGCGTGTGCGAGCGGCAGCAGGTCGCCGGCCACGCGTGCGCGACGGCGGTCGCGCACGATGCGCCGCTGTTCGTCGTCCGTGGCGGCGCCGCCCGCGGCCGCGTAGCGCGCCCTGCGGTCGAACTTGCGCCGGTCGACGATCACGGTGACGTTGGTGTCGTCGCTGTAGTGCTCAACGAGCTTCGGATACAGCTCATCAGCGAGCGGTCTGGGTACCACGCAGTAGATCATTTGACAATCGATGTTACTCCCCGCGCGCAAATGCGCAAGAGCGGCACACCGAATCGTCACAAGGCCGCGAACGGCCGCCGCTGGACGCGACGGCTGCTAAGCGCCTGCGAACAGCAGCATCCCCGAGTCAGCGGCGTCGGCGTTGGCGAGTCGATCCTCGCGCGCCAGCTCGGACAGCTCGGTTCCCTGAGCGATGACCTGCGCCTCGGCGACCGGTTCGCTGAGATCGACCTCGTAGCGGTACCAGCACAGCTCCCATGCGACGACGATCGAGACGACGCTGTCGAGGTGCTCGGCGGAGCGGACGGTGACGATCGGCGCGCCGAGCGAGCGGGTGACGCCGGCGACGCGGCGCGGGAACTCGCTGGCGTTGAACACGGCGAGCGCCTGCTGCAGGTACTCGGAGGGCGGCTCGACGGCCGCGTGTGTCTCCGTCACCACTGTCTCGGTCTCGGGCACGGGCTCATAGCGGGCCTCGCCGGGGTCCTCTGCGGTCGCGTCAGGCGACGCGGCGCCCGCTCGCGCGTAGCCCTCCGCTGCGGGCACGGACGCGACGCCGCCGGCGTGCGCGCCAGCTGGCGCGTGCTCGGCGAACAGGTCGTAGGGCTCCGCCGCCGGCTGCTCGGCGGGCGTCCGCCCGGCGGCTGACTGCTCGCCGGTGACGAGACGACTGGGCGCGGCGCCGGGCGGCTTGCCGACCTGGCGCAGGCGGTCGAACAGGCTGCGTCCGCGGCGCGGGCGCATCGGCGGCAGCGTCAGCGACTGACCGTCGGTCTCGCGCATCCAGCCCTCGTGCGTGGCGCGCGGGGCGCACAGCTCGCACACGATTCGCCGGCGCCCGGCGCCGACGAACACGTCGGGCTGCTCGCCGCGCAGCAGCCTGCGCGCGCAGACGTCGCACTCGACGTCCGGCTGGGAGGTGACGATCGTACGCGTGGCCATCGGCCCACCAGAGTATCGGTAGGCGCCCCTCCTGCCAAGACGGCCCGCCCGCGGACGGCCGGCGGGCGCCGCCTCCAGGTCCTCTACGCGTGTACCGCGCGCTGCTGGCCGGCGGCGTCGACGACCTTCTGCGCGAGGTGCGCGGGCAGCTCGTCGTAGCGCAGCAGCTCCAGCGTGTAGTCGCCCTGCCCCTGCGTGATCGAGCGCAGGTCGGGCGCGTAGCTGAGCATCTCGGCCATCGGCACCTCGGCCTTGATCTCGGTCATCTCCCCCACCGGCTCCATGCCCAGCGGCCGGCCCCGGCGGCTGTTGAGGTCGCCGATGACGTCGCCGACGTGCGCCTCGGGCACCGACAGCGTGACCAGCATGATCGGCTCCAGCAGCACCGGGTCGGCGAGCTCGAGCGCCTGCTTCATGGCCTGGATGCCGGCGAGCTTGAAGGCGATCTCGGAGGAGTCGACCGAGTGGTGGGAGCCATCGAACAGCCGCACGCGCACGCCCCTGACGGGGTAGCCGGCGAGCACGCCCGCTTCCATCGCCTCGCTGACGCCCCTTTCGACGGCGGGAATGAACGAGCTGGGGATCACGCCGCCCTTGATGTTGTCGACGAACTCCAGGCCGGAGGCGTGGGCGAGATCCCCCTCCAGGGACGACGCGTCGAGCGGCTCGATCGCGATGTGGCAGTCGCCGAACTGCCCGCGCCCGCCGGACTGCTTCTTGTGGCGCCCGTGGGCGGCGGCGGTGCCGCGGATCGTCTCGCGGTAGGGCACGCGCGGCGGCTGCAGCGTGACCTGCACGCCGAAGCGCGTGCGCAGCCGGTCGACGATCACCTCGACGTGCACCTGCGAGAGCCCGGCGACGATCTGCTCGCCGGTCTGCTGGTCGCGGTGCAGGTCGATCGTGGGGTCTTCCTCCTGCAGGCGGCGCAGCGAGGAGAGCACCTTGTCCTCGTCGCCGCGGCTCTTGGGCGCGACCGCGAACGCCATCACCGGCGCGGGCAGCTTCAGCCGCGGCATCTCGATCGGCTCGTCCTGCGCGGCAAGCCAGTCGCCGGCGCGCGTCTCCCTGAGCTTGGCGACGGCGCCGATGTCGCCGGGGCCGAACTCCTGTACGTGCTGGACTGCTTTGCCGGGGAACACGAGCAGCTGGCCGATGCGCTCCTTGAAGTGCGCGCGCGTGTTCAGGACCTGGCTGTCGGCGCGCAGCACGCCCTGGTAGACGCGCAGCAGGTTGATGCGCCCGGCGAACGGGTCGGCGCGGGTCTTGAACACGTAGGCGAACAGCTGCGCGTCCTCACTCGGGCGCAGCTCGACGTCGCCGACGCGCAGCGAGCCGTGCTTGACGGGCGAGGGCAGGTCCTCGACGATCGCGTCAAGCAGGCGCGTGGTGCCGAGGTTGCGCGTGGCGACGCCGCAGACCACCGGGAAGATGCGGCCGTGGTTGGTGCCCTCCTTGAGCGCGTCGACGATCTCCGCGTGGGAGACGTCCTGCCCGTCGAGGTAGCGCTCCATCAGCGCGTCTGAGACTTCGCAGACCTCGTCCATCAGCTTCTCGCGGTATTCGCGCGCGCGCTGCGCCTCGGCGTCGGGGATCGGGATCTCCTCGGCCGCGCCGCGCTCGGGGGTGGACTGCGCGCGATACGCCTTCATGTCGATCAGGTCGATCACGCCTTTGATCTCGTGCTCGGCGCCGATCGGGATCTCGGTCGCGACGACGTGCGGCCCGAACGCGCGCTTGAGCTGCTCGAGCGCGCGGAAGAAGTCGGCGCGCTCGCGGTCGAGCATGTTGACGAACAGCATGCGCGCGATGTCCAGCTCGGCGGCGCGCGCCCACAGGCGACCGGTGGAGACCTCGACGCCCATGACGCCGTTGACGACGAACACGGCCGCCTCACATACGCGCAGCGCGCCGAGCGCGTCCGCGACGAAGCTCGGCTCGCCGGGCGTGTCCAGCAGGTTGATCTTGCGCTGCTGCCACTCGAACGAGCTGAGCGTCGTCGAGATCGACATCTGCCGCGCGTGCTCGTCGGCGTCGGCGTCGGATACGGTGCTGCCGTCGGGCACCGACCCGAGCCGCGCCGTGACCCCCGCCTCGAACAGCAGCGCCTCATGCAGCGAGGTCTTCCCCGACCCTCGATGTCCGACGAGGGCCACGTTGCGAATCCGATCCGCTGGGGCGTGCATGAGGTTCTCCTTCCGCTGGTAGGAGCACCATACCCCCGCGTCCGCGCGAGCGCTAGTGCCGTTCGACGCGAGTTGTTCGGGTGCGGTTCCGGTGGGCACATGTGCCCACCGGCGGGGCCGCACATGTGCGGCCCCCGTGCCAGGCCGCATGCGGCCTGGCCGCGGACGGCGCATGCGCCGTCCGACCGGCAGCGCATGCGCTGCCGGCGCAGGTCCGCGTGCGGACCTGCACTCGACCCCAGCTAGCCTCGAATCTCTTTGCCTTTTTGTGGCAGATCTTTCGGGCGTGGCCTGGGCAGCGTTTCGCTTCGAAGGATCACGTGCATCATCTTACCCCCACGGCCACCAGCCAAAGAAGGATGTCGCAGGCGAGCGCACCGCACGCGAATCGGAACAGCCTGAACCGTCCTGCAAGCTTTTCGTTGTTGAGTCTGCGGCTATCGGCGTTGCTGAGCAACATCTCTCGGCACATCTCCGTTGGGTCTGCGTCTTTCGCGTAGTAGCGGTCATCCAGATCGCCGGCGTCAAACGAGAACTCCCATTCTTCGGATGGCCAGAGGATGCTGATGCAGAGCAGTGCCGTGGCAGCAAAGCCAATGAAACCGATCACATTGAGCCAGTATTCGGGAGGATGTTGTTGCAGCGCCGCTGCCCCCAAGAACGCGGACGCCACGGTCGCAGCAGCGATCACCACGCCCGTCCGGCTGTGCAGCTCGTTGAGCGTTTCGTTCTGCATGTCCAGTCCACGGACCGACTCTGCATAAGCGAGCTTGATGCGCGGATCGACGTCACTCATTGTCAGCAAGCAGCGTACGGACCTTGGCGGCCAGACCAGGACGCACTCCTTGAGGCACACCAGTAGGGAAGCGCATGCTTCTGCCGTGTCAAGCCGGCAGCTGACCGACTTTCAGGCGGTTGCCGTCGGGGTCGACGACGATCGCCTGGCGGACGCCGGGGCCGATCGTCTCGACCGCGCCGGCGTGCACGCCCCGCTGCGCGACCTCGGCAAGCAGGGCGTCGAGGTCCGCGACGAGCAGCGTGTGCAGCGCCGTGCCCGCGCGCGGCGGGTCGGCTTCGATCACGATCCAACCGGTGTCGGTGAGCCGCCAGGCGGCCTCGCGCGCGTTCGGCACGAGGTCCGGCTCACGCCCCAGCAAGCGCTCATACCACGCTGCCGCCGCCTCGATGTCGCGCACCGGGATGTTGGCGAACAGGTGCTCGATCGAGCGCGTCGACGAGCTAGTCGTCGAAGGACTCCTCTTGCATGCGCGAGCGGAGCCGCAGCACCGCCTTGGTGTGCATCTGCGAGACGCGCGACTCGGTCACGCCGAGCACCTTGCCGATCTCGCGCAGGGTCAGGTTCTCGTAGTAGTAGAGCGCGATCACGAGCTTCTCGCGCTCGGGCAGCTTGGCGATCGACTCGGCGATGCGGTCCTTGAGGTCGCCGACGTCGAGTGCGCGCGCGGGGTCGGGCGCGCCGGGGTCCTCGATCGTGTCCATCAGCGAGACCTGGTCGCCGCTGGAGTCCGACACGCTCCACAGCTCGTCCAGCGCGACGATCGAGGAGTGCGAGATCGCGAGCAGCGAGTCGTTCAGTTCCTCCACCGTGATGCCCAGCTCGGCAGCCAGCTCCTGGTCGGTGGGCGCGCGCTGCAGCGTGTGCTCGAGCTTGGCGTTCGCGCGCTCGACTTCGCGCGCCCGTGCCCGCACGCTGCGCGGCACCCAGTCGAGCGAGCGCAGCTCATCGATGATCGCGCCCTTGATGCGCATGATCGCGTAGGTCTCGAACTTGATGTCGCGAGACAGGTCGAAACGCTCGATCGCAGATATCAAGCCCACTAGACCATAGGAGATGAGGTCGGCCTCCTCGACGTGGGGCGGCAGTCCCGCCGCGGTGCGCCCGGCGACGTACTTGACCAGCGGCGAGTACGCCACGACCAGACGCTCGCGCACACGCGTGTCGCCTTCGGACTTATAGCGACGCCACAGTTCACGCAGCTCTATCGGTTTGACGTTCGTCTCCACGGCTACATCCCCCCAAGGGGCGGGTGCATCTTATTCACGCCCGAGGGTGACTGCGTGCGTAGGCGCTTCTGAGCCTCGCCGACTCCACCCGAGTGTAAATCTGGGTGCTCGATACGCTCGCGTGTCCCAGCAGCTCCTGAATGCTGCGCAGGTCCGCGCCACCGTCCAGCAGATGCGTCGCGAAGCTGTGGCGCAGGGCGTGCGGCGAGGCGCCCTGGCCGACGCCGACGCGCGCCGTCCACGCGCGCAACCGCCGTCGCACGTCGCCGGTGCCGAGCGGGCGGCCGGTCTTGCTCAGGAACAGCGCTTCCAGTGCGCCCGGGGAGGCGCCGCGCGCCGGAGCCCCCGCGTGCGCGGCCAGCGCCGGCCGAGCGCGTTCGAGATACGCCCTGACGGCCGCCATCGCGGGCTCGCCGACGGGCACGAAGCGCGTCTTTCGCCCCTTGCCCTCGACGCGCAGCTGCTCGTCGTCGTAGTCGACGTCGGCGCCGTGCAGCGACACCAGCTCCTCGGCGCGCAGCCCGCACGAGTACGCAAGCTCGAACATCGCGCGGTCGCGCAGCTCGAGCGGCTGGGCGGGCAAGCCAGCCGGGATGCCGTCGAGCAGGCCGGCGGCTTCGCGCGCGCTCAGCACGCGCGGCAGCCGCGAGCCGCGGCGCGGCGTCGAGACCAGCTCCGCCGGGTTGTGCGCGATGCGTCCGTGCTCGCGCTGGCTCGCAAACAGCGCGCGCAGCGCCGCCAGCTTGCGCGCGGAAGTGCTCGGCGCGGCGCCGTCAGCGCCGGCGGAGGGTTCGGAGAGGTACGCAATGTAACGGCGCACGACCTTCGGGCCGACGTCCTGCGGGGCCAGCTCGCGTGCGCTCGCCCAGCGCGCGAACTGGTCGACGTCGAGCGCGTACGCGCGACGCGTGCGCGGCGCCGCATCACGGCGCCGCAGGTCCTCCGCCAGCAGCGCGTTCGCCTGCGCCCACGCGCCGCGCAACTGCTCGCCTGTGTCGGTGCTCGTCCCCTCGTGCACGTTGACGCTCATCGTGACGCATTGATTCGCCGCTGGCGGTGCTCCGCCTGCCTGGAGTAGCAGTCGCGCGGCCCACGATCGCCTCCGCCTGGGCTACAGTCACCATGTGAGCGCTGAGCCGCGCAGCCATGCAGGTACGCGCGTGCCCACCAGCGAGACGGCCGCGTATGGGCCGGTCGGGCGCTCGCCGTGGCTCGACGTCGACTGGCGCGTGCACCAGCGCTGGCTGATGGTCGACGGCCAGCCCGTCAACACGATCGAGCTGGGCCCCGAGGACGGCGGCACGCGCGACGCGACGGCCCAGCCGCTCGTGTTCGTGCACGGCCTGTCCGGCTGCTGGGCCAACTGGCTGGAGCAGCTGCCGGTGTTCGCCGCGCAGCACCGCGTGATCACGCTCGACCTGCCCGGCTTCGGCCAGTCGCCGATGCCCGCGCAGCGGATCTCGATCTCCGGCTACGCGCGCCTGCTCGACCGCCTGCTCGACATGCTGGAGATCGACGCCGCGGCCGTCGTGGGCAACTCGATGGGCGGCTTCATCTCCGCCGAGCTGGCGATCGCGTTCCCGCAGCGCGTCGAGCGCCTCGTGCTGATCTCCGCCGCCGGCATCTCCACGACCGGCCATCAGGGCTCCAAGCGCGCGGCGGTGGTGTTCAAGCAGCTCGAGACCGTGCTCGCCGCCAGCGGCGCGTGGGTGGCCTCCAAGTCCGACACCTTCGCGCGGCGCGCGCGGCTGCGCGAGCTGCTGCTGAGCGTCGTCACGCTGCACCCCGACCGCCTGCCGCCGGCACTCGCCGCCGAGCAGCTGCGAGGCGCCGGCAAGCCGGGCTTCGTGCAGGGCTTCGAGGCGGTGCTCGACTACGACATCCGCGACCGCATGCCCGAGATCGCGTGTCCGACGCTGATCGTCTGGGGCGACGGCGACCGGCTGATCCCCGTGCACGACGCCGACGTGTTCGCCGAGCTGATCCCCAACTCACGCAAGGTCATCTTCGAGGACACCGGGCATATGTCCATGCTCGAGCGCCCCGCCGCGTTCAACGAGCTGCTCGAAGCGTTCCTCGCGGAGTAGCTCAGCGCGGGGCAGCGCCGCGAGGTATCCCCAATACAGGGAGTCGCTGGTCAAGCGTGCCGCGGACGCAGGAAGCGTGGCGTGCTTCCGCACGCGAGCGACCGAGGACAAAGGCACGCGCCGTGCCAGCGGCTTCCTATCGAGCAATCGCGCCCTGGGCCGCACTCCCCACTAGCTTCGCGTACTTCTGGATCGCGACGTCGATGTGTTCGTCCGCGCGCGGCGGCTGGCGGTAGGCGGCCACGCGGGCGGCGATCTCAGCATCCGGCAGCGCCACGTCGAGCCGGCGCGTGTCCGCGTCGATCGTCAGCTCGTCGCCGTCGCGGATCGCCGCGATCGGACCGCCGCGCACGGCCTCCGGCGCTACGTGCGCGACCATGAAGCCGTGCGTCGCGCCGGAGAAGCGACCGTCGGTGATCAGCGCGACCTGGTCGCCGAGCCCCTCGCCCACGATCGCCGCGGTCACCGACAGCATCTCGCGCATGCCGGGGCCGCCGGCGGGCCCCTCGCCGCGGATCACCACGATGTCGCCGCTGCGGATCTCGTGCGCGAGTACGGCCGCCATCGCCGCCTCCTCACCGTCGAACACGCGCGCCGGCCCGACCGCTTTGCGCCGCTCGTGCCCGGAGAGCTTCACCACGCAGCCGTCGGGCGCGACGTTGCCGCGCAGGATCGCGAAGCCGCCGGTCGCTTTGATCGGGTCGGACAGCGGCCGCACCACCGGCTGGCCGTCGGTCTCCACCGCTTCGGCGGCGTGCTCGCCGATCGTCCTGCCGGTGACCGTGGGCGCGTCCGCGTTGAGGATCCCGGCCTGCTCTAGCCGCGCGAGCACGAGCGGCACGCCGCCCGCTTCGTAAAGCTCGGTCGCCACGTACTGCCCGCCGGGCTGCAGGTCGCACAGCAGCGGCGTGCGCTCGGAGATCGCCTCGAACTCGTCGATCTCCAGCGGCACGCCCATTTCGCGCGCGACCGCCAGCAGGTGCAGGACGGCGTTGGTCGAGCCGCCGCTCGTCGCGACCGCCGCGATCGCGTTTTCGAGCGCCGGCTTGGTGATCACGTCGCTCGGTCGCTGTCCGCGCCGCAGCACGTCCATCACCAGCTCGCCGCACTGCTTGGCCACCGCGAGCTTGAGCCCGTCCTCGGCGGGCACCATCGCGGAGCCCGCCGGCGAGATGCCGAGCGCCTCGAAGGCCATCGCCATCGTGTTCGCGGTGAACTGCCCGCCGCACGCGCCGGCGCCGGGCGAGGCGACCTCCTCCAGCTCGTGCAGCTCCGCCTCGGTGATCTTGCCGGAGGCGAACTGGCCGACCGCCTCGAACACCTGCTGGATCGTCACCTCGGCGCCCTTGTAGTGGCCGGGCTTGATCGAGCCGCCGTACAGCATCAGGCCGGGGATGTTCAGGCGCGCGAGCGCCATCACGGTGCCGGGGATCGTCTTGTCGCAACCGGAGATCGTCACCAGCGCGTCGAAGTGGTGGGCGGAGGCGACCAGCTCGATCGAGTCGGCGATCAGCTCGCGCGAGACCAGCGACGCGCGCATGCCGGCGGTGCCCATCGTGATGCCGTCGGAGATCGCGATCGTGTTCAGCTCCATCGGCGTGCCGCCGGCGGCGCGGATGCCCTCCTTGACCTTCGCCGCGAGCACGCGGTTGTTGAAGTTGCACGGCATCGTCTCGATCCACGAGTGCGCGACGCCGACGATCGGCTTGGCGAGATCCTCCGCCGAGTAGCCGATCCCGTGCAGGTACGCGCGCGCAGCGGCGCGCTCCGGCCCCTCGGTGAGGGCGCGGCTGCGGTGCTTGACGTCGAAGACGGGAGGAGTGCTCACGCGGCGCGCAGGTTATCCGGGCCGCGCCCGCCCCAGCCTCGCCAGCCCGGCGCCCGCGTGGCGCTAGCGCGCGTCGGCGCGGGGGTCGCGCCGCTCGCGCGCTCGCGCTCCCAGCGCTCCAGCCGCGCGAGGTCGCGGCGCACTCGATCGGGGTCCACCTGGCGACCCGGAAGGTGCATGTTCGCGGCGCCCACCAGGCGCCGCTCGTCCGCGCTCAGCGCCATCCACTTGGCGAGCACGTCGTCGGAGTCCGGCAGGCGCGAGCTGCCGTAGGGCTTGGAGTGGTCTGGGAACGCGACGCAGTACTCGTTGAGCAGCTCGCCGCTGGCGGGCACGTAGGCGACGATCGGCTTGTGCGGGTAGATCAGATAGGCATACGCGGCATCCACGCCGCGCCCGCGATCACCGAGGCCACCCCACACGCGCAGAAAGCCCAGGTCCCGGTACATCGCCCAGTCCTGCTCGGTCACGCACGAGCGCAGCAGCTCACGCGCGCGCTGCTCGGCGCGACGTTCGCGCCCGGGGTCATAGCCCGCGGGTGGGCCTCCGTGTCGGCGCGCGAGCCACAGCCCGCGAGCACGCGCCAGCGAGCGCTTGAACGTCGGGCGCGCCAGCTCCCACAGCAGCACCACGAACACGACCGCCGCGGTGCCCAGCGCCAGCCCCACGGCGGCTAACGCGTCGCCGGGGGTGCGCCGCCGGCGGCCCGTGGAAAGAAGATCACGCGCTCGGCGTCGCGCGGCACGTCGTCGAAGCTCTTGACCAGCTCGGCCTCGCGGCGACCACCGGGCGCCTGCGTCGGCACCGCCGCCCACATACCCGCGTCCAGCTCGCGGCGGAAGGCCTCGATCAGCTCCCGCTCCTGCTCCGGCACCGCCACGTCGCCCTCGGCGAGCACGATCTCGCCATGACCCGGCTTCATACGCAGCAGCTTCATCGTCCCCCGATTATGGCAAACGCGGAAGCGTTCAGAGTCAACTCTCTCGCATGCGCTCGAGCGCGAGCACGTCCACCGGGCCGGCGCCGGCGCCGATGTCGCGCAGCGCGCTCGCAACCGCTTCACCGGCGAGCATGCGAGCGCCGCGGGCGGCCTCGAGCGGTGTGCGACCGAGCGCGAGCTGCGCCGCGAGCACCGAGGAGTGCGTGCAGCCCGAGCCGTGCGCCGCGCCGTCCGGGTGGCGCGCACCGTCCAGCTCGATCGCGGCGCCGACCGCGCCGTCCACGAACAGGTCGACCGCGCGCCTGCGGTGACCGCCGGTGAGCACGACCACGCGCGGACCCAGCACCAGCAGCGCCCGCGCGAGCGCCTCCGCTTCCGCGTCCTCCTCCGCTCGCGCTTGCACCGACATCTCCGCGTCCTCGGCCACCGCCGCGTGCGCCACCGCCGCCACGCCCTCCTCCGCTCCGGCGCGGCCAACGAGCGCGCGGGCCTCCGGCAGGTTGGGCGTGAGCACGCTCGCGCGGGGCAGGATCTCCTTGACGAGCGCGTCCCGGGCGTCGTCGTCGAGCAGCGACGCGCCCGACTCCGCGACCATCACCGGGTCGACGACCACGGGCGTGCCGGCGGGCAGCTCGTCGAGCGCCGCCGCGACCGCCAACGTCACCGCGGCCGTCCCCAACATGCCGACCTTGACCGCGTCGACGCCGATGTCCGCGATCACAGCGCGCACCTGCGCGAGCACAACCTCAGGCGGCACCTCGTGGATCGCGCTGACGCCGACGGTGTTCTGGGCGGTGATCGCGGTGATCGCGCTCGTGCCGTGCACGCCGCAGCGCGCGAACGCCTTCAAATCTGCCTGGATCCCGGCGCCGCCGCCGGAGTCCGAGCCGGCGATGCTCAGCGCGACGGGAGTACGCGCGCGCGGCCGGCGCCGATCGGGACGTCTCGACACGCGTGCCTAGACGGCGCCGTCCGGCCGCGGCTGGCCTGCGGCCCCGCGCAGCTCCCGCGGAACGCGGATCGAGTAGCTGCCGATCGCCGTTACGAGCAGGCGGCCGTCCTCGTGGTGCACCTCCGATTTGAGGATCCCCACGGTGCGGTTGCGGCGGTCGAGCACGGTCCTACAGACGACCTCCCCCGCGGTCGCCGTCTGGATGTAGTTGATCGAGATCGAGATCGTGGCGATGCGCTCCTCGCGCGCCGTCTGCGCCCACAGCGTCGAGCCCATGCAGTAGTCGACCATCGCGTACGTCGCGACACCCGAGAGCATGCCGCCGCCGTTGATCAACTCGGGCCGGATCTGCATGCGCACCGTCTCCGCGTCCTCCCAGCGCAGGCCCATGAAGTCGCTCACGCCGTCGAGCGACCGCGGCCCTTGCGGGCGCGGCGCCCGCTCCGGCTCGGCGCCAGCATCTAGCTGCGATTCGCCCTGCGACCTCCGCTGCTCTTCGTCGCTCACAGCCGGCAGGCTACGCGAGCACGCGCGTGCGTGCGGGTGCGATGAGCGTTGCGACGCGCGGACGCTCATGGCACCTCGATCCCGACGCTCCCGGCACCCCCGCCCGACGCTCGTGGCGTGCCGGTCTTGATCTTCGCGCAACTTCGCCCTTGACATTTCTCCATAATCTCGATATGAATAGTGGAGAATGTTGGACACCGGGCTTCATCCGCGACCGTCCCCACAGGCCCCCTGGGCTCAGGGCCGGCGTCGAAGCGACTCCGGCCGGCGCAACCGGGCGATGCCCACGGCTCTGACGTTTCGTTGCATACCTCCTGTCCGGGGAGGGCACGCGCCCTCCCCGGACGAACATCCCGCACGCGCGTGCGCCCCGGCAGGCGCGCACCTCTATCGACGACTACCCGACATGGAGTGAGCCATGCCCCGAATCATCGTCACAACCGACACGCTCGCGTCAAAGCAGGCCGACGAGGCGCCGGTGCTGCTGGAAGAGCACGTCCACTCGGTCCACCTGAGCACCGGCCACGCCACCGCACAGCTGATCGAGCGCCTCGCGTGGGCGATCGGCGATGCGGAGCGCGCTGAGGGCGCGCTGCGCGCCTGACGGAGCGCAAACCATCACGAGGACACACATTTGACACAGTGCGGTCGCTGAATCGGCACAGAGGCATGACCGGCGTCACATTTGCGGGCCTAACGTGCCGGTCATGCGCTCCGAACAGCCCACACGAAATGCGTCGCGCCAGCGCGTAGCCCAGCGCCACGGCGATCCGCGCCGCGCACTCGGCCGGCTCGGCGAGGACCTTGCCGCGGCGCACCTCGAGCGGCTCGGCTTCACGACGCTCGCGCGCAACGTCCGCACCCGCCACGGCGAGATCGACATGATCATGTTCGACGGTCGCACTCGCACGCTCGTGTTCGTCGAGGTCAAGACACGGAGCACCGGATCCAGCAGGCGGCCGCCTCGCCCCGATCAACAGCCGCTCTCGTGGCTGCGCCCGCGCCAGCGCATCCGCCTGCGCCGGCTCGCGCGCGCCTGGTTGAGCGACGCGCGTCATGAGCGCCCAACGGCCCGCACGATCCGCTTCGACGCCGTCGGTGTGACCCTCGACGGGCACGGCCGACTGCTGCGCCTCGAGCATCTGGAGGCGGCGTGGTAGGGGCAAACGAGCGCGCGATCGGGCGTGCCAAGGAGGCGTTGGCTCGGCTCGGCACACGCGGGCCCGTGCAGGCACACGGTCGTGCCCGTTCCCGCTCAGAGCGCGAGCTGCTGATACGCGAGCGACTGGAAGGACATTCGGTGCAGCGGCGAGACGCCCTGGCGCAGGATCGCCTCGCGATGCGAGGGCGTCGAGTAGCCGACGTGCTCGGCGAAGTTCCAGCCGGGGTATTCGGCGTCGGCACGATGCATGAAGCGGTCGCGGGTGACCTTCGCGACGATCGAGGCAGCGGCGATCGCGGCGCTGGTCGCGTCGCCCTCGACGATCGCCCGTTGAGGGTGCTCGAACTCGGCGACGGGGAAGCCGTCCAGCAGGCACAGAACGTCCGAGGAGATCCCTGCAGTGACGCCGCGCACGGCGTCGCGCAGCGCGGCGAGGTTGGTCTTGTGCAGCCCGCGCGCATCGATCCCGCGAGCGCAGCGCGATATGACGAAGACCCTGGCGGCGCTGCTCATCACCAGCGGATATAGCTCCTCGCGCGCCTCCGCGGTGTGCTGCTTGGAGTCGTTGAGCGCGCTCAACGCGCGCAGCTCGCGGGTGGTGAGCGCCTCATAGTCGAACAGCACGCCGGCGGCGACCAGCGGTCCCGCGAGACAACCGCGCCCGGCCTCGTCGGCGCCGGCGATCAGGCGAAAGCCGAGGCGCCGGTCGAACGCGAACAGTCGTTTGCCGCTGCCGGCGCGCCGCGCGCGGCGCCGAGCGCGGGCTGATGAGCCAGAACGAGACCGCGGCGCGCTCACGACAGACTCGACAGGCCCACCGGAATCGCTAGAAGATGCCGATGCGGTCGGGCGGCCAGTAGGTGGCGACTGCTTGTCCGATGATCCATCCGGTGGGGACTGGCCCCCAGAACCTACTGTCGTCGGATTCGCCACGATTGTCGCCCATCATGAACCAGTGCCCGGCCGGAATCTTGATCGGCGTCGTGAAGTCGCACTCGGGGCTGACGCCGCAGGCGCGGATGTAGGAGTCCTTCTCGCGCACGAACTGGCTGGTGCCCGCGGCCTTGCGATAGACGTGACCTTCCTTGACGTAGATTTCGTCGCCGGGCCCGGCGACGATGCGCTTGATGAAGTTCACGCTCGACTTCTGCGGCACCGGCGCCGCGCACGCTGCGCCGCCCAGCTTGATCACGTGCGGGGACGGTCCGCACTCCTCCTGCTCGGCGCCTTCGGGCGGGTGAAAGACGGCGATCTCGCCGACGTGCGGGTTGCCGAAGTCCATGCCGATGCGGTTGACCAGCACGCGCTGACCGATCGCGAGCGTGGGCTCCATCGAACCGCTCGGGATGCGGTAGGGCTTGATGATGAACGCCTGGATGCCGAGCGCGAGCCCGAGCGCGACGGCGATGATGACGATCAGCTCGACGATCGAGCCGAGCGTCGATTTCTGGCGCTTCGTTGCGGCCTTCGCGCCGGGGCTCACGCGGCGGGATCGCCGGCGGGAACGCCTCCCTCGGCGTCACCGGCATCGGAGGGCGAGTCGGCGGCTGGCGTCGAGGCGGAATCGTCGGCGCTCGGCTCGGATGCCGGCTGCGCGCTCGCCTCGGCGTCTGCGACGGTGCCGGCGTCCTGCGCCGCGTCGTCACTGGGCGCCTGCTCCTGCTCACCCCCCGCGACGGCTTCGCCGTCGCTCTGCTCACCTGCGTCGGAGCGCTCGGCGGCGCTCTCCGTGACCGCCTGCTCCGTGACCGTCTCGGCCGCGACCGTCGCCTCCACGTCGGTCGCCTCCACGTCGACTGCCTCCGTCTCCGGCGCCTCCGGCGCCGGCTCGTTCAGCAGGCCAGGCTCGACCGCCACCTCGGGACCCGTGTAGCGACGCTCGCGCACACGCGCGCGCTTGCCGACGCGATCGCGCAGGTAGTAGAGCTTGGCGCGGCGGACATCGCCGCGCGCCGCCAGCTCGATGCGCTCGATCTTCGGCGAGTGCAGCGGGAACATACGCTCGACGCCGACCCCAAATGACTGCTTGCGAACGGTGAAGGTCTCGCGAGCGCCGTGGCCCTGGCGCTTGATCACAACGCCCTCGAACACCTGCACGCGGCTGCGAGCACCCTCGATCACCTGGAAGTGGACCTTGACGCGGTCACCCGGCGCGAAGTCGGGGACGCGGCGCAACTGCGCGCGCTCGATGGTTGCGATAACGCTGCTCATGACGAAAGAAGAGAGGGACGCCTTTACTGGACCGTGGAACGCCCCGAAACTGAAGGCTCGGCCGGCGCGATCAGCAATGGTAGCGGACGGCCGGCCAGATCCGCCGCTCGACCGTCAGCGATCCTCGACCGGAGGCGGCATCTGTGCGCCGCGTTCGCGGCTGCGCTCGCGCCGCCAACGCTCGATCTGCTCGTGGTGGCCAGACAGCAGCACCTCGGGCACGCGCCAGCCGCGGTACTCGGCCGGGCGCGTGTAGTGCGGATACTCGGGGTTGCCTTCGAGCGCGACGCTGAAGGACTCCTCGGTTGCGGAGCGCTCGTGCCCGAGCGCTCCCGGGAGCTTGCGCAGCACCGCGTCGCAGACGACCATCGCGGCCAGCTCGCCGCCGCTGAGGACGTAGCGCCCAATCGAGACGACGTCGCTCGCGAAGTGCTCGACGATGCGCTCGTCGAACCCCTCGTAGCGCCCGCACAGCAGCGTCAGCGCCGGCTCGCCGGCGAGCTCGTCGACCAGCTGCTCGTCGAGCAGCCGCCCGCCGGGCGCGAGCGCAACCACGCGGCGCTCGCGGCGCAGTTGCACCGGATCGACGCCGTAGTGGGCGCGCAGCGCAACGTCGAGCACGTCCACGCGCAGCACCATCCCGGCGCCGCCGCCGAACGGCGTGTCGTCGACCTGACCACCACTCAGCGGCGTGTGCTCGCGCGGGTTCACACACTGCAGGCGCGAGCCCGCGGCGAGTGCGTTGCCGACGTGACGCTGCGAGCTGAACCACTCGAACCACTCGGGGAACAGCGTGAACACGTCGATGTTCACGGCCTGGCTCCACGGCGCCCGCCGGCCTGGCGCAGGCTCACGAGCGAGCCTCGTCGGGCATGTCGAGCCCGAGGAACTCGAGATCGACGTCGATCCGCCGCGCGGCGGGCGTGACGCTGCGGACCGCGTCTTTGACCAGCGGCACCAGCACGACGGCGCCGCCGTCGGCCGGGCGCACCTCCAGGGCCTCGCACGAGGGCAGCTCGATCAGGCGGCTGACGGTGCCCAGCAGCCGCTCGCCGTCGCGCACCTCGCAGCCCTCCAGCTCGTGCGCCCACCACTCGTTCTCGCCAAGTGCGGGGGCATCGCCGCCCTCGACGAGCAGCTCGGTGCCCCGCAGCGCCTCGGCGCTGTTGCGGTCCTCAACGCCCTCGACGCGCACGATCGGACGCTTGTCGGTTCCCGCCAGGCGCACGATCGCGGCTGTTCGCTCGCCGAGCGTCACGCCAAGGCCGTTGCGCAACAGACGCGGACGCGGGCGCGTGACGTAGAAGCTCCCGTCCAAGCCGTGGGGCCTGCCGACACGCCCCGCCGACAGGCGCTCCGGCACACCGGGCGCCGCTGCCCGTGCGCCAGCGTCCACCCCCTCCGCGCCCGATCCCGCTGCCCGCGCGCCGGCGTCCGCTTGCTCGGCGTCTGCGGTCAATCGACGATGTCGACGAGCACGTGGCTGCCCTCGCCGGCGGCCGCGGCTTTGACGACCGTGCGCAACGCGTGCGCGGTCCGCCCGCCCCGCCCGATCACCCTGCCGTAGTCATCGGCCGCTACGCACAGCTCGAGCACGATCGTGCCGTCATCCTCCTCGAACTCCTCGACAGCCACTGCCTCGGGGTCGTCGACCAAGCCTTCGGCGAGGTACTCCAGCAAGCGCTTGGGGTTCTCGGTGGCCATCTCCAGCGCCGCCAGCTGTCTCTAGCCGGTCCGCGTCTCTATGCCTTGGATGCGCAGCAACTTGCGGACGGTGTCCGACGGCTGTGCGCCTCGCGCCAGCCAGCTTCGCGCACGCTCCTCGTCGATCGCGATCGTCGAGGGGTTGGTCTGCGCGTTGTAGTGGCCGATCGTCTCGATCACGCGACCGTCGCGCGGAGAGCGCTGGTCGGCGACGACGACACGCCATATCGGGTCCTTCTTGCCGCCCACTCGCGTGAGCCTGAGCCTGACTGCCACGATTTCCTCTCTGCTGCAGAACGAGAACACGATGTGCGTCGCGTCCGCTATCCGGGACACCGACACGCATATCGACGCCAAGAGCTTAGACGGTGTGCCCCATGGCCGCCGGCTCGGTTACGATAGCGACCGCGATGACGCTGAACTCGGCCCGACTGCCAGCACTGCTCGTGACCCTGCTCGCGCTCGCGGGCGCCTCGGTCGCAAGCGCCGCAGGCGGCGTCAAGGACGGGTCCTACTCGGGCACGGTCGGGCCGGGCTACCCGCTCAGCTTCAAGGTCGTCGCGCACGGCACCAAGGTCGAGGATCTCGTGCTCGGGCTCGATGTGGACTGCAACGGAGCGCCCGCCGAACCCGCGCCGCTGTATCACTTCGGCACGCTCGCGATCAAGGGTGACAAGCTCACCGGCTCCACGAGCGACGAGTCAGACGGGTCGGGGGACGACCTGCACGTCAGCGCCACGTTCAGCGGCGCGCACCTCACCGGCAAGGTGACCGTCGAGCAGAGCATCAAGAGCCTCGGTAGCTGCACCGAAGCCGACACGCTCACCGCCAAGCTGAAGTAGTCAGCGCGCGCCGCGCATCAACGCGCCGATGTCCGGCATCTTGCCGCGCCCGACCTGGCGCATGACTTTGCGCATCTGGCCGAACTGCTTGACGAGCCGGTTGACCTGCTGGACGTTGGTGCCCGAGCCGCGCGCGATGCGCAGCCGGCGCGAGCCCTTGATCAGCTCGGGCCGGCGACGCTCCTCGGGCGTCATCGAGAGGATGATCGCCTGGATCCGGTCCAGCTCGCGTTCGTCGAGCTTCATGTTCTGCAGCTGGTGGCCGGCGAGCCCCGGGATCATGCCGAGGATGCTCGTCAGCGGCCCCATTTTGCGCACCATCTTGAGCTGGTCGAGGAAGTCGTCGAGGCCGAACTCGTTGCGGCGCAGCTTGCGCTCCAGCGCCAGCGCGTCGTCTTCGTCGAACTGGCGCTCGGCCTTCTCGATCAGGCTCAGCACATCGCCCATGCCGAGGATTCGCTGGGCCATGCGATCGGGGTGGAAGCGCTCGAACTGATCGAGCTTCTCGCCGGTGGAGGCGAACAGGATCGGCTTGCCGGTGACGGCCTTGACCGACAGCGCCGCGCCGCCGCGCGCGTCGCCGTCGAGCTTGCTCATCACCACGCCGTCGAACTGCACCGCCTCGGCGAAGCTCTCGGCGACGTTGACAGCGTCCTGGCCGGTCATCGCGTCGACGACCAGCAGCACGCTGTGGGGTTTGACCGCGTCGCGAATCCGCACCAGCTCGGCCATCAGCTGCTCATCGACGTGCAGGCGGCCACTGGTGTCGACGATCAGCACGTCCTTGCCGTCCTCGCGCGCCCGCTCCAGCGCCCACGCGGCGATCTCGACGGGATCGCGTTCGGTGCCTTGCTCGTATACCTCTGCTCCTGCCTGCGCGCCGACCTTGACGAGCTGATCGACCGCCGCCGGGCGGTACACATCGCACGCCGCCACCGCCACCGCCGAGCCGTGCTCCTCGTGCAGATAGCGCGCGAGCTTCGCGGTCGCGGTCGTCTTGCCCGAGCCCTGCAGCCCAGCCATCAGGATCACGGTCGGCGGCCGCGGCGAGAAGCTGAGGCCGGCCGCGGCGCCGCCCATCAAATCGGTGAGCTCTTCGGCGACGATCTTGACGACCTGGTGGCCCGGGTTCAGGCCGCCGATCACGTCCGCCCCGAGACAGCGCTCCTTCAGGTGCGAGGTGAACTGCCGGACGACCTTGAAGTTGACGTCCGCCTCGAGCAGCGCGAGCCGGATCTCGCGCATCGTCGCGTCGATGTCCTGTTCGCTCAGGGTGCCGCGCTGGCGTACGTCGGCCAGCGTTCCTTGGAGTTTCTCGGCGAGGGAATCGAACACGGCGGCGGGCGGCTGCGCTGGGCGTTATCCGTCGTGCGCGGGCGGCGGCACCTGCGGGCGTGCGGGTGCCGCCGGCACCGGCGGCGCGCCGTCGAGACGACCCTTCAGCGCCTCGCCGATACCTCCGAATGCCTCCGCGAACTCGGACGGCACCACGAACACCTTGTTCGCGTCGCCTTCGGCGAGCTGCGGCAGCATCTGCAGGTATTCGTAGCTCAGGAGGGCACGGTCCGGTTTGCCCTCGTGGATCGCTTTGAAGACCGTGTCGATCGCCTTGGCTTCACCTTCGGCGCGCAGGATCGCCGCTTGGCGCTCGCCCTCGGCGTCGAGGACGGCGGCTTGCTGCGCACCCTCGGCGGTGAGGACCGCGGCCTGCTTGGCACCCTCGGCGGTCAGGATCTGCGCCTGCTTTTCGCCTTCCGCGGTGAGGATCGCGGCGCGACGGTCGCGCTCAGCGCGCATCTGCTTCTCCATCGCCGTCCTGATGTCCTGCGGCGGGTCGACCGACTTGATCTCGACGCGGTTGATCCTGATGCCCCACTTGCCGGTCGCCTCGTCGAGCACCACGCGCAGCTCGGTGTTGACGTTCTCGCGGGCGGTCAACGTGGCCTCGAGCGTGAGGCCGCCGATCACGTTGCGCAGCGTCGTGACGGTCAGCTGCTCGATCGCCTGCAGCGGGTTGGCGATTTCATACGTCGCCGAGCGCGGGTCGGTGATCGTGAAGTACAGAACCGTCTCGATCCCCACGACGACGTTGTCTTCGGTGATCACCGACTGCGGTGAGAAGTTGACCACCTGCTCGCGCAGATCGACCAGCGGGCGCACGCGATCGATGAACGGCGTGACGATCGTCAGGCCGGGCTCGAGCGTGCGGCTGTAGCGGCCGAGCCGCTCGACCACCCCCGCGCGCGCTTGCGGAATCACGCGAATCGTTCGCGCGGCCACAACGAGCGCAAACAGGATCACCACAACGACGACGATGAGAACGGCCATAGGTTCCTTTCAGTGCATGACGAGCGCCGTGGCGCCCCGAATCTCTACTATCTCGACCCGCTCGCCGACGTCGATGACCTCGTCTTCGTCGTAGCTGCGCGCCGTCCATACCTCGCCGCCGTCGATCTTCACACAGCCGACGCCTTCGTCGTTGGCGATGCGCTCGAGCACCATCGCGCGCCTGCCGATCAGCGCGGCGGCGCCGGTGCGGATCGCGGGCGGCAGGCGGCGGTGACGACGCGCGACGGGCCGCAGCCCGCCGAACGCGATCCCCGAGCTGAGCGCGAACACGACCACAACCAGCGGCAGGCCGACACCCAGCACGCTCACGACCGCCGCGAGCCCGGCGCCCACCGCGAACGGAAGCAGGTACAGACCGCCGGTGTGCATCTCGCCGAAGCCGAGTATGCATGCAGCCACTACCCACAGGATCCAATCCATACGTTCAGGTTACCCCTCGCGGCGATATCCGGGGCAGATTCGCGCGCGCTCGGCGGCGACGCTCACGCGCGTCGGCGGCGCCGAGCCGGCCGCCGGCACTCACTCGGTGGCGATCAGCGCCCGAGCGAAGTCCTCGGGGTCGAACGGACGCAGGTCCTCGACGGACTCGCCGGCGCCGATCAGCTTTACGGGCAGGCTCAGCTCGCGCGCGATCGCCAGCGCGATGCCGCCGCGGGCGGTGCCGTCGAGCTTGGTCAGCACGACGCCGCTGACGTCGGCTGCCTGCGCGAACATCCGCGCCTGGCGCAGCCCGTTCTGCCCGGTGGTGGCGTCGATCGTGAGCAGCGTCTCGTGGGGCGCGCCGTCGAGCTGCCGGGCGATCACGCGGCGAACCTTCGCGAGCTCGCCCATCAGGTCGTCCTGCGTGTGCAGGCGTCCGGCCGTGTCGATGATCACTACGTCGACGCCCGTGGCATGGGCCTGCGCGATCGCCTCGAAGGCCACCGCGCCGGGGTCCGAGCCGGCGGGCCCGGTGACGATCTCGCAGCCGGCGCGCTCCGCCCAGCCCTGCAGCTGCTCGGCGGCGGCGGCCCTGAACGTGTCGGCGGCGCCCAGCAGCACGCTGTAGCCGAGCTGCTCGTGCAGATGCCACGCGAGCTTGCCGATCGTGGTCGTCTTGCCGGTGCCGTTGACGCCGACCGCCATGATCACGGTCGGCTTCGGGCGGATGTCGATGCGGCCATCGCCGACGGTGGCGGTCGCCGCGAGCAGCTCGATCAGGCGCTCGCTGAGCGCCGCGCCGCCCTCGAGCTGGCCCTCGGAAGCTTCCCGCTCGAGCGTCTCCACGACCGACGCGGTCGTGCTCGCGCCGACGTCGGCCATGATCAGCGCCTCCTCCAGGCGTTCCCAGGTCTGCTCGTCGAGCACGCCGAACAGCGTCGCCTGGATCTCCGAGCCGAGCGCCTGGCGCGTCTTGGACATACTCTCGCGCAGGCGGCGAAACAGCCCGCCTCGCTGGCGCGGCGCGGCGGCGTCCGCCTGCCCAGCGCCCGCGCGGCGGTCGCTCTCCTCGGTTATGAACAGTTCGCTCCAGTCGCGCGCCACGGGGCGCGCGACGATAGCAGCGCGTACTCGAGACCTCGTTCAGCCGCCAGCTAGGCGACCTTCGCCACCTCGGCGGCCTCGATGCTGTGCGTGCTCTCGGTGCTCTGCGGATCATCTGTGCTCTGCGCATCCTCGCTGGGCAGGCTGCGCGAGAGCACCTTGGAGACCCCGTCCTGGCCCATCGACACCCCGTACAGCCAGTCGGCGGCCTCCATCGTGCGTTTCTGGTGGGTGATCACGATGAACTGGGCGCGGTCGGCGTAGCGGCGCAGGAGCGTCAGGAAGCGGTCGAGGTTGAGGTCGTCGAGCGCCGCCTCGACCTCATCGAGGATGTAGAACGGGCACGGACGCGCGAGGAACACCGCGAACAGGAACGCCAGCGCGGTCATCGACTTCTCGCCGCCGGACAGCAGCGTCAGACGCTTGGTCGACTTGCCTGCCGGCGTGATCTCGATCTCGACGCCGGGGAGCTGCTCCTCCTCGGCTCCGCGCTGCTCGGCCTCGCTCTCCGCCTCAGCGGCCGCCTCCACCGCCTCCTCGGCATCCTCACTGTCGGCCAGCGGCTGACCGCCGAGTACCGGCCGCGGTGCCTGCTCGTCGTGCACCAGCCGCAGACGACCAGAGCCACCGGGAAAGACGTCGCCGACCAGCTCCTCGAAGTTGCGTGCCGCCGCGTTGAAGGTCTGCTCGAAGGTCTCCTCGATCTGACGGTCGGTTTCGCGGATCACCGAGCGCAGCTCGCGCAGCGCCGTCTCCAGATCGCTGCGCTGCCCCTCGAGCTCCTCGACGTAGGCGAGCGCCTGCGAGTACTCCTCCTGAGCGAGCGGGTTGACCGGCCCGAGCTGCTCGCGCCGGCGGGTCAACCGCTGCACGCGCGCCGTCAGCACCTCGATCTCCTCCTCGCCCAGCGGCTTGGGCTCCAAGCGCTCGCCGCCGTCGGGGGACTGCTCGGTGTCAGCGGACTGCTCGATGTCAGCGTCCTCGCCGGTGTCGGTGACCTCCGCGGCGCTCGCTCCCGGCTCAGCGCCGTCGCCGGCGAGCCCCAGCCGCTCGGCGACACCGGCCAGCTCCAGCTCGGCCTCGCTCGCCTGGTCGCGCAGACGCTGCGCGCCCACCTCAGCCGCGGTGACCGCCTCGCCGGCCGCGCGCAGGCTCGCCTGGATCTCGGCCTCCTGCCCGGCGCACGCGCGCAGCTGCGCGGTCAGCTCCTCGCCAGCCTGCTGGTCGACGGCCAGCTCTCGCTCCAGCTCGGCGACGCGCAGCTCGACGCTCTCGGCGGCGGCCGCCAGCGCGGTGGCCAGGCGCGCGGCGAGCGGCGCTACGGCGACGTCGAGGGCGTGCTGGGCGCGCAGGCGCTCAAGCCGCGCGGCGCGCTCGACGCGCTCGCGCTGACGGCGCTCGCCCTGGCGGCGCTCGGCCGCCAGCTCGCCCTCCAGCTCGGCCTTGCGCACCGCCAGCGCTCCCTCGGCGGGCGCTGTGCGGCGTTGCTCGACCAGCCATTGCGTGCGCCGCCTGACCTCGCCCGCCTCGGCCAGCTCGCGCTCAGCCTCCCGCAGGGCGCCGTCGGCCGCCATGCGCCGCTCGTCGGCGGCGCGAACCTCCGCCAGCGACTGCTCGCAGGCGGCCTGGGCGAGCTGCTCAGCCTGGGCGGCGCGCTCGGCATCCTCGATCAGGCGGTCGCGCTCGTTGCGGCGCGCGAGCACGCGCTCGGTGCCGCCCTCGGCAAGCTGACGCACCTCGCCCCAGGCGGCGAACCAAACACGGCCCGTGCGCGTGACGGCGATGCCCGCGAAGTCCGCCGGCAGCGACTCGAGCTGCTCGACCACCCAAGCATCGGCGAGCAGCCGCGCCGCCAGCTCCAGCACCTGCGGCGGACCGCCGAGCATGTCCACGAGCCTGACCGCCTCGGCGACCGGCGGCGAGACGCTCGCGGGCAAAGGCGCGGACACCCGCTCGGAGCCCGCAAGCAAGGCGCTTGCGCCGTCGCGACCGGCGCGATCGAGCACCGCCTCGGCGCCGGCGACGTCCTCGACGAGCGCCGCGTCCAGGCGTCCTCCCAGAGCGGCCGCGAGCGCCAGCTCGTAACCGGCCTGCACGCGCAGCTCCTCGCTGAGCGCCTTCGGCGCGTCGCCCTGCCCTTGCCCGCCGCTGACGTGGGCGTGCCCGCGCAGGAACTGGTTGGCGGCGGCAAGCTCGGCGCCCACGCGCGCGGACTCGCGCCGCGCATCCTGCGCCGTGTGCTCGGCGGCGGTCAGGCGTCCGCGCGCGTCCGCGGCCTGTTCGTCGGCGCTCGCGCGCGCGGCACGCGCCGCGACGGCGGCGGTCTCGGCGGTCTCGATGCGCGCCGTCTGCTCCGCGAGCGCGCTCTGCAGCTCGGCGATTTCGCGCTCGATCTCCTGCTCACGGCTGGCCTGAATCTCGGCGAGCTGCGCCTGCAGACGGCCGATGCGTTCCTCGCCGTCGGCCGCCTCGGGGCCGTCGCCCGACTGCGCGCCGGACAGGACGAGCGCCTGCAGCTCCTGCTCGACGCGCTCGATGCGCCTGCCGAGTACCTGCACGCTGACCGCGACCTGCTCCGCGCGGAGCGTCAGCCGCTCGCGCGATGAGCGCGCCTCGTACACGCGGCGCGACAGCGCATCATGGCGCTCGGCGCGCTCACCCAACGCGCGCTCGACGCCGCCGCGACGATCGACCATCGCCTGCAGCGCGCGCTCGATCTCAGCGCGCCCGGTGCGCGCCTGTGCGACGCTCACCTCCGCCGTGTGCAGCTCGATGCGGCGCGCGCGCGAGAGATCGCGCGCGAGCTCCCAGCGAGCTTGCAGGATCTGGCGCTCCAGACGCTCGTGCAGCTCCGCCGCTTCGGCCTGGCGCTTCAGCGGCCGCAGGCGGCTGCGCGCCTCGCGCTCGATGTCCAGTGCGCGGTCGAGGTTCTCCTGCGTGCGCTCGAGCTTCAGCTGCGCGCGGCGGCGGCGCTTGCGGTGCTTGCCGAGACCCGCCGCCTCCTCGATCAGCAGCCGCCGGTCGCGCGCCTTGGACGTGACGATCGCGTCGACGCGCCCCTGCGAGATGACCGAGTGCGTCTCCTTGCCGAGGCCCGTGTCGGAGAGCACCTCGATCACGTCCGTCAGCCGGCAGCGCGCGCCGTTGAGCCGGTAGCCACCCTCGCCGTTGCGGTCCAGGCGCCTGACGATCGAGATCTCGCTGAGCGGCAGGTCGACGGTGCCGTCGGAGTTGTCGAGCACGATCTCGACCTCCGCGGCGCTGCGCGGCTGCACGCCGCGGCCACCGCCGAAGATCACGTCCTGCATCGACTGTCCGCGAATCGCCAGCGGCGACTGCTCGCCCATCGCCCACAGCACCGCGTCGGTGACGTTCGACTTGCCAGAGCCGTTGGGGCCGACGACGACGCTCACACCCGGCCCGAAGTCCAGGTGCGTGCGGTCGGGGAACGACTTGAAGCCGTTCAGCGTCAGAGACTTCAGCCGCACAAAGGCCTCACTCCGCCGCCAGCTTGTCCACGGCCACGCGCGCGGCCTCCTGCTCTGCGTGCTTCTTGCTGCGACCGCTGCCGCTGCCCAGCTCGCGGCCATCGACGCGCGCCAGCACCGTGTAGGTGCGCTCGTGCGGAGGACCGTCCTCGCCGGTGATCTCGTAGCTGACCTCCGCGCCGCGGCGCGCGAGCAGCTCCTGCAGTGCCGACTTGAAGTCCACGGGGTGCTCCAGCGCACCCTCGATCTCCGGGGCGAAGGCCTCGACCACGGCCTCGGCGGTGCGCTCGTAGCCGACGCTCAGATAGCACGCCCCGATCACCGCCTCGATCACCGACGCGAGCACGCGCTCCGTCTCCAGCACGGCCGCGCTCTGGCGCACACCCGCCGGCGCCGCCGCGCGCAGTCGCGCGGGCACCTGCAGCCGTTCGGCGACCGCCCGGCAGGAGGGGCCGGATACGGCCTGCGCCCGGATCTTCGTCAGCCGCCCGGCGCCGAAGCGGTCGGCCTCCAGGCGCGGATACAGATATGCGGTGACGGCCAGCGCCAGCACGCTGTCCCCCAGGAACGCCAGCCGCGTGTAGGAGCCGCTGCGGCTCTCGCTCCACGACGCGTGCGTGAAGACCTGGCGTGCGAGGTCCTCCGGCAGCGCATCCAGCAAGTCTGCGAGCAGCATCAACGCTCCTCATCGACGACCCCGTCGTGGGCGATCACGAAGTCCACGGCGGCGCCCACCGTCAGGATCTGCGCGGCCTGCTCGTCGGACATGCGCACGCCGTAGGTGTCCTCCAGCTCCTGCACCAGCGTGTAGAGGTCGAGCGAGTCGGCCTCGAGGTCCTCCTTGAAGCGCGTCTCCTCGACGATCGCGCCCGGATCGACGTCGAGCTCGTCGGCCAGGTGGCTGCGGATCAGGGTCAGAACTTGCTCGCGGGTCATTGGGCCTGCGGCAGGCTAGCGGCCGACGCGGACACCGGCGGCGGGCGCCGCAGCGCGCCCGCGCGCGCCAGCGCCGTGTGCGTCTGCGCGACGATGTCCTCGCGCGCGCCGCGCTCGGCGCGCAGGATCGCCTGAGCGAAACCCGCGCGCGTGAAGCGCCCGTGCGGGACGACGCCGAGCCGGCGCAAGCCGAGCAGGTAGGCGCCGCCGCTGGCCTCGGGGTCGAGCTGTTCGCGCAGTCCGCCGAGCGAGCCGCGCAACAGCGCGCCGCCGAGCTTGCCACGGGTCGAGGACATCGCGGCGTCGCGGATCGCGCGCAGCATCGTCTGCGAGACGCCCTCCATCAGCTTCAGCGCGATGTTGCCGGTGAAGCCGTCGGTCACGATCACGTCGGCGCGACCGGAGACGAGGTCGCCGCCCTCGAGGTTGCCGACGAACACGAACGCGTCGTCCTCGGCGCCGGCGCGCTCGCTTAGCTCGGCGTGTGCCTCCAGCACCAGCGCGCTGCCGCGACTGGCCTCCTCGCCGTTGGACAGCAGCCCGACGCGCGGCATCGCGACGCCGAGCACCGTGCGCGCGAGCGCCGCGCCCATGAACGCGAACTGCACGAGGTGCTCGCGGCGGGCCTCCGCGTTGGCGCCCACGTCCAGCAGCGTCACGGGGTGCTCGGGCACCGGCACGGGGATCGCCAGGGCGGGGCGGTAGATGCCTTGTGCGCGCTTGATGTTGAAGGTGCCGGCGGCGAGCGCCGCACCGGTCCCGCCAGCGCATACGAGCGCCTGCGCCCGACCCTGCGCGACCGCGAGCGACGCCTGCACGATCGAGGCCTCGGGCGTGGTGCGCGCGGCCCGCACGGGGTCCTCGGCCTTGGCGATCGAAACCGGCGCGTCGACCGCCTGCACCCCCGCCGGCAGCGGCCCCAGCTCGGCGAGCGGCCCGAACAGCAGCACGCGCGCGCCCTGCGCGGCGGCGAGCGCCGCGCCCGCGGCGACCTCCGCGGGTCCGAGATCGGCGCCGTTGCAGTCGACGGCGATCACCGGCCGCGGCTCGCCGGCGAGCGTCGCTGGGCGGGCGGACGCGGGCCCTGGCGTCACTGCCCGCTAGTCGTGGTCGTGATCGTGGTCGTGATCGTGCGCCCCCGGCGTCACGATCTCACGACCAGCGTAGGTGCCGCACACGGGGCACACGCGATGCGGGCGACGCGGGCTGTGGCACTGCGGACACGCGTTCACGGCGGGCGTGCCGATCTTGTGCTGGGCACGCCGCTTGGCGGTGCGGCTGTGCGACTGCTTTTTCTTGGGGACGGCCATCGCCCCGGAAGGCTAGCAGCCGCGACCGCGCGGGCAGCGCTCGCACGAGCGCGTCAATCGAGCTTCAGCTCGCGCAGCTTCGCCCAGCGCGAGTCGGGCGCGGACTCGTGGTGATGATCGGCGGGCGCCTCGTTGAGGTCGGTCGCACATACCGGGCAGAGCCCGGCGCAATCCTCGCGGCAGAGGATCTTTGCGGGCAGCGCCAGCGCGAACGCATCGCGCGCCCACCCGGCGAGGTCGAGCGTCTCCTCGTGCACGTAGGGGCTGTCGAGCTCCTCGCCGCCGCCCGGCCGATCGACCTCGCGCGCCTCGACCTCGATGCGCGGTGCGGCCGGTGTCAGGCAGCGCATGCACGGGCCCACGACGTTCGCGCCGAAGCGCATCAGCAGGGCGTAGCCGCCGCCGCTCATGCGCGAGACGTTCAGCTCGATCGGCACCTGCGCCGGCTCCGCGACATAGCGCTCGCTGCCCAGCAGCAGCGGCTCGATCGGTGTCTGCAGCGTCAGCCGCCGCCCCTCACCGGGGCTCAGGCGCAGCCCCGCGAGGTCGAAGTCGCTTGCCCTCGCAGCCATAGGACCTCAGGCTAGCGGGACCTCCGCACCTTCCTCAGACGCGCGCGCGCAGCTCTCGCTTGAGGACCTTGCCGGTCGCGTTGCGCGGCAGCTGATCGACGAACACGACGTCGCGTGGCACCTTGAAGCGGGCGAGGTTCTCCTTGACGTAGTTCTGGATCTCCTCGGCCGTCAGCTTGTTGCCGTTGCGCGGCACGACGAACGCCTTCAGCCGCTGCCCGAAGTCCGCGTCCTCGACGCCCACGACCGCGACCTCCTCGACGCCCTCGTGATCCGCGAGCAGGTCCTCGACCTCGCGCGGGAACACGTTCTCGCCGCCGCTGACGATCATTTCGTCATCGCGTCCCTCCACGAACAGGCGCCCGCCCGCGTCCAGACGCCCGACGTCGCCGGTGCGCATCATGCCACCGATGATTTCCTTGTTGCCGCCGTCGGTGTAGCCCTCGAACTGGAACTCGTTGGCGACGAAGATGCGGCCAACCTCGCCCTGCGGCACCTCGTTGCCCTGCTCGTCGAGCAGCTTCACGACCGTGCCGAGCGGCGGACGTCCGGCGGTCCCGGGCGCGGCGCGCAGATCCGCGGGCGTGGCGATCGTCGCCCACGCGACCTCGGTCGAGCCGTAGAGGTTGTAGAGCACGTCGCCGAAGGTGTCCATCACGCGGGTCGCAAGCTCCCCCGGCAGCGCCGAGCCGCTGACGGCGATCACCTTCAGGCAGCTGACGTCGTAGCGCGCGATCGTCTCCGGCGGCAGGTCGACGATCCGCTGCAGCATCACCGGCACCACCACCAGCGCGCTCGCCCGATGCTCCGCGATCGCCTTCAGCGTGTCCTCAGGGTCGAACTTCCTGCGCAGCACGAGCGTCGAGAGCAGCGGCAGGCTGAGCAGGAAGTGCGCGTAGCCCCAGGAGTGGAACATCGGCGCGGCGATCATCGTCGTCTCGCGCGCCTTCAGCGGGATCTTCGAGAACAGCGCCGCGGCCGGCTCCACGGAGTCGCTCTGCGGGCGCGCGGCGCCCTTTGGCGTGCCGGTGGTTCCCGAGGTCAGGATCACGACCCGCCCTTTGCCCTCCGGCGGCTCCAGTTCGCTGCGATCGCCGCGCGCGATCAGCTCTTCGAGCGTGGGCGCGGGGGCGCTCGCGGACGGCTGCTCGCTCGCGGCCGCCGGGGCTCCCCACGCGACGAACCGCAGCCTGCCCTCCGCGCCGGCGCTCACCAGCGCGCTGAACTCCTCGTCGTAGACCACCGCCACGGGGTTCTCGCGCGCGAGCACGTCGGTGATCTGCGGGCCCGCGAACGCGGTGTTCAGGTACAGCGCACCGGCGCCCAGCTTCGAGCACGCGACCGTCGTCTCGATGAAGCCGCGGTGGTTGCGGCACATGATTGCGACCCCGTCGCCTTCGGAGATCCCAGCCTTGCGCAGCTCGCGCGCGAGCGCGTTGGTGCGCAGGTGCAGCTCACCGAAGCTCAGCACGCCGCGCTCGTCGACGAGCGCCGCACGCTGCGGATAGCGCGCGGCGGCGCCCGCGTACGCGGCTGCCGGCGTCGCGCCCCAGCGGTGCACCGCCGCGAGCGACTTCAGCACCCTGTCCGGGCGCAGCGGCTCGAACATGCCCGTGTCGGCGAGCGACTTGACCACCAGCAGCCTGTGCCTGACCATCAGCCTGACCGTCTGCACGTTCACAGCTCGGCCCTACCCACTGGCGAGGCTTGGCAGACCAGCGTGCACGGGAGCTTGCTAGCCGACCTCGGCCGGCTCATCCTTGCCCTGCAAACGCTCGCGCCCGCGCTGGACGGCGGCGATGAACTTCGACAGGTTGACCTCGAGCGTGTTGAGGATCTCATCGGCGTAGTCCTCGGCCCCGAGCCTGATCTCGCGCTCGCGTGCGCGCGCGTCCTCGACGATGTCCTCGGCGGCGCGCTCGGCCTGCTTGGTGACCTCCTCCTCGCCGACCAAGCGCTCCTGGCGCTCGCGCGCTTCTTTGATGATGCGCTCGGCCTCCTTCTTGGCCTCCGCGAGCATCTCCTGGCGCTCCTTGACGATCCAGCGCGCCTGCTTGATCTCCTCGGGGATCGTCGCGCGCATCTGGTCGAGGATGTCGTAGATCTCCTCCTTGTCGACCCGCACGGAATCGCTCAGCGGAATCGTCTTGGCGTTGTGCACAAGATCGTCGAGCTTGTCTATGAGAACTAGGACATCCATTTTGTGGCTACCTCGTTGGGGCTTCCGATCCCGCTTTCAGATCATAAAGCTCGGCGTCGCGGCGTCTCGTGCTCGTCACCGGGGCGCCTGCCCCGCGCGGTGAGGATTTCGTCAGCGTCGCAGCTCTTCCTGCAACCTCGCGGCTACCTCCGCGGGGACCAGATCGTCGATCTTGCCGCCAAACGTGGCCAGCTCCTTGACGCCGCTAGACGACAGGAAGCTGTACTGCGGCGAGGCCATCAGGTAGACCGACTCGATCTCCGGGTCCTGGCGGCGGTTGAGCTGGTTCATCTCCAGCTCGTACTCGAAGTCCGAGATCGCGCGCAGGCCCTTGACGATCGCCTTCGCGCCGATGCTGCGCGCGAAGTCCACCACGAGCGTCGAGAACGGCTCGACGCGAACGCCGTCGAGACCGTCGAGCGCGCGCTCGATGAAGCCCACGCGCTCATCGATGCCGAACAGCGCCCCGCTCTTGCGCACCGAGCGGTTGACGACCGCGACGACGACCTCCTCGTACAGCGCCGCGGCGCGGCGGATCACGTCAAGGTGGCCGTTGGTTATCGGGTCGTAAGAGCCTGGACAGACTGCGATTGTCTTGCGCGGTGGGGTCATTCGTGACGGTGGATTGTGATTGACGTGTCGCCGTAGCGCCTGTGTCGCTCGAGCTCCAGCTCGAGCGCGATTGGCGCTCGGCGGTCGCTCTCCACGACGACGCGCGCGCCCGGGCTCAGCAGCGACGGCAGCAGCGCCGACAGCTGTGGACCCCACCGCTCGTCGCTCGAAGCCGCCGCCGGTGCTGGTCGCGCCCGCCCATACGGGGGGTCGATGAAGACAAGATCGTATGTCTCTTCGCGACCGTTTGCGCCGCGCAGCGCCTCGAGCGCATCCATGCGGCGCACGTCGACCTGCTCCGGGGCCACGCCGAGCGCCGCGAGATTCCCGTTCAGGACCCGCACCACGCCCGCGTCGCGCTCGACGAACACGGCCGCCTGCGCGCCCCTGGAGAGCGCCTCGATGCCGAGCGCCCCGGTGCCCGCAAACAGGTCCAGCACGCGCGTCTCCTCGACGTCGCCCAGCATCGCGAACAGCGCCTCCTTGACGCGATCGGACGTCGGCCGCGTGATCCTGCCCACCGGCGCCTTCAAGCGCCTGCCGCCCAGCTCTCCCGCGATCACGCGCATGCAGAGAACGGTAGCCGCTGGGCGGCTCAGGCCGGAATCGGCGCGCTGGCGTGGCCGTCCGCGAGGCGCTCGAGCGCGAGCGCGAGCAGCGCGTGCTCGGGGGCACACAGCTGCGGGTCGACGTCCAGGATCGCCTCGGCGCGGGCGCGCGCCAGCTCCAGCAGCTGCGCGTCGTCGGGCAGCTGCGCGACGCGGAACTGCCCGAGCCCGGACTGGCGGGTGCCGACCAGCTCACCCTCCTTGCGCATCGCGAGGTCGATCTCGGCGAGGCGAAAGCCGTCGCTGTGGCGGACGAGCGCGGCGAGCCGCCCGCCGCCGGCGCCCGGCGGGCCGACCAGCAGACAGCGGGCGCGGTGCTCGCCGCGCCCGACGCGCCCGCGCAGCTGGTGCAGCTGGGAGATGCCGAAGCGCTCGGCGTTCTCGATCAACATGACGGTCGCGTTGGGCACGTCGATGCCGACCTCGATCACGGTCGTGGCGACGAGCACCTGCGCTGCGCCGGACGCGAACGCGGCCATCGCCTCCTGCTTCTCGCGCGGGCGCATGCCGCCGTGCAGCAGCTGCAGCTCGTAGCCGGCGAGCTCGCCGTCGCGCAGCCGCAGCAGCTCGGCGCTCGCGGCGCGCAGCCCCGACTCCGACGCGACCGAGCCAGCCCCCCCAGCCTGGCCGGCGCCCGCGGCGCTCGCGCCGACTTCCTCGGCGTCGTCGATCAGCGGGCACACGACGTATGCCTGGCGGCCGGCGGCGAGCTCGGCGCGCAGCTCGTCGTAGGCCTGCGCGCGCTCGTGCTCGCCGGTGATCAGCCGCGTCTCGATCGGCTGGCGCCCGCGCGGCAGCTCGCGCAGCGTGCTCGTGTCGAGGTCGCCGTAGCGCGCGAGCGCGAGCGTGCGCGGGATCGGCGTGGCGGTCATGTGCAGCGTGTGCGGCGTCGCACGCTCGCCAAGCGCGGCGCGCTGGCGCACGCCGAAGCGGTGCTGCTCGTCGATCACCGCAACGGCCAGCGCGTCGAAGCTGACGTCGGGCTCGATCAGCGCGTGCGTGCCGACGATCAGCGACAGCTCGCCGCTTGCGAGCTTGCCGAGGATGTCGCGGCGGCGGCCCGCCGCGGTCGATCCGGTGAGCAGCGCTGCGCTTACGTTCTCACCGCCGAGCAGCGCCTGGATCGTCGCGAAGTGCTGCTCGGCGAGCGTCTCGGTGGGCGCCATCAGCGCTGCCTGCTGGCCGTGCCCGACGGCCTGCAGCATCGCGTACAGCGCGACGACCGTCTTGCCGCTGCCGACCTCGCCCAGCAGCAGGCGCTGCATCGGCGCCGTGCACGCGAGGTCGCCGGCGATCACGTCGATCGCGCGGCGCTGGTCGCCGGTGAGCGCGAACGGCAGCCCGTGCTCCAGCCAGCGCTCGCCGAGCGCGCCGCTGTCGCCGAGCACGCTCGCGCCGGTGCGCGCGCGGCGCGCGGCGCGGCGGCGCAGGAACACGAGCTGCGTCAGCAGCAGCTCCTCGAACGCGAGCCGCTGGCGTCCCTGCTCGAGGTCGTCGGGCAGGCGCGGGAAGTGCATCGCGGCGAGCGCGCTCGCGCGATCGGGCAGGCCCTCGCTGACGCGCGTGGCGGCCGACAGCGCCTCGACCACGTCGTGCAGCCCGCCCCTGGCATCGTGCACCAGCGTCAGGATCTGCGTCGAGGTGACGCCGTCGGCGGCGGGGTAGTGCGCGACCGTCCCGCCAGCGCCGGCGGGTGGACGAGCGCCGCCCGCACCGTCCTCCGTGGGATTACGCGGCTCGCCACCGACGCCAGCGCCGGAGGCCGTGTCGGCGCGCAGCCCGCCGCTGGCGACAGTCTCCTCCCCCGCGCTCGCCGCGCTGCCGACCTCGGAGCCGGGCGCGTGGTGAGCGACGGCGAAGCCTCCGCGCGCGTCGGCCTTGCCGTGCAGCAGCAGGCGCGTGCCGGGCGGGTAGCGCTCGACGAGCCACGGCTGGTTGAAGAACGTCGCGCGCATCGTGCCGGTGGCGTCGAACACGCGCGCCTCGACCAGCGGGCGCATGCCGCGGCGGCGCACCGGCCGCGCGGCGATCGTGCGCACCTCGACGGCGACGGTCGCCTGCTCGCCGGCGCGCAGCGCGGACACGGTGCGCGCCTCGCGGCTGTCGCTGGGCAGGTGCTCCAGCAGGTCGCCGACGGTGTGCAGCTCCAGCGTGCTGAGGCCGGCGGCGACGCGCTTGGCGGGCGCGTGCAGCGGCTGCTGTAGCCGCGACGGGCGCGGCCAGCGCACGGGCGCATCGATCAATTCCGCGCGCGTGAGGCCGCGCGTGGAGGCGAAAGCGCGTGCTGGCGAGCGGATACGTTCGGTGCTGAGCGTGGCGTCCACGTCCGGCGTGTCGGGCTTGGTCGCCGGCATCGGTCTCCCTCATGATGATCGCGACGGCGGTCGTATCCCATCGCCGTTGCCGTCCGGCGCGCCGGCGGGGACCGCGACCGCGGCGTGCAGGCAAGCCAAGTCGTCACCGCTTTTGGGTCCAGGCCGCATACGGCCTGGCCAGCGGCCGCACATGTGCGGCCGCTCCGGTCGGCGCGTGCGCCGACCGGCACAGATCAATGCCGGCGCGAAGCGCTCACTCGGCGGCCACAAGCCACCAGTACGCGGGCTGGCCGCCGTGGCGCAGCTCCAGCTCGACGCCGCCGTTGACCATGCCCTCGAGCTCCTCCAGCGCCAGCGGCGCGTCCTCGCCGTCGAGCACGCTGATCAGCTCCGGCGGGCCGTCGCCGTTGCCCTCGGTGGCGAGCGCGTGCAGCACCGCCTCCAGCGTCGCGCGCGGCTCGCCCCAAGCGCGCACCTCGTCCTGCACAAAGCCGACTGCGTCGCCGCGCTTGAAGCGCCCCTGCGCGTCGTCGCGCGCGGCCGGCGCGACGGCGCCCGTGCGCACGTGCGCCAGGGCCTCGCCCAGCGCCTGTGCGTTCTCCTCCACCGAGCGCTCCGGCGCAAGCGCCACCGCCGCCGCGAGGCCCGCCTGCTGGCTGGTGGTGGGCGCGACGTGCACCTGCTTGTCCGACAGCCTGGCGGCGTGCTCGGCGGCCATGATCACGTTTGCGCTGTTCGTCAGCAGCACGACCTCCTCGGTCGGCACCTCGTGAATGCCCGCCAGCAGGTCATACGTCGAGGGGTTCAGCGTCGGGCCACCGTCGATCGTGTGCACCCCCAGCTCCTCGAACAGTTGGCGCAGCCCTTCGCCGCTCACCACCGCGACGGCCGCGCAGCGCACCTCGCCGCCGTGCGCGTGCGCGATCGCCTCCGCCACCGTGTCCGCCGCCGCGGGCCCCGCATCGGCGGCCAGGCGCCCATCGCGCTCGCTCACCTGCGCGCGCATGTCCGCCACATCCAGGTGCGAAACCTCGCCGGCGTCCGCGAACACCGCCGTCGCCAGCTCCGGCGTGTCGGTGTGCAGGTGCACCTTCAGCGTGCTCGGATCGCCCACCACCAGCACCGAGTCGCCGAGCTGCTCGAGTGCCGGGATGAAGCTGTTCGCGCGCAGGTCGCTGCCGGTGACCGCGAAGTTCGTGCAGAAGCGATACGTCAGCGAGCTGTGCTCGGGGTGCGTGATGCGCGCCGGCGCGTAGTGGTCGAGCGACGGCGGGTCCTCACCGCGCAGCGCCGCCACCACGCCCGCGAAGATGATCGTCAGGCCGTAGCCGCCGGCGTCGACCACGCCCGCCTCGCGCAGTGCCGCCAGCAACTCCGGGCCGCGCTTGACCGAGTCCTCGCCCGCCCGCACCGCGCGTTCCAGCGCCGCCGCGATCGCGCGGTCCTGCTCGCGCGGCTCCGTCGCCGGCCCGAACTGCGTGGTCTGTGGCCCGTGCGCCAGGTCCGCCACGATCTTGTGCGCCATCTCGCGCGCGACCGTCAGGATCGTGCCCTCGGCGGGGTCGCGCACGGACGCGTACGCGCGGTCCGCCGCGTTCGCCAGCGCCGCGCCGATCAGCGTCGCGTCGATCAGCTGCCCCGGCCGGGACACCAGCTCCTCCGCCGCGCCGCGGATCAGCTGCGACAGGATCACGCCCGAGTTCCCACGCGCGCCCAGCAATGCCGCGCGCGCCACCGACTGCACGATCTCCTCACGTCCGATCTCGTCGATCGTGCGGTTCTCGTCGCTGCCCTGCAAGCGGTCCAGCTCAGCCAGCACAGCCCGCAACGTCAACGCCATGTTGTCGCCCGTATCGCCGTCCGCCACCGGGAACACGTTCAGGTCGTTGACCTCCTGACGGCGCGATTCCAGATGTGCGAGCGCACCCGCCACAGCAGCGCGAAAGCGGACCAGATTCGTATCGGTCACGGCGACAGGTCTATCAGCTTCGCCCGGCGTATCGCGGGGCGACTGGACAGCGATTGGCGTTTCAGATTCCGTCTGTAGTCCGCGGCTGTAGGTCCGATGAGCAAGTCAGGCAAGGACGCAAGGAGCGTGGCGTGCTCTGCACGCGAGCGACTGAGGACGCAGCATGACGCCGCGGGCACACAGCCCGGAGGGCTGGGTCGGGCCTACAGGGCCTTCGTTACCTTGCCCGCTTTGAGACAACGGGTGCATACGTAGACGCGCTTGGGCGCCTTGCCGACGAGGATCCGCACCTTCTGCAGGTTCGGGTCGAAGCGCCGCTTGGTGGCGACCATCGAGTGGCTGCGGCTCTGGCCGAACGCCGGCCCCTTGCCGCAGCTATGACACACCTTTGCCATCCGCGGCAGTCTAGCGGCTCGCGGCCGTCGGCTGCCAGCGAGGGCTCACACGCCTCGCCGCCGGGCGCCGTCGCCGGACGCTCACGTGAGCTGGTCGCGCAGCGCGGATGTCCCGTCGCCGGGCGCTCAGGCGAGCTGGTCGCGCAGCGCTGACATCCGCAGCACCGCCTCGGCGGCGTGACGGCCCTGGTCACGCTTGTCGCCGCCGGAGCGCGCGAGCGCCTGCTCCATGGTCGCGCACGTGAGCACGCCGAACGCGCACGGCACGCCGCTGTCGAGCTGCACGCTCATCACGCCGCGCGCGGTCTCCGCGCACACGAAGTCGTAGTGGTCGGTCTCGCCGCGGATGACCGCGCCGAGGCACGCGACGCCGGCGAAGCGGCCGCTCGCGGCGGCGTAGCGCGCGGCCAGCGGCAGCTCGAACGCGCCGGGGACGTCGAACACCTCGACGCCCTGCACCTCCGCCTCGGCGAACGCGGCGCGCGCGCCCGCCACCAGCCGCTCGGCGAGGTCCTCGTAGAAGCGCGCGACCGCGATCGCGTAGCGCGCGCTCACCGCTCGTCCTGCCCGCGCTCGCGCTCGCCGCGCAGCAGCTCCTCGTCCAGGTTCAGGCCTTGGTGGTGCAGCGTGTGCCCCATGCGCTCGGCCTTCGTGCGCAGGTACGCCTGGTTGTGCTCGTTGGGCGCGTGCTCGATCGGGATCTGCGCGCTGACCGACAGCCCGTAGCCCTCGAGGCCCCTGATCTTCTTGGGGTTGTTCGTGAGGATGCGGATCGAGCTGAGCCCCAGGTCGACGAGGATCTGTGCGCCGATGCCGTAGTCGCGCAGGTCCGCCGGCAGCCCCAGCCGCTCGTTCGCTTCGACCGTGTCCAGGCCCTCCTCCTGTAGGCGGTAGGCGCGCAGCTTGTTCAGCAGGCCGATGCCGCGACCCTCCTGCGAGAGGTACAGCAGCACGCCGCGGCCCTCGCGCTCGATCATCGACAGCGCCGATTCCAGCTGCTCGCCGCAGTCGCAGCGCAGCGAGTGGAAGACGTCGCCGGTGAGGCACTCCGAGTGCACGCGCACGAGCACGTCCGGCTGCCCGGCGACGTCGCCCTTGACCAGCGCCACGTGGTGCTTGTCGTCGACCAGCGAGCGGTAGCCGACCGCCTCGAAGTCGCCGAACGTCGTCGGCAGCCGCGTCGCGACGACGCGTTCGACGAGCTTGTCGTGGCGGCGGCGGTAGGCGATCAGGTCGGCGACCGTGATCATGCTGAGGCCGTGGCGCGCGCAGTAGTCGGCGAGTTCCGGCACGCGCGCCATCGTGCCGTCGTCGTTCATCACCTCGCAGATCACGCCCGCGGGGTTCAGGCCGGCCAGGCGCGCGAGGTCGACCGCAGCCTCGGTCTGGCCCGCGCGCTCCAGCACGCCGCCGGCGCGGCTCTTCAGCGGGAACACGTGGCCGGGCTGCACGAGGTCGCGCGGCCGGCTCTCCGGGTCGATCGCGACCTGGATCGTGTGCGCGCGGTCGTGCGCCGAGATGCCCGTGGTGACGCCCTCGCGCGCCTCCACCGAGACCGTGAACGGCGTTTCAAACGGCGACTCGTTCTTGGCCGCCATCAGGTCGAGTCCCAGCTCGTCGCAGCGCTCGGCGGTCAGCGACAGGCAGATCAGCCCGCGCCCCTCCTTTGCCATGAAGTTGATCGCCTCCGGCGTCGCGAACTGCGCCGCCATCGTCAGATCGCCCTCGTTCTCGCGGTCCTCGTCGTCGCACACCACCACCATCTTGCCCTCGCGGATGTCTTCGATCGCGCGCTCGATCGTGGCGAAGCCGGTCGTCTGCGTTGCGCTCATGTGCGTGCCTCCATTAGTCGCTCCACGTGCTTGGCAAGGATGTCGACCTCGATGTTCACCAGCGCGCCCTCGTCGAGCTTGCCGAGAGTCGTCCGCTGCAGCGTCTCGGGGATCAGCGACACCGCGAAGCCGTCGTCGCGCAGCGCGCTGACGGTCAGGCTGACGCCGTCGACCGTGACCGAGCCCTTCTCCACGAGGTAGCGTGCGAGCGACGGATCGAGCTGGAACTCCAGCACCCGCGCGAAGCCCTGCTCGCGCAGCGCGCGCAATGTACCCGTGCCATCGACGTGGCCCTGCACGACGTGTCCGCCGAGGCGGTCCGCGGCACGCAGCGCCAGCTCCAGGTTCACCTGCGAGCCGACACGCAGGCGCCCCAGCGAGGAGCGCTCCAGCGTCTCGATCATCGCCTGCGCCTGGAAGCTCTCCTCGCCGACCACCGTGGCGGTCAGGCAGACGCCGTTGACGGCCACCGAGTCGCCCTCCTGTAGCGCGCTCGCGAGGCCGCTGCGGATCTCGATCCGCGCACCCTCGTCGTCGCGCTCGAGCGCCGCGACGCTGCCGAGGTCGGCGATCAGGCCCGTGAACATCGCCTTACCACTCTCGCAAACGCGCCGAGATCAAGAGATCGCCGCCGACCTGCTCGTAGTCGAAGCTGAGCGCGTTGACCGCCTCGGAGATGCGCTCGACGCCTTCGCCCTCGAGCGGGTCGCGCGCGGCGCTGCCGCCGAGCAGCAGCGGCGCCAGGAACAGGCGCAGTTCGTCGATCTCGCCGGCGTCGAGGAACGCGCCCGCCAGGTGCGGGCCGCCCTCGAGCAGCACCGACGCGACGCCCAGGCCGCCGAGCTGGTCGAGCGCCGAGCGCACGCGCGCCGGCTCGTTTTCGCCGGTCGCGACGAGCACCTGCGCACCGGCGGCCTCGAGCGCGTCGGTGTCGGCTCGCGCGGCCGCGCGCGAGACGACGATCGTCAGCGGGATCTCAGCCGCGGCGGCGACCAGCTGCGAGCTGGGCGGCAGTCGCGCGAGCGAGTCGAACACCACGCGCCTGGGCTGCGCGCCGGGCTCGGCGGGCAGCCCGTCGGGCCTGGCCGTCAGCTGCGGGTCGTCCGCGAGCGCCGTGCCGATGCCGACGACCACCGCGTCGACCGCCGCGCGCCAGCGATGCGCGAGCTGGCGGCTGTCCTCGCCGCTGATCCACTGCGAGTCGCCGGTGCGCGTGGCGACCTTGCCGTCGAGCGTCATCGCCGACTTGAACAGCACCCATGGGCGCCCCACGCGCGCGTGCTTGCGGAACGCCTGGTTGAGCAGCCGCGCCTTGGCGGCGAGCTCGCCGTCGGCGAGCACCACCTCGACGCCCTCATCGCGCAAGATCCCCAGGCCGCGACCGGCCGCCTTCTCGGTGGGGTCATCGGAGGCCACCACCACGCGCCGGATGCCCGCCTGCAGGATCGCCTCGGTGCAAGGCGGCGTCTTGCCCTCGTGGCAGCACGGCTCCAGCGACACGTACAGCGTCGCGCCGCTCAGGTCCTCCAGGCCGCACGCCTCGATCGCGTTGACCTCCGCGTGCGCGGCGCCGTATTCCCGGTGCCAGCCCTCGCCAAGGATCTCGCCGTCGCGCGCCACGACCGCGCCCACGACCGGGTTCGGCTTGACCGCGCCGGCACCGTTGCTCGCCAGCTCGATCGCACGCGCGACGTGCAGCTTGTCGGTCTCCGTGCAGCTCGTCATCTCGAATCAGGATAACCCTGTGCGAGCGCAGGCCCGACGCGACGAGCGACTACGGGGCGACGCCGCCCGACGCAGCGGCCTCGCCCGACGCCGTAGCGCAGCGTCCCCCGCGCAGGCGGTAGATCGTCATCGACGGCCCGGGCCGTTCGTAGGCAAGCGGGTAGTAGTCGAAGCTCCAGTCGAAGTTGAACGCGACCGGCGCTTCGCCATGCGCGTATGGCGAAGCGCGAAACACCACCCGCCCATCGCGCGCAAGCTTGCGGTAGTAGGCGGTGGCGCCCGGGACCGCGTGCGGATCGGCGAACGCGCGCCCGGACTCGGTCGACCCGGTGATCACCCAGCAGAAGCCTTCGCGCTCGTAGAAGTCGATCAGCGCCGGGTGGAGCGTCGTCTCGTAGTCCTCGAGGCCAACTTTCGGCAGGTACGCCGGCGCGATCGCGTCGCGGGCGCTGACGCGCGGGAACAGCGCCGGGTAGAGCTGCCAGCGATAGGGGTTCGATACGGTCGCCGTTCCGGGCTTCGCTTCGCGCGCCCATTCCTCCAGCTCGACGGGCTCCGCGACGATCTTCGCGCCCGCCGGAATGTGCGCCAGCATCCACTCGCGGGTGAGGTTGCGGGTATCCGCACGCGCCAGCACGAGGCCCGCGTGGATGCTGTAGACGAGCCCCTGCACCAACAGCGCGCCCACCAGCAGCACCGCGAGCGCGATCCGCGACAGCGCCTCCGCGCGTTCACGTCCGGCCCACTCGACGATCTGCGCGACGAACAGCGCCGCAAGCAGGCACGCGACCGGGAAGATCGGCAGCAGCCAGCGCCCGAAATAGCGGCCCTGCAAGCCCATGAACGCGAGGAACAGCAGCGCCGCCGGCACCAGCAGCCAGCCGAGGCGCCGCTCGCGAAACCACACGGTGAACACGCCGCCGAGCGCTGCGAGCGCAGGCGCCCAGCCGAGTCCCCATGTGAACGACCACAGATAGTAGGCCAGCCCCCCCTCTTTGGGCGCCCCCAGCTTGCCCTGCGATTCAGCCGACAGCGTCGACTGGTGCACGAGTTCGGCGTGGAAGCTGTGGTAGTCGAGCAGCGCATACGGGTTGGCGATCACGAACGCCGCGAGCGCCGCCGCGCCCGCGAGCAGGATCCCGACGAGGGCGCGGCGGGCGGCCTTCGCGGCGTGCTCGCCAACCTTGGCCGCGCGCGCGCCGGCTCCGTCGAGCAGGCGCACGATCACGGCGACCAGCAGCGGCACGATCATGATGCCGGCCGTGTACTTGCTGGCGCACGCCAGCCCCAGCCCGACACCCGCGAGCAGGTAGTCGCGGACGCGGCCTTTGCGCAGCACGCCCGCGGTGCCCAGCAGCGACAGCGTCGCGGGCACGAGCGTCGGCACGTCGTTGAGCGCAAGGTGGCCGTAGTAGACCGGCAGGAAGGCAACCGCCTCGATCGCCGCCGCGAGCACGCCGACCGCGCGGTTGACCAGGCGCGCGCCGGTCAGGTACAGCAGCCACAGCGCGACCGTGCCCAACACCGCGACGGCCACGCGCGCAAGCGTGAACACCTCGTCCGGGTGCAGCGCAAACGTCCGTACGACGCCGTGCGCGCCGCCGTAGGCGATGTCGAACACGAAGTGCAGCAGGTACGTCAGCGCCGGCGGGTTGGCGAAGTAGTGCGGGTTGAGCGTCCCCTGCGCGAACATTTCGACCGCTTTCGGGACGAAGTGCTCGTACTCGTCCACGTTGTAGACGTACGGCAGCCCCTGGCGCACGCCCCACAGCCGCAGCCATAGGCCGCCGATCAGCACGACGGCGAGCCCCGCCCAAGCCCAGCGCCGGGCGCGATCGGGACCGGCACTCTCGGAGCCTGGCTGCGAGCGCCCGTGCGCGCTCAACGTCTGTGACGGCTGCGGCTGCTGCTGGCGCGGCGGCTCAGCAGTTGCCATACACCGCGTACAGCGAGCTGGTGTAGATGCGCCGGAAGCCCGGCTGCGGGACCTGGTCCTGTGGGTCGTCGCCGACGTCGACGATCGCATCGACGAACACCGCGTCGCCGAGCGGGTATACCGCGACGCTGCCTGCCTTGATCCGGCTCGCGAGCGCGTGATCGCCGTGTTCGACCCCGGCGCGCGCCTGGCTGCGAGCGACGATGTCCTTTTGCCCGACGGTGTCGAGGATCCAGCGCGCGTCCGGGATCAGCTTGTTGTCTGGCAGCGACAGCAGCGGGCAGCGGCGCAGTTCGGCCTTCACCGCGGGGCTCTCGAGCGCGGCCGCGAGCGCCTTGTGGAAGTCCTCGTGCTCGGCGAGCGTCAGGCGCAGGCTCGACAGGCTCAACGTCCCCGCCGCCGAGACGCCACCGTAGAGGACCAGCACGGCGGCGCCGAGGATCCACGCGCGCCGCAGCCATGAGCCGGGTTCGAGCATCGCCCAGCCGCCGACCGTCAGCGCGCAGAACGGCAGCAGCAGCGTCGCCGAGCCGATCAGGTAGCGGTCGACGACCGACGCGCCGACGGCGCCCTCGGCGACGTAGACGCCGACCAGCACGACGAATGCCGCCACCGGCACGCGCGCGCGGCGCGGCGCCATCCACACCGCCAGCGGCACGCCCAGCAGCCCACCGACGAGCACCGGCAGCTTGTCGATGCGCACGCCGTAGGTCCACAGCGACACGATCACGCTCAGAAACCCCTGCGTGCGTTCGAGTTCGGCCGCAAGCCCAGCGGTCGCGGTCAGCGAGTACAGCGGGTTGCCGGTGACGATCGCGTCCAAGCACGCCCACACGACCGGCGCGATCGCCGCCAGCGCCAGGTAGCGCGCGGCCCGCCGCAGCACGACCGCGCGCGCCGCCCCGGACGCGCGCTCAGCGCGCGTCGGCCACGAGCACCACAGCCAGTAGACACCGCTCAGCACCCACGCGTCCGGGCGCAGCAGCCCGGCCGCGGCGAGCATCAGGAAGACCGGCGCACCGCGCCGCGGGCGTTCCAGCTCGAGCGCGATCGCCCACACGATCAACGCCACGTAGGAGATGTCGAGGTAGCCCTGGGCGGCGAGGTTCTCGATGAAGAAGCGGCTCAGCAGCAGCAGCGCGGCGACGAGGCCGACAACAGGCCCGAAGCACAGGCGCCCGAGCCTGTACATGCCGGCGACGGCGGCCACGAACGAGGCAATCGAGCCGAATACCATCAGGCGCGCGCCGCCCTGCCCGAAGATCGCGCAGAAGATGCCGAAGGCGATCGCCAGCGGGTGCTCGGTCGGGCCGCGATAGACGCTGAAGTCGGGCAGGTGCAGGTGCAGCAGGTCGCGGCCCCACAGCAGCGCGTAGAACGAGTCGTATGTGGGATATGTCGGAAAGGCGAAGTAGCCGATCAACGCGGCCAGGCACATCGCGGCAAAGCCGATCCGCGCCCACGTCGCGGACGGCAGCGCCCGCAGCCGCGCCGGCGGGGTCGTGCCCGGCTCCCGCCGGGTGAGGGTCGCGCTTTGCATCGGGCGTCGACTTGGGACACTAACCTGATCGCCGTGAAGCTCATCATCCAGATCCCCTGCTTCAACGAGGCCGAGCAGCTGCCGGGTACGCTCGCCGACCTGCCGCGCGAGGTCGCGGGCTTCGACGTCGTCGAGTGGCTGGTGATCGACGACGGCTCGACCGACGCGACCGTCGAGGTCGCGCGCGCCCACGGCGTCGACCACCTCGTGCGGCTGACCAACAACAAGGGTCTGGCGGCGGGCTTCCAGGCGGGCATCGACACGGCGCTGAAGCTCGGCGCGGACGTGATCGTCAACACCGACGCCGACAACCAGTACTACGGACCCGATGTGGCGCGGCTCGTCGGGCCGATCCTCGCGGGCAACGCGGACATGGTCGTCGGCGACCGCGAGGTCACCGGCATCGAGCACTTCTCGCCGCTGAAGAAGTCACTGCAGCGACTCGGCTCGTGGGTCGTGCGCCAGGCATCCTCGACCTCGGTGCCGGACACGACCTCCGGCTTTCGCGCGTACAACCGCGAGGCCGCGATCCAGATGATGGTCGTCTCGAAGTTCACGTACACGCTCGAGACGATCATCCAGGCGGGCAAGCAGCTGGTGGCGGTCGACCACGTACCGGTGCGAACCAACGCCAAGACGCGTGAGTCGCGCCTGTTCCCGTCGATGAGCGCCTACGTGCGGCGCAACGCCGTCTCGATCTTCCGCATCTACGCCCAGTACGAGCCGCTGCGCGTGTTCTGGAGCCTCGCGCTGCTGATCGGCCTGGTCGCGTTCGGCGTCTGGGTGCGCTTCGTCGTCGCCTACGCCGACGGCGACGGCAAGGGCCACGTGCAGTCGCTGATCCTGGGCGCGGTGCTGTTCATCGCGGCGGTCGTGCTGTGGGCGCTCGGCGTGATCGGCGACCTGCTGGCCGCACAGCGGATCATGACCCAGCGCACGTTCGAGCGCGTGCGCCGGATCGAGCTGCAGCTCGATGTCGAGCCCTCGCACTACGAACCGGGCGAGCCACACGAGGCGGTGCGCCTGTGAGCGGCGTGACGGTCTCCGAGGGCGGCGTCGTCACCGGCAACACCTACGACAAGTACGGCTCCAGCAACCCCGTCGTGCGCCGCCTGATGGCGAGCTTCGAGCGCGACCTGGACGAGCTGTTCGAGCTGGCGGCGCCGACCTCGGTGCTCGACGTCGGCTGCGGCGAGGGCGTGCTCGTGCACCAGTGGGCGCAACAGCTGGCAGCGCGCGACCCGGCCGAGCCGGCGCGCCTCGTCGGCATCGACCTCGAGGAGGAGTCGATCCAGGCGGGCTGGGCCGAGCGCCAGGCACCGAACCTGGAGTACCGCGTGATGGAGGCCGCCAACCTGCCGTTCGTGGACGGCGAGTTCGACTTGGCGAGCGCGATCGAGGTGCTGGAGCACGTGCCCGATCCCGAGCACACGCTCGCCGAGATGGCCCGCTGCGCCGAGCGTCACCTGCTGGTGTCGGTCCCGCACGAGCCGCTGTGGCGAATGCTGAACATGGCGCGTGGGGCCTACTGGCCGCAGCTGGGCAACACGCCGGGCCACGTCAACCACTGGTCCAAGCGCTCGTTCACGAAGCTGCTCGAGCGCCACGGCAAGGTCATCGAGGTGCGCTCGCCGTTCCCCTGGACGATGTTGCTTGTCCGCCTCTAGCAGCGGTCAGGCAGACGCCGACGGCGTGAGCGCGAGCGGCGGCACAGCGGCCAGCCCCAACGCGGAGCGAGCGCGCTCCTACGGCGCAGGCGCACGAATCCTGTCGCTCGGAATTGCCTCGACCGGCCTGTTGACGTTCGCGTACTTCTCGATCGCCAGCCACGTGCTCGGCGAAGGCTCGGCGAAGCTGCTGGACGTGCTGTGGTCGGTGATGTTCGTGATCATCTCGGTGATCTATCGGCCGATCGAACAGCTGCTCTCGCGCACGATCGCCGAACGCCGCGCGCGCGGGCACGCGCAGCACACCCTGCGCGTGCCGATGCTGATCCAGGCGAGTTTTGCCCTGATCTTCCTGGCGGTCGCGCTGGCGCTGCACGACGAGCTGGTCGACCACGTCTTCGAACACCAGCAGGCGCTGTACGACGTGCTGGTCGTCGGCACGCTGGCGTATGCGGCCAGCTATTTCGCACGCGGCTGGCTGGCCGGACACCAGCGTTTTGGGCTGTTCGGCGCGCTTGTGCTGATGGAGTCGACCTCGCGCATCAGCTTCGCGATCGCGGTCGCGCTCGGCATCGCCAGCGGCCAGACCGCGGTCGCGCTCGGGATCGCGGCGGCGCCGTTCGTGTCGCTGGTGGTCGTGCCGGTGGCGTTTGCGCGCACGCGTCGCGAGCGCGGCGTCGTGAGCGCGCCGCTGGAGGCCGCGCTTGCCGGCTCGGCCGGCGGTCCGGCGGACGCCGGGATCCTCGTCGAGGAGGTCGACGAGGCCGACGCCGCGCTGGCGGGGGTGGGTGGGCACTCGATCGAGGGCGTGCAGGAGACGGCGGCGCGCGACGAGCTGTCGCTGCGGCGCGGCGGCGGCTTCGCGGTGTGGGTGTCGAGCATCATGCTCTCCGAGCAGACGCTGCTGAACGCGGCGGTGCTGACCGTCGATGCGACTTCCCACAACACGGCGCTGGCGGGCATCGTCTTCAACGTGCTGCTGATCGCGCGCGCGCCGCTGCAGCTGTTCCAGGCGATCCAGACTTCGCTGCTGCCGCATCTGACGGGCCTCGAGACGACGGCCGGACACGAGGCGTTCGCGCGGGCGATCCGCGTCACGATCCTCGCGATCGCGGCGTTCGCCGCAGCCGTCGCGCTGGGCCTGCTCGCGATCGGGCCGTTCGCGCTGGAGCACGTGTTCTTCGGACAGACGTTCAGCTACAACCGCTTTGGCCTCGCGCTGATCGGCGTCGGCATGGGCCTACACCTGACCTCCGGCGCGCTCAACCAGGCGGCGCTCGCACGAGACCGCGCGCGCGCGGCGGCCAGCTGCTGGGTGTGCGCGGCGATCGCGTTCCTGGCGTGGATGCTGCTCGCGCCGATCGGCGAACAGCTGCTGCGCGCGGAGATCGGCTACGCCGGCGCAACCGCGCTGCTCGCGCTGCTGCTCGCGGCGCTCTACCGCCGTGGCTCCGCCGCCGGCGGCTGGGACTCGGCTCAGTCCGAGAGCGGGTCGGCGGCGTCGACCGAGGCCGCGATCGCACGGTAGGCCTGCGCGGGATCGGCCGCCGAGAAGATCGCCGAGCCGGCGACGAACAGGTTGGCGCCGGCCTCCAGGCACGCGGGCGCGGTGTGCGGCTCGATGCCGCCGTCGACCTCGACCGCCACCTCGGCGCCGACGAGCGCGCGCACGCGCGGGATCTTCTCCAGCGAGTGCGTGATGAACGGCTGCCCGCCCCAGCCGGGGTTGACGGTCATGCACAGCGCCAGATCGAGCAGGTCGGTGACCTCGGCGAGCGTGCCGACGGCGGTCGCGGGGTTGATCGCGAGGCCGACGCACGCGCCGGACTCGCGGATCAGGTTGGCGGTGTAGGCGACGTGCGGGGTGGCCTCCGCGTGGAACGTGATCGAGTCGGCGCCGGCCTTCACGAACTCGCTGACCTGCCGTTCGGGGCGCTCGATCATGAGGTGCACGTCGAGCATGCCGCCGGCCTCGTGGACGCTGTCGGCGAGCGCCGCGACGACCAGCGGGCCGAGCGTGATCGGCGGCACGAAGTGCCCGTCCATCACGTCAACGTGGATCATGCGCGCTCCCGCTTCGAGCACTTCGCGCACCTGCTCGCGCAGCCGCCCGAAGTCGGCGGACAGGATCGACGGCGCGACGCGCACCTCGCGCAGGATCTCGCCGGGAGAAGACGCCGAGCCGGCGCCCGTGTAGATGCTCATACCGCTTGCAGCATCGAGTCGCCGCAGTTGTTGCACTTGAGGATCGCGGTCGAGGACATGCGCACGATCGTCGAGTGCTCGCCGCAGTTGGGGCACACGGAGGTCAGCTCGAAGCGGTGCAGGCAGTACACGCAGCGATAGCGCCCTGGCAGGTTGGTGGGGCGCAGCCACGGCTCACCACAGCTGGGGCACTGCGGCCCGAGGTCGATCGCAGCCTTGGCCGGCGTGTGCGGATCCTCTGACATCGCCTCAGCTCTTGCGCAGGCGCGCCATGTAGAAGCCGGCCGTGCGGTCGCGATGCGGCAGTGTCACCGCGACGTCATCGAGGACGAAACCGGCGTGGGATTCCAGAAAGTCGGCGATCAGGCGCTCGTTCTCATCGGCGGAGATGGTGCACGTAGAGTAGACGAGCGTGCCCCCCGGACGGAGGGCGCCGGCTCCCGCGGCGAGAATCCGGCTCTGCACGGGCACTAACTCGGCGGCCGTCGCGGGGGTCACGCGCCAGCGCAGGTCGGCGCGCGCCTGCAACGTGCCGAGCCCGGAGCAGGGCGGGTCGACGAGCACGCGATCGAACGCGGCAAGCTCCGGGTCGCGGCCGTGGCGGGAGAAGTGCTCGGCGTCAGCGACCTCGACGACGACCGCGCCGTCGGCGCGCAGCCGCTGCGCGGTGCGCACGAGACCGCCGGCGCGCCGTGCGTTGCGCTCGACTGCATGTACTTCGCCCTGACCCTGCATGAGCGCGGCCAGGTGCGTGCTCTTGCCGCCGGGCGCGGCGCACAGGTCGAGCACGCGCTCGCCGGGCGCGGGGTCGAGCATCCGTGCGACGCGCATCGCCGCCCGCGACTGCGCGTGGAACGCGCCGGCCCGCCAGAGCGGCGAGCCGTGCACGTCGAAGGGCTCCTCGAGCACGAGCGCCTCCGGAACGTCCGCGTCCGGGTGCGTGCGCACGGGCAGCTCGCGCGCGAGCGCGGCGGCGTCGGTGACCAGCGTGTTGGCGCGCAGCGCCACCTCCAGCGGCTCGTTGTCGGCGGCCATCAGCGCGCGCGCGTCGGCGGCGCCGAGCTCCTGCCACCACAGGCGCGCGATCCACTCGGGATGGGAGTGCATGACGGCGGCCTGCTCGGCCGTGGCCTCGCTCAACGTTCCGAGCAGCGCGTCCGCGCCTTCGCGGGCGGCGCGGCGCAGCACCGCGTTGACGAGGCCGTGGCCGGCACGCGCGTGTGCCTTGGCCAGCTCCACGGCGTCGGCGACGACAGCGTAGTCGGGTGCGGCGCGCAGGTACAGCAGCTCGTACAGCCCGAGCCGCAGCGCGGCCAGCAGCGGCGCGTCAAGCTCCGCGGCCGGGCGCTCGGCGAGCTGCTCGATCAGATGGTCGAGCGTGCCGCGGCGCTGGACGGCGCCGTAGACGAGGCGCATCGCCAGTGCGCGGTCGCGCTGATCGAGCGCGGCTGCCTCGGCGGTGAGCGCGCGATCGGCGTAGGCGCCCTGCTCGAACACGCGTCTCAGCACCGTGTAAGCGCAGCTGCGAGCGGGGCCGACGGTCGCGGCTGACGAACTGGACACGACGGGCATCATCGCTATCCGCTGCGCCCGGCGAGCGCTGGCGCCAACACCTCGGCGACATCGCCTGCCAGGCGCGCGGCCTCGGGCGCCGTGAGTGTGGCGGTCGTGACACGGATGCCACGCGGAGCGCCGGTGAGGCGGTAGGGGGCACCGGGCGCCAGCACCCAGCCACGTTGCAGCAGTGCTGCCACCGTGCTCGCTTCCTCGTGCACCGGGATCCACACGTTCAGCCCGGAGGCCCCGTGCGCGCGCACGCCCTCGTGTTCGAGGCACGCGAGCAGCCGCTCGCGCCGCTGCGCGTAGGCGCTGCTCGCGCGCGCGACGAGCGCGTCCACAGTGGGGTCGCTCCACAGGCTCAGCACGAGCGTCTGCAAGATGTGGCTGACCCAGCCCGGCCCGCACTGCTGGCGGCCTTCGACGCGCGCGATCGTCTGCGCATCGCCGGCGAGCACCGCGAGGCGTAGGTCCGGTCCGAGTGCCTTGGCGACGGAGCGCGTGGCCGCCCAGCGCCGCGGCCTGACGCCGGCCGACAGAACACTATGCAGGCGACTACCGGCGACCGGGCCGAGATGGTCGTCCTCGATCAGCAGTGCGTCGGGAAACTCCCCGAGTACCGCGTTCAGCTCGCGCGCACGGTCGCAGTCGAGCGCCGCGCCCGTGGGGTTCTGCCCGCGCGGGGTGATCACGGCCGCGACGGCGCCGCGTGCGAGCGCGGCCTCGAGCTGGTCCGCGAGCATGCCACGGTCGTCGACGGCGACCGGCTCGAGCGCGAGGCCCTGGGCGCGCAGCAGGTCATACAGAGCCGCGTAGCCGGGGCTCTCGACGGCAACGCGGTCGCCCGCGCGTAGCTGCGCGCCGAGCACGCGCTCGATCGCATCCATGGCGCCGCTGACGATGCACAGCTCCTCTGCGGGGACGGCGTCCGCGTGCAGCCGCTCGCGCGCGAGCTCCAGCAGCGCGGGCAGCGCCTGGCGCTCAGCGTAGAGGCGCATGGGCAGCTGCGTGCGGCGCAGTGCACCTTCGAGATCCGGCAGCAGCTCGGGGTCCGGGTTGCCGTCGGAGAGATCGCGTGCACCCGGCGGCACGGTCAGCGTGGCGCGCGCGGACCCAATCGGTGGACCTGAGCCGATGCGTGTGCCGCGACGTGGCTCGCTGAGCACGACGCCACGTCGGCGCAGCTCCGCGAGGCCGGCCGCGACGGTGACCGGGCTGAGCCCTACGTCCACCGCGAGCCGCCGCACGGACGGCAGCCGCTGGCCTGGAGCGAGCGCGCCGCTGGCGACGCCGGCCTCGATGCCGTCGACCAGCTCGGCGGCGCTCGCCGCCCTGATTCGATACTGTTTCAGATCAGACACTGATCTGTACTATTACAGATTTTCCCACAACTGGAGAGGATGGCGACATGACCGGACAGCAGACAGCCGCCGGGACCCCGGCCCCACCCCCCTCCGAGCGCGTGCGCCTGCGCCGCAAGCGCGAACGCGGGAGCTACGACCGCGAGGTGATCGACGCGATCCTCGACGAGGCGCTGATCGCGCACCTTGGCATCGTCGACGAGCACGGTCAGCCGTTCGTGGTACCCACGCTGCACGCTCGCTGCGGCGACGTCGTCTACTGCCACGGCTCGACCGCGAGCCGCACGCTGCGGGCGCTCGCGGCAGGCGCGCCGGCGTGCTTGACGGTGTCGTTGATCGACGGGCTGATACTCGCGCGCTCGGCGATGCACCACTCCGCCAACTACCGCTCGGCGATGCTGCTCGGCCAGGCGACGCTCGTCGTGGACCCCGAGGAGAAGGCCGCAGCACTGCGGGCGGTCGTCGAACACATCGTGCCGGGTCGCTGGGCGGACGTGCGCGCGCCGACCGACAACGAGCTTGCCGCCACCTCGGTGCTCGCGCTCGAGATCGACGAGGCCTCCGCGAAGGTCCGTAGCGGCGGGCCGATGGACGACGAGGAGGACTACGCGCTGGAAGCGTGGGCCGGCGTGATCCCGCTGGCCAGCCATGCGGGCGCGCCCGAACCAGACGCGCTACTGAGGCCGGGCATCGCGCCGCCGCCGTATGTGACCGACTACCGGCGCCCGGACAGGCCGTGACCGCGTAGAAACGCGGCGGCGTCCATCGCGCGCCCGCCGGGCGGCTGCACGACGAGCAGCTCGAGTACTCCGGGGGTGCAGTCGAGCAGTAGGCGCCCTTCGCGCTCGGTCGGCGCGTAGCGGCCGTGCGAGGCTTCCTCGCGTAGCGCCGCACTGTGCACGCCGAGCAGCGTGCCGTCGGCGAGCGCGACGCGCGCGCCGACGTGGGGCTCGAGCGCCCGCACAACACGCTCCAGCTCGACGGCGGGCCGGGCTGGGTCGAGCAGGCGGTCGGGGGGACCGAGCTTCTCGGCGTACGTGACGCCGTCCTCCGACTGCTCGACGAACGCGGGGTGCTCATCCAGGACGCGCACGAGCAGCTCGCCGCCGAGCTCCCGCAGCCGCGCGGACAGCGAGCCATAGGTGTCGTCGGGGCCGATCGGCTCGGCGCCCTCCAGGCATACGGGACCGCTATCCAGGCCGGCGGTCAGGCGCATGATCGAGACGCCGGTGCGCGCGTCGCCCGCCATGATCGCCCGCTCGAGCGGCGCGGCCCCGCGCCAGCGCGGCAGCAGCGACGGGTGCACGTTGAGCAGCTCGTGTTCGGACAGCAGCGGCTCCTTGATCAGCGCGCCGAACGCGCACACCACGACGGTGCCGCGCGAGTCCTCGCCCATGCTCGTGCCGGCTGCGGCACTACCAGAGTCCGGGGCGCCGGCCGACGCGAGCGCCGCTGAGATCAGCGTCCTGGCCTGCGGGTCATTGACGTTCTCGGGTTGCTCGAGCGCGATGCCGAGCGCACGCGCACTGGCGGCTACGGGCGGAGAGGTCAGGCGCCTGCCGCGCCCGCTGGGGCGGTCGGGGCGCGTGATCACGAGCGCGGGACGGTGCGCGTCGCTGCGCGCGAGGCGCTCGAGCACCGCGGCAGCGAACTCAGAGGTGCCGATGAAGACGGTGCTCAAGGCGCTGCGCCCGCTCGCCGGCGCTAGGCGGCGTCCGCCGAGTGACTTTCCGCGGGGCGCTCCTCGGCAGGTTCCTGCGCCTCGCGCATCGCGCGCATCGCCTCCTTGCGCGCCTCCCGCGAGATGCGATCGAGCACGAGCACGCCGTTGAGGTGATCGACCTCGTGTTGAATCACCCGCGCCTCCAGGCCCTCGGCCTCGATCTCGAGCGGCTCGCCCTGCTCGTCCTGGCCACGTACACGCACGCGCGCGTGGCGCTCGACCTCGACATGCACGCCGGGCAGGCTGAGACAGCCCTCATCGGCGGTCTCCAGCTCCTCGCTCAGCCACTCGAACACCGGGTTGACGAGCGCGATGACCGGGTCATCGACGTAGGCTTTGTAGACGAGCACGCGGTGCAGCACGCCGAGCTGGGTCGCGGCCAGCCCGACGCCGAGCGCGTCGTGCATCAGCTCACCCATGCGCTCGACCTCCAGCTGCAGGTCCTCATCGAAGCGCTCGACCGGCAACGCCGTGGCGCGCAGTACGGGATCGCCGAACTTGCGGACATGGCGCAGCGCCGCATCGCGTCGCGCGCGCGTCTCGTCATCCAGCTCGGAGGACTCAGGCGCGTCCTGCTCGCGTTCGACCTCGACGTCGTCCTGCTCCGAGCTGGGCTCCGGCAGCTCCAGCGAGGCATCGTCGTCGTGGGCTGTGCGCTCCTCGTCGGCCATCGTGGGCCTGAGTCTATGAGCCGCGGCGCCAATCCGCCGGCGCGCGCAGTGTCACGAGTGTCTGCGTAGTGTGGCCGGCGCCGCCGAGAACGCGCGCGAGCAGCGTCACACGGGCTCGCAACGTGTGCGCGTGAGCCAGCAGGGCGCGGGCCTGCGCCGACAGGTGCAGCGTGACCATGCGCACCTTGCCCGCGGGTACCGAGAACGATCCGTCGGCGAGCGTCAACACGTCCGGCTTGGCGTCAGCGTCACGCTTCTGGCTCGCGCTGACCGCGCCGAGCGTGCGCACGCTGACGCTGCCGGCGCAGGTGCTCGCGCCAGCCGGGCAACTGATCATCAGCGTTACGGCGCCCGTCGCGTTGACGTGCAGCGAGGTCTTTGCGAGTCGCGCATCTGGAGCTGCCGGCGCAAGATGCGTCTGAAAGTCCTTCACCTCCTGAGCGGCCGCCTCCGCTTCGGCTTCACGCCGCTTGCTCGCCGCGACTTCGGCTTCGCTCTCCCCCGTGGCACTTTCAACCCTGATCGTGCGTGTGATCAGCAGGCTCGACAGGCCGTAGTTGTCGGTGATAGTGAGCGAGATCGTGTATTCCCCCGGCGCCGTATAGGTGTGGGCGAGTATCGTGCCGGTGCCGGGAGAGCTGCCATCGCCCCAGCTCCACGCGTAGCTTGAAATCGATCCCCCTGGATAGGGGTCGTTGGCAGAAGTGACGCCCACCACCGTAGGAAGGCCCACTGAAGTTGAGCTGGGCGTCGAGATCGAGGCGGTGGGCAACCGCGGCTTGAACAGGCTCAGCGAGTTCGGCGTGCCGACTCCAGATGGCCCATCGAGCCCCGGAGCGGCGTTGCAGGCACTCGTACCTTCGCAGTCAACGTCCAGTTTGAAGTCTTCGTTGGCACCGCAGGCGAGACCTTCGTCGTCACAGTAACCGTTACCGCCTTCGGTGACGTCGAACAGCGCGGAGGGTTCGCCGAGATGACCGTAGAGTGTGAGCGCCGGATAGCTGACGCCGTTGCTGCCCCCGGCGAGGGCATACATGGCGCTGATCAGCGGCGTCGACAGCGATGTGCCGCCGATCGTCAGCCAGTCGGACCCGTCTTTGTCCTTTTCGCATTCTTCGCCGCAGTCGTAGCTGTCGTAGATGTCGAAGCCAGTGTCGGGGTTGGCATCGGCAGCTACGTCAGCGGCAAGTCGTTTGTCGCCGCAGCCGGTTTCCGCGAAGCCCGGAGCATCCTGCTGCCAGGGTTGCGCGGTGAACAGCGTGCTGCAGCCGCCGCCGCTCGCACCTTCGGCGAAGGCGCTGCTGTCGAGCGCGCCGTTGCCATTCCACACCATCTCACGTTCGCGTTTGCCCGCTTCGTCCAAGTAGAGCGTCGTGCCTCCAACCGCCACCACCGACGGCAGCGTCGCCGGCGCGTCCGGCGCCCCGGGCGGGTTCTTTTTCTTGCCGTTGAGCCTGGTCCAGTCGTAATAGCCTTCGTCGCCGGTCGCCGCCGTGATGACGATGCCGGGATGGTCATACGCGGTCCTTTCAGATGCCCCGAAACCCGCCTCGGAGCCACCGTAGGAGTTGGAGATCTCGGTCGCGCCCAGCGCGGCCGCCTCTTCGACGGCTTTCGCCAGGTCTTTGAAGCCCGGGTTGCGAGCCTCGACGAGCAGGATCTTGCACTGAGGGCACGTCGAGTGCGCGACCTCCACATCGAGTGAGATCTCCAGCGACCAGCCGCTTTTGTCGGCTTCCGGCAGCGCCGTCGCGCTGCCGATTTCCGAGACCTTGCGGAAGCAGCCGTTGGCGCTCGTGCACGCGCTGATCCCGTACTGCTGGTCGAACGTCTGCAGGTCTGCTTCGATGTTCGGGTCGTCGTAGGCATCGACGATCGCGAGCGTCTGCCCAGACCCACCGGCGTTCGGTTCATACCCATAGGCATCTGCCAGCTGCGTCGGTGTGAGTCCGCCGGCTGGGCCGGATTCTGGGCTGCCGTCGCCGGCCGAGTAGGGCCGCACGCCAGCTTCGCTGGCCGCGGCGGCGGGCACCGGGACCCGCACCAGCGCCGAGCATGCCGCGCGACCGACCGTCGGCGCCGCGCAGGCGCGGGCAATCCGCCCGTATCGGACTGCCCGGAATGCGAGCTTCGACTTCGCCAGCGCGCCCGGCACAAGGATCAGGCAGCCCGCGAGCGCGATGGGCACAACCCATAGCGTGAACCGCCTACGTCGGAAGCAGAGCCCACGCATCCTCAGATCCTCTCACGAAAAGCGGAGATTTCCTACCTTGATGCCGCCTGACTTCGCTTGCCGCAAGATCTCGACCAGCACGATATTGCCAGGCGCACAGACACTGCTTTGCGTCAGCCTTTCTTGGGTTTGGCAGCGCGTAGCGTCGCGATCTGCACGGCGACATGGGTGGCGCCGCTCGGGTTACGGGCTGTAATCGTGGCGCGCACACGCAGTGCATGCGAGTGCGCGAGCAATGTGCGTGCCTTGGCTGACAGGTGCAGCACGATCAGCGTCATCCCGCCGCCGGGCACATCGAAAGAGCCGCTCGCGAGCGTCAGAATGGCACGTCTGCTGGCGCTGACCGCTTGGAGTGTCCGCAACGAGACCGTTCCCGTGCAGCTATCGACACCAGCCGGACAGCTGATCCTGACGTGCACCGTGCCCGACTCGCTCGCCTGCAGTGATGGGCTGGCGATCACGGCATCGGGCGAGCCTTCCTTGAAGTCGAGGACTTCGCTTTTAGCCGCTTCTTCCTGGCGTTTCTTGGCAGCGGACGCTTCTTCTTCGCCCTTGCGCTTGGCTTCCGTGATCGCCGCTTCTTCGCCAGCCTTCTTGGCGAGTTCCGCCTGTAGTTTCTTGATTTCTTCTTCGTGTTCGACTTCTTCCTTGTGTACTTGATTCACGCCTTCTTGGATCTTTTTCTGTCTGGCGGTTTCTTCTTCCTGGCGCTTTTGTTCTTCTTCCTGACGCTGCTTGCCGGCAGCTTCCACGGTCCCGGTCACTGTCTCGGTGCCGCCGCTGCGGTTGTAGCTAATCCGCATCGTCTGCGATCTCTGAGAACAACTGGCGGCGTAGTCGATCGCTATTTCCGGCCCATCTTCGGCGGCATTGGCGAACGTCCCGGACAGACTTCCGGTGGTGGATACGAGCGTGTAGGTCTCCCCCGGAGAGAGCACCGGACACGAAGCCTTTTCCGTAGGTTTTCCAACCAACACGACGAGCGAGCCTGCCAGTGCGATCGTGCCGCGAGAGGACAACTGCGAATAGTCGTCCCGCGCGGTATCGCCGCTTCCCATGATTTCAAACAGGGTTACGCTGGCGGAGTCGAGCTTCACACTCGATGCTTCCAACCCTTCCGCGGGCTCGGTGTCACTGCCGACGTCGATCGTCGAATCGTCTGTCGAGAGTGCGCCGACAGCGCCAGTGCCGGCAAAGAACAGATGGCGAAGATTGACAGGTTCCCCATTGGCAGAGTTCAGCGCGGCTTCCTCGAGTATCACCAAGCCGTTGTCGATGTGCTCGCCGCTCGCGTTCGGCCCTTCGAGCGTTAGCGGCCCCACCTCCGTTTCGTTGTCGAGGATCAATGCCGGTCCATTGCTGAGTTCAACGGATAGCGTGCTCGAACCTGTTAGCGCGCCGAGCAGGAGCATGCCGTTTTCGTCGACTTTGCCACCGCTGCGCTCGGTGATGCTCCACTTCTGTGGCGCGGTGAGCTGCAACGGCATGAACACAAAATCCCCAGCAGCGCCGCTGGAGCCGCTGCCCGGAGCCGCGCTCAACCCCCCGCCCCCCAGCGAGAGCGGTTCGCCTTCCAGAAGATATGAATTGCCGTCGTCGATCTCGAGGGATTCAGCGGAGAGCCCGTGCAAGTCGTTGTCGCTGACGTAGCACGGATGTGTGGTCGGTTCCGAGAGGCACGCGGTGCTCGCCAGCCGCGGAAATTCGAGAACGCCAACGCTCGCCGCGGCCTCCGGCGATTCGTCACCTTCCCAATTCGCGGCGTAGGACCAGTCTTCAGAGACCGTCGAGCGACCAGCCCATGTAAACGAGCGGGCATTCGCAGACGCTACGGGCGCGAGCATGCAGATGAGGCTAACCACAGCCAGCCCGCAGACAACGTGCGCCGCATTGCCCGACATCCAGCTGCTCGAGCGCCTACGAGCAACAGCTCTTCCGTTAGCCATATCCATCTCACACTCCCTGTGATCGCCCGCCAAAGTCCCGGCACGGTACCAGATGTTTGAATTGGCGTGCAAGCACACCAGCACACGCAGGGCGAGCCCAGTCACCTCTCGGAATCCGGACGTTCGTACCTCTGCGCCGCGTGCCGCTACTGCGGATCTACGTCCACGCTGAAGTTCACCCCAACGTGGGCGCGCGTGCCGGCAAGCTGCCGCACAGCCTCACCGACCGCGTGCACCGCCGGGCGCCGCTCTTCGGCCTTGACCATCACGACGAAGCGCTCGCGCCCGCGCAGGCGAAACAGCGCGGCGGGACCAAGCACGGCGACACCGCCGGCGTCCGCGAGGCCCAGTGCGCCGCCGGCCCCGGCTCCGGCCCCAGCTCCGACCCCGACCCCGGCCCCGGCCCCGGCCAACTGTGTGGCGAGCGAGTCGCGCACGGCGCTGGCGGCGGCGCGAGCGCTGGCGAGCGACTCAGCGGAGCAGATGACCCTGATCAGATGTGAGAACGGCGGGTAGCACAATGCCCTACGACGTTCTAGCTCGCCGGCGATGAAGCCATTGCTGTCATGGCGCGCGGCGTGCACGATCGCGCGGGCGTCAGGCGCGATCGTCTGCACGAGCACGCGCCCGTGGCCGCCGCGGCCGGCGCGGCCGGCGAGCTGCGCGATCAGCGCGAACGTGCGCTCCTCGGCGCGGAAGTCGGGGAACCTCAGGGTGGCGTCCGCGTCGAGCACGACGCCGAGGCTGACGTCGTGGAAGTCGTGTCCCTTGGCGACCATCTGGGTGCCGATCAGCACGCCGCAGTCGGCCGCCTCGAAGCGGCGCAGCAGCGAGCCCACGCCGCCGTCCGGGTCATCGGCGACCGCGTCGGCGTCCAGACGGAACACGGGAAAGCGGCCGTCGTCGAAGACATGCGCGAGGTCGTGCTGCAGACGCTCGGTGCCAGCGCCGTGACGCGCCACCGAGGCGGAGCCGCAGTCGCAGCAGCGCGCCGGCGCGCGCTCGCGGTGTCCGCAGTGGTGGCAGGCGATGTAGCCACCGGCGCGATGCAGCACGAGCGCCACGTCGCAGTCCGGGCAGCTCCACACGCGCCCGCACGAGCGGCATGAGAGGAAGTTCGACCAGCCGCGCCGGTTGAGCAACACGATCGCCTTGCCGCGCTCGGCGCGCACCTCGGCAAGCGCCTGCGCGGTGAGCGGGTGCAGCCCCTGCTGGCCGACCTCCGCCAGATCCCCGCGCATGTCCAGCACGCTGACGGTCGGCAGCGGCCGTCCGTCCACGCGGCGCGGCAAGAGGCTCGCGGGCAGGCGCCGCACGCTCTCCGGGCGCGGTGTCGCGCTGCCCAGCAGCAGCACCGCGCCGCAGCGCTCAGCGCGCCGCGCCGCGACGTCGCGGGCGTCATAGCGCGGATCGCCCTCGTGCTTGTAGGAGGAGTCGTGCTCCTCATCGACGACGATCAGGCCGAGGTCTTCGATCGGCGCGAACACCGCCGAGCGCGGCCCCACGCAGACCCGCGCCTGCCCGTCGCGCAGCCGCCGCCATTCGGCGTAGCGCTGCCCCTGCGTCAAGCGCGAGTGCAGCACGGCGACGGTATCGCCGAAGCGTTCGATGAAGCGCCCGACGATCTGGGGCGTCAGCGCGATCTCGGGCACCAGCACGATCGCGCCGCGGCCCTGCTCGAGCGCCGCTTCGGCGGCGCGCAGGTACACCTCGGTCTTGCCCGAGCCCGTCACGCCGTGCAGCAGCCGCTGTTCGCAGCGGCGCTCGCGCAGCGCCGCCATCACCGGCACGAGCGCGGCCTGCTGTTCGCGCGTGAGCTCGGGCGGCTGCGGGCTGCGCGCACCGACGGGCAGGTGCCGCGGGCGTGTGACCGCGCGTCGCTTGCGTCCGCTCAGCCGGCGCGCGGCGCCCGGCGCCAGCACCAGGTTGAGCGCGCGGGCGATCGTCGAGCAGTACTCGGCGGCGATCCACTCGGCCAGCTCAACCAGGTCCACCGGCAGCGCCGGCGCGCCATCGTCGAGCGCGCGCAGCGGCGCGAGCAGCTTCTCCTCGGCGACCTCGCTGCTGTCGGCGAGACCGACGACGACGCCGAGCACCTGGCGGCGACCGAAGGGCACGACCAGCGTCGATCCGACATCCACGCCACCGCGCAGCTCCTCCGGCAGCCTGTAGTCGAACGGCCCACGCAGCGCGCGGGCCGTTGTCATCGGCTCAACCTGCGCGATCGTCGAGGTCGCGGCGGACGACACCGTCTGGTCGTCGATCCGGGCGAGCTCCAGCACCGCCCGGAGGCTATTGCCCGCGCCGGTCAGAGACCGGCGGCAGCGCGCAGCGCCTGCGCCTTGTCCGTGCGCTCCCAGGTGAAGTCGGGGTCGTCGCGGCCGAAGTGGCCGTAGGCGGCCGTCTTCTGGTAGATCGGGCGGTGCAGTGACAGCTCCTCGCGGAAGGCTCCGGGGCGCAGGTCGAAGACCTCGTCTACGGCGCGCGCGATCTGCGCCCGCGTAACGTTCTCTTTCTCGGTATCGAACGTCTCGACCATCACCGACACGGGGTGCGCAACACCGATCGCGTAGGCGACCTGCACTTCGGCACGATCCGCGAGACCGGCGGCGACGATGTTCTTCGCGACCCAGCGCGCGGCATAGGCAGCCGAACGATCGACCTTGGAGGGGTCCTTGCCCGAGAACGCGCCGCCGCCGTGACGGGCCATGCCGCCGTAGGTGTCCACGATGATCTTGCGCCCGGTCAGACCACAGTCACCGACGGGGCCGCCGATCACGAAGCGCCCGGTCGGGTTGACGAGGAAGTTCTTGCGCAGCTTCTGCGCGTCGTATAGCTCGCCCGGCAGGATCGGCTCGACGACGTGCTCCCAGAGGTCGTCGGGGATCAGCGCTTCGGCGCCCTCGCCGTGCTGGGTGGAGATCAGGAGCTTTTCGATCTCGACCGGCTTGCCGTTCTGGTAGCGCACGCTGACCTGGGTCTTGCCGTCGGGGCGCAGGTAGTCGAGCGTGCCGGTCTTGCGGACCGCGGTCAGGCGCTCGGCGAGACGGTGCGCGAGCGAGATCGGCAGCGGCATCAGCGTGTCGGTCTCGTTCGTGGCGTAGCCGAACATCATCCCCTGATCGCCGGCGCCGGCAACGTCCAGCTCGTCGTCGTCGCTCGCGTCGGTGCGCCTCTCCAGGGCCTGGTTGACGCCCTGAGCGATGTCCGGCGACTGCTTGTCGATCGCGTTGAGCACCGCGCACGAGTCCGCGGAGAAGCCGAGGTCGGCGTCGGTGTAGCCGATCTTGCGGATCGTCTCGCGCGCGATCTCCTGAATGTCGACGTAGGTTTCGGTGGAGATCTCGCCGGAGACGACGACCAAGCCGGTGTTGACCAGCGTCTCGCAGGCCACGCGACCGTATGGTTCGTCGCTCAGCACGGCGTCGAGCACGCCGTCGGAGATCTGGTCGGCGATCTTGTCGGGGTGGCCCTCCGTGACCGACTCGGAGGTGAACAGGAACTCGTTCTCGGTTAGCTCAGTCATGGTTTTGGGGAATCAGCTCCCAGATCTCGTGGGCAGGCGCGCACGCCGCGGCCGCCTGGTTGGCAAGGTCGAGGAAGTCTATGCGGCGCGAGCGCGCCCGCGCTGGCCGCGCTCGACGAAGTCGATGATCAGCGGCACGCCGTCCATCCCGTAGCGGGCTCGCAAGCGGTTCTCCAAGAAGTAGGCGTAGTCTCGGGTGACGCGCGCGCGCGAGTTGATCTGGATCGCGAAGCGCGGCGGACGCTCGCCGATCTGGGCCATGTAGATCAGCTTCAACCGATGGTTGCCGGCGCTGCGACGCGTGCCAATAGGCGGCTGGCGCGCCTGCACCGCCTCCGCCAGGAAGCGGTTCAGCTCGGGGGTGGGGATGCGCCCGCTGATGCGATCGCCGAGCGTGATCGCCTCGCTCAGCAGGCGCGCAACGTGACGACCGGTTTTGGCGCTGACCGTCAGCACGCGCGGACGCTGGCGCAGCTTCTCGGCCACACGCGCGCGCTCGTACTCGAGATCCAGACGCGTGCCGGCGTCTCCGTCCACGGGTTCCTGCATGTCCCACTTGTTGAGCACGACGGCGGTCGCACAGCCGGCCTTCATCGCCAGCTCAGCGATGCGCAGGTCCTGGGCGGTGACCCCATCGTTGGCATCGCAAACGACGAGCGCCACGTCCGCCCGCTCGGCGGCGCGGCGCGAGCGCAGCGCCGTGTAGTACTCAACTGAGTCCGCGACCTTAGCCTGACGGCGGATGCCAGCGGTGTCGACGAGGATCAGCTTGCGCTCGCCGACCATCAGCGGCGTGTCGATCGCATCGCGCGTGGTTCCCGCGACGTCGGAGACGATCACGCGCTCCTCGCCGAGGAAGCGGTTGACGAGCGAGGACTTGCCGACGTTCGGCCGGCCGATCACCGCCAGGCGCACGGTGTCGTCATCTGGCTCGGAGTCGCCCTCGGGCAGCAGCTCGACGATGCGATCGAGCAGGTCGCCCGAGCCGAGGCCCTGGGCGGCCGACACAGGCAGTGGCTCGCCAAGGCCGAGGCGGTGGAAGTCCGCTGCCAGGGGCAGCTCGGAGACGCTGTCGCACTTGTTGGCGGCGACGATCGTCGGCAGCGGCGCGCGGCGCAGCAGGTCGGCCATCTCCTCGTCTCCAGGGCGCACACCGGCGCGCGCGTCGACGACCAGCACCGCGACCTCGGCGTCGGCGATGCCTGCGCGCGCCTGCTCGCGGATCGATCCCGCCAGCGGGTCTTCGTCCTCGAAGTCGACGCCGCCGGTGTCGATCAGCGTGAAGCGCCGCCCGTTCCACTCGCAGTCGAGCTCCTTGCGGTCGCGGGTGACGCCGGGGCGCTCGTGCACGACCGCCTCGCGCGTGCCCGTGAGGCGGTTGATCAGTGAGGACTTCCCCACGTTCGGATAGCCGACGACGGCGACCTTCACGATCTGCTCCCCGCCCGCAGGTCCACAAGCTCGACGAGATCCTTCAGGGCCAGTATCTCCGGGTCGCCGGTGTACAGCGGCGCGTCGTGGCGTTGCGCGGTAGCGACGCAGAACGAGTCAGCGTAGGAGAGGCCGCCCGCGGCCTTCACGCGCGCCGCGCGCGTGACGAGATCCCAGTCCGGGTCCTCGACGGTGGTCACCGATCGGACTCTGTCGACGAGCGTAGCGGCCTGACCGCGTCCGTGGTCGCGCTCCAGCCTGTAGAGCACCTCACCCAGGTTGATCGCCGACATCACCGCTTCGGCGGTGTCGATCGCCGCCTCCACCTCGGGGACGCAGGGATGGTCCTCATATAGGGCCATCACGGCCCATGCGTCGAGCACGACGGTCAGCGTTTCGTTCCCTGGATCTCGCCGTCCTCACGTTCCCGTTCCCGGCGACGCTCGGCCTCGAGCGCGGCCGTCAGGCTCGAGCCTCCTGCCAGCACGCCACGCAGGCTTGCGACGATCGCCCTGCGCTCGGCCGGACCGGCCACCGCCTTGCGAATGCGCACTTCGTCCTCGGCCTCATGGACCAGCAGCCTGTCACCCGGCTGCAGATGCAGCCGGTCGCGAATCCGCTTGGGGATCACGACCTGTCCCTTCGGTCCCATCTTGTACGTCGCCTCGGACGGAGTCATACTCCGAGTATAACCGCGTGGTTCCAGGCTCCCGCAAAGCTTCGGTTCCGCGCAACCGTCAGGAGACGTCGCGAGCCAACGCGGCGATGCGCTCGACCACCTGCGTTATGTCCAGCCCGCTTGTGTCGAGCACGATCGCGTCGGGAGCGGCCTGCAGCGGGCTGTGCTCGCGTGTGCTGTCGCGCTCGTCGCGCATCGCCTGCTCGGCGAGCACCGTCTCGACGTCGGCGCCCAGCTCCGCGGCCCGCCGGCGCGCACGCTCGCGCGGATCGGCGGTGAGAAACACCTTCAGCGCCGCGTCGGGAGCGACCACGGTGCCGATGTCACGCCCCTCTGCGACCCAGTCCCCGCGCGCGGTCAACTCGCGCTGCTTGGCGACGAGCGCCGCGCGGACCTGCGGGTCCGCGGCTACCACGGACGCCGCCTCGGAGACCTCGGGCGCGCGGATCGCCACGCTGACGTCGCGGCCGTCCAGCAGTACTGCGCCCGCAGCTCCCGGCGCGGGCGCAGCACCCAGCGCATCCGCTCCGCCGGTAGCGCCCGTGGCGCCTGCTGCGGGCGCGCCGGTCAGCTCGATCGCGGCCGCGCGCGCGATCGCGCCCAGCGCGCCGGGCTCCGCGGGCAGCTCCCCCCCGCCCCGCTCGAGCGCGGCCAGCGCGACCGACCGATACATGGCCCCGCTGTCGAGGTAGGTGAAGCCCAGCTCGCGCGCCAGCGCGCGCGCCACCGTCGACTTGCCAGCACCGGCGGGGCCGTCGATCGCTACGAGCACGCCCCACCACCACCCGCGAGCGCGTTGCTCGCTACGCGCACAGCCGCCGCAGGTCCTCGACGAAGCCCGGGTAGGACACAGCAGCGGCGTCCATCCCCAGCACCTCGACTCCCTCGCGCGAGGCGAGCCCCGCGATCGCGCCCATCATCGCCATCCGGTGATCGCCGCGAGCATCGATCACGCCGCCACGCAGCCCGCCGGTCCCACGCACGGCGAAGCCGTCGCCGGTGGCCTCGATCTCGGCGCCGAGGCCACGCAGTCCCTCAACGACACCGGCGATGCGGTCGATCTCCTTGACGCGCAGCTCCTGCGCACCGCGCACGAGCGTCTCGCCCTCGGCGAAGCAGCCGAGCAGCGCGACCAGCGGTAGCTCGTCGATCGCGAGCGGCACCTCGTCAGGCTCGACGACCGTGCCCTCCAGCGCGCCGTAGGCGACGTCGAGGTCGCTGACGGGCTCCTCGGGCTCCAGCTCGCCGGTGTCGTCCTCGAGGTCGCCGAGCACGATGCCGCGCATGCGGCGCACGATCCGCAGAAAGCCGGTGCGGGTCCAGTTGACGCCAACGTCGCCGATCAACAGGCGCGAGCCTGGCACCAGCACGCCGGCGGCGATCATGAAGGCGGCGGAGCTGGGGTCGCCGGGCACCTTGACACGTTCCAGCAGCAGCTCGTCGGCGTTGACGGCGGTGACGTGCAGGCCGTTGCGGTGGATCGCCACACCGGCGCGCAGCAGCATGCGCTCGGTGTGGTCGCGGCTGCGCGCGGGCTCGCCGACCGTGGTCGCGCCGTCGGCGGCAAGCGCCGCGAACAGGATGCACGACTTGATCTGCGCGCTGGCGACGGGAAGCTCGTAGGAGATTGCGCGCAGACGCGCGCCGCGGATCTCGAGCGGCGTGAAGCGTCCCTCGCGCGCCTTCAGCTCGGCGCCCATCTGGCGCAGCGGCTCAGCGATACGGTCGACGGGGCGACGGCGGATCGACTCGTCGCCGTCGAGCGCGAACACGCTGCCCTCCTGTGCGGCGAGCCAGCCCGGGAGCAGGCGCAGCAGCGTGCCGGCGTTGCCGACGTCGATCGTGGCGTCCGGCTCGCGTGCCTCGCGCAGCCCGGTGCCGCGAATGATCAGGTCCTCGCCGTGGACCTCGACAAGGCCGCCGAGCGCGCGTACCGCGTTGAGCGTCGAGGTCGTGTCGGCCGCGTGCAGGTAGCGCTCGATGTGCACCGGCTCGGAGGCCATCGCGCCGAGCAGCGCGGCGCGATGGGAGATCGACTTGTCGGCCGGCGCGAGCAGCTCGCCGGAGAGTCCGTGTGCGGGCTCGAAGCGCATGTTCATGATCGTGGCCTCATGCTCGCACGACCGGGAAGCCGAGGTCGAGGACCAGCTCTCTGGCGCGGTCCGCGTGCTCGCTGCCGGAGATCCACAGCGCCACCACGCCCTGGCGGTTGTCCTGTGACGGGGACAGCACGAGGTCGACGATGTTCACGCCGGCGCCGCCGAGCGCGAGCGCGATCTCGGCGATCACGCCCGGACGGTTGGGCACCGACACGCGCAGCTCGTGCACGGGCCCACCGACGAGGCCGGCGCCGAGCAGCGCCTCGCGCTCGACGCGCGCGCGCCCGTTCCAAGCGTCGATCCCATCGGCGTCCCCAGCGAGCAGCAGTGCGCGCACGTCGTGCAGGCGCTCGCGCAGCTCGTCGATGCCGGCGATCAGCGCGTCGCGGTTGGACAGATAGATGTCTGTCCAGATCGCGCTGTTGGCACCAGCGACGCGGGTGGCGTCGCGGAAGCTCGGCCCGACCGCCGGCAGACGCTGGGACTGCTCTCCAAGCAAGCCGGCGGTCTGCGCGACGAGCAGGTTGGCGAGCACGTGCGGCAGGTGCGACACGCACGCCATCATGCGGTCGTGGGTATCGGCGTCGATCGCCGCCGGGCGCGCGCCGAAGCTGGTCAACAGCCGGTGCAGGCGCTCGTAGAGAACGCCGGCGGTGCTGCCTTTCGCGGGCGTCAAATACCAGGTGGCGCCATCGAACAGATCGGCGCGTGCGTGCTCGACGCCCGCGGTCTCGGCGCCGGCGAGCGGGTGCCCGCCGACGAAGCGCTCGTCCACGGCGGCGTCGGCGAGCAGGCGCTTGGTCGAGCCGACGTCGCTGACCACACAGTCGAGGCCGGCGCCATCGAGCGCGCGGCGCACGGTCTCCGCGAGCGCGCCAACGGGCGCGGCGGCGAACACGACCTCCGCGTCGGCCACGGCGGTCGCGATGTCGGCCGCCTGCGTGTCGATCGCGCCCAGCTGAAGCGCCCTCGCGCGCACGTCAGCGTCCGGGTCATAGCCGCACACCTCGGCGTCTGCGCGCTCGCGCGCCGCCAGACCGATCGAGCCGCCGATCAGCCCAACGCCGAGAATCGCCACTCTCAAGGAGCGTGCTCCACGGCGCGACCCATCAGACGGCGCTGAGCGCCTTGCCCGCCAGCGCCGCGGCCTGCTCGACCGCCACCGCGTACGCCGCGAAGTCCTCCGCGCGCAGCGCCTGCGGCCCGTCGCAGATCGCCTCGTCGGGGTTCGGGTGCACCTCGACGATGATGCCGTCGGCGCCGACCGCGGCGGCCGCGAGCGACAGCGGCGTCACCAGGTCGCGCCGTCCGGCGGCGTGGCTGGGGTCGACGATCACCGGCAGGTGCGACAGCTCCTTGAGCACGGGCACGGCCATCAGGTCGAGCGTGAAGCGGTAGGCGGTCTCGAACGTGCGGATCCCGCGCTCGCACAGCATCACGCTGGGGTTGCCTTCCTTGAGGATGTACTCCGCGGCCATCAGCAGCTCGTCGAGCGTCGCGGCGAGCCCACGCTTCAACAGCACCGGGCGCCCGGCGCGGCCCAGCTCGGACAGCAGCGGGTAGTTCTGCATGTTGCGCGCGCCGATCTGGATCACGTCCGCGACCTCCAGCACCGCGTCGAGGTCGCCAGCGTCCATCAGCTCGGTGACGATCGGCAGGCCGGTCTCGGCCTTCGCCTCGGCGAGCAGGCGCAGGCCCTCCTGGCCGAGGCCCTGGAACGCGTACGGGGACGTGCGCGGCTTGTAGGCGCCACCGCGCAGCAGCGTCGCGCCGGCGTCGCGCACGACGCGCGCGGTCTGGAGCGTCTGCTCGCGCGACTCGACCGTGCAGGGGCCGGCGATCATCGCGAAGTGCCCGCCGCCGACCTTGCGCCCGTCGATGTCGAGCACCGTGCGCTCGCCGTGGGTGATCTGCGCGGAGGCGAGCTTGTAGGGCTTCAGGATCGGCACCACGCGGTCGACGCCCGGCTGGCCCTCCAGGCCGAGGCTCTCGACGTCGGCGTCCTGCTCGACATCACCGATCGCGCCGATCACGGTCACGCGCGCGCCCGAGCTGCGGTGTGCGCGCGCTCCGGCTCGCTCGATCTTGGCGACGACCGCCTCGACCTCCTCCTCCGTAGCGGTCTCCTTCATGACGATCATCATCGACTCATCCTTTCAACAAACACCTGGGCATGGTAGAGATGCCTGCCTGCCGCACCTCTCGAGCGATCGTGAGGAGGACGTCGAGACGCCCTGTGGCTGGCGCTTGGCCCCGCTGGTGGGACCCGGTACGGCGATCACCCGCTCACGGACGGGTGCAGGCCGAAGCGCCTAGATAAATCGCCAGGCGAGATAGGCGCACGAGGACGGCCACGCGTCGATCACGGGAGCTGCTGCGGTTGATGTGCGAATCGACGCCGTCATGACTGTCTGCTGCTGTTTGTAGCAGACCGGCGGCGCATAGTCGAGTAGTGGGAGACGGTTGATCACATCGGGCGAGCGAGCACCCATCTCGCTCCCACCGTTCCGGCCGCTCGATCCACCTCAGCGTGCGACAGCCGGCTCGAGCACTTCGGCGAGCGCGTCGAGGAAGCGCGCGTTCTCCTCCGGCAGGCCGTAGGTGACGCGCAGAGCCGGCACGTCGCTGCCGAGCGCGCTGCCGGCACGCACGAGGATGCCGCGCTCCTGCAGGCCGCGCATGACCTGCTGCTCGTCGCGATCCTCGCCGAGCGCGAACCAGCAGAAGTTCGCCTCCGAGGCGGCCGGCTGGAGCCCGAGCGCGCGCAGGCGCTCGTCTACCGAGATGCGCTCGGTGACGGTGCGGATCACGCGCTCCTCGACGGCGTCCTGGTGCGCGAGCGCCTCGATCGCGGCCGCCTGCGCGAGCGCGTTGCAGAAGAACGGCTGGCGCACCTGGTCCAGCGCCCGCGGCAGTTCCTCCGAGCCGCACAGGGCAAAGCCGACGCGCAGGCCGCAGAGGCCGTGGACCTTTGAGAACGTGCGCAGCAGCGCGAGGTTGGGGTGCACGTCGAGCAGCTCCAGCGACGCGTCGGGGTCGTCGAGCGTGTTGAAGTCGCAGTAGGCCTCGTCGAGGATCACGCACACCTGCGGCGGCACCTGCTCGAGGAAGCTGGCGATCGCGGCGAGCGGCACGGCGGTGCTGGTGGGGTTGTTGGGGTTGCAGACGATCACCAGGCGCGTGGCGACGGTGATCTCGCGCAGCATCGCGGGCAGGTCGTGGCGCGCGTCCGCGTCGAGCGCGACCGTCACCGCGCGCGCACCGGAGGCGGCAGCGAGGTGCGGATAGACCGAGAACGACGGCCACGCGTACACGATCTCCGCGCCCGGCTCGAGCAGCGCCTCGCCGGCGGCGAGCAGAACGTCGCACGAGCCGTTGCCGATCGCGATCCGCTCGGCGGGCACGCCGTAGCGGTCGCTGAGTCGCCGCCGCAGCATCGAGTTGGTCGGATCTGGGTAGCGATTGAGCGTGCCCAGCGCGCGATCGATCGCCTCGCGCACAGCCGTCAGCGGCGGGTAGGGCGACTCGTTGCTGGCAAGCAACACGAGCGGCTCGCTCTGCGCGTAGCCGCCGGCCACCGGGTAGACCGGGATGCGCCCGATGCGTGCTGAGAACTCAAGTGCCATCTACACGACACATTGTGTCGTGTTCCGTCCGTGACGGGGCTGCGCGCCGACCGGCGGTGGCGGGACCGATCCGCGATGGCGCTGCGCAACGTTGCTCTTAGGTCGCGTACTGCGGGCGCCCGGCCGGTCGATAGACCTGGAGCGTCACGCCCTTCGGGAAGGCTCGCGAGTCGACCAGGTCGAGTGCGAGATCCGGGCCGGTGTCGGGGAACAGCCGCGTGCCCTGACCGACGACCACGGGGACGAGCAGCAGATTCAACTCATCGACCAGGTCCTGCTCGAGCAGCCACCGCATCAGCACGCCGCTGCCGTGCACCTGCAGCTCACCCCCCGCTCTCGCTTTCAGCTCGCGGATGGCTGCCTCGACGTCACCCGAGAGGACGGTCGTGTCCGCCCACTCGGGCTCGGTGAGCGTGTTCGATACGACGTACTTCGGACGCGTGTTCAGCGCACCGGCGATCGGGTGCTCCAGGTCTTTCATTGCGCCCCAGTGGCCGGCGAACAGCTCGTAGGTCCAGCGACCGAACAGGAACGCGTCGGCGCGCTGGTAGAGCTCGTAGATGAATGCCAGGACCTCACTGTCGGCCAACGGCTTGGGCCGCCTCGCCCAGCCGCCGCGTTCGAAGCCGCCGCGTCGATTCTCATCAGGCCCGCCGGGCCCTTGCATCACGCCATCGACGGAGACCTGCGTCGTGGTTGTCAGCTTCATCGGCTCGGGCTACTGCGCCGCGTGCAGGTCGACGCGCAGCTCCCGCGCCTCGCCCAGGTAGACGTGCGCGGGTACGTGCTCGTCATCTGCGTAGTAGTGGATCAGCACGCGGATCACGCGCGGCATCGAGCGCGGCACGGGGATCTCCTGCGCGCACAGCAGCGGGACCTTGTCGAAGCCGAGCTGGCGCGCGGCGACGGCGGGGAACTCGGCGTTGAGGTCCCTGGTGGCGGTGAAGACGCAGCTGACGACGTTCTCGGGCTCGAGCGCGTTGCGCCGCATGATCTCCTGCATCAGCTCGGTCGTCGCGTCGAGGATGTCCTGCGCGTTGTTGAGCTTGACGCTGACGGCGCCTCGCAGCGCGAACAGTCGCATGGCGCGCGATTGTGTCAGAGCGCGAGCGCGCGCAGGCGCTCGACGTCCGCGTCTCTGACCCGCCGGTGCGCCCCAGGCGCGAGCCCGTCGAGCGCCAGCGGGCCGAAGCCGACGCGTTCGAGCGCGATCACGCGATGGCCGACCGCCTCGCACATCCTGCGCACCTGGCGGTTGCGCCCCTCGTGGATCGTCAACTCGATCACGCCTGAGTCGCGCCCGTCAACGCGACGCGCGCGCGCGGGCGCGGTGATCCCGTCCTCCAGGCGTACCCCTGCACGCAGCCTCCGCAGGGCGTCCTCGGCGATCGGCGCGCCGGCCAGCCGCGCGCGATAGGTCTTGGGCACCTCGTAGCGCGGGTGCGTGAGCCGGTTGGCCAGCTCGCCGTCGTTGGTGAGCAGGATCAGGCCGGAGCTGTCAGCGTCGAGGCGGCCGACCGGGTACAGGCGCAGGCCGGTCGCGGGCACAAGCGCGGTGACGGTAGGCCGCCCGTGCGTGTCGCGCGCGGTCGAGACGACGCCGACGGGCTTGTTGACGGCGTACAGCACGCGCGGCTCGGGCCCGCTCAGCGGTCGTCCGTCGAGCGCCACGCGGCTGTCCTGATCGACGTCGCGCGCGGGATCGGTGACGATCGTGCCGCCCACGCTCACGCGCCCCTGTGCGATCAGCGCCTCGGCGGAACGTCGCGAGGCGACGCCGGCGTGGGCGAGGTACTTGGCTAGGCGCATCGCGAGTTCCCTGCCAGGCGCATCGCGAGTTCCCTGCCAGGCGCATCGCGAGTTCCCTGCCAGGCGCATCGCGAGTTCCCGGTGTAATGGCTCATACGCTGCAACCATAGGAGCCGCGATGGATCTCCAGCTTCTAGACAAAACCCTTGCCGACCTCGGCGAGCCGCGTTTTCGCGCCGGCCAGATCTGGTCGTGGGCAGCTCGTGGCGCGCGCAGCTACGAGCAGATGACGAACCTACCGGCGGGGCTGCGCGACGCGCTCGCGCGCGAGCTTCCCCTCTCAACGCTGCGCCTGCGCGAGGAGGCGCGCTCGCAGGACGGCACCGTCAAGGCGCTGTTCGACACCGCCGACGGGCGGCCGCTGGAGGCGGTGCTGATGCGCTATCGCGACAGGCGCCGCTCGATCTGCGTCTCCTCGCAGTCCGGCTGTCCGCTGACGTGCACGTTCTGCGCCACCGGCGCGATGCGCTTCGCGCGCAACCTCAGCGCCTCGGAGATCCTCGACCAGGCACTGCACTTCCGTCGCGTGGAAGCGATCGACCATTGCGTGTTCATGGGCATGGGCGAGCCGCTGCTGAACCTCGACAATGTGCTGGCGGCGTGCGAGCGACTGCCCGACGTCGGCATCACGCACCGGCGCACGACGATCTCGACGGTCGGCTGGATCCCCGGCATCGAACGGCTGGCCGCGAGCGAGATGCCGGTGCGCCTGGCGCTGTCGCTGCACGCCGCCGACGAAGCGCTGCGCTCGCAGCTGATGCCCGTCAACGAGCGCTATCCGCTGCGCGACGTGCTCGAGGCGTGTCGCGCGTTCTACGCACAGAAGCGCCGGCGCGTGTTCATCGAGTACGTGATGCTGGCGGGCGTCAACGACCGCTACGAGCAGGCGCTCGCGCTCGCCGACGTGCTGTCGCGCGGCCGTGAGCGCCAGCCGATCTTCAAGGTCAACCTGATCCCCTACAACCCCACCCACGCCGGCGCCTACGAGGGCTCCAGCCGTGAGTCGATCGCGGCCTTCCGAGCCGCGCTCGACTCACGCGGGGTCCCGGTGACCGTGCGCCTGACACGCGGTCGCGACATCGACGCGGCGTGCGGGCAGTTGGCGGCGCGGGCCGCTTGAGAGCGCGCCTCCTGCATCTAGACGGTCATCAGTATGACTGCGGGAATACCCGCAGTAGCATAAAAGTATGAAGCTAAGCGTGAGCCTGCCGGACGGGGACGTCGAGTACCTGGATGACTATGCACGCAAGACGGGAGATACATCCCGTTCGGCTGTGCTTCACAAGGCTGTTCGTGCGCTGAGGGCTACCGAGCTCGGCGGAGCGTACGAGGACGCTTGGGACACCTGGAAGTCCACTGGAGAAGCTGCCGTCTGGGAATCGACAACGAACGATGGCCTCGTTGCCTGATGCGACGCGGTGAGATCCGAGTGGTCGACCTCGACCCAGTGGTGGGCTCGGAGGCAAACAAGACGCGACCCGCGATCATCGTCAGCAATGACGGCGCAAATACTGCGGCAGCGAGGCTGGGACGAGGGGTCCTCACGATCGTCCCGGTAACGACCGACACGGACAGGATTCACCCATTCCAGGTCTTGCTGGAAGCGCTTGAAACGGGGCTCACGGACGACTGTAAGGCACAGGCCGAGCAGGTGAGATCCGTCGACGTCCAGCGGATCGGCAAGCGCGTCGGCTTGGTCCCTACATCAGTTATGGGTGCCCTCGACGACGCACTACGAGTGCATCTAGCGCTCTGAGCACCGCCAGCCGCTAGAGCGTCCTAGGCGCCTCCCGCCCGCGCCTCACCCGCCCGCAACAACCGCTCACGCAGCTCCGCCTGCTCCTCGGGCGTCGGGTCCCAACGGGCGATGTCGGGTAGCTCGTCGAGGCTGCGCAGCCCGAACAGCTTGAGGAACTGCGTGGTGGTGCGGTAGAGGACGGCGCCGAACTGCGAGTGACCGGCCTCCTCGATCAGGCCGCGGTCGAGCAGCGTGGCACTGGCGGAGTCGGCGCTGACGCCACGGATGCGGGTGATCTCAGGGCGCGAGATCGGCTGCAGATAGGCGACGATCGCGAGCGTCTCAGCCTGCGCGGGGCTGAGCGTGGCCGCGCGCGGGCGGCTGAACAGGCGCCGTGCGGCGTCCTCGCTGGCTGGATCGCTGGCGAGCGTCCAGCCGCCGCCCAGCTCACGCAGCGTGATCCCGCGCTGCCCCGGCGCGTACTGCTCCGCGAGCACCGCGAGCGCCGCTTGCACGGCGCCTTCGCCAGCTTCGGTCGCGTCCGCCAGCTCGCTCAGCGTGAGCGGGTCGCTGGAGAGGAACAGCAGTGCCTCAACGGTGCGCGCGAGCAGCGGCAGCTCCTCATCGCCTGCCGGGTCGTCGGCCGGTGTCGCAGCCGCGCCGTCGTTGGAGATCTCCGCATCCTCGATGTCGCTTGCCACGGTCGCGTCCTCGACGTCGCTCATCCCGCCAGAGCCCCGGCAGCACCGGAGCCGAGCGCGAGCGACGGCGCGGGCATCTCGCGGGCACGCCCACGGATCGCGATCTCGCCGAAGCTCTCGTGCTGCTCCCAGTCGACTTCGCCGCGTTTGTACAGCTCCAGCAGTGCGAACAGAGTGACGGCGACGGTCATGCGGTCAGCTCCCTGGACGGCCTCATCGAAGCTGAAGCTGCCGCGGCGCAGCAGGTTGCGCAGGTGCGTGAGGCGCTCGGTGACGGTCACGCGTGGAACGCCGATGTGTCGCACGCTGATCGCCGGCGGCATCAGCAGCAGGCGTCCGATCGCCTCGCCCAGCACCTGTGGGTTGTGGGAGCCGTCGGCGGCGTGCACGATCGCGCGGCGTAGGTTGGCGGGCGGCGGCGCAGCGCGGAAGCGCACGCCGTGCTCGGCGGCGAGCAGCTCGCCGAGGTGTGCCGCGGCGGCGCGGTAGCGGCGCGCGTCGAGCATCCGTGCAAGCAGCTCCTCGGCCGCCTGTTCGGGCTCGATATCCAGCAGCTCCTCCTCCTCGCCGCTTAGCATCAGCCGCGACTTAAGCTCCAGCAGCGCGGCCACCAGCACGATGAACTCGGTGGCCGTCTCCAGGTCCAGCTCGCCGCGCTGTTCGAGATGGTCCAGGTAGGCGAGCACGACATCCGCGAGTTGCAGCTCGAGCAGGTCGACCTCTTCGCGCAGCACCAGCGTCAGCAACAGGTCGAACGGCCCGCTGAAGACGTCGAGATCGAGGTCCAGGTCGGCGAGGCTGATCGCCTTTGCGCTGGCTGCGGTGCTCGCCGGGCTGCTCATTCGCCCACGGTAGCGGCCGGCGCTGACGTGGTGCCCGTCGGGCCGCCCGCGACCCCGCCACGTGGCGCGCCGACACCCATGCGCTCGCGCACGTCGGCGAGCGTCGGCGCGGCGATCGCGTGTGCGCGCGCGGCGCCGTCCGCGAGGATCGCCTCGAGCGCAGCCTCGTCGGCGCGCAGCTCCTGGTAGCGCTCGCGCACGGGTGCGAGGTAGTCGACGACGGCGGCGGCGACGGCGGCCTTCAGCTCACCGTAGCGCGCGTCCGCCAGCTCGGCTTCGATCGCCGCCGGCTCGGCGGCGCGCACGGCGGCGAGGATTTCGATCAGGTTGCTGACGCCGGGCTTCTCGGGGTCGCGGCGCACCTCGCTGCCGGAGTCGGTGACGGCGCTCTTGAGCTTCTTTTCGATCGCCTTGGGCTCGTCGAGCACGTACACGGTGCCCTGCTCGCTGCCGCTGGTGGTGGACATCTTGCGCGTGGGCTCCTGCAGGTCCATGATCCGCGCGCCGACCTCGGGGATGCGGTGCTCGGGCACGACCAGCACTTCCTCGCCGTCGCAGAAGCGCGCGTTGAAGCGGCGCGCGACGTCGCGCATCAGCTCCAGGTGCTCGCGCTGGTCCTCGCCGACGGGCACCTCGTGCGCGCGGTAGACGAGCACGTCGGCGGCCTGCAGCACCGGGTACAGCAGCAGCCCCGCCGAGACCAGCTCGCGCTGCGCGAGCGACTTGTCGCGGAACTGGTGCATGCGCTGCAGCCGTCCCAGTTCGGTGACGCTGCACAGCAGCCACGTAAGCCCCGTGTGCTCCGCGACGTCGCTCTGGCGGAAGAGGATGCAGCGGCTCGGGTCAAGGCCCGCGGCGAGCAGGATCGCGGTCGTGTCGTACAGCCGCTCGCGCAGCTCGCGCGGCTCATAGGCGACGGTCGTCGCGTGCAGGTCGACGATGCAGAAGATGCCTTCGCCGCGCTCCTGGCTCGAGACGTACTGGGCGATCGCGCCGATGTAGTTGCCGAGGTGCTTGCGCCCGGTGGGCTGGATGCCGGAGAAGATGCGCATCGGTCGTTTGTACTTGGTTGGGGCTTGGCGCGCTAGCGGCGCCGCAGCGAGCTGTCGGTGAGCCACGGCGGGTCCCAGCCGGTGTCGTTCTGGTTGACGTTGGTGCCGGGCGGGACGATCGCGTCGATCCGGTCGAGCACGTCCGCGCTCAGCTTCGCGTCGAGCGCCGGCAGCTGACTGTCGAGCTGCTCGATCGTGCGCGGGCCGATGATCGCGGCGCTCACCGCCGGATGGTTGACGACGAACGCAAGCGCCAGCTCGATCAACGAGATGCCGGCCTCATCAGCCAGCTCGCCGAGCGCCTGCGCGGCCTCCAACTTGGCCTGGTTGGCGGGGATCGACATGTCATAGCGCGAGGGCAGCATCTGCGCGCGCCTGCTGTCCCCAGGCGAGTCGCCGCCCTTGCTGTAGCGGCCGGACAGCCAGCCGCCGGCAAGCGGGCTCCAGGGGATCACGCCGATCCCGTACTGCTCGCACACCGGCAGCACGTCGGCCTCGATCTTGCGGATCAGCATCGAGTACGGCGGCTGCTCGCAGACGAAGCGCTCGCGCCCGCGCTTCTCGGCGACCCACTGCGCCTGCACGATCTGATGCGCGGGGAACGTCGAGCTGCCGATGTAGCGGACCTTGCCGGCGTGCACGAGGTCCGAGAGCGCGGCGAGCGTCTCGTCGATGTCGGTGTCCAGCTCGGGGCGGTGGATCTGGTAGAGGTCGATCCAGTCGGTTTTCAGCCGCCTGAGGCTGTTCTCGACCTCCTGGATGATCCAGCGGCGCGAGTTTCCGAATTGGTTGGGATCGTCGTCGTGCATCTTGCCGTGGACCTTCGTGGCCAGCACGACCGCATCGCGGCGCCCACCGGCTAGCGCCTTGCCGACGATTTCCTCGGACTCGCCGCGTGAGTACACGTCGGCGGTGTCGATGAAGTTGATGCCGGCGTCGAGCGCCCGGTGGATGATCGCGATCGAGTCCTCGTGGTCGGTGTTGCCCCAGGCGCCGAACATCATCGCGCCGAGGCACAGTGGGCTGACGCTGACGCCGGTTGAGCCGAGTTTGCGGTACTCGATCGCCATCGTGCTCAGGCCAGCGTCTCGCGAATGATGGGCTGCTTGGCTGCCGCGACCTCGTCGAGGCGGCGCACGGGCGTGCTGTAGGGCGCGCCGCGCGCGATCTCGGGGTCGACGGCGGCCTCCTTGAGGATCGCGGCGATCGCGTCGGCGAACGCGTCGAGCGTCTCCTTGGTCTCGGTCTCGGTCGGCTCGACCATCAGCGCCTCGTCGACGAGCAGCGGGAAGTACACGGTCGGCGGGTGAAAGCCGAAGTCGAGCAGGCGCTTGGCGAGGTCGAGCGTCTTGACGCCGAGCTCCCTCTTCATCGGCCCGCCGGAGAGCACGAACTCGTGCATGCACAGTTCGCCGTAGGCAAGCGGCAACAGGTCAGCGACGCTGCGCCCGTCGCCGAGGTCGTGCTGGCGCAGACGCGCAAGCAGGTAGTTGGCGTTTAGCACAGCCGTTTCCGAGGCATCCTTCAGGCCGTCGCCGCCGAGCGAGCAGATGTAGGCGTAGGAGCGCACGAAGCAGCCGTAGTTGCCCTGGAAGCCGCGCAGGCGCCCGATCGACTTGGAGCCGGCCCCCTCCGTGAGGTCGCCGTCGAGGTCGTAGGAGCCGTCCTCACGCTGCAGCACGATCGGCACCGGCAGGTACGGCGCGATGCGCTCGGACACGGCGATCGGGCCGGAGCCGGGGCCGCCGCCGCCGTGCGGCTGGGTGAAGGACTTGTGCAGGTTGAAGTGCACGATGTCGAAGCCCATGTCACCGGGGCGCGAGAGGCCCATGATCGCGTTGAGGTTGGCGCCGTCGTAGTACAGCGTCGCGCCGACGCCGTGCACGATCTCGGCGATCTCGGTGATGTTGGGGTCGAACAGGCCGAGCGTGTTGGGGTTGGTGAGCATCAGGCAGGCGACGTCGCCGTCGGCCTTCGCGCGCAGGTCGTCGATGTCGACGCCGCCGTCCGCGTTGGTCGCGAGCTTGACGAGCTCGTAGCCCGCCATCGAGACGGTCGCGGGGTTGGTGCCGTGGGCGGTGTCGGGCGTCAGCACCTTGTGACGCACGCCGCTCTGCGGGCCTCCGCCACGGCCCTCCCCGCCGTTGTCCTCGTGGTAGGCGCGCGTGAGCAGCAGGCCGGCGAGCTCGCCGTGCGAGCCGGCGGAGGGCTGCAGCGACACGTGCGGTAGGCCGGAGATCTCCGACAGCGCCCCTTGCAGGTTCCACATCAGCTCGAGCGCTCCCTGTGCGCGCTCAGGGTCCTGCAGCGGGTGCAGGCGCGCGTGGCCGGGCAGCGCGGCGGCGCGCTCGTGCAGGCGCGGGTTGTGCTTCATCGTGCACGAGCCGAGCGGGTAGAAGCCCGAGTCGAGGTCGTAGTTGCGCTTGGAGATGCCGACGTAGTGGCGCACGATCTCGGGCTCTGAGACCTCCGGCAGGCGCGGCGGCTGCGCGCGGCGGAAGCGCTCGGGCAGCAGCGCGCTGACGTCGACCGCGGGCACGTCAAGCTCCGGGCACATGAACGCGCGGCGCCCTGGCGCGCCCTTCTGGAAGATCGTGCGCGCGGCGTCGCGCTGCAGCGGCGGCGCGGCGCCCGCTGCCACGCTGGCGTGCGGATGGTGGGCTTCGATGCCGGGGTCGGCGTGGAGGTGATTTTCGTCGATCGGGCTCACACGGCCACCGCCGCGTGGCGCTCGGCTGCGACGGCCGCGCCGAGCACGTCAGCCAGCCGGTCGATATGCGCGCGGGTGCGCCGCTCGGTGATCGCGACGAGCAGCACGCCGCGGTCCTCCTCGCGGCCGCTGAGCGCGTGCACGTCCACGCCGGGGTTGACGCCGTGCTCTGCGCAGCGGCGCTTGACGGCGGCGACGTCGGCGTCGAGGCGCAGCGCGAACTCGCGGATCACGGGCTGCTCGTGCAGCTGCTCGACGCCGTCGAGCGCGGCGAGCGTGTCACGCGCGTAGTGCGTGCGGGCCAGCAGCAGATCGCCCAGCTCGACGATCCCGCGGCGCCCGAGCCAGCTCAGGTAGACGACGCCGGCGAGCGCGTTGAGCGCCTGCGCGGTGCAGATGTTGGACGTGGCTTTCTCGCGGCGGATGTGCTGCTCGCGCGTCTGCAGCGTGAGCACGAAGCCGCGGCGTCCGTCGACGTCGACGGTCTCGCCGGCGATGCGTCCGGGCATCCGCCGCAGGTACTCCTCGCGCGCGGCGAACAGGCCGAATGACGGCCCGCCGAAGTCCAGGCGGTTGCCGAGCGCCTGCCCCTCGCCGACGGCGACATCGACGCCGCACTCGCCGGGCGGCGCCAGGATGCCGAGCGTGATCGGGTCGACCTGCGCGATCACGAGCGGCGCATCAGCCAGTGCGCCGCCACCAGATACACCGGCGCCAGGCGTGCCGCCAGCGGACGCGCCGCCGTCGGCCGCGCTGGCCTTGACGGCGGCGCTGAGCGCGGCAACGTCCTCGACGGCGCCGTAGAAGTTGGGTTGGGCGAAGATCGCGGCGCTGACGCCCCCCCCGCCTTCGGCGAGCGCGTGCGCCCATGCGTCGGGGTCGGTGACGCCATCGCGCAACGGCACCTCGACAACCTCGGCGCCGTAGCCGTGGGCGTTGGTGCGCAGCGTCTGGATCGAGTGCGGGTGCAGCCCGGCGCTGACGAGGAAGCGCGACCTGCCGTTGTGCAGCCGCGCGAGGTAGCCGGCGGCGGCAACCGCCGAGGGGCCCTCGTACACGGACGCGTTGGACACGGGCAGGGCGGTGAGCTCGGAGATCGCGGTCTGGTACTCGAACATCACCTGCAGCCCACCCTGGGAGATCTCGGGCTGGTAAGGGGTGTACGGCGTCAGGAACTCAGAGCGCTCCATCAGCATGTCGATCAGCGCTGGCACGTAGTGGTCGTACATACCGGCGCCGAGGAAGCTGAGCTCGTCCTCGGCGCTGACGTTGGCGGCGGCGAGTGCGCGCAGGTGCTCGTAAACGTCCTGCTCGGGCAGGCCGTCGGGCAGCGCGAGGGCGCGGCCGAGGCGCACGGGCTCGGGGATCTGGCGCTCGAAGAGCTCCCGCAACGAGCGGACGCCGACGGCGGCGAGCATCGCCTCGAGGTCCTCTGGGGTGATGGCGGTGTAGCGGCTCAACTGCCGTTCAGCGTAGCCGTTGCGGCGCGCATCTCAAGCGGCGAGCGTGGCGATGTACGCGGCGGCGTCGAGCAACGCGTCGCGCTCGGACGGATCGCTCAGGCGCACCTTCACGAGCCAGCCTTCGCCGTAGGGGTCCTCGTTGATCAGCCCGGGGTTCTCGGCGGCGACGGGGTTGACCTCGATGACCTCGCCGGACAGCGGCGCGACGACGTCGGAGACGGCCTTGACCGACTCGACCTCCGTGTAGGGCTCGTCCTTGGTGAGCACGGTGCCGACGGCGGGCGCCTCGAAGAACACGACCTCGCCGAGCGCGTCCTGCGCGTACCAGGTGATGCCGAGCGTGGCGTTTCCATCGTCGTCGATGCGCGCCCAGTCGTGCTCGGGGTGATACAGCAGCTCCGCGGGGTAGCTGGCTTGAGCCATTCACGCGTCCTTTCTGTAGAGCGGCTTGTCCTTGACCACGGCGGGGCGCATCTTGCCACGAACGTCTATCTCCAGGCGGGTGCCGGTGGCGACACGCGCGGCGGGCACGTAGGCGAGCCCGATGCCGGTCTGCAGACACGGCGAGAGCGTGCCGCTGGTGACGACACCGCCTCCGTGCACAGGGTTGCCCTGGCGGGCGATCCCCGGACCGTCGATCGCAAAGGCGACGAGCCTCTCGGCGGGTCCGGCCTCGCGCACAGCGCGGACGGCGTCGGCGCCGATGAAATCAGTGTCCTCCTTGCAGCACCAGCCAAGCCCCGCTTCGATCGGCCCGCGCTCGACGCTGAGGTCGTTGCCGTACAGGTGGTAACAGACCTCCAGGCGCAGCGTGTCGCGCGCGCCGAGCCCCGCGGGCGTGGCGCCGCGGCGCACGATCTCGTCCCACAGCGCCGGCGCGTCGGCGGGCGCGCACAGCAGCTCGACGCCGTCCTCGCCGGTGTAGCCGGTACCACACACGATCGTCTCGGCACCCGCCAGGCGCCGTGGCTGGGCGCTCATGCGCGCCGGCAGCGGCGCATCTGAGATCGCCTGCACGATCTCGCGCGCGAGCGGCCCCTGCACGGCGAGCATCGCCCACTCGTCGATGCGGTCGCTGACGTGCGCGTCGGGCACCTCGGCGGCGTGGGCGGTGAACCACGCGAGGTCGCGCGTGTGGTTGGCGGCGTTGGTGATCGTCAGGTAGCGGTCTACGTCGAGGCGGTAGGTGAAGAGGTCGTCGAGCACACCGCCGTCCTCACGGCACAGCAGCGAATACTGCGCGCCGCCGAGCGCGAGCTTGGCGACGTCGTTCGACAGCAGCCGCTGCAGCAGCGCGAGTGCGCCAGGTCCGCTGGTTTCGATCTCGCCCATGTGCGAGACGTCGAAGATCCCGCACGCCCCACGCACCGCCATGTGCTCCGCGATCACGCTTTGGTACTGAACCGGCATCTCCCAGCCGGCGAAGTCGACGAGCTTGGCGCCGGCGGCGAGATGACGCTCGTAGAGGGCGGTGCGGCGCAGGTCGGAGCTCACGACCCGCAGGCTAGCGTCACGCGCGCTAGCCCCCCGGCGCGGGCGTGACGAGCGCTTCGCTGACTTTGGCGGAGGCGGCGACGACCTCTTTCAGGAGCGCTGGCAGCTGCGACTTTTCCAGGCTGGCGAGCTTGCGTGCGATGCGCTTGTCGGCAGGGCTCTCGTACGGCGCGAGCTTGCGCTTGATCGTCGCTTCCTTGCCATCGGTCTTCGCCGAGATCGCCGACTCGCGCTGTAGGTAGCTGTTGGTCGCGGCGGGGACGGCCTGATAGCCGCTGGCGACCCACGAGCGCATGTCCGCGCACAGGCTCGGCGGCGGGATCGACGCTCTTTCGGCTTCTCCGTTCGCCTGCGCGCGGACCAGCCGAGTCAGCGCCGAGCTGCTCCAGCGCAGGCGCGCGACGAGGCCGGCGAAGCGGTGGCGGCGCACGGATTCGGTGTTCGCAGCGGCGCCGAGGACCGCATCGAGCTCCTCTTCGCCGAGGGCCGCCGTCGTGGGGCTGGCCGGCGCGCCGCGAGCAGGTAGCGGCGCGTTCGCGAGCACGCCGGGGCATTCCGCGCGCACCTGCACGGCGAGCTTTTCAACCGCCGCGATCGACGCGGGAAAGTCGCTGAGTTCAACGCGCGTGGCCGCATAGTCGGCCTGCAGGTAGGCGCGCGTCGCATTCGCGTCACCCGGACTCACCTGCGCCACAGCGGTGCTGGGCAGAACCGCCAGCGCAACCATCATGAGCACCGCGAGCAAAGCCGCCGAGTGGACGCCTGAGCGACCCATCCCTCAGCGCAAGAACGGCGGTACGTCGATGTCCTCGTCGGAGATCTCGAGGTTCGAGCGCTGGCGATCGGAGATGCGCGGGTTCCTGTCCGGACGAGCGGGCGCGGTGCGCGAGTCGCGGCGGCCAGTACTGCGACCGGGACGGTGGTCGAAGCCGGTGCCGATGACCGTCACGCGGACGTCGTCGGACATCGTCTCGTCGATCACCGCGCCGAAGATGATGTTGGCGTTGGAGTCGGCCTCGCTCTGGATGATCTCGGCCGCGTCGTTGACCTCGAACAGGCCGAGGTCCCTGCCGCCGGTGATGTTCAGCAGGATCCCGGTGGCGCCGTCGACCGACTCTTCCAGCAGCGGCGAGGAGATCGCCGCGCGCGCGGCGTCCGCACAGCGGCTCTCGCCGCTGCCGGTGCCGATGCCCATCAGCGCCGAGCCGGCGTCCTGCATGATCGTGCGCACGTCGGCGAAGTCGAGGTTGATCAACCCGGGGATCGTGATCAGATCGGTGATCCCCTGCACGCCCTGGCGCAGGATGTTGTCGGCCTCACGGAACGCGTCCAGCATCGACGTGCGCCGCTCGACGACCGCCAGCAGCTTCTCGTTGGGGATCACGATCAGCGTGTCGACGACCTCGCGCAGACGCTCGATGCCCTCGATCGCCTGGCGACCGCGCTGCGAGCCCTCGAAGTCGAACGGGCGTGTGACCACGCCGACGGTCAGCGCGCCGATCTCGTTCTTGGCGATCTCGGCGATCACAGGCGCCGCGCCAGTGCCGGTGCCGCCGCCCTCGCCGGCCGTCACGAACACCATGTCGGCACCCTTCAGCGCCTCCTTGATGTCGTCGCGCGACTCCGACGCCGCCGCGAGGCCGACGTCGGGGTTGGCGCCCGCGCCAAGGCCCTTGGTCGACTCGTGGCCGATGTTCAGCTTGATGTCGGCGTCACACATCGCGAGCGCCTGCGCGTCGGTGTTGGCGGCGATGAACTCCACGCCGCGCAGCCCCGCGTCGACCATGCGGCTGACAGCGTTGGTGCCGCCGCCGCCGACGCCCACGACCTTGATGACCGCCAGATAGCTTCCGCTTCTCTCCATGATGGTTCTGTCCGAAGCCTTCAGTAGAAAATTAGGGTTGGCAGCATACTGGTCGCCGAACCGCCGGGTTGTGCACGTTATGCAGGGAACTTCGCCCTGTCAACGAGCACGGCCAGTCTCGCAACAAACGTTGCAGATCGCCCGACTCTCGACCACCGCCTGAGAATCGACTTCCCATGGCATGAACCTCTAGTTGAGGTTGAGAGTTATTAGCAGCCAGACGAGGCGCACCCCCTAGCCCCCGGACGAGGTGCTCCCCTGAGAGCCAGCCTGGGCGCTTTCGGCTTCGCTCGTCGTGCCCGCCTGGCCGCTTTCACCGCTCTGACCCTGCGCCGGTTCGGTCTCGCCGTGCGCTGGTTCCGAGGTGTTTTCTCCAGCGGATGTCGACCCTCCGGATGCCGCGCCGCTGGCCGGTTCAGCTCCCGTCGGCGTGCCCGCGGCGGTGCCGTCGGCGAGGCCCGCGGCGAGCGCGGCAATCGTCGATTCGGTGTTCGCCGGCGCCGTCGCAGCGGACGCGCTCGATTCGGCCGTGGCGCTGGCGTCCGGCGGCGTCACGCCGGCGGGGAAGCCCGCCGCGGGGTGCGACGGCAGACGCACGTCCACGTATGAGGCGCCCGCCGATCCGGAGTCCGCGAGCACGCGCGCGAGCGACAGCCACTTGGCCTGCGCGCGGGCATCGTCGCCGAAATACACGAGCAGGCCGTTGCGCATCGCCACCGTCAGCCCCTCGGCGCCATTGAACACGCGTTCGACGTGCCGCAACAGCGGCGCCGGCGCGGCGCCCAGCACGGTCAGCTCCACCAGCAGGCTCGCGCCGCGCACACGCTCGCCGGGCGGCGGTGCCGACGACGCGACGACGCTCGGCAGCGAGCCCGACAGCAGCGAAGTCCCCAGTACGACGCCGTCGCCCGCCACCGCCGTGCGCCGCCCCGCGACCGTCAGCGCCGCGACCGGCAGCTGCTCTTCAACCTCGATCGTCAAACCATGGGGAAAGTGCGGGATCACGCGCACCGCGCTGACGACACGCAGCGGCGCCACCGCCGCACTCAGCGCGCCCGAGTTGGCATCGAGCGTGCTCATGCCGCGCGCCGCGTCGATCAACGCCGATTCGACAGCGTGAGCGTCGGCGCCGTGCACGCCCGCGATCTGCACATGCTCCACCGCCACAAACGAAGACCCCCGAAACCACAGCCAGCCACAGCCGAGCAGCGGCAGCGCAACCGCCACGACTATCAGCGCGATGCGCAGGCGGCGACGCTGCAGGATGAAGGCCGTCGCCATGCGCAGCCGGTCGGCCGCGGCCGTAAGCGGGCGCAACGGCGAGAGCGAGCGCGGCGCCTTGGCCACGGGGCGCCGCGCGGCGGTCGCAGCTCGGCGGCGGGACGGCGCGGCGGCCAGCGATCGACTCATTCACGAGTGGTTCGACCTACAGGCGGGAACCCCTACTCGCGCGACGGCGCATCGTCAGGCATCGCGAGCATCGTCGGGCCGATGCTCGCGCTGGTCGGCGTGCGGGCCCCAGGGACATGCTGTGCGTCACAAACTGCCGGCCTTCACGATGTATTGACTGTGAGCGTCGATGATGACCCTGCTGATGAGGCGCTGCTCGTCGCGGGCAGGAGCGACGTGGAGGCGTTTGGGCTGTTCTACAGGCGGCGAGTGGACGCCGTGCTCGCGTTCTTCTTGCGGCGCACGCGCGACCGCGAGCTCGCCGCCGACCTGACCGCGGAGACGTTCGCTGCGGCGCTGTCCGCGCTGCCGCGTTACAACCCGCGGCGGAGCCCGGCGCTCGCGTGGCTGTTCACGATCGCACACCACAAGCTGGCGGACTCGATCCGCCGTGGGCGGGTCGAGGACCGCGCACGCAGACGCCTGGGCCTCGAGCCGCTCGCCTTCAGCGACGAGGACATCGAGCGTGTGGAGCAGCGGGCGGCGGAGGCGGAGGGCAGCGCCACGCTGCTCGAGTTCGAGCGGCTGTCAGCTGAGCAGCGCAGCGCGATCGAAGGACGGGTACTCCAAGAAACCGGCTACGACGAGCTGGCCCGGCGCCTGAGCTGCTCGGAGTCCGTGGTCCGAAAGCGCGTGAGCCGCGGGCTCGCTGAGCTCCGCGCGAGAATCAGGGAGGCCTGACAGATGGACGCGATGGACAGATTCGGGCAACAGCTGGTGTCGGCTGGCAGCCGTCGACACATCCGGCGGCGGCTGCCGACGATCTTCGGTGCACGCTTCGCGCGTACGTCGCCGCGACCGCGCCTGTCCGCGCACGTGCGTGTCGCGCTCGTCGCGCTCGCGCTCGTGCTCGCCACCGCCGCGATCACGCTCGCGGCGACCGGAGTGATCCTCACGGGCTCGCCGGTCGGCACGGTGCGTGCTCCGATCGCGACCGCCGAAGAGGGCATCCCGGTGGCAGGCGGCGTGCGGCTGCTGCCCCTGCGAGCACCAGACCCGGCGGGCGGCCTGCCGTGGGGAATGCGGATCATCCACACCACGCGCGGCCTCATCTGCGTGCAGATCGGCCGTGTCCTCGACGGCCAGCTCGGACAGCTCGGGGTCGACGGCGCGTTTCACGACGACGGGCGCTTCCACCCACTGCCTCCGTACGCGCTCCCAGACGTCCTCGCGAACGTAGCCGCACGGATGTCCGGAAACTGCTCGAGCCCCGGAGCCACATACTCCGGTGACAGCGTGGGGCTCGAGCTCAGCGCGGCCACCGCAGCCACCGGCCCTGACCCCGGCGCTGGGGTGCCAGCCGACCGCCGCGAGATCTCCTTCGGGCTGCTCGGAACGCACGCGGTGAGCATCACCTACCGCGAAGGCCCACGGACGCTCACCCGGCCGGTGCTTCGCGGCCTGGGCGCGTATCTGATCGTGCAGCGCTACGCCGCCGGCGGCAGGCCGCTGGGGAGCTTCAGCGAGAGCGACGGCAGAGACGAATCGGGCAACTACAGCTCACCGGCCGGCCCGAACGGAGCGCTGACTGTGGTCACCTACAGCTACGCGGGACGGTCGTGCGTCGACCGAGGAGACCTGCGCCTAGCCTCGTGCGGGCTCTCGGAAGTGCCGCCACCGCGCCCGGCTGCGCTGCCGATCGTGCACGAGCCGCTCCATGCGCGCCTGTACATCCGCCACCACGTGATCACGAGCGCGCAGATCAGCTTCCACGCGCCTTTCCCCGTCACCAATGCCGACGAGTCCTACTCGCTGAGCGCACCGGTCTGCTACGGCGGCCTCGCCGGAGAAAGCTCTCGCGCCGACATCGCCCGCGGCGCGCTCGTGACGATACCTGTGGGGAGCGTTCTCTCCGATGCGTGCAGCCGGGCGGTGAAGTTCAACGTCGAATACGTCAGCTTCGCGGGCGGCTTGCCACAGCCCACGCCACTCGGCAGCATCACGATCCACGAGCCGCCCGGCACGCGCCCCATACCACTGCCAAGAAGCGTTGTTGAAGAACAGCGACGGTCCCACCCGAAACGCAGCCTGCACGCGAGGGTTCGTCTCACGCTCCTGCCTCAGCCCCGCAAAGCGTGCAACGCCGCGTTCCTGCTCCACCCGTGTTACGAGGCAAAGGTCGCGTTCACGGCTCCCTATGTGCTCACCTCCCCGGCCGCCCTCTACTCCGTCGCGGCGTTCGCCACATGCCAGGCCGGTGGACGCCCCGGAGGCAGCTCGGATCTATACCGCTACGTCAGGGCGCACGAGCCACTCACAGCTACCCCGCTCGGGCTGTTCGTGCTCACACGCTCCTGCGCGAGCAGCGAGGGTTTCAAGGTCAGCTACCTGAACGAGCAGCGCCCCTCGGCCGCCGCGCCACACGAATCGGTGATCGTCGGCGCCGTGACCCTGAGCAAGGCGACGCTACCCGATGGACAGAGCCCGCTTGGCTCCCTGCGCTCCTCCCACTGATCTCAAATCGAGTGGACGAGCGACCTGTTGCGTCAGGTCTGCCTCCAGGGGAACCCCAGGTCACCCAGCGTCTGCACCTCGGGCTCCAGCGCGACCCCGAGCTGCTCGAGCACGCGGCGTCGGCCCTCGGCCATCACCGCGATCACATCAGCCGTCGTGGCGCTGCCTGTGTTCTCGATGAAGTTGGCGTGCTTGGGGGCGAAGCGCGCGCCGCCGAGCTGCAGGCCGTTGCAGCCGGCGTCCGACAGCAACAGCCCTGCGCTGCGGCCCTCCGCGCGCGGGTCCTCGGGATTCTTGAAGGTCGATCCGAACGTCTTGATCCCCTGCGGCTGAGCGTCGTGACGGCGGCGGCGCATCTCTTCTAGCGTGGCCTTCACCGCGTCAGGATCAGCCTTGGCGAGCAGCAGGCTCACGCGCATCACGATCTCACCGTCGGCGAGGCCGGACCGGCGGTATTCGAGACCTAGCTCGCGCGGCTCGCGGCGCTCGACGCCCGTGGCGGTGGCGATCTGCACCCACTCGAGCGCCGACTCCAGCTCGCCGCCGTAGGCGTTCGCGTTCATGCGCACCGCGCCGCCGACCGTGCCGGGGATATTGACGCCGAACTCGATGCCCGACAGCCCCTCGCGCGCCGCGCGCGCCGCCACCGCAGGCAAGCGCGCGCCGCCGCCGCACAGCACGCGCTGCCCATCCACGGAGATCGCGGCCAGCTCGCGGTCGAGCTTGACGATCAGGCCGCGCACGCCCCCATCGGCGACCAGCAGATTCGAGCCGGAGCCGACAACGCTCACCGCCAGCCCATCGTCCACTGCCCACCTCAGCAGCTCCAACAAGTGGCGCTCGCTGCCCGCACGCGCGAAGTACTCGCCGGCGCCGCCCGTACGCACGGTCGTCAGGCGCGCGAGCGGGAAGTCGCGCTGGACTCCCTGCGGCAGCTGGCTCATCTGGCGCCACCGGCGGCATCGGCGCCGCAGCCTGCGCGACGATTGCCGGTGCGAGCGCCGCTCACGACGCCACCAGCGCACGGCCCAGCGCGTCGACATCGCCGGCGCCCATCACCACGCACACATCGCCCTCTCGCAGCATCCCCTGCAACACCGGCTCGGCGACGGCGAAGCTCGGCAACCAGTACACCGGCTTGCCGGCGCCAGCATCAGCACTCGCGCGCGCGATCAGCAGGCCGCTGACGCCGGGGTGGTCCTCGGCGCGCTCGCGCGCCGGGTACACGTTCAGCACCGCCACCACGTCGGCGAGCGCCAGCGCGCGGCCGAACTCGCGCGCAAGCAGCGCCGTGCGCGAGTACAGGTGCGGCTGGAACACCGCCACCAGGCGCGCCGGCGCGAGCGTGCGCGCCGCCAACAGCGTCGCCTCGATCTCGCTCGGGTGGTGCGCGTAGTCCTCGTACAGCAACGCGCCACCAGGCCCTGCACCCAACGGCTGAAAGCGCCGCCCCGCGCCGCGGAAGCCGGCCAGCCCGGCGATCGCAAGCGCGGTGTCAGCGCCGGCGAGCCGCACCGCCTCGAGTGCACCAGCGGCGTTCACCGCGTTGTGCGCGCCCGGCACGGCAAGCGCGACCTCGTGCCCGCGCCAGTCGAAGTGCGAGCCTCCCGCCGTCAGCAGCGGCTCGGGCACGTCGTAGGCGACGATCTCGACTCCAGGCGCACGCGCTCCGAACAGGCCCTCGCGAAGCGTGCTCGGCTCGCCGTCCCATTTCGTCTTGTGCAGCTCCTGCTGTCGGCCCGTCAGCTCCGGCAGGTCGGCCTGCGCCCAGACCACGATCGCTCGCCGTGCACGCGCGAGGAACGCACGAAACGTCTCACGTAGATCCGCAAGCGACGCGAACGTCGCGTGGTGATCCAGCTCGACGTTCGTCAGCACCGCGATCTCGACGTTGAGGCTCAGCATCGAGCGGTCGGACTCGTCCGCCTCGACGACCAGCCACTCGCCCTCCCCCCACTCCGCGTTCGCGAGCCCACCGCCGATCGGCGCCCCCACGAGCCAGCCGGGCCGCATGCCGGCGGCGCGCAGCGCGTGCACGATCATCGAGCACGTCGTCGTCTTGCCGTGCGTGCCCGCGACCGCGATCGTGCGCCGCATCGCGCTCAGCTCGCCGAGCAGCTCCGCGCGCGGGCGCTCGGGGATACCGCGCTCGCGCGCCGCGACGCGCTCGACGTTCTCCGGCACGATCGCGGAGGAGTAGTACAGCTCCACCCCATCCCCCCGCGGCACGTTCTCCTCGCGATGGCCGACGTGCGCTTCGAGCACGCCGTCGGCGGCCAGGCGCTGCAGGTAGGGGCCGTCGGCGCCGTCAGAGCCGCTGACGCTCGCGCCCAGCGCGTGCGCCGCGCGCGCGTAGGCACTCATGCCGGCGCCGCCCACGCCGACGAAGTGCAGGCGCCGCCCGCTCCACGGCCCGGCGGGCGCGCTCACGCAGCGGCTCCTGGAGACTTCGCGGCCTGGCTCATCGGGTTCCTGCCGTCAACAGCTCGTGGGCAACATCCCGCGCCGCGTCAGGCCGGGCGAGGCCGCGGGCGACGGCGGCCATCGCCCGCAGGCGCTCGGGGTCGGCGAGCAGCGCCGCCACCTCGCCGCCGAGGCGCGCGCCGCTCAGCTCCGTATCGGGGATCACCACCGCGGCGCCCGCGTCGGCCATCCAGCGCGCGTTCTCGCTCTGGTGGTCGGCGGACGCGTGCGGGTACGGGATCAGGATCGCCGGCAGCCCGTGCGCGGCGATCTCGAACACCGAGCCACCCGCGCGCGCAACCACCAGGTCAGCGGCCGCAAGTGCGTCGGCAAAGTCCGCTAGCGGCAGGTACTCGCGCAGGTCGTAGTCAGCCGGCAGCCCCCGCGCTGCCAGCTCCGCGTGGTCGCGCCGGCCGCTGACGTGCAGCACGTGGAACGGCGCGCCCGCGAACGCCTCGACCGCCGCCAGGTTGATCGAGCGCGCGCCCAGCGAGCCACCGAACACCAGCACGCAAGTCTCGTGCGGCTCGACCCCGAAGCGCGCACGCGCCGCCTGCCGGTCCTGGTCGCCCGCCGGTATCGGCCGCCCCGTCACGCGGTAGCGCTCGCCGTCGCGGCCGGGCAGCGCAAACGCCAGGCACACCCGGCGCGCGTAGCGCGCGAGCACACGGTTGGTCAGCCCCAGATGGCTGTCGGCCTCGGTCAGCACCAGCGGGATGCGCAGCGACAGCGCCGCCACGCCGACCGGGCCAGCGACGTAGCCGCCGCCGCCCATCACCGCATCCGGGTCCAATCGCTTGAGCAGTGCTCGCGCGCGCGGGATCGCCAAGGCGGCCAGCGCCAGCGCGCGCAGCGCACGTAGCGGGTTGCGGCGGTGCAGGCCCGCGACCGCGATCGTGTGCAGTGGAAAGCCAGCCGCCGGCACAAGCTGCGCCTCGGCGCGCTCGCCGCCGATGAACTCGACCTCCGCGCCCTCAGCCCGCAGCGCGTCCGCCACCGCGAGCGCCGGCACCACGTGCCCCGCTGTCCCGCCGGCGGCGATCACGATCTTGCTGCTCGCGTCCTTCATCGTCCCATCGTCGCGGTTCGCGCGCGCCCGCGTCGCCGGCGCGAGCGCCCGCCGCGCTCTGGCGCGAGCGGCGTGGCGGCGCCACCGCGCGCACGTGCCCGGTCGCGCCCGACGCCACGTTCAGCAACAGGCCCATCGCCGCCAACATCACGACCAGGCTGCTCGAGCCGTAGGACACGAACGGCAGCGGCACGCCCGTCAGCGGCGCGAGGCCCAGCACCGCGAACGCGTTCAGCACCGCCTGCGAGACGATCAGCGCCGTCACGCCGACGGCGATCAGCGCGCTGTAGAGGCTGCGCGCAGCCTTCGCCGCGCGCAGGCCCGCATACGCGATCAGGCCGTACAGGAACAGCAGCGCGAACACGCCGATCACGCCCAGCTCCTCGGCGATCACCGCCAGGATGAAGTCCGTCGGCGCCTCGGGGAGGTAGAAGATCTTCTGCACCGACCCCCCCGGCCCGACGCCCAGCAGGCCGCCCGAGCCGATCGCGATCTGTCCCTGCACCGCCTGAAAGCCAGTGCCCGAGGCGTGTGCCCAAGGGTTGACGAACGAGGTCAGGCGCGCCCGCGCATACGGTTTCGCGATCGCGTACAGGAACACCAAGCCCAGCACCGAGCCGGCGATCAGGCCGAGTTTGCGCATCGGGATGCCCGCCGCGACCAGCATCGCGCCGATCGTGAACGCGATCACCATCGCCGTGCCGAGGTCGGGCTCGGTGAACACCAAAAGACACGCCGCGCTGACCACCAACAGCAGCGGCTTGCCGAGCGCCCGCAGGTCGTGCACCTGCTGCGGCCGCTTGGCCAGCAGCGTCGCCGCGTACAACACGAGCGCGATCTTCATCAGCTCCGAGGGCTCGAACTGGAAGGAGCCCGGTCCGATCCAGCGGCGCGCGCCGTTGACGCTCACGCCCACGTGCGGGATGTGAACCGCGAGCACCAGCACGAACGACACCGCCAACAGCGGCGCCGTGATCTCCTGCACTTTCGCGACCCCGTCGCGCGCCAGCACCCGCATCAGGATCAGGCCGATGCCACCGTAGACCGCGAACTTGATCAGGTACCCACCGCCGTAGCCGCCGCCCTGCAGCAGCGTCGTCGCCGAGGACGCGCTGTAGACCATCACCGCGCCGAACGCCAGCAGGCACATCGTCGCCGTCAACAGGATGCGGTGCTCGAGCGTCGCCTGGCCCGCGCCGGCACGACCCTTCGCTCCCCCACGCCCTTTCACCCTCCCAAGCCCGTCCTTGCCCGCGCGCCCACGCTTGCCGACGCCGCGCTCTCGCCGGCCGGCCTTGGCCTGGGTGGACGAGCCACCGCTCCCTCGCGCTGCTGGCATCCATGCTCACTTCGACGCCGACAACGGTAAGCCTCCACGCAGGACCAAGCGTCGCGCGGGCCAGCGGTCCCCTACACACCTCTGCTCTGACGGTAGATGGTGAAGCCGATCGCCCCGCAGATCGAGGCAACGATCCAGAAGCGCAGGATGATCTTCGTCTCAGACCAGCCGCGCAGCTCGAAGTGGTGGTGGATCGGCGCCATCAGGAACACGCGCCTGCGCGTCATCTGGAAGGAGATCACCTGGATCGCCACCGACAGCGCCTCGACCACGAAGATGCCGCCGAGCAGGACCAGCAGCAGCTCGGTCTTGGTCATCACCGCGAGGCCCGCGATCGCGCCGCCGAGCCCCAGCGAGCCGGTGTCGCCCATGAAGATCGTCGCCGGGAACGCGTTGAACCACAGAAAGCCGATGCACGCGCCGCCGAGGCAGCCCGCGAGCATCGCCATGTCGTAGTCGCCGGCGAAGAACGTGATGCCGATGTAGGCGAGCAGCACGATCGCCGCGCAGCCCGCCGCGAGGCCGTCGAGCCCGTCGGTGAGGTTGACGGCGCTGGTCGTGCCGGCCACCACCAGGTAGATCAGCAGCGGGAACAGTGGCCCGAGTTCGATGTGGTAGTCGACGAAGTTCAGCTCCAGCGCCGGCGCCAGGTGCGCCTCGTAGCGGGCCACGTACCACAGGCCCAGCGAGATCGCGATCGTGACGCCGAGCTTCGTGCGCGCTCGCAGTCCCAGCGAGCGGCGCTTGACCAGCTTGATGTAGTCATCGGCGAAGCCCAGCAGCGCGCACGCGATCGCGGCACCAAACACCCCGATCGAGCGCCATTCGTATTCGGTCAGGATCAGGAACGGGACCGTGACCGCCAGGAAGATGATGATGCCGCCCATCGTCGGCGTGCCCGCCTTCTGGCGATGGCCCTCGGGGCCGTCCTCGCGGATCTGCTGGCCGAACTCGCGCTTGCGCAGGAACTCGATGAACTTGGGGCTCAGGAAGATGCAGATCAGCAGCGCGGCCGTGCCCCCGAAGAGAATCCGGCCCATTCAGCGCCGCTCCGGGACGGCGTAGCGCAAGTCGTCCAGCATGCGCTCGAGGCCCACGCCGCGCGAGCCCTTCACGAGCACCGTGTCGCCCTCTTGCAGCAAACCGGCGACGAGCTCACCGGCGGCCCGCGCGTCGGGGGCCGCGTAGCTCTCGCCGGCGAACGCAGCGCGCATCTCCGCCGCCAGCGGGCCGACCGTTACCAGCAGCTCGACGCCGCCGGTGCGCGCGTGCGCGCCGATCTCGCGGTGCAGCCGCGGCGACTCGGGCCCCAGCTCGAGCATGTCGCCGAGCACCGCCACGCGACGTGCGGGGGCCGTCTCGGCCAGGTCGTCGATCGCTGCGCGCATGGACATCGGGTTGGCGTTGTAGCAGTCCGCGACCAGCACCACGCCGCCGGGCAGCTGCTCGCGCTGCCCGCGCAGCGCCGAGAAGCGCACGTCCACGCGCCCGCGCGGCGTGTAGCCGAGCGCGCGCGCGGCCGCCACCGCCGCGAGCAGGTTCTGCAGGTTGTACGCCTGCGTGAACGACGGCCACAGCGCGATCCGCGCGCCGTCGTGGACGATCAGCACCGACCCGTCCGCGTGGCGCTCCGCGAGCGCCACGTCGCCGCCCTCGCCGAACGTGATCGTCCGTACGTCCGTGCGCAGGTGCGGGACGAGCAGCGGCTCGTCCGCCGGCAACACCGCGCTCGCCCCCGGCGCGAGGCCCGCGACCAGCTCCGCCTTGGCCGCCGCGATCGCCTCACGCGAGCCCAGCAGCTCGAGGTGCGCCTCGCCGACGTTCACGATCACGCCGACCTCCGGCTCGGCGATCGCCGTCAGCTCCGCGATCTGCCCCGCGCCGCGCATCGCCAGCTCCAGCACCAAAAGCTCGGTGTCCGCCGGCGCGGCCAGCAGCGCCAGCGGCAGCCCGATCTCGGTGTTCAGGTTTTCCGGGCTCGACGCCACCCGCAGGCGCTCGCCGAGCAGCGCCGCGAGGATGTCCTTGGTCGAGGTCTTGCCGGTCGAGCCGGTGATCGCGACCACCATCGCCCCACGTGCGCGCAGCTCTCGCCGCCACGCCCGCGCCAGCGCCTGCAAACCCGCCAACGGGTCACCGTGCGCGAGCACCGCGCCCACGTGCCCAGAGTCCGCCAGCGCATCGGCGTGTGCGGGCGCCACCAGCACGCCCCACGCGCCGTCCGCGAGCGCCTGCGCGGCGTGCTCGCCGCCGTCAACGCGCTCACCGCGCAAGCCCACGAACAGCTCGCCCGGCGCAATCGCGCGCGAGTCGATGCTCACGCGCACGGGACCGGGCAGCTGATCCGCGGGCGGCGGCCCCTCCGCACGTACCGGCGCGCGCACGAGCCTCGCGCCTGCTGCCGCCGCGAGATGGCGGGCGTCCCAGGCCCTCATCGCGTGCGCGCCGCCTGTGCCGCCTCGAGCGCCGCGCGCGCCACCGCCACGTCGTCGAACGGCAGCTTCAGCCCGTCCGCGAACTCCTGACCCTGCTCGTGGCCCTTGCCCGCGATCACCACCACGTCGCCCGCTCTCGCGCTCGCGACCGCCTCCTCGATCGCCGCCCGCCGGTCGGCGATCACGCGCACCTGCGCCTGTCCCTCACGCGCCCCGGCCGCTGCGCCATCCCTCCCCGCGCCACGGTACGCGCCCACCTCGCCCTCGCTCGCCTCAACGCCAACCAGGATCTCCTCAATTATTCGCTCCGGATCCTCTGAGCGCGGGTTATCCGAGGTCACAATCGCGAGATCCGACAGCCGCGCCGCAATCGCGCCCATCAGCGGACGCTTGCCGCGATCACGATCGCCGCCAGCGCCGAACACACTCAGCACGCGCCCGTCGCGCTCGCCCTCGCGCGCCAGCTCGCGCGCTGCGCCCAGCACGTTCTCGAGCGAGTCCGGCGTGTGCGCGTAGTCGACCAGCACCGCGAAGTCTTGACCGGCGTCGATCGGCTCGAAGCGCCCCGGTACGCGTACGCCCTCCTCCAGCGCCGCCAACAGCAGCTCCAGCTCGACCCCCAGCGCGTGCGCCGCCACAAGCGCGCCGAGCGCGTTGGCGACGTTGAAGCGCCCCGGCATCGGCAGCGCCAGCTCATGGCTACCTGCTGGCGTCTGCAGCGTGAAGCGGCAGCCGTCGAAGTCGCAGCGAACGTTCGTCGCGCTGTAGTCCGCCGGCATTTCCACCGCGAACGTCAGCACCTGCTCCAGCTCATCCGCCAGGCGACGTCCGTACGGGTCGCCGACGTTGACCACGCTGAACGCCGGCGCCGGACCAGACGGCGGCGCGAACAGCAGTCGCTTGGCCGCGAAGTACGACTCCATATCGGCGTGAAAGTCGAGGTGGTCCTGCGTCAGGTTCGTGAACACAGCGACCGCGAACTCGATCTCGTCTGTGCGCCCCAGCTCGAGCGCGTGCGAGGAGACCTCCATCGCGCACGCCTCATCGCCGCCGTCGAGCATCGCCCGCAGGTCCGCCTGCAGGTCGATCGCCTCAGGGGTCGTGCGCGCGACCACGCGCTCGCGCCCGGCGATCACCGACTTGACCGTGCCCAGCATGCCGCACTGCAGACCACCCGCCTCCAGCAGCGCGCGCACGAGATACGCGGTCGTGGTCTTGCCGTTCGTGCCCGTCACCCCCACCACGCGCAGCTCGCGCGCCGGGTCGCCGTAGAAGCGCGCCGCCGCCGGCGCCATCGCCGCGCGCGCCGACTCCACCTGCACCTCGGGCACGCCCAGGTCCAACGGGCGCTCCACGACCAGCGCCGCCGCGCCCGCACGCACCGCCTCGGGCGCGAACTCGTGACCGTCGGTGCGAAAGCCGCTCACGCAGAAGAACAGGTCTCCGCTCGCCACATCGCGGCTGTCGTACGCGAGGCCCGTGATCTCCACGCCAGCCGCCTCGCCCATCGGCTCCCCCTGCGGGGACGACGCGACAGCAATCAACCCGTCGAGGCGCATGGGGTTGATGCTACTCAAGGGGTAGGAGGGCGCCAGATCCCCGCTGGAGCCGCGCGGGACCCCCGGCGTCACGCTCCTGTATCAGGCGGCAGCGGCCTGGCAACCCCACAGACGAGCGTGCCGCGCTCGTCGCACAGCGCACTCCCGACGGCTTCGTGCCGTGGCTCATCGACGTCGATGTGCGCATGCGGGCGCCAGCATCAAAGACCAGCGTGACCGCAACCGCCGGTCACAGAGCGATGCGGATTACTGATATCCCAGCGGCTATACCGAGCGCCTCCTCCGTGCCCCGCAGCGAGACTCCGGAAGACGCGCGGTGCAGCTCGCATATCGGACGTTACGAGCCGTATTCCTTCGCGAATCAGCTCAGCCTGTGTGCGCCCAGTGCAGTTAGCTGCGCGGCGCAAACGCTCCACGTCACACGAATCCAGATACACCGAGATCTTGTGCATTCCTGTATTAGCTATCAACTTCCCGGCGGAATGCCCAGATAAGGCAACGCGAAGCTCATGATCTGCCCGAACGCGGGCGCCGCCACGGTACCGCCGTAGATCGATCCGGAGGTCGGTTCGTTGACGACCACCGCGCACAGCAGCCGCGGATCGTCAGCCGGAGCGAAACCGATGAACGAGGCCACGTACGCGGATTTGGAGTATTCGCCGGTTTCCGTGTCGATCTTGCTCGCCGTGCCCGTCTTGCCCGCCAGTTCATAGCCCGGGATCGAGACCTCGTGGGCGGTGCCTTCCGGCCCGAGCACGCCCTTCAGCATCTGCCGCAGCGCGGCCGCGGTGGCGGCCCTCAGCACACGGTGCCCGGCCGGCTCCGGGACCGGGCGCCCGCCGATCGCGCCCACGATGTGCGGCGGGCGCAGGATGCCGCCGTTGGCGATCGCCGCATACGTCGTCGCCATCTGCATCGGCGTCACCAGCTCTCCCTGGCCGATCGGCAGGTTGCCCATCGATGACCCCGAGTATTCGTTCAGCGCCAGCGTCGCGCCTTTTTCCTCCCCCGGAAGGTCCACGCCCGTAGGTGCTCCGAAGCCGAACCGGTGCACCCACTGGTTGAAGCGTTCGGCGCCCTCCAGCGCGCCGATCTTGATCGCGCCGACGTTGCTCGAGCGCGCGAGGATCTGCGCCGTCGTCAGCGTTTCTTCGGGGTGTTCGGTGTCGTCGTGGATCGTCCGTTCGGCGACCTGAATCTGGTCTGGGATGTTGAAGGGCGTGCTCGGGGTGATCAGGCCAGCTTCCAGCGCCGCCGACACCGCCACCACCTTGAACGTCGAGCCCGGTTCGTAGTCCAAGCCGACGGCGCGGTCCTCCATCGCTTCGTCCATCTCTTCGGGCGTGTACGCACCCGGGTCCTCGACGTTCACCTGCGGCCAGTTCGCGAGCGCCAGGATCGCCCCGGTGCGGGGGTCCATCACGATCGCCGTCGCGTCCTTAGGCGCGAACACGCGCGCGACCGCGCCGAGCACGTCTTCGGTGCGCTGCTGGATGTTCGCGTCGAGCGTCAGCGTCAGCGACGAGCCAGGCACCTCCTGATGAGGTTCGCTGATCGACACCGGCTGGCCAATCTCATCGCTGACGACGCGACGCTCCCCGGAGCGGCCGGTGAGCGCCCTGTTGCGTGAGTACTCGAGACCCGCCAGCCCCACGCCTTCGGTCCCGACGACGCCCAGCACCTGCGCCGCGAGCGAGCCGCGCGGATACACGCGGCGCATCACCGGCGTGCCCGTGACGCCCGCGATCCCCAGTGCCAGCACCGCCTTCGCCGCCTTCTCCGGGAGCGCGTGCGCGAGGTACACGAAGCCGGAGCGTTCGGAGAGTTTTGTCAGCACCGCCGACTGGCTCGAGCCAAGCAGCGGCGCCAGCTGGCGTGCCGCCGGCAGCGGTTCCTTGATCAGGTACGGGTCGGCGACGATGTCCTGAGCGGGTTCTGAGACCGCCAGGTCGACGCCGTTGCGGTCGCTGATCGTCCCCCGCGGCGCGGTCACCGTTTCGGTGCTCAGCTGCTCGTCGCTCGCGGCCTTGCGCAGCGTCGCGCCGCGCACCACCCCCAGATACACGGTGCGGCCCGCAGCCACCACCAGCAGCGCGAAGAACAGCCCGAAGATCGCCCCCACGCGGCGCTGAACGATCGGCAACTGCCTATCCCGCGCCGTTCGCCTGGGTCGTGCCCACGCCGCCCGCGCCGCCGACCACGCCCGTCGTACCGGTCGTGGCAGATTCCGTGGGCGCACCCGTCGTGGCGCTCGCCGGTGTCAGCGACGCGGCTGTGCCTGTTGGCGTCGGCACGCTGCTAGGGGTCGTTCCCGCGCCAGAGCTCGCTTCCGCGCCGACGCTCGCCGCTTCGCCGCCCACCGGGGCACTCGCTTCGTTCGTCGTCTGTTCGCTATCCGCGGCGCTCGCCGCCGTCGCGCTTGTCGCGTTCGCTGTGGCGGTGCCCGCTTCGCCCGAGCTCGAGCTCGAGCTGGCACTGTGCACCGGCGTGTTCAGCGCCGCAGCGGCACGCGCGATGTCCGCGCGCGGGTCAGATCTCAGGAACCGCAACGAGCCGACCGGCACCAACTGCATGCCAAGGAGCGCCGCCTTGGACTCCACCCGTTCGCCCGACGCCAGTTCCGAGCCTTCGATGCTCAACGCGGCGTTCTCGCGTTGAAGCTGGGCCTCGCGTGCAAGCGTGCGACCGATGTTCGCGTTGAGCTGCAGCACCAGCAGTTGCAGCGCCACGATGCCAATCAGCGCGAACGCGATCACCGCAATCCAGATACGTCCACGAATCAGCCGGTCGAGCGCGCCGCTGCGCGTGACGCCGTTGAGCGCGTCGAGCACCACCTGCGCGAGACCGCGCTCTTCACGCTGAGGCTGTGTGGCCGCCCTGCCGGCGGGCTGACGAGCCGGACCCGATACGCGCCTCGGTCGTGGCGGCGAGACACGCGGGCGCGGGGGCGCGGCGGTGCGAGCGCGTGGCGATGCTGCTGCGGCGGCGGGCGGCGTCACGAGAGTCGCTCCCCGTCATCGCTCAGCTTCCTGGCGGCACGCAGCCGCGCCGAGCCGGAACGCGGGTTGCGCTCAAGCTCGGCTGCACCCGGGACGACCGAGCGGCGCGTCAACAGCGCCGCCTCGGGCTCCCGGCCACATACGCACACAGGTAGATCGGGCGGACACACGCAGCCGCGCGCACGCTCCGCGAGGAAGCGCTTCACGCGCCTGTCCTCGAGCGACTGGAAGGAGATGCCCGCGAGCACTCCGTCCTTGCGCAACAGCTCCCAAGCGCGCGGCAACGCGCGCTCGAGCTGTCCCAGCTCGTCGTTGACCGCGATCCGTAGCGCCTGGAAGGATCGCTTGGCGGGGTGCCCGCCAGCGAAGCGCGCGGGCGCCGGGAGCGCGGAGGTGATCGTCTCGACCAGCTCGAGCGTGGTCTGGATCGGCTCCTGCTCGCGGCGGCGCACGATTGCGCGCGCGATCGCGCCGGCGTGGCGCTCCTCGCCGAAGTCGCGCAGCGCGTGCGCGAGGCGGCGCTCGTCCCACTCGGCGACGATCTCGCGCGCGCTCAACTCTTGCGCCGGATCCATGCGCATGTCCAACGGCGCCTCGTACGAGTAGGAGAAGCCGCGCTCGCGCGTGTCCACCTGCATCGAGGACATGCCCAGGTCGAAGTACACGATGTCCGCGCGTACGCCCTCGCTCGCGAGCAGCTCAAGCGCCTCCGCGTAGCCCGAGCGGATGAAGCGCAGCGAGCACGAAGCGTCCGCTGCGAGCGCCGCGAAGCGCTGCTCGGCCAGCGGGTCGCGGTCGATCGCCACGAGCGTGCCCGCCGGCCCCAGGCGCTCTGCCACCAGCCGCGCGTGCCCGCCGTCGCCGAAGGTGCAGTCGACCGCGAGCTGGCCGGGGCGCGGGTCGAGCAGCTCGAGCAGCTCGCTCGCGAGCACCGGCGTGTGCGACGCCTGCCCGGCGGGCGCCGCGCCGGCGCTCCGCGCGCCCGGCGCACCGGCGCGCCGCGCCCGCGAGGAGCGCGCTGAGTCGCCCTGGCCGCGGCGGCGCTTGGCGAGCTCAGGCGCGCGGCCCTCGCACTCGCGCGTCTCACGCGTCTCAAGCAGCGTCGTCGACACGCGCGGTCACCTCCGCGACGCCACTTAGCAGCGTCGATCGATGTTCGGCCCAGGCGCTCTTCGCCCACAGCTCCAGACGGTCTCCGACGCCGACGACGACGACCTCCTTGTGCAGCGCCGCGTGCTCGCCGAGGAAGCTCGGGATCATGATCCGTCCCGCCGAGTCCAGCTCGGCGTCGTGGGAGCTGCCGTAGAAGAAGCGCTCCAGCTCGGTCAGGCGCGGCGACAGCGGTGGCAGCTCCGCCAGCGCGCGGCGCGTGTAGGTCTCGTACTGCTCCGGGCGCCACACACCCACGCACGGCTTCAGGTCGACCGGCATCGCCAGCACCACGCCGTCCGCCAGCGCCGCCCGGTAGCGCGCCGGCACCGTCAGCCGGTTCTTCGCATCGAGCGTGTGGTCGAACGTGCCGCGAAAGGGGACCAAGGGGGCTCCAAGTTGATTACCGAGCCGAGGTGGAGGAGTGGGAGGAGCCCCTCCACCCCGGCTCGCTGCGGCGAAGATATCCCACTTCCTCCCACAATGCAACCCCATTTGCACATCTTCTCCCACTTTTCCGTTCGCACATCGTCACAACTGACGAAACCCCTGCAAACTGGGCACTTTCGTGGGCATGGGCAGGGTCAGCGAGGCCCCGCGTGCGCTGCAGGACGGCGTGCAACGGCAGCCGGTGAACGAGCGCTTGCAACACCGCTGGACCTAGGCTCACGTCGGCGAGCGCCCAGCGCCGCGCCACACCGGCGACCAATCAACGAGCGTGTGAGGAACGCCGCGCACCGAGATCCGGCGGCGGCGCTAGGATCGCCGGGTGAGCCGCGTACGGTCAACCCTCGCCTGCGCGGCGCTGTCCTTGATTCTCGCCCTGGCGCTCGCCGGCTGCGGATCGAGCAGCCCCGGTGGCACCACGGCCGACCCGGCCACTGCGGTGCCGGCCCAGGCGCTGCTGTACGCCGGCGCGACCGTGCGCCCAACGGGCACCGAGAAGGCCAGCGCGCTCGCGGCCGGCAGGGCGCTGACCCACCAGGCCGACCCCTACCTGCGTCTGCTCGGAGCGCTGCAGACGCCCGGCTCGGCGCAGCTGAGCTTCGCCCGCGACGTGGCGCCATGGCTCGGCCCCCACGCCGGCATCTTCCTCACCTCGCTTGGCTCCTCCAGCGCGCTGCCGTCGCTGCTGGAGCAGGGTCTGCTCGGCGACTCGAGCGCCGGCGCGTTCCCGTTCGGCGCGAGCGGCGCTCAGGGCGCGATCGTGCTCGACACGAGCAACAGCGCCAAGGCGCGCTCGTTTCTGGATGCGCAGGCCGCGAAGGCCGGCGCACACGCGACGAGCTTTGACGGCGTTTCCTACGAGCAGACCTCAGGCGGCGTCGCCTTCGGGCTGGTCGAGCGCTTCGCGGTAATCGGCAGCGAATCGGGGCTGCACGGCGTTATCGAAGCCACTCACGGCGCAGGCGCACTGGCGAGCTCGAGCGGTTACGGCAAGCTGCTGGCCGCCGCGCCCGCGAACGCGCTCGGGCACGTCTACGCGAACCTGGCTCACGCGACGGCGCCGAACGCCGCGCCGGAAGCCGGGTTCGGCGGGCTGCTGGCACAGCTCGCAGGCGCGCACGAAGCGAACATCTCGCTCGTGCCCACGGCCGGCTCGCTCGGCGTCGATGCCGACACGCTCAGCACGGGCACCGCCGGACAGAGCGGCGGCTTGCTCACGCCCGACCCACAGGCGACGCAGGCCCTGAGCGAACTGCCCGGCGAATCCTGGTTGGCGATCGGTCTCGGCCACGCCGGCACGACGCTCGGGCAGGACGCCCAGGACCTGCAGTTCCTCGCCACGCTGGGCCTCTCGCTCGGCGGCGGGCCACCGGAAGGCTCGGCGGGACTGAGCGTCAGCGGGCTGCTGAACGGGCTCCTGACGCCGCTGCGCGCGCTCGGCGCGGGCAGCGCGCAAGCGCGGCACGAGTTCTCGAGCTGGATGGGCTCGGCGGGGATCTTCGCGAGCGGCGCCAGCCTGCTCGAACTACGGGCCGGCGTCTCGATCTCCTCGACCAACCCCGCCGCCTCGCGCGCGGCGGTCGGTGCGCTCGCGACGCAGCTGCGCAAGGCGGGAGCCACGGTCGGGTCCGTATCGGTTCCCGGCACAGAAGCAGCGATCAGCGCACGCATCAGCGGGCTGCCGATCGTGCTCGACATCGCCGACGGCCGCGACGCCGCCGGGCAGACGAAGTTCGTGCTCGGCGTCGGCGAAGCCTCAATCGCCACCGCCCTCAACCCGCAGAGCACGCTGGCCAGCGCCGCCTCCCGAACAGCTGCGGCGGCGAGCCTCGGCGAAGGCATCCAGCCGAGCCTGATCGTCAGCTTCCCGACCTTCCTCAGCCTGCTGGAAACGATCGGGCTCAATGAAGACCCGTCTATCTCGAAGTTCATCCCCTACCTGCGCGCGACCACGACGCTCGCCGGCGGCGGGCGCGAAGTGAGCGCTGGCATCGACCGCTTCCGCTTGCAGCTCGGGCTGCAGGCCCCTGGCGGCTGAGTCGCGCAGCCGCCCGTCGGCGCTAGCCGAGCGTCCTCGCGGCCGACGCTAGCCAAGCGCCCTCGCTAGCGAGCCGGCGCCGACACCGTGAGCGCGCGCATGAACACCGCGCGCCCGGCGCTGATGCGATCGACCGCATAGCGGCTGAGCGTCGTTTCGCCGTCGGCTTCGACCGAGTAGCGACCGATCACCGAACTGCGGTTGCGGGTGGCAAAGACGCGTTCGATCACCGTCTGGCGATCGTTACCGCGAGCCCCCGAGTTGCGGATCGCGTCGAGCACCACCGTCATCGCCTCGTATCCATAGAGCGCATAGGCACCGCCTTCCGCGCCGAAGACGCTGTGGTAATGGTTCAGCACCCGCTGCGCGACGGGCGGATACAACGCGAGCGGCAACACCGGCGTGGTCAGGTACGTGACCGCCGCCGCCGCGCCGATCTGGGAGGTGAACGATTCACCTACGAGCGAGCTCGAGCCCAAAAGCAGCAGCCCCGGCGAGGCGGCGTGCAGGTCGCGCCACAGCTCCGCGGTGCCGCCACCTTCGCCGCCGGCCAGGAACACCGCCTGGGCGCCGCTCGCCGCGATTTTCTTGACCTCGCCGGTGAACACCGCGCCTGCTGACGTCGACAGGCTGTCGTGCTCGATCACCTTGATGCCGTCGCGTTCGGCGTAGTTCGCGACGATGTTCGCCAGCGGCATCTGAAACGCGTCCTGATCATCGAGCACGTACAGCCGCTGCACGCCGAGCGACTGCATCAGTTGCACCTGCGCGGCCGCCTGCTGCGTGTCGCCCGGAGCCAGGCGCACGAACGTGCGCTTGCCGCTCGGGTAGAAGCGTTCGGGCTCGTCCTGTCCCGCGTCAAACGACGAGGTCAGCCCGACGTACGGGCTCGCCGGGCTGATCTGCAGGATCCCGGCCTCGTTCATGAACGGCAGCGACACGGCGGTGGCGCCGGAGTCGAACTCACCGAGGTAGGCGATCGTGCTGGTGTCCTGAGCGGCGACCTTGGCGTCCGTGGCGGTGATGCCGGGGTTCCATTCGCCGCTGGTTGGGCTCGCGTCATCCAGCGAGTCGTAGTTGATCTTGTACGCGCCCGCGCGACCGCCGGCGTCGGCCAGCGCGAGCTTCTCGCCGTCGACGATCTGCAGCGAGATGCTCGCCGTGGGCCCCTGCAGTGGCAGGCTCGAGTAAACCGTCAGTGAGTCGTCCGTCGCTTCAGCCACGTCGGAGACTGCCACGCCACCGCAGCCGACCACGCCGAGGAACATCGCGACGAGCGCGACCAGGCCCAGCCACCGCACGAGCACGGAGGCGCTAGTTGCGTCGGCTGGGCAGATAGCCGGAGAGGATCCTCAGCGAGGCTCCCACGAGGATGATCACGGCCGCCAGCAGGAACGCGTCGATGCCCTTCGAGCCGAGTGCCCACAGCACGATCCACACGATCAGGCCAGCTGTGATGGTCATGATGAATCCCATGTGCGCGGAATCCTAGCGAGCCGCGCCGCGGTCGGTCGTCGCGTCGCCCGCCGCGGTCGCGAGGCCCGCCGCGAGTTCGCCCACGACCGCTCCGACTGCGCCAGCGGGGTCATCGGCTTCGCTCGCAGCGCGCACCAGGCGCGTGCCTACGATCACGCCGTCGGCGCCCGCGTCGGCGACCTGACGAGCCTGCTCGGGCGTACCGATCCCGAAGCCGATCGCGACGGGGACGCGCGTGCTCGCCTTTGCGCGCGCGATGATCTCGGCCACCTCCTCGCCGAGCGCGCGGCGCTCCCCGGTCGTGCCAACGACCGAGACGGTGTAAAGGAAGCCGCGCGCCCGCGCGCCGATCGCGGCCAGTCGCTCTGGGGTCGTCGTGGGCGCCACCAGCGGAATCAGCGCGACACCGTGTGCGTCGCACGCCTCGAGCACCTCCGGCCCCTCGCCCTGAGGCAGGTCGGGCACGATCATCCCGCACGCCCCCGTCTGCGCCATGCGCTCTACGAAGCGCTCGACGCCTGGGGCGAAGACCATGTTCGCGTAACACATCAATGCCACCGGCACGATCTCAGACAGCGCTCGCGCGACCTCGAGCACGCCCGCCAGGCTGGCCCCCGCGGCCAGCGCCTGCGTGCCTGCCGCATGGATCACGGGGCCGTCGGCGAGCGGGTCGGAGTAGGGCACGCCGAGCTCGATCAGATCCGCCCCCGCCTGCACGCACGCCTGGCCGATGCGCAGCGACTGCTCGAGCGTCGGAAAGCCGCCCATCACGTACGGCATCAGCGCCGCGCGCTTGCCGCTACCGGCAAACGCCTGCGCGATCCGCTCGATGCCTGTCGCCGCGGCCACGCTCACACGATCCCTGTGGTCGAAGCGGTACTCATGTGAAGCTCGTGGGTCGCAGCCATGTTCACGTCGCGTCCGCGGCCAGCACCTCGGCCAGGTCCTTGTCGCCCCGACCCGACAGGCACACGAGGTCCAGCTCCTCCTCCGGGGACGATGCGCCCTGGTCCTGCCTGTGCCCTCCCGGGCATGCGAGCACCCACGCAAGCGCGTGCGCGGTCTCGAGCGCGGGGATGATGCCCTCCAGGCGCGCCACCTCCCTGAACGCAGCGAGCGCCTGCTCGTCGGTCACGGCGACGTAGCGCGCGCGAGCGCTGTCGCGCAGGTGGGCGTGCTGGGGCCCCGCGCCCGGATAGTCCAGGCCGGCCGAGATCGAGTGCGCCTGCACGATCTGCCCCTCCTCGTCCTGCATCACCGCCGAGCGCGATCCGTGCAGGATGCCTGGACGCCCGCCAACCGTCAGCGGCGCGCCGTGGCGCTTGGTCTCGATGCCATCGCCGCCGGCCTCGACGCCGATCAGCTCGACGTCTTCGTCGGGGATGAACGCGGCGAAGATCCCCATCGCGTTGGAGCCGCCGCCAACGCACGCCACCACGCGGGTCGGCAGCCTGCCCTCGCGCTCGAGCAGCTGCGCGCGCGCCTCGTCGCCGATCACGCGCTGCAGGTCGCGCACCAGCGCGGGGTACGGTGCCGGCCCGACGACCGAGCCGATCACGTAGTGCGTGCTCTGCACGTTCGTGACCCAGTCGCGGATCGCCGCCGAGGTCGCCTCCTTGAGCGTTTTCGCGCCCGCGTCGACCGGCTCCACGCGTGCGCCCAACAATTCCATGCGCTGCACGTTCGGACGCTGGCGGCGCGTGTCCTCGACGCCCATGTACACCACGCATTCCAGGTCGAGCAGCGCACACACCGTCGCCGTCGCGACGCCATGCTGACCGGCGCCCGTCTCGGCGATGATCCGCCGCTTGCCCATGCGCTTGGCCAACAGTGCCTGCCCAAGCGCGTTGTTGAGCTTGTGCGAGCCGGTGTGGTTGAGATCCTCGCGCTTCAGGTACACGCTGCGCCCGACGCGCTCGGACAGCCGGCGCGCGCGATACAGCGGTGTCGGGCGCCCACCGAAGTCGCGCAGCAACCCGTCGAGCTCCGCGCGGTACGCAGGATCGGCGCGCGCCGCCTGCCACGCCTGCTCAAGCTCCGCCAGCGCGGGCATCAGCGTCTCGGGCACGAACTGCCCGCCGTAGGGCCCGAAGCGATGCTCGAGCGGAGGCTGCTCGACGCCCGTGCTCACGCCGCCGCTCCCGGGACCACCGGCCGCGCGCCCGCAGCCGGGGCAGCTGCAGTGTCGTCGGCGGCTGAGACGCCTGCTGCGCGGTCCGGTGTGAGTTTGGCCTCGATCGGATCGGTGCGCGTCCGCGCAACCGCCTCGAAGAACAGCCGCAGTCGTTCGGGGTCCTTATGACCTGGGGCGGCCTCGGTGCCGCTCGCGGTATCGACGGCGTACGGCCGAGTGATCGCGATCGCCTCGCCGACGTTCGCGTCAGTGAGGCCGCCGCTCAAGATCAGCGGCACCTGCGATCGCCGCGCGCGCACGAGCTCCCAGTCGAAGGTCTCGCCCGTGCCGCCGCGCATGCCCTGCCGCGCGACCGCTTTCGCGCGCGCGTCCAGCAGGTGGAAGTCGACGTGGAAGCGCTCGAGCTCACGCACGTCGGCCAAGCCCGCGATCTGTGCGGCCTTGATCACGCGTGCGCCAGTGCGGCGCGCGACCTCGCCGCAGAACGATGGGCCCTCGTCGCCGTGCAGCTGCACGAGGCTCAGCCCAAGCGCTTCGCTGTCGCGCACGATCTGCTCCAGCGGCGCGTTGACGTATACCCCGCACAGCTCCACGCGGCGGCGCAGGGCCGCGGTGATCGCCTGCGCCTGTACCGGCGAGCACTGCCGCGGCGACCCCTCATAGAAGATCATCCCGAGCGCCCACGCGCCCAGCTCCACCGCCAGCTCGGCGTCGGGCAGATTCGTGATGCCGCAGATCTTTACGCGGGGCGCGTCTGGCATGGCCCCAACGGTAGCGCCAGCTTGTTCGGATGCCCGCCCGGCGTCAGCCTTCGGGCGTGTCCGGGTTCGGCACCGAGTTCGGGCGTTCGCCGAGCGTGGCGGTCAGCGTCTTGTGTTCGTAGCCGCCTTTGCCTGTGCCACGCAACAGTTCGATCGTGATCTTCTGGCCAGGACGCTTTTCCTCGATGTCGTTGGCGAGCGCTTCGGAGCTAGCGATTTCCTTGCCGTTGACCTTGACGATGATGTCGCCGCCGACCGCCACCTGGCCGTCTTCGGTCGTGGTGCTGACCGAGCCGCCGCGAATGCCAGCCTTCGCCGCGGCCGTACCCGGCTCGACGCTCTGCACGAGCGCGCCGGCCTTGACCGGCAGGTTCAGCGCCGACAGGGAGCCGTCGATCGTCAGCGAGGTCAGGCCCAGGTAGGCGCCGCGGACGGTGCCGCCTTTCTCGAGTTCGGCGATCTTCTCCTTGGCAGTGTTGATCGGGATCGAGAAGCCGATGCCGACGCTGCCGTCGCCGCTGCCGCCGGTCTCGATCTGCGAGTTGATGCCGATCACTTCGCCCTCGACGTTCAGCAGCGGACCGCCGGAGTTGCCGGGGTTGATCGGCGCGTCGGTCTGCAGCACGTTGTCGATCGTGAAGCCGTTGGGCGCGGTGATCTGGCGCTGCAGGGCCGAGATCACACCGGTCGTGAGCGTGCGTTCGAGGTCGAAGGGGTTGCCGATCGCATACACCGGGTCTCCGACCTGGACGGCACTGGAGTCACCGAGCCGCAGCGGGTGCAGCGTCAGGCCGTCGGTCGAGATGTGCAGGATCGCGAGATCGTCCGAGGGGTCCTTGCCGACGACCTGCGCTTCGACGGACTTGCCTTTTTCAAAGCTGACCGTGACCTTGATCGCGTTCTCGATCACGTGGTAGTTCGTCAGGATCGTGCCGTTGGCGTCGATCACGATGCCCGAGCCGGTCGCGGTGCCCTGGCGCTGAGTTTCTTCGCCGAACAGGTTGAACGGCGAGGATTCCGATTTCTGCACGACCGTCGAGGTCACAAACGCCACGCCAGGCGCGTCGCGAACGTAGGCTTCGTGCGGCGTCAAGCCACTGCTGCGCTGCGACGCGTTCGATGGCGCCGCAGGCGCGGATTCGACGGTCGTGACGACCGTCTTGGTCTTTTCGCCGAGCCCGCCGGCCGCAGCGATCACGGCGACGACGACACCGCCGCCGAGCAGCGCCGACACGAAGGGAATCAGGAACATGCGTTTCATCGGGGATCAGGATGCACGGCTGGGGTGAACACAATCTAAAGAGCGGCGCGAGACTATCTAAAACCTTCTCAGCTGTGTCAACGCGGCGGCGGGGTCGGGCGCGCGCATCAAGGTCTCCCCCACCAACACCGCGTGCACACCGCGCTGTTGCAGCCGCCGCAGCTGCTCGGCGCCGGCGATCCCTGACTCTGAGACGACCGTCACGCCATCTGGGATCTCATCCATCAGCGCCTCGGTGCGTGCGAGGTCGACGCTGAAGTCCCGCAGGTCGCGGTTGTTGACGCCGACGATCTCGGCGCCGAGCGCAAGCGCGCGGTGCAACTCGTCGCGATCGTGCACCTCGACCAGCACGTCCAGGCCGAGCGCGCGCGCCGCGTCATAGAGGGACGCCAGTTCCGGCTGCGCCAGCGCCGCCACGATCAGCAGCACCGCGTCCGCGCCCGCGTACAGCGCCTCGTGCAGCTGGTAGCCATCGACGATGAAATCCTTGCGCAGCAGCGGCAGCTCGCACGCGGCGCGCGCCGCGCGCAGATCGTCGAGCGCGCCTCCGAAGTTCGGGCCCTCGGTGAGCACGGAGATCGCGACCGCCCCGCCGCGCTCGTAGGCACCCACGATCGCCTCCAGGTCGGGGGCCTCGTGCAGCGCCCCCGCCGAGGGCGAGCGGCGCTTGAACTCGGCGATCACGCCAACGCCCTCGCCGCGCAGGGCGTCGCGAAAACGGTGTGCGCGCTCGGGCGCGGGAGGCACGGGCGCACCCTCCGCCCCGGCGCCGGCGGGCAGAGCCGTGCCCAGTTGCTCGAGCGGCAGCTCGCGCTTGCGCCGCTGCACCTCCGCACGCGTTTCCGCGAGGATCCGCTCGAGCACGCTCGCGCCAGCGGTTGCGGCGTCGCCTGCCGGGGGCTGGCTCATCGGCTCACACGTCCCCGGACGCCGGCGGCGCGTGCCTGTGGGTCGCCTGCACGTAGCGCTCGAGCGCACCCGCGGCGCTGCCGTCGGCGAGCGCCACGCGGGCCGCCTCGACGCCCGCGGCGATCGAGTCCGCCGCACCGGCCGCGTAGATCGCGGCGCCGGCGTTGATCAGCGCCAGCGCCTCCCCTTGCGGGCGCGCGCTCGCGCTCGCGTCGGCCTGCAGGATCGCGCGGGTGACGTGCGCGTTCTCGGCCGGCGTGCCACCGCTGGGCCCCTGCGCGTCCGTGCCTTGCACTCCAGCCTGCTCCGGGGTCAACACGTAGCGTGTTATCTCCTCGCCGTTGACCTCGACGACTTTCGTGGGCGCATCAGCCGAGACCTCGTCGAGCCCATCCTCGCCCGCCACCACCAGCGCGCGGTCGACCCCCAGCTTCGCGAGCGCACCGGCCATCGTGTCCAGGAAGCTCGCGTCGGAGACCCCGATCAGCTGCCGACGCGCGCCCGCGGGGTTCGTCAGCGGCCCGAGCAGGTTGAAGATCGTGCGCACCGCCAGCTCGCGCCGCACCGGGATCACGAAGCGCGTGGCCTGGTGGTGCGCGGGCGCGAACATGAAGCCGAAGCCCGCCTCGTCGATGCACGCCCCAACGGCGACGGGGTCGAGGTCGATACGCGCGCCGAGCGCCTCGAGCAGGTCGGCCGAGCCCGAGCGGCTGGTGGCCGAGCGGTTGCCGTGCTTGGCGACCGCGCAGCCCGCGCCAGCCGCGATCAGCGCCGCGGTCGTGGACACGTTGAAGCTGCTGCGCCCGCCGCCGGTGCCGGCGGTGTCGAGCAGATCGTGGCGCTCGCTCGGCACGTGCGCGGCGAGCGCGCGCATCGTGCGGGCGAGCCCCGCCAGCTCGTCGACCGTCTCGCCCTTCGTCCGCAGCGCGATCAGGAAGCCGGCGATCTGCGTCTCTGAGACCTCGCCGTGCATGATCTCGGCGAGCACCTCGGCGGTCTGATCGGCGCTCAGGTCCTGCCTCGAGGCAAGCGCGTCGATCGCGTGGGTCAGGGTCGCGTTGGGCATTGACGACTGATTGTCACGGATCGGCTAGGAGGCGAGGAAGTTGCCCAGCAGCTCGCGGCCCTGCTCGGTGAGCACCGACTCGGGGTGAAACTGGACGCCCTCGGCGGGCAGCTCGCGGTGGCGCACACCCATCACGACGCCGTCGCCGCGCGCGGACTCTTCCAGGCAGTCCGGCAGATCGGCGTCGACGACCAGCGAGTGGTAGCGCCCGACCTGCAGCTGCGAGGACAGCCCGCGGAAGATCGTGCGCCCGTCGTGCTCGATGCGCGTGGCCTTGCCGTGCACGGGCGCGTGCAGCTTCCAGCGCCCGCCGAACGCCTGTGCGAGCGCCTGGTGGCCCAAGCACACGCCGAGCGTCGGGATCCCCGCCTCCGGCATCCGCCGCACGACCTCGAGCGTGATCCCCGCCTGCTCGGGCGTGCACGGTCCGGGCGAGACCACGCAGCGCTCGTAGGCACCGTCGAGCAGCTCCTCGACCGTGGCGCGGTCGTTGCGCACGACGTGCATCTCGGCCCCCAGCTCCCCCAGATACTGGACGAGGTTGTAGGTGAACGAGTCGTAGTTGTCGATCACGAGGACCCTCATCGCATCAACCCCAGTCGGGCTGTTCGCACGCTAGCTCCACGGCGCGCAGCACCGCGCGCGTCTTGGCGACGGACTCCTCGTACTCGTACTCGGGCTTGGCGTCGGCGACAGTGCCACCGCCCGCCTGCACGTGCGCGACGCCATCCTTGACGACGACGGTACGGATGTGAATCGCGGTGTCGAGGTCGCCCGCGTAGCTGAGATAGCCGATCGCACCGCCGTAGCCACCTCGCTTGACCGGCTCGAGCTCGTCGATGATCTGCATCGCGCGCACCTTGGGCGCGCCGGAGAGCGTGCCCGCCGGCAGCACCGAGCGCAGCGCATCCATCGCGCCGACGTCCGCGCGCAGCGTGCCAGACACCGAGGAGACGATGTGCATGACGTGGCTGTAGGACTCGATCTCCATCAGCTCGTCGACCGCCACGCTGCCAAACTCGCACACGCGTCCGAGGTCGTTGCGACCGAGGTCGACGAGCATCACGTGCTCGGCGCGCTCCTTCTCGTCGGCGAGCAGCTCCTTGGCGATGCGCCGGTCCTCCTCGGGACTTGCCCCGCGCGGTCGGGTACCCGCGATCGGCTTGGTGGCAACGTGGCGCCCGTTCACCGTCAACAGCGGCTCGGGGCTCGCGCCCGCCACCTGGAAGTCGCCGAAGTCGAGAAAGTACATGTAGGGGCTCGGGTTGACCGTGCGCAGGCCGCGGTAGATCGAGAACGCCTCGACGGGCACCGGCGCGGACCAGCGCTGCGAGGGCACGACCTGGAAGGCGTCGCCCGCGTAGATGTACTCGATGATGCGCGCGACCATGCCTTCGAACTGCTCGCGCGGCATGTTCGATTGAAACGTCGGCTGCTCGCGCGCAGCCGGGTGCGGCCCGTCCGGGAGCGCGATCGGCTCGGCGCGCGGGATGGGGCCCGCGAGCACGCTGCGCACCTCTGCGATCGTGCGCGCGGCCTGCTCATAGGCACGCTCGACGTCGGGCTCGACCTGCAGGTCGGCGTTGGCGATGATCGTCACGGTGTGCTTTAGGTGGTCGAACACGACCAGCGCATCGGAGAGCATCAGCGCCATGTCCGGCAGGCCGAGCGGATCGGGGTCCGCGAGACCAGGCGCGCGCCCGCCCAGCGGCTCGCCGAGCGGCTCGACGGTGCGCACGAGGTCGTAGCCGAAGAAACCCACGGCGCCGCCGATGAACGGTGGCGCATCGCCGTCGTCCGTGTCGAGCGGAGCCTGGTCGTAGCGCGCGACGCTCGCGGCGGCAAGCGCGTATGGATCGCCCTCGTCGCCGAGCGACCAGCGCAGCACCGAGCGCGGGCGAAAGCCGATGAACGACCAGCGCCCCACGCGCTGGCCCTGATCGGCCGACTCGAGCAGGAATGCCGGCTCGCCGGGCGCCAGCGCGCGCAGCTTCAAGAACGCCGAGACGGGGGTCTCGCAGTCCTCGATGAAGCTGTAGCGCAGCGGAATCAGATCGTGCGTGCGCGCAAGCGCGCGCACCTGCTCGAGACTCGGCGCGAGCGCCGCGGCGGTCGCGTCCGGGGCACTAGGAGCGACGGCCATCGAGCACCCGCTCCGCGTCCTCGAGCGTTCGGCCGCGGCTGCGCAGCAGTACCAGCAGGTGGTAGAGAACGTCGGCGGCCTCTTCGTCGACGCGCTCGTCGGACTCCTCGCGGGCGGCGCGCGCCACCTCCTCCGCCTCCTCCATCACCTTCTCGCCGATCCGCGGCGGGTCGGAGAGCAGCTCGACGGTGTAGGAGCCCGCGGGACGCTCGCGCGCGCGTTCGGCCAACGTGCGCTCCAGCGCCGGCAGCGTCTCGTGCGGCGCGCCCGGCTCGAGCTCGCCGCGGTGAAAGCAGGTGCGCTCACCCGTATGGCACGCCGGGCCAGCGGGCTCGACGAGCGCTAGCAGCGTGTCGCCGTCGCAGTCCACGCGCAGCGCGCGCACCGCCTGCGTGTTGCCGCTGGTCGCGCCCTTGTGCCATTGCTCCCCGCGCGAGCGGCTCCACAGGTGCAGCTCGCCGCTCTCGCGCGTGCGCGCGAGCGCCTGTTCGTTCATGTAGGCCAGCGTCAGCACCTCGCCGGTGTTCCAGTCCTGCACGACGCACGGCACCAGCCCGTCGCCGTCGTAGACGACGAGCTGCTCGATTGGGCGGGTATCGGGGCTGCTCATCGGCACGATTGTAGGTCCCACCGCCCGCCCGCCGGTTTTCAGCCACACTGCCCCGGCGATGCAATCGGTGCTCGACCGCAAGCTGCTCGTGGTCACCGGCAAGGGTGGCGTGGGCAAGACGACGATCGCAGCCGCGTTCGGCATGCTGGCGGCGCAGGCGGGACGGCGGACGATCGTCGTCGAGGTCGGCGATGAGCTGCGGCTGCCGACCCTGTTCGGGATCGAGCACGCGCAGCCGGGCGTCGAGACGCCGCTACGGGAGCACCTGTCGAGCATCTCGATCGACCCCGACCGTGCGTTGCTGGAGTGGCTGCAGGTGCTCGGCGGCCGTGTCTCCGGCCGTGTGCTCGCCTCGAGCGGCACGTTCCAGTACTTTGCCGCCGCGGCGCCAGGCGCGAAGGAGCTGGTGACGATGGTCAAGATCTGGCAGCTGACCCGCGGTTCACGGCGCGGCACGCGCGGAGGCGGCGGCTACGACCTGGTGGTGCTCGACGCGCCGGCGACCGGTCATGCGCTCGGTCTGCTCGGCTCGCCGCACACGTTCGGCGCGATCGCGCGCGTCGGCCCAATCGCGGGACACACGCGCCAAGTGCAAGAGCTGTTGGAGAGCCCCGCCCACTCGGCCTACGTGGCGGTCGCACTCGCCACGGAGATGGCCGTCACCGAGGCGCTAGAGCTGCAGAGCGGGCTGCGCGCCCGGCTCGGGCGAGACCTCGCGGCGGTCGTCGTCAACGCGCTGCTGCCACGGCGCTTCAGCACCGCCGAGCTGACGCGAATCGCCGCGCTCGACCAGCGCACGCAGCTGGCGCGTTCCGCGACGCGCGCGGCACAGGCGATCCACGAACGCGCGCGCTTCCAGCACAACCAGCTCACGCGTCTGCGTCGCCGCAGCTTCGACGTCGTCGGCGTCCCCTTCGTGTGGGGCGCGAGCCTCGACCAGGCGGCCGTCGCGAGCATCGCGGCGCGACTCGCGCGCAGCATATGAGCGCGCTCCGACTCGGCAGCACATCCGACCACGACCTTGACTCGGGCGCTGGATGCGTGCGCGTCCTCGCCAGCCGTCAGGGCGCGGCGAGACGATATCGACGCGTGGCCGCGTCTCGCTCGAGCAGGCCGACGGTGAGCAACGTGGTGACGTAGCGGTGCGTTGTGCTCGTGTTCATGCCGAGCGTGCGGCCCAGCTCCGCGATCCCCAGGTAGCCGCCGTCCACGGGGAAGCACGAGAGCACCAGCAGGCCCGCGAGCAGCGAGCGCGACAGGCGACGATCCTGCATCTGCGCCGGCAGCGAGAGCGAACGCTCGTCAAGCGACATGGCCCTGTTTGGGTCTTTCAGGACTGACAACAGGACCGACATCGTCCCTCCCTGCCCAGCCGCGCGAACGACGTGATCGACCTGGGCTTTCGAAAGCTCGATCTTTACAACCGGAGAGCTGGTCTGAGCGGTCATCGCGAGCACGCAATCATGGCTGCGCCAAGGTGCCCCACGAAAGCCGGGCCTGAATATTCAGCCCTGACTAGTTCAGCCTTGACCAGTCACCCACGGACAACCGTACAGTTGTCTGCAATTCGCGTGCCTCTGATGCGCGCCGGCTCAGACTGCATCAGCAACCTGCGCAGCAACTCGCGGGCGCTCTGCAGCCATTCGATCCTCGCCTTCCACAGCGCGATCTCCGCCTCCTTGGCAAGCACACCCGTGAGCTTCGTCCAGTCCTGCTGATCGCGCGCGACATCCTCGCCCTCCGAGCTCTGCCTGAGGTCGCGCAGGCGCCCGATGCACGCCAGCTCCTGGCCGTAGACCAAGTCGATCAGACGCGGCAGGTTGCGAGGCCGGCAGAGCGCGATCTTCATGTGCAGCTCGTCGCGCAACGGCGGCGTCGGCGAGGACCCGAGAATCCACGCTTCGAAGTGCTCGACACCACGGCTCGTCGCCTCATAGATCGTACGCGGCGCCGAACGCCTAGCGGGTCCTGGTCCCAGCTCGCCGGCAGCGCGCACGAATTCATCGCGACCGAGCTGGTCGAGCGCTGAATAGACACCGGATGGAGCGAAGCTGGAAGAGCCGAAGCGCTCCTCCAAACGCTGCGCCAACTGGTAACCGTAGCCGGGACGCTCGATAACGAGTCCCAATATCGCGTACTTCGCTGACATCCATACCCTCCCCACGAGGCCGACCCAGCGCAGAAGGTATCCCAAAACGAGAGCGAGCACATCTCACAAGCTGAATGAGTCAGACGGGCGGGAAATCCGGCGCGCGAACACCTATGCGCCTGTCCGAATCTCTCAGGTTATTCCAAGACGGTCGAGCAGGCCTTCGTCTCCGCGCCAGTCGCGCCGCACGCGCACGGATAGCTCCAGGTGCACTTGACACGCGAGCGCCCGCTCCAGTTCGCGCCGCGCAGCCGTGCCGATCGCCTTGATCATGCGCCCGTGCGCACCGATCAGGATCGCCTTCTGCGATTCGCTCTCGACCCAGATCAGCGCGCGCACGCGCGCGAGCTCGGGCCGCGGATGCTCGATCTCCTCGACCACCACCTCGACCGCGTGCGGCAGCTCCTGGAAGGTTCGCCTGATGACCGCCTCGCGGATCAGCTCTGCGAGCAGCAGCTCGCGCGGCTGGTCTGAGCTGGAGCCTGGCGCGAACAGCAACGGGCCCTCAGGCATAAGCGATGCCAAATACTCGACCAGCTCGGCCAGCCCGGATCCAGAGCGGGCGGAGATCGGGAAGACCTCGGCGCGCGCATCCAGCTCGGCCGCCTCCGCGAGCGTGGCCAGCAACGGCGCGCGGGCGAGACGATCGACCTTGTTGACGGCAATCGCGACGGGGGTCTGCGTGCCCACGAGCGTCGCAGCGATGAAGCGGTCGCCCGGCCCGACGCCCTGCTGCGCGTTGAGCATCAGCAGCACGGCATCGCAGCCGTCGAGCTCCTGCTGCACGCGTTTGGCCATCCGCGAGGTCAGCTCGTCGCGCGGGCGCTGCACGCCGGGCAGGTCGACCAGCACGATCTGGCTGTCGCCGCACTGGTGGATGGCGCGGATCGCGCGCCTGGTCGTCTGCGGACGATCAGAGACGATCGCGACCTTCTCGCCGACGACCGCGTTGACGAACGTCGACTTGCCGACGTTGGGTCTGCCGGCGAGCGCGACGAAGCCGCTGCGCGTCACCCGCTCACTCCAGCCAACAGCTCGCGCTGCAGCACCAGCATCTCGCCGTCGTCGGTCTCGTGATCCATCCCCAGCAGGTGCAGCATCCCGTGGACGACCGCCTCGCGCAGGTCGACCGTGTGCTCGGGGCAGATCACGATGTCGCCGAGCTCGCGTGGGACCTCGCCGATCGGAGCCCCGCCGGCGGTGTGCCCTTCGGCGTCTGGCGTGACCGAAAGCGGCCCGATGCCGTCGATCGGGAACGACAGCACGTCGGTGGCACCGGCTTTGCCGCGATGCTCCGCATTGAGCGTCGCAATTCGCTCAGCATCGACGAACTCGATCGCCACGTGCCCCTGCTCGATGCCCATGCGCGCCGCCGCGCTCGCACACAGGCGTCGCAGCTCGATCGCGTGCGGCGCCTGCGGGGCGAACTCCGCGCCGAAGACCTCGACCTCGATCATCGCGCGGCGCTCAGACGCCGCGGACCGCGGCGCGCGCGCCGATCTCGGCCTGCGAAGGCGCATTGCGCTGAGCCTGCTCGTCGTATGCCTCGACGATCCGTTGCACGAGCTTGTGGCGCACGACGTCCTGCGCGCCGAAGCGAACGAACTCGATCCCCTCGACCGTGTCGAGCACGTCGCCGACCGCGATCAGGCCCGACTGCTGCTCGCGCGGCAGATCGACCTGGGTGACGTCGCCGGTGACGACCATCTTGGAGCCAAAGCCGAGCCGGGTGAGGAACATCTTCATCTGCTCGGGCGTCGTGTTCTGCGCCTCGTCGAGGATCACGAACGAGTCGTTGAGCGTGCGTCCGCGCATGAACGCCAGCGGAGCGATCTCGATCACGCCGCGCTCGATGTGCTGCGAGACCTTCTCGGGGTCGAGCATGTCGTGGAGCGCGTCGAACAGCGGACGCAGATAGGGATCGACCTTCGCCATCAGATCGCCCGGCAAGAACCCGAGCCGCTCGCCCGCCTCGACTGCCGGACGCGTCAGGATGATGCGGTTGACCTCGTGGCGCGAGAGCGCGGCGGCGGCCATCGCTACGGCCAGGAACGTCTTGCCGGTGCCGGCAGGACCGACACCGAAGGTGACCGTGTTCTGGCGCACGGAGTCGACGTAGCGCTTCTGGTTGACGGTGTTCGGTGCGACGCGCAGCCCGCGATGGCGCCAGACGACGTCCTCGAGCACGCGCGCCGGCGATTCATGCGCATCCAGCGCGCCGGTCACCGCGGCGATCGTGCCGGGGCCGATCTGGTGCCCGCGCGCGATCAGCTGCGCCAGCTCGCGCACGACCAGCTCACCCTCGTGTGTCTCGCTCTCCTCGCCGTCGAACGTGAGCAGGTTGCCGCGCAGGTAGACCTTGCAGTCGAGCTGCGCCTCGAGCGCCCGCAGCACCATGTCTTGACTGCCCGCGAGCTCGGCCGCCACGTCGTTGGAAAGCTCGATCTGCGTCCTCATCCGCTGAGTGCGGCTCGTACTAGCTCGGACACGCGCTTGCCGTCGGCGCGGCCCGCGACCGCCGCCATCGCCTGCTTCATCGCGACGCCCATCTCCTTCGCCGAGGTAGCGCCACTCTCGCGCACGGCCTGCTCGACGATCGCCGCCAGCTCCTGATCGCTCAGCTCCGCCGGGAGGTATGCGCCGATCAGCTCCGCCTCGGACTCCTCGCCACCGGCGAGGTCCTCGCGGCCGCCATCGCGAAACGCCTTGGCAGACTCGAGCCGGCGCTTGCGCTCACGCCGCAGCACCGCCAGCTCGTCATCGGAGCCCTCCTTGGCAGCCTTCTGCAGCTCGGAGAGCACGAGTCGCAGTGCGCCGACGCGCTCCTTCTCGCCAGCGCGCATCGCGCTCTTCACGTCGTTCTGGATCTGCTCGATGATCGCCATCCGCAGATCAGGATACGCCGCCACGGCGAGAGCGCCGACAACTCGCCGGGCGTTGACTGCTCACCGGGCGCGGCACGCGCCCCGCCGCTAGTCGTGCTCGAGCGGCGTGGGGCTGCCGAGGCGGCCCGGCGCGGAGGCGTCGCGGCCGAACACGAGCGCGACGTTCCAGTCCACAAGCAGACGCAGCCGGCGCCCAAGGCCCGGCATCAGCAGCAGGTGGTAGGTGCGCGCGATCAGCCACGCCGGCATACCGCGCCAGCGGATGCCGAAGGTGATCGCGACGGCCTGCCTGCTGCCGAGCTCGGCGACGACGCCTTTTGTGCGGTAGCGAAACGGCCTCGCGCCCGAGCCTGCACCGGCAAGCGTAGCGGCGACGTTGCGCGCGACGAGCCGCCCCTGGCGGATCGCGTGCTGCGCGGTCGGCGGGCACGGCTGGCCGGGCCGTGAGGGATCGGGCACGGCGGCGCAGTCGCCGATTGCCCAGACCCGCGCGCCCACCCTCGCACGCGTCGCGGGCAGCGCCCCGTCGTCAACCTGCATCGTGCGATCGACGACCACGCGGCCCTCGCGGTCGAGCGGCAACCCGAGCCTGGCGATCACCGGGCTCGGCTTGACGCCGGCGGTCCAGACCACGGTTCGCGCTGGAATCGTGGTGCCGCCGGAAAGCGTCGCGGCGCGCGCGCTCAGCTCAGCGAGCGTGGTGGTCGTGCGGACCTCGATTCCGCGCCCGCGCAGCTCGCGTTCGGCGAACTCCGACAGGCTCTCTGGAACCTCCTGCATGATCCGTCCCTTGGCCTCCACGAGCGTCCAGCGCATGCCCTGAGCCGCACAGCGCGGATACAGCTCGATCGCCTGTACGGCGAAGTCCTGCAGCTCGGCAAGGCCCTCGACGCCGGCGTAGCCGGCGCCGACGAACACGAAGCTCAGATACTCGGCTCGCAGCACCGGGTCTTCGAGCGACTCGGCGATGTCCAGGCAGCCCAAGACCTGGTTACGCAGCGCCGTCGCGTCGGTCAGCGACTTGAAGCCAATCGCGTGCTCTGCCAGACCCTGGATCGGCAGCGTCCGCGAGACCGAGCCGAGCGCGACGATCAGCTGGTCGTAGTCGAGCTCCAGGTGCTGGCCGTCGATGCGCTCGACGGCCAGCGTGCACGCGGCTGGGTCGGCGCCCGTGACCGACCCGATCACGAGGTCGGTGCGACGCAGCTGCGAGCGCAGCGCAACGACCACGTGGCGCGGATCCAGCGCCGCCCCGGCGGCCCCAGGCAGCAACGGCGTGTAGAGCATGAAGTTGGCGTCGTTGACGAGCGTCACCCGCGCGCTCTGTGCGGGCAGAATCCGCTCGAGGGCGCGCGCGGCATAGAAGCCGCCGAAGCCACCGCCCGCGATCACAACCTGCCAGGCCACAGCGACACAATAGGGTTCAAGCCATGGACGATGCCCTTTACGCCAGCGCGCTCGCGCCGTTCCTCGCGGAGACAGCGCGCCTGCGGCCGCCGCAGGCGGAAGTGATCGACGCTCACACCCATCTCGGGCTCGACGAGGACGGACGCTCGTTGACGCTCGGGCAGCTGATCGCGCTGCTCGACCACGCGGACGCCCGACGCGCGTGCGTGTTCCCGCTGCACGACCCCGAGCGCCGGCCGTCCTACAGCGTCCCCAACGACCGGGTGCTGGCGTGGGCGGATGAAAGCGAGGGCAGGCTCGTGCCGTTCGCGCGTCTGGACCCGGCGGAAGCGCCGCTCGCGGAGGCCGAACGCTGCCTGGCGGCCGGCGCGCGCGGTATCAAGCTACACCCGCGCGCACAGGACTTCGTGTTCGACGGCGGCGACATGGACGAGGTCTTCGAGCTGGCCGAAAACGCAGCCGTGCCAATCTTGATCCACGCCGGCCGCGGCCTGCCGCCCCTCGCCGACGGGCTCGTGGACCTAGCGCTGCGCCATCCAGGCGCCGTGCTGATCCTTGCGCACGGCGCGATCTGCGACCAGGGGATCCTGACCTCGCGCCTGGCCGATCACCCGGGCGTGCTGTACGACATCTCGTGCTTCTTCCCGCTCGACGTGATCGAGCTGTTCGCGCGCGTGCCAGCCGAGCGGATCGTGTTCGCCTCCGATCCTCCCTACGGGCTGCCGGCGACGACGCTGTACATGGCGCTGCGCATCGCCTGGAAGTCGGGCCTCGACGAGCCAACCACGAAGCTGGTCCTCGGCGGCACGATGGCGGCGCTGATCGACGGGCAGCCGCTGCCGGCGGTGAGCCCCGCGCGGCGCGGTCCGACGATCGAGCTGTCTGGCCGCCTGGCGCGCGTCTACGGCTATGCGAGCCTCGTCGGACCGGCGCTGTTCAGCGGCGCGATCGAGCAGGCGCAGGCGATGCTCGACATGGCGATCGCCGCCTGCCGCGACCCCGTCCCGGGGGCCGTCGGCGAGGCGTTGGAGACAATCGGCGCAGCTTTGAGCGCTGCTTCGGTGCTGCTGAGCGACGAGGAGGGCGTGCGCCCAGCGATCGACCTCGTCTATCGCGCGATCGTGCGCGCCGCCACCGAGGTCCCTGACAGGGCCTGAGCACAACTGGCGGGCGCAGACGCCCGCGCCGGTCCGCGGATGGCGCGTGCCGCTGTGCTCAGCCGGCGCTGAGCCACACGGCAGCCCACTCGCCGCGCTCGCGCCGCTCGCGCTCGCGCAGCCCCAAACGCTCGGCGAACGCCGCGGCGACCTCATCTACCTCGTGCACGAGCAGACCGCCGGCGAGCAGATGCGACGGTGTCGCCGGCATCGATGCGGCCAGCTCGAGCAGCAGCGGGCGCAGCAGGTTCGCAAGCACCACGGGCGGGTGCCCGCCCGCATCGGCATCGCCCATCCACGGCAGCACCTGACGGCGCAGGTCGAAGCGGCGCACCTCGATCTCGACGCCGTTGACGGTGGCGTTGTCGCAGGCAGCCTCAACGCTCTCCTGCTCGTGGTCGAGCCCCAGCACCGGGTCGTAGCCGAGTCCTACGGCCGCGATCGCGAGCACGCCCGAGCCCGTGCCCACGTCCAGCAGCGCGCCAGCCGGCGGCTCGCTGGCCGCCAGCGCCAACAGCAGTTCCAGGCACAGGCGCGTGCTCGCGTGCGCGCCTGTGCCGAACGCCTGCCCCGGATCGATCACGATCTCGCGCACGAGCCCGTTGCCTGGCTCGCTCGGCGCCTCCCACGGCGGACGCACGTGCAGCGCGGGCAGCGGCGCACGCTCGGCGTCTGGCACGGACGGCGCGACGATCAGCACCGGGCGATGGAACTGGCGCCAACGCTCGTGCCAGTCGTCGGGGACCTCCGTCGTGTAGATGTCAACGAGCGCGCCACCGACGGCAGCCCGCACGTCGGGAAGCTCCGGCAGCTCACCGGGCGCACCGTACACGGCGTACTCGATCGTCCCGGCCTCGCCCTGAACCTCCTCGACACCGTTGGGGGCAAGCTCCAGCAACTCCGCCAGCACCAGCTCCGCCCGCTCACCGGCGACGCGAACGGCGAGCCTGATCACGCGGCCTGGCTACCGAGCGCGCGCCGCAGCTTTGCGAACATCGACTCCTGCGAGCGCAGGTTCTCCTCGCTGAGCGTGTCGTTCAGGCGCTCCATCAGCTCGCGCTGCTCGGGGCTCAGCCGGCGCGGGACGACAACATTGACGACCACGCGCAGGTCGCCGTTGCGGCTGCGCCTGAGCGCGGGCATGCCGGCGCCACGCAGCGTCAGCACCTCACCGGGCTGCGTACCGGCGGGCAGCTCGATCGAGGCGCTGCCTTCGAGCGTGGGCACCTCGAGCACACCGCCGAGCGCGGCCAACGGCGCCGCGACGTCGAGCGCCGTGATCAGGTCGTCGCCTTCGCGGATGAAGCGCTCGTCAGCGCGTACACGCACGAGCACGTACACGTCGCCGTCAGGTGCTCCCGCCTCGCCGGCGTGTCCGTGGCCGCCGATGCGGATCCGCTGCCCGTCGGCGATCCCGGCCGGCACCTCGACGTCCAACGTGCGCTTGCCGGCGACGCGTCCGCGGCCACGACAGTCCGCGCACGGCTGCTCGGGCACGCGCCCGTCGCCGTGACACTCGTCGCAGACCATCGTGCGCACCATCTGCCCGAGCATCGTGCGCGTCACCGCTTGCAACTGCCCCGCGCCGCCGCAACGCGCGCAGGTGTTGATCGGCGTGCCCGGCTCGGCGCCGTTGCCGCGACAGTGCTCGCAGCGCTCGACCACCTCATAGGCGACCTGCAGCTTTGCGCCGTTGGCCGCTTCGAGCAGGTCCAACTCGACGGCGACCGCGACATCGCCGCCCTGCGCCGGGCCGCCGCGAGCGGCAGTGCCACCGCCGAAGAACGCGTTGAAGAGGTCGCTGATCGACCCGAACCCGTCGAAGTTGGGTGCGTAGCCACCCGAGCGCAGCCCCTCGTGGCCGTAGCGGTCATAGGTCGCGCGCCGCTCTGGGTCCGACAGGATCTCGTTGGCCTCGGCGGCCTCCTTGAACTTCTCCTCGGCATCGGGGTCATGCGCGTTGACGTCCGGGTGCAGCTCCATCGCGAGCTGGCGGAACGCCTTCTTGATGTCCTGTGCGGAGGCGTCGCGGGCAACGCCCAGCACCTCGTAGGGATCGCGCGGCATGTCCCTCTGATCAGTTCTCGGCATAGGCGTCTTCGACGAAGCGCGATAGCTGATGGGCCGCCTCGCGCACGGTTGCGATTGCGCCCGCGTAGTCCATGCGCACCGGGCCGATCAACGAGACGGTGCCGAGCTTGCGCTGCGCCATGCCGTAGCCGGTCGCGACCAAAGCCAGCGAGTGCATCGCCGGCAGCTCGTTCTCGTGACCGATACGCACGTACACGCCGGTCTCAGACAGCGCCGCCCGCAGCACCCCCAGCAGCACCACCCGCCGCTCGAGCAGGTCGATCAGCCCGTTGACGCGCGTGGTGTCTTCGATCTGCCCCGCCTCGAAAAGCCGCGCGGTTCCCTCCACGAACAGCGAGTCCTCGCCCTCGGCGGCGAGATCTCCGAACGCCGGCGCGAAGCGTTCCAGGAACGCGAGCTCCGTCGGTGAAAGGCTCGGGTCGACGAGGCGCTGATGCAGCATGCGCGCGCCCAGGCCGAGGCCGACCAGGCGCTCGTTCAGGTACTCCGCCGCCCACGTCACGAGCCCAGGGTCGACCGCGCGGTCGAACGTCGCGAACATCTTCGACACGTTCCCCGCGGAGGTGATGATCACGACGAGCACGACCTGCGGTTGCAGCGCCAGCACCTCAACGTGGCGGATCGTGGCGGCCTGCATGGACGGCGCGGAGACGACCGCGAGCAGGTTCGTCATCTGCGAGAGCGTCTCGGTCGTGGTGCGCATCGCCTCCTCGACCTCGCGGCGGATCAGCGACAGCTCGAGGCGCCGCGACGGCACTGGCAAAGCGCTGCTCGAGCTGAGCAGGCGATCGACGACGTAGCGGTGGCCAGCGTCGGTGGGCACGCGGCCGGCCGAGACGTGTGGATGCGCGAGCAGGCCGTGCTCCTCGAGCAGTGCCAGTTCGTTGCGCACCGTCGAGGGCCCACATTCGAGCTCGCCGGCAGCGACGATCGCGCGTGAGGCGACCGGCTGTCCCGTGCGCAGGTAGTCATCGACGACCATGCACAGGATGCGCTCTTGGCGTGGGCTCAGCATCGATCTGATTGTAGGCGGCGTGCTGACGCCGTCACCGGCGCCAACTACAGCTCCAGCTCGGCCTCCGCGTTACGGATGATCTGCTTGCCGCCCTGCTCGGCGACCGTGTCGACCACGACGCGACCGTCGCCGAGCTCGCGCACGGTACCGCTGACGAGCACCTCTTGCTCGGGCACGCCCATGCCGCGAAACTGAACGGACAGGCGCTTCAGATGCTCGGGTCCACCTGCGGCCTCGGTCTGCGCGCGGGCTACCTGCGCCATCGTCCACAGCCCATGCAGGATGCGCCCGGGGAGACCCACCGCTTTGGCGAACTCCTCGTCGATGTGAATCGGGTTGAAGTCGCCGGACGCACCCGCGTAGCGGACCGTGAGAAACTTGTCGGGGGTGATCCGCACCTCGGGGATCTGCTCGCCTGCGTGCAGCTCTGGCATACCGATCACACTCCTCGGACGATGTTCGTCCAGGTTCCGCGGCAGACCTGCTCGCCGCGCTGGTTGGTGGAGACCGACTCGAACACGTAGTAGCCGCGGCCATCGCTTTCTGAGATGTCCTTGACGCTTACGGTGGTCGTGACCTCGTCGCCCGCGACCACCAGCGGCCCCCACACGAACTCCTGCCCGCCGTGGACCATCATCGCGAAGTTCAGCTCGATCTCGGGATCGAAGATCGGCGGCCCGACCGCGGGCGCGCTGTAGACAACGGCGAACATCGGTGGTGCCACGACATCGGCGTAACCGGCAGCGCGCGCTGCCTCGACGTCCAGGTACACCGGATCCGTCTCCCCCACCGCGCGTGCGTACTCCTTGATCTTCTCGCGGCCGACCGCGTAGGTCAGGGGCTCGTAGGTCTTGCCGATCGCTTTCGTATTGACTGGCATGGAGGAAGGCTCCTTGCGGGCTTGGCTGTGGTTTGCGCCCGGAACCAGGTGGACTCGGGCTGCATTGCGGCGCGCCAGTTTACGCGCAGCCAGCCGGACGATGCCCCGACGCCACAGGATTGCCCTTTAAACACGAAAGAACTCAGCGGAGTCAACATCGAGAGTTGGCTGGGAACGCTACGTCGAGCGTCCCCAGCCGCGGGACCAAGCGGACAGCGGACATGCGCGCGTCGCCTGGCCTGTTTCCAGTGATGCGCGCGTTTAGAAGACGAAGTCGTCCTCCTCGGCGCCAACTCCGACGCCCACCAGCTCGCGTCCATCCTCACCGTCGGCGCCGGTGCCGGCCTCCTCCTCATCGCCGCCGCCGACCTCACCGTCACTCGCAGCGGACTGGGAGCCGTCCAGAAACTGAACGGTGTCGGCGACAATGCTCACTGCCTGACGACGCTCCTGCTCGGCGGTTTCCCACTCGCGCCACTCGAGGCGGCCATCGATCGCGATGCGGCTGCCCTTTCGCATGTAGCGACTGACGCTCTCGCCAGGTCCGCCATAGATGCTGACGTCGAAGTAGTTCGGCCGCTCGATCAGCTCGCCCTCGGCATCCCGGTAGTTCGAGTTGCACGCCACGCGCAGACTGCACACGCTCGTTCCGGACGGCAGCGCGCGCAGCTCTGGGTCGCGAGTGAGCCGAGCGACCAGAACCACGCGATTGATGTTGAAGTAGGACATGTTGGGCTCCATTGCTAGGTGGTTGACCCCCCTGTGAGTGAAGCTACGCATCGCTTGGGACGGTATTCGCGATCGGCGAACCTGCTTGCGGGCCGCCGGTGGCGAACACGTCGAGCCGGACGAGCGCGATCCGCTGGCCGGCTTGCGCTTGTTCGAGCGCCCGCTGCAGGGGGCGCTGTACGTCGTCGGCGGCCAGGTACAGCGTGCCGGCAACGCAACGGCAGCGCGCCCACGCCCGACAGATCTCGCGCAGTCGCTGTGGCGCCTTGACCGTCAGCTCGACCTCGACGGCGACCGGCAGGCGCTTGGCCCCATCCTGTGGCCAAAGCACCAGATCCGGCCGATGCAGCAGCGGCGCCCCGCTCGGGTCGCGGCCGAGGCTCGCGCTAGCGAGCGGCTTGCCAGCCTCGCGCTCGTGCAGACGCAGCTCGCGCTCGCTCATGACGCTGTGGTCGGGGTAGCAGCGCTCCAGGCCCGCGGCGACCCGTGCGCACTCGATCGCGTGCGGTGCATTGGCGACGCTGACGCGGCACGGCTCCAAGCCGCGCAGGCCGGTCGCGCGCAGACCGGCACGCGTGACCGCGTACACAGCCGACGCATCGGCGAGCACGCGCCGGCTGCTGAGCAGCCCGGCGCGCTCGGCGGCCTGCAGGCGTGCGCGCGCCGAGGCCGGCGTCCAGCCGCCGTGCTGTGCGACGGCGTCGGCCGTGACGGCGCCGAGACGGGCCGTCCAGCGAAGGATCTCGAGTCGCTCGGGTGAGGGTGCTGTGTTTGCTCGGACCATTTCGGTCCTCCTTCCTGTGTCTGGTGGTTGAGAGGAGATCGCCGGGTTGCGCCGCCGTCAGCGTCGATCGATCGGCGGGAACATCCGGGCGATGCGCGGGCTTCCGCCGTCGCCAAGCGCCAGCACGGCCGCCCAGCCTCGACCGAGGCCCATCACACGGTCCGGCTCGAGCACCGGCTCACGCGCCCGCACACGTGTCGTCCTGCCGTCGCTGTGGCGCGAGACCCGCCACGCGCCCGTCCTGCCGGCGAGGGTCGAGATCAACTCGGCGGAGCTGGGAACCACCTGGCGGTGCGCAATCAGCGCGGTGAGGTTTCCCAGCACCTGCTCGAGCAACAGCTCGCGGCCCGCAAGCCTGAGGTCGGACAGCTCCTGCGTGCCGAGCAGCAGGCTGAAGCCCGCGGAGCGGGCCCGACCGAACAGCCTCACGACCTGCTCGGCGGCGATCGCCGAGAACTCGTCGATCACCACCAGCGTCGGCACCGCCCCGCCCTGGAGGCTCGCGACGGTCGTCTGCAGGTCCTGCACGATCGCCGCGCCGAGCATCGCGCTGAGCAGCGGCCGGCTGTCCGACTCGAGGCTGAAATAGACGATCGAGCGTTGCCTGACCGCACCCAGAAGGTCGAACATTCCCGCCCCAGGGGTCCGCGGGTCCAGCCATCGGCCGACGTCGGACTCGGCGAGGATCGCGAGCCGGTCGCGCACCCCGGCGAGCTCGGCGCGCTGACGCGACGAGAGCGAGTCCAGGTACGCGAAGACGTTGCGAGCATCACTCTCCGCCAATTCGCGGGCGAGCACCTCCAGCCGCTCGGGGTCGAGCTGCTCGACGATCGCGCACAGGCTCACCTCCGCACCGGCGTGGCGCAGAGCGCGCACGGCGTGACCCAGATAGCGCTGCGCCTGGCGCAGGTAGTGCGGCTCGGTGAAACGCTCCCCCGCAAGCGCCTTGTCGGCGATCTCGCTGGCGCCGCCGCGCGCGAAGGGGTTGTAGACACAGTCACCTTCGGGCGTCCACTCGAGGAACGGCCTCCCGTTGAGGATCGCCGCCTGGCGTACGTGCTCGCGCAGACCGACGTCGCCCTTCGGATCGAGCACGATCGCGCCCATTCCCTGCTCGATCGCACGGGTCGCGATCGAGGTTTGCGTGACGGTCTTGCCCGAGCCGGTGGCCCCCACGACGAGCGTATGCGTCGCGCCCTCCTCGACACCGAACGGGATCGAGACCATGCGCCCATGCTCGTCGCGGCCAAGCGCGAGCCCACGCCCACGCCATCGAGTCCAGCGGTTAACGCCGAACCGTTCGGGCAGACGCGGCGCGGCTGCCCGGACGAGCGCCCGCAGCGGCTCGATCGGGCGCGTGCGACGCTCGGCCAGCTCTGCGAGGTCAGCACCGGCTTCGAGGTCTTCACCGTGCCAGCGCCGGCTGCGCAAGGTCGCGAACAGGACCGCTATCGCGAAGGTCGGCGCGGTGACGCCGAGAAGCGGCCACGCGGCGAGCACCAGCACCAAGGCACCCATCCCCCAACTCCAGTGCAGGTGCCGGCTGCGAAGCAGCCGTGCAGCGAGAGCTCCCAGCATCACCCCGACGACGCATCGAAGCGACGTCGACAGGAGCCAGTGGAATAGCTCATCGACGGTCGCCTGAGGATCGACCGCACTTTCGGAAAACGCATTTGAGGACATTGCGCCACTCCCTTCCGGACAGGCCGCATCGACCCATCCTCGATGTGGCCTGCGCGAGCAGGCCGTGGTCGTTAACGAGCGATGGCGGGCCATCTGGCCCGCCATCGGTGCTGCATTCCTGCGTTCCTGCCGAGCCGTCGCGACTCGTCAAGGTTGTGTGCGCGCTATTCAGATCAGCCGGTAGCCCACTCCCCAGACGCTGATGACCCAGCGCCGCTCACCGGCCGGGGTGAGCTTGCGGCGCAGCCTGCTGGCGTGGCTGTCGAGCGTTCGCGTCGATCCGCCGCAGCGGTATCCCCAGACGGCGCTCAGCAGCTCGGCCTTGGAGAAGACGCGCTCCGGCTCCCGCGCCAGGTGCACGAGCAGCTCGAACTCCATGCGGCGCAGATCGACGCACTCGCCGTCGAGGGTGACGAGGTGAGCGGCGGTGTCGATTGCGAGCGGCCCGACCTCGAGCAGCCGTCCCAGCTCCCGAGCGTTTGCGCTGCGCCGCAGGATCGCGCGCATGCGCGCCCGCAGCTCGAGATAGGTGGCTGGAGGCCTCGCCACCACGTCGTCTGCACCTGCCTCGAAGGCGCGCAGCACGTCGAGCTCGCGCGCCGGCGTCCCGAGGACGATCGCCGGCAGCGTCCGATCCCACGGCGTGCCCTGCGCGTCGGCCCGACGGATCTCGCGCAGCAGCTCGAGCGCGCCGCGCCGGTCTTCAATCCGCCCGAGCAACGCGAGCCGCGGCGCGCTTGCGCTCGCGAGGACGCGCGCATGCTCCGCGCTGCACGCCAGCTCAACGTCGAAGCCGTCTGCGATCAGCTGTTCGGCGAGCGCCTCGCCGACGTGGCGATCGGACTCGACCACGAGCAGCGGGGCGGCACGCCCGCCGCCGGTCACAGCTCGACCTCGTGTGGACCGATCCCGAGACCCCGGCGTGCGATCAAAGCGAGCACGTCGCTGTGGATCCACGGTGTCGGCAGGCTGTGCCCGCCCTCGGGGAGCAGCCCGATGCGGCGGGCCAGCCAGCTCGTCTCCCCGCTTTCGTTGCCTTTGCGATCGCGCTTGACACGCCCACAGCGGAGGGCGATCTCGCTCATGCTCAGCTCGCGGCGGTCGATCATCGCGAGCACCACCTCACGCAGCCGCCGGTTGAGCACGATCGGGCTCCGCTGCACCCGCGTCAGCTCGACGCGCAGCAACGCCGTCGAAACCGCATCCGTGTGCGCATGAGTCGCAAGCACTCGCAGCGTCTGTTCGCACACCGGCTCGTAGCTCTCCAGCGCCGCGATCGCTTCGCGCACGCTCACCGGCTCGCGTGCGCGGCTCGCGCCCGGCTCGCGCCGACACCAGCGCAGCTCGGGGATCGACATCTCGCCGGGCATCAGGTCGAGCGAGTGGACGCGGCCGAAGCGATCGACGGGCGCGACCGCGACCGCTTGCACCTGCTCGGCGTCACCCGCGCAGTGATCGGCGAACGGCGTGAGCAGCACGTCCTCGGGGGCGAGCCTGCGGCAGGCACCGATACCGGCGGCGAGATCGCGCAGGTAGCCGTTGCACACCAGCTCGGCGTTCTCGGTGGGCTCGTCAGCCGCGAGGTGCGCGACCAGCCGAGGATCGCCATGGCCGACACGTTCACGGTCGACGACCAGCGTGCTCCCGCCGGCTCCGTGCTGCGCGACCACCTCGCGAGCGTGTCCGTGCCGGTCGAGGTAGCGGCCGAGCGGGGAGCCCTCGTGCGACGCACGCTGGCGGCTGGCTCGGACTCGGCGTCGGCGGGCCGTTGCGCCTGGCTCGCGGACGGCGATCCTGCGATGGCTGGCGGGGGCGCTGGTTTGCGTCGTGGGTGTCATGGCTGTCTCCTGCCGGTGGGGTTGAGCACTGTCCGACGCACCGCGCCGGGGTTGTTCGGGCCGCTTGTAGGAGCGCGGCGAACAGCCGTCAAGGAGGTCGGAATCAGCACGCGAGGGCAAACGGCAGTGCTCCGAGAACCCCCGTAGGGGTTCTCGGAAATCGCGGTCTCGGCGATCGCGCGAAGGTAAAACTTGGCGCGCACGCGCTCTTCGTCAAACAGTTGCTGCCCACCGGCCGGCTGCTACGGGCGGGCTGGAACTGCTGGTCTCTTTGCTCGTCGGATACGAGCTGTCAACGGCGTGTGGCGCAGGGAAATGAAGATGAGGTCGCGGCGAGCGTAGCGCGCGAGCGCGAAGCTCACTCCGCGCTCGCTACCTGCGCGGCTGGCGCTCGTGCAGTCGCGTGCCCGACAAGCCCGTGCCCTGGCTCTGCAGCGCGGAACTGCGCGCGGCGCCGTCGCACTCACCCGCCCTCGGATGGCACAGGCGATTGCAGCGCCGGGGGTCCGCCGAGGGCGGGTGACTGCGTATCTCGCTGGGGCAACTGCGCCGCGCGGCGGCGTGATTACACGTACGCTCGCGCGCCAGCTTCACTGGCGGGCGGGTTGGGCGGGACGCGGCAGCTCGCGCAACTCCACGGTCGTCTCGGCGGCCCGCGGGTCTCCGTGCGCGGCCTGCACTCGTATCTCCGGCGGCACGCGCGGGACCCCGTACGCGCACACCAGGCCCTCGTGCATGTCGCGCTCGGACGTGAACAGGATCCGTTCGCGCCCCGGGTAGTGCCAATCGAGCGGGTACTCGCCGGCGTAGGCCCGGCATGCGCCCAAAGCTGCGTCGGCACGTAGCGTGCACTCGCGCGCTCGCCTGCGATCGCGGCACACGAAGACAACGAGCGGCACGGCCTGCGCGCGCGTGCCGTAGCGGCGCGTGTGCAGCGACCAGCCCGCCAAGAAGTGGTCGTAGCGCTCGAGCTTGCGAGCCGCACGGCCGACGGCTGGCCGATCGTCCAGCTCCACGATCACGTCGACCGGCATACCGCGGTCGGCGGGTCCGCCAAATGTGACGACCGCATCGGGGCGGATCGTCTCAAAGCGCTCCAGCTCGACACGCTGACCGCTTGCATCGGTGTAGAGGAACGCGTGCGGCGTGCGCCCGCCGGGGAGTCGCAGGTCGCGCGGCGTGATCGCGTGGCGGCCGTCAGCGCCCGCGCGCTTCGGCGGCTCGAGCACCGCCTCGTGCGGACCGCGCAGCACGCACTGGGCGTCAGCGAGCGCGAGCGCCCAGCCTGCGACGTGAACGTCGTGACGTGCTTGGCGCAGGCGATCCTCACGCGCGGCGCGTCCATCGGTCGGCACAGGGATTACGTCAGTCGAGGTGCGAAGCTCGCGGTTCGCCAGCTCCTTCGCGCCCGCCGCGGTGATCACGCAGCACATCGGGATGCCGCCACCGTCGCGCCGGTGAAACTGAAAGCGCTCGATCAGACCGGCGTCCGACAGGCGCTTCAGCCGGCGCTGCGTGGTCGTTGCGGCGCGCCCAGGGTTGAAACGACGGTGCAGCTGGCTCGTCAGCACGTGTCGCATCGCGGCGATCAACGCGAGCATCTCCAGGTCAAGGCGTTCGAGCTGGACCGCGCGCGGGGCGGCGGCCGTTCTGGCCCAGCGAACGCTGTGAGCGCCGTCCAGCTCGACCAGCTCGCGATAGCTCTCGGCCGGCGTGTCCGGCAAGCTGGGCACAGCCGCCGCGCGGGTGGATGCCGGCGAACCGGGGGGATCGGCGGATTGGGCAGATTCGGCCACGCGCTGAGCGCGATCCCAGTGCGGCTGGCGCAGATCAGCCAGATGACGCCCGCCGCGCTCCCGCTGGCGGGTCGCGTGCCACGCGAGGCGCTCGCGATCGACCGCCAGCGGGATCGTCTCGGCGACGAACGGCGCCTGGCGTCCCTCAGCCGTGACCCAACTCGCGATCGCGTGATGCCTGGGCAGGTGCAGGCGCACTTCGGGACGACCGAGCGTCGACAGCCGCTCTACGCCTGGGCGCACCGTGTCTGAGAACTCGGCCATCGTCAGCGCGACGGCGCTGCGCGCGTCACGCGCGGACGCGGTGGCGAAGTAGACGCGGTGCGCAAACAGCGCGTCGAGCTGATCGCGCACCTCGGGCTCGGTCCACTGCGCATCCGTCTGCCAACAGGCGACGGTCTCGAGCCCCGCCGAGCGCTTCAGCGCCATCGTCTCGGCAAACCCACGGTTGATCACGAGTGGGGCCTCATCGATCTTCAGCGCGACCGCAACTCGGTCCGCTGACGAGACGAGATCTTGCTGGCGAGCGAGGGCCGCGTCGAGCATCCCGACGATGAGCTGCATCACCACGGACGTGTTGCCCGCTCCCATCGCGCCGAGCGCTCCCTTGACGACCAGCACCTCGGCGCCGGCGATCACCCGGTCGAAGTCGATGCTCAGCGTGTCGTTCAGCAGGACACGCTTGATCGACGGCGAGTTCAGCAGCCGCGCGAGCTTGTTCACGGGCGCGTCGAGCTTGGCCGTGGTCGTACTGCGCGCGTCGGCCAGCTGGGCGGTCAGCTCTGCGGTGAAGAACTCACTGATCTCCTTGAACTCCGGAAGTGCCCGCACACGCGCTCCGACGCCACTGCGATACGCGTAGCCCTCCTCGCCAACCGACAGCAGCCGCGCCGCGTCCCACAGCGTCGAGCCGCGGTCGTAGGCGAGCACGGCGATGATCGCGTTGCGCAGGTAGCGGTCAGACGACGCGCGTATGTCTGCGTCGCTGAAGAGCCCCTTGAGCGCGGCGACGACGTAATCGGCGATCACGTCGGCTGGCGCGTCGACATGCAGCGGGTTGAAGCCGCAGGTCGGATGCGCGAGGTCGAGCAGCGTGCACGTCCGCCGCGCCGGCACGAGGCTGACCGCGGCCTCGGCCGCGTCGCCCTTGGGGTCGAGCACGATCACCGCGCATCGCTCGCGTTGAAGGTCCTCGGCGACGCTCGCCACGAGGAAGCTCGACTTGCCCTGCTCGACGGTGCCCGGCACGGCGACGTTCTGCCGCCGCAGCTCCTCATGGATCGAGACCGGCCCAAATGCGTCGCGGAGCGTGCCGTGGCCGTCTCGCGGCCTCATGATCGCGGGCGGCGCTGGTGCCAGCGGCACGCTCGTGCGCGCGAACGGGACCATCAGGTAATCGACCGACGGCAGGTGCCAGATGGGCGCAAGCTCCCCCGCCGCGAATACGCCGCGACGAAACGAAGGCAACGGGTTGCCCTCGCCGCGCTGCACACGTCGCGAGTAGAGCCCAAGCACACCGTGACGCAGCGCGGTGCCGCGCTCGACGAGGCGATTCTCCGAGCCCTCGGCGCGCAGCTCGGCGGCGATCTGCTCGCAGACCACACGATGTGGCGCGACGATGCGAATGTCGACGAAGAACAGCGGCTTGTGCTGGACCTCGAGCCCGCCGCGAAGCTCGGCGTCCTCGACCATCGAGCGGTCACGCACCAGCAGGTGCTCCCTGCGCTCGCGCGAGAGATGCGCCTCGTGACGCTTGTACGCGCGCTTGGCGAACGCCTCGAACGCGGCCGGCGCGGGCGTCATCGCCAACTGCACGAACGCCGGCTCGCCGCATGCGGCCATTGCCGTCAGCAGGCGGTTGACTGGCGGCTCCGGCCGCCGCTCATAATCCTCGAGCGCCTTGACGCGCTTGATGAACGTGGCGTGCTTCTTCAGCCGCAGCACCGTCGGCGGCACTCCGGGCTGGCGCTCGAGCGCCCTCAGACGGCAGTTCGGATAGGTCGCCTGCAACGTCGCCTCGACCATCCTCTCGTATCCCTGAGGGCAGGAGATCGCGAGCCATGCCGAGTGCAGTGCAACGCCGCCATCGTGGTGAACCTCAAGCGACAACGACGGCTGACCGTGCAGCAGCCGCCGCCACCAGCGGCGCAGCAGACGCTTGTGCAGCGCGCCGAACAGCGCGACGCAGGCATGGACGTCAGCGTGATCGGCGCGGTAGACCTCGACCCGCAGCCGCACGTACCGCCGCCGCCGACGAGACCGCCCTCGCGCGCCGACGGCCAGCAGCGCAAACGCCAACCCCAGCGCCGCCAACAGCCGTGCCGGCGCAAGCCCAAGCGCGGGCGTCCAGCCCCAGACCGCGGCGCCCGAGTGCACGAGCGCTGACGGCAGCGCCGCGAAGTGCGGTACGCCGACGTGCGCGTCGCCTCGCAGCACCTTCCCCGGCCCACCGTCGATGAACCAAGCGATCAGCGCGAAGCCCGCGAGCGTTGCGGCCAGCCCCAGCAGTCGCCAAAACAGGAAGCGAAGCACCTGCCGTCTGCTCCGACGAGGCGCGCGGAGCGGGACGGCGATCCAGCATTACGTCAGCGCGGTCGAGTCGCTCGCTCCACCTGCGCACCGCGAGCCGTCAGGTGCCATGCATTAGCGGCACCCTTCTCCTGGCCCTCGCCGAGGTTCTCGACCAGCTTCAATCGCGCCAGCCGGTTCAGCAGCTTCGAGATCTGGCCCTGGTCGACGATCCCCGAGCCTTCGGCGATCTCGCGATTGCTCGCACCTGGATGCTCGGCGATGACCATCAGCACGCGCACCGTCCTGTAGGTGAGACGCATGTTCAAACCTTCGAGCGGGTCCTTGTGACGCGCTGGCGCCTGCGGGCGCGGGTCGACTGGGATCTCCAGCGACGGCCTGCTCAGTTCCCTACCTGCCGCCCTGGCCCCGAGGTAGGGGAGCACGATCATGCTCATCAGCGAGTTCAGCAGCTCCGTGAGCGGCTCCGCGCCCTGTTCCAGTACGCGCGTGTGCAGCACGGCGAAGATCGCCCCGACGACGCCTTCCGCCGTAACCTCCGGCGGTTCGCGCGTCGCGTTGGTGGCTTCGCGTCCGCGATCGATGACCACCGCAAGCTCGTCGAGCACCTGCGCACGACGATCCAGAACCCGCTCGCCGGCGCCCAGCGCCTCCACGATGCAAAGCTTCGCCAGTCCTGGCTCTTCGTCCATGAAGATCAGCAACCTCGCCAACCCGGCACGGATGCCATCGCGCCAACTCGACTCGCTCTGGTAGGCCTCACGCGCGATCGAGCTGGCTTGGCCGAGCGCCTGTTCAAACGCCGCCAAGAAGCAGTCCTCGCGATCCGTGAACACGTCGTAGAACGTCTTGCGCGATACGCGAGCCCGGCTGATCACCTGAGCGACGGTCATCCTCGAGTAGCCCACCTCGCCGACGGCCTCGACAGCGGCCGCGAGCATGCGGCTTCGCTGGATCTGGGTGACCTGTCCGCGCGGAAGCCCACCGGGGCCAGGACGCAGCCGAGGTGTCGCTGCGCGCGTCTTGTACATAACAGTCATGTCTACCCCGCTAGTCGTCTTGTATCGCCAGTAATAGTGAACACCCGAATCCTTTCACGCCATGACAACCCTGATACTCCGCTGCCCAATGCGCTGTCTGCCTGTCAATACGTATACATAAGCTTCTCGGGTATAGACCGTAAAGTCCAGGCGCGTCTCCGACTTCTTCCCGCTGATTGGAATGTCCTTCCGTAGATTCAACCGGGGTTGACCCGGATCAGCCCAGCCTGACATCTGCCTCAATGCCACTTCCGAAGTCCATTATCCAGAAAATATCCAACTTGGGCGCGAAGCCTAGCCACATTGCAGGACGCCATGAGCCGACGCACGCCCGAACCCCACATCAAGCCGGCCTGACACCCGCGCTGCACCAGCTCCTGCTCGCCGTTCGCGACCATCCCGAAACAGGCGCTCCCGACGATCTGCGACGTGCGGCTGAGAAGCTCCCACGAGCGCTTTCCGCGGGTCGCCGCCCTCGCGCGGGTCACCGCGTCCACGAGGGACGAGCGAACCGCCATCACTAGGTCCGCGATAGACGGCGGACCACCGAGCAGATACCGCTACCGGGATTCGAACCCGGGTTTCCGCCATGAGAGGGCGGCGTCCTAGTCCCCTGGACGATAGCGGCGCAGAATCAGTCGCCCCGAGGCTAGCAAAGCTCGCTGGCGGGGTGCCCGGCGGACTCGCGGAAGCCTCGCGGACGCCGGCGCGGAGAGACTGGCGCTGCCCGGCAGCGCGCCTCTGCGATATCTTCGGCTGCCACGCGGATGTGGCGGAATTGGTAGACGCGCACGGTTCAGGTCCGTGTCGGGGCAACCCGGTGGAGGTTCGAGTCCTCTCATCCGCATTTCTCGGTAGGCAGTCGGACTCAAAGACCGTTCATCGCGCGCTGAGCTGCTCATGAGTAGGTTCGCTGTCTTGGTCGACAAACGGCCTGGCGAAGACCGGGAGCGCGCACCTGTGACACTGGCTGGCGTGCCGAGCCCCTCGTACATCGCCCATGTCGGGCTGCCGTTCGCCAACCCCATGACGGAAGCGGCGATCGATGAGGCCCTTGAAGCATTGCCGACACCAGCGCGGCCTCGGATCCTCGAGACGGGGTGTGGCAGCGGCGAGATTCTGCGTCGCGCAGTCCGGATTTGTGACGCAGCCGACGCTCTCGGCGTGGATCTCGATCCGGATGCGATAGCCGACGCGCGCATTCGCTCGGCCGGGCTCCCGATTCGTTTCGAGGTCATGGATGGCGCGCAGGTTTCCGGCGACTTCGACGCCATCGTGAACGTGGCTGCCTCGCATGTCCACGGGGGCTTTGCGGCAGCCCCGAGCGCGCTGCGGACCCTCGCACCCGTGGTGCTCTACGGCGAGGGCTTCTGGCGACGCCAGCCCTCCGCGCGTTTTCTCGCCGCCCTTGGCGGGGCTAGCGCGGATGAGCTGTCGGACATCGCCGGTCTACGTGAGGCAGTCAGGTCTGCCGGCTTTCAGATCGCGCACGAGTCGATCGCAAGCGAGTCGGATTGGGCAGCGTATGAGGAAGCACTCGCCGAACGTGCCGACCGGCATGGCGACACCGACGCGGCCGCCTACGCACGCCGCATCCGGGAGCGACGAGCGCTGCCCGATGGCACTGACACGCTCGGCTTCGCGCTCATGGCCCTCGTCGTACGGTAGCGGCGAACGCCCCTCACGTCGCGAGAAAAGCCGAGTGGCCGGCGGCACCCGAAGCGCCGCCGGCCACGCAGGCACGGCAATATGCAGCTCGGCGCGCTCTAACGGCCGCTGTCGCGGCGCTGGCGCCGCTGTACGGCGACGATCGAGAAGCCCGCGACCAGAAGCAACAGGCCAAAGCCGAGGTCCCAACGCAGATCGAAGCCCGTGAACGGCAGCGTGCTCGACTGCGGGCTGGTCGTTTTCGCGGGCGCGGTTTCGCTCGCGGGTTTTTCGGCTTCTTTAGAGGGGAGCGTGCCCGAGGACGGAGTCGTCGCAGCGGGCGTCGTGGAAGCCGGCGTGGTTGTCGTCGTGGTGTAGCCGGATGTCGGTTCTGCCGCGACCGCAGCGCCGGGCACGACCGCCAGCGCCAGCAACAGCGCGACCAGCGCAAAGAGCCCCCGCAAGCCGGTGGACGATGCTCGTCCGATCCGCATTGCACCTAGTGTCCGTGGCCTGCTCGAGGCCATGACGTCGGTCCGAGTCATGCCAACCTCCCATCGATGGTTTGGTGAGCGCTGTAGCCCAGTTTCGGGGCTTGTCTCCGTACTTGTCCTGCTTCTCTGATGCAAAACACCGTCTCTGTTTCGCCGTTTGCCGGCTGTTGCCTGCCTTCGTCTCATCCAAGGTCTATCAGCTACAGCGGCGCGATATGGGCTGCGGCGGCTCGCCACGCAGGCATCGGGACGCCGGACCCCGGCTCACGACACGAGCACGCGGCCTTCGAGCGTGCCCTCCGCGAGCCGGCCGCGCAGCACCTTCTTGTCGAACTTGCCGACGCTCGTCTTCGGTATCTCCGCCACGAACGCGAACTCGTCGGGCAGCCACCAGCGGGCGACCCGATCGCGCAAGTGCTCAACCAGCTCCGGCGCGCCGACCGCCGACTGCTCGCGCAGCACCACGCAGCACAGGGGCCGCTCGGCCCAACGCTCGTCGGGCTTGGCGATGACGGCCGCCTCGATCACGTCGGGGTGGGACATCAGCTCGTTCTCCAGCTCGACCGAGGAGATCCACTCGCCGCCGGACTTGATCACGTCCTTGGAGCGATCGGTGATCTGCACCATGCCACGTTCGTTGACCGAGGCGATGTCGCCGGTGCGTAGCCAGCCGGTGGCGAACTTCGCGTCTTCGGAGCTGTCCGCGAAGTAGCGCGAAGCGACCCACGGCCCGCGCACTTCGATCTCCCCCGTCGACTCGCCGTCCCACGGCACCTCCCCGCCGTCGTCGTCGGCCAAGCGCAGCTCGACCCACGGCAGCGGCCGACCCTGCATCGCGCGCTCGTCCCAGTAGGCATCGTCGTGCTCGCGCTCACGCGGACGCGAGTATGTGGCAACTGGGCTCGTCTCGGTCATGCCCCACGCCTGGAAGATGCGCACGCCGTGGCGCTCCTCGAAGTCCTTCATCAGCTGGCGCGGCACGGCCGAGCCGCCGCAGGCGGCGTTGGAGAGCGAGGACAGGTCGACCTCCGGATGCTCCCCGGCGTACTGCAACAGCCCCGAGAAGATCGTCGGCACGCAGCCCATCAACGTCGGACGCTCGCTCATGATCAGCGCGGCCAACGGCTCGGGCTGCAGGAAGCGATCGGGCAGGATCAGGTCGGAGCCCGCGAGCGCGGCGCCGTAGGGCAGTCCCCAGGCGTTGACGTGGAACATCGGCACGACGGCGAGAATCCGATCCGCGCGCGACAGGCCGGTGCCGTCCTTGGTGAGCGTGACCGTCGAGTGCAGGCTGATCGAGCGGTGCGAGTAGAGCACGCCCTTGGGATTGCCGGTGGTGCCGCTGGTGTAGCAGAGCGATGCCGCCTGGCGCTCGTCAAGCTCGGGGTAGTCGAACGCGCCGGGCCCAGCCTGCTCGAGCAGGTCCTCATACAGCAGCGCCCCTGGAAGCTGGTCGATCTCCTCACGCGCTAGCTCGCCGTCGCCCATCACCACGTAGTGCTCCACGCCGTCGAACGTCGGCACGAGTTTTGCGAGCGCCGCCACGAGCGATTCGTCGACGAAGATCACACGGTCCTCCGCGTGGTTGACGATGTAGGTCAGCTGCTCCTCGAACAGGCGGATGTTGATCGTGTGCAGCACCGCACCGATGCACGGGACCGCGAAGTACAGCTCGAAGTGGCGCTGGTTGTTCCAGGCGAAGGTGCCCACGCGCTCGCCCTGCTGCACGCCGAGCGTGCGCAGCGCACGCGCGAGGCGATCGACCCGCGCGGAGACCTCGGCGTGGCTCGCGCGTCGCACGGTCGATCCGTCGGCGGTCAGCGTGACGACCTCCGCACCCTCGTTGCTGGTGGCCAGCCTGCGGCGCAGATGGTTCAGGGTCAGCGGAAAGTCGTCCTGCATCAACCCCTCGAGCATCTCCTTCATCCTCTCCCGACCTCCTCCCGTGGCGTCAGCTCCTGCAGCGCATCGTAGATGCCGCGCGTCCGCTGCGCGATGTCATCCCAGTCGAATCGTAGAACGTGCTCGGATGCCTCCGTCACGAGACGGTCGCGCAGCGCGTCGTCCACGAGCAGGCGTTCGATCATCACCCCCAGGTGTTCGGCGTCGCCGCCGTTGAAGCGCAGACCCACCCGCTCGCCCACGGGGACCACCTCGCGCAGCCCGCCGGTGTCGGCGACGATGCACGGGCAGCCGGAGGCCATCGCCTCGAGCGCCACCAGGCCGAACGGCTCGTAGATCGAGGGCACCACGCACAGGTCGGCGATGCGGTAGAGCGAATGCAGCACGTCGTCGCCGATCCAGCCGACGAACGTGCCGTGCCCCGAGAGCCCCAGCCGCGCCGCCTGCGCCTTCAGCTCGGCCTCGTGAGTGCCGTTGCCGGCCACCAGGAAGCGCACGTTGCCGACCTGCTCGATCACGTCGGGGAGCGCGTCGAGCGCGAGCTGGAAGCCCTTCTCGTAGACGAGCCGCCCGACCAGCAGCACGAGCTTCTCGTGCGGCGCCGCGAACTCGCGCCGCAGCGCGCTCAGATCGCCAGTCGGGCGCAGTTCGCTCGGGTCGACGCCGTTGGGGATCACCGCCACGCGGCGCTCGTCGATGTCGAAGATGTCGGCGACGTGCCCGCGCATGTAGTAGGAACAGACGATCACCGCGTCGGCGCGCTGGGCCATCCAACGCTCGACGGCGTGGATGTGCGACTGCGGCTGGTTCTCGACCCAACCCTGGTGGCGTCCGTGCTCGGTGGCGTGGATCGTCGTCACATACGGCACGCCCAGCCGGTCCGCGAGCGCGGCCGACGCGTTGGCCACGAGCCAGTCGTGGCCGTGCACGAGATCGTAGGAGTGCTCGAGCGCGAGCGCCTCGCCCGCGGCGAGCATGTCGCGGTTCATCTGCTCGACCCAGCCGACGAAGCGGTCGAGGTCGCGCGGCCAGCTCGGCTCGCGCACGCGATGCACGTTGACGCCGGCGACACCCTCGCAGGACCCGCCCTCGGATTCCGGCTCGGGACCGACTCCGCGCGTCAGCACGTCCACGCTCACGCCCTGGCGAACGAGCGCCTCCGCGAGCTTGCGCACGTGGCGCGCCAGACCGCCCTCGATCACAGGCGGGTACTCCCAGGAGAGGATCAGCACGCGGCTGCTCATGCCAGCGACCCTAGTGTGCGCATCCCAAGACCCTATATCCCCATCGATGAACATCCTCCGTCAACACTGTCAACCCATGGGAGCGGGTGCTCGCGATCACACGGCGCAACTACCCCGATACGGAGCGCCCGCAATCGCGCCAGCGCAACCAGCGTGGGGCGCGATCAGATGCCGATCAGCCCAAGCTCGTCGAGGTGCCGCGCGGCCGCGGACGCCCACACCTGCTCGCCCTCGACGCAGACGACACCCAGATGGCACAGCCGTTCGAGCGTACGCGCCAGCGACCGGATCTCGACGCCGACCTCGACGGCGAGCCGCGCGCACGGCCAGCGCCGATCGGTCTCATCGCCCAGGAGCGCCAGCACGATCGCCCGCTCCAGGCGCCGCTCGTCCGCGCCCGCCGCCTCGCCGGAGCGCTCATCCACCTCGATCGTCCTGTCCCGCCGGGAGATCGAGCCGCAGTTGGCGCGGGGACGGGCGCAGCGGCTCCTGCGTCTGACGCGGCCTGCCGCGCTTTGACCAGTGGCCGATCACCTCGCGGCTGCGGCACGAGTAGAAGTTCACGCGGCGATCGGTCGGCTGGATCGCGAGGCCTCCTGGCGCCGTGCCGGTGACGAGCGCGTGGAAGCGCCGGCCGCCGTGATCGACCTCGACGATGTCGCCCGTCTGAATGCCCTCGAGCCGCATCCGGCGCCGAACTCCAGCATGAACGCCGCCTTCGCGCGAGCTTCGTGCCTGCGTGCGGCATCGAGCTTGTGCCGAGCACACGCCCGCCGCAGCGCCTCGCGCCCGATCAGGCCATAGGCTTGCGCGCGGTGCGCTGGCTCGTGGACGGGATGAACGTGATCGGCACGCGACCGGACGCGTGGTGGAAGGATCGTCACGGTGCGATGGTCAAGCTGGTCAGCATGCTCGAGCGATGGGCCGCCGCGAACGGCGCCGACGTGACCGTCGTCTTCGAGCAGCCGCCGTCGCCGCCGATTCGCTCGACGGTGATCGTGGTGGCGCACGCGCCGCGGCCGCGGCGCGACTCGGCCGACGATGAGATCGTGCGTCTGCTCAGCGCCGACCCCCAGCCGGGCGCGATCCGCGTCGTCACGTCCGACCTGTGGCTGTCCGATCGCGTGCACGCCGTGGGCGCGACGGTCGAGCCGTCGGCGCCGTTCCGCGCGCTGATCGAAGACCCATGATGCAACCCGTCACCCGCTACGCGCGCAGCGGCGACGCGAGCATCGCCTACCAGGTCGTCGGCGACGGCCCGCTCGACATGCTGTTCCTAACCGGCTGGCTGACCCAGCTCGAGCAGCTCTGGGAGGCACCGGCGAACCGTCGTTTCCTCGAACGGCTGGCGACGTTCGGCCGCTTGATCCTGTTCGACAGCCGCGGCACCGGGCTCTCAGAGCGCGTGCTCGAGACCTACACGCTCGCGCAGGAGGCCCAGGACGCACTCGCGGTGCTGGACGCCGCCGGGAGCGAACGCGCCGCGCTGTTCACCTACGCACAGGGCGGGCTCGTCGGCGCGCAGCTCGCGGCCGAATCGCCCGAGCGAGTCGGCGCGCTCGTCATGTACGCGTCGATCGCACGCACGTCATGGGCGCCGGACTACGACTGGGCGATGACCAGCGAGGAGCGCGAGGCGCTGAGCGAGCGCAACATCGCCACCTGGGGCGAGGCCAACGGCGAGGCGATGTCGGAATGGGCGCCGTCGATGGCCGAGGACCCCGCGCTGGTCGTGTGGTTCGCGCGTATGCAGCGGCTGGCCGCGAGTCCAGGCGAGGCGCGGGTCATCTCCAGGGCGATGGTCGACATCGACGTACGTCACCTGCTGCCGCGAATCCGCGTGCCCACGTTGATCATGCACCGCCCCAACGAGCGCGTCTGGGACGTGCGCCACTCGCGCTACCTCGCCGCGCACATCGACGGTGCCCGCTACGTCGAGCTTGACGGCATCGACTCGTTCCCGTTCCTCGGCGACAGCGACGCGATCGTCGAGGAGGTTCAGGAGTTCCTGACCGGCGTGCGCACCGGCGGCGAGGTGACGCGCATGCTGCTCACGGTCATGTTCACCGACATCGTCAACGCGACCGCGCACGCGGCGAGGCTCGGCGACGGTCGCTGGCGCGACCTGCTCGCCCACCACGACAAGCAGGTGCGGGCGCAGCTCGCACGTTTCGCCGGGCGCGAGGTGAAGACCGTCGGCGACGGCTTCCTCGCGACGTTCGACGGCCCGCCCTCGCGGACGCTGCGCTGCGCCCAAGCGATCACGCGCGCGGCACGCGAGCTGGGCATCGAGGTGCGCGTTGGCGCGCACACCGGCGAGTGCGAGCTGATCGGCGACGACGTCGGCGGCATGGCCGTGCACATCGCCGCGCGCGTCAGCGGCCTGGCCGGCGCCGGCGAGGTGCTCGTGTCGGGCACCGTGTTCGGGACGGTCGTCGGCGGGCCGTTCAGGTTCGAGGACCGTGGCCTGCACGAGCTCAAGGGCGTCCCCGGCCACTGGCCGCTGTTCGCGCTCGAGACCTGAGCGGCGAACGAGCCACGCTCGAGGCACATGCGGATGCCCGGCGAACGCACCGTCAAGCGCGCACGCGCAGCGCCGGCGCGACGAGGAAAGTGCTCGTGACGCGCCGAAGCGGGGACCACAGCGCGCCACGAGCCGACGGAGTCCCAGCCTTGGCTCCATCGCCGGCAAGACTCCGGGTATGGGAAAACCTTCCCGTGCGTGAGTGAGGCCAAGGCGCAAGCACGAGACCGAGGCCCGAGCATCGATTCTCCGACGGGTCGCGGGCGTTGGCGATTCCCCGCAGCGACTTGCGGGCGCTAGCATCGATACCCGGCAAACAGGTTGCGATGAACGGCTACTTCGACGACAGCTCGATGTTCCGGAGGATCTACCGGGAGCGCGCCGTCGCCCTGTCCGGACAGCGCGCGCTGCTGATGCAGGCGGCCCATCCCCTCGCCGTGTTCGGCCTGCTGTCGCACTCCAGCGCGCTCGACGAACCGTACGAGCGTCTGGCACGCACGGCCGAGACGATGAACACGATCGCGTTCGGGTCGCGCCGCGACGCCGACAGGCTCACGCGGCGCGTGCGCGCGATGCACCGGCGCGTGCGCGGACAGCTACCCGAACAGATCGGCCCATATCCGGCCGGCACGCCCTATCGCGCCGACGATCCCGAGCTGCTGCTGTGGGTGCTGTTCACGCTCGTGGACTCCGCGCTCGTCGTCTACCGCCGCTACGTGCGCTCGCTCTCGCCCGCCCAGGAAGCCGCATTCTGGGACGACTACAAGCTCGTCGGCCGGCTGTTCGGACTGCGCGAGCGCGACATGCCGGCCACGCTCGACGATCTCGACGCCTACCGGGCGCGCATGCTCGATGGCGATCGGCTGCTGGTGACCGACTGGGCCAGGAGCCGCGCGCGTCAGATCGTGCTCGCACCGCCCGTGCCGCTGCTCGCGCGCCCGTTGTTGGAGACGATCAACTTCGTCACCGTCGCGCTGCTCCCCGACTCGATCCGAGAGCAGTACGGCTTCTCGCCGCTGCCGCCGGCGGTGATGCGCAAGGCGCTCGTGGCCGGCGGCGCCGACTACGTCAAGCGGGCGGTGATGCCGTTCCTGCCCGGCCGCGTGCGGCTCGTGCCAAGCGCACGCACGACACCAGTGCCGCGAGCGCGCGCTGCGTAACGCCTACAGCTGCGCGAGCGGCTCCTCGGCGCCCTGCTTGGCGAGGATCGCAGCGGCGCGCTCGACCACGCTGACGTCACGGACCGCGCCGGTGTCCGCGGACGTCGCCATTGCGGCGTACGCGCGCAGCGCCGGCGAGACCGAGCGCTCGCGCGCGAGCGGCACATAGCCGCCGGCCTGCTCGAGCTGCACACGCCGCTCGGCCAGCTCCTCGTCGTCGACCTCCAGCACGATCGAGCGCCCCGGGATGTCGATCGCGATCGTGTCGCCGTCGCGCACGAGCGCGATCGCGCCGCCCGACGCGGCCTCGGGCGAGACGTGACCGATCGACAGGCCCGAGGTGCCGCCGGAGAAGCGGCCGTCGGTGACCAGCGCACAGAGCTTGCCGAGGCCGCGGCCCTTCAGGTAGGAGGTCGGGTACAGCATCTCCTGCATGCCGGGCCCGCCGCGCGGCCCCTCGTAGCGGATCACGACGACGTCGCCGGGGCTGACGTTGCCCGCGAGGATGATCTCGATCGCCTCCTCCTGGGACTCGACCACCACCGCCGGACCGCTGAACGTGAGGATCGACTCATCGACGCCCGCGGTCTTCACCACGCAGCCGTTCTCGGCGACGTTGCCGTACAGGATCGCCAGACCACCGTCGCGCGAGTACGCGTGCTCGATGTCGCGGATACAGCCATCGGCCGCGTCGAGATCGAGCGACTCCCAGCGCTCTGACTGCGAGAACGCGCTCGCCGAGCGCCGGCACCCAGGCGCCGCGTGGAACAGCTCGACCGCGATCTCAGCCGGGCGCTCACCGCGCACATCCCAGGCGCCGAGCCACTCCTCGATCGTGCGCGCGTGCACTGTCGTGACGTCCTCGTGCAGCAGGCCACCGCGGTGCAGCTCGCCGAGGATCGCCGGGATGCCGCCCGCGCGATGCACGTCCTCCATCAAATAGGAGCCGCTCGGCGCCACCTTGCATATGCAAGGGACGCGCCGCGACAGCGCGTCGATGTCAGCCATCGTGAAGTCCACGCCGGCCTCCTGCGCGGCGGCGAGCAGATGCAGGACCGTGTTCGTCGAGCCGCCCATCGCGATGTCCAGCGTCATCGCGTTCTCGAACGCCTCGCGCGTCGCGATCGCGCGTGGCAGCGCACGCTCCTCGTCGTCCTCGTAGTAGCGCCTGGCGATCGCCACAACCGCGCGCCCGGCGTCCTCGTACAGCAGCCTGCGCGCCGTATGCGTCGCGAGCGTCGAGCCGTTGCCAGGCAGCGCGAGGCCGAGCGCCTCCGTCAGGCAGTTCATCGAGTTCGCCGTGAACATGCCCGAGCACGAGCCGCACGTCGGGCACGCCGCCTCCTCGATCAACGCGATGTCCTCGTCGCTGACCTCGTCCGCCACCGCATCGGCGATCGCCGTGATCAGGTTCAAGCGCTTGCGCACCGTGCCGTCTGTCAGCACCGCCGTGCCGCCCTCCATCGGCCCGCCCGACACGAACACCGTCGGGATGTTCAGCCGCAGCGCCGCGTTCAGCATGCCCGGCGTGATCTTGTCGCAGTTGGAGATGCAGATCAGCGCGTCCGCGCAGTGCGCGTTCACCATGTACTCGACGCTGTCGCTGATCAGGTCGCGCGAGGGCAGCGAGTAGAGCATGCCCGCGTGGCCCATCGCGATGCCGTCGTCGACCGCGATCGTGTTGAACTCCAGCGGCACGCCGCCCGCCGCGTGGATCGCCTCCGCGACGACCCTGCCGACCGGCGCCAGGTGCGTGTGCCCCGGCACGAACTGCGTGTAGGAGTTCGCGATCGCGACGATCGGCTTGCCGAAGTCCTCGCGCGCAACGCCCGCCGCTCGCAGCAGCGCACGCGCACCCGCCATGTTGCGGCCGTGGGTGACGGTACGTGATCTAAGCGGCGTCATCTGGCGCTCCCTCTCGCGGGCTCAAAAGGCAGTCTGAGTGCGCGTGCGCACGCAAGCAGAAGGTAGCGCAGCGACCCACCTCGGTTCCCGTGCTCGGACACGGCCCGGCGCAGCCGCTGTATGCGCCAAAGCAGCGAACCGGCATCGGGCCGCGTGACCTATATACCTTCCCTGCGATGCCGGACGCGAGCTTCGTCGCCGCCGCGGGCCGCCGCGGCCCAATGGCCCTGTATGACCCGGTGATCGCCCTGACGATGCGCGAGCGCACGTTTCGCTCGAGGCTCGTGGCGCAGGTTGCCGCCGGCGCGCCCGGCTCGGTGCTCGAGCTGGGATGCGGCACCGGCAGCCTCACCGCGCTGCTCGTGCGCGCCCTCCCCGAGGCCCCCGTCACGGGCCTTGACCCCGACCGGGCCGCGCTCGCTCGCGCTCGCGTCAAGCTCGCGCGCAATCTCGTTGACGCGAGCCGCGTCGAGCTGCATCTGGGCAGCGCCGTCGAGCTGCCGATGCCGGCCCACTCGTTCGACCGCGTCGTCGCCTCGCTCGTGCTGCACCATCTCACCGACGTTCAGAAGCTTGCTGCGCTCGAGGAGGCATTTCGAGTGCTGCGGCCTGGAGGACGTCTGCACGTCGCCGACTGGGGAGCGCCACAGGACCCCGCGATGCGCGGAGCGTTCTTCGCACTGCGCCTGCTCGATGGGTTCGACCGTACACGCGCACACGCGCGCGGGGAGCTGCCGAACATGATCGAGGCAGCGGGGTTCTGCGTTCCGGCGCGCCACGACCGGCTGCGCACCGGCTGGGGGACGCTGGAGCTGCTGTCGGCCGATCGGGGACGTTGATCAGCTAACCGGAGTTGTGTCGATTCTGCGAACTTCGATTGACTGGAAGACGGTGCCTGGCTACGCTTTTCCTGCCCCGCGCAAGCGCCACGGATGGCGGTCTCGATACCCCACTCACAGCCTTAAGGAGCCACCGTGCCGACAAGTGCGCAGACCGATGCCGACTTCGAGTTCAAAGGCGTAGAGAAACCTGCCACCGAGCTTCAGGATCAGCTCGGGCCACTGGCGCAGCTCGTCGGTGACAACGGCAAAGGCGAATGGCACGGCAAGGGCTTCAACACCATCTGGCGGCCGCACCCGCTCGCCGAAGGTGGGCACGATCGCTTTCTCGAGTTGAACCTGACCGAAGAGACGCTCGTCTTCACCAAGATCGAAGGGGCGATCCCCAACCGGGGACTCGCGATGCCCGACATCAACCTGTTCGGCCTCACCTACCTGCAGCAGATCAAAGGACTCGACCCCGTGGAAGGCCTCCACATCGAGCCCGGCATCTGGGTGAACGTACCTCCCACCACCAACCCCATCGAGCCGGCCACCGTGGTGCGCATGGCATCCATCCCCCACGGCACCACGATTCTCGCCCAAGGCACCTTCCTAACCGTGCCTCACGGACCAGAGATCGCCAACAACAACATCATCCCGTTCCCGATCGGCACGCCCAACCCACCCAACTCCGACTTTCCCACCGCCGAGGCGATCTTCACGGAGCTGAACCTCGCGATCCCCACCCAGTTTCGCCAGGCGTCCGCGGACGTGACCCAGGCGATGGTCGAGAACCCCAACAGCTTCATTCAGAACGTCATCGCCGGGCAGAACATCACGAGCACGACCGTGCTCATCATCTCGACCGCGCACACGCCCGTCGCCGGCGGCGGCACCGCCAACACCGCCTTTCTCGAAGCGGCCTCCGCGCCTCCCGGCGGTAACGCCACAGCCGTCGAAGTCAGCGCCATCTTCTGGATCGAGACCGTCACCGAGCCTGACGGGTCTCACAAGCTGCAGCTGCAGTACACGCAGCTGGTGCAGCTCGACTTCAACGGGCTGCGCTGGCCGCACGTCACGGTCGCGACGCTGCACAAACGCCCGGCACAGGCAGCAGCGGGCGTGTGAGAAACGGACAGCGCTGAACGCAACCCAAATCGCCGCGGTTGCGACTCGCTCGGTACGCGAGTCGCAACCGCTGTCAGTAGGTCTCCGGCGGCTCGTAAGGGGGGCGTTCGACGATCCGTTCGCGGCCGCCGCGCCTTGGCTGCCACGCGAGCAGGTAGAACAGCGAGAGCACCAGGCCGAGAATCCCGGCCAGCATCAGGATCAGGCCAATCGTCTGGATCGAGACGCCGGACACTGTCGCCGTGACGGCGTAGCGCAGGATTGCGCCCACCGCGATCAGGAAGGTGGAGCTACCAATGGTCATAGGCTTGGTCTACCCACCCAGCGGAATCGAAAACCGCAAGCGCGAGTGAGCCTTGGCACCACCCGCTCGCCGCGACCGCCTGCCGGCGAGCGACGCTACCCCTGGCGGCAGGCGCCCGTCGGTCGCGAGCCAGCCGCCGGCGAGGATCAGCAGCAGCCCCGCGACCGCGCCGGCGCCAGGCCGCTCACCGAGTACCAGCACACCCAGCCCGACCGCGACCACCGGGTTGACGTAGGTGATGACCGTCGCGCGGCTGGTGCCGGCCTCACCGATCAGGATCGCGTACACCACGAAGCCAAGTGCCGTGCACAGCAACCCCAGCACGACGACGGCCCCGATCGCACCCGCCGACGGCATCCTCGTCGGTGGATCGAGCGCCGCCACCGGCGCCAGCAGCAGCGAGGCGAGCGCCAGGCTGGCGCCCATCGTGGCGCGGGGATCGAGCCCGGCGAGCCGGTGCTTGATCAGCATCGGCCCAATCGCGTAGCCGGTCGCCGTAACCATGATCGCCCCGACGCCAAGCAGCTCCCCCCGATGCCCGGACACGTCCAGGCCGACCAGCGCGATCACGCCGCAGAACCCGATCACCAGGCCCAACGCCCGACCCGGAGTGGGACGCTCCGAATGATCGAAGCGCATCGCGAGCAGCGCCCCGATCAACGGGACCGCGGCAACCAGGATCGCAGCCAGCGATGACGGCAGGCGCTGCTCGCCAGCGGCGAGCAGCGGAAACGGGATCGCGATCTCGACCACCGCATAGGCGAGCAGCCAGCGCCAGCGACCGCGGAGGCTCGAGAGCGTTCCCGCGCGCCACGCCAGCGTCACAAGCACGACAGCGCCGAGCGTCACCCGGCCCCACGCCAGCGCCGGCGGGGTCACGCCATCGCGTACCGCAATCTTGATGAACAGGTACGGCACGCCCCACACCAGCGAGGCAACCGCGAACGCCAGCCACGCGCGGCGGCTCATCACCTCAGGAGTCAAACGCACCTGAAAGCGATCGAGAGGCACGGTCGACGTGCTCAACGATCGACTTGACCATCAACCTCGTGTCGTCCCACATCGGCATGTGCCCACAGCCGGGGAGCGTGATCGCCTCGACGCCCGGCACCTCGCGGCGGTAGCGGGGAGCGTGGCGGGGACCCGGCAGCACGCGGTCGAACTGCGGGGTGCCCAGCAGCACCGGACATGCAATCCGATCGAGCTCGCCGATCGTGAGCCCGGCCTCGTCGGCGAGCAGCGCCTGGATCGCTCGCTGGCTGATCGAGCAGCGCAGCGCCGCCTGCGAGATATCGGCCGCATCCGCCGGCGACACCAGCTCCCCGTGACGCATGATGTCTCTGAACGCGAGGCGACGAGTCGCGGGGCGTCGCATGATCCGCTCACTCCACGCGTGGGTTCGGTTGAGCATCTTGATCTGGTTCGCGAAGAACTTCCCGATGCGCGGACCCTCGCCGTCGCCTTGGCTCCAGCCACCGGCCGGGGCGAGCGCAACGACCGATCGCGCGCGGCCGCGCTTGGCCAGTTCGAGCGCGATGCCGCCACCCATCGAGTTGCCGACGAAGTGTGCCTCGCCGACGCCCAACTCGTCCAGCAGTACCTCGACCGCGTCGGTGGAACTCGCGAACGTCATCGGCTGATCAGCGGAGTAGGCAGGACCGCCGTCGTGGCCTGGCAGCGTCGGTGCGATCACGTCGTAGCGAGCCGCCAGATCAGCCAGGATCGGACGCCACACCCCCCACGCCGCGGTGAAGCCGTGCAGCAGCACCACCGGCTCGCCAGATCCAGCCCTGTACACCGCGGGGGAGATCTCAGACATCGACCACGAGTCTAGCCTCGCCGGCGAGCACCGACAAGCGGCGCAAACGGCCGTGGCGGTGGCTAGCGGGAGGTGCTGCGTCGGGCCGTGACGAGCGCAGCGACCGTGCTCGCCCGTATTGGCCGCCCCAGGCGCTCATGGAAAGCGTGGACGTCTCTTACGAGGGAGTCGCGCTGTGCAGGCGAGATCCTTGCCCAGAACGACAGCGTGCCGAACAGGGCGCTGGCCTCTTCGGCGGTGTGCTCGTTCAGGGTTGGCACGGTTGCTAGCTGTGCATCCTCGAACAGGTCAGCTGCGTAGTCCCGTCCGATGTCATAGCTACCCAGCCACGCCCACCCGTCCGCGACATTCCCGCGGCGCTCATGCACGCCCGCAATTGTGCTGTCGAGGTCGCGACAGGCAGGCCAGGTCGCGGCAACCTCCGGAGCGTGACTGCGCAGGATCGAAAGCAGCGCCTCCTGATCAGCGGCGCTGCGTGGCTCCTCCAGGCCGCAATACTGGATCAGCGCCAATGTCCCGCCAGGTGCGAGCGCATCGGCGATCTTCCGCCAGCTCAGGTCGGGGTCGACCCAGTGGATCGCCGAGGCCGAGAACACTGCCTGGTAGCTCTCGCTGGGTAGCTGCGCGTCCTCGAAGCGCTCGTCGACGAACTCCGCGTCGCCCGCGTCTTTCAGGTTTTCCTGCGCGATGCGGAGCAGCTCATCTCCGGGCTCCAGAGCCGTCACGCGCAGCCCTCGCGCGAGCAGGCTGCGCGTGAGCTGGCCGGTGCCGCAACCGATCTCGAGGACGCGGGCGCCAGCGATGATGCCCGCTGCCTCGCAGGCCTGGTCGATTAGGGCATCCGGGTAGGTCGGGCGGTGGCGATCGTACTCGGCCGCTATCTGGTTGAAGGCCTTGGCGGGGCTCCGCGCGTGTGTCTCGCTCACGCCGGGGAACGTACAGACCCTACGGTCGCAGCGACCCATCACGCCGCCGTAGTGCCCGGCGCGACCCGCAGTGGCCAGTCGAACCGCACAGCGTGCGCGGGACGATGATGCCATACGTTATGTATGGTAGACTCACATTGTGGTGAAGACGACCATTTACCTGCCGGACGAGCTTCATCGAGGGATAAAGCAAGCGGCGAAAGAGCGCGGCACGAGCGAGGCAGAGCTGATCCGGACCGCTGTCCGACATGAGCTGCTCGGCGCACCCGCGGATCAGCAGGAGCGTGCCCAACGGCGTGCCCGACTGCTCGCGGCCATGGGCACGCTCGATGGGTCTGCCTACCCCGCCGGATATCTCGACGACCTTCGCGCCGAATGGCGCGACTGATCGTTCTCGACGCGAGCGTCGCAATCGCCGCGCTCGCAGCAGACGACGCTCATCACGATGCGGCGGTGAGCGCACTCACCAGCGCGAGCGATGATGATCTGGTGCTTGCCGCGACAACGAGAGCCGAGATTCTCGTCGGGCCAGCGCGCGTCGGAGGGACAGCGCTCGAGAGCGCTCGCGACTTCGTGGAGGGCTGCGAGACCGTCCCTGTCAGCATCGCCGTCGCTGATGACGCCGCCGCGCTAAAGGCTCGCCACCGCGGGCTCAGCCTGCCGGACGCGATCGCGCTGGTGATCGCTGAGATGATCGACGCTGACGTCGTGTGGACGTTCGATCGGCGCTGGCGCGACGTTCAGCCGCGCGTCACGATCCCGTAGCGCCCCCGCTCAGGGACCATGACCAACTGCTGACGTTCTCGGTTGTTTTCGCGGTGCTGATTGTGGGTGCCATGTTGAGATTGGTGACGAGGTAACTACATTTGGATGCAGCGTCCCCCATGCCCGATACGCTGACAAATATGTCTCCTTCGGATGCTTTGGGAGTACCAGTTCGGTCCGAGCCGCCGGACTGGCACCATGCGCGGCTTATCCCGACGGCTGGCATCCGTTCACAGCCAGAGCAGGAGAAGCGGGCGACCTCTTGCCTGCTCGCGGTGATGCACGGGGTTCCCGAGTTTGGCCACGCTCTGTTGAAGCCGCTGGGCGCTCCACGGGCGCCCGTGATCGAGACGTTCGCCGAGGTGCGACTCAAGGACGCAACCGGCAAGACGGTGATCCCCGACGGCGCTATCAGATGCCGTCGTGGCGAAACGACCTGGACCTGCCTCATCGAGGTCAAGACAGGACGCGCGGCGCTGCGAGACGAACAAGTGGCCTCCTATCTGGATGTTGCCCGAGAGAACGGCTTCGACGGCGTCCTCACGATCTCGACGCAGATCACAGGCAGCCACGACGAGTCACCCATCGCCGTAGATCGGCGAAAGCTAAGGAACGTGGCTCTCTGGCACCTGTCGTGGTGGCGTGTGCTCACCGAGGCCGTTGTGCGACAGCGGTATGAGGGTGTCTCGGATGCCAGCCAGGATTGGGTTCTCCGCGAGCTGATCCATTACCTCGAAAGCGAGTCATCGGGCGCCCTCGGTTTCGAGGACATGGGCGAGAGTTGGATCAACGTCCGTAAAGGCGCGCGCGACGGAACGCTCCGGGCATCAGACAGCGCCACGCATGACGTCGCGGAACGCTGGGAGCAGTTCGGCCACTTCCTTGCCCTGAGCCTCTCGCAGGAGCTTGGGGCCAGCGTCACTTCTCGACGACAGCGGAAACAGACCACTGTCGCGAGAATTGACGAGCTGATGAAGGGACTGGCCGAGAATGGCGAGCTACGTGCCGCCCTCGATATTCCTGCGGCGGTAGGACCACTCAACATCCGTGCCGATCTCCGCGCCCGCCAGACGGTGACGAGTGTCGATATCGCGGCACCAAAGGACGGCCAGCTCAAATCACGCTTTACGTGGCTGACGCGGCAGCTTTCCGACGCGGCTGACGATCTGATCGTGGAAGCTGCTTTCCCGAATGCACGGTCAACAACAGCGTGCACACTCGGAAGGATCCGTCAGGAACCGAAGGCGCTCTACTACCCACCGGACATAAAGCGCGCGCCGCGTGCTTTCACGGTCGCGGTAACGCGCCCAATGGGCCAGAAGCGCGGGCGTGCGGAGGGTTCCTTTGTGCGAGAAACAGCCGCCCAAGCAGTCGAGTTCTACCGCGACCTCGTGCAGAACCTAAAACCCTGGCAAGAACCGCCGCCCAAACTACGTCAAGTCCCGGAGAGCAGCGACGGCAAAATGGCGGATCAAGCGCAGGTGCCATCTTGGGTGGGCCACGAGTCACCTGTGACTGTGTCCGAGGGTCAACGCGCGTACGAGACACTCGCTGACCGAGACGATGCTGACGCCGCGCCAAGTCCTGGCTGGTAGCACGCGGCACCGACCGTAAAATATCGGGACGGCCGGATTCGAACCGGCGACCCCCTGCTCCCAAAGCAGGTGCGCTACCAGGCTGCGCCACGTCCCGACGCTACCCCAAGTGTAATCGGCCCAGTCCGGGCCGCCCGGAGCCCCAGCCACCGCGAGCAGCGACAGCACCGTGCCTCGGGCTCCCACACGCCCGCCGCCCTCCCACCCCCTGCTACCCTCCGCCCCCGCCATGGCCGACGTCCAACCACTCCGCGCCATCCACTACGACCCTGCGGTGGTAGGCCCCCTCGCCGACGTGGTGGCCCCCCCATATGACGTGATCGACGCCGGCCAGCGCGCGGCGCTGATCGCGCGCTCGCCGTTCAACGTCGTGGCGGTCGACCTGCCGCAGGGCGAGCCCGACCCGTATGCGGCCGCGCGCGAGGAGTTCCAGAGCTGGCAGCGCGAGGGCGCGCTGGTGCGCGACGAGCAGCCGGCGCTGTGGGCGCACACGCAGGACTACACGGGCCCGGACGGGGTCAGGCGCACGCGCAGCGGGTTCTTCTGCCGCGTGCGGATCGAGGACTACGGCCCGGGCCGAGTTCGTCCGCACGAGCGCACGCATCCGGGCCCCAAGGAGGACCGCCTGCGGCTGACGCGCGCCACGCAGGCGAACATCTCGCCGATCTTCTCGCTGTACTCCGACCCCGGACAGGCCGCGTGGCAGGCGCTCGGCCCTGCGACCGAGCAGCAGCCGTGGGCCGACATCACCGACGCGGACGGCACCAGGCACCGCCTGTGGCGCGTGTCCGAGCCCGACGCGATCGCCGCCGTGCAGGCGGTGACGCGCGAGTCCGAGCTGCTGATCGCCGACGGTCACCATCGCTACGAGACGATGCAGGCGTACGCCGAGGAGGTCGGCGGCGAGGGCGAGCACTGCTACATCCTCATGTGCCTGGTCGCGCTGGAGGACCCGGGGCTGACGGTGTTCCCCACGCACCGCCTGATCCGCGGTCTCGACGAGCAGCGCCGGGAGGCGCTCGCGCAGGCGCTGGCGCGCGACTTCGAGATCGAGGAGGTGCCCGTCGAGGAGATCGCGCCGCCGCCGGGCGAAGGTCCGCTGGTGCTCGGCTACATCGACGGCCGCGACGGGCGCGCGCTGCGGCTGCGCATCAAGGATCAGGCGATCGCGGACGCCGTGCTGCCCGGCCACTCCGCCGCGTATCGGCAGCTCGACACGGGCGTATTGGAGACGTTGTTGTTGAAGAACGCGCTCGGCTACAGCGACGATGACATCGCCCACTTCAACGGCCTGTTCTACGCGCGCGACACCGCCGAGGCGCTGGCGATGGTGCGCTCGGGCGAGTTCGAAGCCGCGTTTCTGATGCGCCCGACCCCCGTGGGGCAGGTGCGCGACGTGGCCGCCGCCGGCGAGAACATGCCGCCGAAGTCGACGTATTTCTTCCCCAAGCTGCTGACCGGGCTGCTGTTCAATCCGCTGACCTAGCCGGGGCGCTCAGTATGCTTGAGGTGCAAAGACTGCGGCGATCGAGGGGATCGACATGACTCAGACGCAAGGGCTCACAAGGATGAAGGCCTCCGCGCGACGCGACAGCGGGACGTACAGACACACGGTGCAGGTGCGCGATCACCAGCTGATGATCGACGAGCCCGTCGAGGCCGGCGGCGACGACGCAGGACCAGACCCGCAGGAGCTGCTCGCGGTCAGCCTGGCGACGTGTACGGCGATCACGATGGAGATGTACGCCGCGCGCAAGGGCTGGGACGTCGGTCATGTCGAGGTGGACGTCGAGTACAGCCCCGCCGAGCGCGGTTGCCCCACGAAGTTCGAGCTCGTGATGCGCCTGCCGGACGACCTTCCCGAGGAGCAGGTGGAGCGTCTGCGCGTGATCGCCGCCAAGTGCCCGGTGCACCGCGTGCTCGACGGCGAGGTCATGTTCCGGGAGCGCATTGAGCGCGTTCACCTCGCCGCCTGAGTCATCCCGCCCGGGCAGCGCCGGCCAGCAAGGCGACACCGCCGCGCCGGCTCCCCTCCTTTCGCAGCTCCTCGCGGCTGCGCAACCCCCGACGGCCGATCAGATCCAAGCGGCGGTGCTCGTGCCGCTGTTCCTCGACACCGAGCGCGGCGAGCCACACGTCGTGCTTACCAAGCGCCGCGCGGACCTGCGCCGCCACGCCGGCGAGATCTCGTTCCCCGGCGGCCGCAGGGACGACGAGGACGACGACCTCGCCACGACAGCGCTGCGCGAGGCCGAAGAGGAGATCGGCCTGCCGCGCGCGCAGGTCAGCCTGCTGGGCGAGCTGCCGCAGACCTCGACGTTCGCGACCAACTACGTGATCCACCCGTTCGTGGCGACGATCCCCGCGGGCCTCGCCTGGAGCCTGTCGACAAACGAGGTCGACACCGTGCTCGAGCTGCCGCTGGAGGCCGTGCGCGCCGCGCACACCCAAACCGAGATCGAACGCCGCGGCTTCACCTTCACAACCGACGCCTACATCCTCGAAGACCAAGTCATCTGGGGAGCAACCGCCCGGATCATCCAGCACCTGCTGGAGCGGTTGCACACCGGCCCCGACGGCCAGCTCACCCTGACCGCCGCCTCCTAGGCTGCGCCCCCAGCCCGCGCCGGGGGCGCCAAACCACCAGCCTCAGCTCGGCTGCGGCACCAACCGGATGTAGGGCCGCGGCTCCTCCCAACCGTCGGGATAGATCTCCTTGGCCTGGTCGTTGGAGACCGAGCCGGCGATGATCACCTTCTCGCCCGGCTGCCAGTTGACCGGCGTGGCGACCTTGTGGTTGGCGGTGAGCTGCAGCGAGTCGATCACGCGCAGCACCTCGTCGAAGTTGCGCCCGGTGGTCATCGGGTAGACGAGGATCAGCTTGACCTTCTTGTCGGGGCCGATCACGAACACGTTGCGCACGGTCTGGTTGTCGGCGGGCGTGCGCGTGAGCGGGTCGCCGGAGGTGCTCGCCGGCAGCATGCCGTAGAGCTTTGAAACGTTGAAGTCGCTGTCGCTGATGATCGGGTAGTTGGGCGCCGTGCCCTGCGTCTCCTCGATGTCTTTGGCCCACGCCTCGTGGTTGTCGAGCGCGTCGACCGACAGGCCGATGATCTTCACGTTGCGTGCGTCGAAATCGGGCTTGGCTTTGGCCATGTAGCCGAGCTCGGTCGTGCACACCGGCGTGAAGTCCTTCGGGTGCGAGAACAGCACCGCCCAGGAGTCACCGATCCAGTCGTGGAATTTGATGCGGCCCTCGGTGGTGTCGGCCTCGAAATCGGGGGCTGTGTCGCCAAGTTGCAGCGCCATTGGGTTGCTCCTTTCTCGACGGATTGCCGTCGCGAACGATCAGACGACGGAAACCACCGAGTGGAATCCTCATCAGCTTTATGGGGATTACGCTCAGGATAGCGCTTGCGCGCGAGCTCGCCCGCTCAGCCGCCGACGGTCCAGCCCGACAGCCCGGACCAGGCGCCGGGCGCGCTCGCGTCGGAGTAGACGCAGCGCGGCCACATGCCGCCGAGCACCATCGTGACGCCGCCGAGCAGCGCCAGCCACGCGCCCTCGCGCAGCGTCGGCGCGAGCAGCGCGCCGCCGAGCGAGGGCAGATCGAGCATTCGCAACAGCGCACAGCCGACGGCGATGAGCCCGAGCAGCACGACGGAGCCGCCGGCGCCGCCTGGAACGGGACCGCCGCTGCGCGTCAGCGGCAGCAGCGCGTCGAGCAGCGCAAGGCCGGACAGCGCGAGGAACACGAAGCGCAGGTTCGCGAGCGCGTGGAAGGCGCTGAGCGTCGCCAGCCGCTCGCCCCCACCGCCAACGGCCGCGTGCGCTGAGACGCCCACGGCGTACCACGGCAGAAACACCGACACGGCGAGCACGCCGGCGCCGACGGCCGACACAAACAAGCCGTATCGAGAGCGATCCCCCACCATCGTGCTAGCAACATCGGTCACAAGCCCGGTGGGCTTGACGTTTGGCGCTCAACGGTGCACAGATTCGCGCCGGCCGTCAGCCGCCCGCGAGCAGCGAAGCGACGGCGGCGCCGGCGTCCGCGAGCCACGCGTCGAGATCGCCGAGGTCGGCGGTGACGAACGCCGTGGGGATCGCGTTGCGCGCGGCCAGCGTGCGCACGGTCAGCTCGCCGTCGCGCAGCAACCCAGCTACGGCCGGCCCGCCGCTGGCCTCGTAGACGAAGCCGCGCGCGGTCGTGTCGATCGCCTGCGTGAGGAAGAACTCCAGGCGCGTCGTGTGCAGCGCCTCGAGCGTGGACGCGGGGCCGGTCGCGGAGCCGAGCAGCCAGCAGATGACGGTGACGTTCTCGAGCGCGCCGCGCATCGTCGCGAGCCGGTCTGGCGTGCCGATCCAGCACTCGGCGCCAAGCGCCTCGATCGCCGCGCGCCCGGCCTCGGTGCGCGTGCTGACGCGCACGGCGTGCCCCTCGTCGAGCATTGCCGCGGCCAGACGACGACCTCGGCAACCGCCGGCCACGATCAAGATCCTTGCCACGGCGCGCAGCGTAGCCACCGCTTGACTCGAATAGCATCCACGCGGTGAGCGACGACCTCGTGACGATGGAGAAGATCGTGGCGCTGTGCAAGCGGCGCGGCTTCGTGTTCCCCTCCTCGGAGATCTACGGCGGCGTCGGCTCGACGTATGACTTCGGGCACTACGGCGTGCTGCTGAAGAGCAACGTCAAGAACGAGTGGTGGCGCGCGATGCTGCAGGAGCGCGATGACATCGTGGCGATCGACTCGGCGATCCTGCAGCACCCGCGGGTGTGGGAGGCCTCCGGTCACCTGGCGGGGTTCACCGACCCGCTGGTCGACTGCCGCACGTGCAAGCAGCGCTTCCGCGCCGACCACCTGCAGGAGCTGCAGTGCGGGCGCAAACCGTCCAAGCATCCCGGCGAAACGGACGAGTGCGACCTGACCGACGCGCGTGACTTCAACCTGATGTTCGAGACGACGATCGGGCCGGTGAAGGAGTCCGGGTCCACCGCGTACCTGCGCCCGGAGACGGCTCAGGGCATCTTCATCAACTTCAAGAACGTGCTGCAGTTCTCGCGCAAGAAACCACCGTTCGGGATCGCGCAGGTGGGCAAGTCCTTCCGCAACGAGATCACGCCCGGCAACTTCATCTTCCGCACGCGCGAGTTCGAGCAGATGGAGATGGAGTTCTTCGTGCCGCCCGCCGACGCACAGAAATGGTTCGAGCACTGGCTGAGCGAGCGCGAGCGCTGGTACACGGGTCTGGGCATCCGCCCCGACCACCTGCGCCTGCGCGCGCACGACCAGGACGAGCTGTCGCACTACTCGTCGGGCACGAGCGACGTCGAATACCTATTTCCAATCGGCTGGTCGGAGCTGGAGGGCATCGCCAACCGCGGCGACTTCGACCTGACCCAGCACGCGAAGTTCTCGGGCGAGAAGCTGGAGTACTTCGACCAGGGGACGGGCGAGCGCTACGTGCCGCACGTGATCGAGCCGGCGGCGGGCGCGGACCGCGCGACGCTGGCGTTCCTGGTCGACGCCTACGACGAGGAACTGGTCGAGCGCGAGGGCACGGGCGCGGGCGAGCTGCGCACGGTGCTGCGCCTGCACCCGCGCCTGGCGCCGGTGAAGGCGGCGGTGCTGCCGCTGGTGAGCAAGGACGGTCAGCCGGAGCTGGCGCGCGAGGTGCACGACGCGCTGCGCGGTCGCGTGCAGTCGGAGTACGACGCGGGCGGCGCGATCGGCAAGCGCTACCGCCGCCAGGATGAGATCGGCACGCCGCTGTGCATTACGATCGACCATATGAGTCTCGAGGACAGAACTGTCACATTGCGCGACCGCGACTCGCTGACGCAGGAGCGGCTGCCGATCGACGGCATCGCTGACGAGGTCGAGCGACGCGTCCTCGCGCCGTGGCACACACCGAAGCTGACAACCGGATAGGAGAGGAATGGACTTCGACCTGAGCGACGAGCAGCGCCTGATCAAGGACACGGCGCGCGAATTCGCCGACAAAGAGATCGTGGTGCAGGCACGCGAAAACGCGCGCAAACACCACTTCGACCTGGAGATGGTCAGGAAGATCGCCGACCAGGGCTATCTCGGCGCAATCGTGCCGCCGGAGTACGGCGGCGCTGGTCTCGACTACCTCTCATACGGCCTGGTGGTCGAGGAGATCGGTCGCGCGGACTCGTCGATCAGGACGGTGATCTCGGTGCAGACGTCGCTGGTGTGCTCGGGGATCCTGAAGTTCGGCACGGAGGAGCAGAAGCACAAGTACCTGCCGAAGCTGTGCTCTGGTGAGTGGCTCGGCTGCTTTGGCCTGACGGAGCCGGACACGGGCTCGGATGCGGCGAACCAGAAGACGCGCGCGAAGAAGACGGACTCGGGCTGGGTGATCAACGGCGCGAAGATGTGGATCTCGATGGCGAGCTACGCGAAGGTGGCGCTGATCTTCGCGCAGACGGACCCGGAGCTCGGCTACAAGGGCATCGCGTGCTTCATCGTCGACACCGACCAGCCGGGCTTCACGACGCAGACGATCGAGCACAAGATGGGCCTGCACGCGTCGGACACCGCATCGATCTCGCTCGAAGACGTTGAGGTGACTGACGAGCAGATGCTCGGTAACGTCGGCGACGGCTTCAAAGTCGCGCTGTCGAACCTCGAGTCCGGGCGCTACTCGGTGGCGTGCGGCGCGGTCGGCATCTGCCAGGGCTGCGTCGATGAGTCGGTCAAGTACTCGAAGGAGCGCGAGCAGTTCGGCAAACCGATCGCGAGCTTCCAGCTGGTGCAGGCGATGATCGCGGAAATGGTGCTGAAAACGGACGCCTCGCGGATGCTCGCGTGGCGCGCTGGCTTCCTGAAGGACAAGGGCCGCCCGAACTCGCTGGAGACGTCGATCGCAAAGCTGCACGCGACGGAAGCGTCGCTGGAATGCGCGAACCTCGCGATCCAGGTGCACGGCGGCGCCGGCTACGTCGACGATCACCCGGTCGAGCGCTACTTCCGCGACGCCCGCGTGACGACGATCTACGAGGGCACCTCGCAGGTGCAGCAGTTGCTGATCGGGCGGGCGATGACGGGCGTCAACGCGCTCGTGCCCGTCTGAGGCGCGCTGGGAGCGCCGGCGATGGCAAGCGACGCAGGTACGGACACGTTTTATGAGGCCGGCTCCGCCGGCGGGGTGGGCAGGCCGGCGTCCGTGATCGGCGTGCTGGGAGCCGGCACGATGGGTGCCGGCATCGCCCAGCTGGCGGCACGCTCGGGGGCGCAGACGCTGTTGTACGACCCGTTCCCGGAGGCACTGGCGCGCGGGATTCAAAGCGCGGAGGAGGGCCTGCGCAAAGAAATGCTGAAGGGCAAGCTGAGCGAGGAGGACGCGGCGGGTGCGTCCGAGCGCCTGCAGCCGGTCGAGGACTTCGCGGCGCTGGCGGCGTGCGAGCTGGTGATCGAGGCGGCGCCCGAGCGCCTGGAGCTGAAGCACGAGATGTACGCGAAGCTGTCGGCGGTCGTCAGCGAGCAGTGCGTGCTCGCGACCAACACCTCATCGCTGCTGGTGACGGCGATCGCGACCGGCGCCACGCACCCCCAGCGCGTGGTCGGGATGCACTTCTTCAACCCCGCGCCGCTGATGCGGCTGCTGGAGGTGGTGGCGGGCGTGGAGTCCTCGCAGGCGGCGCTCGCGACGGCGATCGCGACGGGCGAGGCGATGGGCAAGACGGTGATCCTCGCCAAGGACGGCCCTGGCTTCATCGTCAACCGCTGCAACCGGCCGTTTGGCCTGGAGGCGCTGCGGCTGCTGCAGGAGCAGATCTCAGACGTCGAGACGATCGACCGCATCTGCCGCATGGAGGGCGGCTTTCGCATGGGGCCGTTCGAGCTGATGGACCTGGTCGGCGTGGACACCGGTTTTGAGATCTCCAAGAGCTTCTACGAGCAGAGCTTCGGCGAGCCGCGTTGGCGCCCATCGATGATCGCCGCGCGCTATGTCGCGGCGGGGCTATACGGGCGCAAGAGCGGGCGCGGCTACTACGACTACTCAGACGGCGCCGGCAAGCACCGCCCCGCGGACCCGGAGCCGCCCACGGACGACGCGCCGGCGCTCGGCGAGGGCGTGGTGGTGATCGCCGGGGAAAGCGTGCTGGCCGAGGAGCTGCGCGCGGCGGCGGGCGCGGCGGGCTATGAGGTGCGCTCGCCGCACGCACCCACGGGCGGCGTGCTGCCGGCGCTGGTGCTCGATTGTGACCCCTCCCCTGCTCCCGACCGGTCGCTGTCCGCGGCGCCCGCCGGCCAGCCCGACCGCCGCGGCTCGGCACCCCCACCACAGGGCGGCGCGCGCGTGCTGCTGTGCGCGAAGGGGTCCTTGGGCGCGCTCGACCCGGAGGGCAGCGCGGTCGGCTTTCACGTGCTGGGGGCGCTCGCGAGCGCGGGCCTGGTCGAGCTGACGCGCAGCGAGACCTCCTCGCCGTTGGCGGCGTCGCGCGCGGAGCGCTTCTTTCAGGCGCTCGGCAAGCACGTCGCCTGGGTCGGCGACGCACCTGGGCTGGTGCTCGGCAGGATCGTCTGCCAGGTGATCAACGAGTCGGCGTTCGCGCTCGGCGAAGGCATCGGCGAGGCGCGCGACATCGACACCGGCATGGTGCTCGGGCTGAGCCATCCGCACGGGCCGCTGGAGTGGGCCGATGAGATCGGCCTCGACCACGTGCTGGCGGTGCTGAACGCGCTGTGCGACGAGTACCGCGAGGAGCGCTACCGCCCCGCGCCGGCGCTGCGCCAGCGCGTGCAGGCCGGCCGCCTCGGCCGCGAGACCGGCGCCGGCTTCTTCGACTACGAGGACTGACGCCGACGCGCAAACGCGCCCTAATACGCGAACGCACCTGGCGCGCGCAGGCCAGCGCCACCGGCCGCTCGACGGCGGCTCGCCGCCGCTAAGCCGACTCTGCCGCCGGCGCGTACTGCGCCTCGGCGGGGTCGCCGAGCGGCATGCCCTGGGGTATCGGGATGCTGGGCGTGTCGCGCAGGTACCACTCGGCGTCGAGCGCTGCCTGACAGCCGGAGCCGGCAGCGGTGATCGCCTGGCGGTAGGTGTGGTCGACGAGGTCGCCGGCGGCGAACACGCCGGGCAGCTTCGTGCGCGTGGACCTGCCCTCGGTGACGACGTAGCCGCTGTCGTCGATGTCCACCTGGCCGCGCACGAGCGCGGACTGCGGCTCGTGGCCGATCGCGATGAACACGCCGGACACGGGGATCTCGCGCTCCTCGCCGGTGTCAGTCTGGGTCAGCGTCGCATGACCGAGCGTGCCCTTCTCGCCGGCGACGAACTCCTTGACGACGTACGGCGTGAGCAACTCGATGTTCGCCTGGGCGCGCGCGCGCTCGAGCATGATCTTCGAGGCGCGGAACTCGTCGCGGCGGTTGACGACGGTGACCTTGGCGGCGAACTTCGACAGGAAGATCGCCTCCTCCATGGCTGAGTCGCCGCCGCCGACGATGATCGTCTGCGCCTCGCGGAAGAAGGCCGCGTCGCAGGTGGCGCAGTAGCTGACGCCGCGCCCGGACAGCTCCTCCTCGCCGGCGACGCCGAGCTTCTTGTGCTCCGCGCCCATCGCCAGCACGACCGTGCGCGCGCGGTGCTCGGTGTCGCCGACCCACACGCTGTGCACTCCTCCAACCTCGTTGGAAAGCTCGACGCGGTCGGCCTGGTCGGTGATCAGGCGCGCGCCGAAGCGCTCGGCCTGGTCGCGGAACTTCTGCATCATCTCGGGGCCCATGACGCCGTCGGGGAAGCCGGGGTAGTTCTCGACGTCGGTGGTCTGCTGCAACAGGCCACCCCAGGCGAAGCCCTCGATCACGAGCGGGCTCAGGTTCGCGCGCGCGGTGTACAGCGCGGCGGTGTAGCCGGCTGGACCACTGCCGACGATGATCACGTTCTCGACGTCGCTCATCTAGCTCTCCTGTGTCGCCTTCCGGGCGGTCAGGATACCCGCTCGGAGTCGCTTTACTTTGTAAAGTATAACATCGTCGCCGCCCCCGTGGCGACGACGGCGGACCCTGTGGCACGGTGGCCGTTGCCTCGCGTGAGCGCCGCTCACCCGCTCGGCAGCGCGCTCGCGGCCGTGCCGGCCGCGGCCCGCGCGACGCCGGCCGGCTGCGCGTTCTGCTCGTCGCGCCAGCGCGCGACGGTGCGGCGCAGCTGGAAGTAGGCGATCACGCCGGGCAGCGTCGGTAGCCAGAAGGAGATCGCACGGTAGGACAGCACGGCGACGACGGACAGGTTGAAGTCGACGCCGAACGCGGCGAACGCGCCGATCATGCCGCCCTCGACGCCGCCGAGCCCGCCGGGCAGCGGCAGCAGGTTGCCGAGCGTGCCGATGAAGTAGGCCATCCAGATGACGGTGAACGGGGGCGGCGAGCCGAACGCGTGGAACATCGCCCACAGCACCGCGATGTCAAAGCCCCACCAGGCGGGCGCCCCGAGCAGCCCGGGGTCGCGTTCGCGGATCAGCCCGATCGCGGTGCGCACGCCGCTGGCGGCGAGCGCCGGCGCGGTCGCCGCGCGCGCGATCCAGCGCGCGCCGCGCCCCGATCCCGAGGCCCAGCGCCCGAGACGCCGCTCGACGTCGCCGGGCAGCAACGACATCGCGCCGGCGATCGCGAACAGCGCGGCGGCGACGATCGCGGGCACGATCGTGATCGCGAACGAGCCGCCGCCGGGGAACAGGCCGATGCCGAGGCCGATCCCGTCGATCAGCAGCGAGCCGGCGTAGATCACGTACAGCAGCACCACGAACGCCACCATCCGGCAGGCGACGAGCCGCGGTTCCATGCCCGAGCGACGCAGCGCCCACGCCGTCAGCGCGACGCCGCCGGCGCCGGCGGCGGCGAACAGGCGCGTGGCGACGAGCCCAGCCATCGTGATCTCGTAGCTCTCGCGCCAGCCGACGCGCTCCTGCCCGCGCACGAGCACGGCGCGCACCAACACCACATAGCCCGCGAACGACAGCGCCTCGAGCACGACGCCGATCGCGATCCACCACTTGTCGCCGCCCTCGATGTGGTGCACGGTTTTGCCGACGCCGGTGAGGTTCGGCAGCACGAAGTAAAGGAACGCGACGGCGGCCAGCACGAACGCGGCGAACACGGCGATCTGCCGGCGCGTGAGCAGCACGCGCGGCATCTCCTCCTCGCGCGCGTGCGTGACCGTGCGCGCATCGCCCCCATCCCCCTGCTCGACCCGAAGCGCCTGCTCGGGTCGTTCGCTGCACTCGGTGTCGATCGTGCTCACCCCCTCTTCTCAAGCCGTCGCGTGGGCCATCTCCTCCAGTGCCGCGATCGCGCGCCCCGCGCGTTCGAGCGCCGGCCCCGCACGCGGCCCCAGCCGGCGTACCGCGAGCGTCAGCGCAGCCCCCGCCAGCAGGTCGATCGCGTAGTGCTCGCCCAGGTACACCAGCGCGAACCCGAGCGTCGCCGTGTAGCCCAAGCCGAGCGCGCCCGCCACCGGCCCCGTCTCGGCGAGAAGGAGCGTAGCCATCACGGATGTGGCGAAGTGCAAAGACGGCATCGCGGCCAGGGGATTGCCTCCGAACACACTGTAGAGCGAGCCCCAGCCGTCCTTCCAGAAGACCTCGCCGTACTCGACCATCATGCGCCGCACCGCGGGCGCGCCGCCGCCGCGCTCGGCGGCCAGCTCGGCGGCGAACCACGGCGGCGCGGTCGGCAGGAGCCAGTAGAAGCTCGCGCCGATGTCGAACACGGCGTAGGTCAAGACCGCGGCGCGCGGGAAGCGCGCGCGGTGGCGCACGAGGATGTAGGCGGCCGTGCCGTGCGGGACCAGGAACCAGCTCCAGTGCGCCCATACGAGCACGCGGTCGAGCTTGCTCCAGTCGCCGGCGCGCGAGCCGTTGCCCGCGAGCGCCCGCTGCAGCCGGACGCTCGGCAGCTGACCGAGGCCGAGCACGCGGTCGGCGCGGATCGGGTAGTCGACGTGCACGCGCGCGCGCTGGGCGTCAGGGTCATCGTGCGGCGACTTGTACGCCGCCAGGTAGGCCCACATCTGCAACGTGCAGATCGCGACGTCGCGCGTGCGCGAGCGGCGCACGGCGACCGCCAGCCCGAGCGGAGCGCCGAAGGCGACGGCCTGTACGAACAGTGGCGGCGCGCTGACGCGCTTGCGCATGAGCGGCGCGGCGACGCCCGCCACCACCATCCCCCAGGCGGTTGCTCTGATCGCCTTCGACAGCCGCACAGGGCGGGGAGTATATGTCGCTGCCAAGCGCCGACCCGACGCGCTCCGTGTCGCTGCCAAGCGCCCACCCGGCGCGCTGCGTGTCGCTGCCGAGCGCCTACTCGGCGAGCGACGCGGCGACGGCGGCGGCCTCGACGAGCGCGCCCACGACCGAGCTGGCGAGGTCGGCCTCGGGGTGCCACTGCACGCCGAGCACGAAACGACGGTCGGATGCCCCGCCCTCCCACTCGATCGCCTCGGGCAGCTCGTCGAGCACCGATTTGCCGCTGACCACCAGCCCCGCGCCGAGGCAGTCGACGCCCTGGTGATGGTGGGACTTGGTCGCGTGCATGAGCTCGCCGGCGGCGCGCGCCGCGAGCGAGCCTTCGCTCAGCTCGACGTCGTGGTCGGCGCCGTCGAAGGAGCCGACGACGCGGCGGTGCTCTTCATGGCCGACTTGATCGGGCAGGTGCTGCAGCAGCGTGCCGCCGAGCGCGACGTTGATCAGCTGCATGCCGCGGCAGATGCCGAGCACGGGCAGGTCCAGCTCGATCGCGCCGCGGGTCAGCGCGATCTCGAACGCGTCGCGCTCGGGCACCGTGCCGACCGTCTCCGGGTGCGCCTGCTGCGCGTAGGAAGCGGGGTCGATGTCGGCGCCGCCGGCGAGGATCAGGCCGTCGATCAGCTCGAGCGCCTGGCGCGGGTCCTGCGCGAGCTGCGGGTCGGGCGGCAGCATCAAGGCCATCCCTCCGGCGCGCTGCACTGCCTCGATGTAGTTGAGCGGCAGCAGCGCCGCCGGCTGGTCCCAGACACTCCAGCTGGCGCGCTCTAGTGCAGTGCAGATGCCGATCACCGGACGTGTCATGCCCCACACCATAGGATCAACGCCCACGCGATGCACGAGCGAGCGACAAACCAGCAAGCGACAGGAGAGCGATGAGCGAGCCCACGACGCAACTGGAGAGCGTCAACGTGTACGTGGCCGACGGCGTCGCCACGATCGAGCTGAACCGACCGCGGGCGCTGAACGCGTGGAACGCGCAGCTCGGCCGCGACCTGCTCGCGGCGCTCGAAGCGGCCGGCGCGGACGACGCGGTGCGGGCGCTGCTGATCACGGGCGCCGGGCGCGCGTTCTCCTCGGGCGCGGACCTCAGGGACGTGAGCGGCGGCGAGACGACCGCGGACGGCAAGCCCGACGTCTACCGCACGCTGACCGAGCGCTACCACCCGATCATGCACGCGATCCGCGACGTGCCCAAGCCGGTGATCGCGGCGGTCAACGGCCCGGCCGTCGGCATTGGCTGCTCGCTGGCGCTGTGCTGCGACCTGATCGTGGCGGCCGAGAGCGCGTACTTCCTGCTGGCGTTCGTCAACATCGGCCTCGTGCCCGACGGCGGCTCCTCGCTGTTCGTGCCGACGCGCGTCGGCATGGCGCGCGCGAGCGAGCTGGCGATGCTGGGCGAGCGCCTGGAGGCCCCGCGCGCGCTCGAGTGGGGGCTGATCAACCGCGTCGCCGCCGATGAGCGCCTGCGCGAGGAGGCCGCGGCGCTGGCCGCGCGCCTGGCCGGCGGACCGACGCGCTCCTACGCCGGCACCAAGCGCCAGCTCAACAACTGGCTGTACCCGCGCATGGCCGAGCAGCTCGAGCTGGAGGCGCAGATACAGCAGGAAATGGCCGGCAGCGCGGACTTCTTGGAGGGCGCGATGGCCTTTCTGGAGAAGCGTCCGGCCCGTTTCCGCGGCCTCTAGAACACTCGTGGCAATCGTCATCAAGCGCGTCCGCGTCCGGCCTGAATAGAATCCCCGCCGCCTTGAGCCATCTGCTCCCCTCACTGCTCGCGTTCTTCACGGTCCCGCACGGCGCCTCGCCGAACGCGGAACAGACCCACAGCCTGTACATGATCACGCTGTACATCGCGCTGGTGATCTTCTTCGCGGTCGAGGGCGGCCTCGTCTACGCGCTGATCAAGTTCCGCAAGCGCAAGGGCGCGGTGGCGGCACAGATCCACGGCAACACGCGCCTGGAGATCGGCTGGACGGTCGCGGCGGCGGTGATCCTGCTGGCGCTCGCGGTGGTCACGTTCGCGAAGCTGTCCTCGATTCAGGACCCGCCGAACTCGGGTCCCGCGGGCGCGCAGCTGGGCGAAGCCGAAAACCTGCTGTACGCGAGCACCGAACGCAAGCTGCCGCCGAACGGCAAAGTCCTCAACATCAACGTGATCGGGCGCCAGTACATCTGGCAGTTCGTGTACCCCGGCGCGAACGAACCGGATGGCCTCGGCGCGCCGTACTCGTATGAGGAAATGGTCGTGCCGACGAACACGACGGTCTCGCTGAACATCGTCTCCTCCGACGTCGTGCACTCCTGGTGGGTGCCGGAACTCGGCGGCAAGTTCCAGGCGGTGCCGGGCTACCACAACTACACGTGGTTCAAGGTCAGCAAGCCTGGGCTCTTCCGCGGCCAGTGCGCGATCCTGTGCGGGCGGGGGCACGCGCGCATGATCGCCACCGTCAAGGCGGTGCCGCCGGCGCAGTTCGAAGCGTGGCTGGCACACCAGAAGCAGCTGATCTCCGAAGCGAACATGGAAGCGGCGAAGGCACGCACGAAACTCGCCGAACACACCGGCGCCGAAGCAGTCGAGAGCCCATGATGGTCCGCACTCCCAGGGCACCGCACACGACCGTGGCATCAACCATCTAGGACATCAGGAGACCAGCGGACGACATGGCCACCTACGTAGCCCCGATCCCGGAGATAACCGCCCATCGCGCCGAGCCCGAGGGGCAGGGCTGGACGAGCTGGATCACGACCACCGATCACAAGCGGATCGGGATCATGTACATGGTCCTGACGTTCGTGTTCTTCTGCCTGGGAGGCACCGAGGCGCTGCTGATCCGCCTGCAGCTGGGAGCGCCGAACAACACGCTCGTCACGCCCGAAATCTACAACCAGCTGTTCACGATGCACGGGACGACGATGGTGTTCCTGTTCATCGTGCCGATGATGGCGGGGCTGGGCAACTACTTCCTGCCGCTGATGATCGGCGCGCGCGACATGGCCTACCCGCGCCTGAACGCGCTGTCGTTCTGGCTGCTGCTGGCCGGCGGCATCGTCTTCTACGCGTCGATCTTCTGGCACCCGCCGGAAGCCGGCTGGGTCAGCTTCGTGCCGCTGGCCAACTCGATCTACTCGCCGAGCGGCGGCGAGGACGCATGGATCTACCTGATCCACCTGACCGGGCTATCGTCGCTGGTGGGAGCGATCAACTTCTACGCGACGGTCGCGAACATGCGCGCGCGCGGGATGAGCTGGGGCCGGCTGCCGCTGTTCGTGTGGACGATGCTGACGTACTCGGTGCTGCTGATCCTGGCGCTGCCGGTGATCGCGGCGGCGGTCACGATGCTGCTCACCGAACGGCACTTCGGCACGCATTTCTTCGACGCCGCCGAGGGCGGCTCGCCGCTCCTGTGGCAGCACCTGTTCTGGTTCTTCGGGCACCCCGAGGTATACATCATGGTGTTGCCTGGCTTCGGCGTGATCTCGGAGATCCTGCCGGTGTTCGCGCGCAAGCCGATCTTCGGCTACAAGGCGATCGCGGCCTCGACCGTGGCGATCGCGTTCCTCGGCTTCCTGACGTGGGCGCACCACATGTTCACGGCGCCGATCCCCGAGGCGATCCTGGTGTTCGTGATGCTCAGCTCCTACCTGATCGCGGTGCCGACCGGCGTGAAGATCCTCAACTGGGTGGCGACGCTGTGGCGCGGGACGATCGAATTCAAGACGCCGCTGCTGTTCTGCGTCGGCGCGATCGCGATCTTCCTGATCGGCGGCATCTCGGGCGTGTTCCTGGCGACGTTCCCGATCGACTGGGAGGTCAACGAAACGTACTTCGTGGTCGCGCACCTGCACTTCGTGCTGCTCGGCGGCGCGGTGCTGCCGATCTTCGCGGCGATCTACTACTGGTTCCCGAAGATCACCGGGCGCATGCTCGGCGAAACCCTCGGCAAGTGGAGCTTCGGGCTGATGTTCGTCGGCATCCTCGTGACCTTCATGATCCAGCACGTGATCGGGCTTGACGGTATGCCGCGGCGCGTGTATGAGTATCCAAACGTGGGCCATCTGGCGCTGTACAACCAGATTTCGACGGTGGGGTCGTTCATTCTCGCCAGCGGCGTGCTGCTGACCGTGATCAACGTCTGGCGCAGCCTCAAAGTCGGCGCGATCGCCGGGCCTGACCCGTGGAAGGCGAACACGCTCGAGTGGTTCACGGCCTCGCCGCCGCCGGTCAACAACTTCGACGTGGTGCCGCTGGTGCGCTCATACGAGCCGATGAAGGACATCCGCAGCGAGGTCGAGCGCCGCAGCGGCGGCGGCGACGATCGCGGCGCGGCGACGGTCCCGGCGGGAGCGACGCAGGTCGGTCTGTAATGAGCGCCGCGCCACCCACGGGCGCAGCGCCAACGATCGAGGCGCCGGGGCTCGGTTCGAGCACCGTCCAGCTGCTCAGCGACTACCTCGAGCTGACCAAGCCGAAGGTCCAGTCGCTGCTGCTGCTGACGACGATCGCGACGATGTACGTCGCCGGTGACCCCTCGCCCCTGCTGGTCGCGCTGACGTGTCTCGGCGGCTACCTGTCGGCTGGTGGCGCGGGCGCCGTCAACCACTGGTACGACCGCGACATCGACGCGCGCATGACGCGTACGGCGACGCGGCCGATCCCGGCGGGACGCGTGTCGCCGCGCGCGGCGCTGACGTTCGGCTGCACGCTCGCGGCCCTGTCGCTGCTGGAGCTGTCGCTGGCCGTGAACCCGCTGGCGGCCGTGTTGTCGTTCTCGGGCTTCCTCGGCTACGTGCTCGTGTACACGATGTGGCTGAAGCGACGCACGCCGCAGAACATCGTGATCGGCGGCGCCGCCGGCGCGGTGCCGCCGCTGGTCGGCTGGGCGGCGGTCACCGGCAGCGTCAGCGGCACCGCGGTGATGCTGTTCTTCATCGTCTTCTTCTGGACGCCGCCGCACTTCTGGGCGCTGTCGTTGCTGATGAAGGGCGAGTACGAAAAGGTCGAAGTGCCGATGCTGCCGGTGGTGCGCGGCGAGCGCGAGACGCGCCGCCAGATCCTGCTGTACTCGGTGCTGCTGTACGCGGTCACGCAGCTGCCGTTCTGCGCAGGCGGCTTCGGCGTGATCTACCTGGTCGCATCGATGCTGCTCGGGCTCGGCTTCGTCGCCGGCGCGGTGCGCCTGTACCGGCGCGCCGACCGCCGCTCGGCGCTGCAGCTGTACCTGTTCTCACTGGCCTACCTGGCGCTGCTGTTCTGCGCGATGGTGGTCGATGTCCACGTATAGACCGGCGCCACGGCAGCGTCGTCACGAGCGCGGCCCAAACGGCCGCAGGAGGTATTCTTTCAGCCGATGATGACCAGACGCCTCGCCCTGAAGAACGTTCGCACCGGCCTGATCGTGGCCGCCATCAGCATGTTCATGTTCGGCATCACGTTCGTCGTGGCCGCCGCGTACGTGTCATGAGCCCGCTCGACCCAGAGGTCCCGCCGGTCGGCGAGGAGATCCACCTTCCAGGTCCGAGCATCCTGCCGCTGCTGACCGCCGTCGGCATCACGCTCGCGCTCGTGGGCATCACGACCTTCATCGAGTTCACGGTCATCGGCGTGATCCTGACCGTCTGGTGCGTCACGCGCTGGATCAAAGACACCCGCCGCGAAATCAACGAGCTTCCGCTAGACCACCACTAGCGTCGCGCCAACACGCGCGAGCGAGGACGCCGAGCGCGGGCGCGTTCCCGCTAGTTGCTAGTCCTCGATCCAGCGGGCCGTGGACCAAGCGGACCAAGGACGCAGGAAGCGAAGTGTGCTCTGCACACGAGCGCCCGAGGACGCCGGTCCGCGCCGCGTCCACGGTCCGCTGGTGCCGTGGCGGTGGCAGAGGCTGCTCCCCAAAGCAAGCCTCGCCACCTCCCCTTCACCCCACGGCCACCCTGTCCGGCACCGGGCAGATTGCCCCGTCGTCGGTCCAGCAGCGCACGACATCGCGCACGGACAGGATGCCGATCGTCTCTCCCCGCTCGAGGACGATCAGATGACGGAAGCCGCCGCGCACCATCGCGGCGGCGGCCTCCTCCAGCGACCAGTCTGGTGCGGCGAACACCAGGTCGCTGGTGAGATGGTCGGCGACCGACTCGCTATCGGGGTCTTGCCCGGCGCCGACGGAAGTGAGTATGTCTCGCTCGGTGATGATCCCGGGGCCGTTGCCGTCGGGGTCCATGACGACGGCTGCGCCGACGCGGCGGTCGGCCATCAGCCGCGAGGCCTCGCGCAGCGTGTGGCCGGGGGCGACCGTCAGAACCATGTCCGTCATGCCGTCGTGGACCTGCATGCCCTGGCTCGCGCTCCCCTCAGTCGTCCGCTCGACAGATGCCCGCTCGAACTCGCAATGCCCTCGTCCTTACCCGCTCAGCCTGTTTGAATCACGTTCCAAGTCCTTGCAACTATTGCCTCAATCTAGTGGTTGCGGGCGTCCACGTCAAGCCCCAGATTTTGCATCTAGCTATCCGTCCGCGGAGAGGTTAGGATCACCGCGGGATGGAGTGGAATGCCGCAACGGGCTTTTCCGGATGGACGTGCGCAGGTGCGCATGTCTAGGCGCAGCTCGCTCACGGTCGCGATCGTGTGCGGCGTGATCGCGATCGCGATCGGCATCTTCATCAGCTACAAGATCCACTGGTTCCCGGTGCAGGCCTCGGCGCAGGCGCACAACACCGACCACCTCTACCACGTGCTGATGATCGCGACGATCCCGATCTTCGTGCTGGTGGTGGGCGTGATCCTGTACTGCGTGTGGCAGTTCCGCATGCGGCCGGGCGAGGAGCTGAAGGACGGGCCGCCGATACACGGAAACACACGCCTTGAGGTCTTCTGGACCGCAATGCCGGCGCTGCTGCTGATCGCGATGGTGGGCTATTCGTTCGTGGTGCTGCACGAGAACGAAAAGAAACCGGCGCACGAGATCCAGGTCGGCGTCACCGGCCAGCAGTTCTTCTGGTCCTTCCAGTACCCGCCGTCGGTCACGGGCGGCGCGCCGATCAACAGCTACGACCTGTACCTGCCGGACAACGAGTCGGTGTACTTCAACATGCGCTCGAAGGACGTGATCCACGCGTTCTACATCCCGGCGTTCCGCCTGCAGGAGGACGTGGTGCCGGGCATCACGACGCACTACCTGGCGACGCCGGACCGTGTCGGCAACTACGTGGCCGAGTGCAACCTGCTGTGTGGGGTCGGACATTCGCTGATGCGCACGACCGTGCATGTGGTCACGCCGGCGAGGTTCCACGAATGGATCGAGAGCCAGCTGCACGCGAGCTCCAGCAGCACGGGAAGCATCTCCGCGGTCCGTGGGGTGAGCGGGTAGTGTTGGCCTGCGAGACGCGAGCTTCAGGGGAGAGGATTTCGTGGTGGATCGGTTGATGGGATATGGGTGCGTAGCGACGGGCCGGCGGGAGGCGCGCTGATGGCCGCGAAGCTGCGGGCGCCGGGCTTCTACCGCGCGAGCTGGCTGATGGTCGCGGCGGTGGGCTTCGCGACGCTGCTGACGTGGCTGGTGCGCCTGTCGACCGGGCACGCGACCTTCCACCACTACATCTCGGGCGACGCGATCCTGACGGTGTCGCTGCTGGCGGTGCCGATCGCGTTCCTGATCGGGATCGGCGGCTTCGACTACTGGTACTACTGGGCAACGGGGCGCCCGACGCGCCCGGAGGACCACTCGGGCCACGGCGCGCACTCGTGGCGCGACTACTTCCGCGTCAACACCGATCACAAGGTGATCGGCATCCAGTACACGGTCAACTCGTTCCTGTTCCTGCTGATCGGCGGCCTGCTGGCGATGCTGATGCGCGCGCAGCTGGCGCAGCCTGGCTCGCACTTCGTCAGCGCGAACACCTACAACGGCTTGTTCTCGGTGCACGCGACGCTGCTGATCTTCCTGTTCATCATCCCGGTGTTCGCGGGTCTCGGCAACTTCGTGATCCCGCTGATGATCGGCGCGCCGGACATGGCGTTCCCGCGCCTGAACGCGCTGTCATTCTGGCTTTTGCCGGTGGCGGGCGCGATCATGCTGCTGAGCTTCCTGGCGCCGGGGGGCGCGTTTGCGGACGGCTGGACGGCGTACGCGCCGCTGTCGGACACGGCGCCGATCGGGCAGACGTTCTTCTCGATCGGCGTGCAGTTCGCGGGCGCCTCCTCGATCATGACCGCGCTGAACTTCCTGGTCACGATCATCACGATGCGCGCGCCGGGGATGAGCTTCTTCCGCCTGCCGCTGCTCGTGTGGGCGAACTTCGCGACCTCGCTGCTGGTCGTGATCGCGACGCCGTTCATCGCCGCGTCGCAGTTCTTCGTGCTGCTCGACCGCGCGCTGGGCTTCAACTTCTTCAACGCGGCCAAGGGCGGCGACGTGCTGATGTACCAGCACGTCTTCTGGTTCTACTCGCATCCGGCGGTGTACATCATGATCTTGCCGGGCTTCGGGATCATCAGCGAAATCATCGCGGTGAAGTCGCGCAAGCCGATCTTCGGCTACCGCATGATGGCGTTCTCGCTGCTGGCGATCGTCGGGCTCGGCTTCACCGTGTGGGCGCACCACATGTTCACCTCGGGGATGGCGGCGTGGATCCGCATCCCGATGGCGATCACGACCGCGATCATCGCCGTGCCGACCGGCATCAAGGTTTTCTCGTGGCTGGCGACGCTGTGGCGCGGGGTGCTGCGCCTGGATACGCCGATGCTGTTCGCGCTGGGCTTCTTGACGACGTTCACGCTCGGCGGCATCAGCGGCGTGATGCTGGCGATGATCCCGTTCGACATCGACGTCAGCTCGACGTACTTCATCGTCGCGCACATCCACTACGTGCTGTTCGGCGGCTCGCTGATGACGATCTTCGCGGGCGTGTACTACTGGTTCCCGAAGATGACGGGGCGCATGTACGACGAGCGCCTGGGCAAGTGGCACTTCTGGATGACGTTCATCTTCATGAACCTGACGTTCGGGCCGATGCACGTCGCCGGCCTGCAGGGCATGCCGCGGCGCGTGGCGACGTACGCGGCGAAGTTCGCGGACATCAACCTGTTCATCTCGATCGCGAGCTTCGCGCTGGGGCTGAGCACGCTGGTGTTCATCTACAACATGGTCAACAGCTGGCGCTACGGCCCGCGCGCCGAGGGCAACCCGTGGCGCGGGATGACGCTCGAGTGGCAGGTGTCCTCGCCACCGCCGATCTTCAACTTCGACCGCGTGCCCACGATCGTGGGCGGCCCGTACGAGTACGGCGTCCCCGGCGCGGTCCACGGAATCCTCACGCCGACACCCGCGACCGTGGGAGCGGGCGCGGGCATGGCACGGGCACCCAGCTAATGGTTAGGAGGCACAGGCGATGAAGGAAGTACTGGTGATCGCAAACCGCACGCTCGGCGGCGCGAAGCTGCTGGAGGCGGTGCGCGAGCGCGCGGCCGCGGGCGACGTTCGCTTCCGCCTGGTGGTGCCGCAGACCAAGCCGTCGGCGGGCCTCGTGATCTACGACGAGGCGGTGCGCGAATCGGCGCAGGTGCGCGTCGATCTGGCGCTGTCGGCCGTTGCGACCGAGGGCATTCAGGCCAGCGGCGAAGTCGGCGACGAGGACGCGTTCTCGGCGACGATGGACGCGATCGCGGTGAACCGGCCGGACGAAATCATCGTCTCCACGCACCCCGCGCAGCGCTCCGGCTGGATGCGCCGCGACCTGATCGAGCGCATCGAAAACGCGAGCGGCCTGCCGGTGCAGCACATCGTCGTCGACCTCGATCAGGAGGGGTTGTCGTTCAAGGTGACGCTGGTGATCGCCAACAAAACCTCGAGCGGCGAAGATCTGCTGGAGCACCTGAAGGAGAAGGCGGCGGATGGCACGCCGCGCCTGTTCATCGCAGTGATTCCTCAGGTCGATGGCAGCGGCAACGCGCCGAGCGAGGCACGCGCGCGCCTGGCGCGCATGCTCGACCACCTGCACGCCGCCGGGCTGCTGAGCTCGGGCATGATCGGCGACCCCGACCCGTACACGGCGACGATCAACGCGCTGGAGCTGTTCCACGTCGATGACGTGGTGATCTCGACGCTGCCGAACGCGCGCTCGGGCTGGCTGCGCGCGAACCTGCTCGAGCGCGTACGTCACCACACCGGCGCGCCGGTCGAGCACGTCGTCGTCGACACGCACGCGGCCCCCGTCGCAGAGCCGATCGCGTAGCGGAGGTCACGATGGAGGCAGCCAGCATCCCCCACGCCGCCGGGCACGCCGCCCACGAGCACCACGGCCCACCGCCGGCGCACAAAAGCTCGCGCGTGGAAGCGCCGCTGCTGGGGATGCTGCTTTTCATCATCTCCGAGGTGATGATCTTCGGCGCGTTCTTCACGGCGTACTTCTTCATCCGCATCGCCGAAGGCGAGCCGTGGCCGGCGCCGGGAACGCACATGCCGGTACCGGTGGCGTTCGTCAACACGCTGATCCTGGTGTCCTCGTCGTTCACGTTGCACTGGGCGGAGACGTCGATCAAGCGCGGCAACCGCTTCGGCCTGAAGGCCGGCATGCTCAGCACGTTCCTGCTCGGCTGCACGTTCCTGTTCATCCAGATCAACGAGTACGCGAACATCGGCTTCGCCCCGCAGGACCACGCGCAGCAGACGATCTTCTACTCGCTCACCGGCCTGCACGGCTGCCACGTGTTCATCGGCCTGCTGATCCTGCTGGCGGTCACCGTGCGCGCCTTCCGCGGGCACTACAGCGCAGACTCACACCGCGGCGTCGACATCCCCGGCATCTACTGGCACTTCGTCGACATCATGTGGATAGTCGTCTTCACCACCGTCTACGTCCTCTGACGGCCGTGGACGCTGCGCCGACCGGCGTCCTCGGTCGCTCGCGTGCAAAGCACGCCACGCTCCCTGCGTCCTTGGTCCGCTTGGTCCACAACCGTCAGACCGCGGCATCCCAATGCTGAACCCGCTGCGCTCCGAGGAGGACGCGTTTCGCGTGCTGCTGTACGTGATCGGCGGGTTTGTGGTGATCATCGCGCTGATCGAGCTTGCCCGCGCGATCTTCTGATCGCCCGCGCGCTTTCCTGAGACCGGACCATTGCGCGGAGTTGTGCGCCGCGCCGCATGCGGCGTGGCGGGCAGGCCCGCATGCGGGCCTGCTGGGGGCCGCGCATGCGCGGCCCCGCGGGCGGGCGCATGCGCCCGCCGGCGCCCGGCACATGTGCCGGGCGAACTACAGGACGGTAGGCGTGCCGAACACAGCGGCCGCCGGGCGCAGCGCCGAGCTACTTGACCGTCAGCGTGCCGTACATGCCGGCCGCGCGATGCCCGGGCGCCTCGCAGAAGAACGTGTACTTGCCGGGTTTCAGGTTGACGGTCAGCGAGGTGCTGCCCTTGCTGATGAACTTGCTCGCGCCGATCGCGGCGCCCTTGGCGTTGGCGCCGTTTTCGCCGGCTTCGATGGCGATGTTGTGCATCACGCCGGACATGTTGCCCATCGTGATCGTGACCGCGCCGGGCGTGGCTTCGGCCTTGCTGGCGGTGTACGCGAGCTGGCCGCTGGGGCTGGCGTCGATCTCGAGCTTGCCGGCCGTCTCGACCGCCGGCTTGCCCCCGCCCGGCGCTTCGACGGCGCTCGCCAGCAGGCCCGTGTCTTTGCCCGGCTCATCGACCACCTGGGCGACGTATGCGGCGATGTCGCCGAGCGTGGCGCCCTTGGCAAGATTCGCTGGCATCACGCCCGCGATGTTCGGGTTCTGCACCTGGCCTTCGACGACCGTGCGCACGGCGTTGCGCTGCAGGCCTTCGGCGACACTCGAGCGGAACACTTCGTCGAGGTTCGGCCCCACGACGCCCTTGGTTTCGGCGCGCGCCATCGTGTGGCAGACGCCGCACTTGGCGACAAATGCCTGCTTGCCGAGGATCAGGTTGGCGTTGTCGTCGCCCTTGACCGAGCAGCCACAGACGCTCAGCGCGACCGCGCCGAGCAGACCGACGGCGCCCGCGCGCAAGGCAAACTCACGCAGATTTCTGCGGGCACGAGCGGCACGGTGGCTCTCCTCCAAGAAGCGCACGGCGACACACTAACCGAAGCGGCGGCCGCCCAGCAAGATCTTCTGCGCGGGACGCCAAGCAAGCCACGCGTGCGGCGCGCGCGCCCAGCGCTCGCGGCAAGAATCGGCCGCCGACCCGCTCAGGTAGAGTTGCGCGCGTGAGCACACAACAGCGTTATCGACTGCGCAACCCCGCCACCGGACGAGAAGTGCTGGTCGAGGCCGAGCCCAACCAGATCTACCTCGACCGCGAGACCGACGAACCGCTGGAGGTCATCGGCAAGGTGCTGCCGCTCGCGCCGTCGCAGTCGCGGCTGCCGTGGGCGGTGGAGAACCTGCGCTTCTGCCCGTGGTGCGCCCAGCACTCCCAGAAGGATCTCAACGACTGCCCCACGTGCGGCAGGCGCATGGGGCCGCTGTGAGCGCTCGCTTGGCGCTCGCCGCGTGCGCGGCGTTGCTGTGCGGGGTGGCCATCAGCGGGTGCGGCGGCAGCAGCGTCTCCGACGCCGTGCCGAAGAGCCCCACTCCGGAACTGACGCCACCGACGAACACGACCGCCGAAGCGGCCGCCGCACAGACGACCTCGACCGCGACGACGGCCACCACGACAAGCAAGAGCAAGAGCAGCGAAACGTCTCCCTCGAGCGGTGAAACGCCCGCGAGCGAAACCAGCGAATCCGCCGCCGGCTCCAGCGACTCGGGCACAGCCACCCCCTCCGGCGGCGCCTCGCCCGAAAGCGAAAAACCAGCCGCCAAAACCGAAGAACCGGCGGCGGCGGCGAGCCCGACGGGCGGCGCCTCAGCTCCCTAGTCGGCTAGGGCGTTGAGATCAGCGTCGCGCTGTAGGTGAGGCGCGCGGTTTGGTACAGGCAGTAGTACTGGACGGCTGAGCCGACGCTGGTCTGGGTCGTCTGGGAGCCGGTGGTCTTGCAGCCGGCTTTGGGACGGCTGGCGCGCCACGAGGTGTCGTTGCCGAAGCCGAGCGCGAGCGCGGGCGCCCATGAGGGCACGGTCAGCGCCACGACGTAGCCCTTCTTGATCGGCAGCGTCGTTTCGAGCGGGAACTGCGCGGTCTTGCCGAAGTACGGCTGCAGTTTCACGTACGGGCTCTGCGCGACGAGCTTGTACGTGAGGTTGGGCTTGGCCTGCGGGGCGAGGATCGCGATCCCCGCTTCGGACGGGCCGCCCTCGTTTTCGTTGAAGAACTTGATCTGCGTGGCGGTCGGGTTGCCGAGGCTGATCGTCCAGGCGACGACCGTCCCCGCGCGCGGTGCGCTCAGCAGGTTGCGTTCGCTGCCGACCTTGACCTGGAAGCCGGTCGTGCGGCTGACCGCCAGGCACTGCGTCGCGGGCGTCGTCGCGGTCGCCGGGGTACCGGGGCAGCTCGGCGCTGTGACGGGGGTCGTGGCACCGATCACGCCGACTTCGGTGAGCGTCGCGGGCGCCACCGCGGGCAGGATCAGCGCGAGCGCCGCAACGCTCGCAAGCACGATCGTGGATGTTCGTCTCATCTTTGCCATTCAACACGCAAGCCCGCTGTTTGTCGCGGTTTGACTATTTCGCTACTTCCCCGACAGTTCCTGCGCGGCGACCTCGATCTGCGCGCGCTCGCCCTCCGCCGGGATCCACGGCAGCCGCAACGGATCGCCGTCGTAGCGCGGGATCACGTGTACGTGGAAGTGAAACACGGTCTGCCAGGCGGCGCGCCCGCAGGAGTTCAGCAGGTTGACGCCGTCGGCGCCGAGCCGCTGCTTGGCGCTCTGCGCGAGGCGCTGCGCGGCGAGCGCCACCGCGCTCAGGTCCTCGGGTGCGATGCTCAGCAGGTCGACGCTGTGCGCGCGCGGGATCACGAGCGCGTGCCCGCGCGTGGCGGGCGCGATGTCCATGAACGCGATCGTGCGCTCGTCTTCGGCGACGACCAGGGCAGGCAGCTCGCCGGCGACGATCTTGCAGAAGATGCAGTCCGGATCGGCCATCGCGCGCAGATCCTACGGCAAGCGACGCGCGTACTCGAGCGCGCGCTCGCGGCTGTCGATCTCGCCGGCGTAGCGCGCGGCCGCAAGCTCTTCGAGCAGCTCCCCCACGCGTGGGCCGGTGGCGATGCCGAGCTCGCGCGCCAGCTCGTCCCCGCGCAGCAGCGGCCGCGGCGGACCGTCGGCGCGCCAGCGCAGCGCGTCGCCGAGCATCTCGCGGGCGAGCGCCAGGTGTGCCTGCACGGCCCGCTGCGCGCCGTCGCCGCGTGTCGCCAACCGATCGGCGATCGACAGCAGCGTCACGTCGACCTCGACCGGCGCGCACGCGCGCAGGTACGCGAACACCGTCCTGCGGGCCAGCGGCTGGGGCTCGTGCACGAGGAACCCCAGGCGCAGGTGGTTGCGGACGAGCGCCGCCACGTGCGCGCGCAGACGCTCGCTCGCGCGCAAACGGCCGAGCACCTCGCGCGCGAGCTCAGCGCCGCGCGCGTCGTGGCCGATGAACGTCACACGCCCGTCCTCGGCGCGCACGCCGCGTGTCAGCGGCTTGGCGGCATCGTGCAGCAGTGCACCCCAGCGCAGCGCCTCGCCGCGCGTCAGCTCATCGGCGAGCGGCTCCGCGAGCAGCGCGTCGACCTCGACTCGATGCGCGCCGATGGCGGCTCGAAGCTCGCCGTCATTCGCATCGTCGCTACGGCGCGCAGACGGCGCCGACGAGCCGCCCGCCGGCGTCGTCAGCTCGACCGCACGATCGAGCACCTCGAGCGTGTGCCCGTAGACGTCGAGATGGTGAAAGCGACTCTGCTCGACGCCGCGCAGCGCCTCCAGCTCGGGCAGCACCACCGCGCTTGCACCGAGCGCGCCCATCAGCTCCAAACCTTTGCGCGCATGGCGCGCGGCGACGATGCGCCTCAGCTCGACGAACACGCGCTCGGCGGACACCGCGGCCAGGGCGTCGGCGTGGGCGCCGGCGCTGCGCTTGGTCTCGGTGTCGGCCTCCAGCTCGAGCTCGACGGCCAGGCGCACCAGGCGCAGCACCCGCAGCGGGTCGTCGGCGAACGCGCGCGGCGCACACATGCGCAGGCGTCTGGCGCGTAGGTCGGCGCGACCGCCGAGCGGGTCGATCTCCTCGCCGCCGGCGAGCGGCTCGGCGATTGCGTTGACGGTGAAGTCGCGCAGCGCCAGGTCCGCCTCGATCGTGCCGCCACGCAGCGGCTCGACGTCGACCTGCCAGGCGTGCTCGTGCGCGACCACCCGCCACGAGCCGAAGTCCTCGGACAAGGGGAAGCAGGCGGCGCGGCGCGCCACGCTGGCGATCGCGCGTGCGGCCTGCGCGGGATCGCCGTCCACGACGAGGTCCACGTCGAGCGTCTGGCGCCCCAGCAGCCGGTCGCGCACCGCGCCACCCACCAGCCACGCACGTGTGCCCGCCAGCGCCGTGCGGGCCACGTCCAGGCCCGCGCTCATGTCGAGTCGGCGTCCGCCGTTCGCGTCCGCGCCGGTCGCGCGACGTGCAGGCCGGCGCTCATCTCGAGTCGGTATCCGCCGTTCGCGTCCGCGCGGGTCGTGCGACGTCCTTGAGCACGGCGCCGTCGCGGTGGTAGACCCGCGGCACGCGCGGCGTCAGCGCGCACGTGATCTCGTAGTTGATCGTCTCCAGGCGCCGTGCGACCTCCTCGGCGGTGATCCGCTCGCTGCCCTGGATGCCGATCAGAACGGCGCGCTCGCCGCGCAGCTGCTCGGGCCCGACCTCGAGGCCCAGGTCGACGGTGATGCTGTCCATGCTGACGGTGCCGACGAGCGGGTGGCGATGGCCGCCGATCAGCACGTCGGCGTTGTTCGACAGGCCGCGCCGCCAGCCGTCGCCGTAGCCGATCGGCAGCACGCCGATGTAGGTGTCGCCGTCGGCGACGAACTGGCGGCCGTAGCCGGCGCTCTCCCCCGCCCGGCACAGCTTCGCCTCAGCCACATATGAGCTCAGCTCGAGCGCCGGCTCGAGCGCCCTTGCAGCCGGATCCTTGCCAAACGGGTCCATGCCGTAGATCGCGATCCCGCAGCGCACCATGTCGAACTGCGCCTCGGCGTCGCGCATCGTCGCGGCGCTGTTGGCCGCGTGCACGACGATCTCCGGCTGCTCGTCCTTGATCGTGCGCGCCCAGCGCGTGAACGCGGCGAGCTGGCTTTGGAAGAAGCCGTCGTCCTGCAGCTCGTCCGCGGTCGCGAAGTGCGTCATCACGCCCGCCAGGCGCACGCCGGAGGTCGACCGCGCGGCGGCCGCCACCTGCGAAGCCTCGACCGGGTCGCGCGTGCCGAGGCGCCCCATGCCGGAGTCGAACTTGACGTGCACGCGACCGCCGCCGGCGGCGGCGATCGCCTGCAGGTAGCTCTCGTTCCAGACGACCACGTCGGCGTCAGCCGCGAGCGCTTCTTCCAGCTCGGGCTCGGACAGGGCTCCCATCACGAGCACACGCATGTCGCGCAGGCCGGCCTCGCGCAGTTCGAGCGCCTCACGCGCGTCCGCCACCGCCAGCCAGCTCGCGCCGCCCGCGAGCGCCGCGCGCGCGCTGCAAGCGGCGCCGTGGCCATAGCCGTCGGCCTTGACGACCGCGCACAGGGCCGCGCCGTGGCGCAGCTGCGTGCGCAGGCGCGCACAGTTGCGTTCGATCGCGGCGACGTTGACGCTCGCCTGCGCGCGGCGCACGCCGGCCTCCTCCAGCGCCCCCGGCCGTGGCAGCGGCTCAGGCATCGCCCGACACCCCGCGTCGGCGCCCGCCGCCGGTGCGCAGCCGCCCTGTCTGAGAGACGCGCTCGCGCGCGCGGCAGGCTCGACCGCGCGCGTGCGGCAGCGCGGCGATCACGTCGGAGGCGATCACGCCCTCGGCCGCGCCGAGCCGCCGTGCGGCCTCGCGCCCGGCGTCGGCGTGCAGCCGCACTCCTGCAGCGGCGGCGGTGAAGGCGTCGAGACCCTGTGCGAGCAGCGCCGCGATCACGCCGGTGAGCACGTCGCCGGTGCCCGCGGTGGCGAGCGCGGGGCTGTCGCCGGAGCTGACCGCCACGCGGCCGTCGGCCGTCGCGATCAGCGTGTCGTCGCCCTTCAGCACGACGACCGCGTCAGCCTGCGCGGCGGCGGCGCGCACGTAGCGCAGGCGCTCGCGCTCGATCTCCGCGCTGTCGCACTCGAGCAGCCGCCCCAGCTCGCCCGCGTGCGGGGTGAGCACCGTCGGCGCGCTCCTGGCCGCGAGCTCACCGAGCGCTCCGGCGTGCGCGCCCAGACCATCGGCGTCGAGCACCATCGCAACATCGGCGTCGCGCGCGAGCGCGCGTGCGAACGCGGCCGCGCCGTCATGGCGGCCGAGGCCCGGCCCGAGCGCGAGCGCGCCGCCGCGGGCGCTCGCCTCGAGCACCTCGTTGACACCCTCCGCCGTCAGCGAGCCGTCCGCGTCTGGCAGTCCCCTGGTCATCAGCTCCGGAGTTCCAGCACCGGCCAAAATGCCCTGCATCGAAACCGGCACGCATGCGGTCACGTAGCCGGCGCCCGCGCGCATGCTCGCTTCGGCGGCCATGCGCGGAGCGCCGGTCAGCCCGCGCGAGCCGCCCACCACGAGCACGTGACCGGAGCTGAACTTGGTCGAGGACGCCCGCCTGCGCGGTAGCTGCTCGAGCACACTCGCCGCGAGCAGCCCGACCGACGCCTCACCAGGGGCGCCGCGCGGAACGCCGATGTCGATCGTCTCCACTCTGCCCGCGCAGCCCTTGCCGGGGGCGATCCACAGCCCGGGCTTGGCCGCGTGGAAAGTGACGGTCGCGGTCGCGCGCACAGCCGTGCCCGCAACCGTCCCGCTTGACGCGTCGACGCCGCTGGGCACATCCACGCTGAGCACCGCCGCGCCGGCCGCGCCAGCCGTGTTGATCGCCTCGAGCGCGGCGAGCGCGGGGCCGTGTGGCTGTCCGTGAAAGCCGGTGCCGAGGACGGCGTCGATGACGGCAGCGTTCGAGCCGAACAGGTCCGCGGAGGCCTCGCGCGAGGTTTCGCCCGCGGAGGGCTCACGCGAAGCCTCGCCTCCGGCGCGCCCGCGCTCGGTCTCGCCCGCGAGCGCACCGGCATCCAGCCAGCTCGCGCCGTCCAGCCGCACGGGCTGCCCGCCCGGCAAGCGCTCGAGGTTCGCGCGCGCGTCGCCCGTGAACTCCTGCGGCGATGCCACGCACACGACCGTCACGGGCCGTCCGGCCTCGCGCAGCAGGCGCGCCGCCACGAGCCCGTCGCCGCCGTTGTTGCCCTTGCCGCATACCACCGTCACGGGCCCGTCCGGCGCGAGCCGCTCGAGCGCGCGCGCGACGCCTGCACCGGCACGCTCCATCAGCTCGACGCCCGCCACACCCCGCTCCTCGATCGCCCAGCGGTCGATCGCGCGCATCGTCTCGGCGTCGGGCAGCGGGACCAGCCAGGGCGCCAGCGGATACACGAACAGCGATGCTAGATGGTCCCCAGCCGTGGCGCTCGGCGCCGGCCAATCTCACTGCTGGCCAGTCTCGCCAGACGATCTCGCCGCCAGCCGAGTCGTTGCCTACCGAGTCGCCGCTAGCCCAGCTCGCGCTGCACCAGCGCGACCAGGCGTCCGCACACGTCCTCGGCCTCCTGCTCGGTGGGCGCCTCGACCATCACCCGCACGAGTGGCTCGGTGCCGCTCGGGCGCACGAGCACGCGGCCGCGCCCGGCCAGCTCCTGCGCGGCGCTCTGCACCGCCGCGTCGACCTCCCGCGCGTGCGCCAGCGCGCCACGGTCGCGCACGCGCACGTTGACCAGCCGCTGAGGCAGCTTCGACATCGCGTCGCGCTCGCTGAGATCGCGCCCGGCGAGCGCCTCGAGCGTCAGCAGCGCGCTGGCGACGCCGTCGCCGGTGCGGTTGAAGCTCATGTCGATGATGTGTCCGGACTGCTCGCCACCGAGCGTCCAGCCGCGCGCGCGCAGCTCCTCGAGCACGTAGCGATCGCCGACGTTGGTCGTGCCGACGGCAACGCCGGCGCGCTCCATCGCCGCGTGGAAGCCGTAGTTGGTCATGACCGTCACCGCGACGCCGTTGCCGCTCAGGCGTCCGCTTGCCTGCAGGTGCAGCGTCGCAAGCGCCATCAGCTCATCGCCGTCCACGACGGCGCCACGGCCATCGACCGCGAGCACGCGGTCGCCGTCGCCGTCGAACGCAAAGCCGAGCGCGTGCCCGCCCTCGAGCACCGCCCGCGCAAGCGCGTCCACGTGGGTGGAGCCGCAGCCGGCGTTGATGTTGCGCCCGTCGGGCGCGTCGGCGAGCACCGACACGCGCGCGCCCAGGCGCCTGAAGATCTCCGGCGCGACCTGGTAGGTGGCGCCGTTGGCGCAGTCGAGCAGCACGTCGACGCCGGCCAGGTCGAGCCCGCCGAAGCGCACGTGCAGCTCGCGCAGGTAGTCCTCCGGGGCGCCGCGCAGCTCGCGAATGCGCCCGATCGTCGGGTGCGCGCCGTCGGCCGCAGGCGACGCCGGCCGCTCCAGCTCGCGCTCGATCGCCAGCTCGACCTCGTCGGAGAGCTTGTAGCCGTCGCCCGCGAAGAACTTGATGCCGTTGTCGTGGTAGGGATTGTGCGAGGCAGACAGCACGACCGCCAGGTCGAAGCCGTAGCGCCCGATCAAGAGCGGCGCCGCCGGCGTCGGCAGCACACCGCCGAGCAGCGCGTCGCCGCCCGCGGCGCTGACGCCGGCTGCAAGCGCAGCCTGCAGCATCTCGCCGGACTCGCGCGTGTCGCGCACGATCAGCACCTGCGGTCGCGCGACCCCCGTGTTGCGGGTCGCTGCCTGCCCGAGCGCGAGCGCCAGCTCGGCGGTCAGGAACTCGCCGGCGACGCCGCGCACGCCGTCGGTCCCGAACAGCTTGCGGGTCATGCCGGTGGCTGGGTCAAGCGGTTCTCCGGCGCTAGCGCTTGGAGAACTGCGGACGCTTGCGCGCCTTCTTGAGGCCGGCCTTCTTGCGCTCCTTGGCCCGCGAGTCACGGGTCAGGAAGCCCCTGCGCTTCAGCTCGCCGCGCAGGTTCGGGTCAGCCTCTAGCAGCGCACGCGAGACGCCGTGACGAAGCGCCCCCGCCTGCGCGGAGATGCCGCCACCGTGCAGCCGCGCGACCACGTCCATGCGGTCCTGATAGCCGACCGTCTCGAGCGGCTGACGGATGTTGCGCTGTAGCGTCAGCCGCGGGAAGTGCGTCTCCAGCGTGCGTCCGTTGACGACGTAGCTGCCAGTCCCCGGACGCAGCGTCACGCGCGCGATCGCTGACTTACGCTTGCCGGTAGCGCGGTAGCGCGCTCCGGAGGCCAGGTCGATCGCGGCTGTGGAGATCGGCTCGGCGAGCGCCTCATCCGCGTCCTCGTCCTCGTCCTTCTCCTCGGCCTCGTCGTCGATCGCGTACGGATCGATCGCGTAGGAGTCCTCGTAGCTCTCGCCACGGCTCAGCGGGTCGACGCCCTCGGGCACGATGTCAACTTCCAGATGCGCGCCCGGAACCGCCGGCTTCTCGCGTGGCGCCGGCTCGTCATCCTCGTCCTCCTCAACCTGCTCCTCGGTCGCGGCGACGGGCGCGTCCTCGCTTGCTGCCTGGGGCGCCTCGGCAGGCGTGTCCGCGACAGCTGCGGCAGGCGTGTCCTCAGCGGCTGCCTGGGGCGCCTCGGCGGGTGCATCCTCGGGCACTGCCGGGACGCCCTGCGGCGCCTGCTCGGCTACGGCCTCCTGCGACGCCTCGACCGCTGTGTCCTCGGGCGCTGCCGGCGCGTCCTGCCCGGCTGCCGCCTGCGGGACCTCCTGCTCCTCGTCTGCCATCAAGCCTCGATCTCCAGGGGTTGCGGTTTCTGTGCGACGTGCGGGTGCTCGGGGCCGGCGTAGATCTTGAGCTTCGTGATCTGCTTACGGGCGAGACGGTTGCGCGGCATCATGCCCTTCACTGCGAGCCTGATGATCTCCTCGGGGCGCCGTGCGAGCATTTCCTCGAACGAGCGTGAGCGCAGCCCGCCCGGGTAGCCCGAGTGGCGGTAGTAGCGCTTGTCCTTGCGCTTGTTGCCCGTCACGTGGATCTTCTCCGCGTTGACCACCACGACGAAGTCGCCGGTGTCGATGTGCGGCGTGTACTCGGGCTTGCGCTTGCCGCGCAGCAGGTCAGCGACCTGCGTCGCCAGGCGTCCCAGCGTCTTGCCGTTGGCGTCGACGACCAGCCAATTGCGCTCGCGATCGGTCGGCTTCGCTACGTAGGTCTTTGCGGAGGGTGCCATGGCGTGAAAAAGGCCACGCGTGACCGCGCGGCGGAGCGGACATCATAGCTAACGCCCCAACTCAAGTCGCGTCGTAGGCCTGAAGCAATTTATTAGCGCGCACCAGGCGGGCGAATGGTCGTTCCTGGCCAGGACGCAGTGAGCGAAGTGTGCTCCGCACACGAGCGATCGAGGACGCAGCCAGGGGCGAGCGGGCGCCTGCCTGGCGGGTTACTCCCACTCGATGGTGCCTGGCGGCTTGCTGGTGATGTCGAGCACCACGCGGTTGACCTCGCGCAGTTCGTTGATCATGCGCGAGGCGATCGTCTCGAGCAGGTCGTACGGAAGGCGCGCCCAGTCGGCGGTCATCGCGTCGTCGCTGGTGACCGCGCGGATCACGACCACGTAGCCGTACGTGCGCTCGTCGCCTTGCACGCCGACGGTGCGCACGTCGGGCAGCACGCAGAAGGACTGCCACAGCTCGCGGTAGAGGCCAGCCTTGCGGATCTCCTCCTGCAGGATGTGGTCCGCCTCGCGCAGCACGTCGAGGCGCTCCTTGGTGGCTTCGCCGCCGACGATGCGAATCGCGAGACCCGGGCCGGGGAACGGCTGGCGCCAGACCAAGCGCTCAGGCAGCCCGAGCTCAGCTCCGACCGCGCGGACCTCGTCCTTGAACAGCGCGCGCAGCGGCTCGACCAGCTCGAACTGCAGGTCGTCGGGCAGCCCGCCGACGTTGTGGTGGGACTTGATCGTCGCCGCGCCGGTGCCACCGCCAGACTCGATCACGTCGGAGTACAGGGTTCCCTGCACGAGGAAACGCGCGTCCGGACCGCCGGCGACGTCGGCGAGCTTGGACGCCTCCTCCTCGAACACGCGGATGAACTCGGCGCCGATCGCCTTGCGCTTGGCCTCCGGATCGGTCACGCCTTTGAGCCTGTCCAGAAAGCGCGTCTCGGCGTCGACGGCCACCAGCGGCACCTTGAACGTGTCGCGGAACGTGCGGATCACCTGTTCGCCCTCGTCCTTGCGCATCAGGCCGTGGTCGACGAACACGCACGTGAGCTGCTCGCCGACCGCCCGGTGCACGAGCAGCGCCGCGACCGAGGAGTCGACGCCGCCGGACAGGCCGCAGATGACGCTGCCGTCCCCCACCTGCTCGCGGATGCGCCTGATCTGTTCCTCGGCGATCGACGCCGCCGTCCAGGTCAGCTCGCAGCCGCAGATGTCGGTCAAGAAGCGCGTGAGGATCTGCTCGCCGTATGGCGTGTGCACGACCTCGGGGTGGAACTGGATGCCGTAGATGCCGCGCTCGGTGCTCTCGACCGCGGCGACCGGCGAGCTGCTCGATGATGCAAGCGCGGTGAAGCCCGGCGGCGGCTCGAACACGGTGTCGCGGTGGGACATCCAGCACGTCTGCTCGCGCGGCATCCCCGCCAACAGCACGCCGGCCTCAGACACGTGCAGGTCCGAGCGGCCGAACTCGCCGACCTCCGCCTGCTCCACGCGCCCGCCGAGCGTGTGCACGAGCAGCTGCATCCCGTAGCAAATGCCCATCACCGGCACGCCCAGCTCGAGCAAGCCGAGGTCCAGCGGCGGCGCGCCCGGCGCGTACACCGACGCGGGCCCGCCCGAGAGGATGATCCCGCGCGGCTTGCGCGCGGCGACCTGCTCGAGCGGCACGTGGTGCGGCAGCAGCTCGCTGAAGACGCCGCAGTCGCGCACCCTGCGCGCGATCAGCTGCGAGTACTGCCCGCCGTAGTCGAGCACCACGATCTCATCGATAGCCGAGGGCGTATCTGTCTGCTGCGCAACCTCCGGCTCGATCGCAGCTTCAGCGGCCATCGTGAGAGGCGTTCCCGGCGAGGCTGGCAAGGACGCAGTGAGCGTGGCGTGCCACGCACGCGAGCGAGTGAGGACGCCGCCAAACGGAGCCGGGGACGCCTCTGACGTCAGTCATTTACGAGGGCGGCTGTCTTCCCGTTGGTCGCGCCCATGCCGACGCCCTGGTCGCGTTGCAGCGCCTTGCCCTCGGTCTGCAGGGACGGCGCCACGACCACCTCGGCGCGGTTGAACTCCGCGAGGTCCTTGTGGCCGCAGGTCGCCATCGACGTGCGCAGGCCGCCGAACAGGTTGAACGTGCCGTCGTTCTCGCGCGCGGGGCCGATGAGGATCTCCTCGAGCGTGCCGTTCTGCGCGGTCGCCACGCGCGCCCCGCGCGGCAGGCTCGGGTGGAACGTAGCCATGCCCCAGTGGAAGCCGCGCCCGGGCGCCTCGTATGCGCGCGCCAGCGGCGAGCCGATCATCACGGCGTCGGCGCCGAGCGCGATCGCCTTGGACACATCGCCGCCGTTGCGCATGCCACCGTCGGCGATCACCTGGCAGTACTCGCCGGTCTCGAGCATGTGCGTCGAGCGCGCGTGCGCGACGTCGGCGATCGCCGTCGCCTGCGGCACACCGATGCCGAGCACCCCGCGCGTGGTGCACGCGGCGCCGGGGCCGACGCCGACGAGCACGCCGGCAGCGCCGGTGCGCATCAGGTGCAAGCCCGTGTGGTAGGAGGCGCAGCCGCCGACCACGACCGGGACGTCGAGGCTCGGGATGAACTCCTTCAGGTTCAGCGGCTCGGAGACCGTCGAGACGTGTTCGCCGGAGACGACCGTCCCCTGGATCACGAGCACGTCGAGGCCCGCCTCCATCGCGATCTCGTGGTAGTCGAGCACGCGCTGCGGCGTCAGCGAGGCAGCGACGACGACCTTCTGCTCCTTGATCTCGCGGATCCGCTGCGCGATCAGCTCGGGCTTGACGGGCTCGCTGTAGATCTCCTGCATCTTGCGCGTGGCCAGCTCCTTCGGCAGCAGTGCGATTTCCTCGAGCTGCTCGTCGGCATCCTCGTAGCGGGTGAAGATGCCCTCGAGGTTGAGCACCGCGAGGCCGCCGAGGCGCCCGATGATGCCAGCGCTCTCAGGCGAGACGACGCCGTCCATCGCCGAGGCGAGCATCGGCAGCTCGAACTGATAGGGACCGAGCTTCCACGAGATGTCGATGTCGTCGGGGTCACGCGTGCGCCGCGACGGCACGATCGCGATGTCGTCGAAGCCGTACGCGCGGCGTCCCTTCTTGCCGCGTCCGATCTCTATCTCCATCGCTGCATCCTCGCATTCGTGGCGGACATCCCAATGCCTGTCACGCGCCACGGCAGCCCGTGCCCGGCGGCGCCGGAGCTGCTCCGGTGGGGCGCCATCAGGGGCTTGTGGGCGACGCGCGTCAAGTGAGGCTGAGCATAGCAATCGTCACACCTGCGCTTAGGCCCTTGGATATGCTCGAACGACGATGTCTGACGCGATTCAGAGCCGCTACGACCCGGCCGCGATCGAGGCGGCCCGCCAGGCGGCCTGGCGCGCACGCGACGCGTTCAGGACGCCGCCGCTCACGGATGAGCACACGCATGTTTACATCAAGCCGTCGGCGCCGTTCACGTCCGGCAACGTCCACATCGGGCACGTTCGTAGCTACTCGATCGGAGACGCCTACGCGCGCTTTCGCCGCGCGCGCGGCGACGCCGTGCTGTTCGCGTTCGGGTTCGACGCGTTCGGCCTGCCGGCCGAGCTGGGCGCGATCGCCGGCGGCGAGCCGCCGAGCGACTGGGTCGCGCGCTGCGCCGCGCACATGACCGGCCAGCTGCAGCGGCTCGGCTTCTCGTTCGACTGGGAGCGCTCGTTCCTCAGCTCCGACACGATCATGTACCGCTGGTCGCAGTGGCTGTTCCTGCAGTTGCTCGAGGCCGGCCTGATCTACCACGGCACCGGCAACGTCGACTGGTGCGACAACTGCCAGACGACGCTCGCCTCGATCCAGGTCGAGGCCGGCGGCACCTGCTGGCGCTGCCACGGCCCCGTGCGGCTGATCCAGCTACCGCAGTGGTACCTGCGCATCAGCGCGTACGTACCGGAGAACGACACGCGCCTGTCCGAGCTGGCCGCGAACGGCAAATGGGACGACGTCGCGCTGGCCTCGCAGGAGATCGTGCTCGGGCGCGTCGACGGCGTCGAGCTCGAGCTGCAAAGCCCCGACGGCGCGCGGCTGACCGTCTTCACCCCCCACGCTGACGCGCTCGCGCAGGCGCGCTTCGTGTTGATGTCCGCGCGCCATCCAGACGCCGACGAGTGGGCCTCCGAGCCGGCCGTGCACGACCAGCTCGAGCAGCTGCGCTCGGGCGGCTGGGAGCGCGGCTCGCGCGAGGCCGAGACGATCCCCGTGATCGACACCGGGCGCGTCGTGCAAGCCCCCGACGGCAGCGCGCTGCCGGTGCTCGTCTCGCCGCTGGTCGACTCGCGCTTCGGGCCGACCGTCGTGCTCGGCGTGCCCACGCAAGACCGCACCGACGAGGTGATCGCCCGGCGGCTCGGCATCGAGTTCCCCGCGCTCGCCGACAGCGATGCCGCGCATGGCGGCGCCACTCCGGGCAACGCTGCACCAGGCGGCAACGCGCTCGACGGCGGCTCGCCCGACGACACCTCACCCGACGGCGGTGTCCTCGCCGACGCCCGCGCGGCGGTCCGTTACAAGGCCTATGACTGGGTCATCTCGCGCCAGCGCTCGTGGGGCACGCCGATCCCGATCGTGTACTGCGAGCGGTGCGGCACGGTGCCAGTGCCGAGCGAGCAGCTGCCGGTGCTGCTGCCGCTGGAGCTGCGCCCGACGGGCACCGGCAACCCGCTGGCGGAGCTGGAGGAGTTCGTACAGACGACGTGCCCGTCCTGCGACGGGCCCGCGCGACGAGAGACCGACACGCTCGACTGCCACTTCGACGCGCTGTGGCTGTGGATTCCCGCGTGCGTGCCGGCGGAGTCGCGCGAGGACTCGCTGGAGGAGATCTTCGCGCTGGCCGACCTGCGTCGCTGGCTGCCCTCGGAGCGCCTGGTCGCGGGCTCCGACAGCGGCAACTTCGTGTTCGACCAGCGCATCGTCACCAAGGCGCTGCGCGACATCGGGCCGTTGGCGTTCCTCGCGGACGGGGAGCCGTTCGCTGGCTGCCTGTTCCACGAGATGGTCACGGCCGACGGGCGCAAGATGAGCAAGCACCTCGGCAACGTGGTCGACCCAGACGAGCTGGTGGCGCGCTACGGCGCCGACACCGTGAGGCTGGCGGTGCTGTACGCGGCCAGCCCGCAGAAGTCGCTGAACTGGAGCGACTCGGCGGTGCTGCGCTGCAGCCGCTTCCTGGCGCAGGTGTGGGAGTACTCGCGCACGACGCTCGCCCGCCACGCGGCCGCCGAGGCCCGCGCGGACGGCGAGACGGTCGGAGACACGACCGAGCACCTGCGCCTGAAACTGTCACAGTGGTGCGAGGCCGGCGTGGGACGGATCACGAAGGACATGGAGAGCCTCGAAATGCACAGCGCGGCGCGCAACGTGATGCGTCTGTTCGATCGCATCAAGGACTTCGACAAACGCGTGGTGGCCCGCGAGGGAGAGTTGAGCAAGGTCAACCTCGACGCGCTGCTGGAGGCGCTTGGTGTGCTCGCGCAAACGCTGGGACCACTCACTCCGCACCTGGCTGAGGAGCTGTGGCTCGCGCTCGGCCACGACGAGCACGCCGCACAGACGCCGTGGCCCGGCGTATCGTTCGAGGTACCGGCATGAGCCTTCAGACCGCACCGAGCCCCGCGACGGGATCCAGGCAGCGAACGCGCTCGTGCGCCACGGCTCTGGTCTGCCATCGCTGTGACCACAGCTACCCACTCGAGGACGCGGTCTTCGCGTGCCCGGACTGCGGCAAGGGGCTCGACGTGGTCTACGACTACGAGCTGGCCGCGCGCCACTTCAGCGAGGTGCCCAGCAGCGAGCGCCCACACAACATCTGGCACTTCGAGGAGCTCTTGCCGATCGTCGATGCCTCCGCGCAGGCGCGTGTCGGACAGCACTCCGGCTACACACCGCTGATCCGCGCCGACCGCCTGGGCGCCGAGCTGGGGCTCAGCAACCTGTACCTGAAGGACGACTCGAGCAACCGCCCGAGCCTCTCCTACAAGGATCGCGTCGTCTCGATGTCGGTGGCGCGGCTGCTCGAGCGCGGCGGTACCGAGATGGGCTGCGTATCCACCGGCAACGTCGGCACAGCCGTCGCATCGCTAGCCGCGAAGGCGGGCGTCGATGCGTACGTCTTCTATCCCAACCGGCTCGAGGACACGAAGGCACGCGTGTGCATGGCGCTCGGGGCGAAGGTATGCCAGGTGGAGGGCAACTACGACGAAGCCAACAAGCGCTGCCGCGAACTGGCCGAACGCACCGGCATGGACTTCGCCAACATCACGCTGCGGCCGTTCTACGCCGAGGGCGCGAAGACCGCTGCGTTCGAGATCGTCGAGCAGCTCGACTGGCAGGCGCCGGACCACATCGTCACCGCCGCCGCCGGCGGCACCCTGTCCTCGCGCCTGCACAAGGGCCTCGTGGAGCTGCAGCTGCTGGGCCTGTCGGAGACGGACCCCACACGCATCCACATCGCCCAGCCGAGCGGCTGCAACCCGATCGCCACGGCGATCGTCGCCGAGGAGGCGGAGATCCATGCGGTCACGCCCGAGACGGCGGCGCACTCGCTGGCGATCGGCAACCCCGGTGACGGCTACCTGGTGATCGATGCGGTGCTCAAACGCGGCGGCACCGGCGGCTTCGCAAGCGATCCTGAAATCTTCGCCGGGATCGACCTGCTGGCGGCGACCGAGGGCCTGTTGACCGAGCCGGCTGGCGGGACGACGATCGCGGTGCTCGAGAAACTGGCGGCCACCGGGCGCTTCGCGCCCGACGACACGGTCGTGGCGATCATCACCGGCAACGGCCTGAAGACGCTCGACGACCACCCGGCAAAGCCGTGGCCCGCGAAGGTCGACTGCGAGCTGGACGCGATGCAGTCCGCGCTCGAGCAGCTAAAGCGCAGCGGCACGCTCGTGGACAGCGCGCGCGAGCAACTTCACTTCTAAGCCAGCCGCTCACTGCTCCGAGCAGGCCGGCGGGCTATTGCAGCAGACCAGCTCGCTGCTACACCGTCTGCGGGCGGGTATAAACAGACGCACGATGGCAAGTCCGTTCGCATCGCCGCAGGAGTTCCGCGAGGTGATCGATCGCGTCTTTCAGATCATGAGCGAGGACCCCGAGATCGGTCCGCGGCTGCGCGCGGCCGACGTGCCGCGGCGATTCGAGTTCGAGGACGTCGGGCTGGTGCTGAACGTCAGAGGCAGCCGGCAGGATGAGCCGGCGAACCTCGTCTGGCTGTGGAGCGAGGACGTGGACTGGTCGCCGCGGGTGCGCCTGACGATGTCCACCGAGACCGCCAACCGCTACTTCCAGGGCCGTGAAAACTTCGCCTACGCGCTCGCCAGGCGGCGCATCAAGACCGGCGGCGACCTCCGCGCGGCGCTCGAGCTGATCCCGATCACGAAACCGATCCACGAGCGCTATCGGGAGCTGATCGCGGCGGAGTACCCGCATCTGCAGCTGTAGCCGTAGCCTGCCGTTGCGGAGATGCGAACGCGGGGAGCTATTCGGTCAACGCCGTGAGCTGTTCGCTCAGCTTCGAGGCGAAGACGAACGATGGGTGGGCGCTCGCGCTGAGCAGCACGCCGGCGGCGCTGCGCGGCTGTCCGGACGCTCGATAAAGCTCGGTGTCATCGTCGCCGCCTGCGGTGCAGGGGACTTCGGCGCTATCGCCGGCCATGAAGCCGTAGTAGAAGACGTGCGCGGGCGCGATCGCGGGAATCAGGCCGTTGACTAGGTACGACGCGTCGCCTGCCTGCTGCGCTTCGCCGCGTACGCGGCCGTGTGAGCAGTAGTAGGCGCCGACCTCGGTAAACCAGATCTGGGCGCCGGCACCCTGACCTGGAAGCGCCTGCTCGAAGCGCAGCACCGCCGCGTCGCTGTGCGCTTTCACCGAGCGATACGGATGGATGCCCCAGATGCTGGGAGCGAAACTGAGCGCATCGATGTACGCCTGCTCATAGCTGACGACAGACGGGTTGTCTTCGAAGTCACCCGCGATCACCTGGCAACCGCGACGCTCGCAGATCGAGTTAGCCCAGTTCGCGATCTCACCGGCTTTGACGGCGGTCTCGCGGCCCTGGTCGTTCGGCTCGTTCCACGACTCGACGTAGCCGATCGGGGCGCTGCCGGCGGCGGCCTGATCGAGCAACGCTTCAAGCGCCCGTTCGTATTCGCCGGCCGTGTCTGGATAGGAGCTGGTGTAGCTGGTCAACGCGACGACCGGCGCCAGACCGAGGCTGCGGACGTCGCTCAGCCAGGCTTCGAACCTTTCGCGGTAGTCGCCGTCCGCGTTCGGGCCATCGCTCGCTTCGGCCATCGCATCCCACTGCAGCGCGTAGCGCGCGAGCGTTATCTGGCCGACCCACGTCGCGCGGAAGAACCTCGCGAAGGAGCTGTCGGAGAACGATCCGTCCCAGACGGGAAGGCTCTGATCGGAGATGCCGTCTACGTAGCTGGTGGCCGCGTGAGCTGCCGTGGGGCCGACCAGCAGCCCGGCTGCTAACACGGCGACGCATAGGCCAACGGCGCGCACGCGAGGCCGGCGCGCGGTGCGTGCAACGAGGTCGTTGGCCATCTACGGAGCGTAGGACCGGCACGAGCGCACCCTCGGCGATCAGCGCTCATGAGGCTCAGGGTCCTGCTCCTCGGTGCGGGTCGCGGGCTCCTCCTCGGCCTTGCCACGCTCACACTGGGGGATCCAGTGTTCGCATCGCTCTGAGCACAGCACACGCGTCGCGGTCTGGAGCTTCGAGGCCTGCGCGAGCGGGACCTTCACCGCTTTGCCTTGAGGCTCCGGGAGGATCTGCAGCCCTACGCCGAGCGCGACGTCAACAAGGAACCCCTCGACGTCCTGCTCGTTTTCGGCCGCGTCGATGATCGTCCCGTGGACCCATCGGCCGAGCCCGGGGCTGGGCTGCTGGGAGTACTGCGGCACTGGCCGCAGGCGCTTGGCGAGGTAGCCGCCGATGCCGAGGTAGACCGCACCCGCGGGAGCCAGGTAGGTGAAGAAGCCCGACCACGCCGGGTCGTGCTTGGAGCGCTGCAGCGCGACGAGGCTGACGACGAGCACGATCGTCGAACCGCCCCAGCCGATCAGCTCGGCCATCGTCCGGTGCGCTATCCACGCCTGCGCGTAGTAGAGCGCGGTCTCGCTGTCGTGGCAGTCGGCTTGGCAGGCCGGCGGGCCGAGCACCCCGTCGCGAAAGGAACGGATCAGGTACCAGTCGAAAAACGAGGAGACCATCATCGCGGCGAACACGGCGTTCGCGGCAATCACCGCGACGTGCGCGGCAGCACCGGTCAAGGGAGCGCCCCAGTCGGCACCTAGCGCAAGCACCGCGGCGGCGATGGTCACCGGTCCGGCCAGCCCGACGAGCAGGCACGCCTGCATGATTCGGTCACGCTGCGCGCGGTGTGCACTGACCGAACGGCCTCTGACGAGGCGGCGATAGCGAATCGCCAGGCCGGCGCTGAGGATCAGCCCGATGCCGCTTGCGAACAGTACGCCCCATGCCGCAGGCGTTCCGGAGAAGGCGATCACGATGATCGCCGTCGCGAACGCGATCCCGGCCTGAATCTGGACGATCGGGCGGGGCTTCATCGCCGGGTGAGCGTATGCCAAGCGCAACGAGAGGACCAGACGCTTGACATGTCAGAACTGCGACCTGCTCGCCAAGCAGACCCCAGCGCGCGGGATAGGCGGCGGCTGTGGGTGTCCACAGCACGTGCGATCGTGCTCTGCGCGGTCGTCGCCCTATAGAAAAACCCCGCCGGAGCGGGGTTTTCCCTTAGCAGATCGATAAGCCGGATCCTGTCGTTGAGCAGCCATCCATCTATGCGGCCTACCTGGACCTCGGCGGGCAACCTGCAAACGGTCCTGTTTGGCCTTGCATCGGGTGGGGTTTGCCCAGCCGTCGCGTCACCGCGGCGCTGGTGCGCTCTTACCGCACCATTTCACCCTTGCCGGCCCGCCGTTCACGTGGGACGGCGGACGTAGGCGGTTTGTTTCTGTGGCACTTTCCCGCGGGTTTCCCCGGGTCGATGTCTCGACCACCCTGCCCTTTGATGTCCGGACTTTCCTCGAAGGCGGATCGCCTCCGCGGCTGCCTGACCTGCACCGTCAACCTAGCGCGTATGCGCCGTGCCGGGAAGGCATGGGCCTTCGTTGGCAAGGCGGCGGGCGCAGAGCCGCCGCCGCTACACCTTCCTGAGCAGACCCACGACGCGGCCGAGCACGCGAACCTCCTTGCTGCGAATCGGCTCCATCGTCTCGTTCTCGGGCTGCAGTCGAATGTGGTCGGTCTCGCGGAAGAAGCGCTTGACGGTCGCCTCCTCCCCCAGCAGCGCCACCACCACCTCGCCGTCGCTTGCCGTGTCCTGCGGGTGCACCACCACGTAGTCGCCCTCGAGGATGCCCGCTTCCTTCATCGAGTCGCCGCGGATGCGCAGCAGATACTCGCCGTCCTCGCCGCCCGCGATCTCGGGCACCGACACGTAGTCTTCGACGTTCTCCTCCGCGAGCATCGGCTGACCGGCCGCGACCGAGCCCAGCAACGGCAGGCCTTCAGCCCGCACGATGCCGCGCACGCTCTCGACCGCGTTGCCCACCGCCCTGTCGAGCAGCTCGATCGCCCGCGGCTTGGACGGGTCGCGCCGCAGCAGGCCGATCTTCTCCAGGTTCGCCAGGTGCGCGTGCACCGTCGACGACGAGGCCAACCCCACGGCTTTGCCGATGTCACGCACCGTCGGCGGATAGCCGTATCGGGCCGAGTACTTCCGAATGAAGTCGAAGATCTCCTGCTGGCGCTTGGTCAGATCCATGGCTGGATGCCTCCGTGTCGGCGTGTGTTGCGACCTGTAACGAACATGTGTTCGCACTGTAGCGACGGGTGAGGACGGATGCAAGCCCGGTGCGGCGCGAGCGCCCGCGGGCAACGAGGGCGCGGGGCTATACTCGCCCCCCTGCGCCCGTGGCGGAATTGGTAGACGCGCAAGGTTGAGGGCCTTGTGAGCTTCACGGCTCGTGGTGGTTCGAGTCCACTCGGGCGCACCAAAGTTTCGCTAATCGAACCAACGCCAAAGGTCCCGTCCCCGGTAGGGGTCGGGACCTTTGGCGTTGTCGGGGCAGCGCTGGCGGCGCTGGTCGGCCCTGCGGTTGCTGCCGGGCAGCGTGCGTATGGCGGCATGTAGCGCGCGTAGCGCCGCGAACGGCTCGGTGAGGTCGGCTTGGGTGATGGTTTCGTCGCAGACGAAGAGAGCGACGAAGATGGCCTGGTTGATGAGGCGCCGGATGGTGTCATCGCCCCGGCGGTAGAGATCATGGAGGTCGTCGTTGAGGATCTCTAGCGCGAGGTCGAGGGTCGCCGCGACGTCGTCGTAGTTGACGCTCAGCCGGGCGATGAGCGCTTCGGCGTCTTGGCGGCGTTGCCTGATGCGGGTCTGCTCTTCGTCGAAAAGTTCGCCGCTGATGCGCTCGTCGTAGTGCATGTGCAGGAGCTTCCGCTCCTCCTCTTTGAGCTGTTGCAGCACGCCCTGAGCGTTCTCGATCTCCTGCTTGGAGACGGCGACCCGCTCGCCGAGATCGTCGGTGATCGTCCGGCGGATTTCTTCGCGTTCGTCCTCACTGAACGAGACGGAGGCGTAGTGATCCTCAATCGCGCCCTCCACGAGGTCAACGGGCTGGTAGCCCTGTAGGCATTCGCCGCGCTGGTTGCGCGGACAGACGAAGTACTCGTAGGTGCCGCCGTTGCCTTTGTTGCGGGAGTAGACGAGTTGACTGCCGCAGGTGCCGCAGCGGATGGTGCCCTTGAGGCAGTGCTGGTGCTTGCGGTCGCGCTCGCCGGAATGGCGGTGCGAGACGAGGACGGCCTGGACCTTGTCGAACAGCTCTTGGCTGACCAGCGGATCGTGGCGACCCTGGTAGCTGTGGCCCTTGTGAGTCACGAACCCGACGTAGTACGGGTTGGACAGCAGCGCGTGGACCCTGGAGATCGTCAGCGGACTTGGGCCACGGCGGCGGTTGCCGCGCGAGCGCAGACCACGAGCCTCCAACAGGATCGTGATGTCGGCCAAGCTGTAGAGACCGGTGGCGTAGGTCTCAAACGCCCACACGATGATCGGCCCGCGCTCCGGGTCGATGATCACGGTGCGGACCTCGCCACCGTGCGAGAGTGGTTCGCGGGTGTTCAGGTAGCCGATTGGGGCAAGGCCGCTGGTTCCTCCGACCTCGATCTGGAGTGGCACCCGTTTGATGGCCTCTTAGTGGCTTTAGTGGCTTGGACGCGAAAGGATGTCCGTGATGCCACGAAGCAGACCGCCGTATCCGCCGGAGTTTCGCCGCGAAGCCGTGCAGCTGGTGCTCGGCGGCAGGACCGGAAAGACGTTGCCGGGGCCTTGGGGTGCAGCGAGCAGTCGCTGCATAACTGGGTCAAGCGCCAGCAGCTCGATAACCGAGAACGCCAGGACGGGCTCACGAGCTCGGAGCGAGAGGAGCTCCGTGAGCTTCGCAAACGGGTTAAGCGCGTCGAACAGGAGCGCGACATTCTCAAGCGAGCCGCGGTTCTCTTCGCAGCGGAGACCGAGACCCGGTGAGTACCTTCCGGATCATCTCGGCGGAGAGGGCCAGTTTTCCAGTCTCTGTGATGTGTGAGACCCTCGGGGTCTCCAAATCGGGGTTCCATGCCTGGGAGCGCCGCGCACCGTCCGACCGGGCGTTGAGCGATGCGTGGCTGACCTCGAGGATCACCGAGATCCACGAGAACGCACGCGGTGTCTACGGCTCCCGGCGGGTGCAGGCCGAGCTGCGGCTCGGCCAGGAGGTCGTCGTCTCGCGCAAACGGATCCGCCGGCTGATGCGACAGGCCGGGATCTCGGGGCTGGTGAAGGTCAAGAAGGGCCGCACCACGATCCGGGTGCCGGGCGTCCGGGTCGCCGATGACCTGGTCGAACAGAAGTTCAGGCCCGACGCCCCGAACGTGCTGTGGGCCGCGGACATCACCTATCTGCGGACCTGGGAGGGGTGGCTCTACCTCGCCGCCGTGCAGGACGCCTACTCCCGGCGGATCGTTGGGTGGGCGATGACCGAGCACATGCGCACCGAGCTTGTCGCCGACGCGCTGCAGATGGCCGTCGCTCGCCGCCGGCCAGAGCCCGGGCTCATACATCACAGCGATCAGGGATCGCAATACGTCGCTCTGGGCTTCGGCCAGCAGGCCCGTGACGCAGGGATCGCTATGTCGATGGGATCCAAGGGCGATGCCTACGACAATGCCGTTGCCGAGAAGCTTCTCGCGACATTGAAGAAGGAGCTCGTTCACCGCCAGCCCTGGCCGAGCAGACGCGATCTGTCCTCGGCCGTGTTCGACTACATCGAGGCGTTCTACAACCGCCAGAGACGACACTCAACCCTCGGCTACCCCTCCCCAGAGGAATACGAGAGAGAGCAGAAACCAACGATCAAACAGCCCTAGCCGCTAAAGCCCCCGACAGGCCACAAAACAGGTGCCACTCCAATGGGTGGCATCGAGCGTGGCGAGCGCAACCTGACGCTCAAGAGCCTGGAGCGCATCGCCAGCCGACTCGACCTCGACCCGCTGGCGCTGCTCCAACCAGACGACGACCCATCCAGGCGGTAGCCACAGGGCCGTGCGCTCGCGTTGAGGCATGATGCCGCGCGGGCCGATTGCCGGCTCGACACCTTGCGCCCTCGTCGCGCTCAGCCGTACGGTGGCCAGCGTCCATAGACCAAGAAGCCCGAGCGACGCTTACGACGCCGCTCGGGCCAACACAGGAGGAATCAGCTCCCATGCCCGACCAGCGTATTCAAGACGAGGTGCCCCGCAAAATCGATGCGAGAGGGAGCGCCAGCTCGATTGCATCGTGCTCTCGTTCATGTTCAACGAACCCTCCTGGCCGTGGAGCGTGGAGGAGATCGCCCGCGAGCTGGACGACAAGGACGAGGCGATCGAGGCCGTCCGTAGGCTCACCGACAGCGGCCTCGTGCATCGCCTCGGCGAGCTCGTGTTCCCAACGCGCTCCGCCCGTCGAGCAGCGGACATAGAGATCGGGACGGTCTAGCGAGCCGCCACAGATTGCTTCCGCGCTGCGTCAACAGTGCGGGGCATGGCACGGAAAGGACGGACACCTTCCCATGCAGCCGGAGGCCACCCCGCGAGCTGTGCCCCCTACCATCGTCCTGTTCGGTCAGGAGGATGGAGGCCAAGCACTGGCCGATGAGCTGGCGCTGGACGGCTTCGACGTGAGACTGGTCAGCGACCCTGAGCTGTTCGGCAAGGCCGATCTGATCGTCTTCGCTCACACGTCGAACCGGGGCGCAGGGCTCGACGCGCTACGAGCCCTGCGCCAGGGCCAGCTCGCGGGGTCCGGTGCCCGCATCCTCTGGATGAGCAAGGCCGGCGACACCACCGACACCCTGCGAGCATTCGACGCCGGAGCTGATGACGTGATCCGCGCCCCGTTCCCCTATGCCGAGCTACTCGCCAGACTACGGGCGCTCCTACGGCGAGCCGATCACCCCAAGACGCCCGACGTAATCCAGCACCAAGCGCTCAAGATCGACACCGCAACTCGAGCGGTGACCTACGACGGGACACCTGTCGTCCTGCGCCGCCTAGAGTACTTGTTGCTGGCGCAGCTCGGACGCGACCCCATGCGGGTGTATACAAAGCAGGAGCTGCTAGAGGAGGTCTGGGGCTATCCAGCGGATGACTGCACACGCACGGTCGATACGCACGCCTGTCGCTTGCGGCGAAAGCTCACTAACACCGGAGCGCACGGCTGGGTGCCTGTGACCTGGGGCGTCGGGTATCGGCTCGCACCCTAGCCACTGTCCGCGCAAAATGGCACTTGTGCGACACTCCATGTGGCACCGTCCGTCGTCGCATCCGGCTACATGTTTTCTGCAATTCATACGACAAGATGCACCTCATCTATATACCCGGATTAGGCGAACAGCGAGTCGACTGGCAGCGCCGGACTGTAGCCGCTTGGCGTGTGCTGGGAGTCACCACCGAGCTGTTTCAGGTGCATTGGAGTGACGGCGAGCACTGGGACGCGAAGTTCGCCCGGCTCCTTTCACTGCTAGATAGTCGGGTCGCCGAGGGTCGATCGGTCGGGTTGATCGGTCGGGTTGATCGGCGCGAGCGCCGGAGCTTCGGCATCTATCTGCGCATACGCAGTTCGTGCCGCGACGCTTGTAGGCGTCGTATGCATCGCTGGCAAGTTCGACCGTCCTCAGAGCTTGTCTGAGCAGCTGCGTCAGCAAAGTCCGGCATTTGTCGTTGCGCTCGCTGCCTGTGAGCGTGCCCTACCGTCCCTTCTTCCCAGCGATAGGAGGCGTATCCTCTCGCGCTACGCTGCCTACGACAGGGTCGTGCCACGGCGGGACAGCTACATACCTGGCGCGCACAGTCAGCTAATCCCGGTGCTTGGGCACTCAACCGTTATCGCCGAGAGTCTCACTGTTGGCGTTCCGCGATGGCTAAGGCTTATGAGACAGTTTAACAAGCCGACACAGCGAACTGCTTGCGTTCCGTAGTCCGGTGCCCAGCCTACGAGGGAGACGCGTCCTCAGCCGTGGGAGTCGCCAGTTGCCGATAGAGTGGTCCACAGACGCGACCGATCTCACGCGCGGCAGCACTGCGTTCGTCTCTAGTCGCGTGGCCACACATGATGCGACGCGCGAACTCCAGATCACCGTTCAGCGCTGTCGCCACCTTAGCCAAATCACACGGAACGTTACGCACTAGCATCGTGCGGCTGTCATCGCGTAGCAATCCGCGATACTGACCGCCGCCATGCATCAGGTCGGCGTGAAGAGCATCAAGCGCCAAATCGAGTGCTTGCCGTAGTCCAATGCGCTGAACCTCTCTCGGCGTCATGGGCTCGCACGTCTTTACCCAGGCAAAGGGCCTCGCGCGCTCGAAGTGTTCAACTCGGATAGCAACCGGCACGAACACCGCATCGCTCGCCCAACGCGATACCATAAGTGCCCCGCGCTGAGGTGTGACGGATATTCCGTTGCGAACGATGCATCCCTCTGGAAAAAACCATATGGCCTGTGTAGACTTACCGGTCAGTTTCGTCGCCACCGCACGCAGTTGAGTCTGGCTCGCGTTTGGATCGCCACGTTCTACCGTGAACCACCCAAACGGGCGGAGGTAGGGCTGGCGCCGTAGCACTGACGGCGCCGAGGGCACCCACAGATGCCGATCAGCCGCAGCCGACACAATCATCGCGAGGAGTCCGTCGTATGTGCTTGTATGATTCGAGATTATGATCGCTGGTGCTTGCCCGCAGTCCACTAGCCCTGTGAGATCCGCGTACGCCTCGTAGAATGCGGTCGCGAGGACGCGACGAAGAACACGTATGGCCCTGGCTTCGAGTGCATTGGGTACGTGCCAAGGTAGATGAGCACTGCGTCGTCTGACCATATCATTCCCAAAGCGCGGGGGTGTACCGCGTTTGCGCTTATTGTACATGTCCCTCTCACCGCGAATCCGGCTCGTCTGACGACATCGTGATTGATCACTACGAGCGCATGGCGAGGCTCGAACTAGCCCGACGCCGTGTATCGTCGTGGGGGCCTGTCGATCTGGCTATCCATCGTCGAATCGCCGTGCCGACGGGGTGGAAGGCAGACAATCCGCGTGAGCCGCAATCGTCGTATCTGTACGACTATGTGGCCGAAGTCGCTCGGCTGCCTCCCAATGTGCGTATCCTCGATCTTGGCTGCGGGTTCGGTGCCGGGATGCTTCGACTTGGACGTACGCTGAAAGCGACCGGCATCGGCATCACTACGAGTGCGACGCAGGTGGCTCATGGCAATCATGTGCTCGCAAGTGCCGGACTAGATCAGTCCCAGCTCGTCGAAAAGTCTTTCGCCGACCCGATATCTGGGCCGTTTGGCGCCGCCATCGCTATCGAGTCACTCGTGCATGCGGAGGATCTGCATGCCACTTTGAAGCATGTGGCTGGCGCGCTAGTGCCAGGGGGCGTCTTGGCAGTCGTTGATGATTTGTGGGGCGACCAGATTCCGCAGGTGCCTGAAGCCGTCCTGGGCGGGTGGGGTATGGCTCGGCCTACGAAGCTTAAAGATCTTCTTGTTGCACTCAAGGAGAATGGGCTTCATGTCATCGTATGCAACGACATAACCTCGCAAGTAAAGCTGATCGACCCTATGATCCGTCGACTCGCAAAGATGGCGCTGAGATGTGCGACTGCGGCCACGTCGGACCGTAGTGTCGTGATGTCGTTCTACGAGGCGCAGGTCTACCTGCAGGAGGCCATGAGTCGCGGTGCGCTTCGTTATCAGATCGTCGTCGCGCGTCGCCTTTAGACCCGAGCCGGCTGCCTCATCAAAAACGCTTAGGTATAGATTCGGAAGCTGCTGCGAGGACGTCGGTGGCACGCTCCATCGCAATGCGGCATGTGCTCTCAAGCGCCATCAATGACCGGTCGCCATCCTGTGCAGTCTCGAACGCCACGGCACACATTGGGCGATCTCGGCGAAACATCGCGTAGCGCACGCCGGCGCAAACCACCGGTACTTGTGAGCAGCGCACGATTATATGCGACACGCCTCGTTGAAACGTCAGTGTTTGACTCTCAAGATAATGATCCCCCTGAGGAAAACACCAAAGGAGGGTCCGTTGTGATCGGCTCATGCATTCTGCGGCCCGGCCGACCCCGCGTGCGACGTCAATTGGTGTCTGGCCTACGCTGATATAGCTCTCGCCATACAACCAGGCGTATTTGCTCGTGATGCGCGGGCTAGCCATGACTCGCCAGTCCCGACTCATTTCCCTTGAAACTGTTATGGCGACCGCGGAATCAAGAACGCAGATGTGGTTCGCTAGCACCACCACCGGACCAGGGGGCAATTCGCCGTCAATAACGAGACGAGAGAGTCGCCGACGCAAGAGTTGCGTCGCGCCTAGCTCGAGAAGCCGTCGTCGGCACCGCTCCGCACTATCCGTCGCAGGCTGAACCTGCGCAGTGCTGCCGAGTCGCAGCCTACGACTCCCGAACGTTGTTCGGACGGCCGCTTGCCGGCCGAACGGCCTGCAGCCTGTTCCAGCTTGTCGCGCGGTGACGGCGACGCAGATTGTGTAGAGCGGTCTCAACTTCCTGGGGACTCCAGCCGAGCGCACTAATCGCGTCGTCCTCGGAGCGGCGCCCAACCAGCACCTCAAGAAGCACGTCAAGCTCGTCGAACGGCAACACGTAAAACATCTCTTCCTGCGACTGCTCGGCACCTGGAAATGTGTCTGTAGTTGTCGGGCGGCCAATGATCTCATCAGGGACGCCAAGCTCATGGGCGACATGCCTTACTTCTGTCTTCGTCAATGACTCAAGCGGACACGCGTCCCAGGTGCCGTCGCCAATCTTAACGAAGAAACCGAGATACTCCTCGTCAAGATTAGATGTGCCAATCACGCAAGCGTCGCGCATTTCGGCGTAGTGATATAGCTTTACGGTTCGCAGTCGCTGCTTGTAGTTCGACGCCGCAAAAAGCTCGCGATAAGCTGTTCCAGTCGGACGCCGCGTGATGAGTGCCCCGCTGGCCTTCGCGACGATGATCTCGTAAAGCGCGGGCATTCGGGCACCCCGCATGTCTTGCTCAATGCGTACTGAGACTTGGTCAGCGTGCGGATCATAGTCGGCGATGACGGACTTCACCGCCTTATCGCGCATCTCGTAGCAACCCAAGCCCTCTAGAGCTGCCGTAATATCGTCGACGACGGACTCAACACCTAGGTCGCGGCACCACTTGACTGCCAACGACGTGCTTGATTCTGAGTTCTCGCGCTCAGGTAGGGCAATGCCGGTCACATTCTCGGGGCCCAGCGCCCTGGCACACAAGGCGACTGTCACCGCGGAGTCGATTCCGCCGCTGACACCCACAACGGCGCGCCGACGCCCGAACCGGCCCACGACAGTATCCCGTACAAAGTCGACGAGCGCAGGCGCAAACGACCCATCCAAGATCACTTCTGCTCCTCCACGAGCCGGCTCACCGTCGCCAGAAGGCGGCGCAAAGTTCCGATCGCCTCTGGCACCAAGGAGGCATTCGGAACCCGAATCCCCAACCTACGCTCGAGATCTGACACCATGTCGAGAAGCACTAGGGAGTCGAAAGCCTCGCTTTCTAGGAGGTCTGCATCCAAATCTGGGATGGGCGCGTCATCGCCAACGCGGTCGCGCCATATTGCTCCGATCGCCACCCAAACTGGATCACTTGCGTGCGTAGCCTCCATAATGGGGCGCACCTTACCATGTTCAGTTAGTTCGATCTTGGAGACGCGGCGGAACTCAAGAGCTGCCGCCACGCTAGCGCCCACTTCGCTTCGCACGGTGCGCCGCGCATCCTCTAGGTCGACATCGTCCGTCGCCTCAACGTCAACCAAGATCGTCTCAACGAGGTTGTCCGCATCATACCCAGCGGCGGCACGTGCCTCAACAACACCTGGGCACTGACGAACCACCTCTTCAATCTGGATGATACTGACGCGCTCATCCCTGAGCTTGACAATGTCTCGATCTAGCCGCCCGTGGTGATGCAGGGCACCGTCCTCGCTCCGCCACATCGCATCGCCCGTATGCAAGACCCAGCGGCCGGGCGCTTCCTGCCTAAGGCTGCGTCCCTGCTCAACAGCGCCGTAGTATCCGTGCGCTACGTGTGGACCGCGCACAACCGCCTCCCCGATTGAGTTCGGCCCAAGAACTTCGTGGTCAGGTCCGACGATCTCTACTTCTGTTCCGGGCAAGGGGTATCCGACGGAGCTAGGCTCATGCGTCGCCAGATCGGGCGTAGCAATGCTGACTCGTTTGCACTCTGTTAATCCATACATCGGCAAGATAGTCGCCTGCGGGAAGACAGCTCGGAGGCGCGCCTGTAGAGGAGCCAGCATTGGCGAACCCGTACTTGTGATTAGGCGCATCGATCGGCATGGTGCCTCTCCAGGCCCCATGCTAGCTACGAGCGCGCGAGCAAACGCGGGTGTGACGGGCAGCACCGAATACTCCCCACGGCGCAACTCATCTACGGTGGCTCTCGGTAGTGTGACGTTACCAGCCACCCTAATCGCGCAGCCGGCATATAGCGCGAACAGCACCTGATAAAAGCCATAATCGAACGCTACAGGGACTACGCTTAGGACACGGTCATTGCGCCGGTAGGCAATTGCGTCAGTGACACGACTCACAATGAACTGGACCTGATCTATACGGAAGGGCACCAACTTTGGCACACCCGTTGAGCCCGACGTGGTAAATACCACTCGCCCCGTGCTTACTTTCGTCGCCGGCAGTACGAATGGGATCAAACTGACGGTGCAGCGTTGATCGCCGACGCCTTCCACGGTTACTTCGATTGTCTCATGTAGCGTAGCACCCGTTGCCTGAGCAAACGCGCGAAATCGACCCAGCTTCTGTGTGCTGGAAACCACCGCATCGTAACCCGCGACTGCGAGGGCAACGGTCGTGGCCACGGCTAGCAGGGGATCATCCGAGACAACAGCTACTTGAGTCGTAGAACTAGAACGGACGAACTCATCTACAACGCCGCGGGCAAGTGACGCAAGGCCCTCCCCAGTCGTGGATAGCTTGCTCGACTCTACGCGCGTTGCAGCCCAGTGGTCAGGCAAACACGGAAGCACTTTTGCCCCTAGGTAGTTTGGCCCACAACGAGTCCGGCGGTTTGGATCGCTTGTGTCAGTGCTTCGCCAGCCACAGTGGCCCCACGCGCGTTCGGATGCTGATCAATAGGGAGCAGACGACGATACTTGCGATCCAGAACGTCCCCTTGACTCGCCAAGCAAGCAAATAGATCGAAATATGAACAATTCCGGCGGCCATGTGCGAAACCCGCAAGCCACTTACTGAACTCCCGTGCATGATGGGCTGCTGCAGTACTCGTCAACAAGGGCCGGCGAGGCGGCGGAGAAATGATGACGAACCGCTGCGACGAATGAGTGTCGATGTACTGAGCGATCGGACCTTCATAGCATGCGCGATAGTTTTCGAGCTGCTCGGTTGAGCTGATCCCAGATGCCGAGTAGCACGACTTGAATGCCACCACATCAAACGCTTCAAGCGCCACCATCTTTGTGGGGACGGACAGCACGTCCCGAAAGAACGCGGCAAGCCCATCTGGATTCGTGTTCCCTGACGATAGATCGAGCTCTGTAGCGACCGTTTCTCCACTCGGTCCGTGCATAACGTTCGTATTCGCATATAGATCGCTCAGTTCAACGTCGCGAAGACGCGTTCTGACGGACGCTGCGTCCAGCATCTGCAAGCCGACGGAGCGATGAATGAAAAGTGCGGATGACATAGCTCATACGATATCGATATCTGGAGCACACGTCAAGACTTGAGTCCTCTAGGATCTAGACTAGATTGCTTATGACCATTTCTCTACGTACTGGGGCACGCTTGATAGCGGTGTGCGCGGGACTCACGTTGATCCTGCTCAGCGTGAATGAACTCAGCACAGCAGTTAATGTACATGATGTTGCGACGAATGTACGCGCTTTTGCGGGTGTCGAACCGGCCACGTTCGGTGTTCTGTTCGTTAGCGGTCTGCTCTTGGGCTGCGCGTTGTTCCCGATGTCGGTGTTTGCGATTATATGTGGGCTCGCGCTTGCTTTTCCCTATAGCGCTGTGCTAGTCCTCATGGTCGCGAGTCTGTCAGCCGGCATCGAGCAGCGAGTCGGGAGTTGGCTGCTCGCTCGGCGAGATATGCCTCGGCTAGCGCTGTTGGTGGAGAGAGTGAGACCCTGCTATCAAGGTCAGGGGACGATCGCCGTCGTGTCGGTGAAGATGGCACCGTTTCTACCTTTTGCGCTCACGAACTATGCCATGGGTGCATTTTCTCTGCGAGTACGCGAGGTCGTATTGGGGACCATGATTGCGGTCGCCCCCCGGACGTTGCTCTTCGTTGGCGTCGCAGGCTCGGTTAGGAATGGCCATGTTGACCTATTTACCACCTCGGGGCTTCTCTTTGGTATTGTGCCCAGCTGCCTTGGAGCGGTGCTACTGGCCCGGCTCGTGAGGCACTGGCGGGCGAGCCTGCGCGACACCGGGTGATTTCGTCGTGTCCCGCTTCCGTGCGATAGGACCGCATAGATATCCTCGGTTGTTGACGCTTGCTCGGCTAGTCATGCGTCAGTCGCGGAATACCGGGTTGTGCGACGCTGACAACGGCGCTGTCGATATGTCGATGGTGACGAAAGCCGTCCGCGAGATACACAGCGGCGCCGGACACTCGTCGCTGCCGTTGGCAAGTCCCACTAGCGAAAGTTCTGCGGCCCCCTGCTCGAGAAAGGATCCCGCCGGTACGTGATGTTCCCCGCTTCATCGAGGACGTAGTGAGCGTGCCCCTCGCCATCAGGCCTGTCCACTCCACCAAAGTAGACGCTCGTTTTGCCATCCGCCTCATGCTTGACGAGCACCTCATGGCCATAGTGTTGGACTCCTGCCGCGAATATCGCATCCATCCTGGCGGCTCGCACGACAGCAAGCTGATCGTTGAACTGCTCTCTCGCAAGATCGAAATCGCGCTTGACGTCTCGATATCGCTCCACGATGCTCCCGTGGCGCGCACGGGCAGCCCGGACTTCGTCGATCAGTGACCGACGCTCCGATACCAGCCCAGGTAGCTGTGATTTGTACGACTTGCCATCATCGGCACGATCGCGTGCTGCACCATGATCACCGCCACTGTACGCGCTCTCAGCTTCCGAGAAAGCGCGTCCCATCGCCTCAAAAACCCGGTCGTGCTCGTCCTTGAGCGAGTCGATCCGGGCACCGTGCCTCGACTGAAGCCGCTCAGCCTCATCCCAAGCCTGGTCTAGTTCTCGTTTGATTTCTTCCTTCCGCTCCCAAGCTGCATTCATCTCGTCCCTGAGGCTGTCAAGGAGATCGAAGTCAGGACGCATCGTAGGGTTCAAGTAGATGAAGGACTCCGAGCCGTCGCCTCGGCGCCGGCATTGCGCCATTAGCATGCACAAGCCATCCCAATCCTGCGCGGGACGAGATGCACGAGTCGTAGTGCTCGACAGCTTCACATTGCCGCTTGTGCGACTTGGTTTTAGCCAAGAGCCTCTACCCAGCGGGGTAGGTGTTCGATGAGCTTGAGCCCTTTCCCCTGTACGCCCGGCGGCAACATCAAGGTGCTCAGCGCCTCAGAGCTCGTTTTGTGCTCCAGTGCGAGTGCGCTGGCGGCGCCCGAAGAGGACTGTTTGGCCCATTCGTTGATCTCCTCCTGTCGACACCAGACGGAATGCTTCATGAGATCGTGGTAGTTCATCTCGTTGGGGGATTGCCCATGGCAATGAGGACATGGGCACTCGCAAAGCGAACGGTCGCGTGTCCACAGGCTCTGAGCAAAGTCTTGGGGTACATGGCGATGCCACCGACGCATGTAGAAGCGAGCTGGCGCGGCGCCGGATTTGGGCAGCTCTCGCCATTGACGATGTTCACTAAAGCCGACACCGTGAGCAGCGCCATCAAGGCCGACGGATGCTTGGAGAACGCTAAAGAACCCTCCATAGAGCGCAAACATGCGCTGTCCTCGTTTTTGTGCGGCGGCAAGGCATTGGCGATAACCTGAAAGGTCGTCGGCTAGGGCTTCGTACTCGTCGAGACCGGATACCCAAACCACGACCTCTTTGTCGGGAATATCCGGCAGGAGCTCATCGAGCGCCCTTACGTCCTCGGCCGCGACGACGCGGAGACAGGGCATGCCATCAGCGGCACGCAGAGTCTCATCAAACAGTCGCTTTGATCGCTCCCACCACGGATCATTGATGCCATACACCACAAAGTAAGGCGCCAGAATCGCCTCTGGCTCGGCGGCGTCCGCAGCTACAGGAGTCTCTTCGCCGAGACGTTCCGCGTACTTGTCAAAGCTATCTATAGAGGTTTGGCCGTAATTCTTGTTAAACGCGACCCAGTGCTCTGCAAGTCCTCTAAGCCGATCGTTGGGGAATTGATCAGCCTCCGGCCGGGCGCTGGTCTGGACCAGCTCTGGGTCGCCAAAGATCTCGGCCAGCGCCGTGTGCGACTGCTTAAGGAGCGGCAGCTTCTGTTGGAAAAGCGGAAAGCGGGGATCGATCACGTAAGGCGGCGCAGCTTCCGTAGCAGACAAACTCAGCACGAAACCGCCAGTCCCCTGTCGTTGCCAAGCAGCGATGGTGCCGGGGACCAAGAGACCACCATAGAGGTCGCGGAGATCGCGGAAAGTCCGCTGGTCCGTAGCCATATAAGCCAGATAATGCGCAAATGACTCGAAAAGGGGCATCAGGAAAGCGGAATTGCTCGTGTAGCGATGGCGGCTTGTACTCGACGTCGGATGGAATGCTGTGGCGTGCGTAGGACCGGACGTAGAAGCAATGTAACTGATGGTGGGCGAACGACTATGAGACCCAATCCAAGATGCCGTGCCCACTCAAGCCCTTCGGACTTCGGATGGTTGCCAACCACTACCCAGCTCCGATGAAAGCTTAGGTCGTTGTAGGACGCTTGCTCTAGCACGCGCTGAATCCGTCCAAGCTTCAACTCAAAAGCGCTCGTCGTACCACGGCCAGTCAGGAGCGCCAGATCAACGCGGCGCCCGAGCCATGGAACCTCGAACGCTACGTGTGTGCGTATACGGATGCGGCCTGTCGCGATCAGCCATCGCATTAGGTATGGGAGAAGACTCGCCTCACCGGTCTTAACGAGGCCGAGACCATCCACATGGCGACGAACCAATAGTTCTCGCGCCGGAGTCATGAAGCCTGGCCGGCCGTTCCCGCTAGCTGCTCAGCGCTAGCCAACCGATCTTGAAGGACTATGTAGATACCACCAGTTACGACGAGGAAAAGCCCTGATATGCCAACGAGCACAAGGCCAATGATCCGCAGGGGAGCCCAACTCCATAGTTCGGCATAGTGCGTCGTGGTACAGCCAATACCGAGAAACAGTCCAGTTAGGCCGGAGACGATCATACGTCCCGTAGCCAACAGATGGCGGAGTGCGGTATCCATACGTCTGCTCGCTCGGTGCAGATCTACTGCTCGCTCAGCGGATTGACTCAGTGGAGCGGGATCGGCAATCACTTGAGATGGATCGAATTCGCCCTCCGGTAGAGCCGCGTCTACCTCTGCTCTGAGCCTTTCGAGCTGCTGAATGGTCTTCGCATCGAGCGCCGCGACGGCAAGATCGACCTTGGCGGCCCAGCGAGCATTCTGATCACCGCGCACCGTTGCCGTTCTCCAGATTCCACCCCCTAGGCCGAGCAGTAGAACTGTTCCGATACCGATGATTTGCGCTTGATCCCCCGCCGACAGGCTCATCTAAGCACTTGGTCTCGGATCTCAGACTTGTCGGTGAATTCGGGATAGCGCTCGTACACGTAACGCACAAGCTGCCGTAGGGACAGAGTAGCGAAGCGTTCCTTGAATCGGGTGAGCGTATCCTCGGCGTCGGGAGGAAGCAGCTTGATCAAGGCAGCGTAGTAGCGAAAGCCGCGCTCGGTGAGCTGGAACGTCCTAGTCGTGTAGGGATCTTCTAGATCGGCGCCTAGGACGTTGACAGCCTCCCAGCGGTCTTCTTCGCTCTCGGAAACGAGAGCCGAGTCTTCGAGAAGATGATATGCGGATAGCGCTTCGACGGCTTTATAAATCTTGGCGGAGAAAGGCCCAAACTTGTGGGACCGGAAGTCGGCTGTCTCGGTGACCCAGGAGCGGACAGGGGTCTCTCGCTCAAGCAAGAAGACCAGCTTCTCCAAGCGCGTGACACCGTCAAGGTGGCCTGGCGCGTCTGAGCCCCCTGGAGATCCGAGCAGGAGGACGATTACGTCATCCGTCTCGATGGCTCGTGCGGCTGGCATCAGACGAGGATAATCGACAGTTGATCGGCTCGCCCGCCGCAAGCCCGCAACCGCCGCGGACACGACCATCGTAGCGACCGTTGGACGGCGGTCGCTGAGGCCACTGTGTCCGGAAATTGCGTGGAGTCTCCCTAGCATACGAACATATGTTCGCACGCCAAGGGGACGGAATACATCCTACAAGTCTCTCGTGGCGCGACCTCTATGCGGGGTCCGCCAACACGTATCTACCTCTCGCCACCCGAACAAACAGCGGCGACGGTCCTGCTGCATGAGAGGCGAGCACCCAGCTGACAGAGTTCGCCGAGACCGCCTCGCCGAGAGATGCCTCGATCGCTGCATGGACATGCGCGACCCGCATCGGCCCTGCTTGCTCAGCCAGCACTTCGCGCACGGCATCCCGCACCCATCCTGGGCGACGACGCCGTCGCCTTCGACTCGTGATGGCCCGTGGCTTGCCATCGCTGGCCCTCAGAGCAGCCAGCTTCTTAGCCATGCGGCCCAACCCTGATTGGGCCTCGTGCGCTGCGAGCGCAGCCAGAAGCTCCGACACAGCCTCGTCGATCGAGCCGGAATCTTGGTTCGATTTGCTTCCGTTCGCCCGCATAGGAAGTGCCTGCAAATCGGCTGCTTCTCCGTTCGACTGAGAAGCAGCCCCGCCAGTGAAGTTCCGAACATACTTGTGCCAGATCGTTCGGACAGCGAGGCGGCCCCGTGCGGCCGGAAGCGACCGCCAGATGGGGAAATGCCACCGTGACCTCGGCATCGACGCTGTATCAGTCGGTCAAGCCCACTGCTCGATTTCCGGACAAGTTCGGGGCTTAGCTATGCGCTATCTATGCTATGCGCGTGAAGCGAACGACGATTATGTTGCCGGAGGATGTCGATGTGCGCCTGCGGCTCGAGGCACGCCGTCGTGGAACCTCGGTTGCAGAGGTCGCCCGTGAGGCGATTGAGAAGCAACTGCCCCCTCAGCCCGATGGCCGGCTGAGCTTCTTCGCAGTCGGGGCTGGCTCTCCGCGCGATGCATCTGAGCGAGTCGATGAGTTGGTCGGCAAGAGCGTTGCTCGTCGTCGGGCTGGACGCCAGTAGTGCTGATCGTGGACGCCGGTCCGCTGTATGCGGCAGCGGCCAGGCGCGATAAGCACCACGAGCGCTCCGTCGCGTTGCTGTCCGGCGGAGCGCGGCCGCTGCTCGTGCCCGCGCTGGTGGTGACCGAGGTTTCCTACCTGCTGGCGGACCGGATCGGCGCTCACGCTGAGCTGGGTTCGGCCGCTCGATCGCTGAGGGCGAGCTGGTGGTCGAGCCGGTCGCGGACCCGGACTGGTTTCGGATCGCCGAGCTGATGGAGCAGTATCTGGACCTGCCCTTGGGCATCGTCGACGCTTCGGTGATCGCGCTCGCCGAGCGCCTTGGGGCCGCGACGATCGCCACGCTCGACAAGCGCCATTTCGGCGTGGTGCGACCTCGACACGTCGAGGCGTTCACGCTCGTCCCATAGCACTGGCTTAGTCAGCGCCGCTCTAGAGCTGACGCAGCCGCCCCTGGGTCTCGTGCATCAGGTTGCGTGCCGCATCGATCTGAGAACCGACCAGTTTTCCGCCCTGCTTGACGATTTCGCCGCCGACGATGACTGTCTCGACGTCGGCCGGCCCGGCCCCTAGGACCAAGGTTGCGACGGGGTCGCCGTAACCATCCAGGTGAGGCGAGGTCATATCTACGGTGATGATGTCAGCCTGCTTGCCGGGGGTGAGACTGCCGATCTCGTCCTGCATGTTCCAGACTTGGGCGCCCTCGAGAGTCGCCAGGCGCAGCATGTCCCGCTGATGGAGGTCTACGGTCGGTACGCGCTCTCCCCGTGCGAGCGCGGGAGCGTTCGCCCTCGAGCGCTCGGCGGCGAGGGCGAGCCGCATCTCCGAGAACAGGTCTGTCCCGACGCTGCAGATCGTGTCGACGCCGAAGCCCGAGATGATCCCGCGGGAGAGGGCCGCCCCGGTTCCGGGGTAGGTCCCGAACTGCATCAACATGTCGCTAGACGGAGTTATGGACAGCGTGCCTTTGCTGGAGGCGATCAGGTCGAACTCTTCGTCGGTCAGCATGTTCCCGTGCGCGTAGTTCACATCGGGCCCCAGCAGGCTGTAGCGCTCAAGGGTCGTGACCGCGTCTGAGGTTCCCGCCATCCCTACGTGCACGGATATGGGCAGGCCCAGCTCGCGTGCGAATTTGAAGTCCTCTGCGTTCCGGTCGGCTGAGGTGAAGCATGGCCCCCGAAGGGCCATCCCCATTCTCAGGCGGCCGTAGACTCCGTCGGCGAAGTGCTCGTCGCGCATGCGTCTCGCGTCCAGAGGGTGCGGCGGATTTGGCTCGTCGCTATGAGGGCCCGGCCCGCCGTAGAGGAAGTAGCCGCGGATCCCCGACTCTCGTAGGCCGCGAAGGTTTCCGTTCGCGTGCTCGGCGCTCTGCAGGTTGTGCGCCCAGTCGGCGATCGTCGTGATCCCGGCGTCGAGGGCCTGTAGCGCCCCCCAGAGTGTTCCTGCATAGATGTCCTGTGCCGTGTGCTTCGGAGCGATGCCGGCCAGTACTTGAGGATCGTACCCCGCGCCAGTGACCTGCGGCGTGAAGGCGAGGATCGCTCCCTGCCACACGTGCCGGTGTGTGTCAACGAGTCCTGGCAAGACCATTCGGCCTGTGGCGTCAATGATTGTGGTGTTCGGTCCGGGCGGGCTGACCTGTTTGCCCACTGCCTCGATGACGCCGTCTACGGCGAGCACATCGCCGACCTCGAAGTCACCGAGCTCGGGGTCGACTGTGACGACGTTTCCGCCTTTGATGAGCAGTTCGCTGGGCACGGAGTCTGAGCCTTTCTGTGTTGAGTTGCCGGTACTTGGGGTCTTCAGCGAGCGACGGACTCTGTCGCTGGCGTGAGGACTATCTGCCCGTCGGGAGCTGGTCGGCTGCCTCGGCGATGAAATCTGCGACCGCATAGGGCTGGGAAAGCATCGGTAGATGACTGGCGGTCAGCACCAGGGTCTTCGCCTCCAGCTTGTCGGCTGTGGCCTTCTCGAGGTCGAACAGGAGCATGTGGTCGTTCTCTCCGATGACAAACCATGTCGGCTTCGACCGCCAGGCGGCGCTGGTGATCTTTTCGTCGTTCGCTCCCTGGTTGAATGGGCCCTGGGTCGCGTGGAGCAGGACTGTCTCGTCGTACGCGAGGTCCGGACCGAAGTGTTCGCGGAACCCGGTTGCAGTCAGGGCGACGAAGCCGCCGGGCCCGTAGGGGATGATCTCTGGCGCACCTGGTGCCGGTGGGCTTGCGGCCCACCATTCGTTGAACGACTGTCCAGAGTCGGGTGCTGCAGCCGCGATGTAGAGGAGCCCTGAGACGTTGGGATGGTTGCCGGCCTCCGTGATGATCGTCCCGCCCCAGGAGTGTCCGACGAGCAGCACTGGGCCTCGCTGCATGCCGAGCACCCGCTGGACGGCGGTGACGTCGTCGGAGAGTGAGGTCAACGGACAGTTGGCGGCGATAACGGCGAAGCCCTTTGCGCTCAGCAGCGGGATCAGCTTCGACCAGCACCCGGAGTTGGCGAATGCGCCGTGGACGAGGACGATTGTGGGTCGATCTTCAGGCATTGCGGTCTCCCAATTGGTCGGGGTGGTTGGTGCCTCGGCGGTGCGCGGTCATTTCTCGCTACGCGGGAAGGCTCGTTCCGGTCAGGCCGGCGCAGTAGTCGAGTAGCGCGTCCTGCGCGTCGGTGGAGCTGGCCACTGCCGGGGTACTGCGCGGCCGTTGGTGGTAGAAGTGCTGACCGGTGACAAGAGCGTCGGGGTCACTACTGGCTGCTAGCCACGCCTGGGTGACCGGCGCGAGCGACAGGTCGTCTGGGGCGCCTGGGCCGCCCATCTTTGTCGGCACCCAGCCTGGCTCGACGGAGTTGGAGCGAACGTCACTCCATTGGCGAGCGACCCCAAACGCGAGCACGATGTCGAACAGCTTGCTGTCTGAGTAAGCCTGGGAGCCGTTCCAATGCCGGGCGGCCCATTGGGGGTCGTGGAGGTCATCATCGCCGCCTCTGGCCATTCCTGAGCTCAGGTACACCAGCCGGTCGGGACGTGTCATCAGCGCGGTGAGCAGATAAGGCGCTAGAACGTTGATGGCAAAGACGTGTGCGAGACCGTCCGTGGTCTCGATGCGCCGCGGCTCCCGATATCCGACGCCGACGTTGTGTATGACTGCATCGAACCGTCCGGCCGTGTTCGCCTGCGCGGCAACCGAACGCATCGCCGCGATCGATGACAGGTCTCCGACGAGAACCCCGACGACGGCTGGTAGGGCCGCTTTGGCTTCACTCGCTCGTTGCTCGTTGCGTGCGTGCAGAGTGACCGCGTGCCCGTCTCGCAGCAGCAGCTGAGCTGCCATCAAGCCCAGTCCGTCTGTCGATCCGGTGATGAATACGCTGGCCACTTGTTTCCTCCTGGACGGTCACTCGGCGCTCCGACACGGGCACCTTGACACGACGGCCTCCGTGCGTCCAAGGCTTTCTCCGTCGTCGGCCATGCCCGGAGGGCATGCGATGGAGCGGCCATGCGGCGGTGACTCGCGCGCTGCGCATCAATTACTGGCGGCCGTTGGCTCTGCTCGCCGGTGGGCCGTGGCTAGCCATGCGATGAACAGTCCGGCCGTCCATGCGCCGAGTACGGCGAACGGGCGGAGGTGTTGGTAGTCGCGGAAATAGATCGCGTTGCGAAGCGCAGTGACGGTTGCGCCCGATGGCATCCATTGGGATGCGAACGCAAAAGGCTGCGGGAGGAGCGCCGGCGCGACGGCACCTCCCGAGGACGCGTTGCCGAGTATCACGAAGAAGATCCATGTCGGCAGGATCGCCCACCGCCCGACGAGCTCGATCATCAGTGAGGTGAAGGAGGCGACGGCGAGCAGTTGTAGCGCCAGGATCCCCCACTCCTCCGGGTACATCCCGGACGGCCTGCGCAGAAGTGGACCGTCGACGAGCGCCAGCGCGAGGGATCCCGCGAGCGCGAGGCAGAGGAGGAAAGTCATGTGGTGGCGGAGCCGCAGGCCGTCAACGTGGGCGCGTACTTGGAAGACCGTCACGAACCCGACAATTGTGGTGACGAGCAGGAGGTAGAAGATGTCCAGGCCGTTCGGATCGTCTGACGCCACAGGATGCGTGTCGATGACCCGCACAGAAGGATCGACGGCATAGATCCGCTCAAACACTCGGGCCACGGACGTGCCGGCCGCACTCGCGACGTACAGGGTCGGCTGAGAGGCGTTCAGGTCGAGCGCCGCGTAGATCCGCTGTTCGTCAAGGCCGCGCAGTGCTGCCGTGAGCGAGTTGTATGGTCGGAACACGACCTTGTCGTTGGTGACGCGGTCGACGGCATCAAGCGCTGCAGGGCTGGCTGCATGATCGCCGAGGAGCGCAGCATCGATCTTGTGGGGCACAGGGTCGCCAAGCGCCAGCGAGTAAGACGTGACGAACAGGCAGCCCATGACGATCGTGATCGCCGCGATCATCGTGACCCGTTGCGCGTCGGTCCAATGACGATTGCGGCGACTCCGGAGGTGCTGCTTGAAGCGGTCGGGCTCCGTGAGCTTCATCGGGACAGCCCGAGGCTGATGTGCGGTGGACAACGAGCGGGCATGATGACGACGGCTTCGCGGGGTCGAAGACGCCCCCTCCAGTACCGGCAACGTTCCGGCGTCTCATTCGGTTGAGTTTTAGGGCGCCGCGGGAGGCACAGACTGACAGGACGGCCTGAGTGGGTCCAAGACCTTCTGGGTCATCGACGATGCTCAGCGGGCATGACTGCGTCGCCGCGCCGCGTTTGGGGGGGAAAGCGAGGCCGGCGCGTGCCGTGCGGCTCAGCCAACGGATGCGGCGAGCGATCCGTTGCGCCGTGACTTGCTGCTGCCACCGTCGCTCGCGTGCGGGGCTCGAGCGAGTTCAGCGAACTGTGTTATCAGCGGGCTCCGACGGCTGGCTGCCCACGCCAGTCGTACTTCGTTCTCGGGGATATCGGTGATCGGTAGATAGGCAATGTCAGGCCGGCTGTAGTAGCGGGCGGTCGATTCGGGGAGCACAGTGATGCCGCGCCGGGCCGCGACGGCTTCGAGCTTCTCCTCAACGCTTTGGAAGTTCATTCCGGTGAGGTCTGGGGCATCGTCGGGACGCTCAGCCAGTATCGCCTGCCACTCAGGGATGCCGCTGGGGTGCTGCAGCATGTTTTCGCCAGCCAGCTCGGCGAGGTGGACGCCATCTCGGGTGGCGAGCCGATGGGAGAGCGGGATGGCCGCTAGCCGTGGCTCGCTGAAGAGGTACTCGGTGTGCAGTCCGACGGTGTCTATCGGCATGCGTACGTAGCCGATGTCGACCCGGCCGTCGAGGAGCACGTCGACTTGGTCCAGCCAGGTGGTTCGTAGTACCGAGACCTCCACGTCGGGGTGGCGCATCGCCAGGGCACTGACCGGCTCGGTGATGATGAGGCCCGGCATGAAGCCGACCGTGAAGGTGTCTGTGCCGGCAGCGATCCGTGCGAGCCTTGTGACGAGTGCGCCGGCGCCGGAGGCGAGGGTTGCGCCCTCTGCGAGAAGCAGGTGACCGGCGCGTGTGAGCGACGTTCCGGTGCTGTCGCGGATGAAGAGCTGCACGCCGAGCTGGGTCTCGAACGCACGTATCTGGCGAGACAGGACGGGCTGCGTGATATGGAGACGGTGAGCGGCTCGCGTGAAGCTGAGGTCTTCTGCGACCGCTAGGAAGTAGCGCAACTTGCGTAGGTCAATGTCCCTTTGCATGTCCTGCCTCTGGAATGGCGTCCGAGGACGGGTGAGTATTGCTCACCACGCCCGGCGATAGATCGCTTCGATCTCGGCCGTGTCGGGCACGATCGGGTTGCGGGCGGGGCTACCCGAGGCGAGCGCGTCCGAGGCCATCTTGGCAAGGCTCGCCTCAAACGTCGCCTCCTCGACGCCGGGTAGCTCGCGCAGGCGCGGTACCTGGAGATCCTCGTTGAGCCGCGCCAGCTCGTCTAGCAGCCGTTCGCCCGCATCGGCCACGCTGTCGTCGGGGCCTGCGACACCAAGAGCGCGAGCGATCGTGGCGTAGCGCTCCGGAGCGCCCGCCAACGAGTACGCGGTGACGGCTGGAAGCAGGACGGCGTTGGAGAGGCCGTGAGGCACGCCGAAGACGGCTCCGAGCGGCCGGCTCATCCCGTGGACGAGACAGACGCTCGCGTTGGCGAAGGCGATCCCGCCCTGGCACGCGGCGATGGCCATCGCGGCGCGGGCCTCGCGGTCGTCGGGCGCCGCCCAGGCGCGCCTGAGATTGCGCCCGACCAGGCCGACACAGGACAGCGCGTAGGGGTCGGTCATCGGGTTGGAGAGGGCCGACACGTAAGCCTCGATCCCGTGCGTGAGCGTGTCGACGCCGACGTGGGCCGTCAGCGACGGCGGCATCGTCAGCGTCAGCTCGTAGTCGACCAACGCGACCGCCGGAACCAGCTTGCCGTCGAGGATCATCATCTTGGTATGTGCTGCCGAGTCGGTGATCACGGTCACCCGGGTCGCCTCGCTGCCGGTCCCGGCCGTCGTGGGGATCGCGATCAGCGGTACGCCGGCATTAGGAATCCGGTGATAGCCCATGTAGTCGCTCAGGGGCCCGGGGTTGTTCTTTGCGACGGCGATCATCTTGCCTGCGTCGAGCGCGCTGCCGCCGCCGACCGCGACGACGATCTGCGCCTCCCGCTCCTCGAGCGCGAGCAGGCCGGCGGCGACGTTGGCGTCGGTCGGGTCGGACTGCACCTGGCTGAAGATCTCGGCCTCGACCCCCTCCTGGCGCAGGTGGTCCCGGATTCGCTCGGCGATGCCGGTGGAGAGGATGTAGGGGTCGGTCACGACAAGCGCGCGCTCCGCGCCCAGGCGCGCGGCGTGCTCGCCCGCGGTCGCGCTCGCTCCGGCGCCGGTGACGATCGTTCCCGGCACGTCGAACTTCTGCGGCTCGCTCATCGCATCACCTCAGAAGCCGCGTGACCGGATGTACTGGGCGCGCCCGGGCACGTATGCGGGCACGGTGATGTCCCACTCGCCGACCCCCTGAATTCCGCTCCAGGGGAGTTCTGGCTCGGTGATCGCCTCGACTACCGCAGGCCCGCCGGCGGCGAGCGCCCGTTCGAGCGCGGGTGCGAGGTCCGCGGGTGCCTCGACGCGCTCTGCGTGACAACCGAGCGCGGCGGCGACGCCGGCGATATCCGCGTAGTAGCGCTCGCCGGAAGGGCGTCTGAACTTCGTGTTCAGCTCGCGACCCTCGCCGTAAAGATCATCTTGGAGGTTGGCGATGGCTCCCCAGCCACCGTTGTTGAAGACGAGCACGACGGTTCTCAGGCCCATCATCACCGCGGCGGCGAGCTCGGTCCCGGTCATCAGGAAGCTGCCGTCGCCGACGACGGCCACGACCTGCTGGTCGGGGGCGCCGAGCTGCGCTCCAAGCGCAGCTGGGACGCCGAACCCGATCCCCTGCATGCAACCATCGGTGATGTGCTCCTTAGGGGCGTAGACCGGGAATTCGTTGTAGACGTGGCCTTGGGGGCTGCTCGAGTCGGTCACGACGATGCTGTTCCGGGGGAGCACCTTGCGAGCCTCGGCGAGTGCCCGCGGGAGGGTCATCGGGACGTGATCGGTCTCCCGCATGGGTGCGAGCGTCTCGGCCCACTGCGCCTTCAGCTGTTGGAGCTCCGCGAAGTAGTCGGAGCTCCTGTAGTCAGCTGGTGTGCAGGCCTGTTGGATCTCGGCCAGAAGGTCTTCGAGCGTCGTCTTCGCATCGCCGACGACGCCGACCTCGACGGGGTAGTTCTTGCCGACCTCGAAACCGTCGATGTCGATCTGGATCAGCTGCGTCGTCGTGCCGATGTTGAACGTGACACCGGGCCGATAGGAGGAGGTGACCCGGTCGCTGAAGCGGCACCCGACGGCGAGAATCACGTCGGCCTTCTTGGTCATCTCGTTGCCGGAGATCGCGCCCGCGTCACCGCAGGGCCAGGCGTAGAGCTCGTGATCCTCGGCGATCGCGCTCTTGCCGTTGTAGGAGACCGTGACCGGTGCGCCGAGGTGCTCGGCGATCGCGACGAGCGCCTCGCTGCCGCCGGACTGCACGACCCCGCCGCCCGCGAGCAGCACGGGACGCTTCGCGGCCGCGAGCACCTTCGCCGCGCGGGCGACCTCCGAGCGCTCGCCGCTCGGGCGCCACTGCGCACGGTGCGCGCGAGGCGCGGGCGGCTCCCACTCGCCGAGCTCGGCCTGGAGGTCTTGCGCGAGCTCGATCAGCACAGGGCCACGCCGGCCCTCGAGCATCGCGTTGAAGGCCTGGTGCAGGACCGCGGGCAGCTGCTCGAGGCGGCTTGGCTGCCACCAGCGCTTGACGACCGGGGCGGCCATCGCCGGGAAGTTGTTGCCGTGAGGACGGTCGAGCTCCTGCAGGATCCCTCGGTTCTCCATGTAGGTGTGGGCGCCGCCGGTGATCAGCAGGAACGGGATCGAGTCGGCGAACGCGGTCGTCAGGCCGGTCAGCGTGTTCGTTGCAGCCGGGCCAAGGGAGGTGATCGCGACGGCAAGCTTGCCGGAGGAGCGGTAGTAGCCGTCGGCCATGTGGGCGGCACCCTGCTCGTGCATCGCGGGATGGACCGTGATCTCGTCCCGGTGGTCGACGAACGCGTCGAGCAAAGCGGTGTTGCCGTGGCCGGGGATCGCGAACACGTGCTCGACGCCCTCTGAGATCAAATACTGCACAACCATCTGACCACCCGTCAGCTGCATCGCTTCCCTCCTGGTGTCGGACTGCACGTTCTGCTCGGCTCGACGGTCATCGAGATGTCGGGAAATGCAGCGTCCGGCTCGCCGCCGCGGGGTCATCAGGCCAGCGCGTCGTGACGGCCTTGGCCCGGGTGTAGAAGCGGAACCCCTCGGCGCCGTGGATGTGGTGATCGCCGAACAGCGAGTCCTTCCAGCCGCCGAACGAGTAGTAGGCCATCGGCACCGGGATCGGGACGTTGACACCGATCATCCCGACCTGCGCCTCGCGCTCGAAACGCCGGGCGGCCTGGCCGCTGGAGGTGAATATCGCCGTGCCGTTGGCGAACGAGCCGCGGTTGATCAACGCGATCGCCTCCTCAAGCGAGTCCACCCGGATCGCGCACAGCACCGGGCCGAAGATCTCGTCGGTGTAGATCGACATGTCGCTCGTCACATGGTCGAACAGGGTGGGCCCGACGAAGAACCCACCCGTGGGGACGTCGAGCTCGCGGCCGTCAACACGCGCGTCGGCTCCAGCGCTTACGCCTTGCCCGATGTAGTCCACGATCCGATCGCGCGCCTGAGCGGTGACGACGGGGCCCATTTCCGAGCTCGGGTCGAGGCCAGGGCCGACCTTGACCTCCCGGGCCTTGGCCGCAACCCGCTCCATCAGCGGCTCGGCGACCTCGCCGACGGTGACGACGACCGAGATCGCCATGCAGCGCTGCCCCGCGGAGCCGAAGCCCGCGGCGATCAGCTGGTCGGCGGTGTACTCGAGGTCGGCGTCGGGCATCACGATGGCGTGGTTCTTTGCGCCGCCGAGCGCCTGGACGCGCTTTCCGCTCGCGCTGGCCCGCTCGTGCACGTAGCGTGCGATCGGAGTAGAGCCCACGAAGGAGACGGCGGCCACGTCGGGATGGTCGAGCAGCGCGTCGACGGCGACCTTGTCGCCGTGCACGACGTTGAACACGCCGTCTGGAAGGCCGGCTTCGCGGTAGAGCTCGGCTACGAGGTTCGACGCCGAGGGATCGCGCTCGGAGGGCTTCAGCACGAACGTGTTGCCCGCGGCGATCGCGACGGGGTGCATCCACATCGGGACCATCGCCGGGAAGTTGAACGGCGTGATCCCCGCGCAGACGCCGAGCGGCTGACGAAAGGAGTGCGCATCGACGCCGCCTGACACTTGCTCGGAGTACTCGCCCTTGAGCATCTGGGGAAGGCCGCACGCGAACTCGACCACCTCGAGGCCGCGGCTGATCTCGCCCTTGGCGTCCTCGACGACCTTGCCGTGCTCGGAGGCGATCAGCCGGGCGAGCTCGTCGATGTGGCTGTTGAGTAGCTCGCGGAACGCGAACATCACCTTCGAGCGTCGCGCGAGCGAGGCCTCCGACCATCGCGGAGATGCCTGTTGGGCGGCTTTGACGGCACGGTCGACGTCACCCGGATCGGCCAGCACGACCTGTGCCTGCTCCTCTCCGGTGGCGGGGTCCCACACCACCGAGGTCCGGGTGGAGTTACCGGCGGTCGCTTCGCCGCCTATCAGGTGCTCGATCGTCCGCAGGCTCGTATCGATGCTCATCGCCTCTCCAACTCGGTTCGTCGCCCATGTCAGCGCATCCGCCGGGCTCTACCCTGTCTCGGCGCTGTCTCTCGCCAGTCTGTCCGATCGCGCCGCGGGCGGCAATGACCGGGGTGTGCGGCGTGCCGGTCGAGACTTGCACACGCTCGCCACTCCGGCGCAGGCTCCGTGCGATCGTCCTCTGGCTGACTGGGAGGGCTTTGCTCGGCAACTTCAAGACCCCGACGTGACTAGTCGTGAAGCGACGTCGTCCAAGGTTGCTCACTGTGCCCCTTTGCGGCGACGGTCACGAGCCGCGAGACTCCCTGCATGGGACTTGAGAATCCACTTCACATCGCTGTACTGCTCGTCGTGGTCATGCTCGTGTTCGGCGCCAGGCGGCTGCCGGAGATCGGGCGCTCGCTCGGATCGGGGATGCGTGAGTTCAAGGACGGGATCACGGGCGCGGCAACCACGGTGACCGAGAGCACGGGCCACGACCGAGCCGGTCATCCGCAGCTGCCGACGGAGGCCGTCGGGGCTGACACCGCGACACGTCGGTGAAGACGTAGGCAAGGGCGGGCGGTGAGCAGCCCATCGCTTGCACGGCTGGGAGCTGTCTACGGCGCGTTCTCCCCGCCTGAGGGATTGAACGGCTACGCGCGCGCCGTCGAGAAGCTCGGTTTCGGACACCTGTGGGTGGTCGAGGACTGCTTCCTCGCGGGCGGTCTGACGCTGGCCACATCGGCGCTGGCCGTTACCGGGCGGCTGCGGGTGGGCGTCGGGCTGATGCCGGCGCCGCTGCGGAACCCCGCGTTGGCGGCGATGGAGATCGCCACCCTCGCACGAGCGTATCCGGGCCGCTTCACCGCGACGTTCGGGCACGGCGTGCGGTCGTGGATGGATCAAGTCGGCGCACTCCCGGGCAAGCGCCTGAGCGCTCTCAGAGAGACGGTCTCGGTCGTCCGAGCGCTTCTCGCCGGGGACCCGGTGACGTTCGAGGGCTCCTATCTGAGGATGCGCGACGTCGAGCTTGAGATGCGGCCCTCGGTGGCACCCGAGGTGTTGATCGGCACGACCGGGCCTCGTGGCATCGAGCTGGCCCGCGAGATCGCCGACGGCTTGCTGCTCCCGGAGGGGTGCGGGCCCGATTTCGTGCGCTGGGCAGGCGGAGCCGACTCGATCCCGCCAAAACGGGTCACCTACGCGTGGCTCGCGATCGACGAGGATCGGTCCGCGGCGCTCGCGCGCGTTGCGCCCTCCTTGAGACGCTGGGCCGTCTCGGAGCACTACCCGTGGCCGCGCGAGCTCGCCGGGCTCGGACAGGCGCCGTTGCAGATCTCGGATTCGGAGATCGCGGCCTTGGCGGCCCGCGTCGCTGTGACCGGTACGGCCGGCGACTGCGCAGCGTCGATTCAACGGCTCTTCGACGCAGGCTCAGACCGAGTGATCCTGGTCCCCCAGGGCCCAGACCCATTGGGCGAACTGGGGCTGGTGGCCTCCGCGGTCGCCTCCGCGATCAGCCTTTGACCGCCCGCTCTCGCGAAGCCTGGACGAGGACCGCCAGAGGCCGCCTTCTGGCGGTGTGGCGGGCTGGGGATCAGCCCAGGGCTGCGGTCTGCTCTGAGGGCTCCATTCGCGGGAGATCCTCGAGCAGCTGGCGCGTGTAGGGGTGCCGCGGATCGTCGAGCACCCTCTCGGTCGGGCCAGCCTCGACGATCGTTCCTGTCTGCAGGACGATCGCGTTCTGAGCGATGCTTCGCACCACGGCGAGGTTGTGCGTGATGAACACCATCGTGAGGCCGCGCTGAAGTTGAAGGTCTCGTAGCTGCTCGATCAGCAGCGCCTGCACCGAGACATCGAGCGCGGAGGTGATCTCATCGCAGACGAGCACCTCGGGCTCGACGACCAGGGCGCGAGCGACGGCGACGCGCTGGCGCTCGCCGCCGGAGATCGAGCTTGGGAGGATGTCGGCGAAGTCCTTGCCGAGGTGGACGGTGTCAAGGATCTCGAGTGCCTTTTGGCGGCGGTCCCGAGGCGAGAGGCGCTCGAAGTGACGGAGCGGCTCTTCGACGTTTTCGACCACGGTCATCGTCGGGTTCAGCGAGCCGAACGGGTTCTGGAAGATGTACTGCATCCGCCGAAGTTGTTCGTGCTCGCGTTCGCGAGCGCCTTTACGGAGCGGCTGGCCGTTGAGCTTGATCTGGCCTTTCCAGTTCGAGTGCAGGCCGACCAGGCAGCGCGCAAGGGTCGTCTTGCCCGAGCCGGACTCGCCGACGATCGCCGTGCACTCTCCGCGCGGGACGCCGAAGGCCACGTCGTAGAGGATCTCCTTCGTGCCGTATCCGGCGCTCAGCCCGGATACCTGTACGGCTGTGCCCTCCAGCGGCTCCGGGCGCGGTACCGCGGTCAGCGCCAACGCCTCGCCACCCTCGAGCGGGATCGGATGCAGGCAGCGGACCAGCGCGTCGCCTTCCACCGCAGACAGGAGCGGTAGCTCGCGCAGGCAGTCCTGCTCGGCCCGCGGGCAGCGCGGCGCATAGCTGCAACCGGAGGGCCAGTGACCGGGCCGTGGCGGGCGTCCCTCGATCCCGACCAGGCGGCTCGTCTCGTCGGCGGACGGCGCCGCTTTCAGCAGGCCGGCGCTGTAGGGGTGCCTGGGTTGCCGGAAGAGCTTGGCCGTGCCGGCGACCTCTACGATCCGGCCCGCGTACATGACGGCGGTCTTGCTCGCCACCTGAGCCACGGCAGGCAGGTCGTGGCTGACGTAGACCGCGCTGGCGCCGTAGCCCGCGGCCATCTCGTTGATCTTCTCGAGGATGTAGCGCTGAGTCGTCACGTCGAGTCCCGTGGTCGGCTCGTCGAGGACGATCAGGCGGGGGCGGCAGGCGAAGGCGATCGCGATCACGACTCGCTGCTGCTGACCGCCGGAAAGCTGGTGCGGGTAGCTGCGCAGGAACTGCTTGGTGCTCGGCAGGTTCACGGCGCTCATCAGCTCGACCAGCTGATCCTCGAGCTCTTGCTTGCCGAGCTTCTCGTGGACGCTGAACGCCTCTCGCAGCTGGCCGCCGATGCGGTGAGCGGGATTGAGCCCGGCGGCCGGGTCCTGCGGAACGTAGGAGACCAGGCGCCCGCGCGCGTCACGCAGCTCCTCGCCGCTCAGCTGCAGCACGTCCACATCGCCGACGCGGACGCTCCCGCCGCAGATCTCGAGGCCGCGGCGCGCGAATCCGAGCAGTGCGACGGCGACCGTGCTCTTTCCCGATCCCGACTCCCCCACCAGGCCCATCGTCTGCTTTTCGGCGACGTCGAATGACACGCCGCTGACGATCGGGGTCTTGGTGGCGATCATGCGGACCGACAGGTCGCGCACCTCGACGACGGGCTTCTCAGCGGGGCCGGCGGCGGGGTCGTTCATTCCGGAACCTCCTGGAGGGGCACGGCTTCGGTTGCGCTCGTCGCGCCGACCGCGAACAGCTCCAATGACGGGTCGCCCGTACGCCCGGACGAGAGTCCCGCGCGTGCGATGGCATCGGAGAACATGTTCGTGCCGACCGCGAGCGCCGCGAGCAGAATCGAGGGAGCGAGCACGCCCCACGAGTTGGCGGCGATACCGACTCGGTTTTCGTTGATCATGACGCCCCAATCGGCTCCGGGAGGGTGAACGCCGAGGCCGAGGAAGGCGAGCCCGGCGACAAGGATGATCGAGAAGCTGAGACGCAGGGCGCTCTCGACCATCAGGGGGCTGAGGAGGCTTGGCACGACGTGGCGCCGGATCACGGTTCTCGGCGGCACCCCCCAGGCGGCGACCGCCTTCACGTAATCGCGCTCGGAGACATCCTGGGCTGAGGCACGCAGAACGCGCGCTACCTGCGGAGCCTGGGTGAGCCCCACCGAGATGATCACCAGCCAGGTCTTCGCACCGATCACGCTGAGCATCATCAGCACGAACACGAGCTGGGGCACCCCCAGCAGGACGTCGACCGAGCGCATGATCAGCGCGTCGACGCGGCCCCCGCGGTAGGCGGCGACGACCCCGGCGGCCGTCCCGACGACTACCGCGAGGACTGTCGCCGCGAGGGCGACGAGCATCAGATGCCAACCGCCGTGCAGGACACGCGCCAGGACGCTGCGTCCGAGTGCGTCACCACCCAGGGCGCCGGTCGCATGACCCGGCGCTTCAAACGGCGCGCCCTTCAGGTCGAGCGGGCCCGTGCCACCCACGAGCGGGCCGAGAAACGCGACGGCGACCACGAACAGCGTCAAGCCGAGCCCAACCTTGCCGCGCCACGTCCGCAGGGCCTGGGCCACGATGCGGCCGAGCCGGCCCCCTAGCGCGGGTCCCGTCAGCTGGGCATCGGCAGCGGCGATCGAGGCGGCCTCCATCAGCGCGGATACCTTCGCCGGGGGGTGACGATCAGCACGCACACGTCGGTGACGATGTTGAGCAGAACGTAGAAGACCGCCAGCAGGATGACGATGTACTGGATCTCGGTCACATTGCGGCCGTTGATCGCGTTCACGAGCATCAGCCCAACCCCTGGATAGGTGAAGATCGTCTCGACCAGGACGATGCCGCCGGCGAGGAACAGCAGGTTCAGGCCCACGACCTGAATAATCGGAGCCAGCGCGTTGGGAAGCGCGTGACGCAGGGCGATCCGTGCTGTTGAGACGCCCTTCAGCCGGGCGAACTCGACATAGTCGCTGTCGAGCGCCTCGATCATCGCCCCCCTCGTCATTCGGAACATGTAGGGGGTGACGACGATCACTAGCGCGAGAACGGGAAGCACGAGCTTTTCCGGTTCGCTGAGGATCGACACACCGGGTTCGAGAACAGAGATGGCCGGGAACCAGTGAAAGAGGCTGGTGGAGAAGATCAGCACACAGAAGATCGCGACGACGAATTCAGGCAGGGCGCTCGCGACGAGCGAGAGCACCGAGCCGACGGTGTCGAAGAAGCCGTCACGACGGTAGGCGGCGTATACGCCCATCAGCAGGCCTAGCCCGGTCGAGATCACCGCGCTGATCAGCACCAGCACGGCACTGTTTTCGATGCGTTCGCTCGCGAGGCTCGTCACGGAGTTGCTTGCCGCGGTCCCGACCGAGGTGGCGGGTGCCGCTTCCCCAAGTGAGTTGCCGAAATTAAGGCGCAGCGCGTTGGTGGCCCAGTGCCAGAACCGGCTCAGCAGAGGCTTGTCGAGCCCGAGTTCGGCTCGCAGCTTGGCAACCCGTTCCGGCGTTGCGCTGTGGCCGAGGATCGCGGTCGCCGCGTCGCCTGGGAGAACCGTCGTGGCGACATAGACGATGATCGCGATCAGGATGATCGTGACGGCCCCGAGGGCAAGGCGGCTCAACACCATCGAGAGGATCGGGCGCGTAGCCAGCGCGTGCGAGAGACGCCGCCGCAGGCTCGGCGTGGCTGTAACCGAAATGGCGTCCGCCGGGGCTACCTGGAGCGGATCAGCTGCCATGGGTCCTGTGCTTCGTTCGGGAGCTTTGAATGTCGTGTGGCACGGAGGCTTACCTCTACTGGTGCTGCTCTTGTTCGCGACCTGCCCAATATTCGCTCTGGCGCTCGTCTTCGATGTAGGCGGGGACGGGGAAGTCCCACCAGCCGGGGACCCAAGGGCCGGCTGCGTCGCGGGAGGTAGGAACCTCCACCAGCGCCGGGCCTTCGCTCGCGAACGCCCGCTCGAGGGCGGGCTGCAGATCATCGCTTTCCTGGACCTTGAACGCTTCGACACCAAAGCCCCTGGCGACCATCGTGATGTCAACCTCGTAGGGCTCGCCGTTGTGAGAGAACTCGCTGAGCAGATGGCGGTCCATGATCTTGCGCTGGCCGCCGCGGATCGACATGTAGCCGCCGTTGTTCTGAACGACGAAGACGACGGGGATCTCATGCTGGGCGCAGACACCGAGCTCTTGGCCGGTCTGCAGGAAGTCGCCGTCGCCGACGACGCAGGCGACTTGACGGTCCGGCCGGGCCAGCTTGGCGCCGATCGCCGCGGGGACTGCCCAGCCCATCGACGAGTAGCCGCCCGAAGTCATGTGGGTGCGCGGCTGGTAAACGGGAAAGGATTGCTTGACGGCGCCCTGCGTATTGCCTGAGCCAGCTACGACGATGCCGTCGCGCCCCATCACCCGGCGCAGATCGCGAAGCGGCCGCTGCGAGGTGAACGGCACCTGCTCGGAGTCGAGCCGGTCGCGCTCGTTGCCGCGCCACTCGTCGCGCAGCGAGTCGAGCTCGGCGAGATATTCCTCGCGGTTCGCGGGCTGCGGTCCGACGGCCTCGACGAGGGCAGCCAGTGCTGGCTTGGCGTCCGCGAGGATCCCGACCTCAACGGGGTAGTTCTTGCCGATCTCTTGGGGCTCGATGTCGATCTGGATCAGCTTGCCCGGCGGCAGCGAGAAGCTGACGCCCTTGCGATAGCTCGATGCCGACCAGTCGGTGAAGCGACAGCCGACGGCGAGCACCACGTCGGCGGCCGCTGCGATCGTGTTCCCCGCAGTGGTGCCGGTCTGCCCAACCGGCCCGGCGAACAGGCGGTCGTCCTCGGGGAAGGCTCCCTTACCGCTCCAGGTGGTTACGACCGGCGCCTGCACGATCGCCGCGAGCTTGCGCAGCTCGGCGCTGGCCTCGGCGCTGATCACGCCGCCGCCGACGGCAATCACAGGTCGCTTCGCGTCGGCGAGCACCGCGGCGGCCGCCTCGATCGCATGGGGGTCGGGGTGGACGCGGCCGGTCGGCAGGCGCTGCTCGAGGTCATGCAGCGTGACATCGGCAGCCGCCGCCTGAACGTCCATCGGCACCTCTATGTGCACGGGGCCCGGCCGGCCCGTGAGCATCGCGCTGAACGCGCGATGGAGCACGAACGGAAGCTCGGCCACGGTGTTGACGGTCCATTGGCGCTTGGTCACCGGCTCGACGACCCGCGAGAAGTCGTTGTTTCGATGGCGCTCGAGCTCCTGCATCGTGCCGTGACCCTGCATGTGCAGTGGCGGCGCACCCGTGATCGCGATCAGCGACGCCGAGTCGGCATAGGCGGTCGCCAACCCCATGACCGTGTTGGCGGCGCCTGGGCCGACGGATGTCAGGGCGGCGATCGGCTTGCCGCTCGCGCGGTAATAGCCGTCGGCGAGATGGGCCGCGCTTTGCTCGTGGAAGACCTGCAGGACCTCGACGTCCGACTCATCGCGAAGGAAGCCGTCGAGCAGCGCCCGGACGCCGTGCCCGGGGATGCCCGCTGCGTACTTGACTCCATAGTTGGTGAGCGTGCGAGCAACGATCTCGCCACCGGTCAACCTGGGCACCCGATCTCCCCTCCTTCAGTTCGTGACCGTTGGATCGTCCTCGCTCCGTGGCTCGATCGCAATGTCCACGCGGTGAAATCCGATCGCGCGTTTTGCGCAGGATGGCAATCGCGGTCAATCGGCGCCCTCAATACGCTGGCCCCGATGAAGCGTGTGCTGTTCCTGTACGGCGGTTTCCCGGGGCACCAGCCCTACGAGGTCGCGAAATGGGCCCGCGGGCTGATGGACGAACTCGGTTTCGAGGTCGAGGAGATCCAAGACCCTCAACGGTTCGAGGACGACCTGACGGTCTACGACCTGATCGTGCTCGGCTGGACGCAGTCGCAGACCACCGAGGACCTCACCGACACGGCCGAGCAGCGTTTGATCGAGGCGGCACATGCAGGGACTGGCTTCGCCGGCTGGCATGGGATGACCGCCTCGTTCCGGGCCAGCTTGCCGTACTCGTGGATCGTCGGTGCCGATTTCGTCGAACACCCAGGGGGCGAGGCGGTGCGGGTCCCGTTCGACGTGAGGATCGTGGACCGCGAGCATCCCGTGACGAGGGGTGTCGAGGACTTCAAGGTCGAATCCGAGCAGTACTACATGCACGTCGACCCGGCGATCGATGTCCTGGCGAGCACGACCTTCGATGGCGAGCCGGGCGTCCCCTGGATGGCCGGCGTCGAGATGCCCGCGGTCTACGTCAAGGAGTTCGGCCGGGGCCGGGTCTTCTACGCGATGGGTGGCCACGAGGTCGAGGAAATGCAGCGCCCCGAGATGACCCTGCTGGTAAGGCAGGGCATGGAGTGGGCTGCCCGCTAGCGCCGGCTGGGCACCAGGCGAGCTAAACGAGCCCGCCATGCTCGGCGGTGCGCAGCGCCAGAGCCGCGATCGTCAGCGCCGGGTTCACCGCCGCCGAGGCTGGGAACACCGAGCTGTCAGCGATCCAGAGGTTCTCGACGCCGTGACAGCGCCCGGTGGGATCGACGACGGAGCGCGTCGCGTCCTCGCCCATTCGCGCGGTCCCGCACTGGTGCGAGGTGGCCACGATGCCGAGGCTCTGGGCGAAGACGAATGGAAACCCTGCTCGGCGCAGCGCGCCGCGAAACTTCCCGACGAGCTCGGCATGGGACTTGAGGCCCGTCGGGTGCCAGCGCAGCCGGATCCGGCCGTTCGCCTCGACATCGACGCGGTTGCTCTCCAGCGGCAGATCCTCACTCTGAGCCAGGAAGTCGACCGAGCGCCGGCAGATCGCCGAAAGCAGGCCGGTCGGGGCCCACGGCCGCGCCGCCTTGATCGTCTCGCCGTAGAGCTTGCCCAGCGACTGGATGTTGCCGAGCGGATAGGAGTTCCCAGGGCCTGCCGTGTACCAATCGTTGACGCCTACCGTCTTCTCGAAGCCGATCTCGAGGTCGCGCCCGGGCCGTGAGGCGATGATGAAGGTGGTTGGGTGGCCCATGTAGTTGCGGCCGACCTGCCCGGATTGGTTGGCGACGCCATCGGGTCTCGAGCGAAGCAGGAGCGCAGCGCTGTTGACTGCCCCGGCGGCGACCACGTAGCGGCCCGCGCGCACGTTGATGAGCGACCCGCCGTGGATCACCTCTAGGCCCTCGACCGTGTCGCCGGACTTGTCTGTGGTGATCCGTCGGACGTCGGCGTTGGTCATCAGCTTGACCGTCTCGTGCTCGAGCGCCGGGCGCATCGCACAGACGTCCGCGTCCCCCTTTGCGCCGACGAGGCAGGAATACGAGTCGCACGTGGCACACAGCACGCATTTGCCGCCCGGCCGCCAGTCGACCGCCTGCGGGAGCGAGTAGGGGTGCAACCCCTGGCCGGCTAGGCTGCTTGCGACTTTGGCGATCGTCCCATCGTGGGGTACAGGCGGGTACGGGAAAGGCGTTGAACGCCACGGCTCGGTCGGGTCGCCAGCGCCGCCGTGGACCCAGTAGAGGGCCTCTGCGCGGCCGTAGTAGGGCTCGAGCTCGTCGTAACTGAGGGGCCATGCAGGTGAGGTGCCGTCTTCGAGCTCGACCTCGCCGAAGTCGAACTGGCGCAAGCGCGGCATCGTTGCCCCGTAGAGCTTGCTGCAGCCTCCAACGTAGTGGTAGCAACCGGGCTGAAACTCGCCGCCGTCAGCGTCAAGCCACGGGTCTGAGTTCTTGTAGCGGCCTTCGCGGTGGACTGCGCGCGGGGACCAGTTTTGACGCTCGCGTGGCAGGAAGTCACCCTTCTCGATGACGAGGATCCGGGCGCCCGACTCGCGAAGCGCCCACGCGAGGGTCGCGCCCCCGACACCGGCGCCGATGATCGCGATGTCGCACTCGATGTCGCCGGCGTGTTGAGGGCTCACGACGGGCGGAGCGTCCTCGGCGAAGATGGGGTCGACGCTCATCAGGGCTATTTAAGGCTGTTCGACGGTCGCAGGCAATGGGCCGACTGTGAAACGGCGAGGAGCCCTGTGCACCCTGTGCTCCACGGTCCTCCGGCGAGGCTCAGGTTCGGGCGCCGCCATGAGTGAGCAGGATCTCTCGAGCCCGGAGGGCGATGTAGAGCCGCACCCGCAGCTCCGGATCGTCGAGTGAGCCGCCGATCAACTGTTCGATGCGGTCGAGTCGGTAATAGACCGACCGTCGCTGGAGCTGAAGCGCGCGGGCGGTGAGGTTCTTGTTGCCGTTCGAGCGCAGGTAGGCATCGAGTGTCGGCACGAGCTCACCGTTGTGCTGGTCGTCGTATTCGATCAGCTGCTTCAGCTCGCTCTCGACGAAGTTGGCGAGCGTGGGGCCGACACCAAGCGGTGAGAGCAGGCGATAGAGGACTAGGTCGTCGTAGAAGTGCACTCGCCCGGCGTCGGTCGACGGCCCGAGCCGGTAGGCGGCGAGCGCCTCGAGGTAGGCCTGGGGCAGCTGCCCGACGGTGCAAGACCGGCTGATCCCGGCGTGGCTGCCGTCGTAAGGCTCAGCTTTGATCTCGTCGAGCGTGCTCTCGATCAGACGGGGCAGGTCGGTGCTGGGACGATAGGTGACGACCGCTGTCAGCAGGCCGTCTACGGAGCCGACGACGGCGGGCCAGCGTGCCGCGCGCAAGCCGCGGCGTAATCCATCGGCGCCCTGCTCGGGATCGACGTCGTCCGGGGAATCGGGCCGCCCGGCGACGATCATCAGCAGCTCCCCTTCCAGGTCGACGCCGAGGCCACCGGCCCTGGCCAGGAAGTCCTGCCCGCTGAAACCCTCAGACCGCGTCAAGGCTCCTACCAACGAGTGTTCGGTCGCGTCGCTGAGGGCCGCGTCTCGCTCGGCCATCAGATACAGGGCGACGCTCGCCGAGGCACGCCCCAGGGCGAGGCGAACGGCGTCATCGAGCGGGGTGTCGAGTTCGATGACGTGAAGGCGACCCCATTCCTCACCCTTGACGATGATCGAGGTCCACATACAACGAGGTGGACCGTCCACCTCGAGCACGGCTGCCGATTCGTTGCGCCGGTGACCCTGCCGGGAGTGCGTCTGCCAGTTGCGCAGCAACGACGTGACGCTTTCGGCCGAGCGCCCGTAGTCGACGACGCGTCGGGCGCCGTCCTCGAGGATCACCGGGTTCTTCAGCCTCTCGGCCAACAGCTCCAGCACCGCCGACAACGACGCACCTTCGAGGATCAGCGTGTTGAGGGCGTCATCGATGGCGATCGCTCGCTGCAGGGCGGTATGGGCGGAGCTGATGAGCTCGGTGTGGGCTATGCGCGTGACCGCCACGAAGGGCACCTCGTTGTCGAGGGAGACCAGCACGAGGTCGGCGCGGGCGGCCTCTTCGATCATCACATCGGGGACCGAGCGCAAGCCGCGACCAAGCTCGATGATCACGCACGCGGCGCCGGCCGACGCGAGTTCGCGCACATAGCGGCGCAGTTGCTCGGGCTGCTGGCCGAGGCCTGTCGCTGCAGTCAGCAGCGCCTCGCCGCCCGAGAGAAACTGGGCGATGTCGGCGATCTCTCCGGTGTGGACCCAGCTGACCTGCCGGTTCAGGCGATCGGCACCGGCCAGGATCTCGAGCCCAGCGTCTGCCAGGAGCTCCAGCTCGAGGAGATCTTTGATCTGCATAGATCTAGGTTAGGTTCTGTTCTCGAGAACCCGGCCAAGCAGCTCGACTGCGTCGAGGTCTCGGTGTAGCAGCTGCCCCGCCATGATCCGGCTCACCCCGGCGGCCTCGAGCTCCCCCACCCTCTGCAGCGCCTCGTCGGTGGTCGCGACGATCCAGCTCTCCGCCAAGCTCTCGCGGTAGCGAGCGGCGCTGGGCGCCCCTTCCCACTCAGCCAGCCGCTCCAGCCGGTCCTCCAGTTCAGCGCGATCGTCGCCGACGATCCAACCGGTGTTCAAGGAGAGCGGCAGTGAGACGGGATCACGTCCGATCGCTTCGCAGGCGGCATCGAGTTTGCTCCTGACCCCGGCTATCTCGGGCGCGGTCATCTCGTCGACGTTGTACTCGTCTGCGAGGCGAGCGGCGAGGGCGATGCTTCGGGGTTTGCCTCTGCCGCCGAGGATCAACGGCGGCCCGCCTGCCTGCACCGGCGCGGGCAGCGGCTCGACGTCCTCGGCGGTGTAGTGCCGGCCGTGGAAGGAGAAGGCACCGCCGCGCCAGTGTCGGACGATCAGCTCGCACTGCTCTTCGAGGGCGTCGATGCGAGCGCCGATCGGCGGCAGCTGAAAGCCGTAGGCGTCGTGCTCTCCCCTCCACCACCCTGCCCCGATCCCGAGCTCGATGCGGCCGTTGGTGACATGGTCGGCGGTCGTGACCATCTTCGCGAGCACGGCTGGGTGGCGAAAGGTCGCCGGCGAGACGAGGGTCCCGAGCCGCAGACGGTCCGTGATCGCGCCGAGGGCACAGATGGTGGCCCAGGCATCCAGGGACCCGCGGCGGCTGCCGGCGACCACGCTGAGGTAGTGATCGGAGCGAAACAGGGTGCTGACGCCGGCGCGTTCGCAGGCGCCGGCCAGCGCCTTCCAATCCTCCCAGGTGACGTCCTCCTGACCCTCGATCATCAGGCAGAGATCCAACGTGCGCTTCATCGGTATCCGTCTGCTCGCGCGGAGCTACCTCGTTTGCTGACATGAGCGTCCCGCTCGGCGTCGCGCGCTAGTCGTGAGCTCTCCTCGTATCCGAGGACGGCGACGGCTTCGGTTAGCTCCCCCAGCCCAGCCGACGCATAGCGATTCAACCGCATTTCGTCGATCGTGATGCCGCCAACGCAACGGTCCGTCAATGCTTCGCAGGCGACACACAGGCAGTCTTGGGCCTCGAACAGCGAGGCGGCTGCCGCCGGCAGCATCGCGCCCAACTGCAGCTGTGCGGCGTCAAGCGCGAGCGTGGTCGTCAGATCGAGGCCGTGGATGCGGAAGCAGAGCTGGTTGACGTACTCGGGGATGACCGGATTGACCTTGCCTGGCATCATCGATGAGCCGGCCTGAACGGCCGGCAGCCGCAGCTCTGCCAGACCTGTGTGTGGCCCCGAAGAGAGCAGACGCAGGTCGTTGGCCAGCTTCGCCAGGCGCACCGCGCTCGAGCGAATTGCCGCCGAGTAGGCGAGCAGGCCCGATGGGTCGGTGGTCGCCGAGACGAGTCGCTCCGCCAACCGCAGTGGGATCCCCGATTCTTTGCTCAAGCAACGGACCGCCAGCTCTGCGTAGCCGGGTGGCGCACCGAGGCTCGTACCGATGGCGGTTCCGCCGAGGTTCACCTCGAGCAGCCCCCGCTCAACTGCGCCTTGGAGCGCAACGCTGCTCTGTCGGCAGCCATCGGCCCACGCATCGAACTCCTCGCTGACACACATGGGCACCGCGTCGCGCAACTGCGTGCGGCCCAGCTTTCTAGCGCCTCGGTGCTCGTCGGCGGCCGCCGCCAGTGCGCGGGCGAGACCGTCCTCGGCGACTTCGACCGAGCGGTTGCGGAGCACGAGCGCGACGCGCAATGCGGTCGGGTAGACGTCGTTGGTCGACTGAGACCGATTGACGTGATCGTTCGGGTGCAGGAGCTCATACGCACCGGCCTCGTAGCCGAGCCGCTGCAGGGCGCAGTTGGCGATCACCTCGTTGACGTTCATGTTCGTCGAGGTGCCGGCCCCGCCCTGTAGGACCGGGAGTGGCAGGTTCGCGAGCAGGCGCCGCGGGTCCTCGAGCAGTTCGTCACAGGCGGCCACGATCGCCTGCCCGATGCCGCGGTCAAGCACGCCACATTCGATGTTCGCGCGGGCCGCGGCGCGCTTGACCATCACGAAAGCCCTACCGAACTCGGGTACCTCTGGCAGGAGGCACCGCCCGTAAGGGAAGTTCTCGGCTGCCCGCAAGGTGTGCACTCCGTAGAGCGCGTGCGCGGGGACCTCCCGAGTCCCGAGCATGTCGTGCTCGATGCGCTTTTCGACGCTCAAGTCATGGCTCCGCAGGTGCCGTCGAGGCCGATATCGGCCTACGCGGGCTGACGCAGCGCTCCCGCGGAGAGCAGGTGGCTCAAGCTGCGTTCGGCGTCCTCGGTGGACCCGCACTCGACCGACAGGACCAGGTCGCGGGGGGCTCGCTGGCAGATCTCGACGATGCGTGCCCAGTCGATCACGCCGTCGCCGCATGCGCAGCCGAGCATCCCGCGGCGCTTGCCGCGGTATCGCTCAGCGTCCCGCGCGGAGATGTCCTTGGCGTGGACGTGGACGACATCGTCGATCGAGTCTTCAAGCCAGACGTGAGGATCGTTGCCGCTGAGGAAGCTGTTCCCCGTGTCGAGGTTGATTCCAATTGCGGGACTGTCGACGAGAGCTTTGGTTTGCTCGAGCGCGGCGGGCGTCGCCGTGTACTCAGCGTGGGTCTCAAGCCCGATCGTGATGCCCCGGGGCTCGGCAGCGGCAGCTGCTTCCTCCAGGACGTATCGCATCAGCACGTGGTGCTCGGCCGGCCCTCCCCACGAGGGCCGAGCCGGACCGTCGTCGGTGATCACGATCGGGCAGCCGGCCTCGGCGCTGAAACGAATCGCCTGCCGTAGATAGTCGGTGCTGACATCTGGCAGGCAGAGCGGACTGTGGGCTGAGATGGCCGACATCCGCAGATCGTGACTCTCGATTTCCTCGCGCATCCTCAGCGGGTCGTCGAGCATCGAGACGCTGTGAAAGTAGCCTGCCGCGCTCAGCAGCTCGCGGCCCCAGTGCACCATCGGCTCGACGAACGAGAACCCCATCTCCGCGGCCGTCTGCACCGACGAGCAGAAGGATCGCCCTTCGAGTCGGCCGAACTCCAGATTGATCCCGACGTAGACGTCACCCATCGGCTACCACACTTCTTTATAGAGCACGGCGGGAAGGCGGACGGCAACTCCGGGCTCCCGTACGAGCCGCGGTTGCCGTAGCTCGATAGCGATCGCCGGCAACGCGGTCGGCCTAGGACGGCAGGGTGATCTGGTCGAGCCGGTCCTGTGCGCTGCGGGCGTGCCCGGGCAGCTGTTCGGCTTCGGAGATCGCCACGATCATGGGGGCGGTGTTGAGGCTGCCCTGCTCGGTCGCGGACTGGTAGGTCAGCGTCTTCAGGAAGCTGCCGACCCAGAGACCACCGGTGTAGCGAGCCGCACGCGCGGTCGGCAGTACGTGGTTGGTGCCGATTCCCTTGTCGCCGTAGGGGACCGTGGTGTTCTCGCCGAGGAAGATCGACCCGTAGTTCCGCAGCAGCCGCAGGTACTCGCTGGGATCCGCCGTGTGGATCTCTACGTGCTCGGCGGCGAATCGATCGGCGAGCTCGGCGGCCTCCTCAACGTTGTCGCAGATAGCGATCTCCCCGTAGCGCTCCCAGGCCTCGCGGGCGACCTCGCCCGTCGGCAGTTCGTTTATGCGCCGCTCGATCGCCTCGTGCGCCCTTTCGGCGACATCGGCCGACGTCGAGATCAGCCAACCGGCCGAGGTCGGGCCGTGCTCCAGCTGCCCGGCGATGTCGGAAGCGATCAACTCGGGGTTGGCGGTCTCGTCTGCCACCACGAGGATCTCGGTGGGTCCGGCGAGCAGATCGATGCCGACGGTCCCAAACAGCTGCCGCTTCGCCTCGGCGACATAGGCGTTCCCGGCTCCGACGATCATGTCGACGGGCTCGACGTCCTCGATTCCGTAGGCGAGCGCCGCCAGACCGTGGGCACCGCCGATGCAAAGGATTTGGTCCGCCCCGCCGGAGGCCATTGCGTAGATCATCGCCGGAGCGATCCCGGCGGGCGAGATCGGTGGCGCGCACGCGATTATCTGCTCGACGCCCGCTACCTTCGGCACGACCGTGGTCATGAGCGATGATGCGATCAGCGGGTAGCGGCCAGCGGGCGAGTACGCGCCGACCGAGCTGAGGGGCACGAGGCGGTGGCCAAGCAACACGCCGGGGGTGGGTTCGATCTCGACCTCCGAGAGACTGCCGCGCTGGGCCTTGGCGAAGATGCCGATCTGCTCTGCCGCACGGTCGATGTGGTCGCGCAGCTCACGTGGCATGACCGCAACAGCTCCCTCGATCTCCTCAGCAGTCAAGGTGAAGCGGTCAGGACTCCAGTGGTCGAAGCGCTCGGAGTACTCGCGCACGGCGGAGGCGCCTCGCTGCTCGACCGCCAGCAGGATCTCGGAGACGACTTTTGCTATTTGGGGGTCGACCGCGACGGGGCTTCGGTCGGCCGATGTGAGGTAGCGGGGCATCGACAGGATCTTCGCTTTAGATGGTCCGAATCATCAAGGCACAACGTGGGAAGGTGTGACTGGCCGGTTGCACACTCCGATGTCTCACGTCAGGGTTCCTGGACGAGCTCGACGGCGTTGCCGTCGGGGTCCCGCATGTAGACCCATACGACGCCGAATTCGTCGGAATGCGGCGCCGAAACGAACGTGACCCCTTCACCGCTGAGACGTTCGTACTCAGCGTTCACATCCTCAACCCGAAGGCACAGGTGAGCCGCGCCGACCTGTGAGTTGTGGGCCGCCTTGCCTGCCGGCTCGTTCTGGTATCGCAACAGCTCGAGCTTCGGCCCTCCCTGGGGATGGCCGAGCCAGCTGATATCGACGTCGGCATCGACGGTCCCGGTGCCCTCGTCGGCGGCGGGACCGGCGGACACGTAGCGACGCAACGGCTCGAAGCCCAGTTTGGCAAAGAACTCGTTGCTCGCCTCCAAGTCGCTGACCGTGAACGACATATGGTCGATGCCGACGATTTTCACCTAGGCAATCCAGAAGTTCTTGAACTGGAAGTTACCCAGAGGCTGGCCCAGCAGCGACGGCGTGATGCCGTGAACCTTTTTGTTCCAGGAGTCGATGATCGGGAAGTTGTAAGGAATGATGTTGCCGCCTTCAGACCAATCGATTTTGACCATCTCGTGGATGATTTCCTGCTGCTTGTTTTCGTCGAGCGTGCTGGTTGCTTCCTTGTAGAATTTGTCGTACGCAGGCGAGTTGAACTTCGTGAAGCTGAAGACGCCTCCGGTCACGTTGGCCTGACCAGCCGCGACGAGGTAGGGCTGGTATGGCCAGTAGTCCATCCCGAACGGCACCTTCAGATAGCTGCGGGCGAAATATTCGGTGCTGGGCTGCTTGATGACCGCGATCTTGATTCCTGCCGCGGCCGCCTGCGTCGCGAGCACTTCCGCGGTCTGCTCCATGCCCGGTGCGATTTCGGACGTGTAAAGCTGAATCGTGAGGTCCGATTGGCCCGCCGCCTTGAGCAGCGACTTGGCCTTTTCGATGTCCTGTTCGTGCTGCGGCAGGTGGACGCTCTGCACAGCCGGCGTCAGCGTCCCGAAGTAGTCGTTGGCGATGTTGCCGTTACCGCTGAAGACGCTCTCGACCATTCCTTTTCGGTCGACCGCGAGCTTCATGGCTTCACGAACACGGTTGTCGTTGAACGGCGCCTTGTCCACCCGCATGCAGAGCGGCGTCCAGCCGGCGGTCTTGGCGATGCTGACGACCTGCCCCGCAGCTTGGAGCGCTGCGACCGCCGCCGCGGTCAGGTTGTCGATGCAGTCGACCTGTCCCGCCTGCAGCGCGCTGACCTGAGCCGATTCCTCGTTGACGTTGATCGTCCGGATTTCGTTGAGGTAAGGCCTCGGGTGATCCCAGTATTCGTCGAACTTGACGGTGACGCTTTCGCGCCCAGGCGTGAAGGACTTGAGCTTGAACGGACCGCACCCAATCGGTTTCTTCGGGTCGTAGCCAACCGGGACGATGTACAGCGTTTCGAAGCGAGCCGCGATCGCTTCGGCGAAGAACGAGTAGGGGCTGGTGAACTTGAGCACGAGGGTGTGTTCGTCAACAGCCTTGCTTGCGTTCAGGTCGAGTGAGCCGAGGATCACTGCCGCCGAGTATTTGCCGCTGATCACCCGGTTGAAGGTGAAGAGCACATCCTTCGCGGTCAGGTCGGTGCCATCGTGGAACTTGACGCCTTCTCGAAGCTTGATCGTCCACTCCGTAGCGGTCTTGTTGGGCGTCACCGACGTGGCCAGAACATTTTCGGACTTGCCTTGGGTGCTCAGGCGAAGCAGCGGGTCATAGAGCTGCGCCGCCCGTGCGAAGTCACAGTTCGTCAAGACGCCGTTTGCGTCGAGGGTGTCGGTGTTGGATCCACCCTGAGCGCCGACGCGCAGCACGCCGCCGAGAACCGGAGTTCCTTCCGCTGCTCCCGCGACAGCCCCGGTGCTGCTCTTTGAAGCTCCGCCACAGGCGGCCAGCAGGCCACCGCCGCCGATCACCAGCAGGCTGGCGCCGGCCCCTTGGAGGAGTCTGCGTCGAGTCATCTCGGAGCTGGCGAGAGACTGAATGGAATTGTCACCTGACATTTGATTCCTCCCGAACTTTGGTCATGCTTGAGGTACGGACATCCAAGGGCTCTGGAACTCCAAGCTCATGCGAGCCTGGCCCAGCAATGCCGCGCACACCCTCGATTGCTGACGGATAGCACCATCTTCCGGGGTTGGCGTCACGCCCGGCAAGGAGCAGACTGCGACAATGCCTTCGGAAGCGGTGCACGCTGTGTACACCGGCGAGCTCGAGCGCCTGCGGCGCGGCGTGAGTGTCGGCATCGAGGCGCTGCTCAGTGCTTTGCGTCGAGGCTCGCATTGATCTCCGCGTTGACCTTCTTCGCGATGTCTGAGGCTCCGCGGTAGGTCCAGAAGCCGTGTAGCTGACCGGGATAGCGGAGCACCTCGACGGGAACCCCGGCTAGACGGAGACGCTCCGCGTAGCACTCGGCCTCGTCGCGGAGCACGTCGCAGCCGGCAACCACGAACGTGGCGGCGGGAAGACCATGCAGTTCCGTCGCCCGCAGGACCGAGGCAAAGCTATCGCGCCCCGCGTCGGGCGCTCGCGTGTAAAGGCTCCAGAATCGCTGCATCATCTCCCTGGTCAGCAGATATCCCTCGGCGAAATCTCGGTAGGAGGATGTGTCGCACTCGCTGCTGGTTACCGGGTAGAGCAGCAGCTGATTGTCGGCCGTCGGCCCACCCCGCTCCCGCGCCATCAGGCAGACCGCCGCGGCCAGATTGCCGCCGGCGCTGTCACCACCGACCACCAACTGCTGAGTTCCCGGGACCGAGGCGAGCTCGGCGCTGAGCCATTCGAGCGCCGCATAGGCGTCCTCGAGACCCTCCGGAAAGCGGTGCTCGGGCGCCAGACGGTAGTCGACGGACACCACCGTTGACCGTGTCTCGAGGCAGAGCCCGCGGCAATCGTTGTCGGCATGATCGAGATCGCCGATCACCCAGCCGCCGCCGTGCAGCCATAGGATCGCTCGCCGCGGAGGCTCGCCGGGCGGCCGGTAGATACGGATCCACAGCGACCCCCCGGCTGACTGGATCTCCTTGTCCTCGACGGACCCAACCGTCACAGGCGCTCCCATCATCGCGCGCTCGGCGCGGGCGGACGAGCGGAGTCCCTCCACCGTGCTCGTGTCGTGGTCGAGCAGCCCGAGCTCGTCTGCCATGGCGAAGATCGCTCGACTCTCTGGCGCGAGGTCAGATGGCGGATCTGCCGGCGGCGGACTCACGTGTTCGGAGGTGCTCCGCTGGCGGGCGGCGCGCTGGCCGGTGACCGAACCGGCCGCATATCGATGATCATCCGTGTGTCGCCACACGCGAGGCAGGCCATCGTGCGATCCGGATGGACGAGCGGGGAATCGGTGCGCTCGAGGCCACAGCCGAAGCAGATCGCGCACAGTTCTTCGGTGCCGGGATCGCTCCGGAGCAGCCGCGGAACGCCGGCGCCGAGCCGGGCGCGATGCGCCTCGCGAGCGGACTGACCGGACGGACCGGAGCCCTCAATCATCTGGCTCCGGTCCATCGCGGTGCGCTCGATGGCGACGGGTGAGGCCACCGGGCGCGTTCGACGCGGTCGGGTCCTCTCGGGGACCGCGCCTTGCCGCACACCTTTAGGAGAGTGGGTGGCAGCAAGGTTTGATGCTCGCCTCTTCCACGGCGAAGCTTCAGCGGGGATCTCGGGGTTGCCTGCATGGTTTGGCGCCTCGCTCGTGGGGTGTTGTTCATCCTCCGCGCGACCGCCCGCGCCCGCAAGCGGCAATCTGCGACGTATGGGGAGCCTCGGTTGCACACGACTGACCGCCGCAGCCGTGACGGAGAGCGGCGTCTCGGCGGTTCGGCCTATGTGACCCTCCGCACTACCTGCCGGTGGCGTGTGCCGGTGTTCGGGTCGAAGCGCCTTCGACCCCAGTTTGCGTGTAGCGCGCGGCAACAAGACAGACGATCAGGCCAAGCAGCCGTCGTAGCGACTGCTCGGGCAGACGCCGTTGCAACCGGGCACCCGTGTAGCTACCGAGGAAACCGCCGAGCCCGATCGATACGCCGAGAACCCACTCTGGCGCGACGCTTCCTCCGTGCGTGAGCTGGAGCACCTGATACGTCGCAACGCCGGCGATCGAGGTCAAGAAGGTCGCCAGCAGCGTCGCCGGCGCGACCTCGTAGGCCGAGAACCCGGACGCGAGCAGGACGGGCGCGAGCAGCGAGCCGCCACCGATGCCGTAGATACCGCCGACGACACCCACGGCCAGGGACAACAGGCAGATGAGCCCGTGTCCGCGCCAGGATGGCCGGGGTCGGTCGCGCGGGAGTCGTTGCGCGCCGAGCAGCAGCCACAGGCCAAGCGGCATCAAGACACCGGCAACGATGAACGTGAACGCGCGACCTCCCGACAGGTACTCGACGCGGACGATCGCCCCCACGATCACGCCAGGCAGAGTGCCCGCGATCAGGAGCGCGCTCAGCGGGTTGAACAGCCGACGCTCATGCCAGAAGCGCAGCAGGCCACCCGGCACCGCGATGACGTTGAAGATGAGGTTGGTCGGCGTGACCGCAGGGCTAGGCACGCGCAGCACGCTCAGCTGCACGGGCAGCAGCAGAACGGCTCCCGAGACGCCAGCCGGTGTCGTGACGAGCGCGATCAGAAAACCACAGGCAGCCCCCACAGGCCATTGCCAACTCATCCGGTGAACTTACCGCGCGCCTGCCCTGCTATCCAGGCCGTCGAGCATCGCTCGACGGCCACATGGCGGTCACCAGCGTCCGTACCAGCGCCTGCGACCACCGCCGATGGGGGCGCCACCGATGAAGAAACCGATCAGCCACAGCAGGACCGCGAATATCAGCACGAACCAGAGCAAGTGGGCCGCGAATCCCAGACCACCGAAGATTGCCAACAGCAATACCAACACGACGAGTGCCACCATCTCTTTATTCCTCCTGAAGTCGTTGACACTCGTTGATCTACCCCGCTGGCCGGAGCGGCTAACCGCGGCTATGTGGTGAGCGCATCGGTGATCGCGTCGATGCCCGCGAGCCGTCCTGCCAACTCGTCGCTCAGCCTGTAGCGCGCGGCCAGCTCGGCCGGCGCCGTGTAACACACCTTGGTCTGCTCGCCGTCCGCCCAGATCAGGACCTTGAGCGGCAGGTCGAGCGCCGACAGCGGCGCGGCCTCCATCACCGGCGTCCCCGCCTGCGGGCTGCCGAAGATCACGACTTTCGTCTCGCGCAGATGAAGCCCGACCGCCTCGGCCTCGCCGCTGTGGTCGATCAGCGCGAACAGCTTCATGCCCTTTTCATTCACCAAAGCCGACAGCCGGGCGACCGTGTCGGCGACCGACACGGGGCTCAGCTTGGTGACGATCGCGTTGTCGATCGGTGCTGCGCCACGCTGCTGGCTGGTGGACATGCGCACTCCCCTCTCGTGGCCGATGGCAGATGCTGGCTGAGCGATTACGACGGCGCCCGAGCAGTCCCGCCGTGGCGGTCAGCGCCAGCGCCTTCGCTCGCTCATCGTAGAGTTCGCGAGACGATGAGCGCCGACCCGCACGCGACCCCTCTCGTCGACTCACTCGGCGTGCTCGCGGACGCCGCGGCGCGCGCGGAGGAGACGCTGGAGCTGGCCTCGTGCCATCTCGACCCGTCGCTCGTCGACGTGCTCGGCATCCTCGGTTTCGATTCGCGCTACGTATCCGCACGCGGCTCCTACCTGTACGACACCGACGGTCGCGCGTACCTGGACTTCCACAGCGGCGAGGGCTTCGCGAGCCTCGGCCACAATCATCCCGACGTGCGCGAGGTGATGCAGGCGACGCTCGCCGCCGACCTCATCGACGGCGTGCAGATCCACTACTCGCCGCTTGCCGGCATGCTCGCGGAGGCGCTCGCGCAGCGTCTGCCGGCGGGTCTCGACGCGGTGTTCTTCGCGAGTACCGGCGCGGAGGCGGTCGATTCGGCGATGAAGTTCGCGCGCGCGGCCACGCGCCGGCCACGGTTGATCTCCTGCGAGTCGAGCTTTCACGGCGTCACCCTCGGGCCGCTGTCGCTCGTCGGCGACGAGTTCTTCAAGGAGGGCTTCGGCCCGCTGCTGCCGGGTTGCGAGCGTGTGCCGTTCGGCGATCTCGCGAGCCTGGAGGCACAGTTGCGCGCGAAGGACGTCGCCGCGTTCATCGTCGAGCCGATCCAAGGCCGGATGGTGACGCTGCCGCCTGACGGCTATCTGCGAAGCGCGCAGGAACTGTGCCGGCGCTACGGCACGATGTTCGTCGTCGATGAGATTCAAACCGGCCTCGGACGGACCGGCCGCTGGTTCGCGCTCGAGCACTGGGGCCTGGAGCCCGATTTCGTGCTCGTCGGCAAGGCGCTCAGCGGCGGCTACATGCCGGTCGCCGCGATGGTCACCCGCCGCGAGCACTTCCAGCGAGCCGTCGGCACGCTCGAGCGCTCCTACGTGCACCAGTCGACGTTCGGGCGCAACCGACTGTCGATGGCGGCGGGCCTGGCGACGCTGCGCATCATCGAGCGCGACGGCTTGGTCGAGCACGCCGAGCGCATCGGCGCCGTCCTGCGCGACGGGCTCGCAGAACTGCAACGCCGCTACGAGATGATCAAGGAGGTCCGCGCCAGCGGGCTGATGATCGGCATCGAGCTGGGCGCACCCAGCAGCGGCATGGCGCGACTGAACTGGCGCTTGATCCACATGGCCAGCGAGGGGCTGTTCCCGCAGCTGATCGTGATCCCGCTGCACCGCGACCACGGCGTGATCACGATGGCCGCGGGCAAGAACGACGTGATCAAGCTGCTGCCACCGCTGACGCTCTCCGAGCAGGAGGCGGGCACGTTCCTCCGGGCGCTCGACGCCGTGCTCGCGGAGTGTCACGGCAGCTCGAGCAAGAACCTCGCTGTGGTGCGCGACATCGCCACGACGACGCTCCGCCGGCAGGCACGCTCGAAGCTCTCGTGAGCGCGCAGGCGCCGCCACCCGAGACGACCGCTGAGCTACGAAGCGAGGGGCTGCACCTGATCACCGGCGCGAGCGGCTTCATCGGGGGACGCTTGGCGCGGCGGCTTGCCGGGGAGGGCCGTCGCGTGCGTTGTCTCGTGCGCGCGAGCAGCGACACCTCTGCGCTCGAGCCGCTCGGCGTGGAGCTGATCGTCGGCGACCTCACCGACCCGCGATCGCTGACCGGCGCGATCGCAGGCTGCGACTACGTGCTGCACTGCGGCGCACTGGTCTCAGACTGGGCGACCGTCGCGGAGATCGCGGGCATCAACGTCGCCGGCACGCGACACCTGCTGGAGGCCGCAGCGGGCGCGTCGGTACGGCGCTTCGTGCACGTCAGCAGCACCGACGTCTACGGATATCCCGAGCAGGCTGGCGTCGATGAGTCCCACGTCGCGACGCGGTTTTGCAACTGGTACGCACAGACGAAGCTCGACGCGGAGGCTGAGGTCCGCCGCGTCGAAGAGCGCCACGGGCTGAACACCGTGATCCTGCGCCCGGCCACCGTTTACGGACCCGGGTCCAAGGACGTGATCGGCGAGATCGCGCGCGCGATCCGCGGCCGCCACATGCTGCTGATCGACGGCGGCCACCCGAACGCGGGCCTCTGCTACGTCGAGAACCTGGTCGACGCCGCGCTGCTCGCTCTGCGCCACGAGGCTGCTCCGGGCTGCACCTTCAACGTCACCGACGGCCTCGACGTCACCTGGCGCCAGCTCGCCGACGACCTCGCCGCGGGCCTCGACAGCCCGCGGGTCCGCTTCAGCCTGCCCTACCGCGTCGCCCTCGGCCTTGGCCTCTCGCTGGAGCAGGGCTATCGCCTCCTGCGCCGCGCGACGGGCTTGCACTCACCGCCGCTGCTCTCGCGTCAGGCCGTGCAGGTGCTGGGCAGAAGCCAGGACTTCAGCAACCGCAAGCTGCGAGACACGCTCGGCTGGGAGCCTCGCGTCGGCTACGCCGCCGGCCTGGAGGCGACGCTCGAGTGGCTCGACGGCTGTACAGTCCTGGTGTGACGTTGGTCCTGATCACCGGAGCCACCCGTGGCATCGGCCAGGCGGCGACGGTCGAGCTGGCTCGCCAGGGCGTCGAGGTGGCGCTCGTCGGGCGCGACCCCGAGCGCGTGAAGGCCGTCGCAGCGGAAGCGCGCGCGGCCGGCGGCGGCGCGCCGGTGCACGAGCACGTCGCCGACCTGATGCTGATGGCCGACGTGCGCGCGCTCGCCGAGGAGGCGCGCGAACGCTACGAGCACATCGACGTGCTGGCGAACAACGCGGGCGCGCTGTTCGCCTCACGCGAGGAGACATCCGAGGGCTTCGAGCGCACCTTTGCGCTGAACCACCTGGCGCCGTTCCTGTTGACGAGCCTGCTGCGCGATCGCCTCGGCGGCGGGCGCGTGGTGACGACGGCGTCGGACGCACACAAGGGCGGGCGACTGGACCTCGACGATCTGCAATCGCACAAGGGCTATGCGGCGATGCGCGTGTACGGCACCTCGAAGCTGTGCAACATCCTGTTCACGCGTGAGCTTGCCAAGCGCGCGCCGGAGCTGCACGCCAACTGCTTTCACCCAGGGGTTGTACGCACCGGCTTCGGCAAGGGTGAAAACGGCGTATGGAAGCTGCTGACGACGCTCGGCGGACCGTTCTTCCGCTCGCCAGACCGCGGCGCGCGCTCGCTCGTGTGGCTCGCGTGCTCGGAGCAGGCGGCGTCACTCGACGGCGAGTACGTGCAGGACGAGAAGGTGCTCGCGCCCAGCGCGCAGGGCCAGGATGCGGCGCTCGCCGAAGGTCTGTGGGAGCGCAGCGCCGAGCTCGTCGGCCTGTCCACGAGCGCGCCCGCCTGAGATCGCGCAAACGTGGCCGGGATCTCAACGCACGCGCCGTTGGAGCCCTGAAACGATGCTCGGCCTGCAGGAGAACGTGCGCGCATGCCTGTTCGACCTCGACGGCGTGCTGACACAGACGGCGAAGGTGCACGCGGCGGCGTGGAAGCAGGCGTTCGACGAGTTCCTGAGCGTGCGCGCCACCGCGCGCGGCGAAACCTTCGTCCCGTTCGACGCGGTCGGCGACTACGACGAGTACGTCGACGGCAAGCCGCGCGAGGACGGTGTGCGCTCGTTCCTGGCCGCGCGCGCGATCGAGCTACCCGAGGGCGATCCCGAGGACCCGCCGAGCACAGAAACCGTCCACGGCCTCGCCAACCACAAGAACGAGATCGTGCTCGCGATGATCCGCGACGACGGCGTGCAGCCCTACCCGGGCTCGGTCCGCTACGTGCACGCCGTGCGCGACGCCGGCCTGCCCCGCGCCGTCGTCTCCTCCAGCGCGAACGCACACGCGGTGCTGCGCGCGGCCGGCATCGCGGACCTGTTCGACGCGGTCATCGACGGCGCGCAGGCCGAGCGCGAGCACCTGCACGGCAAGCCCGCGCCCGACACGTTCCTCGCGGGCGCCAGAGCGCTGGGGGTCGAGCCGGCAGCGGCGGCGGTCTTCGAGGACGCGCTCGCGGGCGTCGCGGCGGGCCACGCCGGCCACTTCGGCTGCGTCGTCGGCGTCGATCGCGCAGGCCAGGCGCAGGCGCTTCGCGACCATGGCGCGAACGTGGTCGTCGCCGATCTCGACGAGCTGCTGCGCGCGCCATGATCCGCCAGTCCGCGTTTCCCGAGGAGCCCTGGGCGGTGCGCGAGACAAGCCTCAAGCTCGAGCATCTGGCACAGACGGAGTCGCTGTTCGCGCTCGGCAACGGCCACCTCGGCCTACGCGGCAACCTCGACGAGGGCGAGCCCTTCGGCCTGCCCGGCACCTATCTGGGCGGCTTCTGCGAGCTGCGTTCGCTGCCGTCGGCCGAGAACGCCTACGGTGTCCCATCCGCGACGCAGACGGTCGTCAACGTCACCAACGGCAAGCTCATCCGACTGCTCGTCGACGACGAGCCGCTGGACGTGCGCTACGGCGAGCTGCGCAGCCACGAGCGCGTGCTCGACCTGCGCGCGGGGGTGCTACAGCGCACCGTCGACTGGGTCTCGCCGGCAGGACGCGCGGTGCGCGTGCGCACGACGCGACTGGTGTCGTTCGCGCAGCGCGCGATCGCGGGCATCCTCTACGAGGTCGAACCGCTGGAGGAGCGCTTGGCGCTCGTGGTGCAGTCTGAGCTGGTCACCAACGAGCCGCTGCCAAACCCCGGCGATGACCCGCGCGCCGGCGCCACCCCCGACGCGCCGCTGCGCTCTGAGCTGGTCGACGGCGACGGACACTGGGCTGTGCTCGCACACGCGACCGCACGCAGCCAGCTGCGGCTGGCCGCCGCGATGGATCACGAGATCGAGGCCCCCACGAAGGTCGAGACCACGCTCGACACCGAGCCACAGCTCGCGCGCTTGGTCATGGCCTCGGAGCTCGAGCCCGGACAGACGCTGCGGATCACCAAGTTCCTCGCCTACGGGTGGTCCTCGCAGCGCACGACTGCGGCCTTGCGCGACCAGGTTGCGGCGGCGCTGGCGGGCGCGCGGCGGACCGGCTGGCAGGGACTGCTGGACGAGCAGCGCGCGTATCTCGACGACTTCTGGGAGCGCGCCGACGTCGAGTTGGACGGCGATGTCGGGTTGCAGCAGGCGGTGCGCTTCGGGCTGTTCCACGTGCTGCAGGCGGGTGCGCGCACCGAGCAGCGCGCGATCGCGGCGAAGGGCCTGACCGGGCCCGGCTACAACGGGCACACGTTTTGGGACACGGAGACGTTCGTGCTGCCCGTGCTCACGTACACCGCCCCACATGCCGCTGGTGACGCGCTGCGCTGGCGCCACCGCACGCTCGAGCTGGCGCGGGAGCGCGCGCGCGAACTCGCGCTGGAGGGTGCCGCGTTTCCCTGGCGCACGATCGATGGGCACGAGTGCTCGGGCTACTGGCCGGCGGGGACCGCCGCGTTCCACATCAGCGCCGACATCGCCGACGCGGTCGTGCGCTACCACGCGGCCAGCGAGGACGACGCGTTCGAGCGCGAGGCCGGCGTCGAGCTGCTGGTGGAGACCGCGCGGCTGTGGCGCGCGCTCGGCCACCATGACGAGCGCGGACGTTTTCGCATCGACGGCGTCACCGGGCCGGACGAGTACAGCGCGCTGGCCGACAACAACGTGTACACGAACCTGATGGCGCAGCGCAACCTCAACGCGGCTGCCGTCGCGGCCGAGCGCCACCCCGAGCGGGCCGCCGCGCTCGGCGTCGATAACGAGGAGACCGCCGCCTGGCGCGACGCCGCGCAGGCGATGCTGATCCCCTATGACGAAGCGCTCGGCGTGCACCCGCAGGACGAGACGTTCACCGAGCAGGCGCGCTGGGACTTCGACGCCACGAGCCCCGAGCAGTACCCGCTGTTGCTGCACTTCCCGTACTTCCAGCTGTACCGCAAGCAGGTCGTCAAGCAGGCGGACCTGGTGCTCGCGATGCACCTGCGCGGCGACGCCTTCAGCGCCGAGCAGAAGGCGCGCAACTTCGCCTACTACGAGGCGCTGACCGTGCGCGACTCCTCGCTGTCGGCGTGCACGCAGGCGGTGCTCGCGACCGAGGTCGGCCATCTCGAATTGGCCTATGAGTACTTCTCGGAGGCGGCGCTGATGGATCTCGACGACATCGAGCACAACACGCGCGACGGCGTGCACATCGCCTCGCTGGCGGGTACGTGGATCGTGGCGGTCGCCGGTCTCGGCGGCATGCGCGACCACGACGGCGCGCTGAGCTTCGCGCCGCGCCTGCCGCCGGCGCTCACGCGGCTGGCGTTTCGCCTGTGCTTCGCCGGGCGCCGGCTGCAGGTCGAGGTGCGCCACCGCCAGGCCAGCTACATGCTGCTGGAGGGCGCGCCGCTGGAGATATCGCACCACGGCAAGCCGGCCAAGCTCAGCTCCAAGAAGGCGCTCGTGCGGGCAATCCCGCGCACCCCGAAAACGCAGGCGCCGCGGCAGCCGCACGGGCGCGCGCCGGGCATGCTCACCGTGCCGGGCGGGTTCGATGCGTCCGACGGGTCCAGCCCACCGAGCACATCGAGCGCGCCGAACACGCCTAGCTCTTGAGCAGCTTTTCGATCGCGGCGTCGAACGAGCCGGCTTCGGTGTAGGAGCTGGGTTCGAGCTGCTTCATCGCGCCGCCGCTGTGCCCGATCAGGAACCCTGGTGTGCCGTTCAAGCCGGCGCCGTTGGCCGCCTGCCCGTCGCTTGCGACCTGGTTGGCGAGCGCCGGGTCGGCGCGGTCGGCGCTCCACTGCGCGAGGTTCAGGCCGGGCACCTGGCCGGCGATGCCCTGGATGTATCTTTCGGTGACGTAGCCGGTGCCCTCTTCGCCCTGCTCGTGGTAGAAGGTCTCGACGAAGTTCCACAGCTTGTTCTGCTTGCCGGCCGCCAGCGCAGCCACCTGCTGCGCCTTGAACACTTCGGGTTCGCGCGTCGCCGTCTCCATTGAGCGGTATTCGATCCTGAGCTCGCCGCCGCGCACCCACTTCTGGATGATCGCCGGCAGCGCCGACAGCGTGAACGCGCGGCAGACGGGACACTCGAGGTCGCCGAAGTACTGCAGCGTCACCGGAGCCGTCGGCTTGCCCAGCGCGTTGGCGCTCTGCTGAATCCCGCCCACCAGCGCGCTGACTTCTTTGGTGACCGCGCTCTGGCCGCTTTTCGAGGTGGGAATCCCAGGCTTGGTGCCACCGCCGGTGGCGATCAGGACCACAACGAGCCCAGCAGCGACGACCGCGACGACGGCGCCCAACTGCGTCAGCCGCGTGCGCCGCGCGGCGTTCTGCTCCTGCTCCTGCTCGAGCGCCTTGCGCTGCGTTCGCGCCTGCTCGCGCCGCTGCTTGCGTGTCGGGTCCTGCGCGTCTGGGTCGGTTCTTAGTGAGCTCATACGGGGTTTTTAGACAGGGCCGATCAAGCGTCCCTAATCGGCGACCAACGGCCTCCTAAATGTTGGAGGACGCTTAGCGCGCCGGAACCGCTCGGCGCGTTGGAGAGCGCTCAGCCCGGTGTCGGAGAGCGCTCAGCCCGGTGCCGGAGAGCGCTCAGCTCGGCAGGTGAAACGGCACGGTCGTAACAACGATCTTTGGCAGCGACCGCAGCGCGCGCCGCAGGCGCGGCGCGATGCCGTTGTGCAGGATGGGCTGCCACCAGTGCCGCACAACGATCTCGGGGAGGATCACGGTCAGCGTCAGATCAGGGCTGAGGCGGTGCAGCGACTCGATGTAGTTGACCATCGGCGCGACGATCGCGCGGTAGGGCGAGACGACGACCTCGAGCGGCAGGTGATCGCCCCACGTGCGCCAGTAGCCGCTGAAGCGCTCGGCCTCCTCGTCGCTGGGGCTGACGTGCAGCGCGAGCACCGGCTGCTGTAGCGAAGCGGCGTACGCGAGCGCGCGCATGCTGGCGAGGTCGAGCGAGGCGATCGCCACCAGCACCAGGTGATGGATCTGCTCGGGGGTCTCCTCGGTCTCGTGGCCCGGCGGCTGGGGCTCACCACCGGCGTCGTCGCGGCGCTTGGCGGTGGCCGCGCCGCCGTGCCGCGCGGCAGCGGGCGTGCCGACGGTGACGCCGTTGCCCACGCCCGGCGCGATCGACCGGCCGGGCACCTCGACCGTGTGGGGATGCAGCGCGAGCGCCTTGGCGACGGTCGCGTAGTGGCGGCGGATGCTGGTCGCGGTCAGGATGAACAGGCCGACGACGAGCAGCGAGACCCAGGCGCCGGCCGTGAACTTGGTGATCCCGGCGGTGACGAACACGATCCCCGAGAGCAGCGCGCCGGTGGCGTTGAAGGCGAGGCTGCGCCGCCAGTGCGGCTCGCGCCCGCGCCACCAGTGCATCACCATCCCGCTCTGCGACAGCGTGAACGCGAGGAACACGCCGACCGCGTACAGCGGTATCAGCGGGCCGGTCTTGCCGCCGAACGCGACGAAGATCGCCACCGCGGCGACCGACAGGACGAAGATGCCGTTGCTGAACGCCAGCCTGTCGCCCAGGCGCAGGAACAGCCGTGGCGCCTGGAAGTCCCGTGCCAGTAGGAACAGCACGCGCGGGAAGTCGTTGTAGGCGGTGTTCGCGGCCAGCAGCAGGATCGCCGCGGTCGCCGCCTGCGTGATGGGATACAGGATGCCCGTGCCGAAGCTGCGGTGCGCGATCTGCGAAAGCACGGTTTCGTGGGCGTTGGGCACGATCCCGCCGAGCTGCACCATCGCGATCGTGCCCGCGAACAGCACGATCAGCAGCGCGACCATCCACGTCAGCGTCGTGCGCGCGTTGCGCCACTCCTTCGGCTTGAACACCGGCACCGCGTTGGAGATCGCCTCGATCCCGGTCATCGCGGTCGAGCCCGACGCGAACGCGCGCAGCACCAGCAGCACGCCGACGCCCTCGGTCGCGCTCAGCCGCGGCCGCGGCGTCGCGTGAAAGCCGTGCCCGGCCGAGTCGACCAAGCCGACGACGACGAGCACGAAGATCGCCACGATGAACACGTACGTGGGTGCCGCGAACAGCGCGCCGGCCTGGCGCACGCCGCGCAGGTTGCCGGCGAGCAGCAACACGATCACAGCGACGCCGATGACGACCGTGTACGAGCCCAGCGATGGGATCGCCGAGGTCACCGCTTCCAGGCCCGAGGCGACCGACACCGCGACCGTGAGGATGTAGTCGGTCATCAGGCCCGCGGCCGCGATCAGGCCGGGGGTGCGCCCGAGGTTGTCGCTGGCGACGATGTAGGAGCCGCCGCCGTGGGGGTAGGCGCGGATCGTCTGGCGATAGGAGACCCCGACCGCGAGCATCAGGAACGCGATCGTGGCGGCGATCGGCAGCGTGTAGCCGAGTCCGCCGCCGCCCGCCAGCACGAGGATCGCGAGCATCGCTTCGGGCCCGTAGGCGACCGACGACAGGGCGTCCGCGGACAGCACCGGCAGCGCCACCAGCTTGCGCATCCGCTCGCGCGCGATCGCGCTGCTGCGCAGCGGCGGCCCGAGCAGCCCGCGGCGCAGCTCGTAGGCGAGCCGCCCGCGTCGCGAAGGCTCCGCGCCGGCGGCGCTCGTAGTCTCGACGGCCGGCGGGTCCCCGCTCTGAACCTTGACGAAACGCCCAAAGCGCGTCGGGCGGATCTCGGTCGAGTCGGGATAGGCGGCGTGGCTCGGGTCGATCGGCAGCGCCCGCCGCCACACGTCGGGGTTGCCGCACACCTGGCCCCACTCGTGCCCGACGCGTCGCAGCACGCCGAGCTGGCGCTCGTCCAGGCGCACCAGCGGCTCGTCGGGGCTGGGCGCGTGCAGATCGGGCGAGCTCACCACGTCCTAACGCTAGAGGTTCAACTCCAGTACCTTCAGAATCATGACCTTGGAGGAGCTGCGGGACGCAGTGGCCAGCGGCACCGTCGACACGGTGCTGCTGGCGATGACCGACATGCAGGGCCGGCTGCAGGGCAAGCGCCTGACCGCGACGCACTTCCTGAGCGAGGTCGTCGAGCACGGCGCCGAGAGCTGCAACTACCTGCTGGCGGTGGACGTCGACATGCGCACGGTGGACGGCTACGCGATGTCCTCGTGGGAGGGCGGCTACGGCGACATGGTGTTGCGCCCCGACCTCGACACGTTGCGCCCGGTGCCGTGGCAGGAGGGCACGGTCGTGTGCCTGGCCGACGTGGCGTGGCCTGACGGCACGGACGTGGTTGCGTCTCCACGGCAGATCCTGCGCCGCCAGCTCGCGCGGCTGGCCGAGCGCGGCTGGAGCGCCAACGCGGGCACGGAGCTGGAGTTCCTGGTGTTTCAGGACACCTACGAGCAGGCGTGGCAGAAGGGCTATCGCGACCTCTCCCCCGCGAACCTATACAACGTCGACTACTCGCTGCTGGGCACCGCGCGCGTGGAGCCGCTGATCCGCCGCATCCGCAACAGCATGGTCGCGGCGGGGATGGTCGTGGAGGACTCCAAGGGCGAGTGCAACTTCGGCCAGCACGAGATCAACTTCCACTACGCGGACGCGTTGCGCACCGCCGATGAGCACTCGATCTACAAGAACGGCGCCAAGGAGATCGCCGCGCAGGAGGGCGTGGCGATCACGTTCATGGCCAAGTTCGATCAGCGCGAGGGTAACTCGTGCCATATCCACTTCTCGCTGGCGGACGCCGACGGCCCGCTGTTCGCCAAGAACCAGGCCCTGTTCGACGCGTTCCTGGCGGGGCAGCTGGCATGCCTGCAGGAGCTGACGCTGCTGCTGGCGCCGCACGTCAACTCGTACAAGCGCTACGCCGCGGGCAGCTTTGCGCCGACGACCGTCGCCTGGGGCCACGACAACCGCACGTGCTCGCTGCGCGTCGTCGGGCACGGCCCGTCGCTGCGCTTCGAGAACCGCGTCGGCGGCGCCGACCTGAACCCGTACCTGGCGCTGAGCGCGATCATCGCCTCGGGACTGCACGGGATCGACGCGGGCCTGGAGCTTGAGCCGGCGCTCGAGGGCAGCGCCTACGCGGCGCGCGAGCGCCCGCAGCTGCCGGCGACGTTGGCGCACGCGCGCGAGCTGTTCGCGGCGAGCGGCGTCGCCCGCGAGGCGTTTGGCCAGGACGTCGTCGCGCACTACCTGAACGCGGCCGACGTCGAGCTGACGACGTTCCAGTCGGCGATCACCGACTGGGAGCGTGTGCGGGGGTTCGAGCGGCTGTGATCGTCTAGGAGCGGGCGCGATGGCGAGGAGCGGACAGGATCGAGTGCTCGCGGGGACGCCGACTCTTCCAAACGCCGTGTTCGCGCCGGTACGCTCGCAGACGGCGTTCGAGGAGACCGTCGACCGGCTCGGCACGGCGATCAAGCTGGGGTTGCTCGCGCCCGGCTCGCGCCTGCCGGCCGAGCGCGAGCTGTGCGCGCGTCTGGGCATCGCCCGCTCGACGCTGCGCCAGGCGCTGACAGCTCTGGCGCAGAGCGGTCATGTGTTCGCCACGCGCGGGCGCGGCGGCGGCACGTTCGTCTCAGACCCACTGCCGCCCGCCGACCCGCCGTCGGCACGGATGCTCGCGCAGTGGCACGAGACGTGTGACCTGCGCCTGGCGGTAGAGCTGGGCGTCGCGGTGCTCGCGGCCGAACGCGCCGACAGCGCCGCGCTGGACGCGCTCGACGCGGTCGCCGCGACGCTGGAGGCGACGCTCGAGGACTTCGTCGCCTACCGCCAGGCGGACATCCGCCTGCACGTCGGGCTCGCCGAGGCCACCCGCTCGACGCAGCTGGTACGCGCGATGACCGAGGTGCAGGGCACGATGAGCGACCTGATCGCCTATATCGCGCACCCGCCGCAGGTGCTCGCGTCCTCGAACGCCCAGCACCGCCGCCTGCTCGCGGCCGTGCGCGAGCGCGACACGATGCGCGCGGCGCGCGTGATGGCCGAGCACCTGCAGGGCACCGAGCACATCCTCGCGGGGCTGCTGCCGGAGGGCTGAGCCAAGCGCTGGCGCTTGCTTGGCCAGCTGTCCTTCCCGATGCCCGCGATTTGCGGCATGTGCACTTGACATCTGTCCGCGATCGAGCGTATTGTCACGAATGAAGGACGGACGACCAAACCTTTTCTTCCAGGGGGAGCCGATGAGCACAACGGGGAAACTGAGCGCAGACGAGCAGCGACTCGCGGAGCTCGGCTACAAACAGGAGCTGAACCGGGGATGGAGTGGCTTCTCCAACTTCGCGATCTCCTTCTCGATCATCTGCATACTCGCCGGCTGCTTCACGACGTACGGGCAGGCGCTCAAGAACGGCGGACCGATTGCGATCTCGATCGCGTGGCCGGTGATCTGTGTGTTGATCCTGTTCGTGGCGTGGTCGATGTCCGAGCTCGCCTCCGCGTACCCGACCGCAGGAGGCATCTACTACTGGGCCTTCAGGCTCGGCGGCGCCGGCTGGGGCTGGTTCACCGGCTGGTTCAACCTGATCGGCCTGGTCGCCGTGGTCGCTTCCGTGGTGTACGTGTCGGCGACCTTCCTGATGAACCTGCTCGGCCTCTACAACGTGCACTTCATCTTCAACTTCACGAAGGCCGCGGCCGCGTCCAACGTCCACTACAGCGCCCACGTGAACTTCGCACTGTTCGTGGTCATCCTGATCGTTGCCGGGCTGATCAACGTCTTCCGCAGCCACCTCGTCGCGGTGCTCTACAACTTCTCGGTGTGGTGGAACGTCATCGGCGTCGCCGTGATCGTGGTGTTGCTCGTAGCCGTGCCCTCCCACCACGCGAGCTTCTCCTACGTGTTCGGGCACAAGGCCAACGAATCGGGCTTCTCCGGAGGCGCGATCACCGGTGCCAAATTCTGGTTCTACGTGCTGCCGTTGGGCTTCCTGCTGACGATGTACACGATCACCGGCTACGACGCCTCCGCGCACGTCTCCGAGGAGACGCTCGGCGCGGAAGAGTCGGCGCCGAAGGGTCTGTGGCGCTCGGTCTTCTACTCCGCGGTCGTCGGCTGGATCGTGCTGCTGGCGATCACCTTCGCGATCCAGAAGACCCACGAAACCGAAATCTACAAAGCCGGCTTCCCCGCGCTCGCGATCTTCACCACCGCGCTCAGCTCCTCGGCGGCGAAGGCCGTGATCCTGATCTCGACCATCGGCCAGCTGTTCTGCGGCGTGGCCTGCTGCACGAGCGCGTCGCGTATGACCTTCGCGTTCTCGCGAGACGGCGCCGTGCCCGGTCACAACCTCTGGCGTCGTCTGGGCTCGAACAAGACCCCGACGTGGTCGGTGCTGTTCGTGGTCGTGTTCGCCTTGATCATCACGATCCCCGCGTACTTCCCGAACCACCTCGGCACGCCGGTGGCATTCCTCGCGGTCACCTCGATCTCCGTCATCGGCCTCTACATCGCTTACACGATCCCCGTGTTCCTGCGCTGGCGTGCGGGCGACAGCTTCAAAGCGGGGTCGTGGACGCTCGGGTCCAAGTACAAGTGGATCAACCCCATAGCGTTCGTGTGGGTGGCGATCTGCGTGGTGATCTTCTCGCTGCCCTTCAGCCCCGAAGGCGTGCCCTGGGAAAAGGCGTTCAACTGGTCGGCAGTGAACTACGCGCCGCTGATCACGATCGGGGTGATGCTCGCGGTGACGATCTGGTACGCGATCTCGGCGAAGAACACGTTCAAGGGTCCCGTGAGGACGGTCGACGAGCTCGACGTCGAACAGTCGCTCCCGGTGATCGCCGAGTCGCCGTAGATGCAATGGTGATGATGTCGTTCGCCTGGGCACATGGCGGCCGGGACGGCTATGGGTGGGCTGAGCGCTGAGCGAACTACTGACAGTGCTCGAGCCCGCCACCGAGGGCGTGCTCGCCGAGATCCCGCGCGCGGGCGTCGAGCAGGTCGACGCGGCGGTCGCGCGCGCCAAGGCCGCGCTGCCCGCGTGGCGCGCGCTCGCGCCCGGTGAGCGCGCGCAGCTGCTGTACGCGCTGACCGACACGCTCGCCGCGCACCGCGAGGAGCTGGCGCTGCTGGAGGCACGCAACGCCGGCAAGGCGATCGCCGACGCGCGCGGTGAGATGGGCATGGTCGTCGACACGTTCCGCTACTACGCCGGCGCGCCCGAGCGGCTGCTCGGCGACACGATCCCGGTCGCCGGCGGACAGGCGTTCACGGTCCGCGAGCCGCTCGGCGTGGTCGGCCTGATCACACCGTGGAACTTCCCGCTGACGATCGCCGCGTGGAAGCTCGCGCCGGCGCTCGCCGCCGGCAACACCATCGTGCTGAAGCCCGCCGAGCTGACGCCGCTGACGGCGCTGCGCTTCGCCGAGCTGGCCAGCGAGGCGGGGCTGCCCGATGGCGTCGTCAACGTCGTCGTGGGACCGGGCAGCACCTGCGGGCAGCGCCTCGTCGAGCACCCCGACGTGGCGAAGATCGCGTTCACCGGCTCGACCGAGGTCGGACGCGCGATCGCCGCGGGCGCCGCCGCGAGCATCAAGCGCGTGACGCTCGAGCTGGGCGGCAAGTCCGCGAACATCGTCTTCGCCGACGCCGACCTCGAGGCGGCGGCCGCCGCGGCGCCGCTGGCGGTGTTCGGCAACGCCGGTCAGGACTGCTGCGCGCGCTCGCGCATCCTCGTTCAGGAGAGCGCGCTCGATCGTTTCATGGAGCTGCTGGAGGGGCACGTCAAGGCGCTGCGCGTCGGCGACCCGCTGGCGGAGGACACGCAGATGGGCCCGCTGATCTCCGCCGCGCAGCGCGACGCCGTCAGCTCGTTCCTCGACGGACACGCGCCGGTCGCGTTCCGCGGCGACGCCCCCGACGGCCCCGGCTTCTGGTTCGCGCCGACGGTCCTCTCCCCCGTCAAGCCCAGCGACCGCGTCGCCCGCGAGGAGGTCTTCGGCCCGATCGCGGCGGTGATCTCGTTCAGCGACGAGGCCGAGGCGATACGCCTCGCCAACGACACGATCTACGGTCTCTCGGGATCGGCCTGGACGCGTGACGGCGCGCGCGCGCTGCGCGTCGCCCGCGCTGTGGAGACGGGCGTGCTGTCGATCAACGCCAACACCTCGGTGCGCGTCAGCACGCCGTTCGGCGGCTTCAAGCAGTCCGGCTACGGGCGCGAGCTGGGGCCGCACGCGCTCGAGGCATACACCGAGGTAAAGACCATCTACTACGCGACGGAGGCACCATGAGCACACCCGGCAGGCTGCAAGGACGGGTGTGCGTCGTCACCGGCGCCAGTGGCGGCATCGGCGCCGCCACCGTCGCGCTGTTCCAGCGCGAGGGCGCGCGCGTGGTCGGCATCGACCTGCAGCCCGACGCGCCCGGCGAGCTGGCGCTGACGGTCGACGTCACCGACGAGCAGCAGGTGCGCGAGGCGCTGCAGCGCGTGCGCGACGATTTCGGCCGTATCGACGTGCTGTTCAACAACGCCGGCATCTCCCCCAACGACGACGGCTCGGTGGTCGAGACCACGCTCGAGGCGTGGGAGCGTGTGCAGAGCGTCAACCTGCGCAGCGTGTTCCTGTGCTGCAAGCACGGCATCCCGCACCTGCTCGACAACGACGGCCCCGCGCGCGGGTCGGTGATCAACACCGCCTCGTTCGTCGCGGTCATGGGCGCCGCCACCTCGCAGATCTCCTACACCGCCTCCAAGGGCGGCGTGCTGGCGCTCTCGCGCGAGCTGGGCGTCGAGTTCGCGCGCCGCGGCGTGCGCGTCAACGCGCTGTGCCCCGGCCCCGTCGACACGCCGCTGCTGAAAGAGCTGTTCGCGAAGGACCCCGAGAAGGCCGCACGGCGCCTCGTGCACGTGCCGATGGGCCGCTTCGCACACGCCGACGAGATCGCCCAGGGTGCGCTGTTCCTCGCCAGCGAGGAGTCGAGCTTCGTGACCGCCTCGACCTTCCTGATCGACGGCGGGCTCAGCGGCGCGTACACGACACCACTGGACTAGCGCAAGTCTGCGCTGCGCGGAGGCACAACCGCGCAGCGCAGCGCTCGCGCTAGTGGACCGTCAGCGCTAGTGAACTGTCACGCTGAGCACCGTCGAGCCCGCGCCCGGGCGACCGCTCGCGCCCGCCCATTGCGCGACGAACACCGACGATGAGCCGATCCGCCAGCTTGTGGTGAAGCTGCCGCCGTTGGCGCCCGCGACGACCTCCTGGCGCTGCCACTCCCCGCCCGCGAGACTGCGACGCGAGACGACGATCTGCTCGCCGCCGATCGCGCCGCTGAGCGTGCCGTTGACGGTGACCGTGTCGTGCGCGGCCCGCAGCGCGCGCTTCGTCAGGCGCCGTCTGGGCGTGCTCAGCGACAGCGCCTGCGCGGACCCGGACACGTCGCCGCCGGTCGTGGTCGTGAACAGCAGGCGATCGAGCGGCGCACCCGTGATCGAGGTAGCGTCGATCAGCAGCGACGCGTCGAGCGCGCTGCTCGCGAGCATGCCGTCCTTGGCGACCGAGCCGAACGTGATCTCCTGCGGGTGCCAGCTCGCGCCGCCGTCGTCGGTGCGCAGCACGTAGGCGTTGCCTTCTTCGTCGCGGCCGAAGCCGCCGACGCTGAGGAAGCCGTGCGTCGGGTCCGAGAACGCGAGCTGGATGCCTTCGCCGGTGCCCGCGGAGAGGATCTCCTTCCACGCCGCACCGCCGTCGTGCGTCGCCCAGATGCGTCCGTTCGTGTCGAGCAGAAAGCCGCTGCTCGCGCTCGTGAACGAGATGCTGCGGATCGACTCGCGCGTCCTGCCCTTCTTGTCGGTCAGCGGCATGCGAATCGCCTGCCAGCTCGCGCCGAGGTCGGTCGAGCGGATCAGCGTGTGCGTGTCTTCGCCGAACGCGAACACGCTCGTACCCGCGAGGTCGTAGTCGGACACGCGCGCCCCCGCGGCGACCTTGCCGGTGACCGGTTCGAAGCGCCCGCCGCCGACCGCGCGGTGGATACCGACCGGCCCGAGCAGCAGCACCACGCGCGTGCCGAGCGTAACCACTGCCTGCGCCGGCGCCGTCGTCCCCGGGTTCAGCGTCTGCCAGCTCGCGCCACCGTCCTCTGTCTGCTGCAGGCCGCCGTTGACATCCAGCGCATAGCCGGTCTTTGGTGTCGAGAAGGCGACGTCTGCAAGCTGTGCAGAGGTCTGCGTCGCGAGCACCTGCCAGCTCTGGCCGCCGTTGGCGGACATCGCGAAGTCGCCTTTCGCGCCCGGCGCCAGCACCACCCCGTCCGGCCCCGCGCGCAGGCGGCTGTATTCGCCGCCGATGTCGGCGCTCGAAGGCGTGAACGTCCCGCCGGCGTCGCTGGAGAGCACCGTCGCGCCGCTTTCACCCACGGCGACAACCTGCGTCGGGCTCGCGTATGCGACGCCGTAGATCAGCGAGCTGGACGTCGTCTTCACCGAATCGGTCGCGCCGCCGTCGCCCGTCTCGATCAGCTCGTTACCGGACGTCACCGTCAGGATGCATTCTGTGGCGGTGGCGCAGTCGATCGACTTGAAGTCGTTGCCCGCGCCGATCTTCTGCGCTTCCCACGTGTCACCGCCATCGCTTGTGCGCAGCAGCGTGTCCGGGCCGATCGCGTATGCGTCCTTGGCATCGACGAAGTGAATCGCCGTCACCTTCGCGCCGGCCGGCAGCGGCACCTGGCTCCACGAGTTGCCGCCGTCGGGTGTCATGTAAGCGGAGCTGACACCCGCGCTTTCGCTGACGAACGCGATGCCGACCGACGCGGAGAAGAAGTGAACGGCCACGCCGACATCGTCGCCGCCGCCGCTCGAAGACGGCGTTCCGGGGATGCCGGTCTTGCGCGTGAACGTTTCACCCGCGTTGCTGGTTGCCTCAAGCGAACCGTTCTTCAGCAGCAGAAAGCCGACCTGCGGTGAGACGAAGCTGAACGCGGAGACGGGTTCCGGGCAGTTCGCTTCGACGATGTTGAAAATACGCGTGAAGGTCTGTCCGCCGTTGTTGGAGATACGCGTGACGCAGCCACTGCCGCCGCCGACCACGACATTTGAAGGCGACAGAACCTGCACACTTTCCAATTCACTGGTGGTGCCTGTCGGCAACCCGCTCCACGACGCGCCGGCGTTGGCGGTAGACAGCACGGTGCCGCCGTTGCCGACGGCGTAGCCGACACCTGCGGAGAACGCGATCGCGCGCAGCGTGCGGCCCTGCGGCGTGGGATTACCCCACGACCACCCGGAGTCGCTGACGTTCACAGCCGCCGCGCTGATGCCGACGAGCGCCATCAACGCGACCACGACACTCACAGCAACAGCCGACAAGCAACGCCCAGCCGACAGATGACGCACCGTTATAGCTCGCATGCGATCTAACCCCCTGTGCAGATTCGATTGTGACGCTCAAACCTGTGAAACAGGAGAAAGTTGCGCTCGTGTCACACGCGCCACACAGGTCGACGCCTGCCGCCATACGCCGACACGTTCGCAAGGCCGCACCCACGCGGGGATCACGGCCGATTCGCGCTCCAGCTAACCGCCGATCGGAGAACGCGCGTTGGTGCCCCAAAAAACTTGCGTGCCGAGCGCGTCGATGACGTTGACGAGTACCAGGTTCAGCGCCATCGACTTCGCCGTCGCCTGCCCCACGCCCACCGGCCCGCCGCTGGCGTTGTAGCCGTAGTAGCAGCCGACGAGCACCACCGCCGTGGCGATCGTCATGCCCTTGATCACGCTGAACAGGTAGTCGCCCGGATTCTGGTACTGCCAGAAAACCAGCAGGTAGCCACCCGAGGAGACAAAGCCGACCTGATGCACGATCGCGATGTAGGAGCCGAGGTAGGCAACGCCGATCGCGCCGATGTACATGAACGGCAGCACGATCCACGACGCCAGCAGGCGCGTCGCGCACAGGAACGTCATCGAGTTCACGCCCATCACCTCCAGCGCGTCGATCTCCTCGGAGATGCGCATCGCGCCCAGCTCCGCCACGATCCCCGTGCCGACCTTCGCCGAGAGCATGTAGCCGAACACCAGCGGCACCGCCTCGCGCAGGTTGCACAGCGCCGAGAACAGGCCCGCGTAGGCGGGCACGCCCGTCGCCTCGTTGAAGTACGCCGCCTGGATGCCGCACGGGCCGAGCCCGGTGATGAACACCAGCGCCCAGATCACGCCCGTCGAGCCGACGATCAGGATGCCCGCCTGGCGCAGCGACTCGCCGAAGAACCTGAACACGCGCAGGCCCCACACATCGGAGACGACATGGCCCATGAAGCCGCCGATCTCGCCGGTCGTGGCGAGCCATGCGCGCGGCAGCCCCAGCAGTTCGTTCATCGCCGGCCCACGCTCATTTGATCACCAATATTTGGGGGTGAGTCGCGAGCAGTGTTTGCGTGAACACGTAGTTGAACGCGCCGAACGCCAGGAACGACACCACGACCGCCTCGTTGACCGCGCGCCCGACACCCTCCGCGCCGCCCGACGCCGTCATGCCTTTGTAACAGCAGACGATCGCGATCAGCGCGCCGAAGACCGACGTCTTCAGCACCGAGCCCCACAGGTCGGTGACGTCCGCGTTGGAGAACAGCGTGCTCCAGAACGGCCCCAGCGAGCCGCCGGTCTCGATCTCCGCGAGCATGCCTCCGAACAGGCCGAACAGGATCGCGTAGATGTTGAACAGGCCCGTCACCAGCATCAGCGACAAAAAGCGCGGCACCACCAGGTTCTTGACCGGGTCGACGCCCAGCACCTGCAGCGCGTCGAGCTCCTCGCGGACCTTGCGCGCGCCCAGATCCGCGGTGATCGCGGTGCCCCCCACCCCGGCGACCACGATCGCCGTGATCAGCGGGCCGATTTCGCGCACCACCTCGATCACGAAGAAGCCGCCGAGAAAGTCCAGCGCGCCGAAGATCTTCAGGAAGTTCGCCGCCTGCAGGCCCGGCGCCCCGTAGTCGATCGCGATCGTCGACAGCAGCAGCGGGAACCACACCAGGCGCAGCACAAACAGAAACTGCGCCACCAGCTCGCCGCCGTAGACGTACGGCGGCAGCATCGCCGCCGAAATCGTCCGGCCCGTCAACAGCATCATGTCGCCGAATTCCTCGAGCAGGCCCCGCACCGGAGCGACCACCCGTCCCGCAATCGCCGACATCGCAGCTCCCTCTCGCCTCACAGGCATAGTGTACTAGTTGACCAGCACACTATGCAACATCGACGACGCGGGCTACAGTTGACATATGAGCCATCGGGCAGTGCACTCGCCCCCAGCCGAGCGCTCGCCGACCGGGCCCTCAGCAGCCCGGCCGAGTGTCTCCGCCGCCACCTCCAAGCCCATCGGCACCGCTGCCTCCGCGCCCGCCGCCGCCGCGGCGCTTGCGTCGGTTGCCGCCGCGGCGCTCGGGGCCGCCGCCGTGCCGCTGGCGGCGCTCGGGTCCGCTGCGGCGCCGCTCGCGGCCGGACTCTTCGTCGACCGCAACGCCGAGATCCCGATCGGCGTGCAGCTCGCGTGGGCGCTGCGCTCACGCATCCGTGACGGCCGCTTTCAGCCCGGCCAGCGCCTGCCCGGGCTGCGTGACGTCGCCGAGGCCACCGGCGTCAACGTCAACACCGTGCGCAGCGTCTACCAGCGCCTGGAGCAGGAGGGCCTGATCGACAGCCAGCAGGGCAGCGGCACGTTCGTCGCCGCCACGCCGCAGTCCGCCGCGACCGTCGCCAGCATCGCCGCCGACGCCGCGCGCGAAGCACACGAGACCGGTGTCGATCCGCGCGAGGTGGCCGCCGCGCTGTACGTCTCGCCCGCCGTCGGCGACCAGCCCGAGGACGAGGCCGCCGAGCGCCGGCGCACGCTGCGCCAGCAGATCGCCGCGCTCGAGCGCACGCTCGGCGAGCTGGAAGCCAAGCACCCCGGCGTCGCACCCGTCAGCGGACGCCGCCGCGCGGGCATCGGGCCGACGCTGCTCGACGCCGCCGAGCTGGAGGGCGTGCGCACGGGGCTGTTGCGCAGGCTCGCCGACGTGCAGGCGGCGATCGACGGGCTCGGAGGCAAGGCATCAGCCGGCGCGAAGAAGGCCTCGAGGCAGGGCGCCACCGCCGCAGACGCGTCCAAGCAGCGCCGGCCGCGAACCAAGCCAGCCAGCTCGCCCACCGCGCGCGCGCGACCTACCATCCGGCCAGCGCCAGAGGGCACCTGAGCCGCGTGGCACAGCTCTACTTCCTGTCGATGGTGTTCGGGTTGCCGCTGCTGCTGCTGTCGCTCGCGCTGCTCGCCGGGCACTTTCACCGCGACGGGTACGCCGAGCTGCTCGACTGGAGGCCGACGCGGTCGCCCGAGCGCGAAGTCGAGCTGGAACTCGGGGATGTCGAGCAGATGCTCGCGGCGCAGAACCGGCATCGACGCCGCCGGGGGGCGGCTGAGCGGACACTGGCGGACGTGGAGGCGCGGGCGGGGTCAGGCTTCGAGTCATGCGCCTGAGCGCAGATCGTCGCTATCGCACCGTCAGCACGAACTGCTGTTTGACGCTTCCCGCCGTATTTTTCGCGGTAACGGTCATCGGGTACGTGCCTTCCGTACCAGCCTTGGGCGTTCCAGCCAGTTCCCGGTTCGCGGCCAGGTAGGTCATGCCTTTCGGCAGAGCCCCGGTCCGCGTGATCGCGGGGGCCGGAAAGCCACTCGCGGCAAATCGCACAGAGGCTGCTTCGGCGACATCGACCGCCGCCGCAGCAGTGCTCGTGATCACCGGCACTTCACGGACTTCGAGCGTGAACGTGTCCGTGGCTTGCCCGCTAGCGTTGACAGCGAGCACGACCGGCGCGTAAAGGCCACCGGAGTGGAGCGCCGGTGTGCCTGCGATCAACGCCGTCCCTTCGCCCTCGTTCATCAGTTCGAGCCCTGGCGGTAGGCCGTTGTAGCCGAGATCAGGCATGCTGAACGTGGGCGGCAGATAGCCCTTGGCCTTGACTTTGAGGCTCAGCGGCGACCCGACGGCTGCTTTCGTCGTCGAGATCTTGGCGAACACGGGCACCGCGGTGACAGTGATCGTGATGTTCTGCGCCGCGGCCCCCGCCGCGCTCTTCGCGGACACTTTGATCGTAAAGCTGCCATCGACCGTCGGCGTGCCCGCGATCGTCGCGGTTCCGTCGCCGTTGTTGGTGAACGTCACACCCGCGGGGAGCGCTCCCGTCTTGGTCAGCGTCGGCGCTGGGTAGCCGTTTGTGGTCACCGTATACGTGAACGGCAGGTCAAGCGCCTGCTCGGTTTCCGTTTCGCTCGTGATCGACGGCGCTGACGTGGCTGTCGTCACGGTCAGCACGAAGTGCTGTGTGGCGGTCTCGCCGGTTTCGTTTTCCGCGGTGATCACGATCGGGTAGGTCCCAGCTGTTCCCGCCGCGGCGCTCCCGCTGAAAGTCGCCGTGCCGTCTTCGTTGTTTGTGATGGTGACTCCCGCCGGGAGCGTCCCGGCCTCACTGAGGCTCGGGGTGGGCGTACCCGTTGCCGCCACCACGATGTCGACGGCCGACCTCATCCCGATGCTGGCCGAGGCTGGGCTCGTGATCGCCGGAGCCTCCCAGACGAGCACTCCGTTCGATGCTTCGGATGCCGGCGAAGAGGCTCCGGCGACGTTGTTGGCGACGACCGTGAACGTGTACACGTCGCCCCCCTGAAGACCCGAGATGACAGCCGGGCTCCCGATCACGGTCGCAGTCTGCCCGCCGTGCGCAGGGCTTGTCACATCGGTGGCGGTCACCGTGTACGTCGCTATCGGACTGTTGCCCGTTTCGTACGGCGCCTGCCAGGAAACAGTGGCGCTTCCAACGCCCGCCGCGGCTTCGACCGCCGACGGCGATTCGAGTTCTCCGGTGGCGGACGTTGAGAACTCCGACAGCGCTGAGTCAGTCGCGCCGTATCCGTTCACCACCACGAGACGGTCCTCGAAGCTCGTGCGGCCGCGCAACCCCGTCACGGCGGCGGACTCTGCGATCACGCCGCTGCCCCCTCCTTGTGGCGTCGCGCAAGCCACCGTGCTCGAGAATGGCTGCTGCGTGCCGTATTCAAAGTAACACGCGGTCATCGCCGACCCGTTCGGGTCGACGGTGCCGTTCAGCACCGCTGAGTGCGGTCCGATTTCGGTCGCGGGATCGATCGTGATCGTTGCCGCGCCGCTCGTCGTCATGAAGGTCATGTCGTCCCCGTATACCGTTCCCGCGGCATTTGTGACTACCACGCGGAAGTGGTAGGGGCTGCTTCCGCTTAGCCCGACGACGTGACCTGAAACCTGAACGGGGGCGGTACCCGCCCCCACAGAGCCTCCGCATGGCACGCTTTCCCCGTAGGCCGCTGTCGGGCCGAAGTCGAACCGGCATTCCGTCACCGCCGACCCATTGGGGTCGACGCTCGCGGTCAACGTTGCCGACGTCGAGCCAACTTCGCCCGCCGCTTCCGTCGTGGCGGACGGCGCCACCGGAGCAAGCGCTTCGATGGTCACGGCGTTCGAGGCCGTGGATTCGTCCGATGCTTCTTCGCCGTCAGTTGCTACGACGGTGAACGCATAGGTGTCGCCGGGCGTCAGATCGCCGATCGCGGCACGAGTCGTGCTCGACGTCGCGACCTGCCCTCCGCGTGCGCCGTTCGTGAGATCCGTCGCGGTCACCGTGTAGGTCGTGGGCGTCGCTTCTCCCGGCTCGCTCCACGAGATCGTCGCTTCTCCCTTGCCGGGCACGGCGGTCACGGCAGCTGGTGTCGCCAGCCCAGTGGTCGCGAATGACGCGTCTGCTCCGTAGCTGACGCCGGAGGAGTTCGTCGCGACCAGCCTGAAGTGATACGTGGTGTCCGGTGTAAGCCCCGTAAGCTGAGCCGCGACTTCGACGGGCTGCACGCCACCCCCTGGCTCGGTGTCACAACCCGCCTTGGACCCGTACGCAGCCGTCGGGCCATATTCAAACGTGCATTCGCTGACGCTGCGCCCGTCCGGGGTCACCAGCCCCTGCACGGTTGCGCCGCGCGGCGACGCTTCGCGCGCGGCTCCGGTCGTGGTGGATGGCGCCATCGCGGGCGCTTCGAATCCCCACACGGCGCCGACCCAGTCGTCGTCGCTCGGGCCGCCGATCAGCGCGGTCCCACCATCCCCGGACAGCGCCACGCTCGCGCCGAAGTTGCTCTGGTCGAGCTGCCCAGCACCGGTGATCCGGGCACCCTGCTGCGCCCAGTGGCCTTCGCGCACGTTGTACAGACGCGCGGCGCCGACATTGCCAACGACCCCGTTGCTGTCCAGGCTGCCGATGAGCGCCGTCTGCCCGTCCGCGGACAGGGCGAGCGACCAGCCGAAGAAGTCGGCTTTTGGCGCTTCTGGCTCTTCGCCGGCCAGGAGCCTGCCTCCAGATTCCAGCCACTGATCGCCGGCTTTGCGGAACGTGTAGACGGCGCCGGCGACGGTCGCCGAAAGCGTGTCCCACGGCGCTGCCACCATCACGGTGCTGCCATCCGCGGACATGGCCACCGCATTTCCGAAGATCGCGTTGCCGACCTCACCGGCTCCGACGAGCTCGCTCCCCTGCTGACTCCACGTTTCGCCCACGCGTGTGTAAACCCACGCCGCGCCCACGCCACCGTTGTCGAAAGGCGCCCCGACGACCAGCGTGTCGCCGGCCGCGGACAGCGCCAGGGCTTTCCCGAACCACCCCGTGCCGCGCTCGCCGATGGCGACGATCTTGGCCCCCTGCTGCTGCCACCCGGTGCCCGTGTCTTCAAACGCGAACACGGCACCCACATCGCCGCTGTCGGCGTCAGCGCCAACCACAGCGCGGGTGCCGTCGGCAGACAAGGCCACGCCGCTGCCGAAAGCCGCGTTCGCGGTGGCACCATCGCCGACGAGCTTGGTCGGCCCAGGAAGCCACACCCCGTCCAAGCGTGTGTATACCCAAGCCGATCCTGATCCGCCGTCGTCTTCCGCGCCGATGATCGCCGTGTCGCCATCGGCGGACAGAGCGAAGCTGCTCCCGAATCGCGCGCTCGGCGGCGGCGCGCTGACGCCTTCCGGCGGCTGCAACTCGGCCTGCTCAGTCCACCCCGAGAGAGTGCGGGCGAGGACGTACACCGCTTCAGGGCGGTCTCCTTCCCGTGCGGAGGACACCAGCGCCGTGGTGCCATCCGCCGAAATCGCGACTCGTTCGCCAAACGACGATGCGGGCCCTTCTGGCGTGTACTTCGGCGCTTCAATCGACAGAGCCGTGGTCGCGTGGGTGAGCAACCGGAACGCTCCGTCGCTCCCGTACACCGTTCCCCCGCTGCTGTGCACGACGATCCGGAAGTGGTAGCTGCCACCGGCGGTGAGACCATATAGCGCTGCACGAACTTCGGTTGACGCTGCCCCCGGTGGGACTTCCGTCGCACACGGAACCGTCTGCCCGTAGCCTTCCGTAGTCCCATATTCGAAGTCGCACCCGGTCAGAGCGACACCGTTGGGATCGACGCTGGCCGTCAGGGTCGCCGACGTACGAGTCAGATAGATCGCCGCATGGGTCGCGAGGCTTATCGGAGGTGGTGGCGGCAGCGCGACCGCCAGCGTTTGCGACGCCTGCGGCGCCGATTCGTAGCTGGCGTTGCCAGCCTGGTTGGCATCGACGATGCACTGTCCGACACCGGTGAACGTCACTTCGCGGGCCATGATCGTGCACGCTCCAGGGGTGCTTGCCTGATCGACCGAGAAGATCACCGGCTCACCCGATCCGCCCCCGTTGGCATCAACGTGGTAGGCACCGCCGACCGACGGATGTGCGGGCGGAGTCGTCGTGAACGCGATTTCCTGGGCGAGGAGCCCTCCGCCGAAGCTGAATCGCTCGATTCGATCGTTACCGTGATCGGCGACGTATATCTCCCCCGCGTCGCTCACCGCGACGGCAACGGGACTGCTGAAGTCTCCAACGCCAACGCCGGCTTCCCCCCATTCCGTGAGCAGGTTGCCCGTGCCGTTGTACTCGTCGATGAGGTTGTCCGCGCTGTTGGCCAGGAAGAGATCGCCGCTGGCGTTGATCCCGAGGCCCGTTGGGTAGATGAACTCGGCGTCGGGCCCGACACGTACCGGCCAGCGCGTGATGTAGGCGCCGCTCGGCGCGAACTCGTTGATCGGGAAGTAGCCGATTGACGTCACGTAGACGTCACCTTCCGAGTTGACCGCGACGCCCCACGGAGCAACCAGCCGCCCGGGCTTTTCACCGCGTTCTTCGACGCCGAACGACATCAGATATTCGCCGGCGGCGGTGAACTTCTCGACACGTTCGTTGCCATAGTCGGTGGCGTAGACGTTGCCGCTCGAATCGATCGCGAGCCCGCGGGGCGATTCGAATTCACCCGGCCCCGAGCCTTTCTTGCCCCATTCCCGCAAGAAATGCCCGGAGCCATCGAACTCCTCGATGCGGGATGAATTGCCTGCATCGGCGACGTAGACATCGCCTGCGGCATTGACAGCGATACCCTCGGGATTTTCAAACTGCCCGGGCCCCGAGCCTTGGCTGCCCCAGGCAGTCATGAAGTCTCCAGACGGGTCGAACTCCTCCACGCGGTGGTTGCCAGCATCGCTCACGTAGACATCGCCCACGGCGTTGATCGCGATGCCTACCGGCCCTGAGAACTGGCCCGAGCCAGGGCCCTGCGAGCCCCACTGGGCGATGAAGCTCGGCGGCGCGCCCGGCCCAACGGTCAGATACTGACGCCCGACGCCTTCCTGGTAGTTGGCGCTGGCTGCCTGCGTGACTTCAATCGTGCAGTAGCCGCCACCGACGAAGCTCACGGTCCTACCGGAGATGGTGCACGCCCCGAGCGTGGACGCGCCTCGAGCGTTGATCGAATACACGAGCGGGTTACCGGACCCGCCGCCGGTTGCACTCACCACGTAGGTGGTGCCGACCGCCGGAGCTGCTGGTGGCGACGAGGTGAACGTGACCACCTGCGGCGCTTGCGCAACCGTGATCTGCTGAAGCGCCTGCGGTGCTGCCAGGTAGTGTGCGTTTCCTTCCTGGTTGGCGACGATGATGCATTTGCCGATAGCGTCGAACTCGACGACGTTTTCGGAGATCGAGCACGCGCCGGCGGTGGAGCCACTGTAGATCGAGAACGTCACGGGGTTCCCAGACCCGCCCCCCGTCGCCGACACGGTGTAACTGCCGCCGACGATCGGCGCCGGTTCGGGACTGGACGTGAAGGTCACCGTCTGAGTCGCCAGCGGCGTTTCGAAGACCCAGACCGCGCCTCGCCCATTGTCGTCCTCGGGCCCACCCAGGATCGCCGTCGTCCCTTCGCCAGAGATCGCAGCGCTGTGTCCAAAGGTTCCGGAGCCGGACTCGCCGCCGGCGGTGAGCTTGGCGCCTGCCTGCTCCCACGTCGTTCCCGTGCGTTCGAACACCCACGCATCTCCGACGTCGTCGTCTGCGTAGTAGCCGCTGGTGAGCGCGACGTCGCCATTCGCCGACAGCGCAACGCTCCAGCCGTTTGCTCCGCCTGCTTCCTCTTCGCTACCGACAAGCGGAGGACCCTGCTGGACCCAGGTGCCGTCGTGTTCCACGTAGGGCACAGCCTCGCCGCCTTCGCTTATGCCAGAGACGGTCGCCGCCGGTACGCCGACGAGGAGGGTGTTGGCTTCGGATGCAAGCGCGATGCTCTGGCCGAATCCACCGCGGTATTCTTCAGCGCTGTCGAGAGTCGCCTGCTGGCTCCATTCTTCGCCGACCCTGGTGAAGACCCAGGCGACGTCGTAGCCGCCCAACGCGGCGGTGTCGCCGCTGGCGGACAACGCCACGGCGCTGCCAAACTCGGCGTTGGTTTCCTCGTTGCGTGCTTTCAGCTTTGACCCCTGCTGGCTCCAAGCACCTTCAGACCGGGTGAAGACCCAGGCGGCGCCACGGTAGCTGTTGTCGCCCCGCCCGCCCACCAGTGCCGTGTCGCCACTGGCTGAAAGCGCGACGCTCCACCCAAACTGCCCGACACGTCCGACCTCTTCGGCGCCGGTGAGCTTTTCGCCCTGCTGCGTCCAGGTCGCTCCCGAACGCGTGAACACCCATGCGGCACCACGAATGCTGTTGTCATAAGGAGCACCGACGATCGCTGTGCTCCCGTTTGCGGAGAGCGCGACGCTCATTCCGAACTGCGCACCGCCGACCTCTTCTTTGCCGCCGCTCAGGAGGCCACCCTGCTGAGCCCAGGTCGAGCCCGACCGCACGAAGATCCATGCGGCTCCCCGTTCGCCGCTCTCATATGGGCTTCCCACTATCACCGTATTTCCGTCGGCGGAGATGGCGACGCTCCAGCCGAACCCGCTGCCAACCGGAGACGGGGTCAGCTTTTCACCCTGCTGCACGAGCGGATCGACGCTGATTGGGTAGCGAGCGCCGGTCGTGTCGATCGCGAGCACGAGCCGGTCGCCGCGCAGCCCGAGCACCGTTCGCAGTCCACGACCGGATGCGTCCGTCGCCGAGACGCCTCCATAGCGAAGCACCTGCTTGCCGTGGTAGGCGAACGCGACCGCCCGACCGCCGAGAAGCGTTGCAGTGGCATCGCCGGAGACCAGCATCGACACCGCGACCGTCCTCGTCGCGGATCGAGTCTTCGGCTTCGCGATCGTGAAGCTCTGCTCCAATCCCGCCGGGCCGTTTGCATACCGGGCCGTGATCCCTGAGTACCTGAACGTGGCACGGTTCTCAGCCTCGCGAGGACGAGTGGCAGCGAGGGGCTCGACAAGCCCACCGTAGCTCACGGCTGCGAGGCTGAGCGCGATGTGGGCCTTGGACGTGGCGATCGAAACGCCCTGCGCGGTGAAGGTCGAGTCGAAGCGCTGCGCGGGATTCTCCGCGAGCATCGATCGGCCCGCCGGCATCACCCGATACGCGGGGCTATCGGCTCCGACCCTCTCAGAGACGACGGCGAGAGCGTTCGCCGGAAGCGAAAGCAAGCCGGCGGATCGATGTTCGCGGGCTTGCCAGGACTGATGCGTGCCCGACGTGCCGCGCTGACGCGCGACGACGTAAACGGCCGTGGCAAGAATGATCGCCAGCAACCCTGCGACTGCAGCGACACGCCAGCTGATGGCCCGCGGGTTATATATGGACGTCCCTGAGGCCGGCCTCGACACAATCGCACTCCGAGCGCAGCCAGCCGGTCGAACCATCGATCCCCCAAGTTAGGATGAACGCAGATCAGCCGTCCTGGCGATTCGCGGCTCGCCTCGCCACGAAGTCCACATATCGGTAGATGAAACTACCAAAGGGATCGGTTCGAATAGTTCGACGCCGCCCACTCTTGCGCTTGGAGCGACCGAAGGAGCGGCCCGGCCAGCCCACTGGTCACCCAGCGCTAGTCACTTCAAGAGGGGTGAGCGATGGGGCTCGAACCCACGACCGCCTGGACCACAACCAGGAGCTCTACCAACTGAGCTACGCCCACCACGAGATGCGACCTCGAAAGCTTAGCGCCCGTGATGGCCGATTGGCCGGCGCTAAGCAGCTGGCGCATCGCCTGCAGCTCGCAGCTCGCGTTCGGCGAGCGCGAGGCTCTCGCTGGGCGCGAGCCCGCCGGCCCGCACGGCAACCCCTTGCCAGGCCGCGAGCAGCGCCGCCGCGTCTTCCCCGAGCAGCGACGCGAGCTGCACGCCGAGTGTCAGCGGGTCGGCGAGCGCCGCGGCACCGGCCCGCGACGCACCGGCGACCGGAGCAGGAGCCGGGGCTGCGGTCGCGCCTGTCGTAACCGGCTGAGCCTCAGACACAGCCGCAGGCGCACCCGCCGCTGCATATCCCGCCCCCGCGTGCCCCGCGAGCGCCTGCTTGGCCTCGGCGAGCAGCCGCTCGGTGACGTTCTCACTCTGGCGCTCGGCGGCCCGCCACCCCCGCCCCATGGTCAGCTGCTCCGCCCCGAGCTCCGGTCCTTCGAGGATCGTCAGCCGCGCCTGATCGGCGCGCCACTTGCGTTCGCCGACCTCGACGAACCGTTCGCTGACCCACGGCGTGACGATCGCGCCCAACTCCGGGCCCGAGAGGTTGAAACGGCAGACGTTGTGCGGGAACTGGCGCAGCTCGATGTGGTACACGGCGCAAAGGCTTGCACGTCAGCGCGCGCCGCACCGCGCCGCGGCGCCGCCCGTCGGCTACTCGCCGGACGCGCCCGCGGCCGACTCGCTGACATCGACGCTCGCGCAACCCAACCGCGCGCGCATGATCGCGACGGCCTGTGGGTTGCTGTCGATCAACACGTAGCGCCGTCCGAGCTGGGCGGCGACGGCACCGAGCGTGCCGCTGCCGGCGAAGCAGTCCAGGCACCAGTCGCCCGGCCGCGTGGAGGCGCGCACCATGCGCCGCACGATGCCCTCGGGCTTCTGTGTGGGATAGCCGGTCTTCTCGCGCCCGCTGGTGGGCACGATCGTGTGCCACCAGACGTCGGTGGGGAGCTTGCCTCTGGCGGCCTTCTCGGGGGTCACGAGCCCGGGCGCCATGTACGGCTCGCGGTCGACCTCCTCGGCGTCGAAGAAGTACGCGGCGGGGTCCTTGACGTAGACGAAGATGGTGTCGTGCTTGGCGGGCCAGCGGCGCTTGGTGCGGGCGCCGTAGTCGTAGGCCCAGATGATCTCGTTGAGGAAGCAGTCGCGCCCGAAGATCTCATCCAGCAGCAGCTTGCAGTGGTGCGCCTCGCGGTAGTCGATGTGGAAGTACAGGGTGCCCTCGCGCGCGAGCAGCCTGTGCGCCTGCTCCAGGCGCGGCGCGAGGAACGCGAGGTAGTCCTCGAAGCTGTCGCTGTAGCTGGACTCGGCGAGCAGCCGCGTGCTGTAGCGGCGACCCTGAAAGCCCGTGCGCTGGCCGTCGTCGTCGCGCGCGACCCGCAGCGTGCGGCGCGACTGCAGCTTGCCGGTGTTGAACGGCGGGTCGACGTAGATGAGCTGGAAGGACTCGGCGGCGAACGCGGGCAGCAGCTCGAGGTTGTCGCCGAGCAGGATCTGGTCGACGCCGGGGGTCTCGCGCGCGTCGCTCATCCCTCAGAGGTTACGTCGCGCGCCGATGGAGCTGGGCAGCAGCTCGACCCACTGGTAGCTGCGCCCGCACAGGCTCTGCCAGCGCGCTGGCGCGGCCACGCGCAGCGTGCCCTGCGCGGGCGCACTGGCGGGCGTGAGAAACACCGCGTCGAGCACGGCCATGCCGCCGTTGCCGGGCGCGAGCGTGAAGCCGGAACGCGTGACCCACAGGCGGTGCTGGCCGGCGGCGAGCCGCAGGCGGATCGGCGGCACGGTGTCGGGCACGAGCGAGTTGCCGTCGAGCTGCCCGGCGATGGCGGCGACGCGCACGCCGTCGAGGCTGAGCGTGACGGTGGGCATGATCTGGCCCTGCACCCACACGTCCCAGGTGCCAGACGCGGGCAGCGTGAAGCTCGCGGACAGCCGTCCGGGCGTGCTCATCACGAGCCCCCTGCGCTCGTGTCCCCAGCGCCGCGGGTGCGACGCGCGCGCGAGCGGGATCCTGACGAGCGTGGGCGCTTCGGCGGCGATCAGCCGCTCGCCCGCCCCGCCATGAGCGAGCCGCGCGACGCTTCCGATGCGCGCGCACTGGAGCGCCGGCGCGCCCGACAGCGAGACGTGCGCGACGGCCGCCGGCGCGCCCCTGCGCCGTCCCCACACCTGGTAGTAGGAGCCCTGCCACAGCAGCCGGTAGGCGGCGGGCGGGCGGGCGGCGGACGGGTCGCGGCGAGTGACGATCAGCGGGTAGGCGAGCAGCGCGCGCGGCGGGACGCGGTTGAGGTTCACGGGGTCGCCGTAGCCGCCGGCAGCGGCCGCGAGCGCGGGCGGCGGGTAGACGAAGTCGGGCCCGCCAACGTCGAGGTCGCGCAGCAGGTACATCGAGTATTCGTCGAAGTCGGTGAACAGCGTCGGGCCGCGCCCGGCGAAGCGCGAGTCGAGCGAGGCAAGCTGTTCGTAGCGCGCGGTGGGCGCCAGGTCGGAGCTGTGGTACTGCAGCGCGTCGGATACGAGCACGCCGCCCGCGAGCGCGAGGCTGGTCAGGAGGGCGATCGGGCGCCAGAGCAGCGGCCGGGGCAGCGTGAGCAGACCGGCCACCCCGCCCCACGCGAGCAGCACGACCAGCGGCGAGCTCAACACGAGTGTCTTGGCGTCGGCCCAGGCGGTCACCGACTGGGTGATGAAGAGTGAGGCGAGCAGCGTCAGCGCGAACCAGCCCGCGAGCGCGTGGGCGCGCATGCGCAGCAGCTGCACGCCGCCGAACGCGACCATCACGATCGCGAGCGCGACCAGCACGTGCGTAGCGAGCAGGTCGGCGCCGGCGGGCGCGAGCTTGTAGCTGCCGTTGATCCAGATGCCGAGCACCTGGTCGAGACGCAGCGGCGTGTGCAGGTTTCCGGAGTTGCCGGTCGCGGCGATCGCGCCGGCGACCCGCAGCGCCGCCGACAGTTCCGCCCACGTCGGCCAGGCGGCGATCAGCAGCGCGGCGGCGGCGACCGCGACGAGCGCCAGCGCGTCCCGCGCGCGCTGGCGGCGCGCGCGCAGGTCGCCGCCAAGCACGACCGCAGGCACGGCCACGGCAGCGAGCGCCCAGGCGCCGAACGCGAGCCCGAGCGCGGACACGCCGGCGGCGAGCACGAGCACGAACGGGACCACGCGCACGGGCGCGCGCGAGAGCCAGCGGCGGTGCTCGGCGACGAGCACGCCGAGCGTGAGCAGCATCGGCAGCGTCGTGATTTCCTTGATCGAGCCGAACAGCGCGTAGGCGTAGACGAGCGCCGGCACGATCGCGGTCAGCGTCGCGAGCGCGGCCCACGCGCCGTCGAGCCCGAGCCGCCGCGCGAGCAGCCACGCGGGGCCGGCGGCAACGGCGAGCATGAACGCGTTGAACGGCTGGAACGCCCAGATCAGCGGCAGCCGCAGCAGGAAGGCGCTGCCGCCGAACAGCGTGTCGCCGCCGGAGGGATAGCTGGTGTCGTAGTAGTCGTTCATGAACTGGCCGTAGGAGTTGCGCAGGTCCAGGTGCGTGTAGTGCATGCCGTGGCGGATCAGGAAGTCGGCGCCGAGCATGTGCACGGCGGAGTCCGCCAGCGTCATGTACGAGGAGAAGCTCGCGCGCCCGCCGGCGAGCACGGGCGCGAGCGCGAGCGCGTACGCGAGCAGCGACACCGCGAGCGGCCACGGGCGCGTCACACAGCCCCGCATCAAGTCTCGCGCCCGATCCCGCCCGAGCGCGAGGCCGGCGAGCGCGAGCGCGGCCATCAGGTACGGCGTGGCGGGCGCGAGCGGGTACGCGTAGGTGCTCAGCTGCGAGAGCGCGATCAGCGCGGCGGCGCCGACGCTCAGCAGCAGCGGCGCGGGCAGCCAGCGTCCGCTCAAGTGATCGACCGCCAGCCCGGCGCCCGCGCACAACGCCGCTAGCGCGCACGGGTAGAGCAGCGCGGTGGCAACGAACATCAGCGGCCCGGCTGGGCTCGAACCAGCCGCCGTGCGACCGGCGGGCACCGTTGGGCGGGTCGCGCAATGCTATAGCCGGCTTGAGCGACCCCAGCCCCGCTGCGCAGACCACGGGCCCGCACGCACGGCGCCTGGTGTTCGGCGGGCTGATGCTGGTGATGCTGATGGCCTCGCTCGACCAGACGATCGTGGCGACGGCGCTGCCGACGATCGTCGGCGACCTCGGCGGCCTCAGCCACATCTCGTGGGTGGTGACCGCGTATCTGCTGGCGCAGACGGCGGTGACGCCGCTGTACGGGAAGCTCGGCGACATGTACGGGCGCAAGGTCGTGCTGCAGGTCGGCTTGGTCGTGTTCCTGGGCGGCTCGGCGCTGTGCGGCGTCAGCCAGAGCCTCGACCAGCTGATCGCCTCGCGGGCGCTGCAGGGACTCGGGGGCGGCGGTTTGATCGTGAGCGCACAGGCGGCGATCGGCGATGTCGTGCCGCCGCGCGAACGCGGCCGCTACACGGGCCTGTTCGGCGCGGTGTTCGGCGTGGCGAGCATCGCCGGGCCGCTGCTCGGCGGCTTCTTGACGGGGCACCTGAGCTGGCGCTGGATCTTCTACGTGAACCTGCCGATCGGCGTGCTCGCGCTGTTCGTGCTGGCGGCGACGCTGCCGGCGGCGGGCGAGCGCGTGCACCACGTGGTCGACTATCTCGGCACGCTGCTGCTCGCGGGCGGGCTCAGCGCGATCGTGCTCGCGACCTCGCTGGGCGGCAACTCCTACGCGTGGGGCTCGCCGGTGATCGTCGGCCTGGCGATCGGCGGCGTGCTCGCGCTGGTGGCGTTCGTGTTCGCGGAGCGAAGCGCGAGCGAGCCGGTGCTGCCGCTGCGGCTGCTCGCCAACCGCGTGTTCTCGGTCACCGGCGCGGTCGGCTTCGTCGTCGGCTTTGCGCTGTTCGGCGCGATCACCTACCTGCCGCTGTTCCTGCAGGTCGTCAAGGGCGCAAGCCCGACCGGCTCGGGCCTGCAGCTGGTGCCGCTCGTGGGCGGCCTGCTGGTGACGTCGATCGGCTCGGGGCAGATCATCACGCGCACCGGCCGCTACAAGCCGTTCCCGATCGCGGGCACGGCGGTGATGACGGTCGGGCTGTACCTGCTCTCGACGCTCACCCCCACGAGCAGCCAGCCGACGATCTTCGCGTTCATGTTCGTGCTCGGCCTCGGCTTGGGGATGGTGATGCAGGTGTTGGTGCTGGCGGTGCAGAACGCCGTCGAGTACTCCGACCTGGGCGTCGCGACCTCGGGCGCGACGCTGTTTCGCTCGATCGGCGGCTCGCTCGGCACGGCGGCGCTCGGCGCGATCTTCTCCAACCGCCTCAGCGGTCAGCTGCGGCGCCTGCTGCCGGCCGCCGCGGGGAGCGCGCCGAAAGGCGCGGTGACGGTCAGCCCGAAGCAGATCGCGCGCCTGCCACCGGCGCTGCGCAGCGACTACCTGCATGCGTTCACGAGCTCGTTGAGCACGGTCTTCGAGGTCGCCGCGGCGATCGCGGTGGCCGCGTTCGCGTTCTCTTGGTTCATCCGCCAACTGCCGCTGCGCGACACGGTCTCGACGGGCGACATGGGAGACACGTTCGCGACGCCGCGCGACACCGACTCGCTGGCGGTGATCGTCAACAAGATCGGCCAGCTCGACAGCCGCCACGGCGCGCAGGAGATCGTGCGCCGCGTGGCGCTGCGGGCGGGCGTGGACCTCGACCCTGCCGCCTGCTGGCTGCTGGCGCGGCTGAGCGAAGCCGGGCCGGCCCATATGCGCGAGCTGGCCGCGCGCGCGGGCGTGCCGCTGGCGACGCTGTGCGCGGCCAGAGACACGCTCGTCGAGCACGGCATGATCGTCGCGCGCGAGGGCAGCGAGACGTTCGAGCTGACCGCCTCCGGACACGCGGCGCTCGAGCACCTGACCGAGACCGGTCAGCAACGCCTCGCGGACCTGCTCGAGGGCTGGCGACCGCAGGAGCACCCGGACCTGGCGCGCCTGATCGCGAGCCTCGCGCGCGAGTTCTTCATCGACGCGTCGGCGCTCAGTGACGGCGTGCCGGAGCCGGCGGTCAGCGCCTAGGGCGCGCCGGACCTGGGTGTTGCTGGGTGAGCCGGCAGCGAGCCACGCCGGCCCACATCTTTATGAGTAGGTCCTACACTTTTGTGCATGCGCACGACGATCATGCTCGACGATCACATCTTCAAGGCGTACAAGCGGCGTGCTGCTGAGCATGGAACATCGCTCGCGCAGGAGATCGAGGAGGCGCTGCGCTCGGAGCTGGCAGCGAGCACCGAAGCAGTGGAGGCCGAGCCGTATGAGGTCCCTGTCTACCGCGGTGCCGCGCCGGTGCCGGGCGTCGACCTGAACAGCAACGCGGCGCTTGCTGAGATCCTCGACACCACCGGGTGATCCTGTTTGACGTAAACGTGCTGCTCAACGCCCATCGCGTCGAGCAGCCCGATCACGAGCTTGCACGCGATCTGCTGCAGCGGACCGTCATGGACGCGCGCCCTTTCGCGCTGTCCGAGCTTGTCCTCAGCTCGTTCGTGCGCATAGCGACACACCGTCGCGCGCTCAACCCGCCGACACCGCTCGGCGACGCGCTGGGCTTCTGCGAGGGCCTTCGCTCTCGGCCGAACGCACGCGTCGTTGCTCCCGGCCCGCGCCATTGGACTCTGTTCGCAGATCTGTGCCGGGGATTCGATGCAGTCGGCAACCTCGCAGCCGACGCCTATCTCGCGGCGCTTGCAATCGAGTCTGGCTGTCGATGGATCAGCTTCGATCGGGACTTCGCGCGCTTCCACGAGCTCGATTGGAGCTCGCCTTCCGACCTCGGCTCGTAGCGGATAGTGCCCCCGGCCTGATTCGAACAGGCGACCCTCGGATTAGAAGTCCGACGCTCTATCCAGCTGAGCTACGGGGGCAGGCTGACGCCTCGAAAGCATGCCGGCGACGGGCGAGCGCCGCTCGCAGGCGTCCAGGGATGACGCTATGGTGCCACGTCACGAGGATCGACCGGCGCCGCAGCTGAGCGCCGCCGGAGAGGGTGCCGGCGCGCTAAGTGCAGCGCGCGCGAACGAAAATCTGTAAAAGTTCAGCTATGACCCCAGTGGAGAGCGACGAGGCGGACCTCACGCGCAAGCAGCGCCGTGAGCAGGCGCGCGACCAGCGCAAGGCGATGGAGGAGGCGGCGATGGCCGGCGCGGCGCGCCGGACCCGGCTGACGCAGCTCGGAATCGTGGTGGCGGTGGTGGTGGTCGCGATCGTCGTGATCCTGGTCGCGACCGGCGGCGGCGCCAAAAAAGGCCTGCCCAAAACGGCGCACGAAAAGAACGCGACGGTCAACGAAGTCACGAGCCTGGTCACTGGCATCGCGCAGAACGGGAACGCGCTCGGCTCGCCGACGGCGCCGATCACGCTGCAGTACTTCGGCGACCTCGAGTGCCCGATCTGCCAGAAATTCACGCTCGGCTCGCTGCCGACGATCATCCCGCGATGGGTGCGCACGGGCAAGCTGCGGATCGAATACCGCTCGTTGGAGACGGCCACGCGCGAACCTGAAGTATTCAAGGCACAGCAGGTCGCTGCCTACGCGGCCGGCAGGCAGAACAAAGCCTGGAACTTCATCGAGACCTTCTACCACGAGCAGGGAGAAGAGGACTCGGGCTACGTGACCGAAAAATACCTGCAGAGCATCGCCAGCCAGGTGCCTGCGCTCAACCTGACGCAGTGGACCAGCGACCGCAGCGACCCGAAGCTGGCGCAGGAGGTCACGGCAGACGCCGAAGCCGCCGCGAACGCCGGCTTCAACGGTACGCCGTCGTTCCTGATCGGCCACAGCGGCGGCGCGATGAAGAAGCTCGAATACCAGAACCCGGAAGACCCCACGTTCATCAACGAAGCAGTCGAAAAGCTGCTGAAGGCATAGACCGTGGTCAGCTCACGCACCCTGAGGACCGTGCTGATCGTGCTGACGGTCCTCGGTGTGGCGCTGGCGAGCTACCTCACGTACATCCACTACGCGGAGATCAAGCCGCTGTGCACGGCCGGGAACAGCTGCATCAAGGTGCAGAGCTCGGTCTACTCGAAGCTCGCGGGCGTGCCCGTGGCGCTGATGGGGCTGCTTGGCTACATCGCGATCCTCGGCGCCCTGCTTGCGCCCCCGAGCGAGAACAGCCGCCTCGCGGCGATGGCGCTGACGCTCGTCGGCTTCGGCTTCAGCATGTACCTGACCTACCGCGAGCTGTTCTCGATTCACGCCGTGTGCGAGGAGTGCGCGACGAGCGCGGGCATCCTGACGGTGCTGACGGTGCTGTCGGTGTGGCGTTTCCTGCGCGGCGACGACGAACCCAGCCGCACAGCCGGCGCTGGCGCGCCCGAGCGGCCGGCGAGTGCCGCGGGCGAGCAGACCGCGCCGCTCGGCTCCGCCTCCTGAGCCGCGCAGGACGCCTGCCGAGCCCACGCGAACTGCGTGTGGCCTATATGTCCAGTGAGGCGCGTTGCGTCCGAGCAAACGGGCGCTGAGAGCCGACGTTCTGGGCAAGGATGGGTTCTCAGGCGACGAGCACAAACGGTCACGCGAGCATCGAGTCGGCGCTCGAGGGCAGGACGCGCATCGCGCGCCTGTTCGAGATGACCAGCGACCTGCTGGCGACGATCTCGATGGATGGGCGCTTCACGCTGCTGAACCCCGCGTGGGAACAGCTGCTGGGCTGGACGCGAGAGGAGCTGTGCGAGCGGCCGGTGCGCGAGTTCGTGCACCCGGAGGACATCGAGCAGGCGCTCGCGCCGATGCTGGACCCCGGCGGCGAAACGTCGGAGCTGGAGAACATCACGACGCGCTATCAGCACCGCGACGGCTCGTGGCGGTGGCTGCTGTGGAGCGCGCGGCGCGACGGAGACAGCTGGTATGCGGCGGGCAAGGACGTGACCGATCGCGTGTGGCTGGAGCGCCAGGCGCTGCACGACCCGCTGACGAACCTGCCGAACCGGCTGCTGCTGATGGACCGCGCGCGCCAGGCGCTCGCGCGCCTGCACCGCAGCCACGGCGTGGTGGCGCTGCTGTTCATCGACCTCGACAAGTTCAAGGCCGTCAACGACAACCTCGGGCACGAGGTCGGCGACCGCCTGCTGCTGGCTGTGTCAGAGCGGCTCGCGGAGCTGATGCGCGACAGCGACACGGTCGCGCGCCTCGGCGGCGACGAGTTCGTGATCCTGGCCGAGGACATCGAGAGCGACGGCGAGGCGGTGGCGCTCGCCGAACGCGTGCTCGACGCGCTCGAGCGGCCGTTCCCGCTCGGCTCGGCGGAAGTTGGGATCCTGGCGAGCGTCGGCATCTCCGTGTCCCGCCACGCCGACACCGACCCCGAGGCGATGCTGCGCGAGGCCGACGTGGCGATGTACCGCGCGAAGGGCGGCGGCGGCAGGCGCATGGAGCTGTTCGACGAGCGCCTGCGGCGCGAGCTGCAGGAGCACGTCGCGCTGGAGGACCGCCTGCGCGGCGCGCTGCCGCAGCACGAGCTGCTGCTGGCCTACCAGCCGATCCTGCGGCTCGCGGGCGGCCAGGCGCTGGGGGTCGAGGCGCTGGTGCGCTGGCGGCCGGCCGACAGCGGGCACGCGGCCGGTGCGACGGTGCTGCCGTCGACGTTCCTGCCGCCGGCGGAGGACAGCGAGCTGATCGTGCAGATCGGCAACTGGGTGCTGCACGAAGCCTGCGCGCAGGCGGAGATCTGGCGCCGCAACGGCATCACGATCCCGCTTTCGGTGAACATCTCCGCGCGCGAGCTGACCGAGCTGGATCTCGCCGAGCGGGTGCGCGAGGAGCTTGCCTACTGCCGGCTGCCTGGCCGCGCGCTGTGTCTGGAGATCAGCGAGGAGGCGGTGCTGCGCGACCCCCAGCGCGCGCGCTCGGCGCTGCAGGACCTGAAGCGCCTGGGGGTGCTGATCGCGCTCGACAAATTCGGCTTCGGCCAGGGATCGCTGGGACTGCCCAGCAACCTGCCGCTCGACCTGGTCAAGCTCGATCGCGCGCTGACGAGCAGCTTCCACGAGGACAAGGAGCGCCGCGCGATGTTCGCGGCGACGATCGCGCTCGCCAAGGAGGCCGGCCTGACGGCGGTCGCGGTTGGGATCGAGACCAACCGTCAGCTGGCGCTCGCGCGCGAGCTGGACTGCGCGGTCGGCCAGGGCTTCCTGCTGCACGGACCGGCGTCACCGGACCGCGTGCGTCTCAAGGGTGCCGGCGGGTCGGTAACGTCCGCGCCATGGCGTCCTCTGGTGAGACTCCGCGGCAACGGCAACACGCGCTGAGCGACGACACGACTGAGCGCCAGAAGCAGGCGGCCGCGCGCGCGGCAGCGGCGCTGATCGAGCACGGCATGCGCGTCGGCCTGGGCACGGGCTCCACCGTCAGCCACCTGCTGCCGGCGATCGCCGAGCGCGAACTGCAGGGGCTGCGCTGCGCTGCCACCTCACCGGCGACCGAGACGGCCGCGCGCGCGCTCGGGCTGACGGTCCAGCCGCTCGACGAGCTGGGCGAGCTGGACATCGCGATCGACGGCGCCGACCAGATCGACCCGCGCGGCTGGCTGGTCAAGGGCGGGGGCGGCGCGCACACGCGCGAGAAGATCGTGGCCGCCTCGGCGCGGCGCTTCGTCGTGATCGCGTCCGCCGAGAAGGCGGTAGCTGCGCTCGCGCCGCCGGTGCCGCTGGAGCTGGTGCCGTTCGGCGTGCAGCGCACGCTGCTGGCGCTCGACCCCGCGCGGCTGCGCGGCGTCGCCGCCTCCCCCGACGGCGGCACGATCGCCGACTACCTCGGCGCGGTGGGCGATCCCGAAGCTCTGTCCGCGCGGTTGAGCGCAACGCCGGGGGTGGTCGAGCACGGCCTGTTCGAGCCGCAGCTCGTCAGCCTGATCTTGATCGCGGGCGACGCGGGGGTCGAGCGCCGCATGGGCGCCAAGCAAGAAGGCTGAACCGCTTGTGACCAGGCCGCATGCGGCCTGGTCCGGGGCCGCACATGTGCGGCCCCGCGACGGGCGCATGCGCCCGTCGACAGCCGGCGCATGCGCCGGCTGCACAACTTTGCCGCTTGTCAGTCCTCTCCGCCGAGCGGGCGCAGCTCCTCCTCGTAGGACATCGTGTGGCGCACCAGCACGCCGTCCTCGCCGATCGCGTAGGCGCCCATGCGCAGCAGCGGCGGCGAGTACACGTGCAGGGTCACCGCTGGGTCCGAGCCGGCGTGGCTGACGCGGTGGATGTCGGACGCCGAGAAGTGGAAGCTCGAGCCGGCGCGGAAGACGCCGTTGCGCGTCGGTCCCTCGATCGTCAGGCGCTCCTCGCGCACGGCGCCGCTGACGACCGAGACCGCGCCGCAGGAGACGTCGTGGTCGTGAAAGCCGGTGTCGTGCTCGTCCATCCAGCAGATCAGCCACGCGGTCACGTGCTCGTCGCTCAGCAGCTCCTCGTACACGCGCTGCGTGGTGTCGTGCTTGACCAGGTGGATCCACAGCTCGGGACGCTCGGCCAGATCGCTCACGAACGCCTGCAGCTCGGGACCGCTGAGATCGCGCCCGCGCGGGCGTGGGACACGCGCCAGCTCGCGCGGATCGACGCTCGGCAGGAGCGGCAGCGGTGTGCCGCTCGTTTGCAGGGAAGCGGCGGCGCTCATCTCGCCACCGCCAGCTGCTCGACGCCCAGCGCGCGCTGCGTGCACTCGACGATCGGCTCCCACGCGATGCCCTCCGGCATGCCCAGCTCGCCCGGCTCGACGACCGGCCGGTCCGAGCCATACAGCAGCTGGCGCGAGCCGACGACCCGCTCGAACACGCCGACCGTGGCGGGCCCGTAGGAGGAGGTCTCGTAGAACACCAACGGGTCCGGCAGCGTCGCGCTCGGACCGCCGCGCGTCGCCAGTCGGTCGGCGTGCAGCGGCGCGAGGCCCGCGAGCATCGAGAAGATCACGCGCAGGCGCGGGTGGCGCGCACGGCCCGCAGCCAGAAACGCCAGCCAGGCCGCCTGCATGCCGGCGACGTAGCCGGTCAGCGCCGGCCACCACAGCGGGTCCTCGAGCGAGGTCTCCCCCGCGACCCGCAACGCGCGCACGCCCACGCCAGGTCGCGCTCCGGGGTGCACGAGCAGTGGCGCACCGTGGGCTTCCAGGCGCGCCAGCACCGGGCGCAGCGCCGCGATCGAGTCCACGCTCGCGAGCGCACCCGCCGGCAGCGACAGCCCGACGCACCCGCGCGCCAGCGCGCGATCCACGTCGTCTGGGTCCGGCCGGTCGAGCGCCAGCGCCGCCCACACGCCGAACGGCTCCCCCAGCGCGAGCGCGCCATCGAGGTACGCGTCGATTAGCTCGAGCGCCTGCTCGCGCGCCAGCCACTCGATCCCCAGCGGGCTCGACAGGCACACAAGCGCGCGGTCCAAGCCGTCGCGCTCCACCAGCGCCGCGCGCTGCGCCGGCGCCTCGCCCGCGAGGTCGATCACGTACGGCCGCTCCCCCGCCAGGTACAGCACCGTCAGCCCGTTCTCCTCCCGCACGAACGGAAGCTCAACGCGCGCTGAAAGCGCCTGCACAAGCGGCTCGGTCCAGATGTGTTGGTGTGTGTCGATCTTCATCAGATTGTCGATCAGATTTATGGAGATTAGCATATCGATCGGCTTTTCGCCAGGGGGGCCGGAGCGGTGCAGGGGATTTTGCGGTGGGACGCGTGCGGACCGCGCGGCCGGGTAGCTCAGGCCGCGCCGCACCCTCGCCGGGTCATCCAAACATCACCGCGGCAGGCCACCGGCGAGTTCTTGGCTGGCTCCGCAGAGCGCCCCAGCTGGACACAGCTCGGCGGCCACCCTGCGGCGGGGATCGCGGATCCCAGCGAGTGCGACCAGACCTCCGCCGGCGACGAGCACGGCTGCGATCGCGTCCGCGACCCGGAAGGCGTGCACGGACGCATCCTCGAAGGTCGCGCGTAGGAGAATCTGCTCGCCGGTAGGCACCCCGACCAGGCTGGGCGAGCCGAGCGGCTGTCGCTTGGCGCTGCTGATCGCCGCGCGGCCGGCGGGATCGATCGCGGATCGTCGTAGCGCCGCATCGACGCGACCGGCAAACGCAAGCGACACGACGCCTCCCAGCACCGCGACCGCAAACAGCTGCGCGACGCGCGAGAGCGTCGTGTTCACCGCGGCGGCGACACCCGCGTGCTCCTCCTGCACTGCCCCGAGGACCGTGGCGGTCAATGGCGCGACGAGCATCGCGAGGCCCAGCCCGAACACGAGCAGCGCCGGCAGAACCTCGCTGACGTAGTCGGCGCGATGATCGACACGCGCCAAGAGCAACAGTCCGCAGCTGGCAACCAGCGCGCCCAGGCTTATCGGCGTCCGCGGCCCGATGCGGTCGGCGAGCGCGCCGAAGCGGCGGGAGAGCGCGATCATCAGCAAGGTGACCGGCAGGAGCGCAAGCCCTGCCTCCACCGGGCTGTAGCCGCCGACTTCCTGCAGAAACACGGGCAGCAGGAAGATCACGCCCCCCAGTCCAAGGTAGGCGGTCAACGTCGCCAGGTTCCCGATCGTGAAGTTGCGCTCACGAAACAGGCTCAGTGGGAGCATCGGCGCCCGAGCTCGCGCCTCGCGCACGACAAACGCCACAGCTCCCAGAGCCCCTGCCGCGAGCGCGCCGACGACCGGCGCGCTCCATCCTCGAGCCGGCTCCTCGGTGACAGCAAAGACCGTACCCAAGAGCGCGCCCGCCACCAGCAGGGCTCCCGGGAAGTCCAGGTGCGCGGCAACGCCGGCGCTCGCCCTCCCAGGCACGCCGCGAGCGATCAGCGTCACGGTCACGAGTACGAGCGGCGCATTGAGCAGAAAGATCAGGCGCCACGAGCCGGCAGCGATCAGCACTCCCCCGATGAACGGCCCGATGATCCCGACGATCGAGCTGAGCGCGGTCCATGTCCCGATCGCCCTGGCCCGCTCGTGTTCGGGAAACACTTGGATGATCACCGCCAACGCGCTGGGCGTCACCAACGCCGCGCAAGCTCCCTGCAGCGAACGAAAGGCACACAGCTCTGGGATCGACGACGCGACCGCGCAGAGCGCCGAAGTGAGCCCGAACCCGGCAACGCCAGCCAAGAACACGCGCTTCTGACCCAACACGTCTCCAAGCGAGCCACCGATCAACAACAGCGAGGAGAGCGCCAGCAGGTACGCGTTCGTCACCCACTGCTGACCCGCCAGACCGCCACCGAGATCGGCTCGAATCGCTGGCAACGCGACGCTGGTTACCGTCGCATCGAGGAACACCACGCTCGTTCCGAGCACGGCCGCGAGCAGGGTCAGCTGCTTTTCGCGCGATGTGGCCACCGGCCGGATGTCTGACACACGCGCAGATTCGCACGTCACGGAGGAGGCGCGCTAGACGATCTCCGGCCTCGAGCCGCTAGGCGGACCCGACGTTCGCGCCCATATCGGAAAACGCCGAGCGTAGCTCCCTGCGGGAGTTGATCCCGAGCTTGCCGAAAACCTTGCCCAGATGCCACTCCACCGTGCGCGGGCTGAGGAAAAGCTGGGCGCCGATCTCAGAGTTCGTCTGCCCGCCGGCAGCCAGGCTGGCAACCTGCGCCTCCTGTGGGGTCAGCTCGCCGAGCGTCTCAACGGTTCGCCTGCGGACCGTCTCGCCGGTGGCCTGTAGCTCCCGACGAGCGCGGTCGATGAAGGCGTCCGCCCCCGTATCCGCGAGCATCGTGTAAGCGAGCCTCAGCTGCTCGCGAGCGTCGACGCGACGGTGCTGGCGGCGGAGCCACTCGCCGTAGAGCAGGTGCGCACGGGCCAGCGGCTGGGAGTCGCGGATGTGGATGCGGGAGAGTCGTTCGATCGCTTCTTTGTACAGCCGCTCAGCCGTGACTCCCTCGGCGAGCATCGCCGCCCCGCGTGCGTAGGTGCCAAGCGCCCAATCCGTACCAGCGGCGTGCGCCAGCTCGCCGAGCTGGGCGAGCGGATCGATCGCCCGCACGGCCTGATCGCTGCGCACGGCCGCCTCGATCAGCTCGGCCAGCTCCCATATCGACGGCCCCAGCACGCGCGGGCCTGCGACGGCTCGCTCGGCTGAGGACAGGGCATCGTCGTAGCGGCCGAGCCCGTTGTAGCGCTGCGCGCTGCCCCACTCGTTGGCAACCACCCAGAGCCCCTCACCGCGTCGCAGCACTTCCTGCTCGCGCGCCCCGATCAGCGCCACTGCCTCGGCGTCCTGTCCGCGCCAGTTGGCCAGCGTGATCAAGGTACGCTGGACGAAGTGACTGCCGGTCGCCTCGACGACGGCGTCCGACTCGGCCGCCAGCGAGGTTGCCGATCCGAACCTCCCCGCAACCAGCTCGACGACCATGCGGTCGGCGAGTGCCACAGGCAGCAGCGAGAATGCACCGGCGCTACGGGCGCGCTCGAGATGACGGGCTGTCAGCTCGTCCCACGCCTCGTCATCGGCCAGTGCGCGTGCGACGCGGCATGCGAGCCACAGCCAGCGCAGCTCGTCCTCCTCGGAGAGCCGTTCGTTGCGGAACGTGCCGAGCGCGGCCTTCAACGCCGGCGCCGCCGCGACGTAACCCTCTCGAGTGATGAGGGCGAGCCCGTCGAGCAGCAGATCGCAGGCGCGCGTAGAGGGCGCCCAGTCCGCGGCAAGAACAGCCGCAGCGACCTCCCGAGCATCGCCTCCGTGCACCAGCCGGTCCGCGGAAAGAGCAGCTGCGAACGCTTCGAGGTAGGTCTCGCGCGCGAGCGCCGGGTCCAGCGGCTCGAGCCGGCTGGCCGCTTCCAGCAGCAGGGGTGGAGCGTCGCGCCCCCGCGTCATCGAGAAGGTGATCTGCGCGTGCAACAGCTGGGCACGGGCCTGGTCGAGCGCGTCCAGTGGTCCCGCTTGCGCGACCCCCAACAGCCGCAGCGCGGCCTCATGCGCGCCGGCTTGATGCTTGCCTTTCGCGGCGAGCAGCGCACGCTGTGCTCGGCGTTTCGGGTCAGGCGTCAGCTCGGTGGCGCGCTCGTGAAACGCCGCCTCCGCCGCCAGGCCACCGCGTGCCCGTGCGCGTACGGCCGAGCGCTCGAGCTCGGCGGCGACATCCTCGTCCAGACCGGCTGCCGCGTGGGCAAGGTGCCAGGCGCGGCGATCCGGGTCGACCTCTGCATCGGTGGCGTCGGCCAGAGCGCGGTGGGCTCGTTGGCGCTGCTCCGGCGTTGCCGCGGCCTTGACCGCCGAACGGATGAGGGGATGAGCGAAGCGCACCTGGGCCCCGAAATCGATCAGTCCAACCTCGGTCGCCGGCCCAGCGGCGTCCAGCCCGATCCCGAGCGCGGCGGCCGCCCGCCACACCAGCACCGTGTCCCCCACCGGCTCAGCCGCGGCGATGAGAAGCAGCAGTCGTGTGGGCAGAGGCAGCGCCGCCAACCGCTCGGTGAAGCTCTGCTCGATCCGACCCGACAACGCCAGACCATCGGACGGCCCGAACCCGCCCGCCAGTTCGGCGAGGGTTCCTCGTAGCCGGGGCAGCTCGAGCAGCGCCAGCGGGTTGCCGCGCGTCTCTGCGACGATCCGATCACGGACCCGCTCGTCGAGTGGGCCAGCCACCACCGTCCCGAGAAGATCGATCGCATCACGATCGTCCAGCCCGCCCACGGCGAGCTCCGGCAAGCCCTCGAAATGCTGCTCGCTGCTCGGCTGGCGCACGGCGAAGGCCAGCCCGACGGACTCTCCTGCCAGGCGCCGGGCGACGAACGTCAGTGCCTGCGCGGAGGCCGCATCGAGCCAGTGCGCGTCGTCCACAACGCAGATCAGCGGTCGCTCCTCCGCGACGTCCGACAGCAGACTCAAAACCGCCAGGCCAACGATGAACCGATCCGGCGCCTCACCGTCGTGCAAGCCAAAAGCCGTGCCAAGCCCAGCGCGCTGCGGATCGGGGAGGCGCTCCAGGCGATCCAGAAACGGCGCACATAGCTGCTGCAAGCCGGCGTAGGCCAGCTCCATCTCGGACTCGACCCCGCTCGCCTGAGCAATGCCGCACCCCGACGCCTGCTGCACCAGGTACTCCAGCAACCTGCTCTTGCCGACGCCGGCCTCGCCCCGCAGCACCAGCGTCCGACTCGGACCACTGCGCACGCTTGCCACCAGCTCATCCAGTACCGCGCACTCGCTGCGCCGCCCGAGCAGCCGTCTCGCCGAAACACCAGTCATCGCCACCTTCGCAGCGTAGGGCAAGCCCTCAGCCGTGCCCCCGTGACCTGACACCTCCGGGGGCTCCACCGGGGGCTTCACCGGGCGCGAACGACGACCGCAGGGACCACGCTCTACACACCCCGCAACACGAAGACCAACCCGGTCTTCCTGAACACCGTCAGGAGACAGACATGAGCGCCACCGACATGAAGCTCGAGGTCCAGATCATCCCCGTGTCCGACGTCGACCGATCCAAGGCGTTCTACGAGCGACTGGGATGGAGGCTCGACGACGACGTTGCCCCGATGGACGCCCTTCGCATCGTTCAATTCACACCGCCTGGCTCGAGTACGTCGGTCACGTTCGGCAAAGGACTCACGAAAGCCGCCCCGGGCGCGGCTCAGGGTGCACTGATCGTCACAGACATCGAGGCATCCCGGGAGGCACTTGTCAGCCGTGGCATCGAGGTGAGCGACATTTGGCACGGCCCGCCGTACCCGGTCGAGGCACGCCAGCCTGGTCCCGACCCCGAACGCGCCAGCTACGGATCGTTCTTCTACTTCACCGACCCCGACGGCAACATCTGGATCACCCAGGAGGTGACAACCCGGCTCCCCGGACGAATAAACGCCGGCGAGACGGGCTACGCATCCAGCGCGGACCTGGAGGCTGCGCTCCTGCGCGCCGAGGCCGCCCACAGCAAGCGCGAGCGCCAAGACAACGGCTGGGCCGCCTGGTACGCCTCCTACATGGTGGCCGAGCAGGCCGGGACAGACCTGCCTTCCTGACGGGCACCCGGAGGCGAAACCGTGGAGTTCATAGTTGAGTTCGAGGTCAACGTTCCGGACGACGCGCCGGCGAGCGAAGTCGAAGCCCGCAACAGCGCCGAGGCATCCGCCGCGGCCAGGCTGGTAGACGAAGGGCATCTCCTACGGCTTTGGAAGCCACCGACAGCACCCGGCGAGGCCAAGGCCCTCGGCCTGTACCGTGCCGACAGCGAAGCGCAGCTCACCGCCCTACTACGCGCTCTGCCACTCTATGACTGGATGAACGTCACGGTCACCCCGCTCGAGGCCCACCCCAACGATCCCCCAGCGATCTCGGTGACCGCCTCCGCGGCCCGTTCGAGCCAACGATGAGCAGCAACCGACTTCCCGAGCCTCGGCTAACCCTCATATACCGCCTCGAGGCCACGCTCGATCAGCCGCTGGATCTCGGCGACGTCGCCCAAGGTCACCGACGCATCGTGCCTCAAACGGGCGGGACGTTTGCCGGACCTGAGCTCACCGGCAAGCTGCTTCCGGGTGCCAGCGCCGACTGGCAGATCGTCCTACCGGACGGCACTGTGCTTGGCGACATCCGCTACACCCTGCAGACCAGCGCCGGCGAGCTGCTCTACGTCCAATCGCGAGGGGTGCGCCACGGCAGCGCCGAGGTTCTCGCGCGCCTCGCACGCGGCGAGGACGTCGATGCCAGCGAATACGTCTTCCGAACCTCAACCCAGATCGAAACCGCAGCTCCCCGGCTCGCGTGGCTGAACAAGGGCATCTTCATCAGCGTCGGCGGCCGCCAGACCGCAGGCGTGATCTACGAGACTTACCTCGTCGACTGATCGCGGTGCCACAGGCACCGAACGGGCCGGTTGCCGGGGTCTGGCTAAGTGGGGGACCGAGGAGCCCAACCTCGCGTGGCGGTTTTGGAGACCCGGTGCGGGCTGCTCGCGTCCAATAGAGTTGCTGCATGGGAGGTTCGGGGGGGCGTACTCGAATGCTGGCCAAGATGGCCGCGTTTGCGGCGTGTTTCGCCTGCATGTTTGCTCAGGGCGTGTCGGTGGCGCAGGCGCGGGAGGCGGGGGTTACGTTTTCGGCTCCGCGGCCGGTGTCGGCCGGTGGACCCGTGAGCATCCGCGGACGCGTCTATCCGGCCCGCGCGACGGCAGTGCACGCGCAGCGCAAAGCGGGTCGGCGCTGGCTGACCGTGGCATCTGGAACAACCACTAGCGCGGGGGTCTTCGCGCTCACATTTCAGGCGCAGCGGCACCAAGGCGTGAGCGTGATGCGTGTTGTCGCGATGCGTTCAGGACGGATTGTCGCGGTTTCATCGTCGCGTCTGCTTCGAGTTGGGCGTGCGAACGGCCCAATCGCGAGCGGGGTACATGCGATCGTGCTCGAACCCTCGGCCGTCAAATCCGTACCCTCGCCTGGGGATTCGGGCCGGCTGGTGTATGCGGGTGGAAACACCGTGAAGAGCGGCCAGGTGATCGCCGTGGGTCAGGGACCTGCGACACCGTACGGGTTTCTCGGTCGTGCGACGTCGGTCATGACGAAGGCCGGCGAGACGATCGTCGAAACGGTCCCTGCAACCCTTCTCGAAGCGGCGTCGAACGGCTCGATCGAGACCTCCGCCTCAGCCCAGAGCGCGAGGGCGAGGGCAGCTGCCAGGCCTCGGTTCTCGTGCACGGGGTCGGCCACGGCGTCTTACGGGGCCGAAGCGGGCCTCAGCGCGTCGATGGAACTGAAGGCCGACTGGACGGTGCTCGGCGGTCTTCAGAGCGCGAGCCTAACGGCCAACGCGAGCGCCACCGGAGGGCTCGAAGCGGAAATACAGGGTGCCCTCACGTGTTCGCTGAGGAGCACGACGATCTCGCAGTTCAACCTTCCGACGCAGCGCTTCTTGGTGGACGGAGTGATCCCGATCGTGATCACCTCGCAGGTCACGGTATACCTCGACGGAAGCGCACACGCGGAAGCCGCGACTAGCACCAGCGTGGAAACAGGCTTCTCGGCGTCGGCCGGTATCGGCTGGACCAAGGCTGGCGGCTTCGCGCCGATCGCAAGCTTCGAGCCGCACCTGCAGTTCACGCCGCCCGACCTCACAGCCAGCGGCAACGTGGCGGCGAACCTGACACCGACGATCCTCGTTCTCATCGACGGCGTCGCGGGTCCCAAGATCTCGCTCCGCGGCGGGCTCAACCTCGCGGCCGAGAGAAGCGCGACGCCCTGGTGGAAGCTCACGGCGCCGGTGCTGCTGAGCGGCGAACTGGTGGTTCCGCCGCTCAAACTCAAGAGCGGCCCGTTGAAGATCTACGAACACACCTTCACCCTCGACGAAGCGATGTCGATCACGCCCAGCGACCTCGATGACGCTACTGAGGGCACCCCGTACTCCGAACCACTCAGCGTCGCCGGAGGCAAGGAACCCTACTCATGGGCCGTCACATCAGGGCTGCTGCCGGAAGGTCTCATGCTCAACCCAGCGACGGGCGTCATCTCGGGCACACCCACGATCTCGGGCGACAGCACCTTTGAAGTCACGGTCAAAGACAAGCTCGGCTCGACGGAAACAGCGAAATACACATTGACCGTCGAGGCGCCAAACGATGATTGGCTAGGGACCTGGAGCGGCCCAGTAACTCAAGTCCCCAGTCCCGGCTTCCCCTATAGCGTGACGATGAACATCACATCGCTTTCCACGCAGCCGGCCGGAACCGATACCTATTCGACGTTCGGCTGTACTGGCGAACTTTCGCTGGTTTCTGTGACGGCAGAGACCCTTGTGCTCCACGAGCACATAACACAGCAAGGGAGCAGCTATACGTGCATCGATGGCGATATCACCCTGACGTCAACCGGTGTCGATACCGCTGATTACGATTGGACCGGAAGCGAATACACCGCGACGGCGCCACTGACACGAACATCGCCGTAAGGACGACGAGCACGCCGTCAGTGCGCCGCGCGCGAGCGACGGACGGCGCGTACTACATCGGGCATCGGCTCGCCCGTGAGGGTCGTGCCCCACCCCTCTGGCAGCGCTGCGATATCGGTCTCGCCGTGACGCTCGACCTGCGTCTGCGCTTGAAGCTCGGCGTCAAGCAACCGCAGAGCATCCTCGGCTTCCCGATCGCTCAGCGTGTCCACCAGTTGATGTAGACGCTCCTTCGTCGTCATAGGACAGATTGTATTGCCAGCTCGGCGAGCGTCTACCGCTCGGGCGTCCACTGGCCCGGCTCACCAGTAATGGCGCGTCCGTGCGTGTCCACCGCGACGCAGAACGACACCGGTGCGCTCATCCTGAATACCGGCGTCCAGCTCGTCGCCCTCGCCCAACGATCGGGGGCGCCGCCAGCACTGCCCCCGCATACCCGTCAAACCACCGTGCAGCAAACCCACGTCGCACGCTCGATCTCGAGACATACTGCCTCCCTGAAGCCCTCTTCTAGGGACCAACGTAGGGACCAAAACGCCCAGATCGAGTCGGGTTCCAACGGACCCATGCGGAAAGCCGCACCCGCAGCCATGATGCCGCAATCGGCTCCACAAAGCCAAAAACCCCGGTTTCTCTGGGTCTGGCCGAAGCGGGGGACCGAGGAGTCGAACCTCGCGTTGCGGTTTTGGAGACCGGTGCCTTCGTTTGTTTGCCCAGCCCTGGCAGGCGTTCGCGGCTCAGGGGACCAATGTAGGGACCAAACCGCGGGTCAGTGACGGCGTCGATGAGCGCCGGTCAGAGTTCGCGGGGCCTCACAGCCGAGCCGTGCAACTCCGCGGAGACGCTCATCGACGCTCACAAGCCGACAGTCGAGCATCCGTGCCAGAGCGCCTCGACAAGCATGAGCTGTGGCGCGACCAACTCGTGTCCCCGTAGGTTCGCGAAGCCCATCGGCGTGTGGCACGCAGCGACTGACGCGGATGCATCGACGACGAGCATGGCCCTCAGTGGCCGCTACACGACCGATGCAACGCAGCAACGCACCTGGGCGCTGGTTTCCGTCATCGCCAACCTGCCAATCATCTGGCAGTTCAGCCATCGGGAACAGCTCATCCTCAATCGAGCGCAGGTCGTGATCCTCGATCGTATGACGGTGCCCGACACGACGCGCCGGCAGGCGCCCCGAGCGGATCCAGCGACGGATCGTCTCCGGGTTCTTGCCGACATGGTCAACGGCCTCAGCGACGGTCAGCATTCACAGATGGTACGCGCGGCTGCGGACCCCCGCCCGGTCAGGGCGCCGTATCTCCGTCACGTCAGCCACGGACGCCGCGAGCAGCGTAACCGGCTGTAGATCGTTCCAAGACTCAGGGTCCGCTGGTACGCTCGAATCGTGACGTCGAGCGCTTCCAGGAAGTCGTGGGATCAGCGGCTCACCGAACGATGGGCGCACCAGGCCAAAGAAGCCGCGAATGATCCGACACGGCGCACGGTGTCCTGGCGAGACCAGGTGAAATCACCTTGGTACTGGGCGGCGTTGCCAGCGATGGGCCTCTTCTTTATTTTCGGTGGCTTCCAAGGGTTGGGAGCAATCTTCTACGTGGTCGCCATCGCGCTAATTCAAATGTCGAGACGAGCGGCACGCCGCAAGACGAGCAGCTAGGGCACCTCCAGGGCGTGACGACGCGCAGCTTGCAGGTCCTGGCTCTCGATATCCAGCGGTTCGCGCGCGCCGAGCAGCTTCGCACCTCTTGACCCGCGCGAAGCGCCACGTCGGCCCCGCAGGCACGGGCCACGAGACCCTAACTAGCCGCAGCGCGACCTCGGCAAGCGTACGCGGGCGGTGGCGCGGGCAGAAGCAGATCTCGCGTTGCCCCATCACACGCACCGCCCGTGGACCGTCGGGTGGACCGAAGTCTTCCTGGCGGAGGCGATCCGAGGGGATCTATGGGGATCGCGACGCCGATACGCTGCGCTGCGATTTGGCTCTACAGCGCCAAATCTCGCGCCATAGAGCCGTTTCTTTGAGCGGGGGACCGAGGAGTCGAACCTCGCGTTGCGGTTTTGGAGACCACCGTGTTACCGATACACCAGTCCCCCTGAGCCGTTCGCGCCCGATCGCCTGCGCCGACAACCGCGTCCGGCGCGCGAGAGCCGGGATCGAGGATTGTAAAGGGCTCCGCGTGCGGCGTCCCCCGAGGCACGCCGAGGTCGGCCGGCTCATAGCCCCCCCGCGCCCACCACCGACCTCCCGCACCACCAAGCTCCCGCACCACCAAGGTCATATACACGCGCACGCGAGTACCCGCGTGTATGACCGAGCACACGAATACCTAAAGCAGCGCGCAGCGCATGCCGAAGTCGTGGGTGGAGCTATGTCCACGTACTTGTGATGCTTGCCACGTTCTTTTCCAGGCCGCCGCGCCCCGAGCCCGAGGGCAGGCCGTCGAACGTCCACGAAGCCCTGGCCTCGCAGGCGGGCGACACGCTGATCGAGGTGGTCATCAGCGCGATGCTGGTGGGGCTGATCGTGGTCGCAGTGTTGACCGGCTTCAACGAGACCAACAAAGTGTCCCAGGACGAGCGCGCGCACGACCAGGCGAGCGTCCTTGCAGCCCAGTCGGACGAGCAGCTGCGCAGCGACCCCGCGCCGGCACTCAACGCCCTGGTCGCCGCGTCGCACGAATACACCCAGACCGTCGGCGGCACAACGTACACGATCACCCAGAGCGCCCAGTTCGTCAACGGCTCCGGCGAAACCGCCGGCTGCGCCAACTCCAAAAACGAAACCGAAACCTCGAAGTACGTGGATGTCACCTCGTCGGTCAAGTGGAGCGCGCTCGGCAAAGTGCGCGCGCCCGTGACGCAGTCGAGCGTCATCACGCCTCCCGACGGCTCCGGCTTGGAGGTCGACGTGACGAACCTCGGCAATCCCGAAACGCCCGTCTCGGGCGTGACGGTCAAGGTCGAAGGCGTGTCGACAACGACCGGCTCGAAGGGCTGCGTGATCTACACGGGGATCCCCGCGACCACAACGAACGTCGAAGCGTTCAAGCTCGGCTACGTGACGCCAAACGGCGAACACAAGGTCATCGCCAAGGAAGTCTCGATCGCGCCGAACATAATCACGCACTACCACATCAACCTCAACGCCGGCGGCACGATCACCGCGACCTTCACGCACAAAGGCGCCGCGGCGAAGGGCGACACGTTCGTCGCCTTCAACAACAAAATGGGCGTCAATCCCGAATTCGAAGTAGGGAGCACCAAATTTAGCTTCAACGCCGAAGAAGAATACGAAGCGCTGACCGGCACCACGACCGAAGGCTACGCCGAAAAAGCGACCACGCCGGTCAAGTCGCCCTCCTACCCGACCGGCGACCTGTTCCCGTTCACGAGCGCGTGGACCGTCTACGCCGGCGACTGCACCGAAAACAACCCCCTCAAAGACGGTGTTTCGCCCGGGGAAGCAATCGTGCCCGCCGGCGGCAACGCGACGGCAACGGTCCCCACCTCCTATGTCACGCTCAACCTCTACCAGGGCGCGAGCGGCACGACACCGGTGAGCACGTCACAGGAAGTCAAGATCACGAATTTGAGCTGCACGAAACTGGTGCCCAACAACGCCATCAAAGCCGACTACGAACACCGGCAGACGACCAACACCGAAGGCCATCTGGAAGTGCCCTACCAGCCGTTCGGTGAATTCGAAATCTGCGTCGCGTACAACAACACCAGCAGCGGCGTACACAGCCTCTACAAGTACCCCCCCTACAAAAACACCACCGAAACAGGGACCACACTGCCGAGCATCTACGTCGGCGGGAGCAGCAGCGGCTGGACCAGCACGAACACCGGCACCACGACGAGCAAATGCTGAGCGACAGGCCGACAACCGTTGCCGCTGCGCTCCGTGACGAGCGGGGCTTCACGCTGATGGAACTGCTCGTGTCGATGCTGACTGCGTTCGTCGTGACCGGCGCGCTCTTCGCGATCCTGCAGATCTCGCTGAAGCAGACCAGCCTGATCACCGACAAGGTGCAGGCCAACCAGCTCGGGCGCACGGCGATGACGAAGATCGTCGACGAGCTGCACTCTGCGTGCATCCAGACGGGCTTCAAGCCGGTGCAGGCCACCAGCACCGAATCGGAACTCGCCTTCAAGAACGCCTATACCAGCGAAGCGGTGATCCTCAACGCCAAAGAAGCCGAAGCGAAAACCACCGGCACGGGCCTCTTCGAGCACCAGATCGTGTGGAACTCCACAGCGAAGACGCTGACCGACTTCATCTACAAGAGCGAAAGCGGCGAAGGCACAACCGCGGTGTTCCCGTCGCTTGACTACTCCAAAACGACCCACGAAGCGCCCCATGCCAGCCCCGTGAAAGGGGTGCTGCTCGCCAGCGGCGTCACGCAGACCGAAGAAAAGAACTCCAGCGGGGAAACCATCAAGGTGCCGATCTTCAAGTACTACAAGTACAACACCGAATACACGAGCAGCTCCAGCACAGGCGTCAGTACCCTGACTTCGCTCCCCTCTGGCGAACTCAAAGAAGCCGAAGCCAACACCGTGGCGGCCGTCCTGGTCAGCTTCAGGCAGGCGCCGGTCGATAACAAAAGCGAACGCGACCGCTACGTCGACCTGAGCAACCAGGTGACGTTTGCGTTCAGCGTTCCAAACGCCGAAACCCCGGTGGTGGCCTCGCCATGCGAATGACAATCACACAAAGACTCCTAATCCGTGCGCGCTCACAGGAGGGCGTCACGATCGTGATCGCGATGGGCGTGCTGCTCGTCACCAGCCTGCTGCTGGCGGGCGCGTTCGTCGCCACCCAGGACGACGTCAGCCTCTCGCATACCGACACGATGCAGAAGCAGGCCTACTATGCGGCGCTGGCCGGCGTGCAGGAGTTCGAGTATCAGATGCAGGTCAACCCCAACTACTGGCAGACCTGCGCGAAAACGACGAATACGCTTCCCCAAGAAAAATACGCGTCGTACAAGATCAAGATCCTGCCGGCTGCGGGCGCTTCGGAATGCAGCACCTCCAACCCGATCGCGAGCGTGATCGAATCCAAAGGCGCCGCCGCAAACACCTTCCGCGTCGAATCGGTCGGCACAGCCGGAGTGCATCCGGAAGAGCACCGCACGATCATCGCGACGTTCAAAGTCACGGGCTTCCTCAACTTCATCTACTACACCAACCACGAGGACGAGGACCCGTCGCTGTACAACGCCTCGGCGACCTGCACCAACCCGAACACGTTCTACCCGAACACCTCCGGCTGCCAGCTGATCGAGTTCGCCAGCGGGGACGCGATCAACGGGCCGGTCCACACCAACGATGCGGCGTGCATCGGCGGCTCGGCGTCGTTTGGACTCAGCGGCCACAGCCCGCTGGATGTCGTGGAATTCTATCGCGGCCAGAACGGCACCAACGGCTGTACCAGCACGGGCACCTACTACACGGCGACCAAAAGCTACATCAAGGGCGAAGACCTGCCGCCACCCACGAGCGACTCGAGCCTGGAAACCTACGCGGCGGAAGAAGACAAGCTCTCAGGCGTCACAACTCTGGTGCTCGAAGGCGCCACGAACGAAATCGCCGTCACCAACGCTGGGGTCAACGGCGGCGTTACGAAGAAACTGCCGTGGCCTAGCAACGGCCTGATCTACGTCAAGCAGGCGAGCAGCGGCGCGTGCGGCTACACGTACAAGCCATACGAAGCCGACAACAGCTACGAGGCCGGCGCCGAGACCAACTGCGGCAACGTGTACGTGCACGGCACGTACAGCAAGCCGCTCACGATCGGCTCATCCGATGACGTGATCATCAACGGCGAAATCTATCCATACGGCAACAAAGGCAGCACGCCCACGGGAACGGCGACGCTCGGGCTCATCGCCAACAACTTCGTGCGCATGTACCACCCGGTCAAACAGACCTACGAAGGCGGCGCGCCCGAACTCGAAACCGCTCACAACCTGAAGCTCGAATCCGCCGCTCACAAAGAAACGATCACCGTCGCGGCGCACTCGGGCCTCGGCGAAGCGATCAAGCTCGAAGTCAAGAACTCGGGCAGCCAGTTCGAAGTCGTGATCTACAACGAACAAGGCAAAACGCTCGAAAAAACCGGCCTGCTCAAAGAAGCCAAACAGCTCGTGGGGCTGACATCTACGTATGTCGTGTACGGAGAAGGCGCAAAATACTCCGAAGGTGCGACCGAAAAACTGAAAACTCTGAGCGCAGAAACTCTGGGCCATACCGAAGTGCTGAAGATCGAACCAAAAGGCACGAACAAAGGCAAGGAAATCAGGGTCGAAGTCAAGGAAACGGCGTCCGGCACGGAAAACGAAGTCTTCCTGTTCAACGCAAAAGGCGAACAGCTCGAAAAAATCACGGGCATCAAAGAAGCCAAATCGCTCGTGGGGCACACCTCGAGCTATGCGGTGTACAAAGCGGGCAAGAACTACAGCTCCGGCGAAAAAGAAAAACTGCGCGTCACGACCACGACCGGCCCGTGGCTCGATGAAACCTGCAAAGAAAACGGCGACAAAGAACTCGAGAAATTCGACTCGACGGCGAGGGAATGCGACTACACGGACAACGCCGAAGAATGCGACGCGCCGAGCTTGAGCGAATCCGAAGACACGCTGCACGGCTGGGGCACGCTGGAAAACCCGTGGATCTACGCAGCGATCCTCGCCACTACCCACTCCTTCGTGGTCGACAACTTCAACTGCGGCAAACCGCTGGGCGAACTGAACCTCGACGGCGCGCTGGCGCAGAACTATCGCGGCATCGTCGGCACAGGCGGGTCGAGCATATCCACCGGCTATCTGAAGGACTACAAATACGACGAACGGCTTGCGGTGGACGAGCCCCCCTACTTCCTCAGCCCCCTGAACGCCGGCTGGAAAGTCGCCCGCGAGACATCGCCTTCGGGCGGGTAGGCCCCTACTCAGGCACGACGGCGCGCGTTCACGTGCACCGGACGTTACGAGTGCGTGAAACGACTGCGCGATCCGATGTAGAGTCTTACGCGCCGTGGCCGAGGATTCGCCTCCCGATCTCGAGACCATCGTTGGCCCGTCCGCACGAGCGACAGGGAAAGCCGAGCCAAGTCGATCGAAAGCCGAGCCAAGTCGATCTGCGCCGACACGGGCGCCGAAAGTCGAGGCCAGCCGATGACGGCGATCGTCGCTGGGGTCATAGGCGCTGGCGTGGGCGCGCTCTTCACGGTCTGCGGCACATGGGGGGTCTCGGTGCTCTTGGACCGGCAACGCGAGAACCGTCTGCTACTCAACGCGATCGGCATCATACGCGCCGAGCTACAGGAAAACGCCGAGCGGCTTGCTTCACGGAAAGACCCGGCTGCGCTCACCCTCGGTGACTGGACGCAGATCAAGCCGGTTCTCGCCGGGCTCGGCCTCCGACCGGACAGCGAAACCCATTGGAAGAGCGCCCTCCATATTTACCGAACGATCTATGAGGCGCATCGGGGTATCGAGGGCACGCTGGATGTCGCGGAGCTCCAGAAACTGCACGAGGATCTTGGACGCCACGCAGAGCAGCTTAAACGCGAGATTCGGCTGATGCCGTTCGCAAGGCGAAGAGAACGTTAGGCGCGGTTATTCAGCCGAGGCACGATCTCAACGACCGTGACTCGATCAGCGTCGCGACGCCGTTCTACCTGCGCAAGCTGGGCGAACTGTGCGCCCGCGAAGTGGCGGTCGCGTCGCCGCGTGCGTTTTCCTGTTGGTGCCATTGGTCGGCAGCTGTCACAGGACCTCGGCGATCAGCGCCGCTGCACGCGCGGCTCCGTCGGAGGCGACCGCCCGATAGGTGACCTCGCGGCGGAGCTCGCCGGCGATCGCCTCGGCGATCGCGTCCGGGGGCGAGTCGTCGAACTCCATCCGTCGTCCGGCACCGTGGCGGCACAGGCGGTGGTGGACGTGGAAGCTCTGCTCGAAATGATGCTTGAGGGGGAAGTAGATGAACGGACGCTGGTTTGCGGTCAGCTCCATTGCGGTCGTGAGTCCACCCTGGACGACCGCCAAGTCGCACGCCGCAAGATGCCGGTAGAGGTCATGTACGTAGGCGCGAACCTCAAGCCCCTCCGGTACATCCAGCGAAGCGGGATCGATTCGCGGACCCGTGACCGCGATCATGCGCAGCTCGGGTACCAGGCGCTTGGCGTCATCGAAGCTGGCGATCACCCGGCGCAGGAGATCTGCGCCGACGCCGGAGCCACCGACCGTCACGATGCAAACCTGCTCGTCCTCCTGGTAGCCAAGCTCGGCGCGCAGTGCGTCGCGATCGGCGAACGCCACAGGGTCGAAACCTGTGACATAGCCCGCGAAGCTGTAGTGCTTCTCGGTCCAGTCGCGGATCGCGGGCAGTTCAGGGCCGAATTGCTCGGGGACGATGTCCTCTGGCTCGCCGACGAACACCGCCCGATCGCGAACCCGGGGGTAGCGCGCTATCTGCTCGATCATCTCCGCGTTGTAGTCGGCGGTCAGACGTGACTCGCGCGCGCCACCGTCGGTCATCGGCAGCCAGCCGACGAAGTCGGTCAGCCACACATATGCGGCACTCTTGAGCTCCGGGTTCTCGTGCAGGTAGTAGTCGAGCTCCCACGCCTCGTCGCCGATCCAGAGGTCGTACTGCTCGGCCGCAACGAGGTCGTGGAAGACCATGAAGTTCGCGAGCAGGATCTCGTCCATTCGCCGCCATGCCTGAAAGCAGTGCAGATCGTGCTCGGCCGACTCTGACTCGAAGTGGCCCGACTCGCTCGCGAGCTCCGCGCTCGCGGGATGAATCCGCTCACCGCGCGCCTCGAGGACAGCTGTGACCGGGTGCTGGGCCAACCAGTCGATCTCAAGGTCTGGGTGGAGCTTTCGCAGCTCCTCGGCGATCGCGATGTCGCGCTGTGCGTGACCAAGGCCGATCGGCGAGCAGATGTAGAGCGCCCGGCGCCGGCGCGCACGGGCGCGCCGCCAGGCGGAGGTGGGGGCTGGGCGCCCGCCTACGAACTCGCGCAGCAGCAGGTTGACCTTGACGGGATCGCGGGCCGAGGGAATGTGGCCCGAGTTGTGCAGCGTGACAAGCTCGCCTCCGGTCGCCTCGGCGAGCGCTGCACCCTGCGCGTGCGGGCGGACCAGGTCCTGGTCGCCGTGGATCACGAGCGTCGGACAGCGAACTCGGGAGCAGATGCCCACGAAGCTCTCGCTGCTGCAACGCAGGCCAATCCCTCTGGTTGTATCCGCGAGCGTCTGCGGGTCGGTCTCCAGCGCCCAGCCGATGCAATCCTCGATCTGCTTGCTCGAGTGCGGCTCGTTGAAGCACTTGGCGAAGAAGAACTCGAGGAAGGAGAGGTAGTCGCGCTGCCAGTAGTGGCTGTTGTACTTGGCCCACTCCGCGTCGGTCTCGAGTTGCTCGTCGAATGGCACCTCCCGCTCGGGGTGGCCAGGCGCGAGCCCAACGGCGGGCCCGATGTAGACGACACTGTCGACTCGCTCGGGGTGTTCGGCAGCCAGGATCGTTGCCCACAGGGCGCCGCAGGAGAGAGCCACGACCGCGGCGTGCTCGGTGCCGGTCGTGTCCATCACGGCCAGCGCGTCGGCGGCGAACTCGTCGGGCGTGTAAGCATCTGCGCCCACCGGCCGGTCCGAGCGGCCGTTGCCGCGGCCGTCGAAGGTGAGGACCCGGAAGTGACGGGACAGGTAGGGGATCTGCGCCTTCCAGAAGCGCGAGTGAATGACCGACCAGGTCGGCAACAAGAAGACGGTCTGCGTACCCGACCCGTACACCTCGTAGTAGACACGCACCCCACCCCGCTCCGCGTAGCCGGTTTCGTCGGGATAACGCGCCCGGGTCTGCTCCGGCCGGGCAGTGCCCGCGAGGCTCGCGGGCACTGCCTGCTCCTGGGAACCTCCGCTCACGGGCGCGCTTCGAACACGAGGTTGAAGGGCGTCTCGGCCACGCGGCCAAAGCGGGTCAAGCCGCCGGTCTTGACGACGTCGCCGATCCGCGCCTCACCGGCCTGCGCGCCGAGCGCCAGACCGACGTCCTGCGAGAGCGAGGCCGGTGTGCACAACAGCGTCGAGAATCCGTAGAACGCGCGCCCCACCGGGTTCAGATTGTCCTCCACCCGGTCCCCCGCGTTCGGCTCGACGATCATCCAGGTCCCGTCGGGCTTGAGCGTCGAGCGCACGTGGCGCGCGGCGCCCACCGGATCACCCATGTCGTGCAGGCAGTCGAACATCGTCACCAGGTCGTAGTCACTGCCACTGTACGCCGCCGCGGACGCGATTTGGAAGCTCACGCGGTCCGCGACACCGGCTTGCTGGGCCCGCTCCCGCGCCGTCGCGATCGAGCCCTCGTGGTAGTCGGAGCCGACGAAGGTCGAGTTGGGGAACGCCTTGGCCATCAGGATCGTCGAGGCGCCGTGGCCGCAGCCCACGTCGGCCACGAGTGCGCCCTGCTCCAGCTTCTCGACCACGCCGTCCAGTGCCGGCAGCCATTCGGTCACCAGGTGGGCGTTGTAGCCGGGGCGGAAGAAGCGCTCACAGCCCTCATGCACATCGTGGACGTGCTCGTGCCAGCCGAGCCCCTCGCCACCACGCGCCTTCTCCACGATCTTCGGCGAGTCGATCACCGACCCGAGGGCGATCTGGAAGAAGCCGGGGAGGTAGGCGGGGCTGGACTCGTCGGTCAGCGCAACGGTCTGCTCAGGTGGCAGCGAGTAGAGCCCGCTGTCCGGGTCATAGGCCACGAAACCCCCGGCCGCCTGCGCATTCAGCCACTCGCGGACATAGCGCTCGGCGTTGTCCGTGCGCTCCGCCAGCTCCGCCGGCGAGAGCCCTCCGGTACCGGCGAGTGCGCGGTAGAGCCCGAGCTTGTCTCCCATCACGACGAGCGCTGTGTTCAGCGTCGCGCCAACCTCGTCGACCGCGCGGAACACAAACTGCATCAGCTTGTCGCCGTCCACCTCGACGGCTTCGGTTGTTGCGGCCATCAGACACCTCCGGGTTGGTTGATGCAGATGACCGTACGTCGGCAACGGCGGGCTCGCGTCCGGGGGGCACCTAGTCTTTGCGACGCGAGACCAGGTGCCAGAATCGTCCCATGCTGGTGGGCCGCGAGCGCGAGCGAGGCGAGATCGAGCGTGCGCTTGCGCGTGCGAGATTGGGAGAGAGCGCGCCGCTCGCGCTTGTCGGTGAGCCGGGCATCGGCAAGAGCGCGCTGCTGGACTTCGCTGCCGATCGGGCCAGCGACATGCAACTGCTGCGGGCGCGCGGGATTGAGTCAGAGGCGCACATACCGTTCGCATCGTTACTCGAGCTCCTGCGGCCCGCGCTCGGGATGCTCAATGGCATCCCGGAGCCGCAGGCGGTCGCGCTCGAGGGAGCGCTGGCGCTGAGGCCGGCACGGGCGCGGGACCGCTTCGCGGTCGGTGCTGCCACGCTCAGCCTGTTTGCCGCGTTCGCCGAGCAGGGCGCGGTGGCGGTGCTGATCGACGACGCGCACTGGCTCGATCGCTCCAGCGCTGAGGCACTGCTGTTCGCCATCCGACGGCTGGTGGCGGATCCGATCGCCGTTCTGCTCGCCGTGCGCGATGGCGAGCCATCGCTGCTCGACGGCGCGGACCTGCCCACGTTGCCGATCGAAGGGCTCAGCCGAGCGGAGTCGGCATCGCTGCTCGACGCACTCGCGCCCGACACAGCAGCGCGGCTGCATGAGGCGACCGCTGGTAATCCGCTCGGCCTGCTCGAGCTCGCGCGCGACGCGGACGAGCTCACGCTCGCTCCCGGCGGAGCGCCGCTCGTCGTCTCGGCGCGGATCACGCGCGCTTTTCTCAAACGGACGGGAAACCTCGATCAGCGCGAGCGCCACGCGCTGCTGCTTGTTGCGACGAGTGACAGCGGCGATCTAGCGGTACTCGAGCGCGCGGCCAAGAGCCTGGGCATCGAGCTCTCAGCGCTCGCCGCCGTGGAGCAAACCGGCCTGATCACCGTGCGGGCCGGCTCGGTCGAGTTCCGCCACCCGCTCGCTCGCTCGGCGATCTATGCGGATGCGCAACCGGAGGAACGGCGCGCGGCGCACCGGGCGCTTGCTTCCGCCCTGCCCGACCGCGACATCGATCGTCGTGCCTGGCACCTGGCTGCTGCGGCTGTCGGTGTGGATGAGCAGGCATCCGCTGCGCTCGAGCAGGCGGGGGTGCGAGCCCGCGACCGAAGCGCGTACGCGAGCGCGGCGCTCGCGTTCGAGCGCGCAGGTCGACTGAGCTCAGAAAGCGAGCGTCGTGCGCGGCTCGTGTTTGCGGCCGCACAGGAGAGCTGGCACGCGGGTTTCGCGCCTCGCGCGGTCACGCTGCTGGATGAGGCTCGCGCATCCACCGGCAGCAGCGCGAGTGTGCTGGACATCGACGAGCTGGCGGGCCACATCGCGACTCGCCAGGGCCAGGTGATGAGGGGTCACGCGATCCTCACCGCTGCGGCCATTCACGCCGACCCCGAACGAGCGGTCGCAATGCTTGCGGAGGCCACCGCCGCCTGCTTCTACGCCGGCGATCCCGCCGAGATGCTCGTCGTCGCCGAGCGTGCCTGGAGTCTCCTGGCCGACGGCGCTTCGGCGCGCGCACGCTTCCTGGCATCGGTCGCGATCGGCATGGCTCGCATTGCGGGGGGCGACGCCGGCGCGGGGTCGGAGGCGATCCAGGAAGCCGTCAACCTCGCAGACGGCTCGCCGGAACTGCTCGAGGACCTGCGGCTGGTTCCCTGGCTTGCGCTTGCGCCGATCTTCCTGCGCGAGGCCGCCACCGGACGCGCGCTGTTGGACCACGCGCTGAAGGTCGCGCGCATGCGCGCGGCGATCGGGACGCTGCCGCTGGTGCTGAGCCTGATCGCCCTCGACCATGCCACGACCGACCGCTGGGCCGTAGCCGAGGCCACCTACCTGGAGGCGATCAGCCTCGCTCGTGAGACCGGACAGGAGACAGACCTCGTGTTCGGGCTGTCAGGGCTTGCACGGCTGCAGGGACGCCGGGGCCGCGACGCGGAGTGCCGTGCCAATGTCGCTGAGGTGCTCCAGCTCTGTGGCAGCCTTGGCACGCGACTGCACGAGGTGTGGGCGATCGAGGCGCTCGGCATCCTGGCGCTGGGTCTGGGTGAGACCGAACAAGCAGTCGAGCATCTAGAGCATCAGCGAAGGCTTCTGGATGAGCTCGGGATAACCGACCCTGACCTCTCGCCGGCCCCTGAGCTGATCGAGACCGCAATCAGGCAGGGACATCATGAGCAGGCGCGGCAACTGGCCGACGAGTTCAGCGCAGCCGCGGCCGCGAAGGGGCAGCCGTGGTCGCTCGCGCGCGCACTTCGGGTCCGCGGTCTCGTCACCGAGGGTGAGTCATTCCCCGCGCTGTTCGAGCAGTCCCTCGCGCAACACGCGGGCACGCCCGATGCGTTCGAGACGGCACGCACACGGCTCGCCTATGGAGAGCGCCTGCGGCGGGCGCGCAGCCGCAAGCTCGCCCGCGAGCAGCTTCGCGCCGCGCTCGAGACGTTCGAGCGTCTGGACGCGCGCCCATGGGCCGACCGCGCCAGCGCGGAGCTTGCAGCGACCGGTGAGCGACTCCGGCGTCGTGACCCGAGCACGATCGACGAGCTGACACCGCAGGAGCTCCAGATCGCGCTGCTGCTGGCCGGCGGTAAAACCACGCGCGAGGCCGCGGCGACGATGTTCCTGTCGCCGAAGACGATCGAGTACCACCTGCGACACGTCTACATGAAGCTTGGCATCCACTCACGTGAGGAGCTGGCGGCTGTGCTGAGCGCACAGGCGCCGGGCGCTGCGTAGGAGTCGGTGTAGTCGAGGCGTGCCAGACGTCGCTCGACGGCTAGCGTGGGTCGCTGCCGTATGCCACTGAGCGGTGGCGGATCGTGGCGACTCGGACGGTCTTGCCGTTGTCCGCGAGCTGGTAGATGATCCGGTACGAACCGATCGGGAGCGAGCACAGACCACGAAGTCTGCCGCGTAGCGGATAGCCGATCTCGGGTTCGCGCTGAAGCAGAGCGAGGGCTTCCTCGATCGCATCGATCAAAGGCCAGTCGAGCGCAAGCAGCTCTGTACGCGCGCGACGCGCGAGTACGAGTCGTGCCACCAGCTATCTCGCGGCTCGTTTCTCCGCCAGATCACGGCGCAAATCATCCAGCTCGATCGTTTCACCACGCGCGAGCTCCTCGAGACCCGCTTGCAGCGAGTCCATGGTTGCCGCATCCGAGAGGATCTTCTGCCGTCTCCTCAAGCGCTTGATACTCGTCGATTGGCACAAGCGCCGCCGCCGGCCGGCCGTTGCGCGTCACGACCACGTGGTCGCGTCGGTCGGCAACATCGCTCAGCAGCTCAGAGAGGTTGCTCCGGAACTCATGCACGGGGATCGTCTTGGCCACACGATCAGTGTACTGAATCATGTACACAGCTATAAGCGAATGCGGTCTCGAGTACAACGACCGAACCTGGACAGCCTTCTTGAGGATCTCATGGAACCTGTGGCTCGGCAAGCCCGGCGGAGAGCGGCGGACGCGATCAAGGAAGCCGCTTAGCGGTTCGACTCGTGCCGTCTCCGGAGGGCGGGATGCGAACCCGCCCTACATTGGCCGCCCCGTCAGCAGCGACGCAATCAGCCGAGCCACACGATCCTCGCCCAAGGACGCCGAAGGCCCAGCCCCCGGAGGGACTGGGCCGGTTCGACCTTCGTCAAGATGGTGGGAGCGTCGGGACAAGGTGCGAACCCCGCTCCAGACCTCGACATCCTGCTTGAGCTTCTCATGGAGCCGGTCGGACGGAAGGCTCGCCGGCGGGCGGCCGATGCGCTCCTGACGAAGATTTGAGTCCGTGAGCTGCAAGAGACGGTCGCCGAGGTGCACCGCACCGTGGAGCGGGCCCTTGGGTCCATACTGCGCTGGTGTCGCGGGCCTCGTCGAGCCCGCCACGCGAGCTCTCGGTCGCGACCGAGACCCGTAGCTGGCGGGGCATTACCAGCCCCGGTGCCGCCGCGTGCCCCGGCTGCGGCGACGTTTCGACCCGCCGCTCTTTGTGCGAAGCTCCGGTGGATGGAATCCTCGGCAGCGCGACCGTATCGATGACCACGTGGACCCATCCGTCGGTCCGCACGCTTCTCGATGAGGCTCCTGAGAGCAGCCCATTCGAGACGATCGCCGAGCGAGCACGCCAGCGGACGCTCGAGGCGCTTGAGCGGGGCTGGGGCGGGCCTCCGTACGATCCGTTCGAGCTGGCCGACCTACTCGATGTCGATGTCGTGGCCCGCCAGACCGTTGACGATGCTCGGCTGGTGTCGAGCGAACCGGGCGCGAAGCCGCGTATCGAGTTCAATCCGAATAGGCGTGCCGACCGAACGCGCTTCTCAATCGCGCACGAGCTCGGCCACCTACTCTTCTCGGATCACGGAAACCAGGTTCGCTATCGGGACGAGGCCCACCATGCCGAGCGGAATGACGACTGGCAGCTAGAGGTGCTCTGCAACGTCGCTGCGGCTGAGTTCCTCATGCCAGTGGGCGCATTTCCGCTGGCTCAGGCTGATGATTTGTCGCTGCCGCATCTCCTGGATCTGAGGCACGTCTTCCGTGTCTCAACTGAGGCGTTGTTGCGTCGGGTCGTGAAGCTCACTAGTGAGCCGGTATCGGTCTTTGCAGCAGCCCGTGCCGACGACACCGAAGACTTCCGGGTCGACTATGTGGTGCGGGCACGTGCGACCGAGGAGAGCTTTTGGAGGACTAACCGGTTCCCGGCCGACTCCGCGCTCTCAGAATGTAGAGCCGTTGGATCCTCCGCCGCCCGGACCGAACAGTGGGACGACGAGGAGATCTATACACAAGTCGTCGCCGTGCCTCCATATCCCGGTTCCCGCTTCCCGCGTCTCGTCGGCCTTGTACAGCCGGCGGACAACACAGCCGCGCCCATGCGAGGCATTCAGTTTCAACGCGGCGATGCGACCCAGCCGGTGGGCAGCGGTGCCCAAATCATTGCCCATATCGTCAACGACCGTGCGCAAAGCTGGGGTCCGCAAGGGTTCGCCGCTGGCCTTCGGGGCGCGTTCCCCGAGGTTGCCTCCGCGTACTCCGAATGGGCAAAGGATCGGGACGAGCGCCAGCTCGGCGCGGTCCAAATCGCGCCAGCGGGCGCGAACAAATGGGTTGCGAGCCTCGTCGCGCAGTCGGGCTATGGGGAGCGGGCCGACGGGGAGTCTCGCCTGCGGCTGTCGGCACTCGAACAGTGCCTTGCACAACTAGCGCAGTTCGCGGTCGACCTAGACGCTACCGTGCATATGCCGCCTATCGGCACCGGGCAGGCCGGGATGGCTTGGCCGTACGTGCGCGACCTGATTCTGGAGGAGCTCGTCGACAGGGGCGTCGCGGTCACAGTCTATGTACTACCCGAGGCGTCCATGCCGCAGGAAGAAGTCAGCCAGCCGCAACTCTCCCTGCTTTAGTCGCCTAGTCCGAGACGTAGGATTTTCCTGCGCATCGCACTCATGCGGCGGCCGCGCAACCCAGTACTGTTTTCCGGATGCGACGGCGATTGATCGTTGTGGTTTCTGGCCCAGTGGCCGGAGGAAAGAGCACGCTCGCCAAGATGCTTGCCGAGCGCTTCGACGGACTACGTCTATCGACGCGCGAGCTGTTGATGCCGAGCCTGCAACCAGGAGAGGTGCCGTCACGTGCAACGCTCCAGAAGATCGGTGCCGACCTTGATCAGGCCGACGATGGGCAGTGGGTCGCGGACCGGTTGTCGAGAACGATCTTCTCTGCTCAGTGCGATCTCTTTGTCGTCGACTCGGCGCGGATAGCTGGGCAGCTCGCAGGGCTACGGCGTGCTTTCGGAGATGAGGTGCGGCACGTGCACGTAGCTGCATCCGAGCAGACCTGCGCCGAGCGCTACGAGGAACGGCGGTCCCGGGCCGAGGTAGAGGAGGCGGCGTCATATGCCGACGTTGTCGCCGATCCGACCGAGGCCCAGGTTCACACCTTGGGCCCGATGGCGGACGTGGTAGTCGACACCGATAGGTGCAGCGCTGAGGACGTACTCGTTCGGGCGGCGGCCCAGCTTGGTTTGCTCGACTGCGAGCACGCTCCTTGCGTCGATGTGGTCGTCGGTGGTGAGTATGGCTCAGAGGGCAAGGGGAACATCGCCTTTCATCTCGCGCCCGAGTATGACCTCTTGGTTCGGGTCGGGGGGCCGAACGCTGCCCACAAGGTCTATCTCACGACCGGAGAGGTCTTTACGCATACGAGCCTTCCCTCAGGGACTCGTGCCGGCGTCGCTTCACTCCTAATTGGGCCGGGCGCCGTCGTCTATCCGGACGAGCTTCTTTCCGAGATCGCTCGCTGCGATGTCTCCAGTGAGCGGCTGTCGATTGATCCTCAGGTTATGGTGATTGAGGACGCCGACAAACAGCTCGAGGAGCAAGATCTCAGGGGAAGGATCGGATCCACCGCATCGGGCACCGGCAGCGCCACAGCACGCCGTATCATGCGAGCGGCCGACGTTCGGCTAGCTCGCGACGTGCCCGAACTGGCGGACTACATTCGCCCGACAACCGATGTGCTGGAGCGGGCGTATTCGGCCCACCAGCACATTATGCTGGAGGGCACCCAGGGGAGCGGCCTATCGCTCTACCACGGTCCGTACCCGTATGTGACGTCCCGCGATACGAACGTGGCAGGCTGCCTGGCTGAGGCAGGTATCCCACCGGCGCGCGTCCGCAAGGTGGTGATGGTCATGCGCACCTATCCCATTCGCGTGAGCGGGACCTCGGGCCCCTTGACGACTGAGTTGGAGTGGAGTGCGGTCGAAGTTCGCTCTGGCCTGACCGGACTCCCCGAGAAAGAGTTGAGCTCAAAGACTAAGAAACTTCGTCGTGTTGGTGAGCCAGAGTGGGATCTCCTGCGCAAGGCGGCACTCCTAAACGCCCCCACCGACATAGCGTTGACGTTCGCCGACTACATCGATTCCAAGAACACCGAGGCATGGCGCTTTGAGCAGCTCACCGAGGAGACGCTGGGCCTCATCGCCGAGATCGAGCGCGTGACCGGCGCACGTGTGTCGCTCATCGCCACCGGCTTCATGCCGCATCGCGGCATTATTGATCGTCGGCAATGGTAGAGCGCACGGCGCCACTCACGGCCGAGCTCGTGGCGGAACGCTATCCCCGGCTCTACCACATGGCCGAGGCCGGCTCGTGGGCATCCATCGCGAAGCGCGGCCTTCTGTCCACGACGGCTCTCCTGGATCTGTTTGAAGTCGCGCAGCCCGAGCGCGACGAGATCGAGACCAAGAAGCGGCGTGAGTCGGTCGAGATTCGCCACCCGATCCACGGATCCGCCTGGATTCGCGACAACAAGCCAATCAACGAGACAGTCCTCCGCAGAACGCTTGTTGGGATGAGCGAGCCGGACTGGTATCGGACACTCAACAGTCGCGTCTTCTTCTGGCTTTCGGAGGATCGGCTCTCCCGGCTGCGAGATGCGCCGCCATACCGAAAACGCCAGCACGACATACTTGTCATCGACACAGGTCGCTTGCTTGAGCACTACGAGCCATCGGTTGAGTTGGCGCATCTAAACACGGGCGCGGTTCACCCGAGTGCCAACTACCCGAGGGGAACCTGCACCTTCCGTTGCATAGCAAAATACCCGTGGCAGGAGCGACTGCGCGTCGCGCCCAGCGAGCCGGTGGTTGAGCTCACCGTGCTTCGTTCGGTTCCGCGTATTGCGGAGGTCGTCGTTGACGTCCGAGAGTCGACTTAGGCGGGAGGCTCACGGCTATTGCGAGCGCGGCGTCGCACTCGCCTCCTTCGGTACGCTATCGCCGATCAACGTTAGGTAACAATCATTTCCGGTCTCCAAGACGAACTTCTTGCTCATCTCAGGCGGTTCCGCTCGGCCCCGTTTCTTTTCGTGGGGGCGGGACTCTCTCGCCGCTACCTTGGCCTCGATGACTGGGAGGCCCTACTTCGCCGACTTGCATCGTTGACGGGGCGTAGCTTCGAGTACTACTACGCGAGTGCCGATGGGGATCTACCGAAGATAGCCAGCCTAATCGCCGAGGAGCTTCACCCAATCTGGTGGTCCGACGATCGATTCGCGTCGCACCGCGGTGCCTTTGACAGTGGCGTGCTGACGCATCGGGACTCGGCACTGAAGGCCGAGGCGAGCCTGTATCTGGCCGACTCGCTTTCCGCAGTACCGACCAGCGGCCCGCTTGCGAAGGAGCTCGCCCTCCTCCGGCAGGCTGTTATTGACGGCATCATCACTACCAACTTCGACCCGCTTCTCACCCATCTGTTCCCAGAGTTCCGCGTCTTCGTCGGGCAAGAGCGACTGCTCTTCAACGATGCGATCGGAATCGCAGAGATCTACCAGATCCACGGGAGCCACACGGCTCCCGATTCGCTCGTGCTTACCCAAGCCGACTATGACCGGTTCCACGAGCGAAACCCGTATCTCGCAGCAAAGCTCATGACGATCTTTGTCGAGCATCCAATCGTGTTTCTGGGATACTCCCTGTCGGATAGCAACATTCTCACGATCCTTCGCTCCATCGTTTCCTGTCTCGACTCGTCGGACGCAATCGCGAAACTGGCGGACCGCCTCATTTTCGTGCGGTGGGACGAGTCCGCTACTGAGCCAACGCTGGCACCAAGCGTGATCCGTGTCGAGGACAACTCGATCCCGGTCCTGACTGTGAACGTCCCGGCCTTCACCGATGTCTACACAGCGTTGACGAAGGTAGAGCGTAGTTTTCCAGCGAAGTTGCTGCGTCAGCTCAAGGAGCAGGTTTACGAGCTTGTGCTGAGCAGTGATGCCAAGAAGCGGTTGCACGTTCTCGAGCTAGCAGACGGCGAGGATCCGTCGAACCTCGAGGTCGTCTTCGGCGTCGGCGCGATCTCCCAGTTGCGCTCATATGTCGGGCTTAGGCGCGAGGACCTTCTCAACGACCTCATCGACGAGGGCTCTGCTCTCAATCCGGTTCGTGTCGTCCAAGAGGCACTTCCAAGCATCGTCACCCATGCTGGTAACGTACCGATCTTCAAGTATCTTCGAGAGGCTGGCCTCCTTGATCAAGCAGGTACGCTGATCGACAGCAAGAGCGTCGACAAAAAAGTCGCGAAGCGCGTTATCGAGCGCGCGAAGCGACTTGGGCCGACCGCATCCGTCGAAAAAGCCGCCAAGACCGCCATCGGGACCGCCCCCGACCTTGCCGCACTCGTCGCCCAGGAGACGCCGCGTAACGTTCTGCAGTTCATCCCAATGCTCAGCGAGGACTCGCTGGATCCCGAGGCGCTTAGACGGTTTCTAATCGGGTGCCAAGACCTGTGCGACGTTGAGTTTGATCGCTCTCAATGGATCAAGATGGCCTGCCTCTACGACTGGCTTAGGTACGGGCGGCAGGCAAGGAGCAAAGCGCGCCGCGGACCGCGCCCGCGCCTCAAGCAGCAGCTTTAGCGACAGGGAGCCGGCTGAGTCTGAGGCTCCGCGTTGATGCGGCACCGACGGGGGATCAGGATTGTCGCGTCAGGCATCAGCAGAAAACCTCGCCGGACCGGTCCGTCGGCACCTGGGATCATTTCAGAAGTCCATGACAATCATCGTGCCAACCAAGACTCGACGACCGTGTGTTGCTGCCAGTACGACGCCAGCGGTCTCAAGCTGCCGAGCCTGCTCGGATGCCGTGGCCGACCTTGACGCGGCTTGAAAAACCGATGACGATTGAGTATCGTTCCAGATGAATGCCGAGTCCTTGACTAGGAGTCAGGGAACGGAAATCAGTGTTCGCTTGGGACGAATCCTGCGAAGGAAGTCCGAAGCTAACCCCGCAGGCCGACGATGATGAATAAGGAGGACCCAAGTGGGTTCATCTTCATCTCGCCGGTTTCGGCGGGAACTTTCGGAAATCGAAGTCCGCCAGGCGCAGTGGAAACTGCGCTTCTACTGCTGGCGGTGGATCATTCTGCTCATGGTCGCCACGGCTCAGGCTGTCGAACTTGCCATTGCGATTCTCGAGCACCGGACGCCGCAACTCTTCGTGCACATCCATCTGGAATCTCTTTTTGGAACTTTGCGTCACGGACCCTGACACGCTCGTCAGCGTCACGTCGCACCATCGGCGACAGGCGACACCTAGCGGTGCCGTCTATCGAACGTGTCACTGTGCCATATAATCCGCAAGACGGCAGCTACAAGTGACCCTACCGCCAATCCGGCGATGAGATCATGGGGCGTGCCAAGACCGACGATAGGGATCACAACCACTAGCTCGACGCATAGCAGTGTCTCGACGAGAAAACGACGCCATGCGACCAGTGCAGTTGACGGCCCCGGACTGCTATGTGGCGTCGCGTCCATGCCACAAGGGTCCATCGAGAGGGCGTCCGTTTTTCTGTGTAGGCAGGGTTGGTGGTTTCAGTTGGGTAGTCGGTCTCCGAATTGGATCTTGAATGCGAGTAGCGCCTTCGTCCAGCCGCGCGTCCGGGTCCACTGTGGCACAGCGTTTTGGATCGCGAGGTAGACGAGCTTTCTGGCGGCGTCCTCGCTAGGGAAGCTGCCCTTGGTCTTGATCGCCTTGCGTAGCTGCCGGTTGAGCGCCTCGATTGCGTTTGTCGTGTAGATCACTCGACGCACCTCTGGCGGGAACACCAAAAACGGCGTGACATGCTCCCAGGCCGCTCGCCAGGCTTGGCCGATCACCGGCAGTTGCTGCCCCCACTTCTCCTCGGACGCCTCGAGCGCGCGTAGTGCGTGGTCGGCGTCGAGGGCGGTGTAGATCGGCCGCAAGTCTTTGGTGACCTTTTCGTATTGCTGGCGCGGCACGTAGCGTAGGCTGTGACGAATCAAGTGCACGATGCACGTCTGGACCGTCGTGGCGGGGAAGATCGCCCCGATCGCCTCGGGGAACCCCTTCAAGCCGTCGACGCACGCGATCAGGATGTCTTGCACGCCACGCTGCTTGAGGTCGGTGAGGACTTGCATCCAGAACTTGGCGCCCTCGTTGGCCTGGAACCACATGCCGAGCACTTCGCGCTCGCCGTCCATCCCGATCGCCAACGCCAGATAACACGCGCGCCTTTGCACGCTGCCACCCTCGCGGATCTTGAGCACCATGCAGTCCAGGAACACGACCGGATAGACGTCCTCCAGCGGCCTGGTCTGCCACGCGCAAGCGTCCTCCATGACGGCGTCAGTGACTCTGCTGATCAGGTCACGTCCGACTTTGACGCCATAGATCTCGGCCAGGTGCGCTTCGATATCCCGTGTCGAAAGGAAACCCTGTGAGGGCTGGCTGGCCCGACGGTGGGCGGAAGGGCAAGCGCCTTTCTGCCCGCCAAAGGCCATTCAACCCAAAGGAGGCATGTAGTCGTGGCAGTCACCAAGGCTCAGGAGATATTCGAGGCAGTCGAGAGACTGATCGCTTCGGGTGTTGAGAAGGCGGATGCGTTCAAGCGGCTCGCCGATGAGAAAGGCCGACCCTATGATTCGGTGAGAGGAAGTTATTACTCTCACAAGAAAAAGATCGAGGGCGGCGAACCGAACGCCAGACCATCACGGACGCGTCGTCGTGAGACGACACCGGATGACGCGCTGGCCGACGCTCGGGCAGCGCTCAAGCGGGCGATTGACTCAATCGATCGCGAGGTCGAGGTCGCCAAGACAAGGGCCGACGAGGCCAAAGCCGAGCATGAAGCACTCAAGGCGAGTGCGACTGACAGGAAGAAGGCCATCACCGAGCGCCTGGAGGCGCTGAACTGAGGCACCGCGGGCTGATCTGGGTTACACACCTGGATCGGCCCGCACTTACTAATTAACACGTTGCTTAAATCACGACTTAACGGGAAAATCGTTAAGCCATATTAACCGAAAGGAGGAATGTTGCCCCCATCCATCGCACTAATTGAGAATCGCGACGCCACCGTCACCGAGCTAGAAGCCACGGCGGTGATCTACCTGCGTGTCTCAAGCACCGGGCAGCTCACGGGATACAGCCCCGAGGGGTACTCCATCGAGGGGCAGCGTCAGGCGTGCGAACGTCATGCCGTCTCGCTGGGTGCCCGGATCATCGCGGAGTACGTCGAGCCGGGTAAGACGGCAACCAACATGCGCAGGCCCGCTCTACAGCGGATGCTAGGCGAGCTTTCCAAGTTGAAGCCGACCTACGTCATCTTCTATGACCTCTCGCGGGTCGCCCGCGAGGAGCAGGATGCCCTCTGGCTGCTGGCAGAGATCAAGCGCCACGGTGCCAAGCTGGAGTCAACGCTGGAGCGCATCGCGGATGATGACACCGGACTCTTGGTCTACACCATCCTGGCCGGGGTCAACGCGCACCGCTCTCGCACGGATGGCAGGAAGGTCAAGATGGGGCTGGAGCGCAAGTTCGCCGACGGCGGCACGATCGGGCCGACCAGGACCGGCTACCTCAATGTGCGGGAGTTCGTCGGCGGCCGTGAGGTCCGCTCGATCGCGCTCGACGAGGAGCGCTACCGGCTGATCCAGATCGCCTTCGACGCGTTCGCTACCGGCGATCACTCGATCACGACGCTACGCGACCTGATGGAGGAGCTGGGGTTGCGCACGCGTCCGACCGCGAAGCGTCCGGCCAAGCCGCTCAGTCGCAACGGCATCTACCGCATCCTGCGCGATGACTACTACATCGGGGTCGTGACGCACAAGGGCGTCAAGGGCGAGGGACGCCACGAGGCGATCATCGACCGGGAGACGTTCGAGAAGGTCCAGCAGATCCTTGACGCCCACCGCCTCTCGGGTGATCGCACCAAGAAGCACTTCCACTACCTCAAGGGCTCGATCTTCTGCGACCACTGCGGCCGACGGCTGGTTTACGGACGCCATCGCGGCAAAGGTGGGGTCTATGAGTACTTCAGCTGCCTCAGCCACCAGGCGAGGCGTCCCAGCTGTGGCGCACGCCACCTACCCGTCGCTGATGTTGAGAAGGCGGTCGAGGAGTTCTACCGCTCCATCCAGCTCACCCCGGAGCTGATCGAGAAGGTCCGCCTCGATGTCCGTGAGCAGGTCGGTGAGCGCCTCGCAGTCGCCCGCAAACAGTCCGAGCACCACAGCCGAAAGCTGCGCACCCTACAAGACGAGCAGCAGAAGCTTGTCCAGCTCTTCTACAAAGGCGGCGTCTCTGAGGAGGTCTTGCAGGTTGAGCAGACCCGCATCGAGGCCGAGCGTACCCAAGCCCACCACTGGGTCCAAGCCGCCACCCACGAAGCTAAGGACGTCATGGACGCCCTCGATGATGCCCTAACCATCGCCGGACACTGCCACGAAACCTACATCGCAGGGAGCCCGATGCTCCGGCGGCTCATGAACCAAACCATGTTCGAGCGGCTACTCATTCGCAGCGACCTCATCCAGTGCGACCAGCAGCCCGTATTCGGCCACATCGGCCGCCTTGGACGCGGCTGCCAGACGCCCGCCAAGGCCGCCAGCAGGCCCCAAAACGCCCAAGACCCCCGGTCTTTTGGGGGCCTGGGTTCCAACGTTGATCAAATGGTGCGCTTGGTAGGGCAGCTCTCGAACCCGTCCTCAGCGCTTCAATCCATTCTGGGCTTGTCGGGGAATCGAGTCAAGGCCAGGGTCATGCGACCGCAGGCCCAGCCAGTGCAGCGACGTCTCGGCAACGGCGTCGTGCAGCGAGCCGTCGTCAAGGCGCTGGCATCGGCTCAGTGCCCCCTGACTGTGTTGGAGGTCCAGGCGGCGGTCGTGGAACTGCTCGGCCATCCGGTGTCGAAGGGCTCGATCAACTACTGCCTGTCCACGGGCGTGCTGGGCCACAAGCCCCGCTTTGAGCGGGTAGCACGTGGTTGCTATCGAGTCCGAGGCAGCTAGCTGCGGACTGTTGGCTGCTGACCGAGCAGCCAGGCCGCCTCCGGCCGCACCGCCCGATTTGCCGCCAGGCGACGTATCAAAGCGTTCATGGTGACGGCCGACCTGTCAACCTCGATAGGAGCCGCTGCTGCACGCGCCTTGGCGTTTTCGCAGGCGCGCACGGCCGCAGCCTCAGACGAAAAGCTTTGGCCTGACGTGCCGATGATCTCCCCGTTTCCGGCAACCTCGTGCCAGAACCACTTGCCAGCCTTGTTCTGCTTGACCGTGTACTTGGTGATGCGCTCAATGGCCATAATGCCCTCCTGTATCTCGGAAGCCGCATCATCTCAAAGATGACGGACGGCACATCGAACGTGCGTTCGGGGACAGGTACAGGCAAGCGCCACGCTCTATCCGAGCAGCGCGGCGCTTGCCTGCTCCGCCCTATGCCTTGATCCGCGTGTAGTGCAGCGCTGCTCTAGTCGGGAAGACCAGGCTGTCAGCCGTGCGATGGATGAGCCCCGACTTGCGCAGCCGGTCGAGTGAGTCCAGCGCAGCGACCTTGTCGTCACGCTCACGGACGATCTCGGCAACCGACCACGGCCGTTGATCCTCCTGGTCGACGAGCAGTACCAGGACGGCCCAATCATTGCGGGCGTCATTGTCTCCTGGCAGCGGGTTAGGCTTCGCCTGCATGGGAGCTGATACCTCCTGTGCCAGGCCCCCGGCTGTTAGTAGCAGCGCGGGGGCCACTTTGTAGGGATGGCCGGGTTATAGCGCAGATTGCCGGGAGGCGGGCAATAGCCCGGAGTAGCAGGATGTGGGTTTAGTCAGGCTTACGGGCGGCTGCCACGGCGGCCTTGACCTCGCGTACGTCACGGCCGATGGCATCAAGGCGGGCCAGCACCGTCTCCTCGAACGTCTTGCCGGTGGCGTAGCGGCCAGCGGCCCGCAGTAGCTCGGCGGGATCAGCGTCAAGGGCCTGGCCGATGCGCTCGATGATCTCGTCAGCCGGTGGGCCTTGGGAGCCGAGCTCGATGCGCGACAGGTTGGAGGCGGACATGGGGACGCGTTCGGCGAGCTGGTTCAGCGTCAGGTGGTGCTCACGGCGCAGCTTGCGCACCAGGGCGCCCAGCGCCAGGGCTCTACTGGCCTCGGTCTTGCCTCTTGGACTGGTCATGCCGGGAGGCTACGACCCGCTTTCATGGGCTCCTTGCCGTTTCCCGTGATATAGGATATGGCCCGGTACTACGGGACTAGCAGGTTGCATAGGCCCGTCCTTTGGCTCGGCTGCCGGAGGGATTGGACATCACGAGGACAGGAGGAAAAGACCGTGGCGATAGACGGGAATGGGCGTCTACTCGGCGCCCTGGCGCTGGCCGCTCTCATCGCTGGCTGCGGCAGTTCGTCGCAGCCCACAACACGCCTCACGGCAGCCTCCGACTGTGCCCAATGGAACAGCACCGGCCGCAATGCGCAGCAGGAGTATGTGGCCCAGGCGGTCGGCGGGCAGGTCGAAGATGGCGGCCACTACGCCGAATTGAGCCCGCAGGGCACGCTCGATAACTGGCTGCTCACAGCCTGTCAGCAGGCACGTCACGCTGGCGACGCCGCCACTATGACGCTTGGCTCGATCGCGTCAGGCCGCCAAGCCAAGCAGGCGAGCAGCGGCGAACCCGTGACGCCGACAACCGAAACAACGCCGGCCGCGTCTACGACGAGCACCCCGGCAGCCACCCCGCCCGGTCCCGAACCAGAGCCGAACCAGAACCGTGCGCCCGACTTCATGCTCACCGGAAAGACCGAACACGGCGACCGTTTGCGGCTGGAAGGCTGGATTGGGCCAATACTGCCGCCAAGTGAGTCAGATATCGAACAGAGCGTTCTGGAAAGCTGCCCCCGCTACGACGGGCGCGAACTGGTGGCCCGTGTAGACATGACGGTGACGATCGAGTCGGGGCTAGCCGGTAGCGTCATCGTCGGTGGCTTCGTGCCACCTTTTGAAGATGAGCGGCATCTACTCGACTACGCTATGAAGCTCTCCGAAGGCCCGACCTGTGTCCTTGATACTGGCGAAAACGCACCGTCGGTCGATCTCGGCACGCTGCCCCCGCATCATCACGGCTTCCTCACCATGTGGGTGATCCTGCTTGACGCCATTACGCCGACTGACCCGCATCCGTCACACAGGGCACTGACCCAAGGTGATTGGATCATGGGTGCGCCCTATGCGTCCGTGGATGGTGCGCTTGTTCAGTGGTCAGGAGAGCCGAGCAACGTGATTCCGTTGGTGCGCTAGTCGAAACCTCCCCTAAATACGTACCGCTAGGAACTGATACTCAGACCCTTCGATATCCCCACTACGTCCGGTGCTTTCCATCCCCAGCTCGCCGTTGCTAATTTCGCCGTATTCCATATATTCCTGGTTCGGCACAACGGCCATCGTGCCTAGCTCCACCACTTTTGACTGACTGCGCATCGCCGGATACTGTTCGCACAGCGCCAGCAGCTCGGGCAAGGTCGCTGGTCTGTACCCAAGTTTGTGCAGCGTCGCAAATCACACTATTTACCTACAGTGAATGTGGTACACTTAACAACATCATGCAGGCAGTATCACTTCAACGGGGTGGGAGGCAGTTCATGGCAGCAGATGTGAAAGCCGACAGTCCCGAGGGAGCCCCTGCCGTCATCTATCTGCGTGTCTCGACCAGGGAGCAAGCAGAAAAGGGCGGTGAGGCCGACGGGTTCTCGATCCCGGCGCAACGTGAGGGCTGCAAGCGTAAGGCTCAGAGCTTGGACGCGGCGGTGATCGAGCAGTTTGTCGAGCGGGGCGAGTCGGCCAAGACCGCCAACCGGCCCGAACTACAACGGATGCTCCGGTTCATTGCGGAGCATCCCGTCCGCTACGTCATCGTCCACAAGGTCGATCGGCTGGCCCGCAACCGGGCCGATGATGTGGCGCTCACGGTGGCGATCCAACGGGCCGGGGCCGAGTTGGTGTCAGTGTCCGAGAACATCGACGAGACGCCTTCTGGCCTGCTCTTGCAGGGCATCATGGCGTCGATCGCGGAATTTTACAGCCGCAACCTGGCGACGGAGGTCATCAAGGGCACGACACAGAAGGCCAAGAACGGCGGTACGCCCGGCCGGGCGCTCACCGGCTACCTGAACGTCCGCAAGTTCGAGAACGGCCGCGAAGTCCGCACGATCGAGGTCGATCCCGAGCGTGGGCCGCTGATGACCTGGGCGTTCGATGCCTACCGCACGGGTGATTGGACCATTCGGCGGTTGCTGGCTGAGCTGACCGACCGTGGCCTGACGACAGCGCCCTCGCTGCGGGGTCCGGGCAAGCCGCTGAATGTCTCGCACCTGCACAAACTGCTCAGGCATCCCTATTACATGGGGCTGGTGCGCTATCGGGGCGTGGTCTACCCCGGCAAACACGAGCCGTTGACGACGCCCGAGACCTGGCACGAGGTCCAGCGGCTGCTTTCGGCCAAGAATTTCGCGGGGGAGAAGGACCGCGAGCACCCGCACTACCTCAAGGGCACGATCTACTGCGGCCAGTGTCGCAGTCGTCTGATCGTCTGCCACGCCAAAGGCCGGAGCCGCATCTATCCCTACTTCATCTGCATCGGACGACAGATGAAGCGTTCGGATTGCAAGCAGCGCGCGATCCCCATTGAAGCTGCCGAGGCAGCCGTGGCTGCGTACTACGCCACGGTGCAGCTTCCCGAAACTGAGGTCACGCGGCTGCGGGCCTATCTGGGAGACGAGCTGACCAAGCTACGCAAGGACGCCGACCGCGAGCGCGTGGTGCAAACCCGACGGCTTGGTCAGCTCGAAGGCGAACGCAAGAAGCTGCTCGACGCCCACTATGCCGACGCTATCCCGCTCGACTTGCTCAAGAGCGAGCAGCATCGGCTCACGGCTGAGGTCGCCAACGCCGAAGGCCGTTTGGCGGAGGTCGAGGGCGACTTTCGGAAGGCCGAGGCCAACCTTGCCCGTGCCCTCACCCGAGCCGGTGACTGCGAGGCGGCCTACCGCGAGGCCAATGACCGGCTGCGCAGGCAGTTCAACATGGCGTTCTTCAAGCGGCTCCTGATCGACGATGATTGCAATGTGCGCGGCGAGTTGGCCGAGCCATTCGATGCCCTGCTTGGCGACGAGCTACGCCGTGCGGCAGTCGCTAAGGCCAGCCAGGAGCTACAAGAGGCGGTCGAGGAAGCCATCCGGCAGCGAGTTGCTGCGGGCGTCTTCATCACCAACGAACAACGCCTGCACGGACCGTCACGGTCGCATGCAGGCGTTGGAAAACCACCACGCCCAGAAAGGCGTGGTGGTTTTAGTCCGACGATGATGGTGCGGGCGAGAGGACTCGAACCTCCAAGGCCGTGAGGCCACCGGCTCCTAAGGCCGGCGTGTCTACCAATTCCACCACGCCCGCGTGGCCGCCAGAGCGTAGCTGGGCTCGGCTTGCACGGCGCGCGCACGGCCGCGCGAGCTTGTATCGTGGTGGTTCAGATGTCCTCGGCGCCCGCCCGTGACGAGCAGCCACGCGTGATCATCACGCATCCCAACCGCGACAAGCCGGTCGTGCAGGCGACGCGTGCGATCGTGGTGGTGCTGCTGCTCGTGAGCGCCGCGCTGGTGGCGATCGTGACGATCGGCGGCTGGAACCTGCTCGAGGGCGCGATCCCGATCCAGATCGGCTACATCTTGGTGTATCTGACGTTTGCGTTCTACGCGTCGCGCTGGAATCGCGGCGTGTTGCCGATCTCGGCGGCACTGGCGGTGCTGCTAGGCATCTTCGCCGCGGTCGCGGGACCGGGCTGGTTCGCGCGCGACAAGTCGGGCTTCGCGCAGCCGAGCCTCGACGCCGGCCTGCTGGGCGTGCTGACGCTGCTGATCGTGCCGGTGCAACTGCTGCTCGTGACGTTCACGATGCGCGGCTTCTCGCAGGGCTGGAACGTCGAGCTGGAGCGCCGCGACCCGGCGGCTGGCAAAGACGCCTACACGGGCGCGCCGCCGCATCCTGCCTGAGCTGCCCGGGCCAAGATATCCTCGCCTGATCGACCACATTGCGGCGGTGGCGGAACGGTAGACGCGGAGCCCTCAAAAGGCTCTGTCCGAAAGGGCGTGTGGGTTCGACTCCCACCCGCCGCATCGATGTGCTCGTGGAGACGGGACGTGGTTCTAGTAAGCCTGCTACTCCCGGCCTACGAGCCCGAGCAAGGCGTCCGCCAGCTCCGCGCGCGCCGCGAGAATGCCCCAAGGCAGCTGCTCCTGCGCCGGCAGCTCGAGCACTGACAGCCCCGCGCGTTCGCAGATGAGCGCGCCGGCGGCGATGTCCCACGGCTTGACGGTGCGCTCGAAGTAGGCGTCGTAGCGCCCGGCGGCGGTCCAAGCGAGGTCGAGCGCGGCGCTGCCGAGGCGGCGCACATCGCGCACGCGCGGGAGCAAACGCGCGAGCACGCGGGCCTGCGCCGCGCGCACGTTGGCGTCGTAGGCGAAGCCGGTGGCAACCATCGCGGTCGCAAGCTCGCCATCGCCGAGGGCACCTGCCACCCCCTCCCCCGCCTCCGACTCGGAAACACCGCCAGCTTGACGTGGAGCCAGGTCCGTCTCCCCCGCTGGCCCGGTGAGCGTCGCGCGGCCGTCCCGTGAAGCCGTGAACAGCTCGTCGCGGTTGGGGTCGTAGACCGCCCCGGCGACCGTTCCCGCCCCATCGCGTACGGCAACGCTGACGCACCACTGCGGGATGCCGAACAGGAAGTTGACGGTACCGTCGAGCGGGTCGACGACCCAGATGAGACCGCTGCTGCCGTCCTCCTGACCGCCCTCCTCGCCGAGGAATCCATCTTGCGGTCGGCGTGCGACGAGCAGCTCGCGAATGGCGTGCTCGGAGGCGAGGTCGGCCTCGCTGACGAGGTCTGTGGGCGTGCTCTTGCTAGTCACGTCACGCTCGGCGCCGCGCGCGGTGCGCTCCAGCAACAGCGCGCCAGCCATTCTCGCCGCCTCTACGGCGACCCCCAGCAGCGCGGCTTGCTCGGAGGCCTCGGCGCGTGGCGCGTGCGGCTCGCTCACGCGAACCCGGGCGGGCGCTGCTGCGCCCACGGGCGCTCGACTTCGAGCTGTGCGGCGAGCGACAGCAGCGTGGCCTCGTCGGCGGGACGGCCGACGAGCTGCACTGCGCGTGGCAGACCGTCGGCGCCGAACCCGGCGGGCACGGAGGCGGCGGGCTGGCCGGTGACGTTCCAGACGCCGTTGTAGGGGACCCAGCCGGCGACGTTGTTGAGCGTCCACAGGGCGCTTTGCCCCTGCAGCTGGCCGATGCGCGGCGGCGGCTGGGCGGTGGCGGGCGTGAGCAGCACGTCGTGGTCCTCGAGCACACGGTTCAGCTTGCGCGTAAGCTCGGCCTCGCCGGCAAGCGAGCGCTCGAGCAGCGACCGCGGGATCAGACCGCCGAGACGCGCCATCGTGCGCGTGCGCCGTTCCAGGCGCTCGGGGTGCGCAAGCGTGACGGCCTGGTCATGGATGCCGCACAGGTAGCGGACGGTGACGGCCGGCATTGCGCCGGCGCCGTAGTCGGGGTCACGCTCCTCGAGCTGATGTCCAAGCGATCGCAGCAGCTCGACGGTCTGATCGAACGCGCGGCGCGCGTCGGCGTCGAGCTTCGCAACGACGCCCACGGGGAGACTCGTCGAGTAGGCGATGCGCAGTGAGGCGGGTGGCGTGGCGGCGGCGGTGGCGAACGGAATCGCGGGCGCTGGCACATGGTCGGCATCGACGTCGATCGCTCCGGAGGCGACGTCGTGGAACAGCGCGGTGTCGGCGACCCTACGCGTGAGCACGCCCTTGACCGACAGCCCATGCCAACCGCGCGAGCGCGGCGCCATCGACACGCGCCCGCGCTGGGGCTTCAACCCGAACAGGCCACACCAGGCGGAGGGAATGCGGATCGAGCCGGCGCCGTCGGAGCCGAGCGCGGCGCCGACAAGGCCGGCGGCGACGGCCGCGGCGCTGCCGCCGCTGGAGCCGCCGGGCGCGCGCTGCACATCCCACGGGTTGCGGGTCGCACCGAACGTGGCGGTCTCGGTGAACGGCCACATCATCAGCTCGGGCACAGTGGTCTTGCCGATGATCACGGCGCCGGCCTCGCGCAGGCGGCGCACGACCTCGGCGTCGGCAGCGGCCGGGCCGCCGTGGGCGTTGGTGCCGTATGTGGTGACCTCGCCGGCGACGTCGATGTCGTCCTTGACCGCGAACGGAACGCCGAGCAGCGGACGCCTGCTCGAGTCCCCACCCGCCCCGCGGCGCGCGTCGGCCTGGTCGGCCTCGAGGCGGGCGCGCTCGGCGAAGACGATGCGAAACGCGTTCAGGTTCTCGCCGCTGCTCGATCGGTCCAGCCGCGCGATGCGCTCGAGGTACACATCGACGAGCTCGCGCGATGAGACCTCGCCGGCGGCGATCAGCTCGGCTTGGCGGGCGATTCCTGCGTAGGCGAGCTCGACGGCGTCCATCCGGGTAAGCAATCTAGTGCAACGATCACGTCGCCGCCGGGGTGCGCCTCACCTCGCCGCCGGGATACACCTCACCTGACCGCCGCTGGGACACGCCTCACCTAGCCGCCGCGGGACGCCCTACGCTACCCGCCGGGAGAGGGTCACGCTGCACGCAAAGGGGGAGCATCTGTGTCCTATCCAGTGAGCTTCGAGGTCGACTACGTGGAGCGGCGCAGCCGGCTGACTGCGTTCTTCAGGCTGATACTCGTGATTCCGGCGGCCATTTGGCTATACGTGTATGGAATCTTGGCGTACGTGGCGATCGTGATCGCGTGGTTCGCGATCGTGATCACCGCCCGCTATCCAAAGCCCCTGTACGACTTCGTGGCGGGCTTCACGCGCTCGCTCGCGCGCGTCACCGCCTACGCGGCGCTGCTGTCCGACCCGTACCCGCCGTTCGGTGCGGGGCCCGACAGCGCCTATCCGGTGCGCATGGATTTCGCGGGCCCGCTCGAGCGCTACAGCCGCTTGAAGACGCTCTTCCGTCTGCTGTTGGCGATCCCGATCGCGATCATGCGTTACGCGATGAACATCCTGCTGGAGATCGGCGCGATCGCGGCGTGGGTGGTGGTCGTGATCACCGGCAAGCTGCCACGTGGGCTGTTCGACGTGATGGTGCTCGCAAACTCCTACATGGCGCGCTCCGACGCCTACCTGTTCCTCCTGACCGAGACCTACCCGCCGTTCCAGGACGAGCAGACGCGCGCGGCGGGGACAGCGCAGGCGTGATGCGCGCTAGACGGGCGTGACGGCGTTGCGCTTGGCGGGCCAGTCGCGCCGCTTGGAGGCGGCGTGAGCGAAGCGACGGGTCAGCTCGCCGCGCAGCGCGTCGGGCTCGACGACGGCGTCGACGACGAGCTCGGAGGCGAGGTGCAGGATGTCGATGTCCTGCGCGTAGTCGGCGCGTAGCTCGTCGGTCTTGGCGGCGCGGTCGTCCTCGTCGTCGATCGCCTGCAGCTGGTTGTAGTAGACGGCGTTGATGGCGGCCTGCGGCCCCATCACGGCGATCGAGGCGCTGGGCAGCGCGATGCAGCAGTCGGGCTCGAACGCTGGGCCGGCCATCGCGTAGAGCCCGGCGCCGTAGGCCTTGCGCACGATCACGGAGATCTTTGGCACGGTCGCTTCGCTGACGGCGCTGATCATCTTGGCGCCGTGGCGGATGATGCCTTGGCGCTCGACCTGTGTGCCGATCATGAAGCCGGGCACGTCGGCGAGGAACAGCAGCGGCAGGCCAAACGCGTTGCACGTCCAGATGAAGCGCGCGGCCTTGTCGGCGGAGTCGCCGAACAGCACGCCGCCCTTGTGCTTGGGCTGGTTGGCGACGATGCCGAGCGCCTTGCCGTCCAGGCGCGCGAAGCCGACGACGAGCTCCTTGGCCCAGCGGGGTTGGATCTCCAGCAGCGAGTCCTGATCGACGAGCGCGGCGATCAGCAGCTTGATGTCGAACGGCTTGTTCTCATCCGCGGGGATCAGCTCGGCGATGCCAGAGCCGCCGGGCGAGGCGGGCGACGCCGGCTGCGCCGTCGGCGACTGGGACTGCCAGTTGCTTGGAAGGTATGAGAGGTAGGCCCTGGCGGCGTGGATGCCGTCGGCGTCGCTCGACACGAGCTGGTGGGCGCACCCGGAGACGCCGGTGTGCATGCGCGCGCCGCCCATCTGCTCGAGTGTGACCTTCTCGCCGATGACCATCTCGGCCATGCGCGGTGAGCCGAGATACATCGAGGCGTTGCCCTCGCGCATGATCACGATGTCGCAGAAGGCTGGGATGTAGGCGCCGCCGGCGGCGCTGGGACCGAACAGCACGCACACCTGCGGCACGAGACCGGAGAGCTTGACCTGGTTGTGGAAGATGCGCCCGGCGCCGCGCCGGCCGGGGAACATCTGCACCTGCTCGGTGATGCGCGCGCCGGCGGAGTCGACGAGGTAGACCATCGGGATCTCGAGCGTCAGCGCGCGTTCCTGGATGCGCAGGATCTTCTCGACCGTCTTCGGCCCCCACGAGCCGGCCTTGACGGTGGGGTCGTTGGCCATCAGCGCGACGGGACGCCCGTCGATCTCCCCCACGCCGGTGACGACACCGTCGGCGCCGAGGCCGTCCTCGTGCCAGTTGGCCAGCAGCGCCTCCTCGGCGAACGAGCCGTCGTCGAGCAGCAGCGCGACGCGCTCGCGCACGGGCAGCTTGCCCTGCTCGAGCGCCTTCTCGCGATGGCGTTCGGGACCGCCGCCGAGCGCGCGCTCGGCGGCGTCGCTGAGCTTGCTCACGGTCGCGGCAGCCCTCGATACCGATGCCGGCCACGACCGCCGCGACCGCCGCGCGCGAGACGGCGTTCGTGACGCGCCTGCAGCCGCGCGTGCACGACCTCGAGGTCGGAGCCGGGGCCGAGCAGCCTCCAGGAGTCGCGCACGACGGGCAGCATCGTCGCGCCGATCACCCATGCGGGCCAGAAGCCGCCGTGAGCACCGACGGCGATCCACACGCCGACGGACAGCGCGGAGACGCCGAGCCCGCCGCCGGCCTCTTGCGCGAGGCGCCGGCGCAGCTGGCCCTTGCGCTTGCGCAGCGCGAGCGCGACGGACGTGGAGCTGACCGGCAGGTCGGCGCGCAGAGCGTCGAGGTCGGCGCGCGTGGTTGCGCGGTAGGCACCGCCGATGCGATCCTCCAGCTCGTCGGAGGAAAGGCGACCGGCGAGCGCGTGCTCGCGCAGTTCCTCGACCGCCTGCTCACGGTCGGCGTCGGCGACGCGCATATGCGAGGGGTCGCTCATCACCCCCTGAATGTAATCCACGCGACTCGAACTCGCGCGGCAACTCGCCCATTTCCGTTCTAATAGGAATGGACGCCGAGCTTCTACGAACAATTGCGAAGCGCTACAGGCTGTGATTCTCGACCGGCGCCTCGCCCGCATAGTCGTAGAAGCCGATACCGGACTTGCGCCCGAACCAGCCGGCGCTGAGCATCTTGCGCAGTGTCGGCGGGCGCGCGAAGCGGCGCTCGCGGAACTCGTCGAACAGCACGTCGCAGATCGAGCCGAGCGTGTCCAGGCCGACGAAGTCGGCGAGCGTGAGCGGCCCCATCGGGTGCCCGGCGCCGGCCTTCATCGCCTCGTCGATCTCGGCGATCGAGCCGACGCCCTCTTCGTAGGCGCGCATCGCGTCGAGCATGTACGGGACGAGCAGGCGATTGACGATGAAACCGGCTTTGTCCTTGGTGGGGATCGCGAGCTTGCCCTCGGCGCGCACGAACTCGAGCGCGGTGGCGAACGCGTCGTCGGTAGTGGTGATGCAGCGCACGACCTCGACGAGCTTCATCACCTGCGCGGGGTTGAAGTAGTGCAGCCCGACGAACTGGCCCGGACGGCTGGTGGCGGCGGCGTGGTCGATGACGGCGAGCGAGGAGGTGTTGGTCGCGAACACGGCCTCGGGCTTGACGATCGCGTCGACCTCGCGCCACATCTCGAGCTTCAGCGCGAGGTTCTCGGTGATCGCCTCGATCACGAGGTCGCAATCGGCCAGCTCACCGTAGTCGGTGGTGCCGTGAATGCACGCACGCAGCGACTCGGCGTCCTCCGGTGAGCACTTGCCCTTCTCGACCGTGCGCGCGAGCTGCTTTTCGATCTTCGCAAGGCCTTTGGCGAGCGTCGCGTCGTCGACCTCGCGCAGCACAACCCGATAGCCGGCTGTGGCAGCCACCTGGGCGATGCCGTGCCCCATCAGGCCCGCTCCGAGCACTCCCACCTTCTCGATCCGCTGCGCCATTGCTACCCCTCGCTTGGTCTGTTCGTGGCCGCGGTCGCGGCGAGTGCAAGTTAGCGCTCCGCGGCGAGTCCTTGCAAGGCGGACGGCGCTCGCACGAGCCACGCGGGTGTCAGCGCTCCATACCGAGTGCCTGCGAAGCGGCGGGCGCTGGCGTCGCCGCCGCTGGTGTGTCCCTGTGAACGATTCCAAAAGCTCGCCCAGCTCGCCGCGGTGAGCACCCGCCCAAACAGAACGGCCCGTCGCGGCAGTGGTGCGCGACGGGCCGTCCCTGTGCGAGTACCCTGCATGGGGTGAGCGACACCCAAGGTGGCACACCCGAACAGGCGCTGGTCGCTGGCGACGGTCAGGCAGAGGACGCGAGCTTTGATCTGGCGGCGGCGGGCCTGCGCAGCGACGGCACCGATCTGGCGGTGTCGATCGAGGCGCTTGCGAGCAAGCTCGAGCAGGCGCTGCCGGGCCAGGCGCGCGTGGAGCGCAGCGGCGGCGGCGTGTTCGGCCGCGGCGAGAAGCGCGTGCGCGCGGTGCGCGTCGAGCTGGGGACCGCGGCGTACCTGCTGGGCGTCGAGCGCGGGCGCATCGAGGGCTGCTGCCGCGAGCGCAAGGTCGGCGGCATCTCGATCAAGCGCGAGCCGTTGCGCCCGGAGGAGTGGCTGGCTGCGCTGACGGCGGACCTGCGCGCGGAGGCCGAGCGCAGTGCGCACGCGCGCGCGGCGCTCGAAGAGCTGCTGCGCTGATGGGCGACCCCGGCGCCGAGGAGGCGCGCCAGGAGCGCGAGCAGCAGGAATCGCTCGAGCGCATCGAAGCGGGTGGGATCCCGCTGGCGGCGGAGCGACGCCTGCGCGAGCTGGCGGGAAGCACGGGCGGCGCCGGCGCCTCGTTCACGTCGGACCTATCGGTGAACGGGTTCGCACTGTGCCACGAGCTTGGGCTGAAGCCGCTCTCGCAGGTGATGGGCAGCTCGATCTACCAGATCGGCTACCAGGGGGCATGGAACGCGCCCTACGGTGGCGGCAACGCGATCCTGATCGAGATGGACACGCTGACGCAGGCGCTGAACCAGGTGCGCGGCAAGGCACTCGCGCGGCTGGGCGAGGAGGCGCGCCACGTCGGCGCGGACGCGGTCGTGGGCGTGCAGACACGCGCGGGCGAGAGCCAGCTGGACACGGGCACGCTCGCGCTCGAGCACATGGTGTTCGGCACGGCGGTGCGCCGCGAGGGCGCGCACACCGAGCAGCCGGTGCTGACGGAGCTGTCGGTCGCGGAGTACGCGATGTTGCTGAAGGGCGGCTTCGAGCCGCTGGGGATCGTCGCGTCGAGCGCGGTGTTCTTCGTCGCGGACTCGTATGAAATGCAGGCGATGAAAGGCCTCGGCGGCCGCATGATGTACAACGAAAACCAGGAGCTGACCGCGTATACGCAAGGCGTGTACGCAGCGCGCGAGCGGACGATGGAACGCCTCGGCTTCCAGGCTCAGCAGCTCGGCGCGTCGGGCATCGTCGGCGTGCGGATCGAGCACACCGCGCGACCGCACACGCTCAGCGGGGGCATGGGTATGGGCATGGCAGGCAATCGCGAGCTGAGCGGGCTGATGGTGACGTTCACCGCTGTAGGCACCGCAATCGAGCAGCGCGGGACCGCGACGATCGCGACCCCCGAACCGACAATCGACCTCTGGACCTGAGAAGGAGCCACGAATATGAACGAGCGCGAGACCGCATACGACCCGTCGTCGCTTGAGGGTGTCCCCGAGGCGGGCCGCGCGCGGCTGCAGCAGAACCGCGCCGGCTTGTTCACCTCAGACCTATCTGTGAACGAGTTCCTGCTGGTGAAGCAGGCGGGCTTCGAACCGGTGGGCCTAGTGGTCGGCAGCTCGATCTACCACATCGGCATCCAGATGTCGGGGTGGAAGAAAAGCCAGGAGATGACGGTGCTCTCAGAGGCGATGTACGGCGCGCGCCAGCTGGCGATGACGCGCATGGAGGAGGAGGCCGACCAGCTTGGCGCGGACGGTGTGGTGGGCGTGCGCCTGGACATCGGCCGCTACGAGTGGGGCCAGGACATGGCGGAGTTCATCGCGATCGGCACGGCGGTCAAGCACAGCGAAGGTCAGCTGCACCGAGCGCCCAACGGCAGGCCGTTCACGAGTGACCTCTCGGGCCAGGACTTCTGGACGCTGTTGCGCACGGGCCATCGCCCGGTGGGCATGGTGATGGGCAGCTGCGTGTACCACGTGGCGCACCGCGGGATGCTGCAGTCGATGGCGCAGACGGGGCGCAACGTGGAGCTCGCGAACTTCACGCAGGCGCTGTACGACGCGCGCGAGCTGGCGATGGAGCGGATGCAGTCGGAGGCGCAGGAGATAGGCGCGGAGGGCATCGTCGGCGTGCAGCTGCAGGAGAAGAGCCACGGCTGGGGCAGCCACACGATCGAGTTCTTCGCGCTCGGCACGGCGATCGTCCCGCGCGAGGGCCACACCGAAGCGATCGAACCGCCGACGACCGTGCTGGACCTGAGCTAGCGGGGCGCGCTATGCGGGCAACAGCTCGAGCACATCGACGTGCCTCGGCCTCATGACCGAGAAGTGGCGGTGGTCGAGCGTCGCTAGCTTCGTCTCGCGGAGGCGCTCGACGATCGCGAGCACGGCGGCATCGACGAAGCCCACACGCAGATCGGCGTAGGTCTGGAGCAGCCCCCGCACCCGCGGATAGTCGCCGGGTAGCACACCCTCGACTACGTAGACGCCACTGTCGATGTCATCCAAGAGTGCGTCGACCGTCCCGCGCTCGGCGCTTCGTGAGGCGAGGTGGTCGAACTCGACCAGCACGGGCGCAGGGATGACCCGCGTCCCGGGCACATTGGCCAAGAGTGCCACGCAGCGCTCGTGATCGACGTCGTCACGATCGAAGCTCGCCCAGAGCGGACCTGTGTCGACGATCAGCGAAATGGCTCGGACTCGAAGATGTCTTCGCCGGCCATGCGCGCGAGATTCCCATGGCCGGAGGCGATCATGCCGACGTGCCTGAGCGCAGGCGCAAGCGGCTCCCGCTCTGCCACTCCCAGCTCGTGCTCGATCGCCTCGCGTACGACCTGCGCCACGGACACACCGCGTTCGCGCGCGCGGCGCTTGGCCCGCTCGATCAGCTCCGGCTCGGCCTGGATCATCAACCTCTGCATCATCGATGCAATCATGCTAACAGTCACCTCTTCCGTACGCTGACACTCGAAACCCGCACTCCCCTCATCCGACGGGGCACGGACAGCGGGACACCACAGGAGGCACGCCATGAGCATCGTCTACACCGAGGACCGCGGCCACGTCCGCCACGTGGTGCTGAACCGCCCGGACAAGCGCAACGCGATGAGCCAGGAGCTGCTGCTGGCGCTCGGCGACGCGCTGCGAGAGGCGACAGCGGAGCAGTCGGTCCACTGCGTGGTGCTGCGCGGCGAGGGCAAGGTCTTCTCCGCCGGCGTGGATCTCGTCGAGCTTGGAGCATCGGCGGGCACGCCCGGCATGCTGCGCCCATTTCGCACCGTGTTCCTGGAGTGCGCGAACCTGTGCGAAGAGATGGCCAAGCCGGTCGTCTGCCAGATCCACCACACGTGTGTGGGCGGGGCACTCGAGGTGGCGCTCGGCTGTGACCTGCGAATCGCCTCCAGCGACAGCCAGTTCGGCCTGCCGGAGGTCAAGTTCGGGATCATCCCCGACGTCGGCGGCTCCACACGCCTACCGGCCGTGGTAGGCCTCGGCCGCGCCAAGGAGCTGATCATGACCGCGCGCACGATCGACGCCGCCGAGGCCGAGCGCATCGGGCTGATCAACCGTGTGGTCGCGCCGGATGAGCTCGAGCAGGCCACACAGACGCTGGTCGACGAACTGCTCGCCAACTCGCACGTCGCGGTCGGCCGCGCCAAGCGCGTGATCGACGCCTCGGCGCGCCCGGCGCTCGCGCAGACGCTGGAGATGGAGGTCGCGGTGCAGGAGTACTGCGTGGCGGCCGCCCGTGAGGCGGCGCGTGAGCAGGCCCCGGAGGCGGCGCTCGCCGGCTAGCGCTGCCAGTCGACCGGGCCGGCGAGCAGCGTGTGGCTGCCGAGCGGACGCCCGAGAATCTCCTGCGCGCGGCGCGCGCACGCCAGCAGAGCGTCGAGGTCGATGCCTGTCTCGACGCCCATCTCGTGCAGCATCGAGACGAGATCCTCGCTTGAGATGTTGCCGGTGGCGCCGGCCGGCACCGGGCAGCCGCCCAGCTCTCCGAAGCTCGACTCGAAGCTCTGAACGCCGGCTTCGAGCGCCGCGAGCACGTTCGCGAGTCCCTGTCCGCGCGTGTTGTGGAAGTGCGCGGTCAGCTCCACCCCATCCCCCAGCCAATCAGCGGCGATCTCGAAGAACTCGCGCACCTGGCGCGGGTTGGCCATGCCGGTGGTGTCGCCGAAGCCGATCTCCTGAGCGCCGGCGTCGCGCAGGCTTGCGGCTATCTCGAGCACCCGGGCGTGCGGCACTTGGCCCTCGTACGGACAACCGAACGACGTCGAGATCACGGCCTCGCAGCGCAGCCCCGCGGCGCGCGCCCGCGCGAGCACCGCCTGCAGCCCGGTCAGCGCCTCGGCGATCGAGCGGTTGACGTTCTTGCGGTTGTGCGTCTCCGACGCGGACATGAACACGTTGACCTCGTCGAAGGCGGGACGCGCGACGATCCGCTCGCGCAGCTCGAGCGCCGCGTCGAGCCCGCGCTCGTTGGGGATCAGCACCGACAGGCTCACGGCCGGCGGCACGTCGATGCCGGCGAGCACGTCGGCGGCATCGGCCAGTTGCGGGATCACGTCCGCGCGCACGAAGCTCGTCACCTCCAGTCGGCGCACGCCGGTCCGCGCGAGCGCGTCGATCAGCTCGATCTTGCGCGCGGTGGGGATCACCTCGGGCTCGTTCTGAAAGCCGTCGCGCGGACCGACCTCACGGATGCTGACGGCGCGTGGCAGCTCGCTCACGGCGCGGTACCTCGCTGGAACGTCATGTGTTGCAGCCTATACTCGGCCGCCGTGGCATCACCCAGCTCCGAACCTGTCGCGGTCATCGGCGCCTCCGGTGCGCTCGGCTTCGGGCTCGCGCTGCGGCTCGCGCGCACGGGCGTGCCGATCGCAATCGGCTCGCGCGACGGCGCCCGCGGCGAGGAAACCGCGGCGCGCGCACGCGCGATCCTCCCCGACGGGGCGTTCTCCGCGCACGAGAACGCCGCCGCGGCGCGCGCGGCGGGCGAGGCCGGCATCGTGATCCTGAGCGTGCCGTTCCGCAACCAGTCCGAGACGCTCGCCAACCTCAAGGATGCGCTCACGCCCGGCCAGCTGCTGATCGACGCGACCGTGCCGCTGGCGGCGGCTGTCGGTGGCAAGGCGACGCGCATGCTCGGCGTGTGGCAGGGCTCGGCCGCACAGCAGGCATTGGAGATGGTGCCGGAAGGCGTGCGCGTGGTCTCCGCCCTGCACACGGTCAGCGCGGCTTCTCTCAGCGACCTCGAGCACCCGCTCACGCAGGACGTGCTGGTGTGCGGGGACTCCCGCGCGGACAAGCGCCAGGCGGCGGCGCTGATCGAGCGCATCGACGGGCTGCGCTGCGTCGATTGCGGCCGGCTGGAGATGGCGCGCACGACCGAGGCGCTGACCGCGTTGCTGATCGCCGTCAACTCTCGCTACAAGGTGCACGCCGGCGTCCGCCTCACGAGCCTGCCCGAGCAGCTCTGGTCGTGAGCGACCCGATCGCCCTGCTGATATGCGCGTGAGCGATCCGGACATCGTGCAGTCATGCCTGTGAGCGACCCGGACATCGTGCTGCTCACCGGCGGCACCGGCGGAGCCAAGCTCGCGCGCGGGATCGCCGACGTCGCTGGCGCCGAGCGGCTGACCGCGATCGTCAACACGGGCGACGACGTCGAGATCTACGGCGCGCACGTCTCGCCGGACCCCGACCTCGTGTCGTTCTGGCTGGCTGACACGATCGACGAGCGCGGCTGGGGCCTGCGCGACGACAGCTTTGCGGTGATGGATGGACTGCGCGAGCTCGGCGTCGAGGTGTGGTTCAACCTCGGCGACCGCGATCTGGCGTGGTGCGTCGAGCGCGCGCGGATGCTCGCCGAAGGACTCACCCCGACGGACGCGATTGCGCGCTTGAACGGCGCGATCGGCGTCCGCTCGCGAGTGCTGCCGATGAGCGACGATCCGGTGCGCACGTGGGTACGCACCGGCGCCACCGGATGGTGCTCCTTTCAGGAGTTCATGATCCGCGAGCGCGCCGCCGGGCCGATCGAGGGCCTGGAGTACCGCGGCGCCGAGCAGGCTCGGCCGAGCGCACAGGTGCTCGCGGCGATCGCCGCCGCCGACGCGATCGTGATCGGCCCGTCCAACCCGCTTGCCTCGATCGCACCGATCCTCGCCGTGCCCGGCATCCGCGAGGCGCTGCTCGACGCGTCCGCGCCCGTGATCGCCGTCAGCCCGATCGTCGGCGGCGAGGTGCTCAAGGGCCCCACCGAGTCGTTCATGGCGTTTGCGGCGCTCGACTGCAGCGCCGACGGCGTGGCCGACTTCTACGGTGAGCTGCTCGATGGGATCGTCGCCGACGAAGACGTCGCGCGCCTGACGACGCTGCAGACCGACACACGCATGGACGACGCCGACGGCCGCGCGCGCCTGGCCGAGCAGACGCTGTCGTTCGCGCGGGCGCTCGCGGGCTAGGCGGCTGGCGCGGCCTCGCTGGCCGCGCTCTCCCGCCACGCCGTCAGCGCGCCGAGCGCGCCGTCGATGACACGTTCGAGGAACGTCTCACGGTCGTTGGCGTGCGGCAGCGGGCCCGAGGGCACGGCCACTCCCAGGAACTCGCAAAGCGGCTCCCAGCCATCGGTGACGTTCCACACCAGCAGCCGCTCGGCGGGGACTTCGCGCTTGACTTGCTCGTTGTGCGCGTGCATCTGCTCGATCAGCTGCGACGGCTCGGCGTGACCGGCGGCGAACGTGCCTTGCGGCCCCCAGAACATGCGGTCCACAAGCTCCAGGTAGCGCTTCCAGCGCGGATCGACCTGGGCGCGGGCGCGCGACAGCAGGGGCATCGCGGTTTCCCCATGACTCATCGTCCAGATCGTGTCTCTGAAGCTGCGCTCCCATGACTCGGGCTCGCGTACGCTCAGCAGCACCTTGGCGTCCGGGTAGAACTCCATCAGCTCGCGGTAGAAGTAGCCGCCGGGCCAGTCGGCCGAGGAGCGGTGGTCGTCGAAGATCTCCGGCCACAGCGTCTCGCCATCCATCGCGCGGTCCCACAGCTCGACCTGGTCGAGGTCGGCGAGCAGGTTCACCCAGTGGTAGCACGGGCTCAGGCCCAGCTCTTCGAACGCCAGCTTCTGCGTGAGCGTGCCCGTGCGCGGCAGCCCGGCCCCTATCAACTCGATGCTCATCTGCGATCTCTCCCAAGACGCCAGTAGTCCTTGTAACCTACCGTGCTCGCGTTTCCGAGACCGTTGTGTGAGGGCCAATAGAGCTGTGGGCACGCGAAGAAGTCGATAAGAACACGGCCTGGGCACCCGCTAGTGTCCAGTGTGCGCATATCGTCGGAACCACAACTTGGGCGCCGTTGATCGGTTTCGGAGAATGCGTCCAGCGGCAGACAAGGAGTCTCGACTTTGTATAACGGCCCGAATCGCGATACCGGAGGATTGGCTCTCGCCGATCCGCGATCGCTCTCACGCCGCCAGAGTCGCCGTGTGGGCACGCGCATCGCCGCGATCGCGGTCTCGCACCCCGAGCAGGTCCTCACACAGGATCAGGTGCTGGAGCGCCTGGGGCTGAGAGGCGACGAGTTCGCCGAGCGAATCTTCGCGCGCAGCGGGGTCAAGCGCCGCAACCTCGACCTCAGCGACGATTTCCTGGGAAAGACCTTGCAAGGGCGCGCTCAGCAGATCGAGCAGAGCCTGCTGCGCCACTCGATCGCCGCCGTCGATGCGCTCGAGCTCGACCCACAGGAGATCGGCACGGTCGTCAGCTCGAGCCTGTACTCGCTCGGCGGCCCCACGCTTGCCCACCGCCTCGTCGACCACTACGAGATGCCGCCGGCGACCGACAAGTACCACATCAGCGGCGTCGGCTGCGCAAGCGGCGTGCCGTTGATGCGCCTGGCGAAGCAGACGATGCGCGACCAACCGGGCGCGCATGCGCTGGTCGTCGCCGCGGAGAGCATGAGCGGCATCCTCACGACCGCCACCGCCGATGACCCGCGAGCCAAGACGGTGGGCTCGGCGCTGTTCGGCGACGGCTGCGCCGCGGTGGCACTGTCGGAGGACCCCGACGCCGACGGCCCGGTGATCCTCGACTCGCAGGTCCATCAGGTCGCCGGCACGCTCGACGCGGTGCGCCTGGACCTGACCTCGCAGGACAGCTACCTGCACCTTGCCCGCGAGCTGCCAGACATCGGCGGGGCGGCTCTGCCGCAGGTGGTCGCCGAGTTCCTGCGCCGCAATCAGCTCGAGCGCTCGGACATCGACCACTGGATGGCGCATCCGGGCGGCAGACGCATCGTCGAGAACGTGCAGAGCGCGCTCGAGCTGTCCGACGAGGACCTCGCCACGAGCTGGAGCGCGCTGGCCGAGCACGGCAACGTCGGTACCCCCTCGATCTTCTACGTGCTCAAGGACACGATCGCGCGCAACGAGCCGCAGCCGGGCGAGCACGGGCTGTTGATCACGATCGGCCCCGGCGTGACGCTCGGGCTGATGCTGCTCGGCTGGTAGCTGCGGCGCGCGCCACTATCGTCTGCGTGCAGATGCGCACCGCAGCGATACTGCCCGTCAAGCGCTTCGCGCGCGCCAAGCAGCGCCTCGGTGCGAGCGTCGCGGACCCGCTGCGGCTGGAGCTCGCGGAAGCGATGGTCGCTGACGTGTTGCTGGCGCTGGCCGAGACCGAGTCGATCGAGCGGACGATCCTCGTCACGGGCGAGCGCGGGGTCGCCGCGAGCGCGCGCGAGCACGGCGCGATCGTGGTCGAGGACGACGACGAGCAGGGCCAGCCGCAGGCCGCATCCCGCGGCGTGCGGCGCGCGCTGCTGGAGGGCATCGAGCGTGTGTTGTGTGTGCCCGGGGACTGCCCCACGCTCGACCCCGCGGAGCTGAACGCGCTGCTCGCGGGCGGTGCCGAGAGCGGCGGCGCGAACGCGCACGTGGTGGTCGTTCCGGACCGCCACGGTACGGGCACCAACGGCCTGCTGCTGGCGCCGCCGGACGCGATCGCGCCGAGCTTCGGACCCGGTAGCTGCGAGCGCCATCGCGCGCTCGCCGGAGCCGCCGGCGTCGCCTGCCGCGTCGAGCGCGTGCCGTCGCTGCTGCTGGACATCGACACCGGCGATGACCTCGACGTGCTGCGCACACGGCTCGCGGCGCATCCGGCGCGGGCACTGCGCACGCGCGCGGTACTCGGCGTGCCCGAGCGCGCCAGCGCGCTCTCGATGACGAGCTCAGCCTGAGCGCGGGCGCGATCGTGGCAAGCCTCTCCGCACACGCTGTCGGCGGCCTCCCAGAGGTGCGTGCCGGCGATGACCTCGCGGCGCTGATCCTCGCTGCGCTCGGCGCGGGGGAACTGCGTGACGGACAGCTCGTGGTGATTGCGCAGAAGGCCGTCTCCAAGGCCGAGGGCGCGCTCGCGTCGCTGGCCACGGTGCGCCCGAGCGCGCGCGCGATCGAGCTGGCGGCAGCCGCGCCCGAGGGCCAGGAGAAGGACCCGCGTGCGGTCCAGGTCGTCCTCGATGAGTCGGTCGAGGTGCTGCGCGCCGAGCGCGGCGTGCTGATCTGCCGCACTCGCCACGGCTTCGTGTGCGCAAACGCCGGCGTCGACGCGTCCAACGCAACCGAGCACGGCGACGACGACACGCTGGTGCTGCTGCCGCGCGACCCCGACGCGTCGGCGCGTCAGATCCGCGCGCGCCTACGCGAGCTGAGCGGCGCACAGGTGGCGGTGTTGATCAGCGACAGCTTCGGCCGCGCGTGGCGCCACGGCCAACTGGACGTCGCGCTCGGCCTCGCGGGCATGCAGCCGCTGGACGACTGGCGCGGGCGCACCGACGCCAGCGGGCTGGAGCTCAGAGCCACGTGGCTGGCGGTCGCCGATGCCGCAGCCGCGACCGCGGACCTGGCGCGCGCGAAGGACTCGCGTGAGCCCGTCGTGGTCGTCGAAGGCCTCGAGCGCTACGCCACGCGCGAGGACGGCCCCGGGGCGGCCGCGCTCATGCGTCCGCTGCAGGAGGATCTGTTTCGCTGATGCTCGTCCAGAAGCGGATGAACTCGCGCTCGTGCCCGATCCCACAGTCGAGCGCCAGGCGCTGTCCGAGCGGCGCCTCGGCGAGGCTCGCGCGCAAGCGCTCGTAGACCTCCAGCCGGCCCCGGTGCGCCGCCAGCTGGCTCGCCGCCAGCGCCACCGGATCGCCGCCGAAGAACAGCTTCAACGTGCTCGCATCGCGCAGTTCGTACAGCTCGGCGGTCGCTTCGTTGCGCCACCGTTCGAGCAGCGCATGCCCCCCCTCGGTCAGGCGGTAGGTGCGCCGTCGCCGCCCGCTCGGCTCCTGCTGCTCGTCGAGCAGGCCCTCGCGAGCCAGCCGCGCGCACTCGGTGTACAGCTGCGTGTGCGGGATCGACCAGAAGTTGCTGGTGCTCCGCTGCGCCATGCGCTTCAGGTCATACGGCGTCGCCTGCCCGGCGAGCTCGACCAAGCCGAGAACGATGAAGGAGGCCTCGGTCACACGTGGTGTCGGTTCGCCGGAGGGCCCACCGAGCGCTTCGTCCTGTGTCGGACTTGACATGCCCGTCAGCGTAGCGTACGGTACGAATGATACTGATCGAACGATTCAGGAGGAATTATCGTCATGTCCGCCGCGACAACCACCTGGGCCGCACAGACGCTCGGCTTCGCAACGCTCGAAAATGAGGTCGAGGCCGACGAGCTCGAGCTGAGCGGCGAGCTGCCGGAGTGGCTGCACGGCTCGCTGCTGCGTACCGGTCCCGCCAAGTTCGAGGTCGGCTCACAGCGCATGCGGCACTGGTTCGACGGCCTGGCGATGCTGCACCGCTTCACGATCGACGACGGTCGCGTCTCCTACGGCAACCGCTTCCTGCAGAGCCGCTCCTACAAGGCAGCGCGCGAGCACGACGGGATCGTCTACGGCGAGTTCGCCACCGACCCCTGCCGGTCGCTGTTCAAGCGCGTGCAGACGCTGTTCTCGCCTGAGAGCACCCTGCCGGACAACGCCAACGTCAACGTCGCGAGGCTCGGCGAGCGCTTCGTGGCGATGACCGAGACGCCGCTGCCGGTGCAGTTCGACCCGCACACCCTGCAGACCGCCGGCGTACGCCCGTTCGCCGCCCCCGGACAGCTGACCACCGCGCACCCACACCTGGACCGCGCCAACGGCGGCATGCTCAACTACGCCGCCAAGCTCGGCGCCCGCAGCAGCTACAGGTTCTTTGCGCTGGCGCCACTGCGCGGTGGTGAACAGCAGAGCAAGCCGCGCGTGCTGGCCTCGCTGCCCGTCAAGCAGCCCGCCTACATGCACTCCTTCGGGCTCACCGAGCGCTGGCTGGTGCTCGCCGAGTTCCCGTTCGTCGTCAACCCGCTCGCGCTCGCGCTGTCTGGACGCCCGTACATCGAGAACTACCGCTGGAGGCCCGAGCTGGGGACCCGCTTCACGCTCGTCGACCGGCTCACCGGCGCGGCCACCGCCGGCTTCCAAACGGACCCCTGCTTCGCCTTCCATCACGTCAACGCCTACGACGACGGCGACGAGGTTGTGGTCGACCTGTGCGCGTTCGAGGACGCGAGCGTGGTCGAGGACCTGTACCTCGAGCGCCTGCGCGCGGGCAAGCCGGTGGCGAGCGCAAAGCTGACGCGCTTTCGCCTGCGCCCGTCCGATCGCTCCGTCGCACGCGAGCAGCTCGCCGACGAGGACATCGAGCTGCCGCGCATCAACTACGGGCGCTGCAACGAGCGCCCGTATCGGTACGTGTGGGGCGTCAGCAGCGGACCGGCCGGCTGGCTGGAGCGGATCGTCAAGATCGACGTCGGCACGCGCACCACGCAATCCTGGTCAGAGCCCGACTGCTACCCGGGCGAGCCGGTGTTCGTGGCGCCCCCGCGCACGGACTCCGACAGCGAGGACGACGGCGTGCTGCTGTCGGTGGTGCTCGACGCGAGCGCCGGCTCCTCGTTTCTGCTCGTGCTCGACGCCGGCGACCTCAGCGAGCTGGCGCGAGCGCAGGCGCCGCACCACATCCCGTTCGGGTTCCACGGGCAGTTCGCGCGCGCGTAGGCCGCCCGCTGCCGCACGGCCAGAAGAGCCGCCGTGTCGAGCGTCCGCGGAGCCACGGCGCGGGCGCCGTCTCCGCACGCGGCGGCCGCTAGACGGCCACCGGCAGCTCGCCCGCTCCGAGCGGGAACTCGCGCCTGATCCCGTACAGCGTCGTGCGCTCGGCCGCCGGGCGTCCGGCCTCGTGCGCGGCGGCGATCAGCTGCTCGGGCTCCAGGCGCGTGCCGTGGTAGCTGCCGGCGAGGCGGCTGATCGACTCCTCCATCAGCGTGCCGCCGAGGTCGTTGACGCCCCAGCGCAGCGACTCGACCGCGGCGTCCAGCCCCATCTTCACCCAGCTGGCCTGCAGGCTCGCCACCGTGCGCCCAAGCGCCAGGCGGAACACGGCCGTGTGCTTGAGGTTCTCCTCGCGCGAGATCTCCTCCACGCCATGAGTTCGTCCGAGCAGCGTCTGGAAGGGAATGAACGACAGCGGCACGAACTCGGTGATGCCGCCGGTGCGTTCCTGCAGCTCGCGGACCACGCGCATGTGCTCCGCCAGCTCCCACGGCTCCTCGATGTGGCCGAACATGACCGTCGCGGTCGAGCGCAGGCCTGCCGCGTGCGACGCTTCGATGATCTGCACCCAGCGCGCCACCGGCAGCTTGTTCGGCGAGATGCGCTCACGCACGCCGTCGTGCAGCACCTCCGCCGCGGTTCCGGGCGTCGAGCCGAGGCCCGCGTCGCGCAGCCGCGCGAACACCTCCGCCGGCGCCAGCCCCGAGATGTCGCACATGTGCGCGATCTCCATCGGGCTGTACGCGTGCAGGTGCAGCTCCGCGCCCGCCTCCGCGGCGGTGGCCTTTGCGAGCGCCAGCCAACCGAGGTAGTCCTCGAGCGACCAGTCCGGATGGATGCCCGACTGGATGCACAGCTCGGTGGCGCCGAACTCGAGCGCGTCGTGGATGCGCGACACGAACTCGCGCTCGTCGTGCTGGTAGGCGTCCGGCGAGCGCTTGCCCTGGCCGAAGCCGCAGAACGCGCAGCCGACGGTGCACACGTTTGAGATGTTGATGTTGCGGTTGACGACGAACGTCACAAGCTCGCCCGCCAGCTCCGCACGCAGCTCGTCAGCCGCCTGGCGTATGTCCTCGATCGCCTCCGGGCGCGTCTCGGCGAACATCGCCGTCAGCTCCTCGGCGCTCAGCGGCTGACCGTCGCGCGCGCGCTGCACCGCGCCGGCGAGCAGGTCGGGGCGGATCGGCGGGACACCGCTTGCAGCCGGGTCGGTGCGACCGGAGCCACGACGCGGGATAAAGCTCCAGTACTTGACCTTGATCGTGTCCATCACACCCTGCGCGATCCATTCCTGGTCGATGTACTGCGGGTACACACACAGCCGCTCGGTCAGCGCGACGCCGTCCTGCTGCAGCTGCTTGCGCACCTGGTGCGGCGAGGGAAACGGGTGCTCGGGCGAGATGTGATCGCCGTTGGCGCTCAGCCCGCCGAGGTCCGTGGCGCCGGCGCGCACCAGCTCACCCCACCAGTCGGCGAGGTTCGGCGGGATCTGGATGCCGACGTCGGGCATCAGCCGCCTCGTCTCCGCGATCAGCCGCTTCATGTCCTCGATGCTCACCGGACACGCCCAGTCGGGCAGCGGCAGCTCCGGCCGCGAGTCGGCGACGCCCGTGCGCCAGTACTCGCGCGCGGCCGCGTCTGCGATCTGCGCGGGCTCCTGGCCGTAGTAGCGCTGGTGCGGCACGAAGTTCTGCAGGATCACCTCCTGAATGTGCCCGTGCTCGGCGTGCACCGCCGCGAGCGCCTCCAGCGATTCGATGCGCTCCTGCTCGCTCTCGCCGATCCCCACGAGGATGCCGCTCGTGAACGGAATCCGCAGCTCGCCGGCGGCGCGGATCGTCTCCAGGCGCAGCGCCGGGTGCTTCGTCGGCGAGCCCGCGTGCACCGTCTCCATCAGCCGCTCCGAGATCGACTCGAGCATCAGGCCCTGCGAGGCGGTCACCTCCCGCAGCCGCGCAAGGTCCTCACGCGCAAGCACGCCGAGGTTCGTGTGCGGCAACAAGCCCCGCTCGAGCGCGCGTTCGCAGGTCCACACCACGTACGCCGTGAAGTCCTCGTGGCCGTGCTCGCGCAGCCGCGCGGCGACCTCCGGGTTGACCTCGGGCTTCTCCCCCGTTAGCACCAGCAGCTCCTTGACCTGGCGCTTGGCCGCCCCATCGAGGATCGCGAGCACTTCCTCGGGCGCGTAAAGGTGCGCCTGATGGGTGGCGAACGCGCAGTACTTGCAGTAGCAGCGACACGTGCGCGACAGCGACAGCGTCAGGTTGCGCGAGAAGGTCACGCGGCGGCGCATGGCACGAGTTTATGACGCTTGGCGCTCGCGCTCGGCACGCGCGGCCGGGCGGGGCGTCTCGGGAGTGCCGCCCCGTCCGCCGAACCTGTTGAATTGGTGCAACGACGTGATCGCACGGCTCGCGAAACTCCCGCTCGAACACCCGCGCCGCGTGCTCGCCACCGCCGTCCTGGTGTTCGCGATCGCAGCCGTGCTGGGCGGTCCGGTGACCAGCGTGCTGACCAGCACCCCGCACGACTACCAGTCCCCGAGCTCGCAGTACGAACGCACCAATCGCGCGATCGAAGCCGCGACCGGGCAGAGCGCCTACTACGACGTCGTGCTGCTGGTGCGCGGTCGCGGCGATCTGCGGGACGACCCTGCAGCGTCTCGGGCGATTGACACGCTCGCGGACATGCTCGCCGCCCACCGCGGCTTCCAACGGGCGCTCGACTACCCGCGCACGCACGCCCCCACCCTGCTCTCGCGCGACCGACGCGAAACGCTCGTGCTGGCCGCGTTTGCGAGCGAAGACGACGCGACCAGCGCGGTTGCGCGCGTGCGCGTCGAACTCTCCCGGGCCAGCGCACCCACGCGACTCGCCGGCCTCACGGTGCTCTTCGGCGGCTACGCGGTGACCAACCAGGAACTCAACGAACGCACCACCAGCGAGCTCGCGCGCGCCGAGCTGCTCGCGCTGCCGCTGCTACTGGCGCTGTCCTTCTGGTTCTTCCGCGGGGTGATCGCCGCGCTCCTGCCGGTGCTGGTCGGCGGCCTGTCGATCCTCGTCACGTTCCTCGCGCTGCGAGCGATCGACCAGTTCACGCCGATCTCCGTGTTCGCGCTGAACCTCGTCAGCGGCATGGGGCTCGGCCTGGGCATCGACTACAGCCTGTTCATCGTCTACCGCTACCGCGAGGAGCTGGCCGCCGGGGTCGACGGCCGCCTCGCGCTCGAGCGCACACTGCGGACCGTCGGGCGCACGGTGCTGTTCAGCTGCCTGACCGTCGCCGCCGCCCTCACCAGCCTGCTCGTGTTCCCGCTGCGCTTCCTGTCCTCGATGGGCATCGGCGGCACGATCGTCGTGCTGTGCGACGGCGCCGTCGCGCTGCTCGCGCTGCCCGCGCTGCTGCTCGTGCTCGGACCGCGCATCAACGCGCTCTCGCCCGCCTGGCTGCAGCGGCGGGCGGCCAGCTCCGCGAGCGTCGCCACTCAGGGCGGCTGGTGGAGGCTCGCGCACGGCGTCGTGCGCCGGCCCGCGGCGGTCGCGCTGATCAGCGCAGCCGCGCTGCTCGCCGCGGCCACACCTGTGCTGCACGTGCGGTTCGGCTCGACCAACGCCGACCTGCTGCCCAGCTCCGCGGATAGCCACCAGGTGGAAGCGGCGCTCGTGCACAGGTTCGCCGTGAATGTCGAGGAAGCCACCGAAGTCGTAGTGCGCGGATCGCGCTCCGACGCGCTGCGCCTCGCCGGCGCAGCGGCCGAGACGGCCGGCGCATCGAGAGCCGAGGTGACCGGAGCCGAGGTGACCGGAGCCGCGGTGACCGGAGCACCGGCGCGACCGGCGGGCACACACGGCAGCGCATCCGCGTTGGCGAGCGTCGCGCCGCCGATGTACCTCGGCCACGGCACCTGGAGGATCACGCTGCTGCCACACGGCTCGCCCAGCTCCGACCCGCAGCTGCGGCTGCTCGCCAGGCTGCGCACGATCGCGCGCCCGTACGACGCGCTGGTAGGCGGCTCGAGCGCCTTCCTCGTCGACCAACGTGCCGCCATCGCCGATCGCATCCCGCTCGCGCTGCTGATCCTCATGCCCCTTACCGCCGTGTTCCTGTTCCTGATGACCGGCTCGGCGACGATCCCGATCAAGGCGCTCGTCATGAACCTGTTGAGCGTCAGCGTCGGCGCCGGGCTGATCGTTCTGATCTTCCAGGACGGCTACCTGTCGGCCCTGCTCGGCTTCACGCCGATCGGCGGCCTGGAAGAGTCGACCCTCGTGCTGATGCTGGTCGTCGCCTTCGCGTTGGCGACCGACTACGAGGTGTTCGTGCTCGCCCGCATCAAGGAGGCCCACGACCAAGGCATGTCCAACCGCGAGGCGATCGCCGTCGGGATCGAGCGCACCGGGCGGATCATCACCGCCGCCGCACTGCTGTTCTGCGTCGCGATCGGCGCACTCGTCAGCTCTGACCTGTTCTTCACCAAGCAACTCGGTGTCGGCGCGGCGCTCACGGTCGCGATCGACGCCAGCGTCGTGCGCGCGCTGCTCGTGCCGTCGCTGATGGCGCTGATGGGCGACTGGAACTGGTGGGCGCCGGCGCCGCTGCGGCGCCTGCACGACCGCTTCGGTCTGCAGGAGTCCGGGGCCAAGCCATCGGCGCAGCCCCAGCTCAGCTCCGAGGGCTAGCGGCACTCGCTGAACCAGGGCGCACGCCTGGGAGCCGGCGAGGATCTAGGCTAGGGGCCGGCGGGCCCACCGGCCGGGGAACGCCGAGTCTGCGACGCGCGCAGCACAGCTCTCGACCCAGAGCAGCCACCATCGAGCGAACGAGTCACCCGACGCACCGTGTGACCAGAAAGGGACAAGCAAGCGACATGACCAACAGCGAGAGCGAGAACCCGGCGATCCCGAGCCCCAGCCCGAAGGCGACCGGCCCCCGCACGAACCGCGACTGGTGGCCTCAGCAGCTGGACCTGAGCGTGCTGCACCGCCACTCGCCCCTGTCGGACCCGATGGGCGCGGACTTCGACTACGCCAAGGAGTTCGCGGCGCTCGACGTCGAGGCGCTGCGGCGCGACCTGGTCGAGCTGATGACCTCCTCACAGGAGTGGTGGCCCTCCGACTACGGCCACTACGGACCGCTGTTCATTCGCATGAGCTGGCACGCCGCCGGCACCTACAGGATCGCCGACGGCCGCGGCGGCGGCGGCCAGGGCGCTCAGCGCTTCGCGCCACTCAACAGCTGGCCCGACAACGCCAACCTCGACAAGGCGCGGCGGCTGTTGTGGCCGATCAAGCAGAAGTACGGGCGCAAGATCTCATGGGCGGACCTGCTCGTCTACGCCGGCAACGTGGCGATGGAGTCGATGGGCTTTCAAACGTTCGGCTTCGGCTTCGGGCGCGAGGACATCTGGGAGGCCGAGGAGATCTTCTGGGGCAGCGAGGACACCTGGCTCGGAGACGAGCGCTACAGCGGCGAGCGCCAGCTCGCGGGGCCGCTCGGCGCCGTGCAGATGGGCCTGATCTACGTCAACCCCGAGGGCCCGAACGGCAACCCCGACCCACTCGCCTCAGCCAGGGACATTCGCGAGACGTTCGCGCGCATGGCGATGAACGACGAGGAGACAGTCGCCCTGATCGTCGGCGGTCACAGCTTCGGCAAGACCCACGGCGCCGTCGACCCCGGCAACATCGGCCCCGAGCCCGAGGCCGCCCCGCTGCAGGAGCAGGGCCTCGGATGGAAGAACGCCGCCGGCGCCGGCAACGGCGCCGACACGATCACCAGCGGCCTGGAGGGCGCCTGGACGAAGGAGCCGACGAAGTGGGACAACGGCTTCCTCGAGAACCTCTTCGAGTACGACTGGGAGCTGACCAAGAGCCCGGCCGGAGCGCAGCAGTGGACCCCCAAGAACGCCGAGGCCGGGGGCACGGTGCCGGACGCCCACGACCCCTCCAAGCGCCACGCGCCGATGATGCTCACGACAGATCTCGCGCTGAAGCTCGACCCGACCTACGGGCCGATCGCCAAACGCTTCTACGAGCACCCCGACCAGCTGGCGCAGGCGTTCGCCAAGGCCTGGTACAAGCTCCTGCATCGCGACATGGGGCCGATCTCGCGCTACCTCGGCCCGTGGATCCCGGCGGAGCAGCTATGGCAAGACCCCGTTCCCGCGGTCGAGCACGAGCTGATCGACGAGGCCGAGATCGCCGCGCTGAAGCAAAAGCTGCTCACCTCGGGGCTCTCGATCTCGCGACTCGTCGCCACCGCCTGGGCATCAGCGGCCTGCTTCCGCGGCACCGACAAGCGCGGCGGCGCCAACGGGGCGCGGATTCGCCTCGCGCCCGAGAAGGACTGGGAGTGGAGCGAGCCCGCCGAGCTGGCCACGGCGCTCGCCGCGCTCGAGCAGATCCAGCAGGACTTCAACGACTCGCAGTCGGGCGGCAAGCGCGTCTCGCTGGCCGACCTGATCGTGCTCGGCGGCTGTGCCGCCATCGAGCAGGCCGCGAAGAACGCCGGGCACGAAGTCTCCGTGCCCTTCTCCCCCGGGCGCACCGACGCCTCCCAGGAGCAGACCGACGCGGAGTCCTTCGCGGTGCTCGAGCCAAGCGTCGACGGCTTCCGCAACTACTCCCGCACGGGCGAGACCTTCCCGCTCGAGCACGGGCTGCTCGAGCGCGCCTACATGCTGACGCTGAGCGCTCCCGAGATGACCGTGCTGATCGGCGGCATGCGCGCGCTGGACGCCAACTTCGGCGGCTCCCAGAACGGCGTCCTGACGAAGCGACCGCAGACGCTGAGCAACGACTTCTTCACCAACCTGCTCGACATGAGCACGGAGTGGAAGCCGTCTGGCTCCGCCGGGCACCTCTACGAGGGCTACGATCGCCGCACCGGCGAGCTCAGGTGGACCGCCACCTCCGTGGACCTCGTGTTCGGCTCCAACTCGGAGCTGCGAGCGCTGGCCGAGGTGCACGCGAGCGCGGACGCCGAGGCGAGCTTCGTGCGCGACTTCGTCGCCGCCTGGGACAAGGTCATGAACCTCGACCGCTTCGACCGAGCCTGAGCTCGCACCGGCGATGAGCGAAGACACGAGAGCCGGCCTGCTTCGACCGAGCCGGCTCCGGCGATGAGCGAACGTACGGGGGCCGGCGTCTACCTCGCGCGCCACGGCGAGACCGCCTACAACCACGAGGGTCGCTTCCAGGGCCAGCAGCAGGTGCCGCTCAACGACACCGGTCGCGCCCAGGCGGCGGAGCTGGCCGAGCGCGCACGCGCCTACGGCTTCCGCGCGCTGTGGTCGAGCCCCCTGTTGCGCGCCCGCGAAACCGCCGACATCGTCGCCGCGGCGATCGGCCTCGAGCCTCGGGAGGACGCGCGGCTGATGGAGACCGACGCCGGCGACTGGACCGACCTGACGTTTGCCGAGGTGCGCGCCAAGACGCCGGAGCTGTTCGACGCCTTCGCCGCCGCCGAGCCTGGCTTTGCTTTCCCCGGCGGCGAGTCCTTCACCCAACAGGAGCTACGCGTCGATGCCGCCCTGCGCGACGTGGAAGCCGATGAGCTGCCAGCGCTCGTCGTCTGTCACGGCATGGTCATTCGCGCCGCCTTCGCCGCGCGCGCCGAGGACAAGAGCATCCCCTTCACGCGCGTGCCCAACGCCGCGCTAGTGCCGCTCGACGCCGCTGCCGCGAAGCGCGCGCTCGCGGACGAGGACGGCGCCACGCTCGCCAGCTAGGCGCGTCACTCGATGCGCGCGACGCCGTTGACGTCCTCGCCGGGCACCAGGAAGAAGTTGCTGTGTGTGCCCGCGATGCGCGCCTCGCGGTAGGGGCGGTATTCGAGGCTTTCATAGAAATCCACCGCCACACCTTCCGACGGCCACTCGATGATCAGGAAGAGGTGCGGCACCTGGCGCTCGCCCTCCACTCGATGAACCGTGTCGGTGCGAGCCAGGAAACGGCCACCGTAGCGTTCGACCATCGGCGTGACGTTGGCCACATACTCGCCCGCCCAGCCGCCATCCATCATGTCCAGTTCGGCAATCGCGTAGTACTTCATGTCCCCGCTTCTCACTAGCTTGCTTTTTTCCAACTATATGACTATGAGCGGCGGCTGCGTCGGCTGCTCTCGGTGACCGCGCGAACGCCCGCCGGCTCGGCCACGCCCAAGAACCGCCGCAGCGCCCGGCGCGCGCCCGGCAGTCGTCGACCGGCGTCCAGCTCGCGCACGGCCAGCTCCGCGGTCATCGCCGCGAGCAGCTGCGCTGCGGCTTTCGCGTCGGGCCAGCCCATCGCTCTGAAGCTCGGGACCGCCGCCGCGGCCGCGCGCTCGTGGCGCGCCGACATCGCCGCCGTCAGCGCCGCGTCGGTGCGTGCCTCCAGCGCCAGCGCCTTGATCGCGCGGTCGGCCAGGCACACGTCGAGATACGCCTCGACGCCGCGCACGATGCGCGCAGCGCCCGGCTCGACGTCCGCGCTCGCCGCCGCCACCGCCGCCGCCACGCGCTCGTGAAAGCGCGCGTGCAGCGCATCGACGAACGCCTCACGATCGGCGAAGTGCACGTAGAAGGTGCCCTTCGCCACACCCGCCGCGGCGACCACGCGGTTGACGCTCAAGCCCGCCAAGCCCTCACTCGCCGCCACCGCCACACCCGCATCCAGCAGCAGCTCCCGTGTCCGCTGCGCATCTCGTGGCACAGCGCCGGTCACAGTTCTCACGCGCACGGGCATCCTCCTATTAAACATATCCTGCCCCACGCCGACCGACCGGCCGGTCACTTGAGATGACCGATCGGTCAGTAGCTGTGATAGGTTGCCGTGCGTGCCGACGCTCGACACACCCACGGGGCCGATCGCCTACGACATCCACGGCGACGGCCGCGACACGCTCGTGCTGCTCGCGAGCGGCGCGCACGACCGCCACGACTTCGACGAGCTGCGCGCGCTGCTGCCACAGCGCTGGCGCACGATCGCGCTCGACTGGCCCGGCCACGGCCAGTCCCCCGCCGGTGACGGCCCCGCGAGCGCGATGCGCCTCGCCGACGTCGCCGAGCACGTCGTCGCACAGCTCGCGCCCGACGGCGCGATCGTGCTCGGCAACTCCGTCGGCGGCTTCGCCGCAGCGCGCATGGCGATCCGCCGTCCCGAGCTGGTCCGCGGCCTCGTGATCGTCGACGGCGGCGGCTTCGCCGGGCGCCCGCCGCAGGTGCGCGCGTTCTGCGCGCTGATGGCGCAACCGCGCTTCCTGCGTGCGATCTACCCGAGCTTCTCGAGCCTGTACATGCGCGCGCAAACCGACGCCGACCGGCGCGCGCGCGACACCGGCGTAAGCACCACGCGCCAGGACCCCGGCCTGCGTGCCGTCAGCCAGCTGTGGCGCAGCTTCGCCTCACCCGAGCACGACCTGCGACGCGACGCCGCGAGCATCACCGCGCCCACGCTCGTGATCTGGGGCAAGCGCGACCCCGTCATCCCCGTGAAGGTCGGCAGGCGCATCGCCGCCACGATCCCCGGCGCCAAGCTCGTCGTGCTCGACAGCGGCCACGTGCCGCACACCACCGACCCGCAGGCCTTCGCCGCCGAGCTCGTGCCGTTCGGCGAGAGCGCGTTCGCCGGCGCCGCGAGCACCACCAACGCCAGCGCCGTCTGAGCGCCTCGCCCGAGGGCGCGGGCGCCCGGCCGCGGGCCGCTCAGCGCAGGATCACGCAGCCGGTTGTTGCGTGCGCGTGCAGCTTCTCGCCTGACTCCACGAACAGGCGTCCCTCTGCCGTCGCCGTACGCCGTCCCCGCGTGCACCACGCGACCTTCCGCCAGCACGCGGCCGGTCGTGTCGCCCATCGCGCGGATGTAGCGCACCTGCAAGTCGGCCGTCGTGTAGCCGACGCCAGCCTCCAGCGTCGTGTGCACCGCACAGCCCATGCACGAGTCCAGGATCGTCGCCGCGATGCCACCGTGGACCGAGCCGATCGGGTTGTACATCCACTCCGCCGGCTCCATCGCGAACACCGCGCGGCCTTCCTGCACCTCGACCAGCTCGAACGCCAGCAGGCGCGCGATCGGCGGTGGCGGCAGCCTGCCGTCGACGATCGCCTGCATGCACTCGAGGCCCGGCAACTCCATCGCGGCCGCAGCCGACACCGCCGGGTCCTCCCAGCTGAACGTGCGCGTGCGCGTGCCCGCGCGCTCCCGCTCGATCGCGCTCACGCGGCGTTCTCCGCTGCGGCTGCGCTCTCCGTCGCACGTGGCACGTCCGCAAGCGGCAGCTCGCCAAGCGACGACTCGGTGAGCGGCCCCTCCGCGAAGGGCGGCTCCGCGAGCGACAGCTCCGCAAGCGCCTCCTCCACCAGCGGCAGGTCCACGATCACAGGCACAGCCTGGCGCGTCGGCCGTCCGATCGCCGCGAGCGCCACGCCGGTCGCGACGCCGCCGACGACGCTGATCAGCCACGCCGAATGGAAGTCCGCCGCGGTTCCGGTTTTCGTCCCGAGCACCGCCACCAGCAACGCCACTCCAAGAGCCGCACCGATCTGGCGGCCCATCGTCAGCACCGCCGCGCCGGTCGCGAAACGCTCCGGCGCGAGCGACGAGGCACCGGCTCCCGTCAGGGTCGGGATCACCAAGCCCACGCCCGCGCCGCTGATCATCATCCCCGGCAGGTACTCCGACAGATAGGCCGGCTTGTCCCCCGTCTGCGTGATGTAGAAGATCTGGCCCGCCACGAACAGCAACGCGCCGAGCACACCCGGGATGCGGTAGCCCACGCGCGCGCCCAACCGCGCCGAGGGCACGCTGAACGCCGTCGCCATCGCCGGGCCCGGGAACAGCATCAGGCCGGCGTCCAGCACGCGCTCGTGCCACACGCCCGTCAGGAACAGCACGCCCGCGAGCAGCATCGCGCCGAAGCCCGCGAAGAACAGCACCGACGCGCCCACCGCCAGGCCGAAGCTGCGCACGCGCAGCATCGCCGGCTCGACGATCGGCGCGTCGTGGCGCTCCGAGCGCCACCAGATTGCCGGCAGCCCGATCGCCGTCGCCGCCAGCAGCGCAATGATCGCCGGCGAGCCCCAGCCCCATTCCTGGCCCTTGACGATCGCCACCACCAGCGCGCCGATCGCCGCGATCAGCGCGCCCGCGCCGAGCACGTCCGGGCGCCCCGCGCCGAGCTCGCGCCGCTCGGCCAGCGTGCGCACACCGAAGCCCAAGCCCAGCAGACCGATCGGGACGTTCACCAGGAACACCAAGCGCCAGTCAGCCTGCACCAGCAGGCCGCCCAGCGGCGGGCCCGCCGCCGCGGCGATGCCGCCCGTCGCCGCCCACACGCCGATCGCCACGTGGCGCTCGTGCGCCTCGAACTCTGGCAGCATCAAGCCGAGCGACGTCGGCAGCATCAGCGCACCGCCGGCCGCCTGCACGACGCGCGCCGCGACCAGGAAGCCGACCGACGGCGCCAGCGCACACGCCGCGCTCGCCGCCACGAACACCCCAAGCCCGAGCAGGAACGCGCGCTTGCGCCCAAACGCGTCCGCCCAGCGCCCCGCAGGCACGAGCAGCGCCGCGAACACGATCGCGTAGCCGCTCAGGATCCACGACAGCGAGCTCAGCGACGCGCCGCCGAAGTGCCTGCCGATCGACGGGAACGCGATGTTGACGATGAACAGGTCGAGGCTCGACATGAACACCCCGACACACACGATCAGCGCCACTCGCCATTTGCGTTGCATCATGAAACGCACCATAGCACAAGGGTTGCATCATGCAACCTACTCGTCTAGACTAGATGTTAGATGCTCCGTAACGACTACGACAGTCAGGTCTGCAGCATCGCCGGCGCGCTCGAGGTCGTCGGCGAGCGCTGGTCGCTGCTGATCGTTCGCAACGTCATGCTCGGGCTGCGGCGCTTCGACGAGATCCAGCAGAACCTCGGCATCGCGCGCAACGTGCTGCACACGCGACTCACCCGCCTGCAGGAGCAGGGCGTGCTCGAGCGCCGTCGCTACCAGGAGCACCCGCCGCGCTACGAATACCGGCTCACCGAGAAGGGCCTCGACCTGTGGCCGACGATCGTCGCGCTGATGCAGTGGGGCGATCGCTACGCGGTCCCCGCCGGCGGGCCCGCTGTGCTGCTGCAGCACCGCGGCTGCGGCGGCGCCGTCGACGAGCACCGCGTCTGTGCGGCATGCGGCGCGAAGCTGTCGGTGCGCGACTCGCTCGCGGTCCCCGGGCCCGGTGCGCCGCCCGATCACCCGCTGCTGCAGCGGGCGGCCCGTACGCAGGTCACCGACGCTGCCGCTTAGCCGTCGGGGCGGCGCCAGCCGTGCACGCCAACGCCCTTCCTCCTGCGCCCGACACCGGCTACTGCGCCGGGAGCAGCCCCGCCACGAGCGCCACGCCTTCGCGCGCCATGCGCGAGCGCGGCACCACCAGCTCGACGCCCGCCCGTTCGGCGCGATCGCGCGCCTCGGCTTCCACGTGTGAGTAGAACCCCAGCGTGCGCACGCCCTCGAGCTGCCCATCGTGCGCGAGACTCTGCACGCTCTCCGCCGCCTCCAGCTCGCCGTCCGTCAGGTCGACGACCAGCACGTCCACCGCCGCCCCGCCAGCGTCGGCGCCGGCCTCATCCGTCCGCGACAGGCGCTCTCGCAGCCGTGACTCGTCCGCGACCAGCTCGACCTCGTGTCCGGCGAGCGCCAACGCGCCCTGCACCTGTGAGCCGAACAGCAGGTCCCTGGTCAACGCCAGCACCCGCGCCATCGGGCTACTGCGCGCGCAGACGGCGAAACTCTTCGCGCGCGGACTGTGGGCGCCCCCACATCTGCGTGACCTCCACGCGCCCGCTGCGCACCTCGCGCACGACCAGCTCGCCGGCAACGCCGGCTTCGTCGAGCAGGCCCAGCGCACCGTGCACCGTCGGCGCCGCCGCCGCGTGCCCGAAGCGGTGCGCCACCAACAGGCGCCAATGCCAGTCGTGGTGGGAGTACGGGCGCGCGTTGCACGTCGCCAGGTACAGCGCCGCCTCGACGTAGCGCGACTCGTCCGCGATGCGCAGATCAAGCTCCAGGTCGGTCCAGTCCTCGGGCAGCGAGTCCACGACCACCTGGAAGTCCTCGGCGAGAGCCATTGACGGAAGCCTAGCGCGGCTATTCTCGAATCGATGGCAAGCGCACACACCGACACGATCGCTAGCGCGCCAGCCGACGCCCCCGCGCCGGTCGACGTCCACGCGCCAGCCGACGTGAAGCACGCGCCAGCCGACATGGAGCACGCGGCGCTCAGCGACGGCTGCGGCGTGCTCGACCGCTCCGAGCGCGGCAAGCTCGCGCTCGTCGGCCCCGGTGCCGTCGAGTTCCTCAACGGGCAGGTCACCAACGAGCTGGCAACGTTGCGCGCGGGCGAGGGCTGCTACGCGGCGTTCCTCACGCACAAGGGCAAGATGCTCGGCGACCTGCGCGTCCTCGCCGTCCGCGCGGACGCGACAGGCAACCCGACGGAGCTGCTGCTCGACACCGAGCGCACCGCGCTGCAGGCGCTGTTCGACATGATCCACCGCTTCAAGATCGGCTACGAGCTGGAGCTGCACAAGCGCACGCTGGAGCGTGGGCTGCTGTCGCTGATCGGCCCCGAGGCCGACTCGATCCTCGCCGCCAGCAGGGTGAGCGCCAACCGGCCGGCGGCTGTCGAGCCCCTGGCGGCCGGCGAGACCCTAGCGGCCGTCGAGCACGCCAACATCAACGTTTCGGTCGACGGCATCGACGCGCTCGCCGTGCGCACCGACGTCGGCATCGACCTGATCTGCGATGCGACCGACACCGACGCGCTGCGCGCCGCACTGCGCGAGCGCGGCGCGAGCGCGATCTCCGAGCAGGCCGCCGAGTGCTTGCGCATCGAACGCGGGCGCCCGCGCTACGGCGTCGACCTCGACGACAACGTCATCCCCCAGGAGGCCGGCCTGAACGAGCGCGCCGTGAGCTTCACCAAGGGTTGTTACGTCGGCCAGGAGACAGTCGCGCGGCTTCACTACAAGGGCAAGCCCAACCGCCACCTGCGTGGCCTGCGCCTGTCCGCGCCCGCGAGCAGCGGCGAGCCGCTCACGCTCGGCGAGCGCACCGTTGGGCGGCTCGGCAGCGTCACCGTCTCTCCCGCGCTGGGACCGATCGCGCTCGCGCTCGTGCGCCGCGAGGCCGAGCCAGGCAGCGTCCTCACCGTCGGTGAGCGCGGCGTCAGCGCAGAGGTGCTCGAGCTGCCGTTCTCGCCCCTGGGCGACTGAGCCAGATCTCCTCGCGCCGCCCGCGCGAAGAGCCAAACGCGGCGACCGGCCCCGGCCACTCCTGCGGCAGCGGCAGCGGCTCCCTCGGCGGCTACTCCCCCGGCGACTCCTGTCCCGGCGGCCTGTGATCCCGCAGGTGCCGGCGGATCGACGCGTCCTGCGCCCTGATCGCGTCCGCGGACGGGGGCGTGTCGAAGGTGCTGACTACGTTCGGCCCCTTCAACGGGGCCAGCATCGGCTCGATCTCCTCGTCGCCGCCGCGCGGCTGCTCTTCATTCATCGCCCTCGTCCTCGGGCGGTATGCCCGACTCTTCGGTGTAGGCCTGCCACTGTTCGCCCAGCAGGTCCAGCAGCTGGCTCGCCAACAGTGGCGAGAACGACACGCGCGAGACCACCATGCCCTGCTGGCCCTGCGGGCCGATGCGCATGAAGTCGAGCGTGAACTCGTGCGGCGTGCGCGCGAGCGAGGCCGCGTTCGCCCACTTGCCGGCGAACTCCTCCGGCGGCATCATGATGTTCGGCCCCTGATCGGCAGCGCTGTGATCGGGGTCTTCTGGAGGCTCTGAGTCGGGCACTTTGAAGTCGAGCGTAGCGCGCCCGCGAGTGTGACGCATGACACACAGTCAACTATTGCGTCCGCTATATAGTTGCGTGCATGCAAGCAACTATCAAGGACTCGCGCTCAGGTGGCGCGGCATCCAAGCCCGACGCGATTGGCACACAGCCTGACCGTGCCGCGCTGACGCGCGACATGTACGCGCTCGCCAGCTACCTGATGCGCACCGCCAACGTCGGCACGTTCAACACGATCGCCGAGCTCGACCTGTCGTTCACGCAGATCAAGGCGCTGTGCGCACTGGAGGCCGACGGCGAAGAGCGCTCGGTGAAGGCACTGGCGGAAACACTCGGCGTCTCCCTCCCCGCGATGAGTCGCGCCGTCGACGGCCTGTTCGAGCGCGGCTTCGTCGGGCGCGAGGAGGACGCCGAGGACCGGCGCATGAAGCGCGTGCGCCTGACCGACGCCGGCAGGACCGTGCCGCAGGCACTCAACGAGGCGCGCCTGTCGGCGCTGGCCGGACTGCTGGACTCGCTCGGCGAGGAGGAGGCGCTCGCGCTCGCGCACGCGCTGTCTTTGATTCTCGAGCGGCGCGCGGAGATCGCCGCTTACAGACCTACCACGAAGGGAAGCGCACGATGACCGACCGGATCCGAGCCCTGCAGATGAACGAGGACAACCGCCGCTGGTGGGCGCTGGGAGCGATGTGCTTCGCGCTGTTCATGATCATGCTCGACAACACCGTCGTCAACGTCGCGCTGCCGTCGATCCAGCGCAGCCTGAACGCGTCGACCGCGTCGCTGGAGTGGACCGTCAACGCCTACACCCTGTCGTTCGCCGTGCTGCTCGTCACCGGCGGGCGCCTCGGCGACCTGTTCGGCCGGCGCAAAGTGTTCCTCGCCGGCGTGATCGTGTTCGCGTGCTCCAGCGGCGCGATCGGCTTCTCGCCGAGCGACACCTGGCTGGTCGTCTGGCGCGCGATCCAGGGCGCCGGCTCGGCGATGATGATGCCCGCGACGCTGTCGATCATCACCAACGCGTTCCCGCCCGCCGAGCGCGGCAAGGCGATCGGCACCTGGGCCGGCGTCTCGGCGCTCGCGCTCGCGATCGGCCCGGTGCTCGGCGGCTTCCTCGTCGAGAGCGTCAGCTGGCAGTCGATCTTCTTCCTCAACCTGCCCGTCGCCGCCGGCGCGATCGTCGTGACGTTGTTTGCCGTGCGCGAGTCGCGCGACGAGAGCGTCGCGCAGCGCATCGACCGCGGCGGCGTGCTGACCCTGACCGTGGGTCTGGCGGCGCTCGTGCTCGCGCTGGTCGAGGGCAACGAATGGCACTGGGGCTCCACCCGCGAGCTGGCGCTGTTCGCGATCGCAGCGCTGAGTCTCGCCGCGTTCGGCTTCGTCGAGCGACGCCAGAGCGCGCCGATGGTCGACTTCAGCTTCTTCCGCTCACGCACGTTCCTTGGCGCCAACATCGTCGCCTTCATCGTCAGCTTCGCGATGCTCGCGATGTTCTTCTTCATGGCCCTGTACATGCAGAACGTGCTGCACTTCTCGCCGCTACAGGCCGGTGTGCGCTTCCTGCCCTCGACGCTGATGATCGTGCTGCTCGCGCCCGGCGCCGGGCGCCTGGCCGACCGCGTCGGCTCGCGGCCGCTGATGACCTTCGGCCTGCTCGCCGTCTCCGGGGCGCTGTTCTGGCAGTCCCATCTCACGGTCTCAAGCGGCTACGGCACGCTGCTGCCGGGCTTCGTGCTGATGGGCATCGGCATGGCGTTCGTGATGTCGCCGATGAGCACCGCCGCGATGAACGCCGTCGCCCAGGCCAAGGCCGGCGTCGCCTCCGGCATCCTCTCGATGAACCGCATGGTCGGCGGCACCTTCGGCGTCGCCGTGCTCGGCGCGCTGGTCGCCACGCTCGGGCGCTCGAAGATCAACCAGCTGCTGCCGGCGCTGCCGAGCGGCAAGCGCGCCGAGCTGACCGCGAGCCTCGGCTCGGTCGGCGTGCACGGCGTACCCGCGCACGTCATCCACGCCAGCGACCAGGCGTTCGTGTACGCACTGCAGTACGGGCTGCGTCTCGGCGCCGCCGTCGCGCTGCTCGGGGCGCTGCTGGCGTGGACGCTCGTGCGCGCGAAGGTCAGCTCCGAACGCGAGCTGACGGTCTCGGATCTACGCCCGAGCGAGGACGGGCACGCGCTCGAGACCGCTGAGACGGGGCTGCGCGACGCCGAGACGATCCACGCCTGAGCCGGTAGCAGTTCTGCTACCATTGATCTGTGGCGACTCTCCCGCAGAAGGAGCTTCGAAATAACGTCGGCGAGGTGCTGCGTCGCGCAGAGGCAGGCGAGGAGATCACGATCACCGTAGCCGGGCGCCCGGTCGCGCAGTTGGGACCCACCGAGCAGCGTCGGTGGGTCAGCGGATCGACCCTGCACGCCGTCTGGCGGACTCCCACATCCATGACGCTCGCAGCTGATATCGAGCGGTTCCCGGCATCCCTCACCGACCCCTTCGCGTAGTTGAATGCGAGCTCTACTCGACACCTCAGTGCTGATCGGACAGGAGCCCCCGCCGGACATCGAGGCGGCAATCAGCGTGGCGTCGCTCGCGGAGCTTCACTTCGGCGTGCTCCTCGCAGGCGATGACGACGAGCGTGCCGTTCGTACCCAGCGTCTCGGGGTGATCGAGTCCACGTTCGACGCGCTACCGGTAAACGCTGAGATTGCGCGCGAGTGGGGTCGGCTGGCCGCAGCAGTCAGCAACCGAGGCGGCCAGCCCCGACGACGGACGATCGATCTGGCATTGGCCGCGACCGCCAATGTCCATCGGGTTCCACTACTGACCCACAACGTCAGCGACTTCCAGATCATCGCCGACCTCACCGACGCTCGCGTGCCCTCCGCCCTGCGAACTTCCGACTCGGACTCCGACTCAGAGCCAACACCCATCGAGAAGCCGGCTGAACCACCACGCGCTTGAGCTATGGCCCCCAGCACGGCCCCCGGCTACTCCAAGACCCCACTGTGGAAGAAGCTCGGCATCCACGCCGGAGACACGCTGTTGCTTCTCGACCCGCCGCGCGACTGGAGCGTGCCGGACCTGCCCGACGGCGTCACGACGGTCCGCGAGACCGGCGACTCGCGCGGCGACTCGCCGGCTGAGCTGGCGATCGCCTTCTGCCCCGCGCTGGCGACCCTGCGCCAGCATGTCGCGGCGCTCGCGCCGCGGATCTTCCCCGCCGGCGCGCTATGGATCGCGTGGCCACGTCGCGCCGGCGGTCACGAAAGCGACATCCGCGACCAGGACGTTCGTGACGCGGCACTGCCGCTCGGGCTGGTCGATGTGAAGGTCGCGGCGCTCGACGAGGACTGGTCGGGGCTGCGCCTGGTCTGGCGCCGCGAGCTCCGCCACGCCTCCGCGGCCGGGCCCGGGTAGGATTTGCCTCCGTCCTAGTTCCCGACCGACGAGGTTTCAGAGCACGTGGCAATCGATCTTCAACAAGTTTCCAGCGTCGACGTCGAGCTCGGCGAGCTGCCCAAGACGATGGCCGCGTGGGTCATCCGCGAGGAGCGCTTCGGCGAGCCGAAGGACGCCTTCAAGATCGAGGAGATCGAGGTCCCCGAGCCCGGGGCCTTCGAGGTGATCGTGCGGGTGATGGCCGCGGGCGTCAACTACAACAACGTGTGGGCCGCTCTCGGCAAGCCCGTGTCGGTGATGCGCTACGGCGATCACCCCGAGTACGGCCACCACATCGGCGGCTCGGATGCATCTGGCGTGGTCTGGAAGGTCGGCGCCGGCGTCACGCGCTGGAAGCCCGGCGATGAGGTCGTCGTGCACTGCAACCAGGCGTCCTACGAGGACCCCGAGGTGCATGGCCTGGACCCGATGGCCGCCCCCTCACAGCAGATCTGGGGCTATGAGACGACCTGGGGCTCGTTCGCGCAGTTCACCAAGGTCCAGGCCCAGCAGCTGCTGCCGAAGCCCGCGTCGCTGACGTGGGAGGAGGCCGCCTCCTACGGCCTCGTGTACTTCACCGCCTACCGCATGTTGATCACCCGCTGCAAGCTGCAGGCCGGGCAGAAGGTGCTGATCTGGGGCGCCGCGGGAGGGCTCGGGGTGTTCGCGATCCAGCTGTGCAAGGCCGCGGGCGCCCACTGCGTGGGTGTCGTCTCCTCGGCCGAGAAGGGCGAGCTGGTCAAGCGCCTGGGCGCGGTCGACTACATCGACCGCGGCGAGTTCGCCGGGATGATGCGCCAGGGCGGCGAGTCCGAGGCCGAGGAGACTGAGCGCTTCAAGGTCTCGCGCGCGTTCGGCAAGCGCGTCAAGGAGCTGCTCGGCGACTCTCCCGAGATCGTGTTCGAGCACGTCGGCAAAGCCACGTTCCCGACGTCCGTGTTCGTCGCCAAGACGTTCGGCAAAGTCGTCATCTGCGCCGGCACCACCGGCATCGACCTCGACTTCAACGTCGCCTACCTGTGGATGCGCCAGAAGGAGATCCTCGGCTCGCACTTCGCCAACGCCTACGAGTGCACGAAGGCCAACGAGCTGATCGAGTCGGGCCAGATCCGCCCGGTGCTGTGGCGCACGCTCGGCTTCGACGGCGTCGCCGAAGCGCACCAGCTGATGCTCGAAAACAAGCACCTCGGCAAGATCTCGATCCTCGTCGGCGCCGACGCCGAGGGTCAGGGCAAGACAGCCGATGGCCCCGGCGCGATCCACGCGGAGGTGGGCGCCTGATGGCCGGCACGGTAATCGTCCCGTGGTACGCCACGGGCTTCCGCGGAGATCAGTTCGAGCAGGACCTCAACGAGGCGGCCGCGAGCGCGCTGCGTTACGGCGCTAGCTCTTACGCGGTTTACCGTCAACGCGATGACCGCTACCGCTTCCAGCAGCTTGCTGCGTTCGAGGAGTACCTCGAATGGGAACGCTTCTGGGAGGGCCCGGAGATGACCTTCTTCCGCACCAGCCATTCGAGCTGGTACCAGGTGCCCGTGCTCTACGGCTGGTGGGACCGCACCGCCCACGGCGCCGTCACCGACGACGTGCTCGCGGCCAGCAACGGCCACGGCAACGGCGCCGGCGTCCAACACGCCTGAGCGACGCTCTTAGCTCTGCTCGAGTGGCGCCATCGTCAAGCCGGCGCCCTTGAGCTGCTCCCAGTAGTGCTCGGCGGCCTCCTGGTGGCCACTGTAGACGACCGCGCGCCCGGAGGCGTGGATCACGTTGGCGATCTCCATGCCGCGCTTGAGCGTGATCCCCGGAATGAAACGCGCGAGCGTGCGCGCGACGTGGTCGAAGGTGTTGTGGTCGTCGTTGCAGACGATCACCCGCCAGGCACCCCCCAGGCCGTCTCCGGGCCCGCGCGTTCGGGGCTTCTCCAGCGTCTGATCCATGAGCGGCAGGATAAAGCCCTCCGCGCGACCGTACAATTCAGGTATGAGCGACGAGCACTCCGCCCGACTACCCGAACGTGATCGGCCATGGATGATCCGCACCTATGCGGGCCACTCCACCGCGAAGGCATCCAACGAGCTGTACCGGCGCAACCTCGAAAAGGGCCAGACGGGGCTGTCGGTGGCGTTCGACCTGCCGACGCAGACCGGCTATGACCCCGACGACGAGCTGGCCCGCGGCGAGGTCGGCAAGGTCGGCGTACCGGTCTCCCACCGCGGTGACATGGCAGCGTTGATGGACGGCATCCCGCTGGGCGAGATGAACACCTCGATGACGATCAACGCGACCGCCGCATGGTTGCTCGCTCTCTACATTGTCGCCGCGGAGGAGCAAGGCGTCGCCCAGGCACAGCTCCAGGGCACGACCCAGAACGACATCATCAAGGAGTTCCTCGCGCGCGGCACCTACGCCTTCCCGCCGGCGCCGTCGATGCGCCTGATCGCCGACATGATCGCCTACACGGTCGAGCACGTGCCGAAGTGGAACCCGATCAACATTTGCTCCTACCACCTGCAGGAGGCGGGCGCGACCCCCGTGCAGGAGATCGCCTACTCGATGAGCAACGCGATCGCGGTGCTCGACGCCGCCCGCGAGCGCGTCAACAGCGGCGATGCCGCGGCGGACAAGAAGATCATGGGGCAGGTCTTCGGGCGCATCTCGTTCTTTGTCAACGCCGGCGTTCGCTTCATCGAGGAGCACGCGAAGCTGCGCGCGATGTCGATCCTGTGGGAGGAGCTCGGCCGCGAGCGCTACGGCGTCGAGGACGAGCGCCACCTGCGCTTCCGCTATGGCGTGCAGGTCAACTCGCTCGGGCTCACCGAGGCACAGCCCGAGAACAACGTGCAGCGGATCGTGCTCGAGGCGCTAGCCGTGACGCTCGGCCGCGACGCCCGCGCACGCGCGATCCAGCTACCGGCGTGGAACGAGGCGCTCGGGCTGCCACGGCCGTGGGACCAGCAGTGGTCGCTGCGCATCCAGCAGGTGCTCGCATATGAGACCGACATCCTCGAGTACCCCGACATCTTCGAGGGCTCAAAAGTGATGGACGCCCTCGTGCAGGAACTGCTCGAGGGCGCGCGTGCGGAGATGGCGGTCGTGGCTGAGCACGGCGGCGCGGTCGAGGCGGTCCCCTACATGAAGGGCGCGCTCGTCGACAGCCACCGCGAGCGCATCCGTCGCATCGAGGAGGGCGAGCAGGTGGTCGTCGGCCAGAACCGCTTCACCGAGACCGAGGTCTCGCCGCTGACCGCCGACGCCGAGGGCGGCATCCTCGTCGTCGATCCCGCGGTCGAAGCCGAGCAGATCGAGGCGCTGCGCCGCTGGCGCTCAGAGCGCGACCAGGCGGCTGTCGATGCGGCGCTCGCACAGCTGGCGGCGCTCGCCCGCGACGAGCATTCGCAGGAGAACCTGATGGTCGCGACGATCGCTGCCGCGCGCGCCGGTGCCACGACCGGCGAGTGGGCGCGCACGCTGCGCGAGGTGTTCGGCAGCTATCGCGCGCCGACCGGCGTCGGCGAGGCCGCCGCGGTGGAACGCGATGGCGCCGACTCGGAGCTGAGCGAGCTGCGCACCGAGGTCGCGCGCCTGCAGGAGCAGCTCGGGCGCCGGCCCAAGATCCTGGTCGGCAAGCCGGGCCTCGACGGGCACTCCAACGGCGCCGAGCAGATCGCGGTGCGCGCCCGCGACGCCGGCATGGACGTGGTCTACGAAGGAATCCGCCTCACCCCCTCGCAGATCGCCGCCTCGGCGCTGCAGGAGGGCGTGCACGTGATCGGCCTGTCGATCCTGTCGGGCTCGCACCGCGAGCTGATCCCGGCTGTGATCGAGGCGCTGCACGACGCCGGCGTCAGCGCACCGGTGGTCGTCGGCGGGATCATCCCCGAGCAGGACGTCGCGGCCTTGCGCGCGGCAGGCGTGGCAGGCATCTACACGCCCAAGGACTTCGACATCAATCGCATCATTCGCGACATCGTGGCGATCGTCGGCGAGAACGCCGAGCGCGACGCCATCGCCGCTGGCAGCTCCGCCGCGTGAGCGCCGTGCGGTGAGCGCCGACGGAGCCGCCCTGGGCGCGCGCCTGCGCGCCCGCGACCTCAGCGCCGCGCCGGCGGCGCTGAACCTACTGGAGAGCACCACCGCGGCCGACCGCGAGCAGGCCTCCGCGCTGCTGCACGAGGTCTCCCCCGCGGTCCTCGGCGGCGAGGCGCCGGCGCACGTGATCGGCGTGACCGGCCCGCCCGGAGCGGGCAAGTCAACGCTGCTGTCGGCGCTGCTGCACGCGTGGCGCGATGGAGGATCAGGCCAACCCGCCCGCAGCGTCGCGATGCTGGCCGTCGATCCCAGCTCGCGCCGCTCGGGCGGCTCGCTGCTCGGCGACCGCGCGCGCATCGAGTTCGACCCGGCCGACCGTGGCGTGCTGATTCGCTCCACCGCCGCCGGCGAGCGGCTCGGTGGCCTCGCGTGGGCAACCCGCAGTGCCGCCAGCGCACTTGCGGCCGCGTTCGACATCGTCGTGATCGAGACCGTCGGCGTCGGGCAGGCCGAGACCGACGTCGCCGACGTCGCCGACACGGTCGTCGTCGTCGTGCAGCCGGGCAGCGGCGACGTGCTGCAGTTCCTGAAGTCCGGCATCATGGAGATACCCGACGTGCTGGTCGTGACCAAGGCCGACCTCGGCCAGATCGCGGTCCGCGCGCGCCGCGACCTCAGCGCCGCGCTGCGCTCGCTCGGCTCCAAGCACGTCAGCGTGCTCGCCGTCTCCGCGCTGGCGCCCGCGAGCGGGATCGACGAGCTGGTGGCGACGCTCGACGAGCACCGCGCCGCGCTCGACGTGGGCGCGCGGCGGGTTGCCGCGCGCCGCGCCGCGGCGTTGACGGAGTTCGCCGTCGAGCACGGAGAGCGGGGCGTGCGCGACCTCGGCGGCCGCCGCGCCGCGCAGGCGCTGCTTGCCGACGAGGACCCCGGCATGGGCGTACCCGCGCTTGTCGCAACGCTCGCGTGTGCTTTGGCGACGCCCGGGCAGAGCCCGGCCAGCAGCGAGCAACGCGTGGCTGCGCCGCGACACGAGCGCAGATGACGCGCAACCTGCTGATCATGTTCGCTGCGTTCGTGCTCGCCAGCGCACTCGCCGGCGCGCTCGGCGCCGTCAACCTCGGCACCGCGCTCGCCTTCGGACAGATGGCCTTCGCGGCGACGACCGTGTATGTGATCCTCAAGCGCTGAGTCCCCTATGCTCCCGCGCGTGGGGACGGGGTGCTTCATATCGACGGGGCGCTCGCTCGGATCGGCGATCGAGCGGGTCAAGCTCGCGGAGTCGCTCGGCTACGAGTCGGTGTACGTGACGCACATCGCCGGCCGCGAGTCGCTGACCGTGCTGACGGCCTACGCGCTTGCGACCAGCCGTATTCGCGTCGGCTCGGGCGTCGTGCCGATCTACACGCGCACGCCGGCGACGATGGCGCAGACGGCGGCCACGATCGACGACCTCTCCGGTGGGCGCTTGACGCTCGGGCTCGGCGTCTCGCACCGACCCGTCGTCGAGGGCTGGCACGGACAGACGATCGACCGCCCGGTGACGGAGATGCGCGAGTACGCCTCGATCGTGCGTGCGATCCTGCGCGGCGAGGACCCGCCAGCCGGGGAGAAGTGGCGCACGGGCTTTCGCCTGTTCGGTGTCGAGCAGTGCCCAACGCTACCGATCTACATCGCCGCGCTGTCGCCGGCGATGCTGCGCCTCGCGGGCGAGATCGCCGACGGCGTAATCCTGTGGCTGTGCAACCCGAGCTACATCCGCGACGTGGTGATCCCCGAGGTGCGCGCCGGGCGCGAGCGCGCGGGGCTCACGCTCGAGGGCTTTGACGTCGTGGCCGCGGTGCCGGCGGCACTGACCGACGATCGCGACAGCGCCTACCGCGCGATGCGCAAAGACCTGATCCCCTACTTCGGGCTGCCGTTCTACCGCGCGATGATCGAGCGCACCGGGTTCGGGGCGGACATCGCGGGCTACGACGGCGCCGCCGGCGACCTCGAGGCAATGCAGGGCGCGATCTCCGACGCCTTCCTCGACGAGCTGACCGCCGTCGGCGACGCGCAGGCGCTCACCGGCGGTATCGAGCGCTACCGCGCTGCCGGTACCAGCTCGCCGTGCATCGGGCCGATCCCCGGCACCGACTTCGAGGCGACGCTGCACGCGGGCGTTGGCGACTGACGAGCTCGCTCGCGCAACCTGCATCTCACCGCCCAATCGGCGCGTAACGCAATCGCTTGCGGCGAGACTGTAGGACAAGTAGATGCTCGTTCTCGTGACCTTCGCAGTCCTCGCCGGGGCAGGCACCGCGCTCTCGCCGTGCGCGCTGCCGGTGCTGCCAGCACTGCTGTCGGCGGGCGGCGTCGGCGGGCGGCGCCGCCCCCTCGGCATCGTGCTGGGGCTGTCGATCACGTTCACGGTCACGATCGTCGGGCTCGCGAACGTCGTCGACGGCGTCGGCCTCGGCGACGATCCGCTGCGCGACGTGGCGATCGCCGTGCTGCTCCTGTTCGGCCTCGCGCTGCTGATGCCCGACGTAGCCGCGCGCCTGGAGGCGCCGTTGTCGCGCCTGGCGCGCTTCGGGCCGCGCAGCACCGGCGACGGCTTCCTCTCAGGGCTGCTTGTCGGCGGTGCGCTCGGCTTCGTCTACACGCCGTGCGCAAGCCCGATCCTCGCGGCTGTGATCTCGGTCAGCGCCGCGTCCGGCAAAACGATCGCGATCGCCCTCGCCTACGCCGCCGGCTCGGCGGTCGTGCTGCTCGCGCTGGCGCTCGGCGGCCGGCGCGTGTTCGACCGCGTGCGCAAGGCCGGGCGCGGGCCGATGCTGCAGCGCGTCCTCGGCACGATCATGATTCTCACGGCGGTCGCGATCATCACCAACCTCGACGTCAACTTCGACCAGTTCGTCGCCGAAAAGATCCCCGACGTCAACCTCACCGCGTCGCTCGAGTGCTCGAAAACGGTGACCGGCAAGCTCGATCAGATCACCGGGCATAAGGCCAAGTTCGTCGCCGCCAACGGCTCCTCGGACTGCGAAGGCTCCGGCACGACGACCGTTCGTCCGGCCGCGCGCAACGCCAGCGAGGCGACGCTGCTGCAAGCCGCGCACACGCTGCCGGTGCTCGGCACCGCACCCGAATTCACCGACACGCAGGACTGGTTCAACACGCCCGGCGATCGACCGCTGACGCTTGCGTCGCTGCGCGGACGCGTCGTGCTGATCGACTTCTGGACCTACACCTGCATCAACTGCATCCGCACGCTGCCGTACCTGAAGGCGTGGAACGCCGCCTACGCCAAGGACGGCCTGACGATCGTGGGCGTCGAGGCGCCGGAGTTCGAGTTCGAGAAGAACGCCGCCAACGTCGCCAACGCGATCGGCCAGTTCGGGCTGCGCTACCCGGTCGTCCAGGACAACGACCTGGGCACGTGGAACGCGTACGGCAACGAGTACTGGCCCGCGGACTACCTGATCGACGCCAAGGGCCAGGTCCGCTACGCGACCTTCGGCGAGGGCTCATACGACAAGACCGAAACCGCGATCAGGGCGCTGCTCGCCGAAGCCGGCTACCAGGTCGGCGGCAAGAGCCATCCGACGGGCGTGATCGCGCCCTCGGAAATCGCGACGCCCGAGACCTACATGGGCACGCTGCGCGCGCAGGGCTGGATCAACGGCCCGAAGACCGGCACGCACGACTATGGGCCGCCGCCCAGCGGCTCGCTGCCCCTCAACGACTTCGCCTACAGCGGCACCTGGAACATCACGAGCCAGCCGGCCGAAGCGATCTCCGAAGCGGGCGTCGACATGGAGTTCAAGGCCAAGAACGTGTACCTGGTGCTGAGCTCTCCCGGCGAACGCCCGATGCCGGTGCAAGTGTTGCTCGACGGACATCCGATCCCGGCCGCCGAGGCCGGCTCAGACGTGCACGACGGCGTCGTCACCGTCCGCCGCCAGCGCCTTTACTCGCTCATCTCACTCCCGGACGACCAGCAGCATCGTCTGTCGCTGCGCTTCGCCGACGGCGTCACCGGCTATGACTTCACATTCGGGTAGACGACAGCACGTCGCATAGACTCACGCGATGGTCACACCAGCGCGCCACGGACGCAGCTGCGCTCATCGCCTCATCCGAGCCGGGGCGCGTGTGCTGGGCGTGTCCGGCGCGCTCGCGGCGTTCGCCGTGCTCGCGCCACCGGCGCTCGCCAAACCGTCCTACCTGGCCAGCGATCGCAGCCTCGCGAGCAACTACGCATCGATCGAGGGGTCGAAACTCGGCGTCTCGCTTCCCGGCGGCGCGGGAAAATTCATCAAGATCACCGAGGCGCCGACCAAAACGCTGGTGGAAACGCTGCCGGATGGGACGACTCAGGAGGCGGACGCCGAGACCGACTGCCATGATGCAAACGGCGAGCAGATCGGCATCGCCGCAAGCTGCGAGATCACGGTCTCCCGCGGCGCGCATGAAAGCGGCGAGCTCCGTGCGACGATCGCGCACGAGGTGTTCCATGCCTTCCAGTCGGTGATGTCTGGAACGCTCGCGAACTTCAACCGCTCCGGCAACTCCTGGCTCGTGGAGGGCTCGGCGACATGGGTGGAATCGGAGTTCGCGCACAACTCCGCCCGTTCCCGCCAGTGGTGGGGTCAGTATCTGATCTCCCCGGAGGTGGCGCTGTTCGACCGCACCTATAGCGGCGTGGGCTTCTTCGGGCACCTCGCCTCCAACGGCGTCTCGCCGTGGTCGAGGTTCAAAGCGATGTTCGCGGCCACCAGCAACGAAGCGGCGTACGCAGCCGCGGTCGGCGGTGACACGTCGCTGATCAGCTCCGGGGCGTCCGTGTACTTCCGCGAACCGGCGCTCGGCGCCGCGTGGGATCAGCAGGGCGCGAACGTGCCCACGCCGTCGGAGGTCGGCTTCAAACCGGCCAAGGAGAACGTCAAGGGCAACGAAGAGCTGCTGGACGTAGCGCCGTATGCCAACGGCGCCTACCGCCTCTCGCTCAAGCAGATGACCGCCGCCAAGCCCGTGCTCGAAGTGCGGGTCACCGACGTGCACGTGCGGCTGCGCTCGACCGACGGCGGCAGCGTCAACGAGGTCGAACCGGGCGAGATCGACCTCTGCTCGCACCCCCACGGCTGCAACTGCCCCGGCCAGTCCTCGACCAAGATCGAGGACTTCAAGGAAGGCGATCTCGCGATCGGCGGCGGCCCGACGGGCGGCCACGTGTTCCTGATCCCGCGCACGCGCTGCGAAATGCTGCTGCCGGCACGTAGCTGCGAAAACCTGCTCCCCAACTTCAACGTCCCGGTCTCACCGACGCTCGAACAGGCGAGCGGCCAGAAACTCGCGTTCGAATCGAGCGACCCCGCGCTGGGCGACTACACATATGTATGCCTGTTCCCGGTCGCCAGAGGCGATGTGATCGAAAACGCCGCGGGGGAATCGATTCTCGACGGCGCGACCGCGATCCTCACGTACGTCAAGCGGTTTGGCACGATCGCGGAAGCGGAACGAGAGTTCGTCATCCCTCCGGCCCTTGCCAGCGCGAGCTCCGGGACTGGAGCCGGCGCGGTTTCCACACAGGCGCTCACCCCCCTGATCGGCGACGAGGCCGCGATCTCGACCGCTGAAGAAGTCAACTCGAAAAACGAAGCGGCATACGCGAGCGAGGCGATCGTGCGCGTGCGCAACGTGATCGCCGGCTTCTCGCTGTTCAGCACCGGCGGCGACACCGAGGCCAACGGGCAGGGCACACAGGAACTGCTCGCGCAGGTCGCTGACGAGATCTGAGCTTGGCGGGACCTCGGCTCCCGGCCGAAGTCCCGCCGGCGAGGCTCAGCGTTTCCCGTGCTTACCCGGCACGCAGGTGTGGAACGTGCGGACTTCCTCGTAGATCTTGCCCTTCGAAGAGGTCGTGATCAACGCGACCCTGAAGGTCCCCTTCGGCAGCCCGATGAGGCTGACGCCCGTCGCGTGCGCGTTGAGCGCGCCCTTCTTGACGAATTTGCCGTTGATCTGCACTTCGACACTCACGAGCTTCACGCCCTTAGGGGCTCGCGGGTGCACCAGGAAGTGGCGCCGGCTCAGGCAGATCTTGCTCGACGGCAGACCCAGAGGAGTCTTCGAGACCAACGCGACCACCAGTATCTCGCTGCCGCATTTGCTCGTCGAGGAGGCGTTGTAGGTATCGCCGCTGTACGTAGCCTGCCAGTAGTAGGTGCCGGCGGCGAGCTTGACGGGAGCTGACGGAGCGCCCACGCCTTTGACGACCGACTCGACGCTGCCGGCGGTGGCCGCGACCGTGCATCTGTTGTTCTTGTAGATGTTGTAGGTGACGGTCCCGGTGGCGTTCGCCGCGTTCGTACCGGAGATCAACGCCTGGTCGGTCACGGCCGTGCCCTGTGGCAACGTCAACGACGCGCCGCTGACGCCGCCGCCGGCCTGCACGGTGTTCGTCGCCGTTGCGGTCGGGACGATCTGAGGAGTGCTCACGGGGGCAGGTTTCTGTTCGACTACGACGAGTTCGCTGTAGCTGAATGGCCGCAGATACTCCTGAGTACCCGAGCCGTTGTCCGTGAAGTACGCGACCTCGGCGCTGCCGGCACCGACGCCGGCGACCGCCGGGTGGGACGCTCCTTCCGCGATGGCTGTGACGGGAGCGAGCCAGCTAGACCCGGCGGTGCTGCTGTAGCTGAACTCGAGGCCGCGACTGTCCGACCACACCGCGTAGATACCTCCGGTGGCGTCATCGGAGGCGCTGACCGCGCCGGCTCCGTCAAGCGTGAACGGCGCCTCCTGGCTGATCAACGTCTGTCCCCCGAACGTGTCGCTGCCTGATATGAACGGGCGGTAGTAGATCCCCTCTTCGCCACCGCCGTTCAACCCCAGGCCCTCTGAGTCCACGATGCCGATCGCGCCGGTCGACGGCGTCCCTCCGGTCAGGGCAGGTTCCTCCGCCGGACAGTCGATCGCCTTGAAGTGGCCACTCCAGGCCGACTGTTTCTGCAGGGCCGCGGGCGTGCCTTTCGCGACGCTGTAGCCGTTCCCCTCGTCTGAGCCGCCCCCGCATTCTTTGGGCGTGCCCGCGTCAAAGCCAGCGATCACAGCCAGATATTCACCCGATTTAGCGGGATCTTCCTCGGCAGCCAGCAGCGAGCCAAAGCCGTTGTCGCTGAATTCTTCGATCGTTTCGACCAGCGGCGTTTCTTTCAGAGCCGGGCTGGTCAACGAGAAGTCGGTCGCACCGCTGCCGAAGGGGTGCTCGTTGCCGTAGGTGAGGATGTTGGTCGCACCGATCGCGACCGCGCCCTGATCGGGCATTTCGCCCTGAGCCTCAGCGAGCAGCTTGCCACCGTTCGCGATGCCTTGGCCGGATTTGCCGAACGCTTCGCCGTTGGCGGGGAAGCTCCAGGCGATCACACCCGCTGATTCGGTGTATCCCGACGGCTCGATTTTTGGGTTCCCGCCTAGGACCAGCGCCAGGACCACGACGTTGCCGTCCGGCTGCACCAGCACCTTGTACCCGAAGTATTTGGCACCAAAGCTTTCAGCGCTCGCCAGCGGATCGGTCAGCTTGTAGGGGCCGCTTCCGCCGTTACACGCGGTCCCGCCGCTCGGCACCACACACAGATCCACGGTGTCTCCGCTCACCTCGTCCTGCCACGCCACATAGGTGTACCCCGTGGCCCCGCCATACGCGATCGACGGGGATTCATCGCCAGGGCCCAAGTCGATCGCGGCGAGCGCACTTGCGCTGGACGGGAGCACACAGGCACACGCAAGCACGCCAAGCACCGCCGCGTGCACAAGCCAGACACGCGGTCCACGGCCAGCACCGGCAGCATGACCGGCGTCTGCCATCGGGCTCGTGCCCATTGACATGATTCGGACCTCTCCTGAGCTACGGCGCACGATGCCTCTTTTCATTGCCGGCCTCGGCGCCCACAGCTGAACGCCCGTACAGATGGCGAGAATGTACACGCTGTAGTCCGGCGAAGGAGGCAAGGTCGCCGCCCCAGCCGGCAGACCAGCCCGCACCCGCGAACCCGGCGCGCACCCGCGAACCTGGCCGCGCGCGCCTACAATGATCCCGATGGAGGGCTCAATGGCCGAGACAAGCGCGCGTAGCTGGTTGCGCTGCTACCGCTGCTGGTCCCAGGACCTGGAGGTCCAGGTCCACTACGAGGGCATCCACAAGATCGACCCCGACACGGGCGAGCGCGCGGAAGTCGTCGACGAGCTGCAGGAGGCGGTCGTGCAGTGCCTGGACTGCATGCACGACCAGCCGCACCTCGGCTTCAACAACGGCCGCGTGGAGCCGATCGAGGACCGCTGGGAACGGATGATCGCGGGCACGCCGTGGGTTGCCTCGTGCACCGTCACCGTCGACTCCGAAGACGTCGAGAGCTGCTCCGGGCCCGAGGCCGGCGACGCGCTCTCCTACGCCGCCTTCGGCGAGCACGGCGTGCGCGAGTTCTTCACGCACGTGCGCTTTCACAAGCACGAAGAGGACGCGCGCATCATCGTGCACCTGCTGGTCGAGCTGTACGCGCGCTCGTTGGAGGAGGCCACCGACGTGCTCGAGTCCTCCGCGCGCGGATCGCTCGCGATCACCTCGTTGGCCGAGGAGTCACGCCCGCCGGCAGCAGGCGGCGAGACTCACGGTCATGACTAGGCGGGCGACAGCCGCAGCACGGGGATGCGCCTGATCCCGGCGGTGCGCTGCTCGTAGTCGCTGTAGCCGCTGTAGACGAGCTTGGCCAGCTCGAACAGGCGGTCGCGGTCCTCGCCCTCCACCTCACGCGCGACGTAGGAGCCCGAGCGACCCATCGCTTCCAGGCGCACGTCGGGGTTGGCCTTGACGTTGTAGTACCAGGCTGGGAACTTGGCTTTGCCGTAGCTGGAGGCGATCAGGACCACGTCGTCGCCGTCGCTGAAGTACAGCAGCGGGACTTTGCGCTCGACGCCGCTGCGGGCGCCGCGCACCGTCACCACCACGACCGGGATCAGGCCGAGCGTGGAGTCCACGCGCCCGCGGGTCGCGCGCACCAGCCACGGGTCGATGCGCGCGCCGAGCTGCGAGGAGTACCAGGTGCCGGCCTTGCTTAGCGCAAACGCCGTCAGCGCGCGCTTGGAGCGCGAGGAGGAAGCCCGCGGATCTACCCGTGGGATCGCCCCCGACATCGAGATCAGCCGAGGCGCTCTTCGAGCGCCTTCAGCTGGGCGTGTAGCTCATCTGGAAGGTTGTCGAACTTGGCGAAGTGCTCGTGGAGCTGCGGCAGCTGCGCCTTCCACTCCTCGGCGTCGACGTGCAGCAGCCGCGCCATTGCCTCGTCGGTGACGTCGACGCCACGCGTGTCGATTCCCTCGGGGCCGACGGGCGGCATCCACCCGATCGGCGTCTCGGTCGCCGCGCCGTGTCCGGCGCAGCGTGCGAATACCCACGAGAGCACACGCGAGTTCTCGCCATACCCAGGCCATAGGAAATGCCCATCCTCGTCCTTGCGAAACCAGTTGACGTAGAAGATCTTCGGCAGCACTGCACCCTCACGCCGCCCAATCTCCAGCCAGTGGGCGAAGTAGTCGGCCATGTCATAGCCGCAGAACGGCAGCATCGCGAACGGGTCGAAGCGCAGCTCGCCGACGGTGCCTGCCGCCGCGGCGGTCTTCTCGGAGCTCATCACCGCGCCGAGGAACACGCCGTGCTCCCAGCTCAGCGCCTCGGTCACGAGCGGCACGACCGTCGAGCGGCGCCCTCCGAACAGCATCGCGTCGATCGGCACGCCCGCCGGGTCCTCCCACTCGGGCGCCATCGCCGGGTCCTGTGCGGCCGGCGTCGTGAAGCGCGCGTTGGGGTGCGCCGAAGGGGTTCCCGATGCGGGCGTCCAGTCGTTGCCGTGCCAGTCGATCAGGTGCGCGGGCGGCTCCTCCGTGAGGCCCTCCCACCAGATGTCGCCGTCGTCGGTCTTCGCGCAGTTGGTGAAAATCGAGTTGCGCTCGATCGTGCGGATCGCGTTGGGGTTGGTGTGCTCGCCTGTTCCAGGCGCGACGCCGAAGAAGCCGGCCTCGGGGTTGATCGCGTACAGGCGGCCGTCCTCGCCGAACTTCATCCACGCGATGTCGTCGCCGATCGTCTCCACCTTCCAGCCATCGAGCGTGGGGATCAGCATCGCCAGGTTGGTCTTGCCGCAGGCGCTGGGGAACGCACCGGTGATGTACTTGACCTCGCCCTCCGGCGAGGTCAGCTTCAGGATCAGCATGTGCTCTGCCATCCAGCCCTCGTCGCGCGCCATCACCGAGGCGATACGCAGCGCGAAGCACTTCTTGCCGAGCAGAGCGTTGCCGCCGTAGCCCGAGCCGTAGGACCAGATTTCGCGCGTCTCGGGGAAGTGCACGATGTACTTGTTGTCGGCGTTGCACGGCCACGACACGTCCTCCACGCCGTCGTTCAGCGGCATGCCCACGGAGTGCAGACAGGGAACGAACTCGCCGCTGCCGAGCGCGTCGAGCGCGCCCTGGCCCATGCGGGTCATGATCCGCATGTTGACCGCCACGTACGTCGAGTCGGTCAGCTGCACGCCGACGTGGCTCTTGTCCGAGCCCAGCGGCCCCATCGAGAACGGCACGACGTACATCGTGCGCCCCTTCATCGCGCCGGTGAACAGCTCGGTCAGCGCTTCGCGCATCTCGCCGGGCTCGCGCCAGTTGTTCGTGGGCCCGGCCTGTGCCTCGGTGGCCGAGCAGATGAACGTTCGGTCCTCCACGCGCGCCACGTCGCCGGGGTCCGACAACGCCAGGTATGAGTTCGGGCGCTTGGCATCGGAGAGCCGCTCGAACGTGCCCGCATCGACGAGCTCCTGGCACAGGCGGTCGTACTCCTCGGCGGAGCCATCGCACCAGTAGATCTGGTCCGGTTCGGTGAGCGCAGCGATCTCATCGACCCAGGCCAGCAGTCGCTCGTTCGTGGTGGGGGCGGGAACGGTGGTGTTCATGGGATCCAAGCGGCTCCTCGGTTCGCGGGGGTGATCGGCGCGCTGAGCGATCTGCGATCGGCTGCGCTGCGGCCGGGCCAGGGGGACAGGCTCCGGGGAAACAGAAAACGCCCTCCGCAGGGCGATCGGAAAAGCGTACCGCACGCCCTGCCGCGCGACAAGCGCGCCGTTTTCGCGCGCGGGGGCCAGCTCCAGCCCGTTCTGCGCGCCCCAGCAGGCTCTACGCGCCGGCGGCCACTCCGGGGGTCCTGCGCGGCACGAGCACGAGACGCTTGAACTCGGCCACGAGCACACCGTCCTGGTTGAGCACGCGCGTGTGCACCCTGACCGTCCCGCGGTCGGGCTTGGACTGCGACTCCTTCTTCTCCAGAACCTCCGACTCGCAGTAGAGCGTGTCGCCGTGGAACACCGGCGCCGGGTGCTTCAACTCTTCGGTGGCGAGGTTGGCGATCGCCTTGCCGCTGACGTCGCTCACCGACATGCCGAGCGCGAGCGAGTACACCAGCGGACCGACCACGACGTTGCGGCCCTGCTGGGATTTGGCGGCGTAGACGTCGTTGATGTGCAGCGGATGGTGGTTCATCGTGAGCAGGCAGAAGAGGTGGTCGTCTGACTCGGTCACGGTCTTCGCGGGCCAGTGCTTGTAGACGTCTCCGACCTCGAACTCCTCCAGGTAGCGGCCGTAAGGATGGGCGCCGCTGGCCTCGCGGGCGGCCTGCTCGGTCTCAACGGTCTGGGCGGTGTCGGTGGCGCTCATGTAGGTGGTGGGTCTCCTGTGACAGGGATAAATGGATGACGACGAATGCTAGCCGCCTCCGGCAGACGCTCGCGAGACACCGCTGACCGCCCCCGGGCAGGCGTAGCCCGGTCGCGGTTCGCAGCCTTCGCCGGGCACCCTCACAGGCGGGGGTGACGGCGTGGTCGTCGTGGGTGTCGTTGGCGTGGGTGTGACGGGCGGCGCTGGCGTCGGGGACGGTGCCGTCGGCGCGATCGCCTGCGCGAAGGAGCTCGCGTGGGGCAGCCCGCAGGCGAGGTCATACGCCTGCGCAACCGCGGCGCGTGCGCTGAAGCCGTCGAGCGCGGACCCGCTCGAGCGCAGCGGGCGCAGCTCTGAGGCGCCCAGCGCGGAGCCGTGCAGCGGCAGGTCGCAGAGGGCCGGCGCGTGCGCCCCGGCCGTGCGCGCGAGCGGATTGGAGAGCCGCAGCACGAGCGGCGCGCCGAGCGCGCGCGGGCTGCTCAGCCGCACGCGTACAGACGCGGGATCGAGCAGCGGCGAGGGCCGATTGACGAGCAGCACGAGCACTCGTGGCACACCGCCTCCGGGTAGCCGCAGCGCGGCGGCGGCGAGGTAGTCGTCGCCGAACGGCGAGCCCACCGCGACCTGGATCGAGCTGCCCGAGACGCTCTGGTCATGAGCGGCGCCGCGGAAGGCGACCTGTGCGAGCGCCAGGTCGTCCGGCGCGGCGGACATCGCGAGCGACCACGTCCTGCTCGGCGCGGCTCGCGCAGCGCGAGCGTCGCTGTGGCCGACGGGCCCGCCGGCCGCGAAGGCGACCGCGACGGCCGCGCCGAGCGCCAGCGCTCCGCATATCACCGCCAGCATCAGCTTGGTCGAAGGACGGCGCATCATCGATACTCCCTGCTACCGATCGTAGCTCGACACCCGAACTGACCCAGGAGAGCCCTTCTTGCGCAACCCCCGCGACTTCTTCAAGCCTCTCGCCATCGATGCGCCCGAGCCGGTGCGCGAGATCCCCTTCAAGCCCTCTCGGATGATCCACTTCCTGGACTTCTCGAACGAGAAGATGGTCGCGAAGGTGCCCGACATCGCGCCGACGGTCGACATCCTGCTCGGCAACCTCGAGGATGCCGTGCCGGTCGACCGCAAGCTGGCTGCCCGCGCGGGCCTGATCAAGGTCGGGCGCGAGATGGAGCTCGGCGATACCCAGCTCTGGACGCGCGTCAACGAGCTGGCCTCGCCGTGGGTACTCGACGACCTCACCGAACTGGTGACGGAGATCGGCCACAAGCTCGACGTGATCATGGTCCCCAAGGTCGAGGGCCCGTGGGACATCCACTACGTCGACCGTCTGCTCGCGCAGCTGGAGGCGAAGGCGGGCCTGCAGCGGCCGCTGTTGATCCACGCGATCCTCGAGACCGCCCAGGGCGTGGCGAACCTGGAGGAGATCGCGTGCGCTTCGCCGCGCATCCAGGGCATGAGCTTCGGCCCTGCGGACCTGGCGGCGTCGCGGCGGATGAAGACCACGCGCGTCGGCGGCGGGCACCCCGGCTATCGCACGATCGCCGACCCCGACCCTGAGAACCCGGACGCGCCGCGCCCGAGCTACCAGCAGGACCCGTGGCACTACTCGATCGCGCGCATGGTCGACGCCTGCACGTCTGTCGGCGCGCTTCCGTTCTACGGCCCGTACGGCGACATCAAGGACGTCGAGGGCTGTGAGACACAGTTCCGCGCATCGTTCCTGCTCGGCTGCGTCGGCGCCTGGTCGCTGCACCCGGTGCAGATCGCGATCGCCAAGAAGGTCTACTCGCCGGACCCAGACGAGGTGGCGTTCGCCAAAAAGGTGATCGCGGCAATCCCTGACGGGCGCGGCGTGCACATGATCGACGGCAAGATGCAGGACGACGCCACCTGGAAGCAGTGCAAGGTGATGGTCAACCTCGCCGAAATGCTCGCCAAGAAGGACCCCGAGCTGGCGGAGGCATACGGCATGCAGCCATAGGCAGGCGTGACGTAGCGACGCCCGCCGACCCGACTCGCAGGCTGGCTCAAAGCCGGCTTGCGGGCGCATCCCATATCGCTATGCTTAATGCATGGCGCAAGTGGTGACTAGGCTCGACGACAAGCTCGTCGCGGATCTCGACAGCCTCGTGGCGGACGGCTTCGTCGCCAGTCGCTCGGAGGGCGTGCGCGTCGCGCTCGAGAAGCTGGTGGATGAACAGCGACGGCGCCGGATAGGCGCTGAAATCGTCGCGGGATACGAACGTCAGCCCCAGACCGACGAAGAGCTTGCCGGCCTCGACGCCGCCACACGCGCTTTGATCGCAGAGGAACCCTGGTGAGCTTCCCCCAGCAGGGGGAGATTTGGTGGGCGGAGGCTGAAGACGCCCGGCGCCCGGTGCTTGTGGTGACGCGCTCTGAGACCGTCGAGGTCTTGACCGGGATCGTGGTTGCACCGATCACGCGCACCGTACGCCGTATCTCAACCGAGATTGCGCTTGGGCCTGATGAGGGCCTGACGGTCGAGTGCGTCGCCTCATTCGACAACCTGCAGCGCGTCCGACGCTCGACGCTCACTGAGCGCGCTGGCGAGCTTGGCATCCGCGCTCCCGAGTTGTGCGGCGCGCTGCGAGCGCTCGCCGACTGCTGAGCGCAAGCGCCTCGCGGGCGTGTCCCCCGCCGTCGCCCGTCTCCGTATAGGCTTCCGCGCCGCATGAGATTCTTCGAGTTCGAGGCGCGCGAGGTCATCAAGCGCGCCGGCATCCCCGTCACCGACTACGGCTTCACGACCGATCCCGCCGAGGCGCGCCAGATCGCCGAGCGGATCGGCGGCCCCACGGTGATCAAGTCCCAGGTGCTGACCGGCGGGCGCATGAAGGCCGGCGGCGTCAAGTTCGCCGACACGCCCGAGGAAGCCGAGAGCTATGCCCGCGAGATCCTGGCGCTGGAAATCAACGGCCACATGCCGCGCGGCGTGCTCGTCGACCCGAAGGCGGAGGTCGAGCAGGAGTACTACGCGGGCGTCGTCTGGGACGGCATCCGCAAGCAGCCGGTGATGATCTTCTCGCCGGTCGGCGGCATCGACATCGAGCAGGTCGCCGAGGAGCAGCCCGACAAGGTCGGACGCAGGCACTTCTCGAACATCCTCCCGTTCAGCGAGTTCCAGGCCAAGGAGGTGATCGCCGCCACCGGCGTCACTGGCTCCGCGCTGAACAAGCTGGTGCCGATCGTCACGCGCCTGGCGAAGCTGTTCGTCGAGAACGACATGATCCTCGCCGAGATCAACCCACTCGGCCGGCTCGCGGACGGGTCGTTCGTGGCACTCGACGCCCACATGGATATAGAGAATGAGGCCCGCGGCCGTCACAAGAAGCTGCTGGCGGACCTCGGCGTCGGCGACGAGGAGACGCGCCAGGCACGCGAGGCGACGCCCTTCGAGCTTGCCGGCGAGGAAGTCGATGCCACCGATCACCGTGGCGTCGCCGGCAACGTCACCGAGTTCGACGGCAACCTCGGGCTCGTGATCGGTGCCGGCGGCGGCTCGCTGACGCTGTTCGACGCGGTCCGCGCGCACGGCGGCAAACCGGCCAACTACTGCGAGATCGGCGGCAACCCGTCGGTCGCGAAGGCCTGCGGCCTGGCGAAGCTGGTGCTGGAGAAGCCCGGCGTGGACAAGATCGCGGTGATGATGTCGATCGTCTCCAACACGCGCGTGGACATCGTCGCGCGCGGCGTCATCAAAGCCTGCCTGGAGCTGGGCCACGACCCGTCAGAGAAGATCGCGATCTTCCGCATCCCGGGCGCGTGGGAGGAGGAGGGCTTCAAGATCCTCGAGAAGTACGGCGTCGACTACGCCGACCGCAGCGTCTCGCTCAACGAGGCCGCCAGACGCGCGGTCGAGAAGATCCAAGGAGCGGCTATCTGATGTCGATCCTGATCGACGCGGACACGACGTTCATCGTCCAGGGCATCACCGGGCGCGAGGCAGTCAACCTCACACGCGAGTGCCTGGACTACGGCGCCGGCGCGAAGGTCGTCGGCGGCGTCACCCCCGGGCGCCTCGGCCGCGAGGTCCACGGCGTGCCGGTGTTCGACACCGTCGCCCAGGCCGTCGCCCACCACGGCGCCCCGATCTACGGCTCGGTCGTGACGGTCCCCCCCGCGTTCACCAAGGACGCCGTCTTCGAGGCGATCGAGAACGGCGTCAAGCTGATCGTGATCGTCACCGAGCGCATCCCCCGCCGCGACGTCGCGCAGATGGTCGAGCTCGCGACGCTACGCGGCGCGCGCATCATCGGCCCCAACTGCCTCGGCATCATCGTGCCGGACGTGATCAAGATGGGCGGCATCGGCGGCCCCGCCAAAAACGCCGCCCAGGCCTACAAGCCGGGCCCGATCGGCGTGATCTCGCGCTCGGGCGGCATGACCACCGAGATGTCCTCGACGCTGAGCGCCGCGGGCCTCGGCCAGTCGACCGCCGTGTCGATCGGCGGCGACGCGATCATCGGCTCGAGCTACGCCGAGCTGATGCCGCTGTTCGAGGCCGACGCGCAGACGCAGGGCATCGTCATCTACACCGAGCCCGGCGGGCGCATGGAGGCCGAGCTGGCGCGCTGGGTCACCGAGAACAACTCGCGCCTGCCGATCGTCGCGTTCATGGCTGGGCGCTTCATGGACGAGATGCCCGGCATGAGCTTCGGCCACGCCGGCACGATCGTCGAAGGCAAGGAGGACACCGCCTCGGAGAAGATCGCGCGCCTGGCGCAGGCGGGGATCACGGTCGCCGAGCGGATCGAGGACATCCCAGGGATGATCCGCGAGCAGATCGCGCAACGAAGCGGCACGCGCGCGGAGGGCACGCCATGAGGCAAGACGGGATCTTCATCGCCGTCGAGGTCGACGATCAGGCCGCCGCCGATGTCGAGCTGGCGCGCAAGCTCACGGAGGCTTGCCCCGTGGACATCTTCGCGCAGGGCCCGAGTGGCACGCTCGAGCTGGTGGACAAGAACCTCGACGAGTGCGTGCTCTGCCGCCTGTGCCTGGACGCCGCCGCCGGCTGGGGCCCGGAGCAGCCGGTGAAGATCATCAAGCTCTACGACGACGGCGCTGTGCTGGCCTAGCGATGGCTCGACCTCGCGGCCACGAGCGCGCGGGGCACAAAACACTCGCCGGACGTGGGACGTTCGCGCTGGCGCTCTGCTGGCTGCTGACCGCCGCGTTCGCGACCCCGGCGCTCGCCAAAGCGCCCTCCGCGGGCACGCTCGCGGCGTACCTGCGCGAAGACAAGGCGCTCGCCTACGAGCTCGCCGGCATCGAGGGCGCGAAACTGGGGGTGTCGCTGCCCGGCGGCCCCGAATTCTTTATCCACCTGAAGCAGTCGCCGAAATACAGCCTCGCGGGACAGGTCGGCGCCGAGCCGATCGACGCGGCGGCGCTCACCGACTACGACTTCATCGCCGACGGCGCGCCCGTCGGCTGCACGATCGAAGTCGCGGCCGGCCCGCACAAGCTCGGCACGATGCGCGCGACGGTCGCGCACGAGGTCTTCCACTGCTTCGAGGTGGTGATGGCTGGAGACCAAGCGAACTGGGATCGCAAGCCGGAACCGCACTGGCTCGTCGAGGGCGCCGCTGAGTGGGCCGGCGCCGAACTCGCCGGCGGCAAGGACCCGGTGGCCAACGACGAGCGCGGGGTCTACTACGAACACCCCGCGACGCCGCTGTTCAACCGCACCTACGACGCGATCGGGTTCTTCGACCACATGCAGTCGGTCGGCATCTCACCGTGGTCGCGCTTCAAGGCGATGTTCGCGGCCTCGAGCAACCTGACCGCCTATCTGAACGGCGTCGGCGCGAGCACCGAGTTCCCGGAAACGGAGGCCTCGGTGTTCTTCCGCGAACCCAGTGGCTGGCCATGGGCGCCGCGCCCCGAGAGCGAGCCCGGTCCCGGCAGCGTGCACTTCACGCCCAGTACCGTCGCGGTTGGCGCCGGCGGCCACCCTCCCATCGCCGTCGCCCGATTCGCCGACGGCGTCTACCACCTCAGCCTCATCCGCATGTCCACCAGCAAGCCGATCCTCGAACTGGTCGTGAAGTCGGGCAACGTGCGAATCAGGTCGCTGGCGGGAGCGGACGTCGACGAGGTCGTCAAAGGCGACGTCAAGCTCTGCTCCGCAAAGAGCGGCTGCGACTGCCCCGGCCAGCCCAAGGACGATTATCCACTGTTCAGGGAAGGCGACCTGGCGATCGCCGGCGGCCTTACGGGGGGTGACGTCGAACTGGTTGCGCACAAGCGCTGCGAACCGCTGCTGGCGGCGCGATCGTGCGAAGGGGCTTTGCCCGGGTACTCCAGCGAAGTGGCGGCGATCACCGAACAACGCTTGAAAGCCCTGGAACCGGGCCCGATCGGGAAATTCGAAAAAAGCGAAGCGAGCGACCCCGCCGATGGCTACTTTTCCACCACGTGCCTGTTCCTGTACAAGGAAACGAGCAAGATCGTCATGATTCCGCGTACGTCGGCAGAACCGGGCGAATCACCCGAAGAGGAAGAAGTGTTTCGCGGCGTGCTCGTGAGCGGCTTCAACATCTCCCGCTACGGCTCGCCCGCGGCTGCCACCGCCGGCCTGCGAATGCAGGCGCAATTGGCCGCTTCAGCCACTCCCCTGCACGGCATCGGCGAAGAAGCATTCCTCACCACCAGCGAAGAAAAGAACTCCAGAGGCGAAACGGAATACAGGTCCGACGGCTTTGTGCGCGAGCGCAACCTGACCGCATACTTCCTGATCGCGGGTGACGAAGAAGCCAACAACTCGGCGGCGCTGAGGCTGCTCGACGACGTCGCCGACGAGCTATGACCAGGCGCTCGCGTTCCCGTGCGCGCCGGGCCTGTATGCGGGTGACGCTCCTGGCGCTGGCGCTGGCGTTCACGTCGGCGATCACGGCAGCGCCAGCGCTCGCGAAAGCACCATCGGCGAGCACGCTGGCCACGTACCTTCAGGAAGACAAGACGCTCGCCTATTACTACGCCCGCATCGAGGGTGCGAAACTGGGTGTGGAGCTACCTGGCGGGTCGGAAGGGTTTCTGGATGTCAAGCAGTCCTCGGCCTCGCGTGTCGTTGCAGGCACCGCGCTCGCCGTCACCAACTGCGATGCCGCCGACGACGACATCGTTGGATGCGAAATCGACGTGGGGACGGCTCCGCACACCCGGCACGAACTGCTCGCGGCGACGATCGCGCACGAGGTCTTCCACGCCTACGAGGTCGTCATGTGCGGCAAGGTCTCAACCTGCAAGGCGATGAGCTTCAAGTGGCTGGTCGAGGGCGCCGCCGAATGGGTGGGCGTGCAGGTTGCCGGCAAGGACTCCACCTCCCGCCGCGTCGTGGGCAAGTACTTCAGCACTCCCTCCATACCTCTGTTCAGCCGCGAATACACGGCGATCGGCTTCTTCGACCACATGCAGTCGGTCGGCATCTCCCCGTGGTCGCGCTTCGGGGTGATGTTCGCGACCACCAGCAACGCGAGCGCCTATCTGAACGCCGTGGGCGGCAACAGCGAATTCTTGGAAACAGAAGCGTCGATGTTCTTTCGGGAACCGAGCGGCTGGCCGTGGGCGGAGCGCCCCGAGAGCGAGCCTGCGCCCGCCGACGTGCACTTCACGCCCAGCACCGTCGCAGTCGGCGCCAGCGGGCACGCTCCCCTCAAAGTCGCGGAATTCGCAAACGGCGTCTACCACCTCGACCTCACGCACATGTCGGCCGGCAAGCCGATCCTCGAACTCGTAGTCAAGAAGGGCTATGCGCGCATCCGCTCGCTCGAGGGCGCGGACGTCGACCAGGTCGTCAACGGCGACGTCAAGCTCTGCTCCGCCGCCGGCGGCTGCAACTGCCCGGGCCAGCCGCCCGAGGACTACCCGCTGTTCAAGCAGGGCGATCTCGCAATCACCGGCGGCGTCCCCGGCGGTCTTGTAGAACTGGTGGCGCGCAAGCGCTGCGAACCGTTGCTCTCGGCGCGCTCGTGCGAAGGAGCGCTGCCGGGGTACTCGGACACGGTCGCCGACGTCACCGAACAACGCCTGCACAGCTTCGCACCAGGGACATTCTCGAAAAGCGAAGCCAACCAGCCCGCCATCGGCTACTACTCATCCACGTGCACGTTCCTGTTCAAGGACTCGAGCGCGATCGTCATGAGGCCGATCGCGCCAGAACCGGAATCAACCAGAGAACATGGGGTGGAACCTCAGCATCTCCCCGGAGAAGCTCCGCCGGAAGAAGAAGTGTTTCTCGGCGTGTTCGCCAGCGGCTTCAACATCTCCCGCTACGGCTCGACCAAGGCCGCCACCGAAGGGCTGCGGTTGCAGGCGCGATTGACCGCCCACTCGACTCCCGTGCACGGCATCGGCGAAGAAGCCTTCCTCAGCACCCGCGTCGCGAACAACTCCAGGGGCGAACTCGAATACAGCGCCGACGGCTTCGTGCGCGTGCGCAACGTGACCGCGTACTTCCTGATCGCCGGCGATGACGAAGCCGACCCCGCGGCGGCTCGCGCCCTGCTGGTCGCGGTCGCCCGCGAGCTGTGAAGGCGGAGCGAGCTGTGAAGCCGGCGCCCGCACGGCTCATACGTCATCGCGTCGGCTATCGTTCTGGACGAGCGTCGATGAACGAAAACTTCTCCCTCGTCTGCATGTGCATCTTCCTGCTCGCCTCGCTGGCTTTCCTGGCCGAGCAGCTCACTTCGTACCACTAGCCGGCCCTGGACCGGCGCGGAGCTTTGTCCTCGGTCGCTTGCGTACGTAGTACGCGGCGCTCCCTGCGTCCGCGCTCCGCTTGGTCCATCCCCGGCTAGACGCGTGTTGCCCCGCTAGACGCGTTTTGCCTGGCTAAGCGTGTTTGCGCGCCTTTGGCGTGCGCTCGCGCTCCTGCTGGCGCTCGACGACGTTGGTGATCAGGCGCATGATCTGCTCGGGCCCGGAGGCCTTCGCCTGACCGTACATGAAGGCCTCGATCCAGTCGGGGACTTTGCCTTCCTTGGCCATCACGTTGAAGAACTCGCGGCGCATGTCCAAGCGCAGGCGCGCGTCGGCGGCCGGTCCCTTGGTGACCTTCGCGCCGGGCATCTCCAGGCGGAAGTGCTGCACGTCGCCGCGGCCGCGTAGTTCGACGCCAACGACGAGCTTGATCGGCTCCAGAGCCGGCACTTCGCTGACGAACCTGTTGGTCGCAAGCTCAATCAGAGTCTTGGCGTCCTCGGCCATGCGCCTCTCTTCCTGGACCCTCGCGGCCCGTGGCTGGTCGTGTCAGATCTTATGACGCTGCAGCAGCTTGCGTCCAATGACCATACGCTGGATCTCGGAGGTGCCCTCACCGATCAGCAGCAGCGGCGCGTCGCGGTACAGGCGCTCGATCTCATACTCCTTCGAGTAGCCGTAGCCGCCGTGGATGCGAAAGGACTCCTCGACGCAGAAGCGCCCGGCCTCCGAGGCGAACAGCTTGGCCATTCCGGCCTCCAGATCCGAGCGCACGCCCGCGTCCTTCAGGCGCGCGGCGCGCAGCGTCAACAGTCGCGCCGCTTCGACCTGTGTGGCCATGTCGGCAAGCTTGAACTGGATCGCCTGATGCTCTGCGATCGGCTTGCCGAAGGTCTTGCGCTCCTGCGAGTAGCGCAGCGCCAGCTCGAGCGCGCGCTGGGCGATGCCGACACCGCGCGCGGCGACGTTCACGCGGCCGACCTCGAGCGCGTCCATCATCTGCGGAAAGCCCTTGTTCAGGCCTGCGTCCTCGCCGCCGAGCACGTTCTCAGCGGGGCACCTGTAGCCGTCGAACACAAGCTCGGTCGACTCGACGCCCTTGTAGCCCATCTTGCGCAGCTGCGGCGGCACGTTCAGGCCCGCGTAGGCGCCCGTGTTCTCGTGGACGCCGCCCTCCTTCTCGGCGATGAAGCACGTCATGCCCAGGTACGGTTTGGCCGCGCTCGGGTCGGTCTTGACGAGCACGAACACGAGGTCCGAGCGAAGCCCGTTGGTGACCCACATCTTCTGGCCGTTGATCTCGTAGCTGCCGTCCTCGACCTTCTTGGCCGAGGTTTTGATCGCCTGCACGTCGGAGCCAAGCTCCGGCTCGGACAGCGAGAACGCCGCGCGGATCTCACCCGTGGCCATGCGCGGCAGGTACTTCTGCTTCTGCTCGTCGCTGCCGAACTTCATCAGCAGGTAGGAGCCGATGAAGTGCGTGTTGATCACGCCCGAGATCGAGATCCAGCCGCGCGAGAGCTCCTCGACGATCATCGCGTACGTCGTCAGGTCCAGGCCCATGCCGCCGTACTCCTCGGGGATCGTTACGCCGAACAGCCCCAGCTCCTTCATCTGCTCGACGATCGGCCCCGGAAACTCGTCCTCGTGGTCGTAGTGCTCGGCGTGCGGCAGGATCTGCTCGTCGGCGAACTGATGCACCATCTCGGTGATCGCCTTCTGCTCGTCGGTCATCTCGGTATGGGCGGTGTCAACGGCCATTCTGATCTGCGCTCCGGGGTCGTGGTCAGGGCTCTCTTTAGGATCCCCAGGAGGATACCGGCCACCGTCGGCCGGGCTCAGCGCAGCAACATACGCGTCCGGATGCCTGCCGCCCAGGTCGCGGTGGACGTGATGCTGCCCGGTACGGCGAGCATGATGCAATGCCGATTGTGAACTTCGGGCGTGAAATCGTCGATGCCGCCCCCGCCGAGCGGCTTGCGCTGATCGAGCTGGCGCGTGACGGCACACGAAGGGAATGGCGCTTCGGCGAGGTCGCCGAGCGCGCCGCAAGTCTCGCCGGAGCACTGCAGCAACGAGGCGTTGACCGCGGCGACGTCGTGATGACGCTGATCGGCAACCGCCCCGAGTGGGTGCTCGGCATGCTCGCCTGCTTTCGCATCGGCGCCGTCGTGCTGCCGTGCACCGAGCAGCTGCGCGCGAAGGACCTGCGCATGCGCATCGAGACCGTGCAGCCGGCGCTGGTCCTCGCCGACGAGCGCAACCGTCAGGAGCTCGAGGCGGCGCTGACGGGTCTCAGCAGATCGGTGACCGTCGCGTACGTGCCCGACGAGCGCCTGTTCGCCGCCCCGCCAGCGCCGGCGGTCGATTTGAGCGCCGAGGACCCGTGCCTGATCACGTTCACGAGCGGCACCGCAGGCGAGCCGAAGGCCGTCGTGCACGCGCAGCGCTACCTCGACGGCCAGCGCGTGCAGGCCCAGCACTGGCTCGGCGCGCGCGCGGGCGAGCTGGTGTGGTGCACGGCCGCTAGCGGCTGGTCGAAGTCGGCTCGCAACGTGTTCATCGCGCCGTGGCTGTCGGGCGCGGCGGCGCTGCTGCACGACGCGCGCTTCGATCCCGACGAGCGCCTGGAGCTGCTCGAGCGCGAGCGCGTGCACGTGCTGTGCATGGCACCGACCGAGTACCGCGTGATCGCCAAGCGCGCGACGCTGCGCCCGCTCCCCCAGCTGCGCGGCATGGTCGCGGCCGGCGAGGCGCTCAACCCGGAGGTGCTGCGCGCCTGGCACGAGGCGACAAGCCTCGAGATCCGCGACGGCTACGGCCAGACCGAGACGGGACAGACGACCGGCACGCCGCTCGGCACAGAAGCCCGCCCCGGATCGATGGGCCGGGCGCTGCCGGGTATGCGCCTCGCGATCCAAGACGGCGAGCTGACGGTCGACCCCGCAAGCGTGCCCACCTTCTTCCTCGGGTATCTCGGCGAGCACGTCCGCAGTGAGCCGCCAGGCGACGGCGCGCGGCGCGCGTGGCAGTTCGACGACCGGCGATCCGAGCGCCAACCTTGGCGCACCGGCGACAGGGTCACCCAGGACGAGGACGGCTGGCTGTACTTCGAGGGACGCGCCGACGACGTGATCGTCTCGGCCGGCTACCGCATCGGCCCGTTCGAGGTCGAGTCCGCGCTCGTCGCGCACCCGGCCGTCGCCGAGGCCGCCGCCGTCTCAGCGCCCGACGAGGAGCGCGGCGCGATCGTGCGCGCGGTCGTCGTGCTGCGCTCGGGCGACTACCAGCCCTCGCCCGAGCTGGTGCGCGAGCTGCAGGAGCACGTCAAGCGCGAAACCGCCCCGTACAAGTACCCGCGCGTCATCGACTTCGCCGAGGAGCTGCCCAAGACGGCCAGCGGCAAGGTCAAGCGCGCGGAGCTGCGAGCGGACGCGAGCTGAGCCGCCCGCCCACGAGCTCGCGCCGCACCGCGCGGTCCACTCGCACCGCCCGGTCCGCCCCCGCTACCCGACCCGCCCGCACCGTTCGATCCGCCGTCCCGGCGTCACCCTGACGAGGCCGAGCCTCGTCAGGGTGCGCCGCACGGGCGTCGCGCAGCAGCAGCCGCGCCATCTCGGTGACGGTGCCCTCGTCGGCGCGGCGCGAGCGCGCGGCTGCACGCGCGCTCTGCGTCGTCAGTCGACGCGCCGGCTGATCGCTGTATCGTGTCAGCGAGCTCATGCTGCCTGCGCAATCGGTTCAGCTAGCTCGGAGCCAAGGATCTCCTCGTCGAGAACCTCATCGGTCCTCGCGGCGGGTGGACGCAGTACCAGCAACGCAGCGAGCACACCGACGCTGACGGCCGCCGCCGCGACGATGTAGGCGAGGTGGTAGCCGCCGGTCAGCGCACTACCGAGCGAGTTACCGGCAGCACTGAGCGCTTTCGTGTGGTCGGTCGCGATCGTGCCGAGGCTCGCCAGACCGATCGCGCCGAACAGCTGCACCGAGACGTTGATGATGCCCGAGGCCAGTCCCGCGTCGCGCGCGGGGGTGTCGGACATGCCCATCGTCAACAGCGGCAGGAACGAGGAGCCGGCGCCGAGCCCAAGCGCCAGGAACGCGAAGAACAGACCCGGGAAGTAGCCAGCGTGCACACCCTGCGTCGCCAGCAGCAACAGGCCGACGATGATCCCCACGAGGCCAGCCGCCAACGTTGACAGTGCGCCAAAGCGCTCGACCGCGCGCGCCGAGAGGCCCATTGACATCACCGCGATCGCGATCGTCAGCGGCATGAACGCAAGGCCCGTGTCGATCGCGTCGTAGCCGAGCACACGCTCGAGATACAGCGCGCCGAGGAAGAACGCTGAGAACATGCCCGTAACGAGCAGTCCGCGTACGAGGCTGGAGCCCATCAGCATCCGCAGTCGCAGGATCCGCAGCGGCATGATCGGGTTGGCGACCCGCGCCTCGACGGCGAAGAACGCGCCGAGCAGCGCCAGGGATGCTCCCGCCGCGCCCAGCGTGCGCGCCGAGTGCAGCCCGTATTCGCTCGACTTGACGATCGCGAACGCGCCCACCATCGTCGCCAGCGTGATCAGGATCGAGCCGAGCACGTCGACGCCGCCGGCAAGCCCGATGCCCTCGTTCTCCTCGATCAAGATCGAGCCGAACACGAACGCGAAGGCGCCGATCGGCACGTTTACGAAGAAGATCCAGTGCCAGCTCAGCGATTGCGTCAGCGCGCCTCCCGCGAGCAGCCCGATCGAGCCGCCGCCGGCCGAGACGAACGCGTACACGCCCATCGCCTTGGCCTGCTCGACGCGCTCGGGGAACTCCGTGACGATGATCGCCAGGATCACGCTGGAGGCGACGGCGCCGCCGATGCCCTGCACGAGGCGAGCTCCGATCAGCAGCGTCTGACTGTCAGAGACCCCGCACAGGACCGACGCCGCCACGAACAGCAACAGGCCACTGAGGAACACCTTCTTGCGTCCGACCAGGTCGCCGAACCTGCCGGCCAGCAGCAGAAAGCCGCCGAAGGTGATCAGGTAGCCGTCGATCACCCATGTGAGGTTGCTCTGGGTGAAGTGCAGGTCGTGCTGGATCGACGGCAGCGCGACGTTCACGATCGTCGCGTCGAGCACCATCATCAGCTGGCCGAGGCACAGCACGCCGAGCGCGATCCAGCGCCGGCGCTCGGAGCTGGTGGACCGCGCGCTGGCGGACTGCGAGTTGGAGTTGAGCTTGCGAAGCAGAGTGGTCATGGGTCCTCCGGGGGTTGCGGAGAACACACCATAGCAACTATCATCCATTCAGCAAGGATAATCTACGAAAAATTAACGATCGCTGGTAATGTGATGATTGGTGCTTAGATGATGTATAGACTTCAAGACATGGCTGAGCGGCGTGATTGTGCTCCGGGCTCGGCGGTGCTGTTGAGCCGCCTGTCGAAGCAGATCTACAGGCGCTCCGACGAGGAGCAGCTGGGCATGCACCTGCGTCACCTGGTCTCGCTCAGCTACGTCTCAGACCACGACGGCTGCCCCCAGCAGGACCTCGCCGACGCGTTCTGCATGGACGCCAACAACGTCGTGCTGCTGTTGAACGAGCTGGAGCACCTCGGCTACGCCACGCGGCTGCGCGACCCCAACGACCGGCGCCGCCATCTCGTGCAGATCACGACCGCCGGCCGCGATGCCCTGAGGGTCGCCGAACGCGCACAGGAAACGATCGAGGACGAGGTGCTGGCGGCGCTCGACGAGGATGAGCGCCGAACCCTGCGCGAGCTGTTGGTTCGCGCGCTGCGCAGCGTCGAGCCCGCGGTCGAGAACGACTACAGCGCGACGATCGCGTCGATCTCGACGTAGGCACCGCGCGGCAGCTGCGCGACGCCGACGGTCACGCGTGCCGGCGGATCGGCGGCGAAGAACGACCCGTAGACCTCGTTGACCTCCGCGAACGCCGTCAGGTCGGTCATGTAGATCGTCAGGCGCAGCGCACGCGCGAGCGTCGTGCCCGCCGCCTCGCACACGGCGCGCAGGTTCTCCAGACAGCGCTGCGCCTGCTCGGCGGCATTCGCGCCGACGATCTCGCCGCTCTGCGGGTCGAGCGGGATCTGGCCCGAGCAGAACAGCAGCTCGCCCGCTCGCACCGCGTGGCTGTAGGGGCCGATCGCCGGCGGCGCCGCGGGTGCGTCGATCGTCTCGCGCTCGTTTGCCATCGCGGCAGACCCTATCGCCCACCGGCACACGCATGACTCGGCGGCTGAGAACTCGACGGTGGCACAACCAACCCACGCCGCCGCCAAAGCCACTAGATTCCGATAAGTGCACTCTCACGTGAACAGGCTTCTCGGCGCGCTGGCGAGCGCGTGCGCCTGGATCTGCGTGCTCGCGGCGTTGCAGAGCACCGCATCCGCGCAGGCCCAGATCGAGTTCGCGCCCTGCGGCGACAGCAACAACTTCGCCTGCGGGCACCTGACCGTGCCGCTGGACCCGACCGGCGCGATCTCCGGCACGATCACGCTCGCGATGCGCCGCCACCGCGCCCCGGTCGGCGAAGCGCACAGCGCGATCATCGCGCTCGCCGGCGGACCCGGCCAGCCTGCGCTGCCGTTCGCCGAAACGTTCGCCGAACTGCTCGGCCCGATCGCGGCGACGCGCGATCTGATCGTCTTCGACCAGCGCGGTATCGGCCTATCGGCGCCACTCGCATGCCATGCCCTCGAACAACCCGATCTGTACCACTCGTTCGGCGCCCTCGTCGAAGCCTGCGGCAACCAACTCGGGTCGACGCGCAGCCTCTACACGACCGCCGACACCGTCGCGGACATCGAGGCGATCCGCCAGGCCGGCGGCTATGAAAAGCTCGTGCTGTACGGAACGAGCTACGGGACGAAGGTAGCCGAGGAGTACGCGCAGGAGTACCCCAGCCACGTGGAAGCGCTGGTACTCGACTCGGTCGTTCCGCCCAACGGGCCCGAACCGCTCGATCGCCCGACGTTCGCCGCCATACCCCGCATCCTGCATCAGCTGTGCGCGGACGACGCCTGCGCACAGGTGACCGGCAACCCGGTGACCGACCTCGCGCGTGTCGTCGAGGGCATGGCCGGGGCACCGCTGCGTGCACGCGCGCTCGACGGCGAAGGCAAGGCGCACACGCTGACGCTGTCCTCGAACGAACTCGTCGAGCTGCTGCTGGAGGGCGACTTCTCCTCGCTGCTGCGCTCGGAATTCGTCACGGCCATCGCCGCCGCCGCACGCGACGACACGGCACCGCTCGCGCGCCTGATCGAGGCGACCGACCAGGCCGAAGGCGAAGGCGAAGACTTCGACACGCCGCTGTACTACGCGACTACCTGCGAAGAGCAGGAGTTCCCGTTCAGCCGCACGGCGACGCCCGCGACGCGCCTGACGGAAGCGAGCGCGGCGGCGAGCGCGCTACCGGCAAGCGCGTTCGCGCCGTTCACCGCGAGCAACGCGCTTGCGCTCAGCGACATCTCGGCGTGCGCCCACTGGCCGTACACGACCACCACGCCGCCCGTCGAGAGCACATCGCTTCCGGACGTGCCGACGCTGATTCTCAGCGGCGCCGACGACCTGCGCACACCGACGGCCAACGCGCGCGAAGTCGCCGCGCAGATCCCCGACGCACACCTGCTCGTGGTTCCCTACACAGGACACTCGGTGCTGGGCCAGGAGCAGACCCCGTGCGCCAGCGAAGCACTGCAGGCGATGTTCGCGGCAAAGCCGATCAAGCCGTGCGCACCGGCGCCGATCCCGACGAGCCTGCGACCGCCGCCGCTGCCGCCGCTGCGGCTTACGCTGGTCGCGCCTGCGCAAGGCTACGGCGGCCTGCCTGGGCGCACGCTGCACGCGGTCACGCTGACGCTCGCGGACGTCATCCGGCAGCTCGCCCTACAGCTTTCGATGAGCGACTCGCTCGAAGCCCTGAGCATGCTGCGCACCGGCGGTCTGCGCGCCGGCTGGGCCGAGCTGGCGAGCAGTGGGCTGAGCCTGCACGACTACTCATACGTGCCCGGCATGACGGTCTCCGGCTCGATCAGAGCCGGAGCCGAGAGCTTCCAGGTCAGTGGCCCGAGCGCTGCCGACGGCAGCCTGCACGCTGAACCGCACAAGGCGCTCGTGGGAACGCTCGGCGGCCGGCACGTGACGCTGTCCGCCAGCTCACTGGCGAACGCGATCGCAACGGCAGCTATTGTCGGCGGCGATGCGCAGGGGAGCTCTTACACTGGCGGGCCTGACAGCCGCAGCACTGCTCGCCGCCTCGCCGAGCTCCTCGGCAGCATCGAGCCTTAGCTTCGTCGGCTGCCCCAGCGCGACCGGCTTTGAATGCACGACCCTGCCGGTGCCGCTCGACCGCGCGGGCGCCGTGCCCGGAACGATCTCGCTGAGCGTCGAGCGTCGACTCGCCGGCATCGGCCCCAGTCGCGACGCCGTCGTCGCGCTCGCCGGCGGTCCGGGGCAGGCGGCGCTGCCGCTCGGCGAATTCATCGCACAGGCGATCGCGCCGGCGCTCGGCTCGCGCGACCTGCTGGTCTTCGACCAGCGCGGCACCGGCTCCTCCGACCCGCTCAGCTGCGCCGCCCTGGAAACGTTCAGCACACAGCCCGCGAACCAGCTGTTCGAACAGTGCGCGCAGCAGCTCGGACCCGCGCGAGGCGGCTTCACGACCCTGGAATCCGTTGAAGACATCGAGGCGCTGCGCATCGCCGGCGGCTACGAAAAGCTGGTGCTGTATGGCACCTCCTACGGCACCAAGGTCGCGCTCGAGTACGCGGAACGCTACCCCCAGTACGTCGAAGCGCTGGTGCTCGACTCGGTCGTGCCGAGCAACGCGCCGGAACCGTTCGCGATCCCCAGCCTCGAGGCGATCCCCGGCATGCTCGAGGAGCTGTGCTCGAACGGCGCCTGCGATGGGATCACCTCCAACCCGGTCGGTGATATCGCCCGCCTCGCCGCGCAGCTGAGCAAGCGCGCGCTCAGCGGGTCCGTGTACGACGGCTCCGGCAAGCGCCACACGAGCACGCTCACCGAGCTGGGGCTGCTCGGCATCCTCGAGGCGGGCGATCTGAACCCGGCGCTGCGCGCGCTGCTGCCGGCCGCCGCGCACTCGGCGCTCGCCAGCGATCCGGATCCGCTGCTGCGACTGCACCTGCTGTCCGAGGGGCTGATCCCGAACGTGCCGATCGAAGAAGGCACGACCGGCGAAGCCTCTTCAGAGATCGACGAAGCACTGTTCGTGTCGACAAGCTGCGAGGAGGAGCCGTTCCCGTGGCAGCGCACCGCGCCCGCCTCGACGCGGCTCGCCGAAGCGCTCGGCTTTCTGCACGCGCAGCCCGCCAGCGACTTCTACCCGTTCGACGCGGTCACCTCCTACGCCAACAGCCTGGTGCCCGCATGCGCCGGGTGGCCCGACGCGTCCGCGGCGCCCCAGGCGCAGCGCGCGCTGCCGGACGTGCCGACGCTGATCTTCTCCGGCGAGCAGGACCTCAGGACGCCGAGCGCCGACGCGCGCGCGGTCGCCGCCCTGATCCCCGATGCCCAACTGCTGCTCGTGCCCTACACCGGGCACTCGGTGCTCGGCAGCGACCTCAGCGACTGCTCCGAGCTGGCTGTCAAGGCGTTCTTCGGCGGCGGGGTGAGTGGGGGTCAAATCCAACCGTGCGCCGCCACGAGCGACCCGTTCGCGCCCACGCCCGTCACGCCGACGAAGCTCGCCCACGTGCGAGCGCCCACGAGCTTTGGCGGCAAGCCCGGGCGCACGCTCGTCGCCGTGCTCGACACGCTCGTCGACCTCAACCGCCAGCTGATCGCCGCCACGCTGCAGGCCAACGCCGAACTGCCGAGCGGCTCGAGCTTCGGCGGCCTGCACGGCGGCTACGCCAAGCTGACGAGCACGAAGGCCGTCCTCAGGGACTTCTCGCTGGTGCCCGGCGTACAGCTGACCGCGACGTTCCCCGTGCGCGATGGCGAGCTGCAGACCGCCGACATCCACGTTTCCGGCAGCGAAGGCTCGCCTGGGATCGTGCGCTTCGGCGGCAGCTCCGAGCACGTCAGCGGCACACTCGCCGGCAGGCGCTTCGACATCAACCTCGCGAAGGTCACGCTCTCGCGCGTCGGCCCCCGCGAATGGCCCGTCGCGGCGGCGCTGGGCGCGCTGCTCGAGCGCCGGCGGCCGCTGGCCGCCCACGCGCGCCGTCAGCCCCGCCGGCTACAGCCGGCGCTGCTCTCGTGGCTACCCTGAGCGGGTGCCCAACGCGCTAGCGCACGAGACCTCTCCGTATCTGCGCCAGCACGCCGAGAACCCCGTCGACTGGCTGCCCTGGGGAGCGACCGCGCTCGCGCGCGCACGCGCCGAGGACAAGCCGCTGCTGGTGTCGATCGGCTACTCCGCGTGCCACTGGTGCCACGTGATGGAGCGCGAGTCCTTTGAGGACCCGCGAACCGCGAGCGTCATGAACGACAGCTTCGTGTGCGTGAAGGTCGATCGCGAGGAGCGCCCCGACATCGACGCGCTGTACATGGAGGCCGTGCAGAGCATCACCGGGCACGGCGGCTGGCCGCTGAACGTCTTCCTCACGCCGGAGCAACTGCCCTTCTACGGCGGCACCTACTTCCCGCCCGACGCGCGCCACGGTATGCCGGCGTGGACGCAGGTGCTGCAGGAGATCGCCGAGTACTGGGAGGTGAACCGCGATGAGATCCGCGCCGACGGCGAGCGTCTGCGCGCGCGACTGTCCGGCAGCGCGCAGCTCACGCCCTCCGCGACGCCGCTGGAGCAGGGCGTGTTGGAGCGGGCGGTGGCGACGCTCGCGGAGAGCTTCGACGCGCGCCGCGGAGGCTTCGGACAAGCACCGAAGTTTCCGCAGGCGCCCGTGCTCGAGCTGCTGCTCCTGCGCGATCAGGGGCGCCCGATGGCGCTCACCACGCTGCACGCGATGGCCGGCGGCGGCATCCACGACCAGCTCGCCGGCGGCTTCGCGCGCTACAGCGTCGACGCCAACTGGACCGTGCCGCACTTCGAGAAGATGCTCTACGACAACGCGCTGCTCGCGCGTGCCTACCTGCACGGCTGGCAGGCGTCGCGGGACGAGCGGCTGCTGGCGGTCTGCAAGGACACGCTCGATTGGACGCTGCGCGAGATGCGCGGACCAGAGGGCGGCTTCTACAGCGCGCTGGACGCCGACTCCGAGGGCGTCGAGGGACGCTTCTACGTGTGGACCGTCGCCGAGCTCGCGGAGCTGCTCGGCGCGGACGCCGACGCCGCGATCGCTTGGCTCGGGGTCACAGAGCAGGGTAACTTCAAGGATGAGGTGGGCGGGACTCAATCTCCGCAAGCTGGGCTCAACGTGCTGACCGACCGAGGCGATGAGCTGGCGGGCGGGCGGGCACCAGATCAGCCGACCCGCGAGCGCATCCGCGCGCGCCTGCTGCAAGCGCGCGAACGACGCGTGCACCCAGCGCTCGACGACAAGCGCCTGACGAGCTGGAACGCGCTGATGATCAGCGCGCTCGCAGACGCCGGCGCTGCACTCGGAGAGCAGCGCTACCTGGACGCGGCGATCGCCTGCGCCGAGTTCCTGCAGCGCGACATGCGGGACCACCACTCCGACCCGGAAACACGGCAAGGCCGGCTGCTGCGCACCTTCAACCACGGGCAGGCGAAGCTCGACGCCTACCTGGAGGACCACGCCTTCCTGCTCGAGGCGTTGATCGCCCTGTTTGAAGCGACCTGCGACGAGCGCTGGTTCAACGATGCGACCGCGCTCGCCGATGAGCTGGTCGCCCGCTTTGCCGACCCCGAGCACGGCGGCTTCTTCTCGACCGCCGCCGACGGCGAAGCGCTGATCGTCAGGCGCAAGGACCTGGAGGACTCCCCCATTCCCTCCGGCTCCTCGAGCGCCACCGTCGGGCTGCTGCGCCTGGCTCAGCTCACCGGAAACAGCGAGTACGAACGTCACGCCCTCGGCGCGCTCGCGCTCGTCGCCGAGATCGCCCCACACCACCCCAGCGCGTTCGGTCACATGCTGCAGGCGCTGCACTGGCAGCTGGCGCCGGCGCGCCCGCTCGCGTGTGCGGTGCCTACAAGATCGACAGGTAGCGGTCCAGCTCCCACTGCGTGACGTGCACGCGGTAGTCGTCCCACTCCTGGCGCTTGATCTCGACGTAGCGGTTGAACATGTGCTCGCCCAGCGTGCGCAGCACCAGCTCTGACTCCGCCGTCAGCTCGATCGCCTCGCCCAGGCTTTCCGGCAGCTGCTCCACGCCCAGGCGCCGGCGCTCCTCGCCCGGCAGGTGGTACAGGTTCTTCTCCATCGGCTCCGGCAGCTCGTAACCCTTCTCGATCCCCTCGAGGCCCGCCTGCAGCAGCGCCGCGAACGTCAGGTACGGGTTGCACGCGGGGTCCGGGCAGCGCAGCTCCATGCGCGTCGCCTTCTCGCGGCCCGGGTGGTACATCGGCACGCGCACCAGCGCCGAGCGGTTGCGCCGCGACCACGCCACGTACACCGGCGCCTCGAAGCCGGGAACCAGGCGCTTGTAGGAGTTGACCCACTGCGCGAAGATCGAGCAGATCTCGCGCGCGTGCTTCAGCTGGCCGGCGATGAACGCCTTGCCCACATCTGACAGGAAGTACTGGTCGTCGGGGTCGTAGAACGCGTTCTTGCCGTCAGAGAACAGCGACTGGTGCGTGTGCATGCCCGAGCCGTTCTCGCCGAACAGCGGCTTCGGCATGAACGTCGCGTGCCAGCCGTACTTCATCGCGTACTCCTTGACCGTGATGCGGTAGGTCATGCAGTCGTCCGCCATCTTCAGCGCGTCCGCGTAGCGCATGTCGATCTCGTGCTGGGACGGCCCGACCTCGTGGTGCGTGTACTCGACATGGATCCCCAGCTGCTCGAGCGCCAGGACCGTCTCACGCCGCACGTCCGAGCCGGCGTCGAGCGTCGTCAGGTCGAAGTAGCCGCCCTCGTCGAGCACTTCCGTCGAACGCGAGTCTTTGAACAGGAAGTACTCGAGCTCCGGGCCCACGTTGAACGTGTCGAAGCCCATCTCCCGTGCGCGCTCCAGCGCCCGCCGCAGCACATGGCGCGGGTCGCCCTCGTAGGGGTTTTTCTCGGGCGTGATCACGTCGCAGAACATGCGCCCCACGCCCTGCTCCTCCGGGCGCCACGGCAGCACCGCAAACGTGCTCGGGTCGGGCATCGCGATCATGTCCGACTCCTCGATCGCGTTGAAGCCCGTGATCGACGAGCCGTCGAAGCCCATCCCAGCCTCGAACGCGTCATCCAGCTCCGCCGCGTTGATCGAGAACGACTTCAGCTGACCGAGGATGTCCGTGAACCAGAAGCGAATGAAGCGGATCTCGCGTTCTGCGACGAACGCCTTCACGTCCTCCGCGGTCTTCGGCTGCTCAGGCATCCACGCGGACCTTAACCGATGCCCCGCGCCCGCCGCTATCGACTGCTGGCCAAACCATCACGCATCGCTCAGACAATGTGCCGCTGAGAGGGTCGAGGATCGAGTGGGCCAAGGACGCAGGGAGCGTGGCGTGCTTCGCACGCGGGCGACCGAGGACGCCGGCCCGCGAAGGTCATCGGCGCTCTCAGTCAGTGGCCCGCTACTGCTGCGACGAAGTTCGCAACGTCTTCCGCTTCCTTGCCCTGGAACAGCAGCGCCGGCATGTCGCCGTTGCCGCGGGCACGGCCTTCGCTGATTGCGCTCAGCACCAGCGCCCGACGCTCGGCTTCCGTGGAGACGTCGTCGCCTACGCGGATGTCGAGGTTGGGGCCGATGCGCCCCACCGACTTGACCGCCGCCAGCGTGTGGCAGACAGCACAAGTGTGCGCGAACAGTTCGCGCCCTTTCTGCTCGTTCCCGTTCAGGTGCACGCCACCGATCGCCACGCTCGCCTTGTGCTCGCCGTTGAACGCCAGCACGATCGCCGGCACGACCAGACCGAACGCGAACACGATCACGATGCCCAGCGTGATCGCACGCTGGCTCAGCGCCGATTCGCCGCCCGGTGCCCCGGCCTTGCGCCCGCCGCGCCACATCGCCGCGAAGAACACGGCCAGCGCGAGCGCCACGAAGATCGAGATCAAGATGATCAACATGCGGGCGAGAAGATATCGGGTGGCGGCGCAGAACGGTCGAACGCCCCGATCCCAGATGAGAGCGCTCCCATGTTTAGACGCGCTGAAGCCGTCGCGCTACGCTGGTCTTGGATCGGCAATCAGAAGGACGTGAACGCGCCGCCGTGAACATTCTCCGTCGCCTACCCCTGTCGCGCCTGCTGCTGCTCTGCGCGCTCGTGATCGCCATCGGCGTGTCCGCCACCGCGCTCGCGTTGGCCCTCGGCGCCGGCCCCACGCCGCCGCCCAAGCCGCTCGCGCAAGCAATCCACGACGCGCTCGCGTCGGGGAACGGCCGATCGATCGAAGGCGTCAGCGCAAGCATCCAGTTCACCGACCATCTGCTCGAAGGCGCCAACCTCGCAAGCGGCGACGGCGGCGCCGGTGCTGGTAGTGGTGGTAGTGGTGGTAGCGGCGGCGAAATCACGTCCAGCCCGCTCGTCACCGGCGCCTCCGGACGACTGTGGATCGCCAAGGACGGACACGCCCGCCTGGAGCTCCAGTCCGAAGACGGCGACACGCAGATCCTGTGGGACGGTCAAACGTTGCAGCTGTTCGACGCCGCCAACGACACCCTGTACCGCTACACGCCGCCCCCGCAGGAAGGCCACGGCGAGGAAGGCCCACCGGCAGACACGAAGCCCCGCGAAGTACCGAGCGTGAGCAAGATCGAAGCAGCGATCGCGCGCCTGAGCAAGCACGCCGACGTCTCCGCGGCGACGCCCACCGACGTCGCCGGCCAGCCCGCGTACACCCTGCGCGTCTCCCCCAACGAAAGCGGCAGCCTGTTCGGCGGCGTCGAGCTGTCCTTCGACGCTGACAACGGCGCTCCGCTGCGCACCGCCGTGTACTCCTCCGACGCCAGCGCCCCCGTGATCGAACTCGCCGCCACCGAGCTGTCGTTCGGCGCGGTCGAAAGCTCTGTGTTCTCGTTCACGCCGCCCGCAGACGCCAAGATCGAGGAAATCAAGCTCGGTGAAGGGCCCGGTCATACGACCGCCGACGGCGGCGACACGGGCGAAAGGCCAACCGTCACCACGCACGGCCACGGTCCCGCCGCGATCGCCGTGATCGAAGCCAAGACCAAGAGCGGCGCCGGCGACAGCGCAACCGAATCGCTCGGCCCGCTACCCAAGGTCAAGATCGGCGGCGTCAGCGCCGAGGAGCTGCGCACGGAGCTCGGCACGATCCTCACGTTCGTGCGCTCCGGCGTCCGCTACGTGGTCGCCGGAGCCGTCAGCCCCAGCGCTGTGGAAGAAGTCGCGCGGAGCCTCTAGCGTGAGCGACGAAGCCCAGCCCGTGCGGGCGAGGGGGCTTGTGAAGCGCTACGACGACGTTCTGGCGGTCGACCACATCGACCTCAACGTCCACGCCGGCGACGTCTACGGCTTCCTCGGCCCCAACGGCGCCGGCAAGACCACCACGCTGCGCATGGCGCTCGGGCTGATCGTGCCCAGCGAGGGCAGCGTCGAGCTGTTCGGGCGCGACCCCATGCGCGAGGGCGCGCGTGCCCTCGAAGGCGTCGCCGGATTCGTCGAGGCACCGCGCTTCTACCCGTACCTGAGCGCGCGCAAGAACCTCGAGCTGCTCGCGGCGCTCGACGGCGACGGCGCGAGCGCCCGCATCGATGAGGTGCTCGATGTGGTCGACCTGACGCCGCGCGCCAAGCACAAGGTCGGCGGCTACTCCCACGGCATGCGCCAGCGTCTCGGCATCGCCGCCGCGTTGCTGCGCCGTCCGCGCCTGCTGATGCTCGACGAGCCCGCCACCGGCCTCGACCCGGCCGGCATGCGCGACATGCGCGAGTTGATCTCGCGACTGGCCGCGCAGGGCATCACCGTGCTGCTCTCCAGCCACCAGCTCCCCGAGGTCCAGGAACTGTGCGACCGGGTCGCGATCGTCGACTCCGGCCGCGTCGTCTACGAGGGCGCGCTCGCCGACCTGCGCCGCCAGGGCGGCGCCAGCTACCGCATGCGCACCACCGACGACATCCGCGCGCTCGAGATCGCCCGCGCGCAGCCGGGCGTCGAGCACGCGGCCGACGGCGAGCACGGCCTCGTCCTGCAGGCGCAGGAGCGCGACGTCGGCGAGCTGTCGCTGGCGCTCGCGCGCGAGGGCGTGGGGGTCCTGGCGCTCACGCCCGAGCTCGCGACGCTCGAGGACCTGTTCTTCAGGCTCACCGAGGGCGCCGGCGCGAACGGTGCAGCGACGACTGTGGAGGCCGGATGAGCACCGTCGCCGGCAGCGCGCCCGTGAGCCCATCCGTGACCGTCGGCGTCCGCACCCAGCGTCCCTCCACCCTCGCGGTGTACCTGTGGGAGCTGCGCAAGCTGCGCGCGCAGAAGCGCACCTATCTCGGCTTCGGCCTGATCGTGCTGCTGCCGCTCGTGTTCGTGATCGTCGAAAACATCCACCAGCACCAGCACCACGGCGCGAACAGCGTGTTCGCCTCCGAGATAACCCGCTCGGGGCTCGCCACGCCCGTGCTGATGCTGACGTTCCTGGTGCTGTTCATGCTGCCGCTGGTCAGCGCGCTCGTCGCCGGCGACATCGTCGCCAACGAGGACGGCAACGGCACGCTCAAGACGATCCTCACGCGTTCGGTCGACCGCGGCCAGGTGTTCGCCGCCAAGAGCCTTGCCGCGATGAGCTACGCGGCCGCCGCCGCCTTCCTGTCGGCCACCGTGGCGACCGTCGCCGGCATCGCCTCCTGGGGCTTTCACCCGCTCACCAGCCTGTCCGGCACCGTCGTGTCCGCGCCCGAAGCGCTGCTGCTGGTGTTCGCCGCCAACGCCGTCTACTTGATCCCGCTGCTCGCCGTCGCCAGCATCGGCGTGCTGCTCTCGACCGCCACGCGCAACAGCGCCGCCGCCGTCGTCGCCACCATCGGCGCGGTCATCCTGCTGGACATCGTGTCCGCCATTCCCGGCCTGGAAGGCATCCGCCCGTACCTGCTCACCCAGCAGTTCGAGGCCTGGCAAGGGCTGCTGCGCACCCCCACCGACTGGGCGCCGATCGCGCACTCAGCCTGGGTCTGCGCGCTGTACGGCGTGCCCGCGCTGATCGCCGGCTACCTCACGTTCCTGCGCCGCGACGTCGCCGGCGGCTAGCCGCCCCGGCCGCTCCTCCAGCGACGCCACTGACCCGTCCGTGCTCGCCCATCACACGCCAAGGCGGCTGGCGAAGAACCCCAGGATCTCATCGCGCGCGGCGATCGTCGGCTGTCCGGCCTCGTCGATCAGGTGCGCGGTGACGACGCTGTGCGGGCTCGCCACTGCGTGCTCGAAGAACGGCGGCGGGTCGGGGTTGGCCGCACTGTCGGGCAGCACGCGCGCGAGGAAACGCTCGCCGAGCGCATCCGCGTACGCGGCGAAGCGCTCGGCCTTGCAGTAGCGGTCGCCGCTGAAGCGATAGGCGAGCACCGTCAGGTCCTCGCGCTCGAGGCGCTCGCGCACCGCCGCCAGCTCCACGGGCGCGATCTCGAGACCGGCCGGGTCGTCGAGCGGCAGCGAGGGCTGCGAGAGCACCGGCGCGAGCAGCGCGCGCTCGAGCATCATCGTCAGCGCGAAGTTGCCGGTGAAGCACATCCCGATGGCGCCCACGCCAGGGCCGCCGCACTGCTCGTGCGCAAGCCGCGCCAGCGATCTCAGCCACTGCGTGACCGGACTCGACTTGTTGGCGGCGAACGCGCGGAACTCGGCGCTCACACATGCGCGCTGGAGCACCGCGACGCCCTCCTCGAGCCGCGCGACGGCGCCATCGCGCCCGAACAGCGAGGGCATGTAGACGGTGAAGCCGGCGTCCCTCACCCAGCGCGCGAAACGCGCCACGTGCGGGCTGATGCCCGGCATCTCGGCCATCACGATCACGGCCGGACCGGTACCCGCGACGTGCACGACCTTGGTGACGGCTTCCAGCGTCACCTCGCGCCGCTCGAAGTCCGCGAGCGGGTCGTCCTCGTCCGTGCTCGGCTGCGCCATTCCCGTCACCTCCATCGCTCGCTCGCGTCCATGTTCGCTGGAATATAGACGATCGTCCGTATATTTATATATAGGATGGAGGCCAATGACCAGTTCGCCGGATGAGCCTTTCGTCGAGACATTGCCGGCGCGGCCGCGCGACGGCCGGCGCGCGCGCGGGCTGCGCAGCCGCGCCGCGATCCTCGAGCGCTCCGTGCAGATCGCCTCGCGGCAGGGCATGGAAGGCCTCACGATCGGATCTCTCGCCGCGGACCTCGGTGCGCACAAGAGCAGCGTGCACGCGCTGTTCGGCTCCAAGGAGGAGCTGCAGCTCGCGACGCTCGCGGCCGCACGGTCGATCCTGATCGAATACGTGATCACGCCCGCGCTCCCCAGCCGTGCGGGCCTGCCGCGGCTGCTCGCGATCGGCGACGCCTGGTTCGACTACCTCGCCGCCGAGGTGTTCGCCGGCGGCTGTTTCCTGTGCGCGGCGTCAGCCGAGATGGACGGGCGGCCGGGGCCGCTGCGCGACGCGGTGGAAGCGGTCATGCGCGAGTGGGTCGCCGTGCTGAGGGCCAACCTCGAGACGGCGGTCGCCGCGGGGGAGCTGGGCGCCGACGTCGACCCCGCCGCCACGGCCTTCCGGCTGAACGCCCTCGGCATGGCCGCCAACTGGCAGCTACAGCTCATGCGCGACCCCTCGGGGGTCGACTACGCGCGCGCGGCTTGGCGGGCGGAGATGGTCAGATTGGGAGCGTGAGCCCGCCCGGCAGTGCCGGCATCTTCGTGATCTCCACCGCGTCGATCGGCGAGCAGCCCGCCGGCGGCCACCCCGTCGTGAAGACGCAGAGGATCGAGTGGTCCGGACGCGCTGCGCTAGGCGCTTGCAGACCTGCCCAGCCCTCGCGCCACAGGGCCTCGCCGACGCCTTGAAACACCGGCCAGGCTCGCCGCGTCGGGGTCGGCAGGTCGAGCCTCACCCGCGCCAAGCGGTCTGGATCGCTCAGGTCGGCAACGTCCAGCTGGACCTTCCACAGATGGTGATCATGAGGAATGGCGTGCGCCGGCGGCAAGCCACGCTCAGCGACGAAGCGATACCACTCGGCAACGGCAGTTCCGGGCTCATCTGCGAGGTAGAGGCCACCGATAACCGAGCCCCGCTGCCAACGTCCGTCGGTCGGAACCGCGGACCGTCCGAGAAGCGACGAGCGGTGCGGCGCGTGCCTGATCCACTCACCGCTTACCGCGGTCGCGTCGACATCCAGAGCCACCTCGTCAGCTAACGCCCGGGTACTCCAGCTGCGCTATCAGCTCAGCGACACGTCTGTATTCACCACGAGCCATTACCTCGACTGGCTTGTCGTCGTCAAGCGCTTCGATCGGACGATTCAGCCAAACCGATATGTAGTCGATGTCCATCACCCGGGTCAGGCGGTCGGCCATCTCCGCCAGCTCGATCAGGCGCTCCGCGCGCGAGCCGCTCGGCACGCTGCGCCCGGTCAGCCAGTCGCGCACTGTGCTCGGCTTCGCACCCGTAGCTGTCGCAATCTGACGATCGGACAGGTGTGCCCCCTCGTGCACTCTACGTGCCTCGACGGTCAACGCAGCCATGCTGACATTGTAAGGCGCCCACAAGATTCCGTCAAGTAACCGCACATGCCGGTAGTTGGTGCCCCAGCGGGTCTACTGAGCGCCCGCGCCCGCGCCCGCGCTCACGCCAATCCAGCAGGCAGGCGCCTCGCGATCAGGCCACTTCGGCGGGCAGATCGACGACGGTCAGCTCGACGTCGCCCATCAGCCGCCGCGCCTCGCGCGCGTCGATCACGCCGGCGCCCAGGCGCGTCGTCGACTCTGCGCCGCAGGCGACGCCGAAGCGCAGGCACTGGTCGGGCGCGCGGCCTTCGTAGCGCGCCGCCACGTAGCCCGCGAGGAACGCGTCACCCGAGCCGCTTCTGGCGACCGGCTCGCGCAGCTCGATGCTGACGCGCTTGACCAGCTTCTGACCGTCCACGAGCACCTGCGCGAAGCAGCCGTCGGCGAGCGTCATGATCGCTTCTCGCGGCCCCAGCGCGGCGATCTCGGCCACCGCCAGCGAGCGCTCCTCCTCGCTGCCGAACTCGTGTCCCACGAGCTCCTCTGCCTCGAGCACGTTCGGCGAGACGACGTCCGGCTCGGCGCGCACCGCCTGACGTAGCGGCTCACCGTCGGTGTCGACGACCGTGATCACGTCAAGGCGCTCCAGGTCTCTGATCAGCGACGCGTAGAAGTCCGGCTCGACCCCGCGCGGCAACGAGCCGGCGAACACTACGATCGCCGCGCCGCGCGCGAGGTACAGGAGCTTGTCGCGGAACAGCTCGATCTCGCGCGTGGACACCGCCGGACCGCGTTCGTTGATCTCGGTCTGCTCGCCGGTGGTGGGATCCAGCACCGAGGTGTTCGTGCGCGACTCCTCGCGGATGCGCACGAAGTCGTTGAGGATCGACTCCTCGGTGAGCTGCTCGACGATGTGCGTGCCCGTGGCGCCACCCGCGAAGCCCGTCGCGATCACCGGCTGGCCGAGGGCCTTCAGCGTGCGCGCGATGTTCACGCCCTTGCCGCCCGCCATCGTGCGCTGGTCGACCGTGCGGTGGCGACGCCCAAGCCTGAAGTTAGGCACCGCGAGCGACTTGTCGATCGCGGCGTTGAGCGTGACCGTGATGATCATCCTGGCTCTGAACCAACCTTCCCGTGCACCTGGGCGGCAGACGATGCGCTCGCCCGTACGACAGTAAGGCTAGCGGAGCCCGACAGCTCCCACGCCGTCTCGCGCAAGCGTTCGGCCTCGGCGCGTGCTGCCGCTGCCGGTCCCGCGCCTGTCGCCCGATACGCGTCGGCGATGCTGCGCGAGGCCGACACCAGCCCGCCGGCGCGGCCCGGCGAGAACGCCGCCGCCAGGTCCTCCACGCGCCCGCCCTGCGCGCCGACCCCCGGCAGCAGGAACGTCGCGCTGCCCATCAGCTCACGCGCGCGCTCGAGATGCCCGGGCGCGGTGGCGCCGATCACGGCTCCCACGTCGCTGAGACCGCACTCGCCGACCCCCGCCGCGCCAAGCTCGTCGACCAGCGCGGCGATCCGCTCCCACACCGTCCCGGCCTCCCTCAGCCGCAGGTCCTCGATATCGGCGGCGCCGGGATTCGACGTGCGCACCAGCACCAACACGCCCGCGCCGACACCGCGTGCGGCGCTCACGAACGGCTCGATCGCGTCGCGACCCATCAGCGGATTGACCGTCGCCAGATCCGCGCCAAGCCCCTCGATCCGCCCGAACGGGCTGTCGAGGCCGCCGAGCACAGCGCTCGCGTACGCACGCGCCGTGACGTCGATATCGCCGCGCTTGCCGTCCGCGATCACCAGCAGCCCCAGGCCGCGAGCGTGCGCGATCACCGCTTCCAGCGCAGCCCAGCCTGCCGCACCCAGCACCTCGAAGCGCGCCAACTGCGGCTTGACGGCCACGCACGCCGGCGCCGCCGCGTCGATCAGCGCGCGGCAGTGGGCAAGGATCGCGCTCGCGGCCGCCTGCGCCGGCGACAGACCGTCCGGCACCTGCGCGTCGCTTCCCGGCCACAGCGCCCCCAGATCCGGGTCGAGGCCGAGCACGATCTGCGACTCGCGCTCGGCAACCCGCGCTGCCAGAGTGTCCCCGAAGGAAGACGCCGCTCTCAGCGACCCTTCACCGCGCTCTTCAGACCGCTCCCCGCCGTAAAGCGCGGCACGCGCGACGCCGCGATCTGAATCCGCTCGCCGGTACGCGGATTCACGCCGAGACGTGCGCCGCGCTCGCTGACGTGGAACTTGCCGAATCCCGACACCGTCACCTCGCTGCCGCGTCGCAGCGCGTCCTCCACGGTGGCAAGCACCGCGTCCACCGCCCTCGAAGCATCCTGCTTGGTCAAACCGGCGCGATCCGCCACCTGGTCGACCAGCTCGGACTTAGTCACTTCGCCCTCCTCGTTCGTGAAACCGTTGTAACGACGCTAACACCGCGTGCGGACGAGCGCAACGCAGGAACTGACGGGCACATCCGCAACAATACGCCGATGCCAATCGGACGGATGGCGTGGTTCGCGACCGTGCTCGTGGCGCTCGTCACGGCACTGCTGCTGGCGCTGTCCGGATACGACGGCTATGCCGGGCTCGGCGTCGCGGTCGCGGCGTCGGCCGGGATCAATCTGCTGTAGCCAGATCACTCCAGCCTCGAGAACAGACCCTGTGGTCGCGTTCTGCACCATCCACCTGGGATTGTGAATCGATTGGCTACGGTGACTAAGCAGCTCTTCGTTTGTAGCGGCTCGCCATATAGTCGCTGACCCATTGTGCGGTGGAATACCAAGTCCCGTCGACCTTTTGCGCCCGCAGACGGCCACGCTGGGCCGCAGCTACCAGCGCGTTGTGGGAAAGGCCGTCGTCACGGGCCAGCCCCGCAAGAGGCACAACGCTGAGCGTGCCCGCCAAGTTGGGGATCAGGAACCGATAGATGCCCTTGCGCACAGATCGCGCCAACAATTCCGTCATCGGCCCACAGTCGTCTTCGTCGGCCCACCTCAGCGCCTTTAGATAACTCTTGCGTTCGTCTTTTTCGATGATCGCTGGCGGGTACCCCATACGAACCAGCAAGTGCGTCAGCACCAGTCGTCCCACTCGCCCGTTCCCATCAGGGAAGGGGTGGATGCGCTCGAAGCCGGCGTGCAGCCTCGCAAGATCTTCGATCAGGTGGCTCTCGCCATTGAGCTGCTCCTTCCAGCTCAGCGTCTCATTCACGTCCTCCACCCACTCAGCCAGGACGTTGGGCACAAGGCTGGACGGGAGCGTAGGCAGACCTGAACGCAGCGGATCGTGGTCCTTTAGGCGGTAGGCACCAGGCTGCTCATCCCTGACAAGGCCCTCGGGCGGGAATTCCGCCCAGACCGGGCCCACCACGAGTTTGTGAATCTCTCGGATGATGGCCTCGCTGATGACTGGGCCGAAAAGGGCCTCGGGGTCGAAAAGGTCCTCAGGCCGATACGCCTGCTCATAGACCCATCGAGCGGCATTCCCATAGGCCCGCGCCTCATAGACCTCTTTGAGGGTGCTCTGACCGCTGACGAGCCCTTCCTCCAAGAGCATGCGGACCTGTCGCTGCCGGAGGGTATTGCCCTCCAGCGCTGTCGAATGGTGCGTCTCCTCGATCCAGATTCCGGCCCAAATATCTTGAAAGACCATGGGCGCGGGGAGACCGCCAATCGTTTTGAGATCCGATCTGGCCTGGTCTACGCTCTGAAGAAGCTCCTGTCTGCTCGGGCGCCCCATGGAGTTTGTTGAGGCTAGCAAGAACAAACAAAACCACGACAAATACCTTTACGCACAAGCCTCCTGGATCAAACCTATGTTCGTTTGTCGTTGTTTTTTTTCTTTTCCCTGACCTCGACACTTTGGGCGCCCCCACCGACGTCATTCGCTCTGCCCTCGAGCCACCCCAACAGACTGCGCGCCGCGCGCCCTCTGTGGCTGATCGCGTCCTTCTGCTCGTCTGAGAGCTCCGCCATCGTCGGCGCCGGCTCACCCGCGTGCGCCGGGGGCGCGTCGTCGGGGAGGAACACGGGGTCATAGCCAAAGCCTCCCTCTCCTCTGGGCTCGTCCGCCATGCGCCCGCCGCAGCGGCCCTCGAACACACGCTCGACGCCGCGCGCCGGGTCGACGTAGGCGATCGCGCACACGTACTCCAGCACGCTGCCCACCGGCACCTCGCGCAACAGCTTCTGCAGGTTCTGCTCGTCGCTCGCGTGCTCGCCCGCGTAGCGGGCCGAGCGCACGCCGGGCGCACCGTCGAGCGCCTCCGCCGCGATCCCCGAGTCATCGGCGATGCTCACGCAACCTGTCGCGACGGCGGCCGCGCGGGCCTTGCCGAGCGCGTTCTCGGCAAACGTCGCGCCGTCCTCAGGCGGCAACACGACCGTGTCGGGCAGTGCCTGCAGCTCCCAACTGCCGTCCGGCGCCTCGCGCTCGAGCAGCCGCTGGAACTCGCGCCGCTTGTGCTCGTTGTGGGTCGAGAGCAGCAGAAGCAAGCTAACAGTCTTTGTCGTCGGCTCGACCCGGATGGGCATACCCGAAAGGATCGTAGCTAGAGCGTCGTCGCCGCGAGAGCAGCAGACACGGAATGGAGCGGCGCGGGGGGCTGAGGAGCACGCCCGCGAGGAGCACTCGACCCTTCGGACGTTGCGTGCCTCGGCGACGGTAGCGTGCAGACAGCTGTCGGGATCGGGGTAGCCTTTTCGACCAGGATGCGGACAGAAGAATGTCCGCTTTACTCTTACTCCACGCCGGTGAACGATCCTCTTTCTCATTGGGGACTCACCCTCATGGAATGATCGGATGATGAAACTCCTCGGTTTTGCTCCCCTTGTCGTCGCGCTTGTGGTGTTCTTCACGCAGGCCGGCTCCGCATCGGCGTCCGACGCGGAAAACATGATCGTCAACGCCGGCGCGGAGTTTGGCGAAACCGCACCCTGGACGGGGAGCGACTGGGGCGCCGAGAAGTACGGAGCACCAGCAGCGCCAAACCTCGAATACGACCACTTGCCAGAATCACTTGGCTCCTACCTGTTCGGCGCTGAAAGCCCCAACGCTCGCATCGAACAGTCTGTGTCGCTCGAAGAACTGACTAGCTCAATCGAATCCGGCTCGCAGCAACTTGCGTTCGCCGCATGGCTCGGCGGACAGGCACGCGGAGGGTCTTCGATAGCGAGCGTCACGTTCCTTGACGCGATGGCGACCCCAATTGGCTCGCCCGTGCAAATCGGGCCGATCGCGGGGAGCGAACTTACCGAACAGCCGATCCTCCTGTTCTGCGAAACGACGCTGAACGTACCAGCAGGAGCCCGCAGAGCGAGGGTGATCCTAGCTGGAGCCACCGGGAGCCTGGGCGCGAGCTCTTACGGCTTCGCTGACAACGTCTATCTGTCGACGACGTTCATCGGGGTCCCCGCCTCTGGGCAATATGTCTCTAAGCCAGCAGAAACGGCCAACTGCGTCAAGCGCGTGCTCGCTCCGCTAGAACCCGTCATCTCGCCACCCGTCATCGGACCTGGGCCGCCGCAGGCATCCACCTCCGGCGAGAACACGTCTACCCTCGGCCTGGCGAAGATCACGGCGCATCGGGGCTCGGCCTCCGCTTCGGTGACATGCTCCGGCGCCAGTGGATCGAGTTGCCACGGACGCGTCACGCTGACGACGAATCTGCATCGCACGGCACATCGCCGTGCAACGACCATCAATGTCGGTTCAGCCTCGATCAGCCTCGACGCCGGACAGCAAGCAACGGTGACGATCCATCTCAGTGCCGCCGGAAGACAGCTGCTACGCGTACGGCGAGCGCTAAGCGTTAGATTGACCGTGCTCGCGATCCACAGCGCCTCAGACCAGACCGTCGCAGCCCGGCGAGAGTTGATACTGACGTCCTAGCCCGAGCAGCTTTCGATTTACTCGCGCAGCAGCTTCAAGCGCCAGTCGCGATCGCCTGCTCCTGAAAGACCTGCAGTTGCTCGATGCCCGCCGCGGCCAGCGCGAGCAGCTCGTCCAGGTGCGCACGCGAGAGCGGTGTGCGCTCGGCCGTCGCCTGCACCTCGACGAGACCGCCGGCGCCCGTCATGACGACGTTCGCATCGACCTCCGCGGTCGAGTCCTCCGGATAGTCGAGGTCGAGCAGCGGGACGCCCGCGATCATCCCGCACGAGACCGCCGCGACCGATCCGCTGAGCGGCGAGCGCTCGAGCCGGCCCTCGCGCTGCAGCCGCGCGCATGCCAGCGACAGCGCCACGTACGCACCCGTGATCGACGCGCAGCGCGTGCCGCCGTCGGCCTGCAGCACGTCGCAGTCGAGATACACCGTGCGTTCGCCGAGCGCCTCGAAGTCGACCACGACCCGCAGCGCGCGCCCGATCAGGCGCTGGATCTCGACCGTGCGGCCGTCCTGGCGCCCGCGCGTGGCGTCGCGCTGCTTGCGCTCACCGGTCGACGCAGGCAGCATCCCGTACTCGGCCGTCACCCAGCCGCGTCCCTTGCCGGTCATCCAGCGCGGCACGCTCTCCTGCACCGAGGCCGTGCAGATCACGCGCGTCTCGCCGACCGAGATCAGCGCCGAGCCGGTTGCCGTACGCACGAAGCCCGGCTCGATCGTCGTCGGGCGCAGCTCGTCCGCTCCACGGCCGTAGCTGCGCTCAGTTGCTCCGCTGTGCACGCGCGGCATCATTCCAGAGCGCTACGGTCGGGGCATCTTGCGTGCGTTGGTGCTCTCCAACATGCTGCCCGACGCGGCCCATCCCGAGCGCGGGCGCTTCGTCCGCGACCAGGTCGCCGCGCTGCGTGAGCTGGAGGGGTTGGAGGTGGCGCTGCACGAGTTCGCTCCGGGCCCTGGGGCGCTGGCAAGCGCAGCGTTCGAGCTGCGCAGCCGCTTCGGCAGACGAGCACCCGACAGCCAACCGCGTCCGCGCCAGGGCTCACAGCCTCACTTCGACGTCGTGCACGCGCACTTCGGCCTCACCGCCTGGCCGGCGTTCGCGGTTCCCGCGCGCGTGCGTGCGCTCACGGTCCACGGCACCGACGTGCGCCACCCGCGCACGCGCCTGGCGACCGCCGCGGCGCTGCCGCTGATCGACGTGCTCGGCGCGGCGTCCGCGTCGCTCGCCGCCGAACTGCCCTCGCGCGCGGCGCGCCGGCGCGCGCAGGTGCTGCCCTGCGGCGTCGATCTCGAGCGCTTCCGGCCATTGCCGCGGGAACAGGCGCGTGCGGAGCTGGGTCTCGACGCCGACGCGCCGTTGGTGCTGTTTCCCGCCGACCCAGCGCGCGCTGAGAAGCGCCATGACCGCGCACTCGCGCTCGCACGGGCCAGCGGTGCGGAGCTGCTGAGCCTCGGCGGCGTCGAGCCCGAGCGCGTGCCGCTGTGGGTCAACGCCGCCAACGCCGTGCTCGTGCCATCCGAGCGCGAGGGCTTCGGCCTCGCGGTGCTCGAGGCGCTCGCCTGTGATGTGCCCGTGCTCGCCACGCCCGTCGGCATCCACGCCGACGCCCTAGAGCAGGTGCCCGGCGCCCTCTGCGCGCCGTTTGAGCTCGAGCGCTGGCGCGCGGCGCTCGAACCACACCTGCGCGACCCGCAGTCGCGCGTCGCCGGCCGCGCCAGCGCCGAGCGCTTCTCCGCGCACGCGATGGCCGTGCGCGTCGCCGAGGCGTGGCGTGTCGCGCTCGCCCGCAGCGGCTGAGCGGCGCCGCGCACAGCGCCGCCGGGCACGCGTGGCACCCACGCTGTCGACGGCTGGGCGTCCGAGTTCGCAACGGTCCGGGTAGCATGAATCGAGCGTGGATCAGATATCTGGCACGACCCCCACGGACGCGCCGACGGAGCCCGCACCAGGTCCGTCGTCCGCGCAGCCCGCGCCGGCAACGACGCCAGCGCCGGCTGGCAGCAACGGCTCGGCCCCGTCGTCGGGCTTTCAGCCGCGTGGGCGCGCGCGCCGTCGCGCGCGCTTCCTGCGCAAGGCGCGCGAGCTTGCCTATCGCGACCTCGGCGGGCTCGTCTTCAACCTGCATCGCTTCGGCCAGCGCAACGACGCGCTCGTGCTCGCCAAGCTCAACACGCTGGGGCAGATCGACGGCGAGCTGCGCGCGATCGAAGCGGCGCTGGGCGAGCGCCGCCCGATCACCGTGCTGCGCGAAGCCGGCATCACCGCGTGCGCGCGCTGCGCCGCGATCCACAGCAGCGAAGACAGTTTCTGCCCCAACTGCGGGCTGTCGATGGGCCGCCACGCCGACCTGCCGATTGGCGCCGCCGCACCGCCGGCGCCGGGACCCGCCGCCGGCGCCGCGCAGACGTCCGTGCCAGCGCCAGCGGTCCTCGCCAGCGCCGCGCAAGCGTCCACACCGGCGCCAGCCGCACCATCACCGACGGCTGCCCCGCCAGCGCCCGCCACACCCCCGTCGGCGCCCTCTACTGGACGCGCTCCAACCCCGCCGAGCGCGCCGACCACGCGCGGCGAGACCGCGAGCGAGGACGGGCCGACTGAGATCCTGCGTCCACCTGTACCCGAGTCGTGAGCGTCGCGAGCGCGCCGCCGAGCACCTCCGGCACGTCTTCGTCGCCCGCTTCGATGCCCGCGCCAGCCCCGCCGAGCGAGGTGTGCCCGCTGTGCCACGCGCCGCTGCACCCTGAGCAGGAGTGGTGCCTGCACTGCGGCGCTGCCGCGCGCACGCGCCTGGCGGCTTCGCCGCGCTGGAAGGGCCTGATCGCCGCGCTCGCGGTTGTGGTGGCGCTATCGCTCGGCGTGCTCGCCGCCGCGCTCGTCAAGCTCGCGGGTGGCTCCGGCAACGCCGCGCCCGCGATCACGAGGACCGTCACGACCGCGGCGTCGGCGTCGGCGTCGGCGCTGACACCGAGCACCGCTACGGGCACGACCGCGGCGAGCACGCCCGGCGTGAAGACCGCGACGACTAGAGCGACGACGACGACGCCCGGCACCAAAACCAGCACGAGCGGGTCGAGCGGCACGCGCGCCACGACCGTGCCGAGCACAGCCGCGACCACGAAACTCGGAACACAGGTCGAAAGCGGGCTCACCAAAAAAGTCAGAGAACGCCTGCGCAAACTCGGTGTCGGGAAACTGCTGCCCTCCGCGGGCACGCGGTGACGAGCCGCGGCGCGGCAGCTATCCGCGAGGCCGACATCGCCGTGATCGGCGCCGGCGCCGCCGGTCTGTACGCCGCGTTGTGCGCCGCGCGCGAGCACGCAAGCGTGGTGCTGATCTCGGCGACGCCGCTGGCGCAGACGGCGAGCTACTGGGCCCAGGGCGGCCTCGCCGCTGCACTCGCGGCGGACGACAGCTTCGAGCTGCACCTGCAGGACACCGAGCGCGCCGGCCGCGACTTGGTGCGCCGTTCGGCCGCCGAGATCCTCGTGCATGAGGCACCAGCGTGTGTGCGCGACCTGCAGGCGCTGGGCGTGCGCTTCGATGCCGATCGCTTTGGGCAGCTGGCGCTCGGCCTGGAGGGTGGCCACTCGGTCAGACGTGTGGTGCACGCCGGCGGCAGCGCCACCGGACGCCGCGTCGTGCGCCAGCTCTCGGCGCTGGCGGCGGAGGAGCCGCGCATCGAGGTGTTCGAGGGCGCGCGCGCACAGGCGCTGTGGACCGACACGGACTCCGCGCAGCGGCACTGTCGCGGCGTCGTGTGCGACGACGGCCGCGTGATCAGCGCGCGCGCGGTCGTGATCGCCACCGGAGGCGCCGCGGCGCTGTGGGCGCGCACGACCAACCCGCCCGGTTCGCAGGGCATCGGGCTGTTGCTCGCGCACGCCGCCGGCGCGGCGCTCGCGGACCTGGAGTTGCTGCAGTTCCACCCGACGGCCGTGCTCGGGCTCGCGGGGCGCGAAGGCTTCCTCGTGACCGAGGCGATCCGCGGCGAGGGCGCCACGCTGCACGGCGCTGACGGCGAGCGCTTCGTGGACGAGCTGGCGCCCCGCGACGAGGTCTCGCGCGCGATCCAGCGGCTGTTGGAGCAGTCGGGGCAGCGTTCCGTCGGCCTCGACATGCGCGCGATCGACCCGGCGCACTTCCCCAACGTCGTCGCCTCGCTGCGCGAGGCAGGGCTCGATCCGACACGTGAGCTGATCCCGGTGGCGCCGGCCGCGCACTACATGATGGGCGGCATCGTCACCGACGAGCACGCGCGCTCGACGTTGCCCGGCCTGTACGCGGTCGGGGAGTCCTCGTGCACCGGCCTGCACGGCGCCAACCGGCTCGCGTCCAACTCGCTGAGCGAGTGCTTCGTGTTCGCGCGCCGCGCCGTCGCCGACGCGCTCTCCCAGCCCGCACAGACACGCTCCGCGCCCGACGTGGAAGAGCTGGAGCGGCTGCGCGTGCTGCCAGCACCGGCGCTCGCCGGGCCCGACACGCGCGCGGCGCTGTGGCGCGACGCGGGCGTCGTGCGCACGCCCGAGGGCCTCGAGCGCCTGCTCGCCGACCCGCACCCGCTCGCGCGGCTGATCGCGCGGTGCGCGCTCGCGCGCACCGAGAGCCGCGGCGCACACCTGCGCGCGGACCATCCCGAGCGCGATCCCGAGCTGGACTTTCACCACGCGATCGTGGACGGCGAAGAAGCCATCGCCTGGCAGTCGTGGCGCTGAGCCGGCTCCGCCGCGACTTCACCTCTACATAAAGAACTGCGCCTGGATTTTTATCTCGCGCTCCATTGCGTCTGCAAATGTGTTCATTGCATGGGAAGTTCCGCCGGCAGTCGGAGTCTGGAGGAACAGCGGGTGTGCTCTCTGACAACCAGATCGAGAGCGAAAGAGGGCGAGGGCGAAAACACCATGTACCAGTTCAGCAGGGCGATCTACAGGGAGCTTGCTCCCCAGATACAGGCCCCTTCCCCCGGCGTGCCCGCAGCCGCCAACCACATCGCCGTGCTGCGCGCATGCGAGCAGGTGATCACACGCATGGCCACCGACCGCCACTATTTCGCGCGGCCCGCGCGCACGTTGTTCCTCGACATCCGCAGCTTCTTCCCGATGTCCGCGCAGAGCCACGTGCACCACGTCGTCAGCCGCTACGTCGGCTACGCGCAGCTGTTCCTCGCCGAACACCCGCACGAGGGCTACACGGCGGTCAGCGGCGCGCCACCGCAGTGCCGCGCCACCACCCGCAAGGGCTCCGCCTGTCAGCGCACGCCGCTGCCGCACAACGGCTACTGCCCGTCGCACCAGCATCTCGCCGACACCGAGAACCGCGAGCTGGCGGACGCCGCGAACCGCGAGCTGGCCGCCGCCTAGCGCACTGACACCAACCGCACACAGCTCGCGCCGGCGGCGCGCGGCTCTCGCCGCCGCGTAGGCTCCCGTCCATGCTCCTCGGCGTGGACGTCGGCGGCACCTTCACCGACGCGGTGCTGCTCGACGACCGTGCGACGATCCACACCGCGAAGGTCCCCTCTACGCCCTCCGAAGAGGCGCGCGCGGTGCTCGACGCGGTGCGCGCGGTGCTGGCACGGGCTGGCGCGCAAGCAGCCGACGTGGAGCGCTTCGCGCACGGCATGACCGTCGCCACCAACGCGCTGCTGGAGGGCCGCGGCGCGCGCACCGCGCTGCTCGCCACCGCCGGCTTCACCGACGTGATCGAGCTGGCGCGCCAGAACCGCCCGCACCTGTATGAGCTGTGCCGCGCGGCGCCGGCGCCGCTGGTGCCTGCGGAGCTGCGCTTTGCGGTGCCCGAGCGCATGGGGCCTGACGGCCCGCTGCGCACGCTCGACCCGGCGCTGGCGCGGGAGCTGGTGGTGGAGCTGGCGCGTAGCGAGCCGCAGGCGGTGGCGGTCGCGCTGCTTCACTCCTACGCCGACCCGTCGCACGAGCGCCTGCTCGGCGAGCTGCTCGCGGAGCTGATGCCGGACGTGCACGTGTCGCTGTCATATGAGCTGGTGGGCACGTTCCGTGAGTACGAGCGCACCGCCACGACGGTGCTCGACGCCGCGCTCTCCCCCCTGCTTGCCTCCTATCTGCGCGCGCTCGCAAGCGATGCGCGTCAGCTCGGCCTGTGCGAGCCGCAGATCATGCAGTCCTCGGGCGGCCTCACCGACACCGAGCACGCGAGCGCGCACGCGGCGCTGACGGTGCTGTCGGGGCCCGCCGGCGGCGTCGGCGGCGCGCTCGCGCTGGCTGAGCTGGCGGGCGTGCGCGACGTGCTGTGCTTCGACATGGGCGGCACCTCGTGCGACGTGTGCGTGATCGAGGAGTCGCACGTCGCCGAGACCGCCGAGCGCACGCTCGTCGGCCGGCCGCTGGCGCTGCCCGCGCTCGACATCAACACCGTCGGCGCCGGCGGCGGCTCGATCGCGTGGCGCGATGCCGGCGGCGCCCTGCGCGTGGGGCCGGCGTCCGCGGGCGCGCAGCCGGGGCCCGCGTGTTATGGGCGCGGCGGGCACGAGCCGACCGTCACCGACGCCAACCTGCTGCTCGGACGGCTGCTCGAGGATGCGCCGCTGGCGGGCGGCGTTTCGCTGGACAGGGCCGCCGCCGAGCGCGCGATCACGCGCCTCGCAGGCGAGCTGGAGCTGGAGCCGATCGCGTGCGCGCTGGGGATCGTGCGCGTCGCCGAGGCGCAGATGCTGGGCGCGCTGCGCGTGATGAGCGTCGAGCGCGGCATCGACCCACGCGGCTTCGCGCTGATGCCGTTCGGCGGCGCCGGCCCGCTGCACGCGGCGGCGCTCGCGCGCGAGCTGGGCATCGCGCGCGTGCTGTGCCCACGCGCTTCCGGCGTGCTGTGCGCGCTCGGCCTCGCCGCCGCCGCGCCGCGACGCGACGCCGCACGCACGGTCATGCTCACCGGTGCCGCGCTGTCGGACGCGCGCCTGACACGCGAACGCGACGCGCTCGTCGCGCAGGCGAGCGCCGCGCTCTCCACCCCGCCCGTGCGCGTGCGCGTGCGCCACGAGTTGCGCTACCGCGGCCAGTCGTTCGAGCTGCCCGTCGCGGAGGAACCGGCCGTCGATGCGACCGGCGCCACGTTCACCGCGAGCGCGGCGCCAGGCCACGGCGCGCGGCCAGCGCCGCTCGACGCAGGCGGCCTGCGCGCAGCGTTCGCGCTCGCGCACGAGCAGCGCTACGGCTACAGCGACGAGCACGCGGAGGTCGAGCTGGTGAACATGCGTGCGTCGGTGTGGGGACCCGCGCCGGCACTGCGCCCGCGGCTCGGCCTGAACACGCGCGCCCCCCTACGCGAGCAGCGCGCGATCGTGTTCGCGGACGGCGAGTCGCTTGCGGCGAGCGTGCTGCGCGGCGAGCTGGCGCCCGGCACGCGCGTGGCGGGGCCGGCGCTGTGCGCGCTGCCGGAGGCCACGCTGCTGGTGCCGCCGGGATGGCACGGCGAGGTCGACGAGCACGGCACGATCGTCATGCGCGACCAAAGCCGCGAGGACGGTGCTCCGCGATGACCGCGCGCGACCAGTCGGGCCCGAACCGCGAGATGAGCCCGCTCGACCCGATCGAGCTGCAGGTCGTGACGGGCGCGCTGCGCGCCGCCTGCGAGGAGATGGGCGTGGTGCTGATCCGCGCGGCGCACTCGTCGAACATCAAGGAGCGCCGCGACGCGTCCACGGCGCTGTTCGACGCGGACGGGCAGATGGTGATGCAGGCGGAGCACATTCCCGTGCACCTCGGCGCGATGCCGGCGGCGGTCGCCGCGGTGCTCGGCGAGCAGCACGCCCCGGGCGTGTCGTGGATCCTCAACGACCCGTTCGCCGGCGGCACGCACCTGCCGGACATCACCGTGATCACCCCCGTGTTCGCACCCGTCGGCGACACGCTGATCGGCTTCGCCGCCAACCGCGCCCACCACGCGGACGTGGGCGCGCTGGTGCCGGGCTCGATGCCCGCGGACAGCCGCCGCCTCGACGAAGAGGGCGTGGTGATCGCGCCACAGGTGCTCGACGAGCGCACGCTGGAGCAGCTGGCGGCGCGCATGCGCCAGCCGCGCGAGCGCCGCGCGGACCTGCGCGCGCAGCTGGCGGCCAACCGCACGGGCGCGCGGCGCCTGCGCGAGCTGGCGGCGCGCGTGGGCGTGGAGCGGCTGCGCGCGGCGACGGACGCGGTGCTCGACTACTCCGAGCGGCGCACGCGCGCGTGCCTGGCGGCGCTGGCGGACGGCGAGCGTGGCGCGGAGGACGTGCTGGAAGCGCCGGAGGGCGACCTGCGGCTGTGCTTGCGCGCGAGCGTGCAGGGCGAGCGCCTGCTGCTGGACTTCTCCGGCAGCGCGGCGCAGCACGAAGGCAACCTCAACTGCCCGCTGGCGGTGACGCGCTCGGCGTGCTTGTTCGCGGTGCGCGTGCTGACCGATCCCGACATCCCGCCGACGGCCGGCGCGTACCGTCCGATCGAGGTGCGCGCACCGCAGGGCAGCGTGCTCAACGCGCGCCCCGGCGCGGCGGTCGCGGCGGGCAACGTCGAGACGTCCTCGCGCGTCGCGGACCTGGTGCTGGCGGCGTTCGGGCGCGCGCTCGGGCAGGGCACGATGAACAACCTCACGCTCGGCCGCACGGGATGCTCGGCGCCCGCCCCGGACTCGGCGCCCGCCCCGGGATCGACGCCTGGCGACGGCGAGCAGCCGCCGCGGGCCGCCGGTTTCTCCTACTACGAGACGCTCGGCGGCGGACAGGGTGCGTGCGCGGACGCGGACGGCCCGAGCGGCGTGCACGTGGCGATGAGCAACACGCTGAACACGCCGATCGAGGCGCTCGAGCGGGAGTTCCCGCTGCGCGTGATCGAGTACGCGTTGCGGCGCGGCTCGGGCGGCGCGGGGCGCCATCGCGGCGGCGACGGCGTGGTGCGCGAGCTGGAAGCGCTGAGCGAGATGACGTTCTCGCTGATCGCTGAGCGCCGGCGTCATCCGCCGCGCGGAGCCGACGGCGGCGAGCCGGGCGCGTGCGGACGGGACCTGCTGGACGGGCGCCCGCTGCGATCTAAGATCACCGGCACGCTGCAACCGGGCCAGCGGTTGCGCATCGAGACCCCCGGCGGAGGAGGCTTTGGCGATGTCCGAGAAGCAAAACAGTGAGCGTGTCGGCTTCCTCGGGCTGGGGATCATGGGCTCGCGCATGGCCGCCAACCTCGCACGCGCGGGCTTCGAGCTGTCGGTGTGGACGCACACGCCGGGCAAGGCCGAGCGTTGGGCCTCAGAGCACGGCGCCACCGCGTTCGCGACGCCCGCGGAGGTGGCCGCGTACAGCGACATCGTCGTCAGCATGGTCGTCGACGGCGAGCAGGTCGCCTCTGTGTTGCTGGGCGAGTACGGCGTGATCGCGGCCGCGCGCGAGGGGCTGTTGTGCGTTGACATGTCGACGATCGGGCCGGTCGACGCGCGCCGCATCGCAGCTGCCCTACAGGAGCGCGGCGTGGCGATGCTCGACGCGCCCGTCACCGGCTCCTCGCCGCGCGCCGAGGACGGCACGCTGACGATCATGGTTGGCGGCGAGACGCAGGACTATGCGCGAGCGCGGCCGCTGTTCGAGCCGATGGGCGAGCTGATCGTGCACGTCGGCGCGCTCGGCCAGGGCCAGATGCTGAAGCTGATCAACAACTCGCTCGGCGCCGCCAACGCGGCGGCGGTCGCGGAGGCGCTGTTGCTGGCGCAGGCCACCGGCGTCGACCTCGACGCGCTCGTGCAGGTCACCTCCGCGGGCTCGGGCGCGTCGATGCAGCTGACGCTCAAGTCGGGGCCGATGCGCGCGCACGACTACACGCCGCTGTTCAAGACCGCGCACATGCTCAAGGACGTGCGCCTGTGCCTACAGGAGGCCGAGACCGCCGGCGTGCCGTTCCCCACCGCGGGCCACGCCCACGACATGCTCGCGGCGACCGTCGCAAGAGGGCACGCCGACGAAGATTACGCGGCGCTGATCGAGGCTGCAGAGGGGTTCGCCGGACGACGACTTTGAGCGACCCGGCCGGCACGTCGAAGCGCCCGCTGGAGCGCGACTCGCGGGGCTTCCTAGAAACACGATTTTGGCCACATGGCCAGAAAAAACCCGCTATTTGCAGGCGATTTGGGATTTCCGCCCAGGTTTCGTATCTTTAATGGCACAGCGTCGCGTTCCTTCGGAGCAAGCGCTTGAAGTTAAGACCAGACGTTTCCCTCTCATCTCGTTCGCATCACTCCCTCATGCCAATTGCTTTCAAAGAATGGGCTGTCACCGTCCGCGCGTTGGCGGAAGGCGAGCAGCTCCTGACACTACGCAAGGGCGTACTGCCGCCCGACGGCAAGCCGTTCAAGCTCCCGCACGAACGCTTCTTCCTGTACCCCACGTTCGACCACCAGCCCGGCGACCTCGTTCGCGAGTCCCACCAGCCGGAGCTGCGCCGCGCGCTCGAGGAGGGCGTGTGGAGCGACGGCGAGCCGCCGCTGCACTCGTTCGTGTCGGGCGCGCCCCTGCAGCAGCCCGACCGCGTGCGCATCCGCGCGTGGGCCGAAGTCACCGACCACTTCACGATCGTCGACCCGCGCTGCGTCGACGCGCTGTCGCCGTTCTACGTGTGGACGCCCGACTACGCCGAAAAGCGTCTCGGCTGGCGCGGGCGCCAGCCGCTGCACGTGCTGCTGCTGCGCACCTACCGCATCCCGCGTCCGGTGACCGTCAAAGTCAAGGACGAGTACACCGGCATCAGCCCCTGGATCGAACTGGCGCGCGAACTGCCGTTCGAGGGCACACCCGTGCTATCCGACGCGGAGTTCGAGCGCGCGTCCGAGGAGATTCGCTCAATTACGAGCGAAGCCGCCGGACAGCCAGTCCTCGTCTAGACGGGGACGGCCGCTAGCCGGCGCGAGGGGGCGTCCTCGGTCGCTCGTGTGCAAAGCACACCACGCTTCCTGCGTCCTTCCCTCGCTTGACTATCGGCCGTCCGTGGTCGGACGCTCCCACTTCAACGCTTCGCGGGCGGCCTGCGCGCCTGACTCGGGGACGAGGATCTCGCGGGGGCCGATCATCGGCGAGTAGCCGCCGATTGAGTTGCGCAGCAGGCTCGGGATGCCCTCCTCGAGGAGGAGGCCTGCGATGAACTCGGCCTCGGGCTGATTCTTGGCGTTGGCGACCTTCACCAGCGGCCCCTCGGCGTACTGCGGCTTGATCTTGCGCGCGCGGCGCTGACGCTCGCTGGCCTCGTGCTCTGACTCGGTGGGATGCACCAGCGGCATTCCGCATCGCTCGCAGAAACGCTCGCTGGGCGGGTGCGCGCGCCCACACGTCGGACAGACGACTGTGTCCTGCGCATCCATCAGCCCACCTCCAGCGCGACCTCCCGAACCTCACCGTCGTCGATCAGGTACGAGCGCACCTCCGGCTCCGCGTCCGCGGCGAGGCCGACGATCAGCCACTCGACTCCCGGCCAGTTGGCGGCAAAGTTGATGTCCGTCTGCGACGGATAGGGCTTGCTGCGCACGTGCGAGTGGTAGATCACGCCGAGCGCGTGGCCATCGTCCTCGATCTCCTGGTAGAGCCGCAGCAGCTCCTTCGGGTCGATCTCGAACTTCAGCGGGCTGGCGTGCACGTTGACGGCGCGCAGCACGCGCACGGCCTGCGCCTGCCCATCGCCGTCCGGCGCATGCCCGTCGCCTGCCTGCGCCGCGTCCACCCCTAGCTCGGCGCCGCGCTCGGGCTCGGGCTCGATGACCGCGAGCACGCCGCAGACCTCGTTGCCGGGATCCTCCAGCGCGTGCGCGACGACCTCGTCGAGCAGCTCGCGAGAGATCCTCATGCCGTCCTGGAACCGCCGCGTACGGCCACGCGCGCGCCTACCACCAGACGGTCGACTCGAGGTTCTCGATCTCGTCGACCGGCAGCGTGTAGATGCCGCTCGAGAGGTACTTCCAACCGTCGTCGGCGACGACGAATACGACGTTGCCCTCGTCGAGCTCGCCGGCGATGCGCACTGCGATGCTCGCGATCGCGCCGCTGGAGACGCCCGCGAACACGCCCTCCTGGTCGAGCAGCTTGCGCGTCCACAGGATCGCGTCGCGGTTGGTCACGAAGATCTTGCGGTCCAGCAGCGAGATGTCGATGATCGGCGGGATGAAGCCGTCGTCGAGCGAGCGCAGACCCTGCACGGGCTCGCCCTGCATCGGCTCGGCGGCGACGATCTTGACGGCGTCGCCGAGCGTCTCCTTCAGCCGCCGGCCGTTGCCCATCAGCGTGCCGCCGGTGCCGAGGCCGGCGACGAACGCGGTCACCTCGTCCAGCTCTTCGAGGATCTCAAGCGCCGTGCCGTTGTAGTGCGCGCCCGGGTTGGCCTGGTTGCCGTACTGGTAGGGCATGTAGTACGAGGAGTCCTCAGCGGCCATCTCCAGCGCCTTTGCGACCGCGCCGTTGGACCCCTGGTCGCCGGGCGAGTACACGATCTCGGCGCCGTACATGCGCAGCAGCTGCGTACGCTCGGGCGTCACGTTCTCCGGCATCACGACCTTCAGCCGGTAGCCCTTGCGCGAGCAGATCATCGCCAGCGAGATGCCCGTGTTACCGGACGTCGGTTCGAGGATCGTCTGGCCTGGGCCGATCGCGCCTTTCTCCTCCGCGTCCTCGATCAACGCGCGCGCGACCCTGTCCTTGACCGAGCCGGTGGGGTTGTGCGACTCGAGCTTCGCCCAGATGCGCACGCCCGGCTTCGGCGACAGCCGCGACAGCTCGACCAGCGGCGTGTGGCCGATCGACTGCACGATGTCGGCATAACGGCCCCCGCAGGGCCTGTTCGTCAGCCTCTCCGCCGCCATTACTTCACGGAATATAGCGAGGTACGGCGGTGGTCGTGCGTCGGTTTGCCAATCGGCTCAACCAGAGCTGTTCGGTGGTTCACGATCGCGTCTCTGAGTCGGGTGCGCGACGCGCGGCACGACAGTCGGGCGCGCTACGCCCGCCCGCGAACCGCTATGCGGGCTCGCCCCACTGCCCGTCGCCGTGATCGCGCTCGCGCTGGTCGGAAATGGCCGCGGGACCGTCCGGCGCGAACCCGGCCTGCTCGAGCATTCGCCGCAGGTCCACCAGGATCTGCACGTCCACGTCCTTGCCGTGAGGCGCAGGCAGCACCTCGGTCTCAGGGCCGAGCGAGACCTTGAGCTTGCCGTTGTGCTCGTGGGTCACGTCGCCAACCGCCTCCAGCAGCGACACGACCTCGCGCCACTCGACGTTCAGGCTCGGCGGCTGGCTGAAGATCTTCTCGACCGTGTCACGGTGACGGCTGCTGAGACTCGCTTCCATCTAGCTCCCTCCGTTGATGTGCTCTGCCACAGCCCTTGGGTTGGAATCGTGGAGTAGGACCGTGGCTTTGACATTTGCGGCACGCTCGTGCCAGGCATCACGCGTGTTGCTGGCTGCGCGGCCAGCTTAGGACTAATATCCACGGGCGATGGCAACCGTCCACGATAGCTTCGACTTCGACTGGCTGGTCGTCGGCTCGGGCTTCGGCGGCAGCGTCTCGGCGCTGCGCCTGTCGGAGAAGGGCTACTCGGTGGGCGTGCTGGAGTGCGGACGGCGCTTCGCCGACCACGAGTTCGCGCGGGCGACGTCCGACCTGAAGCGCTACTTCTGGAACCCGCGGCTCGGCATGAAGGGGATCTTCCGGCTGACGACCTTCAAGGACGTCTCGGTCGTCTCCGGCTGCGGCGTCGGCGGCGGCAGCCTTGGCTACGCGAACACGCTGTACGTGCCGCCCAAGGCCTTCTTCGAAGACCGCCAGTGGGCGGAGATGACCGACTGGGACAGCGCGCTCGCGCCCCACTACGCCGAAGCCCAACGGATGCTTGGCGTGGTCGAAAACCCGCACGAGGACCCCGCCGACCAGCTGCTGCGCGAGCTGGGTGAAGAGCTGGGAGTCGGCGACACCTACCAACGCACACCCGTCGGCATCTACTTCGGCGAGGAGGGCAAGGCGGGCGTGACCGTACCCGACCCGTTCTTCGACGGCGAGGGTCCCGACCGCACCGGCTGCCAGCTGTGCGGGCGCTGCATGGTCGGCTGCCCGCACGGCGCCAAGAACACGCTCGTCAAGAACTACCTGTACTTCGCCGAGAAGCACGGCGCGCGCGTGATGCCAGAGCGCACCGTCATCGACATCCGCCCGCTCGGCGCCGGCGACGGCAGCGACGGCTACGAGGTTGAAAGCGTGCGCTCGGGGGCGTGGCTGCGCAAGGAGCGCCGCGTTCAGCGCGCGCGCGGCGTGGTCGTCTCAGCAGGGCCGCTGGGCACCAACAGGCTGCTGCAGCTGTGCCGCACGAAAGGCTCGCTGCCGCGCATCTCTTCGCGTCTCGGCGAGCTGGTGCGCACGAACTCCGAGTCGATCCTCGCGGTCACCGTCCCCGAGGACTACCCCGAGGACCTGATCAAACGCGTCGCGATCACCTCCTCGATCTACCCCGACCCGCACACGCACATCGAGACCGTCACCTACGGCGACGACGGCGACTCGATGCACCGCCTGAACACGCTGCTCGTCGGCGACGGCACGCGCGCGACCCGCCCCCTGAAGCTGCTGGCGCAGATCGCGCTGCACCCCAAGCGCCTCGCGCAGGTGATGTTCCCGAAACACTGGTCGCGGCGCACGATCATCATCCTCGTCATGCAGACGCTCGACAACGCGATCGCGCTGCGGCCCCAAAAAGGCCCGTTCGGCACGTTCTGGCTGAAGACCGAACAGGACCCCGAGCGGCCGATGCCGACGTTCATCCCGGTCGCCAACAAGGCCGCCGAATGGTTCGCCAAGCGCACCGGCGGCATCGCCCAAAGCTCCGTCACCGAGGCGCTGTTCAACATCCCCACCACCGCGCACATCCTCGGCGGCGCGGTGATCGCGCCCGACCCCGAGCGCGGCGTCGTCGATGCGCACCAGCGCGTCTTCGGCTACGAGAACCTGCTCGTGTGCGACGGCTCCGCGGTGCCGGCCAATGTGGGCGTCAACCCGTCGCTGACGATCACGGCGCTGGCGGAGCATGCGATGAGCCATGTGCCGGCGGCGGGCATGGGCGCGGCGAACGTGGTGGCTGAGGGCAGTGACGCGGTAGGCGTCTAGACCAGCTGTCCGATCGCAAACGCCGCAACTACGACGACCGCCAGCGCCCATGTGGCGGCGGTGATGGAACGCCCGCCGGCGCGGCGTCGGACGATGAAGCTCGTGCAGATCGCGACCAGGAGCGCCCTGCCGATCGCTGAGGCGAGCCCGGCGAGCGAAAGCCCACCTTCGAAGGCGGTAGCAAAGGCGAGGAACGCAACGAACGCGCCGAGGAACGTCTTGCCGGCATCGATAGCGAAGGTCCTCCGGCTCATGCCTCGCTCGATTCGTCGGCCTCGATCTCAGTGAGCGCCGCCACATCTTCGAGGTCAACCGGACGGGCACTCGCACGCTTCATGTTGATCAGATCGTCACGGCCGACGACCGCCAGCTCGAGCTCACCAAGCGTGATCTCCAGAGCACGTGCACGAAGCTCGTCATACGGCGGCGCACCTGGCGCCTCGAACAGCACATCGATCGCTCCATGCCTGGTGGCGAATTGCCATAGAACAGCGCGCGTCAAGGTCCTCGCATCGATCCGCAGGCCCTCGCTTCCGGGGTTGAGGATCTGGGCATCGAGCCCGTTGAGGGCATCGGCCAACCGTGCCAGATTCGCTGGATCGGGGCTCGGGTAGACGTCGATGTCGGCCGTCGTCCGGACGTGCCCGTGAGTCTGGACAGCCAGCCCACCGACGATCACATAATCGACGCCGTACCTGCCGAGCGACTCGAGGATGGCTCCGGCGTCGAGTGGCGTATCACGAGCCACGTCGCGCCTGTTTTCCAGCCTGGCGCATACGGCCGGCCAGGAGGTTGGCGGAGATGGCAAGCGCGAGCCGCTCAGCGGGAGTGCGCCGGCCCGACGCCGCCAGGTGAACCGGGTCCCACCGTCCGCGTAGCCGCCGTGCCTGCAGATCCGGCTCAAGACCCATGGCCAGCATCAGCGCGCGTACCGTGCCCCAGTTCGGCGCCGTCAACCCTTGCTCGATGCGACTGACAGCCGCCTGCGTCGTGCCCGCGCGAAGCGCGAGCGCGCGCTGGCTCAGGCCAAGCCGCTCACGATGCCGTCGGATCAGTGCACCGGGACTGTTGATATAGATAAGTATATCGAATGTGGGATAGCCGCGTTTGCCTGTTGCAACCATGCGCGACCCTGCGCGCAGCCTTCACAAGCGACTCCTACCAACAGGTACCGCCGCAACCGCCGAGACCTGCGACCCGCTGTCCAGGCGCAGATCCAAGGCCCCGCGCAGCCCGAGCAGCACGTTGAGCACGCCGGCGCCGTTGGCGTGCAGGCGCGCGATCGTCCGCCACGCCCCGCCGCGGCGTGACTCACGCTGCAGCAGCACCGGCTGGCGCGCACGCGTCAGCAACGCCCACACGCGCACGTGCCTGGCATCCACGCGCAGCGGATCGAACGGGAAGCTGTAGCCACGCAGGAACGGCTTGGGCTGCGCGAGTTCGGTGTTGCCGCCGGCGCCGGCGCTGTAGAGGCCGGCGGGCCGGGGGTATTCGACATCTCCCCCAGTCGGCGTCTCGGCACGCACGTCTGGGTAGGGGTCGACCAGGAACTGCCACGCGACGAGGCTTACGCCGGCGATCCACAGCCGGTGCAGAGCGCGCGAAACCCACGCCGCCTGCACGGCGGCGGGGGCTCCTTGCGGGGATTGCGGCGCGCTTTCCCAGTTGATCTCTGTCACCCACACCGGCTTGCTGGCAGCGGGCAGCGCGGTGCCCAGACGTTCGGCGCGCCGCAACAGGCCGGTGATCTTGGCGGCGTCGGCGATCGACACGTCGAGCGAGGAGACCGCCACCTGATCGGGATTTCCGACGGACAGCGGATGGAAGGCGAGCACGTCGAAGTGCGCAGGTTCGGGGCAGTTCGCGCGCGCCTGTCGCTCGCTGGCGTTGCCGTCGCGGCCGAGGCACAGCAGTTCGCGCAGGAAGTGCACCGGCTGCATGCGCCCGACGCCTTCGGGATCGCCGTTGGGCGCGACGCCGGCGGCGACCACGACGTCGCTCGCCAGCACGGACTTGACGCCGTCGTAGAAGCCGTTGAGCAACTGCCTGTAGAGCAGCGGCGAGAACGCGCTCCAGCGCCCGTTCTCGTCGAGCCACTGCGGCTCGAGATAGCGCGGCAGGTTGGGCTCGTTCCAGGCTTGGAACAACTGCACACGAGGTAGCGCGTTGTCTGGGGCCTGCGGGTTGGGGTAGGACCCGTCGTAACGGCGCGCGATCGCGGCTGCAAATTCTCCCAGAGCGCTCGGGCTGGGGTCCCAGCTACCGGCGAAGGCGTACGGCCAGCGTGGGCTGGCTTCGGCGAACGCCGGCGCGTGGGAGACGACGAGCAGCGGCGTCAGACCGGCGGATACAGCACTGATGACGGCGGCGTCGATCGGCGCGAAGCGATACTCGGGGCTGGCGGGATTGGCCGCTTCAAAGCCGGGCGGCGGGTCTTCGGCAACGGTGGCGCGCCAGTCGATCGGGATGCGCACGACGGTCGCGCCCGCTTCGCGGATGCGTGCCATCGTGAGCGCGCGCACGTTCGCGTATTCGTCCAATGACAGGACCCCTTCGGAGACGCCGCGCGTGAGCCCAGCCGCCGGGAACGGCCCGTGGAGCAGCGCCCGGTTCTGGGCGCTCGCCAGACGCCGGCTCGTAGGCGGAGCAGCGTTCCCTACCTGAGGTTCCACGCCGTACGGGCGCGGTGGCCCTTCAGGGCCGAGCCGCGGAGGCACCGGCAGGACCGGCGTCGGCTGCAACCACACGAGTGCGGACAGCAGGACTCCAAGGGTCTGTCCGACGATCTGCGGCGCCCTAGCGACGGAGCGAGACGGTGCGACGCGCGAGGTTGACCTTCGCGCCCGAGCTGGTGCGCAGCGTAGTCATCAGCACGAGCTTGATGGTCTTGGCCGCCTTCAGCTTGAGCCGTCCCTTCGCGGTTAGCTTCAGCAGCACCGTGGCAGGACCGGCGCTGCTCGCGACCTCCGCACCGCGCGCGACGAGCAGCGCCGGCGGTGGCTTCTTGTGGTGATGGCTGCTGCTCGCTGCAAATGCCGGCAGCGTGCCACCCTCCAGGTAGAGGTCCTGAGAGACGGTGCCGGGCTGGTTGATCGTGACGGAGTCGTGCCAACCGAATTTCAAGAACGACAAGATCGTGGCGTGCCGGAAGGCAAGCAGCGAGCCCCCCAGTGGCGGAGGTGGTGGTGGCGGCGGAGGCGGGGCCACCGGCGGACACGTCCCGACCGGGCGCTCGGTTTCGCTCACGTAGGTGTAGGTGGCTTCGCCGGCCAGCGCCGTTTTGAGGGACTCGATCGCCCCCACGTCCTCGCCGAGTTCGAGCGGTGTGAGGAAGTTCCCACCGAACGTGGTGCCGGACAGGCTTTTGACCTGGGCTTCGCCAAAAGCCTTCTGGATCGGCTGCGTCGACTGGTGGTAAGGAGTTTCGAGCACCTTCCTCACGTAATAGCCTTCGACGACCTCGCCAGAGCTGTTCTGGCCGGAGAAGTTCGTTGAGCCCGCGCAGACAGTCGGATCGATGCTCGGCAGCCCGTCGTATGTGAACCTCGCGATCGACGTTCCACGGGGGGATTCGAAGATCACTTCGTCGCCCACCTGCGGCCCCGGCGAGACCCATGCGCCATGCCCGTTCTGGCCCGTGTCTTCCCCAGCGACGAGTCCTCCGTGGATGACCTCCAAGACGACTTCCGCTTTCGAGCTTTCGATCCCGACGCTGACCGAGTCGGGGTGTTCGTACTGAGGCAGCGTGGTGACGCCCTCTTCGATCTTCAGCGAATACCGCGGGCCGTGCGCTGACGCCAGCGCGGACACCGGCGCGACGCCGACACCGACGAGCGCCAGCGCGAAGATGCTCGCGGCCAAGCCGACTCGTGCGTGGCTGATACGAGATGCACTCAACAAACCAGCGACCCAATCGTTAGTAACGCGATGGAGGCTTAGGCTGTCAGCCCAAGCTGGACACCAAGACTAGGTGCAGCTGCGGCGGAAGCCCCAGGCGCGCGTCCTACGGCCGCCAGCTGGGTCTAAAGACACCCGCCGGCCATCGCCGGCAGGATCACGAGCGTGTCGGCCTCGCCGACCGCCGTGTCGAGCCCGTCGAGCACGCGCACGTCCTCGTCGTTGAGGTAGACGTTGACGTAGCGGTTCAGCTCGCCGTCGGCGGAGAACAGCTGGTCCTGGGTGGCGGGATGGTTGCTGGCGAGATCACGCAGCACGGCGCCGACGTTCTCGCCGGAGGCGCCGACCTGCTTCTCGCCGCCAACCGACGCGCGCAGAACTGGTGGGATCTTGATCGTGGCCATAGTCAGAAAATGATTGGTAGGGACGGGCGCATCCTAGCGGCTCGGTGGCCAAGCCGGGCAAGGACGCAGTGAGCGAAGTGTGCTTTTGCACATGAGCGATCGAGGACGCCGCCCGGCGCCGCGCCACCGCGCCGCTAGCCGGCCGCTGCGCAGAATGCCTCGTAATCCGGGAACACGCCCATCTCCTCGTCGGCGATGTCGTCGGGGTCGCGCGAGCAGATCGGGCACTCGGGGTCGCGGTGGACTTTGACCTCGGTGAGCGTCGCGCCGAGCGCGTCGTACAGCAGCAGGCGCCCGATCGCGGGATCGCCGATGCCGAGGATCAGCTTGACGACCTCGGTCGCCTGCAGCAGGCCCATCGTGCCGGGGAGCACGCCGAGCACGCCGTTGGCGCCGCAGGACGGCGCGAGCTCGGCCGGCGGCGGCTCGCGGAACAGGCAGCGGTAGCAGGGGCCGTCGTAGGGCTTGAACACCGACAGCTGGCCATCGAAGCCGAGAATCGACGCCGAGACGACGGGGATGCGCAGGCGCACGGTGGCATCGTTGAGCAGGTAGCGCGTGGGGAAGTTGTCGACGCCGTCGACGATTACGTCGTAGCCGTCGATGATCTCCATGATGTTCGACGCGTCGATGCGTGTCTCGTACTTGACGACCTTGACGTCGGGGTTGAGCGCGTGGATCGACTGCTCGGCGGACTCGACCTTGGGAACGCCGATGCGGTCGGTGTCGTGGATCACCTGGCGCTGCAGGTTGGAGAGGTCGACGACGTCGTCGTCGACGATCCCCAGCGTGCCGACGCCGGCCGCAGCGAGGTACAGCGCGGTCGGCGAGCCGAGGCCGCCGGCGCCGAGCAGCAGCACCTTCGCGTCGAGCAGCTTCTGCTGGCCCTCGGTGCCGATCTCGGGGATCAGCAGGTGGCGCGAGTAGCGCTCGCGCTGTTCGGGGTTGAGCGCGCGCGGCACCTCGACCTCATAGCCGCGGTCCTTCCACAGCGTGATGCCGCCGGTCATCGAGCGCACGTGCTCGTAGCCGAGATCCTCTTGCAGCGTGCGTGCGGCGTAGGCGGAGCGGTTGCCCGACTGGCAGTACAGGATCAGCTCGGCGGAGCGATCGGGCGCGGCGTTTTCGATGCGCTGCTCGAGATGGCCCCGCGGGACGCTCTTGGCGCCGGGGAGATGGCCCGTGGCGAACTCTTCCGAGCCGCGCACGTCGACGATCGTCACACCCTCGCTGATCAGCTCATTGACCTCGGAGGGGTCGACCTCTTGAATCTGGTTCTTGACTCGGCGGAGAAGCTCCGCGCCTGACGGGCTCATTATGAAAACTCCTAAACCAGGGTCGGGATTCAGGGACTTCATAAAGTGTAGCGACTCTCGGGCCACATGCCGGCCCCCGCTCACCCGGTCGCTTGCCCAAGTTCCGCGTACGCGCGCGCGGCGCTTCGCGCGCCTAGGACACGTGCAGGTACGTGTAGCCGACGGCGCTCGGGCTGTCGGTGCGTGAGCCTTCGTACGTGGCCTTCGCCCGCCACGTACCGACGGCGGGCGGTGCGAACGGTATGCCCGCGACACCTTCGCTGACGAGCGCATGTTCCTCGCGGTAGAACTGCCAGCCGAAGACGGGGTCGAAGCGTTCGATCTCGATGCTGACGGGCCCGGACGCCGCGGGGGCGACCTTGACGTCGATCGCGAGCGCTTCGCCGGCGGCGGCCTTGCTGTTCGTGAACGAGATGCTGGTGCTGGTGATCGTGCGCGACTCACGCTCGAGCGTGAAGCTGCCAGAGCTGCCGTTGCGTACCGCGACGACGGCGTAGTAGGTGCCGGGCTGCAGCTGGTGCGTGAGCGTCTGCGGGCCGCTGCCTTCGCAGTCGCATTCGATCACGTTGCCGTTCTGGTTGCGCAGCTGGAGCTTGAATTCGGCTGAGCTGGGCGCGCTGAGGTCGAGCGTGAGGTTGGAGTGGCTGGTGACTTCCATGCGATACAGGCGCAGCACCTGCACGCTGCGCCCGCTCAGGTAGCCGTGCGCGTGCGCGTAGTTTTCGAGCGCCAGCCCGGGTGCCGTCTCGCCGGGACCGGCGGGCGCGACCTGCAGGTGAAAGCGCTGGATGCCCCTGCGCGAGAGCCGCGGCGTGATCTCGAAGCTGTAGAGCCCGCCCTCACCGGGGCCGGGGGTGAACAGACGGTAGCCGCCGCACTGGATCTGCAGCAGTGAGCCGGTCAGGCTGCGTTCTTCTTCGGCTTCGCCTCCTTCTTCGTCGCCGAAGGAGCTGGTGCCGGGCGCGAACAGCGCACCGCTGACGCATGCGCCCTTCGTCTCGTTGGCGAGGCTGATCAGATAGCCGACCCCCGAGTGGAGCGTCATCGAGTAGGCGGCGTTGATGTCCTGAACGCGATCTACCTGCCCGCTGATGCCGCTGGGCGGCAGCGGCGGCCCCGGCGGTTGTACGGCCGGCGTCGGCAGGAAGACTTCGAGCGTGAACGGGGCGAGGTGGGAGTTCTGCACGGCGGCGACGCGGATGTCGTACAGGCCGTTCTTGGCGGCCTTGAAAGAGAACGACGCCTTGCCCAGCGATTCGGTCTCCTGACAGCCGACCGGCTGGAACTGCGAGCGCACCACGTGGTAGACGCTGATGGTCGCATCGAGCGCTCCGGCGGCGGCCAGGTCGAGGCCAACTCGCTGCGCGGCCGGCAGGCGCAAGCTGTACCAGACGGAGCTGGTCGTGTTGCCACCAGCACAGCCGGCTTCGGGTTCACCTCCTTCGATGGAGGCGCCGACGGTCGTGCCGTTCAGCGACGCCGGCAGGCTGTGAATCGCCTGTGCTCCGGCGATCGTGTCGTTGGCGGGCGCTGGCGGCGCGCTCGAGGTCGTGCCTTCGCCGAAGGCGCCGGTTGGCAGCAACATCGCTGCAACCAGCGTGAGCGCAAGCGCGCGAATCAGCACCCGAACTTCGACCATGTGAACACGTCTGCGTATTGGCATCGCCTTAGGCTATGCGGCGGCCCGGTCGCCTCATCGCGCCGCCGCGCGCTCGTCGCCGCCCCTCCCCTACCCTCCAGACCGGCATGCCGCGTCGATCGAGCAAAGTCGCACTCGTGCCAGCTGCGATCGCCCTGACCGTACTGGCGGCACTCGCGGTGGCGATCGTCTTGCTCGCCACGGGGTCCGGCGGCCACGGCTCCTCGCCCGGCTCCTTCGCCGCGGTCGTGTCCGGCCCGGAAACGGGCTTCGACGGCGCGTCGTTCCCGCCCGGCAGCCCGACGTCCGACTTCACGCTGACCGACCAGTACGGCCGGCGCGTGTCGCTGAGCGACTATCGCGGCGGCGTCGTGGCGCTGACGTTCCTGTACTCGACGTGCGGGGACGTGTGCGTCGTGATCGCACAGCAGATCCGCGGGGCGCTGGACGAACTGCAGGCGGAAGGCGTGCGCCTGCCGACAGTGCTGATCGTCAGCGCCGACCCGGCGGCGGACACCGCGGCGAGCGTGCGCGGCTTCCTGTCGCGGATGTCGCTGAGCGGGCGCGTGCAGTACCTGACGGGCTCGCTCGCGCAGCTGCGGCCGGTGTGGCTGGCGTATGGCGCCGAGCCGGCGAGCGCCGGCTCGAGCCTGTTCGACGAGTACGCGCAGGTGCTGCTGCTGGACGCCGAGGGCCGCAAGCGGGTGTTGTTCGAGTCCGAAGAGCTGACGCCGGAAGCGCTCAGCCATGACATCCGCAAGCTGGACGGCCCCTGATACCCTAGCTGCGAGGTAGGAAATCTTGCGATGATGTTCTCAACCAAGGCCGAGTACGGCGTGCGCGTGATGGTGGAGCTGGCGCGACGCGCCGGCGGCGAGCCGATACCACTAGCGGAGATCGCTGCGAACGACGGGCTGCCGCTGGCGTATCTGGAGCATCTGGTGGCGCGGTTGCGCAAGGCCGGGCTGGTGGACTCGCGCCGCGGTTCGCGCGGCGGCTACATGCTCGCTCGCCCCGCCAACGAGATCACGATGGCTGAGGTGGTCGAGGCGCTGGAGGGCTCGATCGCGCCGATCGAGTGCATCTCGCAGGCGGCTGACGGCTCAATCGTGTGCTCGCGCGAGTCGGCGCGCGCGGGATCGCACGCGCACGCATGCCCGACGAAGCTGCTGTGGACGCGCGTGCGCTTCTCGATCGTGAACACACTGCGCGAGACGACGCTCGCGGACCTGCTCCCGAACCCCGCGCTGGCGGACGCAGAGCCGCTGCCCACTGGACCGACGCTGCCGACGGTAGGCATGCAGTCGCTCACACGTACTCCGACTACTTCCCAACCATCAACCCTGACGACCGGAGCTTGACCACAAGACATGGCCGACCTAGAGATCAAAGACCTGCACGTACGCATCGAGGAGCGCGAGATCCTGCGAGGCGTCGACCTGGAGATCAATCGTGGCGAGATCCACGCGCTGATGGGGCCGAACGGCTCGGGCAAGTCGACGCTGGCGAACACCCTACTGGGACACCCCTCGTATGAAGTGACACAGGGGTCGATCGTGTTCAAGGGCGAGGACCTGACGGAGGCCGAGCCGCACGATCGCGCGAAGGCGGGGCTGTTCCTGGCGTTCCAGTACCCCGTGTCGATCCCAGGCGTGTCGGTGGCGAACTTCCTGCGCATGGCGATCAACGCCAAGCGTGACGGGGCGGGTGGGGATCCAATTAATGTGAAGGAGTTCCGCACGCAGCTGCAGCACGCGATCGAGCTGCTGGACGTGGACCGCGCGTTCACCTCGCGTCACCTCAACGACGGCTTCTCGGGCGGCGAGAAGAAGCGCGCGGAGATCCTGCAGATGGCGATGCTGGCGCCGGACGTGGCGATCCTCGACGAGACCGACTCTGGTCTTGACATCGACGCGCTGCGTACGGTCGCGGAGGGCGTGCAGCGTCTGCACGACGAGCAGGGGCTGGGTGCGCTGATCATCACGCATTACCAGCGCATCCTGCACTACGTGAAGCCCGAGTTCGTGCACATCCTGATGGACGGCAAGATCGTGCTGGAGGGCGGCGTGGAGCTGGTCGAACGCCTGGAGCGCGAAGGCTATGACCAGATCCGCCAGGAATTCGGCGGCGAACCGGTGGCCGCATGAGCGCCGGCAACGGTGCGCTGACCAACGCCAACGGGTCGGCTCCGGGCGACGGGTCGAGTCACGACGACGACGCGAGCGCCGCGCGACGGGTGGAGGGCGGTGTCGAGGTCAAGGCGGGGCGCCACCGCGAGGCGAGCCTGTACCACGCGCTGCACGGCGCGGGCGCGGGCGACGGGCGCACGCTCGCGGAGTTGCGCGAGGCCGCGCTGAAAGCGTACGAGGGGGCGGAGCTGCCGGTGTGGCGGCGCTCGGGCTTCTGGTCGACGAGCTTGCAGAGCCTCGACCTGGACGCGCTCGCGACGAGCGTCTCCGAGAACGGCGTGCCGGACGTGGTCAGCCGCACGCTGCCGCACGGCCCGCGCGCGGGCCGGATCGTGCAGAGCGCCGGCGCGGTTGTGCAGGTCGAGCTCGACGAGGCGCTGGCGGAGCGCGGCGTGATCCTGTGCTCGCTGGAGCAGGCGTTTGCGCAGCACGGCGAGCTGGTGTCGGAGTGGTACTCCAAGCGCCTGCCGCTCGACCGTCACAAGCTTGAGGCGGCCAACGCGGCGCTGTGGACCGGCGGCGCGTTCCTGTACGTGCCGCAGGGCGTGGTCGTGGAGGAGCCGTTTGAGATCGTCTACGCGATCGACCGACCGGGTGTGGCGCAGTATGGGCGCACGCTCGTGGTGGGAGCGCCGACGAGCGAGTTCCGCGTGCACGAGTACGAGCTGGCCGAGAGCTTCGAGGGACAGGCGCTGCACGCGGGCGCGTTCGAGCTGTACCTGCAGGACGGCGCGCGCTGCCGCCTGGCGCAGTTTCAGGACTGGAGCGACGGCGAAGTGTTCGACGTCTCGACGCGCTTCGTGGGCGTCGGCCGCGACGCGTACTGCCACTGGCTGCCGGCGCTGTTGGGCGGCCACCTGGTGCGCCAGCACCTGGAGCTGGCGGTGAGCGAGAAGGGCGGCGACATGGCATTCCGCGGCCTGTTCTTCGCGGAGGCCAACGAGCACCTGGACGTGTTCGCGGTGGACCTGCACGAAACGGGGCCGTCGGGCGGCGACGTGCACTGGCGCGGCACGGCGACGGGTGAGAGCCGCGCGAGCTTCGAGGGCCTGATCCAGATCGACCCAGGCGCGCAGCAGACGCACACCTACCTGCAGATCCACACGATGATGCTGTCACCGAAGGCGCGCGTGGACGCGATCCCGTCGGTGCTGGTGTCGGCGGACGACGTTTCGGCGTCGCACGGCGGCACGGTCGGCGAGCTGGACGAGACGGCGATCTTCTACATGCAGACGCGTGGCCTGGACCGGCCGGCGGCGGTGCGGGTGATCGTCGAGGGCTTCTTCGAGCCGCTGGTGGCGGAGCTGGGAGACGAGGCGCTCGAAGCAGCTCGTGCGCGGACGGGTCGCGGAGAAGCTGGCAAACGCGCGCGAGGACATCGAGGCGTATGCCACGAGTCGCTGAGGTCGCGATGGCCGGCGACGTCGACGTGCGCGCGGACTTCCCGATCCTCGCGCGAAGCTTCGGCACCCACCCGCCCCGCCCGCTCGTGTACCTGGACTCGGCCGCCAGCTCGCAGAAGCCGCAGGTGGTGATCGACGCGCTGGCCGAGCATCTGCGCGAGCACAACGCGAACGTGCACCGCGGCGTGTACGCGCTGGCGCAGGAGGCGGACGCGGCGTACGACGACGCGCGCGAGCGGGTGGCGGCGTTCGTGGGCGCACAGCCGAGGACGACGATCTTCACGAAAAACGCGACCGAGGCGATCAACCTGGTCGCATACGCGTGGGGCCGCGCGAACGTGAACCCGGGCGACGCGGTGCTGATCACGCAGATGGAGCACCACGCGAACCTGGTGCCCTGGCAGGTGCTGTGCCGCGAGCGCGGCGCGAGCCTGCGCTACCTGGAGGTCGACGAGCACGGCGAGCTGTCGCTGGCGCAGCTGGACGCGGAGCTCGAGCGCGGCGACGTGCGGCTGCTGGCGTTCGCGCACGTGTCGAACGTGCTCGGCACGATCAACCCGGTGGCGGAGATGACGGCGCGGGCTCGCGCTGCGGGCGCGGTGTCGCTGGTGGACGGCGCGCAGGCGGTGCCGCAGCTGCCGGTCGACGTGGCGGCGCTGGGCGCGGACTTCTATGCGTGGACTGGCCACAAGACGCTGGGGCCGACGGGCATCGGCGTACTGCACGGCCGCGCGGAGCTGCTGGAGCAGATGCCGCCGTTCCTGACGGGCGGCGACATGATCGCGTCGGTCGACTTCGAGCAGGCGACGTGGAACGAGCTGCCGTACAAGTTCGAGGCGGGCACGCCGCCGATCGCGGAGGCGGTCGGCCTGAGCGCGGCGGTCACGTACCTGCGGCGGCTGGGAATGGAGCGCGTGCGCGCACACGAGCGCGCGCTGACGGAGTACATGCTGGAGCGCCTGGCGGAGGTGCCGGGCTTGAGCGTGGTCGGGCCCGCCACGGCGGCGCACCGCGGCGGCCTTGCGTCGTTCACGATCGAGGGCATGCACCCCCACGACGTCGCCGAGCTGGCTGATCGCGGCGGCGTGTGCATCCGTGCGGGCCATCACTGCGCGCAGCCGCTGATGCGCTGCATGGGCGTGAGCGCGACGGCGCGCGCGAGCGTCGGCGTTTACAACGACCGCGCCGACATCGACGCGCTGATCGAGGCGCTGCTCGCTGGGCGCGAGGTGTTTGGACTGTGAGGGTCCACTGATGGACGACCTGTACCGCGACTACATCCTCGACCACTACAAGCAGCCGCGTAACTTCGGGGAGCTGGAGGCGCACGACCTCGAAGCACACGAGCACAACCCGCTGTGCGGCGACGAGCTGGGCGTGCAAATCCGCGTGGTCGACGACCGCATCGAGGACATTCGCTTCCAGGGCCACGGCTGCGCGATCTCGCAGGCGTCGGCGTCGATCGCCTCGGAGGAGCTGAAGGGTATGACGCTGGAGCAGATCGGCAAGCTGGACGCGGACTGGATGATCGAGCTGCTGGGCATCCCGGTGTCGGCGACGCGGCGCAAGTGCGCGCTGCTGAACCTGAAGGTGGTGCGCGGCGCGGTGACCGGCGACCACGACTGGCCGGCCTGAGCTAGGCCCGCGGCGCGCTGCTACTGGGCGGCGTCGAAGCCGGTGACGGTGGGCGGCGTGACGAGCGCCCACTGATCCTCGTGCTCGTCACCGCCGCGGACGACGAACGGACACACGCCGCACGCATCGCGACCGACCTGGTGAAACCAGCGGCAGGACTTGCGAATCGGACAGCGCGGCAGACGCTCGGCAGCGGCGTCGATGGCCTCGTCGGCGCCATCTAGCACTTCGTCGATCAGTCCGCAGCTGCTGCCGGTCCACTGTTCGCAGCCGGCTTCGATGCACGGCTCGGAAAAGCGAAAACGCCGCATCGGCTCGCGGCCGCGGACCCGCTCGAGAAACGCGTCGTCGAGCGGGATCGCGCGGCTCAGATATCCGAGCCGCGCGTCGCCGCCGACGATGCCGATCAGCGAGGCGCCGTTGACGGCGCGCCCGCTCGGGCAGCTGCGCTGCACCGGCTCGCCGCCGACTGCCTCGGCCGAGTCAGGCACCCCGCCTCCTCAGCGCTCCCCGCCAAGCGTCGATGGACTGCCGGCGTCCACGACTTTCTCCGGATCGCCGCCGTCTCCGCCATCGCTGGGGCCGCGTTTGAACGGGTCGTTGCGGATGATGATGCCGTGAATCCCGGTGTTGCAGGGGAACTCGACACCGACGCCACACGGCATGTCGAGCGTCGCGAGGGACTGCAGCACGGCCTGCTGCACTGCGATGTCGAGCTGCTCGACCTGATCGTCAGCGAGGTCGATCCCATCCAGGACGACCTTGAACTCGTGGCTCATCGAATACCCCCTTTTCGAAGCTCAGATGAACGCTTGCGACACCGCGATCACCATTCGCCTCTCTCAGATTTTTCTGCATTTATCCATTGGCGAGGGCGCTTGTCAAGCGGCGCTGAGAAGATCGAGCGATGAGCACCCGCGAACCGTCGGACGCACAAGCGATCAGGGTCTTGATCGCGGGCGCGGTTCAGGGCGTCGGCTTTCGCGATACCGCGCGATACAGGGCGCACGAGCTGGGCGTGCTGGGGTGGGTGCGCAACGAAGCGGACGGCACCGTGGCGGCGCACGTGGAGGGCGCGCCGGCCGCGGTGGAGGCGTTCGTGTCGTTCCTGCGCCAAGGCCCGCGTGCGGCGGCGGTCACGCGCGTGGGCGTGGAACAGGCGCGCGTGGAGGGCCACGAGCAGTTCGCGATCCGCGGCGTCAGCGCGGGCGTGTTCGTGGTGCAGCAGCACGCCGCCACGACGCGCCATTTCGACCTGCGGCTGGAGGTCGACGGCGCGATGCGCTCGTGGGCGCTGCCGAAGGGCCCGTCGCTCGACCCCGCGGTCAGGCGTCTAGCGGTGCAGGTGGAGGATCACGAGCTGGCGCACAACGCGTTCGAGGGGCCGACCGCGCACGGCGCGGTGGTGGTGTGGGATCGCGGCAGCTACGAGCAGGGCGGCCGCGTGCCGTGGCCACAGGCGCTGGATCGCGGCCACGCGGTGTTCGTGCTGCACGGCGAGAAGCTGCGCGGCGGCTTTGCGCTGCAGCGCACGCGCCCCGGCGAGAAGCCGCAGTGGATGCTGATCAAGCGTCGCGACGACGAGGCGCGAGACGGCTCGGACGTCGTTGCCGAACGGCCGGCGTCGGTGTTGAGCGGGCGCACTCTGGAGCAGCTGCTTGACAGCGACTGACAGCCGCGGAGCGTTCGCGCCTTGCGTCACTCCCCGTCGCGTCGCCAGCGCCGGCGGCGCTTGCCGGTCAGCTGCCACGGCCCCGGTGCGAGGTCCAGCAGGACGTTGACGAGCCACACGATCAGCGTGGCCAGCACCAGCGTCGAGAAGCCGTGGATGTGAAAGCCGCTCACGATCGCGGTCGTCAGCACCAGCATCAGCAGCGACACGAAGAACCAGGCGACGCCGAAGGAGATGATCGCGAGCGGCAGCGTCACGAGCCGCAGCAGCGGCTTGAGCAGCGTGTTGAGCACGCCGAAGACGACCGCCGCCTCGAGCAGGTCGCCGGCGTCGTGCACGCGCACACCGCCGAGCAGACCGGCGGCGACCGCTAGCACGAGGGCGTTGGTTAGCCACGAGATGCCGAGTCGCACGGGAAACGACGGCGAGCGGTCGCGTGCCTCGGTGCGCGTGCTGCGGCGCATGCCTGTGAGCGTACGCGACCGCGCCCCGCGCCGTGGGTCCGCGGGGCAGGCTCGATACAATTCCTACTCCAGAGCACAGGATTGCCAAGCCGACCGCCAGCGAGGAGCCTCATGGCCACGATTGACCGCACGAAGATCGCCAAGCCCAGCCCGATCGTCGAGGACGAGCAGGGCCAGCTGCGCTCGCGCCAGGGCATCTCGCGCGAGGTCGTGACGGAGCTCTCGAAGATCAAGGGCGAGCCCGACTGGATGGCGGAGAAACGGCTGAAGTCGCTGGAGATCTTCGAACGCAAGCCGATCCCGACGTGGGGACCGGACCTGAGCGGCCTCAACCTCGACGACCTCGTGCTGTACTCGCCGCCGACGGCGGGGCGCTTCAACAGCTGGGACGACGTCCCGGAGGACATGAAGCAGACCTATGAGGCCCTTGGTATCCCCCAGGCCGAGCGCGAGCACCTCGCGGGCGTGGTCGGCGTGTGGCGCCAGGAGCCCGTGTACGAGGGCCTGAAGGAGGAGTACGCCAAGCAGGGAATCCTGTTCTGCTCGATGGACACGGCGATCACCGAGTACCCGGAGCTGGTGCAGAAATACTTCATGACCAAGTGCGTGCCGGCGCAGGACAACAAGTTCTCGGCGCTGCACGGCGCGGTGTGGTCGGGCGGAGCCTTCTGCTACATCCCCAAGGGCGTCAAGTGCGACCTGCCACTGCAGTCCTACTTCCGCATGGAGGGCGCCGGCGAGGGCACCTTCGAGCACACGCTGATCGTCGCCGACGAGGGCTCCGAGGTGAACTACATCGAGGGCTGCACCGCGCAGACGTACAGCGTCAACTCGATGCACTCGGCGGTCGTCGAGATCTTCGTGCACGAGGGCGCCAAGGCGCGCTACACGACCGTGCAGAACTGGTCCAAGGACGTCTACAACCTCAACACCAAGCGCGCGGTGGTCGAGGCCGAGGGCACGGTCGAGTGGGTCGGCGGCTCGATGGGCGCGAAGTACGTGATGCTGTACCCCGGCTCGTTCCTGATGGGCGAGGGCGCGCGCGCCGACCACCTGAACGTCGGCGTGGCGGGCAAAGGCGTGCACAAGGACACGGGCGCCAAGGTTGTGCACCTAGCGCCGAACACGACGTCCAACATCCTCGCCAAGTCGATCTCCAAGGACGGCGGGATCATGGGCTATCGCGGCCTGGTCAAGATGGGCCACAACTCGGCCGGCTCGAAAGCGCGCGTGCAGTGCGACGGGCTGATGATGGACGGCGAATCGAAATCCGACACGTGGCCCGACATCCAGATCCAGAACCCGAACGTGACGGTCGCGCACGAGGCGACCGTCGGGCGCATCTCCGACGACCAGCTCTTCTACATGGGCTCGCGCGGCTTCACCGAGGACGAGGCGGCGGCGATGATCGTCAACGGCTTCATCGAGCCGGTGACCAAGGAGCTGCCGATGGAGTACGCGGTCGAGCTCAACCGCTTGATTCAGCTGGAGATGGTCGGCTCCATAGGTTAGGCACCGCCGTTTCTGGGGTGCGAGGGCCAAGCATGCCAAGGACGCAGAGATCGTGGCGTGCTTGCGCACGCGAGCGACCGAAGACGCCGGCAGGCGCCGGCCATCGCGCCCCAGAATGAGGGCGCCCGTAGACAACATCGTCGCGCCGCTGTTCCCAACGCGGTTGCCGTGGGTGAACGGCGGACCACAGTCGATCATCCAGCAGGGGCGGCCGATGCTGGTGGAGTTCTGGGACTTCTGCCGGCCTAGCTCGCTGCGGACACTGCCGTACGTGCAGGCGTGGCACGAGCGCTACGGCGAGGCTGGCCTGCGTGTGATCGGCGTGCACTGTCCGGGCTTCGACGCGTCGCGTCCCGAGCAGGCCGTGAGGGACGCTATCGCGCGCCTGGGCATCGCATACCCGGTGCTGATCGACAGCGAGTACGAGGTGTGGCAGGAGTACGAGAACGAGGGCTGGCCGGCTCGCTACCTGTTCGACGGACGCGCGCGCTTGTTCGACTATCACTTCGGTGAGGGCGGCTACACCGAAACCGAGCTCGCAATCCAGGAGCTGCTCGGGACCGAGCACGCACCGCTGGCACCGCTGCGTCCTGAGGACCAACCCGGAGCGCGTCTGGCTCCGCAGACGGCGGATCAGGGTGGCGCTTACTCGGGCCCCTATGAAGCCGGTGGAGTCTGGGCAGTGCTGGACGGTGTGGGCACCGTCGAGGTGAATGGCGGCACCGCGGCCGAAGGGTACGAATTGGCCGTCGCTTACCCCGGGGCATACCGACTGCTTGAGCACGCACACCACACGGCGGGAGTGCTGAACCTCAGCATCGGAGCCGGCGTGAGCTGTCTGGCCACGTGCTTCACCCCGGGCGTTGTGTGATTCCAACCGGACTGACGGTCCGCGTTTGCATGAGGCCGAGCGTTACGATCGGAGGCCGATGGCCGAGTGCGTCAGGTCGGCGAGCCCTCACGGTCCACTAGCCCGCGCCCCCTCCGGAGGTCTCGTGGTCGGCGCGATGGCCTCGGTGCAGTTCGGTTCAGCATTGGCCGCAACCCTGTTTCAGCAGCTCGGACCAGCCGGCACCGTCTCCCTACGTCTAACCTCGGCAGCGTTCATCCTGCTGGTGCTCGTGCGGCCGCGCCTGCGTGGTCGCACGCCTCGCGAGCTGCTTCTGGCGAGCGCCTTCGGACTCGTGCTAGCCGGCATGAACCTGAGCTTCTACGAGGCGCTGGACAGGATCCCGCTGGGAAGCGCGGTCACTATCGAGTTCGTGGGGCCACTGGCTGTCGCGGTGGCAGGCTCTCGGCGGCGAATCGACTACCTTTGGGTGACGCTCGCGCTCGCAGGCATCCTCGCGCTGACTAGAGGAGACGCAGGCGGGCTCAACGGCCTTGGCATCGTCCTCGCCCTGATCGCGGGCGGTCTGTGGGGTACCTACATCCTCCTGAACGCTCGCCTCGGCCGAGCCTTCGAGGGTGCGAGCGGGCTCACGCTTGCGATGTCCGTGGCAGCTTTGGCGGAGCTTCCGGTGGGTATAGCCAGCGGTGGCAGGCACCTTCTGGACCCCGCTTTGCTGGCGCTTGGGACAGGCGTCGGCGTCCTTTCGTCGGTGATCCCCTACTCGTTCGAGCTTGAAGCGCTCCGACGTATAGCGCCGCCCACGTTCGGTGTGCTGATGAGCGTCGAGCCCGCGCTCGCGGCGCTCGCGGGGTTCCTGGTGCTCGGCCAACAGCTGGGCATCCGCGCGCTACTCGGCATCGCGCTGGTTGTGACGGCGTCGATAGGCGCTTCTCGCAGTGCCGCGAAGGCTCCGATCGCCGTTTGAGGATTGGGCGTCGCGCGACCGGCGGGCGCTACTTCTTGTGCTTGGGCGCCCGTTTGAGCGTGATCGACTCGACGAACGAGCGCGGCACGCCGCTCTCGTAGGCGCTGCTCGGGAGCACCATGTCGACACGCAGCAGCACGGTGATGCTGTTGCGCTTGCCCGCGAGCTTGTCGAGCGCAGCGCGGTTGAGGGGCAGCTTCAGCTTTAGCTTGCCGGCGGCGACATCGTGCTTGACGACGTATGCGAGCGGCTTGAGCAACCTGGTTCGCTGCTTCTTGGCCGCCTTGCGGGCCACGAAGACGGAGTTCTTGAGGTTCTGGATGATCTCCTGCGCCGCTTGATTTTGCTTCTTGAGCATCTGGGTGACCGCGCTTGTCGCCTCGTTGATGTCCTTGTTGAGCGTTTCGGCTTCAGCCTGTTGCGCCGCGCCTGGGCTGTCCTTGATCTGTATCGCGCGCGCGTCCAGCGTTTCGATGGCTGCGTTCATTTGCTTTAGGTCCGCGGCGTTCTGGGCCCCGGAGGCGTCGACCTTCTTGGCGTCTGCCTCAACGAGGCCAAGGTCGCCGGCGGAGGTCGCGTCGAGCCCCGTGAGCGCGGGCAGCTGCAAGGGCAGTGGAGCGGGATTGCCGTTGGTGGGCTCGACGACGCCTTCGACCGTGGTGCCGTCGATCGGGACTTCGGTGCTGAGCGTTACTTCGTTGGGGTATTCCCCTGACGGGCCGACAGGAGCTTCGTACGTGCCTTCTTCGCCCATTCCCAGGAACTGTGTGTGCCCGACGCTGCCGCCGTGCCGCGAGTCGCCGCCGTAGGTGGCGGTAATGCTGGGCAGGCCGCTGCTGGTGGTGAAATACACGAGCGTGCAGTTGGCAACCGACGGCGAGCCCGAGGTGGGCGCGAGCGAGCAGCTGGCGCCGTTGCCGAAGCCGCCGCTGGTCGTGGTGAAGGTGACGGTGCCGGTGGGCGTGACGGGCGTGCCCGAGCCGGCGTCGCCGACAACGGCCACGCAAGTGTTCTCGGAGGTCGCGAATTCGTAGTTGCACGTAACGCTCGTGCTCGTCGGTCGCTTGGCTGACTTTTCCGTTTCTTCTTTTTCTTTCTTGGCGGCTTCTTCTTTGGCTTTGAGGGTCGCTTCTTCGTTGGAGCCACCGAGTTCGGCCCAGAAGCCACCGGCTTCGAACGCGCCGTTGTTGGTGCCGACATGCCCGCTGGCGAGCACCGACAGCGTGTAGGTGTCGTGCGCGATGTACCCGCCCTCGCTCAGTTCCTGGTGGACTTCGTCACCGCTCTCGGTGCCCGTCAAAGCGAACGCGCTGCCCTCGATTTCCGCAGTGCCCGAGAACGCGCCGCTCGACATGTTCATCTGCGTGATGTCCCACGTGCCGTTCTGGGCCTCGCGAGCGCCCATTTCGACGTACCCGGTGGTCCACGTGCCCGCCATGTTGTAGGTGGGCGCGGCGGCCGTGGCGATGCTCGCCAGCGCGCCGAACGCGACCAACAGGGCTGCGGTGAGCGCGACGATCAGCCTGTAGCGAGATGCCCTTGACACGAAGAGCGGCAGTCAATCAGATCTACCGACGCGACGGCCAGCCGGCCGGTTGGCTGGCCGGGCTACTCAACCCCTCACGGCGGTCGCGCGCGGGTCGATCTGCTCGTGAGTATGGCCCGCTAGCAGTCGTGCGATCCTCGGCGGCCCATGGTCGTCAACGTGTACGCACGTCCCGGGCCAGTAGGGGCTCTCGCCCGACGGGCCAGCGAGGAACACGCGCGCATACGTCCAGCTACCGGCGTTCACCAGGCGCGCGCCACCGCGCCCGCGCCACTCCTGTTCGACGTCGCCCGTGAGTGGCCCGGGCCGATGGGTGTGTCCGAACACGACGTACGCGTCGCCGAGCTCCAGGCGTGCGGCGACCTCGCCCATCGCGCACAGCCCCGCTCGGCGCAGCTCGCTCATCGAGATGTCGGCGCGCAGCGGCCCGATCCCGGCACGGTTGAGCGCGGCGACCACCAGCGGGAAGGCCGCGGCGATCGCACGCCGGCGCAGCCACCGCACGGGCTTGCGATAGGCCGGGCCGGCTGCGCCGCCGCCGCGGAGCGTATCCCAGGCGCTGACGGTCGCGGCACCGTTGAGTGCCGCTCCCGTGCGAGCGTCGCGGGCCACGGCATCGCGCCAGGCGAACATCGGCGCCCCGACCGCCTCGTAGTCGCCGACGTGGTGAAAGGCGCTCGGCGGCCGGCCCAGCAGCCGACTCATCGCACCGGCGGTGAGTCGCTCGAGCGTCGGCATGGTCAGGTGACAGTCGAGGTAGTGGCCGTGCGTGGCGTAAACGTCCGGGCGCAGCCACAGCCCCGGATAGGCCACCCGCATCCGCGCGGGTGCAACCCAGCTCGCGATCCGCTCGAGCGCGGGCGAAGCTTCAGCCGGCTCCAGCAGCTGCTCGACACCGAGCGGCGGCGGCTCGTGATCAGCGCCGCGCTGCGCGAGCCACGGTTCGACGAGCGCGTGGTCGTGGTTGCCGGCGACGATCACCAGCTCGCGGCCGGCGAGCGCGCGCCCGAGCTCCTCGAAGAACGGCCGCGCGGCAGCCATCGCGTCGCGCAACGGCCCGTGGCGCAGCTCGAGCACGTCGCCGAGCAGTACCACGCGGTCGACCTCAGCGACAGCTTCCAAGAGCGGCGCGCGCAGCTCCGCGCGGCGCAGCAGATCGGATTTGGACGTGCTGCCGAGGTGCAGGTCGGAGACGATCAGCGTGCGCATCGCTAGCGACGAACGCTCCGCTTGCCCGCACCGGCAGGCGCGGGCGGCCCTGCTCCTCGACCTGCGGAGATCAGGCGGCCCCGGCCACGCCGTCCGGACGCGACGCTCCCGCGACGGCCTCGCGTATCTGCTTGGGGAGCATGAAGCGAACGTCCTCACGCACCACGTCGAACTCCGAGACGTCGCTGACGCCGCGAGCGCGGAAGAGGTCGACCAACTCGCTCACCAGCTCCTCTGGCGCGCTCGCACCGGAGGAGATGCCGACCACGCGCCTGCCCTCCAGCCAGTCCTCCTGCACCTCGCGAGCGGCGTCGATCAGGTGCGCCTCGGTACCACAGTCGCGCGCGACCTCGACCAGCCGCACGGAGTTGGACGAGTTGCGCGAGCCGATCACGAGCATCAGGTCGCACTGCGCCGCCATCTGCTTGACGGCCGCCTGGCGGTTGGTGGTCGCGTAGCAGATGTCGTCGGTGCGAGGACCGACGATCTTCGGGAACCGCTCGCGCAGACGCTCGAGGATCGCACTGGTTTCATCGACCGCGAGCGTCGTCTGGGTGATGTAGGCGACCCGCTCGGGGTTCTCGAGCTGTAGCTCATCGACGTCCTGCTCGTTCTCGACCAGCACAATCTGATCGGGCGCCTCGCCCATCGTGCCTTCGACCTCCTCGTGCCCATCGTGCCCGACGAGCACGACCGTGTAGCCGTCCTGTGCGAAACGGGCGGCCTCGCGATGGACCTTCGTCACCAGCGGGCACGTCGCGTCGATCGTCTGCAGACCCCGCTCGTCGGCGCCCGCACGCACGCTGGGCGCGACGCCGTGCGCCGAGAACACGCACACCGCGCCCTCGGGCACTTCGGTCTGCTCATCCACGAAGATCGCGCCCTGCTCGCGGAGCTGTTCGACGACGTGCTTGTTGTGCACGATCTCCTTGCGCACGTACACCGGCGCACCGTGGATCTGCAGCGCTCGTTGCACCGTCTGGACGGCGCGATCGACGCCCGCGCAGTATCCGCGGGGTGCCGCGAGCAGCAGCTTCTCGACCGTGTTGGGCACGGGTGTCATTGTAGGGGGCACCCCGGTACGCTAAGTCCAGTGAGCCAACGCCACCTCGATCGACTGACTCCGGTAGACGCCTCGTTCCTGCATCAGGAGAGCGCCGTCTCGCACATGCACATCGGCGGGCTGACGATCGTCGAAGGCCCGCCGCCGAGCATGGAGGAGTTCCTCGAACAGATTCGGCGCAGGCTGCACCTCGTGCCCCGCTATCGGCACAAGCTCGCGTACACGGCGCTGGACAGCGGGCGCCCGGTGTGGATCGACGACCCTAGCTTCAACCTCGACTACCACGTACGCCACACCGCGCTGCCGGCGCCTGGCAAGTGGGAGCAGCTGCAGGACCTGACCGCGCGCATCTTCTCCCAGCAGCTCGACCGCTCCAAGCCGCTGTGGGAGATGTGGCTGATCGAGGGCCTGGAGGATGACCGTTTTGCGCTGATCACCAAGACGCACCACTCGCTGATCGACGGCATCGCCGGCGTCGACCTCGCGACGGTGCTGTTCGACCTGTCGCCCGAGCCGCCGCAGAACACCTACTCGGGTCGTCCCTGGCAGCCGCACCCGGAGCCCGGCACCGCGCAGCTGCTCGCGGCTGGGCTGCTCGGCGCGGTGCGCGCGGGGGCCACGCTCGCGGAGGGCGCGATCGACGCGCTCGCGCACCCAGAGCGCGCGCTCTTGCACGCGCGCGAGGCGGCTGAGGGCGTCGGCGAGATCATGTGGGCCGGCCTCAACCCCGCCCCGGAAACGCCTTTGAACGTGCCGATCGGGCCGCACCGCCGGTTCGTCGGCGTGACCAGCCAGCTCGAGGACTTCAAGACGGTCAAGAACGCATTCGGCGGCACGGTCAACGACGTGATCCTGGCGGTCGTCGCCGGCGCGCTGCGCTCGTTCCTGATCTCCCGTGGGAGACACACGGCGGGCGTGGAGATGCGCGCGCTCGTGCCCGTGTCGGTGCGCACGGAGGGCGAGCACCACGAGGGTGGCAACCGCATCGTCGTGATGCGCGGGCCATTGCCGATCTACATCAGCGACCCGCTCAACCGCCTGCGTTTCGTCTCGAGCGCGATGGACGGCCTGAAGGAGTCAAAGCAGGCGCTCGGCGCGGAGGTGATCGCGGGCGCCCAGAACTTCGCGCCGCCGACGATCCTCGCGCAGGCCTCGCGACTGAACTTCTCCACGCGCCTGTTCAACCTGATCGTCACCAACGTGCCCGGCCCGCAGTTCCCGCTGTACGTGCTCGGGCGCGAGATGCTGCACGCGATCCCGGTCGCGTTCCTGCCGGAGAACCACGCGCTGGCAATCGCGATCATGTCCTACAACGGCCAGATGAACTTTGGCTTGCTCGGCGACTTCGACGCGCTGCCCGACATCGAGTCGATCGGCGCGGACATCGCCGCCGAACTGGCCAACTTCGTAGCGCTCGCGCGCGAGTCAGCCACCGCGCCGGCCTGAGCGCCAGCACCTACCGGCAACGTCAGTAGCCGAGCGCGAACTTGGCGTCTTCCGACATCATCTCCGGCGACCACGGCGGCGTGAACACCATCTCGGACTCGACCGTCTTGACACCGTCCAGTTCACCGACAAACTCTTCGATCTGTTCGTTGACCTGCGGGCCGATCGGACATCCGGGGGTGGTCAGCGTGAACGTCACGCGCACGTTGCCGTCTGCGACCTCGACACCGTAGATCAGCCCCAGCTCGACGAAGTCGAGCCCCAGCTCCGGGTCGATCACGTTCGACAACGCGTCCATCACGTCATCTTCGGTGGGCACCGCTTCGGTCTCGGTCATCTAGGCCAGTCTACCGTTGGTGCAAGCGAGCCCAGCTAGGACGCCCGCCATCTGGCGAACAATGCGAATTACAAGTGCTTGAGCCTAGCGGGCCGTAGGCCAAGCGAGGCAAGGACGCAGGAGGCGTGGCGTGCTCCGCACGTGAGCCTCCGAGGACGCAGCATCGCGCCGGCATACGACCCGCTAGTTGTCACAACCCAAGCGATCCCACATGTATAGCTGGATGCACTCGTTGGCGAGTTCGATCGCGCGCTCGCTGGACAGGCGCGGAAGCACGGTATCCAGCGCCTGATCCTCGGCGACGCCGGCCTGGAACGCCTCCTCGCCGCGGAAGCCAGCGGCGATCTTGAGCGCCTCGCGCCGGTTCTCACCGAGGCTCGGGAACACGCCGACGAGAAAGTCCGTGTTGGGGATCGGCTGACCGACCTCGAGCGACGCGTGCCAGGCGGCCAGCAGGTGCAGGTCGTCCTCGTCGAGATCGGCGATCGCCTTCGCATAGTGGACCGACAGTTCCTGGTCCGGAATGTCATCGACCCAAGCGCGCACGACCTCGCCTACAAGCTGGCGGCGCGCCTCACGGCCGACCGACTCGGCGATGACGCGGATCGCATCCTGAGGCTGGATGAAGCAGAGTGGCATCGGCGACTCCCGGGGGTTCGGACAACTTTCGCCACGCACTGTAGGCGGCCGTGTGGACGGCACTTTTCAGAGCCCGAGCGCGTCGCCCGCGCGCTCGAACGCGCCACCGTCCTGGGTGTCGGCCGGGAAGCCGAGCGTCGCGCGCCGCGGCGAGTGCCAGTTCGCGAGCGCAAGGTCGAGCGCTTCCAGCGGCACCGAGGCCGCCTGCGCGAGCGCCGCCGCGCGGCGCTCCAGCAGCAGCGGATCGCCGATGCCGAACACGCGCTTGGCGGCCAGCGTCGTGGGGTCCTCGGAGGACAGCCCGCGTGCGCCGCCGAGCATCAGCGAGTCGGCAGCCAGCTCGTACAGGCCGAGGCGTCCGAGCAGGACGAGCAGCTCATAGCGACCCATGCGCGCGAAGCCGGGCAGCGCGAGCCGCTCGAACACGCGCTCGAAGCGCCGCCCCGAAGTCCACGCGGAATCGCCCGTGAACGCGGCCGCCTGCGTCTGCTCACCCGGCGCCGAGCCCGCCGGCAGGCTCGCCTGCCCACCGCGTGCGACCCACTGCCGATAGGCGATCAGCGTGTCGGCGCCGCGTGCGGGGTCGTGCGAGGTGCGCGGGCCGAGCGGCACGCCGTCGAGATCGGGAAGCTCGCCGGGTGGGGCCGCGAGCGCGGTGCGAATGCCAGCGAACGGGTCCTCGCCCTCGAGCGGACACAGGTAGGCGATCAGGAAGCAGGCCCACGTCGCGCGCTCGAGATCCTCGCCCGCCAGCGCGCGCACCTCGCCGTAGAGCCCAGGTGGCTCGGCGGCGAGCGCCAGCAGCCGCCCGCTCGAGAAGGCCAGCTCTTCGACCAGCCGCAGCGCGTCGGCGGACGCGCGCAGCCCGGGCACCAGCTCAGAGCGGTAGCCGTCGTCCTCGGCGCGTCCCTCGCGGTGAACGCGCACGGTCTCCCCACGCGCGCCGCGCGGACTGCGACGCTGCGCGCCGCCGCCGGCCTGACGTGCCCGCCCCGGCGCCTTCCGCGACGCCGCGGGCGCGCCGGGCTCGCGACCTGGCAGCGTCTTGCTGCAGATCGGGCAGCGCTCTATGAAGCGATTGTGACGGCAGAAGGTCGGCATGGCGCCGGTGGGATATACCCGTTTGCGCGCGCGCGTGCGGCGCCCGCGCGGCGCTCCTTGGCCAGCGCGTGCAGGTAGCCCTCGTAGTCGACCTGGATCGTGTGGCGCTTGGACGCCACGTAGCGGGCGCGCATCGCCGCCTGTTCGGCATCGATGTCGGCGCGAACCACGGCCTCTGGGGGCAGCGCGTAGTCGCCCACCAGGTAGTCGCCGACCCACGCCGCCTGCGCCTCCGCCAGCGGCATGATCGCGCCCAGCGGCTGCAGCAGCCCGATGAAGAACACGTTCGCGATGTCCGGGTGGAACACGCGCCGGTACAGCTCGATGTGGTTGTCCGGCGCGGCGATCAGGTCCGCGTCGAAGAACGGGAAGCTGATCTTGTAGCCGGTGCAGTACACGACCACGTCGGCCTCGACCTCGCTGCCGTCGACGAAGCGCACGCGCCCGCCGTCGAAGCGCTCGATGTTCGGCTGCGGCGCGATCGTGCCGTGCTGGATGCGGTCGAGGATGCGCCCGGAGACCGTCGGGTGAGCCTCGCCGAAGCGATGTTCGGGCTTGGGCAGGCCGTGGCGCTCGGGCGGTCCGGCGTAGCTGCGAAGCAGCTGCTGCATCACGCGCTGGCGGATCTTGAACGGGATCCGCGGGTCGTTGCGCACCTGGTCGAGCGGTTTGCCGAACAAGTACTTGGGGATGATCCACACGCCCTGGCGCGCCGCCAGGTAGGTGCGCTCGGCGACGTAGGAGCTCTCGACGGCGATGTCCATCGCCGAGTTGCCCATGCCGAGCACGACCACGCGCTTGCCGGCGAAAATCGAGTTGTCGATGTAGGAGTGCGCGTGCAGCTGCGTGCCTGCGAACGTGTCCGCCCCTGGGAACGCCGGTTCGGGCCAGCGCGGGTCCCAGTGGTGACCGTTTGCGACCATCAGCGCGTCGTAGCTGCGGGTCTCGCCGGTGTCGAGCTCGACCGTCCACACACCGTGCTCGTCGCGCGTCGCGTGCTGCACGCCCGTCTCGAACGTGATCAGCTCGCGCAGTCCGAAGTGATCGACGTAGGACTCGAAGTACGCGGCGATCTGCGTGTGATGGGGAAAATCCGGGTAGGAGTCGGGCATCGGGAAGTCCGAGTACTCCATGCGCGGGCGCGAGGTGTTGATGAACAAGTCGCGGTAAGCGGCCGACATGCCGTTGCGGTTTTCAAACACCCAGTTGCCGCCGATGCGGTCGGACTTCTCGAAGCAGTCGAACGGAATGCCGCGCTCGTGCAGCGCCTTTACGGCAGTGATCCCCGAGGAGCCGGCGCCGATCAGGCAGACTCGCGGCAGTCGTGCGCCAACCGACGCGCCAGCAGTTCCGTGACCATTGCTGGACGCATCGTTCATTGAGATCAACCCTACCCGTCTGACGCGGTGATGCCGGGGTGCACGTGCAGGGGCGGGCCCACGGGTCCGCCGTCCGCGTCGGCGTGGCCCGCCAAGCCGTCGTCCTCTCGGGTAGGAGCGGTCACGCCGGCGGCGTCCGCCCGCCGTGCCGCGAGATGGCGGTCGACCATGCGCGCGCACTGGCGTCCCTCGTTGATCGCCCACACGATCAGCGACTGCCCGCGGCGGGCGTCGCCGGCGGCGAACACGCCGTCGAGCGAGGTCGTGTACGGCTTCACCGACTTGACGTTCCCGCGCGCGTCCTTCTCGACGCCGAGCTGGTCCAGCAGCTCCTGCTCGGGGTGCAGAAAGCCCATCGCCAACAGCACCAGCTGCGCCGGCAGCTCGCGCTCGCTGCCCGCGACCGGCGCGAACGGCGGCTCGGGCTCGGCGCGCGCGATCCGCAGGCCGGACACCGCGCCGTTGCCGTCGTCGGTGAACGCGACGGTCGTGACCGAGTAGTCCTGCTCGCCCACGCCCAGCTCGCGCGCCTCCTGCATCGCGTAGCTGAGCCGGTACTTGAGCGGCCACTCCGGCCACGGCGTGCGCGCGTCCGGTCGGTGCGTCGGGGGCTCGGACAGCAGCTCCAGCTGAACCACCGAGCGCGCGCCCTCGCGCAGCGAGTTGCCGACGCAGTCCGCGCCCGTGTCACCGCCGCCGATCACCACCACGTCCTTGCCCGCGGCGCTGATCTCATGCGCGATCGCCGGCTGCGCGGTCGTCGGCACGGGTCCGAGCTCGCGCGCCACCCAGCGGTTGCGCTGGTAGAGGTAGTCCATCGCGAAGTGCACGCCCTCAAGCTCCCTGCCTGGCACCGGCAGATCGCGCGGCACGCGCGAGCCGGTCGCCAGCACGACCGCGTCGAAGCCCTCACGCAGGTCCTGCACGGAGAGGTCCCTGCCGACGTCCACGCCGCAGCGGATCTCGACGCCCTCGGCGAGGAGCTGCTCGACGCGGCGCTGCACGACGGTCTTCTCGATCTTGAAGTCGGGCACGCCGAAGCGCACGAGCCCGCCGATCGCCTCGTCGCGCTCGAACAGCGTCACGCGATGCCCGGCGCGGCGCAGCTGCTGCGCCGCCGCCATGCCCGCCGGACCGGAGCCCACAACCGCCACCGACTGCCCCGTTTCGCGGTCGCGGCGCGGCGGCTGCGGCGTCACCCAGCCCTCGTCCCAGGCGCGGTTGACGATCGCGTTCTCGACCTGTTTGATCGTCACCGCTTCGCCCTCGCGGATCTCCAGCACGCACGCCGCCTCGCACGGCGCCGGGCACAGCCGCCCGGTGAACTCGGGGAAGTTGTTGGTCGCGTGCAACTGCGCGATCGCGTCCGCGAAGCGGTCGCGATAGACGAGGTCGTTCCAGTCGGGGATCAGGTTCCCGAGCGGACAGCCGTTGTGGCAGAACGGCACACCGCAGTCCATGCAGCGCGCGCCCTGCTCGCGCAGCTCCTCGACGGGGCGCGGCAGCAGGAACTCGTGGAAGTCGTGCGTGCGCTGCACCGGATCCCGCTGCGGGACGCCGTGGCGCTCGATCTGCAGAAAGCCCCCGAGCTTGCCCATCAGGCGCCGGTCCCGCCGACCGCGTCGAGCGGACGCAGCTCATCCGAGCTGCCGTTGCCGGCGGCGCGCGCCGCCAGCTCCTCTTCCGCGGCCAGCTCGCGCAGCACGCGCCGGTAGTCGTGCGGCATCACCTTCACGAACGCACCCGCCTCCAGCAGCTCATTCCAGCGCTCGAGCACACGCGCGGCCACCGGCGAGTCGGTGCGCCGCTGGTGCTCTTCGATCATCGTGCGCAGCTCGATCGCGTCGGCGCTCGAAAGCTCCTCGAAGCCGACCATGCCCATGTTGCAGCGCGCGGGGAACGCACCCTCCTCGTCCAGCACGTAGGCGACACCGCCGCTCATGCCCGCCGCGAAGTTACGCCCGGTCGGACCGAGCACGACCACGCGTCCGCCGGTCATGTACTCGCAACCGTGGTCGCCGATGCCCTCGACGACCGCCCACGCGCCGGAGTTGCGCACCCCGAAGCGCTCGCCCGCGAGACCGCGGAAGAACGCGCGCCCGTTGGTGGCGCCGTACAGCACGGTGTTGCCGACGATCACGTTCTGCTCGGCCTTGAAGTGCTCGCCCATGCCCTCACGCGGGCGGATCGCGAAGACGCCGCCGGAGAGCCCCTTGCCGGCGTAGTCCTGCGCGTCGCCGCGCAGCGTGAACGTCACCCCAGGCGCCAGCCAACCGCCGAAGCTCTGCCCCGCCGAGCCCTCGAAGTCGACGACGATCGAGTCCTCCGGCAGGCCCTCGGCACCGTATTGCTTGGCAATGTGGCTGGAGAGGATGCCGCCGACGCAGCGGTTGCGGTTGCGGATCGGCAGCTCGAGCTTCACGCGCCCGCCCGTCACCGACGGGCCCGTGCGCTCCCTCAGCGCAGGCTGCGAACGCTCCACGAGCTCCCAGTCGAGCGCGTCGTCCAGCACCGCCGGCGGCGACTGCACGCGGCGGCGCGGGGCAGGGTGGCTGGGGTCCTCATCGAGCTCGATCTGGGTGAGCACGTGCGTGAGGTCGACGCCGCGCGCCTTCCAGTGCTCGATCGCCGCGTTTGCGCCCAACAGGTCGACCCTGCCGGTCGCTTCGTCCAGCGAGCGCAGTCCCAGCGAGGCGAGGATCTCGCGCACCTCCTCGGCCACGAAGAAGAAGAAGTTGACGACGTGCTCGGGCGTGCCCTTGAAGCGCTTGCGCAGCTCCGGGTCCTGCGTTGCGATACCCACCGGACACGTGTTCAGGTGGCAGGCGCGCATCATGATGCAGCCCGTCGCGATCAACGGCGCGGTCGAGAAGCCCATCTCGTCGGCGCCGAGCATCGCCGCGATCACCACGTCGCGCCCGGTCTTCAGCTGACCGTCGGTCTGCACGATGATGCGCGAGCGCAGATCGTTGAGCATCAGCGTCTGCTGGGTCTCGGCGAGGCCGATCTCCCATGGGATGCCCGCGGCCTGGATCGAGGACAGCGGCGAGGCGCCGGTGCCGCCGTCGTGGCCTGCGATCAGCACGCGGTCGGCGTTCGCCTTGGACACGCCCGCCGCGACCGTGCCGACGCCGACCTCGGAGACGAGCTTGACCGACACCTGCGCCTGCGGGTTGGCGCAGCGCAGATCGTAGATCAGCTGCTTGAGGTCCTCGATCGAGTAGATGTCGTGGTGCGGCGGCGGCGAGATCAGGCCGACGCCGGGCGTCGTGTGGCGGATCGAGCCGATGTAGGCGTCGACCTTGTCACCCGGCAGCTGGCCGCCCTCGCCAGGCTTGGCGCCCTGAGCCATCTTGATCTGCAGCTCGTCGGCGTTGACCAGGTAGTGGATCGTCACGCCGAAGCGCCCGGAGGCCACCTGCTTGATCGCCGAGCGGCGCCGGTCGCCGTTGGCGTCGGGGGTGAAGCGCGAGGGGTCCTCCCCGCCCTCGCCCGTGTTCGAGCGACCGCCGAGGCGGTTCATCGCGATCGCGAGCGTCTCGTGCGCCTCGCGCGAGATCGAGCCAAGGCTCATCGCGCCGGTGCAGAAGCGCCTGACGATCTCGCTCGCCGGCTCGACCTGCTCCAGCGGGATCGCCTGTCGCTGGGCGTCGCCGCCGCCGATCTCGAGCAGCCCGCGCAGCGTCGCCTTGCGCGCGGCGTCCTCGTTGACCGCCCTGGCGTACTCGCGGTACTTCGCGAACGCCGCGCTGTCGCGCACCGCCGCGTGCGCCGCGCTGTCGCCCGCGAGCGCCGCCGCGACGTCGCCGTTGGCTGCGCGCACGGCGTGCTGCACCAGCGCGATCGTCTCCGGGTTCCACATGTGGTGCTCGCCGTCGCGCCGCCACGCGTACACGCCGCCGACCGGCAGCAACGTGTCGTGCTGCGCGGGATATGCGCGCGCATGGCGCTCGAGCGCCTCGACCGCCAGCACATCCACGCCGACGCCGCCGATGCGCGAGGCGGTGTACGTGAAGTGCTTGTCGATCAGCTCCTTGTCCAGGCCCACAGCCTCGAAGATCTGCGCGCCTCGGTAGGACTGGATCGTCGAGATGCCCATCTTGGAGATCGTCTTCAGCAGCCCTTTGCCGATCGCTTTGACCACGTTCTGCGCGGCCTGCTCGGCGTCGAGCACGACCTGCTGGGTGGACGAGGCTCCATTCTGCGCGGTGCGCGCGATGCGCCCTTCGGCGACCAGCTCGTCGAGCGTCTCGAGCATCAGGTACGGGTTGATCGCGCTGACGCCGTAGCCGATCAGCGTCGCGAAGTGGTGCACCTCGCGCGGCTCGCCGGACTCGAGGATGATGCCGATACGCAGGCGCGTGCCCTCGAGCACCAGGTGGTGGTGCACGGCGGCAGCAGCCAGCAGCGACGGGATTGCAACGTGCTTGGGGCCGATCCGGCGGTCCGACAGGATCACGATGTTGACGCGTTCGGCGATCGCCTCGCGCGCCTGGCGACAGATGCGCTCGATCGCCTTGGTCATCCCGTCCGGACCCTCGGCGACCGGCCAGGTGATGTCGATCGTGCGCGCCGCGTAGACCTCGTGGTCGACGTGGCGCAGCGTCTCGAGCTCGCGGTTGAGCAGGATCGGCTGATCCAGCAGCAGCTTGTGGGCGTGCTCGGGCGTCTCCTCGAACAGGTTGCGCTCGTTGCCCAGGCTGGTCGCCAGGCTCATCACGATTTCCTCGCGGATCGGGTCGATCGGCGGGTTGGTGACCTGTGCGAACAGCTGCTTGAAGTAGGAGAACAGCGGCGGCGCCTGGTCGGAGAGCACCGCCAGCGAGAGGTCGTTGCCCATCGAGCCGATCGGCTCGGCGCCGTCGGTCGCCATCGGCGCGAGCAGCACGCGCAGGTCCTCCTGCGTGTAGCCAAACGCGCGCTGGCGCAGGTGCAGCGGCTGGTCGGACAGCGTCACCTGCTCCGACGGCGGCAGCTGCGCGAACGGCACGGCGTTTTTGGTGTACCACTCGCCGTAGGGATGCTGCGTCGAGACCTCGCGCTTGACCTCCTCGTCCTCGACGATGCGCCCGCGCTCCAGGTCGACCAGGAACAGCTTGCCCGGCTGCAGACGCCCGAGGCGGCGGACCTGCTCCGGCGGGATGTCGAGCAGGCCCGACTCCGAGCCGAGCACCACGTGGCCGTCGGTCGTCTCCACCCAGCGTCCGGGGCGCAGGCCGTTGCGGTCGAGCGTCGCGCCGACCACGCGGCCGTCGGTGAACGCCACCGCGGCCGGCCCGTCCCACGGCTCCATGATGCACGAGTGGAAGGCGTAGAAGCCCTTCAGGTAGTCCGGCAGGTCGTCGCGGTCGCGGTACGCCTCCGGGATCATCATCATCGCCGCGTGCGGCAGCGAGCGCCCGGCGAGCATCAGCAGCTCGAGCACGTTGTCGAACGTCGCCGAGTCGGAGTTGCCGGGAGTGACCACCGGCAGGATCTTCTCCAGGTCCTCGCCGAACAGCTCGCTGTGCAGCTCGGACTCGCGCGCGCGCATCCAGTTGACGTTGCCCATCACCGTGTTGATCTCGCCGTTGTGGCAGATCACGCGATAGGGGTGCGCCAGCTCCCAGCTCGGGAACGTGTTGGTCGAGAAGCGCGAGTGCACGAGCGCGAGCGCGCTCTTCGTGCGCTCGTCGCGCAGGTCGCTGTAGAACTGCGCCAGCTGGTAGCTGATCAGCATGCCCTTGTAGTTGATCGTGCGCGAGGAGCTCGAGACGACGTACAGGCCGGGCTCCGGAGCGGTCAGGTCGCTGATGCGGCGGATCACGTACAGCTTGCGGTCGAACGCGTCGCGGTCATGTTCGTGCTCAGGCCCGGCGCCGACGAACAGCTGGCGGATCGCCGGCCGGCACGCCGCGGCGACCTCGCCCGTGTGCTCGACCTCGATCGGCACGTCGCGCCAACCGAGCAGCCGCTGGCCCTCCGCGAGCACCGTCCGCTCCAGCAGCTCCTCGAGGCGCCCGCGGGCGGCGTCGTCGGTCGGCAGGAAGCACATCAGCACGCCATAAGAGCCGAGCGGCGGCAACTCGAAGTCGACCACCGCGCGCAGCAGCTCGTCGGGCATCTGCATCAGGATCCCCGCGCCGTCGCCCGTGCACGGGTCCGCCCCCGAGGCACCGCGATGCTCGAGGTTCTCGAGCGCCGTCAGCGCGCGCGTGACCACCTCGTGCGTGGGCACGTTGTCGAGCCGTGCGACCATCCCCACGCCGCACGCGTCGTGCTCGAAGCGGGGGTCGTAAAGTCCGACGGCCTGTGGCGGCTGCTTGATGTGCGAGTTCATGGCAGTGCTCCCTTGAAGCGGTGCATCCCAGGCAGCGGGCGGACCGCTCCGCGTTTGCGGACCAGCCACCGTCGCGCAGGCAGGCGGGCACCTGAGGCGGAGCCGAAAGCGTAGCAGTGGGAAGGCCTCAAAATCCAGCCGGCGCGCGCCGGCTCAATGGTGTGGCGAGCGAGCCAAAACGCCAGGCTCAGGCGTCGGGCAGGGTCGGCGCGTCGTCCGCTTGCTCGAACGACGGGTCCTCGCGCAACGTCTGCTCCTCGCTCCACGAGCACAGCCCGCCACGTGCCGGGCACGTCAAGCACAGGCCGCGGTGCGGCCGCGGGCTCACGGTCGGGCCGATATCCACCGCGCGCGCGACGCGCGCAGCGAGCTGACGTTCGAGCGCGCCGCGTTCGTCCGCGACATAGCGCGCGCTCGCCCACTCCTCGGGGCGTTCGAGGAACCAGTGGACGATCTCCACGCTCGCCGCACCCGCACGCAGCACCGCCAGGGCGTACAGCAGGCGCTGGAGCGCGTACTCACGCTCGACCAGCGCCTCCAGCTCCACGTCCGCGGCCACGCGATCGCTCTTGTAGTCCAGCACCAGAAAGCCGCCGTCGGCCTCGCCGGCGAGCAGGTCGATCACGCCCGTCACGAGCTGGCCGCCGTCCTCGAGCGAGAACGCGAACGGGTGCTCTCGGCGCACCATCGCCGCGGCCGCCACGCGCGCCGCCGGCGGCGCCGCGCGCGCCGCGGCCACCAGGCGCGCGATCTCTGCGCGCTCGCTGACCGTCACCCGCACCCCCAGCTCACGCGCGAGGCCAGCCACATCCTCCTCTGACGGCGGGCGTGCGCGCGTGAACTCGAGCGACTCCATCGCCCGGTGGATCAGCGTCCCTCGTGCACGCGCCTCCAGCCCACCGCGCGCGCCATCGGCTCGCGCCGCCGCACGATCCTCTGGCAGGCCCAGCACGCGTTCCACGTAATAGCGATAGCCGCAGCGCTCCAGCTCGCTCAGCGACGTGTAGCTGAGCGTCGCCGGCAGGAGCGCCGGCGACGGCGTCTGCGCGTCGTCGCCGGCGGCGCGCCGGCCCGCGATCAGCTCCGCCTTGGCCGCCGCGATCGCCTCGCGCTCCGGCGCGCGCGCGTCGTCCGGTATCGACGGCGGCCCGTTGTCGGTGTCTATGGATAGCTGTTCCCCGACGACCGGCGAGATCGGCGCGAGCGGCGGCGACCTCGCCACCGCCGGCGGCGAGACCGAGGCAAGCGGCGCAGGCGTAGCTGTGGCCGGCGCGGGCGGCCGCGGCGCGGCGTCCGGGTCCACGTCTGAGCCCAGCTGCAGGACGGCCTCGGCGTTCGCCGGCGTGTTCAGCCGCACGCGCACCCGCGCCGAGCCGTCCTCGCCGACCGGCAGGTCGTGGACGCTGGCTTCGCCCGCGCCCGCCAGCTCGGGCAGCCCCGCGAGCAGCGCCGGCAGCTGCGCGGACAGCGCCGGCGCCAGCCACGAGATCGCCGTCGCCGCCTGGCGCGTGGCGGGCCAGCGCGCGAAATCGACCGCGCCGCTCAGCAGCAGGCGCTCGCGCGCACGGGTCATCGCCACGTACAGGATCCTGTCCTCCTCCTCGGCTTCTCGATCGCGACGCTCCTCGCACAGCTGCTCGTAGTCGAGCGCCGGACTCGAGCGCGCGCCGTCGAGCCGCACCAGTCGCAGCCCCACACGCTCGCCGTCGACGAGCAGGTCGGGCGTCTGCGAGTTCGGCTGGCGCCCGAGGTCCGCGAGGCACACGACCGGGAACTCCAGGCCCTTGGCCGCATGGATCGTCATCAGCCTGACCGCGTCCGGCTCGACCCCCTCGACGGGCGCATCCGGCTCGACCCTCGCCGCCGCTTCCAGATGGGCGACGTGGTCGAGGAACGCCCGCAGATCGCGGCCTTCGCCGGCCTCGAAGCGGCGTGCGAGCCGCAGCAGCTTGTGCACGTTCGCGAGCCGCCGCTCGGGCCAGTCGAGCGTGAGCACGTGCTCGCGGTAGCCCGCCGCCTCGATTGCGCGCTCGATCAGCTCCGCGAGCGTCCGCCGCGACGCCTCGCCGCGCTCATGCTGCAGGCGCGCACAGAACGATGCGAGCGCTGCGCGGTCGACGGGCTCGAGCCCGAGCGCCGCATCGCCTTCGACCTCCACCAGCGCGATCTCCCAAACCCCGCGGCGAGACGCCCGCGAGGCGTCCGCAAGCAGCGCCAGGCAGTCCCGCGAGCAGCCCGCCAACGGTGAGGCCAGCGCCGAGTACAAGGCGCGCTCGTCGAGCGGGTTCGCGAGTGCCCGCAGATAGGAGATCAGGTCGCCGATCTGCTGGTGTCCCCAGAACGCGCCGACCGCCGCCAGCGTGCGCAGGCCGCACAGCTGCAGCGCACGCTCGAACACCTCCAGGTCGCCGCTCGCGCGCAGCAGCACGACGACCTCGCCCGCCCGTGCGCGCCCGTCGCGCACCAGCTGCGCCACCCGCCCAGCCAGCATCCTCGCCTCCGCCTGGCGCCACAGCTGCGCGTGCGGCAGGCCGGCGGCGATCGGCGCCGCCAGCTCCACGCGCTCCTCCCAGCCGCGCACGTCGGTCAGCAACAGCTCCACCTCTGGCTCGGCGTCAGCGCCCACGGCCGTAGGCGCGGGCTCGCTTCTGCCCGCGCGCAGCGGCGTGTAGTCGCCGAAGCGTTCCGCGAAGACCGCGTTGACGACGTCCAGCAGCGCCTCGCGGCTGCGGAAGTTGCGCGTCAGGCGCACGCTGCCGCCCAGCTCTTCCAGCTGCGCGCGGCGCCTGCGGAACAGGCTCACGTCGGCGTGCCTGAAGCCGTAGATCGACTGCAGCTCATCGCCCACCGTGAACAGGTTGCCGCGATCGAGCGCCGTCAGGATCGCCAGCTGCCGCGGGTTCGTGTCCTGAAACTCGTCGACCATCAGCAGCTCGAAGCGATCCGACCATGCCGCGCGCACCAGCTCGCGCTGCGCCAGCAGCTCTCCCGCCAGCAGCTCCAGGTCGTCGAAGTCGACCGCCGCGCGAGCATGCTTCAAGCCGTCGTAGGCAGCGGCGAAGCCCTGCAGAAGCCGATCCAGCAGCACGCACGCTCGCGCGGCGTCGGCGTCCTCCGTGCGCGGCGCCGGCAGCCGCGGCAGCCGCTGACCGCGGCTGCGAAGCTCGCCGTGGACCTGCTCGATCGCCGCGCGCACGCGATCGACCCCATACGCGGCCAGCAGGTCGATCCGCTCGCCGCGCGCGCCGCCGAGGAACTCGCGCAGCGCAAGCTCGAACGCGCGCTCGCGCAGGCGTCCGGCGAGGCCCTCGTCGAGAATCGCGAACTCCGGATCGAGGCCCGCCGCCAGCGCGTGGCTGCGCAAGAGCCGCGCGCAAAAACCGTGGAACGTGCCCACGAACGCCGCCTCCGTGTCGCGCGCCGCCTCGCGGTCCTCCAGCTCCAGCAGCCGTGTCCGCACCCGCGCGCGCAGCTCGCCCGCCGCACGCTCGGTGAACGTGATCGCCAGGATCCGCGCCGGCGCGATGCCGTCCTCGCGAACCGCCGCGACGAAGCGCTCGACCAGCACCGAGGTCTTGCCGCTGCCCGCCGCCGCCGACAGCAGCAGCGGCTCGGAGCGGCGTGCGACCGCGTGGCGCTGCTCGTCGGTCAGCCGCTCGTTCAAGAGCGCCGTCATCGCTCCACGCGGCAGATGGACGGGTACATGCAACCGCCGCGGAACGCACACGTGTGCGGGCGTGGGCGCAGCTCGCCGCGTCCCGCCTCGCCCGCCGCCGCCACCGCCATCGCCACCGCCTGCGACACCAGCTCGCGCGCATCCTCGTGCTCGAGCACGTCCGAGCGCACGGATTCCAGCTCGATCCCGGCGTCGCCGTCGAGCACGCCGCGCGCGCGCAGGTCCTCCCCCGTCAGCGGCTGGTAGAAGCCGCCGATCACCTCCAGCGCCAGCAGGCTCTCGACCGCCCGCATGTACAGCGCCACCTGCACGCTGCCGTCCCGTACCCAGCGCGCGCCCGCCGGCGCGCGCCCGCCCTTGTAGTCGTAGACGACCGCCTCACCGCCACCACTGACGTCAACGCGGTCGATGCGCCCGCGCAAACGCACTCCGCCCTCCAGCTCCAGCGCCGGCAGCGTGCTCGGCTCGCCGTGCTCATCGCCCTCTTCGAAGCCGAAGCCCAGCTCGAGTGCCAGCGGCTCCAGCGGGCTCGCGGCCGCCGCCGCGTGCTCGAGATAGCGCTCCAGGTCGGCGCCAAGGCGCCGACGCACCGCCGCCGCGCGCTCCGGCGTCACCGACAGCCGGTGCGCGGGCGCGTTCTGCTCCAGCGCGCGTGTCAGCAGCTCGCGCGATCGGCCCAGGCTCGCCAACGTCACCCGTGCGCTGCCCGTCTCCTCACGCAGCCGCTCCAGCGTGTCCTTCAGCGCCGCGTGCGCCAGCGCGCCGCGCGCCAGCGGCTCGGGGTCCGGGTCGAACGCGTCCGGACGCAACATCCGATCCACGAACCAGCTCACCGGGCACGCGATCCACCGCTCCAGCGACGACGGCGACCAAGTGTGGTTGCGCAACCGCTCCAGCAGACGCTCGTCGCGCAGCAGACCGCCGGCCGGTGGCATGTCGCTTGCCGGCGCCGGCGTGAGCGCATCTGCTGAGCAGACGCCGAGCGCTGGCGCGCCGGCTCGCAACACGGCCGACGGCTCCACGTCGAGCGCCCCCAGCGGCCGGCGCGCGCGGCGCTCGTATACGCCGGGGCCGAACAGGTCGCACACGTCATCGACGAATAGCGACCGCGACGCCGTCGCGCCTTCGTCGTCCGCCACGTGCCAGCTCAGGTACAGCCGCTCCTGCGGGCGTGAGACCGCCGCGTAGAACAGGTAGCGCTCGGCCGCCAGCGCGTCGTCCTGCTCGCCGAGCCGCAGGCCCGCGACTTCCACCAGACGCCGGCGCTCCTCCTCGGCCAGGAACGGCTGCGGGCGTGCGCGCGCCGGGAACACGCCCTCCTGCAACCCGAGCGCGAACAGCACCCTGACCCGGCGCGCGCGCAACGCCAGCGGGTCCAACACGGCAACCGCGCCCGCCTGCCTGAGCGGAGCGGTGGCCGCCGGGGGCCCGCCATCACGCTCGCCCTCGAGCTCGACGCGCTGGAGCACGTCCGCCAGCTCAGCCGCGCTCGCCGGCGCGAGCGCCGGCGACATCCGTGCCAGCTCGCGCAGCTCCGCCAGCGCCCGCTCACCCGTCGCCAACGCGGCCGCGTCCTCCAGCTCGTCCCGCGCCAGCACGCTCGCGCCGTCGCGCCGCGGAGCGCAGAACAGCCACCGCAGCTCGCGCGCCGCGCGCTCGCACAGCGCCGCCGGGCCGCGCTCCTGCGCCTGCGCGAGCCGGTCAAGCGCCTCCAGGCGCCAGTTGCGCTGCTCCCACAGCTCCCGCGCCTGCTCCGCGCGCTTCGCTCCGCCGCGCCGCGCCTTGATCTCCAGGCGGTCGGCCAGCGACGGGCCGGCGCTACCAGCCAGCAGGCCAGGCGCCCGCAGCCACGCCAGTAGGTCGCCCAGCTCACCGGCGCGCCCGGGCTCCACCCCACCGGCGCGCCCCGACTCAGTGCCGCCGGTACGCTCCGGCGCCGCCACGCTGCGCAGCGCGCCGATCAGCGCAGCGCCGATCGCGCTGTCGGCGAACGGGGTGCGACGGCGCAGCGCGAACGGGATCCCCGCCGCCGCGAACACCTCTTCAAGCAACCCCACTTCGGTCGCGCCGGCGCGCACCAGCACCGCGATCTCCTCCGCCGCCACGCCTTCGTCCAGCAGCGCCGCGATCTCGCCGGCGACCAGCTCCAGCTCCGCGCGCTCGCCGCCGCCCTCCAACAGCCGCAGCGCGCCGTCCGGCTCCACGCGATCGGCGCTCGCCGCGGCGGGCTCGAACAGCGAGCGCTCGAGGTGGCTCAGGGCGGCGCGCGAGCACGGCGCGTAGTAGTCCGCGCGCGCCTCCAGGCGACGATGCTCGGACGCGAGTGGCTCCAGCTCCGAGAACGCCCGCGCGCGGCCCGCGAACGCCGCGCGGCCCGGCTCGTACGCCAGCGACAGGGTTACATCCGCGTCGACGACGCGGCCGAGCGTCTCGATCGCATCCAGCTGCAGCCGTGTCAGGTCATCGAACCCGTACAACAGCACCGGCGTCCCGTGCCATAGCGCCGGGCGCTCTCGCAGCGCGTCTAGCGCGCGCACCGCGCGCTGCTCCGCGTCCACGCGCCCGAGCCGCTCGAGCGTCGCGCGATACTCCGCGAACAGCCGCTGCAGGCGCTCCAGCTGCTCCGCGTGCGCCGCCGCGCCATCCGCGGCGCGCCAGCTCGACAGCGCCCCACTCAGGCGCGCCGGCGTCACCCGCCGCACCTGCAGCTCAGCGAACACCTCGCCCAGCGCGCGCACCGAGCCGCCCGTCGGCGCGAGCCCGCCGGCACGCGCGAGCGTCTCGAGCACGCGCTCGCGCGCGACCGCGCCGAGCAGCGCCTCGCCGGTGCCCGCGCGGCGCACCGCCTCCGCGATCAGGCCCGCGAAGCGCTCCACACGTACGCCCAGCGCCGCGCCGCTTCCCGCCAGCTCGCGCAGGTACAGCTCCGCGTCCGCGCGCGTCGGCACGACCAGCAGCGGGTCCGCACCGTGCGCCAAGTGCCGGCGCACCCCCTCCAGCAGCAGCTGTGCCTTGCCCGCGTTCGCCGGGCCCGTGATCAGCCTGATCGGCATCGCGCCTCAAGCGGCGCTGCGGGCCTCGACCGTCGCTGTCGCCGCGTCCTCAGCACCCGCCTCCGCCTCCGCCTCCGGTGGTTTCGCGCCCTCCTTGGCCCACAGCTCGTCGAACTCCACGCGCCATTTGCCCTCCTCTGTCTGGCTCAGCGCCAGGTGCGCGCGGAAGCTGCGCCCGCTGCGGCCGCGAAAGCCCGTCACCGCCTGCTCGGTGAAGCCCTGCCTGATCAGTTCGCGCGCGATCGCCAGCGGCAACGTCTTGCCCGCTTTCGCCTTCCAGATCACGAAGCCGCAGCCGGGGTCCTCGCGCGCCCAGCACGAGTAGCCCTTGCGGTTCTCGACGATCTCGTGGCCGCACACCGGGCACGGGCCCAGCCGCGCGCGCGGGATGCGCACGTCTTTGAGCGTCTCGTCGAGCTTCTTGACCGTCTCCTGCGCAAAGCCCGCGATGTCCGCCATGAACTGCTTGCGCGACTCCTCGCCGCGCTCGATCTTGCCCAGCCGCTGCTCCCAGCTGCCCGTCAGCCCCGGCGAGGTGAGCGCGTGCTCGTTCAACAGCCGGATCACGTTCAGGCCCTTCTCCGTCGCCACCAGCGCGCGCCCGTCGCGCTCCACGTAGCCGACCGTGATCAGCCGCTCGATGATCGCCGCGCGCGTCGCCGGCGTACCGATCCCCGAGTCCTTCATCGCCTCGCGCAGCTCGTCGTCGTCGACGAGCTTGCCCGCCGTCTCCATTGCCCCCAGCAGCGACGCGTCGCTGTAGCGCCGCGGGGGTTTCGTTTCCTTGCGCAGGCTCTCGATCGCGCGCGTCTGCACCTGCTCGTGCTCGATCAGCCGCGGTAGCTGCTGGTCGGTCGCCTCGTCCTCGTCGCCGTCGGCCTTCGCGTCGGCGCCCTTGGCATCCGCCGCCACCTCGTCGTACACGCCGCGCCAGCCCGGCACGATCAGCAGCTTGCCGCGCGTGCGGAACACGTACTCCGCGTCGCCGTCGGCCGCCGCCACCGTCGTCTCCACGCGCGTGTTCTCGAACACCGCCTCGGGGTGGAACACCGCCAGGAAGCGCCGCACCGCCATGTCGTAGATGCGCCGGTCGTCCGAGCCCATTTTCTCGAGGTTGTGCTCGGAGCGCGTCGGGATGATCGCGTGGTGGTCGGTGACCTTCTCGTCGTTGACCACCCGCGCCAGCGGCAGCACGTCGAGCGCGACCACGTACTCCGCGCCCTTGCGGTACTCCGCCTGACCGCCCACCAGCTCTGCGATCGGCTTGATCTCCTCGACCATGTCGGTCGTCAGGTAACGCGAGCTCGTGCGTGGATAGGTCAGCGCCTTGTGCTCCTCGTACAGTCGCTGGGCGGCCGCAAGCGTGCGTTTGGCGGTGAAGCCGTAGCGGTTGTTCGCCTCGCGCTGGAGCGTCGTCAGGTCGTACAGCATCGGCGCTTTCTCGCGCTGCTCTTTCTTCTCGAGCTTGGTGATCGTGCCCGGCCGCTCCTTGCACGCGCCGACGATCTGCAGCGCCTCCTCCTCGGTGCCCACGCGCGGGCCCTTCGTCGTCCCCGGACTGCCCGCCGGCGCCTGGAAGTGCCCGACGTAGGTGCGCTCCGCGGCGCTCGCGTCGCCATCGAGCGCCGGCGCCGCGAAGGTCGCGTCGACCAGCCAGTACGGCTCGGGCGTGAACGCCTTGATCTCCTCCTCGCGGCGCGCCACGATCGCCAGCGTCGGCGTCTGCACGCGCCCCAACGACACCGCCCCGTCGAACGAGCTGCGCAGCCTGATCGTCGCCGCGCGCGTCGCGTTCATGCCGACGATCCAGTCCGCCTCCGAGCGCGAGCGCGCCGCCTGCTCCAGGCTCGCGTACTCCTCCGCCGGGCGCAGCGCGCCGAGCGCGCTCTTCATCGCCGCGTTCGTCATCGAGCTCAGCCACAGCCGTTTGACCGGCTTCTTGGCTTTCGCCTTCTCGTACAGGTAGGCGAAGATCAGCTCGCCCTCGCGGCCCGCGTCGCACGCGTTGACGACCTCCTCGACGTCCTCGCGGCCGAGCTGTTTGCTGACGGCCGTCATCTGCTTGCGCGAGCGCTCGTCGCGCACCTCCAGCTTGAACTTGTCCGGCACGATCGGCAGGTCGGCCATGCGCCAGCTCTTGTATTTGGCGTCGTAGGCTTCCGGTTCCGCGAGCTGCACCAGGTGCCCCACGGCCCAGGTGATCACGTGCTCCGGACCCTCCAGAAAACCCTCCTGCTTCTTGAACGGACCCGGCAGCACGCGCGCCAGGTCCTGCCCCACGGACGGCTTCTCGGCGACCAGCAGCGTCTTCGACATGGCGGTCAGCGTAGCGGGCGCCCGAGCCGCCGACGTTCTGAGCTCAATCGCTTGTGCACGGCCCAGTGCTCACCTGTGCGTGTTCGCGCTCGTGCGCAGCGGCTTCGCGCAGCACGCTCGTGACCGATTCGTTGGCCACCCCGTAGCCACCGTGCACGCGGCTGTCGACCGTCGCCGCGAACACCGTCGTCAGCACCTGGCCATAGACGTTCACCAGCGGCCCACCCGAGTTGCCCGGCCGCACCAGCCCGCGCAGCGGCGTCAACAGCCGCGACACCGGCCCCTGGCCGTACGCGTTCTGGGTGCTCACCGTCTGCGTCTGCCCGATCCTGCCCGGCTGCACGTCGAACGGGCCGTTCTCCGGGTATCCGAGAACCGCGCCCGGCGTGCCCGACGCGGTATCGGCGGCAAAGCCGAGCGACGGCAGGTTCAGTTCCGCCACCCTCAGCACCGCCAGATCGTGCTGCGGTTCGAACGCGACGGGTTCAGCCGACAGGCTCGGTGATTCGCCGCCGACCTCCACCGTCGTGTCGGTCTCGCCCGCCACGACGTGCGCGTTCGTCACCACCGTGTCCGGTTCCGCCACCCAGCCCGAGCCCTCGATCGCCAGCCCGCACGCGGTGCCGTCCACGCGCACCACGCTGCGCGCCGCACGCCGCACGCCCGGTGCGCGCGCGATTGCCGGTTCCGGCGCCGCCACGTCCGGCGACGGGCCGTTGATCGACGGGATCGGGTCCAGCCGCGCGAGCGCGTTCAGGATCGGCCCCGACGGCGGCAGCACCGCGTTCAGCCGGCGCAGGATCACCGAGCGCTGGATGTCCGCCTGCAGCTGGCCCTGCCCCGGCGTCTGGCCCGCGACCGCGGCCACGATCCACACGGTGCCGAGCGCGAGCACCGTCCCGAAGGCCGCGCCCAGCAGGCCGTCCAGCAGGCCCATGCCAGGGATGATCAACGTGCGGCGCAGCCTGAAGCCGAGCCCCTCCAGGCCGCTCGCCAGCACCGCGCCGCCGAGCAGCGCCCCCAGCAGGCCGAACGCCGGTGCGTATGGTGACGCCGAGCCTTTCGGCAGCACCAGCGGCGCGACGCGCGTGCCCAACAGCGCGCCGAGCGCGAACCCGCAGAACGACAGCACGCCGACGATGAAGCCCTGCCGGTAGCCGAACATCGCCAGGATGCACGCAAACGCGACGATTGCCCAATCCAGCTGAGTCACCTGTCATGTTCTACAAGCTCTGTGACTGAAAGCCGCAACCAGCGCCTGCGACGCGCGCGCCCCGTCCTCGTACTCGCCGGCGCGGCCTTCGTTATCGGCGCGATCCTCGGCGCTCGCCACAGCGAACCGCCCGGCTACGCGGTCGCCGACAGGTTCGTCGCCGCGTGGACGCGCGCCGACTACACGAGCATGTACTCCGAGATCGCGGCCTCCTCGCGGCGCGACACCTCCATCACCGAATTCGCCAACCTCTACGAAGAAGCGCTCACCACCGCCACCGCCACCCACGAGCTGATGCTCGGCAAGGCGCGCGCCGCACCCGGCGGGGCGATCTCGGTGCCCGTCCGTGTCCACACACGCCTGTTCGGCGTGCTGTCGCTCGACTTCACGATCAGGATCGCTCCGAGCGAAGCCGCCGCCGCCAACCCCGGCCCCCACATCCTGTGGTCGCGCTCGCTCGAGTTCCCGGGCCTGCGCCCCGGCGAGCTGCTCACCCGCAACACCACGCTGCCGCCGCGTGCGGCGTTGCTCGCGCGCAACGGCAGCGTGCTCGCCGAAGCGCTGACCGACACCACCGCCGACGCGCAGAGCAGCGAAGCCAACCGTGACTCGCCGCTCGGGAGCGTCGCCGACGCCGTCATCGGCACGGTCGGTCCCGTGCCCGCCGCCCGCCGCCAGGCGCTCGAACAGCAGGGCGTCCCCGCGCAGGCGATCGTCGGGCTCAGCGGCCTCGAGCTGGCGTTCGACGAACGCCTGCGCGGCACCCCCGGCGGCGAACTGCTCGCCGGCGCGCGCGAGCTGGCCTACGCCAAGCCGCGTCCCGCGCCGCCGCTGCGCACCAGCGTCTCCCCCACGCTGCAGCGCGCCGCCGTCACCGCCCTCGGCGGCCAATACGGCGGCATCGTCGCGTTCGCGCCCGGCACCGGCGAGATCCTCGCCGTTGCCGGCCTCGGCTTCGATGTCCTGCAACCGCCCGGCTCGACGTTCAAGATGGTCACCACCACAGGCGTGCTCACCGCCAAGCTCGCCGGCCTGCACACCGTCTTTCCATACGCCACCTCGGCCACACTCGACGGCGTCAAGCTGAGCAACGCCAACGGCGAGGAATGCGGCGGCTCGCTCGAACTCGCCTTCGCCGTCTCCTGCAACTCCGTGTTCAGCCCACTCGGCGTCAAGCTCGGCGCCACGCGGCTCGTCGCCACCGCCGAAGCGTTCGGCTTCAACCACGAAGCCGGCATCCTCGGCGCCCCCGAGAGCACGCTGCCGTCCGCCGCCCAGATCCAGGGCGAACTCGACCTTGGCTCCACCGCGATCGGGCAGGGCCAGGTGCTCGCCAGCCCGCTGGAGATGGCAACCGTCGCCGCCACCGTCGCCGACGCCGGGCACCGCCCGCAACCGACGTTCCTGCTCACGCACGCGCATGCGGGTGCTCCCGTGATGAGCGAACCCGTCGCTCGCGACATGCGCCATCTGATGATCGCCGTCGTGCGCGAGGGCACCGGCACCGCCGCCGCGATCCCGGGCGTCACCGTCGCCGGCAAGACCGGCACCGCCGAACTCAAGACCGCCACCGCCTGCAGCAGCACTCAGACCGGCGAAGCCAGCTCGAGCGAAGCCCACGAAGCCGGCAAGGAAGGCTGCCAGCCGCAGAGCACCGAAAGCGAAGCCGCCAACACCGACGCCTGGTTTGCCGCCTTCGCGCCTGCCCTGCACCCGCGCATCGTCGTCTGCGTGCTGCTCGTCAAAGATGGCGCCGGCGGCGCCACAGCCGCGCCCGTCGCACGCGAAGTGATCGAAGCGGCGCTGGCGGAACGCTGAGGAACTCTGGGACTCGCCCCCTGACGGGTGGATCGTCGTTCCTGGCAAGGACGCAGGGAGCGTGGCGTGCTTCGCACGCGAGCGACCGAGGACGCAGCCAGGGGGCGACGAGGCGCCCGTCAGGCTAGACGTCGAGCTCCGCCAAGGCGGTTTCCTTGGGGTTGTCCGGGTCGACGATCTTCAGCTCCAGCGGCCGGTTGTCGAGCGAGACGATCTGGATCTTGTACAGCAGCACCAGACCCTCGGCCGGATCGTCGTCAGCTGGCGTCCCCGGCAACGGCAGCTGGTTTTTCGGCGGCACGGTGCCCGCGCGGTAGGCGAACAGGTTGCTTTCGTCAGGCGCGATCGGCGTGTAGGTGTTTTCCTGCGTGTCGGTGATCGTCATGCTCGTCGCCGCCGGGTGCGGGTTGTTGGTGTTGTTGTAGACCTGCATGAACACCGCGAACCACTCCTGCCCAGGTTCGAGTTTGCGCTCGGCCGGCGTCAGCCCCTGTAGGTAGGACGCGTCTTCGCTGTTGGCGGGGTTCAGCTCGCGCGAGAGCTGCACCTCGTAGACCAGCGGCCCGACGTCGAGGTACGGCGCGTTCGCGCCGGACTCGCCGGCGTAGGTACCGGTGGTGATCCGCGTGTGCGAGTCGCCGCACGCGCTCACGAGCAGCGCGGCCAGGATCGCGGCCAGGATCAGTGGGAGCTTGCGCAGGCGGCTGGACATGCGACGCGGCAGTCTACCCACCAGCGACCGTGACGCGACGGCCGCGGCCCTTCCCCTGCTCGAAGATGCGTCGCAGGCGGTACATCGCACGACGGTTCTTGCGCCGTGTCCAGGCGCGCGCGCCGAAGCCCTCCATCAACCGATCCGACAACGTCGCCGGCACGGTCTCCAGCGTGAACTGCACGCGCGTCGCTCCCGCCGCCGCCGGGTCCAGCGAGTAGACCCCGAGCGTACGGATGCGGTTGTTCTTGCCAGTGCGCCCGACCTCGACGATCCGGTGCGGACGCTGCACCTCCGCAAACGTCACGTCCCCCCAGCTGAAGCGGTTGCCCGGAGCCTTCACGCGAAAGCGCGCGCCGGCGCCGGTTCCCACCGAGTCGAGCCGCGTCAGGTGCCAGTCGACCAGGTAGTGGTCGGTGAACTCGGGGTGGTTGGCGATGTCCTGCAGGTAGTCGAACACTTCCTCGCGGGGGGCGGAAACGACTATCGAGACGGTCACGGGGTTCATCGCGACGGGAAAGTCTATTGGCACGTCCGTCGGGACGCGCACGCGCGCAGCGCGCGGTCCTGCTGGGGCCTGCCGAGGCGATCCGCCCGCCGCGCGTGGGCTACGCCGCGCGCGTGAGACGCACGGCGTGGCCGTGCTCGCAGTGCCTGACCAGCTCGCGCGCGATCGGCGTCTCGGCGTGGCGCGGGCGGCACAGCTCGCAAACCACCCGCTGTTGGCGCCCGCCGTAGAGGTGGACGTGCTCGCCTGTCAGCGGCGTGCGACCGCAGTCGGCGCAACGGTGCCGATCGGCCTCGAGCGCACCCAGGCCACGGCGCAACAACACCAGCTCGAACTGCTCGACGTGGGATTCCGGCGAAGCCATGACCAGCAGATTCGTCGCTCACAGCCGCGCTCCTGCCGCTGAGACAGACTTCCCGGGAGCCGCCCGCAGGACACCTGCCGAGCACCCGGATCGCACCCGCTTGCCGGCCGCTCGAGTGCATCCCAAGCACCACCCAGAGCGCGGCGATTTTTCTGCTCCGATACGGTTATTCAGAACTCTGGGCATGCTTGACAGTCTTGTTATGATCGCCACTAGATTTCCCCCCGGACCAGCAGGATCGCACCCCCCGGCAGCGACACCGGCAGCAACTCAAAGGGAGGAGCACAGCATGGACTCACTGACTTCGGGCACGTTCGTGGGAGGCGGCTCGTTCAGCTGTACGCACTGCGACTACACGGTCACGCTCAACGGTTCGGAGGTGCTGCCGGGCTGCCCCGGCTGCGGGGGGCACGAGTTCGTGCGCGCGTCGATGTTCAGCACCGAGCGGGTCTCCTCCGGCGCGGCCGCGGGCGAGACCGAAATTGGGCACGTCGAGGACATGCTGCTGGTACCGCCCGCCCCCAGCGGCGACGATTGGCTCGCGAAGGCCAGAGAGACGATCGACCAACCGGGCGAGTACGTCTGCTACGAGGACAACGGCGAGCAGCGCACGGTGGCGCTCACGCGCGAGTGGACACGCGTTGGGCGCAGCCTCGCTGCCGACGTGCGCTTTGACGACCCCACGGTCTCGCGCAGACACGCCTTGATCGTGCGCCACCCCGACGGCGTGCGCGTGCTCGACGACCGCAGCCTCAACGGCGTGTTCGTCAATGGCGAGCGCGTCGATGGCAAGGCACTGCAGGACGGCGACGAGATCGTCGTCGGGCGCTACCGCCTGGCGTTCGTGAGCGTGCCCGCGCACGTCGGCGTGCTGCAGGTGGATGCCGCGCCGACGACGCTGCACAGCATCGGCTGAGCGATCCGCGGCGGGTTTTCAGAGCTGCGCACCCCTGCGCCCGGCGCCGCGTAGTATCGAGTCGACGATGGCTCACACGATCGCTGTGCTCTCGCAGAAGGGCGGCACCGGCAAGACGACGACGGTGCGCACGCTGACGGATGTCCTGCGGCGCAGCGGCCTGCGCACGCTGGCCGTCGATCTCGACCCGCAGGGCAACCTCTCGGACTACTTCGACCTGCCTCCGGACGTCGAGCCGACGATCGCGGACGTGCTGTCGGGACGCGCGTCGGCCGTCGAGGCGATCCACGAGGACATCATCCCCGCCAACCTCAGCCTCGCCGAGGCGGAGCTGATGCTCGGCGGCAAGATGGGCCGCGAGCTGACGCTCAGGCGCGCCCTGACCGACGCGGCCGCCGCCTACGACGTGATCCTGATCGACTGTCCCCCGTCGCTGGGGCTGCTGACCGTCAATGCGCTCGTGGCTGCGGACCGTGCGCTGGTGACCGCGGAGGCGCAGTACTTCGCGCTGCAGGGCGTCGAGCAGGCGATGGAGGTGGTGGAGCTGGCGCGTGACAGCCTCAACCCGCAGCTGAAGCTGCTGGGCGTGCTGTTGAACCTCGCCGACATGCGCACGGTGCATTCGCGCGAGGCGCTCGTCTCGCTGAAGGAGCGTTTCGGCGAGCTGGTGTTCGACGCGGTCATCCGTACGTCGATCGCCTACGCCGAGTCAGCCGAGCGGGCGCGCTCGATCCTCGACCACCGGCCCGACCTCGGCGCCGACTATCTGGCGCTCGCAGCCGAGCTGCTCGAGCGCCTCGACGGCCTCGACGGCGCCGGCGAGCGGCTCGCGCAGCTCACCGCCGGCTCATAGCGCGTCTACGTACGCGCCCTGCGACTCGAACGACACGCGCAGGAGGCTCGCCCAGTCCGCGAGTCGCGGCTCGAGCGCCTCGGCGACCGCGCCCGTCTGCTCGTAGAAGCACCACACCAGCACGGTGGGACCGGCGCCCGAGATGCTCGCCCCCAGCGCGCCCAGCTCGCGTGCGTGCTCGACCAGCTCGAACGAGCGCGGATAGAGACCCGCGCGCTGGTGCTGGTGCAGGCGATCGTCGAGGCCGCGTCCGAGCAGGTCCCAGTCGCCCTTGGCCAGCCCCAGCGTCAGCAGCGCGGCGTGCGCGACGTTGAACACGGCGTCCTCGCGCGGCACCTGCTCGGCGAGCGCCGCGCGCGCCGCGTGCGTGTGCACCGCCTGCTCGGGAACGACGGCGAGCGCCTCCAGGCCGGTCGGCGGATCGAAGCGCGTCGCCTGACCGTCCGCGCAGATCACGAAGCCGCCATACAGCGCCGCCGCGACGTTATCCGGATGTCCCTCCAGCTCGCTCGCGAGCGCCAGCAGGTCGGCATCCAGCTCGAAGATGTGGTCGGCGGCCATCAGCCCGGCGACGATCGCCGCCGCGCTCGAGCCGAGGCCACCGGACAGCGGGATCTTCGAGCGGATCCTGAACGTGAAGCCGTCGGCGGGATGCAGTTGCTCGAACGCGCGCACGCACAGGTTTTCGCGCCCTCTGGCGATGTCCAGGTCGGTCTCGACCGCGAACTCGCCCGTCTCCTCCACTTCGACCTCCAGCTCCAGCGACAGTGCCGCGGCCATGCAGTCGAACCCGGGGCCGAGGTTGGCCGACGACGCGGGCACGCGCACGACGCGCCGACGGCTTAGGAAAGAACGGCCCGGCTCATCGCCCTGCGACCGACTGCCCGACCCGCTAGGGGTCACCCAGAACCGCTTCCTCGATCGCCGCCGTCTCAGCCGCGCAGCTGATCACGCGGCCGTCGTTGTTGGCGATCGCCGTCTCGGGGTCCTTGAGGCCGCGTCCGGTGAGCACGCACGCGACCTGCTCGGCGCCGCCGGCGCCGTACTTGAGCAGGCCCGCCACCGACGCGGCTGAGGCCGGCTCGCAGAACATACCTTCCCTGGAGGCCAGCAGCTGGTAGGCGCGCAGGATCTCCGCGTCGCTGACGACGCGGATCGAGCCGCGCGAGTCGGTGGCGGCGGCCATCGCGTCCTCCCAGCGCACGGGATTGCCGATTCTGATCGCGCTGGCGACGGTTTCGGGGTGCTCGACGACCTTGCCCTCGACCAGCGGCGCGGCGCCCTCGGCCTGGAAGCCGAACAGTTTCGGCGCGGCGCCCATCTCGCGAAAGCCGCGCCAGTAGGAGGTGATGTTGCCGGCGTTGCCGACCGGGATGCACAGCGCTTCGAGACCGCCGTCGAGTCCCTCGTGGATCTCGAACGCGGAGGTCTTCTGACCTTCGATGCGGAATTCGTTGACGGAGTTGACGAGCACGATCGGGTGCGCGTCGGTGAGCTCGCGCACGAGCGTCAGCGCCTGGTCGAAGTTGCCCTTCAGCGAGATCACGCGCGCGCCGTGCACGAGCGTCTGCGCCATCTTGCCCTGCGCGATCTTGCCCTCGGGGACGATCACCGCACAGGTGATGCCCGCGCGCGCCGCGTACGCCGCGGCGCTTGCCGCCGTGTTTCCAGTTGACGCGCAGATCACCGCCTTGGCGCCATCGCGCACGGCCGCCGAGACCGCGCACGTCATGCCGCGGTCCTTGAACGAGCCGGTCGGGTTAGCGCCCTCGAGCTTCAGGCGCACGGTCGCGCCGACCATCTCCGAGAGCACCGGCGCGCGCAGCAGCGGCGTCGAGCCCTCCTGCAGGCTGACCAGCGGGTCGCCCGCGGCGAACGGCAGACGCTCCAGGTAGCGTTCGATCAACGGTACGTGCGTGCCCGTGTTGGGCGTGCCTTCGACCCGCGGCAGCTTGACCTTGGGGATATCTATGCGTACCTCGCTCACACGAACTCCTCTTCGATCACACGGATTGTCCGTGGCGCCGAGCGCAGGAAGTCGAACTCGCCGAGCCGTTCGATCGCCACGCGCAGCGCCGACTCGAGCACTGGATGCGTGATCATCACCAGCCGCGCGCGCTCGCCCATGCCGCGCTGCACGACCGACTTGATCGACACGTCATGCTCGCCCAGCACCTTAGTGACCGAAGCGAGCACTCCGGGGCGGTCGGCCACGTCGAGGTGTAGATAGAAGGCGCTCTCGACGTCCTCGATCAACGGCAGCGCCAGCGGCGGCGCCGGCGGCCGCGCGCCGCCGGTCATCACGCTGACGACGTCGCCGAGCACGGCGCTCGCGGTCTGCCGGCCACCGGCGCCGGGCCCCGACAGCGTGATCTCGGTGATCGCCTCGGATTCGACCGTGACCGCGTTGAACGGCCCCGACACGCCGGCCAGCGGATGCCCCGCGTACAGGAACGCCGGGTGCACGCGCACCGACAGCCCGCCGTGACGGCGCTCGGCGGTGCCGATCAGCTTCAGCCCGAGGCCGAGCTCGCGCGCGAACTCCATGTCGTCGGTGTGCAGATGCTCGATGCCCTCGTAGTGGACGTCGTTCAGGTGAACGGGCGAGCCGTATGCGAGCCGCGCGAGGATCGCCATCTTGGCGGCCGCGTCGCGGCCTGAGACATCGTCGCTGGGGTCGGCCTCGGCGTAGCCGATGCGCTGCGCCTCGGCGAGCGCCTCCGCGTAGCTCGAGCCGGCGGCCATCTCGGTGAGGATGAAGTTGGTGGTGCCGTTGACGATCCCGTGGATGCGCTCGATCGGCGTCGCCGACAGCGACTCCTCGAGCACGCGCACGATCGGCACGACGCCGGCGACGGCCGCCTCGAAGCGCAGCCGCACGCCCTGTTCGCGCGCCGTCTCGAACAGCTCCTCGCCGTGCTGGGAGAGCAGTTGCTTGTTGGCGGTGACGACATCCATGCCCGAGCGCATCGCCGTCAGCAGGTGCTCGCGCGCCGGTTCGATCCCGCCCATCAGCTCGACCAGCAGGTCTGCGTCCGCAAGGATCTCCTCGAAGTTGCCGCGCGAGCGCGTGAGCACGCCGCTGATCACCGGCCGGCGACCGTTGAAGCGCTCGATCTCATCGGCGCGTTCCTCCAGCAGCACGGCGAAGGCCGCGCCGACGGTGCCGTGGCCGAGCAGGCCTACGCGGAACGGACGCGCGGGCGGGCGGGCGTCGCTCGCTTCGGCGCCGGGTGCGCTCTCGGGGCTAGCGGACATCGCGTGCGGTCAGGTCCTCGTAGCTCTCGCGCCTGACGACGACGCGGGCGTCGCCGTCACGGCAGAAGAGCACCGGCGGCCGCGGCACGCCGTTGTAGTTGTTGGCCATCGCAAAACCGTACGCACCGGTCGCGGGCGTGACGATCACGTCGCCCGGGCGCGGGTCATCGAGCAGCGCCCGACGCACGATCACGTCGCCCGACTCGCAGTGCTTGCCCGCGAGCACGCACTCGGTGGCGCCGCCGAAGCGGTCGGCCACGTGTGCCTCATACGGCGCGCCGTAGAGCATCGGGCGCATGTTGTCGGACATGCCGCCGTCGACCGCGACCCAGCGCGAGACGTTCTGCTTGACGCCCTCGACCGTGTACAGCGTCACGGCCGCGTTGGCGCACAGCGAGCGCCCCGGCTCGATCAGCAGGCGCGCGCCGGCGCCGATGCCGTGTGCGCGCGCGGCCTCGACGAGTGCGCCGACGTACTCCTCGACCGGCGGCGGCGCGGGCTGCTCCTCGGTGTACTGCGCGCCGAGCCCGCCGCCGAGGTCCCACGTCGAGAAGTCGCCGAGCCGCGCCAGCTCCGCCACCTCGCGGCGAAACGGCTCCAGCCCGAGCAGCTGCGAGCCGATGTGGGCGTGCACGCCGCGAAACGAGAGACCGTCGATCGCCTGCAGGCGCGCGATCGCCTCGCTCGCGTCGGCCATCGCGAAGCCGAACTTGGAGTCGGCCTGGCCGGTCGAGATCTTCTCGTGGGTCTCGCCCTTGACGTCGGGCGTCACCCGAATCAGCACGTCTTGTGTGGTCCCGGCCGCATGCGGCCGGGCCTGAGACGCCGCATGCGGCGTCTCGCGGGGCGGCACATGTGCCGTCCCGTCGGTCGGCGCATGCGCCGACCGAACAGCACCCATCAGCCCCGCAAGCCGCTCGATCTCGTCGAAGTTGTCGACCACGATCAGACCGACGCGATGGCGCAGCGCCGTTCGCAGCTCTGCCTCGGACTTGGCGTTTCCGTGGACCACGATCCGCTCCGGCGCGAAGCCCGCCGCGAGCGCCAGGTGCAGCTCGCCCCCGGACGCCACATCGCACCAGAGCCCCTCGCTCGCGAACAGCGCCAGCACGGCCGTGCACGGGAACGCCTTGGAGGCGAACACCACGTGGAAGTCCTCGTGTCCGGCGTCGCGGCCAGCCTGCACGAACGCCCGCGCTCGCGCGCGGAGGTCGTCCTCGGCGACGACGTACGCCGGCGTGCCGAACTCGCGCGCCAGCTCGATCGTGTCGCAGCCGCCCACCTCCAGCCGGCCGCGCTCGTTGAGGCGGCTGCCCAGCGGGAACACCGTGGAGAGGCTCGTGCGGGTGGCCATCGCCGCTGATTATCGCTTGCCGGCGTGAAGGTCGCGGCCAGCGCACCGGCGCCAGGCCGCGCTTCGCCGCCTGGCAGGAATAACACCGTTTGCCGGAACACGAATCGCTGAATAGGCTGGAGGCTCCAGCCGGGGCCGAGGCGCAGGGGAGGAGCACGGCTCCGGACAACGTGTCGACCGCCAATGGAGGATTCATGCCTGTCCTACACAGAACCCGCGCGCGCTTACTCGCGTGCATTGCCCTCGCCGTCGCCTCGCTCGGAGTGCTCGCCTTCACGCCGGTCGCGAACGCCGCCGAAATCGGAAACACCTATCTCGCGCTGGGCGACTCGCTCGCCTACGGCTACCACGCGGCCCAGTTCAAGGAAGAGCTTGAAAGCAAAGGCTACGTGGAACCGTCGACGTTCGACCACGGCTACGTCGATGACTTCGGCGCGGCGCTGAAGCTCACCCACCCCAAACTGCAGATCGTCAACGACGGGTGTCCCGGCGAGACGACCGAAACGCTCATCAACGGCTCGGGCATCCCCGGCTACTGCGCCGGCGGCCCGACCGGAACCCCGTTCCCGTACGCGTTCCTGCACCACTCCTACGCGCCGTACACCTCACAGCTCGCGGACGCGCTCGCGATCCTCAAAGAAAACCCCGACGTCAGCCCGATCACGCTGGACATCGGCGCCAACGACGTGCTCCAGTTCCTGGCGAGCAAGTGCGGCTTCCCGGCGACGTTCAGCTGTAGCAACGCCCAAGTCGAAGCCGAGTTCGGGCACATCGCGGGCAACGTGTACGCGATCCTTGCGCAGCTGCACGCCGCCGCGCCGAAAGCACAGATCGTGCTGATCGGCCTGTACAACCCGTACCCCACGGTGTTGCCGGCGCCCGGCGGCGACGCGACGACCGCGGCGCTCAACAACGCGCTCGCGAACGTCGCGGCGGCGGTGCCCGACACGAGCTTCGCCAACCCGGAGCCCGCGTTCAACACCTCGATCATCACCGGCGCCCCGGAATCGAGCGACCTGCTGACGATCTGCACGTTCACGGCGATGTGCCCCGGCGGCACGTTCAACCCGACGAGCCCCAACGCCGACATCCACCCGACCAGTCTCGGCTACGGGGTGATGGCGGGCATCGTTGGAGCGGACTTCCTGACGCACTGACCGCGAATCGGCCAACTCGACGTGCCTCCTGCTACCCAGTCGGCTGGCAGGGGGCACACGAGCGCCAGCCCTACGCCGCCGGGCGCAGTCCCGCAAGGCCGCTGCGGCGCACCATCATCCCCAGCCACACGAGCCCGATCGCCAGCAGCACGAGGCTCTCGACCTGCGGCCCGGTCAGCCCCACGAGCACCGCCTTGTTGCGGCGGATGAACTCGACGAGGAAGCGCTCGAGCCCGCTGCCGACGAGGTACAGCGCGAACACGACGCCCGGACGTACGCGGTCGCGCAGGCTCCACAGCAGGTAGGCGAGCAGGCACATCGTGACGGTCTCATAGATCGGCGTCGGCTGCACGCGCACCCCCGGCGGCGTCGGCAGCGTGCCGTGCGGGTAGCCCATCGCCCACGGCAGGCTCGAGCGGATCCCGTAGTCGCCGTCGCCGGAGACCTGGCAGCCGATGCGCCCGATCGCGTAGCCGAGCGCGAGCGCCGTCGCGCACATGTCGAACATGCGCAGTTCCAGCGCGTCGCGCCAGCGCATCCACAACACCACGCCGATCGCGCCGCCGATCGCGCCGCCATACCAGACGAGCCCTGAGCCGGAGAAGATGCTGCCGAGCAGGTCGTGCTTGACCTGGCTGTAGTTCTGGATCACGTAGTAGGCACGCGCGCCGATGACGCCGCCGAGCAGCGCCGCAAATACGATCTCATAGGCCCAGTCGACCGGCTTCTCCAGCTCGCGCAGACGGCGCGCGATGACGCAACCGCAGGCGAGAAAGCCCAGCGCGAACATCACGCCGAAGGTCTTGATCGAGATACCGAGAACGTCGATTTCGGGCTTCATCGCGTCCTGGGAAGGGGCATCGCAGGGGGCATCGTTCGCGGCCGAACTTTAGGGCACCGGTATGTGCTTCTGCGAGAATGAGCCGCATGGCGAAGCGGCATCAGAGCTTTGGCAAGGACACGGGCCTGCAGGCGCGGATGCTGCTGACGATGTTCCTGCTGGGGCTGGTCTACGTGGTGTTCATCGGCGCGCTGTTCGCCGCGGGCGCCGCCGCCGGGCTGATCGTCGTCGTGGCCGTCGTGCTGCTGCTCTTTCAGCTGTTCGGCTCGGACAAGCTCGCGATGGGCACGATGGGCGTCAAGGAGGTCTCGCCGGCGCAGGAGCCCGAACTGCACGGGATCGTCGAAAGGCTGTGCGTGCAGGCGGATCTGCCGAAGCCACGCATCTGCGTGATGGAGACCTCGATGCCCAACGCGTTCGCGATGGGCCGCTCGAAGAAGTCGACGACCGTGTGCGCGACACGCGGGATCCTCGAAATGCTCTCGCCGGCCGAGCTCGAAGGCGTGATGGCGCACGAGCTCACGCACGTGATCAACCGCGACGTGATGGTGATGACGCTGGCGAGCTTCTTCGCGACGCTCGCCTCGCTGATCATCCAGTTCACGTTCTTCTTCGGCGGCGGCTTCGGCGGCGGCTACGGGCGCAGCCGCGAAGAGGAGGAGGGAATCTTCTTCGTGCTGATCGTCTCGGTGATCGTCTACGCGGTCTCGTTCCTGCTGCTGCGGGCGCTGTCGCGCTACCGCGAGTTCGCGGCCGACCGCGGCTCGGCGGTGCTCACCGGGCGCCCCAGCGCGCTCGCCTCGGCGCTGCTGAAGATCAGCGGCACGATGGAGCGCGTGCCCAGCCAGGACCTGCGCAAGGCCGAAGGAATGAGCGCGTTCTTCATCGTGCCCGCGCGCACGAAGCAGTCGCTGATGAACATCTTCGCCGACCACCCGCCGCTGGAGCAGCGCCTGGCGGCGCTCGAGCGGCTGGAGTCCCAGTTGCAGAGCAACGCCTGACCCGTGGGCCTGCGCGACGTTCTCACCGGCCGCCACACCGTCAAGGGGCCGGCGCCCGACCGGCTGTTCGCGATCTCGACCGCATATGTGACGCTCCAGGCCGAGCACCAGATCGAACCCGCGGGCAAGGCCGCGATCGTCTTCCAGGCACTGGCGACGAGCGAGTTCGAAAGCACGCTGCGCGAAATGGAAGAAGTGGTGACCGCCACGGGCGGCGAGAGCGGCACGAAGGTCTCGACCGAGGACGACAGCTACGGCTACCGCTGGATGGTGCTGCACAACCCCGACGGCGCGCCCAGCGTCGAAGACCTCGCGGTCGGCATCAACGCCGTGTCGAGCTCGATCGAGACCGCCGGCTACGGCGAGCGCCTGCTGTGCGCGGTGTTCGCGTTCCTCGACGCGCGCAAGCAGCGCGTGTACTTCATCTACAACTACAAGCGCGGCTACTGGTACCCGTTCGTGCCAGCGGGCGCAGGCCAGGAACGCTCGACCGAGCGCGAGCTGCAGATCAAGGCGCAGATGGCCTCAGAACTGCCGATCGAGCCGGAACTGGAGCGCTGGTTCCCGCTCTGGGGCATCCCGATCTGACGGCTGTGGACGCGGCCTGACGGCCGTGGACGCGGCGCATTCCGGCGTCCTCGGCCACTCGCGTGCGTTGCGCGCCACGCGGCCTGCGTCCTTGGACTGCTTGGTCCACAGCCGTCAGTCCAGTCCTTCAGGCCGCGACCAACTCGCGGACCTGCGTCAGGCGAATGCTGTTACCGGACGGGTCGCGGAAGCCGGAGTCGATGCCGTAGGGACGCTCCTCGGGCGGTTCTGAGAACTCGACGCCGCGGCGCTTCAGCTCCTCGTAGGAGCCGCGACAGTCGTCCGTCGTCAGGAACACCGTTCCGGCGAAGCCCTTCGCCATCAGCGTGCGTACCTGCTCGGCCGTCTGCTCGTCCATGATCGGCGGACCGGGGATTGCCATCAGCACGATCGACACGTCAGCCTGACCGGCCGGACCGACGGTCAGCCAGCGGAAGTCACCCATCTCGGGCATGGTCACGTCGGCGCGCACCTCCATGCCGAGCTTCTGCGTGTAGAAGGCAAGCGCCTCATCCTGGTCATGTACCCACAGGTGCGCGTTGGCGATTTTGATCACGATTTTCTCCTTTGTAGACAAAAGCAACCTCGCCGATGACACTAGCCCGGCCCTGAGCTCTCGTCTTCTCGAAACGTGCGGCGTTGAGGCCGCCCGTAGACGCGTGCGATGCAGCTGGGAACCATCACACGCTGGGCGGCCGGTGGGAACTTGGCGCGGTAGGCGGTCGGCGGCATGCCGTAGATCCGCGTGAAGCTGCTGGTGAACGAGCCGACGCTCTGTAGTCCGACCGAGAGGCAGATCTCGATGACCGAACGGTCCGTGCCGCGTAGCAGGGCGGCGGCACGCTCGAGGCGCCGGGTCAGCAGATAGGAGTGCGGCGACTCACCGAACACACGACGGAACTCGCGGCTGAAGTGCGCACGCGAGAGGCCAGCGGCACGCGCCATGTCCTCGACGCCGAGCGACTCGAAGTACCTGGCATCGGCGAGGTCCTTGGCGCGCAGCAGGTGACGAGCTGGTGGAGGAAAGGCCATTACGCGGCGCCCGTGACACAGGCACCCGTGGCTAGTCCGGGATCAGCCCCTCGCCGGTGAAGTCACGGCCGGCCTCCTCGAAGCTGAAGTCGGCGGGCGGAAGGATCACGTCCGAGCCCTCCAGCTCGTCGTCGCCGAGCGGCGTGCCGTGCGCGCGCACGTAGTCGAGCAGCGCGGCGAACGCGTCTGCGAAGCCGTCCTCGTTGCCGCTGTCGACGATCGCGAGCGCCTTGCCGCGCAGCTCCTCCAAGCCCTCCGTGTCGCCGTCGCCAAGGCGGTACTGGCCCTCGCCGGAGATACGGACGATCATCCCTGACCGCCCGTCTCGCTTGGCTGCTGCGTCTCCGGCGTCGCCTCCTCCGCGGCCGGCGCGGGCGCCGAGATCTGTGGCGCCGGCGCGCCCTGGCCGAGTTCGCTCTTCATCTTCTCGAGCTCGCTGTCGACGGCCGGCTGGCTTGAGAGCTGCTTGAGCTGGCGGTCGATGTCGTCTTCGCCGCCGCCGAGCTGGGTGATGTCGTCGAACGTGCCCGCGGCTTCAAGCTCGGAGACTGCGTCGGCGCGCGCTTTCATGTTTTCGGTCTTGTCGACCGCGCGCTGCATCGCCAGCCCCACGTCGGCCATCTGCTCGCCCACGCCGGTGGCGGCCTCCGAGATCCGCACCTGTGCCTCCGCCGCGGAGTACTGGGCCTTGATGACCTCCTTCTTGGTGCGGAACGCTTCGATCTTCGCGCGCAGTTTCTGCTCGGAGTCGGTCAGCTTCTGCTGCTGGTCTTCGAGTTCCGCTACCTGCGTGTCGAGGCCCTGCAGCTCGGTCTGCGCGACGTTCTTGCGTTCGAGCGCCGTCTTGGCCAGGGCTTCATTGCCGGCGGCGAGCGCCTGACGCGCCTGCGTGTCGAGCTTGACCACGCTCTGCTGCAGCGAGCTCTCCTGCATCTGCAGACGCTTCTTGGCGGTCACCACGTCGGCGATGCCCTTCTTGACGTTCTGCAGCTGTTCAACCTGCTTCTGGTAGCTGTAGTCGAGCGTCTCGGCCGGGTCTTCCGCCCGGTCCAGAAGCTTCGAGACCTTCGCCTTCATCACCGTGGACATACGCCCGGTCAAGCCGGCCATCTGATCCTCCTATTGCCGTTGCACGAGACGACCGACCTGAGCTCGGCCTACCTCATCAAGCGTAGCCGACCGCGACACCGCCGCATGCGACAAACCCGCGCGCCCGCGTTTGCTGGCGATGCAGCCGTCAGCGGCCCCGAAGCAGCTCGCCGGCGACGAGGCTCAGAGCCCAAGCGGGTGACGAACGACGAACCCGGCGTTGGTCTGGCGCAGCGGGCGCCAGCGCGGGCCCTCCAGATCGGCCGGGTCTTCCGCCGGGCTGGTGTCGATCCGCAAGCCCGCGACGGTCATGTAGGCGTGGCCGGCATTGGCGAAGATCGCCACCCAGCGCCCCGCCCCGTGCGAACCCCATGTCTCGAATTCGGAGGAATCCTCGGGCGCGGCGAGCAGGTTGCCGCCGTGCAGCGCGAACGAAACGGTGCCGGAGCAGTCATAGCCGGGCGAGATGAACGAGCCGTGGCCGCCGCCGTAGATGTAGGGCAGCCCGATCAGCTCGTTGCCGGCCCAGATGATCTCCTGTATGACCGTCGGCACACCCATCGGCGCGGCGGCAAGACCATCGACGAAGCGCGCGGTCGTACCGGGCACGAGCAGCTCCGGGCGCAGTGTCGGGCCGGTCGCGGTGGTCATGCCGTCGCCGGTCGTGAGTTCGCCGGGGATCGTCGATGCAAGTTCGGAGACGGCCGGTTCGCTCGCCGTCGCGACGCTGCCGCCAGTGCTGATGGTGGTGCTGCTGGCGGCCGTGCCGGTCGTCGTGCTGGCCTTCGCGGGGACCGTGTAGGGGACGACTTCGCCGCTCGTCGTCTTCTCGTAGACAGGCCCTTTGTAGTTGATGTTGGGCGTCTTGGCGGTGATCGGGTCCAGATGGATCGGCGTAGCCGGTTTGGTCGCGGTGGTGGGCGACGGTTCAGCGGCGGCGACGCCACCGGCTCCTCCAGCGAGGGCGGTCGAGGCGGTGATCGCGTCGACTACCACGATCAACAGGCTGCAAAGGATCACACTGAGGGTACGAACCCGCACAAAAACAACCTCTTTCGTAGGCCTGCGGGGTTAGCTGACGGGCTAGCGCTGAAAGAGCCTGCGCTTCTCACGGTCCTACCGCGGGATTCGCCCCAACAACTTGGGTCCCCCGTTCCCTGACACCTGATCAAGGACTCGGCATTCGGGCGGGCACGCTAGCAGAGTGCAAGGACGCTTGCAGAGGTTGCACAGCATTTCGCAGCTTTCCCCGCAAATGCCGAGCTTTTGTCAAATCGGCTGCAGCTTTGCCGGATCGCTAGTGTGCCGGCCATGCGCACCCACGCGCGAGGACCGTTTCTGGCCGTGCTGGTGCTCGCCGCCGCGGCTCTCGCCGGCTGCGGCAAGGGCGGAAGCGAAGCCGCGAGCAGCGCCAACCCGCCGCACAAGCTCGCGCCGGTCGCCGCGCAGGGCGCGGTCAGCGTCGCCACCCGCAACACGACACGCCTCGGCGGCAGCGACGTCGCCGCCGATGCCGCCGCGGTCGCGCGCGCTGTCTATCCAGGGCTGACGGCCGCCACACGGCCGCTGGCGGTGGTGCTCGTGAACGAGCAGGACTGGCTGCCCGCGCTCGCCTCGTCGATGCTCGCGAGCGCTCCGGCCGGCGCCCCGATCCTGTTCAGCGAAGGCGAAACCCTGCCCGTGGTCACCCGCGAGACGCTCGAAGCGATGCACCCGCTCGGCGCGCCCGCGCTGGGCGGCGCGCAGGTGATCCGCATCGGCACGCTGGCCACGGTGCCGGACAACTACGTGACGCGCACCGTACCCGTCAACATCGACACACCGACGACTGCCGTTGCACAGATCGAGCGGCTCGCGAGCGTGCTCGACGGCGGCAGCGCTCCCGGCCAGGTGATCGTGCTCGCCGCCGACGCGTCTCCGGCGCTCGCGATGCCGGCAGCGGGTCTCGCCGCCGAGAGCGGCGCACCGATCCTGTTCGTCACGCGCGCCGGCATCCCCCCACAGACGACGGCGCTGCTTGCGGGGCTTCACCGACCGTCGATCTATGTGATCGACGCCGCTGCGATCGGCGTTCACACGCTCGCCGCGCTCGCGCACTTCGGCACGGTCAAGACGATCACCAGCGGTGCGACCATAGCCGCAACCTCACCCACAGCGGCGGGCATCCAGACCGCCACCGACGAGCAAACCGTGCAGAACGCGGTCGAAGTCGCGCGCTTCACCGACGGCGGCTTCGGCTGGGGCGTCAAAGAACCCGGTCACGGCCTCGTCTTCGCGAACGCCGCGCGCCCACTCGACGGCCCCGCCTCCGCGCTGCTGTCGGCCACCGGCGACTACGGACCGCTGCTGCTGCTGACGAGCGCGGGCCAGGTCCCGCCAGCGCTCACGAAATACTTGTCGGACATCCAGCCGGCGTACAGCGATCCACAGTTCCCGCCCGTGCGCGGCGCCTACAATCACGGCTGGCTGATCGGCGAAGAAGACGCGATCTCGGTGGTGACGCAGGCTGAAATCGACTCGATGCTCGAGATCCGCCCGCAGGTGCACAACTCCGAAGAATCGTCGGTCTCACAAGTCGAATAGTGTCGCCGCAGCACGTCCACCAGTCGATCGCACAGAGGCGAAATTGAGTCAAGCCGAGGATCCCCGCCGTCTCAGCCGCAAGGCCAGCGCCAACGAGGTGACGGTCGAGGACGTGCGCCAGCTGATGGGCGCCTCCACCCCGCATTTCGCGCTGCAGCTGCGCAACCGCATCGCCAAACTGATCGCCGACCTGCCGGCCGATCACCCGGCGCGCGTCGAAGGCGAGCGCGAGATCGCGCGCCTGCAGCGCCTGGGCATCGACGGCGAGACACGCGGCGAGGGCCCGGCCGAGGGCGAGCGCCCGCTGCCGTCGCTGAGCCTCTAGCGCAGGCCCGCGAACGTGCGCTCGCGCCGCGCGTCGACATAGCGCGCGCGCAGCAGTTTGAAGCACACCACCAGGATCCCGACGTCGATCGGCAGCAGCGCCACGTTCAGCCAGCTCGGCGCGCGATTGTCAAGGGCGAGCACCGCCAGGACGACCGCCGAGTGGAACACGATCGCCGGCAGCGCCGCCAGCATCCAAGTGTGCGAGCGAAACCCGCTCAGGTGCTCGCGCAGCGTGACCTCGACGGTCCCGATCACGACGGCGCCGATACCGGCGCCGAGCAGCGGGCCATTGCTCTCGACCCCGCGTAGCCAAGCAATCACGGTGCCGATCGCGCCGACCAGGATCAGCAGCTCCGACAGCGGTAGCGGATGCCACGGCGCCTGCGGGCGCTCACCCGCGGCTTTCAGGTCGCCGAGCGCGCCCGCGGCACGTTCAGCGGGACGAGCAGCAGAGCGCTCGAGACGCGCAGCAGAGCGCTCGGCGGGCGCGACGCGCTCGGTCTGCTGGCCCGCGCCCTGGCCGCTCGGGCGCCGCTTGCGCGAGCGTCCGCGCCGTCCGGGGTTGCGCTTGGCCACGGCGACCGTTCAGCAGTCAGGCAGGAGTTCGCCGCGGCACATCGCCGTCGATGCTAGCGCCTATGCTGCTTTGCGTGTCCACGTCGGCCTCCCCTCCGTCGCCCGCGACGGGCATCGCGGACAGCGCGCTGCCGGGGCCATATCCGGTCGGCGAGTACGCGGCCGCGCTGCGCGCGAAGCTGCGCTCGTTCACGCGCGTACAGCTGATGGGCGAGCTGGTCAACCTGCGCCCGTCGCGGGCGCGCGTGTACTTCGAGCTGCGCGACGGCGCCGGCGCGATCGCGTGCGCGGCGTGGCGCGGCGACTGGGACGCGATGACCGCACGGGCGGGCGTGCCGACCGAGGGCATGCAGGTGGTGGTGGCGGGCGGCTGCGACTACTACCCGGGCAGCGCCACCTCCTCGCCGGGCTTCTCCTTCTCGGTGCTCGACCTGCGTCTGGCGGGCGACGGCGACCTGCTCGCGCGCATCGAGCGCCTGCGCAAGCAGCTCGACGGCGAGGGGCTGCTGGAGCTACAGAAGCGCCTGGCGCGCCCGGTGCTGCCGCGCACGATCGGCGTGATCACCGCGGAGGGCGGCAAGGCGCGCGAGGACGTGCTCGCGGCGCTCGCCCGACGTGGCTGGGCGGGGCGCGTCGTGTGGGGCTTTGCGCCCGTGCAGGACCGCCATGCGGCGCCCGCGATCGTGCGCGCGCTCGGCGAGCTGGTGTCGGTCGCGAACGTCGAGGTCGCGATCGTCGCGCGCGGCGGCGGCTCGCTGGCGGACCTGCTGTGCTTCTGCGACGAGACGCTGTGCCGCACGGTCGCGCTGCTCGGCGTGCCGGTGATCGCGTCCGTCGGCCACCACACCGATCGCACGCTGCTCGACGACGTCGCGGCCGTCAGCTGCTCGACGCCCACGCACGCCGCGGAGGCCGCCGTGCTGGTTGACTGCTCACGCGCACGGGGCGAGCAGGCGGCCGCGGCGTCACGCCTACGCGAGCACGCTCGGCGCGCGACGCAGCCACGTGCGGGCCTCCCGGTCCTTGCCGCGCGTTTGCGCGAGCACGGCCGGCGCGCGGTGCTCACGCACGCACGCCTGCTGGCGACGCTCTCGCGCGCGCCCGCCGCGCATCTCGATCGCCAGCGCACGCGCCTACACCAACAGCTGCGCGAGATCCGCGCCGGCTCGCGCCGCCGCGCGGAGTTCGAGCGGCACCTGACCGAGCGGCGCGCGCTGGTGCTCGAGCGCAAGGCCGCGTCGTTTGCGCTGGACTGCCGCGAGCGCCGTCCGCGCGAGCTGGCGCAGCTCGCGCTCGCGCTCGCCGGACACGACCCGCAGCGGACGCTGGAGCGCGGCTACGTGCTCGCGCAGTCGGCAGCCGGCGCGCCGATCGTGGGCGCGGCGGCGGCGCGCGACGCCGGCGAGCTGCGGCTGCGCTTCGCCGACGGCACGCTGCCTGCGAGGATCCTCGAGCGATGAGCGAGCCTCACGAAGCGACGACGAGCGAGCACGCAGCGCGCGAGACGCAGCCGGCGGCGGCACGGCCGCAGACCTATGAGGCGGCGGCCGCGCGCGTGGAGGAGATCATCCGCCGCCTGGACTCAGGCGAGGCGAGCCTCGACGAGACGCTCGCGCTGGTGAGCGAGGGCAAGACGCTGATCGAGCTGTGCGCGAGCCAGCTCGCGGCGGTCGGCGACGCGCTCGAGGAGCTGCGGCTGGACGAGCTGGTCGCGCGCCTGGAACACGAGGCCGGCGCGTGAGCGAGGCCGGCGCGTGAGCACCTGGGACACGCTCTCCGGGCTGGAGCTGGAGATCGACGCGTATGCGCTGCAGCCGCTGCAGGCGACGGTGTCGAGTGGGTTCGAGCGCAAGAGCACCGTGATCCAGCTGCGCGGCGGCAGCGAGCAGGGGCTCGGTGAGGACGTCACCTACGACGCGGTCGACCACGACGTCCTGCAGGCGGCGGGGCCGATCCTGCCGCTGGCGGGGCGCTTCACGCTTGCTTCCTTCTGCGCACACCTGGCGGAGCTGCAGCTGTTCCCCGAGCCGCCGCAGCGGGAGGTCTCCGGCCGCTACCGCACGTGGGCATACGAGTCGGCCGCGCTTGACCTGGCGCTGCGCCAGGCGGGCACGACGCTGCACGCGGCGCTCGCGCGCGAGCCGCAGCCGGTGCGCTTCGTGGTCTCGCTGCGGCTGGGCGAGCCACCGACGATCGAGCCGCTGCTCCAGCGCCTGGAGCGCTACCCGACGCTGCGCTTCAAGCTCGACCCGACCAGCTCCTGGGACGAGTCGCTGATCGCGGCGCTGGTGGCGACCGGAGCGGTCGACTCGGTCGACTTCAAGGGCCTTTATCACGGCTCGATCGTCGATCAGCCGGCCGACCCGGTTCTGTATCGACGCGTGGCGGAGGCGTTCCCCGACGCGTGGATCGAGGACCCGGCGCTGACCGCCGAGACCGACGCGGTGCTGGCGCCCTATCGCGCGCGCTTCTCGTGGGACGCGCCGATCCACTCGATCGCGGACATCGAGGCGCTGCCGTACCCACCGCGGATGGTCAACATCAAGCCCTCGCGCCTGGGCGGGCTGCGTAACCTGCTCGACGCCTACGACTATTGCGCCGAGCGCGAGATCGGCAACTACGGCGGCGGCCAGTTCGAGCTGGGCGTCGGTCGCGGACAGAACCAATACCTGGCGTCGCTGTTCCACGCCGACGCGCCCAACGACGTCGCACCGACCGGCTTCAACCTGCCCGAGCCAGCAGCGGGGCTTCCCTCCAGCCCGCTCGCCCCGGCGCCCAGCGCGAGCGGCTTTCGCTGGGGCTAAGGCGCCCCGTCCGCGCGCGTCAGCGCAACTCTCGCGCCAACGCGCAGGGGCTGTGAGCAACGCAACTTCCGTGCCACTGCGCGGTTTGCAGCGTCAAAGCCGATAACGTCGGGGACCGCCGGCCAGGCGCGATGTGCGCCCCACGCGGCCGGAGGGTGGTTCCGCTCGAAGGAGTTTTTGAGGTGTTGCCGAGCACAGGCGCCCACAGGCGATCGAGACTCGTTGCCGGCGCAGCCTTCGTGCTGTCGCTGATGCTGACCCTTGCGCTCGCGGCGGTCACACGCCCAGCGCGGGCGGCCGACGTCGGCGGCACGCAGGCGGTCGGCGGCGCACCTGCGACGAAGACGAGCGGCGGCACGTCAACGAAAGCGAAAGCATCCGCGCCGCACGTCACGAGCGTGCGCATCGAGAGCGTCGCCTGCGTGCCAATCCCCCACTGCAGCGGCAACGCTCACCAGGTTTCCGCGCACGGGACGCTGCTGCTCGGCGGCGTCGGACTCTCCCCCGGCATGGTCGTAGCGTTCCCCAAGTCCCCCGGCGCGCGGATCTCGAGCCTCTCGGCGAGCGCGCAGCCGGCGGCGCACCTGCGCTATGCGGTGCCGAGCAAACCGAGCGCCGGACTGCTCGTGACCGTCCCCATGAACGCCCACTCGGGGCACATCATGATCCTGCTCAGCGGTGGACGCTACACCAGCTCCTACGGGCCGATCTACGTCTACAACCACGCGCTGCACCCGCCGCCGCCAAAGGACCCACCGCCCGCCACGAGCAGCGCGGTCAGCGGCAGCCCGTTCGAAGGACAGGGCATGTGGATCTGGTACCTGAGCAAGTCCGACGGCGGCTCAATCGCGCAGATCGCCGCGCAGGCGCACGCGGCGGGCGTCACGACGTTGTTCATCAAGAGCTCCGACGGCTCGACCAACTATTGGAGCCAGTTCTCGCCGCAACTGGTGGCGGAACTGCACGCCAACGGGCTCAAGGTCTGCGCATGGCAGTACGTGTACGGCACCGAACCCGTCGGCGAGGCCGCGCTCGGCGCGGAGGCGGTCGCCGACGGCGCCGAATGCCTGGTGATCGACGCAGAGGCCGAATACGAAGGCCACTACGCGGCCGCGCAGACCTACCTCGACGACCTGCGCGCGAAGATCGGCCCCAACTATCCGCTCGGCCTGGCGTCGTTCCCCTACGCCTGGGACCACCCCACCTTCCCCTACTCCGTGTTCCTCGGCCCCGGCGGCGCGCAATACAACGCGCCGCAGATGTACTGGAAGGACATCGGCCAGTCGGTCGACACCGTGTACGCCAACACGTTCATCGCCAACCGCGTCTACGGCCGCCCGATCTTTCCGCTGGGCCAGACGTACGGCGGCGTCAGCGCCGAAGAACTGTTGCGCTTCCGCGAGGAGGCCGTCGACTACGGCTCCCCCGGCGTCTCGTTCTGGGACTGGCAGGAAAGCGGCGCAAACGACTGGAGCGCGCTGACGACGCCGCTCGCGCCGCTGACGACCGTCACGCCCAACAGCGAATATCCGGAACTGAAGAGCGGCAACAAGGACGACGAGGTGCTGTGGATGCAGGAGCACCTCGCGAGCGCCATCGCCACACAGGAAACGACCGGCGTGTTCGGCTCGCAGACGCTCGCCAACGTCGAGGCCTTCCAGACGGCGCACGCGATCGCGCCCACCGGCGTCGTCGAAGCGGCCACGTGGACGGCGCTGCTGGCGCTGTCCCCAGTCGCGGTCGACTGGACGGGCGCGGGACCCAGCGCCTAAGCGCGACGGCACCCGCTCAGCGCCCCGGGAGCGTCAGGCGGTGTGAGCTGGCGATCAGCTCGGCCAGCTGCTCGTCCACTCCAACCTCGGCGGCCACCTCGCGCCAGCCCGCGACGACGGCGGCGACGTCCGCGAGGATCCTCTCGGCGCGCCCGCGCTTGAGCGCCGCCACGTCGGCGACGGCGCGCAGATCGGCAACGGTGAAGCCGTCGCGCTTGCCGTTGATCGACATCTGGTGGCGGTCGAGCCACACGTTGCCCGGCTGCCACGCCCAGATCACGTCGTAGGCTGGCGCCAACGACCACGCGCCCTCCCGGTCCATCAGGAAGGCGACGTTCTTGACGTGGTCGTCCTGGTTGCGCGCGACGACGTTGAAGACCATGCGCCGGAACTGCTGCTCGACGACCGGCGTGCTCAGGCCCAGCCGCCGGATCAGCAGCAGCAGCTGCTCGTAGCTGTAGGTGCCCGGCTCGTTGTAGCTGACGTGCTCGAGCGCACCGGCTGTCTGCATGTGCAGCTTGCCGCCGTCGTCGGGCCGGTCGAAGCGACGGGTCATGAAGTGGCGACGGCCGTGCTCCTCCAAGAGCCGGCACTCGGTCATCTCGATCCCCGCAGCCCGGGCCAGCTTCGAGTACGCGTACTCGACCGCACCCCAGCCCTGAGGGTCCGTGAGCCCATGATCGCCCGCGCGCGCGACGCCGTCGAACTTCAACAGCCAGTGTCGAAAGCCCTCGCCGACCTCGACCTGCCCAGAGCGCACCTGGCCGGTGACGTCGTTGTAGGCGATGAACGCCTTCGGGCGAGCGCCGCCGGCGGAGCTGCCGACCGCGAGGATCGCCTTCATCGCCTCCTCGTCGGGATTCTCGCTGAGCTCGGTGACGAACTCCGCGCGTTCGGCCAGCACCTCGCCGGCGAGGCGCACGAGCGCGTCAACCTGGAGGTCTGCGCCGGCGGCGACGGCCGGCTCGTGCGTCGGCTGGAACTCCATCGCGCCCACGCCGCGGGTGCCGACGTAGCAGAGTCGTTGAACGACGTCGAAGCTCGACTGCTCGCGCCCCTGCGCGGCCAGCCAGGCATTCACGAGCGCTGTCCCCCAGCGGTCTGGCAGGGAGTCCGCCAGCAGCCCCGGAAGGCCGTGGAACGCGTCCGCGGGCAGGCCGGGGAAGCTGTAGGGCTGGGCGCGCAGCGGCATCCGGACCGGCGCGATCTCGATGCCGCTGCGGACGAACGCCGGGTCGTACTGGAACGTCGCGTAGCGCTCGCCGGCGGCGACGGAGACCGCCGCGATCCGCGCCCCCCAGAGCGTGACCGCGGCGACCGTCACCGCTCATCGCCCCACGTCCACGGCCGCTCGCCGGGCTCAGCGCGTCGGTGCCCACGACCGCTGGCACGCCGCCGCGTCCTCCGTCGCTCGCGTTCGAGCTCGGCGATCGGGAGGCTGATCGACGCGGGTATGGCGGCGTCGAGGGCGTCGAGCAGCTCGAGCGTGCGCAGCAGCTTGATCATCGAGGTCATCTGCACCGAGTCCCCCCGCTCGACCCGCTGCACGGTCGCCTGACCGATTCCCGCTTCGGTGGCAAGGTCGGCTTGCGTCCAGTTGCGCTCGAGGCGATGACGCGCCAGCCTGCGCCCCAACTCGGCGAGCACGGCAGCATCGGTCGTTAGATCTTGGAATTGCATCGTTTTTGATGTGTTAGAGCAGGTAAGCCTGATAGTACATCTAATCTGATGCAAATCATACCACAGCTAATGCTTCTTAGCCATCAGTTACCATGCTTTAGACGCTATATGCTCATTTATACATCACTGTTGATGTATAGCGCGGGATGCCAACACGCTCGCAAAACAAAACGGGGCCGGCCCGAAGACCGACCCCGTAAACATCGAACTGGCTTACTCGGTAGATCAGACTCGCTGGATCAGCGTGCCTGTCCCCAGCCCGCCGCCGCAGCACATCGTCACGAACCCGAGCTCCTTGTCGGAGCGCTCCAGCTCGTGCAGCAGCGTGGTGATCAGCCGCGCGCCGGTCGAGCCGAGCGGGTGGCCGAGCGCCATCGCGCCGCCGTTGACGTTCACGCGGTCCATGTCCGGGTCGAGCTCACGCCGCCAAGCGGCGACGACGGGCGCGAACGCCTCGTTGATCTCGATCAGGTCGATGTCGCCGATCTGCATGCCGTTGCGCGAGAGGATCTTGCGCGTGGCCGGGATCGGGCCCTCGAGCATTTTGACGGGGTCGCAGCCGACGGTCGTCTGGTCGACGATCCGCGCGCGCGGCGTCAGGCCCAGCTCCTTGGCCTTGTCCGCCGACATCAGCAGCACCGCGGCGGCGCCGTCGGAGATCTGCGACGCGTTGCCGGCCGTGATCTTGCCGTCCGGCTTGAACGCTGGCTTCAGCTGCGATAGCGCCTCGAGGTTGGTGTCGGGACGAATGCCCTGGTCGGTGACGTAGGTCTCGCCGCCGACGGTCATCGGCACGATCTCGCGCTCGAAGCGGCCCTCCTCGGTCGCCTGGTGGGCGAGCCTGTGCGAGCGCACCGCCAGCTCGTCGAGCTCTGAGCGCGAGATCTCCCACTGGTCGGCGATCATCTCAGCGCCGAGGCCCTGCCCGACGATGTTGTGCTTGGCCATCAGCTCCGGCGGGAACGCCACGCCGAACTCCTGCTGGGTCTGCGCCACCGCGGCGAACGGCAGATGGCCCATGTGCTCGACACCAGAGCCGATCATCGCGTCGTGCACGCCCGCGGCGATCAGACCGGCGGCGAAGTTGACGGCCTGCTGCGCGGAGCCGCACTGACGATCGACGGTCGTGCCAGGCGTCTCGATCGGCAGGCCCTCCTGCAACCACGCGTTGCGCGCGACGTTCAAACCCTGCTCGCCGAACTGCGACACGCAGCCCGCGATCACATCTTCGACCTGCGCAGCGTCGATGCCCGTGCGCTTGATCACCTCGGTGTAGACGTTCCCGAGCAGCGTGTTCGGGTGCACGTCCTTGTAGTAGCCCTTTTCGCGGTGCCCGCGACCGATCGGCGTGCGCACCGCCTCCACGATCACAACTTCGCGGCCCTCTGGTTGCCTCATCTCGACGGTCCTCCTACGGAGTGTTGAGCGCGCTCCGGGCTGGTAAAGCCCGCCCATCCGCGCCTGAATAAGATGCCGGAACCCTGCATAGCAATTCTACCGCGCCCACCGATTGACTGGTCAGTCAACCAGGGCGCGTGTCGATCTCAGACAAGCGCAAAGGAGAACCGTGAGCAAACGCCTCGCGATAGCCGGTAGCGGCGCCATCGCCTGCGGCCTGGCAGCCACCGCCGCCCACCACGGGCCGGTGCTGCTGCTGGCCCGCTCAGAGACGTCGGCAGACCGCGCCCGCGCGACCGTCGAGAAGACCCTCGGTCGCCTGAAAGCCGAGGTCGATCCCGAGCACGTGGAAATCGTGACCGACGCCGCGGACCTGGCGGAGGCGACGTTCGTGGTCGAGGCGGTGATCGAGGATCACGACGCCAAGGCGGCGCTGCTCACCGAGCTGGACACGGTCCTCGACGCCAACGCGATCCTCGCCAGCACGACCTCGTCGCTGTCGATCGAGCGGCTTGCGCAGGAGAGCGGGCGACCGCAGAACTTCGTCGGCCTGCACGTCTTCAACCCGGTCACCAAGATGGAGCTGGTCGAGCTGATCTTCCCGACGACCGCCAGCGAGCAGACGCGCAGCCGCGCGCTGAGGCTGTGCGAGAACTTCGAGAAGACCCCGGTGGAGGTTCCAGACGTGCCCGGCTTCGTCGTCAACCGGCTGCTGTTCCCGTACCTGTTCAACGCGGTGCGCCTGGTCGAAGAGACCGGCATGGACCCCGCGGACGTCGACACGTGCATGCGCCTCGGTGCCGGGCATCCGATGGGGCCGCTGGCGCTGCTGGACCTGGTTGGGCTGGACGTCTCCCAGGCGATCGGCGAGACAATCGGCGAGCCGGTGCCTGCGCGCGTGCAGGAGCTGGTCGCCGAAGGTGCCCTCGGACGCAAGAGCGGGCGCGGAATCCACAGCTACTGAGTACGTGCGCGGCGTTGAGGCCGCGCACGGTGGGCTCGGCGGCGGCTCCGGCGAGCCGCCTTCACGAACATTTATCCAGCTAAAGCTGACTTTTAGGTGTCGTTGATCAAGGTCGCGATACTTGTTCATGCGACATCGAAGTCGCATCGCACACCCGCCTCCTCCCAGTGCGCACGATCCGGTCCGCTCCCCCCGCGGGCCGGACGTGTTTAACGGCCCGGTTCTCGCCGGCGCATCCCCCGGAACGGCTCAGCCCTCGCCGGCCAACTCCTCAGCCCCGCATGCGAGACGGCTCAATCCTCGCCGGTGCGTCCTTCGCGCGGCGGCACGCGGGGGCGTTCACGGATGCGCACCGCCTCGATGCGGTTGTCGCGCACGGACTCGACGCGGATCGAGAAGCCGTTCGCAGTGACCGTGTCACCGCGCTTGGGCAGGCGCCCCAGCTCGGCGAACACGAGCCCGCCGATCGAGTTGTACGCGTCGCTGTCCACCGGCAGGTGCAACCCGTAGTCGGCGAGGTCGGTGACGGCGACGTGCCCGCGCACGAACCAGTCGCCGTCGGCCAAGCGGCGGATCTCGCCAGCGGCCGGATCGGTCTCGTCGGCGATCTCGCCGACGATCTCCTCGATGATGTCCTCGACGGTCACCACGCCGACGACGCGTCCGTACTCGTCGACCACGACCGCAAGCGACGTTCGCTGGCGCTGCAGGTCGGCAAGCAAATCGTCGAGCGGCTTGGTCTCGGGCACGATCAGCGCGTCGTGCACGACCGGCTCAATCGGCGTGTGCGGGCCCTCCTGCATGAGCTGGCGCACCAGCTCTGAGACGTGCACGAGCCCGCGCACGCGGTCGCGGTCTTCCTCTTCGGTGACCAACAGGCGCGTGTGGCCGCTGGACACGCACAGCCCGAGCGCCGTCTCGACATCCTGGGAGACATCGACGGTGACGACGGCGGGCGCGGGGGTCATCACCTGGCGGGCCTCCTGCTCGTGCAGGTGGAACACGCCCGTCAGCATCCCCGCCTCGCCCTGATCGATCTGCCCGCCCTCGTGAGACTCGGCGATCAGGCGCTTCAGCTCGTCTGAGGAGCCGCCGCGACGCTCCTGGCTCATGTCGACGCCGAGCAGCCGCAGGATTCGATCGGCGACGGCGGTCAGCGCGACGATGAACGGGTGGAACAGCGCGCTGAACGCCTGCAGCGGCCGCGCGACGCGCCGCGCAACGGCCTCAGCGCGGTCGATCGCGTAGAACTTCGGCACCATCTCGCCGGCGATCAGCTGCGCCGAGGAGATGATCGCGAAGGCCACGATCACCGCCACCGCGACCGCCACGCCGTGGCTGATCGTGTTGCCAAGCGCGCTCTTGAGGATCGATGCGAGCGCGGGCTCGCCGAGCGCACCGATGCCGATCGAGGTCATCGTCACGCCGATCTGTACCGCGGAGATGTACTCGTTGACGTTGGCGAGCTGCTGCAGCGCAAGCGCCGCCCCCTTGGCGCCTTCCTCGCGCAGCAGTTCCAGCCGCGCCCGACGCGAGCGCACGAGCGCATACTCGGCGATCACGAAGAAAGCGTTGATGGCGACCAGCAAGGCCGCGAGGATGAGCTTGAGCCCGTTCACGCGTGACCGGCAGTCCCCGACGCGCGCTCGCGCGCGCTCACACGGCCCCGGCCGATGCGACCGCGGCGCAGGCGGCCGGTCGGGGCGATGCTACTTCGGGGAAGATCTTCGGCGTCGTTCATCGCGCTTGTCGACCGCTCAAAGGTAGCAAGGGTCCTGGTCGGACACCAGCGGCCGCGCGCGAGGCCCCGACTCAGACGCCCCGGCCCCTGTGCGAGACGCCCCGGCCCCTGTGCGAGACGCCCCGGCCCCTGTGCGAGACGCCCCGGCCCCTGTGCGAGACGCCCCGGCCCCTGCGCGAGACGCCCCGGCCCCTATGCGAGACCGTCGATCTGAGCGGCGAGCCGGAAGTCGGCATCGGTGAGACCGCCCTCGGAGTGGGTGGAGAGCGTCAGGCGCACCTTGTTCCAACCGTGCACAAGGATGTCGGGGTGGTGGTCGGCGGTCTCGGCGGCCTCGGCGACGCGCTCGACGAACACGATCGCCGCGGCGAAGTCGGCGAGCTTCCACTCGCGCCAGATCGCATCGGCCTGTGCGACCGAGCCGCCGCTCTCACGCCGCCACTGCTCGACCCCCGCGAGCCGCTGCTCGATCTGCTCGTCGCTGAGCGTCGCCATCGCCCAGCGAGGTTACAGCTAGGCGCATACAGTCCGTGCATGCGGATCGTGAGCCTCGTGCCGCACGCCACCGAGTTGCTGTTCGCGCTTGGGCTCGACGCGGAGGTCGTGGGCGTCACGCACGAGTGCGACTTTCCGCCGGCGGCGGAAGAGCGCCAACGCGTGACGCGCGACGTGCTGCCAGCCGACCTGAGCGCGGCGGAGATCGATGCGGCGGTGCGGGAGCGCACGCTCGAGGGCGAGGCGATCTACGAGCTGGACCGCGACGCGCTCGCGGCGCTCGCGCCCGAGCTGATCGTCACGCAGGCGCTGTGCCCGGTGTGCGCCGTCTCCTATGAGGAGGTCGCGGCGGTCGCACAGACGCTTCCGTCGCAGCCGCGCGTGATCGCGCTGGACCCGAAGAGCCTCGGCGAAACGCTCGGCGACGTACGCACGCTGGCGCAGGCCACCGGCCGGCGCGACGCCGGCGAGACGCTGATCGCAGAGGCCACCGCACGCATCGATCGCGTCAGGCTCGCCGTGCACGGACAGCCGCGCCCACGCGTGGCGGCGATCGAGTGGCTCGACCCCGTCTACGTCGCCGGGCACTGGACGCCGGAGCTGATCGATCTCGCCGGTGGCGAGGACGTGCTCGGGCTCGCCGGCGAGTCCTCGCGGGTCGTCACCTGGGAGCAGCTCGCCGCCGCGCAGCCGCAGGTGGTCGTGGCGATGCCGTGCGGCTATGACGAGCGCCGCGCGCACGCGGAGGCCGCCGTCTACGCGCGCCAGCTGGGGAGCTTGGGCGCGCAGCGGATCGTCGCGGTCAATGCCTCGGCGTACTTCTCGCGACCCGGCCCGCGGCTGATCGACGGCCTCGAGCTGCTCGCGCACGTGCTGCATCCGGAGCACGTCGCCGAGGCGGTTAGTTCTCCAGCGCTGCCGCTGCCGTAATCCACTCGCATCGGTTCCGACTGCGCGACGAGTAGCATCCTTTGCAATCCAACTGGGGTCCGTGAGCCAGATCACAAGGACGCGGCAACCGGCTTGGCGGCCCGTACAGGCAAAGGAGAAAGTGTGACTTATTCACTGCAGCGCAAGCTCGCGGTCGAGTTCATCGGAATGTTCCTGTTTGCCTTCACCGTCGGCATGGCGACGGAGCCCGGGAACAAGTCGGGGGCGCTGCTCGCGCCGCTCGCGATCGGCTCGGTGCTGATGGTGCTCGTGTTCGCCGGCGGCTACGTTTCCGGGGGCCACTACAACCCCGCCGTGAGCACCGCCGTGTTCATTCGCGGCAAGCTCAAGGCGAACGAATACCTCTGCTACGTCGTCACCCAGTTCGCCGCCGCCGCGCTCGCGGGTCTGCTGGCGAGCGCGGTCGGCGGCAAGGAGACCGCCGGCGTGACCGCCGCGACCGGCAAGATGCTCGTCGTCGAGTTCCTCTTCACCTTCGCGCTTGCGTACGTTGTGCTGAACGTGGCAACTGCGAAGGGCACCGAGGGAAACTCCTTCTACGGGCTCGCGATCGGCTTCGTCGTGGTCGTGGGCGCGATCTCGGTCGGCTGGATCTCAGGCGGCGCGTTCAACCCCGCGATCGCCCTCGGGGCAACCGTGCTGGGAGCGTTCAAGTGGGCGCACATCTGGATCTACCTCGTCGCCGACTTCCTCGGCGGAGCGGTTGCGGCTGCAGCGTTTCTGTACATCCAGACAGAGCCCGCCGATCCAGAGCGTCAAGCCGCCTAGGCGATACCGCTGCCCGTCGCGCCCGAGACGGCGATCGCCGCGAACACGGCCACCGCGGACAGCAGCAGGCAGGCGATGAACCCCAGCGCGGGCATCTTGCGATTGTCCGCAGTGCGAATTGCGAGACCAGCCAGGAAGCCGCCGATCAGCCCGCCGATGTGAGCGCCGACGGAGATGTTGGGGATCGTGAAGCTGATGATCAGGTTGATCACGATCAGGCCGCCGATACCCGACTGCTGCACGCTGATGCCACGCGCACGCAGCTCGACGACCGCTGCGCCCATCAGGCCGAAGATCGCGCCGGAGGCACCCAGGCTAGGTGCGGCTGTCGCGAACACGACGCCAAAGGAGCCGGCCAGGAGCGCCGTGAAGTAGATCACCGCGAAGCGCACCGAGCCAATCGCCGGCTCGAGCATCAGCCCGAGCACGTACAGCAGGTACATGTTGAAGCCGATGTGCAGGAAGTTCTCATGCAAGAACGCGCTCGTGACCAGTCGCCAGTATTCGCTGTGGCCGGCGGCGATCGTTTCGCGAGCGAGCACGCCTTCGTTGATCACCTTCCCGTAGATCCCGGAGCCGAACAACGTGAACTGCCCCTGCTCGGTCAGGAACACGAGCACGTTGATCGCGATCAACGCGTAGGTCACGCGCGGGACCTTCGCCAGCTCGCGCACACGCACCACTTTCGTGCGCTGTTTGGCGCACTCCGGGCAGCGCATGCCGACCGGAGTGGTGGTCATGCAATCCGGACAGATGGGCCGTCCGCAGTTGGAGCAGGAGACCCCCGTCTCGCGCGAGGGGTGGCGATAGCAGGTGGCCATGTGCGCGAGCAGAGCCTATCTCGACGGCTGGCGCATGCCGGCGGTGCGGCCGGCGATGCAGCTCAGCGATCGCCGAGCAGCTTGCGCGCCTCGCGCCCGAGATCCTGAACCGCGCGCTCTGCCACCTCGCGCACGGCGTCGAGGCTTGCCGGCGAGGAGTGCGCGCGCCGGCGCGCGCGCAGCACCACGAGCGCGGCGCCAGCCGTGCCGCCGACCACGAGCGCCGCCGCAGGACGCGCCCAGTTGCGGGGATCGCGCATCGCCGACAGCTCCCACGCCTCGAGCTCGTCGGCGGCCATCTCGGTGAGGCTCGTGAGCGTGCTCTCCAGGCGCTCGGCGAGGTCGGCCGGAGGCTCGACGGGCGCCAGCGCTTCGCGCAGCAGCCCCTCGAAGTTGGCAGCTGCCTCAGTCATGGACGAGCTCCTCGAGCTGCTTGATCGCACGATGGATCAGCACCTTGGTGGCGCCATCGGAGCGCCCGAGCGCACGTGCGATCTCGCGATTGTCCATGCCGAGGGCAAAGCGCATGATCAGCGCCTCGCGCCGATCGTCCGGAAGCTTCTGCACGCCGTCGAGCACGCGGCTCAGCTCGTCGCGTCCCTCCACGAGCTGCTCGGTCGTGTGCGTCGCGGTGAGCGTCGTCGTGTCGTCGATCGGCGAGACCGGCTTGCGCGAGCGGTCGCGATAGAGGTTCGCGGCGAGGTTGTGGGCGATGCGGATCAGCCACGGCCGTAGCGGCCGCCCGTCGGATTCGCGCTGCGCGCGCTCGAAGTGGCGGTATGCCTGCAGAAACGTCTGCTCGGTCAGGTCCTCCGCGTCGTGATGATCGCCGACGCGGTAGTACGCGTAGCTGTACACGTCGCGCAGGTGTGCCCGGTAGAGCTCTGAGAACTCCGCGTCGAGCTGCGCCTTGGGCTTCTGGCTGGCTTGCTCGCTCACTCATCGCACCCTATCCTCGCGCCGCGGTCGAGCCCTGCCCGCCGCTCACGCCGCGCGCGAGATCTCGCGCGGCGCTGGCGCCGGCCTGAGCGCTGGGTTCGCTTCCTCCGCTCCGCCCAGCCAATCCCACTGCAGGCTGACGCACGCCCAGATCCGCTCGGTGACGGCGGTGGCAAGCGCTGGCGAACAGCTCTCGACCGTCGGATAGCGCAGCGGACGGCCGACGCGCAGGCGCACCTTGCGCGGGCGTATGCGCCAGCCCCGGCGCACACCGTCGCTGCCGATCACGGCCACCGGCGCGACCGGCGCACCGGTTTCCAGCGCCAGGCGCCCGATGCCGCGGCGGGGCTCGCCGAGCCCGCTCGAGCGCACCCGCGTGCCCTCGGGGAAGATCACCACGCAGTCGCCGCGCGCGAGGATCGCGCGAGCGGTGTCCATCGCGTCGCGGTCGCCGGCGCCGCGATCCACGGGGAAGGCGCCGAGCGCGTTCAGCACCCACGCCTGCCAGCGCTTCTCGAACAGCTCGCGCTTGGCCATGTAGTACACGGGCCGGCGCACGAGCGTGCCGATCACGAACGGGTCGAGGAAGCTGCGGTGATTGGAGGCCAGCAGCAGCGGGCCGCTGCGCGGCAGGTGCTCGCACCCGACACGCTGCAGGCGGAAGTACACGAGGAAGAACGGCACGAACAGCGCGCGCACGATCCGGTAGATCAGCGGGTTGACGCCCCGCTCCAGCGAGCGCTCGCGAAACGCGCCGAGATCGACCGCCGTGCCATCGGCCGGCGCCTCCGGGGCGGCGAGATCGCGCTGGACGGGCTCGGTTGCCATACCTCAGGTACACCGTCCGCGAGCGCACCGTTACAGTCGCCGCCACAGATCAGCTCGCTGGCATAGGTGAGCGCTGTAGACCCGCTAGTAGCTACTAGTCAACGCATAAAGCCACCGCGGGCCACTGCCGATGGCCCCGCAAATGCCGGATTCGACATCTCCGGACGCAGTCGACGAGCTGCGTCGCCTGGGCCAGACCCTGAACGATCGCACGCAGGACGTGGTCAGCGCGATGCTCCAGCGCACCAACGACGCGGGTCACCGGCTGGACGATGTCGTCGAGGAACGCTTCGCGCGCGTGGGAACGGTCTCGACGATCGCGGTCGCCCGCTGGATGGCCGGTGACGGTGTGGAGGTCGCCCGCGAGGTCGGCCAGGAGTCCTGGCAGATCTTCGGACAGCTCGCGTCTCAGCGCGCGGCGCCGCTGAACGAGGTGATCAAGCGCTGCATGCGCTGGCGCGACGCGGCCGCCGAAGTGCTGCGCTCCTGCGCCGAGGACCTGCAGGTCGATCCAGCGGTGCTGGGGCAGGCGCTCGCGATGCTGTATCGCAGCCTCGACGTGACGCTCGTGCGCATGTGCGAGTCGTTCGAGTCAGAGCGCCAGCGGGCCGAGCTAGAGCTGTCCCGCCGCCAGCGCGAGCTGGCGTTCCTGGCCACGCACGACGCGTTGACGGGCCTGCCGAACCGGACGCTGATCCTCGACCGCGTCGAGCAGCTGCTGCGGCGCGCGCGGCGCGAGCACACGCCGGTCGCCGCGCTGTTCATCGACCTGGACAACTTCAAGGCGATCAACGACTCGCTCGGCCACGCCGCCGGCGATGAGCTGTTGCAGGCCGTCGCAGCCAGGCTCAGTGCCGTCGTGCGTGAGTCCGACGCCGTCGGACGGCTCGGCGGCGACGAGTTCGTGGTGATCGCCAGCGAGGTGTCGATGGCGGCGGGACCGGAGCTGATCGCCGAGCGCCTGCTCGAAGCGCTCGACAAGCCGTTCAAGCTCGCCGCCTCCGCGAACACACCCCTGAAGGTGAGCGCCAGCATCGGCGTGGCCTCGGGCGATCGCGCCTCCGCGGGGGAGCTGCTTCGCGACGCGGACGTCGCGATGTACCAGGCGAAGTGGGACGGACGCCACGGCTATCGCCTGTTCGAGTGCGGCATGCAGACCGCGGTGCACACGCGCATGGAGCTCGAGATGGACCTGCGGGTGGCCTTGGAGAACGACGAGTACTTCCTCGTCTACCAGCCGACGTTCAACCTCGACGACATGAGCGCGACCGGCATGGAGGCACTGATCCGCTGGAACAGCCCCACACGCGGCGTCGTCCAGCCCGACAACTTCGTGCCGATGCTGGAGGAGACCAGCTTGATCGTCGAGGTCGGCAGATGGGTGCTGCTGGAGGCGTGTCGCCAGGGCGTGCGCTGGCGCGACGCGGGCTATCCGATCGGCATCGCGGTAAACGTCTCCGCTCGCCAGCTCGACACCGACGCCTTCATCGCCGACGTCGAAGGCACGCTGCAAGAGACGGGGCTCGACGCCGGCTCGTTGACGATCGAGATCACCGAGACGACGCTGATGCGCGACGTCGAGCAGACGGCGCTGCGACTCGCGGCGATCAAGCAGCTCGGTGTACGCATCGCGATCGACGACTTCGGCACCGGCTACTCCTCGATGGCTCACCTGCAGCATTTCCCCGTCGACGCGCTCAAGATCGACCGCTCGTTCGTCGCGCAGATGGCGCACAACCAAGAGGGCGAGACGATCCTCCAGACGCTCGTGCAGCTCGGCAAGGCGCTGTCGATCGAGACGCTCGCCGAGGGCATCGAGCAGGAACACGAGCTGACGGTGTTGCGCGGCGAGCGCTGCGACCACGGCCAGGGCTTCCTGTTCGCACGGCCGCTCAGCGCAGACGACACCGAGGCGTTCCTGCAGGAGTGGGCAGTGAACAGAGCGCTTGCGTAGCAGTTGGGCGTAACCTCTCCGCAGTAGCGCCACCAACCTGATGGAGGCGAGATGAGCGGTGCCGAGGCGCGCGGCGAGAGCACGGTGAGCTCCACGCCGCAAGAGACTGGCGAGCAGAGCCGCAACTACGACGTGATCGTGATCGGCGCTGGCTCACCGGGCGAGCACTGCGCCGGCGCGCTCGCGGAGGGCGGACTGCGAGTGGCGGTCGTCGAGCGCGAGCTCGCGGGAGGAGAGTGCTCCTACTGGGCCTGTATTCCTTCAAAGACGCTGCTGCGGCCGGGCGAGGCGGTTCATGGAGCGCGCGAGGCCACAGCGAGCGCCGAGGTCGACGTCGCGGCGGCGCTTGCCTGGCGTAACGCAATGGTCTCCGGCTACTCCGACGCAGGACAGGCGCGCTGGCTGGCCGACCGCGGCATCGAGCTACTGCGCGGCAGCGGCCGGCTCGCCGGTCCGGGGGTCGTCGAGGTCGACGGCGTGCCGCACACGGCCACGCACGTGGTACTCGCAAACGGTGCCGATCCGGTCGTGCCTCCGGTAACCGGCCTGCGCGAGCTCGACGGCATTTGGACCAATCGCGAGGCGACCGGCATGAAGGCGATTCCGCGCCGCCTGTTGATCCTCGGTGGCGGCCCGGTTGGCGTGGAGATGGCACAGGCCGTAAGGCGACTGGGCGGCGAGACCGTGATCATCGAGCGGGCTCAGCACCTGCTCGCGCGGGAGCCGGCGCCGCTGGGGGAAGCGCTCGGAGAGGTTCTGGGCCGGGACGGCATCGAGCTCGCCCTGTCCGTGAACGCGACCGCCGCGCGACGCGACGGCGCGGACTACGTCGTCGAGCTCGATGACGGGCAGGAGCTGCGCGGCGACCGGCTGCTCGTCGCCACCGGCCGCCGCCCGCGGGTGCTCGGGATTGGCCTGGAGACCGTCGGTATCGAGGCGAACCCGCACGGAGTACCGGTCGACGAGCAACTTCGGGCGGCGGAGAACCTATGGGCGATCGGCGACGTCAACGGCATCTGGCCGCTTACGCACGTCGGCAAGTACGAGGGCGAGGTGGTCGCCGCGAACATCCTCGGCGAGGTACGCAAGGCTGACTACGAGGCCGTCCCCCGTGTCGTTTACACGGACCCACAGGCCGCCGCCGTGGGCGCCACCTCCGACCATTTCAGCGCCAAGGTCGCGCTGTCAGAGCTGGCGAAGACCGCCACCTACACGCGCGCGAGCGCCGACAGCAACGGCTTCCTGACGCTGCTCAGCGACGGTGAGCGCCTGACCGGCGCCTACGCGCTCGGCCCCGAGGCGGGCGAGTGGCTACAGCAGGCAACGCTCGCGATCCGCGGCCACATCTCGCTCGACGTGCTGGCCGACACGATTCAGCCGTTCCCGACGTTCTCGGAGATCTACGTCGCTGCGCTGAAGCAGCTCCGCGGTGAAATCGCGGCAGCCGCAAAGCAATGATGATCGCTTGATCGCCCGGCGAGACCCAGGCGTCGACGGGCAAAACATCATCATCACGATTCAGCTCACATAAACAGCGCTGTTTGCGAAGGTTTCTGTAGCAGCGGCACTGACAAACAGCCCAAAATCCGCAAGTAGGAGTACGGTCGACGAGGGACCGTTATCGGCCGCTTCTGGTCGAAGCTCTCGCGCAGGCTCGTGGGGGCCACCTCCCGCCAACCTTGCGGGCTGTTTCGTCCGTCGCGACAGAAACGCCATTCAGTCAGCGGGGCTCGTCCCGATCTCGGGGGCCTTGCGCTCTCAGACAGATTCCGCTCCGGCCGCTTTGCCGGTGCCGTCGATGGCCACCCCCTCACTGAAGAAAAGGAGCTCAGGGCTATGAGCACGACCGCGACTCAACAAGATGCAGGGCAACAGACGGGCAGCGACCAGACCGCGATTCGACCGTTCCAGGTGAGCTTTTCCGAGGCGGAGCTCACCGACCTGCGCAGGCGCGTCAGCGCGACACGGTGGCCCGAGCGGGAGACGGTTGCGGATGACTCACAGGGCGTTCCACTCGCGACGATTCAGGAGCTCGCGCGCCGCTGGGGGACGGACTACGACTGGTCCAAGTGCCAGGACCGCCTGAACTCCCTGCCACAGTTCATCACCGAGATCGACGGACTGGACATCCATTTCATTCACGTTCGCTCCAAACACGAGAACGCGTTGCCGCTGATCATCACGCACGGGTGGCCCGGCTCGATCATCGAGCAGCTGAAGGTCATCGACCCGCTCACAAACCCGACGGCACACGGCGCGAGCGCATCAGACGCCTTCGACGTGGTGATTCCGTCGCTGCCGGGCTACGGGTTCTCTGGCAAGCCCACGTCCACCGGATGGGACCCACCGCGTACCGCACGCGCATGGGTTGAGCTGATGAAGCGCCTCGGATACACACGCTTTGTCGCACAGGGCGGCGACTGGGGCGCAGCCGTCACGCAAGCGATGGGACAACAGGCGGCCCCGGAGCTGCTTGGCATTCACTCCAACATGCCCGGCACCGCGCCAGCCGATATCGCGGAGAAGTTCGTGGGCGGCGCACCGGCGCCGGCCGGTCTCTCCGACGATGAGGCACGCGCGTATCGGCAGTTGAGTACCTTCTACGCGAAGCACGTCGCGTACGCGCTGATCATGACAACGCGTCCGCAAACTCTGTACGGGCTGGCGGATTCGCCGATCGACCTGGCGTCGTTCATTCTCGACCACGGTGACGGTGCCGGACAGCCCGGACTCGTAGAACAGGTCGTCCAGGGCAATCCCCCGGGCGACGTGACCATCGACGATCTGCTCGACAACATCACGCTCTATTGGCTGACGAACACCGGGGTCTCCTCGGCTCGTCTGTACTGGGAGAACAAGGCCGGCTTCTTCGAAGCCAAGGACGTCTCGATCCCGTTCGCAATCAGCGTCTTCCCCGACGAGCTCTATCAAGCGCCTCGCAGCTGGGCCGAACGGGCTTACCCCAACAACCTGATCTACTTCAACGAACTCGACCGCGGCGGCCACTTCGCCGCGTGGGAACAGCCGCAGCTCTTCGCAGACGAGATGCGAGCGGCGTTCACGTCGCTGCGCTAGCAAGCCGAATGAGCGGGTGTACGCGCCTTCGTGCGCCCGCTCATTCACCAGCCGTCAAGCCGCAGCGAGCCCGAGGCCGATGGCGTGCGGTGCGGCGCTACGATGCGAGCGCACGCCGACGTAGCTCAGCTGGTAGAGCACCGCTCTTGTAAAGCGGATGTCGCCGGTTCGATCCCGGCCGTCGGCTCTGCTTGCGAACGGACTCCTCGAAATCGCCGGGCGGCGACCCGATGGCCGGCTTGCCGTTGCGGACACGCGCGGTCAGCGCTGCGCGTGTGCGGCCGTTGCGCCGCCAGGTCCTGCGACCGAATCAGCCTGACGACGCCCTCGTGTACACGGGCGATGAGGACCCGGAGACGCTGCACGCGGCGATCGCGCTCGACGATATGATCGTCGGCGTCGCGAGCGTGATGCGCGATCCCCACCCGCACGACCCACAGGCGGGCGACTGGAGGATCCGCGGTATGGCAAGCGCGCCGACCCTGCGCAACCGGGGAATCGGCACAGCGCTGCTCGAGGCGTGCGTTCTGCACGCCCTTGAGCACGGCGGCATGCGGCTGTGGTGCAACGCGCGCGAGCCCGCGCTGACGCTGTACGAGCGCGGCGGCTTCGCCATCGAAAGCGAGCGCTTCGAGATCGAGACGCTGGGGCCGCACTACCTGATGAGCAAGCCACTGCGCCCCTGAGCGCTCGCAGCCCGACGGCGGGTTTTCAGGGCGACCCGGGAGGCCGGAGAATGAACTTGACCTCCCGGGGGTCGCCCTCTACCCGGATGACCTGTCGGTCTTCCGGTGTCTGCTATCGGCGCGCTCTCACGAGCGCTTGAGAAACGCCATGAGGCTCGCGCTCGGGCACCCGAGCAACGCCACGACACCAACGCGCAGCCGCCGAGCGACGCCACCGGCGCGCGCCGTTCATACTCCCGCGCATGGATTATCAACACGCTGGCGAGCTCCTCGCCCGAGAGCGTGCGCGCATCCAGCACGCGCTCGGCGACATCACGCCACCCGACACCGAAGCCGTCACCGACCCGTACGAGGCCGCCGACGTCGGCGAAGACCTGCTCAACGAGGAGCTAGGGATCGACGAAGCCGATCGCCTACGCGAAGAGCTGCTGGCAATCGGACGCGCCGAGCAGCGACTCGTCGAGGGCACCTACGGCGTGTCGATCGAGAGCGGCGAGCCGATCCCCGATGCGCGCCTTGAGGCGGTCCCGTGGGCCGAGCGCACGGCCGCGGAGCAAGCGCGCTACGAACCCTAGGCGCCTGAGCAGGTTGCGCTCCCGAGCGACCCAGTGGTGATCAGCTGTGCGGCGGTCAGTTCCTCCGTCTCCTCACCATTTGGTCTCGTTGCCGTGCGCGCGCACCGACAACTCGGCCCACTCCTCCCACAGCGCCAGCCGCCGCGCGTACTCAGCCTGGATCATCGCCAGCGGCCCGTCGCCGAAGAACACCCGCAGCGGTGGGTTCTCGGCGTCGACTAGCTCGAGGATCGCAGCCGCAGTCGCCTGTGGATCGCCGCGGCCGCCGCGGCGCGCCGCGAACATCGCGGCCACCTCCGCGTGCACCGGCTCATATGCGGCGAGCGGCTCAGCTCGCACAGCCGATGGGCCGCTCCAGTCGGTGCTGTAACCGGTCGGCTCGACGATCGTCACGTTGACGCCGAAGCCGGCGACCTCGCCGGCGAGCGCCTGGCTGAACCCCTCCAGCCCCCACTTCGAGGCGTGGTAGAGCCCGATCGTCGGGAACGCGTGCACACCGCCGATCGAGGACACCTGGATGATGTGCCCGGAGCGCTGCTCGCGCAGGATCGGCAGCGCCGCTTTCGTCACCCACAGGGCGCCGAACAGGTTCGTCTCGATCTGCGCGCGCGCCTGCGCCTCGCTGACCTCCTCGATCGCGCCGAACAGGCCGTAGCCGGCATTGTTGACGACCACATCCAGGCGCCCGAAGTGCGCATGCGCGGCCGCGACCGCGGCGTCCACCCCAGGCTTGTCGGTGACGTCGAGCGCCAGCGTCAGCACGGCGTCGCCGTACGCCTCGGCAAGCGGCGCAAGCGTCGCGACATCGCGCGCCGTCGCCACGACCTGGTCGCCGCGCTCCAGCGCCGCCTCCGCCCAGATCCGGCCAAACCCCTTCGACGTCCCCGTGATGAACCAGACCTTTGCCATTCGCGCGCTCCTATCGAGTGGCGGCCGTCGGCCGCGTGCCTATAATCAAACGGAGGCTCCCTCCGTCTCAGCGCCGAGTCTAGCACCATGCGGAGGCACCCTCCGCTTAAAGCCCCAGATGGCGACGACCGAGCCCACCGATCCACCCCTACCCGCGAAGGCGATGCGCGCCGATGCCCGCGAGAACCGCGAGAAGCTGTTGCGTGCGGCGAGCGAGCGCTTCGCCGCGGGCGGCCCCGACGTGCCGCTGGAGGCGATCGCGCGCGACGCCGGCGTCGGCATCGGCACGCTCTACCGCCACTTCCCCACACGCGAGGCGCTGATCGAGGCCGTGTACCGCAACGAGGTCGACCAGCTGTGCGCCGCCGCCGGCGAGCTGCTCGACGAGCTCGCGCCGGCCGCCGCGCTGGCCGCGTGGATGCAGCGCTTCGTCGCCTACGCCGCCACCAAGCGCGGGCTCGCCGGCGCGCTCAAGGCGGTCGCGGCGTCTCAGTCCGAGTTGTTCCCCAACACGCGCAAGCGCCAGCTGCAGGCGATCGGCGAGCTGCTCGACGCGGGCGTCGCCGCCAGAGAGATCCGCAAGGACGTCACCGCCGAGGACGTGCTCACCTCGATCAACGCCGTCTGGTCGATCGCCGCCGAGGGCGAGCAGTGGGCCGCCCAGGCGAGCCGCACCCTGCGCCTGCTGATGGACGGCCTGCGCTTCGGCGCCTAGGCGCAACTACGATCGCACGATGCCAAGCCCGTGGACCAGCACGCGCGCCACGCGGGTCGCCGGCGCCGTAGCAACCGCGCTGGCGATCGCCACGCTGAGCCCCAGCGCGTGGCTTGCAGGCGCGTCAGCGCTGCCTGACACCTCAGCGCCCACAGCGACCCCAGCGCTTGCGACCACGTCCGCGCTGCCGCCGCCGTTCGCGGGCACAGCGCTGTGGGTCACCGAAGTCGAGCCGCCGCAGACGGGCCAGGCGCTGGTCGCCGAGGCGGCGGCTGCCGGCGTGCGGACGCTGTACGTGAAGGCAGCCGACGGCACCAGCGTCGAGCCGAGCTTCTCGAGCGCGCTCGTCGGGGAAATGCGCGCGGCCGGCGCGCGCGTGTGCGCGTGGATGTTCGCCTATCTGCAGGAGCCCGCCGCCGAAGCGGCAGCGGCGGTCGCGGCCGTGCACGACGGCGCGCAGTGCCTGATCGTCGACGCCGAGAGCGAACAGCCGCGGCTGTACGGCCCGGCGCAGGCGTTCGTGCGCGCGCTGCGCGCCGCGCTCGGCGCGAGCTTCCCGATCGGCCTTGCCGGCCAGGCCGAGGTCGCCCAGCACCCGAAGTTCCCGTACTCGGTGTTCCTCGCGCCGGGCGCCTGCAACGCGTTCCTGCCGCTGATCTACTGGCGCGACTTCGGTCTCAGCGTGCAGGCGGCCGACGCGGCGACGCTCGGCGGCGACTCGGTCTACGGCCGTCCGCTGTTGCCGGTCGGGCAGCTGTACGGCTCGCCGACGCCGGCGGAAGTGCTGAGCTTCCGCGGGCTTGCGCGCGCGTACGGCACGCCGGGGCTGAGCTTCTTCGACCTTGAAAGCGCGCAGCCGGAAGCGCTTGCCGCGCTCGCCGCGCAGCCGCCGACCCCGGCGCGCATGCCGATCGTCGCACCGACGCTGCGCGCGGGCGCCGACGGCGATGCGGTGGTGCGAGCGCAGGAGCTACTGAACGGCGCCGGCGCGCACCTGCCGGTGGGCGGCTTCTTCGGCGCCGAGACCGGCCACGCGCTGGCCACCTTCCAAGCCCGTCACCACCTCGCGCCCAACGGCGTGCTCGGCCCGGCGACTTGGCGGGCGCTGCTGCGTGTGCGCCCGCGCGAGCCATCGTGGGCGCATGCGTCGCCTGACAGCGCGCAGTGAGCCGATCCTGCCGCGTCGGTCAGACGTCGCCTGTCGAGGCGCCAGCTGCGGCATTGGCGCGACCGCCGCGTTACGCGTAGAGCGCGTCGATCGCGCGCTCGTACTTCTCGGCGATCGGCTTGCGCTTGAGCTTCATCGTCGGCGTCAGCTCGTCGCCACCGGGCAGCCAGTCGCCGGCGACCAGCTCGAACTTCTTGATCTGTTCGACGCGCGCGAGCTTCTCGTTGGCGCCGTCGATCGCCTCCTGCACGGCCGCGCGCACGCGCTCCTCGCCGGCGAGCGACTCGAGCGTCGTGTCTTCGATCCCCTGCTGCGCGGCCCACGCCGGCGCGAAGTCGGCGTCGAGCACGATCAGCGCGGTGTTGTACGGCCGCCGGTCGCCGATGCAGCACGCCTGCCCGATCAGCGGCGAGGCGCTCTTGATCGTCGCCTCGATGTTCGCCGGCGACATGTTCTTGCCGGCGGCGCTGATGATCAGCTCCTTCTTGCGGTCGATGATCGACAGGTAGCCGTCCTCGTCGAAGGCGCCGATGTCGCCGGTGCGCAGCCAGCCGTCCTCGGTGAACGCCTCGGCGGTCTTGTCCGGCAGGTTGCGGTAGCCGAGCATCACGACTTCGGATTTGACGAGCACCTCGCCGTCCTCGTCGAGCTTGATTTCGATGCCGGGTGCCGGCGGGCCGACGGTGCCCAGCTTGATCTTGCTGGGCGGGTTGACGCTGCCGGCACCGCACGTCTCGCTCATGCCCCACAGCTCGGCGAGCGGCAGCCCGATCGCGTGGAAGAACTCGAGCACCTCGACGGGCGTGGGCGCGGCGCCGACGTTGATCGCCTCGACCTTGTCGAGCCCGAGCATCTCGCGCAGCCCGGTGAAGATCTCCGCGTCGGCCTTCGCAACCTGCTCGGCCAGCTCCGCCGGCACGGCTTCGCCAGCCTGCTCCATGCGCACCTTGCGCACCGCCGCGTCGAGCGCCGACTGCAGCGCCTGCTGGCGCTCCTCGGGCTGGGCCGCGACCATCGTCTCGAGACCCGCCTTCAGCTTCTCCCAGATGCGCGGCACCGCGAAGAACCAGCTGGGGCGCACTTCGGGCAGATAGGAGAGCACTTCGCGCGGGTCGTCGCAGCAGGTGATCTGCAGCCCGAACACGATCGGCAGGTAGTGGTGCGCGTTGCGCTCGGCGACGTGCGCGGCCGGCAGCCACGAGACGACGCGGCCGTCGCGCGGGAAGTCGATCAGGTCCTCGATGCCTTCGACCGTCGCCAGCAGGTTGCGGTGCACGAGCTGCACGCCCTTCGGCGGGCCGGTCGTGCCGGAGGTGTAGATCAGCGTCAGCACGTCCGTCGCCTTGACCTGCGCGACCGACGCATCGACGTCGAAGTCGGGGTCCGAGCCCTCGACGTCGGACAGCGCGAGCGTGCCCAGCGGCGCCTCGCCGTCGACGACGATCACGTACTCGAGCTGCGGCAGCTCGCGGCGCGCCTCGCGCACCTGCGGCAGGTACTGCTGCTCGCAGATCAGCACCTTGGCGCCGGCGTCGGCGGAGACGTAGCGGATCTGCTCGGGCGTGTACGTGTTGTAGATCGAGAACGGCGTCGCGCCGAGCATCATCGCCGCGAGGTCGCAGAGGTGAAACTCGGGGCGGTTGGAGAGCATCAGCGCGACGCTGTCACCGCGCCCGACTCCGAGCTTCGCGAGACCGCCCGCGAGCGCGTCGACGCGCTCGCGCAGCTCACCCCAGGTAATGGTGAAGGCGTCGCCGCGGGTACGGATGGCGACCTCGTCGAGGCGCTCGGCGGCGGTGATGCGGAACGCCTCCGCGATCGTCGTCGCGCTCAACGCGGCGCGCCCGCCCGTTGCTGACTCCGTGAGCTCAACCTCCATCGCACGTCCCTCCTCCGCTGGTTCACCCCGTCCCCACGGGGTCTGACCCTGTAGACCGTGTGCGGCCCCCCACGGATCATACCCATAGGCGAACTACTCTCAAGCACTGATGCGCACTGGCGAACTGGGCTACTGGTGGCACTCGCTCGGCGGCCCGCCGGCGCCGCGCGCGCCGCTGCCCGGCCCGCGCGAAGCGGACGTCGCGATCGTCGGCGCCGGCTACACGGGACTGTGGACCGCTTACTACCTGAAGCGCGCACAACCGTCGCTCGAGATCGTGGTGCTCGAGCGCGAGCACGCCGGCTTCGGCGCGTCTGGGCGCAACGGCGGCTGGGTGTCGGGTTTCTTCTCCGGCCCTCCACGCGCATACGAGCGAGGCACCGGGCGCGGAGGCGTCAGACGCGGAGGCATGAGACGTGGAGACATCGGGTCCGCAGGCTACGCGACGCTGCAGCGCGCGATGTTCGAGACCGTCGACGAGGTCGGCGCGATGCTCGACGAGCACGGCCTGGACGCCGACTTCGTCAAGGGTGGACACGTGGCGGTGGCGCTCGGCGACGCGCAGCTGCTGCGCCTGCGCGCGGGCGTCGCCGAGAGCCGCGCGCACGGCCTCCACGACAGCGACCTGCGCGCGCTCGGCGCGGAGGAGCTGCGCACGCGGCTGCGCGTCACGGACGCGCGCGGCGGCACGTTCTCACCGCACGTCGCGCGCGTGCACCCGGCGAAGCTGCTCGTGGGTCTGGCAACGACGGTGGAGCGCCTGGGCGTGAGCATCTACGAGGCGACGCCCGTGACCGCGATCCGTCCGCGTGAAGCGCTGACGCCGGCGGGCTGCGTGCGCGCGCGTTGGGTGGTGCGCGCGACCGAGGGCTACACGGCGACGCTGGCCGGGCTGAAGCGCGCGCTGGTGCCGATGAACAGCTCGATGATCGTCACCGAGCCGCTGAGCGCGGAGGCCTGGGCGGAGATCGGCTGGGACGGCGGCGAGGTGTTGAGCGACGGCGCGCACGTGTACGCCTACCTGCAGCGCACCGCCGACGGGCGCATCGCGATCGGCGGGCGCGGCGTGCCCTATCGCTTTGGCTCACGCACCGACGGCCGCGGCGCGACCGCGCCGGCAACGGTCGCGAGCCTGCGCGCGAAGCTGCACGCGATGTTCCCGGCGGCCGCGGGCGCCGCGATCGAGCACGCGTGGTCGGGTGTGCTGGGCGTGCCGCGCGACTGGTGCGTGTCGGTCGACGCCAACCCGCAATCGGGGCTCGCCTGGGCCGGCGGCTACGTCGGCGAGGGCGTCGCCGCGGCGAACCTCGCGGGGCGCATGCTGCGCGACCTGCTGCTCGGCGAGCCCAGCGCGCTGACCTCATTGCAATGGGTTGGACGGGCGCCACGGAGATGGGAGCCCGAGCCGCTGCGCTGGAGCGCGATCCGCGCGGTGTACTCGCTCTACCGCCGGGCCGATCGTGACGAGCTGCGCAGCGGCAGGCCATCGCGGCTCGGCCGGCTCGTGGACGCGGCGTCCGGGCGCGAGTAGCCGACCGCGCAACGCGGCGCCCATCCCGGCGCCAACCTCGCGCGTCGCGTCCGCTCTGGGAGACTGTCTGCGTGAGCTTTCAGACGCTGCTGTACGACACCGACGCGGCGATCGCGACGATCACGCTGAACCGCCCCGAGCGGCTGAACACGATCGTGCCACCGATGCCCGATGAGCTGGAAGCGGCGGTACACGCGGCGGTCGCCGACCCGCAGGTGAAGGTGATCGTGCTGCGCGGCGCGGGCCGCGCGTTCTGTGCGGGCTTTGACTTCGCCGGCGGCTTTCACCACTGGGACGAGGCGTTCACGACCGACGGCGAGTGGGACCCCGGCAAGGACTTCGCGCTGGCCGCATCCGACCAGGGCGCGGTGCCGAAGTTCATGAGCATGTGGCGCTCGCCAAAGCCGGTGATCGCACAGGTGCACGGCTGGTGTGTCGGCGGCGGCAGCGACATGGCGCTGTGTGCGGACCTCGTGATCGCCAGCGAGGATGCGCGCATCGGCACCCCGTACTCGCGCATGTGGGGCTGCTACCTGTCGGGCATGTGGCTGTATCGCCTGGGCCTGACGAGAGCCAAGGAGTACGCGCTGAGCGGCCGGCCGCTGTCGGGGCTGGAGGCAGTCGACGCGGGTTTGATCAACGCGGCGGTGCCGTTTGCAGAGCTCGCACAGGAGGTCCGCAAGCGCGCCGAGCAGCTGGCCGGCATCCCGGCATCGCAGCTGGCGGCGATGAAGCTGATCGTCAACCAGGCCTACGAGAACATGGGCCTGGCCTCGACGCAGACGCTCGGCCCGATCCTCGACGGGCTGATGCGCAACACGCCCGAGGCGCACACGTTCATCGAGCTGGCCGAGCGCGAGGGCGTCGGCGGCGCGGTCGCTCGCCGCGACGGGCCGTTCGGCGACTACAGCCAAGCGCCGGCATACGAGCGGCCCAACCCCGACAACTCCTACCCGTGAGCGAGGATTCGCAGCTCCCGCCAGACGCGGCGCAGCTCCCGCCAGACGCGGCGCAGCTCCCGCCAGACCCGGCGCAGCTCCCGCCACACGCGGCCCACAACCGTCAGGTGTGGGACCGGGCGGCGGCCGAGTACCAGTCCAAGCACGGGCCGCAGTTGGCGGCGGCGGGCGGCACTGCGTGGGGCGTGTGGCAGCTGCCGGAGTCAGAGCTTCGCGTCCTCGGCGACGTCGACGGGAAGGACGTGCTCGAGCTTGGTTGCGGCGCGGCGCAGTGGTCGATTGCGTTGCACGCGCTGGGCGCGCACGTGACCGGGCTCGACAACTCTTCGGTGCAGCTCGAGCACGCACGCGCGGCGATGGCACAGGCTGGCGTGGACTTCCCGCTGGTGCACTCGAGCGCCGAGACGACGCCGTTCACGGACGCGTCGTTCGACGTGGTCTTCTGCGATCACGGCGCGATGGCGTTCGCGGACCCGCGTCGCACGGTCCCGGAGGCGGCGCGGCTGCTGCGCCCCGGCGGCCTGCTGGCGTTCTCGATGAACACGCCGATCCTCGACCTCGCGTGGCCGCTGAACGACGAGCACCCGAGCGAGCGCCTGTCGCTCGACTACTGGGACCTGCACAAGCTCGAAGCGCCCGATGAGCCGGTCGTGTTCCAGCTCCCCTATGGCGCCTGGATCGCGCTGTTCCGCGAGCACGGCTTCACGATCGAGGACCTGATCGAGCTGCGACCGCCGTCGGATGCAACCAGCAGCTACCGCGACGAGCAGGACCGCGCCTGGGCGCGGCGCTGGCCGATGGAGCACATTTGGCGGGTGCGCCGCACCTGACCAACGCGCCTAACCGAGCCAGGCGCCCCCTTGGGGCCTATTCAAACGTGAACAGGTCGCCAGGCCTGGCCTTCTTGCTTTTGGCTTTGCCAACCACCGCGATTACGTCGACAGGACCGGCTTTTGTTGCGACGGGCGTCGTGACGGTGCAGCTCATCGTGCTCGAGCATTTGACGCCGTCCCCCGAGGCTTTGGCGAACAGGAAGCCGGTCGTGTTGCCGATGGCGAAGCCGCTGCCTTCGACGGTCACGAGCGTGCCGCCGACGAGCGGCCCACTGTTGGGAGAGACGCTTGACACGGTGGGCTTCCCGTAGGTGAACTTGGCCTTCGGGGTTCGGCCGCTGGTGCCGTCCGGGGTGCTGACCGTTACTTCGAGTGCGCCGCTCGTCCCCGGCGCCGTGACCGCGACGATCTCGGTCGGCGAGCTGACCGTGAAGCTCTGCGCCGAGAAGCCTCCGAACTTCACGGCGCTAGCCCCGGCGAAGCCGGTGCCGGTGATCGTCACGGTCGTGCCGCCTGCAGCCGGGCCCTTCTTTGTCGAGAGCCCGGTGATCGTCGGCGCCTGACCGGGAGGCATCGTCGTGAAGACCTGATCGACGCCGCTGCCGCTGCCGCCAGCGCTCACGGCAAGCAGGCGGTAGTGATATTGAAGGCTCGAGGAGAGACCGGTCAAGATCGCGGAGACCGGGACCGGCGAGATACCCGCGCCAGGCAACAGGCTGCAAGGCGCCACCGATCCGTATGCGGTGGTCGGGCCGTACTCGACGACGCATTCGCCCACTTCGGCGCCCTCCGGGTCGACCTCGCCTTCGATCACCGCCGATGAAGCGGTGACGCTGCTCGCGCTGCCGGTGAATACCGCGGGCGGGTCTGGGAGCGTCTTGAACGTCTGATCGGTGCCGTACGCGACGCGGGAGGCGTTGCGCGCCACAACACGGAAGTGATAGGTCGTGTTCGCGGCCAGCCCCGCGATCGCCGCCGAGGTTTCGACCGCGCTCGTGCCGCCACCGGGGAGTGTCGAGCACGGGGCGCTCGATCCGTAGCCGGCGGTCGGCCCGTATTCGAGCTCGCATTCGGTGACTTCGCTGCCGTTGGGGTTGACGGTGGCGGACAGGGTCGCCGCCGTCTGGGTAATCGCGCTCGCCACGCCGGTCGTGGCAAGCGGCGGCCCGGCCTGTGCGACGAAGGTCTCGTCGGCGCCGTCGCCGGTCCCGCCGGCGTTGCTCGCGACAAGCCTGAAGTGGTAGGTCTGGCCTGCTACCAGCCCCACGGTTGGCGCCGCGACTTCGACTGGTGCTTCGCCGGCTCCGGGCATCTCGGCGCAGGGAACGGTATGCCCGTAGAGCCGCGTGTTGCCGTATTCAAAGAAGCAGCTCGTGACTTCGGCATCGTTGGGGATCACGGCCCCGGTGAGCGTGGACGTCGCGCCGAGGTAGCTGCTCGTTTCAACCACGGGTGGGTTCGGCAGCGTGTCGAACGTCTGGTTGGGTCCGTAGCTCGTGCCGCCGGCGTTCGTGGCGACGACGCGGTAGTCGTACTGGTGGTTGGCAACCAAGCCCGTGAGCGCCGCGGTGACGGCGACAGGGGCTTCGCCTGAGCCGGGCGACGGCGAGCACGGCAAGCTGGCGCCGTAGCCGCTCGTCGCGCCGTATTCGATCACGCACGCTGTCACTTCCGCGCCGTTGGGATCGACCGTCCCGCCGACGGTCGCGGCCGTTTGCGTGACGCCCGATGGCGCGAGCGCGGCGATCGTCGGCGGGTACGGCAAGGTCTTGAAGGTCCCGTCGCTGCCTTCGCTCGTGCCGCTGCGGTTGGTCGCGACGACGCGATAGTGGTAGAGCGTGTTGTTGTGCAGTCCCGTGAGCTGAGCCGATGTAGAGACGGTCGCTTCGCCACGCCCCGGGGCCTGTGCGCACGGGACGCTCGTCCCATACGCAGCAGTCGTCCCGTATTCGAACGCGCAGGCCGTGACCTGCTCGCCGTTCGGGTTCACCGTCGCGTTGAGCGTCGCCGCTTCCCTCGTCACCTGCGACGCGACGCCCGTCGACACCGACGGTGGCGCAGGCGCCCCGCCGCTGAGTTTGAACGTGCCGTCCGTGGACACGGATTCGCCGCTCGCGTTCGTCGCGACGAGACGGTAGTGATAGAGCGGGCGTAGTTCGAGACCGTCGATCTGAGCCTGCACTTCAACGGGCGTGCGGCCGCTTCCGGGCAGCGTTTCGCACGGCACGGTTGACCCATACGCCATTGTCGGCCCGTATTCAAACGCGCAGCTCGCCACGGGCTGGCCGTTCGGGTTGACCGTCCCATGAAGCGTGCCTTCTTCGGGCCCCGGGCCCGCCGTGAAGCCTCTCGTCCCTCCGCCGGTACCCGCCGAAGTGCTCACGAGGTATCCAGACGAGTCGGCCGCGATGCAGAAGCTCGTGCTCGTGCAGACAACGCTCACGAGATCTCGACCGGCGTCGATCTCGACGGGCTGACCCACGGTCACGCCTTCGATCTGCAGCGCTTGACCCGAGTTGTCGACCGCAACGCACACCTCGGTGCCGGGAGCGCAGGATATGGCCGTCAGCGCCTGCCCGGCATCGACTGACCGCACCGTCCAAGCGCTCGCGCCGACCGCGGGGTTGGTCGTGGTTAGCAGGTCCCCCGCGCTGTCTACCGCCGCGCAGAACGTGTTGCTCGGACATGACACCGAGGTGATCGTCGCCCCCGAGTCGCCGCTGGGAGCGGCCGGCGCACTCCAGCCACCTGAGGGCGCAGTCGACTGCTCGATTTCGCTGCTTGCGCCGACGGCGACACACAGGCCAGATTCGGGTTCGGTGTTCGGGGCGCAGCTCAGCGCGTGTATGCGGAAGTGTGGATTGCCAGCCTGCGACCAGCTCACATTGGATGTCGGCGTCGTCGTCCATAGGATCGCTTCACTGCCTTCCTGCGTGTGCAAACAGAACGAGATGGATCCGCAAGCAAGGGCATTGAAAGCACCCCCGTTGTTTCTGTTGCTTTCCCAGGAAGCGACCGATCCGCTCACCGAGCCGATGTCGACATATCCACTGCCGGCACTGATGCAGCTCGCGGTGTTGAGGCAGACGACGTTGGCGCCTTCATTTGGCAGTGCGGTGTAGTCATAGCTGCCGGTTGGGTTGGACGCCGTGTATGCCGCGTTCGCGCTGATCGCCATGCATAGTCCTGCCGTGGCCGTGGCCCCGGGCGAGCAAGAGACCGACACGAGAGCGGGCGCGCCGCTGAGTTCGACAGGCGTCCCCCAGCTGAGCCCGGCCTCGAGCTTCGGGGTCGGCGGGCCGCCCAGAGTCGTGAAGGTCTCGTCTTCGCCGTAAATGGTGCCAGCGGCGTTCGCCGCCACGAGCCTGAAGTGATAGGTAGTGGCTGGTTCGAGTTCGCCGATAGCAGCGGACACGACTTCGGGCGTGGAGCCAGATCCTGGCGTCGGGGAGCACGGAGCGCTCGACCCGTATGAGGTTGTCGGGCCATATTCAAAGGCGCAACTCGACACGGAGGCTCCGCGAGGATCGACCGTGCCGTTGAGGTTCGCAGCCGTGGCCGTCACGCTCGACGCAGGGGTCGTCGCGACTTCGACCGGGAGCGGCGGCGTCGTCAAGGTTGCTTGCGTCCCATCGGTTGTGCCGATCCCATTGGTCGCCTCCACGCGGTAGTAGTACGTGGTGTTGGGTTCCAGGCCACCTACGACCGCCGAGACCGAGACCGCCGCCGACCCGGAGCCTGGGCTCGGGCTGCATGGAACGCTGTGGCCATATGCCAGCGACGTGCCGTATTCGAAGTTGCAGTCCGTGACTTCTTCGCCCTCGGGGTTCACGGTGGCGTTGAGCGTCGCCGACGTCTGTTCCACAGCGGTCGCGCCGAGCGTCGCGACTTCTGGACCTGTCAGCGCATAGCTGATCTCGATCTCCGGCTGCCCCGACGTGAGGCGGACGCTGCCTCCGGCCGGTATCAATGACGAACCGCCACCACCTCCACCGCCGGAAGCGCTGCTGCCACCGCTGCCCCCTCCGCCACCGTAGAGCCCGGCCCCGCCGCCACCGCCCGTGTCGTTTCCGCAGCCGCCGCTGGAGCCGCGTCCGCCGTAGCCGAGCCCGCCCGCTTCGCCTTGGCCGCCGCAACCGCCACTCGTACCCTGCCCACCGCCCGTCTGGCTGCCGGCATCACCGCCACCATTGCTGCATGGGCCGGTGCCACCGTTTTGGCCAGCCGCTCCTCCTATGCCTCCGTCGTTACCCGGGGGGCTGCTACCGCAGGCGTAACTGCTCCCGCCCGCTCCACCGCCGCCTGCTGCGACGATCGAGCGAGTGTCTGGAAGCAGTCCGAACGCACGAGGCGAGCTGCGGATGTCCGACGCGCCTCCCCCACCGCCGGCTCCGTATGGAAGCGGGCCGCCTTCACCGCCGCCATTGAAGCCTCCGCCACCGCCTTCCGACTCGTTCTGGCCGTCGCCGGCCACCTCGACGTAGAGCACTTCGCCGGGCGTCACCGCGATTTCGCCGTTGACTTCGGCGGCTTCTCCTCCTGCGATCAGGGGACTTCCGAGACCGCTGGCCGAGTTCCCACCATGTCCGCCAACCGCTACGACGCTAAGGCTGTGAACACCGGCGGGGACCGTGAAGGTCTGCTCGTCGCCGGTGAAGGTGTAGCTCTGAGTGGTGATCGTTCCCGCACTCGCCACGGGCACAACGCCGAGCATCGTCAGAGTCGACGCGAGCAGGGCAAGCGCGCCTACGACGGCCTTGCGGTGGTGCCGTGAGACGCACGAGGCGTGCAATAGGTGAGCAGGCTCTGCGGGACGACGTGTGTGGGAGATTCGAAGATTTTCCATAAGCCGGGCGCAGTCTAGCCATTAGATCTTCCCGTATGGTGGAATCTCATCCTTTTTTACTCCCTCATCGGAATTTGGGGGTCGTGCCGACGTCTCCGATCTCACGCCTCCGCCGCGATCACCTCGCTGACAGCATCACGCCGCAATCGCAGCCCAAGCGCGGGAAACACAAGCGTCGAGAGCACCGCCGCGCCGACCAGCGCGGCGGCGGTGGACGAGCGCATATGCCCGGAGCTGACGGCGAGCGTCGTGATCGCGAGCACCAGCGGTAGCTGCGTGGAGCTCATCAGCGCGAGCGCCGCGCGCTCGCGCGCGTCGAGCACGCGGCGGTAGAGCAGCAGCGCGGGCGTGCCGCGCACGACCAGGAACAGTAGGAAGAAGACCACCAGCTTCAGCACACCCGAGAACGTCGCGAACAGCGCCGAGACGTCGAGCTTCATGCCGCTGACGACGAAGAAGAACGGCACGAACACGCCGAACGCGACGGCCGTTAGCTTCGAGTCGAACGCGGGCAGCTCGTGCGTGCGCAGGACCTGGCGCGTGATCACCCCGGCGGCGAAGCCGCCGAGCAGCAGGTCGAGCCCCAGTTCGGAGGCGACGAGCGCGAGCGCGAACACCAGCACGACGATCCAGCGCACGGCCAGCTGCGAGCTGCTCTCCAGCGTGCGCTCGAGCAGCGGCAGCGTGTGCTCGGCCGAGCGCACGGCGAACACCGCGACGACGACCGCGAGCGCCACGAACGCGACCAGGATCAGGGCGTTGTGCAGCGTGCTCTGCGTCGAGAGGATCAGCGTCAGCAACAGGATCGGGCCGAACTCGCCGACGGCGCCGGCCGCCAGTAGGTACGTGCCAAAGCGCGTGCGCAGGTCGCCGCTGTCGGACAGCACGGGGATCAGCGTGCCGATCGCGGTGGTGGACAGCGCTGAGCCGGTGTACAGCAGCGACAGCACGACGCCGGCGCTTGCGAGCACGCCGCCGACCGCGTAGGCGATCGTCAGCGACAGCGCCCAGCCGGCGATCCCGAGCAACAGCGGCCGCCCCGCGATCCGGCGCAGGTCGATCTCGTAGCCGGCGAAGAAGAACAGCAGCCCGAGGCCAAGATCCGAGAAGAACGAGACGAACTGCGTCACGTGAAGCCCGAGCGCCTGCGGCCCCAGAACGACTCCCAGCAGCAGCTCCACGACGACCACCGGCAGCGACAGCCCGCGACCGGCGAGCAGCACGGCGAGCGTGCCGGCAAGCGCCGAGGCGGCGACGATCGCGAGGAACGTGCCGGGGTTGACATCGGTCGCGGCAACGGGCAGCACGAGCACCGCTCAAGACCGCCCGTAATCGCGCTGAGCAGTCACCCTCGCGCGACCATATCGCGCCGCCAAAGCCACCGCATCGAATCGTCCCGGACTGGGTTATGGGGATTGCATAAGAGAGTTGTAAACAGCTAACGGCACGACAAGGAGAAGGCACAAATGCGTTCAACAAAGCTGATCGTGGCGCTGCTCGCCACGGCTGCGTCGCTGATGCTGGCCTCCGCCGCCGCGTCGGCGGCCGGCAGGCACGCGCTCAGAACCGGCAAGCATTCATCTGGAGGCTGCCGTGTCAGCCTCAGCGTGGCACCGCGCCTGGTAACCGACGGCGAACCGGCGCTCGCGTTCGGGCGTCTGTCGTGCGGTGGCCCGAACGAAGAAGCAAGCCAGACCGTAACCCTGTACGAGAGCTCGCCGGGCGTCGCGCCCGCGTACACCGCTGTCGGCACCACCACGACCGACCCGCACGGCTTCTACCAGCTCAGCACGGGTGCGCTCAGCGTCAACAGCACGTTCTACGTGGTCGCCGACGGCGCCCAGAGCGGACGCCGGATCGTCAGGGTGGCCGCGCAGGTGGAACTCAAGGGCCCGCCGGAAGGCGTCGTGCCGGACACGCTGAGCACCGGACGCCGCAACGACGTCGAATTCACCGGCACGGTCAGCCCGGGCGACGTTGGCGCGCTCGTCTTCCTGCAGCGCCAGAACGCCATCAAGGGCAATGAATGGCACCGCATCGGCCGTGGCGTGGAGGTCAACAAAGAAGGTCGCTTCTCGATCGTCCACACGTTCGTGGTCGCCGGCGACGCGAACATTCGCGTGGTCGTCCGCAACGGCATCCACAACGTGATCAGCCCGTCGAACATCCTCAGCTACGAGATCGTGCAGGCGCAGAACCCGCAGCTGACGATCGAAAGCTCGGCAAACCCGATCTCCTACGGGCAGTCGACGACGATCAGCGGCGTGCTAGCCGGCGATGCGAACACGGAGGTCAAGCTGCTGGCGCGTGCGGCGACGCAGACCGGCTACACGCCGGTTGGCGAAGTCAAGACCAACGGCGCGGGCAACTACACGTTCCCCGCGCAGACGCCGCTGGCGAACACCTACTACCGCGTGCAGGGTGCCGGCAAGTCCTCGGCGGTGCTGTTCGAGGGCGTCAAATACGTGCTCACCGCGAGCGTGTCCGCGGCAACGGTCCCCGCGTCCACGGCCGCAGCGACGGTGGCCGCAGGACAAACGCTGACGTTCTCCGGGACGGTCACACCGGAAGAGGCCGGTCACGCGATCTACCTCGAGCGGCTGAACGCAACGGGCACCAGCTACCACGTGGTCGAGGTAGGCACGGTCGGCGCCGGCTCGACGTACTCGATCGTGCACACGTTCTACAACCTGGGCACGAGCACGGTACGGATCAAGATCCCCGGCGGCCCGCAGAACGCGACCACCAACAGCGCGCCGTTCACGATCACGGTGACGGCACCGGTGCCGTCGGCGCTGACGCCGGAGGCGCCGGGCAACTCGACGCAGCCGCCGGAAGGCCAGATCTAGGCCGGGGGACGCCTCGGTGATGACCTGTGGCCGTCCCCCCTCGGGGCGGCCACAGGCAGCGCCGCCTAGTGAGGGAGCGCCCATCCAGAGGCAGCGCGATTCTCAAAAGCGGCGCCGTCGCGAGGCGGCGCCGCTTTCAACGCGTGACGGCTTCTCAGGCGGCGACGGCGCGTGACTGCAGGTGCGCGCCGACCTTGCGCTTGACCCGCTGCAGGGCGTTGTCGACGGTCTTGGTGTCGCACGAGAGCCGACCGCCGACCTGCTCGTAGGAGTAGCCGTCGAGGTACAACGACAGCACACGGCTCTCCAGCTCTGACAGCGCGGTCGACAGGCACCCGACGAGCGAGCGCAGCTCCTCCGAGCTGATCACCTGGTTGACCGGGTCCTGCACGGTCGGCCCCGGCAGCATCTGGTCGAGCGTCGGCACGTCGTCGCCGGCGCCGGCGGGCGTCGAGGAGAACGATACGTACTGGTTCAGCGGCGTGTGCTTGTTGCGCGTGGCGGTCTTGACCGCGGTGATGATCTGCCGCGTGATGCACAGCTCGGCGAAGTTGCGGAAGCTCGACTCACGGTCGGTGCGGAAGTCGCGGATCGCCTTGTAAAGACCCACGAGCCCCTCCTGAATGAGGTCTTCGGAGTCACCGCCGGCGAGGAAGTAGGACGATGCCTTCAGACGCACGAAGCCGTGGTAGCGACGCACGAGACGGTCATAGGCGTTGCGATCGCCCTGCTTGGCGAGGGCGATCAGGAACGAGTCCTCGACCTTAGGTTCAGAGTTAGAGTTATGGGAGATTCGTGCCACGAGCAGATCCTTTCTTTGAGACCACCTCCCTGGCGGCCGCAAACGTGCTCAGTGGCGCACTCCTCCCCTGGCGCCAAAGCTATGTAGTTGTTCGCCCTGCCTAAGTGTTTCTCAACCTTAGGTTCAGCGTTATGTTGGCGGAGCCTTACACAGTTATGAAACCTTGTCAAGCCATCCGGCTGCGGCTTTGCAAGATCTCGTACAGAATCGCGGCGGCGGCGGCGCTGACGCCCAGCGACTCGATCCTCCCGAGCAGCGGCAGCGCGATCAGCTGGTCGCACGCGCCCGCGACGCGCGGGCGCAGGCCGGAGCCCTCGCTGCCCAGCACCAGAACGACGCCCGAGCCACGGTAGTCCGGCGCGTCGTAGGCAACCGTCGCGCTCGCGCCCCTGCCGCCGCGACGATCGCCGGCCTCGCGAGCGCTCTCGCCGCCCGCGCCCGAGCCGCCGTCAGCCTCGTCGTCGTCGCCGGCGCTCGCGCCGTAGCACCAGCAGCCGGCGTCGCGCGCGTCCGCGAGAAAGTCGGCGAGGTTGCGTACGCGCGCGACCGGCAGGTGCTCGACGGCACCGGCCGACGCCTTGCACACCGCGGCGGTGACCTCGGCGGCGCGGCGCTCGGGGATGACCACGCCGGCAGCGCCGGCGCACTCAGCCGTGCGGCAGATCGAGCCGAGGTTCTGCGGGTCCTGAACCTGGTCGAGCGCGACGATCAGCGGGCTCTCGCCGGCCAGCAGACGCTCGACGCCCGCATAGTGGTAGGGCCCGGCATCCGCGCACATGCCCTGGTGCGCGTCAGAGCCGCAGCGACGCTCGATTTCCTCGGCGGTGACGGTCTTGACCTTCACGCCCGCCAGCCAGGGCTCGCGCGCGGCGCCGGCGGTCGCCCACACCTCCCCCACGCTGTGCGCGCGTCCTCCGCGCAGTGCCTCCCTGACGGGATTGCGGCCGTAGAGGATCACAGCGGGATCAGCTCGAAGCCACCCGCTCCGTCTCGTACTTCCCAGCCGAGCGCGGCGATCTGGTCGCGCAGCTCATCAGCGGCGGCGAAGTCGCGGTCCGCGCGCGCCTGCTCGCGCCGCTCCGCCAGCTCCAGCACCTGCGGCGGCGCCTGCGCGGAAGCGGCGAGCAGCGACTCGAGCCCGAGCACCCCCAACATCTCGCGCAGGTGCGCTTCACCGGGGGTCTCCCACTTCCCACTGGTCGCCTCGCGCACCCACTCGTTGAGCGCGGCCAACGCCTCGGGGGTGTTGAAGTCGCGCGCCAACGCATCGAAGAAACGGTCGCGCAGGTGGTCAAGCTCCTGGGGCGACTCGTCCGCGGAGAGCCGTCGCCCAGCCTCGCGGACGCGCTTGACGTTCGCCTGCGCCTGTTCGAGCGCCGCCTGCGAGAACGCCAGCGGCTGGCGGTAGTGGCCAGAGATCAGGTACATGACCACCGCCTCGTGGCCGTACTCGCCGAGCACCTCGTGCAGCAGCGCGATGTTTCCAACCGACTTGGCCATCTTCTCGCCGGTGAACTGGATCATGCCGTTGTGCATCCATAGCCGCGCGAGCTCGTGCCCGCGCGCGGCGCGTGTCTGCGCGGCCTCGTTCTCGTGGTGGGGAAAGACCAGATCGGAGCCGCCGCCGTGGATGTCGAAGCCAACCCCGAGGAACTCCTCGGCCATCGCCGAGCACTCGATGTGCCAGCCCGGCCGGCCGGTCCCCCACGGCGTCTCCCAACTGGTGTCCTCGCCGGGCTTGTGCGCCTTCCACAGCGCGAAGTCGAGCGGGTCCTCCTTGCGCTCGGTGAGATCCGACGTCGCGGCGTCTTCACCCTGGTCCATATGCTCGAGCCGGCGGTGCGACAGCGTGCCGTAGCCGGGGTCGGAGCGCACGCGAAAGTACACGTCACCGTCGACCGCGTAGGCGTGACCGCGGTCGATCAGCGTCTGGATGTACTCGACGATCGGACCAATCGTCTCGCCGGCAAGCGGCTCGTGGTCGGGACGCCCCAAGCCGAGCGCGTCCGTGTCCGCGCGGTAGTACGCGGTCATCTCCGCTGCCAGCTCGGCGCTCGGCCGCGGGTGGGCGGGATCTGAGCGGCGGGCGGCATCGTAGATCTTGTCGTTGACGTCGGTGACGTTGATCACGAGCGTCGTCTCATAGCCCTCGTGCCCGAGGAAGCGCTTCAGCAGGCTGAAGACCACGAACGGTCGGGCGTTGCCGATGTGGATGCGGCTGTAGACGGTCGGGCCGCAGGCGTAGATGCCGACCTTGCCCGGGTCGCGCGGACGCAGCGGAACCACCTCGCCGCTGAGCGTGTCGTGCAGAACGATCTCGCGCATCGCGGGGGCAACCCTAGCGGGCTGCGCGCGGATACTCACGCGCTGACCATGCGGCCCACCAATGCCGCCGACAGGCCGCGCAGCCGTGCTGTACGGTCCCAGCAGGATGATTCCGATGTTCAGACGCCGAATGCCCCGTATCAGCACGAGCACCGATGGCTTCTGGCGCTGAGGACAAAGCGCCTGGACAGGCGCCCAAGGACAAGGCCGCCGAAGGTGGCGCCGGCGCCCTGACCCGCCTCTCGGAACTCGGCTGGCAGGCGCTGCCGGCGATCGGCAGCGCGATCGGCTTTGCCGGCTTCGTGGCCGTGATCGGCGCGGCGATCGAGTGGATCCGCTTCGAAGCGGCGCATCTGCCGGCGACGCAGGCGGTACTCGCCGTGCCAAAGCAGGAACTGGTGATCGTCGGCGCGCTCGCGCTCTCCGCGTTCGTCATCGGCGCCGTGCTCGCGGTGCTGCTCGTCTACATCATCGACAGCAACGGCAAGGCGACACCCGGCACCGCCCGTGGTCTCGTCGCCGTCGCCGTCATCGAGATGCTCGTGACGCTGTTCTTCATCGAAGTGCACCACCACTTCGCGTACTTCCTGCTGTTCGTCTGGCTAGTCGCGACCGGCGTGGTGGCGGCATACGTCGTCGCCGGGATCATGCGCAACTTCCAGAGCCGGGGCGAGCTGAAGCACGTCAGGGCGACGGTGGTCTCGGCACAGGCCAAGCTCGAGGCGGCGAAGCTGGGAGAGACGGCGGCCAAGGAAGCCGATGAAGCGTCGCCTACGGAGGCGAGCGGAAAGGCTCGCGAACAGGCCCAGCTAGCGCTTCTATCCGCGGAACGGGAATGGGAGGCGGCGATTCGCGAATGGGTGGCCGCGGCTGACGCGATCATCGCCGAGGCGATCCAAGCGAACACCGCGCTGCGCAGCAGCAACAGCAAACCGAAAACGGGGACGGTCCTCGAGAAGATGCAAAAGGCGCGGGCAGGGATCGCCGGCTACCTGGACTCGCCGAGCGCGACTCCCACGGGCGTCGAGCTGAGCGCCAGCCTCGACGAAGCGGAACGAACGCTCGGTCACGTCTTTCGAGCGGTCGCGGACCATCTCCTCGCGCAGCTCTCCGCCGTCGCGGAAAAACTCGAGCGCAACGGCCTGCTCGCATTCGCCGCGATCTTGTGCGTGGCGGCCGCGCTCCTGATCTTCGGCGGCATCCTGTTCGCCGCAAAAGAACACTCGTTCAGGTGGGTCGCGATGCTGCTCGGCGTCGCAGCGGTGCTGGCGACGATGAACCTATTCGTGGCACGCGCCACCGAAAAGTTCGCCTGGTACGGCGTGTCGGTGTTCTTCTCGGTGCTGCTGTTCGGCGCCGCGCTGACGATCGCGCGCACGCTGGACAAGCCGTCGGTGCAACCGATCGCGCTCGTGCGCAAGGGCGAGGACGTCGGCGTCTGCGGCGTGTACATCACGCAGACGAACGAACGCGTCTACGTCGGACGGCTGGAACTGCGCCACCGCCGCCCCGGGCTGATCTTCTGGATCCCCACGAGCGAAGTCGAATTGGTCGACGTCGGGCAGCTCGAGCGGATCGACCCGAAGTTCCCCAGGCTTGCGGCCTCGATGCTGCGCCAGCTGTACAAGGATCGTGCCGAGGAAGCACCGCAGGCGTTGAAGAACACAACGGTCACGGGGGTCACTGTCGGCGCAAAGGCTGGTGACACGACGACGACCACGAGCGAAACGCCGCCGGCGAGGTTGCCGGCGACGACGTATCCAACCGAGCCAGCCGTCACGAGCTGCACGTCGCCGTAGCGCGCGCTGAAGACCCCGCCGGCGCTAAGCCAGACCCTGCTCCGCCGGCACCGCCAGCTGACCCGCCGACATGACACGCGCTTGCCTATGGGACGCGAACAGGGCGAGCGCGTGGCGCCCGGCGGGATGCTCGCGCCCACGCGCGACGAGCGCGGCGGTAGCGTCGGAGAGCATCTCGGATTGCGGCAGCGTCACGCCGTACCCGGGCGGCATCACGATCGGCGCGGACAGCGCCGCGAAGGTCAGGTCGGCGGCGCTGAAGCGCTCGCCGCACAGGAACGGCCGACCGTCCGCGAGCAGGTCGGCGACGTGATCGAACTCGCGCCAGACGACGGTCTCGTCCTCGACCTCGACGCCGGGCCGAATCTCGAGCGCGTGCTGGATCAGACGCGCGAACAGCGGCCGTCCGTGGCGGATCGCGCGGTCCTCCCACGCAGGCACGCCCTGGTTGTTGAAGCGCATCGCGAGGTCGCGCGCGGGGAGCATGTGCACGTACAGCAGCCGTCGCCCCCGCGGTCCTAGCTCGCGATCGAAACGCGCGCACAGGTCCTCGACCTCGCGGCGCGCCCGCGGCTCCTGCGGAAACAGCCTGTGCTCGATCGGCGTGCGCGCGTCGACCCAGGCGAGGATCTCCTGCGACTCCCCGATCGTTCCCTCGGGCGTCACGAGCACGGGAACCGTCATGCCCCCGCCGGCGCGCTTGGCGGCGAAGCGGTGGATGCCCTGGACGTGGCGCTCCTCGCGATACGCGATCCGCGCGCGCTCCAGCGCCCACCGCGCCTTTTCACAGTAGTGGCTGATCGGAATCGTGACGAGCCGTAGCACCCGCCAGAAGTATGCCCCGCCGTCCGTCGAGATACCAGCGGACCGCCGACGGCCGGAACGCGAGCCGTCGCAAAGCTGCGATCCTGGGGCTGTGAAGGATCGAGTTCGCGAGCGCTATGCGGAACAGCTCGACGGTCTGCGGGCGCTCGCCGCGCTGGTGGCGATCATGTGGGCGGTCGAGGTCGTCAACGCGCTCGACAGCTATCGACTCGACAGCGATGGGATCGTGCCGCGAAGCGTCGCGCACCTCGACGGCATCGTGTTTGCGCCGTTTCTGCACGCAAGCTGGTCGCACTTGATCGGCAACACGATCCCGTTCGTGATCCTCGGCGTCGTGATCGCGCTGGCCGGCGCGCGGCGGCTGCTGGCGGTGAGCGCGATCGTCGCGCTGGTGAGCGGCGCCGGCGTGTGGCTCACGGCGCCCGGCGGAAGCGTCACGGTGGGAGCGAGCGGCGTCGTCTTCGGCTACGCGACCTATCTGATCAGCCGCGGGTTGTTCAATCGCCAGATGCTCGAGCTCGGGCTGGGCGTCGTCGTGCTGGTGCTGTTCGGCGGCGTGCTCATCACCGACCTGATCCCGCACACCGGCATCTCCTGGCAAGCGCACCTGTTCGGCGGGATCGGCGGTGTGCTCGCCGCGGGCGCGCTGTCGCGGCCGATAAGCTGAGAGCAGATGATGACGACAGCCGAGCCGATGACGGAGCGCGGCGCGCACTACACGGCGCTGCTGGAGACGATCGCCCGTCAGGGCGCGACGAAGCTGCACGCCAAGGAGCGCGAACAGCTGCTGGAAGCGGCGGACGCGCTGCTGTTCGGCGAGCCCGAGAGCAGACAGCTGCTGCGCACGGCTGAGGAGCTGATCGAGTCTCTGGAGGAGAGCGAGCGCTGGTCGGCCGAGAGCTGCGATCAGCTGCGCGAACACCTCTACGGCTGCGACGCTGCCGCCGGCGCCGCCTGAGCGACGCGACCTCAGCGCCCAAGCTGATCGAGGTCGTCGTCGATCGCAGTTGAATCGACGTCAGCCGGTCGGGCGGCGTGATCGCGCGCGGCGAAGCGACCCGCGCTCGCGGCGAAGCGCGTCACGCGCCCGGCGAAGTGGCTCGATATCCAGCGCCGCGCGAGCTTGCGTGTCGGCGACAGCAGCAGCAGCGCGCCGAGCGCATCGGTGACGAAGCCCGGCACGGCAAGCAGCGCCGCCCCGAGAAACCCGAGCGCGCCCTCGATCGCCGCGCTCGCTGGCGCCCTGCGCTCAGACACAGCCAACGAGAAGCGCTCGATCGCCGCGCGCCCCTCGCTGCGCACCAGGCGCGCTCCGAGCAGCGAGGTGCCGAGCAGCAGCGCCAGCGCCAGCAGCCAGCCGATCGCGTGTCCGACCTCGATGAAGACGAACACCTCGAGCACGGGCACCCCGATCAGGATCAGCAAGAACATTCGCCAACCAGCCTACGCACCTGGGCGTTGTGGCTAGTAAACAAACGCGGACAGGGCCCGTGCGATCTCCGTCGCTCGCAGCGGACCGAACCGCAACGTCCACCCGCCGTCGAGCTCTTGGCGGAAAGTATGCGGCACACCACCCTGCTCCAGCGCGTCGCGATGCTGCTGTGCTCGCTGATAGCCAGATCCGCCTTGGAACGTCGCGTCCAGCCCGTAGCGACCATCGTCCACCGGCCAGATCGTGAGCCGGTCGGGCACGGGCCCCGCGATCGCGGGAAGCAGCGAACCGGCGCTCTCCGCTACGTCATCGTCCATTCGCTCATTGTCGCTGCTGACGATCGCCGTGCGTCCCTCAGGATCGTGCCCGTCGGAACAGTGTTGGATGAAGGTGCGCGACGTGACCCGACTGATCGAAGACGACGGCTGGAGGTTCGAGCGTCAACGCGGCAGTCACCGCATCTACCCCCACCCATACAAGCGCGGGACTGTGACGGTCGCAGGCCGTCCAGGCCAGGACATCCCAGCCGGTACCCTTGGGAACATCCTTCGACAGGCAGGATTGAAAGGATCGCGACGGTGAACGAATACCTCGTCATCTACGAGCAAGGGTCAACTGGCTGGGGCGGCTACTGCCCTGACCTCCCCGGCCTGGGCGCCGCCGGCACCACCCGAGAGGAGGTGGAAAAGCTGATCCACGAGGCAATCGAGCTGCACATCGAGAGCCTGCGCGAGCATGGTGAGCCGGTTCCACCACCAACGAGCGCTGCCAGCATGGTCACCGTGAGCGCTGCGTAGGAGCGACTCGCCACCCAGCCTCAACCAGCCGAGCTGCGCAAGCTGGCGATCGCGAGCGCCGCGACGCCCTCGCCGCGACCGACGAACCCCATGCCCTCGCCGGTGCTCGCCTTGACGTTCACGCACGCGGGCTCGAGCGCGAGCACCTCGGCCAGCCGCTCGCGGATCGCCCGCCGGTGCGGTGCGAGCTTCGGCGCCTCCATCACCACTGTGCAGTCGACGTTGACGATCTCCAGACCCGCCCCGCGCACGCTCTCCACGACGCTCGCGAGCAGCTCGATCGAGTCGGCGTCGCGCCAGCGCTCGTCGGTGTCGGGGAAGTGGGCGCCGATGTCGCCCATGCCGGCGGCACCGAGTAGCGCGTCGATCACCGCGTGCGCCAGCACGTCGGCGTCCGAGTGGCCGTCGAGGCCGCGCTCGTAAGGGATCTCGACGCCTCCGATCACGAGCCTGCGCCCGACCGTGAGCCGGTGCGAGTCGAACCCGATCCCCGCGAGTGTCATCGCTCGCCGGCGTCGCTCGAACCCGCGCCCGGCGCCGCGGCCTGAGCGGTGCCCGCGCCGATCGGCTCCAGGCGCCTGACGCGTCGCTCGAACACACACAGCTCACGCACACCCACGGCGTCCAGCTCGGCGAGCGCGCGATCGTAGTCGGCACCGACGTCCTCGGGCCGGTGCGCGTCGCTTGAGAGCGCCACGGGCACGCCCGCGTCGACGCACATCTCCAGAAACGCGCGCGCCGGGTACAGCTCGCCGGCGGGCTTGCGCAGACCGGCGGTAGACACCTCGACCGCGATGCCACCTTCGGCGATGCCTTCGACGGCGGGCTCGTAGTAGCGGCGCAGGTCGCCTTCCGGCGTGCGCCGGGCGTCGCCCCAATACTTCACGAGGTCGGGGTGCGCGGCGATGTCGAACAGGCCGCTGCGCGCGGCCTCGCCGATCGCCTCGAAGTAGCGCATCCACACCTCATCGGCGCTGCGCGCGCGGCTGGAGTCCCACACGCTGTAGTCGTCCATGTCGACGGCGCCGTCGCGCATGAAGTGCACCGAGCCGACCACGTAGTCGAAGTCGCGTGCCTGCAGCAGGTTCGCCATGCGGTCCTCAGCGCCTGGCACGAAGTCGGCCTCGATCCCCAGCCGCAGGTCGGTCTGCTCGCGCACGAACCCGCAGTAAGCGTCGAGGTCGTCGTGCGCAAAGGTCTCCCAGAAGGGATGGCGCCAAACGTCCAGCGCCTGCACGAAACGGTACACGTGTTCTGAGACACCCAGCTCGGCGATGCCGCGCTCGTCCGCCGCCGCGCGGTAGCGCTCGACGTTCGCCGGCGTGTGGTATCTGGATACGTCCGCGTCGTGGCCGTCGGGGCGTAGATGGAGGTGATAGTCGCTCAGCATTCGCAGCGGCTGCGATTCAAGCAGGATTCGGCAGGGCTTCCGGTGTCAGTCCTGAGAACTTCGGCCGGCGAGCAGTAGCTCGGCCATGCGCAGGTCGAGCTGCGCGGTCACCTTCAGGTTCTCCTCGCTCGCCCGCACCACGATCACCCTGCCGCCCTCGCGCTCGATCAGCCAGGCGTCGTCGGTCGCGCGCGCCAGCTCATCGGGGTGAACGTCGAGCGCGCGCTCGAGCACCACGCGACGGAACACCTGCGGCGTCTGCACAGCCCACAGCTCGCTGCGCTCGAGCGTCTCGCGCACAGCGCCCTCGCTGTCCACGCGCTTGACCGTGTCGGTGACCGGCAGCGCCGCGATCGCCGCGTCGGCGTGCGGGTCCAGCGCGAGCGCGGCGATCACCGCTTCGGCAAGCGCGGGCGTCACCAGCGGGCGCGCAGCGTCGTGAACGAGCACCAGATCATCGACGCGGCGCGCCTCGGACAGCGCAGGCTCTTGCATCTCGCCCAGTCGCCTCGCCACCTCCAGCGCACGCCGCACAGAGCCCGAGCGCGAGGCGCCGCCCTCGACCATCGTGATGCGACCGTCGGGCGCACCGTCAAACGAGATGGCGCCGCCGGGCAAACCCGCACTGCCAGACGAGGCCGCACCGCCGAAGAAAGCCGTGCCGCCGGACGAGCCCACAGTGCCGGGCGGCATCGCCACGACGATCCGCTCGACGCCGCTGGTAGCGAGCAGCGCGTCGATGCTCCACGCCAGCATCGGCCGCCCGCCGAGCGGCACGAGCGCCTTCGGCATGCCCGCTCCGAGGCGCTCGCCGCTGCCGGCGGCCACGATCAGCGCGACGGTCATCGTCCAGGGGCGCTCGCGCACACGGCGGCAGTTGCTGCTGCCGCGTGCGCGAAAGCCTCGCTACTTGGCTCCGGCCGCCGCCATCTGGCTGTTGGCGGAGTCCTCGAGCAGCTCGTCGAGATAGCTCTCTGCCTCTTCCTCGTCCTTGTCGAGCGCGTACATCAGCTCGGAGGCGAGGATCTTCTTGGTGCGCGTGAACATCTGCTTCTCGCCGGTCGACAGGCCCTTCTCGCTCTCACGAAGCGAGAGGTTGCGCACGACCTCGGCCAGCTCGTAGATGTCGCCGGTCTTGATCTTGTCGCGGTTGTGCTTGAAGCGGCGGTTCCAGTTCTTTGGCATCTCCGAGACGTCGTCGCGCAGGACGTCCAGAACCTTCTTGACCGTTTCCTCGTCGATGACCCTGCGCAGCCCCGCCAGGGCGGCGTTCTCGGTGGGAACGCGTACGGTCATGTCGTTGTGGAGGATCTTGATCGTGAGGTACTCGCGCCGTTCGCCGAGGATCTCCATCTCCTCCTTCTTCAGCACCTTGCCGGCGCCGTGATGAGGGTAGACGACGTGATCTCCGAGCTCGAACTCGATGTACTCGACTTCGCGGGTTACCTCGAGCTCCTCCGTGAGCATTGCTTCTTCGGTTGCTTGTGCGGGAATGGTGTCCTCCTTCGTTGCGAGCGACCAGTGGGTCGGCCCTTATTCAAGTCTGCAGGTAGCGGTCCACGAGGTTCAGCTCCTGCAACCTGCGCAGGCCCTCGCGGATGTCCTTCGCACGGATCTCCCCCACTCCCTCCACTGCCTCGAGATCCGCATCGTTGGCGGCCAGCAGGTCGTCCAGCCCGCCGAACTCGGCCACGATCTGCGCGACCACCAGCTTTGGCAGCCGCGGAATGCGGCCCAGCACGCGGTAGCCGCGCGGCGATACCGGGTAGTCGAGCGTGTTCAGCTTGCGGTCGTAGCCGAGCAGCTCGGCCAGCCGCCCGAAATCGAGCAGGTCCTGGTGCACCAGCCGCCCGATCTCCTCGAGTGCCGCCGCGAACGCCTCGTCGGAGTAGCTCGACAGGTAGTCCCTGACGAGCGCCGACTTCTCGGCGGCCGCGCCGACCATCGTCTCCTCCAGCTGCATCTCGATCAGCCGGCCCTCGCTGCCAAGCTCCACGATGTAGCGCTCGATCTCGACCGCCATGCGCGTCACCAGCTCCGAGCGCTGCAGCACGGTGAGCACGTCGTGCAGCGTCGCGCCGCCCTCGAACTCGAGCGCCGTCAGGCGCGTGGAGACCTGATCCAGACGCGTGCGGAACTTGTCGAGCGTCGCCAGCGCTTGGTTGCCCTTGGCGAGCACTACGGGGATGTCCTCGAGGATGTACTTGACGCCGTCGACGTACACCGAGACCACCTCGCGCCGCTGTGAGATCGCGATCACGAGCGCGTCGGTCTGCTTGGACACGCGCTCGGCGGTGCGGTGCCTGGTGCCGGTCTCGTGCGAGAGGATCGTCGGATCGGGCATCAGCTGCACGTTCGCCATCGTGATCTTCGTGGCGTTCGCGTTGAGGATGATCGCCCCGTCCATCTTCGCGAGCTGGTACAGGAACGCCGGCGTGTAGTCGATGTCGAGCTTGATCCCGCCGGAGTTCAGGAAGCTGAGGTCTTCGGGCTCGCCGATCACGATCAGGCCGCCCGTGCGCGCGTGCAGGATGCTCTCGATCCCCTCACGTAGCGCGGTGCCGGGCGCGATCATCTCCAGCGCCCTCATCAAACCCGGATCCGGCCTTACCTCGTTGTCTAGGTCTTCGCCGGATCTTGGAGCCACGATCTACGATTCTAGGGCAATCAGCGTTCCTTTAGCGGTTCCTACGCTGGGCACACGCCCCCGGCGGCCGCCGGACGGCCCGCCCAGAGCCGCCGCCAGCGCCTCGCGCAACGTCCTCACCTCGCACGCTCCGCCGCCGCTGTCGGCCGGTGCGATCACGTCGCGTAGACCGTGCTTGGCGGCCTCCTGCAGACGCCGCTCGGGGTGCCCCACCCAGCGCAGCTCGCCTGTCAACCCCAACTCCCCGAAGCACGCGCGCGGGCTGGCCGTGAGCGCCACACCGCGGCTCGCGCTCGCGACCGCCAGCGCGACCGCCAGGTCGCAGCCCGGCTCATCCACGCGCACGCCACCGACGACGTTCACGAACACGTCGGCGCCGCCGGTGCGCACGCCGGCGTGGCGCCCGAGGATCGCCAGCACGAGCGCCAGGCGGTTGCGATCGAGCCCCGAGACGACCCGCCGCGGCTGCTCGAGCTCCGACGGCGCAACCAGCGCCTGCACCTCGACGAGCAGCGGCCGCGAGCCCTCCATCGCCGCCAGCACGACGCTCCCCGGCGCGCGCGTCGCCTCCGCCACGAACCGCGCGGAGGCGTCGAGCACCTCGACGAGGCCGCCGCTGCGCATCTCGAACAGGCCCGCCTCGTTGGTCGAGCCGAAGCGGTTCTTCAGCGAGCGCAGCTCGCGGTAGGGGCGCTCGCGCTCGCCCTCGAACTGCAGCACGCAGTCGACCAGGTGCTCGAGCACGCGCGGACCCGCGAGCGCCCCCTCCTTGGTGACGTGCCCGACGAGGATCACCGCCGTGCCCTGCGCCTTCGCCAGCTCCATGATCCGCGCCGCCACCTCGCGCACCTGCCCGACCGAGCCCGGAGCGCCGGACAGGTCCGCGGCGCGCAGCGTCTGCACGGAGTCGATCACACACGCCCGTGGCTTGTGCGTGGCGAGCGCGTCGAGCACGGCGTCGAGGTCTGTCTCGGCGAGCACCGGCACCTGCAACGCCGGGTTAGCCGGCCGCGCGCCGCCGACCTCGATCGGTCCCTTGTGCGACGGCCCCAGCCGCTCGGCGCGCAGTCGCACCTGCTCGGCTGACTCCTCGCCGCTCACGTACAGCGTGCCGTGACCGGCCTGCTGGAGGTGGCCCAGCACCATGTTCGTGAGCGTCGACTTGCCGATCCCGGGCGAGCCGCCCAGCAGCACCAGCGAGCCCGGGACGAGGCCGCCGCCGAGCACGCGGTCCAGCTCGCCGATGCCGGTTGACATCCGTCGCACCGGCGCCGTCCCGACCTCTCTCAGGAGCACCGGCTCCGGGCGCGCCGCCAGGGATGGCGCGCCGCCCGCAACACCGCCAGAGCCGACGCCGCGCCGCTGGCGTCCCGCACGCGAGCCGGGCGCCTGCGCCGGCGCCACGCGCTCCTCGACGAGCGTGTTCCACTCGCCGCACTCAGGGCACTGGCCGTGCCACTGCGCGGACTGCACGCCGCACTGCGAGCACACGTGGATGGTCGTACGGGCCACCGCCTGAGCGTACGCGGCTGTGGGGATGGACTTCGACATCCCGACATTAGGTCAGCTCTGAACAGATGTGTTTTGGCGAGTCAGTAAGCGAATACGTCCGGGAATTCGCCCACCTCGAGCTCGACTTGCGTTGGCAGCTGAGCAAAGCATCGATCTCGGAGGTCGTCGCGCCCAGCATCGCGTAGCTTCTGGTCGAGGCATTGAAACAGCGGCACCAGATAGCGAACGTCGTTGGCCGCGTATCTGACCTGCGTGTCGGAAAGCTCGCCGAGCCATTCGCTCGTCTGCTCAGTCTTATCGAGACTGACCCCCAGATAGCGTTTGAGCAGCGGCGCAAGCGAGTGCTCTTTCCAGGGCGCCTCTGGCTCGGCCAGCTTGGACGCGATCTTGGTGCAGGCGACATTGGCGGGCGTCACGTCCCAGCGATGCGCGAGAAATCTCAGATCGAACATTGCGTGATGGAGAACCTTGCGCACACGCGCGTCCTCGATGACGGCCTTCAGATGGTTGGGTCGAAGACCGTTGACGCGGACCACGTACGTCGTGTCCCCCACCTGGAGCTGCACTGTCCCGATCTCGTCGCTGCGCCAGTCGAGACCGCTCGTCTCGATATCCAAAGCGACAACATCCGCCCCAAGCGCTTTCTCGAAGGCGCTCTCGTCCAGATCACCATTAAGAATCCGAGGCTCTTGAGCGCCCTTCGTAACCCCAACACCGACCACGCTCATGAGTTCAATGCTACTCCGGCGGGCGGGCGGAAGCGTCATTCCAAAGTGCGTCAAACTGGCTGCTGAAGAACTTGTGCAGCGTGCCACCGTGCTGACATTCGAACGCGGGGACCTCTACGCGTTTGCCCGCCTGCGAGTAGAGAACACCGATGCAGCGTCCGTCGAATCGATAGTACGTGTAGACCGGAAAGGCGCGCGTGACCCGAAGCTCGACAGCGGTCCGCTGGCTCGATTCGCCGGAAAGCACGGCAAATGCGCTCTCGGCATCCTTTATTTTCTGGACGATCTGATCGTCTGAGGCGCCGAATCTTGCAGCCAGCTGGGCGACTTGGGCCGCATCCTCGCGGTCGGGCAGAATCACTCGCAGGCGAGTGCCATCGCGCTTGACGAGCTTGCGAAGGGCCGCGTCGTGGTAGGCACGCCACGTCGCGGCATAGGCGAAAAACAAATCGACATGGCTTGCGCGGTTGAGAAGGTCGTTCCAGTCAATTTCGGCGTAGTGGGTCGTGAGCCGGGTGAGTCCCGCGTCAGCGATCGCCTTCGAGAGACCAGCGGCCGACAGAACCTCGTTGGTCAGCTGGCGACGCCCCCGAAGCTCCCAGGCGATACTGAGCGCGGCCGTGACGAAGAGCAGCGCCCCGCCCTCCCTGAGAACCACGTCCCAGGCACTCGGGCCGGACGCACCCTGCCAATTCGCCGACAAATACAAGGCCGCGACACCGAGGACCACAAAGCCGGTACCGATTTGCCAGGCAGCGAGATCAACCAGCGCTCCCGATAGCCGACGCGCGATAGACCCGCCATCGCGTCCCTTGCGAGGCACGATCGCGATCATAGAGCGGACGCCGGAGGTTCGCCTAGGCGGATTTTCGAGGCCACTTCCAACTACTCCGACGAAGCGCCCGGAGCGGGACTCAGGTGATTAATATGACGGTCTGGACGGCGAAAGGTCTGGCGCGCGCGTGCCCAGCTCGACCTGGTGCTACTACGACTCGTCGGGCACAGCCAGCCCCGGACCATCAGCGTCGGCGTGGTCGTCGCCGTCGCCCAGCTCCTCCGCACCGGCGCCTTCGGCGCCCACGGCGACGGGTGTCTTCTGCTTCTTGGGCTGCACGATCGACAGGCGCACCTCGCCCTCTTCGTCACCTTCGGCCGGGTCGACCACGACGGTCGCGCCTGGCGTCAGCTGCTCGCGCAGCACGAAGTCCGCGAGCGGGTCCTCGATGTAGCGCTGGATCGCGCGACGCAGCGGACGCGCGCCCATCGCCGGGTCCCAGCCCTTGTCCACGAGCAGGTCCTTGGCGGGCTCGGTCAGCTCCAGTTGCAGCTCGCGTTCGGCCATCGACTCGCGGATCCGCAGCAGCAGCAGCTCGACGATCTGCTTGATCTCCTCCTTCTGCAGCTTGTGGAAGACGATCACGTCGTCGATGCGGTTGAGGAACTCCGGGCGGAAGACCTTCTTCAGCTCACCCATGATGCGGTTCTTCATGTCGTCGTAGGTGATGCCGGTCTCGTCATCGGAGACCGCGAAGCCGAGCGGCGTGTTGCGCGCGATCTCGGCGGCGCCGATGTTCGAGGTCATGATCACGATCGCGTGGCGGAAGTCGACGGTGCGCCCCTGCGCGTCGGTCAGGCGACCGTCCTCGAGGATCTGCAGCAGGATGTTGAACACGTCCGGATGGGCCTTCTCGATCTCGTCGAGCAGCAGCACGCTGTAGGGCTTGCGCCGGATCGCCTCGGTCAGCTGGCCGCCCTCGTCGTAGCCGATGTAGCCGGGGGGCGAGCCGACGAGCCGCGAGACGGCGTGCTTCTCCATGTACTCGGACATGTCGATCCGGATCAGCGCGTCGTCGTCGCCGAACAGGAACTCGGCGAGCGTGCGCGCCAGCTCGGTCTTGCCGACACCGGAGGGGCCTAGGAAGATGAACGAGCCGGTCGGGCGCTTGGGGTCCTTGAGGCCCGCGCGCGAGCGACGGATCGCCTTCGAGATCACCTCGATCGCGGGGTGCTGGCCGATCACGCGCTTGTGCAGTTCGTCCTCCATGCGCATCAGCTTCTGGGTCTCGGCCTCGGTCAGCTTGAACACCGGGATGCCGGTCCACATCGAGACGATGTCCGCGATCTCCTCTTCGCCGATCGACGGGCGCTCGCCGGACTCGCCGGATTCCCACGCCTGCTCGAGCTCGCGTTTCTTGTTCGTCAGCTTGCGCTCCTTATCGCGCAGCGCCGCAGCCTTCTCGAACTCCTGCGCCTCGATCGCGGCCTCCTTCTCGCGGCGCGTGGACTCGACTTCGCCCTCGAGCTCACGGTTGGCCGGCGGCGATGTCATCGACTTGATGCGCATGCGCGAGGCGGCCTCGTCGATCAGGTCGATCGCCTTGTCCGGCAGGAAGCGGTCGGAGATGTAGCGGCTGGCCAGTTCGCCTGCCGCGCGCAGCGCCTCATCGGTGATCTGCACCTTGTGGTGCTGCTCGTAGCGGTCGCGCAGGCCGGTCAGGATTTCGACGGTCTGGTCGATCGTCGGCTCGTCGACGGTGATCTTCTGGAAGCGCCGCTCGAGCGCCGAGTCACGCTCCAGGTACTTGCGGTACTCGTCGAGCGTCGTCGCCCCGATCGTCTGCAGCTCGCCGCGCGCCAGCGCCGGCTTCAGGATCGAGGCCGCGTCGATCGCGCCCTCGGCGGCGCCCGCGCCGACGAGGTTGTGGAGCTCGTCGATGAACAGGATGATGTCGCCGCGCTGGGTGATCTCCTTCATCACCTTCTTCAGGCGCTCCTCGAACTCACCCCGGTACTTCGAGCCCGCAACCAGCGCCGCGAGATCGAGCGTGTAGATCTGCTTGTTCTTCAGCAGCTCGGGCACCTCGGAGCTGGTGATCCGCTGTGCCAGGCCCTCGACCACCGCGGTCTTGCCGACGCCCGGCTCGCCCACTAGCACGGGGTTGTTCTTCGTGCGCCGCGAAAGGATTTGCATGATCCGCTCGATCTCGGTCTCGCGTCCCACGCACGGGTCGAGCTTGCCCTCGGCGGCCAGCTTCGTCAGGTTCCTGCCGAACTGGTCGAGCAGCTTCGAGGACTTCTTGCCCTCGCCGGCGCCTGAGCCGGCGCCCGCGGCCGCGCCGCCGGACTGGCTCTGACGACGCCCGCCAGGACCGGAGAGCATGCGGATGACCTCGTTGCGGATCTTCTCGGAGTCGGCGTCGAAGTCCAGCAGGATGCGCGCCGCCACGCCCTCGTTCTCGCGCACGAGGCCCAGCAGGATGTGCTCGGTGCCGATGTAGTTGTGTCCCAGGCTGAGCGCCTCGCGCAGCGCCAGCTCCAGCACCTTCTTGGCGCGCGGGGTGAACGGAATCTGGCCGGAGGTGACCTCCTCACCGGAGCCGACGATGCGCACGACCTGCGCGCGCACGCGCTCGACGGTGATGTCAAGGCTCTCCAGCACCCGCGCTGCCAGACCCTCCTCCTCGCGCAGCAGTCCCAGGAGGATGTGCTCGGTGCCGATGTAGTTGTGCTTGAGCGTCCGCGCCTCCTCCTGCGCAAGAACGACCACCTGCCGGGCCCGTTCTGTAAATCGCTCGAACATGGTGTGATTCCTTCCCGCTGGGACGATGCCTCAAGGGCTTCAGGAGCCCCATTGACGCCTTGTAGAGCAGTCTACCAACCGGCCACCCGGGCCTAACGGGGTCATCGGCAGCGCGAGGGTGCGGCTTGATCCGCGGGCGCTCTGGCAGCTAGTCGCGCATCGCGGGAAACAGCACGACCTCGCGGATCGACTCGCGCCCGGTCAGCAGCATCACCAGCCGGTCGATGCCGAGGCCGACGCCGGCGGTCGGCGGCATGCCCTGCTCCAGCGCCCGCACGTAGTCCTCGTCGTAGGGCATCGTCTCGGCCTCACCGGGCGCCGCCAGCTCGACGCGCTGCTGCGCGGCGAAGCGCTCGCGCTGCGCGTCCGGGTCGTTCAGCTCGCTGAAGCCGTTGGCGATCTCCATCCCCCCGGCGAACGCCTCGAAGCGCTCCACCAGCCCGCGCTTGGCGTCGGAGTCGTGCTCACGCGCCAGCGGCGAGATCTCGGTCGGATAGTCGATCACGAACGTCGGCTGCTGGAGCTTCGGCTCAACGTACTTCGACAGGAGGTCGTCGGCCATCTCAAACCAGGCACCGCCGACCTTCACATCGAGACCGCGGTCGCGGATCGCTGCGGCCAACGCCTTGGCGTCGCGGTGCACGGCGAGGTCGACACCGGTCTGCTCACGGATCGCCTCGACGAAGCCCAGGCGCGGCCACGGCGCCGAGAAGTCCAGCTCGCCCGCGTATCCCACCGCGGCGGCCGCCGCGCGCACAATCGCTTCGGTGCGCTCCTCCGCGCCGCTGTAGTCGGCGTACGCCTCGTACCACTCGACCATCGTGAACTCCGGGTTGTGCTTGTGCGAGATGCCCTCGTTGCGGAAGTCCTTGCCGAGCTCGTACACGCGCTCCAGGCCACCGACGATCAGGCGCTTCAGGTACAGCTCGGTGGCGATCCGCAGGTACAAGTCGCGGTCGAGCGCGTTGTGGTGGGTCGTGAACGGGCGCGCCATCGCGCCGCCGTACAGCGGCTGCAGCACCGGCGTCTCGACCTCGACGAAGCCGTCGCCGTCGAGCGCCGCGCGTACCGCCGAGATGATCTGCGCGCGCTGCACGAACAGCCGCCGCGCGTCCTCGCTCGCGATCAGGTCGAGCTCGCGGTGGCGATAGCGCGTCTCCACGTCGGCGAGGCCGTGGTGCTTGTCCGGCGGCGGGCGCAGCGCCTTGGCGAGAATCTGAAAGCTCTCCACGCGCAGCGAGATCTCGCCGTGGCGGCTGCGGATCGCGCTGCCGTCGACGCCGATCAGGTCGCCGAGGTCGAGGCTCGTGAGCACGTCGAAGCGCTCGCGCCCGAGCACGTCCACGCGCGCGTGCAGCTGGATCTTGCCGGTGCGGTCGATCAGGTCCAGGAACGCCGTCTTGCCGGCGCCGCGGCGCGCCGCGATGCGGCCCGCCACGCGGTGGCGCTCGTCGGTTTCCTCGCCCGGCTGCAGGCGCTCGTACGCGGGCACGATCGACGCGATCGGCTCGACGCCCGCGAACGCGTGCGGGAACGCACTGTCGTCCTGCTCGCGCAGCCGTTGCGCCTTCGCGCGCCGCTCGGCGATCAGCTCGTTCAACCCGTGCCGACTGGACTCGCCCGGCTCCGCAGACGCCGACGGGTCCTCGCTCGCGCTCATCCGAGCAGCTACTCGAGGCCGACGTCGATCTTGGTGATCTTGAGCTTGCGCGCGGGACCGCGCGGGACCTGCACGGCGACCGTGTCGTTGCGCCTGTGCCCAAGCAGCGCGCGCCCGACGGGCGACTCGTTGGAGAGCTTGTACTCGTTCGGCTTGGCCTCGGCCGAGCCGACGATCGTGTATTTGACCGACTTGCCGGTCTTTTCATCCTTGACGTGCACGACCGAGCCGACCTGCACGACGTCCGTCGAGAGGTCTTTCGCCTCGATCACCGTCGCCATCCGCAGCTTCTCCTGCAGCAGCGCGATGCGGCTCTCGACCATCGCCTGCTCGTTCTTGGCGTCGTCGTACTCCGAGTTCTCGGAGATGTCTCCGAACTCGCGCGCCTCCTTGATCCGCTCGGCGACCTCGCGGCGCTTCTCCGTCGACAGCAGCTCCAGCTCGTCCTTGAGCTTCTGCAGACCTTCAGGGGTGAGGATGACGTCCTTCGGCATGTGACACTCAATCGCGGTCGGTGGTCCGGTCGCGGCACACAAAACCCCGCTCGAGCGGGGGTGCTCGCCGGCCGGATGGCATCAGCGAGCGCAGCAGTATAGCGGGGGCGAGCGCCGCCGCTCAGCGCCCGTCAGACGAGTGCCGGAGACCGGCTCGCGGTGCCCAGGAACTCCCGCGCCTGCGCCAGCGTGAGCGCCGTTTGCAGGGATTCCTGCAGGCCCTTCGCGGCAGGCGGATCGAGTTCCAGGCGCCGCACGTACCACGGGTAGAACTTGCGCAGATAGCGCGTCGCGCGCGGCTCCCCCAGGTGCTCGACGGCGCGCTCGATCGTCCACTCCAGCTCCGTCAGGACCTGATCGCGGGTTGGTCCCTGTGCCCGCGCGCCCGCCTCAGCGCCAGGCTCACCCAGCAGCTCGCTGAACAGCCACGGGTTGCCGAGCGCGCCGCGCGCCAGCATCACCGCCGCCGCGCCCGTGCGCGCGAACGCCTCGCGCACGCTGTCCGCGTCGTCCATGCCGCCGGTCAGGATCACCGGCGCCGGCAGCGACGCCGCCAGGCGCGCCGCCAGCTCGTAGTCCGGCGTGCCTTTGTGGTGCACCGCCGCCGAGCGCGGGTGAAAGCCGATCGCCGCCACGCCGGCCTCGGCCACCAGGCGGTGCGCGAGCTCGAAGCCGCTGTCATCGCCCGGGCGCAGCCCCGAACGCAGCTTTACCGTCACCGGCACGTCGCCGCGCTCGCCCGCCTCACCGCCGCTCGTACGCTCACCGTTCGCCACGCCGCTCGCGTCACGCGCACCCTCGACGACCGCGCGCGCGACCGCCACCGCCAGCTCGGGGTCCGCGAGCAGCGCCGCGCCCGCACCGGTCTTGCGCACCTTCGGCACCGGGCAGCCCATGTTGATGTCGATCGCGTCGGCACCGCGCGCCACGACCATCGCGGCCGCCTCGCGCATCACCCGCGGGTCTTCGCCGAATAGCTGGATCGAGACCGGCCCACCGGCGCGCTCGCGCGGGTCGATCCGCAGCATCTCGTTGCAGGTCTTCTCGTTGCGGTGGTGGATCGCGTGCGAGGACACCATCTCCGAGACCGCCATGCCCGCGCCGTAACGCTTGGCCTGGAGCCGCACGAACCAGTTGCCGATGCCCGCCAGCGGCGCGAGCAGCACACGATTGGGCACGTGCAGCGAGCCCAGCTGCCAGCTTTCGTCCAGGCGCTTCGTTGTGGACATCAGGCCATTATGGGGTCTCGGCGAGGCGCCTCCGGTGCCGGCGATCAGCGCCCCGGCGCGCTCACGAGTTGCGCTCGTGCAGCAAGCGCAGGCCGGTGAGCGTGAGCAGGTCGTCGACCTCCTCGATCTCCTCCGTATAGGGCACCACCAGCCGCGCGAGCCCGCCGGTGGCGATCACCTCGGTGCGCTCGCCCAGCTCGCCGTACAGGCGCCGCAGGATCGCGTCGATCGCACCGGCGTAGCCGAACACCACGCCCGAGCGGATCGCGTCGATCGTGTTCTTGCCGATCACGCTGCGCGGCGGCGCGAGATCGACCTTCGGCAGCCGCGCGCCGCGCTCGGACAGCGCTTCCAGCGAGATCTCGATGCCGGTCATCAACGCGCCGCCGACGTACTCGCCCTCGCGCGAGACGACGTCGAACGTGGTCGCCGTGCCGAAGTCCACGCACACCGCCAGCCCGCCGAAGCGCGCGCGGATCGCGACCGCGTTGACGAGCCGGTCGGCGCCGATCTCGCGCGGGTTGTCGTAGCGGATCGAAAGCCCCGTCTTCGTGCCCGGGCCGACGGCCAGCATCTCGTGGCCGAGGTAGCGCGCAGCCATCGCCGTCCACTCGGGCTCGAGCTGCGGCACCGTCGAGGAGATGATCGACGCGTCCAGATCGCCGAAGCCGTAGCCGCGTAGCTCGAGCAGATTGCGCAGCGCGGCGCCGAGCTCGTCGGCGGTCGACTGGCGCACCGTCGCGAAGCGCCAGTGCTCGAGCAGCCGCTCGCCATCGTAGGCGCCGAAATGCGTCTGCGTGTTTCCGACATCGACGGCGAGCAGCATCGGCGACCATTATGCTCGGCGGCAGCGATGGCGAGCGCACAGCCCAAACTCTTCGTCCAGCCGGCGTCGCACCCGTGCGCCGCCGTCGAGGCCGCGCTCGCGCTGAAGGCGATCGCGTACGACCGCGTCGACCTGCTGCCGATGAGCCAGCTGTTGGTCGGCCCGCTGCGCTATGGCGGCACGACCGTGCCGGCGCTGCGCATCGGCCGCGAGCGCGTCGTCGGCTCGCGCGCGATCATGCGCCGCCTCGACGCGCTGGTGCCGGTGCCGCCGCTGCTGCCGCCGCCCGGAGACCCGACCTACGCGCGTGTGCTCGAGCTCGAGCGCTGGGGCGATGAGGTCTTCCAGCCGGTCGCCCGGCGGCTGGTCCCCGCCGCGCTCGTGCGCGACACGGCCGCGATGGAGAGCTACCTCGGAGACACGAAGCTACCGCTGCCGCTCGCGCTGATGCGCCCGGCGCTGCCGCTTACAGCGCGGCTGCTGTCAGGCAAAAGCAAGGCGCGCGACGGCGGCGCCGAGGCCGACCTCGCGGCGCTGCCGCGCCAGCTCGAGCGCATCGACGGCTGGATCGCCGAGGGGCTGATCGGCGACGAGCAGCCCAACGCGGCCGACCTGCAGATCGGCAGCACGCTGCGCCTGCTGATGAGCCTTGGCGATGTGCGCCCGCTGATCGCCGAGCATCCCGCGGCACGACTCGCGCGCTACTTCCCACCGATCTACGGCGATGTGCCCGCGGGTGTGCTGCCGGCCCAGTGGCTCGCGGCCCCGGTCGGCGCGTAGCGACTTGCCCGCCACGCCTCGACACAGAGCCTCCGACCCACGTTGAGGCGGCCGGGCGCCGCCTGATCACGGAGCGCCGCCGCCTCAGCCGCGCACGACGACGCCGCGTGTGATCGCCGCCGAGGAGCCGCCCGCGGCGCTGAGCGCAATCCTGACCGTCAGCGCGAGGTGTCCGCGTACGCGCAGCGCGTGCCTGGCTCTCGCGTCGAGCGGCACGCTGAACGTCACCGACCCCGCGTGCAGCGACGTGCGCACGACGCGTCCGACCTGCACGCGTGCGGCGTGCCCGGCGCTCGCGAGCGACGCGCTGGCGGCCAACAGCTCGACTTCCAGGCGCCCGCCGGCGGCCGCCGGCGAGACGTCCACCGTGCCGTGCACCGAGGTGCCGCGCTGGCTCGCGCCGAGCTTGATCGCCGCCGAGCTGCCGCCGGCGAGCATCGAGCCGATCGGCGTGCTCGCGCCGCCTGGCGTCTGGGAGCCCGTCGACGTGGACGTGCCGCCCCCGCCCGAGCCCGAGTGGCCGGTGGTGGTCGTGCCGGTGCCGCTCGTGCCCGTCGTGGTGCCGCTGGAGGTCGTGCCGGTGGTCCCGGTTTTGCCGGTGGTACCTGTGGTTCCAGTGGTCCCGGTCGTGCCCGTGGTGCCCGTGGTGCCGGTCGTCGCCGACTTCACTTCGACCGTCGCGTTTGGGTAGTACATCTGCGCGTCTTCGAACCGATACACGCCGGCCGCTTCAAACTTGCAGGTGCCTTCCCAGCCGCTCGCGGCGGGCGCGGGGCTGACCGGCACCGATCCTGAGCACGTCGGCGCCGTGCCCTTCCAGGTGATGTTGGCCGCGTAGCTGGTGTGATCGGCGAACGTCACCGTCGTGCCCGGAGCGATCGTGAGGTCTGCTGGCTCGGGACTGCCGCCGGCGACGGTGAAGCACTGCCAGTTCGCGACCCCGCCACAGTTCGTCGCGACTTCGATCTTCGCTTCCGAGGACGCCGCGAGGGCGGGAAGCACGACCACGGCGGCCCCCAGCAACGCCACCACAGGGAAGGGCAAGAGCGTTCTCAGTCTCACGGCGTATCCACCTTCCTCGTCCTCGATGTCCGGCGCTCGGCCCGGTCCTGACCGACCGCCGCGGGTCGTCTCGCTTGCGTCAACCTGTTAGGACCCCGGCGCGCGCCGATTCCTTCCCTCGCGTCCACGGCACCCGCCGCCGGCGCTACAGTCGCGGTGGCGGACGTCGGTGTGCCGCGCGCTCGCAGCCGCCCCCGCTGACCCCATGCGCACCCTCGACCCGAACTCCCTGAACAAGCACGTCGACCGCCTGTATCGCGCCGCCTGGGCGCTGTGCGGGTCGCGCGAGGACGCCGAGGACCTCGTGCAGGAGACCTTCGCGCGAGTGCTCTCACGACCGCGCATGCTGCGCGGCGACGATGAGCTGTACTACCTGATGCGGGTACTGCGCAACACGTTCCTGACGAGCATGCGCACCGCCTCGCGACGGCCGGTCACGGCTGCTGCGATCGAGGACGTGGTCGCCGCCGACCCCAGGCCGACCAACCGCCCGGAGCAGGCGTACGAGGTGCAGGAGCTCTACGCGACGATCGCGGGGCTGTCCGACGACTTCCGCCTGGCGATGGTGGCGGTCGACGTGCTCGGTCTCTCCTACAAGGAAGCCGCGCAGGCGCTGCGCGTGCGCGAGGCGACCCTCACCACACGGCTGTTCCGTGCTCGCAAGCAGGTGACCGAGCGGCTGAGAGCCGATATGCCACCGAGCGCCGCCGAGGACACGCTTGCGGCCGCGCCCCAACATCCGCGCGTCGCGGAGATCGAGCGGGAAGACACGGGCTCCAGCGGAGTCCTATCCAGCGAAGGAACATCATGAGCGAGCGTCCCCCCCACACCGAGTCGGAGATCGTCGAGCTGGTGCGCTCGATCGACGTACGCGCGCCGCAGGAGCTGCACGACCGGATCGACGCGCTCATCGCCGATCGTGCCCCCGCGGTGCGGCGCCGCCCCGCGACACCCGTGCGCCTCGGCTTCGCCGGCGCGCTCGCGCTCGCCGTGGTCGCGATCGCGCTCGTCGTCGGCCTCTCCGGCGGCGGCTCGGGGTTGACGCTGCCGAAGGCGGTGGCGTTGACCCTGCGCCCCGCAACGTCGGCGGCACCCGCCGAGAACCCTCACAACGGGACCGAGCTGGCGGCGAACGTCGAAGGCGTCGCGTTCCCGTACTGGGACGACCGCTTCGGCTGGCGCTCGACGGGCGCGCGCACCGACCAGCTCGACGGGCACACCGTGCAGACCGTCTTCTACGCGCGCGGCCACGGCCAGTGGATCGGCTATGCGATCGTCGCCGGCAAGGCGCCGCCGGTCAGCGGCGGTGTCGTGCGCGAACGCGACGGCACGCCCTATCGCTTCGTGTCGGAGGACGGCGCCAGCGTCGTGACGTGGCTCCGCGCCGGACACCTGTGCGTGGTCGCCGGGCACGGCGTCAGCAGAGCCGCGCTGATGGCGCTCGCCAGCTGGCACGGCGAGGGCATGTTGAGCGCCTGAGCCGCGGACGCGCACACACAGCGACGCGCGAGCGTGCGGCCGCGAGCCGCTGACGGGCGCCCGGCGCGGGCGGCCCCGCTCAGCCTTGCGCCAGCTCCAGCGGCGGCCCTGCCCAGCGCACGCCCTCCTCGAGCGGGAGCGCCGCGAGCGCGTCGGCCAGCCGCCGGCCGTCCGGTGCGCGCAGCTCGAAGTCCAGCTCGAGCGCGGGGACCAGCACGAAGCGACGGACGAGCAGCTGCCCGTGCGGCAGCGTCATGCGCGGGTGCTCGAGCTCCAGCTCGCCGAGCAGCAGCACGTCGATGTCGATCGTGCGCGGCCCGTGGCGAACGCCATCCTCCCCGCGCCCCAGCTCCCGCTCCAGGCGCTTGACCGCGTCGAGCAGCGCCAGCGGCTCGAGCGCGGTGCAGACGCGTACGCACGCGTTCAGGAAGGCGGGCTGGTCGAGCACCTCGCCGACGGGGTCGGTGTCGTAGGTGCAGGAGCTGGCAAGCACCGTCACACCAGCGGCGGGCAGCGCATCGACGGCCGCCTGCAGCTGCGCGCGGCGCTCGCCGACGTTGCACCCCAACCCCAGCAGGCCGACGCGCGCCGGCGGCGGCTCAGGCACGCGTCGTCTGCACGCCCGCGGCCGCGGCCTTCTCGCCCATCGCCTGCGCGAACGGGATCAGCCCGGACAGCGGCCGCAGCATCACGGTGAAGTCCGCGATCAGGCCGTGCTCGTCGAAGCGCAGCAGGTCGATCCCCTCCAGCTCCCTGCCGGCGATCGCGGCCCTGAAGATCAGGGCGTGCGAGCCCTCGCCGGCCAGCTCGTCGGTGTAGCGGAAGTCCTCGAACGTCTGCGCCACCAGCTCCAGCAGGCGCGTCACGGTCTCGCGCCCCACGAACGGATGAAACGTCACGGGGCTGTGGAACACGATCTCGGGCGCGAGCAGCTCACCCACGGCGGCCAGGTCAGAGCGCTCGACGGCTTGGCGAAAAGCGGCGGCTGTGTTCGCGCCCGTCATCATCCCTCGGCTTCGCGCCATACCTCGACCGAGACCTCGTCGACCGTCAGCGCGATCGGCGGCTCGGGCTTCGCGGCCTTGACCCACACGCCCTCGAGGTCGTAGTCCGACAGCAGCCGGTCGGCGATCGTGCTGCACAGACGCTCGAGCGTCCTGTGCGAGCGCTGCTGGGCGATCAGCGCCACCAGCTGGCAGACCTCCGCGTAGTCGACCGTGTCCTCGATCGAGTCGGTGACCGTGGCGTCGGTCTCGCCGATGTCCAAGCGTAGGTCGAGCACCAGTCGCTGGCCGACCTCGCGCTCGGCCTCGGTGACACCGTGGTTGGTGTACAGCGACAGACCAGTGATCTCGATCGTGACCGACTCCGCGTTCTGCTCGTGCTCGCCGTCGAGGTCGCCCTCGCCGTCTAGCTCGTCCGCGTCGTCCCCCTCGCCGTCCATCGCTCGCCCAAAGTAGCAGCCGCCACGGCCAGTGCATCGCGAACCGGCGCCACGTCGTGGACGCGGAACACACGCGCGCCGCGCTCGAGCGCCAGCACGTTCGTGGCAATCGTGCCCGGCAGGCGCCGCGCCGACGCCACCGGCTCGCTCTCGCCGGCCGCGTCGGCGGCAAGACGACCGAGGAAGCTCTTGCGCGATGTGCCCACCACCAGCGGTCGCCCCAGCTCGGCCAGCTCGTCGAGACGCTCGATCAGCTCGAGGTTGTGCGCGACCGTCTTGCCAAAGCCGATCCCCGGGTCCAGCAGCACGCGCTCCTCCGCCACCCCCGCGCGCACCGCGAACACGAGACGCTGCTCGAGGAACGCCTTGACATCGTCCACCACGTCGCCATAGCGCGCTTCGCGCTGCATCGTGCGCGGCTCGCCGAGCATGTGCATCAGACAGCAGTCCACGTCCGCCTCGGCCACGACCTCCGCCATCGCCGCGTCGCCGCGCAGCGCGGTCACGTCGTTGACGACGCTCGCCCCCGCCGCGATCGCCGCGCGCGCGACCTCGGCCTTGGAGGTGTCGATCGAGACCCGCGGGCGCTCGGCGGTCCAGGCGTGCACGGCGAGACCTTCGAGCACCGGCAGCACGCGCCGCAGCTCCTCCGTCGCATCGACGGGCTCCGCTCCAGGCCGCGTCGACTCGCCGCCGACGTCGAGGATGTCAGCCCCCTGTTCGGCCAGGTCGACGGCATGGGCGATCGCCGCGTCAGCGTCAAGGAACGAGCCACCATCGGAGAACGAGTCCGGCGTGACGTTGACGATCCCCATCAGGCTGTAGGACCGAGTCATCGTGGCAACGCTACTGACGAGCGGATCGTCGTGCCTGCCAAGGACGCAGGGAGCGAAGTGTGCAAGCGCACACGAGCGACTGAGGACGCCGGCAGGCGCGACGAGAGGACGCCGGCAGGCGCGACTGGCCGCCGTCAGGCAGGCTCTGGGCGCTCTTGGTCGGTGGCGCGGATCTCGGCCGTACCACCCGCAAGCCCCGGCCGCGGCAGCCCACGCGGCGTCTCGCGCTCGGCGCGGTCCACGGTGGTTGGCGGCGCCGGCAGCTGCGGCTTGGCCTCCTCTTCGGGGCCGAACACTTCTTCGTCGGTCTTGCCGGCGAGCAGCGCCAGGAACTCCTCCTTCTCGATCGTCTCGCGTTTGACGAGGATCTCGGAGATGTTGGACAGGTCGTGCTGGTGCTCGGTGAGGATCGTGCGCGCGCGCACGTGTGCGGCCTCGATGATGCGGCGCACCTCGTCGTCGATCTCGCGCGCGATCTCGTCGGAGTAGTCGGGCTCGGAGGAGAACTCGCGGCCGAGGAACGGCTGGCCGTGGTCGTGTCCGAACACGCGCGGGCCGAGCTTTTCGCTCATGCCGAAGCGCATCACCATCTGCTTGGCGGTGGCGGTGACCTTCTCGATGTCGTTGGAGGCGCCGGTCGTGATCTCGCCGAACACCAGCTCCTCCGCCGCGCGTCCGCCGAGCGTCATTGCCATCGTGTCCTCCAGCTCCGCGCGCGTCGTCAGGAAGCGGTCCTCCTGGGGCATCGAGATCGTGTAGCCGAGCGCCTGCCCACGCGAGATCACGGAGATCTTGTGCACGGGGTCGGAGTGCTCGAGGAAGTGCCCGACGATCGCATGCCCCATCTCGTGGTAGGCCGTGATCAGGCGCTCTTTCTCGCTCATCACCCGCGTCTTCTTCTCGGGGCCGGCGATCACGCGCATGATCCCCTCCTCGAGCTCGTCCTGGCCGATCTCGCGCTTGCCGGTGCGAGCCGACAGCAGCGCGGCCTCGTTGATCAGGTTCGACAGGTCGGCCCCGGTAAAGCCGGGGGTCTGGCCGGCGAGCGCGTCGATGTCGATCACCTTCGCCAGCGGCTTGCCGCGCGTGTGCACCTCGAGGATTTTTGCGCGGCCCTTGCGATCGGGGCGGTCGACGGCGATCTGGCGGTCGAAGCGGCCGGGGCGCAGCAGCGCCGGGTCGAGGATGTCGGGCCGGTTGGTGGCCGCGATCATGATGATGTTGTCCTTCGCCTCGAAGCCGTCCATCTCGACGAGCAGCTGGTTGAGCGTCTGCTCGCGCTCGTCGTGGCCGCCGCCGAGACCCGCGCCACGGTGGCGACCGACGGCGTCGATCTCGTCCATGAAGATGATGCACGGGCTGTTCTGCTTGGCCTGCTCGAACAGGTCCCTCACGCGCGAGGCGCCGACGCCGACGAACATCTCGACGAAGTCAGAGCCGGAGATCGAGAAGAACGGCACACCGGCCTCGCCCGCCACGGCGCGTGCCAGCAGCGTCTTGCCGGTGCCGGGCGGCCCGTACAGCAGCACACCCGTGGGGATGCGCGCGCCGAGCGCCTGGAACTTCTTGGGATTCTCCAGAAATTCCTTGATCTCATGGAAGCTCCTCGACGGCCTCGTCGACCCCGGCGACGTCGCGGAAGGTGATCTTGGGCGAGTCGGCGGACATGCGCTTGGCGCGCGACTTGCCGAACGACATCACTTTCGAGCCGCCGCCCTGGACCTGGTTCATCAGGAAGATCCAGAAGCCGAGGAACAGCGCGAACGGCAGGATGTACGTCAGTAGCCCGAGCAGCGCGCTGCTCTTTTCCGATTCGATGTTGAACTTGGTGCCGAACTTGGTTTCCGCGGTTAGGAGATCTTTCAGAAGTTCAGGCGAGGCCTGTTCGGCGTAGCCCGTTTCGTAGCTTTCCTTGTCGCCTTTGGCGTTGAGCTTGACTTCGAGGGCTTTGCCTTTGTTCTTCAGAACGACCGATTCGACTTCGCCGTTGGGAAGCTCTTTGCTGATCAGCGTCTGATAGCTGTGCGAGCGCTTGTTGCTGTTCCCCGGGTTGACGAGTTTGACCGCGAGGAACGCCAGCACCACCACGATGAGGATTGGGAATGCGGCGCTCTTGAAGAAACGGCTCATGGCTGATCCCTGAGGGTCCGGGCACCGTCTGAAGTCGTGGCCACCAGGGCCCTAGCGTACCATGCAGGTTGGTGTTTTCCGGCGGTTGCGAACCGCGCGCGCGGGCACCCGGCGTCCCGCTTCAGCGCTCGAGCACGGCCACGAACGGCAGGTTGCGGTGGCGCTCGGCGTAGTCGAGGCCGTAGCCGACGACGAAGCGGTCGGGTATCTCGAAGCCGACGTAGCGAGTCGGCAGGTCGACCTTGCGGCGCTCGGGCTTGGTCAACAGCGCGCACACCTCCAGCGTGCGCGGATTACGCGAGCCGAGGTTGCGCAGCAGGTACTGCAACGTCAGGCCCGAGTCGACGATGTCCTCGACGATCAGCACGTCGCGGCCTTCGATCGCCGCGTCCAGGTCCTTGAGGATGCGCACGACACCAGAGGAGTCGGTCGCCGAGCCGTATGACGCGACGGCCATGAAGTCGACCTCGACGGGGATGTCGATGTAGCGCATGAGGTCGCTGAGGAAGAACACGGCGCCCTTGAGCACACCGATCAGCAGCAGCGGCCGACCGGCGTAGTCGCGGGAGATCTGCTCGCCCAGCTCGACCACACGGCGTTGCAGGTCCTCGGCGCTGACGAGCACCTCGCCCAGCTCTAGCTCGCCTGCGACTGGCACGGTGCTGGCCACGTCAGGGAGTCTAGCCCTCGCCCGGCGGCTCGCCGCCACGGCCCGCCACGTGGCGATCGCCGCCTTTCTCCGTGCCGCCCTCGCGCGGCGCCAGCTTGACCATCTCCAGTACGCCGCCCCGGATCACCGCTCCCGCCTGCCCGCCGACGTGCAACTCCGCGTCGCCGCCGCGGCGCCCGAGGGCGATCAGCTCCTGCACGCGGTCGCCGGCCTGCGGCACGTACGTCCCGGCGGCGTTCTCGGCCAAGCGCACCACGACCAGCCGCGCGAGCGCCGCCGGCAGCTCCTGCAGGCGCGTGAGCGCGATCCGCGGGGCGCCTGCCAGCTCGGCGCTGACAAGGCCGTCGAGCAGCTCGGTCTCCTCGCGCAGCAGCGACGCGGTGCGCAGCACGTTCGCCTCGGCCGCCGGGTGTACCGTGCGCAGCGCCGGCACGAGCTTCCCGCGCACTCGCGCGCGCGCGAAGCGCTCGTCGTCGTTGCTCGAGTCTTCACGCCAACCGAGGCCGCGCTCCCGGCAGTAGGCCGCCGTCTGTTCGCGCGTGACCCCGAGCAACGGCCGAATCAGCCGGCCCTCGCTCGCGGACATCCCGAGCAGTGCACGCCGGCCGGGGGACGCCGCCAGCCGGTAGAGGATCGTCTCGACCTGATCGCTGGCCGTGTGCCCGGTCGCGATCAACGCGTCGCGCGCGCCCGCCACGCGCGCGGCCTCGGCGTAGCGCAGCTCGCGCGCCCACGCCTGCAGGTTGCCGGACCGCTCGCCCCCATCGGCGCGCACGACCTCCAGCTCGACCCCGAGCTGCCGGCACAGCTCCGCGCAGTGGCGCTCGTCCGCGTCCGCCTGCTCGCCGCGCAGGCCGTAGTTGACGTGCAGCGCGCACAGTGCCGCGGGGCCGAGCAGAGCAACCGCCACGTCGAGCAGGCACGTCGAGTCGCACCCGCCCGAGAGCATCGCCACGAGCGAGCGATCGCGCGCGAACAGGCCGCCGGCGCGCACGGAGTCGCGCACCTGCTCGCAGCGCATCGCCGCGCTAGGCCTTCCGAGCGGCGGCGGTGAACAGCTCGGTCGGCACGGAGAAGCCCTTCAGCCTGACCTCGCCGATGCGCTCGAACTCGAGCCCGTCCACGCCGGCGGCCGCATCGACGACGGCGCGCGTCACCAGCACCTCATCGCCGCCCGCGCGCGCGACCACGCGCGCGGCCTGGTTGACGTCGGCGCCGAAGTAGTCGCCGTCGCGGTACAGCGCCTCGCCATAGTGGATGCCGATCCGCGGCAGCGGGTCGCCCGCGGCGATCGCGCCGCTCAGCTCGACCGCCCAGGCGGTCAGGCCGGGGGCGTCCGAGCCCACGACCATCACCTCGTCGCCGAGCATCTTGATCACGCGCGCGTCGACCGGCAGCGTCCGTTCGACCGCGCTCACGAAGCGCTCGACCGCGCCGAGCGCCGCCTCGTCGCCGCGTTCGATCGTCAGCCGCGCGTAGCCGGCGAGGTCGGCGAAGGCGATCGCCACGCGCAGCCGCCCCTGCTCGAGCGCGTCGTCCGCGAGGTCGGCCTCCATGTGGCCGATCATGTCCTGCTCCACGAACTGCGCCAGCAGCCTGCCGTGCAGGTAGTTCATGAACGGCGCCGCGAACGGCAGCACCTCGCGCGCCAGGCCCTCCATCTCGTCGGCGATCTCGACGTTCGGCACGCCCGAGCGCATCAGCGGCTCATGCACGTACAGGTGGATCAGGCGCACCTCGGCGTCGGCGATCTGCGCGACCGCCTGGCTGTAGACGCGCATCAGCTGCAGGAACGCGGGCAGCGGCAGGCCCGCGTCGAGCACCGCCGCGCCGTATTTGAGGATCTGCACGTCCTCGTCCGTGAGGTCGTCGAGCGACAGCGCCCCCAGGCCCATGGTCGCGTGCAGCCGTTCGGTCAGATCGGCGTCGAGTCCGCTGACACGCACCGCTTCACGCAGCGTGTAGCGCGGCCCCGGCCTGCTCCACAGGTTCTCGAGCGGGCCGACCGCGAGCTGGCCGTTCTCGCCGGCGCGCTTGATCTGCGCGAGCGTGTGCCCGCGCGCGCGCAGCCGCGCGACGACGCGCGCGTAGGCGGCCGTCGCGGGCGTCCAGCGGCCGTCGTAGCCGGGGATCAGGCCACCGTCGACCCAGCGCCTGACCGTCGCCGGCGAGACACCCGCGCGCGCGGCGACCTGCGCGAGCGTCAGCTCACCCGTCTCGCCGACGGGCTCTTCCGCGGGGTCGGCCACTCAGGCGCGCGACGGGATGGGTGTTCCCATGCGCGGGATTCTAAATGAGGCTCTAGAGTCGCGCGATCACCGCGGGCGAGACCATCCACCTGCACCCCACCGCGCCGCTCGCCGAGCGCGTGCTGCTGCCCGGCGACCCTGGGCGCGCGCTCGCGCTGGCGCAAGCGCTGCTGAGCGAGCCGCGCATGTTCAACCACAACCGTGGGCTGTGGGGCTACACGGGCACGGCGCCCGACGGCGAGCCGCTGACGATCCAGGCCACCGGCATGGGCGGCCCGTCGGCGGCGATCGTGCTCACCGAGCTGATCGCGCTGGGCGCCCGCCGCGCGATCCGCGTCGGCACCTGCGGCGCGCTCACCGCGGAGCTGGCGCTCGGCGAGCTGGTGATCGCGCGCGAGGCGATCTGCGCCGACGGCACCTCGCGGGCGCTCGGCGCCGGCCAGCGCGCGGCCGCGGACCCGTCGCTGACCGACGCGCTGACACGACACGCTCCCTCCGCATCGATCGGCGCGGTCGTCAGCGTCGACCTGTTCTACGGCGGCGACGAGCGCACCGCGGGCGCCGACGCGCTCGCGGTCGAGATGGAGGCGGCGGCGCTGTTCGCGACCGGCGCCGCCGTCGGCGTGCCCGTCGGGTGCATGCTCGCGGTCTCCGACACGTTCGACGCGCACGACGCGCGCACGCGGATCGACGACGAGCTGCTGGTTGACGCCGCCACACGGATGGGCAGCGCGGCGATCGCCGCGCTCAGCGACTGAGCGCTCAGGCAGCGCCAGGTTTCGCTTTGCGCGCCGCCGGCGTCGCCGCCGCTTTGCCCGCCCGCGGTTTCGCCGCGGCTTTGGCCGCCGCCGCTTTGCGCGCACGCGGTTTGGCGGGCGGCTTGGCCTGCGGGTCGAGCCTGTCGGTGAGCCGGCGCAGCTGCGCCTCGACCGCGGACAGGCGCTCGGCGATGTCGGGCGCCGGCGCGCTCGGGCCGCCGGGCGCGCGCGTGCGGTCCAGCCGCTCGACGCCCTCCTCGATGCCCTCCAGGCGCAGCGAAACCGAGCGCAGACGGCGGGTCAGCCGTTCGATGTCGGCCGCGGACGGGATGTTGAGGGCGCCCATCGCCACCTCCTGTGCCTGCACGGCCTTCTCACGCGCGTCGAACGCACGGCCGATCGCACCGGTCAGCAGCGGGTTCTCCAGCAGCTCGGACAGCGCCTTGCCGAGTCGGTCCTCGGTGCCGGCGCCGAGACGCTCGCGCAGGCTCTTGAGGGATGGGCTCGCATCGGGCATGCTCGGTGGCTCCAGGTCTCGAGTGGGTGGCGCCCGGCACTGCGCTAGGACGGCGCGGCACTCGAACGACACGGCACGCGGACACTAGCGGACCACTGACCGGCGGCCAAACGCCCGCTCGGCCAGCAGCCGAATGGTTGGAAGGATACGGTGAAGCGATGCCCCAGCAGCTGTTCGTGTTCATCCAGCTCGAGTTCCCGTGGGCGCTCGGCCCGGCGGACGGCCGCTATCTGATCCGCGACAGCGAGGACGGCGAGCCGCTGCGCGTGGTGGTGCTCGGCACGCTGCAGGCCGGCCACCAGCCGCTCGCGGGCGCGCGCGTCCGGCGCCGCCGCGGGCCGTTGGAGCAGCTGCGCGCCCGTACGCGCCAGGTGGCGCCGGAGCCGCCGCCGGAGCCGGTGGCGACGACGCGCGTCACGGTCATCGACCCGATCTCGCTGGCCGCGGAGAACCAGGCGCGCGCGTGGCTGGCGGAGCTGGATCGCGACCGCGAGGTCGGCGCGGCCGCAGCGGCGATCAATCGCGTGGTCCACGCCCACCGCGTCGCCGCCGCCGATCCGTACGTGCACGAGGTCTCCCCCGCGCAGGCGCTCGTGATCCGCGCCGGCTGGGGCGAGGGTGAGCAGGTGGCCGACGGTCGCTGGCTGCACGCGCGCGCGCTGCCGTGGAGCGGCGGGCACGGCCCGGGCTTTGCCACGACGGTGGGCTCGCGCCGTCCCGCGCGACGCGACCGCTCGTGGGCGCTGCGCCCGCAGGAGCGCCTGGCGGCGCTGTTGGGCGCGCGCAACCCGGAGCTGCTGTGCGAGGAGTTGACGCTGCGCGCGCGTCAGGACCTCGATCACGGCCGTGTGGCGCACGCCGCGCTGGAGCTGGAGCGCGCGTTCGCGCTGGCGGTGACGGAGCTGCACGCCGAGCGCCGTCAGGATCTCGCGATCCGGATCGCCGAGCTGGAGCAGCTAAGCCCGGGTGTCCAGGAGCAGGCGCAGGCCGCACCGTCGAGCGCACCCGACGCGGAGATCCTTGCGCACGCGCTCGGCCGCCTGGAGGCGGCGCTGCGGGCCCGCACCGCGGCGGGGGTTTAACCTGATGTCGATGGACCCGACGACGACAGCGGTCGGCACCTGGAGCGGCGGGCGCTTCATGCACTTCGGCGAGCCGCTCGAGGACGCGCGCCTGCGGGCGCTGCTGCGCCCCGGCGACGGCATCGACACGGTGATGACCGCCGATGCGTACGGCGCGGGCGAGGCCGATCGCATGCTCGGCACGGCGCTCGCGGGCGTCGAGCGCGACAGCTACTGCCTGATCGGCGCGATCGGGCACGACTTCTACACGGGCGCGCGCGAAGGCGCGAAGGGGTTCCCGCGCTTCACCGACCCGCGGCTGCGCGGGCCGGACGCGTACGCCGAGTACATCCGCGTGGCGACCGAGCGCAGCCTCGAGCGCTGCGGCGTCGAGCGCTTCGACGTGCTGCTGCTGCACAACCCCGATCGCGTCGGCTACACGAGCCCGGCGGTGTGGGAGGGCATGCAGGCGGTCCGCGAGGCGGGCCTCACGCGGCTGCTGGGCGTCGCGCCTGGGCCCGCCAACGGCTTCACGCTCGACCTGATCGACTGCCTGGAGCGCTTCTCGGAGCTGATCGACTGGGCGATGATCATCCTCGGGCCGCTGGAGCCGTGGCCGGGCGAGCTGGTGCTCGAAGCCGCCGCCGCGCGGGACGTCAGCCTGATCACGCGCGTGGTCGACTACGGCGGCCTGTTCCACGACGACGTGCTGCCGGGCCACGCCTTCGCCGAGTACGACCACCGCAAGTTCCGCCCCGACGGCTGGGTACCGGCGGGGCGCGAGAAGCTCGAGCTGATGCGCCCGTTCGCCGCGCGCCACGGCCTCAGCATGTTGCAGCTGGCGTGCACCTGGAACCTCGCGCAGCCGGCGGTGCGGTGCGTGGCGCCAACGTTGATTCAGGAGCGCGGAGCGCACGCGCGGCCGGTCGAGGACAAGCGCGCGGAGCTGGCCGCGCTCGGCGCGCTGGCGGCCCGCGGAGGAGGTGCCGGGAGCCTGTTGAGCGGCGAGGAGCTGCGGGCGATCGGAGAGATTGGCGAGAACCGCGGCTGCATGACGCTGAAGGGCGCGAGCCTCGAACACGAAGGCGCCTCGCTGCCCGACCGCTGGGCGCTCGACGGCGAGCTGGAGGAGGTCGCCGAGCGCTGGCGGATCGACCCGGCGTCTGACCTCAACCGGCATTCGCTTAGTACCGGTTAGAGCTACCCGGAAAGGGGCAGCCTGCATTCGATGAACACGAGGAGCGATCAGACACCCCAACTCACCCTCCGCGACGGGGAGCGGATCCCGCAGCTCGGCTTCGGCGTCTTCCTGGTGCCGCCGCAGGCCACCGAGGAGGTCGTCGCACAGGCGCTCGCGGCCGGCTACCGCCACATCGACACGGCTGCCGCGTACCGCAACGAGGCGGCCGTCGGCCAGGCGATCCGCGCCTCGGGCCTGGATCGCGGCGAGGTGTTCGTGACGACCAAGTGCTGGAACGACGACCACGGCTACGAGCAGGCCAAACGCGCGCTCGACGCGAGCCTAAAGCGGCTGGAGATGAGCCACGTCGACCTGTACCTGATCCACTGGCCGGTGCCGGTCCACGACAAATACGTGGAGACGTGGAAGGCGTTCATCGACGCGCGCGCGGAGGGCCTCGTGCGCTCGATCGGCGTCTCCAACTTCAACCCCGACCACCTCGAGCGGCTCGTGCGCGAGACGGGCGAGACGCCGGCGATCAACCAGGTCGAGCTGCACCCGTACTTCCAGCAGCGCGGGCTCAGGCGCGAGCACGAGCAGCTGGGGATCGTGACCGAGGCGTGGAGCCCGCTCGCGCGCGGCAGGGCGCTCGAGGACCCCGTGATCGTGGCGATCGCCGAGGCGCACGGCAAGACGCCGGGGCAGGTCGTGATCCGCTGGCAACTGCAGCTGGGCAACGTCGTGATCCCGAAGTCGGTGACGCCCGCGCGCATCGAGCAGAACCTCGACGTGTTCGACTTCGAGCTGAGCGACGCGGAGATGCAGTCGATCGACGACCTCGACCAGGGCACCCGCATTGGGCCCGATCCCGAGACCTTCGTGCGGCCGTAGATGCCACGCGCGCCGCTGCGGGTGGATCACCCGGCGGCGCTCGGCGCTGTGCAGCCCTAGCCGATTCCCAAGGCGCGCGTCAGCGCCTCCAGCTCAGCGACGACGTCGCCGCTGAGCCTGACGTCGGCGGCCGCGTCGAGCGGCGTCGGTCCCTGCGTGAGGATCGCGAGCGTTCCGCCGGCGTCGAGCGTCAGCTGCGGCAGCGCGGCGACGGGGTACACCTCCAGCGAGGAGCCGACGCACAGCAGCACGTCGGCGCCTTCGCACAGCTCGCGGGCGCGTTCGAGCGCGTCCGGCGCGAGCAGCTCGCCGAACAGCACCACGTCGGGCTTCAGCGGCCGCGCGCAGTCCGCGCAGCGCGGCACGCCATCCTCGGCGTGCTCCAAGCGCACGCTCACCTCCTCCAGCGGCACGCGCCAGCCGCACTCCAGACATGAGCAGCCGGCGATGCTGCCGTGCACCTCGATCAGCTCGCGCGTGCCCGCCTTGCGGTGCAGCATGTCGACATTCTGCGTGATCACCGCGTCGAGCAGGCCGCGCCGCTCGAGCGCCACGAGCGCGGCGTGCGCGGCGTTGGGAAGCTTGTCGCCGAGCGTCGCGAAGCGCTGGCCGTAGAAGCCCCAGAAGCGCACGGGGTCGGCGCGAAAGGCGTCGATGTGCGCGACCTCCATCGGGTCGACGTTCGCCCACAGCCCCGTGCCCGCCGTGCGGAAGTCGGGGATGCCAGACGGCACCGAGATGCCCGCACCGGTCAACGCCACGACCGAGCGCGCGCCGTCGATCAGCTCCGCCAGGCGCGCGATCCCAGAGGTGGGTGCGGCGGCTACGCCCACGACGACGGACGCTGCACGGCGACGACCGTGCGCCGCTTGCGAGGAGACATCGCTGCTCAGCTCCCGGTGAACTTCGGCGCGCGTTTGCCGAGGAACGCGGCGATGCCCTCGCGCGCGTCGGCGCTCGCGAACACCTCCGCGAACGCGCGCTTCTCCGCCTCGATGCCCTCGTCGAGGTCGCCGGCGGCAGACACGCGCTTGATCTGCGCGACCGCTAGCGGTGCCTGGCCGGCGAGCTTCAGCGCCCACTGCAGCGCGGTGTCGAGCAGTTCGTGGTCCTCGACCAGGCGGTTGGCGAGGCCCAGCTCGTAGGCTTCGTCGGCGAGGATCGGATCGCCGATCAGGTTCATCTCCAGCGCCTTGTTTTCGCCGACCAGGCGCGGCAGGCGCTGGGTGCCGCCGAAGCCGGGGATGATGCCGAGCTTGATCTCGGGCTGGCCGAAGATCGCCGAGCGCGCGGCGATGCGCACGTCGCACGCCATCGCGAGCTCACAGCCGCCGCCGAAGGCGAGGCCGTTGACGGCGGCGATCGTGACGACGCCCTCCGAGCCGAGCTCGCGGAACAGCGCGTGCGCGTCGTTGATCAGCTCCGCGCCGGCGGCCTCGTCCATCGTCGTGAACGCCTTGATGTCGGCGCCTGCGCAGAACAGGAACGGGTTGGAGGAGGCAATCACGAGCGCGTGCACGGGCGGGCTGGCGCTCTTGACGTGGCTCCAGACCTTGCCGAGGTCCTGCACGACCTGCGGCGAGATCGAGTTCATCTGGCCGTTCGCGAGCCACGCGATCGCGACGCCGTCGGCGCGCGTCTCGAGCTTGACGACCTCGGCGGGCTGCTCGGCGTCGGGCTGCGGGTAGGCGTAGAAGCCCTGGCCGGTCTTCTGCCCGAGGCGCCCCTGCGCAACCAGCCGGCGCAGGATCGTGGGCGGCGTGAAGCGCTCGCCGTAGCGCTCCTGCGCGTTCTCCATGCGCTCCAGCACCGTGTCCAGGCCCTCGCTGTCGGCCTTCATGAACGGCGGCATCAGGCCGCGGCGGGGGTCGAGGCCGGCGCCGGCCATCATCCCGAAGTCGATGTCGCGGTGGCTGGCGACGCCCTCCTCGAGCACCAGGCACGCCTCCAGGAACGTCTTCAGCGACAGCAGCTCGACGAGCTCAGCCACGTCGGGCTCGTTATCGCCGGGGATGTTGGCCTCGCCCTGCGGGTTGTAGAAGCCGTCGCCGCCGGTCTTGGCGCCGAGCTTGCCGTCCGCGACCAGCTTCTGCATGCCCTTGGGCACGTAGAAGCGTTCCTCGCCGTAGGACTCGACGAGGTGCTCTGCCACGTGCAGCACGGTGTCGAGACCGAGCAGGTTGACGAGGTAGTAGGGACCGACGGGCGTCACGCCGGCGGCGCCGACGCCCTCGTCGATCGCTTTGATCGACAGGCCCTTTTCCTCCTGCTCGCGCCAGATCTCGGAGATGCCGGAGTTGAGGATGCGGTTGACGACGAAACCCGGCACCTCGACGCACGTGATCGGCTGCTTGCGGATCGCCTGCGCGAACGTGATCGCCGCGGCGACCGTCTCCGCCGAGGTCTCCTCGCCCTCGACGATCTCGATCAACGGCATCAGCGAGGCCGGGTAGAAGTAGTGAAAGCCGACGACCTTCTCCGGACGCAGCGTCGCTTCGCCGATCTCGGTGATCGACAGCGAGGACGTGTTCGAGGCGAGGATCGCGTGACCGGGGGTCGCGGCGTCGAGCTCGGCGAACACGCTCTGCTTGATCTCCATGCGCTCGGGCACCGCCTCGACCACCAGGTCGACGTCGCCGAACGCCTCATAGGAGGTCGTGCCGTGGATGCGCGCGAGGATCTCCGCGATCTGCGCCTCGGCCTGCTCGGCGGTGATCTTGCCCTTCTCAGCGAGTTTCCCGATCTGGCCGGTGGTGACGTTGCGAGCCTCGTCGAGCCCCGCCTGCACGAGCGCGTCGTCGATGTCCTTGAGCACGACCGGGATGCCCGCCGCGGCGATCGTCTGGGCGATCTGGCCGCCCATCGTTCCAGCTCCCACTACCGCTGCCTTGAACACGAACATGTCTGTTTGCTCTCCCGTGTCTTGCCCTGCTTGACGTTTGCGCCAGGGAGCCTATGCGTTCGCCGTGCGCGGCGGGCCGCTGCGGGCGACGCGAGCGATCCGGAGCGACCGCACGCGGCTTAGACTCCGCGACAGACTGGCGTGCCGGGGGGCTGCGTGCGTCATGGCCAGCCAGGGACGGTAAGGCCGACGCTCACGTGAGCGTCAGCACAAACATGCGGGGAAAGGAACCTCGATGAGCCACCTAAGCCGACTGAGCGTTGGAGCGGTCGCGCTCGCGATCGTGCTGTTGTCAATTGGCACAGGAAGCGCGTTCGCCAAACCGGCGAAACTGTGCATACCGGAAAAGTCAGGCGCGCGGGTCGTCTCCGACACGAGCCAGGGAACCTGCAAGCCCGGCTACAAGTTCGCCGAACTCGGCAAGGAAGGCGAAGCCGCTGAACCGGGTGAAGAAGGCATCTGCCTGCCGCTTGCGTCCTCCAAAGCGGTCGTCACACCGGACAGCCAGGACGAATGTCCGCCGCACTACGCGTTCGTGGCCACCAGCGAAGCAAAGGGGTCCGGCGGCGGCAAGGAAGGCAAAGAAGGGAAGGAAGGCAAACAGGGACTCGAAGGTAAGGAAGGCAAAGAAGGCAAACAAGGGCTCGAAGGTAAAGAAGGGCAGCCGGGCAAAGAAGGCCCCGAAGGCAAGAGCGGACTGTCTGCGAATGAACTCGCGGAGCTGAAAGCGATTCTGCCCGACATCAAATTCAACGCGAGCGGCATCGGTGGCAAACCCACGATCGAGTTCTCCGGCGTGAACGTCCAGATAGTCAACGGCGCGGGCCAGACGAACTCGACGAACGGCGCCGGCAACCTCGTGATCGGCTACGACTCGGATCCCGGCAAACAGACCGGCTCGCACAACCTCGTGCTCGGAATCGCCCAGGAATTCACCAGCTATGCGGGCATCCTCGGAGGCGGCGAAAACTCGATCACGGCGCCATTCGCGGACGTGCTCGGTGGTCAGGGCAACCACGCATCGAGCGTCCTCTCAGCCGTGATCGGCGGCGAAGGCAACGCCACGGACGAACAGGGCGCGGTGGTGGTCGGAGGCAACGGCAACGAGGCCACCGGGTCGGACTCGACCGTCCTCGGCGGCTACCAAGACAACGCGAGCGGCAACACCGCGTCGGTGAGCGGCGGCGAACGCAACACCGCCGCCGGCGAAGACTCCTCGATCCTCGGCGGCAACCACATCGACCTCACGGGCGTCGACGCGGTATCGCCGTAGCGCCAGCGTGAACACGTGACCGCGGCGGCTCAGGGGATGCGCGCGTTACCTGGGCCGCCGTTGACGCGTGCGCGCGCTCGAGCCGACCGCGCGGAGGCTGTGCCGGCGGCACATGTGCCGCCGGCCGGACCGTGCATGCACGGTCCGAGGGAGGGCCGCATGCGGCCCTCCCGGCAATGCCGCATGCGGCATTGCCCACAACATCAGCTTCCCAGGGACTCAGCTTCCTGCGATTCGGCTTCTCCCGCTCAGCTTCGTATCAGGCCGGCACCGCGGTCGGCTCCTCGACGCGCCGCGGCAGCATCGTCTCGCGCGCGATCACCAGGCGCTGGATCTGCGAGGTGCCCTCGTACAGCTGCATGATCTTGGCGTCGCGGAACAGCTTCTCGACGGGGTAGTCCTTGATGAAGCCGTAGCCGCCGTACACCTGCACGGCTTCGGTGGCGGTCTTCATCGCGGTGTCGGCCGCGAAGCGCTTGGCGTGGGAGGACACCAGCGTGTTGCGTTCGCCGTTGTCGAGCATGAACGCGGACTTCCACGTCAGCAGGCGCGCGGCTTCGATCTCGGTGGCCATGTCGGCGATGATGAACTGAATCGCCTGGTGCATCGCGATCGGCACGCCGAACTGCACGCGTTCCTTGGAATAGTCGGTCGCGAACTCAAACGCCGCGCGCGCGATGCCCGTCGCCATCGCGGCCACACCCGGGCGCGTGCGGTCGAGCGTCATCATCGCCAGCTTGAAGCCCTTGTTTTCCTCGCCCAGCAGGTTCTCCGTGGGGACCTCGACGTCGTTGAACGAGATCGTCGCGGTGTTCGACGCGCGCTGGCCGAGCTTGTCCTCCTTCTTGTCGACCACCACGCCCCAGTCGCGCTCGACCACGAACGCCGAGATGCCACGGTGGCCGGCGTCCTTGTCGGTCTTCGCGTACACCGTGTAGTAGTCGGCGTAGCCGCCGTTGGTGATGAAGCACTTGGAGCCGTTGATCACGTACTTGTCGCCCTGCTTGACGGCGGTCGTGCGCATGCCCGATACGTCCGAGCCGGCGTCCGGCTCGGTCAGGCAGAACGACGCCAGCAGCGGCGCTTCGGTGAGCATCCCGAGGTACTTCCTCTTGGTCTCCTCGGAGCCGCCCAGCGCGATCGGCGCGGTCGCCAGACCGTTGCAGCCGAGCGAGGTCTGGATGCCCGAGCAACCCCACGACAGCTCTTCCTCGATCAGGCAGCCGTCGAGGTAGCTCGCGCCGGCGCCGCCGTACTCCTCGGAGATGTGCGAGTTCATCAAGCCGACCTCCCACGCCTTCTTGATGATGTCCGCCGGCCAGGTGCCGTCCTTGTCGTACTCCCAAGCGACCGGGCGTATCTCCTTGACCGCGAAGTCGTGCGCCATCTCGCGCAGGTTCTTCTGCTCATCGGTGAGCGTGAAATCGACCATTCTCGGATCTCCTAACGGGATGAACTGGCTCGCTGACGGTGTACGGGCGCGCTTGCAAGAACGCCCGCCCGCAAAGCTAGATTGACTGGTCAGTCAACCAGGCGTCCAAGGGTAGCGAAGCGAGCGCCGATCGGCAAGAATCACAGGGCGGTGCGCGAGCTCTCCTCGATCGCGATGTTCGGCCTGATTGAAAACGGGCTCAGCCTCGCCGTGTTCGGATCGATCGCGTTCTCGCTGGTGATGTCGCTCGCGTTTCTGCTCACCCGCGGCGGCGCCCGTGGCAGCGCCTACGACCACATCGGCGCCGGCGGCATCTCGCGCGAAGGCGACTACGCGGGCGACGGCGGCTACAGCGGCCCACAGTCTTCGCTCGCGAGCGAGTCGCCGGCCGCGCAGGCCGAGCGCGAGCGCGAGATCCGCCAGATGCTCGGCGCACGCAGCGAACGGCTCGTGCGCAACGGCCAGCCGGCGCTGGATGTCGACGCGGAGCTGGCGCGACTGCTGGGCGCGGAGCGCTCGACGCGCACGCGCGACGCCGGTCTCGTGGACGAGGTGCGCCAGCTCGTCGTGGCGCGCAACGAACGGCGCCTGCGCCAGGGCCTGGAGCCGCTCGACATCGACGCCGAGCTGACGCGCACGCTTGACGAGCTGGAACCGTGACGGCGGCCGCAACACAACCGTGGTGCCGTCGGGTATAACGCCAGCATGACCAACGCGCGCCGCTTCCAGCTCGATGAGATAACGCTCCGCCCCGGCACCTATTTCAACCCGCAGACCGAGATCATGATCGTCGTAGACGACTCTCCGGAGGTCGACCACGAGATCTTCGAGGCCGACGACTTCGACGGCGACGAGTGGGTCCTGATCGCCGAGGAGTCGCCGCTCGACGAACCCAAGCGCGACGACCTGATCGAGCGCTTCCAGCTAGCCCACGGCGCCACCGAGTCGCTCGACGATGACGTGGACGACGACGACGATGACGACGCCGAAAAGGACGAGGAAGACGACGAGCTCGACGGCGTCGAGGAACTGGAGCTCGAACCGGAGTGACCCGCGCCTGAGCGCAACTGCCGTGCGCCCGCGTGTGTTCACTGGGCGTGTGTCTAACCATCGGGCCGGCTGGCTGCAAGCGTCGCTGCAGCGATCGTGGCGCTCGCGCGTAGCATCGGCGTGATGCGCGTCAAGCGTCTCGCGACGCTCGTCCTGAGCCTGCTCGCCCTCGGCGGCGCCACATCACCCTCCGCCCTAGCCGCCGGCTCCGCGCATGCCGCCGGCTCGGCAACCGCTCTCGGCCCCGCCAGCAGGCAGCCGCGCGCCCACGTCGCCGCCAGCCGCGGTCCGACCGTCAGCGCGGCGCTCGCCGGCCTGCTGCGCAGCGCCGCGATCACCGCCGCCGTCTACCACCAGGACTACTCGGCGTACGTCGCCGCGAAAAGCTCTCTGGGCAAGCTCAGCGGCACGCGCAAGGAAGAACTGGGCGCGGTGCTCGCCAACGTGCAGGCGATCGCCGCTGCCGGCGAGTTCGTCCCATCGCGGCTGCCGGCGCTGTTCCTGACGCTCGAACGCAACCGCCAGTGGTGGACGACCGAGCCGCTGCTCGGCGCCGACGCGCGCGTGAGCTTCCCCGAAAGCGAGATCGTCTGGGAGCACTACCCCGGCCAGGGCATCGAGATCCAGTGGCTGGCGACGTTCGGCGAGGCCAACGGCTTCTACCTCGCTGGCAACGAAAACGCCAGCCTGCGCCAGCTGCTCGGCGAAGTGATCCCGCTCGCGACCGAACGCGCCGGCGGAATCGCGTGGGAGTACCTGTTCCACTTCGACGGCGGCGCGCCGCCGTGGACGAGCGGCCTCTCGCAGGGAACCGCGCTGCAGGTGCTCGCGCGCGCGTGGTCGCGCTTCAAAGAAGCCGCCTACCTGACCGCCGCGCAGCAGGCGCTGGGCATCTTCAAGACGCCGCCGCCGCAGGGCGTGCGCGTCGCGACGCCCGTCGGCGCGATGTACGCCGAGTACACCTACGCGCCCAGCGACAAAATCCTCAACGGCTTCATCCAGTCGCTCGTCGGGCTCTACGACTACACGTCGATCACCAAGGACCCCGTCGGGCTGTCGCTGTTCGAAGCCGGCGACGCCGAGGCCCGCGCGATCACGCCGCTGTACGACACGGGCGCGTGGTCGATGTACGACCAGTTCGGCGAATCCGACCTCAACTACCACGAACTGCTGACCGAATTCCTCCAGCACCTGTGCGAACGCACCAGCAAGGGGCCGCCGCTCGTGGCCAGCGCCCCGGCCGCGCCGAGCAACCCAGCGGCGCCCTCCGGCACGGCCACACCACCGTCGAGCACGACCACGACGACCTCCGGCGGCAGCGCAGCCGCCGCCTCCGCCACTGCCAGCGGTGCGCCCTCCGCCACCGCCGGCGCGTCCGCACGCTCCATGCGCGCGCGCACCGCGCAGACATCGACGCCCGCGCCCACGCCAATCGCCGGCGATCAGATCTACTGCGCGACCGCCCAGCACTTCACCGCCGATCTGCATACGCCGCCGGCGATCGCGCTGCTGTCGAAAACACTGCCCGCGGGAGCGCGTGCCGGCGTACAGCTGTCGCTGTCGAAGATCGCGACCGTGAGCATGACCGTGCGCCAGGGCGCCAAGGTCGTGTGGACGAACGCCGCCGAGGTCGAACGCGGCAAGCCAAAACTGCTGTGGATCACGCCGGCCAAGGGCGGGACCTTTACGGTCGAGCTGACCGCGACCGACCTCGCCGGCAACATCACCAACGCCGGCGGCACGGTCGTCGTCCGGCGCCATTAGCCGCACCCACCGCGCCTAGACTAGGCGTGAGTGACCTCCGCCCACGCGACCCGGCCGCGGCACGCGCGGCGATGACGCGGCTCCTGCAAGCATGGCGCGCGCTCGCGCCCGAGCAGCGGCTCGCGGCGGCCGCGTCGCTCGGCCTGTTCGCGACGATGTTCCTGCCCTGGTACAGCAAGACCGACACGCTGGTGGTGCGCGACGCGGCCAAGGCCACCCAGACGAGCCTCAGCGCCTTCCAGGCGTTCTCGTTCGTCGAGGCCGCCGTGCTGCTCGTCAGCGCCGCGGTGCTAGCGATGCTGTTCGGCCGCGCCGAGCGGCGCGACTTCCAACTGCCCGGCGGCGACGGCGCGGTCGTGATGGTCGCCGGTGGCTGGGCGGCGCTGCTGATCTTCTATCGGCTGCTCGACAAGCCGGGCCTGCAGGGCAACGAACGCATCACCGCCACCGTCGGGGTCGAGTGGGGAATCTTCATCGCCCTGCTGCTCGCGCTCGGCGTCGCGTACGCGGGCGCGCGCATGCGCGCGCTGGAACGACCCGCCGCGCCGGCGCGGCGGCGGCGCGCGCGCGGCCACAGCCGCGGCCGCGGCGCCGTCGACCCCGACTCGATCTGGGACCCCGCGCCTCCGCGTTCGCCCGTACCCGCGCACGTGCCGCGACCGCGCACCGACGCAGAGCCGCGCGCGCCACGCGAGCGCGACCCCAGCCCCGACCTGCAGACCACCGTCATCACAGCCAAAGCTGGGGCTCGCGGCTCCGATCAGGCCGCCACAGTTGTCACGTCCGCGCCAGCACTCCCGGCCAGCGCCGCGCCTGCGGCCGCCGGCAAGCGCGACGGGCGCCCGCCCTATCCGCCAGCGCCAGGCGCGTCCGCACCGGAAGGCGAGCAGCTGTCCTTCGAGGATCCGCCGGGTCGCTCGGGCTAGGCCAGAGCGCTCACTTGCCGGAGATCGGCGCCGGCCGCGCTCGACGCAAAATGGTCCTCGGAGCTCAGCGACCGTTCGAGCGCACCGACGAGACGCTCCGCCTGACATCGAATCTCACCGACCGCGGTCGTCTCCCACAGCTCGCCTCGGCGCAGTGCGCCGAGCGTGAACACCCGCATGTCGGCGTCCCCGCGCGCGTCCAGCAACGCACCCTCGGCGGTGGTCCTCAGTCCAAGCGCAAGCGCGTCTGGACTCGCTAGACCATCGGCGAGCAGCGTGTCGAGCAGGCGGTGGCCCGAATGGCGGACGTCCATGCCCGCGCCGGTACACACCACCACTCGCTGGCACGTAAGCCTGCGCACGCCCCCAGAGCGGCTGGTCGCGACATCCACCTCGACGCCGGCGCCCGTCGAGCGCGCCGCCAATACCTGCCCGGTCAAACATCGCAGCTGCGCGCTCGTCAGCAGCTCGTGCAGACGAGCGCCGACCGCCGGCGCCATCCGATGCCGACGGGCATCCCATGCCCGACGTCGCTCACGCAGGAAGCGTCTGCGCTCCCCGAGCCCAAGCGAGGCCCACAGCTGTGGCGTCACGCCCCGCAGGCCGTCGATCGCATCGCGCCAGTCATAGCCAGCGGCCTGCATGCTGCTGACGTGCTCTGTGAGCCTGCGCTCGAGCACCGCCAACGAGATCTGGCCGCTTGGTAGCGCCGGCGGCGGCGCGGGCGCGCGCAGGCCCGGAAGATGGACGTGCGGAAGCTGCCCGCTGCGGGAGATCGCCAGCACCCGGCCAGGCCCGGAGCTGAGCGACAGCACCGCATCAACGCCGCTCAGCCCCATGCCAAGCACGAGCGTAACCCCCGTCGATTTGCCGGAATCGAGCGCACCGGCAGCCCACGGATCGCAGACCACGCGCGGGTCACGAGGCAGCTGCGCCATCCCGGCGACGCTCGGTGCACCCGTGGCCAGCACGACCCGGTCGCATGCGATCCGAGCAGCGTCGGTGAGCCGCAACTCGATACCCGTACGCGTGCGCGACGCGCCGAGCACCTCCCCCGCCACCAGCTCCAGCGTCCGTTGCGGCAGCGCACGAGCACGGCTGTCATCGAGCACGCCCTGCAGGTATTCGCCGTAGAGGCCACGCGACAGATAGCTCGCGCTGCCGATGTCGCCGAGCCGCGCGGCCACCCACTCGAGGAAATGCGATGGCGCGTCGCGGAACGCGCTCATCTTCTCCGCTGGCACGTTGAGCAGATGCCGTGGGTCCTGGGTGGCGTACGCCACGCCCGGCCCGAAGCGCCCACTGCGCTCGACCATCACGACGCGCAGGGGCCCGCCGAAGCGGCGTAGGAGGTTCGACGCGACCAGCGTACCGGCGCACCCACCACCGACGATCGCCACAACCGGGGGCTTCCTTGCGTGACTGCTCATGGCCGGCTTCCTTTCCTAGCTGTACAGTAGTCCATTGTAAACTAAGTCTACTGATTTTGTGCTAATGTTTTTCAAGCAGCCGCCCCGCCCTAGATACCCTCAAAGGACCGCCAGATGAGCTCCCTTCTCGCCTTCCCCAACCCCGTGAACGAGGTCACCGCACGCGTGGTCGCGAGCGGCGTTGTGCTGCTCGGAGCGCTTGCGCTCGCGCTGCAGCTGCCGTGGCTGTCGATCGTGCTGGCCCTGGGCTTCTTGCTGCGGGTCATGGCGGGACCACGGCTCAGTCCGCTTGCCCTGCTGGCCAACCGCGTGATCGTCCCGCGACTTCCCTGGGGACCGCGCCTCGTAGCTGGCCCGCCCAAGCGCTTCGCACAGTCGATCGGCCTGACGTTCTCGCTGACGGCCGCCTTGCTGTTCTACGTGTTCGCCCTCGACACCGCCGCCTATGTCGTCCTCGGCGCGCTCGTGGTGGCCGCCATCCTGGAGTCGGCTTTTGGTATCTGCCTTGGCTGTCGAGCGTTCGCGCTGTTGATGCGCGCCGGCGTGATCCCGGCGGAGGTGTGCGAGAGCTGCAACGACATCTGGGCACCACGCACGCCGCCCGCGGCCAGCTCGCCGTCGAGCTAATCGGCCAGCGCCAAGTTTGCTCGCGGCGGCCGCGACCAAGCGCCGGCGCAACGCCTCAGCACGCGTGCGCCTGGGGGGGCACGTCGTACTGGAACAGCAACGTCGCGAACGTGTGCTCCGCCACGTCCAGATCAGGCGGCGCCTCACGGCAGACGATCTGCTCGCGCATCGCAGCATGGATCATGCTGAGCAGCAGCTCGGCGTGCACCGGCGGTGGAGCGTCGGCGCGCGTGTCGTGCAGGAGCGCCAACAGCCGGTCGCGGTGACGGCCGCGAACTCGTTGCACCGACGAGTCGGACGCGGTGGCGATGAAGTGCAGACGTAGCGCGTCCGGATGGGTGCGCATCTCGGTGTAGCAGGCACGCAGCGAGTGGTAGAGGCACGCCTGCCACGTCGGCGCGGTGGCCATCAGCTCGCGACTTCGCTCGAACACGCGATCGAGCGAGCGCTGGTAGGCGGCCAGGGTGCTCGGATCGGGGTGGGCAGAGCGGCTCACGGCTATCGCGGCTCAGCCACCGGGGTGTATTGGAATAGCAGCAGGCAGAAGCTGTGCAGGTCGTCGAGCAGCCCGGGCAACTCCTCCGCCTCACCAGCCGCGACGCGCTTGTAGATCACGTCGAAGATCGCGGCCGCGAGCCCGTCGGTCGCCAGCGGCGGCGCCGGCGCGCCGTTGTGCTCCAGCGCACCCCTCTCGAGCAGGGTCGCGAACTCGCTCATCTGCCGCTCGCGGTGCTCGAGCGCAAGCGGGCCGACCGACAGGACGTCGACGATGCAGACGCGCGCCAGCGTCGGCTCCGCGGCGATGCACTCCAGCAGCGTCTGCAGAAACAGGCGCAGGCGCGCCGAGCCATCCGTGGGCTGCTGCCATGCGTCCGCCAAGCGCTCGAGCAGTCGCGCGGCGGCCTCGTCGTAGGTCTGCAGATATACGTCCTCGCGGCCGGCGAACTGCTCATAGAACGTGCGTCGCGACACACCCGCCCTGCTGGCGATTCGCTCGACGGAACTGCCGCCGTATCCGTATGCGGTGATGGTCGCCACCAGCGCGTTCATGATCCGCTCACGCTGGTTGTTGACGACGAAACCGCGCGTCAGACCGTGCCTGCCCGACGGCAGCTGCAGCTCCCGCGGCGAGTCTCCTTTGCGTCTGCGTCCGGCCATTCCGCCTCCCCGCCCACGCTCAACCACAAACACAAGGGTAACGGCCCATGCACGTGAGCGTAACATATTCTGCACAAAATCAGTAGGATTTGTACTATTGTTTTTCAAGAACGCTGGATGGCGTTGATGGTCAAGCTCGATGTGCCCCGCCGGCAGCAACGACGCACAGCCCGCGGCCCAGAGAAAAGCGCCCATGCCCCCACCACTCCGCCAAGCCCGCAACGCCCCACGAGCAGCCGGCGCTCGGCGTCGCGCGCTCGCCTGCAGCGTGTCGCTGATGAGCGCGATCGCATCGGTCACGGCGTGGGTGGCACCGGCGCAAGCGACAAGGGCTCCGGCTCGCGCCGCCACGGTCACGCTCACGCGGGTGGCCGTCGACGGCTCCGCGATCACGATCGCGGGTCGGGTGCGGCTACCGCGCGACACCGCCCAGGAGCGACGACGGACGCGCGTCTGGCTGTCGCTGGTCAGCGTCCTCGGCGCGAGCGCCCGGAGCGAGACGTTCACCGCCAAGCTCGACGGCGCGGAGCGGTTCTCGGTCACGCACACCACCAGCTTCAGCGGGGCGCTCGGCCTTGGCGTGCTGGTCAAGATCAACGGCAGGATCGCCGGCAGGAAGCGCATCGAGACCATCGACATCGCGGTCTCAGGGCAGTCGGGCAGTCCCGCGAGCGCGTCGGGCGGCTCGAGCCCCGGCTCCTCGAAATCTGGCTCGTCCACATCGGGCTCATCGCCCGGCTCCTCCAAATCGGGCTCCTCCGGCAGCTCTCCCCCATCCAGCTCGGAAGACCCGACGAAAACCCCCACGGAAAGCCCATCCCAGCCGTCGAACCTGAACGGCACGTTCGAGCTGGCGCCCGGTACAGATGTCGGCGGCGCGATCGGCGGCAGCTGGTTCGAGATGCTCGACGCGGACGAAGCCAAACGCGAACCGCTCCAAAACGGAAACTCGCCGCTGGCGAACAAGGACTACACGCCGCTGTCACCCGGCACGAGCGGCGGCCTGCAGACGTTCGCCCGGCAGGCGGCGCCGAGCCCGGCGTTCTCCGAAAAGAACAACGGCAAAGAAGTCGGCAACGCGCTCGCCGATGAGATCATGCAGCCGCAGAGCTTCTTCGGGTTCAACTTCAGCGTCGTCGATCAGGCAAGCGACCCGCAGACCGGCGAAACGGACCCACTGCCGAACATCGTCGACGACGCCGGCCGGCTCAGCGGGCAGACGACCGCCTGGGCGGTGGGCTGGAACGGACAGTGGTTCAACCAGGGATCACCCAAGCCCAACGGCACGTCTCCGGGCGGCACGACGGCCGTGTCGGGCACGTATGACCCGGCCACGGGCGACTACGTCCTCGAATGGAAGAGCCTGATCGTGGGCGGCCCGTTCAACGGCTTCCTCGGCTCGTGGCATCTGGAAGGCAAGTTCGTCCCGGCCAGCTGACAGCCACCGCAAAGCGTACGCAGCACAGCACCGTGCGACCCGATCGCCGGTGCGTTGGCGGCTCGGCCCTCGCCGCGCCAATGCAACCCCAAACGCCAGCCAGAGAAAGGGACACACAAATGGATGCAACCCCAACCGCAATCAAACAGCGCATACCGCTGCGATGGACGGCCCTACTAGCGCTGATCGTGAGCGTCGCAGCGCTGGTCGCATTCGCGAGCACCGCCGGCGCCGCGACACTGAAGGGCTCGATCCAGCTCACCAAAGGCGCGACCAGCGGGTCGACGCCGTACGCTGGCTCGTGGGTCGAGCTGTATGAGACAGCCAACCCGTCGGTGTTCTTCACCAACCCGTCCTCGCCCGCGGCGGACCAGAACTACACGCCGCTGGTCAACGGCACACAGGGAGTCGATCTGGGCCTGCCCGTGCAGGGCATCGCAGACCCGGCGTTCGACGGCAGCGGCAACTCGCTGACGAGCACGATCCTCACCCCGGAGCCGTTCGCGGGCGTCAACTTCAGCGCCTACGTGACCCAGAGCGGCAAAAAGGCCAAGGCCGGCAAGAAGGGCATCGTGATCAAGGTCGCCGGCGGCAAAGGACCGACGGTGGCTGTCACCTCTGCCGACCTGACCGGCTGGACGATCGCCTACGGCGGCGGCTCCTTCGACACGCCGGGCTCTACACCCAACATCGACAGCGGCAACCTCACCGGCTCGCTCACCTGGGCGAACCCCAAGAACAAGAGCCTCGGCGGCACGATCACGCTGGACTGGAGCGTGCCGATCATCAATCCCCCGGGCAATCCGTTCGACGCGTTCACCGCGCAGTGGCAGCTGCAGGGAACCTACGTACCGTCGTAGCGACGCAGCAGTAGGACACACGACGGCCTTCTGCCAGCCCTCGCGCGCCGCGTGAGGGCTGGCGGTCGTTGCGCGGTCGCCCCCTCGGACCTTCGATTCGGGCCATGGGAATACCCCTAAAGCATTGTGCACAAAACTGGTGCTTTTTGTGCTATTGTTTTCCGCCCGGCACCACCAGATCGACAAGTTCCATCAAATCCCGCACCGCGCTTCGCCCGTTCACGGCAACGACCCCAACCAAGGAAGTCCGAATGTTTCCAGTGTTGCGCCCATTCCCGCCCATCCCGAGAGCTTCGACACGGTCGCCGCGGATCGCGGCCGGCGCAGTCGTGCTTGCACTCTCGATCGTGGTCCCCGCCCTGCCGGCGCGCGCCGCCAGCGCACGCGCAGCGAAGGTCGAGCTCATCAACATCGCGGTCGACGGCACGACGGTCACGGTCTCCGGGCGCGTGAGCCTGCCGAGCAACACCGCCAACGAGCGCAAGCGTACGCAGGTCTATCTGACGCTCATCGGCGACACCGGCGCCACAGCGAAGACAGAGGCGTTCACCGCGAAGCTCACTAGTAGGGACTCCTTCACGGCCAAGCACAGCACCACTTTCACTGGTGCGCTCGGCCTAGACATAGTCGTGAAGATCAGCGGCAAGCCGTCTGGCAAGAAGCTCGTCAGGACCATCAGCGTCACGGCGCCGGCGTCCACGAGCGCGGGCGCAGGTTCGTCCGCAGGATCGACGACGGGAGCGGGCACTCCCGGCTCGCCCTCGAATCCCAGCTCGCCCTCAAATCCTGGCTCCCCCTCGAATCCAGGCTCCCCCTCGACGCAGGGCACCCGCCTGAACGGGACCTTCGATCTCGAACAGGGCGTTGAACATCTCAGTGGCGTGCTCAGCGGCACTTACTTTCGAATGAGGGGCATCATCAACGACTACTCGCCTCTGCGGGACCAGGAATACACGCCACTTTCACCCGGCACCGACGGTGGCCTCGAGACCTACGCCTACCAGGAACCGCCAGCCGCTGGTGGCTTGTCTGACGAGATCATGCAGCCTCAGAGCTTCGAGGGAACCGGCTTCAGCATCACCACGACACCGATCGATCTCCAAGAAGACCTGTCGGACCCGCTGCCGGTGATCGTCGACACAAATGGCAAGCTTTCGGGCCAGACCACCGCCTGGGTGGCGCAGTGGAATGGCCTTTCCTTCAATCAGGGCGCCCCCAAGGCCAACGGGACAGTCCCCACGACGTCGGACGGGGAACCGACCAACCTGCCGAGCGGTAGCTATGACGCGGCGACGGGACACTACGTTCTGACCTGGACGAGCCTGATCGTCGGCGGCCCGTTCAACGGCCAGGTCGGCGAATGGCACCTCGAAGGCACGTTCGTACCGGAGGCGTGATGGGGCATCTCGCCGACACAGAGCTTTGTCACATGCCGAATCTGGCATGTGACGAGGAAAGACAGTGCACGCGCAGATCTCGTGCACGCATACATCAATCAACCTCGCGAAAGAGGAACAACCATGAAACGCGAACGTTTCTTACGCACCCAACGACGGTCCATCTTGGCGGCAGTGACCGTGATGCTCGCAGCCATCGGCCTTACGGCCTTTGTAGCCACGGCGGGCGCGGATTTCACGATCAGAACAGGCAAGCTGCAGCTGACGAATGGCAGCACCACTGGCTCACCGCCCACCTCCGGCTCGTGGGTCGAGCTGTACGACAAGGTGAACGGTGCTCCGTTCATAAACCCCGCCTCCACCGCATTAAACCACGCCTTAACACTAATCAACGGCAGCGGGGCGGAGGGGCTGTTATTTGGAACCGCTCAGCCTTCGGGCGGAATCTTCGGGCCGCTAACGTACTTCGGCGGAACCGAACCAATAGACTTATTCTCCGCACTCACTTTACCCGGCTCCGACCCATTACTCTCATTCTCCGGGAAAGACAACGAATCAGGTACACGCGGCCTCTTAGGCGGAAATCTGTTAGGACTGGACATCCAGTACGCAGGAAGCTTATACAGAGTCGGGACCGACTTCGGCACGGCAGGTGGTGACATCGTCGTACCGCTCTCAGGGACGATCACCGGTAACGCGTTATCGGCCTCCGAACCTGCCACCATCTTACTCACCTGGGTGACAGCCCTATTAGAACCTGGATTCTCATTATACAACGCACAATTCCACTGGGTAGGTACGTACACCCCGTAGTAACTCAATGAGGTGACGCCAGTCATCGTCACCACAATGTCAGGCCACGGGCCGTGGGTGTCCCACGGCCCGTGGCCGCTAGCAACGGGCCTCCCAGCGAGGGACGACTGTTCGTAGCCAATGCTCTCAATCCCAATCACCAGCCACCAACACCAGGAGAACCCGCATATGCGCTCAACGTCCCGGCTCCGCCCAAGACGATTCCGACTCCGCCATGGAACGGGATGGGGACTGCTCGGCACCTTGACCTGCGCGCTCGTGCTGCTTGCCGCCACCAGCGCCAACGCTGCGACCATCGTCGAGGGCTGGGGGCCCACCGACACGCTCGGCCTTGGAGGTGAGTTCACTGTAGGCCCCACTCCCCTTTTCGTGCCCGAAGGAGCGACCGCCGCCGCCCTCGGTCGTTCCGAGTACACCTACGGCAGCGCGTTCGTGCTCACGCCGAGTGGTGTGTTCAGCGCCGGAAGCGGCTATCTCGGATTCGGTGGCGAAGCGACGAACGCCCCCTTCGCGTTGATCCCGGGCACGGCAGGCGCCACAGCGGTCGCCGCGGGCTCCACTGGCGCCACCTCTACTGAAACACTGATCTTGCAGGCTAACGGAACAGTGCTGGGTATTGGCCCAGGCCAGCCGACACCAGCTCCGATCGCGGGGCTCAGCGACGTTACCGCGATCGCTGACGGCTACTCGTTTTCGCTCGCGCTTGAGGCCAACGGCAGCGTCTGGTCCTGGACCGCGGGCGCAACACCAACTCAGGTAATTTTTCCTGCCGGCAAGAAGGGGACTGCGATCGCCGCCGGCTTGGGACAGGGCTTGGTACTGATGGAAGACGGCAGCGTCTGGGCCTGGGGCGAAAATGAATCCGGACAGGTCGGCAACGGGGAAGAAGGAGAACCGGTTGAAACGCCCGTTGAAGTGATAGCGCCACCTGCCCAGGGAGCGCCGAGCGTGACCGCGATCAGCGCCGGCAAAAAATCGAGCTACGCCCTCTACAGCAACGGCAGCTTCGAGGCGTGGGGCAATAACGCACACGGTCAGCTCGGGCTCGGTGACGGAGGCGCTAACGCGGACACTCCCACCGCGCCGTCGGAGAGCTACCCTCCCCTAACGCGGATCAGCGCGATCTTCAACACCACCTACGCGATCACCGCAAGCTACGAAGGCGTCACCGAGCCCGTGCTCTCCTGGGGAGCGGAACCGGGCAGCGAAACCCCCCAGCGTTTCGGGCGCCTCCAGGGCGTGTCGTGGCTCGGGGTTGGCTCGACAGGCCTGGCGGAGATCGCGGCCGACACTCCGGTGCTGCAGCCCGTGCACCCCAGCGTGCCGTTCTACTCACATGTGCTTGGCAGCTTCAGCTCGCCCGTTGGTATCGACGCAGTAGAAAGCGTCGGTGAGCCGACAACCGTGTCGGGAGTGAGGATCACCGGGCCAGACGCCGGGGACTTCGAACTCGTCGGCTTCAACAACACCGGCGCCGGCGCCGGTAACTACGAGCCGCTTCCGCTCACGCTCGGCAATCTAGACGTGTACATACGCTTCATCCCGTTGGGGCTCGGCGAACGGCTCGCGACGCTGGTGGTCGAAGGCGAAGGCGAAACCGCGGACGTCGAGCTCGCGGGCTACGGCAGCGAACCGCCCGCCAACGCGTCGGGACCAGCCGGTGAAACCGGCCCCGCCGGCCCCGCCGGCCCCACGGGTTCGACCGGCGCCACCGGCCCCGCGGGTTCCACCGGCCCCATCGGTCCCATCGGCCCCCCTGGCAAGAACGGCGTAGTTGTCTTCGCGGCCGCCGCGGCGAAGGCGTCGGTCAAGCCCGGTCGCGTCGCGACGCTGAACTTTGGCGTGGGCAATGGCACGGCCGGCGAGCTCCCTGCGACGATTCTCTCGGCAACGGTGCCACGAGCGCTCGACGTCGCCGGCGGCAGGTCGGCCGTCGTGGCCTCGCTCGCCCCGGGCGACAGCCGCACGGTCACGCTGCGGCTGCGGATCGGCGCGAGAGCCCGGCCCGGCACCTACCGGGTCGAGGTCGCGCTGAAGCTCAACGGCAAGACCGTCACACGGACCGTGCAGCTGCGGGTGCTCTAGCAGCCGCACGACGGTGGCGGACCCGGGGGCCCTCCATGGGTGACTCCGGGTCCGCCACTCCTACTCGGGAGAGTGCATGCCCATGCCCCTATCGAAAAACAACTCTACTAAGTCAGTCGACTTTATCTGGATCTCGATAAGCTGCTGGTGATGGCCCGAGTCGCGCACCCACGGTATCCGCGCATGCAGCACACGGATCCCCCACCAACACGGTGCGCCCCGCGGCGGCTCGTGCGAACGCTCGTCGCGTGCCTGCTGGCGCTCGCCTCGGCCTGGAGTCTGGCCGCGACGGCGCAAGCCTCGGGCAACGCATCGGCAGCCGCCGGCTTCATCGAGGGAGCCCAGAACAAGGACGGCGGCTTCGGGGCCAAGCGCGGCCAGAGCTCAAGCGCGGAAGCGAGCCTGTGGGCCGCAGCCGCGCTGCTGGCCGCGGGCAAGAACCCGGGCGACGAGTGGGTCAAGGGTGGCACGAGCCTCGACGAATACCTCGCCTCGCACAGCTCGGCGTACACGTCGCTGTCGGAGCTCGGCCTGCTGGCGATCGTGCAGAGCTCCGCGCAGGGCTCCTCCTCCTATGGCAGCCCGGCTGCCAAGCTCGAGGATCGCCTGAGCGAATCCGCGACGCGCCAGGACCCAGCCGGAGCGGCCCTCGCGATCCTCGGCTTGCTGGCCGTGAACACGACCGCCGCGCACCAGGCCGCTACCGCGGCGGCGCAGGTGCTGCTCGCCTCGCCGCTGTCCGACGGCGGCTGGGGCAGCGAAGGGCTGTCCGACAGCGCCTCCACGGCGCTCGTGCTGCAGGCGCTCGCCGCCTCCGGGGTCGCCAGCGCCGACAGCCCGGCGGTCCGCAACGGGGTCGCCTATTTGCACCAGGCGCAGGGCAACGACGGCTCGATCGCGGCCTCGATCCGCACCGACCAGGCGATCGCCAGCGGCTCGGTCACCGCGACCGCGTTCACGATCCAGGCGCTGCAGGCGCTCGGGCTGCCGACGCTGAGAACACCCACCGGCAAGTCGGTCCTCGAAGGGCTGACCCAGTACCAGCAGCAGGGCACCGGCGGCTTGACCTCGGATGGCTCGCTCTACAGCCAGATCCCGCCGTCGGTGACCGAAACCGCCGAGGCGTTCACCGCGTTCGACGGCATCACCTTCCCGCTCGCGAGCGTCGCGCGCCTGACCTCCGGCCCGCCGGTGAAGGGTGCCTCGGGCAAGTCCCCGCACTCCAATCACGTCAGCTCGGGCAGCGCCGCACAGGGCGTCAGCGGCTCCACCGACACCGGCAGCGACAAGGGCGCCTTCAAGCAGGCGACGGTCGCCGCGAGTACCAAGGCCGCGAGCAAGGCCAAATCGCACCACGCCGGGGCAAAGGCGCCCGCCGGCGCCAAGAAGACGAAGGCCGCCGCCAAGCAGTCCGGCGCAGCGCCGGCCGGTGGCGCCTCGGTCAGCGGCGAAGTCGTCGGCGACGCCAAGCCGGCGAAACTGGTCAGCGTCGCCGGACAGAGCGCCGGCGGGCTGAGCGCCGCCGCCAAGGCCACGCTGCTGCTCGCCGCGCTGCTGCTCGTATCCGCGCTCTTCGGCGGCTACCTGGACTCGCGCAGGCCCCGCCACGACGGGCGTTCGCTGGCCGCGGTAAGCGTCGCGACAGCCGCTCGCTTCCTGGCCGGCGCGCGCTCGCGCGGCGCCGCGGCGCCGGCCGCCGTGCTGCTCATCGGCGCGACGCTGATCGTGTTCCCGTTCGCAACCGGGATGTTCCAGCGCGCGCCCAAGGGCGCGCGCATGATCGCGGCGTTCGCGCCCTACATGCGCCCGGCACGCCTTGCCAGCTACGACCTCGACGTCCGCCAGCTCGACGAAGGCTTCACCGAGGCCGCCGCCAAGGGACCTTCGCTGCTCTCCCCGCACGCCGGCTCCGCGACGGCGCGGCGGCAGTTCGGCGCGAGCGACCCTGAGCTCATCCAGTTCGAGCAGCAGTGGCCGCAAACGCACGAGACCCTGACGCGCCTGCTCGGCACGATCCAGGGCAACCGCGGCAACTACGAAGCCGTCGCGGCGTTGCCGAGGTTCACGCTGTTCCCCTGGTTCTTCATCGTCCCCGGCGCGATCCTGGTGCTGCTCGCCGCTGCCGCGCTGGCGGCGCCCGGCGCCTGGCGGACGCTGCGTTGGACATTCGTCGCGCTCGCGGTCGCGCTGATCATCGCCCCGCTGGCCTTCCAGATGTGGACGCGCGCGCCCAAGGGCGCGGCGATGGTCAGCGCGTTCCGCAACGTCGAGACGCGCGCGCTCGTCACGAAGGTCCAGAACGACTTCGCAACGATCACCACCGGCGAGGGAGCGCTCAGCGGCGAACTCGTGCCGGCGCTCGAAGAACACGGGCTGAGCGCCGCCCACATCGACAAAGCGCTGCCGGCCGTCGCGAAGCTCGAAGGAAGCTGGATCGGAATCCTGCAGAACCTCACGCCGATGATCGGCGTCATGAGCGACAACGTCGCCAACTACCAGGCCGTTGCCGCGCTGCCCGCGTTCGGCGTGTTCCCGTGGCTGTTCCTGATCGCGGGCGTGCTCGTCCTCGCACTGGTCCTGCTGAGCGTCTCCCGCACGCGCATGCCAAGCAGCCGGCGCCTGCGGGCAGTAGAGCCACACATGCCAGCCAAAGCCGAGCCGCACCGCGAGACGCAAGCCGCATGAACTTCAACCAGACACCCACACCAAGGAGCGCCATGCCCGCAACGAGCGTCGTCCCCCCTCTGACTCATCGCCGGCGACTCCCGGCACAGCTCCGCGTGCTCGCCCTCCTCGCAGCCCTGTGCGTCGCCGCGCTTGCCTTCGAGGCGGGATCGGCCGCGGCTGCCACGCCGCTCAGCGGCACGCTGGCGATCGCCCCCGGCAAGTACGTGCCCACGGGGCACGGCAAAGCCGCGCACTACACCGGCTCCTACTTCCGCATGCTGCTCCCCGGCGCCACCGACAAGTACTTCCACAACCCCAACTCCAAGGCCAAGGACAAAACGTACACGCTGTTCATTCCCGGCAGCCAGCGCGGCCTGCGACTCGGCTCCTTCCAGCCGCCGCCCACGCCCGCGTTCGCCAGCGACGGCTTCGCGCTCGCAAGCAGCATCGTCAAGCCGATGGAGTTCGCCGGGATCGACTTCAGCATCTCCACCGCCCCCACGGATGCCCAGAGCGGCCAAGCGGACGTCGTGCCGAGCCTCAGCGTCACCGGCGATCGGGTGACGGGCAACTTCAGCTCGTGGACGGCGGAGTGGAACAGCATCTACTTCAACCAGGGCGCGCCGAAGCCCGGCGCCGAACCGTTCCCCGGACCGACCAAGCCGGTGGTCGGCACCTACGACCCCAAGACCAAGGCCTACCAGATCATCTGGTACAGCCTGATCGTCGGCGGGCCGTTCAACGGCTTCACCGGCTACTGGCATCTGCAGGGGACGCTCGTGCCCAGCGCCTAGCGGTCCATGCCCATGTCAGCGATCACCGTGCACACGACCATCTCATCCAGCTCGCTTCCGCTCGCCGCCGACCGCGTCAGCCAGGCGCTCTCCGGGATCTCGGAAGCGCTCAAGCAGCCGGTGCACGTGCTCGCGCTGCTGCTGCTCGTGACGCTCGCGTTCGAGCTCGGGCGCATCCTGATGGAGGCCTGGCGCAGGGTCCGCCCCGGTGCGCCGTCGCTGGAACAGATCGCCTCGCGCGCGATGGCCGACTCGGCGAGCGCCAACACGCTGGCGCGCTGGGCGCCCGGCCCGCTCGCCGAGCGCGCCGTGCTCGGCCTTGCCGAAGCGGTCCACTCCGGTGGACGCGACGCCGTCGAGAATGCCCTCGCCAGCTACGAGCTACAGATCCAGCGGCGCCTGGACCGCACGCGCGTGCTCGTGCGGGCCGGCCCCGCGGTCGGGCTGATGGGCACGCTGATCCCGCTCGCCCCCGGGCTCGCGGCGCTCGGCAACGGCAACTACACGCAGCTCGCCGGCGACCTGAAGGTCGCGTTCGCGGCAACCGTCATCGGCATCCTCGTCGGCACCGGCGCGTTCACGCTGACGCTCGTGCGCACGCGCGTCTACACGGAGGATCTCGCCGCGCTCGAGCGCGCCGTCGCCGCGCGTGAGCCACAAGCGCCGCCGCACCATCGTGTCGCAGCCGCCGTCGGGGAGCACGCCACGTGAGCCGCGTCGGGCTCGGACGCCACGGGCAGCTGGACTCCGACGCCGGCGATCCGCTCGACGGGCTCGTCAACATGTTCGACCTGGGGCTCGTGCTCGCGGTTGCATTCCTGATCGCGGGACTGTCGTTGGGCAGCCAGAAGCAGAGCCACAAGACCCCACCGAAGACCAGCACGACCGAACAGACGCTCACCACCCCGTCCGCGCATCAATCCGCCTCCGGCCAGGGTCGCGCCGTCGGACAGGTCTACCAGCTGCCCGGCGGGCAGCTCGTGCTCGTCAAGCCGAAGACCGGCAGCGCCGCGACGGCGCCGTAGCGGGCCTTGCTCGCCGCCCGGCACCGGCCGAACGGTGACCGCCGCCTATCATTGCGCAGACGATGTCCGCCTCTCCGTCCTCCGCGCCCGCCTCAGTCGCAGACGTAGCTGCGGGCCTGCGGGAGGTCGGCTACCTGCCCGGCGAGTCGACGGCGCTGGTGTCGTTCTTGGCGACACGGCTGGGCAAGCCGGTGCTCGTGGAGGGCCCGGCGGGCGTCGGCAAGACCGAGCTCGCGAAGGCGCTCGCTTCCTACCTCGGCCGCGAGCTGGTGCGGCTGCAGTGCTACGAGGGCCTCGACGAGGCGAAGGCGCTGTACGAGTGGAACTACCGCAAGCAGCTGCTGCGGATCCAGGCCGAGGCCTCCGACACCGGCTGGGACGCGGTGCAGGAGGACATCTTCGGCGAGGAGTTCCTGCTGTCGCGGCCGCTGATGACGGCGATCGCCTCCGAGCAGCCGGTGGTGCTGCTGATCGACGAGATCGACAAGACCGACCAGGAGTTCGAGGCGATGTTGCTGGAGGTGCTGTCGGACTTCCAGATCTCGATCCCGGAGCTCGGGCGCGTGGAGTCGCGCACACACCCGGTCGTGCTGCTGACGTCGAACAACTCGCGCGAGCTGACCGAGGCGCTGAAGCGCCGTTGCCTGTACCTGTGGCTCGACTACCCCGAGCTCGAGCACGAGCTCGAGATCGTGCGCCTGCACGCGCCCGACCTGTCCGAGACGGTCGCGCGGCGGCTGGTCGAGGTGATCGGCATGGTCCGCGCGCTGGATTTGAAGAAGCCGCCGTCGATCGCCGAGTCGATCGACTGGGCGCGCGCGCTGCTGCTGCTCGGTGTCAAGGACATCGACGCGGACACGTTCAGGGAGACGATGTCGGTGATCGTCAAGCACCGCACCGACATGGACGTGGTGGCGGACCGTGTGGGGCTGAAGCTGGCGGCGCCCGCCGATGTCGCCTGAGCCCGGCGAGCCCGCATCGAGCGCCGTCTCGCCGGACCGCCGCGCGCTCGCTGGCGGGCACGGGCCGGACGGCCTGCCCGCACGCATTCTGGAGCTGGGCGAGGAGCTGCGCCGCGAAGGCGTGAAGGTCGGCACCTCGGAGCTGCTCGACGCGTTCGAGGTGCTGCGCGAGATCAGCTGGACCTCGCAGCAGGACTTCCGCGAGGCGCTCGCCGCGACGCTCGCCAAGAGCCAGGAGGACCGGCGCGTGTTCGAGCTGGTGTTCGACCGCTTCTTCTTCCGCGCCGTGGAGCTGGCCGCGGCGCGCGAGGGCGTGCGCGAGGGCGATCACGTCGCGCTCGAGGAGCTGAGCGAGGATCAGCTGGAGGAGCTGCGCGCGCAGATCGCGGCGGCACTGCGCGACGGCTCAGAGGGCGCGATGCGCGACCTCGCGCGGATGGCGATCGCGGCGTTCGCGCGCCGCCAGGAGGGCTCTGGCGTGATCGGCGTGGACGTGCAGCGCATCCGCCGTGCGCTCGGCCTGCGCGCGGAGCCGCAGCCGGAGCTGCCGGCAGCTGACCCGCGCCACGACGGCCTGCCGCGCGAGGCGCTGCGCCGCTTCGAGGCGCTGCTGCGCCGCGAGCTCGAGCGCGCGCAGATCGAGCGCACGGGCAGCCTGCCGCCGGCGCGGCCGCTGGGGGAGCTGGACCGCGCGCTGCCGTCGGGCCCGCTGGCGGACCTCGCGGCGGTGCACCGCGTGGTCGCGCAGCTGCGCCGGCGCCTGGCGACGCAGGGCATGCAGAACCGTGGCCACCGCCGCCACGCACACGTAGACGTGCGGCGCACGATGCGCGCGTCGCTGCAGACGGGCGGCGTGCCGGTAGTGCTCAAGTACCGCCCGCGCCGGCCCAAACGCCCTGAGATCTACGTCCTGTGCGACGTCTCCACGAGCGTCACCTCAGCGTCGGTGTTCTTCCTGTCGGTGCTGCACGCGCTGCACGACACGTTCCGCAAGATGCGCTCGTTCGTGTTCATCGAGCGCATCTCCGAGGTCACCGACATCTTCGAGCACGAGCGCAACTTCAAAGCCGTCAGCGAACGCATCTCCGGCGACGCCGGCGTGGCCGACATCTCCGGCTACACCGACTACGGGCGCGTGTGGTCGGAGTTCTTGACGCAGGTAGAAGACGACCTACATCCGCGCGCGACCGTGATCGTGCTCGGCGACGCGCGCACCAACGGGCGCGACCCGCGCGCGGACGTGTTCGCGCAGATCGCCTCGCGCGCCGGCCGCACGTTCTGGCTGAACCCCGAGCCACGCTTGTACTGGAACTACGGCGACTCGGTAATCGCAGCCTATGAGGAGTACTGCACGGCGTTCGAGTGCTGGACCACCGGGCAGCTGGAGGATTTCGTGCGAGCGCTTACGCGTCCTGTCGTCTCGGCCGCAGGGTAGAAGCGACGCGAACATATAGTGATAGCGTGCTATCGTTTTTGTCGTGGCGCAGATCTTGATCAGACGACTCGACGACGACGTGAAGGCGGCTCTGCAGCGTCGCGCACGTCAGCATGGTCACAGCACCGAGCAGGAGGCACGCGAGATCTTGCGCAGCGCAGTGCAGAGCGGTGAGCATGCCCGCGCCAGGCTGGGCTCGCAGATCGCTGCGCGCTTCACGGGCGTCGGACTCGAGACAGAGCTCCCCGAACTGCGCGGGCAAGCGGCGCGTCCCGCCGAACTGCAGTAAGCGCGATCGTCTAGCTGCAGCGAGCGCCTGGATCGGAGTGTTCTGTGATCTTGCTGGACACGAACGTGCTCTCGGCGTTGATGCAGCGTGAGCCAGACCGGACCGTGGTGGCGTGGTTGGACGAGCAGCCCTCGGAGTCGATCTGGATGACCTCTATTGCTGTCTTCGAGGTGCGGATGGGATTGGAGCTGCTTGCGCAGGGCCGTCGTCGCAGCCAGCTGGAGCAGGAGTTCGACAGGCTGCTGGTCGAGGATCTCGACGGCCGCGTGCAGCTCTTTGACCGCACAGCCGCTGAAGCCGCTGGCACGATCGCAGCATCACGGCAGCGTGCCGGCCGCACTGTGGAGATTCGCGACGTTCAGATCGCTGGTATCGCGAGCGCTCGCAAGGCGACTCTCGCCACGCGCAACGTGCGCCACTTCGACGCTCTCGGCATCCGCCTTGTCAATCCCTGGAAGCAGTAGGCGCCCTCGGCCGACCCAACCGACGGTGGCGCCATCAGCACCTGGTTTGCGCGCAGACGAGCTCGTCCAGCCCGACCGATCGGTCGTTCAGCGCGGTAGCATCAGCGCACGATCGCAGCAGACACCAGGGGGGCTGGCGGGAAGCCGGCTGAGATGACGTCATCGGGGTCTCACCCACCCCACGATTTCACCGGCGTCGACCCTTAGAACCTGTGGGGTAATGCCCGCGAAGGGAGCGAAGTGCCAACCGAACTGCAGTCTCGCGAACGGCCCTCTTTGCGGCGACGGGTCCGCGCTGCAAGCCGTGCCGCGACGACATCCGGTGACACGTCCGCGCGTGACGACGGCCTGGCTCTGGAGCGCGTGAGCCTGGCGTACAGGACGGGGCGCGGCGAAGTGCAGGCGCTGAGCGACGTGTCGCTGCAAGCCGCGCCGGGCGAGCTGCTGGCGGTGGTCGGCCCAAGCGGCTGCGGTAAGAGCACGCTGCTGGAGCTGATCTGCGGGCTGCTGACGCCGGACACGGGCGCGCTCGTGTGCGCGCCAGCGGTGCTGATGCCTCAGCGCGACCTGCTGCTGCCGTGGCTGGACGCGCTGGACAACGCGGCGCTCGCGCTGCGCATCGTGGGGCTCGCGCGCGCACAGGCCCGGGCGCGGGCACACGCGTTGTTCGCGGAGCTTGGCCTCGATGGCTTCGAGCGCGCGCGCCCGCACGAGCTCTCGGGTGGCATGCGCCAGCGCGTGGCGTTCGCGCGCACGCTGCTTGCGGGCAAGCCGCTGCTGTGCCTGGACGAGCCGTTCGGCGCGCTCGACGCGATCACGCGCGCGGAGATGCAGGAGTGGCTGGCAACGACGCTCGCGCGCGAGCCGCGGACGGTGGTGCTGGTGACCCACGACGTCGAGGAGGCGGTGCTGCTGGCCGACCGCGTGGCGGTGCTGTCACGGCGACCCGGAGAAGTGCTCGCACAGCTCGAGATCGGGCTCCCCCGTATGGGGACAGCTGCGCGTGCGCGCAAACGCACTGACCCGGAGGTGGTGGCGTTGCGCGAGCGGGCACTCACGGCGCTGGCGGCAGGCGAGCCACAGCGAGCCGCGCTGACATGAGCGCTCACGGCGAAGGGCGCGGCGTGAGCGCTCACGACTTCCGCCCCAACGCACGCACGCGCAGCACCTGGCGCGCCTGGAGCGGGTGGGCGCCGCTGCTGGCGACGGCGGCGCTGCTGGGTGCGTGGGAGCTGTACGCGGACCTGGCCGGCGTCGAAGAAGACGTGCTGCCGGCGCCGCACGCGGTGGCAGCGGCGCTGTGGAACAACGGCACGCTGGTGTGGCGCAACTTCGCGGTGACGGCCGAGCAGGTGGTGCTGGGCCTGGCGCTGGCGCTCGCGAGCGGCTTCGCGCTCGCGGTGGCGATCCACCTGCTGCCGCTGCTGCGCCGCGCCGTCTACCCGCTGGCGGTCGGCTCGCAGGCGGTGCCGATCCCGGTGATCGGCGTGCTGCTGGTGTTCTGGTGGGGCTTCGGCCTGTTCCCCAAGCTGGTCGTGATCGCGTTGATCTGCTTCTTCCCGGTGGTGGTCAGCACCGTCGACGGCCTCGCGGCGGTGGACCCCGAGCAGCCGAAGCTGCTGCGCACGCTCGACGCCTCGCGCTGGCAGGCGTTCCGCTTCGCGGAGCTGCCGGCGGCGCTGCCGGCGGCGCTGAGCGGCGCGCGCATCGCGCTCGCGGTGGGCGTGATCGGCGCGTTCATCGCCGAGACCAGCACGCCCACGACCGCGGCCTACTCTGGCCTCGGGCGCGAGATCTTGACCGACATCAGCGGTTTCCAGATCGCGCGCGCGTACGCCGCCACCGCCGTCCTGTTCGCGTTCGCGATCGCCTGCTTCTACGCGCTTGCGCTCACCGAGCGCAGGCTCGTGCCCTGGAAGACCCGACCCGGAGGAGAGCCAGCTTGAGGAACGTACTCGGAAGTCCCTGGCGCATCGCGACGGTGCTCGCGCTCGCGCTCGCGCTCGCTGGTTGCGGGGCCAAGCAGGACGTGATCTCGGCCGCGAGCACGAAGCGCTTCAAGGTGATGCTCGACTGGTTCCCCAACGCCGACCACGCGGCGCTGTACTCCGCGATCGCGCACGGCGACTTTCGCGCGGTGGGATTGAACGTCGAACCGATCGTTCCCGCGGAAACGGCCGAACCGCTGAAGCTGCTGGCGGCGGGCAAGGTCAACATGGCGATCTCCTATGAGCCGCAGCTGCTGCTCGCGCGCGATCAGGGCCTGAAGCTGGTGTCGATCGGGGCGCTCGTGCAGCGGCCGCTGACGTCGATCATCGCGCTGCCCGAACAGCACGTCACGAGCATCGCCGGCCTCGCCGGCAAGACCGTCGGCACCGCCGGCATCCCCTACCAGGCGGCCGAGCTGCACACGGTGCTGCAGAGCGCCGGCGTCAATCCGACAAGCGTCAAGGAAGCCAACGTCGGCTTCGACCTCGTGCCGGCGATGCTCTCCGGCAAGGTCGCCGCGACGATCGGCGGCTACTGGAACTACGAGGCGATCCAGCTGCGCCTGATGCACAAGCATCCGCTCGTGATCCCCGTGAACGTTGCCGGCGTACCGACGTACAACGAGCTGGTGCTGGTCGTGCGCGAAGGCGAGGCGCGCGCCGACGGCCAGGACCTGCGTGCGTTCATGCAGGCGCTCACGCGCGGCGAGCACGAGGTGCGCGCCGACCCCGCCGCCGCGGCCGCGCTGATCCTCAAAGCCAACCCCTCGCTCGAACCCAAGCTCCAGGTCGAATCGATCGAGCAGACGCTGCCCGCCGCCCTGCCGACCGACTCGAGCGATCCGTTCGGCTGGCAGGACCCGACGGCGTGGGGCATGTTCGCGACCTGGATGTACACGCACAAACTGCTCGAACACAACCCCGACGACACGGGCCTGCCTCCCTACACCAACGAGTTCCTGCCCGGACAGGGGATCTAGACACTGGGCGGCCCTGCATCCACTGCTCGGGGACAGAAACATGGTTCCAGCCCTGCTGACGTCATCAGGCGCGCGTCGCTCACCAGTGCAGCCGCGCTCGTGCCCAGCGCCGAAAATCGCCGCGACAGGATGTCGGAATGATTCAGCATCCGGTCTTTCGGTGGTGTATTGTCTGTATAGCCAGCCGGGATAGGTGACGCAAGGAAAATCATGGCGAGCGTGAGCCCAGAGAAGACTAGATGGATGCGGGGGCCTTCGACGCCGCTGCGCGGCGCGTTGCTCGGGCTGCTGCTCGAACGCCCCGGGCATGGCGGCGATCTCGCCAACCGCCTCGCCGCGCGCCTCGGTGAGACCTGGCGGGTCGACACGAACGACGTCTACAGGCTGCTGGAGCAGCTTGAGAAGACCGGCCTCGCGCAGTCGCGGGACGAGCCCAAGCGCAACAACCACCGCCGCACGCACCTCGTGTACTACCCCACCGAAGAGACGCCCGAGGCGCTGACGCTGTGGATGGAGACCTTGTTGCCGCGCGAGCCGGTGCGCCTGGGACTGCAGGCAAAGCTATCGGTGGCACGCGAACAGGACGCGCCCCGGCTATTGACCGCGCTGCGCGCATACGAGCGCGAGTGTCTGATGCTCGCGCAGCTCGTCAGCCCCACGGATGGCCGCGGCCGCTCGTGGACGGCGCTGTGCCTGGACTGCACGCGCGACGGCGTGTACGCGCAGCTGGAGGTCGAGATCAAGTGGGCGACACGCACGCGCCAGCGCATCAACGAATTTCTGGAACATAGCCGCTAGCGTCACAGCTGCGATGACGCCGCTGCTCTCCTTCCTGAACGTCAGCAAGAGCTATCCCGACGGCGACCGCGAGCTGCTCGTCCTCGACCGCGTGTCGCTGGAGATCGACGCCGGCGTGTCGGTCGGCGTGTACGGGCCGAGGCGCGCGGGCAAGTCGACGTTGCTGCGCCTGGCCGCCGGAATCGCGTTGCCGGACGCCGGCACGATCTGCTTCGAAGGCCGCGACATCGCACAGATGCCCGGCAGCGAGCGCGGGCGCCTGCTGCGCGGCAAGATCGCGTTCGTGTCCGCCGTCGACTGGCGCGCGACCCCCGGCGAGAGCGTCCTCGACCACGTCGCCACCTCGCTCGGAAGCGAGGGCCTGACGATGCGCGACGCGCGACGCAGGGCGATGCACGTGCTCGACCGGGTCGGGGTCGCGGCGGGCGCGGAGGAGCTGACGACGTCGCTGTCGCAGACCGAGCGCGCGCGCGTGATGCTCGCGCGGGCGCTCGCCCGCGCACCGAAGCTGCTGGTGCTCGACGAACCGGCGCTGCTGCCGAGCCTCGGCGAGCGCGAGCGCTTCTACTCGCTGCTGCGCTCCGAGGCCGAGGAGCTCGACAGCACGCTGCTGATCGCCTCCGAGGAAATGTCAGCGCTCCAAGGCGTCGGGGTGATGATGTCGATCGGCGACGGCGAAGTCGTCGGGCCCCAAGAGCGCGGCACCGTCGTGCGACTGCCTGGGCGCAGACGCGCCCACGGGGAGCGTTCCGGTCTGTGAGCGCACTCGAGCTGCGCGAAGTCGTGAAGCACTATGCGACCGACGTCGAGACGATCAAGGCCGTCGACGGCGTATCGCTGACGGTCGCTGGCGGCGAGCTGGTGGCACTGTATGGCCCGAGCGGATCAGGCAAGACGACGCTGCTGATGCTGGCGGCGGCGCTGAGCACCCCCGACAGCGGCAGCATCTCCTTCGACGGGCGCGTGCTCGGCGAGATGTCCGAGCACGACTCCGCGCTGTACCGGCGCAGAGACGTGGGCTTCGTCTTCCAGGCGTTCCACCTGATGCCGCACACCTCCGCGCTCGACAATGCCACGATCAAGCTCACGGGCGACGGCTGCACGCTGCGCGAGGGCCGGCGCCGGGCGCTGCCGTGGCTGGAGCGCGTGGGCATGGCCGCGCGCGCCGACCACACCCCAGAGCAGCTCTCGATGGGCGAGCGCCAGCGCATCGCGATCGCGCGCGCGCTCGCCAACGAACCGCGCCTGCTGCTCGCCGATGAGCCGACGGGCAACCTTGACTCCAAGCGCAGCCGGGAGATACTTGCGCTGATGCGCGACATCTGCCACGAGCGTGGCATCCCCGGACTGCTGGTGACACACGACCCTGAGGCGGCCCCGTACGCTGATCGCGTGCACACGCTGCGTGACGGGCACATGGCCGACGGGATGGACCCGGAGCTGGCCGCGACCTCGTCGTGAGAAGGCCCCTGAACCCCGCGGTCGCGGGGGTACGGCTGAGCATGCTGGCGCACCTGTACAGGGTGCGGCTGCGATCGCACGCGGTCCAGGAGCTGTTGGCCGGCAGCGGCATCGCCGTCGGCGTCGCGCTCGTGCTCGGCGTGCTGGTCGCCAACGCCAGCCTTACGGGCTCCGCCGAAAGCCTGATCCACGAGCTCGTGGGCTCCGCGCAGGTGCAGCTCGCGGCGCGCTCGCAGGCCGGCTTCGAAGAACGCCTGCTAAACGACAGCAGCCGCCTCGCCGGCGTCAACGTCGCCGCGCCGGTGCTGCGCGAGAACATCGCCGTCGTCGGCCCACGCGGGCGCACGTCGGTACAGCTACTCGGCGTGACCCCTGCCGTCGAGCGTCTCGGCGGCTTCGGCACGCAGAGTCTCGGGCTCGACGGCTTTCGCTTCAACGCCGGGCTGATCCTGCCCGCGAGCGTCGCCGAAGCGGTCGGCGCCGAACCAGGCGGCGGCGTGACCGTGCTCGCGTTCGGCGGCGCGCACGCCGTCAAGGTCACCGCCGTGCTCAAAAGCTCGCCGTTCGGCGTGATCGCGTCGAGCCCCGTCGCCGTCACCTCGCTTGCCAGCGCCCAGTTCCTGACCGGCCTCCCCGGACGCCTCACGCAGGTGCTGATCGAGCCGCACCGTGGCACCGCCGGGCGCGTGACCAGCGAACTGCGCACGCTAGCCGCGGGACGCGTGAGCGTGGTCGCCGCCGACGACGAGCTGCACCTGCTCGACGAGGCGGTCAAGCCGAACGACCAGTCAACGACGTTGTTCGCCGCGATCAGCGTGATGGTCGGTTTCCTGTTGGCGCTCAACGCGATGCTGCTGACCGTTCCCGAGCGCCGGCGCTTCGTCGCCGACCTGCGCATGCAGGGCTATGACTGGCGTCAGGTGATCGTGGTGCTCGCATTTCAGGCCGCGGTCCTCGGCATCGCCGGCTCGGCCGTCGGCGTGATGCTCGGCGACCTGCTCTCACACGCCTTCCTGCACCGCATACCCGGCTACCTGACCACCGCCTTTCCGATCGGCACGCAGGAGACGTTGCACACCTGGACCGTCGTGATCGCGGTCGGCTGCGGCGTGCTCGCCACTGTGCTCGCGTCGCTCTCACCCGCGCTCGACCTGCGACCCGGCAGACCCGCGGACGCCGTGCTCCGCGATCGCTCGAGTAGAGGCGAGGTGCTCGCCGGCGGCACGCCGATGAGGCTCGTCGCGCTCGGCGTGGCGCTGCTTGCGGCGATCACGCTGGTGGTGGTGGTCGCTCCGAGCCTGACGATCATCGGCGGCATGGCGCTCGCGCTGACCATGCTGCTGGCGATCCCGAGCCTGTTCGCCGGCGTCGCGCGCGTGCTGCGGTGGACCGGCGAACGTGTGCCCAGCAGCTCGTTGATCGTCGTCGTCTCGGAGCTGCGCGCCGTCACCACCCGCTCGGTCGCGCTCGCCAGCATCGCCGCGCTCGCGGTCTACGGGAGCGTCGCGATCGGCGGCGCGCGCGCCGACCTGATCCACGGCCTGGACGCCAGCTTCAACGAATACCTCGGCACCGCCGACCTGTGGGTCACGACCGGCAGCAACGACCTGACGACCAACTCGTTCCCCGCCGACGGCACGGTGCAGACGATCGCGCGCGTACCGGGGGTCGCATCCGTGCGCGTGTATCAGGGCGGCTACCTCGACGTCGGCAAACGGCGCCTGTGGATCATCGGCAGGCCCGCCGTCGACAGCGTGATGATCCCGGCGAGCCAACTCGTCAAGGGCAACTACGCGCGCGCGACGCAGCGACTGCGCGAAGGTGGCTGGGCCACGATCTCAGACGCCTTCGCCAAAGAACACCGGCTGAACGTGGGCTCTGCGTTCGCGCTGCCAACGCCAGCCGGCAGCGCGCGCCTGCGTGTCGCGGCGATCACCACCAACCTCGGCTGGTCGCCGGGCGCCGTGATCCTCAACACCGCCGACTACCGCCGTTACTGGCAGACCGCCGACCCCTCCGCGCTCGAGGTCGTGCTGCGACCGGGCGTCAGGCAGGCCGCCGGTGGGCACGCGGTCGCGCAGGCGCTCGCGGACCGCCCCGGCCTGCGCGTGCAGACGCTGGACGAACGCGAACGCCAGTACGACGCGAACGCGCGCCAGGGGCTGACCGCGTTGAGCGAGATCTCCACGCTGCTGCTGATCGCCGCTGCGCTCGCGGTCGCGGCCGCGCTCAGCGCGAGCATCTGGCAGCGGCGCCCGCGCCTGGCCTCGCTGAAGATCCAGGGGTATGACACGGGACAGCTGTGGCGCGCACTGTTGCTGGAGAGCGCGATCGTGCTCAGCGTCGGCTGCCTCGTCGGCGCCCTCGCGGGCGTCTACGGCCACGCGCTCGCCAGCCGCTGGCTGCGACTGGAGACTGGCTTCCCGGCACCGTTTCAGGTCGGAGCTGGGCGCGTGCTGCTGACGCTGGCGCTGCTCGCCGTGATCGCGCTCGCCGTGATCGCGCTGCCGGGGTTCGCCACGGCGCGCACTCCCGCGCGCGCAAGCCTTCAGGAGTGACTATGTATCAGTGCTCAGGCAAACGAAACTGTTCTGGTGGTTGCTTCCACGCGGAGGAGTCACCTCTCGCTCGCGAATGCGTTCGCCGGCGCCGCCTCCCGCTATTGGCTCGGGGTCTTTCCACTCGTCGGACGCGAGCTGCGCCACTGGCATCAGCGCGCGCACCAGATACCGGACCCGGGGCTCCGTCACCTTGCGCTGCTGACACAGCGCGCGGAGCGCGGTAACTACGAGGGCGCGGCCGCGTATGCGACGCTCGTCCCGCGTGCCTACCGCGCGCGCGTCGTGCGCGCCGTCGTCGCCTTCCAGACGACCTACGACTACGTCGACACGCTTTCCGAGCAGCCGTGCGAAGACCCAGTCGCCAACGGCCGCCAGCTGCACAGCGCACTGCTGAGATCGCTGGACCCGTACAGCGATCACACCGACTACTACGCGCACTCCCCCGCCGGCCACGACAACGGCTACATCAGGCAACTCGTGCAAAGCTGCCGCGACGCGCTGCGCGCACTGCCGGCTTATGCCGCGGTCACCCAGCCGGCGCTGCACGCCGCTCGTAACATCGTCGCCTATCAGAGCCTCAACCACGAGGAAGCCAGCGACCGTCCGCGGGCTCTCGCCGAGTGGGGAGCCGCGGTCGCACCGCCGGACAGCGGGCTGCGCTGGTGGGAGGCCGCCGCCGGCGGCGCCTCCTCGATGACCGTCTTTGCGCTGATCGCCGCCGCCGCCAGGCCCGGGCTCAGCAGCGTCGAGACCGCGGCGACCCACGACGCGTACTTCCCCTGGGTGAGCGCACTGCACGTGCTGCTCGACAGCCTCGTCGACCGCGCCAAGGATCTCGAGCACAACCACCACAATCTGATCGATCACTACTCCTCGCCAGCCGAAGCGGCGCATCGCCTCGGCTGGATCGCCGCGCGCGCCATGCACGCCGCCGAAGCGCTGCCCGACGGAGCGCGCCACACGCTGATCGTCGCCGCCATGACCAGTCTCTACCTGTCCGCACCGGGCAGCTCCACGCCGCTCGCGAAGCTCACCGCAGAGCGCGTGCGCGAAGCGATGGGAGCCGTCACGGCACCGACGATGGCGGTGCTCAAAGCGCGGCGCGCAGCCGACCGGCTGCGCGCCGGCGCCCACATCGGCGATATTCGAGCAAGCACTTGAGAGTCAAGTATTGGACTTTCCCCTTGCCCACGCGCGCCAGGCGCGGCATCATCGTCACAGCGTGTAACTGGACTTGTGTGTAAGCCACGCATGGCGCGCCAGGTTCAGCTCCCGCTTTCGTCTCGCCAGTGATCGAGCCGGGTGCCCGTAGGCGCCCGGCTCGTGATTTGCGCCTTCCCACAGCTTCCGTGACCACCAGCGCCATCACCATCGAGCTGACCCGCACCCAGGTCGATCAGGTGCTGCGGCGCCGCGCGCAGGGCGGCGGCGTCTCGGGCATCCTGCACGGCCTCGGCGACGGCCGGCTGACGGCGCGCTATCCCGCACTGTCGGACAGCCCGCGACTGTCGCAGTCGCTGCTGCTGGGATTGCTGGTGCTCGCCTGCTTCCCCACCGACGGCGAAGCGCTCGCCGTCACAGAGGTCGCCGGGCGCCTGGAGCTGAGCCCCTCCACCACGCATCGCTACATGAGCACACTGCTGGCCGTCGGGCTGCTCGAGCAAGATCCACGCTCGCGCCGCTACCGCATTCCCGTCAGCGCCTAGCCGCCGACCGAGGACCGGCGCGGCGGGCCTGCGCGGACGCCGGCGGCTGCGCGGATGCCGGCGTGACGGGCTGCACGCGCGTCCCGTAAAGCATGTGCGTGGCGGCGAGGCCTGCCCACTCTCCATATTGCGCGAAGAAGTCGCGTACCTGCTGCTCCTGCGCGCGGGCGCGCGGGTCGCCACCGCCGAGCAGCCTTCCGACCAGCTTCAGCAGCGCCAGATCCCCCGCCGGCACCTGGTCGTAGCGACCCTGGCCGTAAAGCGCGAGCACCTCCACGGTCCACGCACCGATGCCGGGAATCGCTCGCAGACGCCGCCAGGCGAGCTCGTGCGCGTCGCCGTTCAGGTCCACGCGCCCGCGCGCGACCTCGCGCGCAACGCGCACCAGCGCTAGCGAGCGCGCCGCAGACAGTCCGAACGATTCCAATATGGCTGGGGTGGTACCTGCGAGCGTCACCGCCGCGGGCAGATCGCGCAATGCACCCGGTGCTCCGTCCCAGTCGCTGCCGCGCCGGCCCAGCGCCGTGACGATACGGCGCTCGATCGCAAGCGCTCGCTCGTACTCAATCAGCTGCTGGCAGATCGCCCAAGCGAGCGCCTCGAACGGCTCCGGCCGGCGTCGCACACGCAGCCAAGGCTGCTCCCGCAACGAACGCGCCAGCAGCGGGTCGCGCGCGAACGCGCGCAGGAAATCGCGCAGATCGTCATCTACTCCGAGCGCGAAGCGCATGCGCCGAATGCCGTACGCCGCGGCCTGCCTGCTCGCCGCGCGAGCACCGAACAGCACCACGTCGGGCGCAGGTTGCGCGACCCTCACTACGACCGGCTGCTCGCCATCGTGCAACAGCCGTTCGAGCACCCCCGCGCGACGACGCAGCAGCCCGTCCCCGCCGCCCCCTTGTGGCAGCCGGAACGCCCCGACCGGGGTTACCTCCACGCGCAGCTCTGCTGCGTGGGCAAGCTCCGCGGCTTCAGTGCTCGCCAGGGCCACCGAGCAGATGCACGTCCACGAGCAGCGAACGGGTGCCGACGATCTGCACCAGCTCGCCCGCCTTCACACCGCGGCGGCGAGCGTCACGCACGCCAGCCCGCCGGCCCTTCCTCGCGAGGCCCTGCCCGGCCCCCCGTGGCTTGCCCAGTACGCCTGCGCGCCGCTGATGGCGATGCACCAGTCCGACGACCGCGGCGCCCGCCACGAACCCGCCCGCGGCTACCGCCGCGGCCTGCACCGCCGGCAGCACAATCCCTGAGCGGCGCGCGTCTGGCAACGCTTCGGCGGTGCTGCGCAGCTGCAGCTCCAGCGGCTCGCCCGCCAGCACAGGGAGCGCGTCGAACACCTCCTCCGCCGCGTCCGCATCGACACCCGCGACCGCCGGCTGCGACAGCGTCGGCTGCCATGACTCGCTCACGCAGCAGAGTGTAGAGCGCCGTCCAGACCGCGCGCCGCGCAGCTCCGGCACGACCGTGCGCGCAGCCCACGGCGCGGCGCGCGGGGCGCCAACGGCGCCGCTACAGCGCGCGCTCGTACACGCGGTAGCGGCGCACGAGCTCGCCGCCCATGCCCTCCATCGCGCGGTTCATCGGCTTGTTGACCTCGAGGATCCAGCCCATCTCGCCACCCTTCTGCGGCGTGCGTTCGGCGGCGTCGAAATGCATCTGGTAGAAGCGCGCCGCCACACCCGTGTGCTGGAAGGCGGGCTTGACGCCGAGCGCGAACACGTAGACCGCGTCGATCTTGCTGCGCTGGCGCAGCGCTGTCAGCCAGCCAAACGGCAGCAGCCGTCCGCGCGGACGCAGCTTGGCGAGCACCTGGTTGTAGTCGGGCAGCGTCAGCGCCGCGCCGACGACCTCGCCGGTGTCCTTTTTCTCGGCCACCATCGCCCAGTTCTCGTCGAGGATCGGCTTCAGCTTCTTGGCGTAGTGACGCACCTCGCGCTCGGTCAGCGGCACGAAGCCCCAGTTGCGTTCCCACGCCGCGTTGTACACCTCGAGGAAGCGGTCGACCTCCTGCTCCAGGTCCTTCTTGCGGAAGTTGCGACAGACGATGCCGTGCTCGGACTCGACCTTCGCGGCGACATCCCAGATACCCGGATGCACCGCCTCGCGCCCGGTCACCTGCAGGCTCCACATGTACAGGTCCATCACCTTCGACAGGCCGGCCTCGTCCTCCAGCAGCGACTGGTAGTAGCGGTGGTGCCAGGGGTTGAGGATCAGCGGCGGATGCTCGAAGCCCTCGACCATCAGGCCCGCCTCGTCGTTGGTGGTGAAGCTCATCGGGCCGACCATCGTGCCCGCCCCGCGCTCGCGCAGCCACGACTCGGCGGCGCTCAGCAGCCCGCGCGCGGCCTCGGGGTCCTGCTCGCACTCGAACCAGCCCCACAGCCCCCAGTCGTTGTCCTGGAACTCCTGCAGGTGGCGATCGATGTGCGCGCTGATGCGTCCGACCGCGCGCCCGTCGCGCCAGGCCAGGAAGTACTGCGCCTCAGCGTGCTCGAAGAACGGGTTCTTGCGCTGGTCCAGCTGCTCCTTGAGATCCATCAGCAACGGCGCGACCCAGTTGGGCTCGTTACGATAGAGACGCCACGGCAGCTTGATGAACGTGTTCAGCTCGCGTCCGCCGCGCACGGGCCTGATTTCAACTGCCATCGCGGCGCAACCCTATATGCCAACCTCGATCGACGTCTTCGCAAAGGTCCGCGGCCACGAGCGCGAGGAGCTGCTGCGCGCCGCGCGCGAGGCCGACTTGATGCCGTACTTCCGCACGGTCGAGTCGCCCGCGATGCCGGTCGTCGAGATGGAGGGCGCGCCGAGGATCATGCTCGCGTCCAACAACTACCTCGGGCTGACGGGCGACGAGCGCGTGATGCAGGGTGCCGAGGACGCATTGCACCGCTACGGCACCGGCCTCACCGGCTCGCGCCTGCTGAACGGCACGACGCCACTGCACCTGGAACTCGAGCGCGAGCTGGCGGAGTGGATGCAGACCGACGACGCGATCGTGTTCACGACCGGCCATCAGGCAAACGTCGGCACACTCGGCACGCTGCTCGGCCCGGGCGACACGGTCATCGTCGACTCCGGCGATCACGCGTCGATCCTCGACGGCGCGCTGATCTCCAAGGCGAAGATGCGGCCGTTTCGGCACAACCGCATCGACAAGCTCGAGCGCGCGCTACAGCGCGCCGAGCAGGACGGCGGCGGCGTGCTGGTCGTGGTCGACGGCGTCTTCTCGATGGAGGGCGATGTTGCGCCGCTGGTGGACATCGTCGAGCTGTGCGCCCGCTACGGATCGCGGCTGATGGTCGACGAGGCCCACGGCGCAGGGGTGCTCGGCGCGCGCGGCGCCGGCGCCAGCGAGCTGCTCGGGGTCGAGGATCGCGTCGACCTGCGCATGGGCACGTTCTCCAAGTCGCTCGCCGCCTGCGGCGGGTTCGTCGCGGGCCCGGCCGAGGTGATCGAGTACCTGCGCATCTCATCGCGCGCGTTCCTGTTCACCGCGTCGGCCGTCCCGGCCGCGCTCGGCGCGGCGCTGGCGGCGCTGCGAATCGTGCGCTCAGACGAGGGTCCGGCGCTGCTGGCCAACGTGCTCGACCGCGCCCGTTACCTCGACGACGGCCTGCGCGCGCTCGGCTACCGCACGCTCGGCGGCGAGCCCGTGCGCACGAGCCCCGCGCTGGATGCGCCGCTGCAAACGCTCGCGACGCCGATCGTGCCGATCCTCGTCGGCGACGACTGGAAGGCCGCGCTGCTGTGGCGAGCGCTGTATGACGGCGGCGTGTTCACCAACTGCGCGCTGCACCCGGCGGTGCCACCCGGAGGCGCGCTGCTGCGCACCAGCGTGATGGCCACGCACGATCACGCGACGCTCGACCGCGCACTCGAGGTGTTCGCGCGCGTCAAGCCCGAGTTCGAAGCCGAGCACGGGCCGCTGCCCGGGCCCGACGCCGCCTGACGCGCACGCGTCGCCCCGCACCGGCCGCCGCCTACGCTCGCTGCCCGCCGCCGGCAGACAGCGGTTCGCGGTGGCGCCTGCCGTCGCCCGCTTGTCCATTTCTTCACAAGTCACACGGCGATCGAAAAAGGTCGCTTCTAGCGTACGAAGCGCCGTCGTGGTGTTGACCGCCGACCCCGTCCTCGCATAGCTTCCACCTGCGCTCTGCAAGACCGTTTCGGGGTTCGCCCTCCACCAGTATTTTCGTTGGGAGAGGGGCAACGTGGTGGGACAGCCGCACATGGCGGCGGACTCCTCACGGCCTCGCAGGCGCGTATCCCAGAAAACCACCAGCAAGCACGTTCTCGCCGGGCAAGGCTCAGGGCGGGAACGGGGAGAGTGCCCTATGAACGCGACAGCGACGGTTGCCCCTGCCGGTCCACAGCACATGCGCGCCCTTGAACGCGCCAACCAGGTTCGCCTTGCCCGCGCGGAGCTGAAGCGCCGTGTGGCGATCGGCGAACTGCACGTAGCCGAGGTGATCCTCGAGTGCCCGTGGGAGGCGCAGAGCATGGCCGTGGCCGACCTGCTGATGAGCCAACGCCGCTGGGGCCAGACCCGCTGCCGCAAGTTCCTTGCCCAGGTGCCGATGTCCGAGAAGAAGACGATCGGCTCGATGACCGAGCGTCAGCGCCGCACGCTGGCGGCGATGCTGACCTCCGTGAGCCGGGGCCGCGCCTGGACCGCGACCCCTTGGCTAACGGACAGCCTGACGACAGCTTGAGCTCCCACCAGCCAGCGAGCATGCCGATCAGGCCGAGCCGCGGGCGTACCTCCCAGACGCCGCAAACGCCCTGGCCGAGATCGCGCACCGGCAGCCGCGCCCACTTGTAGCGACCGGGTTCCAGCCGCATCGCCTCCAGTCGCTCGCGGGCGCGTCGCTCACGCTCGACGCGTTCTCTTACACCGGTGTGCAGCTCTCCGACCGCGACGGCGAGCTGGTCGCGAACGCGCTCGAGCTGCTCGAGGTCGAGCAGCGCGGGCCCGCCGTCGGCGACGCCGGGGACGCCCGCGGGTGCAGCTATGTGCGGAAAGCGCTCGGCGACGATTGCCGCGCGCTCGCGCTCCAAGCGCGCGATCTGCGCCCGCAGCGATGCCCTCGCGGCGCGCTCGCCGCGCGCATCGGGCAGCAGGCGCACATCGCGATCGAACAATCCGCCGGCACGCTCGTGACCCGGAGCGTCGAGCAGTCCCTGACTGGGGCCTTCTCGATCACTCTGTCGCTGCTCGTGGTAGGTCACACCCGCCTCCTCTCCGGCAGAACACGATTCTACCAGCGCACCGGCGCGCAATGACGCAGTCTAAGACTGTTCGAGCGCGGCGCGACAGGCCCACAGCGACTCCTCCGCATGCAGTGCCGGCACGCCTTCGACCTGCACCGTGAACAACGTCAGGCGCGTGCTGCGGGCGTGCGGCTCGTGCCCGCGCGCGAGCTCGCCGAACAGCACCGCGATCGCGGCCGAGGCGTCCGCGACGACCAGCCGCCCACCTGGCAGCGCCGGCGCATCCGCGGCGCGCCCCAGCGGCTCGCCCTCGCCGCTGGCGCGAATCCCGAGCTGGCCGTGCACAAGCTCCGCGTCCAGCGCCCACACCGGCACGCCCGTGTCGAGCAGCGCGATCAGCAGCACGTCCGCGAGCAGACCCGAGGGCAGGAAGCCGCCACTCAGCATCCGCTCCATCACGGCCGCCTCGATCGGCGTGCGCACGACGTCGGGGTCGAGACCGATCTGACGGAAGAACACGCGGTAGGCGGCCGGCACTGGCTCACGACGCACACCCACCGCGCGCGCTCCGCGAAAGCGGTTCGACAGTTCGCGCAGGCGCGCACTGATCTCTGGGGGCGAGTCCGCGCTCAGCCGCTGGCGACGAGTGTGCCGCGCCTCGACGACCAGCAGACGTAGCCCCGGCAGCTCCTCCTCGACCTCGCGCGCGCACCAACCGGCGGCCGCCGGAGCGCCGCCCGCGGCCGGGTTCGCGGTCTCGCTCAAGCGGCCGGACCCCGCGCCCGCGATGCAGCCGCCAGCGCGCCGACGCGCGCGCGCAACAGCGCCAGCGTGGGACTCGAGAGCAGCGCCTTACTCTGCACGACGCCCCCTCGATCGACGAAGTTGACCTGCGGGCAGCTATAGACTTTGTAGCGAGCCGCGGCGCCGCCTTCGACGTCAAGGCCCACAGGCAGCGTCAGCCCCAGAGAGCGCACCAGTCGGCGCACCGGGCCGCGTTCGCCTCTGATCGCGACCGCCGCGAAGCGCACGCTCGGGAACTCGGCCACGAGTGTCTGCATCTCGCTGAGAACCTTCGCGCACGCGCTCGCATCCACGAAGAACGCCAGCACCACCGGCCCCTGTTCGTAGAGTTCGCACACGTTCAGGATCTGCGGCCCGCGCTCCTTGCAGGCGGGCACACGCCCTTCCGCGCCGGAGTTGGCGTGCGTGGCGACGTCGGCGGCCCCGACGAGGTCGCCAAGCGCCAGCGGCACCGCGAACGGCGCGACCCGCTCGCCGGGAGCGGTGCCGGTCAACCCGCTGCGGTGCACGAACAGCGAGCTGACGATGAACGCCACGAGCAGCACGGCACCGATCAGGCCCGCATAGCGTCCGACCCGCGGACTGCGCGCTTTCATCGCGCCGCGCGGTACCCCAGGCGCGCCGCGCGCGCCGGCTGCCTGCGCGCACCGCCTTCGCCCTCCGGCGAGGATGCGGCCGCGGCGTCCGCGATCACGAGCGTCGCGGGCAACGCCACCAGCACGCCCACGAGCGACACGCTCAGGTCGATCAGCGTCACCAGCCCGAAGTCACGCAGCATCGTGATGTCCGACAGCACCAGCACACCGAAGCCAGTGATCGCGGTGGCGCCGGACGCAGCCACGGCGGCGCCGGTGCGGCGGTAGCTGCGTCGCAACGCCTCGACGGTGTCGTAGCCCGCGAGCTTCTCCTGGCGGTGGCGCTCGGACAGCAGCACGCTGAACTCGGTCGAGATCGCGATCACGAGCGCGCCGAGCGTGACCGACATCGGGTTCAGCGGCACCCGCACGACGAACAGGATCAGCCCCGACCAGCCGGTCGCGAGCACGATCGGCACGAGCGGCACGAGCGCACGACGGCGATCGCCGCGGAAGGCCGCGAGCAGCACCAGCGCGACCGCCGCGAGCCCCACCAGCAGCGTCTCCAGGCGCCGCCAGGGATCGGCGACCTGCGAGCCGGACTGGGCAGCGAGCACCGACAGGCCGACGAGGCTCGCGTGGACCCCCGCTGGCGGGTGCAGACCCGAGCGCATCTGCTCGATCAGCTGCTGCTGGCGGTCGAGGCTCATCAGACGAATGCCGAACGCGAGCGTCGCCACATGCCGGCTGGGCGCGATCACGTCCTGGGAGAAGTACGACGGGATCACCCCCAGCAGGCCGTTGATCTCCCGCTGCGAGAGCTTCGGCGTACCGGCGGCGCCCGATAGCTGACCCTCGAACAGGTCCGGCAGTGAGAACGCCGGGCACAGGCGCGCGTGTGCGCAGCCGCGCGTCGCGCTGTAGCCGAACTCAGCCAGCACCCGCTTCTGGTAGCCGATCATCCATTCGATCGTCGCGGGCTTGGTGAGGTCGTCACCTTCGATCATCAGCTCGATTTCGCCGCCCACGCCGGTGATCCGCTCGACCGTGTCGAGATTCCGCAACGAGCCGAGGTTCTGTGGCACGAGCTTGGTGATGTCCGTTTGCACCTTTGTCTGCGTATCGAGACCCCAGCCGAGCGCCGCGAGCGCGAGGCCGGCGGCGAGCACGCGCCCGGGGCGTCGCACGGCGCCGACCAAGGCGGCGTGCGTCACCAGGCGCGTCAACGGGTTGTCGGTGAGCAGCTCGCGCGCGCCCCGCCAAGCCGCCGCCAGCGATCCCTCCGCCAACCCACCGACGCGGCCGCCGCCGCTCTTGGCGCTGCCAGCCGACAGCGAGATCACAGCGGCGCCGGCGCTCAGCGCGCACAGCAGCGCGATCGCCACGCCGACCACCAGCAGCACACCGAAGCCGCGGACCATCGGCACGGGCGACAGCAACAGCACGAGCATCGCCGCCGCGCTCGCGGCACCAGCCGTCGCGATCGTCGGCGCGCCCGCCGCCGCCGCGCGGCGCACCAACGACGGGCCGTCGAGCGCCGCACGCGGCTGCACCGCCGCGTCACGCTCCCGCTCCTCGTCCACGCGCGCCTGAAACTGAATCGCGTAGTCGACCGCCAGGCCCACGAGCACCGGCAGCACCGCGATCGAGGCCATCGTCAACGACGCGCCCACCGCCGAGAGCGCACCGAACGTGAGCGCCGCCGCTAGCACCGCGAGCGCCAGCGGCAGCAACCGCGGGCGACCGAAGAACACCAGGCCGAGCGTGCCCGCCATCACCAGCAGCACGGCGATCAGCAGCAGCTCGATCGAGTGGCTGATCGAGTTGGTCAGGTCCGCCACGATCACCGGCTCGCCTGTGACGAGGTAGCTCTCCCCGTGCGTGAGATGCCACTGCGGCATCCGCACCGCCTGGCGGATCAGCGCGATCGTGCGGGTGCGCGCCGCTTCGGAGAGCCCCGCCTTCATGCGCACCGACACGAGCGCCGCGTCGGGGCTCGGGAACAGGTAGGCGAAGCGCGACTTGGGCGTGCCGGCGCGCTTGGTCGAGTCGAACACCACGTTCGAGACGAAGCTCTCGTCTTCGATGCTCGGCAGCGATTCCAGCCCGTGTTCGAGCGCCTCCGCGACGAGGCTCGACTTGAAGCCCGCGAGCACGATCTTGCTCGCCTGGCGGCCAAACGCGCGCGCCTGAGCGAGCGGCAAACCGCGCGCTCGGGCCGCTCGATAGACGGACTTTTCCGCCTGTTTGGCCTGCGCTTCGGCCTGTTTGGTCTCGGCCGCGAGCTGCTTGTTGACCTGTTCGGCCGCCTCGTTGAGGAACGTGCCCGGCCCGAACACGACCTTCACGGTCTTCGCGCGCGAGAGCTGCCCGCACGGGCCGTCGACGCCGCCCTCCGAGGCCAGCGCCTGCGCCGGCACGTTTCCCGAGAGGCACCCCTCCAGGCCGAGCAGCCGCTCGAGGTCCGAGCTCAGCACCAGCTGCTGCAGGTTGCCCTTGACGAGCACCGCGATCGGCTCTTCCCCGAAGTTGCGGTAGAAGCGCTGCGTGGCGCGGTACTCGGGGCTGGAGCTCGACACCAGCGTGCTCGTCGCGGCGGTCGGGCGCAGCCGCAGCGCGAGGCCCGCGCCGCCAAGCCCCAGCACCACCGCGATCGCGATCACCAGCCGCGGCCGCCTGGCGGCGCCGCCAGCGATGGCCGACAGGAGTCGAGAGGCGTTCACAGGAGCAGGCTAACTACCAGTCGTGCAGCGAGCCACCCTGGGACCGAATCGTCGTTCCTGGCAAGGACGCAGTGAGCGAAGTGTGCTCCGCACATGAGCGAGCGAGGACGCAGCCAGGGGGCGACGAGGCGGCCCCAGGGTCTACTCCATGCCCAACGGACCGGCCGATTCGCCTGAAAGGAACTGGCGGACGAACGGGTTCTCGGATGCGAACAGCTCCTCCGCGGGCCCCGATTCCACGATCCGCCCCTTCCACAGGACCGAGATGTGCTCAGCGACGCGCCGCGCGCTCATGATGTCGTGCGTGATCACCACGTAGCAGCCGCCGTTCTCGGCGTGAACCTCCTTGATCAGCTCACACAGCAACGCCGTGCGCACCGGGTCAAGGCCTGAGTCAGGCTCGTCGAACAGCACGATTTCAGGATCGAGCACGAGCGCGCGAGCAAAGCCGGCGCGCTTGCGCATACCGCCGGAAAGCTCGTTGGGCATCTTCGCTCCCTCGCCACCCAGGCCCACCTCTTTCATGCGCCGGTTGACGATTTCGGCGATCTCGTCCTCGCCCTTCTCCGTGTGCTGACGCAGCGGGAACGCGACGTTGTCGTACAGGTTCAGCGACCCGAACAGGGCGCCGTCCTGAAACAGGACACCAAACTTGCGGCGCAGATCGAACAGCTCCGCGTCGGGCAGGCTCGGAATCGACTGCCCGTGCACGAGCACGTCGCCCTCGTCCGGGTACAGCAGCCCGACGATGTGCTTGATGCAGACCGACTTGCCGGTGCCCGACGGGCCGATGATCATCGAGATCTTGCCCTCGGGTAGGCCCATGTTCAGCCCGCGCAGCACGTGGTTGCGCCCGAACGACTTGTGCACGTCGATGAACTCGATCGCGTCAGGCGCTTTCGACGGGCGAATGACCCCGGTGTGGTACTGGTACTCGTGCGCCTCGCTCTCGCCCGCGCCGCGGGCCGGCTGCTCCGTCGCCATCTCAGCCTCCGATCGGGGCTCGCGGGTTGGTGCCCCAGAAGACCTCGGTACCAAGCATGCCGATCAAGTTCACGAGGATCAGGTTTAGCACCATCGACTTCGCCGTCGCCTTGCCTACGCCAACGGGCCCACCACTGGCGTTGTAGCCGTAGTAGCAAGCCACGAGCACGATCGCGGTCGCCATCGTCATGCCCTTGATGACGCTATACAAGAAATCCGGGGGATTCTGGAATTGCCAGAAGATCAGCAAGTACCCCCCACTGGACGTGAATCCGATCTGGTCGACGACCGCGATGTATGATGCCAGGAACGCCACGCCGATCGCGCCGATGTACATGAACGGCAGCACGATCCACGCGGCGAGCAGCCGCGTGGCGCACAGGAACACCATCGAGTCCACGCCCATCACCTCGAGCGCGTCGATCTCCTCGGAGATGCGCATCGCACCCAACTCCGCCACGATCCCCGTGCCGACCTTCGCGGCCATCATGTAGCCGAACGCGTACGGCACCGCCTCGCGCAGGTTGCACCACGCGGCGAACACGCCCGCATAGTTGGGCGTGCCGGTCGACTGGTTGAAGTAGGCCGCCTCGATCCCACACGGGCCGAGGCCGGTGATGAACACCAGCGACCAGATCACGGTCGTGGAGCCGACGATCAGGATCCCCGACTGGCGCAGCGCCTCGCCGAAGAACCGGAACACGCGCAGGCTCCACACGTCGCGCACGATCGTGCCCGTGAAGCGGCCGATTTCGCCGCCCGCGGCAAGCCATTCCCGCGGCATCGCAAGCAGTTCGTTCACTTGATCACCAGGATCTGTGGGTGCGTGGCCAGGAGCGTCTGCGTGAAGACGTAGTTGAACGCGCCGATGCCGAGGAACGCGATCACGACGGCCTCGTTGACCGCGCGTCCGACGCCCTCGGCGCCACCGGAGGCGGTCATGCCCTTGTAGCAGCAGACGATCGCGATGATTGCGCCGAACACCGTCGTCTTCAGCACCGAGCCCCACAGGTCGGTGACCGACGCGTTCGCGAACAGCGTTCCCCAGAACGGACCCAGCGGCTGGTCGTTGGCGAGCGCCGCGAGGATGCCGCCGAAGATCCCGAACAGCAGCGCGTAGATGTCGAACAGGCCGGTGACGACCATCAGCGCGAGGAAGCGCGGCACGACGAGGTTCTTGACCGGGTCGACGCCGAGCACCTGCAACGCGTCGAGCTCCTCGCGCACCTTGCGCGCGCCCAGGTCCGCGGTGATCGCCGTGCCGGCGACGCCCGCGAGCACGATCGACGTGATCAGCGGCCCGATTTCGCGGATCGCCGCGAGCACGAAGAAGCCGCCGAGCCGGTCGAGCGCACCGAAGATCCGCAGGAAGTCGGCCGCCTGCAGGCCCGGCGCTCCGTAGTTGATCGCGACCGTCGAGATCAGCAGCGGGAACCACACGAGACGCAACGTGAAAAGGAACTGGGAGACGAGCTCGCCGCCGTATGGATACGGCGGCCGCAGCGCAGACCAGATGGTCCTGCCCGTGAGGATCATCATGTCCCCGAATTCCTCGAGCACGTGCCTCGCGGTGCCAAACACCGGCTCGGCGACGTTACGTACCATCTCTCCCTGCCCCTCCTCGGGTCTCGATCAGTGGTCCCCAAACTCTACGCGATGCGACACCGGCACGCCGTGGTTGGCCGTCCGTGCACCCGTCGAGGGCTGACGGCTCGCCACCCTCGCTGGTATCGTGGCGCGATCGTGAGGGGAGGGCGCATAGGCTCAAGCGTGGTGTTCGATCGTGCTCGTGACGTCCCCCGACGGACGCCGCGAGCGGCCGTGCTCGCACTCGGGCTGGGCGCGTGCGCGATCGTGATCGCCGGCTGTGGCAGCGGCAAGCGCCAGGACGCGAACGAACCCGCGGGGACGTTCACGATGAAGGTGCTGCACGCGAGCTTCCCCAGCGCCCAGTCGATCGCGCGCCCGGCGCGGTTCGCGCTGGAGATCGAAAACAGCGGCTCGAGCACCGTTCCCAACGTCGCCGTCACGATCGACTCCTTCGACTACACCTCCACCTATCCGGAACTAGCCGCCGACAAGCGCCCGGCGTGGGCGATCGAACAGGGGCCCGGCACGATCGCCTCGCCGCCCGTCGAAAGCGAGCAGGTAAGCCCCCCGGGGGGCGGGCAGACGGCGTACGTCAACACCTGGGCGCTCGGCGCGCTCGCGCCCGGCAAGACGCGCACGTTCGCCTGGCGTGTGGTGCCGGTCAAGGCCGGCAGCTACACCGTCCACTACACCGTCGCCGCAGGACTCTCCGGCAAGGCCAAAGCGCGTCTGTCCACGGGCGCCCCGGTGCAGGGGCAGTTCGCGGTGGACATCGCCTCGGCGCCCAAGGTCACGCACGTCAACCCGGCCACCGGCCGTGTCGAAGTGGGTCAGTTCCCCGCCAGCCCGTAAGAGTCCGCGGCCGACCCGTCGGGACTCCCCCAGCCGAGCGGCACACGAAGGTTTGCGGGGTCAACAGACGCGCGCGGACGCGTTTGGCCGGCTGTCCAAACGCCGCCCTGTCCGATTTCGCCATGGGGTGATCCCCTTCGGCCAGCTTGGCATTACGATTGCTTTGGCTCCGCTTGCCGGAGCCCGCGCATCTCACCCCTTTTCTTTCAGGAGGAATCGACCCCGCCCATGCCCAGGACCCGTCAGCAAAATGTCACCGCCGCGCAGTGGAGCGCCAACGGAACCGCGCTCGGGTCACCCGACCTGACGCTCGCGGACAACCAGGTCTTCGGGGCCAACGTGTTCTCCCCTGCAGTCCAGCGCCAGAGGCTGCCCAAGCACGTCTACAAGGCGCTGCAGCGCACGCTCGCGCGCGGTGAGGCGCTGGACACCTCGCTCGCGGACGCGGTCGCCCAGGCGATGAAGGAATGGGCGATGGAGAAAGGCGCGACGCACTACACGCACTGGTTCCAGCCGCTGACCGGCTCGACGGCCGAGAAGCACGACTCCTTCTACGGTCCCGCCGGCGACGGCACCGCGATCGCAGAGTTCTCCGGCAAGGAGCTGATCCAGGGCGAGCCCGACGCCTCGTCGTTCCCGACGGGCGGTATCCGCGCGACGTTCGAGGCGCGCGGATACACGGCGTGGGATCCGACCAGCCCGGCGTTCATCCTCGAGAACCCCAACGGCGCGCTGCTGTGCATCCCGACCGCCTTCACGTCGTGGACGGGCGAGGCGCTCGACAACAAGATCCCGTTGCTGCGCTCGATGGACGCGCTCTCCGGCGCGGCGATCGGCGCGCTCGACCTGCTCGGCGTCGAGGGCGCCGCGCGCGTGTTCACGACGATCGGCTGCGAGCAGGAGTACTTCCTGATCGACGAGCAGTACTACTTCGAACGCCCCGACCTGGTGACCACCGGGCGCACGCTGTTCGGCGCCAAACCACCCAAGGGCCACGAGCTCGACGATCACTACTTCGGCTCGATCCCCGAGCGCGTGCTCGCGTACATGCTCGAGGTCGAGCTGGAGCTGGCAAAGCTGGGCGTGCCGATCAAGACGCGCCACAACGAGGTCGCGCCCAACCAGTACGAGCTCGCGCCGATCTTCGAGAACTCGAACGTCGGCGCCGATCATCAGATGATCACGATGCAGATCATGCAGAACACGGCGCGCCGCTACGGCCTCGTGTGCCTGCTGCACGAGAAGCCGTTCGCCGGCGTCAACGGCTCCGGCAAGCACAACAACTGGTCGATGGGCACGGACACCGGCCTGAACCTGCTCGAGCCAGGCGACACGCCCGCGGAGAACCTGCAGTTCCTGTTCTTCTGCGCGGCCGTGATCCAGGCGGTCAACAAGCACCAGGAGCTGCTGCGCGCGTCGATCGCGAGCGCCGGGCAGGACCACCGCCTCGGCGCCAACGAGGCGCCGCCGGCGATCATCTCGATCTTCCTCGGCGCGGAGCTGGAGAAGGTCTTCGGCGCGATCGAGGCGGGCAAGGTGCAGCCCTCCAAGCCCGGTTCGTTCCTCGGGCTCGGCACGCCGGTGCTGCCGAAGCTGCCGCTGCACGGCGGCGACCGCAACCGCACCAGCCCGTTCGCGTTTACCGGCAACAAGTTCGAGTTCCGTGCGCTCGGCTCGAACTCCTCGCCGGCGTTTCCCAACACCGTGCTCAACACGATCGTCGCGGAGTCCGTCGATGAGCTGACCGGCAAGCTGAAAACGGCGCTGAAAGGCTCCGGCGCGACGCTCGAGAAAGCGGTCACCAGCGTCGTCAAGGACGTCTGGGCGGCCAACAAGCAGATCGTCTTCGACGGCGACGGCTACTCCGAGGCGTGGCACAAGGAGGCCGAGAAGCGCGGCCTCGCCAACCTCAAGACAACACCCGACGCGCTTCCGTGGCTCGTTGACAAATCGACCGTCGCGACCTTCAAAAAGTACAAGGTGCTGTCCAAGCGCGAGCTCGAGTCACGCTACGAGGTGTTCACCGAGCAGTACGTCATCAACATCAACATCGAGGCCGAGACCGCCGCGTCGATCGGCCGCACGATGTTGCTGCCCGCCGCCGTGCGCTACCTGAACGAACTGCGCGACAGCGGTCTGGACGAGCTAATCGGCGAGATCGAGCCGCTGGTCAAGGAGCTTCACTTCGCGCAGCTGAAGCTCGAGGATGCGAACCTCGACGAAAACCATCCCGAGGACTCCGTACAGAAGGAGGCCGTGTACATGCGCGACACGGTGATCCTCGCGATGGAAGACGTACGCGACGTCGCCGACCGCCTGGAGAAGCTGGTCGCCGACGACCTCTGGCCACTCCCGAAGTACTCGGAGATGCTCTTTATTAAGTGAGAGGCCCGACCGGGACGCGCGGCCCGCCGCCGCGCGTCCCGGCAAGTTCGTTTCGCCGTCCGCTCAGAGCAGGAAGTGACGGCGCCCGGCGCGCTCGCGGTAGCTGCAGTCGAGCACCTGCGGGCAGCGCCGCAGCCAGCCGTAGTCGTGTCCGGGCTGGACCGCGACGACGATCGCCAGCTCGTAGTCTTCGGGCCCGAAGCCCGAGGCGTCGCGACGGGGGTCGGGGTCGACACTGTGCATCGCCTCGCCGTCGACCCGCAGCGCCTTGACGAGCGGGTCGTGGTAATCGACGTGCACGCCCTCGGCCTGCAGGCGCGAGATGATCTCGACGGCGGGCGCGTTCGTGCAGTCCGCCACGCCGGGCTTGTAGCTGGCGCCGACGACAAGCACGCGCACGTCGCGCAGGTGCGCGCCGGAGCGCAGCAGCAACTCGTGCGCTCGCTGGGCTACACGCCGCGGACGCGCCGCGACCGTGCGCATCGCCTCCTCGACGAGCGCCGCCGGGCGCCGGCGCTCGCGCAGCGGGTGCAGCAGCTGGTGCGGGTCGACGCCGACCGCGTGACCACCGACCCCCGCGGAGGGATAGTGCGCCATGAAGCCGGCCGTGTTCCTGGCGGCCGCGTCGGTGACCTCGATCGGGTCGAGCGAATACGTCCTGCAGGCGTCCGCCATCTCGAACGCGAGCGCGACGTTGACGGCGCGGAAGCTGCTTTCGTACAGCTTTGCCATCTCCGCGGCCGCCGGCGAGGACACGCGGTGAAGCTCAGGGCAGAGTGGGCGCAGCAGCTCGGAGACGTGCTCGAAGCAGGTCTCGGTCATCGCACCGACGACGCGCACCCGCACCGGCGAGCCCTCGCCGCTCGCGGGCTCAGCGCACTCCGGCGAGAACGCCACGAACACGTCCTCGCCCACGGACAGGCCACGCGCGGCCAGCGGCTCGACCAGCAGCTCGCGCGTGCTGCCCACGTGAGTGGTCGAGGTCAGCACAAGCGTCTGGCCGGCGCGCGCATGCTCGACGATCGACGCGCACGCGCGCGTCAGCGCTTCGCAGTTCGGGCTGCCCTGCGCGCCCAGCGCGGTGGGCACGCAGATCAGAATCTGGTCGGCCGCGTGCACCGCCGCGATCTCATCCGTCAGGGTGAAATCCCCGCCGCCCAGGTGCGCGAGCAACTGGGCGCGGTCGCCACCGGCGAGCTCCGCTTGTCCACTGCGGATGTCGCTCAAGCGGCTCGCCGAGCTGTCGATGCCAATGATGCGAAAGCCCGCGCCGCGCAGCGCGATCGCGCTCGGCAGGCCCGCATGGCCGAGACCGACAACCGCCACCAGCGGTTGCGCGGCCCCGGCTTCACGCGTGATCCGCGCACCGTTCGCAGCCGTCGCCCAATCCGGCTCAGCGAGTTGCGTGCGCCCTGTCTCCTCGTCCCGGCCTCCAACTGGAGCATCGAGCAGAAACTGCGGTGTCATAGTCGAAATCCCCCTACTAGATTGGACCGTCGCTTTGCAGTGTGAACGCTGCTGAATCGGGTAACGGAAAACTTCGACGGTTAATCGAACCGAACGTTCGGGCAGGCGTACAGCCTGCCGTCCGCGGCGGGCAGGGTGACTGCCCGAAGGGTGCTCACAACCCCTTCAAAACGCACGCTGCCTCTCGATCGCTCACCCCTTCGCGACCGAACGTTCACTCTTGAAACAGGCCCCTACCCGGACAGGAGCGGTGAGGACCACAGCCGCTGGTCCTCACCGCCCAGGCGCCAGATGCCCACGGCGAGGCCGTGCGCGCGTCCGATCCTCAGCAGGTCGAGAACGGTCCGCGCGTCCATGTACCAGACCCGGTGGGCGACGCCGGCGGCCATGTAGGCAAAGGTCAGCTCCTGTGAGGCGGCATCGCGCGAGGGCACAGCGCCGACGGCGCGCGCCAGCGCCGTGATGCCGGAGTACTCGTAGGCCGTGGCCTTGCTCGCGGCGGCGGCCCCTTCCGACCAGTCGAGCCCGTACATCGGAGCACCCAGCACGAAGCGCGACGCGTACGGCAGCGAGGAGATGTAACCCACTACCGCTTCCGCTTCGCCCAACGGCGCGATCGGACCCGGCGCGGACCCTTCCCAGTGCGCACCCCAGGCGAGCACGAAGATCCAGTTGGCCGCGGCGCTGAGCGCGCGATAGTCGTAGAAGCCCGTCGAGACGGTCGTGTTTTCGCTCGCGACGCCGTCGACCACAACCGACAGCTTCTTACGAAGCGCATGCAATTTCTGCGCGAGCGCAGCGACGAACGTGCTCAGCGCTTCACGATCCGCCGCGCCGTCGTTCTCGAGGTCGAGACACAAGCCCGCGTACAGCGGGTCGCGCGCGATCGCCGCCAGCCGTGCGAGCGTGGCGGCGCGCGTCTGCGGATCGGTGAGGATCTGGTGCACCGTCGGACCGTCCTGGCAGTTGAAGCGCGGCATCACGACGATGCCGCGGGCGTGCGCGTAGGCAGTTACAGCGGGTACGTCGCCGCCGCTGACGCGTCCGCTGGAGACCTGGCAGTTGAAGTACGTCGGGTAGAGCACGCCGATCGAGCGCGCGTGCAGCTTCAGGTCGGCCAGCGAGTCCGGCGCACCCGTCAGCAGGAATGCCTGCAGCGCGGTTCGGCGAGTTGGCGTGGCCTGCGCCGCGGGCACGAAGGCGCTCGCGAGCGACACGGCGATCAGCGAGACGAGGATCGAGAGCGCGCACCGGCCGCCGCGGGCCGGCGCCGTCATTCTTCGCCACCGAGCTGCGGCAGTTCCCAGATGCTCTGATCCTCGGTGCCCAGCCGCCACAGGCCGACCCCCAAGCCGAGCGTGCTCGCGAGCTGCGCGCGTGCGCCGAGCGATTGGCGGTCGACGTACCAGACTTCGTGGCGCGCGCCTTCGCTGTCGGTGTAGGAGAAGTGTGGGCTCTGCGCGTTTGCTTCCCATTCCGGTGTGATCCCGAGTTCACCTGCCAGCGTCATGATTTCGTCGTACTCCATCGCCGTGCCGGGGTGGCTGGGGCCACCGCCGTCGACCCAGTTATACCCATACAGAGGCATACCCAGCACGAACTTACTGCGGTTGGGCAGCGTAGCCGTGTATTCGGCGACACGCTTGAACCACGCGTATTCGTCGATCGACCCGGGCGCCGACGTCGACCAGTGCACGCCCCAGTCGAGCACGAACATGTAGTCGGAAGGGCCCGACAGGGCCGCGTCGTCGTACATCGCCGCGCGCCCTGTCTGGATGTTGTAGTACTTGGCCGTCACCGCCGTGGAGAGCTTGTCACCCTGTGCATGCAGTCGTTCCGCGAGCAGCGTAATGAACGCGGTGAACGGTGCGCGCTCGCTCGGTTGCGCACCCTCGAAGTCGATCTGCACTCCCTGGAAATCATCGCTCGTGCACAGCGACGCGAGCTTGCTGATCATCGCTTCGCGAGCCGTCGGTTCGTTGAGCACCTGATCCTCGTCGGCGACGTTCTGGCAGTTCAAGCGCGGCAGCACGAGGATCTTACGAGCGACCGCCCAGTTGGTCACAAGCGCATTGTTGGCACCTTCCACGGCGCCACCCGCGCCGCATTCGAAATAGGTCGGGTACACCACCCCGATCTGCTGGTAGTGAGCCTGCAGGTCGGTGAAGCTTTCATCGGTCGAGGCGAGCAGGAACGCCTGCACGTTGCCATGTGTGGGCGTCGGTTCGGCGGTGTGCACTATCAGCGGTTCGGTCGGCGGGCTGATCGCGCCGAGCGAATCGACCGCCGTCACCGTGATCTGGTATTCGCTCGACGGCGCCAGATCCGTGAGCGTCATTTCCGGCGTGGAGGCCTGTCCGACCGGAATGCCGTCGCGGAACACGCGGTAGCCGACGATCGTGCCGCTGACGGCGGTGCTGGGCGTCCAGCTGACGAGCGCGGACTGGCTCGTGATCTGGCTGGCCGCAAGGCCAGTTGGGGCGGGCGGCGGCGTGTGCGTGGTGAGCACCGTCAGTTCGGGCGACGGCGCGCTCATCGTACCCTGCGCATCGAGCGTCGCGACGGTGAACACGTACGAGCGCTCGGAGGCAAGCGTCACGGTGGTGCTCTGCCCGTGGATCACGCCGACAGCCGCCCCGTCCTGGAACAGCACGTAACCGGTGATCGTGCCGCCACCCGCATTGCCTTCGTTCCAGGAAAGCGTGGCCGAGGTGTCGCTCACGCTTTCAGCCGCGAGCAGCGAAGGCGGGTCGGGCGTGAGCGGCAGCTGCACTGTCTGTCGCAGCGGTGACGTGCCGCTGGTCGCCGCGTGAGGTGCTCCAGCGATCAGCAGCGCTGCGCTCGCGCGACCGACGTTGCCGCGCGTGTCGACCGCGGCGACCGTCACGCGGTGTGCACGCGCCGCGCTCAGGCGTAGTTCGTAGATCAACCCGTGAGTCTGCGCGACGACCGCGCCGTCACGCTCGATGCGGTAGCCGGCCACGGGCGCATCTCCGCGCGCGGCGGCGTGCCAACCGATCAACACACCGGTTGCCGTGTGCGCGATCACGCGTAGCCCGGCCACCTGGCTGGGCGCCCGGAATGCCACCGCCGTGCTGAGCTTTGTCGAGCACGCCGCGCCACCGCTCGAGTGGCGCACCTGGACCGTATACGTGGTCCTCCGCCCGGGTGTAATCCGGAGCACGATCGAGCTGTGGGTAGTTTGGCCGACGGTGCGCCCCGCGCGCAGCACCCGGTAGGCGACACCAGCGCCGGTCGATCCACGCGGAGCGCGCCAGCTGAGCCGCGCATAGGTGCCGTGCAGACGACGCAAGCGCAGCGCATCGACGGTCTTGCCGACGCATGCCGCCGAACTGTGAGCCTTGTGGCTGGCGCCCGACGCAGCCGCAGCGCTCGGCAGACAGAGCACGAGCAGCGCCAGCGAGAGCGCGAGCCGCCCAGCTTTCGCCGCCCACCCTTTCATCGTGTGCCTCGCCGCTTGGGCAGATCAACACGCGGTGCCACCGAGACGCGCCGCGGTGCCACCGAGACCCGCCGCGCTGCCACCGAGACGCGCCGCGCTGCCTGTTTGACGACCGGGACGTGGCGCGGGGCCCGCGGGCGCCCAACCTCGGCCTGCGCCTCGCGCCAGAGCTTCTCCGGCGCACGCAGCAGCGGCCGCCCGAACAGCACGACGGGAACGATCGACAGCGGCAGCAGCGCCACCGCCAGCCCACGCCGCAGCGAGCCGAGCGGGCCAACGGAGACAGTGTGCCCACCTGGCGAAGCCTGCGTCACGCCGGTCATCACGCGCCCCCGCCGTTCGCGATCCCGGCGGTCGCGGGCCGCGTACCCCAGGCTGCGGTGCGACAGGTGACGATCGCGTAGTAGGTCTGCCAGAGCATGATGCCGAGGTAGAAGAAGACGAACAGGACGCCGTAGATCCACACGAGGCTGTACTCGTCCTGGTAGAGGACGTAGTAGAGCGAGTAGACCATCGCCAGCGCGTAGATCCCGGCGAGGTACACGAGCGGCAGCGTGCCGCCATGCATCAAGGGCCCCCATACGATCGCGTGGACCGCAGCTACCGGCGCGATCAGCGGCAGCACGATGCTCAGGTAGGTGAACAGCGCCGCGATCGGGTGCTTGCGCCAGATGAACCGCGCCACGAGCAGCGACTCGCGCGTCCATGAGCGCTTCCAACGTGTCTGCTGCTTCACGAACGCGCGAAAGGTGACGGGCACGATCGTGTGCGAGACCGCGCGCTTCTCATACACGACGCGCCAATCCCGCAGCACGCAGTTGGTCAGCGAGCGATCGTCGCCGAAGGTGGACTCGACGCCGAGGAAGCGCTGGCTCTCCCACCACTCCATGCGCGGCAGGATCGCCTCGCGCCGGTACGCTGAGAAGCACCCCGAGCAGCAGGTGACGGCGTTGA